>NZ_JAAAMV010000009.1 GCF_009909185.1 Paenibacillus glycinis | reverse complement strand
AACGCGCACCGATTGAGTATCGATGCGCGTTGGCTGCTTAGCTTTTTTCATTTGTCTACTTGACGGGGGTATGACCATTTATGCGGCTTTAAATATTACTATGTTCTTGTCACCCGACATTTTAAATATCCTACTCTATCCAGTCTGGTGGACCCTTATCCATCTAATTTCCATGTTCCTCAGCCCCATCCTGCTCCTTGCTTCCAAATTTATTCAGCAATACATGGACTTCACTTTTTGATTTGGCGTTCATCAAGCTGGTTCTGAGTTCGCTTGCCCCTCGAAACCCACGGACATAGATTTTGAAGAAACGGGTAAGCGCACTAAACGAACGTGGTTCCTCTGCTGAGTATTGATCATGCAGATCCAGATGGAGCCGCAGCAGATCAAGCAATTCCGCACTGCCGTGCTCCTTCGGCTCTGTCTCAAATGCATATGGATTTTGAAAAATACCGCGTCCGATCATAATACCGTCGACACCGTATTGCTCAGCAAGCTGCTGGCCGGTCTGACGGTCAGGGATATCCCCGTTAATGGTCAGAAGCGTATCTGGCGCCACCTCATCACGAAGCTTCTTAATCTCCGGAATCAGTTCCCAATGCGCGTTTACTTTGCTCATTTCCTCTCTTGTCCGAAGATGAATGGACAGATTAACAATGTCTTGTTTCAAAATATGGGTTAACCAGTCACGCCATTCGTCTAGGTCGCTAAAACCGAGCCTTGTTTTTACACTGACAGGCAGTCCCCCGGCTTTGGCGGCTTGGATGATATCCGCTGCGATTTCAGGACGGCAGATCAGGCCGCTGCCCTTTCCATTCTCTGCTACATTCGCCACTGGACACCCCATATTAATATCGATGCCTTTGAATCCTTCTTTCGCCATGCCGATGCTCATTTCACGGAAAAATTCCGGCTTGTCTCCCCAGATATGTGCTACAATGGGCTGTTCATCTGGGGTAAAAGTCAAGCGCCCGCGTACGCTTTTGTTCCCCTCTGGGTGACAATAACTCTCCGTATTCGCAAACTCCGTAAAATACACATCCGGTCTGCCTGCCTCGCTTATCACATGGCGAAAAACAACATCTGTCACATCTTCCATGGGTGCTAGTACAAAAAAAGGTCGTGGTAAATCGCGCCAAAAGTTTTCTTTCATCCTTAAAACCCCTCTATACCTACCAGAACAATCGTTGTCCTTAGAATAGTAAAATACGTGCTGTCCGTGGAACATTGTTCGAACACCATCACAGGTGAACAATCGACATTCCATAAAGTACACAAGTTTATTATAAACTGAATACCGTCATGATGGGTATGTCTCCTTCGCGTTGCATCCCTCTTTTCATAATCGATTAGACAAATTTGAATTTAACACTAATAATACCTCATATTGGAAAATAAATCGCTGGTGGTACTTCAGTTGGAATGACCTGGCGCAATGTTTTTGTTTCCAATCAATATACTACCAAAGAGTCACATCTTATTACTCAAATATGTAATTATTTTACTAACTAAAAACATTATATTGATCTGGAATTAATGTTGGAGGTTCTATAATTACTGCAGAGCTTGATCCATTTTCGGACGGTCCAAAAATGACATCCAGAGCTCTCGATGATTCAAATTTTATTTAGGAGGAAAAATTGTGACACTCATCCGCAAAAAAGGGTTATCCCTGCTTGCCGCCACCGGCGTCGTAACCATGGCGCTCCTCGCTCCCGGAGCAGCGCTCGCCACGACAACTGCCCCGACACCGCCTTCGCATTCGATGCCGCCGTCGCACCCGACTGGGCATGGCCACGCCGCTCAGCCCGCGCAACAGACCATCTGGCGTGGAGACTTCGATAGCTCCAGCTCCGCCTGGACCATCGATACCGCCGGCGATACCGCCTCTTGGCATGGCTGGACGTTCACACCGCGTGACGACTGGTTCGCCGCCGCCGAGCCGATGAACGTCGGCTGTGATTCGGACGTCGATCAGCCGCTGGACATCAGTTGCTTCCTCGACGAGCGCAATCAGTTTTCCCGCGCGCGCGGCACGCTCGCGGTGGCTGACAACGGGATCGCTGCCGCGAACGGCGCCGTCATCGACAACGCGCACTCCGTCTCCACCTCGCTGATCAGCCCGAGCGTCCCCGTCGAGGGCCGCGATGCTGTCGAACTCGTCTTTTCTTCGCACTATAAGCAGGCGCACAAGGCAGTCGCGCGGGTCACTGTGACGTTCGACGGAGGCGAGGCGCAGGAGATCCTACGATATTCCGGTGCGCGCATTAGCGACAACGAAGGCGGCGACGTGCTCTCCGCTCAGGAGGTCATCCCGGTGGATGTTCCCGCCGGGGCGAAGTCCGCCGTGTTCCGCTTCGAGTATACCAGCAACAAGCCCGAGCTGTATTGGGCACTGGACGACGTGCTTGTACGCACGCCGCTTGCCCCGTTGGCTCCGAATGCGAAGGGCACAACGGTGCAAGTGTTCAGCGACATCCAAGGTGAGGGTCTCCCCTACCTCGACGCCGCCCTCGATCTGCTGCACCGCGAGGCCCCGAAAGCGTCTGCCGCGCTCATCGCTGGCGACATCATCAGCGGCCCGAAGGAGAACGATCAGGAGGCGCAACTCGCCGAGTACAAAGAGGTGAGCGACATTTTCGCCAAGCACAAGATGCCACCGGTTTACCCCGCGATCGGAAACCACGACACGCGCAGCTCCGTGCTCAGCCTCGGTCAGCAAGTCGACAATTTCATCGCTTGGGGGAACCAGTGGGGTGCCAAGATCGACAACACCTACTACGAGAAGGTGATCGACGGCATTCCCTTGATCGCGCTCGGCGTTGAGGCCGGCACTACGGCCGCTGAAGGCGGTGTCAGCGAAGAGCAGGTCCAGTTCCTGAAGGACCGCCTCGCGTACTGGAAGACACAGGGCAAGCAGGTCATCGTGATGGGCCACTACCCGTTCGAGTGGTCGGTCTCCGGGACCTACGGCAGCTTCTACCAGAACAGCAGCCGCGTTCAGGTGCTTGAGAACATCATCGGTCAGTACTCCAACGTCGTCTACATCAGCGGCCACTCGCACTGGTCGCCTTACCTGCGCGACTGGTCGGGTCGCCCGGTGACGGAAGGCGGAGACCCTGATGGCTACGCGGCCTTCAATACGGGCGCGCTGGCGATGGAATTCGGTCCGAACCCGATTAATCCGTGGGATGAGGACTCGATGACTGACCGTCCAGAGTCGCCTACTGTAATGACCATCACTAAGTACGACGACCGAATGATCGTGCGCGACTTCGACGTCCTGACCGGTGAGAAGATTCAGGAGCTGACCGTGGCGAACCCGATTGCGAGAGACTGACAATCCGAAATTCCAACACCTCGTCTCGCCCTTTCCGGGTGGGGCGTGGTGTTTTCACGGAGTGGTCAGACCCAGCAGCCACGCGCAGGTAGCAAAATCATTAGCAAAAATCCTTAACGTCAGCAGCTGTACAAAACATGAAGAACATTGCCCTCCACTTAGAACGGAGGTCGAAGGAGGTCTAAGCCTCCTTCGACCTCACAAGAAATGCGGGTAGAAACAGAAGAGAAACCCATGTCTTCGTTAAAAGACATGGGTTTCTCTTCAATCTGACTAACTCACAGGTGAAAATAAAAAAGCCCAATTTATGCGGCTTACAAAGTTACTATGTTCTGTCACCCGACATCGTTCGCAGTTGGCCCGCAGCATCGTATTGGCCCTTCACTACCCCCAGCACGGCAATATCATGTTTGCCCGCAAATTGAATATCTTTGAAGAAATTAGTCTCCAGTTCCTTCGGATCGAGCCTTGGCACGGTCCACCGCGACAATATAAGAGAAGGGTCCGAACGTTGCCATATCGGCTTTTGCCGTTCTTCGTTGCTTCGATCGCAGCGTTATAGCTGGTCGCTTTATACGATTCATCAGGCAATCCGAGCGATTTGGACAGTTTGTCTTCAAAATCTTTGTCAAGCTTCGTTGCCTCTTCACTCGATTCGCTCGGTAGATAAGCAATGACAAACTAAGTTTATAGTACATTTAGAATTCTAGTCGTCATCCGACCGTCTGGTATCTATTATTAGGCGTGGCAACCATCATTCAAGTCCTATATTCGCTGTATCATGCGGAGAATCGCTTCCATACATTTGCTTTCTATTTATCACTTGTAGGGCTTCCGCTATATTTTGAAACATTTATCCTGATTTTTTTGAATGCGTATGTATATGATCCGAAAATTATACAAAATCCAAAACTTGATCCCTTCAATGATGTGTTATGGATGTATGCTCATTTAGTTCGGGGCGTCAGTTCATTGCACTTTAAGGGCTACTAGACACATTATCTGGAGGGCGCATAAAGCTTTCGATTCGCCGACGTCCGCCTGCTTAACATAACCGCTACAGCTCGTCGCCACTGAACAACGCATCCTTCAATTAAAGAGGTTTTGACATGAACTTTATCCCATAAATGCAAAAGACCGCGTTTTTGCGGCCTTTAATGAAATAATGTTTTTGTCACCCGGCATCGCCACGCTCTATCCGCCTGCATGTCGATTCACCAACTCAAACGCCAGGACATTCTCGACGGCGAACACCCTTGGCCCTTTCGATTTGAAGCAGTGCGCCCGGATATGCCCGTCGACCACCGCCTTAATCTCAATTCTTCGCTGGGTGATCCGGCCTTTTTTGTCAATGTAGACGATGTTCACGACGCGGCCGATATACCGATCGATTGTCATGTGCAATCCCTCCAATGCGAACGTATGATCTTATTATAATCCGAATGTACGTTCGTCATGCAAGAGGTAAATTAATGCTTGGGCTTGCGCCTCTTTTGATTCATGGGGCTCTTTTCGTCCAGCCATTCGAGCTCATTGAAGTTCGAATCGATCCGTTGCCGAGCTCGGTCATTGTCGACCGTCGTTCGTTTCTTCACAGGCGGCATAACTCTCCGTTTGCGGTTCTGTTTCATATCACTTCGCCCTTTCCCGTATAAATGCATCAGGAATAATTTATGCAACTCTACAGGTGGCGGACTGGGCACTAATCGACGCTGCCGAGAGGCCTCCATATGCGTTACCTTCCGGAATGGTTAGAACAGTCTATTCATCCGATTGGTTTCTGGTTTGAGTTTCATCAATAACACAGATGCTGATGTATACGAAAAGAGCGCCCGCAGTGGACGCTCCCCGTTAAAGCCTTGCATTCTTGAGATTCCGTAATTCTTGTTTTAAATCATCGATTTCTTTTTGCATATTCATCAATCGTTCTTCTTGGTTCGCACTATTTTGTTGAGCTTCTTTATCAGCGATAATGAGTTCATCCAAGGCGAGTATGGTTGCAATTGTAGATAAGAAATCTCCAATAGTGGAGAACGCCCCGCCCAGAATGTCAAGTTTTTCAGTGACGTATTCAGGCTTAATAGTAGGTTCATTACTCGGACTTTGACCATTTTTTTTCAATAAATAAGCCTCCCTTTTGTTTTCCGACTAAAATAAACTATGCTCCAATTAGGTTTCTGTGTATGTAAAAAAAGTGCCTTGAATTGGCACTTTCAGGAGCAGCATCTTCAAACACCGGCAACCGCAGCATGCCTTTGCGGTCTAGTTCCGCGGTTTAACCCGACTATGCGAGTTCATGCCGAATGTCATCGTTTACAGCTATCGTCGTTGCAGTTGGGGGCGCGATCGATCATTAGCGTCAGCGCGTCTTCGGCGGCTGCTTTTTCGAGAATCTTTCGGTAGGTGCCAACCTCCTGTGCGCCTTGAACTGCATATCGTTCATTGAACATCATGGTTGGCATTGCGGAGATACCGCGTTCCTGAGCTTGCTTGATTGCGGCCTGCACTTGCTCTGTACCGATGTCCCCGGAGAGTGCCGTACGCACCCGACGGGTGTCCATCCCGGCCGCGGCCGCTAATCCGACCAGCGTTTCCAGATCTGCCACATTGCCGCCATCGGCATCATCGGATTGAGCTGAAAAGGAACGTAGTCAACCTCAACCCGCTCCGCACCGGGAAACTCGCGCAACGCCCGCCAAAAACGTGTTTTCGCCACGTAGCACCACGGGCATGCGATATCACTGATGATGTCCACCTTCATAGAATAGCTCTCCTTCTGAGCAACTTGCGCATTTTTAACTGTTTACAATTACCCCGCCATTTACGTGCAGAATTTGCCCTGACATGTAAGATGCATCATCGGATGCCAAGAATACGTAAGCAGGTGCCACCTCAAACGGTTGACCGGCTCGCTTCATAGGAACATTGTTTCCAAATGCGGGAATCTGTTCAGCAGGTAAGTAAGATGGAATCAATGGCGTCCAAATTGTTCCTGGGGCTACACCATTCACTCGAATTCCCTTCTCTGCGAGATGTAGCGACAGTGAACGTGTAAACGAAACAATGGCGCCATTAGCTGCCGCGACGTCAACTGAATCTTTCGCTCCTTGATAGGCATCGATGGAGGTTGTATTTATGATGCAGCTTCCTGATTTCATGTATGGCAGGGCAGCACTCGTCAGAATAAACTGCGAAAAACTATTGGTGTGGAACGTATCTGCTCTCTGCTTCGAATCCACGTCTAGAATATCGTCCTTCACGTGCATGACGCCGGCATTATTCACGAGAATGTCTATTCGACCGAATTCCTCAACCGTTTGCATGACAGCTTCTTGTCGGGGCTGCGCATATCCAATATCGCCTGGAATCAGAATGCAACGACGACCGTGCTTATTGACGTATTCCTTTGTCTCTTCAGCATCGCTATGTTCATCCAGGTATGAGATTGCAATGTCTGCTCCCTCTTTCGCGAACGCAACAGCGATTGCTCTCCCGATTCCGCTATCCCCACCAGTAATAAGCGCCACCTTATTCATCAGTTTACCGGATGCTTTGTATTTAGGGTTATCAAATACAGGTCTTGGCGTCATGAATGATTCAATGCCAGGTTTACTTTGTTGCTGAGCTGGGAAATCCATTATGAACACTCCTCTCGGCTTTCGCCTTACATGGTATTAAATTCCGAAATCGGTTATTGATAATCCTCATGCCGCGATAAATTAGTTGAACAATTGATACAACGTATTAAGCTAATGTTCAGTAGCCGGCCTGACTTCAATAGTCGCTGGAGAAGATGCATTCTTCTCGATATATATCCTGAATACTGTATTTCCCCGACTGACAAGCGAAATTAGCAGCAAATTCAGTACGAAGTTCCATATCCCATGTCCAATGTATAGGAGTTGCATAAAACCAGGGATTCCCGAAGGCAGGAAGTTTCCAATATGCCGGTAGAACGATGCTAACATGGAGGAAGGAATGATGGTTTCACCTGTCAAGTTTATACCAGAAAATCGCTAAGCAGCTTGGAATGTCCATCCTGATCCAAGCCCTTCAAGCAACATCTGACATCTCACAAGTTTATGTATTCGAGGGGCTTATGAAGTCACCTAACAGCGTGCCCATGGCTTTTTCTCGCGTAATGATGGCGATCCGACGTTTCACGATAAAGTCGGGAATGCGAATCGCGTTAATCGTTTCATTGATGTGGTTGAGGAAGATTGCTGGCAGGATGGCGATCCCCAAGCTGGCTTCGATAAAACCAAGAATTCCTTGTCCCAACTCAATTTCCAACGCAATATTCAGCTTTACCCCTCTAATAGCGAATTCTTTTTCAACCAACATCCGGATATCGTATCCTTCAGGTACCATCACAAAGGTTTCATTCTTGATCTCCTCAAAGAATACTTCCTTTTTATTTCCATACAACGGATGTTGAGTACTCGTAAACAAAAAGAACTCCTCCGTAAAAGCGGGCGTGCTGTAGTACGGATGTTTCATGCCGCAATCATCAAAAAGGGCACCATCTAGAGTGCCGTTTTCCAAATTTGTCATGATGTCGTTAAAATAATAGAAGGTTCTAACTTTTATTTCTAACTTCATATTCGACTGTTTACTTGCTATTAATTTTGGAAAGTATAACGCCGCGAGGCTCGGCCAAGAACCAAGAATTAAACATAACTTTCCTCCGTCTTGACTGAGCGTAACTTCCCTTCTGATCCGATTAATATCCCTAATTATTCTTCTGCTTCTTTCGAGTACAATCTGACCAGATGGAGTCAGCGTCACTCCACTGGATGAACGCATCAATAATTTCGCCCCTAATTCATCCTCCAAACTCCGAATTTGTTTGCTTAATGCAGGCTGACTGATATGTAAGGACTCGCTGGCTTTCGTTAAGCTCTTTGAGTCTGCTACGATTTGAAAGGATTCTAACCATTCTATCCGCATATCCATCTCCCTCATAATTATCAATGATATCCATTTACACAGAGCGCTCAGCTGCAGAAGTGATTTAGAATCGTCAACCTAAGATATACGATCTTTAGGTTTCCCCTGAATATTCAGGCTATTCAATCCGAATTTTTCGGTCAATCACGAAATTGGGACTGAGTCCGTTAACGCAATGACGGCAGCCGTTCAACTACCTGCTGCCGTCGTATCATGATTGAGCTATCGTGTAGTCAACGCAGGATTATTTTCAACAGTATCTAAAGGGTTCCCACGCCAGAGATCGATATTACTTGTCTATTTGTAATGGTAGCGGTATCTCCTGTGACGCCCTCAGTGATTTGTGCAAGGATACGAAAAACATGATGCCCTTCGATAACATTGAACAATGAAGTTCCAAAAAACGCGCTGGTATAAGTTGCAGATGTTAATCGAACAACATAAGAATCCAGAACGATATTATTAAACATAATCCGCAGTGCAACAGAAATGGTATGTTCGGAAATATTGTTGACTATCGCTCCGCCCTGAATTGAAAGTAAACTAGGCACTGTATCAAAATAATGTCCCCACTCCATTAATACGGCTGGCGCATCTCCTTCTGATAAGATGATGACATCTGTGCGATGAGCACCTTGCATATTGTTCGGATTATAAATAGGCATTCACATTTCACTCCATCCTAAATAAATTGCTATTCTATTTTATGGATGGATTTACCATTCGCTTGGACAAGTATCTTTATCATGAGCAAAAATATCGCAAACGATGCTAGTGCTTCTCAACTATAGAGACATGACAATTTCCAAAGCTTCTGACGGTTCCATTCTTGTTCTGTGATTAATATCCGAGAAGCCAGCAATGATTCGGCCGTTCTGATTGATGATATAAGTTGCAGGGACAGGCAGTTCAAACGAATCATACCCAGTTATTTCCAGTAACAGACTCAAAATGCCATGCATGAAATCGGGAAGTGCGTAATTCAAGTTATACTTTTCAGCCACTTTATTTTGGCGATCACTTACCACCATAAAACTCAGTTCTTGCTTTTCTTATTGCGATAATGAATGATCTGGCGTCTGCGGACTGATAGCTATAAGTTGAGCACCTGCCGACTTTATATCGCTCCTGATGCGTTCATAGGCTTTTAATTGCAAATTACAAAATGGACACCATTCTCCTCTGTAGAAAATGAGATTGATAGGACCTTTCTTCAATTCCTCCGATAACGTGATCCACTTTCAAGTTGCGTCTTCCAATGTGAAATCGGGTGCCACATCTCCGTTGTTTAGTCCCTTGCCTGCACCATTGTCATGAAGATACTGTAAATATTTCTCAAAAACGGTCGCTGAGTGCATATTGCTTGAGTTAATGTTCGCCTGAACTTCCAATTCCGACTGATCGCTTTCGCGCACGCCGGTTGAAACTTATAGCTCCGCAAAAGGTTGAAGCTCCCAACGGAATCGGCAGCTGGGCTGTAAGGAGGCTTAATCGCAAATGCAACCAAATAAAGTATAAAATTCCTGTATTGAGGTACTCTATAACTTGCGTCTCGATTCACACACCCCTTCATGAAAGATGAGAACAATCATGAATATCGGCACAGACCTCAAAGCGAATGAACAAGCTTTCAAGGATGTTTTTCAGAATTGTTCGGATGTCAAATTTCGTGAGATTGCAATTAACGACCAACCCAAGCTGCTCATGATTTACACGGACGGCATGGTCGATACGGATATCGTATTGTCGCACGTTCTCAAGCCGCTCCTTTATAATGGGCAGCCGAAAGGCTTGGGGGCGATGGACAGCATTGCCCATATGTTCAATCGGGAGCTCTTACCCGTCCTGGAGACGATGAGGCTGTCCGATACGACGGCTATTGCCGAGTTGATCTTAAAGGGGCACCTCGCCCTGCTGATCGACGGGGAACCGCACGCGCTTCTCGCCGATATCCAGCGTTTCGAAGCCCGCAGCATCGAGGAACCGACCGAAGAAGCCACTCTCCGCGGCTCCAAGGAAAGCTTTACCGAAAATCTTCGAACGAATACCACCATGATTCGCCGCATACTCGGGACGCCAAAACTAAAGATGGAATCTTATAAAATCGGCAGCCTGTCGCAGACGGAGATCGTCATCACTTATATTGAAGGCAAGGTCTCTACCGACGTTCTGAAGACTGTTCGCGAGCGGATCGGCAAAATCGAGTTGGAGGGCATTCTCGAGTCGGGATACATCGAGGAGTCGATTGAGGACTTTCATTTCACCCCCTTTCAGCAGATGGGCAACACGGAACGTCCCGACGTCGTAGCGGCCGAATTGCTTGAGGGTAAAGTCGCCATTATCACCAACGGCTCTCCGTTCGTCCTTATCGCCCCGGTCACATTCTGGGGCGGTCTGCAGGCGCCCGATGATTATTACGAGCGGTTCTTGTTCGTTGATTTCAGCCGCTGGATCCGCTTCATGTTCATTCTCTTCTCGGTGCTCTTTCCGTCCTTGTATATTGCGCTGACCAATTATCATCAGGAAATGGTGCCGCTCAAGCTGATGACGACGATCGCGATGCTGCGGGAGAAATCGCCGTTCCCGACCGTCATCGAGGTGCTGTTGATGGAGCTCATGTTCGAGGGGCTGCGCGAAGCGGGCATCCGCCTGCCGATGCAGATCGGCCCGCTCGTCACCGTCGCCGGGGCGCTCGTCATCGGCGAAGCGGCCGTCCGCGCCGGCATCATCTCGGCGCCGATCGTCATCGTCGTCGCGGCCGCCGGCATTGCCTCCTTCGTTATTCCACGCTACCGCGCAGGCTATCCGCTGCGGATGCTCCGGTTTCCGCTGCTCGTTTTGTCCGGCCTATTCGGCCTGTTCGGGATGGCCGTCGGGATCATTGCGATCCTGATTCATATGATTCATCTGAGCTCCTTCGGGACCCCGTTTTTCAGCCCGGTGGCGCCGCTCGCTTCCCGCAGGCTTAAGGATATCCTGGTGAGGAAGCCGCGCAAGCTTGTCAAAAGGTCCGGTCCGGAGGCGGAGTCTTCATGAGGAGGGCGGGCAAGCTCCTGCTGGCGCTGCTGCTGGTCGTGCCGCTAACCGCCTGTTGGAATCTCGAGGAACCCGACGAGCAGGCTTTCGTCCTCGGGTCCGGACTCGACTATACGAAGCAAGGGGAGGTCATGCTCAGCTCCCAGATCGTCGTTCCTTCGGGCATCGGGAGCTCGCAAGACGGCGGCGGCAGCCAGAAGCCCGACAGCTTCCGCATGATGAAGGCAAACGGCAAGAACGTGTACGATGCGGTTGAGAATCTACAGAAGCAAGTTTCGCGGGCGCTCTTCTTCGGTCACCGACAGACCATTATTATCGGTCACCGGATGGCCGTGCACGGCATCGGCAGCTTTATGGACATTTTCATCCGCAACCCGCAAGCGGAGCTGCGCTCCTCGATATTCGTGGTGAAAAACGCCGAAGCGAAGGACATCTTTACCATTACGCCGATCTTCGACCCCATCATTACGCCGACGCTATCGCGGGAGATCAGGTCGATGGGCTTGAAGCCTTACTATTTCCGCAATTTTCTGGCGGAATCGATGAGCGAGACGAAGCTGCCGCTGGTGCCGCTCATCAGCTTGAATGAGATGCATAAGTACGTGTATGCGGGAGGCGCCATTTTAAACAAGGACGACGACCTGAAGCTTATCGGATTCCTGAATGCCAAAGAAGCGCTGTATGCGAACTGGATACTCGGCAATCTGAACCGATTGGCCATCACAGCCCTCGTCAAGAAGGGAGACGGCAATGTCAGCGTGAAGCTCCAGACGCTGAATCATAAGGTTCACGTAAAACCTTCAGGCTCGCAGATCAACGTCGACGTCCATTTAACCGGGAAAGGGACAATCGTCGAAAACAATTCCAACCTTGATCCGACGAACCGGATGGATCTCATGACGATTCAAAAGGCGCTCAGCGAGGCGACCCAGACGTCCATCGTCGAGATGGTCAATAAGGTACAGAAGCGGTACAAGGCGGATATATTCGCGTTCGGGGAAAGTTTCCATCGGCAGCAACCCGTTCAGTGGAAAACTTTAAGGACCGGGTGGAAGGAAGCCTTTCCCCTGCTTCATATCACCGTGAAGGTGGACATTCAATGCAAGGACCCGGGCCAGTCCAGCTCATCCTTGATGAAATCATTTCAAAAGCCGGGTTAAAAGCCTGTGCTGCCGGCCGGACTGGAGGGATAACGACTTATGAAGCTGACTGGAATACAAGTCGTCTGGATCATCGCGACCGCCGAATTGGTCATGGAGGTCTGGCTCCGAATATCGCCCGCTATCGAGATTGCCGAGCAGGACGCCTGGATGTCGATGCTGCTCGCCGGATTGATCGGCATCGTCTTGACCTTCCTGGCCGTTCGCGTCAGCATGCTCCATCCCGGTCAGACCCTGGTCAAGTACAGCCAGAAGCTGCTCGGGAAAGGGTTCGGCAGAGCGATTGTTCTGCCGTACTTTGCGGCATGGTATATGCTTTCGATCGACGTGCTCCGCTCATTCGCCGATTTTATCCACCTGATCCTGCTCGACCAGACGCCCGTATGGCTGATCGAGCTGCTCATGGTGGCGTTGATGGCGTATATTACCTTTGCCGGCGGCATTACATCCATCGGCCGGTTTTGCGAGATCGCGGGCCCCGTCACCGTCATCACCATGTTCTTCACCTTCATTTTAAATGCGGGCAATGTGGATTGGAGCCAGCTGACGCCGGTATTCAACGACATCGGCTGGAAGCAAGTCGCGAAGGCTTCGGTCGCTCCCGGTTCCTTCTTCGGGGAGACCTTCATGCTGCTATCGGTCATTGCGTTCATGAACAAGCCGGAGAAGGCGATGTCGAAATCGATGATCGGCCTATTTATAACCATCGTCGGCGTGTTCGCCGCAACCTCTATGGTTTTGCTCGTTTTCGGATCCCATTTGTCCGCCGGGTTCAAGTTTCCGTATTTTATGATCGTACGGTCCATCAGCATTTTAAACTTTATCCAGAACGTCGATATTTTCGTCATCTACATTTGGATTTTCGGCGTGTTTGCGAAGCTGTCGCTCTATTTGTTCCTGACCAGCTACGAAATGTCGAACTGGTTCAATGTAAAGGATTGGCGAAAAATGATTTTGTTCGGAGCGCCGCTCATCTTTATCTCGGCGATTATGGTTCCGAATCAGACGTGGATCGTCATGTTTCAGAAATTATGGCAGGACGCGATTATCCCCTTTTGCGGAATCGGGGTTCCCCTTCTGTTGTGGATACTGTCGGCCGCGAGAAAAAAATCCGTGCAAGCGTAAGCGCCCTTCCGGGCCGCAGGAAGCGGAATGTCGATGGCGGCAAGCTTCGTTTTGACAAAGCTGCTCCTCCGGCTCGTTGACCGGAGGCTGCGCGTCCATCGACTGCCGCAGAATCTGGAAACACGACCCTTCCCGCCTCCCGCTTCCTAAATGTGGATTGTAATCTAGCATACAGAACATCCCGTGAGTCCCAGATATAATTTAAGATATTCCCGGGAAACCTAAAACAAAAACGCAGCATAAAGGAGTTATCAGCATGAACCAAAAAGAACAAACTGTGATTATAGCCCGTTTTCAGTTAAAGCCGAACTCGGATAGACAAGCCTTTTTTGATAACCTCAAGCCGCTGTTTGACACGATGTCAAAAGAACCGACCTTTGTAAACGGCATTGTTCACGAAAACGTGGACAATCCGGATGAAATCGTATTTTATGAAATTTGGAACTGTTCTAAAGAGCAATGGCTGGCGGAAGAAGAAACAAAAGCTTATCGCCAAGGGCCGTATGCGAAGGCAGCAGAATTCTTATTGGGCAGAGAACTTAGTTTCTACGCGCCGACGGGTGAATGGGGAACGAAGATTACTGCAGCTGAACATTTTTCTTGATAGCCAGAAGACTCGAAAAACGAAATCAAACATTATCCCCTTACGGAAGCCGTAAGGGATTTTTGTCGTTCGCTTAGTGAAAACGGCAGCGCCAAAAGAAGGATGCCCCCCCTGCTCCTAATCAACCGCGTTCTCGATTACGATGGCCGGACCTGTTTACGGATGCAAAGCTGGGGGCATCCACAATTCTGCCAGAACTATTTTCCTTCAAAACGACGCTTGCGTAATACCGATTAAAACGAACCGAATACGCAAGCACATAAATAATGATTATTGAAGCAAACGCGTTAATGATCATCAAAGATGTATTGAGCTGAAAGACTAACGTTAATAATCCCACTGTTACCGGAGGAATAATGAAGCCGGCGTATGCACAGATATAGAACGCAGTTATGACTCTGGTGCACTCCTCCGGCTTGGGAAGCTCACCAGAAAATCGCAAAGCGGCTTGGAATGTCCATCCTGATCCAAGCCCTTCAAGCAATATACCGACCCAAAGCAAAGGCAAATTAGAGATCTCCCCGGAATATCCGATGATCCATGATCCAATAATTAGCGCCAGGATACTTATGCGCATTCGCACAACTGGATGAGCAGGCCATGGAAAGAACTGCAGCATTGATCCTCCGCCTAGAAGCAGCAGTATCAGTAATCCTGATATAGATAGATTGCTGGAATGCATGACATTTCTTACAAATAACGGAATTAGAGAAAGGGCTACCCCTGCCAAAGTAAACAAAGCGAAAATCGGAAGCGCGATAAACGACCAGAATGGGCCTGTCATATTTTTTGGAATGCCCATTGAAATTTTGCGCTTTTCCGCGCTGCGATTATCGTCATTCGGCAGGAACTCCAGCAATATCGAAGAAAACAGCAACATGCCGAGCAGGATCCAAAAAGGCATGCGAAGCGGCGCGAAATGCAGGTATTGAATAGTCAGTCCGCAAATTGCAGGTCCTAAGCCGAATCCTAAATTAGTTGCCGCTCCCGATATTTTTAACATCGATTCCGTTTTATTCAATGCGGTTTGTTTGAGCAAATAAGCACTTGCAACTCCAGTGAAAACCCCGTAAGCGATACCTTCCAATACCCTTGCGAAATATAACATCCAAATATTGACGCTTAGAATAAAAAAAACGGTTGATGCTATTGAAATCAGAATGCTGAATCTGAGCACTTTCTTTTGGCCCCAATAATCGCCATTGGCGCCGGTGATTAATAACGAAGGCAAAAGCACTAAAGCATAGATGGCAAATAAGATCGTGATTTCTAAATTATTCATATTAAAGTGCTCGGCGTATACGGGAAACAACGATGAGATATATGGCGCTCCGCAGGACATCAACAAAACGACCAGCAACATTCTTTTCATACGCATACTCCTCTTAGGATTGCTTGAAATGTTGCGCTTAGTATGTCCTTCATAAACTTTAATACGCGAAGGCTTGGTTACAAAAAATGCCCTTCCGCACGGTGCCGAGCTGCGCCTTGTGCTCCCATTTTGACGCTATGGTGCGCCCGCGATTCGAATCAAGGCCACACGCGAGTCGGTCTTCTTTGTACACAAGACCTTGTACTTAGTAGACATTAGCCCCTTTCTGACAACAGCCCATACACGATACCCTAATCGACATATACTGCGATGTATCTAAATTAAAGGAGCTGACCACAATGGGATATGGTGTTGGTGGCGTAGGTGTCGGCGGCTTCGGCGGCGGTAACGCCATAGGATTTATACTTGTACTGTTTATTTTGTTGGTAATCATCTCGCGGGGATGTCTGTTTTAAAATAGTTGGCTCCGTCTAGATCCTGTTGCGTCAACCTCCCGAGCTCAATAGGATTGTGTTTGCATACGGAGATGGCCTGTTAACCGGACGGCGGGCCTCCCTTCTGCGAGAAAGCTAAAAGCCCTGGCGATTAATCGCCGGGGCTTTTGCTTTGCTGCTTTGTCTCTGAATTATCTACGTTCTGGTTCGCGATTATGACTACGACCTCTCAAGCCAATCAGGCCCAGCAATCCCAACCAGCCGAGCCAATCCCAATCCATTCCGTTGTCATCATTCACAGCGTTGGCGCGATAGTTGCCATCGGCAGTCGATGTAGCATTGTAGCTGTTCGTATTCATTGCCTGGTTGTTATAAGATTGGTTGTTCATGACACCGTTGTTACTTTGGTTCGCAACTGTTCCGTGAGCGCTTAGTACGCCTGCGCTTAACATTAAGGTTAAGCAGCCTACCAGCAACAATGTAAGAAGAAATTTCTGTCTCAAGGTAATTCACTCCTCAACGGGTTGTTTGAATTTCTTAGTTGGTTTTCCCATAGTGGTGTTTGATTATTCCGTTCGCTTGCTCGCCTCATAAACACAAAAAGCCCCTGCGCACAAGGGCTTTCGGTTAAATCAAATCTAGGTACGTGCATGGTCGCGATCGTTATCACGTGAGCGACTTCTCATGCCAGCTAAACCGATCAGACCCAAGAGACCTAACCAGCCCCAATCGAAATCATTGTCATCGTTAACTGCATTCGCCCGATAGTTCCCTCCTGTAGTTGAGGTCGCGTTGTAGCTATTCATCGAACGGTTGTCGTAAGACTGGTTGCTTGGGGTAGAAGGCGAGGTCATGCTATTTGCATGATTTGAGCCCGCAGCGCTTAAAATTCCGGCGCCAAGCATGAGCGTGAAGCAACTCAGCAGCGAAAACGTCAAGAGATATTTCATTTTCCTCATGGAATGTCAACTCCTCAGCTGATATTGTAAATCAATTTTGGTTTCCCCACTAAGATACCGAAGTATGCGTTTCTTCGTTATTTTCTGTTATACAAATACCGGTATGTCCGAACAATCGTTCTCCTCATCGGCGTCGTATTCCCATAACAAAAAAAGCCCGTGCTTTTCACGGACTTCATTTGGATTATATTTCTTATCATTTGACATACTCGCCTCTCGTCGCTCGCCCGCGCGGCCACCGAGCGAAGGTCGCGTCACCCGTAGCGTGCTCCTCCTCCCAGCTTAGGTCATCCGATGAGCGATCGACGCGCTGGCGCTCACGCTCCTCCAGGGTGAAGCCCAGGGAGGGATTCATGCTGACAATGTCGTGAAATTGTTATTCCACGATATAGATAGCTGGCGGGCTATGCAAAAACGCAATGAAATTTTGGGGGTCGTTTTGTACGGCTTCGCCTTCGGCTGTCGCCATCCCCTGATTCAAAGCCTCCAAGTGCTCAAATGCAATTTCAACGACCAAATATAATTCCCTATCGGTGTACAGCGATTGCTTTACACGATGAATGGAAACGCTTTGTACGCCGGGAATTTGTTGCACTAATGGGATATGAACATCAAAGTAATAATTCTCGAACGCTTCCAGGTTTTTCGGCTGTTCATAAAGCACGATCATTTTTGCCATTGGTTTGGTTGGTCTCCTTTATCGGTTTTTTGTACAGCTCGGACTGACGTGTATGCCGAACGGGCTGCAGCAGCCCGTTCGGCGGCTAGTTGCGCTATTACTAGGTTAGGATTAACTTTCAGCGTTTGCTTGCTGTGCAGCCGCCTTCCGCTTTTTATTGTTGTTCAAAACCGATTTTCAACGCTTTTGCAATCGATACGGTTCGTTTGGCCTGATGCGCTGCCGCGCCGCGTGCATCTTCTTTAATCTTGCCGTCTTGACCGACGGTTACGCTTGTGCCGTACGGATTGCCTCCGGCCGTGAAGACCGACTGATCCGTGAAACCGGGCGCGGCGATGATGGCGCCCCAATGATACATGGACGTGTACAGCTGCAGGATCGTCTGCTCTTGACCCGCATTCGGATTGGTAGCGGATGTCATGGCGCTCACGACTTTATTTACGGTTTTACCTTGCGCCCACAGACCGCCGGTCGTATCGAGGAACTGCTTCAATTGCGCCGGCAAGTTGCCGAACCGAGTCGGCATGCTGAAGATAATGGCATCCGCCCACTCCAAATCCTCTATCATCGCTGTCGGTACGTTCTTCGTTGCCTCGAGATGCGCTTTCCAGGACGGTTGACCGTCCACCACGGATTGAGGCGCCGTTTCGGGGACTTTCAAGATTTTCACATCGGCTCCGGCTTCGCGGGCGCCCTCCGCTGCCCATTGGGCTAATTGATAGTTCGTTCCGTTAGAGCTATAGTAAATGACGGCCAATTTCACTTTCGTTGTTGTCACTGTCGAATTCTCCTTTTTAAACCAATTCAAAATTCCCATCGTTTAATCGCTCCAAACTTTTACGTGTATGATGAAATCAAGTATGTCGGCACGCATTGCAACTGTAGGATGCTGCGGCCTAGCCGGCACCGTGATGAACGAATCTTCCGTTGGCGGCTTACTGCCGCTTAAATGCGCTGATTAGATCAGCCGGCGACTGCAAGCCGGTTAGCGCATGCTTATCGTTGATGACATAGTATGGTACGCCTCTGATGCCAAGCTTCTGCGCGTCGCGCTGTCCTTCTTCCACTTTCTCGAGTCCTTCCCCTTGGAGAAGCCGTGCCTTGAGCGCAGCCGGATCGTTCGTGATCCCGCTCCCTTGCGCGATTTTAACAAGTTCGTCCACATCGCCGATATTTACGCCTTCTTCAAAATAAGCCGTATATAAACGCTCAAGCAATTGCGATTGCAGATGCTCCGGCGTAATTGCGATCAGTTGATGCGACAACACTGAATTTGGCGTATATTTCACCAGCTCCATATTGTAATTCAGGCCGAAGCGCGCACCGGTTTGATTATATTGCTTCATTCTTGCTTCGAATTGCACTTCTCCGCCCAAACGGCCGATCATGACCTTCCGATAGTCCTCGCCTTCCTTGCTAATGCCGGGATTCAACTGATACGCATGATAGCGAACTTTAGCGTTCGCGCCTTCCGGCAGCTCTTTCAGCGCTGTTCTCAGGCTTGCATCGCCCATACGGCACCAGGGGCATACCGTATCCATATAAACGTCGATCGTTACGTTTTCCATTAGGCCTCCGTCGCGGGTTTAACCGACAAGATGTGCTCCGCGTAAGCTTGGCTGCTTTGGGCTAAACGCTCTGGCGTCGCGTCCGAGGTATCATTCACACTGAAATGCGGCAGGTATACGGCACTGATGAAACGGGCGCTTGCTTGAATCGGCGCCAAAATTTGTTCCAGCGTCAAGCGGTTG
Source organism: Paenibacillus glycinis (assembly GCF_009909185.1). Taxonomy (GTDB): domain Bacteria; phylum Bacillota; class Bacilli; order Paenibacillales; family Paenibacillaceae; genus Paenibacillus_Z; species Paenibacillus_Z glycinis. The sequence continues at coordinate 328,568 of NZ_JAAAMV010000009.1, read as the reverse complement.
GATCCCGAAGGCTGATAAGATTCAGCCGTACCATAAGTCGAGATGGCAACGCCGATTTCCTTGCCCGTCGTCGCCTTTGCTTCGGGACCGTAAGCCCAGTTGTAAAGCAGCACGTCATCGAACCATTGTTTGAGCAGCGGCGGCATGTTGTACCAGTACAGCGGATATTGGAAAATAATACGGTCATGCGCTTCGACGAGCTCCTGCTCGCGCCGAACGTCGATGTTCCGGCTTGGATATTCCTTGTACAGCTCATGAATCGTAATGTCGCCGTTCTTCTTCAATTCTTCGACCCAAGCTTTGTTCCAGTTGGACGATTCCAAGTTCGGGTGTGCTACGATGACGAGTATTTTCATTATTATTCGCTCCCATTTCATAAATTTGGTTAGTTATTTTGGAATCATGCCCGTTGAGCATGAAGATACGTTCCTGCTATTGCGTCAGAGGGCCGTTCGGCATTTCGTACAAGTTCTGTTCACCTCCAATTCAGATTCACCATTTAATGGACCAAACTATCTACTAAAAGGTAGATTGAGCAGTTAGTAAAACTTCCATTCTGATACGTTATATCCGATAGATGTCTTCGGCGATCAAGTCGAACCCTTTGAGACCGACGCGTGCACTTGCTCTTGCGCGATATCTAAAATCGGCTCTGCCGTGAATGTGTTATTGTTCATGTACGAATTCTACCTTTTAGTAGATAGGAAGTCAATGATCTTTATCATGCAAAGATTTGTTTAGCTAGTAAAATCATCATTGGTTTAACGCTCGGCTAACCAAACGAAGCGGGCGGTCCCGGACAATTTGCCGCCCGGAAGACCGCTTCGCCTGGCAGACGAAGACGCGTTATTTACGGCTTGCTTGCGACCTTAAACGGATGCGCTTGTACAGCATCATCCATATTTGCGCGGCGATGAAGATCGAGGAATACGTCCCGCACGCAAGACCGAACAGCAGGGCGAGCGAGAATAACCTAATGCCCTCCCCGCCCATGACGAACAAGGCCAAAGCGGCGATGAAGACCGTAAGCACCGTGAAGACGGAACGCCGCAGCGTCTGCCGCAAACTTGCGTTTACGAGCTGTTCCAGCTGCTCCGTGGTCGTAGGCCGTTCCTTTCGCATCTTGCTGCGGATCCGGTCGAAAATAACGATCGTATCGTTGAGCGAATAGCCGATAATCGTCAATATCGCCGCGATGAAGGTCAGATCGATCTCCAGCCCGAATACGGAGAATAGCGCGATCGGAATGAAAATATCATGCGCGAGCGCGACGATGCATCCGATGCCGTATAAATAATGAAATCGAAGTGCCGTATACAGCACGATTGCACCGGCGGCCATCAGAACGGCGTACCCGGCCTTCTTCACCGTTTCGCCGGCAATGACGGGATCGACCGTCGATTCCTGTCCGGTCACCTGTTTTCCGTAAAGCTGCCGCAGCTTGTCCTCGATCGAGTCCAGCTGGGAGGGAGACAAAGTGCTGCCGAACGTCGTCACGGCCGAAGAAATGCTGCCATGGCCCGACTTGATGACGGGCCTCATGTCGACGGACGGTACGACTTCGCGAATTGCCGTCGTGACGTCCGCGGCTTCAAACGGTACTCCGATCGCCAGCTCCAGCCTTGTCCCCGACTTGAAATCCACTCCGAGCTCCAGCCCTCTGACCAATATCGCCGCTAATCCCAATACGAGAATGAGCGCGGAGAAGCTCAAATATCGCTTTCTGCGTTTGACGAGATTCGGAAGCCGCGCGGTTTGATCGGCATTGCCGGCCATGCGCACGCCGAACCAGCCGGCACTGCGGAACACGTCTCCTCTTAGCAGCAGCCGCAGGAACAGCCTCGAACCATATACATTGGTGAGCAGGCTGACGACGATGGTCATCGTCAGCACGACCGCAAAGCCTTTTACGGAGCCGTCGCCGAACATCATTAATATGAGGGCCGCAATGAGCGTCGTCACGTGTGCGTCGACAATCGTGGCCATGGAAGCGCGCGCGCCGACGCGGCAGGCGGAGCGCAGGCTTTTTCCTTCCCGCAGTTCTTCTCGAATCTTCTCGTAAGTAATGATGTTCGCATCGACGGCCATGCCGATGGCCAGCACGAAGCCGGCGATGCCGGACAACGTCATCGACGCGTTCATCCAATCCAGCGCAACCAGGCCGATGTAGGCGAAGCAGGCGATTGTCAGATTGGCTGCCAGCCCCGCAAGCCGATAGACCGCAGCCATAAAGGCGAGAATCGCCGCGGCCGCGATCCCGCCCGCAAGCAGCGTATGTTGCAGCGCCTCCTCTCCGAGGCCCGGCGAAATCGTATCGACCTGCAGCTCGATGAGCCGGGCGGGAAGCGAGCCGGCGTTCAACAGGTCCTTCAGCTCGGTCGAGGCGTCCTGATCGCCGCTTGTTATGGCGGAGACGCCGTCTCTGACGACAGCCTGCACGACAGCTTCAGATACGACGTTGTCGTCCATCATGAACGTAAGCGTCTTGCCCAGATTGTCCTGCGTTACCCGCTTAAGCTTCGCCGGGTCCTTGAATTTGACGATGACCTCGGGCCGGTTCAATGCATCGTATCCCGTATCCGCGCCGTTCGGCAGCAAATCGCCGCCGTCCAGCACGACGCGGTCCTGTTCGTCCGCGATGCGGAGAAAGGCTGGCCGGCCGATCAGCTCCCGCAGCTTCGTCTGGTCGCCGTCGCCGGCGATCCGGACGCGAATCCGGTCGGCGCCTTCGATCGTCAGCTCCGGCTCGGACACTTTCGTAATGTTGACGCGCTTTTCGATCATTCGCTCGGTCGCGAGCAGCTGCGGTTTCGTCACTTGCTGTTCGGAATCGATTGGCTTCACTTGATAGAGGATGTCGAAGCCGCCCTGAAGATCGAGGCCCAGCTTCAAATTGCCGACGATGCGCGGCAGCGTCGATGTCATCAAGGCCAGCACGAAAAGAACCGTCAGCACGAACGGCAGCAAGCTTTTTATTATTTTGGACAATTCGAATTCTCCCTTTCATTCTATAGAATCATAGATGAACGGAGAGCGAGCTCATATAGCGGGATTGAAAACGAACGGGGTTGAGTACGTAAAATCGTTTGAGGATGGGCACGGGAGAACGGAAGTAGAGCTTTATCCAGCTCTCGGGGAAAGAGGAGGACAATAGCAGCAGCAGAAAAACAAAGGAGAATAAAACATGCGGTGCATCCGAGCCGTTCTTGGCTGCGCCAAGTTCGATCGCGCCGAAGCCGTAATCGTCGCCGCCCGCGGTAATAGCCGGACCGGATGAATAATTGTCATCGGAGGCGGATTCGGCATGCAGCAGCGGACACAAGCAAGCAACGAGCAGCGTCGCGACCAAGAGCGCAATAGGAATCCATTTTCTCATCGTAACACCTCCCTTATGGAGATCCGTATTCCTCTTCGCGCTCCATGCGAGCCATGGGCAGCTCCGCCTTGAACGAACTCCCCTCTCCCATCTGGCTCTTTACGCTTATGGTCCCTCCGCATGACTCCACGATCTGCTTGGCGATAGCGAGCCCAAGACCGTGTCCGCCCATATCCCGCGAGCGTGTTTTGTCAGGCCTATAAAACCGTTCGAAGATTCGCGCAACTCTTCCTCAGGAATCCCGATTCCCGTATCGCTAACTTCGTTCAGGAGCGCGTCTTTTGAAAATACGGCCTGTTTCGCCACCGTCAAGGACACCGTGCCCCCGGATAAGGTATATTTGATCGCATTTTCCTGAAAAATAACGAAGCCAAGGATGCGATTACGCATAAGCAACCTCAACCGCCGGTGCCGGTGCAATAAACCGTTAAGCTGCGACTTGGAAGGCTGTGCAATAAAGCTTACGTCCGCATGTTGTCCTGCCCATACCATGACCAGGACATTATGCGGATCCATGTTCATCGATCTGAGACGACAAAAAGCCGCGATACTCGAAGAAAACTCGAGTTCGCGGCTTTATGCGTTATTTCACTTGGTCTGCAATTTGCTAATAAAATGTTCTTGGCCTTCGTCATTCCAGTTCGAGGCGTGCGAGACCGACGCTTCTTCGATCTGCCCGAAGCCCCAAAAACTTGCGGGAACGTCCGGGAACGTCGGATCGATGTCCGTCAGCGGTCCGCGGAACAGCATCGCATTGATAAGCACGACGGCCTCGACCCGCTTGATCGCGCTGTTCGGCTTGAACGTGCCGTCCCCGTAGCCGCTGATCATGTGGTTTCGATACAGCGCTTCGATGGCCGAGGACGCCCAGTTGCCCTGAATGTCCTTGAAGTGCAGCGCGATCGGCGTACCGGTCTTGAGGTGAAGGAACCGAGCCATGACGGCCGTCAGTTCCGCTCTCGACACCGGTTGGTCTGGCAAGAAGCGATTGTCCTCATAACCTTGGAACAAGCCCTCCGCCGTTACCGCGCGGATATAACCGGATGCCCAGTGCGCAGTCGGAACATCCTTGTATTCCGGATCCGCTCCGTCGTATTTGCCGATCAGCCTGGCCATGATCGCCGCCAGCTCCGCGCGAGTGAGCGACCGGTCCGTATGGAACATATGGTCCGGGTAGCCCTGGATGTAACGCTGATGCTCCTGATCGCCGAACCGGTCCGACACGACCGTCAGTTTCACGGACGATGCGCTCCATTCCGGATGCAGCAGCTTGCCATCATAGCGGAAATCCGAGACCAGCTCGAGCGTTTGCGTTTTTCCGCCGATTTGCGGCAGAACAAGTACCGGGTGGAACGTGTTCGTCTTGGACGGATCGGCATGCGGGATCGTCCACGTAATGACCGCACCGTCTACCGTACCTCCGTCAGCATTGTCGACCTTGACGCCGTCCGGCAGCTGCAGCGTCACCTTGCCGCCTTCGATCGCCGCATCGGACAGGTCGCTGAATTGTACGGCCACCGGCACTTTGCTGCCTTCCGGATACACCGTTCCATCCAGCTGCAGGTTGGTGGCCGCATCGACGTCCGCCTTCGCGGGCGGCGTCACGGGAGGCGATACGAACGGCGGCGATTCGATCGGAGCCATGCCGAAATCGTGCCGCACGATCGCCGTTTCGACGGACAGTGTCGGGCTCGTATACGTCGAATACCCGGCTTTCGTCGCGATCAAGTAATAGTCCGTATGACCGTAAACCATATAAGCGTATTTACCGAATGCGTTGCTGTCCTGCGGGTTCGCGTTGTCGTTCGGCGCGAATCCTGTCAGCGCGGGCAGCGTCACTTCCGTGCCGGGCGTGATGCCTTTGCCGCGGTTACGCGGGGTATCTGCATAGTACAGCACGACGTGAGCGCCTTCGATTTCCTTCTCGGTCTTGATGTTCGTGATTGTCCCGTACGGGTCGATCAGCTCCTGCGTGATGTTCAGCTGGCCGTCGTCCGTGACGCCGACCTTCGGCAGCGAGCCGTCCGCCAGCTGGTTGAGGATGATTTCCTCGCCGTCGGCGTGAACGAACCGCACTTCCATGCCGTACGTGCCGACCGCCAGATCATCGGCGCTGAATACGCCGTCCGCCCTGACCGGGAATCGCTTCGGCTCGCCGGTGACGCCGTCAAGCACGTAGTCGCCGTTGCCGTCCTTGAGATAAATGACCAGGTTGCTCGCAACCGGAGGCGACAAGACGGCTTTGCCGTTCGAATCCTTGGTTCCGATAATCCCGGATACCGTCTTCGTGGAAGCGAACGTCTCTTCGCCTCTGCCGGTAACCGCGCCGACTTGGGCTTTCTGATTGAACGTCACGGTCTTTTGCTGGCCGTCCCGTTCGATTGTCCGCGTGATGGCGACGTCGTATTCCTCGTCGCCGCGCGGAATCGCGATGCTGTAGCTGCCGTCCGCGTTCGTGATCGCTTCGCCGGCGAAATCGATGACGCCGTCGCCGTCGAAGTCCTTCGTAATGCGAACGACCGCGCCGGCGATCGGATCCGGTTTGCCGTCATGGTCGACGTCGACGTTATTGTCCGTGATGACGCCCTTGATGGACGCCGGCTGGAACGTCACGATCATCTGATCGACGGCATACAGGTTATGCTCGGGATCGTCGACCGTCGCCGTGACGACGATGTTTTGCGACAGGATCCCTTCGATGGCCTCCGATTTGTACGTGACGACGGCGACGCCGTCCTTATCCGTCGTGGCTTCCGATCCGCCGGCGAACGTGCCGCGAGGCGCGGAGAAGGCGACTCCTACCCCGGCAATCGGCTTGCCGTCCTTATCGGTCAGCACCGCTTTGAGCGCCGATGTCGAAACGCCGTCGCCGACAATGGCGCTCGGAGACGCCGACAGCGTCATCGCGAACGGCACGAGCTCGTAATCCCGGACGATGTCGGTATCGGTCAGGTTCTCCGGCAGCGCGCGGACCGCGCTGCGCTTCGTGCCGAAGCCGTCCTTCTTCACGATCACCAAGTAATTGCCCGTCTTGATATTCGTAAATTGGTATTTGCCGTCGGCCGCTGTCACGAACGGCGTTCCGATCGGAACGGTGCCCGTGGAATCATACAAGGCGACGCTGGCGCCCCCGATCGGCTCGTTGTTCTCTTGCGCCGAGATCGTACCCTTCAAATTGTCCTGCGCCCGAACGTGGTAGGCGTTATCTTCCCCGACGCGGGACGGCTTCTCGGTTTGCAGCACATGGCCGTCGCGGTCGTACGCGACGAATTGCACGCTGTAATCGCCGGACGCAATCGTGTCCGGCAGACGGTGGCCCGTCGCGGCCCATGTTTTCTTGCCGTCCTCGACGGCCGTGTCCGCGTTGGTCAGCGTCAGATCCGTCGTCGTGCCGTATACCGTGGCCGTCACTTTGACCGCCTCGAGCGAGCTTGCCGCGGACAGCTTCAGCGGGCTGCCGGGAGACACGATAACGTATGGCGTGGTCTCGCTCTGCTTCCGTTCGCCCGCCCATCCGTCAAGCGGCGTCAGCGGGTTAACCGTGATCGTCACCGTAGCGGGGTCGCTGGTCAAGGTACCGTCGGACACCGTGAACGTCAGCGTATCCGAGCCCGTGTAGCCGTCCGCCGGCGTGTACGTGTACTCGTTGCCGGACAGACTTCCTTCGCCATGCTGCGGCCCCGTCACGATCGAGTAGGTCAGCTCACCGGCTGGTGTTTCGGGATCCGAACCGGACAGCGTGATGACAGCAGGCAGCTCTTGGTCGGCGGCAACCGTCTGCGGATTCGCGACCGGCTTATCGTTCGCTTCGCCGATCGTGATCGTTACGGTCGCTACGTCGGCAGCGTATGCCTTGCCGTCGCTGCCGTTCCAGTGGAACGTCGTCGTACCGTTCCAATCGGCGGCCGGCAAGAAGGTTAGACCGGACAGCTCTTCCGCATCGACTTCTTGCCCTTCGGTCACTGCTTCGCCGTTCAGCTTAAGCGTTCCGTTTGCCGGAAGGCTCGTCAATTGCACGCGAACCAGTCGATCCAATTGGTCCATATCGGCAAATTTGCTTGTGAAATCGCCTGCTTCAAACGGCAGCGTTTCGTCCTCCGCTCCGTTCTTCGCGATATCCGTCACTGTCGGCACATCGTTGACTGCAGCAATCGTTATCTTCACGATCGCTGGCGCCGGCGCATACAGCTTGCCGTCGCTGCCGTTCCATGTGAATGTCATGATGCCGCTCACGTTCGCGGCCGGCACGAACGACAGCTTGTCCAAGTCGCCTGCGGCGATTTCCTGGCCCTCGGTCACATCCGTGCCGTCAAGCTTCAGCTTGCCGTACGCGGGCAGATTCGTCAGCTTCGCGAATACCAATTCATCGTCCTCGTCCGGATCGGTGAACTGGCTCGTGAAGTCTGTCGCCGCGAATGCGACCGGTTGGTCCTCCGTTCCGCTCTTGGCGATGTCCGCTACCGTCGGCGCGACATTGCCCGGCGCGATCGTGATCGTTACATTCGCCGGCACCGACGCATAGGTCATGCCGTCACTGCCGTTCCATGTGAAGGAGGTGTTGCCGGTCCAGGATTCAGCCGGGACGAACGTCAGTTCATCCAGCTCCGATGCCGGGATTTCTTGACCGACGGCAACCGGCGTTCCGCTCAGCGCCAGCATGCCTTGAGCCGGAAGGCTCGTGACTTTCACGGTCGCGAGCGAGTTGGCGTCCGGATCATTGAATTTGCCTGTGAAATCCTCGTCAGCGAACGTGACTGGCTCGTCCTCCGTACCGTTCTTCGAAATGTTCGACACCGTCGGCGCATGATTCACGCCGGCGATCGCGATCGCGACATTCGCAGGCGCGGCAGCGTAAGTCGAACCGTCGAAGCCGTTCCACGAAAAGCCCGTACTGCCTGTCCAGGATTCATCCGGGAAGAACGTCAGCGAACCCAATTCGGCCGCTAGGATCTCCTGCCCGTCGGTTACAGGCGTATCGCCCAGATACAGCGTGCCATGTTCCGGCAAATCGGTGAGCTTCACCTTCGTCAAGACGTCCGCGCCGTCCGCGTCCGTGAACCGGCTCGTGAAGTCCGCTGCCGCAAAGGCGACCGGCTGGTCCTCCGATCCGTTCTTGGCGATATCGGCCGCGATCGGAGCCGTGTTGTCCTTGATCGTGGACGCCGTCGCGGGAACGGCGCTCGGATTGCCGTCCGTATTGACGACGCTCGCCTCCGCGTTAATCGGTCCTTTCGGAAACGCGGCGAGATCGATCGGAAGCTCGTAATGGCCTTCGCCGTCGACGTTGGCCGAGTACGATTTCGTCCCGTTTGCCGCGTCCTTCAAGATAATCGTCACCGGCTGCCCCGTGACGGAACTGCCCGCGCCCGGATTCACGTCGCCGGACACGATGACTTGCGCGAGATTATCAGCGCCCGGCGTCAAATGGCCATCGCCGCCGTCGGCGATGCCGACCGTGAGCGTCGGAGCGTTGGGGTTATTGATCGTCTGAATCGGTTCCAGGAACTGTCCGACGCCGCTCGCGCCGAAGTTAATCGAGAACTGGCGAGAGCTCATCGTGCCGGTATTGCCGACGACGACCTTCATCGAACTGATTGGCGCCGTATAATTGGTCACGAAAGAATCCCGGTCGTTAAACACCGTGCCGTTGATGCCGTCCAGGATGCCCTTGAAGCGAAGTTTGCCTCCCGTAACTGAAGAAACGGTCAAGCCCGTTGGATTCGAGGAGGAGGTATATTTGCTGCTGAGCGTGTAGCTGGCGAATGCGGAAGCCTCAATAAATTCCGAGTTGGAATTGTCGCCATCGACGTCGATGACGGTCATGTAAAAGTTTTGAAGCTGTACGGGCAGTCCCGTGGCCTGATCGTAAAAATCGATCTTCAAAGTGAACGATCCTTCGCCGGTAGTCGTCACCCATGGATTGAGCCGCTTCTGCAGGTCCGCATCGCTCGGGAAGTTATTGTCGAACTGGGCGAGCGTGGCGCTGTTGCGCGCTTCGATCGTGACCTTCGCGTCGACCGTAATGCCGTCTCTGGTAATGACGTTGGCATACGTGTAAACGGCCCCTAAATCCTTATCCGTACCCGTACGAGACACGGGTTGTCCGAAGTTCATGACATTGTTGGCGACATTGACCACCTGCAGGCCTTCGGCTACCGAAGCGAACGCCTTGGGCGGGACGATCGCGGCGGACGTTGCCAGCAGCGCGCCTGCCAGAAGCGCGGAGACCGGCTTCCGCCAGCGCGAAAATAATCGTGTTGTGCTAGCCATGTTGAATGATGACCTCTCTTTCATTGTTGCTTCCTAGTTCCGAATCTTTTTGCAAGAATAAGATAAAGACGTGCGTATAATCCTCCCTTCGGCTTATAACCTCTCCCATTTAGTAGTTCTACAGAACCATAAAACCCCAATCAATTATATCATTATTCCCTCTAAATGGTAGATTAAAGTCGAAAAATGGCGATCCTAATTTGCGGACCCTGACGATCGCCAAGCAGCACAAAAAACCTCTTCGTTTGAAGAGGCTCGAGTCGCTTCCTAGTTGACCGCCGATTCTTCCGAAATCGTAGCCTGTTGCATGACATGCTTCGCGCTAATCTTTTACGATGGACATCCTGCCTTTGTAACCGCAAACGGGACAAGCAATGATTCGCTCGTTCCATACCCTTGTAGACCAATAGATAGCCCAGAACCAATGGGAGAAAGGTTTGAGTCAGAATGAAAATCGGATTTTGCTGATCCATTGCCATCCCCCTTTCATCACGGTCCAAACACATTAATGACTCAAGCTTACACAGAAAGTTTAATGAAAGGCGTATCCATTTAACTTCCCGTCCCCCGGTTGGATATGCAGGTGGAGAAAGCTATGGGCATCGTTTTGCTTCATACATCCTGCCAAATTGGAACATCCTCCAATCGACTCGGATGCGCATGGTCCCGCGCCTCAGCAAACCGACGCCAATCAAAAGAACCCCGCTGTCTATTCAACAGTGAGGTTCTTTTGGTTGTCACGTTCACATGAAAGTGTGTTATGCAGGTACAGGAGATGTCCTTGTTGTTCCAAGACATATTCGGGCATGCATGAGACCTCCCGAACCGTCAGCGGCGTCATGCCGTAAAGGTTTACTGGAAGAACTCTTTAAACAGCTTAATGGCCGCTTGCGGATTCTCTTCCATGATCCAATGTCCGGTTTTCTCCAGTTTCACCGTCTTCGAATCCGGCGCATGCTCGTTTAAGAACTGTTCCAGCATGGCGTAACCGGATACGCCGGCGATGCCGAGCGCGGGCACGGACAACGGCTTGTACGTTTTCAGCGTTTCGATATCTTCCCTGAACGCCTTGTACCATTCATTGCCGGCGCGAAGCGCATCGGGCCGGGAATAGGCCGCGAGATAAACCTCGCGTTCCTTCTTGCCGAGCGCATCCTTGGTGTAGCCCATATAATCGTAAATCCAATTATAGACCAGATCCAGCTGTTTGCCCTCCAGCATCTGCTCCGACAAGCCCGGGATAGTATTGGTGGCAAACCACCAGTAGAACTTGGCGCGTTCGGGGTTGCTCTCGTCGTACACGCCCGGCGGCGGCAAAATCGGGATCTTCAAAAAGTTATCGTTCGGATGGGATGCATCCATCAGCACGACTTTCTTCGTGGCTTGCGGGTAATTGGCTGCGTAGGCGTACGCGATCGTCGCGCCGATATCATGTCCGGCGATATTGATGCTCTTGTATCCGAGCGCTGTGGCCAATTCATGAATATCTGTTGCCATCGTCTTCTTGTCATAGCCCGACTGAGGCTTGTCCGAACTGCCCATGCCCCGGTATTCCACGACGTAGACATGATAGTACTTGGCGAGCTCCGGCATCATGCTGCGGAACGAATACCAGGTTACGGGCCAGCCCGGCAGCAGAAACAGCGGTTCGCCCTTTCCGCCCTCGACGTAGTGAAGCTTGACGCCGTTCGCTTCCTTGTAGCCGTTCTTGAAACCCGGAAGCTCTTTGACGAGCTCCTCGTCGGACAACGACTTATCGGGCGCCGGTTTGGCTGCGGCGGTTAACGCCGCTTGCGTTGGCTGAATATCGGCGGCGCGCTCGCCGTCTTGCGCGCTGCCGTTTCGCGAGCAGGCCGAAAGCAGCATAAATGCCGCAATCAGCAGTATTAGCGTGCATTTCGACATCCATCTCGATTGGTTACCCAACATCGTAATCCCTCCCGTATACATGCATCACATTCATGCCCTGAGCTTGACTTACACCGGCTATCTTTTCCCTTATCGGGCAATGTATGCGAAGCCTGGCAACTACCGCACCTTTCCGAATTACGCTTGACTGGACTTTTGTCAGCGAATTCACTTCATAATCCGCGACGGGAACAAGCGCTCGTTTTTCTGGCCTCCCCTATCATGATTTGGCTTCACTCCCGTATCCGCTTTGCCCTTTGGCATCAAGCAAAGAACAGCGATGCGGTATTCGTGCAGCAGCGAAGCTCCATCGGCTAGGAATCGCCTTCCGGCTTCGCTCGTTCCTGCACCTTGATTTTATCAAGCGGCACGGCGTGCCAAATCTGTTAAAGGTCATGAATATGCACAAAAAAAAGCATCGCTTTCGGTCGTTGCGCATGACTATTTTCATGCGCAATGCCAAGAGTAATGCTTCCCGTATGTTCATTTTCCTTTATGCGTTTCATTGGCTGTAGCTGCGAGTTGCTTTCTTGCCGTATCAGTTCTTGCTTGTTAAGGTTCTAAGAATGAAGGATGAAAAATCGTTCGGCTTTCGACCTAATATCCACGTTAGCACATTCGAATTACCGACGGATCCATGTTCGTTGTAATGTTGAAACATCGTTAAGGTTGTATTTATTTGATAGTCGCCCGATCCGCGCTTTTTTAATTGTGCCGCGAACATGTCGTCCGGAGGCGTTTCAACTTTGATTTCACGGCCGAAATGCTGTTCCATTGCCGCTGTCATATCAGACAATGATAAATTTTCGGGTCCAGAAAATTCATATGAAGCCCAAGCATGTCCCGGACGAGTAAGAATGATTGCAGCTGCCTCGGCTAAGTCATCCAAGTCAATCATGCCTATGTGAGTTTCTTGAGTCGTAAAGTACTTTTGCCGAAAGATACCCTCCTCGCTAAGCGGCTTCCAAGACTCGAGTATATTCTGCATGAGTATGCCTGGCTGAATAATCGTATAGGGGATTCCTGAATTCACCAGGAGCTCCTCAACCATGAGTTTTTTGTGATGATGCGGCATTTCTTGTATGACGGGATGGATGACGGAATGGAAGACGAAATGCTCAACCTTGGCCAAGCGAGCTGCTTGTATGATAACTTGTCCGATTTGAACTTCGTCGGGATTCATGGCTGAGCAAATGTGGTAAACGGCCCTGATGCCGGCTAAGGCCTCGTTTACGGCCTTTTGATCCAGCATATCTCCTGTAACGACGTCCATCTCGCCTAATGATTGAATGTCCTCGATTTGTTCGGTTCGACGAACGAAAGCCCTGATCCGCTCTCCTTTAGAAAGCAAAGCTTTGATGACCGCACGACCCGTTTTGCCGTTTGCTCCAGTTATAAGGATCATGTTAATTTCTCCTTTGCAGTAACGTCCTGCTATCATACAGTTCGTCTTTTTCAAATCATGCTTATTCCGGTAGGACCAAACTCGCCTGTTAGCTTTGCCATGATCGGAACAATTAATCTGAACTGGCCACCCGAGATTTAATAATGCCATCATACTGGATCTCATTTATTTATTCCAACGCATTTCATGTAATATTCTTATTGATTAAAAGGAATAAGCGGGTTCGGCTTCGATACAAGAATTCGTTCGCTGCTAAGGTTATACTAATCTTTGGAGTTTCACACGGACCTTACATTCAAATTTAAAATATAGTTATACTTGGTTGCATGCTTCTGTTCATCGGTTAGGATTTCAAACACCATGTCCCTGTAATAACGTGTAGGCAGTCCTGCGCGTATATCACGATAACGTTCTACGGCGCCGAGTTCGCCGAATAACGCTTTCCTAATACCGTCAAGGTAAGACACCGGTTTCTCGAATGTCGCGTTTGCCGGGACAACAATCGATTGACCTGTGAAATCCTGATAAATCTTGCGAAACATTTGATTATGCTTTCGTTCGTCGTTCCGAATGCTAATGATAATTTCTTTCTCTTCTTGGGAAGGCGCCACGGAAATCAGATATTCATAAAACAATTCGTCTTCCCGTTCTCCGGCAACGGCCTGTTTAACGAGCGTAAGCGCCTCCTGTAATGATTTATAGGACATCGGCTGTTGCCTTGCGAATCCATAATAATGCTGACTTGCAGGATGTATAGGTGAAACCGGCATATACATGCCAGGCATGAAAGTATTCAATTTGTTCTCCTCCAGTTATGAAGCCCATTTTAATTAACTTATTCGGAGCGGCTTCATTCGTACCATGTCCAAGAAGAGTCAATCAGCTGCCTGCCCGGGGATGTAACGACTTCCGATTAAGCGATCACGCGATCCATTTGGATATCAAATATGCAAAGCCCGCGGCTAGCCCCCCCACTAGCATCGTTTGCCATGCGCTCTTGAACGGCGTCGATCCGGTAAACCTTCCCTTAACGTATCCGAAACCAAATAGTGCGAGCAAAGTGACGACCGCCGATATGATTAATGCCATTTCAGGCCGGGCGATCATGATGTACGGGGCAAGCGGTATGATCCCTCCAATTATATATGAAAGCCCTATCGTCAATGAACTGTTGCGGGCTCTCTTGGGCTCAGGCTTCTCAAGTCCCAATTCATGCTTCATCATAAAATCTATCCAACGGTCGGGATCCTTGCTGATCGTGTCCACAGCCTGCGAAATGGCCGAATCGGGCAGATTCCAAGCGTGCAAGATATCCGCCACTTCTTGCCGTTCCTTCTCCGGATACATGACAATTTCAAACCGTTCGCGTTCCAGTTCGGCCATATAGTGTTCATGGTCCGTACGCGCCGCTAAGTACCCGCCTAACCCCATGGCAATGGAACCCGCGGCGATCTCGGCAAAACCCGCGACGACAACGAGATTCGAGTTGGATAGCGTACCCGACAGACCGGCAGCAAGCGCGAACGGAACCGTTAATCCGTCCGCCATCCCAATGACTATATCTTTAATGAGGTCTGACGCCGTGAAGTGCGCTTCAATATGCTTATCCTTGTCTGAAGCCGTCGCTTTCCTTTGGAAACGGACCATTTTCATCCCTCTTCTCGATAACATGATGGTTACATTGGACTGCCTGTTATGTATATTTGGCGGATTCGTAACGCTCGTCTGGATCCAGTATAATGAAATTTATCGAATTGCATGTTGCTAAAGGAAGGTCGGGATTGGAATGCGCGTGCTCGTGATTGAAGATGATGTTTCCCTCCTCCAAATCATCCGAAACGTATTTGAAAGCGAATCCTTTGAGACGGACGGCGCCGAAACGGGCGACGAGGGCCATTATTTGGCGCAGCAAGCAATACATGATCTCATTATTCTTGATGTAATGCTGCCTGGAATGAGCGGCTACGATATCGTGCGTAAATTAAGAGGACAAAACATCCTCGTGCCTATTATCATGCTGACAGCCAAAGATGCCGTTGAAGATCGCGTAGCCGGACTCGACGCGGGAGCGGACGATTACGTGACGAAACCTTTTGCGGTCTCGGAATTGTTGGCACGGACGAGGGCCGTACTCCGGCGCCGGGGGACCTTAGGTCTTGAAGGAGAACTTAATTGCGGCCCGATACGATTGATTCTCTCCACCCGAGATGCATACGCCGGAGAATGTTCGTTGAATTTGACCGCGACGGAATATGATTTGCTTGAGTACTTCCTTTGCCATCAGAACCAGATCCTGACCCGGGAGCAAATCGTCGACCGAATCTGGGGGATGCATTCGGAAGTTGCCGCGACAGCCGTCGACGTCTACGTGCATCATCTGCGCAAGAAGCTTTCTGCTCATGGAGCGGAATCACTCCTCCGGACGATTCGCGGAGTCGGTTATCTCCTGAAAGGCGAGTCCGATGTTCGCTAAAATTCGCAAAAAGCTTGTTGTCGTGAATGCTACGGTCATTCTTATCGTTCTCGCCTTGCTTAGCACGTTGATTTATGCCCACATGCGGTATCGCTTATACCACGATACGGACGAGATTTTGAAGTTGGCGCAGGCGCGTATTCAATCCTTCGCCGATTTGTCCGCGCTGCTGCAATCCGGTCGTCCCGATCCCGCGCAGGATGAGACGACCACTTATTTGTTCTGGAATAGGCAAGGGAAACTAATCGGACAAATGCCCCAGCAATCTTTTCCGGATTCGATTGTCTCATTCTTCAAGCCCGCTTTCGAAGCTTCGTCTCTTCGTACGCTGGCTGCAGGTGGCCACCATTACCGTATACTTGTTTTCAAGCAATCGTCGCATGCTATCGCTTCCATCGGCATCGTCAGAAGCCTGGATGATGCGCGAAGCACGTTGCATGCATTGAAGATGGATATTATTTCAGCCATCATCGCCGGCGTGCTGATATCCGTGCTTACGGGATTCTTTCTTGCCGGTCGCTCCCTCGTACCGATTCGCAAGTCTTGGGAGAAGCAGCAGCGCTTCGTTGCGGACGCCTCGCATGAGCTTCGCACGCCGACCGCGATCATTCACGCCCAGACGGAGCTGCTGCTCCGGAATCCCGCGCATTCCATCGAACAAGAAGCCGATCAAATCGCCGCCATTTTGAAAGAAAGCAACCGCATGAATCGATTGCTTGACAATCTGCTGACATTGGCGCGATCCGATTCCAACCAATTACAGCTCCAGTCCTCGTTTTTCAAACTCGATGAATTGGTGCAGGAGATTGCGGAGCGGTTCCGGCTCTTGGCCGAAACCAAGAATGTTACCGTTCGGTATGCCGCGGAACAACCGGTTCTTTTTTGGGGCGACGAAGGACGCATTCGCCAACTGCTAATTATCTTGATGGATAATGCGCTTAAATACACGCCTGAATCGGGTACTGTTGAAATCCGGACTCGCATTCAAACGAGCTTCCTCGTTATTCGCGTTTCCGATAATGGCTGCGGAATTGCCGATCGGGATCTGCCTTTCGTATTCGACCGTTTTTATCGCGGAGATCAAGCCCGGTCGCGCGCCGAAGGCGGGACCGGGCTTGGCTTGTCCATCGCCCACTGGATCGCGTATGCACATGGGGGTACCATTTCGATTGAATCGACCGTTAACGAAGGAACTATCGTCGAGCTGCGTCTTCCAAGGAAGAAATACGATTAACGCCTTGCCTGCTCATCGATCTTGAATTGCGCGCGCATCCTTAACCGCTTTCTTGTGGAGCATCGCCGCAATTCCGCCAACCGCTAGCGTCGCGATAACCGCGATGATGGCAGAACCGCCCGCATGCAACCACAATAGTGGGATCCAAACGATTCCCAACGTCCGGTGCACCCTTCTCATCCATATGTTTCTAATTACTGGGATCGAATATCCATATCCTGCAATGGCCAACAAAATCGCGAAGGCCGCCAAACCGGTAAAAATATGCTTATCATGGAGCTTGGTTACCAAGAAGAAGGCGCCATGAATGGCAATGAGGAGCAATGTCAGCCATCCCAGCCATTTGTGAGCGGCATGGAATATCTTGCCGGCTAGACGAACCCATTTCGCTGGCGACCTGAGCTTCTTCTTGAACCAAAACCAGGAAAAGCCCGCCGCCGCAATGTAGAGCGCCATGGTTCCCATGGTAGAAAAGAGTCCCGCGGCGCGTTCACCTTCTCCTCCCTTCGGAGGATGAGGTTCTACCATTCCCCTGCCGTGTGACGACCATGTATAAAGATAGTAAGCGACGAACAGGATTGCGATTATGACCGACAAGACGGCTGGTATCCAAACGGTTTTTTTTCGACTCATAATGAACTCCTTTTTTGAAAATTGACTGGTTGTCGGGTTTGTTTCTTATGATTCGGCCATCGAACCTTCAAGAAGTAATAGAGATTACCTGCGAGCTGGCCGATGAAGAAATAGATGAGCCCTCCGAAAATGCTATATACAACAGCTCCCGCTGTTCCTATAATGACGCCGTAAATCACCTGATCCATTGCTTTTGCAGGAGACGTCGGCGGATCGGTCATCATAAAGAAACCAAAAAACAAAGCACCGTTAATAAATGGCGCACGCCATGCATCTGACGCATCGCCGACATGAAACATGCCCATGACGAGCATGATCAAGAAATACGTACCGAAAAACGAAAATGCCTGCGGGAATTTGCGTACCCTGTTCGTGATCCAATATCCCTCGGCCACTAAAAGCGCAATGGTCCAAGCAGGTGAATCTCCGAAAGCCCCCCACCAGCTTTGCTCTGCGTGGAACAAAGGAATCGCAAGCAGCAGCCCCACGACGGCCGGGTTGAACACCGGTTTCTTCTTGTGCGCAATCAGATGCTTGGATGCGATCGCAATCATGGTCATGGCCGCGGCGATTGTCCATGAAGTATGCGTTCCCATGACCGATGCTAGGATCAAGCCGGTTATGACCGCTCCATCCGGTACCATTCTTTTCCTTTTCTTGATCGAACCAATAAGGATATCTGTCAACACGGCGAAGGCAACGGCCACGCCCGCGATTAGTATGCCCTTCCAATCACGCGAGGCACCGACGGCTAAGATCAGATTGACGGCCAAAATGGAGGTTAGCTGCCCCTTCGGCGATTTTAGCCATTGTCCGGTCTTCATTTATATCCCTCCTACATTGACGATCCGAAAGTTCGATGACATCATAATGCCGCTTATACCGGCTTGTTCGATTAATCGTTCTCCGTTCTCGGCGTTCATCAGAAAAGCAGCGGTCGAAAATGCGTCCGCCATCATCGCAAAAGGAGCGATGATACTGCAGCTGATCCATTCATTTGGCGAGCGACGCGATTTGGGATCGATGATATGATGAACGCCTTTCATTAGCGGACTTTTGCGTTCGTAGCCGCCTGATGTGCAGATCGACTGATTGGAAATGTCGAGAGTCTGCAAACAGGAATGTTTGTAAATCGGGTGACGAATGCCTACCTGCCATAGCTCTCCCCGTTCGTTCAACCCTCCGGCATACAGATCTCCGCCCGCGTCGATCATGAAACCGGCGAAATCCTTCAATTCACTTGCAGCCAAATCAATAGCAAATCCTTTGGCTACGGCGCCAAGATCGATGACGAGCGGTGTACGCAAAAACAACGTCCGGTCCCGTTCGTTCAAAACAATATCCCTGAACGAAGCTAGCCGGTCAGCAGTGCTTCGAGCGGTTTCACCGGTTAAGTAATGACGGTTAAATCCAAGCTCCTCCTGCGCCAGACCTACGGTTGGATCGAATGCGCCGTCAGTCACCTCGGCCATGGCTAACGCGAATTTAAGCGGTTCGAATAATCGAGGGCTGATAGGAACAGGTCTCCCCGTTTCCCGGCATGCCCTCATGAGCTCACTATTGACATCGAAACGACTGCAAGCCTGTTCGATGCTTCGAAAGACCATGAAGGCTCGGTTGATTCTTTCTTCCGCTTCTTGCAATAATCGGTGATGGCCCGGGACCACTTTGATCCGGATGACCGTATCCATAGCCAATTTCGCTTTGCTTAACGTATCCATCAATGAATTGCCGCCTGAGCGAGCGCGTCTTGCACGGCATCTTCAAATGCAGCCGTGCTGTATGTCGCGCCGGATACATTATCCACCGTCGCGCTTTGCGATTGCGTCACTTCGTCAGGGAGCCCGACAATATCGCTTTCTGAATAATGCATGGCGAAGTCGCTGATTTCCACATCCATGATCCGATCCTGTTCGATCGTGATCGTTACTTGAATCGAACCGCGGCGGTTCATACCCGTGCCTGAATAAATGCCGTCCTTGTACGTATTGTTTATCGAAGGCTCCGACGATGCTGCCTGCAGGACTTGATCATCGGCGGCAGCGTTTGGAATGGTTGCTTGCGATTCGGTATCCCAATATCCGGCAGCATATACGGTCGCAATTGCCGCTGTACAAAGAACAATCCATTTTTTGCTCATGTTAGCCATTCCTTAACCTCCTGTCCGTTTCATTTAGCTCCTCTACAGTTTTAGTATAGACGTCGAACATTGCGATTCTTTTAAAATCGGACCAACTATTTGGCCGTTCAACTTGCGAAAACAAACTGGCGGATAAGTTCTAATGAACAGCTAACATGGTTGCTTGGCAGTCATAAAAAAAGAACCCGCCGTTTCGGCGGATCCTTCTTGCTTTGCTATTCGATTACAGCGGTTGAATGGGATTGGCGTTCAAGATGTCTTCCACTTCTTGGTAGCCTTCAGGGTAAGCAAAGTTATAGCGCGCCGGAAGCGCGAACACGTATTTGTCATTGCGAGTTAGCTCGCTTGGTCCCATTGGCGCCGCGCCGATGAAAAACTTCTCCTGCTGAAGCGCGTTCCATTGATCGATCGTAAAGACATAAATCGGGATGTCCTGTCTAGGCTTGTCAGCTGTCCATTCGGGATGGCGGATACTGATGGACGCGCCGCTTTCAACGACCTTGCCGTCAGTCGCATCCTGACCTTTCCAATTGTCCGTTACGATCGTGTACCCTTTCCAGCTGTCCGGCAGCGTAAATCGGAAGCCATACTGGGTATTCTCATAGACGGTTTGCTCGACTTGATTCGTTTGCGCGACGACGGGCACTGCCTGTTCAGCATGATTCGCTCTGTTTGCGGACACCACGGCAGGCACGGATACGGCGACGACAGCCAGCAGCAGCAGCAGCGCCGCGGCTCCCTTGTTCTTCTTTTTCATGTTCATTTCCTCCTAATTTTGTTTATATTGCGGCTTATTTATACGAATGTTCGATTTGATCAACACATTGTATTTCACCTCTTATTTTATTTGGAGACAAGCGACGGTTGATTTACAACCTCATCTTACCCAACTCGGCCTCGACAAGAATGACAGAACGGGAACGAAACAGTTACAATCGGGTAACGAAGGATTCTGCCTGCAATAGTAAAGCCGCATGCCGGGTTTTGCCCGGTAAGCGGCTTTTGCTTCCTTACTTATTGCAATTGTCATAAAGAAAAGCTCCAAAAATTCGTTTGAACATTTAAGCACCATTTTAAGCATTGGCGGATCAATTGATACGCCGGCTTTTTGTATGGCCCTTAGATACGTTTTTAAAAGCTTGCAGTAGCTAATCAATCTAGGAGATATGGATTTCTCGAAAGCTCGGATGCTGACATGGTGGGCGGTTCCTTTTCTTCATCCAACAATCCTTGATCATAATGATTGCCTTGCAATACAATAACGAATGTTCCAATCCCGGGGATCAAGACATGACATAGAAAATCTTCTTTTGTCAGTTTAGACAACCGTTCCCATAATTCATTCGCCGATCGAACTTCCTTCATACGAATCACCGCCCCATCGTTAATTCCTAAGGATTGATACCTACCGCGAATGGACGCGCCCCTGTCGGGATCGTGGCAATCACCGTTTGGGTTACTCCATCGATTACCGACATGTTATTATCATCTTGATTGGTGACATAGATCCGATTCGTGATTGGATTGACGCCTACCCCATTCGGATTATTTCCAACCGGAATCGTGGCGATAACGGTGTTCGTTAGTCCGCTTATTACCGACACGTCATCCGTATCTCGATTGGGGACGTAGATCGCATTCGTCGAAGCATTAACCCCAACTTCGCCCGGCGTAATCCCAACAGGAACGTTTGTGACTACGACATTGGTAGCGCCATTAATGACGGAAACAAAATTACTGGTAAAATTCGAAACATAAATTAGATTTGTAGCCGGGTCGACTCCTACGCGGAATGGATTAACCCCGACTGGAATGTTGGCGATAACCGTATTGTTCGCGCCATCGACCACCGTTACGATATCGGAATTGAAATTGGCGATATAGATCCGATTGGTCAACGGATTGACGGCTATCCCCGTAGGAAAAGGATTCCCTCCAACGGGCGTAAAGGTGGTCACGACGGTATTGGTCAAACCTTCAATCTCCGTGACGTCATTACTATTGAAATTCACAGTATAAATCGCGTTCGTAGCCGGGTTGGCGGTCACATCCCCGGATCCATCCCCTGCAGGTACGGTGGCGATTACGGTATTGGTTAATCCGTCAATGACGGAAACTTCACTGCTGTTTACATTTGCAACATAGATTCGATTGGTTAACGAGTTAACGTCTATTCCCGCGGGATTAACTCCAACCGGAATCGTAGCAATGAGCGCGTTCGTTATCCCGTCTATTACGGATACATCGTTACTATTGAAGTTAGCCACATAAATACGATTGACCGATAGCGAACCGGCCGGCCCTTGCGGCCCTTGCGGACCTACGTCCCCCGTTGCGCCTACTGCTCCAGTTGCGCCTACTGCTCCCGTTGCGCCTACTGCTCCAGTTGCGCCTACTGCTCCTGCAGGACCGACCGTGCCGGCTGGTCCTGCGGGACCTGTAGGTCCAACCACGCCGGCGGCACCTACCGCCCCAGCCACGCCTACGGCCCCTGCGGCGCCTACTTCCCCTGCGGCTCCTACTGCTCCGGCGGTACCTACTGCTCCTGCTGCGCCTACCATCCCCGCAAAGCCCACGCTGCCCGCGGCACCTACCGCTCCTGCCGGACCGACCGTGCCCGCGGTACCGACGCTACCCGCTTCGCCAACCGTGCCGGCCGGACCGACCGCACCCGCGGCGCCGACCGTACCTGCCGAACCGACACTTCCCGCTGCACCCACCGCGCCTACTGCCCCTAGTGCTCCTTGAGGAATCGTTACATGAATGATTTGCTTTCTGGCAACGATTTTTCTGCAAAAGAAACCTTTCTTCGGAGTTCGCTTTTTCCTATTAGAGAGGGGTTTTTGAACGATCTTATTTTTCATCCCTCGTTTATGCCGATGGATTGGATGACTCATTCCTACACCTCCTTATAGACACCTACCATTGTATGGCGTTCATCTATTGAATGAATGGGCAATTCATAGACATCGGTCTACTTAATAAAAAATAGGTTGTTTCCCCCTATTATCCGTCCAGTAATGATAAACCGCACAAAAAAAAGACCCTCAATCGAGGGTCTTAGAAAATAGTAATGGATTGTCCACTCACAATATATGCAAATAAAAAAATTATGGTGAGTGACTAGGAAAGCATTTTTAGTTACTTCCAGGCGTACTCCCCTAAGCAAAAGCCTATCTTTAAAAGAAATGGATGGCAGTCTACTACCTAAAAGACATCTATCCATGCCCCTACTAGATAAAAGTCATACTATACAGCAATTCTAATGGAGGTGCTGTCATTGGGTTGTCCTTCGGTAAAACCAAAAAAAGGCTGCAAAAAGAAAACGGGCGCTGCATGCCCGACTAAGAAAAAGCGCCAATCGAAGAAAAGCTGCTGTTGCGGAAAAATTATCGTCAAGAAACAAATCGTACAGGTAAACATTCCCCAAAGCGCCATCGATACAGCCGGAGCCGTTGGGGCTGCCGGTAGTGTAGGCGCTGCTGGAACGGTAGGCAGCGCCGGTTCTGTCGGCACCGCCGGAAGCGTCGGAGCTGTGGGATCTGCCGGCAGTGTCGGTGCCGCAGGTACGGTTGGAACTGCAGGGGCAGTCGGCGCTATCGGTGCCACCGGGCCGGCTGGACCTGCTGGCGCTACAGGTGCTACAGGCGCTACAGGCGCAACAGGTGCTACGGGTCCCGCGTTCGTATCCGAGTTCGGTTATATTTACAATTTGACCGGGCGAGTTGTCGCCATAGAAGAAGACGTGATTTTCGATACCAACGGTATACTCACGCCCGGCATCCTTCATGCACCCGGCAGCTCTGAGATTGCGGTTGTCAGCCCTGGCAGCTACGAAGTTGCTTTCTCCGTCTCGGGCGTGGAACCCGGTCAATTCGCGCTCTTCATAAATGGCAATCTGTTTCCGGGAACCCTGTACGGCTCGGGTGCCGGCACGCAGCAGAATAACGGGCAGGCGATTATCGCCATGTCGGCTGGCGATGTGCTTACGTTACGAAACCATAGTTCGGCGGCAGCGGTAACGCTTCAGACATTGGCAGGCGGCACGCAAACCAACGTAAACGCTTCAGTGATTATCAAAAAATTAAGTTAGAAAAATCCTGCTAAACAAGCTGGCCCCGGTAATTTACCGGGGTCAGCTTGTTTAACTTTCTTTTCAATCACCATCTAATGCGTTGGATAATTTGGAGCATGTTTCCTTTTTCCTCCTCGTCGATCGGCCATGCACGGATTTCGTCTAGGATCGCTTGCAGATTGACATACCCTTTGGCCAATCCGTTCAGCCTTGCTGCCAAGGTTGCGTCCGTCAGTTCTTGGGGGGACGGATAGAGATTGCTCAGCTCATCGATTGCATTCGGATAGCGCTTCAAATAATATTTCTGATGTCGATCCTCGGCAAGGTAGAAGCGGTTAAAGGGCGCAATCTCGGTATCAAGCTTTCTATTTCCGTGCTCTTCCTGCATGTTCTTGACGTTCTGAATGACGCTTTGCTGATCCAGGTCGCGATACAAAACCAAGGATTGATACTGACGGCCTTTATAATCGTTGATATTGAACGGATTGTGGTTACGCCAAAATACATCCAGAACCTTCTCCAAGGAGAGGATCCGAGGATCGAAATCCAATTCGACCGTTTCCGTATGGTCCCCAAGCTGCCGGTAAGTAGGATGATCCAGGGTTCCTCCGGCATAGCCGACGCGGGTTCTAATGATTCCTCTCATTTGTCCGAACAAAGCGTCAGGGCTCCAAAAGCATCCCATCCCAAGCGTCACCGTGCTTATGTTGTCGTCATTCATCGCAGCCACCTCCATTAGCCTTCTACCTTCGCGGCGCTCTAGCTCGCCTTCCCGTAAATACAAATTCATCTTAATTCGAACGATGATTCCGCGCTTGTTTTCTTGATGACCATCGATAGTTTGTAGTTTGCATGTTCATTCAATCCATTCAGAAATTGATCGACGCGTTCGTTCGAGGGGAACCGACACTCTAGCAGATAACATCCATCGCCGCTAATTTTGTAGGTATGCATTACATAGTGATCTTGAGATGCAATAAAAGCAAGCAATGGCTGATGATTGCGCGATTTGGTGAAAATCGTAATAAAGGCGTGCATAGCGCAGCCTAATTTAGATTGATTTACTTTAATTGTGTAGCCTTCAATGACGCCGGTATCCTCCAGCTTCGCAACGCGGGTTGCGGCTGCTTGTCCGGTCAAATGGACCTTTTCCCCTAATTCCTTCATCGTGATGCGACTATTTCGGGCTAGTTCGGCCAAGATAATCGAGTCGGTTTGATCCATCGGAGTCCTCCTGTAGTTGCTTTTGACATCACGGATTTTTCAAATCTCAAGCAAAAACGTCAAAAGACTTGAAAGAAGCCATGTTAGTAAAGACGTGCTTCCGATACAATAACAGCATAATCAAGTAAAGGGGCTATTATGATGAAAGTGACATTGATACGAAATGCGACGTTGGTCGTTGAATATGCAGGCAAAAAGTTTTTAGTAGATCCATTCTTGGGCGACCGGGGAGCTTATCCGCCATTCCCTAATTCGCTAAGACAGGATCAAAATAATCCGTTGGTTAGCTTGCCCGCTTCCCTGGACAACATTATAAACGTTGATGCCGTTATTGTAACTCATCTTCACTTAGATCATTTTGATCAAAAAGCCAAAGAAGTATTGCCAAAAGGCATTCCAATGTTCGTGCAAAACGAAAAAGACGCCAAGGAAGTTCGCAACGCCGGTTTCCAGCACGTTGAGATCCTTGGCGACAATTCGCGTTTTGAAGATATTCGGCTTATCAAAACAGAAGGCGAGCACGGCCGGGGGGAAATCTTGACACTCGCAGGCAGCGTGTGCGGCGTTATATTCAAGAATCCAGAGGAGAAAACGCTATACGTAGCTGGCGATACGGTATGGCATGATGCCGTCCGGGAAGTGCTCGAAACCCATAAACCCGAGATCATTGTCGTGAACGGCGGGGATAATCAATTCCTGCAAGGCGGTTCATTAGTAATGGGGAAAGAGGATATTCATCATGTTTATCAAGCTGCTCCAAGCTCCATCATCATCTCCGTCCATATGGAAGCGGTGAATCACTGGACCTTATCGAGAGCGGAACTAAAAGGCTTCCTTGCCGAAAAGGGGATCTCTTCTCATGTGTTCGTGCCGAATGACGGCGAATCCTATGCGTTTTAGAACACCGATCTCAAGACGCGGCATATAGGACAACGAATATAAAGCGACACCGGGAACGGCTGCGTTAGGCGCGACCGGATGAGCCGGGATCGAACGCAACGGCGGTCGGATCAACCGCGCTCGAGCGTGACTGAGATGGGATCAACAAGGCTCGAGCGTGACTGCGATCGGATCATCCGCGCTCGAGCGTTATGGCGATCGTCCTCTCGCCGGCAGCGACCGGCTGCCGTTCCTCCAGCACGATGCGGTACATGCGGTCGCCCCAGTTTCTTCTTAGTCGGCTTTCCATGTATTCGATCTTCTCGATTCGCGCCCGAAGATGCCCGTCGTCGTAACGGATGACCGCTTGCTTGCCGGGCGCGTAAGTCAACAGGATCTCGCCGCTGCCCTCGCCGCCGATGATAGGCTCGCAAGGCGTAACCAACGAATGGAACATTTCCGCCGGAGCGCCGTCCTTCATGGCAAATACGTCGCTCACCGTCACGGCTGGGACGCCGTCCCGATCCAGCCGAACCGTACGCGCCCAAGTCGCGATCCCGGCTTCCTCCGGATACGCGCCCGCGATGTCCATTCGCAGCTCGGAGCGGCCGCCCTGTTGCGAGTATTCCGCATTGCGAGCCTTGTACGGCCAGCCGTCGTGCTGCAGTACCCCGCGCACCGTAGGCAGGTTATGGTACTGCGATTGCAAATACCACAGCTCATAGCGCCGCGCGCTGAACGTCTGCGCCTTGTACTCCTCCGTGCCTAGATCGACGAGCAGCGGATAGCCGTCGGCGAACACGAGGAAGCTGCCGACGTCGTTATGGTTGTGCGCCTCCCCGTTGTTGCCGCCTTTGGCCGCGACGTACAAGCCCTGCTCGGTGCCTTCCCGCTCCCTTGCGGTCATCACTTCGGTCACGCGGAACCACACATCGCGCATATAGGGAGCAGTCGCTCTCTGCGCGAGCCGTTCCTTCTCGACGAATAAATCCCGGGCGTAGCCGTACAAGTTAAACCAGATGCGCGTGCTCGGATCGCCGCTTGGCGGCAGGCTGGCGCCGAGACGGACGAGCGACTCTTCCCCCGCGCTAAGGCCGTAACGATACACGCCCCCGGCTCCCGGACTCGCCTTTGCATCGCAATCGGCGAAAGCGACGTAATAATCGCCATGTATGTGTACTTTGGGCATATAAGCGCCAATATCCTTAATGATCCGCTCCCCGAAAATGTCGAAACGTCCTTGCGACGCCAGCGACAGCATCTCCAGGCATTCATATAAGCCGCCTCCCGACGCGCTCCAATAAGACGGTCCTTCGTCGCAGCAGCCGTCCGCCGCATAAGTCGCGATGAACGCGTCGAGGCTTCGCATCACCTTGGCGATTCCCGCTCTTCTGACGTCCGGGTCCTCCTCGATCAGCAGGAATCCCGCCAGCACCGGGCCGTTGCACCACGGATTCCAGTTGTTGACCCGCTCGCCCGGGGTGAAGCCTTGCCACCAGTAATCGTCATGCTCGAGGTAAGGCTTCAGCATCCGCTCCTTCGTCTCCCGAACGATGCGCTCGTTGATTCGCGGGCTGATGGCGTCAAATTTGCTTCCGAGCAAATAGCGGGTCCATAGCAGCAGCCGCGCCGTTTCCGCAGAGGCCAGCTCGACTCCGGATTCCGTGCTGCTAGGGATGCTCGCTTGCTTATCGAACTCCTTCCAGTGACTGCGATGTCCCGGTGACACCCAGGTCGTCTCCTCGCAGATGGCGAAGATCCCGTTTAAAATTTGATCCATGTAGGTGCCTTCGCCTGCCATGCATTCGGCGATGACGAGAATGCCGAGCACGCTTCTCCGTTCGAAGTAGGCGAGACTGAGTCGCGACAAGTCGCCGCTCGTCCAATAGGCGCGATAGTCCGATACCTTGAGCACCGGCCACCCGTAATCCGCATAATGGTCCGCAAGCCGCAGCCAATTCGCTCTTTTCTCAGAGGAGAGCGATCCCCAGGCTTCGCGGTCTTCCGCCTTGGGGAACGGCGCGTAAGGGCCGTCGCCGAAGTCAAGCTCCTCAAGCCGGGCCGAGCCGTAACGTTCTACTAACATCGTTCCATCTCCTCCCAATCTCACCTACCCGCGTCTGCCCACGCTGCGATCATTCGCGAGCCGCGTCAGCGGCACAACATGTCTGCTAGAAAACCGTCCTGCTCCGAAGAACAGGACGGCTTCATCGAACGACGGCTTATTCCTTGACGCTTCCGAGCGTCATGCCGCTCATGAAGTAACGCTGCAGGAACGGATATACGCACAGCACCGGCACCATGCCGAGGAAAATTTGCGCCGCGCGCACCGACCGATCGTTCAGCTTCGACAACAAGAGCAGCATCGCCGGGTCGCTGATCGAAGACATATCCATGCGCACGACGATCGTCTGCAAGTAACTGGCAAGCGGATAATGGATCGGATCGTTCATGTAGATCAGGCCATTGAACCATTCGTTCCAGTGCGAGACGACCGCGAACAAGGTGACGGTCGCGATCGAGGGCATCGAGAGCGGGATGATGATCCGCCACAGCGTCTGCCAATGTCCGGCGCCGTCGATGAACGCCGATTCCGACAGTTCCTTCGGCAAGCCTCTGAAGAAGTTGAGCATCAAGATAACGTTAAACACAGGCAGCGCTCCCGGCAGCACAAGCGCCCAGATGCTGTCGAGCAGGTGGAAATTCCGCACGATCATATAGGTCGGAATCAATCCGCCGGCGAACAGCATCGTGAAGACGAAGAACCAGGCATAGCCCGTTCGGAACTTCAGATTCGCCGCTTCCTTGGACAGCGGGTAAGCCGTAAGCACCGTTAACAGCATGTTGATGCTGACGCCCAACAACACGCGCTCTGCGGAGATGCCCATCGAGACCAGGAACTCGCGCTTCTTCGCGACGAACTCGTAAGCCTTCCAGGAGAAGTCGACCGGCCATAGCGTCACTTTGCCCGCTTCTATCGCGGCGGCCGAGCTTAAGGACACAGAGAAGACATTGATTAATGGCAGAATGCTTATCAGAGACAACACCGCAAGGAAGGTATAGTTGAAAACAACGAACAGCTTGCGACTCCATGAGTAGTGTTGGACCATGACAATCCTCCTTGCGGGTGGTCAGAAAATGCGATAATTCGCGAAACGATAGGCCAAGAAATAGGACAACGAAATCAAGACGAGCGAGATCGCCGACTTGAACAGTCCGACGGCGGTCGCCACGCCGTATTGCGCGCTGGCCAGGCCGATCCGGTAGACGTACGTATCGAGAATGTCGCCGGTCGAATAGACGGATGGGTTATACAGGTTGAAGACTTGGTCGAAGCCGGCGTTCAGCACGTTGCCGAGCGCGAGCGTCGTCAGCAATATCGTGATCGGGATGATCGCGGGAATCGTCACGTGAAGCGTTTGTTTCCAGCGGTTCGCGCCGTCCAGGACGGCTGCTTCGTACAAAGACGGATTTACGGCCGTAATGGCAGCCAGATAGACGACCGTTCCGAACCCGAATTCCTTCAAGACGTCGGTCACGACCAGCACATAAGGGAACCATTTATCATTGCCGAGGAAGAATACCTTATCGAATCCGAGCCACGCGATGAATTGATTCACGATCCCGGATGTCGGAGAGAGCACGTCGAGCAAGATGCCGGCCATGATGACCCAGGACATGAAGTGCGGCATATAGATGATCGTTTGGATGGCGCGCTTGTAGTACTTCTTCATGACCTCGTTCAGCAGAAGCGCGGTGACAAGCGGCGCGACGAGTCCGCCGATCATTTTCATAAGCGCGATGAATACCGTGTTCCGCAGCACTTCCCTCGTCTCGGACAAATGATAGATATACTTGAAATGTTCGAGTCCGACCCACTCGGAGCGAAACATTCCTTTAACCGGGATAAAATTCTCGAAGGCGATGACGACGCCGACCATCGGGCCGTAGCTGAACAGCAGCACCACGATGATACCCGGCACCAGCATAAGGTGCAGCGGCATTTCCAGTCTCCAATTTCTGCGGCGCAATCGATTTCCCTCCTGCCTGGTTGCAAAGAGGGGATAGCGGCTAGCGGCCATCCCCTATCCCCATTGTTTCGTCTTATTGAACCATGCCGCTGGCGTTGACTTCGTTCAGAATATCCTGACCGCCGGAGGCAAGCCAATTCGCCGCCCACTCGTCGAAGCTGTCGAGCGGCTTGGAGCCCATGATGATCGAAGTCATCATCTTGACTTCTTCGTCGCGAAGCGACGGACCTTTTGCGACCATCGTCGGCGTCGGATTGCCCACGTACGCCGAGGTGAACACTTGGTGGTTGTCGATATATTGGCCTTGGAGGCTGAATACGCCGCCTTCCGACCACAGTTTGTTCGCGGCCCACATCGTCGCGTCGCCGGCCTCGAATTTGGCCACCTGATCGAAGTAGGACTTCTGTTCATCGTTCAGCGCCGACGTATCGCCGGACTTTTTCGCCGCTTGAATCGCGACGGCCGCCCTCGGATTGTTGCCCGGCAAGCCTCCGTTGATCGGCGCGAGTCCGAATTCGCCGTAGTCCTTGCCATCCACCGTGACCGTATGGTAATTCTTATCGAAGTGTCCGTAGAGCTTCTCCATGTACGTGTTGAGCAGCAGGAACGGAGCCTCCGGATGTTCGGACTTCTTGCTGACGACGAAGTAATGCGAAGGCAATCCCGTCGTGCTTTGCGCCAGCACCGGCTGATCGTCGGACGATACGAGCGGATAGATGCCCCAATCCGAACCCGGCACGTCTTTGTACATATTGTTGATCGGCCATGTCGGCACGAAGAACGAACCGAACGTCATGCCGACTTTACCGGACGTCGCGAGCTCGCCGGACTTGATGCCGTCGATGACGCTGAATTCCGGATAGAGCGCGCCTTGCTTGAACAAGTCGGCCAGCTTGCCGAGCGCGGTTTTCACTTCCGGTTGAACGTCGGCCCACTGTACCTTGCCGTCCGAGCCTTTGATGAAGTTCAGGTTCGTGCCGGTACCCTTGGTCGGGTTGAACGGATACGCGTGGTAGCCGTTGAAGAAGCCGTCAAGACCGGACCAGCCGTTGAACAAATTGTAGTCGAGGCTTAATCCGTACGTATCGTTCTTGCCGTTCTTGTCCGGGTCGTTCTTCGTGAACGCCAAGGCGATCTTGATGACGTCGTCCATCGTCTTCGGCGGCTGGAGCCCCACGTTGGCAAGCCAGTCTTTGCGAATATAGATGAGATGGGTATCGGCGGATTCTCCCCCGTCTGCCGGAATCCCCATGAGTTTGCCGTTTACCGTCGCCGCTTTGAGACGCAGGTCGTTGCTTCCTTCGAACGAGCTCTTCGTCAGGTCGGAAGCGTACTTCGCGTAGACGTCGGTCAGATCCGCGATCGTGCCGGCTTCCACGAGGATCTGGAACTGCTGGGCGTCAACGTTCATGAAGTCGGGCATATCGCCCGAGGCCATCGTGACGGCGATCTTGTTCTGATACTGCTCCGCGTTAACCTTCCAGAGGTTCTTCACCTTAATGCCGAGATCGCTTTCGAACGTCTTGGTCCAAATGTTCTCGTCGAACGTTTCGCCGGGCGCAAGTTCGGCGGCCGCGCTGACGGCGCGCACGGTCGTTACCTCGATCGGCGGATCGTATTTGCCTTCGGGGCCGCTCGGACCGGATGCTGCCGGCGAAGCCGGCGGGCTTTCGTTTTTGTTATCGCCGCTTTCGCTGGTCGATGCGCTTGGTGTGTCGCTTTTGCTGCCGTTATTGCCGTTATTGCTGTTGCTGCAAGCCGTCACAGTTGTCATGATCAGCAGCAATGAGAGCATGGCCGACCTTTTCGCGTTCGCTTTTTTCAACACCATCTGCTTGCCTCCCCTGTACCCTGCATGAAATGTGGTACGCTTTCATTATGAGGTTCATCCGACGCGGCGAATATAATAAAACGTTTACCTTCCTTATCCTTTTATATCTACTTGAGCGAATCGCGGTATTCCTGTGGCGTCAGCAAGGTCGTTTTTTTGAAAAAACGGGTGAAATAGGACGCCGAATCGTACCCGATCCGCATGCCGACCTCGTGAATCTTAAGCGTGCTCTCGCCGAGCAGCCGCTTCGCTCTCTCGATTCTCGTCCTCGTGATATGGTCGCTGATGGTATGGCCCGTCTTCTGCTTGTACAATCTGGAGAGGTAAAACGGCGTCAAATAGACGTGCTCGGCCAGGCGGTTCAGCGACAGATCGCCCTCGATGTGCTCCTCCACGTAGCGATGAAGCTGTTCGACGACTTCGCTCGTCTCCTGCTCGTTGCCGCCTTCCATGCGTTCGAACAGCACATCCGCCAGCTCGCGGAAAAAGCCGGAGGCCTCCCTCCACGAACGATGCTCGCGGATCGAGAACAGCTTGCTCGGGATCGCGTGACCGCCGCCGGCGCCGAGCGCGTCGAACCGATTCAGATGCGGAATGAAGATCGCGGACAGCTCGTAGAACACCTCGAGCGGCAAGCCTGCCGCAAGCAGAGCCGGCTCGCCGACGGCTTCCGATATCTCGTCGAACAGCTGCTCGAATTTCTCCCGTTCCTTCTGCATCAAGTATTGATCGAGCAGGCGAATGCGCTTGACCTTGCTTCGCGCCTGCTCGTCCCCTCTTTCCTTCGCCCGGTCGTCCGACAGCAGCATCTGGCTGCCGAGTCCGAGCCCGCGGCCGAACAGCTGCGACAGCCGTTCGTATTTGGACGGGAGCGCGTCCCACTCGAACGGCTCGCTGGAGACGACGAACGAGCAGGCGAGCTTCAAGTATCGGCTGCAAGCGTCTTGCACGGATTCGAGCATCCCCAGCAAGTAAGCGTGCAGGTCGGCTTCCGGATCGGCTTCCGCGCTTGCGCCTGCGTGCAGCGGCGCCTTGCCGATGATCGCATGGCGATACCCCGACCCCGTCTTCGGCTGCAGCAGCCAGATCAGCCGCTCGTGATCGCCTCTGAAGTGCGTCAGGTCGAATTCCTGCGCCACGAATTCTTCGAAGATGTTGTTGATCGAATACGCGAACAACACCTTGTCGCCTCCCGTCGCATCCTCGCGCCAACGGTCGATCCGGCCGACGGCCATGACGACCTGCAAGTCGGGATCGAGCGGCACTTCAAGCTGCGCGAACCGTTCTCTCCGCGCGGCGGACGACGAGGCTTCCCCTTCCAGCAGCCCGGTCAAATACTCCTTGCGCAGCGCCGGCAGCGCCAGCTTAAGGGACGAGCGGGCGTTCGCGATTAATCCTTCGTAGGTCACCTCCTCGGCAATGACGCGAATGGCCTTCTCGATCGAGGCGACGATCGGATCGTCTCCTTCCGTCTTCAGCACGTAATCGATCGCTCCGCCGCGGATGGACGACTGGACATAATCGAACTCGTTATAGCCGGTCAGGAAAATCGACCTGCAGCGCGGCCACAGGCGCAGCACCTCCTTCTGCAGCTCGATGCCGTTCATCTCCGGCATCTCGATATCCGTCAGCAGCATGTCGATGCGCAGCTTCCGCGCGATCGCCAGCGCTTCCAGTCCGTCGAACGCTTGATAGACCTCCAAGGGATGGCCGGACTGCGAGAATAGCTCGCTTAAACCTTCGACGATGATCGGTTCATCGTCGACGATCAACAGTCGGTACATGGCATTTCACTCTCCTTTCGCGTCTTGCGCGTCTGTTGGTTCCGCGGATTTGTCCGAGGACTGCGGCATCGGCAGCCTCAGCGTCGCTTTCATGCCGCCCATTTCGCCGCGGGTTACGTACACGCCATACGAGGCGCCGAAGCGGATTTGCAGCCGTCGGTGAACGTTCAGCATGCCGGTATATTCCATATCCGCGCCCTGTTGCGCTAGATTCGCTTCGATCCGCCGCAGGTCGGCGTCCGTCAGCCGTTCGCCGTTATCCTCGACCGAAATGAGCAGTTGGCCATCCTGCTCGGTCATCGTCACGGCGATTCTGCCGTCCCTGCGCTTCGTCTCGAGCCCGTAATGGTACGCGTTCTCGATGAACGGCTGCAGGATGAGCCGCGGTACCCGCATGTCGCCGCAGCCTTCGGGCAGTTCGCTGAAATCGACGGCAATGCGGCTTTTGGCGAAGCGAATGTTCTGAATTTCCACATACGAGCGGGAGTGCTTCATCTCCGCGCCGAGCGGCACTTCTTCGGAGCCGTTGCGCGTAATGTACTGGAAGTATTCGCCGAGGTGCTGGCTGAACCGGATGACGCTGTCATGATCCTGCATCTTCGCCAAGCGGTATAGGATAAAAAAGGTATTGTACAGAAAGTGCGGATTGATCTGCGACTGCAGCTGCTTCAGCTCCGACGTCTGGGCGCGCAGCTTCTGCTCGTACACTTCCTGGATCAGCACCTTCAGATTGTTCGTCATCATGTTGAACCGTTGGAACAAGTATTGGAACTCGTCGCGCGCCTTTGGCAGCGGCATCGGCTCCATCTTTCCCGCCTCCACCTTGCGGAATCCGGTAATCATCCGATGCAGCGGCTTGCGGATGAGCTGATACAGCCAGTAAGAGTAGGCGACGATAAAGACGAGCGAGACGAACGACATCACCCATAGCAGCATCCGGTATTTGTCGATGGGACCGAGCATCTCGGCCGACGGCACGTACGCGATCAAATCATAGCCGAACGTAGGCGAACGTTTATAGGCGACAAAATAGGAACTCTTTCCCGCGGAGATCTGCGCGTAGCCTTCGCCGCTGCCGTCTTCGGGACGCTCCCTCAAGTAATCCGTGAGCTCTCTCGTAAGCGCTTCGTCGGTTCGATTGCCCAAGGACCAGCCGTGCTCCGAATTGACGAGCAGCGCTCCCGCGTTCTTGTAGTCGGAGAAGTTCTGCAGCGACTGCTTCATCATGTCCTCGTTGATCTCGACCGAGAGAACGTACGTTTCCTTCATATTCGGCAGATCGGAGCCCGGGTAGGCGATCGCCAGGAACAACCGGTTATTCCAGTAGTACTTGCCGACACCCCGGAGTTTGGATATGGAGGCGACGGCCTCGTATTCGGAACCGAGCGTGTCGCTGATCGTGGCATCGCTCGATATCGTCCGCTTCAGCGTCAGAATATGCGCGCTTACGCTCTTGATGTAGAGGCTCGAATTCTTGATCAGCTGAAGCTTGTCCTGGATGCGCTGCACCGTCTCCGTCCATTCTCCGATCGACATCGTATTGCTGACGAAGGCGGCGTGTTGGATGTCTTTGTCGACGATGTACTGCTGAAGCAGCTCCATCATCCGATCATTTTCCACCTCAAGCGAGTTGAGGTAAAAGTCGACCCGCGAGTTGAGCGACTTCGACAGTTCCTCGCTCACGCTCTTTTCGCCCAGCTGATTCATCATGAGGCCGATGCCGTAGATCGGAGCGACCACGAGCAGGAACGCGACGATCAGCTTCGGAAATATCGTCATTCGCCATTGTTGCTTTCGAAAAATATCCATTTCGAATCGCCCCTTATGTGAATTCGGCATGAGAACAACGATCAAACGAGCTTGCAGCTCGCCTCCTTCTCCGAAGTCAAGCCATCGGTCTGTCGGTAACTTCATCTTCCATCCTATTATAAAGCGCTTCCAATTGGAATACGACCCATATATCCCCAAATCGTAGTTTTCGAAGTTTCCGATAAAAATCACCGATCGGATCTTGGTCATGTACATGACGAAGGGGCTGCCGCCTGGCCAGCCCCTTCCGATTTCTGCATTTATTTGCGTGCTACCATAAATCCGACGATCTCATGAAGGTCATTGCCGCTGATGCACAATGTCACGTTTCCGTTATGATCGGAAGCCGAAACCTTTTTCGTTGCGCTCCCTTCGGCATGACGGTATTCAATAACCGCTTCGAAGTTGCCCTCTATCGTAAGGGCGCCGGGCGCAAACGGGATACAGGCCAGCTTGGAGCATTGCAAGATGTCCTCGTTGTCTTGCGCGATAATCGCCCACTCCCCCGTGAAGCGGATACCGGACAATTGCGGAAACGTTTTCTCGCCGCCTGACGCATGTCGCAATGCGAGGGCAGTTATCCGGTCACGGCCCTGATGCGACTCCACCCGTCCCCATGATCGGATGACCGGCTCGCGGCTCACGTCTCCGAAATCGGCGTCCAGCCATAACGGAGACCAGCCGCCGCCGGGCCTGCGCCATCGCTCGAGCGCAAGCCAGCGGAGCCGCTGCGAGGCGGTCATCGCCTTGCCGGCGCGATCGGCAGCTCCGAGCGTCAAGCCGTTGGTACCGACGACGGCCGTGTTGAGCAAAATCTGCTCCAACGCGTCCCAGTAATAGCCGGTCGACGTATTGATCGACATGCCGCGGCGCGCCGCGAGCGCCGACCACATGCAGCGCTGATTGTGCCCAATGGCCTCGTAAGCCGCACTGTCTCCGGCGTCGCCTAGATCGTCCATATTGATCACGTCGAAATGGTCGTGAAGCAGCGGATGCAGCCCATAATAGATAATCGCGATATCCGGTTTTGCCTCCTTTGCCGCGCCCGTAATGAGCTTGAGCAGTTCCGAGCAAAGCCGTTCTCCCCGCAGTTCCGGACGACGCGGCG
Organism: Paenibacillus glycinis; assembly: GCF_009909185.1. Classification (GTDB taxonomy): domain Bacteria; phylum Bacillota; class Bacilli; order Paenibacillales; family Paenibacillaceae; genus Paenibacillus_Z; species Paenibacillus_Z glycinis. The sequence continues at coordinate 292,388 of NZ_JAAAMV010000009.1, read as the reverse complement.
CGCTTACGTCAGGCCCGGGCAAGCCATAGCCGAAATCCAGCTTCAGCGCCGCGGGATTCAACCGGTTGACGATGGACCTGGTCCGTTCCGTTAGAAACGCCCTGGTCCGCTCCGAGCTGGGATCCAAGCAGTAATGGTAGGATTGGCCGTATATCGGATCGCCCGACCAGCTCCAGAGCCTCGGCTTCCCGTCGGCTCCGCATAACAGATCCTTATCGGTCAAGCCGAACGCCTCAGGCTGTTCAATCCAGCCGATCGACTGCCAGACTGCAATTTCGAAGCCTTCTGCCCGCATATGCGCAATGTCTCGGTCAAACTCCGGAAACCGGTCATAGTCCGGAATTCCGCTGCTGTCGCAAGTCTCCCAATATTGGTCGAGCACGATCATATCGGCAGGAGCCGATCGCGAAACCCGTTCTGTGATGGCCCTCAGATTAAACCGTCCTTCCTTGAAATCGCCCCAAATGCATACGAACGATTTCGCATGAGCGGACGATTTGGGACCGCTGACCGGAAAGGTCTGATACAGCCGGTCGTAGGCATCGAATCCATGCATCCCCCAGGCAAGCCTGAGCGGTTCGCGCCAGCTTCGATTTAGAAGATCAGGCGCTTCCCACAAATCCTCCCTGTATAAATACTGCAGGCAAGCGGTGGCGGATCTTAACTGCAACGATAGCGCCGCATCCGGGATCGTTCCGGGTCCGAACGACAGCCAGCCGTCGCCGCCTCCCATCGCCGCCGCATAAAGCGGCCTCGGGTAAGCCGCCGCATAAGGCGTTCCCATCGCATCGCCGAAGCTGCCGAGAGGCAGCAGCGAATCGCCCATATCGAAAAAACGCCAAAAGCTGCGCGTCGGATTCGTGCCAGCGCACGGCAGGCAGTACCCTTCCGATTTCCAGTTCGGCCAGAACGGCTTGGCAAGCGACGGAGCGGCTCGGCGCTGCATGTCCGTCATTCGCTTCGTTCCAAAGTAAAGCGCCACGATACGGGCCGGCTGATGCCATACGACTTCCAGACCGGTAAATCGGATTCCCCAAGTTTCGATGATGACCTGCAGAGCGCCTCTGCCAAACGCGCCGAATTCAAGCGCGATCTGATAATGGGAGTCCGAAAGCGCGGACACGTTCAAGATCATCGCATCCGTATAGGATGGCAGTCCGTCGTCATCCGCCAACTCAAAAGAAGGCAGCAGGCTTCCTTGCCACGCGATGCGGCCATCCCGTTCGAGTACGGCCCGGTCCTGATCCGTTTTCCAACAAAACATCATCTGTCGTGCAGCGAGCTTGATTTCCGGAAATGGTTTCACCTTAGCCTCCCGTTTCATCACGCGTCGCCGCTCGTCAGGAAGCGATCCGCGCCTTCCGCCAGCCAGACGTCCCCCGTCTGCCGGCCCGCTCCCGTATCACGGATAAGATTCTCCTTCAGCTCGTTGTCCATGGACCCGGCATTGACGAAGAATCCGAATCCGTCGTTGTCTTCGATCACGTTGCGGTGCCACTTATTGCGGTTCGCCCCGTTGGCCGCGTTCACCGGGCGGATATAGACGCCGCCATTGCCGTTGCCGCGAATGACGTTTTCGGCGAACCGGTTGTCGGAGTCCTTATGTCCGATCGAGATGCCGGGCCCGGCGTTATGTTCCAGCACGTTGCGCTCGAACTCGCCGAACTGGACGCGCCAGCAGACGAACAGCCCCGCCGTGCCGTTGCCGATGCACGTGTTATCCTTGACTTGCGAGGAATGCGAACCGGCGCCGGGATGCAGCCCCGATCCTGTACAGCCGCGAACCTCGCAGTGAAGCACGGAGATGTTCTCGGTAATCTGCCAACTGATGCCGTCGCCGTTGAAGTCGCGCACGTAGACGCGCTCGATCCTGCAGTCGCGCGCCTGCTTCAGATAGATCCCGCCCGCCCGGCAGCCGCCGATCGGCTCGTTGGCCGCCTTATTGCCGTCGATCGCAAGGTCGCGCACGCGGACCTGCTCGGCGTCCACCGCCTCGATGATCGGGCAGGCGTTCGTTGCCATGCCGCCGTCGTCCGCGCGGTAATCGCGCTCGAGGTACCGGTCGAAGCGCAGCACGTTGCCGTCCACCGCCGTAATGACCGCCGTGCTTTCGTCCCATCCCCATTTTTGCGATTCGTCGAAAATTTGAAGCCCCATCCCGACCCGGAATCCGCTGGCGTCCGCCACCTCCGCGCGCAGCTCGCCGTAGTCGGCGTCGACGTTGAACGGGCTCTTGAAGCCGTCCGTCTTGCGCAGAACCGTCTCCGGTCCGGCGCCGGCCAGCGTGACCCGATCCGTCAGCCGAATCGGTCCGTACGCGTCATACACGCCTTTATCCAGCCGCACGATGCCGCCGCCGTGCCGGGTCGCTTCGTCGACCGCCGACTGAACGGCCATCGACGTGAAGCCCGGATAGTCGCTTTGCGGACCTCCCGCAGTCACTTCGATCATGCGATTGCGCAGCATCGGATCTCTCAGCCCCATCTCTCTCCTCCTCTCGATACCCCGTTGCACGTTCTCCGATATCGTCGCTTACCAGAATAGCTCCTTGCGTCCCCGCAGCTTCGCGAGCGCTTCAACGAAGAAATAATCGCCATAGATTAGCGATTCATCTACGTATACGCCGCGCGAATAATAACCGGTCGCATGCCGCAGAAGGCCTTCATGCTCGTCGCCCCATTCCGCATAGCGCCCGCACAGCGACTGGACGATCCGCTCGGCCGATGTCCGGCACCAAGCGGCGTCCTCGACTCCCGCTCCTCCGAAAGCCGTCAACTGCTCGGCCAGCTCCAGCAGACCGGACGCCGCGATCGCCGCCGCGGACGAATCTCTCGGCATCGACTCCTTGCCGGCTTCCGGCAGGAAGAAGTCCCAATAAGGGACGGCGTCCTCCGGCAGCTGCGAGACGAAGAACCGAGCGACACGCAGCGCAGCTTCGCGATACCGCGCCTCGCCCGTCCAGCGGGAGCTGAGCGCGAAGCCGTACAGCGCCCAGGAAGCTCCGCGCGCCCAAGCGGAATCCGCCGCATAGCCTTGTCCTGCCAGCGATCCGATAGGCGTTCCCGACTCCGGATCGTAGCGGAAAATATGGCAGACCGAGCCGTCAGGACGAAGGAAATCGCGCAGGACGGAGTCGGCGTGCCGGATCGCGATGTGCTTATAACGCGTATCCTCGATCTCGCGTCCTGCCCAATGCAGCAGCGGCAAATTCATCAGGCAGTCAATGATCGCCCAGCCGGCATGATCCTCTCCGTCCCAGTTCGGCCAGGCGCGGATGAACTCGCCCTGCGGATTGTACCGCCCGGCCAGAAGGTTGGCCGCGATGAGCGCATGCCGCTTGGCGTCCGCATCTCCCCCGCGCCCTGACGCTTCGGCCTGACGATGCTGGGCGACGCTGCTCAAGCTGAACATGAAGCCGACGTCGTGATGCAGCAGGTCGTAGGTCTGCAGCGTCTCCGCGAGCTGCCGCTCGCACGCTTCCGCGACGCATCGCAGCTCTTCGTCGCCGTTCTCGCGATACGCAAGCCACAGCATGCCCGGCCAGAAGCCGGCGACCCAATCGTGCGCCGGCCCCCTGACGTAGCGTCCGTTTATCGTTCCGTTCGGAAATGCGGCTCCGATCGTCCGGGCGTTCCGGCCGATTTTTGCTTCCGCCCGGCTCCATGCCTCGTCCGCCCAGCCCAAATCCCGTTCCGAACCGCGTTGCAGCTTATGCTCCGTCATGCTTCCACCTCTCCCGTAGCTCCTACACCGCCGGCTTCTCGCCTTGGTAGAGCTCGACGTTGTCGAAATAGTTTTGACCGCCGGCCCCGCCGACCTTCAACATCAGCTGCTGGTTAAGAGAAACCGCGCCGTTCACATCGTTCTCGTCCACGAGCACGCCATCCAGGAAGATCCTTACGCTCCGCTTCGCGCCGTCGTGCTTGAACTCCGCTTTGAAATGATGCCACGCGTCTTTGGTATACGAACTTGTCACCCAGCTCTGCCACATGCGCAGATGCAGCTTGCTCGCGTCGCTGCCGCCGTCGCTGTCATAGAATCTCTCGCTCCACCCGTTATAGAGCGCGTTTCCGGTGCTCGCGCCGCTGCCCATGAAGTCGTATTCCAAGGTGTAGCCGATTCCCTGCTCGAACGCGAGCGCCGGGAATTGATACAAGCTATTGCCGTCGATTTGCGTGATCTCGAGCGCCTTGCCGCCCGCTCCGCCCGGAGCGGCGACAATCGCGCTGCCGGTGCCGGCCCATCCGGCAACCTCGCCCGGAGCGCTGCGCGAATCGTAGTTTTCTTCGTACAAGACTGCGTATGGAACCTCAAGGTCCTCGAACGCAGCCGTTACGACGACGTCTTCGTCGGGCATCAGGAATACGTGGCTGCCGCCGGCTGTCGTCTGCTCCACGCCGTTGATCTTGAGCGAGGACAGCGTGTAGCCGTCCTCCGGGGCTATGGTCAGCGTGACGTTCTCGCCTTCGGCCGCCGTTGCCTTGTCCGCGGTGACCGAGCCTCCGGCGATCTCGCCGGGTACCGCGATGCCGTGCGGCGTCTTCACGCCCTCCCGCCGACCCTGATAGAGCAAGAAGTTGTCATAGTACGCTTTGCCGCCTTCATCGCTAAGGTAGCCGTTCTTCAGCTTCGCCGTCTGGCTCCCGGTAGCGGTGGCGCTAGCGACCGGGCCGTCGGCCATCAGGACGTTGTCGATATAGAGCGTAAACGTCCATTTCACGCCGTCGTGCCTGAACTGCAATTTGAAATGATGCCATTGGTTTTGGGTATATGTCTTCGCGCTCCAAGTGCTGGCCGAACGCACATTCATCATGCCGTCCACCGGGGCGTCGCCGTCGAACAGCCGTTGGCCGTCGTTCAAATAAAAGCTGGTTCCGTCGATGCCGCTGTCGCCCCTGAAGTCATATTCAAGGGTATAGTCGACGCCCGATTTATAGGAGATCCCGGGTAATTGGTACAGGTTATTGCCGGCGCCCTGCGTAATGGCAACCGCCTTGTCTCCGTTGCCGCCCCCCGGACGGTCGACAATCGCCGCTCTGTCGCCGGCCCATGCTCCTCCGCCGACACTGACGTCGGCGTCGAAGTTCTCGTCGTACAGAACGGCGTATCCGTCGCCGGCCTCTATCGCAACGAACGAAACCGTCACGGTGGCATCCTCGTCCGGCATGGCGAACAGGTACTTGTTATCGCCAAGGCTGGTCAGGCCGGCGGCGCTGCCGTTGACCTTGAGCGAGCCAGGTTGCATGTTGTATTCGGGATTCGGAGCAACGGTGAGGGTAACCAGCTCGCCCGCTGTCGCCTGAGCTTTATTCGATGTCACGCTTCCGTTCGCCGTCTGGCCGATCGTCACGTTGTGCGCCGCAGGCGCCGGATTATCGCCCGTGGTCACCATGACGAACGCCGGCTTTTCCGTGACTCTTACGGTCACCTTTCCGTCGGATAGCCGAGACTTTATGGATGTCGAGGAACCGGTCTCGCTATTGCGCACCAGCTCGACCAGCCTTACGTCCTCGATATCCGCTTGAGGTATGGCGGACAGATCCAGCTCGTAATCCACGTAGTTGCCGTCAATATCCCCCTTCGAGGTTCCGAGCCAGAGCGCGTAACCCTTGCCGTTATTCTTGTCTTGCTCGTCTTTCCCGGCGTTCTTGTCGTCGAAGCCGAATTGAAGAACGTTCAGCGCGTTTTCGGGCGTGGTATCGTTATTGGTGAAAGCGTTGCCCGACGGATCCCACGGTTCTACTTTTTTGGTATAGGCAGGGGTCTCCACTTCCTTCTCGAAGCGCATGTCGCCCAGCAAGCTGCGCATGGTCGCGACGTAGTACCATGCGGGTTTCTTGGCGTTCGGACCCTCGCCGAGCACGTCTTGGGTATCCAGATACCCGCTGGTATTGAATTTCCCGGCGGTACCCGTTCCTGAACCGCGCAGCATGAACTGCTGGGCGCGATCCACGCCCCACGACGACAGAAGCAGGAATTCCCTGACCATCCAACGGCCTTGCATCTCAAAACCGCCGACGACGTTTTGCAAGGTAGCCGGATCGTTCTTGCCGGGGAAGCCGGGATAAAGAGCGGGATTCAATTCGAGCTCGGCGTTGACGCCGGGATAATAATCCTGATTCGCTTTGGCGGTGGTCGCCGTGCCTTGGGCGCTGTCCCAGCCCAGCTCGGAAAGCCATACCTCGGCATTGGGATAATACAGCGCGCGAAGATTCATGACCCACTTCATCCCGTACTCGAGGGGAACGTCCTGGTTCCACGTCTGCTTGGTCCACTGGTCTTCCTCGGGCGCCACGCCGCCGATCGGCCTGCCGTTCGCGACGTCCTTGGAGTCGGGGGCATAGTGGTGCACGTTCAGTACGTCTACCGGGAACTGCTCGAACCGGTACAGGAAGTTGCCCGGTTCCTCGGGGTGTTCCTCTCCGAGCAGCGCTTCTTCTCTGGTGTAGGGCTTATTCTTCTCGGTATCGTGTTTCCGGTAATACGACCCCCCGTCGAAGAAATAGTTGATATCCAGGTAATCGTCCGGCGTTCTGTAGGTCAGGAACCACTCCGTCATCTCTTCCAAGAACTTGAGGTCGAGGCCGCCGACGCCCGCTATGGACAGCTTGGCATTGGGGTCGGCGTTCTTGATGCCCACGCCGGAGTAAGGCTTGCCGGTGGCCTTCTCGGTATAGATGTAATTCCCGTTCCGCGCGTTCACATCGATGTCCGTATCGTGCAGCCATGACTTCATGGAATTCATGTGGCCGTCGTAGTCCGCGCTCGTCATGGCCGCGAACTCGTAGCCGCTCACGCCCTTGAGGTTCAATTCGTTGCCGTTCTCATACGTCTCGATCAGGTTCAACCCGATTTCCTTGGAGGTGCCGGGGGCGACGTGCACCAGATCCGGATCGATGGTGCCGCCCTCCTCCGTGCTCTTGGCGCTTCCGTATCTAGCGACGTGCTGCCATAAGCTCATGGCGTGGCCCAGATAGGAATTGGGGTTCTCTTTGTCCCCGTCGCCCTGGTAATTGGGCATGTTGTACGCGGGATCCGTTCGCTCGGCGTCCCCGACATGCAGATTCTGCAGGCACAGATATACGATTGCGCCGGCGGCCTTCATGTTTCGGTAGAAAGCGTCAAAACTGCCCCAAGTGTTGGCGAACGCCACCAGCGGCCTTTCCGGATCGTCAATCATGCGAGGATCGTTGTCGCCTGCGCCCGCGTCGTTTCCGGCCATGTATTCCGTCCAGGCCCAAGTGTGGTATTCTCTCGTCGTTCCGCTGACCGGGACGACGTTGCCACCCAGGTCGGGATCATTGAAGAAGCTGTTGGTGCCGACAAACGTGCCGAAGTCAATATCGAAGTCGGGTACCGTCTGTGGTTCTTTGTTCCAGTCGATCGGTACGATGTCCCTTTTGCCGGTATCCGCGATCAGCGGTTCAAGCGGCAGGCCGAGCATAACGAACTCGGACAGGTTGACGTCGCGGTCGACCGTAATGATATCGTCCGCGAAATTCTTATATTTGTACGTACCGCCGCTCAGCTTTTCGATTTTGATCTTCGAGGCGTTCTTGATCTCGTCGTAGTCGTAACCGCCGCCGAAGCTGGCGGGGCTGGCGAGGTCCATGCGCACCCAGCCGTCGTCGTTGTTCATCGCGTAGGTGAACAGCTCCACGTAATGGTCATCCGCATAAGCGGACACCTTGACGGAACCGCCGGCGACCTGCCATTCGCTGGTCTGGTCCGGTATGGCGTCCGATGTGGCGCCGTACGCCGCGCCGTCGAAGAACCAGATCTCCTGCAGCGTATGCTTCTGATTGAGCGCGATCTCCAGCGTATTGCTGCCGCCCTCGCTCGTTCTCCATACGCTGTCGTTGGTTGGAAGCGCTTTCTCTTCGTCGCTGAGCACGGGCCGGTAGCCGTTCGGGGCCGCTGCGCTGATCTGCTCGAACGTCGTAAAGTCCTTGTAGTGCTCGTATCCGTCGAACAGCAGGTAAGGCGATCCGTCGCCTTCGGCCTTGCCGTCGTTGCCCAGCCAAGGGCGCTGCACCGCCGCCACCTTGCTGCGGGTGATCGGCTCGCCGACCATGACAAAGCTCGAAAGGTTTACGTCGGTGTCGAAATTTCGGTAGACGTCGGCGCCTTCCCACCAGTGGTATTTATCCTCGCTCACCTTCTCGATTTTGATTTTCGAGACTCGCTTGATTTGATCGTAGGAGAGGTTCGTATGATTGGCGAAGCCGCTGAGATCATGGAGATCTGCCTGCACCCAGCTGTCAGAATTGTTCATATCGTAGGAGAACAGCAGCTCGTACCGCTGCTCGTCTTCCAGATAGCCGTACACATTGATAGACCCGCCGACGACCTCCCACTTGCTGCCCGCGCCTTCCGGATCGTCCGGGACGTCGGGAACCGGATGATCCGGATCCGTAAAGTTCCAATACGCCGAGGGGCGATACGCGCCGCCGTCAAAGAACCAGAGCTCATCCAGATCATGACGCTGTTTAAGCTCGATCTCGAGGGTTCTGTTCGTATCCCATGCTGCTCCGGCTCCCGATCTCCAGACCTTGTCGGTATTGCCGTTCGGGATCAGCTTGTCGTCCTGGCTAAGTACGGGCCAATAGCCGGACGGACTCGCTGCGCTGATCTGGTCGAACGTCTTGAAGTCCTTATAGGTCTCGTATCCGCGGAACAGCAGATACGGGTTGCCGGGCGTCGTATCCTCGCCTTTTTCGCCCAGCCAGGATCTTTCCACGTCGACGACCTCCCTGTCGCCTATGGTGACCCATCCGTCGTCGGCGGCAGGGCTCGTCACCTGAACGGTCAGCTGGCCGGACTGGGCGATCAGGCCGCCTTTTTTGTCCAGCGCTTTGCCGATAAGCGTGTATGCTCCCGGCTCGTCATAGGCAGCCGTAAAGGCAAAGGTTTGCGACTTGCCTTTTTTGATCTGTTTGATGTCCCAGGCGTGCTCTCCCGCGACGATGCCGATATTGTTGTAGGTACCCTTGCTGCCGTTATTGGACACGACGACCGTATAGGTTACCGTATCGCCCGGTTCCACGGATGTTTTATCCGCAGTCACGGACACGTCGATCCCTGCCGCTGTGCCTGCAAAAGCCGGGATCGGAATGCTCGTCGACAACATCATGATTACGACAATCATAACTGCCAATAGCCTGCGTTTCATCATCATTCCCCCTCTTCAAACTGGTGGTCCCACGCGCGTCTGGCAAAATGCATAAGAAACATAGCCCTGTTTCCGCGAGGTTGGCGACGCTTGACTTTCGACGTCGGGCCCGGTGCGTATAAAGTAACACATTCTAACGGCAGTAAAAATTGTATTTTATTGCCTTTCGTTTACTTTCTATGGCTTATCGACGAGAATGCTTCAGCCGCTTTATCGAATACACACGTCGTTCATTTGCACTTTTTTGCGGGTACAAAAAAAAGACCGCCGACCGTATAGGTGGCAGTCTCGTCCATGAAAGGCTTTATGATAATATTGCTCCACCGTCAACCATGATAACGGAACCTGTGGTAAATCCGTTTTTCGCGAGATATACGTACGTAGATGCAATATCTGAAGGTTGCGCGATCCTTCCTACCGGTAATTGCCCCGCGACATGGTTGAACAAGCCGGTACGCGGCTCTTCCGTCATTCCTGCATATAGAGGCGTATCCACTAGCCCAGGGGAAACGACGTTAACCCGGATCGGAGCGAGATCTAACGTTAGCCCTCTCATTAGTCCTTCGACAGCCGAATTGATTGCTGCCAGCGTGGATGCAGCTTTAGGCGGCTTCTTGCCGTACACGCCGGAAGTCAGAGTAATGGAACTTGCTTCGTTCAAGTACGGGATCGCGGCTCGAACGGTATGGTACTGTCCCCAGAACTTGCTTTCAAAAGCATTTCTGACTTCCGCAATCGGTAATTCGCGAAAGTCGCCCATCGCGCCTTCGCCCGCCGTTACGACTAAATGATCAAAAGCACCGACCTTACCAAAGAAATTGGCGACGTCATCTAAATGACGAAAATCCAGCTCGTACGCTTCGACATGTTGATGAAGCGCTTGAACAGCATCCGATAACTTAGAGCTGGATCGACTGCCGATAACGACTTTCGCATGTTCGGCAAGGAACGCCTGTGCGGTCGCCATGCCGATACCCGATGTTCCGCCAATAATAACAACACGTTTTCCCTGTAGAGACATAATGAATTTCCTCCAAACCATATTAGTTAGATAGTTATACAAGCATAATAGTAAGAGTTTATACGTTTGTCAATCCCTCCAAAAAGCAATTTGAACGCAAATAATGAGCCAAGCTCAGGGCTTGACGAAACTTTTCATGCTTTATAGTTAGACGTGTATAAATCGTATCATTCTAGTTGGTTCATGAAAAAAAGATCGCAAATTACTCGCCTTGCCGGCCGAATAATTTACGATCTTCTTTTTTCTTTCATGCTTGAACGTGGTTATGAATGAGGACTTCGGATAATTCATCGATGTAAGCCTGCAAGACTTCAGGTTGGAAAACCAAGCTCAAGAACTTGCCCTCGCGTATGCTCGTTATCAGTCCCGCGATTTCAAGCTCTTTAATGTGGTGAGATATGGTCGCGGCGCTAACGTTATGAGATTCATGCAACGTACTGCAGGCTAAAGGTTGATTGGCCTCTTTAATTTCTTTGAGCATTTGATAGCGTCTCGGTTCGGCAAGCGCTCGTGAAATTCTTGCAAACTGGGGCTCGGTCAAGACCGGCATCGGCTCTCTCCTCCTGTTCAAATGAAATCTCCTTTATGATTATATAATTATATATCCATCTAATTGTGTTTTGCAAGTTTTGGCGAATAACAAGTATTCCCTTCATTGCCGGCCGATCTTCTCGATTCTACGCCGACTCGTCTTATCGTTCTTCCTCAAGAGCTCCGTTCTCGGAATTATACGCTGCAACGCCGAGTGCTTTATTATGCCATAAAATCGTTTTGACTCGCTCGTCATCCTCGGCATCGCACCGGACCAGCATAACGATTTCGGATGATCGGGTTCTGCCGAAGGGATCTAACGTCGGCAATTTCTTAACGGAGATCCATTTGATAAGAAACCCAAGAACGCCGCCCGAGACTAGTCCGAACAGCGCCCAAAGAATCGGACCTTGCTTTAATACGAACCCGTAAATACCGCCAACCAGCATGAGAGCCGAACCCAAAATCGCGGCAAGATCGATAAAACTGACGCCATCGGAGTAATGGGCGCTATCAAAGATCCTTTTTTTCTCGTTCCGAACTTGCAGCGGCAAGGTGAAGAGGTTTGATTTCGAAATGCCCATTTTTTCGAGCTCGGTTAAGGCTAATTCAATTGCGACCGAATGCTCGAACGAAGCGACGATATACATGGACTGCTTCCCTTCCGCCGGAGGCAATGGAAGTCTAAACCGGGGGTTCTGATATTCGGAGCGCAGAAATTGCGTTTGCGAAAGCTTGTACTGGATATTATTAATCACGGATTGCGAGTAAGCGAAGTATATGTATCCGCCATAAATCGACGGTATGAATAGGAACCACTGAGGAACGACGACCTCTTTGGCTTTGTCGAAATTACCGATACAGGTGTAATATACTCCCACGAACAAACGCGACTTGGCGATCGTTACCGCCCATGAGATTACGCTGAAAAAGAATGAATACAAATGATTTAAGTACAGCGCGCCTAACCCGGGCATGATCATTTCCCAATAGGTGGCTGTCATAGGACTCACTTTATGAAGCGTATTGACGGCGCCGGAAGACGCCTTGGTTGTCTTGGTGTACGCGGTCGTACGAAAGGATAAAACGTAATTGTTGTTCATGTCGACGCAACGTCGGTACGAATCGAACATCGAAAAAATGTAAACGCCGATATACAAATAGAAAAAGCGTAAATCGATAATTCGAATCGCACCCTCGAAATCCCCCAGCATGGAACAAAATATGGCTTGATTGATCTTCGCAAGATTATTGATGCTGAATTCAAAGATAATCAGCGAGAAGCCAATCAAGGGACTATTGATCATGCAATGACCGTATCCGGGAAATGCGGCCGACCACCATAGCGGTATCCACGGGTTCATCGGGTACTGGATGCTCGCATTCGTAGAATTATTATGGACCAGGTGCGAATAACGTTCGGTTGGTTGCTGAGGCATGTTAGGTTCCTCTAATGGCGGAATGTCGAATCATTAATGAGTATGTGAAAAATCCATGTCGCACATACGTTCAGGGCAATGATCATCGGCGGCCCTTATTTTTGAATCCCCGTTTCTACGACTTCGACGTTTACGTCCAATGCAACGTTTGTCTGCGGATATTGCCTCAGCCACTCCTCTTCCTTCCATCCCCTTGTATGGCTCCGTACCAAGTCCCCTAATCCGAGCGGGTCGATTTTTTCCGTTTTAAAGACATGAATAAGATTCATTCCGTTCTTCGTAAGATCTTTCTCGAATAGTCGTCGTATTTGTTGGAGATTTTGATCGGGAGACTTATTTTGCATGGCGTCTATGACTTCGCCTTTTATGCTGAGGTTTATCGATATACGGGGACCCTGTATGCCTTTCATCACCTTATAGCGAACCTTGGATCGAACGATTTTCATGGCCAGACGGGAACCATTGCCGGAATCAGCCTCAATGGTGCCTTGACGGAGATTGCGGTACAGCAATTTAAAAATAAACATTTCCTTTTCGTTGAGCGAAGCCACATGCTTGTCGTTCTTGAACAATGCCAAACCGGATATTTTCACATGTTCGCCTTGCAATTGAAGAAGCGGCAAGAACGGGTCGAGTCCCTTTCCAAGATAGGCGTATTCAAACTCGTGCAAGTTTTGTCTGGGAACACTTCCGTTTTTCACGTTGGAATCGAGCAAGTTGAACAAGTACATCCCTTTTTCCTCATCCGAACTGAAATTGGCATGCAATAACTCCTTTGCGTTTCCATTCACAATGGCCAAGTACATCACTTGCGAGGCCTGGGCGTCTCGCGATACCACATCCAGCTGTTTGGAAATTCCTTTCTCTGCCAGGTCTTTACCGAATAAAATGACGGATACTTTCCCCGTATTGATCGGGCGACTTAATTGTAAATCCATTAACCCCTTGATTCCCACGCTCGTTTCGCCAACGTTTGAAAGCAGCCTGTTCGAAACGGCACCGGGTTGTTTGGAACGATATTTCGTTGCCGCCATCGTAAATTCAATTTGTTCGCGAACCGCTTTATCGAACGCGCACACGATAAATAGGTTGACTCGATCTAAAATTTGTTGCTTTACGCATCCGGTCAATAGCAAGCAACACGCCAAAATGATCAAGAACGATCGCTTCATCACGCTCTTCTCGCTTTCCATCGAACGAGGTCGGTCAGATACATGCATGGAATATAGACATAAACGATGACGAGTCCGACTTTGGATAGCCCCATTTGAACGGACTCGATTGTTTTACGGTTAGGTATGCAGCATACGACAATGAACACGAGCAAGATAAAAATCGCCAACGCCGTCAACTGTCTGGTACCGAACGTTATTTTCATCGTACGGCTGGAAGCCCATAAGAATAAGCAGCTAATTGGGAATAAACCAAAAATCAAACATGTGGCGCCTATAAAGTCGAATCGCTCTATGAAAGGCATATGAACAAATTTATATTTCGTAAATTCCGGCCAAATTTCCTTGGCGAGCTGCTCGTATTTAAACAACAAGATGGAGAAGAAAATAACGAGCAGATAAAAAAACATCGTAATTGCATTCCCTATCTGCGCCCACTTTTGCGACTTTTCAGGGTTTTTGATAAACGTATAGCAGAACAAGAGGATTTCTACCCCCATGTAGGGAAAGGTCATTTCTTTTGCGGCGAGTACGAGGTCGTTTAACGAATGATCCAGCACGGGCTTCAAATTGGCAAAATGAAAAAAAGGCGCCGTGAATAACATGGAAAAGATAAGCGTATGTTGTGCCAGGCTTAATGTGCAAATGCCCAGAATCACTCTGAATCCGCTGGATACGATGTAATAAATGAGCAACAGCAATACGAGCGCCAAGGCCCAGGTTTCAAGCTCCGGAAAAAGCCACACTTGAATGACTTCGATAAAGAGCCGCAATTGATAACTGGAATTTATCAAAAAATAAACGATAAATAGAAAATTCAGCGCGCCTCCCACCCATTTTCCGAAAAACTGACGATGGATTTCGATGATATCCGAACGATTACGGTTGAGCAGTTGATAAATCATCCAGATGATGATGTGAAAACCGATGCCGGTCAGAAGAACGGAAATCCAGGCGTCGTGTCCAGCGAATTGAACCGGCTTTATCGACATCGATAAATAGCCCAGCCCGAACTGAATAGAGTGAATCAAGACGAGAGCAAGGTAAGGCGAGACCGTTAATCGTTCATTTTGTACGCTGCGCAATTCATATCCACCCGCCATCACTCGTCGATATCTTTCCTTGCTTTTTTGTGCTTGTCGAACCTTATGGGGTTGGTTGATCTGAAAAAACTAAATCGACGGTTGAAATTCGTGTATGGAGCTCGGATCACGCTATCGTATAAGTCTGACGGGCGGAAAGGATAGAACGGCACTAAGTAGGGCATGCCGAGAGACGTTAAACGCAAGAGATGAGTAATTACGGCAAAGCCGCAGATGGCAATCCCCAATATCCCCCATAGTTGAGCCGAGATGATAAAAGGAAACCGAAGTATGCGTATCGTGGCGCTCATTCGATAAATAGGTGTCGTGAATGAGGCAAGGGCCGATAAAGCCACGATTATCAACAAAAAATTGCTTGTTATCGATGCCTCGACTGCGGCGGTTCCAAGCACGATACCTCCGACGATGCCGATTGTTTGTCCGATTTTATTGGGCAATCTGGCGCCGGCTTCCCTTAACAGCTCAATGACGAGCTCCATCGTGAGCACTTCCACTACAGGGGGAAACGGAACGCTAATCCTGGAGGAAATAAGCGTGGGCAAATAGATATTCGAGATGCCATGACCATGGTAAGTGATCATGGCCACATATAGAGGCGTGGCAAAAATGGAGAAAACGACCGAAAGCATGCGGGTAAGTCTAACGATCGAGCCCACGATCCAAGGCAAGTAATAGTCCTCGTACGAGATGAAAAATGATCCAAGGGTCACCGGCGCGAATAGCGCGATCGGGGAGCCATCCAACAAAACGCAAACCTGTCCGGACGAGATTGCCCAGGTAGCGTAATCAGGTCGCTCGGTCCCGATTGTCTGCGGAAATACGGAATTGGAATTATCTTCGATCATTTGTTGCAGCAAGGTAATGTCGGAGAGTTGATCGAATTGTATGTCTTCAATGCGCTGCCTAACCGTATGTAGATACTCCTCATTCGTCAGCCCCTCAATATAACAGATCGCGATTTTCGACTTCGATATACTTCCGACGACGAGTTCTTTGACGCGAAACTCGGGATAAGGAATGCGTTTTCGAATCAAGTACAGATTAATGCCGAGCGATTCCACGAATGCTTCCTTCGGACCTTCCACGGTGAACTCGATCTCGGGCGTGCTGACATCCCTTCCCTTGAATAAGGCGGCCTCGGCCAAGAGGCAAACATTGGCATCCAAACCCTGTTGAATGGCTACAAAGCCTTGCAGGAGTTTATTTTTAACGTGATTTGATTCATGGGAGATTTCTTTTTCCGCTAGGGGGATCAAGTGATAAAGATCGTTTAAAGAGGCCTCGGGATTCTTTGTGACGCAATCAAGAATATGGTCATTCAGCGCTTTCGGATCAACTAGCGTTTTAAAAAAGCCAATAAAGTAATGCGCATCGTTATTTTTGTGCTCGTAGCTGACAAAATCGGTAGATTCCTGACATTCCCCCCATATCCTAGACGTCGAACTCACGGTATTCGTGCCTCCTGATTACCAATCATAACGATAATTATCTCCCAGGAAGAAGAACTTATTCAGACCTGCATGATTTGCTTGCATTCATGAATTGACGAATTTCCTCCTCGATGTTATATTCATACATGCGTCTAACTATAATACACTTTTATAAGCGTCTAACTAAAGGAGGACAAGTCAGTTGACTTAGCGAGATATGCTTCCCTATTGATAACCGCTAACGAAGGATCCGGGCTCTAATATAAAAAATAGGAGTTGAGCTTAACTTGGCTGCAAATAAATCAAAGGCATTTATCATTTTAATCTTGGCATTCGGTATTTTCGGAATCATCAATACCGAGATGGGCGTGATCGGAATTTTGCCGCTCATCGCCGATAACTTTGGCATAAGCGTTTCTACGGCCGGCTTGCTGGTCAGTCTCTTTGCGCTTGCCGTTGCCATATCCGGCCCATTTTTACCGCTGATGTTTTCCGGATTTAACCGCAAGAGCGTCATGCTCCTGGTTATTGGCCTATTCGTGGTCAGTAACGTCGTGTCCATATTCGCGCCTAACTTCACCGTCGCTTTGATCGCTCGCATCGTTCCGGCATTTTTTCATCCCGTTTATTTTTCGGTCGCCTTTACTTCCGCCGCTTCCTCGGTCAGCCAAGATCAAGTTCCTAAAGCGATCGGCCGTGTATTCATGGGGGTTACCGCAGGGATGGTTATCGGTACTCCGATCACTTCCTTCATCGCAAGCGCAACGAACCTGGATATCGCGATGTTATTTTTCGCCGTCGTCAATGCATTGACTTTTCTGGCGATTCTTATCTTTGTCCCCTCTCAACCCGTTAAAGAAAAACAATCCTATGGCAGTCAAGTTCGCGTGCTGAAGAAGGGAAGGGTCTGGGCGGCCATATTCAGCGCGATCTTCATCCTTTCGGGCATGTATGCAACGTTTAGCTTTTTTGCCGAATACCTCGAACGCGTAACGAACATGTCTTCGGACATGATAACCGTGATGCTTGTGCTTTTCGGTTTGACAGGCATTGCAGGTAATTTGCTCGCCGGAAAGCTGCTGTCGAACAACGCATTGAAGACAGCCTTTATATTCCCGTTCATCTTTGTGGCCACTTACTTGATCCTGTTCTTGTTCGGTGCCTTTACCGTCCCGATGATTGCTTTCATCGCTTTATGGGGCGTGCTGTTTACCTTCGGTCTTAACATATCGCAATATATGATCACTTCTTCCGCTCCCGAAGCGCCTGACTTTTCGAACGGGTTGTTTGTTGCCTTCGCCAATCTCGGAGTCACGATCGGTACATTCGTTGGCGGAGCATTCATTAGCGGCTTGGGGACGCGCAGTATCATGTGGTCCGGAATCGTCTTCTTGGCCCTTGGGTTTCTTGCCACCCTGTTCTTCATCTCGCTTACGCGTAAAGCCAAAGCAAATGCCGTCACTAAAGCCGCTGCTTGATTAATTTGATTTCGTCGAACCGCCAGAAATTGAAAAGCGACAGCCAGGGACGAGAATTAAGTCCTAGGCTGTCGCTTTTTAAGATAGATGAAACTTCATAAAGTAGACTTGGAAGACCTCCATGAGAAGACCTTCATGTAAAGCATTACGATTAACCTTGCGACATCGCTTCGCGAAACGTCTTCTCCAACAACATGATTTCCGCTTTTTGATTTACGGCGTGAGTGCCAAGCTTAACGTCGATGATAAAGTCATTACTCAACATCTGACGGTAACGCGAAATAATAGCCTCGTCCGGCAATTCCCCCATCGCCTTCGTTTCGGGCGGGATTACCGGTATTCCGGCGCGTTCGACCAGTTGAATGTTCTGTTTGATATCGGCTGCGATCCTGCGCAGAATGCTTTCGCTTCTCGCTGTCTCTACATCCACCATGCCGTCTTCTGCGTAGAAATGCTTGTTGACGATAGCCAAAGCAGTATGAGAGATATGGAAGGCCAAAATGTTGTCTTGGATGTCGTATTGCAAATTCGCCGCTTCAAGTATGGTGGCAAGTTTTTTTACTCGTTCGGTTACCAGGCCATTTATTTCGCCAAAGATGGTTCCTTGATGTTTTTCCGATCCGAATCGGGCGTATAGAACATCCTCTTTCATGTCTCCGCCGGCACCCGGGAAGCCAGGGAGCAACCGATCGCCCACGATTGCCAACCAACGGTCATAGCCCATGGTGTTGGTCAAGGTGACGATGGTCTTGCTCTGATTGTTCTTCATCGCGGTTAAGGCGGATTCTGCCTGATCATATCGTACGGGAACAAAAATGTAATCGTAGACGTCATCGTCTTCCAGCTTATCTATCGCCTTGATCGGCAATTGCTTGATCGTGCCATTCTCGTTGTATCGCAGTCCGTTCCGTGTCAGCTCATCGAATCGCTTTCCGCGTGCCAACACGGTTACGTCCAGTCCGTACCGTGCAAATCGGAGCGCGTAGACACTGCCAATCACGCCAGCACCAAAGATCAAGAGCCTATGTTGTCTAATGCCCATCAGGATCCTTCCTTCAGCTAAATAGTCAGTGTTTGCTTAAGCAACACCTGCTGTTTATGATAGTAATACCGCGCGCGCATGAATTCAACCCGCAGATGTTGCGGAGAGCAGCTTAAACAACACGCGAGGCTATCTGATGTTTTAGAAGGGGTTTGATGTGGTGAATTTGCAGGATCCAAGGGTATTGCGTACACGACAGTTAATCAGGGATGCATTCCGTGCATTGCTGCGGAGTAAAGGATTCGATGCAATCTCCATAAAGGATATCGCTCGGCATGCCACGATTAACCGCGCTACCTTTTATGATCATTATGTAGATAAATATGCCTTGCTTGACGAGACGATTGAACAGGCTTTTCACGCGATGATCCCCGAAGAAGTGAAGTTGGCGAAGGCATTCACGGCAGAACGATGCGAACAATTGATCTTGATGACCTATGGCTACATGGTAGATTTTTATCGAATATGCAGAATGGATTCCAAGTCGATCGCTTCGCACGTCGATGAAAAAATAAAGAACATGTTGGAGCAAACGATCGAGGGCATATTCTTAAATGAAGATAACCGCCGATTGCCAACCTGCGATCATATTAAGATCCTTTCCGCCATGACAAGCTCGACGATCTATAGTGCCGCATATCGTTGGTTAACGGATGGGGAACAGGATCGAGCGGATTTACTCGTCAATATTGTTCGTCCTTACGTAATGAACGGTCTGGGTTCGTATCGCGAGCGATGAGATTCGACGTTTCGTTACCCATGGCAAATCTTCTTGTCCCAATGGCTAAAACAAAAAAGCCGCGCTACGCGCGGATCTTAATAGGCATATGTTCTTGTCCGCCGACAGCTGCTGCCGCGGTTTCGGCATGAGTCCGCCGGTCTTGGGCCCGATTTTATTTTCGGCAGATAAAGATCAGTTCATGGTGGTCGGAGTTAGCGGGCTCGTCGCTGAAATCCCCAAAGATCCGTATGTCGCCGAAGCCCGCGCGCTCAAGCATCAACACCAACTCGTTCTTCGTATAGTCATCCAACCGTTGCGTGTGAACTTCCTCCTTGATCAGGTTTCCTTCGTGCCACAGCCGCGCTCGTATCTGACGGGTGGCAACGTTCTCCAACGGATCTGTCTCAAGCGACCGGGCAGCTACTTCCAGCTCCGTGCCATCGGCCAAGCGCTGGCGCTCGCCGGATGCGGGCCATTCCTCGCGTTCAGCATGCCTGTACTCGGGCAACCTCGCCATCCAAGCAGGCGGATCGTTCCATCGCACCGCATAGTTGAATGCGAACGCGCCGCCTGGACGCAGATGCTCATGGCATCGCTGCATGGCCTGCATCGTCAGACGATGCTCCCCGCCGAGACCGATCACCCCGCAGGCAAATATCGTCCTGTAGCGCCGGGGCAAATCCAGCTCGTGCATGGCCTGCGCATAGAGCCGCGGTGAAAGGCCTTGCTTGGCTGCTCGCTCCCGGCAGACGGCGAGCATATCCTCGGAGTAGTCGCAGCCGTCCACATCCAGACCATCCCGCAACAAAAGAAGCAGCAAGCGTCCACTGCCGCAGCCCAGATCAAGCGCCGGTTGTCCGGACGTCTCGATCAGCTTCTTGAAGTACGCCCCTTCCGGACCGGCTTCGGTGGCATTCGCCCACGATTGCGCGACAAGGCCATAGTGCCATATTCGGGGTCTTTGCATAGTCGGATGACCTCCCTGATAGTGGGTGAAAATCAATCGCGATACCTACCCGTCAAGTCGTTCCATCGCTACCGTTGCGATATTCGCCAAACCATTTGGCTGCGCTCACGAAACCGAAATTAAGGGTGCTGAAGTCATGGCGATCACTCGCTTTCCCTGGGATGGTTTTACCATAGCATGGTTTCCAGCTATTTCCCAGCCATCATGTTAGGTTATAAACGATTGTAATCAAACTGTACGGGACGTTTCTCGTAAAGCCGAAGTTGCCCGTACAGTGTAGCAACTAAAAAAAAGGAAATGCTCCGATGCATTTCCTTTAAAGTCGGCTTCGATTCCAGACCAGCGGTTACGTTTTCTTTTTTATTTTGTTTCGTTTCCCTGCAAGCCATTGCGTGCATATTCCCAAAGCGATCAATCCAGCGGCCGACAAGAGCATCCAGCCAATCAGGGGTATGCTCGAAAAAGCGGCTAGCATGCTGGCGCCGATAAGGACTTTCAACCAATCGGGCATGTGCTCCGATCCCTTGATCATTTCGCCTATTCGATAACTGATCACCGTTATTCCCATTGCCAACGCGATGAGAAGCACGAGCAGCATCAGAACCAAGATCGGAATGCCGATCACGGTAACGAGCAGCAACGCGCTTAAGGCCGCAATAACCAAGCCGCTTAACAAACCGGTATATAAGAGCCGTCCCATGGTTTCGATCTGATATCGATCGATAAAAGCGGCTGTTTTTTGTTTGCCGAGAACCCTGATTAGGACGGGGATCAGAACTAAAAGCAGGCTTCCGGCGAGCTGCAGCGCCCATAGGCTCAGTGCGATTCCGCCACCGGTCAGAAGACTGTTTTGCGTCGCGCCATCCAGCGAAAGGTCATAGATATCGTCTCCTATCGAGGCTCCCGGATCTTGGTTCACCTTCCCTCCTATTACGACAATCACGCCGGTAATCTTGGCCGTGCCGCCTAGATGCAGGTTGCCATTAACGACGACAACGATGCCTTCTACTTGGCCGAGGATATCGGCATCGCCTCCCACGACGTACACGTCGTCGACGGTTTGCCCTGCGGGAACGGTTGTATGCTGATGCTCGAAAATGCTTGTCGCCGATGCCAAACCCGGGATGAGCAGCAGGAGGAGCATAAAGCCGCAAAAGGCGCAGGTTAGTTTTCTCAATCCGACCATCCCCTTCAATTAGCTGAGGCTTGAAGCAGCCGCCTGAGCGAGACAACGGATGTCACAAGGATAATTAACGAGAGGACAATCGTTCCCCCGGTTAAGGCGGGGACGCTGAGAATGAAATGCGACGCCGCGTAGATCAGCGTAATCATCAATTTGAACCATCCATGCATGAGTTTGCCGACAACCTCTACTGTCATGAGATAAAATAATCCGATTGTCAGCAATCCCAATAAAAGCGCAACGATCCGCCCCTTGCCTGCGTATGAGCGCGCTTTGTCATCTCCGATCGTTTGCATGACCCGGGCCTCGAAATCCATGGGTGCTTCGATACGGCTGAACGTCTGCGCGAGATCTTGCTTGGTGTATGCCAGTTCTTCCAGCAGCGCCTGACAGGACGCGCATGTCGCAAGATGATCTTCGACTTTCCTGCGTTCGTCTGGATTCAGCTCATCGTCGAGGTAGGCCGACAATTGTTCTTCCGGATGTTTGTCCATTCCCAGTCAGTCCTCCCTTCTTAATTCTTTCCGTAAGTTCATCCTGGCTGCAAACAGCCTTGACTTCACCGTTCCAAGAGGAACATCGGTCATCTTCGCGATTTCCTCATAATTATAGCCTTGGATTTCATGTAATAATAGAACTTCCCGATGACCCACGGATAGTCTGCTTAGTCCTTCTTCAATCGATACCTTCTCCAACGGGTCGGCTGCATGTTCATCCGCTATTCGCTCTTTTTGTTCGTCATTCATCCCATGCTCTGGCGCATGCGTTCGTTTTTTTAATCGGTCTTTGCAGAGATTGGCCGCAATCCGAATGATCCAGGAAGAAAAGGCAAACTCGTTATCCAAACTTGGTAAGGAATAATAGGCTTTTATAAACACCTCTTGCGAGACGTCTTCCGCATCCATTCGATCGCCTAACATCCCCGCCGCATATCGATAGACATGGCCTTTAAAACGTCGGACTAGATCCGCAAAAGCTTCCCGGTCTCCACGTTTGGCCCGATGAATGACATGCTTCAGTTCCTCGTCCACCACTCGCGCACTCATCTCCTACCGAAACGGAACCAGGAGGATTCACGTCAATTCGCTACTATCGCCGCATCGTTATCTTGAAGCTTCCTCAGCACTTCAAGCAGAATGGCGTTCAATGTTATCCATACGCCGCCGAATACGTAACCGGCAGCGACATCGCTTGGAAATTGTACGTTGAAATAAACGCGGCTAATGCCGACCAGCAAGCACACAAGAATAACAAATAGGAAAACAAACGTCCGGATTAAACTCGCGCTATAATGCCGAAGCAATAAAAAGGCGGAGAACCCGCATACCGTTATTGTGGTCAGCGTTGCTTCGCTCGGAAAAGTATTGGAGAGCTGGATGCCGGCTGCCGCCGGCCCAGCACGGTGAAACAGCATGCGCAAGCCGTCTTCAAGCAATACCCCGCCAATGACGACCCAACAAAGGAATAAAAGCTCTAAGCCTTTGTTGCGGCCTCTGAACAGAATCCAAATCGAAGTCGTAACGATAAGCGGCCCATAAAGGTAAATGGTTCCCAGCTTCGCGAATAGCTGCATTCGATCATGCCACTCGGGACCGTATGCCGTTAGGATCACGTAAGAGGTCACTTCATCGAATCGACTGAATTCATGCGCCAGAAAATCCTGAATCATCCCCAGCATCAACGAGACGAACACTACCAATAATGCGAATGAAGCCAAAACCAAGAATCTGACTTTGCCCAGCGAATTAAAATGGCGAACGCCGTCGATCAGCAAGTCCATCACCGAAGCCAGCACGCGTCGTTTGTATTTCCGGTAAAAATAAATCGCCAGCGTCAGCAAGGCAGCGGCAATGCCGAAGATAATCATATACCGGTTGACCGTCGAATGGTAAGCTTCCCATTTCGGCCCTAACACGCGGCCGAGAGAAATGAATAAACTGACCCAGAAAAGTCCGCCCGAATACGCGAAGACGGCATAGCGCCGGAATGGCATCCGAGTGACTCCGCAAAAATAGCCGATAATATGCTTTAAGCCCGGAATGAAATAAGCGATGAACAATAACTTTACTCCGTATTTCTCGAACCATGCCGTAATCCGCGACAGTTGTTCCTCGCCCAAGTGGATGCGGTGTCCGTACTTGACGATGAAAGGTTTCCCCAGACGATAACCGATCCAATAGGACAACGAGATGCTGACCGCCGCGCCAGCGCCTGCCGACAGGATACTGAGGAACCAGTTCATCTTCCCTTCATACACGTAGAGTCCGGTATAACTGAGCATCACATCGCCAGGAAGAGGTAATGCGAGTATTTCAAGGCATACGGCCAAGCCAATCATTCCGTATCCGTATTGTTCGAGCCAAGCCGTCCAATCCCACATCGATACCCCTCCTGTTCCCGTAGTTTTCTCCCAAAATAATCAGTTCATCCGGTTTCCGGCATTCGCGTTCCCGATAGCCTTGCCTTGCATCCATTCGTAGATAATCGGGATCACGACGAAGCTGTTGAGCGTGGACGTGATCATGCCCCCGATGACCACGATACCAAGCACTTGCGATATGACGGTATCGGAGCTATGCGATAGAGCCAGCGGGATCAAAGTCAGAACGGTCGTGCCCGCGGTCATGAATATCGGACGAACCCTGGAGAGACTGCCTTGCATGACGGCTTCCCGAAGTCCCATGCCTTCTTTGCGGTTTCGTTCGATTTTATCGATGAGGACGATGCCGTTCGTGACCACGATTCCCGTAAGCATCAATACGCCGATGAAAGCGGCGAGATTCCATTGGCCATGAATCGCGTACAACGCGAGCACGACGCCCGATAAAGCCAGCGGGATGCTGATCAATACGGCAAACGGCGCTTTCCACCCTTTGAAAACGAAGCTGGTAATAAGCAATACGAGCAGGATCGAAATCATGACCGCGATCGTAATTTCAATGATCATTTGCCTCACTTGTTGGGTAATCCCGCCAAGCGAATACGTGACTCCGTTCGGGAGCTTCATGGCTTTCAAGGATTGCGAGACTTCTTTCGACACTTTGCTCATATCGCTTGAAGTGATCTGAACCTGCACGACGGAGAACGGTTGACCGTCGCGTTCTTGAATGGAAGACACGGCGTCGCTTTTCTGAATCGACGCGAATTGGTCCAGGCGATACGTTTGCCCGTTGCTTCCGGATACCGTCTCGGCAGCCATCGAGGCCAATACTTGTTCCGGCGTATACACGGGTACGGAATGATCGTTCGAAGCGCCTGTCTTGACGGAATCGATATACACGTCGACCGGAATCGCGCCGGAGGACGTTGATATGTCGAAGTCTTTCGCTTTGGACGTGTAACGCGCCAACAGTTTGTTGATGTCATCCGGATTGATGCCGTATTGCTGCGCCTTAGCTTTATCCAGCGTGATCGCATATTTCGGTATGCCATTCGTAAGATCCGTTTTCCCTGTCACGCTTAGGCCTTGGATATCAACCAGCTTCGTGCGGACCTGCTGCGCTGCGTTTTCCAGCGTGGGTTGATCCGCCCCGGTCAACATGATAGTGATCGTGGAATCGTCGCCGGCGATATTCTGATTGGTTACCGTAATCGCCGAATTATTGGCCACTTGATTCAAATCGGCCTGCAATGCTGGAATGACGGTATTGACATCCTTTTTGTTTTTCAACTGGATAGACAAATTCGCCACGTTCGGCTGTTGAATGAAACCTCCGCCCTGGTCGAACACGTCGTCTGCCGTAGGCGCGAAGGTCGAGCCAAATGTAGCGGAATAGGAAGCGATTCGGGCATTGCTATGCAGGACGCTCTCCACAACCTTGACTTCCTTGTCCACCTCGGACAACGGCGTGCCTTTCGGAAGCTCCACTTTGACGGCGACTTGGCCGCTTGCCGTGCTTGGCAGCAGGCTGAATGGAAGCTGCGACGCGAATACCCCCGCGGCGACAAACAAAATCAGCGAGAGGCTGATGACGGTTTTCTTGTGTTTCAATGCCGATTGAAGGAGCGGCTTCATGAACGGTTCGAGCGTGACCGCCTTCGCCTTCGGCTCCCTCCATCCCATGAACGCGAATGCAGGAATGACGAGCATTGCCACGAGGAAGGACACCGCTAATGCAATGACGACCGACCAGGCAAATCCGGAGTAAGACGCACCGATGATACCGCCGACTAACGCAATCGGGACATACACGGCTACCGTCGTTGCCGTAGAAGCAAAAATAGCCGGAAGCATCTCGACCGCCGAAGCAGACAACACGCCTAACACCGGTTTCCCCTTGTTGTCCTGTACGCGTCTGTACATATTGTCTAAGATAACGATCGCATCGTCGACGATACGTCCCATCGCGACGATAAGACCTGATACAGTCAAGATGTTCAGCGTGACCCCCATTGATTTCAAGATCGCCGTCGTCGCAAGCAGCGAAATCGGCAGCGTGACCGCGATCAATAGCGTAGACCGTACGTTTCGGAAGAAGAACAGCACGCAGAGCATGGAGAACAGGCAGCCCAGTAACCCTTCGCGAACCAGACCCGTCAAGGAACCGTTCAGATCCTGCGCGCGGTCGGTTTGGAGCGTCATCGCGACGTCGTCGCTTTGAACAGCCGAAATGCCTGCTACGCGTTCTTTCACGTGCTTCGCTACGTCCGTAATCGTTGCGGTCGGCGTCTTAATCACATTGATCATGACGCTTGCTTGACCATTCGTTCTCGAGACGGTTTTCACATCGGTTAGGGATTGAGAAACCGAGGCAACGGCAGACAAAGGGATGCGGTTCCCATCTTTGTTCGTAATCGGCAGCATGTTCAGCTGCCTCTCCGTGAGATCCCATCCCTCTATCCGGATCGGGAACGAAGCCTTCACATTGGCTATGCTCCCTTGCAGGCTAGGTACATCCGCGGTAATCGATTTGTTGAAATCGTCCAGCGTCAAGTTATGCGCCACGAGATCTTTCATGCGCAGGACGACGACATAACCCCGACCTGCTCCGCCGACGGTTTGGACATCGGATACGCCGGGTACGGATTTCAATTGCTTGACAATATCGGTTTGCAAGGTGGATTGCAGCGTTAGATCGTCTACTTTGCTGCTATTGGCCGTTAAGCTGTAACTCAAAATGGGAAACGTGCTCGACGTTAATCGGGTTACGGCAGGTTTGTTGACCCCATCGGGCAATACGGCACCATTCAATGCCTGATTAAGCGCGCTTTCCGCTTTGTTCATATCGTAATCCATGGGGTAGTAGATATTCATCAAGACCCCGCCGTCATACGAGGTAGTCTCGAGGTCGGTTATCCCATCGGTCCGGCGGATCGCATCCTCCAGCGGTGCGGTAATATCATGCTTCACTTGATCCGCCTGGTAAGATGAAGCACGCAGCGACACCATTAAGGTGGTGTTGTTGATGCCGGGCAGGTAGTCTCTTTGCATTTGCAAGGCCGAGACGGCCCCCCAGCCCAATATAAGGACGACGCACACTAAAATGATGGTCGATCGTTGCATCACTGATTCGATAAATCGTTTCATGATTGAAGTCTCCTCTCCTGTCTATATAGGGAAAGACTTCGTT
The DNA here is from genome assembly GCF_009909185.1 of Paenibacillus glycinis. Lineage (GTDB taxonomy): Bacteria > Bacillota > Bacilli > Paenibacillales > Paenibacillaceae > Paenibacillus_Z > Paenibacillus_Z glycinis. Next base: position 265,559 of record NZ_JAAAMV010000009.1, on the reverse strand, counting down.
CTGGGCCGGATTGTTCATCGTCGCAAAAAAAAAAGCCCCCGTCAGAAGGCATTTCCGTTTTGAACTAGAATCAGTTTTTTTTATTCGTGTAAAAAACGGCGCAGAATCAAGGGGTATCCGAACGGATCTTCGATCGCACGCCGAAGGCTATCGAAATCCAAGAGGTCACCGACGGCGATCTCTACGCCGCGCGCTCGAAGCTCCGCCGCGTGCGCGTCGTCCTCGCGAACCAGAGCCCGTACGGGCTTGTTCTTATTGAGTAAGGTTTCAACGGCGGCACGCCCGGTGATCAGGCAGCCGATATTGCGCTTGTCATGGGAAGCCAATAAATGCCGTTGCCAATAACGCAGCTTTTCCGCTGCAGTCGTGCCGTGGCTCAGCAATTCCTGAATCGTTCCAGATACTCCGCGTTGTTCAAAGGACAACGACTTGTGGAACAATGCTTTTTTATCCCCGAAGGCGCCATACAGGCTTTGTTTCTTCAGCTTGGTTCCTTTCGATAGAATGTCGTACGAGGAAGCGGTATAGCCATGCTCCCAAAAAGTGTCCATTGCGGCATGCAGCGCAGCAGCATAATCGAGTTCCCTTGGTCTGCTCATGGCTTCTATCACAACCATTATGGAACGACTGGTCAATAACCATCGTCAGGCATGCTGCGAAGAGTCTCCGAACTGCGAATCAGCGCTAAGAAAAACAAAAAGCCCGAACCGGATTCGGGCTTCTTCGAGATCCTCGTCAACGAAACGGACGGAACGCCTTGCGGAGCTCCTCGGAGAACAGCAGCGGCACCTGCCACGCGGCGAAGTGTCCCCCCTTGGCGACCCGGTTGTAATAGAACAGCTTCGGGTATGCTTCCTTCGCCCAGCTAAGAGGGGCCTGATAGAGCTCGTCGGGAAAGACGCTGATGGCGACCGGGATATTATGTACGCCCTTGACCGAGAAGAACGGGAGCTTGTTTTCCCAATAAAGACGCGCAGCCGAGACAGGCGTGTTCGTCAGCCAATAGAGCGTGATGTTATCGAGGAAATCGTCTCGCGAAATGCCCCCGGGATGACCGAAGAATGCGCCCGATATCAGCTCCAGGCTTTTCGCGTCATGATCGAGATTGAATGCCGCGAGACCCGCCGGCGAATCCGCCAGTCCGGTCAGCGTCTGCGGGCGCCTCCCCATGATCTGGGCGTAACCGACATGCCGATAGAAGAAATCCAGCTGCATCCAGGCGTTCTTCTGTTCTTGCGTTAGATCGGGCGGCATCGGCTCCCCGTTTATGATCGCCGTTTCGTAGGCGGGAGGCACCGTGCCGGGCATGTTGCTGTGAATGGCGAACAATCCCGGAACCTGCAGCACCCCCATCGTGTCCGAGACGAGCGCGCCCCAATCGCCCCCTTGGGCCGCGTATTTCGCGTAGCCTAACCGGTTCATCAGCACCGCCCAGGCCCGGGCGATTCGAGGAACGTTCCAACCGGGCTTGGTCGGCTTGCCGGAGAAGCCGTAACCCGGCAGCGAAGGAATGACGACGTGGAACGCGTCCGAGGCCGACGCCCCGTAAGCCGTCGGCCGGGTCAGCGGATCGATGACTTTCAGCAGTTCGACGATCGAGCCGGACCACCCGTGCGTCAGTATCATCGGGATCGCTCCCTCGTGACCCGAACGCACGTGAATGAATTGAATGTCCAAGCCGTCGATTTCCGTCACGAATTGCGGGATGGCGTTCAGCCATGCTTCGAATTTGCGCCAATCGTATGCGGTTGCCCAATAGCGCGCGATGGTTTGAATCGTCTCGAGCGGCACGCCTTGCGACTGAGCCGGAGCGGTTTCCTTATCGGGCCATCTCGTCGCGGCGACGCGCCGGCGAAGGTCGGCAAGCGCCGACTCCGGAGCGAATCCGGGACGAAACGGTCGAACGGCGGTATTGTCTTTCATCGGCAATCTCCTTTTTACCCTTGGCAGCTTTTGCCTATTGATACGAGGGTAAAACCCGAATTATGCCCGATATCCGGATAGAAATCGATGAATACGGAACCCGCGAGCCGATCCGTTTGCCCCTGCTTCCTTGGATTCATTTACAAATTATTAACGAATGAATTGCGAAACTTTTCCTAATACGCCGCGTTTAACCTCGCTGGAGGTGAAAATCATGAAAAATAAACTCGTCAAAAACCTGACCTTCACTGCTGTCATCCTCTCATTGGCTATTCTTGGAACGGCGTGCGGAAGCAGCAACAACAATGCCGGCGACAATGCGGCGGTGAACGCATCGACTAACGCCGCCGGCGACAACAACGCGGCTGCCGCGAATAACGGTTCGTCTACAAACGATACCGTTTCAGAAGAAGACGCTCCTACCGAGGTATCCGGCGTATTCAACGGCCTCAATGCGGACAAGACCGTTGAAATCGAAACCGGCGTAGGTCCGATTTCCTACCAGGTCAGCGCCGAGATTGCCGACAAGGTATCTGCTTGGGAAAAAGGCACGAACATCAAGTATCAGTACAAAGAAAACACGATCACGTCAATCGATAAAGAGTAAGACTGTGGTCAACATCCATCGCACCTCCCTCGGGACGACTTGATCAGCGTCGTTCCGAGGGATTTTTTTGTTCCGAGAGCGATTTCGCTTTCTTGCTTGTCCAACCAGGTTTCCTCGTAAGCTGTCACCGTCGCATCCGCCTTTTACTCTTCGAACATAGCAAAGCCGTGAATGAACCTGGTTCATTAACGGCTTTTTGGGCGTAAGTTTCATTTCATGTAGCGATATTCCAGGAGATTCTTCAAATTCGAGATTTTCTGCAGCAGCTTCTCCCCGATATTGGTTTCCCGCACCAGCTTCCGCTCCAGTTCCTTGTCCACCAGCCTTTTTACGGACAATACGTCCGTTCCGTTACACAACACATCTTCTTTTGAAATGAATTTTTGATGGGCGACGAGCTGCATGCCGAAGGAATTAAACAACAAGGTATAGCCGGCGATGCCCGTCGTGGATTGATAAGCTTTGGAAAAACCGCCGTCGATGACGATCATTTTCCCGTTTGCTTTCACGGGGTTCTCGCCGCGAATTTCTTTCACCGGCGTATGGCCGTTAATGATATGGCCGTGATCCGGATCCATATCGAATTCCAGCAGGATTTTCCGGCACGTCTCCTCGTTTTCGCGCAAATGGTAATACGGGTTCTTTCGCTCCTTGTAGGTTTCTTTGTCTTGGATGAAGTACCGTTCAAAGGTGGTCATTTCCCGCTTGCCGAAGAGCGAGGAGCATTCCCCCGTCCAGATGTACCATACCATATCCGTCGCCAGATCCTCCGTTTCTTCCGGATGCGCGAAGGCGTAACGCAAATAATATTCGAACACATCGAGCAGCTGGCGGCCCGAATACGTCTTGTCTTCAATCTGCATGACTTCCATGTTGCCTTCGTCATCCAACGGAATGCAGCCGTGAAACAACAAATTCCCGTTGTATTTTAAATACAGGCTGCCCTTTTTCATCAGGAAATTCATATGTCTGGCCATCTTTTCGGAATGCTGCACGGAGAACAGCAGCTTCTCCATCACCTGACGTTCTTCCTCCAGCAGTCGTTCGGGCTGCTGCGGGTCGACGGTTGCGAAGCACGTATTTTCCAGCGGGTACGTTTTCCCGCCGAGCTTGATTTCGTTTTTGTCGTAATCGATCTGCTCCAGCAGCAGCCTGCTGGACATATTAAAGTAAGGGCGTCTCTTGATAATCGGGATCTCGAGCTTGAACTGGATCATGGCAATGGCTTGGTGAATTTTGGTGATCTGCAGGATTTCCTGCTCCGAACCGTTATGGTCGGTCTGCAGCTTCGGTTTAAAAACCGGATTGTCGCGATAGTATTTCTCCGCCAAGTTCAACAACGGGCGAAGGTTGATGCCGTACACGTCTTCGATGATGTCCAGATTGTCGTATCTGGCGCAGATCCGGATGATATTCGCGAGGCAGACCAAGGAACCCGCATAGGCGCCGATCCACAGGACATCATGGTTCCCCCACTGAACGTCCACGGAATGGTAGTTGATCAGCGTGTCCATGATTTTATCGGGGTCCGGCCCGCGGTCATAGATGTCTCCGACCACGTGAAGATGGTCGACGACGAGGCGCTGGGTCGTATAAGCAAGGCCGATCAGGAGCTTGTCCGCCTGGCCCAAGGAAATAATTTGCCGGTAGATTTCCTCATAATAAGGGTCCTTGTTGTTGGTCGAATCCGTCTTGTACAGAAGCTCTTCTATAATATAGACAAACTGCTCCGGCAAGGCTTTGCGCAATTTCGCGCGCGTATATTTGGAAGAGGCATTGGAGATGAGCTTCAGCATTTGTTCAATCGTTTGCCTGTACCATCGGTTCAAGGCTTGTTTATTGCACAACTCTGCTTTGACCAACTGTATTTTTTCTTCCGGATAATAAACCAACGCCGTAAAATCATTGATCTCATGCTCCGTCCACGCCTCGCGGAACAAGGCTTTGATTTTCTCCTTTACGGTACCCGAGCCGTTTCGCAGTACATGCTGAAAAGCCTGGAACTCCCCATGCAAATCGCTGACAAAATGCTCCGTTCCCTTGGGGAGGTTGGAGATCGCTTCAAGGTTGATGATTTCCGTTACGACTTTTTCTTCCGTATCGTATTCCCGGGCCAATAAATCTAGAAACTGCGCATCCATAACAGAAATCCCCCTTCAAGGAAAAGTACGCGTACTATCAGCTATTATAACTAAAATATCCCACGCTATCCTGTCCGATCGCGCCATTCGGCGCCGCAATGCAAAAAAAGCGATGGAGCCGTTCCATCGCTTTGCATCCGCAGCCTGTTCGCCCGGGGTTTATTCCTCTTTCTCCTGCTTCTGGACGAGTTCATCCTGGTCGCTGCCCCAGATGAAGTCGATGCCTGATTCATTCATCGCTTGAGCGTTTTTCTTCCGATCTTGGTTAACATGTTGCGCGGGATCCGTTATTTCCTCGTTGTTCATCTGCAATCACCCTTTCTCCAAATGATGAAACCCCAATCTGTATCTTTTCCGCGATCGGCCAATTTATGTAACGATTCCTCGTTCATAATGCCGGTTCGCCGTCGATGTGCGGCCAAGCAGCGGTAGGCGTCTCCTGCTAAAGCGAAGCGAGTACGCGGCGGATGATCGCTTGGACGAACCGGTCGTCGATCGGTTCGCGCGAAAACCAGCGGCGGTAGAAGAGCGGCCCCATCAGGGACGCGACGATCGTCGACACGTCGGCTTCTGCCGACAGATCGCCTCTGCCTATTGCGCGCTGCAGGACCTCTCGCAGCGGGGCCGTATGTCCGCGCTGAATCCGACTGTGGATCTCCGCGAACTCCGGATTGCGCTCGGCCGTGTCGACGATAGACGGCAGGACGAAGGACCAATTCGCCGTCGGCAGCAGGTGTGCGATTTCCATCAGGATCGCCGTGACGTCACCTTCGAGCGAGCCGGTGTCGGGCGTCTCCTGCTCGGCGATCATCCGTGAACAGGCGTCGATCACCAGTGCTTCGCGCGTCGGCCAGTGGCGGTAGATGGTCGTCTTCGCGACCCCGGATCGACGCGCGACTTCGTCGACGGAGAAGCTGGCCACGCCGCCCTCGCCGAGGAGTTCGAACGCGGTGGTCAGGACGGCATGTCGCGAACGTTCGACGCGTTTATTTATATTGGTCGACGGCATGCTTTCGGATTTCTTAGACGTAGTCACCATCATCCCTTCAACTAAAAGTCGTAGACTTGAATGCGTTGCCTTCGGATAAAAAGTCTTTCACATTATACCATGAGCGCATCCTCGGCGCTCGGGATCACGCCTGCTTGTATTTCTTGGACCGATATGTTACGATACGATACGGTATCGTATTGTTATATAAATTGAAAGGATGATATTTCATGGATTTTGCTTCCGTACGCATGATTACCGACGACTTGGATCGACTCGTCGTGTTTTACGAGAAGATCACGGGCGTTTTGGCGAAGCGCCCCGCGCCTGTCTTCGCCGAGTTCGTTCTGCCATCGTGCACCTTGGCGATCGGCCACTCCCAGACGGTGCAATTGTTCGGCGCCGGTTCGGCGCGCGCGGCCGACAACCGCTCCGTCATCATCGAGTTTCGCGTCCGCGACGTCGATGCCGAGTATGCGCGCTTGAAGCCGCTTGTCGCCGATTGGGTGCAGGAACCGACCACGATGCCATGGGGGAACCGCTCTGCGCTGTTTCGCGACCCCGACGGCAACCTCGTCAACCTCTTCGCTCCGGTTACCGAGGAAGCGCTCGAGCGGTTCAGCCGGCATTAACGCTTGTCGTTCGTTATCAGGGAGCGGCGTTTATTTGGTAGCTTTAATAACCGCGGATAGAAGCACGTTTTCGATGTTCGCGCCTGGAGCCCAATCTTGAATGAATTCCCGCGACTCGTCTTTCGGTTCGATGACGATAGAAATTGGGACCCCCAGACGGACAAATTCCCTAAAGTGTTTGTGTTTGCGAAGCGCACGCAGGATGTAGCCAATGCCATCAGATGGGCCAACGAGAATAACGTCCCCATTCGGCCGAGAAGCGGAAGACACTCGCTCGAAGTCAATCTCTCGCAGGTCAACGGCGGCATCGTCATCGATGTCAGCAAGATGAAGCAAATTAACCTGAATCGAAAGAAAAGCACCGCTATCGTCGGATCGGGCAACACCGTGGGCAGAATTGCCAAAACGCTTGCGCCGCTCGGCTTTATCGCGCGTTTGGCGACAGCCCTTCCGTAGGAATCGGCGGCATCACGGCCGGCGGAGGTATCGGACCGCTTCAACGGACGGTCGGCCTCGTCAGCGACAATCTGCTCGCGCTCGAGATGGTCGACGCGAAGGGCAGGGTCATTCGCGCCAGCAAGAAACGCAATTCGGATCTCCTGTGGGCCACCAAAGGCGGCGGCGGCGGCAACTTCGGCGTATACACCAAATACAAATTCAAGGTGCATGCCGCTCCGGCGAAGGCCACCGTATATCGGATCACCTGGCCATGGGAGCAGTTTCCCGAATTGCTCAAAGCTTGGCAGCGTTGGGCGCCATGCGTGGATACGAGGCTGGGCAGCGAATTTTCGATCGGTCCGAAAAAAGGCGGCAACGTCACCATGAACGGGCTCTTCCTCGGATCGAAAACGGAGGCGCTTCGCCTGCTGCGACCCATGCTCGGCGTAGGAACGCCGACGAGCAAGCTCATTCGTTTATTGGCTTACCCGAAAGTCGTGGACTTCCTCCTACCTCCCGATCCTATCCTTACGCAAAGGGAAAGCAACCAATTCTCCAGCGGTTACGGCCGACGGCCGTTCCCGGATAAAGCCATCAAGTACATGCGGCGGTTCTTGGAGCAGGTCGAAGGCGAATTCGCAGGCTTCTTCTTCCTCAACTGGGGCGGAGCGGTAAGTCGCGTAGCTCCACGGGCGACGGCGTTCTACTGGCGCAAAGCGAAATTTTATGTCGAGTGGAACAGCTCATGGGTGAAGAAATCGGATGCCGCTAAAAACATTGCCATCGCGCGCGGTTTGCGCAGGAAGCTGCAGCCTTACATCGTAGGGTCCTACATCAACGTTCCGGATCAAGGCATCAAAAATTCCGGACCGGTGTATTACGGCGCGAACTACCCTCGTCTGCGGCGGGTAAAGGCGAAATACGATCCGGGAAACGTGTTTCATAATCCGCAAAGCATCCCGCCGGCAGCCAAAAGCAAAGGCAAATAATTAGTTCCGTTGGTTATGCTTGGACTGATTGGAATTTGATTCCGCTCCTCGAATAAAATGGCTGCTGATTTTTCAGCAGCCATTCGTGATCTAGGCGCATGTTATCTCGATTTCGAACATTAGTATGCATTTATATAATGATTTACTTATATAATCAAACGTGTATAATACATAACGAACAGCCAACGGATGGAAAGGAGCGAAGACGAATATGCAAGCCATCGAAGAAGTGTCCGAATCCCTGAAGCTTCTCTCCGATAAGACCAGATTGACGATCATGGCGCTGCTCCGCCATAAAGAAATGTGCGTCTGCGATATCGTCGATTTTCTGGAAGCTTCGCAGCCGAACGTCAGCCAGCATTTGAAAAAACTAAAAACGGGCGGTCTCATCAATGAGGAACGGAGAAGCCAATGGGTGTATTATTCCTTGAACGTGGAGGACAAGCCGTATTTGAAGCAGGTTATCGATCACCTTCCTTCCATGGAGGAACGAATCAACGCGATGAAACCACAAGACTGTACCTGATTCGGGAGGAACTATGCCGGCAATTGCGTCGATTATTTTTCTTGTCACGTTAGTATTCGTTATCTGGCAGCCGAGAGGCCTCAGCATCGGCTGGTCCGCTTGCGGAGGCGCCGTCCTCGCTCTGATCTTCGGCGTCGTCAATTTTCACGACGTAGGGGACGTTACCCGAATCGTTTGGAACGCCACGCTTGCGTTCGTGGCCGTTATTCTGATCTCGCTTATACTCGATGCGATTGGTTTCTTCGAGTGGGCAGCGCTTCACATGGCTCGTTTCGCCAAAGGGAACGGCCATCTCATGTTCGTCTATGTCATCCTGCTCGGTGCCGCGGTTGCCGCATTCTTCGCAAATGACGGCGCCGCGCTCATCTTGACCCCGATCGTTCTGGCGATGGTCCGGGCGCTGAAGTTTGATGAACGCATGATTCTTCCCTTCATCATGGCAAGTGGCTTCATCTCCGATACCGCTTCGCTTCCGCTCGTCGTCAGCAACCTCGTGAATATCGTGTCCTCGGACTTCTTCGGCGTGGGATTTGCGGCGTACGCCAGTCGGATGATCGTTCCGACGCTCTTCTCGGTCGCGGCCAGCTTGCTCGTGCTCTTCCTTTTCTACCGGAGAAGCATACCGAAGCATTATAATCTGGCTCAGCTGAAGAAACCGGTCGATGCGATTAAGGATAGGCGATTATTCAAGATCTCTTGGTTCATCTTGGCCGTCCTTCTCCTCGCGTATTTAACGAGCGAGTTTATCGAGGTGCCGGTATCCGTCTTTGCGGGCGCAGCGGCACTTGTGTTCATGTTCTTTGCCAGGAGGAGCCGAGAAATCCATGCTTGGAAGCTGGTGAAAGGCGCACCGTGGACGGTGGTTGTCTTCTCGATCGGCATGTACGTCGTCGTTTATGGTCTTCGTAATGCCGGCTTGACGGATGAGCTGGGCAAGCTCTTCGAATGGACCGGCGAACAAGGATTGTTCGTCGCAACCGTAGGTTCCGGTTTCATCGCGGCCCTTCTTTCCTCCATCATGAACAACATGCCGACCGTCATGATCGATGCGCTGGCCATTCGCGGTACGAACCCGACGGGCATCATGCGCGAGGCGTTCATCTATGCGAACGTAATCGGATCCGATTTGGGTCCCAAGATTACGCCGATCGGGTCGCTCGCCACCTTGCTCTGGCTGCATGTGCTAGCCGGCAAAGGCGTGAAGATCTCTTGGGGCGCTTACTTCAAGACCGGCATTATTCTAACGGTTCCGGTGTTGTTCATAACGCTATCCGGACTTTATCTTTGGCTAATAATCGCAGGCTGATATTTCGTAAACCAACATTTCAATCGCGAAGGGGCATTTCAAAATGAGCAACAAACCGCTTGTTTATTTTCTATGTACGGGCAATTCTTGCCGCAGCCAAATCGCCGACGGCTTCCTGAACGCCCTCGGAAGCGACAAATACGAAGTGAAAAGCGCAGGGCTTGAAGCGCACGGATTGAATCCTCGTGCCGTTCTGGTCATGAATGAAGCCGGCATTGATATCAGCGGCAATAGTTCCGATGTCATCGATACGGAGACGTTAAACCGCGCAACGTACGTCATTACGCTTTGTGGGCATGCCGACGAGCATTGCCCCGTAATCATGAACAAGAAGGTTGTCAAATGGCATTGGGGCTTCGAGGATCCCGCCAAAGCGACCGGGACGGAAGAAGAGATAATGACTCGATTCCGGAACGTGCGCGACGCCATTAAAACCCGCATCGAACAATTCTTGACGCACGGCGAATAACCTCGACTTCAACGGTCAACGCATGTACCTGACCTTCGCCAACTATCCATATAGGCAGCAAAAAGCGCAACGGCTTTATTCGCCAGTTGCGCTTTTCTGCATGCGGTTAGCGTGATTCCCCAACCTTGCTTAGGCCAATCGTTTATGCTCGAATACGTGGGCCAGAATTTCTCCCGGGTTTTTGCCCGACATAAATTGATCGACGATTCCCTTCGTTGCAGCTGCATTGGACCATTTGTTCGATTCCGCCAGAACTTGAATCGCGTCGTCGAAGCTCTTGAAAAACGCGATCGACATCTCCCTTGCCGCTTTCAGTTCTTCTTCGCTCGCGCGGACGCCCGACGATTCCGGTTTCCGCTCCTGGGTTGCTTGGGATAGCGCTTTACGCAGGTCTTCGGCGCCAAGATCCGTGCAATAAGCAGGCGATCCGGGCTGCTGGCGCCAGGATTCGTCAAGCCCGCCTGCATCTACGGGATCGAAGCCTGCCTCGGCTACCAACTGGGATACGATTGCCTTCGCCGCAGCGTCATCGCCGGACACGGGCAAAGCAAAGCGGCGAGTCAGTCCCGATTGAATTTCCTCGGTCAGGTTATACCAGTTCGTGGCATTGAACGTTTTGATGACCGGATGCTTGATTTGCTGCTCGACCCAGCGGCTCTCGGGCAAACCGTTCTCGATGGGCTCGATTGCGCCGTCGCGGTGCAAAGGATAATAATTGCCGGCATCGATCACAACCGCTCCCGGAGCGATTTGATCGAGGAATGTCGCGGGCAAATCGGGAATTGCTTTCGTAGGAATAGCGATAATAATGACGTCGGCCCCTTTAGCTGCATCCTGGACCGTTGCAGGCGTTGCGCCAATCTCCTTGGCTAATTGGTGCAGCGCCGGGGATTGACTTGAATTGGCGATCGTAACCGCATGGCCTTTTCGCGTGAAAATCCGGGCTAGGCTTCCTCCGACATTCCCCGTTCCGACAATGGAAATTTTCATATTGAACGACCTTCTTTCTTAGGTTTTTTGTGCTGTTAGTCAAATATGACCGTAGTCATTGACTGAAGTCATCATACTACGGTCATATTTATTTTGTCAAATCCCCGAACATGCGTTATAGTTTAAGCGTGGGGTGAATTGGGATGCTCAAAAAAGAAACGAGCCGGCAATTGAAAGGAAAAGCGACAAAGAAAAAAATATTCGCAGTCGCGAAAGAGCTCATCCTCTCCAAGGGATATAACAACGTTACGGTCGATGAAATTTGCGAGAAATGCGAGATTTCCAAAGGGACATTCTATATCTACTATAAGTCCAAAGAGGACATCGTCAAAAAATTGTACCGGGACGATATGTCCGAATATATGGAAGAGAATTTCGGAACGTACATCCGGGAGAATAAAGAGGCTTCTCCCGCCGACAAACTTAAAACGTTTATCATGGTCGCGCTTGAATTTCCCGTCATCGTCGGCGAGGAACTTACCAAGCTCACTTATATCGTCTACCTCTCCCTTAAATCAAGCGAAGGCTCGTTCTTTTCGGACTGCATCAAACAGGAGTTGTTATTCGACACGATCGACGAGGGAAGATCGCAGTCCGTATTCAGAAAAGATCTATCCACCGAAGAAATCGTGAATTATGTTTACTCTTTCTTGACAGGCGCCTGCATCACGTGGTGTCTTTCCGAAGCCGACTACGACATCGGCAAAGAAAGCGAAAAATACGTGGACGCGCTGATCAAAGGTCTGCGAGATTGATTACACAATAAGACATCGCTGATGGATCACGGACTCGCTTGCGTTAATGAGTTCATTGGCGCCACTGATAAAAAATGGACCAAGGCGTCTCATGCGCCTTGGTCCAGCCTTTTTCCAACCCATACTTATTCCTGGCCACTACGAGTATCGACCATTCGCTTTCATTAACCCGCGTTCGTCAAGCGAATGAACGGCGGCTTCAATGAGTTGACCCGGCTTTAGTACATAGTCGCTGCCCTGCCGAAGTTCCGCGAAATGTCCATCGATATGAATATGCGCGATATCGCGATGCTTGGATACCAAGCCTTCCAGCGAGGCGTATGCATCGAGCTCGTCATTCTTGTTTCCGTCATCCAAAGCAAGTCCACCGCCCTTGTACGATCTAAGAGCATTTAGCTTACGAGCAATGCAGACCGCGATTTCTATCCGCGCAAACAAAACCGGCACCTGCCTGTCAGGGGCTTGTGCCGGCTATCCCGGGTTGTCGTGCTCCCGTACCGACCTGGCATGGGAATTGCTCCGGGTTTCCATGTGCCGATGGGACTACGGCATCGAAATCGTCGCTAGGATTTGGAGGATGCATGCGGAACGATTCGGAATACGGACCGCCCATTCGCTTTGCTCTGCTTGGAGGTCGTTCGGAGCTTCCGGACTTTCGTGATATCGGTCTTCCCGCTGCGATCCTTCCGAAAGGACAGCGTCAAAATCATTCCGCTCAGCGTGTGTACGTTTCCGTACAACCGGTCCGAGACGAAGTTGCCAAGCGAATAAGCGGCGACTCGCGTGCGAACCTTGCCGTCGACGTCTTTGATCTTGCTCGTCGTAACGGGTTGGAGAACATGGGGATGCGCGCCGATCACGGCATTAGCGCCATGCTCGAACAGCAGCCGGACAAGGCGTCGCTGCCGGTCATTCGGAGTGCGCTTGTATTCCGTTCCGAAGTGCATGCAGACGAGAACGGCATCCGTCCTTTTCTTCATCCGCCTTAGATCCGCCAGAATGCGGTCGTCTCGGATTCGATTCACGAGCCATGGGTCCGGTACCGAAAACTTATTCGTTCCGTATGTGTAGGCGAGAATGCCGAGCTTGATTCCCTTGGCGCGAACGATGAGCAGACGCCTCGATTCCTTAGGCGAACGGGCAGTGCCCGTGTGACGCAGACCGTGCCGGTCGAGCACGCGCAGCGTTCGCTTCAAGCCGGCCGGGCCTCCGTCCATGCAGTGATTGTTCGCCGTCGTCAGGACATCGAAGCCGATCTGCTTCAAGTCACGGGCGAGCGCATCCGGACAATTGAACATGGGGTTGCCAAAGCGGCTTACCCGTTCGTATTTGTAAGGTTTCCCGGCGCCTTGCGCGAACCACCGCTTTCCGGAAAAGGTCGTCTCCAGGTTGCCGATCGTCACGTCAGGCTTTCTGAGACGGGAATTGACCTTCGCGAATATCGGCCGAAACGCGTAGCTTTCCTTCTGATCGGTTCGGTTTGTACGCCTTGCCGACTCGATGATGACCCCTCGCATCAGCAGGTCGCCGACTGCCGCTACCGTAATGGTTGCCATGAGCGCTTCCCCTTTCCGAGCTGTTCTAATACTCTATTCGCAGGCAAGAAAATCGTTCAATCCCGTAAATAATCTCCGCTGGAATATAGGATTTCGAATGAGCCTGTTTATTGCATGCCGAAAGCTTTTGCAAGGAGTCGATAAGATCGTAGTCTCGCTTCAACATCATGAATCGGCGATAACAGGAGCAATTCATGGGCCTGGTACTCCTCGGCCAGCATCGTGAGTCCTTGCTTGACTTGCTCGGGATTGCCGACCACTCGTTTTGCGCGACCGGCTTTGAGCTTCTCGAGTTCGTCTTCCGTGTAAGGGTAGCGCTCGGCAGTTTCGACCGTAGGAAAGAACGGTATTTCCTTGCCCTTTGCTAGTTCCTGGTAATATAACGCTACGCTGGAATCCAGTTTCCGCGCTTCCTCTTCCGTGTCGGCGCAGATGACGATGACGGCAGCCAAGGATTGCGACTTGCTCTTCATCAAGGTAGGCTTAAATCGCTCGCGATACAACGCGGTCGCTTCAGGGCCGCCGGCAGCAAAGATGATAAAGTGGGCAAACGCGTAAGACGCGCCAACCTCGGCGGCAAGCTCGGCCGTTTTGCCGCTTGAACCAAGCAACCACAGCTCCGGCGCGGTTGGCACCGAAGGAGAAGCGACAAGCTCGGGAAAGCGATGATTGGCCGGCATGGCATCATGCAGGTAAGCCACGAGATCGCCGACCTGTCGCGAATAGTTATTTTCCGGGTCGCGCCCTTCCTGAAGAACGCTTGTCGCCAAGGGAAGACTGCCGGTTGCATGGCCGATGCCGAGATCGATTCGGCCGGGGTACAGAGCTTCCAACAGCTTAAAGTTCTCGGCAACCTTATATGCGCTGTAATGGGGCATCATAATACCGCCTGAACCAACGCGAATCCGGTTAGTATGCGAAGCGAGATAACCGATGAGCACCTCCGGGCTGGAGTGGGCGAGTCCTTTGGAGCCGTGGTGCTCGGACACCCAATATCGCGAGTACCCCATAGTGTCGGCTTCAATGGCCAACCGGGTAGTTGCGGCAAGGGTCTCGATGGCAGTATGGCCCTCTCCGACAAGAGATTGGTCTAAGATGCCAAGTTTTAACATGATGTTCACCTCGAAGTCGTTGTGGCCGAAATGTCGAAATAATTAGCTTCAGCTGTTTATTGCGGTCAAAAGCATGCCATGAGACATGCATCTTGCTATAGGGTTGCACAACTGATTATAATCGGAAACAGAATCGCTTCAATGACCAGATGGCGACGATGGGTGCATTAATGCACAAATGGCTTGACATTGCGCGAATAGCGAGGATTTTTTGGAGGATCATCATGTCTACGGCAGATAGAAGAATACTGAAGTCCCAAGAAGCAATCAAGAGCGCTCTTATCGCATTGATGACCGAAAAAAAGTTCGATCAAATCACGATCGGGGATATTTCAAGCCGGGCCAATGTTGGCCGAAGAACGATTTATCTCCATTACCTGGATAAATACGATCTTTTGGATCACATCATTTTGGAACATATCAACGAACTAAGGACTATCTGCGAAACGGCGGGAAGCGAAATGAGTTTTGCCGAGGGCGGCTCCATATGGTTTGCTTATCTAGAGCGCAAGCATGCTTTTTTTTCGTCGATGCTGCAAAGTAAAGAAGCCGCCTCCTTCCGCAGCCGTTTCTTTGCGTTTGTAATCGAACGGTTAGCGCATCATCTGAACGTAAGCGAGGGCGTAAATCAAGGCTTAAGCAAGGATGTTTTGTTGCATTTTTTTGGAAACGCGGTCGTAGGGATCGTCGAATCGTGGTTTAACGATGGGTTATCGGAACCGGCCGACGTCGTGGCCCAACAAGTCGGACGCTTGTTGGATCGGAATCTATGACTGGCAGGCTTCGATGAGGCGAACGATCACGAACCAGGACGCTTCCTTACCCCCGCCCACTAAATCCCCCCATCTCGATGAATGAAGTCAACCGAAACTCAAGCTGCTCCATCCATGCTTGCCGTTGCTTGAGCTCTCGATCGCCAAAAAATCAACAAAGCGAAAGCGGCAATGATCAGGCATACTTCATTCACGTAGCGAAACCCGATGTACTGCGCGATAAATCCGCTCCCCAAACTTCCAACTAACCTTCCGATCGTCGAGCTGTTGGCATAGAACGTCGTGGCGATTCCCGGAGCATGGGGCAGCAAGCCTGTAAAATAACTCAGTCCGTTTCCCATGACGATCGCGACGAACGTCGCCTGCAGGAGCTGTGCCGCAATCAACTCCCATGATTGGGTGGATACGCTTAGCAGCAAGAAATACAGCATGGCGATCAGGCAGCCGCCAATCATCAGCATGCGGTTGGATATTTTCCTGTTCAACGCGCCTAGCACGATCATGATGGGAATTTCCAAGCCGGCGCAAACGCTTACCGCCAGTCCAACCTCGGCATGCGTTCCCTGCAGCTCGTTCACGATGAATAATGGCGTGTTGATACTATTGACGGCATTGACGGCGAACAATAAGATAAACGCGCACATCGGTTGCCGGAACTTTTTATCGCGAAACGCCGAGATGCGCTTCGCCTTGTTCTTCCTTGTGCTCCCGTGAAGCCCGCTTGGCAGGAACAGCATGACGGAAGCGGCTATGGACAGATAAACGACGGCCGTTCCCCAAAACAGCCCTTTATAGGAGAGCGCCCCCAAAAGCAGGGCCCCGCCTAAAGGGCCAATCAAAAATCCAAACGAAACGAGAGAACGCATCGTAGAGATCGCGAGCGTCTTGTCATCGGATTTCCCGGCTTCGCATCGCGACCCTGAAATGGTGAAAAGGCTCGGCACCCGTAAGCTTGATCGCTGACAAGAACTAATTTGAAATAGAAAATAGAAGTTCTTTCACGCCATTTTGGTATCGCCTTTTATAAGCTTGGAAAAACAAAGCTGCTGCAATTGCAGTAGCTTTGTCGTGTCGTGCCTTTCAGGCTTCCCGGCTGATCCGATCGGCAGACGATCGTCCCCCTATTCGCCGAACGTTCGTACACGTCGGACATTACGCATGGATGATTTTTGCGCTCAGTCGCGTTTGCGTTCGCGCGGTCCCGGCGCCCAGCCTCCCGGCCGGCGGCATAGCCGTTATTTCATGCGCCGTTCCGCAGCCGGAATGGCGTCCGATTGCTTCGCCTTGAATTCCCTTCTCCTGCGGTGAAGAATCGGCTCCGTGTACCCGTTTGGCTGGCTCGCGCCTTCGAATATAAGCTCGCAAGCAGCTTGAAAGGCAATGGAGTCGTCGAAATTCGCGGCCATCGGGCGATACGCGGCATCACCGGCGTTCTGCGCGTCCACGACGGCGGCCATTCGCTTCAGCGTATCCATGACCTGCTCCCGCGTGCAGATCCCGTGACGGAGCCAGTTGGCGATATGCTGGCTGGATATCCGCAGCGTGGCCCGGTCCTCCATCAGTCCGACGTCGTGGATGTCGGGCACTTTCGAGCACCCGATCCCCTGTTCGACCCAGCGGACGACGTAGCCGAGAATTCCCTGCGCGTTGTTGTCCAGCTCTTGCGCGATTTCCGTCTCGCTCCAGTCGGCATTCTGCGCCAACGGGATGCTCAGCATGTCGTCACGCCGATCGGCAAAGGCCTCCTTCAACCGGTTCTGAACCGCCGTGACGTCCACTTCATGGTAATGAAGCGCATGCAGCACGGCCGCGGTCGGGGACGGAACCCAGGCGGTGGTGGCGCCGGCCCGGGGATGGCCGATTTTGAGCTTCAGCATCTCCTGCATCAAGTCCGGCATCGCCCACATTCCCTTGCCGATCTGAGCGATTCCTTGAAGCCCGCTGGCCAATCCCACGGCAACATTCGATTGTTCATAGCTCTGCAGCCATCTCGCCGTTCTCATCTCGTGCTTCCGAATCATTGCGCCGGCTTCCATGGACGTATGGATCTCATCGCCGGTGCGGTCCAGGAATCCGGTGTTGATGAAGACGACCCGTTCCTTCACGCTTCGGATGCAGGCTTTCAGGTTCAGGGACGTTCGACGCTCCTCGTCCATGACCCCGATCTTGAGCGTGTGCCGTTCAAGTCCGAGAAGGTCTTCCACGCGGTCGAACAGCTCGCCTGCAAATGCGGCCTCTTCGGAGCCGTGCATCTTCGGCTTGACGATATAGACCGAGCCCTTGGCCGAATTCGTAAACTTGCCGTTTCCGAGCAAATCGTGCTTGGCGATGAGCGCGGTGATCACGGCATCCATCATGCCCTCGTACGCTTCGCGGCCGTCCTGGCCCAGTATCGCGGGGGTCGTCATGAAGTGACCGACGTTGCGGACGAATAGAAGCGATCTGCCGCGAACGCTGAACGCTTCGCCGGAGGGAGACAAATAGTCACGCTCCGCGCGGAGAGAACGCACGACCTCTTTCCCGTCCTTAAGGAAGGTCGATTCCAAGTCGCCCTTCATCAGCCCCAGCCAGTTACGGTAGACAAGCACCTTGTCCTCTCCGTCGACGGCCGTCACGGAATCTTCCGCATCCATGATCGTCGTCAGCGCCGCCTCCATCAGGATGTCTTTGATACCGGCGTCGTCGGCCCCCCCTATGGGATGGCTGCGGTCGATCTGGATTTCAACATGCAGGCCATGATTGCGGAAGAGCAGCGCGGACGGGCTATCCGGCGTCCCTTGATAGCCGATCAGCTTGCCGTTCTCCCGAAGTCCGGTCGCGTCCCCGCTTCGCAGCCGAACCGCCAACCGGCCGCCCGACACGGCATAGTTCGCCGCATCCGCGTGCGATCCCTGCGCGAGCGGAATCGCACGGTCCAGGAACGCACGCGCGAACGCCACGACATTGCCGCCTCGCACGGCGTTGTAGCCGGAGGTTCGTCCCGCGCCGTCTTCATCGCCGATCGCATCCGTGCCGTACAGCGCGTCGTACAGGCTGCCCCAGCGCGCGTTGGCCGCATTCAGCGCATACCGCGCGTTGTTCACGGGAACGACGAGCTGCGGTCCGGCCTGCAGGGCGACTTCGTCGTCGACGTTCGTCGTGGAGATTTGAACCTCTTCAACGTCAGGTTCGAGATATCCGATGGCAAGCAGGAACGATTTGTAGGCTGCGAAGTCAAAGCGGTCCCGGTTCTCCAGATGCCATTCGTCCAGCTGGCGCTGCATCTTATCCCGACGCTGCAGCAATTCCGCGTTGCGTGGCGACAAGTCATGGATCAGTCGATCGAATCCGGACCAGAACGCATCGCTCTGGACGCCGGTTCCCGGAAGCGCTTCCTTTTCAACGAATTCAAATAAACGACGGTCTACCTGAAGACGCTGCACGTTGACGCAGTGTGTCATCATCTTTCCTCCTTTTAGTGCTGCTTGCGTTCATAATAATGAACGTTGTTTATTAGATACTATCACCCGTCCTCGGATCGGTCAATTTATCTTCCTTGAATCCGCGCCAAGCTTAAATTGACTGCACTTGTCGCCGGTGTTAGGATCAGATCAGTTCATAATACCGAACGTCGCTCCAAATACAAGGAAGGTGAGTCATGGAACATAAATACAGCGTCCCCGCTCTGGAACGCGCCAACGCCGTGTTGACGCTCCTCTCGGAGCAGCCCTATGCGTGGAAGCTTTCCGATCTCTCCAAGCGGCTCGACATCAGCAAGAGCACGTTGTTTTCCCTGCTGCAGACGCTGGAACGCCTGCAATGGATCAGCCGCGACCGCAACGAAACCTATGCGGTCGGCAGAGCCCTGGGGCAGCTTGGCGGGGCGTTCTTCCGCCAGTTCGATTTGACCGAAGATTTCAAGCGGCTGGCCGAGCCCGTCATGCTGAAGCTGAAGGAATCGGTACAGCTGGCGGTTCTCGAAGGCGCCGACGTGTTGTATTTGGCCAAGGTGGCGGCCAGCGGCCCCGTGCAGATGGTGTCGGGTCCCGGCGTTCGGTTCCCCGCCCATGCGACCGGTCTCGGCAAAGCCTTGATGACCGGTCTCGGCGAAGTAGCGATCGTGCAAATATTTCCGCAGGCGGCGCTGCCGAAATCGACGGTACATACCATCGGCTCGCGGGATGCGCTTCTGCAGGATATCCGCCAGGCGCACGAGAACGGCTATGCGACGGATATTCAGGAAGGCGTCATGGGATTTTGCTGCGTGGCGGCTCCGATCCGCCGGCCCGACGGCACGACGCTGGCCGCGGTCAGCTGCTCGATGCCGATCCATCATTGGGAAGGCAAGAAGGAAGACGCGACAAGGGAAATCGTCGCGCTTGCCCGCCTGCTTTCACCCGGCATTTAATGTCAAAAAGACGCGTCCATCGGCCATGGACGCGTCTTTGTTTGCTTCGTATCAAGCGAATGAGGCGTTATTTCAAGGTTTGCGAAACAAAATCATTCACTGCTTGCACGAACGCCTGCGGCGTCTCCACATGGTTCATATGCCCGCCTTGTTCGAACATCTTGAGCTGCGAAGCCGGTATTCGCTCATCCATCTCCTTGGCCCATCGCGGTCCGCAGTTGAAATCGTGCTCGCCGACGAGGATTAGCGTCGCGGTTCGAATGGTTTCCAAGACTTCGCGAACATCCCACGTATACGGCTTGCGATTCGGATCGACGGAGAAATCCAACCCCTCCTGCCATTCGTCGAATCCTGCCGGAAGCGTCCAATAGTTGCCGAAGAATGCAGGCATCAAGCGCTTTAAAACGTTCAGGATCGCTTCTCTATCCGTCGCTTTGCCCGTAATCATATCCATCCAAGCCTGCTTCGCATCCAGAGCTTCGGGTCGATCCGACCAACGCTGCGCGAACGTCTCGAGTTGTTGAACTTGTTCCATGCCAAGTTCTTGATTCATGCACGGAGCCGAGCTGTAGAGCATAAGGCCCCCGAGCTCATCCGGATAATCAAGCGCATATTGAAGTCCAACGAAACCGCCATGCGAGTGGCCCAGGAAATAGGGCTGACGTGCTCCGACGTGCTTGGCTACTTGATGAGCGAAGTAAGCGTACCTCGACATCGTATAATCTCCGTCGGGAAGGTTTTCGGAATTCCCGGTGCCTACGGGCTCCAAATAGATCACGGTCATGGATTTTTCCAGCAGCGGCATGCGCATGTAGCCCCAATGAAAACCGGGGCCTCCCGCATGAACGAGACAAACCGGTCCTTCCCCCGCAATATGATACGCTTGTCGGATACCGTCGATGACGACCTCGTGCGTAGGCAGTGCTTCATTGGAGGCTTGAAAGTTAAATGTAGTCATGGCTATTCCCTCTTTCGGTTCATGTTCAAATACGGGATTCTTTGTATACAGTTTCATATAGAAAGTACTTGACTCTTGTATTGCCGTAAGCAATAATTGCTACATGGATAACAGAAAAACGCAAATCATAGATCTGGCAACATCGCTGATTCGAAAAAAAGGTTATTCGACCTTTACTTTTGACGAAATTTCAAAGCATTTAAGCCTTACGAAGGCAAGCATTCACTATCATTTCGGGAAAAAGGAAGATTTAGGATTGGCCGTATTGGATCAATCTTATCAGAGTTTGATCAACTTTAAGTCTATTGTTCAACTTCCGTCTCAGTCGATTGAAGAGAAGCTCATCGAATATTTCCGTTACCGGTCCAAACGGTTTGAAGAGTATGACATATGTCCGCTCACTTCGTTGACGTCTGATTATGAACTACTGCCGGAATCAATGAGGCAAAAACTGCTAGAGATAGCTGAATTAGAACTGTGTATCATCGAAGAAATCGTTAGGAAAGGACAAACTGATCCTGCAATCAATATGCGTGCTTTGGCGATCACAATCCTGTCCGCGGTCAAGGGAGCACTGCTGTACAATCGCTCCATGCGTGACAATTTCATTCCCGATATCCTGTATGGAATTAATCGTCTATTAAAATAGTCGCGCGAATGCGCAAGATAAGCGCAAAAAAATCATGGGCTGCCTAATGCGGCTCTTTTTCTTGTCTTCATCGTCGATTCCAAACGCGAATTAATAAATGAGATTCGTTCTGGCCATGATAAACTGCGGACGGCCAGAACTTAATCCCTTAATGCGGTTACTAACCTTCAACTTCCCTCAAAGTACGCGTGTTCGTCTTCCTATAGAACCAACCATTACTCGGTAAGCGTGAAGCCCATACGAATAGCGGGTATCGCCGAACCCGGATGGTCTGCACCGTAGGTCAATTGCGGCGCGACGTACACGTCCGGATTGGCCTGCTTGCCCCGGTAAATGCCCGGATACAGATCGAGGATATGATAACCGGGCTCGCCGGTAGCCGTAACCGTGAATGTCACGGTTCCCTGGCTGTTGAATCCGCACATATACCCCAGATAGGCATTATCGTAATCCAAATAATACGCGTTGTCGTATTCCGTCCAGCCGACGCCTTTAATTTGAATGGCGATCTCGGTCCCTGCCGGCCCGGCGGATGGCGTGATTTTGGTAATCGACGGCGAAATCGCCAAGTATACCTCCGCATACGCGAGGCCTCCCACCTTCAATTCAATTCGGTGGGGAACGCCTCCCAGATCGTCCGGGATCGGAAAGTCATAGCTCAAGCTGCCGTTGCCGTCCGTGCGGGCCGTTCCGAGCTTTCTCGTCTTCTCCGTGAAGCCCGCGCCCGTAATCCGGCTGCCCTCCATGGTATGCCAAACCACGTCCGCTTGTTTGCCTGCAGGCAATCCGCTAGCCTTCAACGTCACCGAATCCCCGACATGGCCGATGGATCGGCTCAACGTCGCGTTGACGCCGGACTTGTTCGCGAGCGTCGGCATTTGCACGCCGCCCCCGGCGGCTATCGGTTGCGCTTCTACTTCGTTACGGACGATCGGCGCTGCATCCGTGACGGTAAACGTAAAGCTTGGCACCGGCAGATAAGCGTTCGGAGCTTCCGTGAAGTTCACGTACGGCATCCCTAAGTAACCATGCCAGATGGTGATCGAATGCTTGCCGGCGGGACCTGCGGCTCGTATCTTCGCGCTTGCGCTCCCGTTCGTGGACACGGCGGAGATAAGTCCCGTCATTTTGTTATCGTAGGACAACTGCCAGTTGCTCTCCATGGTCGCGTAGCTGATGCCCTCGGCCTGCACCGTGATTTCCGTGCCGACAGGTCCCGACTCCGGGAACAAACGGAAGGTCGGAGCAACGAATATATTCGTTTGGGCGACTTTCTTGTTGTTCTGTCTTAGGTATATCGTATGGTCTCCCCCGAAGCCTTTCGGCACGACAAAGCTTCCATTCCATTTGCCCGTACTGTCGGTCGTGCCCATCGTCATCGTAGACTCTTCAAGCTGGTAGGACGGGCCGATGAAGCTGTAAATACCTTGAATGTCATAACGGCCCTTTTCGGTTTCCCACTGCAGCTTGACCGGCGCGTTCGGTTCCAGACCTTTGGACGAGAAATGAACGACAGCGCCTACCGTGCCGTTGTTTTCCTCGATCGTAACGGTCGGCGTAACGGACGCTGACTTTTTTTCGGCCGAAGCGTGCGACTCGAAAAAAACGGCGGCAAGCAAAAGCAGCGAACTTAGAATTGCGTAGGTTTTGACCATTCGTATCATCGCATGCAATGCATTTAACCTCTTTCGTCTGTAGATCATAGCTGTTCGTTATTCATCGGGGCTTACTTTGCCGCCGGTTCAGGGTCAACGATCGTAATGAGCGAAGGCATGACTTGGAAAGGCTTGTATTCGCCTTTCATGGAACCCGATTGCGCGGAAATGTAGTAGCCGAGCGTTCCCTTCGGCGTTTTATCCGTTACTTTGTAATTCGCGGTCCAAAACTTCTCGCCGCCAGGCGCGTCCGGCGGGTGCAGCCCCAGCTGCATGTCAAGCACTTCGCCCGTGGCGAGATGAACTTGCAGTTTCGCGTCTTCGGCCAGCTTGCCCGTAACCGGGTTTAATGCTTTCATACGGAAGACGATGCCGTCACCGACGGTGAACCGGTTCTGCAGCACGCAACCTGCGAGCTCGGATACGACATCCCCGTAGACGACCAGTTTGGATGCGAAGGAAAGCTGCGCCGTTTTGGTCTTTCCGTTCCAGGAGAGATCGTTCACGTCTACTGCGTCCGCGAGTTCTTTAATGGCCACCGTTGGCGCGCCATTCGTTTCCACGGCCTTGACTACTTTTCCATTTATGGTCGCGGAATGATTTTTGCCGTCGTAAGCGTATGTAAATCCGGTGAAAGCGGCGAATTTTTTCAGATCGACGTAGACCCTGCCGTCTGCAACATGATTGGCGGACGATACCAATTTCGTGCCATTAATGGAGATCGTGAGTTCCCCTTCGCTTGCGGATACAACCGCAGGCAAGCTGATTGCGATAACGGCGGCCGCCATTAACGCTGCCGTTTGTTTTTTGAGACCTGTGTTCATCTTGTTGTCCTCCATGCGTCTCGCACTGAAAATCATCGGCCTGCGGCCAATCGTCCCACGAAGGAACCATTAGCCCAGCAGGCCGATGTTTTTATATAACTTTGCGAGCCTTTAAATTATTTTCAATTCCGGTATTTTCTTTATAATAAAAGACCAGGATACGAGATACGATATTTAGTGGAAACTTCTAGCAGTTTCTGCATGGCTTCCGGCGTAGGCGGCTCGATATGAGCCTCCATTCCTTCCACGTAAGGGACGCCCAGTTCCTTCACAAAAGAATCAAATCCCGCAGGGTAGGCGGTAACCAGAAACTTAACCGTATCCGATTTCACCTTGAACGTGTGCGGAATGCCGCGAGGCGCGAACACATATTCGCCGGTCTTCACCGAAATCGTCTCCGTACCGAGCGTCATCTCTATTTCTCCATCCAGAACGTAAAAGGATTCGTCTTCTTTTTCATGCAAATGCAATGGAGGTCCATCATCTTTCTTCGCGGAACAATGCACGACGCAGAACTCTCCGTTCGTATCGTCGCCGCTCACCAAGATGGAATTAATGTCGCTTAGAAACAGGTACGTATTGTCTTTGTTGATATTTCGGTACATCATGCCTGCTTTGCTTTGATTACTCATCTTTTGTAGGCTCCTTCTTGATGTGAAATCATGTGAATCGTGCTTACTAACCGGCCGGTAAGTTTTTTGCAACTACTTGAGTATAACTACTCCCTTTGTTTTATGTCAACAATTCTGACATTAATAATATGTAAATGCCGCTGAGCGCTTCCGAATAATCGTAACGGACATTCTGCCGCGATCGACGAAGGTCAACAACTTTACGCAGCGGAGCTCGTGCCTGCCTGCATAGTTTTGTTTTTTTGGGGGAAATTAACGCCAATCCCAATATAGGAGGCATTCAAATGGCAAAAAATTCGTTGGTCGTACCACAATCGTCTCACGCGCTTGATCAACTCAAGTTCGAAATCGCTCAAGAGCTCGGTATTCAGCTTTCTCCCGATGGTTACAACGGAAACTTAACAACGTACAATGCCGGCAAGATAGGCGGCTCGATCACGCGCAGATTGGTTCAAATTGCCGAACAAAGCCTCGGGGGAGCGCAAAGCTTCCGTTAAGACGCAAAAACAGGGCAGCGGATAGCTGTCCTGTTTTTTTTGCAATTCGCCGTTTTCCTCGGCGCGCCAACCAAGGAGCGCGATATAATCGCCGTTGTCGAACAGCGTATAGATGTCGCGCGAGCTTTATTCAACCACTGTTCATACCTGCCGCTTCCAGGCGTGCATGATTGCCTTTGCCGGTTAATTTTGATTTTTCTTCTGTTTGGACAAGGCCGCGAAATATTCCAGTACGACCTCCCGGAATTCCAGCGCAGCCGGCGATATGTAACGACTCTTATGCCACAGTAAAGCGATTTCCCGCACCACTTCGTGCGTCTCGATCTGCAAATACTTGATGTGCGCGCGTTCATTCCTTGCCGTGCTCGGTATGAAGGCGATGCCGATGTCGGCTTCCACCAGATTGACCAGTCTTGCCGGCTCATCCCCCTCATACACGTAACGAGGCGCAAAACCAACCGATCTGCATATCGCGTCCACTAAATCGCGCGTGCCGTAACCGGCCTTTACTCCGACAAACCATTCCTCCTTCAGCTCGGTCAAGGACACGCTGCTTCGATCCGCCAACCGATGCCCCGTTGGAACGGCGACCAGGATGGGGTCGACGTACACGACCTGGCATTCGATGTCATCCCGTTCGACCGGAGGCGAGGACAAACAATAATCGACCTCGCCCCTCTCCAGAAGCGTAATCATTTCCTGCGTAGACAGCATTTGCACATGAAATTGAATATTTGGCCGCTTGCTTCGAAATTTCCGGAGAATGTCGTGCAGTACGCTTGCGCTGGTCACCCCTAATTCGATGGTGCCGTGATCGGGACTGGCCAATTCGCTAAGCTCCAGCTTCCCTTGCTCCAATTCGAACAAGGCCCTTTCCGCACGCCGAAGAAATCTTCGTCCGAACTCGTTCAATTGCAGCTTCCTGCCGACGCGATCGAACAGGCAGACTCCCAGATCTTCCTCCAGGCGTTGAATCGTCCTGCTTAAGGAGGATTGCGTTACGTGCAGGCTCCGGGCGGCCTCGGTCATATGTTCCGAGCGCGCTACCGCGAGAAAGTAATGCAGTTGAAGAAGCTCCAATTTCGCACGCCTCCATTCATTCTTTCTGATAAATCAGAGTATACCATGAAATGTATTGGAATGAATGATAGGTGGTGCCGATTCGCCCTTGACTACAAAAGGCATGAGCCCGGTACAAGACCGAACGCATGCCTAACGGTTGCCTCATAAAACATCATCTTATTTTACGGAGTCAGTGCATGGTTATTTTTTTACCACCGGCACCCAAAATTCGCCGTAAAACGTGCCGTCGCCGTTATCTTTGCGATACGTCGCATTTGGACCGCCGATGTAAGCGTAGTCGGTGATTTGGGACAAGACTTCGCCGAAAGCACGGTAGGTCAGCTGATCGAACAAAGCTTCCTTGTCGCCGTGACCCGCGACCACGATGTACTCGCTCTCCGGAAACTCGATGATGCGCGTGGCGTCAGCCACGGACTTTCCGGCTTCCACCGCAAAATAATTCCACGGTTTGCCTTGATAGACCTCATTGACCGACCATTCGCGATCGTCTTTCGCGGCGCCTTTGAGCTTATCGAACCGCCCGTCGGCCTTGAGTCCTCCCCAAAACGCGGCTTTTTCCTTTTGCATGGCCGGCATGTCTTGGAAATTCGACTGGATGGAAAATCCATAAGCGGTCAACGTGAATGATTTTTTGTGTTCCAGCGTGTAATCTGCCATGTGAATGCTCCTTTTTAGCCTTCGATTTTATTTGCGCGTAGCCACATTTCGCCGTAGAATCCACCGTTATCGGCCGCTTTGACGAAGGTCGAGTTACCCGGACCGACGTACTTGTAGTCCGTGATTTGTTGCAGGAGGCCGCCGAATACGCTGCCCGTGATTTCGTCCGCCAGGCGGTCTTTATCGTCGCCGGTGCCAGGCACGACGATGTAGTCGCCAGCGAGGAAGTCGAGCACGACCGTGCCCTCCGCGTCGAACTCGCCCATCACGCCGAAGCCGCGCCAAGCCTTGCCGCCGATGACGTAGTTGATTTGATATTCTTGCCCGTCGGCGAGCGCGAGTAGTTCGGCAAGCTTGCCGTTTTCGGTGATTTCGGCTTTTTTCGCCGCAGTTTTCGCCGCATTCCCTGCCCAGTCGTTGTAGTCTTCGAGCAAAACGCCGTAAGCCGTCATTTTGTAGTTATCCGAGATGGTTTTGATCGCGTAGGTAGTCATTTTATTCGCTCCTTTGTGGTTTGTCTTTACAAGATTGATTCTATTTCGAGAATGTATCAAAAAGTGATACTTTTTATTCGGAAGGTATTTTTGCTGCGTTTTTGCTACAATAATAGCATGAAAAAAACAGAACGAGTGAACCTGATCATGCGCTACATCAATAACCGCGCGCAGTTTACGATCGGCGAGATTCAGCGGGAGTTCAAGATTTCCCGCGCGACGGCGATCCGCGACATTAACGAGATTCAGGCGATGGGCTTTCCGCTGACGACGGAGCTTGGGCGCGGCGGCGGCTACCATGTCCTGCAAAATCAGTACCTGCCTGCCGTCCGCTTCACGCCGGAAGAGTTGAAAGCGATTTTTATCAGCTTTATCGCCTCGAAAAATTCCCAGCTGCCATATCTGCAAAATCGCCGTTCCATCACCGAAAAGCTCATCGGCATCGCGTCGCAAACCCAGCAGGACGAGCTGATCGAGCTGAATAATATTTTGCTCTTCGAAAATACGAATCCCGCCAATCCGAATCTCTTGGAGCTCGATGATTCGGCGCCTTCGGAGCTGAACCAGCTGATATCGCTTGCCGTGCGGGACAAGCACTTGCGCTTGACGTATGAGGAGAGTCCTGGCTGGCCGCAGTTGATAGACGTATTTTTGCTGCATATTTTCAACTCGAACGCGCGGTGGCTTGCCGAGGTTTATGATTTCGGCACGGATGAATTTCGTTATTTGCCTGTTGAGATGCTGCGGGATTCGGCCATTTCCGATCAAGCGATGAAATGGTCCGAACAAGAAATCGTAAATAAAAAACGGTTTGGCGCGCGTGAGTCCAATCTGATCGTGAAGCTCGATGCGACTGGGATTCTGCGCTTTAAGCGCCTGCACCCCCCGGGGATTATTCTGTCCTTTACCGGAATGTTCCAGTCGAGCGGGATGTTCAACGTTCAACTGGATGTGAACGATGTCGAGTCGTTGGCGTATTATGCGGATTGGCTTTTGTTCTTGGGGAAAGGGGTCGCGTTCGAACGGATTCCCGATGAGCTGCGCGCGATGTTGGAAGCGCGATTAAAGGTACCGCCGGCATTTTAACGGAAATGCGGATTTGTTGGCAAGCCTTCGTTATCTTCAGTAAACAGCAAGCTGCCGGCAACAAATTTGCCGGCAGCTTCTTTTGCCATTGCATGACCGTTATCCAGTTCGCACAAGTCGTTCGCCTTGATTACATGATCGAAATCGCCGTTTCTCTCACCTTCTGTTCGTTCACCTCTAATCCGAGCCCCGGACCGTCGGGCACGAACAGATAGCCGTTCTTGAATTCCAATTGATTATGAAATAGCGCCGACAGCTTCTCGTTATGTCCGGTAAACTCCTGATGGTACATGGCATTGGAGACGCTTGCGCAGAAGTGCAAGCTTGCGGCGGTTCCGATGGTCGGCTGGGTGTTATGGACGACGATGGGTTTACTCCAAGCTTCGCATAAGGCTGCGATTTTCTTGGCTTCGGTGAATCCGCCGCATTTGACCAGATCCGGTTGAATGATATCCGCCTTGCCTTGCAGGATGAGATCGCGGAATTGCCATAGCGTATATTCATGCTCCCCGGCGCTGACCGGAGTATCGAGCGCATCCGCTACCTGCGCCATGGCCAAATAATCGTATTGCGGCGTCGGTTCCTCGAACCATGCAAGACCGACATGCTCTTCCAGATAGCGCCCGATCTGAATGGCTTTATGGGCGGTATAGCCGTTGTTCGCATCGAAGCCGATTTTCACCTCCTCGCCTACCGCGGCGCGAATCGCTTTCATCATCGGAATCGCCGGATCGTTCGCGATTTCGCCCTTTAATGGCCCGTAATTCATGCGCAATTTAAGCACCGTATAACCATTTTCTACCTGGGCGCTCATGATGCGGGCAACCTCTTCGATCGTTGCCCGTCCATCCCATCCGTAGCTGTAATAAATGTTCACCCGATCCCGAAAACGCCCGCCCTGCAGCTGATAGATCGGTTTGTTCGTCGCTTTGCCGATAATGTCCCACATGGCCAGATCAATGCCCGAGATCGCTTCCGACTGCGCGCCGGACGGACCAAGCTTATAAGGCGCAAGCAGCAATTTCTGCCACAGCACTTCGACATCGAAAGGGTTGCCGCCGATCACGTGCGGCTTCAAGGCATGCACGGCCATCGCTTGAAGAACATGCCCGCCCATGGGCGAGCACTCCCCCCATCCGCTAATCCCTTCGTCCGTCTCCAATTTGATGAACAGACTGCCCCAAGGAAACAGGTACGTGGTCATGTCGGTTATCTTCATCGGACTACCTCCTTGTATCTCGAATATGGGAACCTAGCCATATCTTCAGCGATTATCATATTGGAACCTGACGTATACGAAAACCTTCTGATTCGGACTGTAATCTTGGGCCGTATGTCCTTTAACGCTCCACGATGCGGCGTACCCTTCAGGTATTTCCGCCGTGCCGTACGCGGTACCATCCGGGAGCTTCTTCACCGTAATCGGAACTTGGCGACCGTCAACCGCGGTCTCCATGCTGAGGTCGTACATTTTGCCTTCCGGAGAAACCATGGAGACCGTAACGGTTCCGTGGAAACCCGCAGGGGGACTCCAAGATCCGCTCAGCTCTTGCCCAGGGGACGAAACGTATCCGTAATATAACGCATACTCGTTCATGACCCCTCCGTTCGAAGCGGATTTGGTATCGGAAAGCTGGAAAGAACCCGTTTGGTTCAGTGCAATCCGAACGGGGGCATTACGGTCTGCCGTCGTTCCGTCGCCGAGTTGGCCTTGGCCGTTCAACCCCCACGACCAGAGGGTTCCATCGCTTTCGATGGCCAAATTATGGTAATCGCCTGTGGCGATGGCAGCTACCGAACGAAGACCCCGCACCTGAACCGGAGGTTCCGTTCTCAGCTCATCGCCCAGTTTAATCGGTTGACCGCCTTCGCTGGATCCCCACGCCCAGACGTTCCCGTCGTCTTTGACGGCCAAATTAATGTAACCGCCTGCAGCAATGGAACCGACCGAGTCGAGACCCTGCACCTTGAACGGCGGATCGATTCGATCTCCGCCCCATTCGTAATCGGATTGAAGTCCGCCCCATTCCCAGACGGTCCCGTCGCTTGCGAGGGCCAGACATTGAAACATGGAAGCATCGACGGCGACCACCGAAGCGAGGTTGGGTACTTGAACGAGATTCGACGGTTTCCCTAGGGAGCCCGTACCGATCTGGCCGTTATCGTTGGATCCCCAGGCCCAGACGGTACCGTCGCGATCGAGCGCCAAATTAGCGTAATCGCCAGCAGCGATGGCCACGACATCGAGCGCATGGCCGGCCGAATCTTGCGTGATGACTTGAACGGGCGCCGCGCGGTTTGTCGTTGTTCCGTCACCGAGCTGTCCTTGATCATTCGCTCCCCAAGCCCAGAGGGTTCCGTCGCTTTTGAGTGCCAAACTATGAACGGCGCCGGCAGCGATGGCGACTACCGAATCGAGACCCTGGACTTGAACGGGAGTCGTGCGCGTTGTCGTTGTGCCGTCGCCGACTTGTCCGGCGTAATTCAATCCCCAAGCCCAAACGGTTCCATCGCTTTTGAGCGCCAAATTATGCGCAGCTCCCGCAGCTACGTCGACCGCATCCGTGACGCCATCGACCTGCACGGGAGCGTTGCTGCCGATGTCCATGCTTCCATTGCCGAGCTGGCCATTCCAGTTCTCTCCCCATGCCCATACCGTACCGTCGCTTGAGAGCGCGATCGTATGAAATGCCCCTCCGTCAGCCCGTTGCGTCGTTTTTTCCGCAGCCGCCGCTACGTTGGATACCGATACAAGACCCACAACCAGACAGACGATGACCATGAATCGCAGAGATCGTTTTACCATCTTGATTCTCCTCTCCTCCTGCTCGGACGCGTCAACAACCAACCTTTTGAGCACCTAAATTTTACCATGCTAAATTCAGGTTTCAATGTGCTGATGGGACTACTTTGCCCGCGGCTTCTCGTCGACAACGATCAGGACCGCAAGATGCTGCGGCGGCATGGGATAGGTCGCTGAGGGCGCTCATACTAGAGATTGACGTCTTTCTCCAGGCATCTGGTACCCGAGAATTAGAACGGAGAAAAACAGCGATATATGTATAATCATGGACAATAATATAACATTCCTTTGAGAAGAACTAGGACTTGAATACAAAAAAACCGCGTAAAACGCCGCGGTTTATAGGCAGCCGTTTGGCTGCGATAACTTGTATCACAGGCGCATGCGTTCGGCGAACTAACAGTCTATACGAGGGCCATAGGCCATGGTCCAGACTGGCTCCGAGCCTTCATCGTACACATTGCCCGTCCATGGCGTGCCGCAGATGTGCAGATAGGCGTATGGCGTGCCGTCGAACATCACCCAGGCGCCCGCATCCCTGACCGAAGTCGGCAGCCCGCTCTGCTTCGCGTCGAATGGCCATATGATCATCCAGTGGGGACCGATCGGAATGGCCGGGCTCGTTCGGTCGAAAGGATCGGTGGTACTGTGCTGCGATGCGCCGCACAGCATATAGATGAGGCCAGGAGCCCGATTCGTGGGCCGCGGCCTCTTGGCGATTAGGTCCATCATCCATTGCAATCCCATGGGATCGGCACACATGGGAGGGTTGCCGATCTGATTCTCGTCGCCCGGAAAACAAACCCAGTTGTTGGTCCCGCGTCGCAGGATGACCAGATCGCCGTCTGCGTCCATTTCCGCAACGGTTGCATCGCGGGTGATGTTCCGAGGGCCGGACAACATCGCTCTCGCAATCTTGATGCCAAGGATCTGTTCTGGCTTCGTTGCTGGGACCGGCTGTCCGGGCGGCATACTTGCGATCGCGTTGTTGCTGAAGGACCCGGAGGCCCCTTCTTGGGATACGGAACCGGGGGCGTGACTACGTTCGTGTCGAGCCGAAATCGAAACAAGCGGATCGATCGGGGGCTTGCCGCGCATTGCGGCTGCAATTCGGGATGCCGCGGCTGTGCGAGTTCCCCGCGTTTTTTTGAGCGTTGGTTTTCGCTTTGCCATCATCGTCTTCCCCCCTGTATTTATCCGCTATTAGATTAAGGTCGCATCGCAGCCCGTAGGGCATTCGTTTTCTCCACCCAAATATATTTCGGACGCCGTGTATTCATGATAACTATTTCGCTTGCCGGATGATCAGCCGGGGCATCTTCGGAGCTTCAATCGACCGGCTGATCAGCACAACCGTGCCTTCGGAAGCATAATGTACAGTCGCGCTTCCATATCTCGCGCGGGGACTCGACGCCCTTCCGCCAAACGCCTAATTCTCTCTTAAAGTCCATGCGAGCCGATACAATAACTCAAAAATAGACATATAAATATAGCATCATAGAAAGGGGATGGTCATGTGACTCGATTAATCGATGCGCGAACGTCGATGGGGATCAATGCAACGGATTTCAATCCCGATCCGTTTCCTTCGGACACGCCCGTGCTGGTGGGACAAGTCGGGCTGAACGTGCCAAGCACGACGCCGGGCATCATCCGGGCTCAATTCGACGGGATCGTAGGCATTCAATTGCCGGAAACGCCAACGGGCGGAATCTTCGTAACCTTGACGCTCGTCAGGGGATTCTTGCCGACGGACGACATCGTGTACGAATCCTTCAGCAGCTTCGATACGGTCAACAACAATCAACTCATTCCGTTCTCTGCCTCGGACTACAACGTTCCTGCCCCTGCCGGCGGCGAGCTCGTCTACACGCTTTTTCTGGAAACGCCCAATGCGGGTCCGTTCGTCCTGCGGTCCGGGCCGGAGAATTTCAATGCGTCGGTCTATACGGATTAAAAAAAACGACAGCCGATTATGGCTGTCGTTTTTCCGACTGACGTGAGGAGAGTTCCCGCGCGCTATCCCGGTTGTCCCCCCTGCAGCGAATCGTATACATACGGATCGATTTGCGAACGATAATCGGTACATGAAAGATAGTCAAAGGAGTACGCGCAATGCCCTTCATAGCTTTGGACGTCGTTTTCATGCTTGCGGCATGGCGCTGGGGAGATTGGCGACACTGGCAGCGATACCATGCGACCATTTTGTATTTCTTGCTTGGCGACGTTCTCTATATGGTGCTGACACGGAATCGCCTGCTATGGCAGCATCAGCCCTGGCCGCCCATCTCTACGTACATAGGCGTCGAATTATGTTGTTTCGTATGCTTCGCGTGTACCACGCTGATTTACTTAGGTCGATTCCCGAAAGGGGTCGGCAAGTCGATCGCATGGATTGCTTGTTGGGTGGCCGTGTATTCCTGCATTGAGGTCATCTATTTGTTTTGCGGCGCGATAAAACATTTTAACGGTTGGACGATGCTTGATTCCGTTCTATTCAATATGACGATGTTCCCGATGCTGCTATTGCATTGTTATCGGCCATTACTGACGTACGCGATCTCCATACCGCTTGCCGTTGCGATCGTGATTGTTTTCAAGGTTCCGATAAAATGAACGTTCTCTGTCCCCTTGACATAACCGGTTCGCTTAAAATGGTCACGCGCTTACGTAATATTGCGCCTGCGCGTTCCATAGCTCGGCGTATTTCCCGCCCCTATCGGCGACAAGCTCGTCGTGGGAACCGCGCTGAATGAGCCGCCCCTCATGAAACACCGCGATGTCATGGCAGAACCGGCAGGACGAGAGCCGGTGCGAGACGAAGATCGCCGTCTTGTCGCCGATGATTTCATGAAAGCGCGCGTAGATCTCGAACTCCGCGATGGGATCCAGCGCCGCCGTCGGCTCGTCGAGGATCACGAACGGCGCGTTCTTGTACAGCGCCCTGGCCAGCGCCACCTTCTGCGCTTCGCCTCCCGAGATCTCGACGCCCTCATCCGAGAAATCCTTGTGCAAGCAGGTTTCCAGCCCGCCCGGCATGGCCTTTAGCTTCTCGCCGAACCCCGCCGTTTGCAGGCACTCCTCCGCCAATTTCGCGTCATACGTCTCGGAAGCGGCTACGTTTTGTCCAAGCGAGAAGGAATACAGCTTGAAATCCTGAAACACGACGCTGAAGATCCTCATATACGCTGCGTAGTCGTACTCCCTTATATCCACGCCGTTCAATGTAATCACGCCATCCGTCGGCTCATACAGCCGGCACAGGAGCTTGATCATCGTCGTCTTGCCGCTGCCGTTCATGCCCACGATGGCAAGCCGCCGGCCGACATGCAGCTTCATGCTAAGCCGCTCGATGGCGTAGTCGCTCCCGCCCGGGTACTTGAACGACACGTCGCGAAATTCGAACTCCAGCTCGTCTTGCGGGATTGGCCGGGCGCTGCCGCTCTTCCGGATGTTGTCCGGCAGGTCGAGATAATGGAACATCAGATCGAGATACGGGTTATTGGTGATATAGTTTCCCAGCACCCCGATCAGATTGGCCAAGGCTCCGACCGCGCCGGTGACCGCGCCGATATACTGCACCACGCTGCCCAAGGGATACATGCCGTACAGCGCCCGCAGGCCGATAAACAGATAGACGCAGCCTGCCAGCAGGGCATTCATCCCCGCCGCCAACGCGTTATTTTTGCCCAGGTAGTCGAAGAACTTGTACCAGTACGCCAGCCCGTCCGATTTCTTGTAATGCTCCTCGATCGCAGGCGCTTGTTTATAGAGGCGAATGTCTTTCGCGGCGTTCTTCGCCTGCATATATTCGTTGAAAAACTGGATATAGGTGTTCGCCTTCGGGTTGATCTCGAACGCTTGCTGCAGGATTCGCTGCTCCCGCTTCTTGACGACATACGTAAAGGGAAGAATGAGCAGCACGAGCAAGATCAACAAACCGGTGGCGAACGGCGACGTGATGAAGGTCCGTTCGTAATTCGAGGCCGAGGAAAACATGCCGAACACCAGCACGATCGCCGCCGCCAGTTCAAACAAGGGCTGGAGCAGTTCAGGAAGGCTCCAATGCAGGCGCAGGATGCCGAGCCCGTTGCCGTTGGCCTTAGCCTCGATATCCGCCAGATTCTCGTTATTGGCAGCATCTTCGATCTGATCATAGTTCAGCTGCATGTACCGATTGCCGAGGAAGAAATAGAAGCGCGCCCACAGCGTGCTGTTCATGGTCGTAATCCGGCGCGTCACCACGGCGTTTAATGCCGACAGGACGAACGCGAGCCCCACGGCAAGCGCGGCGTACAGCATTATTCGGCCGATGTCGCGGTCGCCGGCCAGCTCGTTGATGATCCGTGCGGACAGGAAGAGCACCGCGAACGGCTGCGCGGCCTTGATGAAGGAGCCGACGACCGTCAGCGGAATATAGGCAGGCGTCAATTGATTTACGATCCCGTAGCCCCGCCACAGGTTACGCCAGATGGAGCGCGTTTTCATGCTCGGCCACCTCCCCTTCCTGATAGTAGTGCGACTGCACGATGAACATCTCGGCGTATTTTCCGCCAAGTCTCATCAGCTCGTCATGCGTGCCGCACTCGGCTATGCCGCCCCCGTCGATCAACAGGATCCGGTCGCAAAAGCGCGTGCTTGCCAGCCTGTGCGAGATATAGATCGATGTTTTGCCCGCGGTCAATTCGGCGTAACGCTGGTAGATCTCGCTCTCGGCGATGGGGTCGAGCGCCGCCGTCGGCTCATCCAGAATGATCACCGGCGCGTCTTTGTACAGCGCCCGCGCCAGCGCGAGCTTCTGCTTCTCGCCGCCCGAGAGCTCGATGGCGTCGTTGTGCACGCGCCGCACGAGATGCGTCCGCTCGCCTTGCTCCAGTCCGTTTACCTTATCGATCAGCCCGGCCAGCTCGAGGCATTTCATGACCTTCTCGCGGTCGGTCCGATCGGCGGTCTGCTGCGATACGTTGCCCGCGATATCCACGCAGAAGAGATGGATGTCCTGGAATACCGTAGAGAGCAGCGTATAGTACTCGTCCCTGTTATAGCGCGCAACATCGACGCCGCCGAGCGTAATCTCGCCGCTTGTCGGCCGATAAAGCCCGCATATGAGCTTGATCAGCGTCGTCTTGCCCGCGCCGTTCGCGCCGACGATGGCGATGCGCTCACCCGGCTCGATCTCGAGGTCGATGCCGGAAAGCGTCGGCTTCTCCGCATCGGGATAGGCGTACCCGACGTTCTTAAGCGTAATGGCCGGCGGCAGCTTCTCGCCGGAGGGCAGCGCGTGGCCGGGTCCGGTATTCGCGCGATCCGGCACGTCCAGGTAGACGCGGATGTCCGACAGCTCGCTGAGGGCGCGCAACAGCTCGCTCGTATGGGTCATGATCCCCGACAGCCATCCCGCAAACGCGCCGATCGCGGCAAACGCCAGCACGAAATTGCCTAACGTGATCTGGTCGTTCAGCAGCAGGTAGATCAGAAAAGCGTACGCTCCGCCGTCGCGGATCAGGCTAAGCAAGGCGTCCGACAGCTGCGCGTTCATGTCGCCCGTCGCTACTTGGCGTTCTTTGCCGTTTGACGCGGCAAGCACGTTGTGAAAGACGCCGCGGATCAAACGGCTAAGGTCATAGAGCCGCACGTCCTTGCCGCCGGAAGGTTCTTTCGCAGCCTTGTGCATATACCAGAGCTTGCCTTGCAGCTTCGACCGCTCTTCGCGCGTATCCCTCTCGATCTTGCGGGCATGCGAGAGCGCAAGCCAATTCATCCCCGCCGATAGGGCAAGGAACAGAATGATCAGGGGGTGTACGGTAACAATAACCGCTCCGTATGTAAGAAACCCCAAGAGGTTCAATAATAGCTGCGCCATCACGCGCGGGATATTGGAGGCGGGAGAGTGATTGCTTTGCATCGCGCGTCCCGCCTTCTCGCCCAGCTTAGCGTAACCGGGGCTCTCCAGCACCTCGAAGTCCATGTTCAGCAGTTTGCGCATGGCGATCTGAAGGTGGCTCAATATGCTGATGGTACCCACGGATTCATTGGTCATGAGGTCGGCGTAGCTTTTCGCGCAGCTCAGCGCGGCCAGGAGCAGCCCCATCATGCCCACCGACAGGATAAACTCGCCCGGCGTGACATGTGCGGTAAGCTTGTCGATGACGATTTTGGGCATCAGGATATTGACGAAAGGCACGGCGACGCCGACAAGCGCCGTGATGGCGCAACAGATTAGCGTGAGTGGCCTTGCCCGCAAGTGCAACCGCATCGAATAAGCGATGTTCGACCATGCGGAATACGGCGTTTTTACTTTTGACATGCGAGTACCTCCTTCGTTGTACGTGAACAGTGCGCACTGTCGTGAAGAGCATAGCGCATTCCCGCATGCAAGCCTATAAAGCGTTGGTTGAATGGCTGCCTCGGCCTGGATTCAACCGCGGGTTGAGTCGGTCCGATACGGAACCTTTGATTACGCGGTTGGCGGAACGACCGGAAGCAGGATGGAGAATACCGTGCCGTTCGGACTCGTGTGCAAGACTTCCATTCGTCCCCCGTGATCCTGAATAATCTTGTGCGAGATGGACAACCCGAGCCCCGTGCCATGCCCCTTCGTGGTATAGAACGGTTCGAATACCTTTTCTCTCGTAGCCTCGGACATCCCCGATCCCGTGTCGGACACCTCGATGCATACCGATTGATCGATTCCGTATATTTTCACGCCGATTCGGCCAAGGTCCTCCATGGCGTCGATCGCGTTTTTGAACAAATTCACGAGCACTTGCACGATTTTATCCCGCTCTACTTTCACGAAATAAGAATGCACGGGATAGTCGATATGGAACTCATGACCGTTCCGCTCGACTTCCGTCGCCATGATCGAGACCGCCCTTGCGATGCACGACTCGATCGATTCCGTTTTCACGTGCGACAGATTCGGTTTGGAGAATTGCAAGAACTCGGAGGTGAGCTCGCTGACTCGCGTAATTTCATCCATGATCATGGGGTGATAGCGGTCAATGTCCTTGTAGTCATTCTGATGGGCTAATTGCAGGAACCCTTTGATCGTGGTCAGCGGGTTGCGAATCTCATGGGCCATGCCCGCCGCCAGCTCGCCGATCACCTTCAACTTGTCCGCCCGAAAAATATGCTCGTCCCGATTCATCCAAATTTCCTTCTTCTGCAGAAAAAGCTGATTTTCGACATCGGCTATCGTTTCGCCTGCGGAGCGTCCATTAGAGTAAGCATGCGCGTAAATAATGTCCAAATGAGGATACGACGCAATGATCGCGGCCAATACGTCTCTTATGCTCTCTGCAGGCGTCAGTTCGGCAATCGTTTCCATCGCGATCGCGAATTCGCTCCCGCCGTAACGGGATACGATCGAGGAACCGAAGCGGCGTTCCAGCTGGCAGGCAAGATCCTTCAAGCCATGGTTGGCCTGCTCGTAGCCGTGCTCGAAATTCATGGATCTCAAGTCTTGGCAGCTCAAGATGATTAAACAGATTTCATCGCGTTCCTTCATCTTGTTCAGTTCTTTTCGGAATTCATGGTAATTGAGCAACCCCGTCAGAACGTCCCTTTTCAATAAGTCGTTGTTCTTTTTCTCCAGGCTTTCTTTCTCTTTTTGATTGCTTTTGATTTTCCATACCAAGGTAACGAATACGAGCGAGCTCGCGATATCGGAGAGCGTGACGAGCAGGGAGTAGTCATTGATCGGGGAATACGAGAAGCGGATGAGGCTGTAAACGGTCATAATAAAAAGCATGCTGAGAATCTCGCGCTTTAGATCGTCGCTGCGCGTTAGTTGCCGAATGAGCAGGATCACATAGATCATCAAGCACCAATTCAGCTGGCTTAACCAATGAAATAGAATTAACAGCACCAACTGCAAATACGCGTACTTGCGGTTATTCGGGTTCGCGTTGAATGCGAGCAACATCGCGATCCCCGTCGCCATCATGAAGCCGGCGTGATCCGTCCGTCCTAAATAGATCGACGAAAACGAAATAATGCCGATCATGATGGGAAGCAATATTTTATACAGGACGGTGTTTACCATAGCGACGTCACCTTTATTCTTCGTGTCGTTTCGCTCTCATGCGGAGAACGAATAGTTAACTATTCGCTATATTGGTTTATTTTCCCTCCGAAGACGCAACAAAAACCATTCGTTTTTGACGAATGGTTTTCGTGGTCCCGCGTTCGCGGTCGGATTGTTTCAGCTCGGCAGCCGCGGAAGGGCTCGTCCCTCCCTTAACGATCGATGGTCGCCATGATCCAATCGGGATAACGGTTTCCGGATACTTTCCCTGCACCCAGCGCGGCGTCGAGCTGCTTCATCTGCGCAGCATCAAGCGCCACGGATTCGGAGGCGACGTTCTCCTCCAGATGATTTCGGCGTTTCGTCCCGGGAATCGGCACGATGTCATCTCCCTTCCGCAGCAGCCAGGCAAGCGCGATTTGTCCGGGTTTGGCCTGTATTGCCGAGGCGATCTCGAATACGATCCTTGCCGCATGCAGGTTGGCGTCGAAATTCTCTCCCTGGTAGCGTGGATCGTTATGCCGGGTATCGTCCGGCGGGTACGACTCGGCTCGCTTGATCTGCCCGGTCAAAAACCCCCGCCCCAGCGGACAGAAGGGAACGAGTCCGATACCCAGCTCGCGCAGCAGCGGAATGATTTCCGGTTCCAAGTTCCGCTCCCATAAAGAATATTCGCTCTGTAACGCGGACACCGGATGGACAGCATGCGCGCGGCGAATATTCGCGATGCCCGCCTCCGACAGGCCGAAGAACCGCACCTTCCCCTCCCTGACCAGATCCCCGACCGTTCCCGCGACCTCTTCGATCGGAACAGCCGGATCGACGCGATGCTGATATAGGAGATCGATGTAGTCCGTTCCGAGCCGCCGCAGGGAACCTTCCACCGCTTCGCGGATATGATCCGGTCTGCTGGCCCTTTCGGCCCCGACCTGTTTGCCGTTCTGAAACCGAAAGCCGAACTTGGTCCCGATGATCACCCGTTCCCGCCGGTTTCGAAAGGCTTTGCCGAGCAGTTCCTCGTTCGCGAGAGGTCCATACCCTTGAGCCGTATCAAAGAAGTTGCAGCCCAAATCGATGGCGCGATGCAGCGTGGCGATGGACTCGCCTTCGTCTGCCGGTCCGTACGATTGACTCATGGGCATGCAGCCGAGGCCGATTGCCGACACCTCGAGCCCCTGATTGCCTAGTTTGCGTTTGTTCGTCGTCATGGTCGGTTTCCTCCGTTCGAATCATGTTACTCGCGCGGAACGCGCTTGCTTACGGCGGCGTCCTCCGTCCCATTATCCGTGAAACGGAGCTATGGCGTGCGCCTATTGCTGCATTAATCTTGCCTAATTCTGCAGGTCGCGCCAATGTCCCGACTTCGTTCGCTTGCGTTCATTCACGATAATCGTATAATTTAGCTACATTGCCCCAAGGATCTCGCAGGGGAAGGAGGGCGACACTCGAATGTTAATCGAAGAAGACGGCTCCCGTCTTAAGAGGAGATTGGACCGTCTCATAGAAATGACCGGGCATATCGCGCAAGCAGACGGAAGCACCGGCACCGTCATCCCGTATTTGACGATCGACCGGCACAGTCGGGATCGACCGCCGATCCCATGCGTATTGACCCCTTCCTTTTGTCTCTTTCTTCAAGGCACGAAGAAAATTCATGTCGGCAAGCACATCTTCCATGCGCATCCGGGTAACTTCTTGGCCGCTATGATTGACCTGCCCGGAACGACGCAAGTCGTCCAAGCGACGAAGGAATCGCCGTTTATCGGGCTGCGTATCGACTTTACCATGGCGGAAATCGCCGCGGTAATGACGGCTGCCGAGATCAAGGTTATGCCGCGGGACAAGAAATTGAACGCCGGAGCCTTCATCGGCAGTTCCGATGCCGATTTTCTGGAATTGTTTATCAGGCTCTTGAAGCTGGTCGACAAGCCGGCGGAAGTTCGCTATCTATCCGCGCTCATCAAACAAGAAATGATTTTCAAACTGCTGTCGGGCGATCACGGGCATTTGTTTTTTCAGCAGGTCCTGTTCGACCGGCAAGCAGACGGCATCGGGAAAGCCATCGCTTGGATAAAAGAAAATGTCACGCGTACATTTACTGCCCGCGAGCTCGCCGGTTATGCGAATATGAGCGTATCGGGACTGCAGCATAAGTTTAAGGTCGTCACGGCGATGGGGCCGCTGCAATATCAAAAGCAGCTCCGCCTTCAGGAAGCAAGGCGATTGATGTTAAGCGGCGCGATGGATGTCACGACTGCCGCATTCGAAGTCGGATATGAAAGCACGTCGCAATTCAACCGGGAATACAGACGGCTATTCGGGTCCCCGCCCCTTCGAGATATCAAAAGCATTCAACGATCCGCGACGAAAAAGAAGGAATGACGAGAAGTTGCATATCCGGCACGATCACGTATAATCTGGTTAGATGTAATCGTTTTCAAAGTGGGGAGTGAAATCGGATGATTAAGCTTCTGCTCGTCGAAGACGAGTCCGCGACCAGAAAAGGACTGATGAAACATATCAACTGGCATGAACTCGGCGTCGATCTCGTCGAAGAGGCCAAGGACGGCATCGAAGGACTCGAAGCGGCCGGCCGCCTGCAGCCCGATATCGTCGTATCGGATATCCGCATGCCGGGCATGAACGGCATCGACTTCACCGCGTCCGTCCGGGAACGGTTTCCCGCCTGCCAAATCATTTTTTTGAGCGGGCATTCCGACAAGGAATACTTGAAAGCCGCCATCCGCATCAACGCGGTCAGCTACGTCGAGAAACCGATCGATGTCGACGAGCTGCAGGAGACGATCGCCAAGGCCGTACGGCTGTGCCGCGAGAATTTGAAAGTCGACCATATGCAATCGGCGCTGTCCGAGAGCCTGCCGTTCATCAGGCAGACGATCGTCAACGGGGTCATTCGCGGCCCGATCGATGACAGCGAGCTGCAACGCAGCCTGCAGCTCGCCGGCATCTCCTTCGCCCCCGGCAGCGCGTATACGGTTTCCATCCTCGTCCCCGCCTACGGCGAAGAAGAACCGAACGACGTCAAACAGCGCTGCGCCAACCGGATCATCGACTATTTGCATCAAGCTTCGAACGGTTTCACGCACCTGGCGGCCATGCAGGATTCCGTGGGCATCGTCGTCATCTCCGCGCATCGTCCGGAGCGCCAGAGAGAGCTGGCCGCGGTCTACCCGCTGCTGACGGCGCATCTGAACGATCGGCATCCGCCATGCCCGAAGCTGTCCTGGATCGTCGGCACCGCTTCGCCCGGATGGCCGGGAATTCCCGATTCCTACGAGGCGGCGGCCGGATATCTGAGTCACCTCTTCTACTGCGACTTCGGCAAGCTCGTCTATGCCGCCGACAAGCCGAACGCCGCGTGCAAGCTCGATAACGAACTCCTCCATACCTACGCGAAGCTGCTGCGGGAGCTGCACAAGGATGCGATCCTGTCGTTCACGGACCACCTCTATCAGACTATCCGAACCCGGACCGGCACGCCGGTCGACGATGTCAAGAACCTGTTCTGCCGCATGCTGCGCATGCTCGCGGAGCAAGCCGAGAAGCGCGGCCTGAACCTGAGCCAGTCCGGGTCCGAGCAGGAGGAATACGACTGGGCGACGATATCCAAGATCGGCACGTTCAAGCAGCTGAAAGACTATTTTCAGCGCAGAGCCTCCTTTCTCCTCGACCGCATCGCGAACATGGAATCGAACTGCCGGGCCGTGCAGGACGTGAAGAAGTATATCCGGGGCCACTACGGCGACAAGGAAATCACCGTGAATCTGCTGGCCGATCACGTTCACCTGACGCCGACTTATCTATCGTCGCTGTTCAGGAAAGAGACCGGCAAGACGATCGGCGAATATATCACGGAAGTCCGCATCGCGCGTTCCGCGGATTTGCTGATGGAGCCGCAATCCAAGCTGTACGAGGTCGCGGATCTGTCGGGCTACAACGACGCCAATTATTTCGCGAAGGCCTTCAAGAAAATCACCGGCATGACGCCTACGCAATTCAGGAGAAACCACAAGCCGTGAGAAAGCCGCTGCGGACGTTGACCGGATTGTTCACGAACATGCAGATTCGGCGCAAGCTCCTGATCTCCTATTTCATCCTCATCTTCCTGCCGCTCGCGCTGATGACTTCGTTCTCGTACAAGAACGTCTCGCGCGATTACGAGAAGCAAATCCTTCACTCCGCCGATCAGTCGTTCGACCAGGCCTTCACGTTCTTAAGCTATAAACTGAACACGCTGATCAAAGCGTCCGACGTCATCTATTTCAATGCCGACGTGCAGACGATGCTCACCAGGGACGAGCATGCGTTCGGGGACGATTATGTCCAGCAGAATATCGACCGGCAGAAGCTGGAATCTTTCTTAAGCAGTTTTCAAAACGCGGAAGACGTCTATCGGGCCAGCCTGTACGTGCCCGGTTGGCTGATGTATGCCGGACAGAACTTCAATTTCTTCGACATGGACGCCTTCTCCCGAACCAAGAGCTATGAAGCGCTGCTCGCTTCCAAGGATAAGGTCAGCTGGCTGCCGGAGCATGCGATCGCGAACAACAACACCAACCTCGATCCGGTACCGGTCATCTCGCTGCTCCGCAAAATCCGCAACAGCGAGCAGACGACGGAAATCATCGGCATTATCGAACTGAACATTCGCAAGGACATCGTCGATGAGATCCTGCAGAAAGCGAATATCACGAATGACGGCGTCGTCTATATTCAAAATTCGAACGGCGCGATCGTCAGCTGCTCCAACATGGACAATTATCATCGCATCAGCCCGGATCCGGCGCTTATCCAGGACACCCGGAACGCGCTGGACACCGGGGACGCCGGCATGTCATGGAACAACGCGACAATCGGCAGCGGCGAGCATGTCGTCAAGACAAGGGCGATCGAGAACACGGATTGGACGATGGTGACGGCGATTCCGGTGTCGGAAATCTTTAGGCAAAGCATCCGAATCCGGGACCTCATGCTCGTATTGATGCTTGTCTGCGGCCTCCTCTCCTACGGACTGGCCTACTTGATCACGGGCGCGACGGTCAAGCGCATCCTGCTGCTCAAGAAAAAAATGCGGCTGGTGCAGGAAGGCGTGCTGAACGTAGAAGTGCAATCCGCGATTCCCGACGAGATCGGCGAGCTGGCCGACAGCTTCAATCACATGGTCAAACGAATCCGGCTGCTCGTCCAAGAGCAGTATCAGAACGGCAAGGAAATCAAAAACCTGGAGCTCAAGGCGCTCCAGGCGCAGATCAATCCGCATTTTCTGTATAACACGCTCGAAATGATCAACTGGAAAGCCATCGACAACGACGTGCCCGACATCGCGGTCATCTCGCAATCGCTGGCCAAGTTCTACAAGCTCAGCCTGAACAAAGGCAAAGACATCGTCGCCGTCGAAGACGAAATCAATCATATTCGCGCCTACGTGCAAATCCAGAACTTGCGCTTCGACAATAAAATCAAGCTGGACGTTCGGGTCGCCCCCGAGTTGTACGCCTGCGATATCCTGAAGCTCATCCTTCAGCCCTTGGTCGAAAATGCCATTATCCACGGCATTCTCGAAGCCAGGAACAGCCAGGAA
The DNA here is from genome assembly GCF_009909185.1 of Paenibacillus glycinis. Classification (GTDB taxonomy): domain Bacteria; phylum Bacillota; class Bacilli; order Paenibacillales; family Paenibacillaceae; genus Paenibacillus_Z; species Paenibacillus_Z glycinis. Next base: position 220,998 of record NZ_JAAAMV010000009.1, on the reverse strand, counting down.
GGCACCATAACCGTAACCGGAAGGCTCGAGCGCGGCGAGATCGTCTTGACCGTCCGGGACGATGGCGTGGGGATGCCCTCGGAACAAGCCGAAAGTCTGCTTGCCGGCGGGATCGCCGATCCTGACGTTCAAGGATACGGCATCCGCAACATCGACCACCGGATCAAGCTCTGCTATGGCCAGGAATACGGCCTCGCCTACCGCTCGTCGCCGGGCGACGGCACGGAGGTCGAGATACGCATCCCGAATCGCTTCCGGTAAACAAAAGGTTCAGGAGGCATGCCGCCCTTCCTGAACCTTCCGCATGCGGAATGGGTTACTTGTTCGCCGCTAGGAACGCGTCCAGCTGCTTCTGCATCTCGTTCATGATTTTCTCCGCGCCTGCGGCTTTGATTTTGGATTGGAGCGTTTTCAGCCCGTCCTCCGGATTCTTCACGTAGCCATAGTTGAGCGGGAACGAATATTGCTGCACGATATTGGTGACGGCGGCCATCTCGTTCTTCACCGGCTCGAAGTCCGGCGTGAAGAGCGCGTACGGGTTCTCTCTCGCCCGGTCCGCCAGCCGCTGGCGCACTTCCGCGTTGTTTGGCGGCGTACCGACGACATCGTAGCGGAGCTCTGGCGCCTTAAAGCCCCAAGAGCAATAGCCGTCCGGCGCGAAGCCGTCCAGATCCAGCGGCTTCAGCTTATTGTCGGCCGTAATTTCGTAATGCTTGCCCTCGATGCCGTACGTCAGGAGATTGTTGTAGCTTCGGTCCGTGCGCAGCAATTCCAGGAGCATCAGCGCGCGTTCCGGATTTTTGGACGAAGCCGGTACCGCCATGCCATCCTGCATCGCTTGCGTTTTATACGTGTACTTGCTGTTCAGGTAAAATTGGACGTCCCAATCCGGATGCTCCATGTATACGCCGCTCCAGGAATCTTGATTATGCAGCTTGGACGCGGCCTTCCCTTCCGTTAGCATTTTATCGTCTTTGTTGGAGAGAATCGATTTGGACCAGTAGCCCTTGTCCCCCCAGTCTTTCATTTTCTTGAAGTAATCCAGGATGCCGTCCGTCTCGTACAAGTTAAAGATCTTGGGATTGGCATCATCCATGTTGATATAGAATGGGGAGAACTGGCTCGAAAGTATGCCGTAATAGCCTTGCGAGTTCGCATAATACGACTCCAAACCGCCGGAGGAGCTGATATCGCCGCTTGGATCGAGCTGAGGATCGTTCTTCACGACCGCATCCATGAATTTCCCGTAATCATCGATATTGTCGATGGACGTCAGTCCGTATTTCTTCATGAGATCTCCTCGGACGATATAGCCCATATCGCCGTACTGATAGAACTCCGAGGGAATGGCGTAGAGGTGGCCGTCCAATTCCGTCTGCTTGTAGAAATCCGGGGTGATCTGGGCAAGGCTCTTCGGCGCGTATTTCTTGGCCAGGTCCTTGACGTCCATAAATGCGCCTTTGCGCGCATTCTGGTAGAAGTTCGTCCACGTCGAAGCATAGATCAGGTCGATCGGTTCGCCCGAAGCGAGCAGCAGCGGATATTGCGTGCCATAATCGGCCCAGCCGACCCAGTTCACTTTCAAGGTCGCGTTCAAGTCTTTCTCGAGCTTCTTGTTCAATTCGGCAAGCACCATGTCGTAATCCCTGGCAGGCGAACCGATCAGGTACATGGTGAGATTGACGTGCTTGGACAGGTCAATATCCGTTGTCGCCGCGGCATTGCCGGTACCCGCAGCGCCGTTATCCGTCGTTCCGCTCGCCTTGTCGCCGGCGCCCGTATTGCCGTCGGTCTTCGAATTGCCGCTCGTGCCCGAATTGCCGCCGTTGCCCGCGTCGGCGTTCGAATTGCCGGCGTTATTGCCGCAGCCCGCCAGCGCAACCGCCATGACGAGCACGGCGGCCAGAAGCAGCGTCATTACGTTCGATCTTCTCATACGCATCCCCCTTGAACGAGTCGTTTATGCGATAAACCGGATGATCCGGCATTATCCTTTGATTGCGCCGACCGTGAGGCCCTTGACGAAATATTTCTGCACGGACGGATAGACCAGAATAATCGGTCCCGTCGCGATAACGGCCATGGCCAGCTTGAGCGACAAGGTAGGCACGGATATGGCGGCTACGCTGGCCATCTTGGAGATCCGAGAGATGGCCTCGGCCGATTGCAGCGTCGAGAACAGCAAATATTGCAGCGGGTATTTGTTCACGTCCGTGATGTAGAGCATCGCGTTGTACCAGTCGTTCCAGTAATCCAGGGCATAGAACAAGCCGATGGTCGCGAGCCCCGGCTTCGTCAGCGGCAGGATAAGCTTCATGAAGATCGTGAAGTCCCCCGCCCCGTCGATCTTGGCCGATTCGCTGATCGAATCCGGAATCGAACTGATGAAGGTTCGCATCACGATGAGATAGAACACGTTGATCAGCAACGGCAGAATCAAGGCGAGCATGTCGTTTTTCAACTGCAGGTACTTCACGAAGAAGATGTAGGTGGACAGAATGCCGCCGTTGAACAATGTCGTGAAGTAGAAGAAGAACGCAAGCTTGTTCCGGTACTTGAAATCCTTGCGGTTCATCACGTAGGCCGTCATCGACGTCACGAATAGTCCGACGATCGTCCCGACCACCGTAATGAAGATGGATACGCCGTATGCCCGTATGATCGCTTCCGGGAACTTGAACAACACGCGATAGGCTTCCAGCGAGAATTTGCTCGGCAGGATGCCGTAACCATGCAGCGCGATCGCATTCTCGTCGGTAAACGATCCCGAGATGAGGATCTCGAAGGGCAGCAGGCATAGGATCGCCGCCACGGTCACGACCGTATAGCTGATCAGGTTGAATAACAGGTTCGCGCCTTCCGTCTTCGGAATCGTTCCCTTCCGGTCGATAGCAAGCTTATTCTCCATAGATCCCCTCTCCTGGCGAAAACGTAATGGCCCCTTCCTTCTACCCTGGTCGTGAGCTCCGCTCACTGCTCGGGCATGCATCCTAGAACAACGCGTTGTCCGGTCTGGTCCTTCGTATGAATCCGTTCACCGCCATGATGATGACGAAGCAGAGCACGGATTGATAGAATGTCGCCGCGGCCGGCATCGCGATATCGCCGCTCGTCAGCAGCGAGCGGAAGACGAACGTATCGATGACGTCGGTCGAATCGAACAGCTGGCCGTTATTGCCGACGATCTGGTAGAACATCTGGAAGTCGCCGCGCAAGATCCGGCCGATGTTGAGCAGGAACATGATGAAGATCGTCGGGCTGATCGACGGGATCGTAATATAGAAGACTTTCTGAAACACGTTCGCGCCGTCGATCTCGGCCGCTTCGAAGCATTCCGAGTCGATGCTGAGGATCGACGCGATATAGATGACCGACGTATAGCCGACCCACTTCCACGAGTTGAAGAAACAGATGATCACGATCCATATCGAAGGCGATTCGTACAGGTTCACGGGGGCCATGTGCAAGGCTTTCAGCACCGAGTTCAGCGTTCCGGTCTCGTAGTTGAAGATGTTGTACACGAAGACGCCGACGATCGTCCAGGAGATGAAGAACGGAAGGAAAATAATCGATTGCGATACTTTCTTGAAATACTTCCCTCTCATCTCGTGAATGAAGATCGCGATCATGACGGCAAACAGCTGCGAAGTAATCAGATTGAGCAAGTTGTACAGGATCGTATTGCGCGTGACCCGCAGCCCGGTGCCTGAGTTAAAGAAGTACTTGAAGTTCTCGAACCCGTTCCAATGACTGCCGAACACGCCGAGATCGAACCGGTAGTCCTTGAACGCCAGGATAATCCCCGCCATCGGGATGTAGGAGATCAAGAAAACCAATAAAACGGCAGGCAGCGCCATTAGAAACAAGGTTCGATTTTTACGGAGTTCATAGAGCACGCCGTGCTTGTTCAACCGCTATCCCTTCCTTCGTCCGCGAGTCTTTGCGAGTGCGCCATGGCGTCATGGCGTCAAGGATTTAGTGGCACACCCTGTCCATGTACAGCTTGAGGAACGCGGCCGAATCGACGCGCTTGGCGGCCCGGATGACGGACCGGTCGGCGTTGCCGCGCCAGTAAAGCGCGCTACGGTTATACGTCTGCCCGCGCGTATACTCGCCCTGCGTCTCCACCACGATGTCGTCTTGCTGAAAAGCCAGCAGGAGATCGTCGAATACGGCGCAGACGGCGAGCGGATCATGCAGCATCGGCTCGTGATCCGACACCTTCCGCCACCTGGCAAGCAAATCGGGCAGATACGCGGCCGATCGTTTCGGGCTTGTCATCAACCGGTCCGCGTCTTCCTTGCTTAGGACGCATTGCACCGTCACGTCCAGGCCGACCGCCCTGATCGGGATGCCGGATTCGAACACGACTCTTGCGGCTTCCGGGTCGCACCTCATATTCCATTCGCTCAGATGGCTGTAGAAGCAGCCGCCCATCATGACGATCTCCTTCACCTTGCTTCGGAGCGCCGGTTCCCGGAGAATGGCGATCGCGATATTCGTCAGCGGACCGATCGGCACCAAAGTAATATCGCCGTCCGAGGCCATGATCGTCTCGACGATGAAATCGATGCCGTCCGTGCCGTACCCTGCCGCCGCTCCGTCCCTTGCTTCGTCGTATTGGTTCGGAATCTCGTTCACGTCCGCCTTGTTCAGGATCGGACTTCCGATGCCGGCATGGACGGGAATGTCCGCGCGTCCTGCCCGCTCCAGCAGTTGCACCGCGATCTTCGCCCTCGCTGTCACATTTTTGAACACCGTCGTAATGCCGAGCACGTCCAGTTCCGGCGACTCCAGCGCAAAGGCGATCGCCAAAGCATCGTCGATATCGTCGCCGATATCCGTATCGATGATGATCTTCGTCCTCTCCATCTTCCGCCTCCATAGCTGCGTATTTTCATTCGCGTACATGCGCTGAACATGAGCCGCGCAACGATATTGAAAAGGCTTACATGCTCTATTCTAGAGCGAATCGGGATGGGTTCATATATACAAAAGTACGATTTCAAGTAAAAATATACGATGTTGCGACTTACGAAAATTGTCGCCAGTTTGTCGTTATCTTGGAGGAACGAAAAAAGCCAACCCGATCGACGAATCGATCGAATTGGCTTTGGTTTGCATGTAGAAGGCTGCCTCGCGGCAGCCTTTTGGTAATCGAACATCATCGCTTATCCGTAATACAACGGTGCGTGTAGCGGAGGCTTTTTCAATATGGATTCAGTCCAGCGCGCCGTATATGGCTGCCCGCAGCCTTGGATGGATATACGGTTCATGGCTTGGGAGCATTTGCTGCATATAAACGACGGACAATTCCTCGTGCGGGTCGATCAGGGTCCACGATCCGGCAAGGCCCGCCCAGCCGAATTCGCCGATCGTGCCGTTGTTTCCTCCCGTTGCGGGATCCATCAGCACGCGAACCCCAAGGCCGTAGCCGTAGCCGCTCATTTGCGACCAGTCGAAATCCTTGCGCAGCTGCGGGTCCAAATGATTGGTCCGCATCAGCTGTATCGTCTTCGGACCGAGAAGACGGACGCCATTCCATTCGCCGCCCCTCGACAGCGCCTGCGCGAACCGGCTGTAGTCTTCGATCGTCGACAGCAGGCCGCCTCCGCCGCTCTCGTAGCCGCATCCCGGCTGGTACGGCGCGTCCATCCGATCGTTGACGGTCAACGTGCCGTCGTCCGCGATGTCATACATCGCGCATAACCGGTCCCGCTTGTCGTCCGCGATTCGGAACGAGGTATCGTTCATTCCGAGCGGGTCGAAAATCTCTTTCTGCAAATACGCTCCAAACGTCGTGCCGGACAGCACCTCGATCAAAGCGGCCAGAACGTCGTGGCTCGTGCCGTATTTCCAGTGCGTGCCGGGATCGAAGGCAAGCGGAATGGCCGCCAACTGCTTGGACAGCTCTCGCATGTTCATCGTGGCGACTGCGTTCTTCATCAAGGCGAGGGTTTGGCGTTCGGTTTCCGTGCCGGTGCCGCCGTAAGTAAGCCCGGATGTCATGGTGAACAGATCCTTGACCAGAACCGATCGGGACGCGGGCGACACCGTTCTTTCGCCATATTCGTTGTAGCGATAGACCTGCGGATTTTTGAATTCGGGCAAATACTCTTCCAACGGATCGTTCAACAGGTAGCGTCCTTGCTCGTAAAGCATCAGCGCGGCCGTGCAGGTAATCACTTTCGTCATCGAATAAATGCGGTAAATGGTATCCGCGCCGATTTTCTTCTTCGCGTTCAGATCCGCATAGCCGAAGTTGTCCTGGAAGAGCACCTCCCCGCGCCGCACGACCGTTAACGCGCAGCCTGGCGGTCCTTTTTCCACGATGCTGTTGAGAAGCGGGGTCAAACGTCGTTGCATCCGATCCATCGATCTATCCCCTTTCGGAAACGCTTACCATCAATAGTATCATACGGTTCGGATGACGTAAGTAGGACCATCGTCTCGGTTCGCAAACGTATCGCATCTCGCCCATCGCCGTCATGCCGACGCTAATTAATGCCGGCCCCCGATCGTCTTGCACTCATTTAATCGAATGTTGTGCTCGCGATTTACCTTGTTCATGAACGCCATCTTATCGTCATCGTTCTCGCATACCGTCGCATGCCTGATATACGCGAGCCACCCTTTCTTCTCGATGCAGGAGAGGTAGAAAGGATACTGCTCGCGGGATTGGAATATATAATAACCCGTTTTTATCGATCTCCACTGCTCGTTTAACGCGTCGCGGAGCGGAATCCGGGAGCGCTTGTCCCAATCGAGCGCTTGCTGTTTGCTGCGAATCGTCGTATAGATCTGTTTGATGATCGTCGCATCCCGCACGACCACGAAGGAATCCCAACCCGAATGCTTCGCGCATTCGATCACGTCATGCTGTCCGTCTGCGAACCAATACCCTCTCACCAAGCGTTGATAGCGTTCGTTATACGTCCAAACGGCTCCGAACCACCGGTACGATAAGGAATACATGTCCAAGTACCCTGGAGCGCACGCGAAATGAACCTCTGGCTGCCTATCCGTATGCTGCATTGCCTCTCTCTCCTCTCCGTAACAATCCCATTCTAATATGAACCCTCGTAAATATGGCGTAAATTAACCGGGACGCGATGTAAAAAATACACAAAAGCGTCTGGAAGCGAGACCGGAGCATGCGGCGATCGGGCTGCGAACGAAGGATCACGAAAAAGGCGCCTTTAGGCAAAAGCGCCTTATGCACTACCCCGTCCGCTGCCGTTATTTCGCTCCCGGTTAGGACAGGTATTGATCGTCGCTGACTTGCTCCATCCAATCGACGGCCCGGCCGTCGAGACGTTCTTGAATGGCGATATGGGTCATCGCCGAAGTCGGGGATGCGCCGTGCCAATGCTTCTCGCCGGGCGGAAACCAGATCACGTCCCCGGGATTGATGACCTCCATCCGGCCTCCCCAGCGTTGAACCCTGCCTTGGCCTGCCGTTACGATCAGCGTCTGCCCCAGCGGATGCGTATGCCAGGCGGTTCTGGCTCCGGGTTCGAACGTAACGGCGGCACCGGCCGCGCGTGCCGGATCGGCTGCTTCGAACAGGGGATCGACGCGCACCGCGCCCGTAAAATAGTCCGGCGATCCTTTGCCGGACGGTTGCGATCCGGTTCGTTTGATATCCATCTTCTACGTCCCTCCATGAGCGTTGCGAATTTTTGTCGCGGCCATGTCTTCGTTGACCGGTTCTCTCTTCCTGACACGGAAGCGGCCGCAAGCAATCGTAGCCCACTCGGCGTAGAGAATCAAATCGATACGGCCCGGCGCAGCCGCGATTTATGCGAAAACCCGTTGTCCTAGCCAGATTGCGCCCAAGACGAATGCCAGGGACGAAGTCGCATAGACCGCATATTTCGAGTATTTCCACCGGTGCATCAAGATCAAGACCGGCAGCGCGACGCCTACAAGCGTGATTTGAACGGTTTCGATGCCGAGGTTAAAGCTGATCAAAGCCGTTGCCAGCTGCGAGGTCGGCAGATTCATTCCCTTTAATAGATCCGCAAAACCCATGCCATGCACCAAGCCGAACAAGAACGTCAATATCCAGCGATGGCTGACTTCCTTGCGAATCATATTATCGATTGCCACGAAACAGATGCTGAGCGCGATCATCGGTTCGACGAATTTCGGAGAGATATCGATGATTCCCAGTACCGTCAAGGACAACGTAATGCTGTGCGCGATCGTAAATGCGGTGATCATCGTCGCATACTGTTTGAATTTTTGGCGCGCGATGACTAACGAAAACAAAAACAACAGATGATCGTACCCGCCCAAGATGTGATGAATGCCAAGATCGAAAAACGAATACCAGCCCGACATGAATGACTTCCTCCCCGTTATGGCTTGCCCGCGCTCTCGTTACTTCAGAGGCTGCATAATCAGGACAAGTATAGCGAAGCCAAGTTACGCCTATCTACCGATTATTATCAGAAAATTGTTAAATGTGTGAAAAGCTGACGAATGATGGGGCATCATCGCGGATTGCATTTGCTTTGCATTTGCTTTGTTCCTTGCACTGCTGTAATATTAAGCATCTAAATGCTACTTTTGGAGGACGAATAAATCGTGACAAAAGAAAAGGCGATTTTCGGCGCAAAACAGGAATTGAAAACCGATCACGATTTTGAGTTGGCGATCATGCATAAAGAACCTATCGAGACCTTCCAAGATCGCATGCGGCTTAGACCGATTACCACGATCCGTTCGTACAACGATCATTCCGTTCGGATCTCCGACGGCACGACGATCTTCCGTAATTCGAGCAAGTTTTATACGCTAAGCGAGGAAGACCGGGCGGCTTATACGTCAAAGTAATTCCGTGAACGGGAGGCAGCATAAGCTGCCTCCCGTTTTCGTTTCACGCCTGTTTTATAAGGGCTTCAACACCATAAGCACCGCTATCGCGACCATCAGCAGCTGCGCCGCCGTCTCGACGGGGACGACCTTCTTCAACATTCGACCGAGCTCGGAGGGGACTTCGTCTCCTTTGCCTTGGCTGATGGCCGCCATTTCCATCACCTTCTTCATGCGCGGCCCGATCAAGGCCTCGATCGTGGCGATCATGAGCAGCGACAGCAGGATCGATAGATTCAGCCACGTTTGGGACAGCCCCGCCTTCGTTAGGATCATCAGCCATACCCCGGTAATGATTAGGACGGTTCCGCCGAGCTTCGGCAGGATGGCAATCTTGTTCGTTACCTCGATCGCAAAGCGCAGCTGGCCGACGGTTCTGGCGGATCTTCGAATGACGGGAACCACGAAAGCGGGGCCGATGATCGCGATCGAAGCCAAGACGTGAAATACGAGAACCCATCCAAACAAACTCCCCATCTTCCTTACTCCTCCTTATCGCGCCGTAATCGCGCTTCGATAGGCGATACCGACCCTTTTCCCCTTGAACGGTCCTCCGAGCTCGACATGGTCCAACATGCATTTCGCGACATCGTCGTAAGCGACGTTCAATTCTTGAAAGCGGCCGAACAAGTGGCCGGCAATTTCGGCCTCGGAGTATGTCTTGATCGTCTCCGGCATCGGAACGGGCAAGGCGTCCGTCGTTACATGCAGCTGAACCGGCTCCGGAGACGCCATTGCATCCAGCATGGTTCCCGGACACATGACGGACCAATCGAGCCGAGTCCGTTGCAGCCTTTCGAAATTCCGGTCGTGATTTTTGTACTCGGGCGGGAAGCCCGGCAAATCGTTGCCGATCAGACCGGTATGCGGAATATCGAGCAGTCCGGCTCCTCCCATGATCCATACGCGCCCGGAGAAACTAGGTTGGGCTTCGCATTGGCTGATAATGTTATCGACGAGCCGAACGAACTCCTCTCCCTGGCCCGCATGGCCGGCCGCGATAATCGCAACGTCTTGATGCGCAAGCGCCGCGCCGACGATCGCCGGGTCCATCATATCTCCTGCGATTACGTTCACTTGATTTGCGGCTTGCTCGCCCAGTTGTTCGGCAAGCTTCCCGGCATTTCGCACGAATGCGGTCATTTCATGACCCCGATCCATCCCTTGCGCCAGCATGCGTTTCCCCGTATTCCCCGTCGCTCCGAAAACGATCATCTTCATTGTGTTTCCTCCTCTTATTGGCTTCCAATATTTTCTTAACTTCAGCTTAGCATCGCCTCGGAATCTTGTTAAGAACGCACTTTAAAGTGGGGTACTTACTTATAAGTAAGCAGAGGAAAACAAAGGTCTGATGACCGAAAAAGGAATCGCGCAGACGATTGGAGCGACAACAAAAGCTGCCCGGAATCCCGCGGCAGCTTTTGTTTGACTTGAATTGAATGTGGGGCGTGCGCGTACAAGCGAATTAAACCTGCTTCAGGACGCGGACTCTTCGTATTTGCGCTTATTATGGTTCTCTCCCCAAGCGCACATGACTTCCGCTACGGGGATCAACGTTTTGCCGTATTCGCTTAGCGAATATTCAACCTTTGGCGGGATGGCGGCGTAAACCGTTCTATCGACGATGCCTTCCTGTTCCAAATCGCGGAGATGCTGCGAAAGCATCTTTTGCGATACGTCCGGGATCAGCTTCTCCAGGTCGTTGTACCGCTTCTTCGATTCCATCAAATGCCATAAAATCATCGGCTTCCATTTGCCGCCTAATACATGAATGAGCGTCTCCACCGGGCATTCGCGCTGATGAATCATTGATCATCATCTCCTTGCTTCGAGGTAAGCGCATTTCCTGAAATTGACTTATCTTCACTTTATAAGCGCGCCGCGATCATGTCAATCGTTAAGTGACCATGTGCTCTTTTGTTTCGTAACTAGCACTATTTTGCTTATGGGTATTTTGTCAACATAATTTCGACGAATAGAATGCGAGTATACATATTTTGTTTTAGCTGTATGATTAAAGGTGTCACGATTCACTTTGCGATATGGTAATTCTACATATCGCCTTTTTTATTTTCTCCTCTCCATCGCGACCGAAGTGGCCCGTTGGGCTTTTTTTATGTGCAAAAGCAAAGCCGACAAAAAGGCCGTCCCTAAGGGACGGCCTTTGCGATCTTGCGAGTTCTGTTTACGCTTGTTTCAATGGGCTTGCACTCGTTCGGCATTTGATATGCCCGAGATGCTGCCCTTCATGATAAAAGCTGAAATTCAAAATCTCGCCGATCGAATCCATTTCCGTGCCGAACAAGCTTAACGGCTTGTTTGCTTTTTCTTCGAGGTTCTTGGTGCCGAATTGCGACTTGATATGCTCCATTTGTCCTTTTAGCAAAGTGGCCAGCTCCTCCAAAGTCGGAGGTTGCGTCTGACCCCAATCGGCAGGTTTGGACCCGGATTTGAACATGGAGATATGCGCTTCGGACAGATACGGAGTCAAGCCAGCGAAATTGCTCAGAAAAAGATCGGTAAATGCAGCGATGTGTCCAAGATGCCAACGGACGGTGTTTCTGTACCCTGCCGGCATCTCGTCCGCCATCTCGTCCGTGATGGAAGGGATGGATTTAATCGTCATCTCGCGAATCACTTCAAGTTGATTGATTAATTTTTGTGCGTTCATTGTAGTTCTCCTCTAGTTCCGGTTTCTAAATGCGGTTTTCTGCCGAAGGCGTTGAAGTATAACCGCACGCCGGCCGCTCTCTCCGCTTTCTCCACTCTGAATAACATTAACGCGCCCCTTATAAGCGGGTAAAGCGATTTAACGCAATGCTTTCAGTGCCCCGCTCCAAGCGATCACTTGGTCGAGCATCGTATTGACTGACGCCTCGTGATGGGCAGCCGGCTTGAAGACGCTGAAGTTCTCGAAATCCGTCATGAGCGAAAGGCCCACTTGCGCGCGTACGTCGGCCATGTGGAGTTCACCGGCGATGAGCCTGAGATTTTCGATCGCGCGCGCGCCGCCGGAACCGCCATAGCCGACGAAGCCTGCCGCTTTATCCTTCCATTCATGAAATAGATAATCCACGGCATTCTTTAATGCGCCGGAGGTGGCATGATTGTACTCCGGCGTAACGAATACGAAGCCGTCGAAGGAATTGATTTTTTGCGACCAAGCAATCGTATGCGGCTTGCTGTATTGACCCATGGACGCGGGTATCGGTTCGTCCAACAACGGCAGATTGAAATCGGCAAGGTCCACAAGCTCGTAATGCGCGTCGTTGCGTTTCTTCGCAATGTCGGTCACCCAACGCGCTACTGCTTCGCCGTTGCGTCCCGGGCGGGTACTTCCTAGAATAATTCCAATGTTCAACATGTGATTTCCTCCATTTGAGTTCGATTTTAGCGGTGCATGCGCGTTTCCTTGCGAAGCTTCTTGACTATTTGGACGTTTGCTTAACAACCGTTTAAATAAAGACGTGCCATTCACTCCTTTCCCAAAGATCAATCCTAATAAATAATATAAATAGGATATAAATATAATATAATTATAATAGTTTCTTGTCAATCGTCTTCCCAAATTGACACTCCATCAACCTATTGTTAGTATACAAATAGCCATGAACGCAACGCATTCAGTCTGCTCAGGAAGGGGTGATGTCATGAATTTCAAAGAGGAACAAAATAAACTGGATTTGCGATTGTTGCGCGTATTCGCGAATGCTTTCCAAGCCGTGCATAACAACCTCGAGAAAGATGTCGCGAAGCACAATCTGAGTCCGGAAACCTTTCGGATCTTGGAATTTCTTTATAGCAAGGGTCCTCTTCCCCTTCAAAAAATCAGCGAAAAATTTTCCATTCCGAGCGGAAGCATCACCTTCGTCGTGAACAAATTAGTCAAGCAAGGACTCGTCGATCGCCAGCCGAACCCCCAAGACGGCAGGGCGAATGATGCCGTACTGACCGCGCAAGGAGTTGCTCTGTTCGACGATATTTTTCCAAAACACGTGGAAACGATCTCGCAGCATTTTTCCTTTTTGGACAACGAAGAGAAAGAGCAGCTCATCGCTTTATTGAAAAAAATAGGGTTTGGATCGCAAAAATTACAAGGATGAATCCATAAAAGCCTCCCGCCCGATCTTAACGTTCAAGCAATCTTCGGTACCACTCCCCCATTCTTCGATTCCTTCCCCATAGGCGTTGTTTCAACCTGCGTCTATCGCAACGAGACGATCTGACGGCTCTCAGAAAACGAGCTGCATCAATCGAAACGAAAAACCAGTCGCCGGTAGATTTCCGACGACTGGCCGTTCCACCGCCATCCAGTGATTCCCTTTACTCCGTCCTGGTTCGAATGGAAAGTTGCGTAACTGCCGAGGGTGTCGTCAACATCCCGTAGAAACGAAAAATCCCGCCAGCCTGCCGGGCTGCGGGATTTTCTATGGCTTGAACAGCGGGTCTATGAAGGTGCCGCAATATTGATCGGCAATCTGGTCGATCGAATAGCCAAGCACCTTGGAATTGTAAATGAGGGGTTCTGGTAGTATTGCGCTGAGAAGCAGATGCGCGGTGAAAGCAGGCGTCAACGGAATCGTCTCCTTCTTGCTTTGCGCTTCCTCCAGCAGAGAACGATAAATCTTGTTTAGCTTGATATAACACGGATTATCGAAGAAGTACATATCATCCTGCTTGCTCGGCTTGCAGTTCTTGATCACGTTCAGCCAGATTAATTGCTCATGGTAGAATGCAAGCACGCGCCGTACGACGGAAACGAGTCTGTCCTTTACGGGCAGGTCCTTCATCGATTCGAGCAGCCCGTTGATCTCCTCTACCAAGCCGTCGAATGTCTCCATCATCAATTCCAAGCATAAGTCCGATTTATTCGCATAACGGCGATACAAGGTGCCTTGTCCGATTTGAACCGATTTGGCGATTTGATGCATGCTGACTTCCTCGACGCCGTGTTCGGCGAACAGGGACCGCGCGGCTTGCAAAATAAGCTTGCTAATCTCTTGCGAGTGTTTCTTTTTATCGACCAATCGGCGCCCCTCCGTTTCTTCCACAAAAACAAAACAGCTTGGCTAATATTGACATGCGGACTGCTCGTGATCGAATACAACGGTCGGGCAGAACGTCATAGCCCTCAGTGCAGCTCCTACATGTCGATCCCCTCTGCAACCCGCATAACTTTCCCTCCAATTCAAATGTGCGATTCGCAAAATGAAGAGTTCCGGCGTACCTTTATTAAGATAGAGATACGAAAAAACTGCCGGCTATGACCGGCAGTTCGGGTTGAAGCGGAACCTGCGTTTTTTTGAACGCGGGGATCGTCGATTATTCAGCCATGTATTGCTCATCCGGCTCATGTAGAGCGGCTGCCAGGATGTTATCCGCCACGAATTCGGGCGTGTCGGACGGATTGGAAGAACCTTGCGGCGGCGACTGGATCGTGCCCAGCGCGTTTTTGCCAAATTCCGTCGCGGTGGCGCGCGGATAGACGGAAATCACCCGGATATGCTCCGAGGCCAATTCAGCTCGTGCCGTATCGGAAAGCATATTCAGAGCGGATTTGGTGGCTGCATAGGCTCCGATTCCGGGAATGTTCATCTTGGCGACCACCGAGCTTACATTGATGATCAGTCCTCCCCCTTGTTCCCGCATGATTGGGATCGCAGCCTGCATCGCGGTTAAAGGTCCAATCACGTTGAGGTCAAATATGTTACGCAAGTCTTCGGGATTGATATCGGCAATCGCGCCGACCGCGGCTTGTCCGGCGTTATTGACGACTACATCGAGGCGGCCAAAGTGCCGGACCGTCTCCTCAATGAGGCGTTGAACTTGCTTCGGATCGCTCACGTCGGCGGGCAGCGCTATAACGTCACTTCCTTGAGCTTTCAATTCTTCGGCTAGGCGATGCAGTCTATCTGCAGATCGAGCCGCCAATGCTAATTTGGCGCCGGCGGTTGCAAAGCGGCGTGCCGTGGCCGAGCCGATTCCCGCGGACGCGCCTGTAATAAGAACGACCTTGTCATGAATTTCCATCTATCATGTTCCTTTCGTTGTATGAAGTGATGAGCATAAGTCCGATTCCTTCTTGGGCACCAGTGATAAATGCGACGGGTTCTTCCTGCATTGCATCCCTTCTTTCTTGCAATCAGCTTGCAGCTTTACAATTTAGGTTGACGTATCAACCTGTGTCTACTCTAGCATGTTGAGGTTGACGTGTCAATCATGCTATACTGCCTTCATGGATATCAACGAACTGAACGAAAAAGAAATGCAACTCTGGCATACCTGGAAAGGCTCGTTCCAGAGCATCTTCGGCCGCATTATCAAAGAGATGTCCGAGCATACGGGATTGTCCGAGGGTGACTATGGCGTATTGGATCGGCTAAGCCTTCTGGGGAACGGCAGCCTTCGCCAACAGGAGCTGGCCGATTCGATGGACTGGGATAAGAGTCGGTTGTCGCACCATTTGACGCGGATGGAAAAACGCGGACTCGTGGCGAGGAAACCGTTAGACACGGACCGCGGCGTCCAGGTCCTCATTACTCCCGCCGGCCAATCGTCGTTGGACGATGCCCGGCCCGTCGTCGCGAAGGCCATACGCAAACATTTCCTCGATCATCTAACGGATCCAGACATCGAGTCGATTACCGCGTTGGCCGAACGGACAAAAACAAAGTCTTAAGCGAATTGAAAAGACGCAACTGTAAACATGGCGGTATCGAGAGACGACAGTGATTCATGACGTGAATAATTCATGTCATGAATCATTCGCACCACTCTCCACAATCCCTATATCGAAACTATATTCCATCACGCGAAAAGGCCGCGATATTCGCGGCCTCGCATGATTGCTACTCTTGACGCCTTGATTGACTATCGGAAGATGCTCCTGTTCGATGCAAAATAATGCCCGGCTTCGAGATCGGCAATCAGCCCGGGATGGATCGCTTTCCAGCCCAGAAGCTCCCGCGTCGCCAGACTCGCTTGCGCGGTATCGTACAAGCTGGTAATGTCCAAAGCCGCGATAGGACCAAGAAAGCCGAAATGCGCGGCAGCTTCTTCAGGGCTAATGCTGAGCGCCGGCACGTTCAAGTGCTGCCCGATAACCGCGGCGATCTCGCGGAGCGGAATGCCTTCATCGCCGGCGCCAAGCAGCCGCGAGCCTGTCGGAGCGGATTCCAGCGCCAGACGGTACAGCACCGCCGCATCCAGGCGGTGAATCGCCGGCCAGCGGTTCGATCCGTCGCCGACGTAGGCGGCGAAGCCTTTCTCCCGGGCGATATCGATCATCATCGGCACGAAGCCCTTATCGCCTTCGCCGTGCACGGACGGCGCGAGCGAGACGATGGACGAGCGCGTTCCCCGCTCTGCCCATGCGAGCACTGCCCGGTCCACGGCATGTCCATTGGCATGAGCCGTGGTGATGAACGGCTTTCCCGAGCCTTCGAGCGCCGCCCCCATGGCTTCAACGGCTTGCAAATCCAGAGCCAGCGCCCCTTCAAAGTCGGAAAAATCGTTGGTGAACGCCAGATGAATCACGCCGTCCGCAGCCGCGGCGGCCCTGCGCAGCGTATCGAGATCGTCCAGGGTGCCGTACGCCGGCTCGGCTCCCGCCTCCCGCAATCCCGCGGCCTTCTCCTCGGATCGGCAAAGACCCGTCACGGAATATCCCGCTCCGATCAGTTCCCGTACGACCGCGGAACCGATGTACCCTGTTGCGCCAGTAACAAAAACATGCATCTTGACTTCCTCCTTCATGTGTTGACTGCTTGAACATCTTAAGCATAAACTATGAAGTGAACTCTAGGGCAAGCGGTCCAAAGGAGAAACTGCGATGAAGATTCAGGAACTGGCGGACAAGATGGGATTGACGATCCATGCGATCCGCTATTACGAAAAGGAAGGCTTGCTGGACGAGCGGCATGTCCGGCGAGAAAGCAACAATTACCGCAATTATTCCGGCGAGGCTGTCGAACGGCTGAAGCTGATCAAGAAGTTCCAGTCCATCGGCTGTTCGCTGGCTGAGTTGAAGGAAGCGCTGCGGGATCACGACGCCAATGCGCATACGAACCTGCAGATCATCGATTGGATCCGCGGCAAGAAGACGGAGATCGAAAACAAGAAGAAAGAATACGATCACATGCTGGACACGTTGAACAAGATGCTGGAGTATCGGATGCTGCTCATCGAAGATCCGCAAAAGGCGCAAGAAATGCTGAAGAACTGGCATGCCGGCACATCCGACTAGGAACACGCGAGTCCCGAGAAACGAAAAAGCCTTGACGGTCGTTCGCCGTCAAGGCTATTCGCGTTCTTCCGCTTCGCCGGCCGCGGGCGGCCTGTCCGGCTTCAATCGGCCGGCCTTGCGAAGCGCCTCGCGAAGCAGAAACTCGATATGGGCGTTGACGCTTCGGAATTCGTCCGCGGCCCATTTCTCTAAAGCCCGGTGCACGTCGGGATCAAGTCGCAGCGGGAAAGCCTTCTTATCCTTGGATGGCATTTGCGAGCCATCCTTAGCCGTACAGCGTGCCCGTATTGATGACCGGGGTTACCGCCCGGTCGGATACGACCGCGACCATCAGATTGTTGATCATGGCGGCGCGCCGCTCCGCATCCAGTTCGATCCCGTTATCGATGAGTTGGCGCAGCGCGGCGTCGACCATGTAGACGGCGCCTTCGACGATTTTCCCACGCGCGGCGATGATGGCGATCGCCTGCTGGCGCTGCAGCATGGCGCTGGCGATCTCGGGCGCGTACGCGAGATGGGTCAAGCGCGTCTCGACCACTTCCACCCCGGCGACCAGCAGCCGTTGCTGCAGCTCGGCCGACAGCTCGGCGGCCACTTCGTCGGCATTCCCCCTAAGGGATAAACCCGGCTCGTCGGTAAACGTGTCGTACGCGTATTTCGCCGCGGTATGACGTATCGACGTTTCGCTCGTGATCTCCACGAACCGCTCGTAATTGTCGACGTCGAACACCGCCTTCGCCGAATCCGTCACCTTGAAGACGACGACCGCTCCGATCTCGATCGGGTTGCCTTCCAGATCGTTGACCTTCAGCGTCTTGCTGTTGAAGTTGCGTACCTTCAGCGAGACCTTCTTCTTGGAGGTGAAGGGTAGTACCATCCATAGTCCCGCCTTGGCGACCGTGCCGATGTAGCGGCCGAAGAACGTAATGACCTTCGCCTGGTTCGGCTGAACGATCGTCATCGACGTGATGGCCACGAAGAACAGCAGAATGAGCACGATGCCGAGCGTGATCAGCCAGCCGGAAGGCTCCGCCCGATTGCCTCCGATAATCAGCAGGGCGATGCCTCCCGCCAAGGAAGCCAGGCATACGAGCAAGGCGAAGAAGCCGTTGACATGCCATGCGCGAATATCTTTCATAATCTCATGCACCTCGATATAATTTTGATACTATTATGATATCACTTTTGGAAGTTTCTAGCAACGAAAATCGAACAGCTCCCCGCCCTCGAAGATCTTGCGTCGCTTCCGCCTCGGACCGAAACGGTATAATATTCCACTCGCAGGCTCATAATATGGCGAAGATAGCACGGAGAGGTGCGTAGCTCATGCCTGACAACATCTACGCGGTTTTGAAGGATACCATCCAATCGAACGATCTCGAGCAATCGATGCATGCGATCGGCGAGAAACGGATTCATTTTACGTATTGCAGAAGCATCGTGGACCAGAAGCTGATCGATAACGAGGTCTTGCACCGGATTCAAACTTCGAATGCGGAGCTTGACGATGTGCATGCCTTAATACGAGTGATTCCGTTGGAAAATACCAAGGCGTCCTCCGATGTCGACGAGATCGTGCAACGATTGATTCGAGGCTTCCTTTTCGTTCAGTTGGAACCCGATTTGCATGAAGGGCTGTTAATCGACGTCGCGGATCTAAAGCGGGGGTACCGGAGCAACAACGAAGCGGACAACGAATATAGCGTCATCGGCCCGAAGGCCGGCTTCGTCGAGGATCTCGATACGAATTTGAATTTACTGCGCAAAGAGCTGGTTTCCGAACATCTGCGGTTCGAGGAGTACATCAAAGGCTCGCTTTCGCAAACGCGCGTCGTCATTGTATATGTAGATGGGATTTGCAATCCCGATTATGTCGATACCGTCCGGCAGCGAATCGCAGACGCCGATTTCGACGTGGTGTTCGATAGTTCCCTGATCGATCAAGTCATCACGGATAATGCCAATTCGCCGTTCCCTTTATATATTTCGACCGAACGCGTGGACCGGGCAAAATATTGTCTTCTTAGCGGCCAAGTGGCCGTCTTGAGCGGCGGGTCGCCTTATGTCATATCCGGCCCTAGCACCGTGTTTGATTTTTTCGCTTCGCCCGAAGATTATTATCTGCCTTGGGTGCTGGCTTCTTTCTTTCGGTGTATCCGGTTTATGGGCGTCGCCTTCTCGATTCTGGCCTCCCCCTTCTATGTTGCCGTGTTAACCTTTCATTATTCCGTCATCCCGCAGGAGCTGCTAGGCCCGATTATCGAATCCAGGGCGAACGTGCCTTTTCCGCCGCTCATAGAAGTGCTGCTGCTGGAGATTACGGTCGATATGCTGCGCGAAGCCGGGGCCAGGCTGCCGACCAAGGTCGGACAAACGCTCGGGATCGTAGGAGGCGTCGTCCTCGGGACGGCGGCCGTGCAAGCCGGTCTCACCAGCAGCATCTTGATCATCGTGGTCTCGCTGTCCGCCCTGTCTTCCTTTGTCACCCCCATTTTCAAAATGGCGAACACGATTCGTTTTTTGCGGTTTCCGTTCATTGCATTGGCGGCAGCCTGGGGCGGGTTAGGCATTACGATGGGATTTCTCCTATTGATCGGCCATTTGCTGCGTTTAAAATCATTGGGCGCGCCTTACCTCCTTCCGATGTTCCCGTTCCGGATCCGCGATTACGCGGACAGTTTTATTCGCTCTCCATTCAGCATGACGAATTACCGGCAGCGATACCTGCGCCCGCTCAAACTTGAGCGCTACAAGGTTTCGAAGCAGAAAGATCGCAGCGATGATTACAATCACGAATAAAAAAATCAAGCAAGGGAAATCGCGTTCATGATCAGATCAATCCCGCTTCTCTTCTGCTGCTTCTTATTGTCCGGCTGCGCGGAACAACAGATCGTCGATCGGATTAAACTCATCCAAAGCATCGGCAATGACCCGCACGGAGATGCAATCAAGGTGACCGCGACTTATCTGGCCTACGAGAAGAAAGCGAGAATGTTATTGCTCGAGGGCGACGTGAAATCGTATGGCGAGGTATACACGCCTTTCGCTTCGCAAACGGACCATCCCATTGCAAGCGGTCAATTAAAAACGGTTGTCATTAACGAAAAATTGGCAAGGCGAGGGATATCGGCGGTAGCCACCGGCATTGTTCGGGACCCCTTGATCAGCAATCGCGCCAAGATCGTGCTCACGCCCGATCAAGCGAGCGATATTTTGGCCGAGTCGTTAAACTATCCGCCGGCCTATTTATCCCGCTTGGTCGAACAAAATATGAGGTATGAGAATACGCCGAACACCAACGGCCATCTCTTTCTAGACCAATATTTCGGGGCGGGGCAAGATGTTTTCTTGCCCGTGCTGACCAAAGACGGCAAAGGCGCTTTGCGCATGGACGGCGTAGGCGTGTTTCGCGGCGACCGATTGAAGCTGCTGCTGAACAATGAGCAAGCGCTGTTCATCAAGCTCCTAAAAGAAAAAGATGTCGAGGTTCGCTCCAGCAGATACAGCTTCAAAAACGAACAGAACAAATTGATTTCGTTCAGGATCATTCATTCGGCCCACAAAGTAACCGTGCACAACGAATCGGCCTTGATTTCCTTGAAGCTTGATATCGACCTTGGCGATTATCCGGCAAACTTGAACGTTATCTTGATCGACCGCGACATGCGCGAAGTCAAGGAACAAATCGAACGTCGCTTGGCGGCCGACATGAAAGCCATTCTGGAAAATTTCCAAAAAAACGAAGTCGATCCGGTCGGGATCGGCAATCTTTACCGAGCTCACCACCGGGGCTGGAACGAGCAAACCTTCTATGCCCGCCAGTATCCAAACCTCAAATTCGAGGTGCGGACGGAAGTGAAGATCCAATTGTTGGGAGTGGGGCATTAGTGCTGAACATGGTCAAGGAAAACTACAGGGTCTCCGGCTTTTTCGTGTTTTTCCTCATCCATGCGTCTGTAATCGGGGCTGGTGCTTTAAGTTTTCAGCATTTCATGCTGGATCTGTCCGGTTACGATACTTGGATCGTGGTTCTGCTGACGGGGTTAAGCCTTCATGTCATCCTATGGATGATCTTCAAGATGCTTGGCAATCCGGCCAAGGATGTTATCGACCTGCATGGCTTCCTCTTCGGCAAATCCGTGGGCCGCATCGTTTCCCTGGCGTTGGTCGGGTACTTTCTTTTGCTCGCGTTAACGGTCTTTCGCGGTTATATCGAGATCATCCAAATTTGGATGTTCCCTCACTTTCCAACGTGGTTGCTGGCCTTCCTGCTCGTCTGTATCCTGTATTACGCCGTTTCCGGCGGATTTCGGGTAATCGTGGGCTACTGTTTTTTCGGGCTCCTGTTCTCCAGTCTGCTGCCCTTCTTTTTGTACTTCAACCTCAAATACGGCCATGTGAACAATCTAATGCCGATCTTTTATCATCCGGTTCGGGAGCTGCTCGCGTCTTCCAAATATTCGGGCATCTTCTTTATGGGATTCGAAAGCATCCTGCTTTATTTTCCGTTTATCAAGGCCCCGGAGAACAATGCGAGATGGGCCCATATCGGATTGTTATTCGTCACGCTCAAATATGCCGCCCTCATGTTCATCACCTTCATGTATTTTAGCGAGGGGCTGCTGCAGCATACCTTCTGGCCGACCTTCGTTATGCTGAAAGTGATCCAGTTATCCTTTATCGAACGAATCGAGTTTATATTTATCTGCATGTGGCTTGTGATCATTATCCCAGTCCTCTGTCTCTCGATTTGGAGCTGCACGCGAATCATCAAACGAACGACGAATCTTAAACCCACCTGGTCGCTGCTCGCGATTCTGCTCGCCGTCTTCTTGGCCGCTCTGCCGTTCGACGATCGCATCAAGATTCACGGGTTAGGGGTACGGATGGTCGAGATCGGATTTTACTTCGTGTATGCGTATATCCCGCTGCTGTTCGTCCTTTATGTGATTCGCAGCAAATTTTCGCGAACGGCGTTAAAGACCGTGCAGCCCGATGCGTAAACGAATTTATTCACTCGATGTTCAATGAATAGGTAGAAAAAACCGCCTTCCCCGTTGCGATACGGTGAAGGCGATCTTCTTCATCGAGGTATAACGGTACCCATCGTCAGGCAATCTAAACGAGGGCAGTCATCTTGCGCCGATCGTACATATAGGCTGCCCTGCTTGCATGATTCGAAGCCGATTGGTTTCGTCTAACGCACTTCGGACTAGTCCAAACGGCGTGCGGTAACGAAATTCTCCGTCCAATAGGACTTGTCCATGTCCGCGAGCTTGACGCCGCCGGACCCGAAGGTGTTCAACATTTTGCCTTTGCCGACATAGATGCCGACATGGCCGATGAAATTGCCGCGGCTCGGAACCTTGAAGAAGACGAGATCGCCTTTCTTAAATTCCGATTTCGATACGGCATGCCCTAGTTTGGCTTGCTCGGCCGCGCTTCGCGGCAAGCGATAGCCGAATTTTTCAAACACGTGCTTCGTAAACGACGAGCAGTCGAAGTAATGCGTAGTCGACGTGCTCGCCCCGAATTTATATGGCGTTCCCAGATAATGATCGCTGTACTTGATCAGTTTGACAGCGGTTTCGGAAGAAAGCGCATTCACTTTTGCGATATGTCCCGAGCCGAGAGCCGTCAAGCCTGTTGCCGTCCAAAGAACGACGACGGAAATTTTAATCGCGGTTTGTTTGACATTCATGATAGTCACCCTCCATGCATTGAATTTCGTACAATCGTTTGCCGAAATCCCTTTGTCGAGGGATTGGAGCAGCGAGCCATTGTGATCCTCAATGAGTGAGCGGAATGTCGAATCGACAACCCAAGCTTATCGAATTGTCGCATAAGGATCAATGTCTCTTTTTCTATCATCACGATAGCTTTAATCTATGCATGCGACCGCGCCTGCAGCGCCTGCAGCGCGAAACAAAAAAGAGCCGTCGCGCGGCTCTTTTTTGTTTCCTATCTCTTGTTTGATCCCTGCTCGTATAATCGGCTGCATGCCAGAGCGAACCGATTCCTGCGATCGGTCTGCCGGGCTTCCAGACTTATTTCCTCAACAGCTCAAAATCATCGAACGCGGCCCAGTTGCCCGCTTTCGCGTCGCTCCAGACGCCGATCTCGATTCGGCCATTCGTGACCTGGACGTTATCGATGGTGAATTTCGTATACTCGACGACCGGATTGCTTCCGATTACCGCTTGCACCTCCGCGGCGCCGTAATTTTTCGCGTACAGATGCAGCGCCTTTTGTCCGCCGCCCGATCTGGCCCATACGCTGACGGCATAGGTGCCGTTCGGCACGGCCAGCGATTGGGAGGTCAACTGCTGATACGCGCCGGCCAGCCAATGCGTCAGTTTATGGCTGCCCGTGCGCGGTTTGTCGGAGTCCGCTTTGCATGCCGATTCGGCGCCGTTATGCCACTCCGTCCATCCTTCCAGACTCCCCGTTTCGAATCCGGGGTTCTTGATCGGATTTATCGGCGGTTGGGCTGCCGGCTGCCCTGCCGCCGGTTGTCCGGTTGACGGCTGTCCGGTAGCAGGTTGTTGAGCGGCGGGCGTTTGAATGGTGAATTGCAGCCAATTCAAATTGAAGCCCGGCCCTGCCGCGTATACGCGCAGCGTCTTCTGGCCCGCGCTTAGACTCGCTTCGCCGCTCACGGTCTTCCAGGTTTGCCAGCCTCCGGTATTCGGCACGGCAATCGCGCTTAACACGGTATCGCCGGATTTCAGCTGGATAGAACCGGTGTCGACTTGACTCGCCACGCTTAGCTCGATCTTATACGTCCCGGCGGCAGTTACGTTCACGGCGTAGTCCATCCAATCGCCGGCTTCGATCCAACCGACATTCAAGCCGCCGCCGGCATCCTTCGTGTTCTCGGTCTGCACGCCGCTCATCGCGCTGTATTGCTCCGCTTCGATCCTGCCGGGAATCGGCGCAAAGAGGACGGCCGGCGCTTCGCCGCTTCGCTTCAGCTTCTGATCGGCGTACAGCGACCGCGGATTCAGGTCTCCTCCTGTTCCGACGCCTTCGACAAAGTCCTGCGGCGCCGAACGATCGCCGGAAGGCACCGTATACTCTACGCCGGCGGCCGCGCCGCGCGTACCGATCACATAGCCGCGACCGAACTGCCTGGATTTCACGATCGCAGACTGTCCCTGGGCATAGGCGACCCCGTTCGTGTTCCAGATGACCGATTGCGACGTGGTCCAGCCATGCTCCACGGTTCCGTAAGGCCGATAGACCGCTTCGATATAATCGCCGTTCATCGTCATGTTGTCCAGCAGATTCGCCATGCTCAGGTACATATGAAAATCGGTGGCCAGACGCGGTTTGTTCGACGTGCTATCGTAAATGACGTTGCCGCTGGTCCACATGTATTGGAAGGTAAAGCTATGTCTTCCCAGGGTCGCCGCGGCATGCTGCACCAAATTATCCTCGCCCTGCATCAAGTAGAGATACCCGTTCCCGCCTTCTCCCCTATACTGAGGCTTTTGCATATGCGTGTTCTGAACCGTTACCGTGCGAGACTGATATAGGACGATCCCATGCGACAGCAGATGCAGGTCGCTCGCGTTGGACGAAGGCTTGAAGCTGTCCACTTGATCGATCCAGCCGTTCTTGACGTTGGAAAACCCGATCGCTTTCGCGGCATGCACGTCATACGCCGCGGTTCCCGGCTTCTTGTAATCCAGATCTCCCCAGCTGGAGCCCGTATGCTGCTTCATGCCGACGGACAATTGCTCGATCCCGATCTCCGACAGCATTTCGCCTACTTTATAGATCCTTGCCTTGTCTCTCGTCTTTAGCGCATAGCGAATCGGAATATCGAGCGTCAGCGTATTGGCCGCTTTGTCGATGGCCGTGATCTTTCGGTAAAAGGTCGGTCCTTTTACGGTACCCGCGTCCCACTTGCCGGACATCCCGTGCTCGGCCAAAAAGGCATCCGTAGCATCGGCATGCAGGACGATAAAATCATTCACCGCATATTCGCCGACGCTGCCGACGGGAATCACGGTCGCCATCGGGTTGACGTCGCTTCGGATGGACGTCGGCGCGTTCGTCGGCTTATGCCAGTCGGCGGAATGGTCCGGCGCTACGCGAATGACCGATTTCTCCCGCATGTTCGGCGTATCGTTGTAGATGAACGTGGCGGTCTTACCGGCTCCCCGCAGAACGACATTGTTCTGCTTCATCCACAGCGCGCTTGAACTCGCGCCTTGCGGGCGAACGCGGTATGTCCCCGCGGGCAAGTAAACGACGCCGCCTCCCG
This sequence comes from Paenibacillus glycinis, assembly GCF_009909185.1. Classification (GTDB taxonomy): domain Bacteria; phylum Bacillota; class Bacilli; order Paenibacillales; family Paenibacillaceae; genus Paenibacillus_Z; species Paenibacillus_Z glycinis. Next base: position 195,601 of record NZ_JAAAMV010000009.1, on the reverse strand, counting down.
CGGCACCGGCCGCATTGATCGCATTCTGGATGGCCGCCGTCGAATCCGCTTGTCCGCTGGCGTCTGCTCCGTATTGCGCTACGACGTTATGGACGGCGCCGGGCGGCGCGGACGGAATCGGCTTTTCTCCTCGCCAATAACCCGCGTAAGAAAAGTCTTGGAGAAAGTTGCCCTGCGTATCTGTATACCCCGGCTTCCAATTGTCCGGATATAAGGTGCTTCGCCATGCTTGAGCCATTGTCGTCCCTCTTTCTCTTGCCTGATCGGCAGAATTTGATCGTATGCCGCGGATCTGAATCTCCTGCGAGGCAGGTCTAGCAACTAAGATGGTCGCCCGGAGCAACGCCGAGAATGGCGCAAATTTTCTTGTATTGCTCGACCCGGTTCGGCACGGCGCCGCCTCCGCCGCGGTTGCACTCCAAGGCGCCGTTGATGGTGCGGATGGTTTCGCCGAATCCTTTGGATTGAATCATCGCATTGTGGCACGTCATCTTGCCGGCACCCGTCTGCGTGTTCCAGAACCACAGCGCCGTTTTCATCGCGACGGCAGGATCCTGCGCGACCAGATCCGGATTCGAGAGCAGCGGAAGGCCGAGCGCCTCGCCGGCGGCCCCGTAATTGTAGTTCCAGCTGATCTGCAGCGGACCGCGACCGTAATATTGCTTGCCGGGAACGACTTTATATTTGCTGTTATAGTCGAAATAGTGGTTATAGTTAGCCTTGTTCGCCTCGACGATGTGATAGAGTCCGCCTGTCTCGTGATGGATGTTGGCCAGGAACGCGGCGGCTTCTTGGCGTTCGATCGTACTGCCGCCCGTTTTGGCGAAAGCGGGATACGCGCTCGTAGCGGCGACTAATCCGGCATAGGTATAGAAATGGTTGCGACCCGGGAAGATTTGGTTGAACTGCTGCTCGGTTACGACGAATCCGCCGGAAGGCTGCTGGGCGGGAGCTTCCGGATTCTGATTCGGCTGAGCGGCGATCACGAATTCTTCCCAGCCCGAAGCCGTCGGTCTATTCGCATACAGCACGCCTTCCAGGTTCATGTCCGCGCATACGTATTGATTGTTGGCCACGGCTTGCAAGGCGACCTTTCCGTTGCCGCGATCGACGCGTTTGAATTTCTCCCATGCTTGTATCGTCGTCGCTCTTGCGATCAGTTTCGTATTTTCGTTCAAATCGGCGGTAACGTATTTGTTATTGGCCGACGAGAGGAAAGAGATGGTACCATCCGGGTTGTTAATTACGTTAAAGGTTTCCCAACCCTTTGCCGCCGTACGATTGGCGATCAGCGGACTGGCTCCTTGGTCTTCGGCCGAGACATAGTTGTTGTTGAATGCGGATTTAATGACGGATAACATGGTAAACCTCCTAAATAGTGAAATTATGGGGTTGCATCTTCGTATGATGCCGTTCAACATAAGCACTTCATGCTGCAGGCTTGCTTATGGTAAGGCTATTGTAGGTTTCGATACCAGTTAATACAAATAATGAAATATAGAACAATATATCAATTTATTTATGCGTAATAATCGTTTACGCTTTCAATTATTATCATGAACGGAAGATATTAATGGAAATAAGTCCCCTTTCCTATATAAATACATAATTGCACAACAAAAATAATGCTAACGGCTCTATTGGAAACAAACCCTAGATAGGAAGACATAATTTGAACTATACGAAAGCCGCCTGCCGGTTTTATGCCCGGCAGGCGGCTTTCGTAGCGATTCTTGGCGTTCAATCGGCTCGAGGCGCGTTTATTTTTCTTTGCGAAACACAAAAAACCAGCAAAGCCCCAATAAACCGACTATGACGACGAAAATACCCGCGATCCCTAAAGCATCCATCAACGGCGACGGACCCGACATCGTGATTCTCCCCTTTCGTTCTGCGTTGAAGTTTGCCCGGCTGTCGGAAACGAAACGGTTCGATCGCAATATGATCGACTAGGCCGTCCAGCAATCCGTTCCCTATATTAACGAAGCAGAATACGATGCGTTCCATATCTTCCGCGGATTAGCGTCTCTTGCCCGATCATAGGTAAGCCAAGCCCCATATGTATTCCTATACTGACCACGGCGGGCGATAGCGTCATGACAGGGGCGCCGGGTTTGACGCGCGTGCTCTTCTCCGGAACGGTGGCGCTCCAACTCGATCCTTCGCCCTCTGCGACCAACATTCTGATACCCGTGATTCGAGGCTTGACCACTTCGGGCGTTTAACTTATCCCCTAACGCAAAAAGCCGCGATTTACGCGGCTTTTACACTCCGCCCCATTCTGTGTAGTAAAAGTCAATTCAAGCTCATTATTTACCGAAACGGCCAATGGGATTGATGGTATAGTGAAATAGAAACGTCGAAACTTCAGACCGCTACGAGGCGAATCGCCGCACAAATCCGGCGAATGTCATAAACGGCCCTAGGCGAAGGAGCGTGACCTGCTTTTGAATCAACGATCATTCGGCGATATCGGAGCCCACGGGTTGATGGAACTGCAAGCCGAGGCGCTCTATGCACATGACAGTAAGGGGAGCTTGCTGACGATAAACGAGCCAGGCGGAGGTCCGGCGCCTCGGATGTTCCTCGGGCGGACGATTCAAGGAACGACGGTCTGCAGGTTCAGACACGACGTGCCGGACGATCTCGTCCGGAGGCTGGAGGCCCTATGCGCCGAAGACGGCCGTGGAGATTTGCGGTCGACCCCCCGCCATTTCGATTCGTATATGTACTTGCTGGACGCGCAAGTCTACACGATGGGGCCGGCTTATCTGGTTCCCGTCGATCTCGCGGACGAACGCCCGGTCGCGTCGAATCCGGTCACCGTCACGAGGCAAAATGCGGAACTGCTGGCAGGCGACTTCGATTGGCTGATTCCGGAAGTGGACGATGCGCAGCCTTGCATCGCGGCGGTTTCCGACGGGCGAGCCGTATCGGTCTGCCGCAGCGTCCGCATCGCCTCGCGCGCCCACGAAGCGGGGTTGGAGACGCTGCCGGAATTTCGCGGACAAGGTTATGCCGCTGCCGTCGTTGCCGGTTGGGCGGAGGCGGTTCGCCGGGCGGATCGGATCCCTCTATACAGTACCTTCTGGGATAACCATTCTTCGCGGCGCGTGGCGCAGAAGCTGGGGCTTGCATGCTACGGGACCGATTTTGTTATCGTCTGATCCGGTGAACGAGCATTAAACATTTCCGATGAATTTATATCGTTTATGCACCAGCCTGTACCGAATCAAGGTATAAGCGAATATCGAAAGAAGAAATATCCGCATGCCGCTAGAGGAAGATTAGGTGGATTATCGACATTCATGGCACGATGATCACGCAAAAAAGCCGCGTATCATTTACGCGGCTTTCGCGAGGATCAAGCGCTTGGCGGCTTTCATTCGAAGACTTGGCGCAATTCTATCTGGCCCTCCCCGTGTCCTTGCGGGTCCGGCATCCGCATGGCCCACCCGATCGCTTCTTCCCTCGAATTCACGTCAATCAGAATGAACCCGGCAATCAATTCCTTCGATTCCGTGAAGGGGCCGTCCGTAACCACAGGCCTTCCCCCGGGTTCCGGAAAAGACAGGCGGAGCCCGTTCGTACTGGGATGAAGCCCTTTAGCCATAATCCGCACGCCTGCCTTAACCAGTTCCTCGTTGTACTTCGTCATGGCTGCTTCGAGCTCCGGGTTCGGAAGATTGCCGGTTTCCGAATTCGCCGAGGCTTTGACGATCAACATAAACAGCATGCCTCATCCTCCTGGTCAAGTTCCGATTAGAAGACCATTCATGTTCGGCCTCTCTATTCTAACAACGAACAAGGACTATCAACATCGACCGCAGGACCGGAAACGCATGAAATTATTTTTTGGCTGGTCTGCGGAACGAGCAGTGAGGAAAAGACATCTCTCGGTACGCCAGTCGTTCGACGCCGTCTGCCTCGCGCGCGATTACTCTTCCCATCTGGAATGAAGCACATGCTGACAAAAATTAGGACGTTTATAGCCCGGCAGAAGCGCTTCGCAGATATCGGCGTTGATCGTGCCGTAGGTCGTTTCCGGCTTATGCTTGAAGCCTTCCAAGAAGGCATGCAGGATCTTGTGCTTGAATCGGTTGCGCGGGAACGCGTCGACGATTTGCCGGCGGATCTCATCCGAGATGAGGTCGAAGTTTTTGCCTACGACGTCGTAGCCGACGCCGAAGTTCATCAATGCCGCTTCGCTTTCTTTGTACTCGACGATTCCGATCGTCGTATGCAAGGCAACGGCGTCCCAGACCAGCCGGACGGATTCTTCCGGCACGCCGCGGCTTCGCAGGAAATCGCGCGCGGCATTCGCCCCGTCGACTTCGAAGCGCTTGTCCGGACTGCGGAATGCCGGGGTCAAGCCTAGATCGTGGAATAGCGAACTGATATAGAGCAATTCCGGATCATACTTCGTTTGCTGCAGGTTGCCTTGGAGCGACGCGAAGAGAAATACCCGGTTCGAATGGTTCCACAGCAGATCGTCGCCATGCTCGCGCAACAGCTCCGCCGCTTCGACGGCCAGCTTGCTGTCGGGAATCTTGATATCCGCGATTGACATGGACATGGTTTATCGCCTCCTAATTTATCTTCATGCTCATAGTAGAGGTTTAGTACGCATAGATCAATGAGGGTTTTTCTATGATAACGATCCGCCAAACGAATGATCCCTTATCTACCTCAAGAATCCCCTGTTACCGAATCGAGTATTCGCCTGCGCATGCAAAAAAACCGCATATTATGCGGGTCTGAAGCGTTCCAATGATATCGCCATCCGATATCGAATATCGCGTGCATTAGTTCTTGTCCGCCAATACCGCCTGATTCCGTTCCAAGCTTTGCATGCTCGTAACAGCAACCCCAAGCGCCATGTTACGCCATAAGGTCTGCTCTACCAACTCGGCTTGCTCGTTCTTGCACTGGACGATGATTATGATTTCGCCAAGTCTGGTCTTGCCGGTTTTGATCTTCTTGCGTTTAATGGCCGTTTTGATGACATCGAATGCAAAACCGGCGGCAAATCCGCTAGCCGAACCGATCAGGCCCCAAAACACCGGTCCCCAATCCAGGACGAACCCTCTCGCCACCCCGACCGTTCCGCACATCATGGCCAGTATAAGCGCCGTGTCGACCAATGAAGTTCCGTCCATGGCATGCATCGTATCGAACATTTTGCTATCTAATTTGCGATTATCGAGCGGAACCGCATAGATATCCTCGATCTTGTATTCTTTCAGCTCGCTGATTGCGAGTTCGAGATAATGCGAGTGCTGAAAGGTAGAGAAAATCTGTAAGCCCATTATATTTTTTCTCCTTTATGGAGTACGAAATTTTGCGGTTGATGGTGCCTTTTCAAAAAATCCGCTTGTTCCCAACTAAACAGTTTTCCTAATTCCACCGTATTGGAGTAAGCATCGTATATGCCGTAGAAATAAATCGACGGGAAATAAAGGGACCATTGTTCGTCTACGACTTCTCTGGCTCTTCCGAAGTCCCCCAGCATACAATAGTGAATGCCTTCCACCAGGTCCGAATTAAGGATGACGACGATAGTCATGATCAGAAGCAGCAAGGCGCCGATGATGCGATGAATATACATTTGCCCGAGACTCGGAAAGGCCAACGACCAAGCGAATGCGACCAACGGCTTCTTCTTGCTGATAAAGTTCATTCCGAACGGATTAATCGAGAATGTCGTGAATTTGGCATTTTCTCTTTTCGCCAACAAATGGATCATATTTTCATCGACTGCGGTCCGGTAGCTGTCCCAGATGGCGAATAAATAAACCGGAATATAGAGGTAGATGTACCTTTCGTCCAAAATCTCCTTTGCTTTGGCGATATCGCCGTTAAACGAATACATCATGGCCGTATTCAGATGCGTAACTTGGTTAATATAAAATTCCCAAAAAAACAATGCGAAGCCCGTGATGAATTTGTGGATCAAAAAATGGCCGAACCCGGGAAACGCAACCGACCATAATGCAACGATGTGAGGATTTCGCTGGTGAAGCTGGATCGTTCCGAAGGGAGTAAAATTGGCTTGATAATACCGATTTCGATATTTGTTCCTAAAGTTATTCAATGCTTATCCCCCTCCCCTAGTCGCGCGATGAGTAATTATTAGTTATTTTTTCCAATAATTCGCCATCCATTCAATGAAGGGTCAACGCATCCGCTCCTGCTGCTTCTCCCGCTCCATGATCATTTGTTCAATCCCGAGCAGAATCAGCGGGGCTGCCATGCTATGCATGCTGCGGAACAAATTGCAGCCGGATCTGGAGAGCTTGGCTCAGTAGCAACGCTTGATGCGCGTTATCTCTCGTAAATAGCCAAAAACAGCCTGCTTGCTCGCCCCAAATCACCGAGGAACGCTGGCATTGCCCTGCATTCGATGACTTCTGCGCATCGAGTATCGGCAAGGAATCCGCTTGGTCTCGCCATTAGCGGACATCACAAAACCGGCAGAATCTGCCGGTTTTCATTCATGCTATATCGCATTTTATGCGCTTGCTTAGGCATATGCCGCCTGCGTTCGTTTCACGCTTCCGCCGCAGGCTGCTGCTTTAATGCCGCCAGCGACGTTTCGATCTCCGCCGTCAACGCCGGGTCGAGATACTGCGGCGCGGACCGCATAGCCGGCGAGTTGAACCGGTGCATCGCCTCCAGCTCCGCCTCGATCATCAGCACCTTCTCCTCCGCGCGGGCGAATCCTCTGACCATGCCGTCCGTCTGAAACGAGACGACGCGCTGGTTCAGCTCCTTCAGGGAGCTGGCCACGTTCACTCGGGATTCGAGCAGCAGCCGGCGGTGATTGTACTCCTCCGATTGCACCTGCAGCTGGGCGATGCGCTCTTCCAGCGCCTTCGTCTGTTCCTGGATCGCGGCGTACTGCTCGCGGTAGACGGCCAGCTTCTTCTCCTGCAGCAGCTTCTCCTGCAGCGCCAGCTTCGCGATCTGATCCTCGCCCTGGTTCACCGCAAGCTTCGCTTGACGCTCCCGCTTCTCTACGGACGCCTCGGCATGCGCGATCAGCGCCGCTTGCCGCTTCTCGATAAACAGCTGCCGCGCCAGGGCATGCTGCCCTTTCTCCAGCTCGATGCCGAATTCCCGCATGTATTGATTCACCATATGGAGCGGCTTCTCGCACTTGTCGATCAGCCCGTTCGTTTCGGCCAGAAACACATCCTTGACGCGTCTGAAGATACCCATTTTATTTCGACTCCTTCGTTTGATTTTGCTGCATCTCCCATTGGTCCAGGAAGTCCGATGCCGTCGGGATGCCGGCCAGCGCATTCGGCCCGTCCGCGGCGCTCGACCGTCTGCCTCGCTTGCCCATCCAGAGCAACAATAGCCCGGCGATCAAAATCGTCGCGCCAATCGCTAAGCCCGCGCCGATGCCATGCGCGTGGCCCCGCTCGAAGCGGATGCCGCCCTCCCGGATCATCGGCGCTACGGGCGGTGCAGGCACGGCGGACTCTCCGCCGAATGGCATGCGCATCGGTCCGTCTCCGTCGCGGGGTCCCATGTCGGGCGGCGCAGGCACGCCTGCGATGCCGCCGTTTCTCACCTCGATCTTCATGTCGCCTGCAGGGTTGCCGTGAAACTCCTGACTAACCCGCACCACCTTCGTTACGTCACGCCCGCGCTCGCCGGCCATCACGCTAAATCCGGCTCCGACGGCTACGACGATGACGGATACGAGCAGCGTTTTTTTCACCCACGGTCTAATGCGTCCCACGCTTGAATCATCCCTTCTTCACTTAATCTTGTCTCTGCACGACTAACTATATGGAACCTTGGTAAAAGTACGGTAAAGGCAAAAAATTCCCTGCTCGTCGTCATCCGCAGAGAAAGGGCCGTTCGCCATCCGCGTAAGCTACACGCGAAACTCGACCGAAAACGTGCTTCCTTTCCCCGGCGCGCTCTCGAGCACGACCGAGCCCCGATGGGCGATCACGATCTGCTTCGCGATCGCGAGTCCTAGCCCGGCGCTACCTTCCTCGCGGGAGCGATGCTTCTCGACGCGGTAAAACCGGTCGAAAATGCGCGGTTGATCCGCTTCGGCAATCCCGATGCCGCTGTCCCGGACGATGATGCGCCACTGCCTCGGGTTCGGGTCGAGTCCGATGTCGACCCTGCCGGCCTCGGGCGTATACTTGATCGCATTGTCCAGCAGGATATAGACCAGCTGCTTCAGCCGCTCCGGATCGCCCTTCACGGTCAGCGTCTCCGGCAGCATCGTACGAAGCGCGATCGCCTTCTTCTGCGCAACCCCTTCGAAGGCAAGCACCCACTGGCGGAGCTTCGGGACCATGTCGAAAGCGCGCATCTCGAACTCGACCGAGCCCGCATCGGACCGGGCGAGCATCAGCAGATCCTGCACCATGCGGCTCATCCGGCCGATCTCTTCCTTCATATCCGTCACGACTTCCTTCGCATACGGCGTCATCGCGTCCCCGTTCTCCAGCTCGATCACGTCGAGCGACGTGTTCATGATGCTGAGCGGCGTCCTCAGCTCGTGGGAAGCATCCGCCAGAAATTGCTGCTGCTGCTTGAACGTCAGCTGAATCGGAACCATCGCTTTCTTGGACATCGAGGAGCTGAGCTTGACGGCAACAAGAATGAACACGATCAATATCACGAAGAACACGACGAGCAGATTCCGGAGAATATCCCAGTAGAAGGTGACGTCCTTCGCCGCATAGACCGTAGCCGGCCCGTTCGTCGTCAATATCGGATGCGCGCCCATGAAGAGCAGCCTCTCATCCGTGCGAATCATCAAATCGCCGTAACGCTGCTGCTGTCCGGGTTGCCAACGCAAGCGGAACGAATCGCCCTCCGGCATCCACTTCTCGATTGCCTCCTTATTGCCGTCGCTCAGCTGCGGGATGACATCGCTATGCGCGAGTACTTGGCCGCGTTTGTCCAGCACGTAGAAGAAGTACAGCTCATCGCTGCGGCCGTTCTCCAAGTCCGGAATGACGACGCGGCCGTCCTCGGTCGCATTCATGGTCGAACGAAGCGAATCGCTTTGTTCCCGGTACGCCATGAAGAGGAAGAAGAGCGATACGATGATCGCGAATAAGGCCAGAAACAGAAGGATGAGCCACGTGTAGGTAACCGTCAGCTTTCGCTGCGTGTATTGGAATAAGTCGCGCTTCTTCCCTTTTTTAAGCGTCCATTTCAAACCGGTAGCCTACCCCCCTGATGCTGTGAATGGCCGGTACTCCTCCGGAATCGTCCAGCTTGTCCCGGAGCATCTTCACGGTGACGTCGACGTTTTTGTAGGAGACGTCGCTGCCGAGCCCCCAGATGCGATCGAGAATCGCCTCTCTCGTCAGCACGTTGCCGGCGTTCTGCAGGAAGAAATCGAGCAGCTGGTATTCGCGCGGGCTAAGCGGAATCCCCGCGCCGTCCCGCGACAGCTGGCGCGAGGCGCGATTGAGCGTGAATCGCCCGAACGTCGCCGTATCCGACTGCCTCGGGGCAAAATTCCGCCGTGCCAGCACGCGAAGACGAGCGAGCAGCTCGTCCATCTCGAATGGCTTCGTCAGATAATCGTCGGCTCCGGCGTCGAGGCCGAAGATTTTATCCTGCAGCGAATCCTTCGCCGTCAAGAGGACGATCGCTTGTCCGTAACGGTCGCCCCGAAGGCGCTTGCAGACGTCTACCCCGTCCATGAGCGGCATCATCCAGTCCAGGATGAGCACGTCATACGCCGAACCGCGCGCATAATCAAGCGCGTCATCGCCGTTCTCCACCCAATCGACGTGATAGCCGCCTTTCTTCTCCAGCATGTATTTCACGAGCTTGCCGAGCTTCTTATCGTCTTCCGCCAGCAAAATATTCATGGCTATCCTCACCGCCGCTATATTCGGAATAATAATTAAATATACCAAACAAACGGTAAAAGTACGGTAAAAAAATATCCCCATCCGCTGAATTAGCGAATAGGGAATGTTATCGGCGCTGCGGGATTCGCATGAATCGCTCGCGATCTGCCGGGTATCGTTCAGGATTGCAATACGGTCACGATTACGCCGTCCGTATTGTTGCCGGATACTTCGTAGCTGCCCAGCGTCGGCACGCGCAGCGTCGTACGCGAAGCTACCGGGAAGTAATAGACGACGTACGTGCGGTTCATGACGACCGCCGTGATCGATTTGCGCGATTGCAACGCAGCCAAGTATTCCTCGAACGCCCAATGATTTTCTTGCATGATCGCGCTGTGCGGAAGCCCGACGTAACGGAAATGCCACGGTTCGCCGATGACGCCGGTAATGTCCGTTTTATCCTCAGGATACCGCGCGATAAAGCCGTATTTCCAAGCGTTCTCCTTCAGCCATGCCCCTTCCGGGGCGTCCTTCATCTGCGTCAACGTCGAACCGATGTCGAGCGCCAGCCCCAAGCTATGCTCGCTATATCCCGGAAGCGCGGCGATCTCCGGTCCCAGTTGGTCGTAGAGCGTTTGCTGCTCCTTGTCGTCCCGGTAACCGCTGTTGATGATAAAATGGTCGACTCCGTCTTTGGCGGCGTCCGCGATCATCGCTGCGAATTTATGCGTCAAGTCGGGCGACAGCTTGATCTTGCTGTTAAGCAAGCCGAAGCCGAGCAGCAATTCCTTATGCGCGTACAAATTCACCGCTTCGGCGTCCGCATCATTGGGCGGCACGGCAATGTTCTCGTTCACGAGCAGCAAGTTTCCCTCGTGCACCTGATCGCGATCGACTCGGATCGTAAGTTCGTTTTTCGGCGGGGGGGTCTCCGTCGTTGAGTTTGATGTCGTAGACGGCTTCCCGTTCAAGGCTGGATCCATCGGAAGCCCGGTATTCGCCGGCGCCTTGAACCGATCGTATACGAATCCCATCGCCACCAGCGCCGCAAGCAAGATAAACCACTTTCGCATGTTTGTTTCCTCCTCAAGCTCTCTTTCGCTAGGTTAAAGAAAACAAATGAAGAGAAAGCGGCTGAAATTCTTAAATATTTATGAAAACCGCGATCAGGTCCGCTGCATAAAAAGAGACCCACAGCAACGGGCCGCGGGTCTGAGGGATATACAAATGGTGGTTTATTTCAAGTAAAGCTAGGTTGTCTAAGGGAGAGGTAAAGGCTGGTTTTCATGGTCATCGAGTATGCCAGCGTCGTCAACCTAGATGCCTAGGCGAAAAACCGCCGCAGTTCCTGTGCCACCAATTCCGGCTTGCCGCCTCGGTTGGACTGGCTGACGTCGCACGCTCCGCCGTGATCAAGTCCGGGCAATTCCAACCGTTTGGCCCGAGGCAGCGTCTTCTCCAAGGCGTCGAGCGCAGGCTTCAAGTATGGCAAGCCCCTGCTGCCGCCCAGTAACAACGTATCGGCGCGCAATGTCTTGTAACGGTCCAGCTTGCCGGTCATCTCGACGAGCAACCTCCCGTCATAATGCAGCGTCGGAGCCAGCATGCTCATCGTCACGTCGCCTTGCTTCGCCTTCTTGTCCTCGGCTACCATCATCTTGTTCGTCATCGTCTCGAGCAGCCACCGCGGGATGGCATTCAGCACCGGTCCGCCCAGCTGCAGGCCTTTCAAGCACGTGACGAGGGCGGCGGCCGTCTTGCCTTGGGCGATCTCCCGATCGTAACGAGTCAGCCATTCCGTCCGCTCCGAGTTCATCAATAGCGCGGGTTCGTAAAGGGCGAGCTTGCGAATGGCGGGCAAGGCAAGCGCCGCTTCGAGCGCAATGAGCCCGCCCGAGCTGATCCCGAAGATATGGCTGGCGCCTGTATGATTCAGGAGCGCCTCCACATCTTCGACTTCCTTCCGGATCGCGTAACCTTCGCCGAAGGGTCCGCTCAGACCGCGGCCTCGGCGGTCAGGCACGTAGACCGTGAACCCATCGGCCAGCCGTTCCGCGAGCTGCATCAAGTTTTGCGAGGATAAATTGGCGCCATGCACCATGATCACGCCCGGGCCGCGACCGTATTGCCGATAACCGATCGTAGTTCCGTCCTTGGACAGGACGCAGCTGACTTCGCGGAGCGATTCCGCCGTTGCTGCACCGGACTTAGCAGCGGTTGTATTCATCATTTCAAACTCCTCCTCGGAAGTAGCTTTTATTTGATGCGCATGCATTCGTCTGCTATCCCTGTTTGATGTTATTGCGGACTGCCCAGACGCTCCGCTATCCCGCGTAACCATTCCTCGCTCCAGAAGAGCTCGCCCGTGCGGAAATCCGCGATGACGGCGCGCAGCCACTGCAGTTCGGCTTCCAACACGGCTCGGCTATGCTCAACCTCCAGCATGAACAAACGGGGAACGGTCTCCTTGTATCGGAGCAGCTGCTCATCCGTGCGTTGGATGGCTTCCAGAAGAGCCGCTTCCCTTCGCTCGAATTGGCGCTGAACGTCTTCCGGCGTCAGCAAGGTCAGAAACGAGATGGCCGCGGGAAAATCCGGATATTCCTGGGAGCGGACCGAGAGCATCTCCCTCAGCCACTCCTTCGATACTTCACTTCCTTCCTCGGTCAATTCGTAAACGGTTCGGTCGGGACGTCCCCCTTCGCTTAAGGTGCTTTGAACGGCAATGAGGCCCTCTCTCAGCAAGCGCTCGATCGTCTGATAAATGCTCGTGCGCTGACGGACGTTGATGACCTCGTCCTTCCCTCGTTCTTTGATCAGTTGCTGCATTCTGTAAGGGTGCATCGGTTCCTCGGCCAGATGGGCGAGAACGGCTAACGCTAACGGCGATCGTTGAGGTTTATTCGTCTTGTTCTTCATAGTTATAATATTACTATTCATTCCATAACTAAGTCAATGGGTGTTTGCAATTGTTTCCAAAAAAAGTCCGGCCCGCGGGCGATGCCGGGTGCCAGACTTTTATCGCGCTATCGCATGATGCCGCCCTCGAAGGCCTATACTCGGCGAAGAGAGCATGTCCATCTCTGCCTGAATGAAGATAACCGCTTGCAACCCGTGATTAAAGGACCTTAATCAGCGTGTAGGCGGCTTTTTCATAGCCCATCTTTGTCTCATAGAACCTGTGGGCATCGATATTGGCTAACCCCGAGCCCAAGGCCACGATGCCGCAGCCGTTTTCCCTGGCGTAATGATGAATATGCGCCAGCAATTCGCGCCCGTGTCCCTTTGATCGCGCCGTGGATTTGGTGACTAAATCATAAATGAAAGCATGCTTCCCGAAGTAAAAATTCGTCAGTATGCTTAGCCCGGCTAATGCGACGATTTCGTTATTTTCGTATAACGCAAACATCTTGTATCCTTCTTCCCTCATTTTGCGAAGAAAATCAAGATACGTACGTTGGCTCAGATGGGTTCGTAATTCCTTCATGACCGGGTATCCTTCGAGCCATTCTCTCTCTTCCATTAACGCTCTGATCATGTCGCGTTCCTCCGTATCCTAAAGTATGCCTGACCATGTAGCCTAGCCGCTTTGCAGCTAAGCATTCGCGTCCTTGAAGCGGCGCGTTCGAATATATAACGACGAACCCGATCATCCTGTGATCAGAATAGAAAAAGAGCCTGTCTCACGGATGATTCATCCATCGACAGGCTGTTCTTTCCTTCATGCGCCGAATTGCGACGCGTTATTTCTCCCAAAGCTCGATCAGCCGACCTTCAGGATCTTCGATCCATACAAAGCTTCCGTACTCGCTGCTTTCTTTCTTCTTCGCAAGCGGCACGCCGATCTGTTCAAGATGCTTGATCGTCTCGTCCAGATTATGGACTTGGAAATTCAACATCACCTGCTGTTCGGTCGGAAAATACCCGTCCTCCTCGGTAAAGAAAGAAAAAATGGTCTCGTTTCCGGATTGAGGCTTTATGATGGCTCCGTTCCAATTTTCGATTTCAATCTGCAGGACGTCGCCGTACCATTTTTTTGTCGCTTCCAGATTCTTCGTTCTCCAAAAGATGCCTCCGAAACCTTTTATCATCGTATCCAGCTCCTTATAAACGTTAATTATTTGTTGCCGAGTTGTTCCGCCAAACCGATGAGGAGTCCTTCGACGCCACGAATGTAACAGAGCCGATACGAGTCCCCGTACTGAACCACTTCGCCAACGAGCTCGGCTCCGTGCTTAGCCAGTCTGGATACCACGTCGTCGATGTCTTCAACGGCGAACATCACGCGTAGATAACCAAGGGCATTTACAGGAGCAGTTCGGTGATCCGATATCGTGGGCGGGGTGACGAATCGCGAAAGTTCGAGTCGGCTGTGGCCATCCGGGGTTACCATCATGGCAATCTCTACGCACTGCGAACCCAGCCCGGTTACGCGACCGGCCCATTCGCCTTCGACAGTAGCTCGCCCTTCGAGCTTCAAGCCGATCTCTTCGAAGAAAGGGATTGCGGTTTCAAGGGATTCTACGACGATGCCAACGTTGTCCATTCTCAATAATTTGTTTTCTGCCATGGTCTAATCTCCTTATGCGCACGAATTTACTACCGGTTCAGCTTCGTATTTATTCTACCAAGTATTACTAATTCCTTCCAAACGATCAACATATCGTCATGTACATCATATCAAAGATCAGTCATGCGTAAATCATATATGAAATGTGATAATACCTACATTATAGAACGTATGTTCGTATAAATCAATTATCAACAGTTTACATAACCGAAATAATAAAAGCCATGCGCCGAAATCCGCGCATGGCCGCCAACATTTCTTCTCAGTCTTCGATTGCCTGATAGACCGTGGTCCAGAAATCGTGGATAAGCCGCGCCGAATCCGGAGTGGACATTCCGACCTGGGTGAGCAGGATTCCGGTGAGTTGATTCTTCGGATCAGCGTAGGTCGAGGTGCCGCTGCCGCCGTCCCAACCGAATTGGCCGATCGGCGCGTAGTCGCCGCGGTAGGTCCGCACCGCCATCCCCATGCCCCAACCGCCGTGCTGTCCTTGGCCGAACGACACATGGACGTTGTTGGTGGCCATGGCATGTCGGGCGGCTTGCTGCTCGGGCGCGAGACGGTTGGTCGTCATCAGCTCGACCGCGGGCCGGGACAGGATCCGTTCGTTCCCGTGCATCCCATGATTGAGCAGCATCCGGAAATAGGACAGGTAGTCGTCGACGGTGGAGACCAGTCCGCCGCCGCCCCCCTGGAATGCCGGAGGTTGGCTGTGGCGTCCTCCCTCCGCTTCGTCCCACACGATGAAATCGCCGTTCTGCGGATTGGGCGCGTAGAGCGGCGGCAGCCGGCGGATCTTGTCGGTGGCCACGTGGAAACCGGTGTCCTTCATGCCCAAGGGCCCGAAGATGCGCTCCCGCAGGAACGACTCGAACGACTGGCCCGTGACCCGGGCGACGAGGACGCCGAGAAGATCGTTGCTGATGTGGTACTGCCAGCGCTCTCCGGGCTGGTACATCAGCGGAAGCGTGCCGAGGCGGCGCATCCACTCGTCCGGCTCGGGCATCGGCTCGGGCAGATCGGGCGTGAGGCCCCGCTCGAAGATCGCGCCCATGATCGGCGTGCCCAGCGATGTCATATCCATGCCGAGCCCGAACGTGGAAGTCAACAGATCTCGCACGGTAATGGGCCGCCGCGCCGGCACGGTGTCGTCGAGCGGTCCGTCGAACCGCTTCAGCACCTGCCGGTTGGCGAGTTCCGGCAGCCATGTCTCGACCAGGTCATCCAATCGCAGCTTGCACGCGTCGAGCAAGACCATCGCCGCCGCGATCGCGACCGGCTTGGACGTCGAGGCCATCCGGAAGATCGTGTCCCGGCGCATCGGCTCGCCGCCGTCATGGCGCATCGTGCCGATCGCTTCGACATGCGTCTCGTCGCCCCGGCTGACCAGCGCGACGAGTCCTGGGATTTTCCCTGAATCGACATGTCGTTCCAGCACGTCGCGCATTTTGCGCAGCCCTGTTTCGGAGAAGCCGCCGTTGCTGTGTTCCATCGTCTTTTGCATGAAGTATCCCTCGCTTTTTATTATTATCGATCGATTGTTTATCTGAATTCTTATCCATGCTGGAAAGCGCCTTCGGTCCATCGAAGAGACTGCATAACGGCAATGAAAGGATGAATCACCTCCTATTCCGAGTCGTCAGCATCGAGAACTGTCCGTTAGATCACCGTAACCTTCGACAAATCGGCGCCGATTCCTTTAAGGACGGCAAAGGTCAGTTTATCGATCCTGGCGCCGTCGAAGTTGATGGTTTTGATGGCGCGGTAATACTTATTGGTCAAAGCGAATCCGGCCTGGAATGACGCATTTTTAAGCGTCGCGCCTTGGAATGAAACGTCGTTCAAGGCCGCTTTGTTGAATTTAACGCCGTTAAAGGTTTGCCGATCCAGACGCAAGCCTCGCAGATCGGAGGAATCGAAGTCGACGCCGTCGAACAGGCAGTTTTCAAAGCTCGTTTTTCTAAGGTCGGTCATGGTCAGCTTGACATCGGTCAGTTTCGCGCCATTGAATTTTACGCCGGCCAACCCCGACTTGTCGAAGTCGGTGCGCAAGAGTACGGAATGATTGAAGCTCGACTCCGCGAGGTCGGCTGCAGCCAAGGTGCAGTCGGTCAGATTCGCGTGGTCGAAATTGACTTCGCGCGCATCGCCGTTCGCAAACGTGCTGCCTGTCAAGTCGGCCCGCGAAAAGTCGGATCCCCGCAGCGCGCTCGCTTTGAATGTTCCTTTATGGGCGGTAACGCCGGCAAAATCGCTCTTGGCCAGGTTGTGCGCGCTGAGGTTGGTCAGCAGGTCCGTCTTCCATTCGGCGCCGCTCTTTCCCCCGTCGTATGGCGCAAAAACCCCGTTCAGATCGATCGCTACCTTCTCGTTCATACCATCAACTCTCCTTATAAGAAATTATTTATCCTGCGTTCATGCTCCATCGATTAACTCTACATATGGATAATACGATATATTACTGTGTCTGTCAATGTACTATTTCGATTTAATTACTTTGCCGGTTGAAAAATCCGCGCCTGCCCATAATCCAAGAGAGATGCACCGTACTCAGGCAAAACGAAAAAACCGTCCCCCGACGGAGCTCGGGAAACGGCTGTTGCATGCTTTGCTTGGATGAGGATATACAATGTGCTTCAGTCGATTATGGCCTGATAGAGCATGGTCCAGAAATCATAAGCGATCAGGCTGTTCTTGGGAAGCTGCGCTCCTCTGAGCTGAATCATCAGCGTCGCCATCAGCTCCTCGCGCGGATCCGCGATCCAAGTCGTTCCCAGCGCCCCCGGCCAGAAAAACGAGCCGATGCCAGGACCGATGCCGATCTGCTTGGTCCTGACCGAGACGCCGTACCCGTATCCCTTGTTCGTCCACATCATCGATCCGTCGTAATCGGTCTCGTCGAAGAAGGGCTGCGCGCGCTGTTCGGGCGCGAGATGATCGGTGATCATCGCCTCCACGGATTTGCGCGACAGCATGCGCACCCCGTCCACCTCCCCGTAACCAAGCAGCATCCGTCCAAAACGCCGGTAATCGTCCGCCGTGGAGAGAAGGCCGGCACCTCCGGACGGGAAGATCGGCGCTTCGGCCCAAGCCGTCGATTCCGGGCGATCCAGCTCGATAAGGCCTCCCTCGGCCTTCGGCGCGTATGCGACCGACAGCCGGCCTCGCTTTTCCGGCGGCAGGGCGAAGCTTGTGTCATTCATCCCGAGGGGTTCGAAGATCCGTTCACGGTAAAAGGCATCCAGCGTTTGACCCGATACCCGGGCGATCAATACGCCAAGGACTTCATGCGCGATGTGGTACAGGAAGCGCGTGCCCGGCTGGTAGAGAAGCGGCAGCTCGGACAGCCGTTTCATCCAGGAATCGGGATCGAGATGCTCCTCCGCATGCTGTTCTCCCAGCGGCTTGGCCAATGGTGCGGGAAGCAGCTTCATCATTTCGGACTGCAGCGGGTGATCCTCCCAGCCGATGCCGATGCGCGAGGTCAGCAGATCGTGAAGCGTGATCGGACGGGACGCCGGCACGACGTCGTCCAGCCTTCCGTTTGGATCGCGCAGCACGACCCGGCCGGAGAGCTCCGGGAGCCAAGCATCCACGGGATCGTGGAGGCGAATCTTTCCTTCTTCGGCCAGCAGCAATGCGGCTGCGGCCGTGATCGGCTTTGTCATCGACATGATGCGGAAGATCGTATCCCGCCGAACGGGAATGCGCGCCTCTTTGTCCTGCCAGCCGATCGCGTCGGCATAAGCCTCCTTGCCTTTGCGATGAACGGCGGCGACCGCCCCGGCGATCTCTCCGCGATCCACGTAGTCTTGCAGGACTTTGCTCAGCCGAAGTAGACGCGTTTCCGACAAGCCTGCTTTTGGCATCGATATCCCTCCGTTACTGTTAGGTAGCCAAACCTTCGCAAAACGTGCTCACGCTGGTTGCGATGAATTCTTCTTGCGTGTCGCTGATGAATTGCGTATCCCACAAGGCACGGGAAGAAAAATAACCGTAATACATCGTCAAAAACATCATCGCTTGCTTGGATGCATCCGTAACCGCCATTTTGCCGCGTTCCTGCATGGTCAAGAAGTAGTCGGTCAACACGCCATGCAGTCGCTTCGTATTGTCGGCGATGAGGCCGATCAATTCGGGCATCGTCGCGCGTTCTTGAACGGCGATCAAGAAGATCCCCCGATTGACCTCCATTAAGTCGAGATACGAGGCGGCAATAAGCTTTAGGTCATGGTTCAAGTCGTATACGACGTTTTGTTCGACGATTATCTTCAAACCAGGGGTGTACGAATACTTTTGGACGGCAGCTTCGAGCACCCCTTTCTTGGTCTTATAATGGCGAAATACCGTCATCTCGCTTACGTCCGAAGCAGCGGCGATATCCTTGATCGTGACGGATTTGAATCCCTTCGCCTGCATCAATCGGAGAGCGGCATCCAGAATCCGATCCGAAGTGCCTGTCTCATGATCATCCATGTCAATTGCCCCCGTTCTTGAAAAACAACCTCTTGCGACCGTTTATTCCATGTAGCTTCCGCCGTTTACCGGCGTGTACGTCCCAGTCGCGAACTGACTGTCGTCGCTTGCCAGGAACGAAATGACCCTCGCCACGTCCTCGGGTCGAGCCATGCGGCGAAGCGGCGTGAAGTTGCTTATCGCTTGCTTCGTTTCTTCGGGCATGAATGCGGTCGCGTCCGTTTCCACCACTCCCGGAGCGACCACATTGGACGTGATCCCGAAGGGACCGAATTCGCTTGCGATATAGTTCGCGAAAGTATCCAGGCCGCCCTTCGCCGTTCCATGGGCGATCATGTTGGGGGCGATGTGCTTGCCGGCGCCGGAGGAAACGTATACGATGCGCCTGTAACGCTGCTCGGTCATGAATGGAATAACCGCCTGCGTCATGACGAATGCCGCCTGCAATTCATCGTTTAACTTTTGGGCAAACTCTTCCCATGTCGTTTCAACGAACGGCTTGGTTACAAATGGCAGATTTGCATTATTCACGACGATATCTATGCGCCCGCCGAAGGCTTCCGTCGTTTGTCGGATAAGCTCCGCAACCTGATTCGCGTCCCGAATATCCGCCCGCACGGGGATGGCCTCGCCGCCGTCCGCTCGAATCGCGTCAACCGTCGCTTGAGCCGCATCCCGATTGCTCACGTAATTCACGACGACTTTTGTGCCGCGTCGTGCCAATAATTTCGATGTCGCGCTCCCGATGCCGCGCGCGCCTCCGGTTACAATAGCCGCTTTTCCATGCAAGTTCATGTTCAGCACTCTCCTCTGGATGTGTGTTAGCGGTAACTAACATCATTATAGGGAGTGCTTAAACCAACTGTCAAGGCGGTCGTTCGTTCCCGGAACAGACCCTTTTACGCGGAGAGCGGCCTTTGTTCATTCATGGTATTTTCCGCTTGGTTGGTTCAACACCCATTCCAGAATTTCGATTTGAATTCTGATCTCCTCCGTGTCGAATTGTTTCTGCACGGTTTGAAGTTGAATTAATTTGGCTTTTATCTGATCCTCGGTTCTCATTTTGCGGCTCCTTCTTCTCTGAACTATTCGCACTGCCGACACGCATATATTCCTTCAAATCAATGAGATTATAACATGAAATGCGTTGGAATAAATATTTGAACTCGAGTACGATGACAATGCAGCATCTCGTCCATGTCAATGTCATTTCATAGAGAGGATCTCGCATCATGAACCGTAAATTCATCGTTTATATCGTGGCGTTCGCCGCCTTTCTCGGGCCGTTCACGCAAACCATCTACACGCCGGTGTTGCCGGAGGTGGCCAGTCAATTCCACACCTCTTCGTTCGTCGTCAACCTGACGATTTCCGTCTTCACCTTCTTTCTGGCCATCATGCAGATCGTTTACGGTCCCCTTGCCGATTCGAAAGGAAGGCGAAAAGTCATCCTGTTCGGAATAACGCTGTACGTGATCGCGTCCATCGGTTGCTTCTTATCCGCCACTATCGAGCTGCTGCTCGTCTTCCGGGCGCTGCAGGCGATCGGCATCGCCGCCGGCTCCGTAGTGGCCGTCACGGTGATCAGCGACTTGTTCGAAGGAAAAGAACGCGGCCAGGCGATGGGGACCTTCCAGATGATGGTATCGCTCGGACCCGTGCTGGGACCGGTCATCGGCGGTTTTCTGAGCGGATGGTTTAATTTTCATTCCGTGTTTCTCGCGCTTGCGGCCACGGGTCTGCTCGTGCTGCTCTGCAACTACGCTTTCCTGCGGGAAACGAAGCCCGACGACGGTAAGCCCGCCCGCTTTCAAGTGCGGGATTTCGCGGCTATCCTACGGAACCGCATCGGTTCGTCGGTCATTATTCTCGGGTTTATCCAGTATTACGTCTTTTATAATTTCCTCGTGTTTCTGCCGGACATCTTAAGCGATCGATACGGCTTGTCCGCCGAGCAGAAGGGATTGGTCTTCCTGCCGATGTCTCTTTGCCTCGTTGTCGGCAGCTTCGTGGGCGGCAGAATTCAAGCAAGGATGGACGGGAAAAAGGTCATCGTGCTGACGACTTTTCTTAACGTGGCGTCGCTGTTGTTTTTTCTCGTCTTCTATTCGATCTCGTTGGCTTGGCTGTTGGCGGGCATTATCTGCTTCGGACTATTCCTCGGGCTCTCGCTCCCCGTGCAGACGACGCTGCTGACTGGCGCATTCACGACGAATCGCGCGACCGCCGTCGGGGCCTATAATTTTTTCCGTTACATGGGGATGGCTTGCAGCCCGATCGTGGGCAGTCTATTGTTCCGTTTGGGCGGGTATATCCTGTTGTACGGTTTTATCGCAGTCGTCTTTCTGGCTTTCGCCCTGCTGTTGTCGCGACGTCTCCTTGGCGCGCAAGCGCATAAGTCGTCGGCCGCCTGATCCGATATCGGCATATAACGCTTGTCGGCGATTCGAACGAATCCAAGCGAACGCAAAAATGCACCCATTTCAGTCCTCATCGGATGGACCGGAACGGTCCTTCCAATGTCTGCTTTCAGGGGTGCACTGCAGTAAGAGGATTGTATGCATGCTGGCGAGCGTCTTAATAAGCCAGCGAGAACAAGCCATCGATATGCGCCAAATAGCGCACGTCGCTGGCTTTTTTCATCAAGGACGCCGGCTTGCCCTTCAGTTTCAGTCCGCTTTCCCCGACCCAACCGATGCCGTCCTTGCGGCCGAGGCTCGCGAGCGATCCGGAGTTGACCGGCTCGAACGCCACCATCTTGCCGCCTTTGAAGTAAGCGAACAGGTTGGCGCCGACGAGCTCGCCCATCTGCCAAGCCAGCTGCGCGGTAGGCGGGTACGGATGGCTATCCGGCCCTTTGACGACGGCGCTGTCGCCGGCGACGAAGATATCCGGATGCGAGACGGATTGCAGGAACTCGTTGATCGCCGCGAAGCCGTGATCGACGTCGATGCCGCAGCTCGCCACGAGCGCATTGCCCTGCACGCCGCCCGCCCAGAGGACGGTGTTCGACTCGATCGTCCGGCCGTCGTTCAGACTGACCGTCGAACCGTTCACTTCCGTGATCCTGCGTCCCGTCAGGAATTGAACGCCGCGAGCTTCGAGACTCGCGACCGCGCGTCCGATCAGGTCCGCGGAGAAGGTGGACAGAATGGACGGTTTCGATTCGACGAGGTACAAGGATACGTCGGCGAAGTCGACGCCCAGCGAGCGGCAGATGTCCGGAAGCTCGTCCGCGAGCTCGCCGACGAGCTCGACGCCCGTCAAGCCGCCGCCGCCGATGACGAAGGTCGCGTCGGCTTCGTCGTTCGATTCCGCGTAAGCGGCGAGTTTTTCTTTGACATGCGCGTATATCCGCTTCGCGTCCGCGGCGGATTTCAGCGCAAAGCTATTTTCCCGCAAGCCCGGGATGCCGTGAAAGTTCGTTTCGTTGCCGAGCGCTAGCACGAGCGCGTCGTAAGCGTACGAGGTGCCGTCGTCCAGAGCGACTTTGCGGGCCTCCGGATCGATCGCGGATACCGTACCGATTCGCAGATCGACGTTTTTTCCTTTGAACAACGTTTCCAGCGGCAGACAAACCGCTTTCTCGGCGATGTTGCCTACCGCCAGTCGATGCAGCTCGGTCACGATCTGGTGCGATTCGTACCGGTTAATGACCGTAATCGCGGCTTCCTCCGCCGTGAAGTGTTCGCGAGCGGAGAGCGCGCCGAGAAGACCGCCGTAACCGGCGCCCAAAATCAAGATTTGCTTGCTCATGTTCCCATCTCCCGTTGTTATTTTCGTCTTGCGCCCAGAATATCCAGATACGCCTGCCCGAAGCGAAGCACCCGTTGAAACTCCGGATGCTTGAGCAGCCGCAGCATGCCGATCAGTCCGATCGAGGTCTTCTCCTGCTCCGCCCGATGGCGGGCTTCGATGGCGGCAGACGCGTAATGCTTCGCCTTTTCCTCCAACGGCTTCACGACTTCCTTGATGCCGCCGAGCGTATCCTGCATCAGCACGCGGTCCCCAGATGCCTGCTTCGCCAAGTCGTACGCTTGGGTGAGCAATGCCGTCATCTCCGCGAGCTTCGGCAGGTTCGCGACCACGGCGGTCAATGCCTCATGCACGTCCGGCTTCAACAGATGATGAAGTACGTCCGCCGATGCGTTATTTGCTCCCAGTTCTGCTTCTTCTTCCTTTCGAGTGGTCGTTTCGATCATTTCAATGCTCCTCTCAAACCTGGTCTCCCCCCCGTTTCGGGAGGGCTGAACCACGCATGAATGGTCAGTATGTGAAAAACTTCACATTGTGATCCGCAGTCTCCTTCCGGACGTATGACCATTCCGAATCCTTCCGTAATAGGAAACCATCTCCGATCGACAATCCCGAACTCGCTGAATAGCAATATTCTTCCGATTATGAGCCCAGACAGTATACTTAACTCGTGTATGACGAGCAGTCGATTGATTTTCGTATTCACATCGAGTAAGTGGAATGTCGAATCGTACAACCCAACTATAACGAATTCGTGTCTCATCGATCAATGGCGCTTTTTCTATGATCATGATAGCTTTTCGCTATCAATATCGATTTATATGCAAGCGCGCAAGCATGCAGCGAAAGCAAAAAAGCCGCAACAAGGCGACTCTCCGCTTCGTTATTCTTGTCGCGGGAATCATCCGATAACGGCATTCGCGCGCTTTGCCATCATACGCCGGGCGTCTGACCGCCGTCGATGACGATTTCCGTGCCCGTGATCGACGGAACGCGATCCGATACGAGCAGAAGCGCCATCGCGGCGATTTCTGCCGGATCCACCATGCGTCTAAGCGGGATGGCCGCGCTCATGCTCGACGTTTGGGTTTGAACGTCGATTCCCTTCTCGTCCGCTTGCTGCCGGGCGAACCTGATGGCCCGTTCGGTTTCCGTGGCTCCGGGCGATATGGCGTTGATTCTGACGTTCGATGCCGCCAACTCGCCGGAAATGCCTTTCGTAAAATTCAACAGAGCCGCATTCGAGGTGCTGCCGGGAAGGTAACCGGGAGACGGCGTTCGTCCGGCAATGCCGACGATATTCACGATTCGCCCGTCTCTTTGCTTGATCATATAAGGCGCCGCTTCCTTCACCATCCGCATGTAACCGAGAAGCTTTACCTGCCACGCCTCCAAAAACGCTTCTTCGGATAACTCGAAAAACGGACCGAACTGCGCGTTCCCCGCGCTATTGATTACTATATCGATACGGCCGTGGTGCTCGATCGCCGCGTCGACCGCCCGTCGCGCGGTTTCGGGCTTATGCATGTCGCCCGACACGAGCGTGATGCGCGTTGTTTCTCCTTTGGAGCCCCCTGCTCGCATCGAAGCTGCCGCTTGCGTTAAGCGCTCTTGATCTCGTCCCACCATGACGACGGAGACGCCTTCTTCATATAAGGCCTTTGCGCAAGCAAGTCCGATCCCCGCGCTGGCTCCCGTTACGATCGCCGTTTTTCCCTGAAGTCCCAATTCCATATCCGATACCTCCTCTTTCTCCTCGGCAGTTTGCGCCGGAACGTGCATCATGATGTATTGTTGCGCATCTGAGTCATATTATAAGGAGTTCGAACATCTCTTCAATGGCCAACTGCCGACGATTCATGCATTAGTGCACACATCGCGCGACATTGTGCGAGTAATCGGCATGATCGAAGCTTTTGGGGAAACTAAAATAAAAAAACTTGACTGTTCGACCAAACAGTATTAATATAGGCCTATAAACAACTGGCTGTTCAATCAAACAGTAAAAGGAGCGAACGAAAATGAACCCTACCCCATCGGTTATTCAAGACGAACGAAAAGGCGCCATCATGCTTGCGGCCTTTAACCTATTCGGCCAAGTAGGCTACCCCAAAGCGACCATGAAGGAGATCGCCGCCAAGGCCGGCGTGGCTCAAGGGCTGATCGGCTATCATTTCGGCACGAAGGAAACGCTGCTGGTCGAAGTGGTCCGAGAATGGATGATCAACCGCGGAATGAAAGCCGCTTTTGCCAAATTGGACCTGCAGGTCTCGCCCGATGAACTCCTTCGTCAGGTCTTGAACCACGTGGTCGATTTCCGCAAGGATAACCCCGAATGGTTCACGCTGCTGATCAGCCTCTGGTCGGAGAGCGTGAACAACGAGAAGCTCGCGGCCGAGCTGTCGGGGATTTACAAGGAAATGAAGGCAGGCATTATGATTGTCGTGGACCGACTGGAGGTTCAGTTGGATACGAGCGGCAAGGAAATGCTCGCGGCGCTGATTCAGGCCGTATTCGACGGATTGACGTTGCAATCCCCTGCCCTGTTGTCCGATCAACCGCTCTCATATGAACAAGTGTCGCGAGGGATCGGCTGGATGCTGGCTGGAATCCGAATCGCAGACCGGGAAAAAGGAGAATAATACGATGAACAAGAAGCTGATTAGACTCGAAGGTTTGGTCGTTCTGTCGCTCGGAACCTACTTGTATTTTGCCAACGGATTCGGCTGGGTCGCTTTCCTCTCGCTGCTGCTGCTTCCGGACGCTTTCATGATCGGCTATGCCGTGAACGCCAAGGTCGGCGCTTACCTTTACAATTTCGCCCATACGCTTTCCGTGCCTTTGCTGCTGCTGCTGGCGGGATTTATCTTCTCGGCCGACTTTCTCGTCATGATCGGGTTTATCTGGACCGCTCATATCGGGATGGACCGGATGATGGGCTACGGGCTGAAGTATGCCTCCGAATTCAAGGATACCCATATTCAGCGGCTGTAATAAACGGCAACCGATCCGGTTGCCGCCCGAGACTTCTTTATAGGATGGCTTGTCTGAGATACGTGCCGAAATCGGCGACGGATGTAAATAAGCGATCGGGTTCAAGCGAGTCCAGCAGTGCCGGATCGGCGGTTTCGGCCCAAGCGGCGGCAACGATGGCCACGCCGGCTTCCCTGGCCGCTTGAATGTCGCTTGGCGCATCGCCGATGTACACGCAATCCCGAGGCGCGACGTCCAATTGCTTGATCACTTCCTGGATGCCCTGCACTTTTCTCGGTCCTTGCGGCGAGCCGGTCTCGATGACCTGGAAATAGGATTCGATCCCGAACCGGGCTAACGTCATGACCGTGCTTCGTTCCCCTTTTCCGGTTACCAGCGCCATCGGCACGCCCCTGCCATGGGCGAACGCCAACAATTCCGTCATTCCTTCGAACGGCGTCTCGCACATGGCATGCAGCTCGAGGTAATGTCGGAGGTAATCCGCGATTCCTTGATCGTAGCGTTCCGGAATCAACGCCTGCACCGTTCCCTCTTCCGAGGGACCGAAGGTCGCGATGATTTCCGCGTCGCTGATCGAGCGTCCCGCCAACGGTTCGATGGCCTTCTTGAATGCGGCAATGCAAAGCGGCAACGTATTCCCCAGCGTTCCGTCCAAATCAAAGATGAGACACTTCATATTCTCCCATTCTCCTTTCCGATTGTTGCGCCAACAATTCTTTCTCCAGCGATCAGAATAATTACGCGAGTTCCCGGCGAGGCTTGCTTATTCATGTTAACGCAAGGCATGCATGCCCTGTCAACGGCCTTAATGCTCAAAAACGAATAAACCGATACCCGCTGATGCTTGATCGGCGTAGGCATCGGCATGGTTGCGGCGCAGGCGGCGGCGACACGATATTTGACGGCCGCTAATGTATATCCAACACTTGCACCGTGGTCGCAATGACGGCTTCCAATTCATCGCGATTTGCGCCATTTGCGGCTTGTATCGACATTCCCGCCGCCACGGTCATGATGAATCGCGTGAGCTGTGCCAGATCGGCGCGCTCGGGCAATTCTCCGCCGCTTCTGGCTTGCTCCAGGCGAAGCTTCAGGGCTTGCTCGGCGTCGATGCGCCTGGCGGTCAACGCTTGTCTGACCGGCTCCGATTCCTCGGCGCATGCTATCGCGCCTCTAATCGTTAGGCATCCCGGCGGGTTTATCGGATTCGTCGTCAGATCCGCCACGGCCCCGAGGTATGTTTCGATGACTTTTCTGGCTGTCGGTTGGGTCAAGGCCGCCGCGGTTTCCCGGGAGGGGCCGTCGAAGTAATAATCGAGCACCTTGAAAAACAATCGCTCCTTGCTCTCGAACGTCGCATAGAAGCTTGATTTGTTGATCTTCATGGCCTCGGTCAAATCGGACAACGAAGTCCCTTCGTATCCTTTGCGCCAGAATAATTCCAAGGCATGATGGAGTGCGAGTTCGATGTCAAAGGCGCGAGGACGTCCAAGTGCCATATTAAAATCCCCTTCGCTCAAGATTGGTGTATGGTCTTTATACTACCCGCGCTCGTGACGATGTCAAGTTTAGGGTATGAAGAAAATCCAATTCCTTTCGGTCGGAAAAGAACAACGCTTTTCCTTCAAAAGTAAATTGGATTCGCAAGGGAAAGGATATTAGAATGCCTGATGCGTTAAGCCGGTCGTTAAATATTTACCCCGCCGTCGACGTTAATGGATGCTCCCGTAATGAAACCAGCTTCCGGCGAAGCCAGATACGCGACCATGCTCGCGATCTCGGAAGCTTTGCCGTAGCGACCAAGCGCGATCGATCCGCTCACGATAGGCGCGTACGGTCCGTCCGCCGGGTTCATGTCCGTATCGGTCGGGCCCGGCTGGACGTTATTGATCGTGATGCCTTTAGGAGCCAAGTCACGGGCAAGCGCACGCGTCAATCCTGCTACTGCGGCTTTAGTCGAAACATACAAGCTGGCTCCCGTTAGTGGATTATTATCGGCGGCGTTGCTGCCGATGTTGATGATGCGGCCCCCTTCTTTCATTTGCGGGCCCGCTGCTTGAATCGCCGCGAATACGGCTCTGAAATTCACCGCGATCATCCGATCGAATTCTTCGATTGCAAACTGATCGTACGGCTTGAGATTCGCGATCCCCGCATTATTGACCAAAATGTCCACGGCGCCAAATACGTTGACGGCCTCTGCGACGGCCCGTTTCACTGCTTCCGCATCCGCGCTGTCGGCGCGTATCGCCACCGCACGTCCGCCGGAGGCTTCTATCTCGTTCGCCAGCTCCTCCGCTCGGTTTTGCGAACTCACATATGTGAAAGCAACGGATGCGCCGTCGCTTGCGAGCCGTCTTACGATTGCCGCGCCGATGCTGCGGGCTCCGCCCGTTACGAATGCCGTTTTGCCGAAAAGGGGCTTTAATACGGTTGTCATCTTGAACAACTCCTATTTTTTATTTATGGACCGATTGGTTCATAAATAAAATATAGTGCAGCTCCGCTCGTTTTGTCAAGAATATCCGTAGGAAAATATAACCTTCGGTTGTAAGTACGTCGGCCGGTGAACGGGATGTCCCTCCCAATATAAAAAACAGAGGCGAACGCTCCGCCTCTGTTTTCGTGTTTTCGTAATCGTCGCCTCACTTCAGGACCTCGTCCGATACGCGCCCATGGCAACGACTTTGTCAGATAACCGTCACGTTCGACAAGTTGGCTCCGATGCCTTTGAGCGCGGCATAGGTCAGCTTATCCATCGCGGCGCCGTCGAACGAGATCGTCTTGATCGTGCGGTAATACTTATTCGTCAAGGAAAAGAACGGAATGAACGATACGTTTCTAAGCGTTGCGCCCTTGAACGAAGCTTCGTTCAACGCCGACTTGTCGAATTTAACGCCGTTAAAGAACTGCCCGTCAAAACGCTGTCCGCTCAGGTCGGAGCTTTCGAAGTTCACGCCGGTAAAGGAACATTGGTCGAAGATCGTTTTTCTAAGGTCCAGCTTGTTAAACGTCACGTCGGTCAGCTTGACGCCCTTGAATGCCGCGCCGTCCAGACCCGTTATGCTGAAATTCGTGCGGACAAGCAGCGATTGGTTGAAGCTCGCCTTCGCAAGGTCGACGGCCGACAGGACGCAGTCGGTCAGATTGGCGCCGTCGAAGTTCGCTTCGCGCATGTCGCTGCTCTTGAACGAGCTGCCGGTCAAGTCCGCCCCCGAGAAATCCGAGCCGTGCAGCGCGCTCGCATTGAATTGTCCCTTGTGCGCGGTCACGCCCGCAAAGTCGCTCTGCGTCAGGTTGCTCGCGCTGAAGTTGGTCAGCACCTGCCGCTCCAGCGAACGGGAGAGGTTGGCGACCTCCAGGATCGTTTGTTCGATGTCGCCGATGCTCGCGATGGTCATCGCGAACGCGGTCTCGTCGTCTTTGCCTTCGGACTTGA
This sequence comes from Paenibacillus glycinis, assembly GCF_009909185.1. Classification (GTDB taxonomy): domain Bacteria; phylum Bacillota; class Bacilli; order Paenibacillales; family Paenibacillaceae; genus Paenibacillus_Z; species Paenibacillus_Z glycinis. The sequence goes on along the minus strand of NZ_JAAAMV010000009.1, from coordinate 166,521 downwards.
GCTCGAGGTACCGCTCCTGCAGATCGGAGAGCAGATCGGCCTTTAATTCGGTGACGCTTTTCACGCCGTCATATGGCGTAAACACGCCGTTCAGATAGTTCGTCAATTTCGGATTCATCAGAGCGCATCCCCTTATAATAAATTATCCAACACACGCTGCGCATAAGCCCAATTGCTTTTGTTGCGGGCATAGGTGTCCTTGCCCTTGTCGGTAATCCGAAAATACTTGCGCCGGCCGCCCTGCGATTCGTCGCCCCAATACCACTCGATATCGCCGTCCGTCTCCAGCCGTCTGACGCTGGAATACATCGTGGCTTCCTTTAATTCGTACTCGCCGCCCGATCGCTCCGCGATCAGCTTGACGATCTCGTAGCCGTAGCGGTCCGCTTCGGACAAGAGCCGTAAAATCATGGTATCTGTATGTCCGCGCAGCAGATCGGACGTGATCTTGTTCTCGCTCATTTCATTACCCCCATAACCGAATGATACGATATATTACCGTGACTGTCAAGGTAGTATGTTGTTATCAATACTTCCCTGATTTTCGGCTCGTTATTCCGTATCCCGTAAAAAGAAAAAACCTTGATCGGCGCAAAGCCGATCAAGGTTGGGGTGTCAGTCGTTACTTCCAATAGCGCGCGCCGAAAGCGTCGCGTCCGGACGTCATCCGTTCTTCTTTATACGCTGCGGGGTTTTTGCGGTGATAATCCTGATGATACTCCTCCGCCGGGAAGAATTCGACCGCGGGCTTTATTTCCGTTACGATCGGTTTATCGAACCGTCCGCTTCGCTCAAGCGCTTCTTTGGACCGTAAAGCAAGGCGATGCTGCTCTTCGTTGTGATAAAAAATAGCCGCTCGATATTGGCTGCCGCGGTCGATATACTGTCCTTCGTCATCGGTAGGATCGATCTGCGGCCAGTAGAGCTCAAGCAATTTCTCGTAAGGAAACACGGCCGGATCGAACGTAATCTGGACCACCTCCTGATGACCTGTCGTCCCCGTCTTCACTTGCTCGTACGTGGGGTCGGCAATTGTTCCGCCCATATAGCCGGAGATAATCCCATGAATACCCGGCTGTTCCTCGAACGGGCTCACCATGCACCAGAAGCAGCCGCCGGCGAATGTTGCTTTTTCCATCGCGCACCCTCCTCGATTCGTTAAATATCAACTAAACGGTATTGTTAACAAGATCATCTATTATAACGCGTATTCTGTCGAAAATAAACGATAGGCATGCCGAAGTCGGGTCGCTGGCCGTACAGCGATCGCCTCCGGTACGCTAGCAATCCTTCAGCGGGATCGAGAATTCTACGTAAAACGGATGGGCCGATTCATCCAAACAAAGCGCGATGCGTTCCCTGAAATTTCCCCAAGCGACCATCTCCAGCGCGGCGTCGATCGGGAAAAATCCGACTTCCAACGATTCCGGGGTCGTCGTCAGCTCTCCTCCGGCCGGTCGGCCCAGAAATAGCGTGTTGCAAATGCTGCTGCCTACGTTTTGAAAAATGCCGCAAAACTTGGTCACTTCGATATCGATGCCGCTCTCTTCCTTTGTCTCCCGAATCGCGGCATCCCGCAAGGATTCTCCCTCTTCGACCTGCCCGCCCGGCATCTCCCAACCTCGCTTAGGTCCTTTTATCAATAAGAGTTCGTTGCGGTCATTGACAACGATGGTTGCCGCGGAAACGATATGCTTCGGAGCCACTTCATCACCCTCCTGCCAATCAATGATTACGAACGGGATCTTCCACATAAACCGCGGCCGTCCGACCGATCACATCGTCATCACGTGGCCGTACCGGTCCAAATACGCTTCTTTCTCCTTGTAGTCCGGCATGACGCTTCCGACGCGTCTCCAGAATGACCGGTCATGGTTCATATGCGTCAGATGGCACAATTCATGAATGATGACGTAATCGATCACCTCGACCGGAGCCATGGCTAACAGGTAATTGAAAGTCAAGGCCTTATTCGAGCTGCAGCTGCCCCATTTCGTGCGGGATTCGACGATCTCGATCGATTTGGGCTTCACCTTCAATATCTGCTGGTATTTCTCGATCCGTTCGAGAACGACCTGCTTGCAGCTGGCGAAATAAAACTTTTTCAGCTTCAGCCTGAGCTCGTCCTCGTTCAGTCCCTCGGTACCGATCAACTCGTGCAGCAAGCAATAACGGCCCAAGTGGAGGAATTTCCCCTGATCCTGATACTCCCTCAGCTGCGCGTCCGAGCGGCCCTTCTCAATCGCGTCGAGCCGTTCCGCAAGCCATGCGCCTTGCTTCTCCACCGCGCGCAGGATCGCTGCTTCGCTTGCGCCGTTCGGCGCTTTCACGGTCACGAAGCCCGTCGGCTCGACCTGGATCGAAAGCTTGCTCCATGGTCCGTAAGCCACGTGAAAGGGGATCTCGCGCTGTCCATATTCAACCTTCATCAACGTAACGGCCTATCCTCTCTGCTCCGGGATTGGATTCCATTATACCCGATTCGCCGGGTCAGGGGCGAAATCCCCAACAAAAAAAGCCTGATTCGTCATCAGGCTTTCAGGCATTTATGTTCGCTGACGCGCTGCCTCCCGGCTTACGCGCTACTCCTTCACGGCGCCAAGCATGATGCCGGAGACGAAGTATCGTTGCAGGAACGGGTAGACCACCAGCATCGGCACCATCGCGATAAACACCTTGGCCGAATTCAGCGTCCGGTTCGACAGCTCCGACAGCTTCTTGTATTGCTCGGGGGTCAGGCTGGTGCCGACCGGGATGTTGACGACCAGCTGCTGGATATACGTTTGGAGCGGATATTTGTCGGCGGTGTTCATCAGCACCAAGCCGTTGAAGAACTCGTTCCAGTGATACACGCTGAGAAACAGCGCCACCGCGGCCAGCACGGGGATGGAGCATGGGATGTACACCCGGAACAAGATCGACCACGGACCGGCCCCGTCGACGACGGCCGCCTCGTTCAGCTCCTTCGGCAGATTGCGGAAGAAGTTCATGATCAGGATGACGTCGAATACCGGCACGCCTCCGCCAAGCACCAATGCCCAGATCGTATTGATCAGGTGATAGTTTTGAATCGTGAGGTACCACGGGATCAGTCCGCCGTTGAACAGCATGCAGAAGACCAGGATCCACATGAACGTGTTGCGCATCTTGAAATCCTTCTTCGGCCGGGCCAGCGGGTACGCCATCAAGACCGTCATCAGGAGCGAGAATCCCGTGCCGAGCACGGTCCGCTGAATGGAAATCCAGAACGCGTTGAAGAATCGTCCGTCGTTGATGATCTCCTTGTACGGCGTCAGCGAGAAGCCGATGGGATAGATCGTCACCAAGCCCGAGTTGGCGGCGGCCTTGTCGGAGATCGATACGCAGAACGTGTACCATAACGGGTAGACGCAGCTGATAACCAGGAGGCCGAGGACGATGATATTGGCGATCTCGAATGTCCGCGAGCCTAACGTCGTATTTCTGACCAATGCAGCGCCCTCCTTTAGAATACCGTGTAATCGGCGTAGCGATAAGCAAGCCGATAGGATATGAAAATCAGCACGAAGCTAATGACCGACTTGAACAATCCGGCAGCCGTCGCCAGCGAGAACTGAAGATTTTGCAAGCCCAGACGGTACACCCAGGTATCCAGGATATCGCCGGTCGAATATACGAGCGGGTTATACAGGTTATACACTTGATCGAACCCGGCGTTCAGCACGTTGCCCAGACTCAAGACGCCGAGCAGCACCACCGTCGTCGTCAGTGCGGGCAGCGTAACGTGCCGGATCAGCTGCCAGCGATTCGCGCCGTCGATTGCCGCCGCTTCGTACAGATTGAGATTGATGCCCGTCAATGCCGCGAGAAAAATGATCGCGTTATAACCGAATTCCTTCCACACGTCGGTGCCGATGATCAGCTGCCTGAAGATGCCCGCGTCCGCCATGAACAGCTTGGGATCATGGCCGAACATGCCGATTACCGTATTCACGACGCCGTAGTAGCCGAATATCCCGATTACGATCGTGGACATGATAACCCAGGACAGAAAATGCGGCAGGTAAACGACGGTTTGCACCAGCTTCTTGTAGCGCAAGTTGCGAAGCTCGTTCAGCAGAATGGCGAATACGAGCGGTACGAACAAATTGAACACGATTTTGCCGATGGCGATGATAAAGGTGTTGACGATGACCGTCTTGCTGTCGTTCAGCTGGAACATATACTTGAAGTTATCCATCCCGACCCACTCGGATTTGAACAGCCCCGATCCCGGATTATAATTCTGAAATGCCATCAGGATCCCGAACATCGGTACGATGCTGAACATCACAAGCCAGACCATGCCCGGCATCAGCATCAAATAATAGTGTTTCTGATGGCCCAATTTTCGCATTCCGGCTAACCTCCCTCTCCTTTGCAGGATAGCAAGAGCCTGCGAATAGCACCGATGCCGCCAGTGCCTTCCGCAAGCTCTTGCGCGATTATTTCTTCAAGAGCTCCGCGACTTCCTTCGTGATCTCGTCGCCGCCTTGCGATTTCCAGTCCTTCACGAATTGGTCGAAGGAATCGATGGACGCTTGGCCGAGGATGATTTTCATGACGGTTTCATCTTCCATCTTCTTCAGGTTCGCCCATTTCGTCTCCATGGTCGGGGTCTGATTGTAGGTGACGCTGTAGACCTTCTTGTCGATCGGAACCGTCGTGAACGGACGATCGCCGATCATGATGGAATACAAGCGCTGGAAGTCGCCGAAGTTCGCCGTGCTGAAATTGCTGACGTTCAGATCGTCGTACGGCGGCTTGATGACGTCCTTGACTTTCTTCGCATCCGCGTACATCAGTTTATATAAGCTGTTCGGCTTATTGTAATCCTCGGGCTGCGTCTCGCCCTTCAATACTTTCAACAGCTCGGCGTACTCGTACTCCGTCTCGTTGGCCGCGGCCATGACGTTGCGAAGCGGATACCAGCCCACGTTAACCGACAAATCGAACGTCGATTCGTCGCGCACGAGCGCATTGTTCATGATCATGATGGCCTTGACGACGTCCGGCTTGGCGTTCTTGCTGATCACGGTGTAGGTGCTGCCCGTCGTCTTCATGTGCGCGTTCCATTTGTTATCGTCGGAGTAGACCGGATAAGCCTGCCAGTTGGCGGTCGGATCGTTCTTGAAGGAATCTCCGTTGCCGTAGCCGCCGTTCCACCAAGGACCGAAGAAGATCCCCGTCTGGTTGGCATTGATCGGATCGCCGACGTTGTCGCGCGTGCCGACCTCCGGATCGATCAAGCCTTTCTTGTACCAGTCCGCCAGCAAAGCCAACGTTTTCTTCGTATTCTCCGTCGTCGTGCCGTACGATACCGTTCCGTCGCCGTTGTCGAGCCAGTAGCCCGGATAAGCGTCCATCGCGCCGAAGATCGGATCGAAGCCGCCCATGTTGTTGGAGGACACGAGGAAGGTCGAGTACGGGAACGAGTTTTTGGAAGGTCCCGCGATGCCGATCGTATTGGCTCCGCCAAGCTTGTTATCGATGAACGCTTTCGCCGTCTTCTCGATGTCGGACACCGTCTTCGGCACCGGCAGCTTCAGCTTGTCGAGCCAGTCCTTGCGAATCCAGAGGACGTGAACGCCGTCGGTATCCACCGTAATGTTCGGAAGCGCTACCATTTTGCCTTTGTAGCTGGCGTTCTCCAAGGCGCGGCCGTCGGTGCTCGCCATGATGTCCTTCACCTGCGAGGATTGATACTGCTGGAAAATATCCGTGATGTCGTACAGCAGCCCCGAGCTGGCCGCTTTGGTCATGAAGGAACGGTCGTCGACGACCATGCCGTCGGGCAGCTTGCCCGATGCGATCGTCAAGCTGACCTTCTGTTTGAAGTCGTTGCCGGTAGCCGCGGTCCAATCGACGATGACGTTGATGTTGTACTTGTCCTTGAGGTAACGCGTGTACGGGTTATTGCCCACGCTGTCGCCTTCCGGCAGCGTTTTGTCCGTCGGGTCCACCACCATGCCGATGTGAACGTCGACGGGCTTCGGAAATTTCGAGAACGCCAGGTCGTCGCCCGTCAGTGCCGGGGTATCGGAGTTCGCGTTCGAGTTTGAAGACGCTTTCACATTATTCGGCGAATCATTGGACGAACATGCCGTCAGACTTAGACCGAGTAAAGCAACGGTAAGCAGCGCAGCCATATTCCTTTTCATCTAATCCCTCCCCTTTTTGCTTGCCTTCTCATTGTACATGGGTTGCAAGGAAAAAAAAGTAAGACGGATGTGCCGCGTTTTGCGGCGGATAACGGGCCGAGGTAGTTATTTGTGCGATAGATTGTAATCATTCGTCCCCCTATGGTATTGAGCTCGGAATTCCGATGGCAATAGACGCGTTTGTTCGTAGAACAGCTGCGAGAAGTACTTGGAATCGTTGTAGCCCACGGCTTGGGCGACCCACGCGATCGATTGGTTGGTCTCGCAAAGCAGCCGCTCGGCGGCGCTCATCCGCTCTTGCCGCAAGTAATCGTTGAACGTCGACCCCGTCAGCTTCTTGAAGCATTGGCTGAAATAACTGCGGCTCATGTGCACGTGATCGGCGACGTCCTCGGCATGCAGCGTGTTCGCGGCCAGCTCGCGAATGAACAGCACCGCCTTCAGGATGCTGGTCGTCGTATTCGTGAAATCGGAGGAGGCCGCTACCTGCGCGTACACGCGTTTTCGGTAATCGCGGATCCACTCCACCGCCGAGCGAACGTCATGCGCATCCGAGCGCAGCTCGGAATCCAGCGCGATCGCGTTCTCCAATTGCGACAGCACGCGCATGAACAGCCCTTCCAGGCGGCGGAAGGAAACCTTGGCCTCCACGGTCTGCCTGCACAGGCGCTGGAAGACCGATTCGTTGAAGAGCCAGTAATGAGCGCGCCATTCCTGCTCCAGGCCGCACCACGCCTCTTCCTCCTGCAAGCGGACGGTTTGCTCGCGGGCAGGTGCTGGCGCGGACGCCTCGGCGGCCGTTGCAGGCAGGTGCGGCGATTCGCCCCTCAGTTGCTGCTGGATGCGTTTCAAGATCAGTTGGTCGTCCTCCGACTCCAGGCGCACCTTGGAGATATAGTCGAGCACGCCCATGCGGTAAGCGGACTGCACGCTTTCGAATTCCTCGTGAAACGACAAAATGACGGATCGCAGCCCCGGAAATCGCTGCCTGGCGACTTGCAGCAGCTCCATGCCCGACATGACGGGCATGGAGAGATCCACGAACATGAGATCCACCTGCTGACCCTCCATGAACTCCAGCGCCTTCGCCCCGTTCGCGGCTTCCCCGACGACCACCATATCGTGATCGGACCAGGGCATGATCGATATCAACCCTTTGCGCGCCAGCTTATCATCGTCTACGATCAATACGCGTATCAAATCGCTCTCTCCTTTCGTTGCTGAAGAAACGGCAGCTCCAACGTGACCGTCGTGCCTTGATTCGGCATGCTCTCTATACCCATACGGGCTTGATGGCCATAAAATGATTCCAGCATGGACCGCACGTAACGAAGCCCGATCCCCCATCCCGTCTGCTGCTGATCCGGCGTGTCGCGCTGCAGCAGGGCGAGCGTTTCTTGGCTCAGCCCTTTGCCGTCGTCGCGGATGACGATGCGCACCATCTGCGCCGCATCGTCGGCGGATACGGAGATCTCGAGCTTGCCGTTATCGTCAAGGCCGTGACAGACGGCATTCTCCACGATCGGCTGCAGGATGAATCGCGCGACCGGACTATCCAGGTACGCCCCTTCCCCGATGTCCAGCTTCACCTCGAAATCATGCCGCATCTGCTGCAGCTCCAGGTACGTGCGCATGACCTCGATTTCCGATTTGAAGGTGGCCGATTCCTTCGACTTGCCCAAGTTATAGTTCAGCAAAATTATCAACGACGAGACGAACTTCTCGATCTCCGCCTGCTTGTGCATCACCGCCAGCCAACGCACCGAGTTAAGCGTATTCATTAGAAAATGCGGGTTGATCTGGTAAGCGAGCTTCTCGATCTCCAGCTGATGCCGGCGCTTCTCCTTGTGCTCGACATCCAGGATCAGCTGCTGGATTTGCCGCTTCATGATATTGAACTGATCGAAGATCCGGTCGAATTCATCGATGCCCGTGCGATATTGGCTGGTGCCCATGTAGCCCTTGCCGAACGTTCGCATCTCCCGCTCGATCAATAGAAACGGCCGGTTAATGAGCCGCCGCAACAATAAGGTGAGCAGGAACATCATGAGCAGCGCGATGGCGAGAATCCAATACATATGATTTTTCCACGTATAGAGCTCGTGGTTGTAGCTGGAGACGGGAAGCAGCAGCGTGATGTCGTAGCCGTAATCCCCCTGCATCCGGTTCCATACATAATCGCCCGTCACGCCCGATGGCCCGCTTAACCTGAGACGCTGCCCCACCGCGTACGCGTCCGAGTTGCTGCTGTAGGTCACGTCGCCCGCCGCGTCCGTGAAAACCAGCGCGTAAGGCATGTTCAGGCTTTGTGTAAGCGAATTCATATCTGTCGAAATATCGGACTTGGATTCGACGTATACGATGAGCTGCCGTCCGTCCGAGAACCGCACCTCCCGCGTCACGGACACGACCTGATCGTCGCTGAACCGGCAGAGCGATTTGTGCGGAGACTGGTACTTCAGCTCGCCTATCCCGGCAACGTTAGGCAGCGCCTGCAGCGTAAAGTCGCCGCGCAGCGGCAAGTTCGAAAAGGCGGGGTTCCCGCTCGCGGGATCGTAATACATCACCAGCTCCATCGCCGGGTTCGAGAACGTGATCAATCCGATATTATACGAGACGTCGCGCGAGAGCAGCCGCTGGCTGTACGTGTCCCTGGCGGCGAGATACGTCTCCATGAGATTGCCCACCGTGCCGACAGGTGTCATCTGCTGCGTGACCTGAAGCAAATTGTCGTACACCTGATTGAGCTTCGACGTCTGCTGGTACAGATCGAACGCCATGGACGTCTTGATCTTGTCCCGCTGCATCGTGTAGATCGCGTTGTAGGATACGGACGCCATGAGAATGGCGCATCCCGCGAGCCCGATGGTCAGCAACACCATAATCCGTTTGCGAAGCGAAGAGAAACCAAACCGATTGCGCAACCTATGCAAGAACCCCATCTTCCTCTGAACCGTTTTGGCAGCATTCATCATTGGCCTCCGCGCACCTCCGACATCTTGCGAACAAGTACGCCATAATATTCGCTGTTCGGCTTGTTTATCCTTTTTGGCCGCGTTGGGAAATGACGGGATCGCTTCGGAGCCGATTGGGAAGCCTTATAAGCAACGTTTTGAATCTTGATAATAAGATCATACCAGATGTGATATGTTCGACATTAAAAACGCGCATTTTATTTATGTTACTTGCTGAGGTATCATCGGATAGGGGCGGATGAGAGGCATTCAACATCAAGGACTTTTAGTCAAGGGGGAAACTGGATATGAAAAAGAAAGCATGGCTTCTTCTGTTGTGCGCCAATTTGTTTTGGGCGGGAAATATGATTTTCGGAAAGTTCAGCACGTCCGAATTCCCTGCGATATGGGTCGCTTTTTTAAGATGGGCCGTGGCGCTGATTTTTCTGATTCCGATCGCGCACTTCGCGGAGAAGCCTCCGTGGCTTCGGCTGTGGAAGAAGAATTGGCGGATGATCGTATTGTTAGGCACGTTAAATATTGTCGTCTATTGTTATTTATCCTATGCGTCCCTGCAGTTCACGTCCGCAACGAACGGCGCCCTCATTAATACGCTGACTCCTGCCCTAATCATGCTGTTCTCGTTCCTGCTGCTTAAGGAAAAAGGTAGTATATTCCAGTCCGCCGGGTTAATCACGTCCTTTATCGGCGTGCTGACCGTGTTGACCAAGGGACAGCTGCTGCAGCTATTTCATACTCCGTACAACAAAGGCGATTTGCTGATGTTTCTGGGCGTGTTATGCTTCGCGGCTTATTCGTTGCTCGTTAGGCGAACGAAGGGGATTCCGGCCTTCGCGTTCGTCGCCATGATGGCGATGGTCGGGACGATCGTGATGATTCCCGTGCTGTTCCTGCAGCCGATCCAGGCGGAGAAAGTGACGCCGCTTGGCATCGCCGGCATTATTTATCTAGGGATCTTCCCGTCCATCGGCTCGCAAATTTTTTGGAATCACGGCATTAAAGTATTGGGCGCGAGCAAAACGGGGATCACCATGAATCTGGTACCGATCTTCACGGCCATTATTTCGGTGATTCTGGGTCAAGCCTTGGCGCTATCGCAAATCATCGGGGGCCTCCTCACGATAGCCGGCATGGTGTTGACTTCGGCGAAAGGCCGGGATCGGTCGCCGGAGAGGAAGGCGAATGCGGCTTTGCAGTCCGGGTCAACAAAGTAAGGCGGCCCCGTTGTTAGCTCGCGGCTAACGACGGGGTTTCTTTTGCGCCATCGGTTATGGTTCGATCCGGAACAATCGCCGTGCGGTATCGATAAACAATCGGACCGCGATCGAGCAATCTTCGAATGACGTCACGGCCATATGAATATCGCGATGCCCCGTCGGAGAGAGTCGGCGTCGAACGACGTCGTCCGGCACGCTCTGCAGCGATAATTCAGCCATGACGGCGACGCCCATCCCCTCTTGAATGAATTGCAGCGCGGTCATGTTGTTATAGAGGCTGTACTTCGCTTGAATCGTTTCCCCGGATCGATCGAACCACTCGATGACGGGCGATTCATATCCCGCTTTGCAAAGGATCAAGGATTGATCCAAGAGATCGGATGCTTCGATGACAGGCTTGGCCGACAACGGGTGATCCGCTCGGAGCACGGCGTAGAGCTCCTCGCGATGCAAATGGAAGGCTTCATAGTCGTCGACCGGAGGAATGATGAACCCGACGTCGATCCGGCGCGAATCCAGCCATGTTTTGATTTCCGCGATGGTCCCTTCCAAGATATCGAACCGGATATTGGGATAGGTTCTTGTGATATCGCTAATGATTTTGGGCACGAAATACGTGGAAGCGACGGGAAACGCCCCGATGCGGACGATCCCCGTTTCAAGCCCCTTTTCCCGGGCAACCTCTTGGCCTACTTTCTCGTAGCCGTCCAAAATGCCCCGAAACAGGTAGACGATGCGCTCGCCAACATCGGTCAGCACGACGCCCTTGCGACGATTGCGAATCCATAAGCCGACGCCTAACTCCGCTTCCAAGGCGTTGACCGCGCGGCTTACGGCCGGCTGCGTCATGTTAAGCTCTTGACCGGCTTTGGTGAAACTGCCTAGATCGGCAATTCTCACGATAAGCTGCAATAATGACTTATTCATATCGTTATTGGTATACCTCCGGCTAATTATATTCAGTTCTTATATGATAGCACGATCCATGGCATGGCATACAGACCCTTTCCGAGGCGCCTCGATTCTCATGCGCGCGAAGCGATGTCCATAAAAAAAAGCCGCAATGAATCGCGGCTTGTCATGCATGCCTGTTCTTGTCCACTCCTGGCCTGGCCTCATAGAGGACAGCTTTATTTCCAGCACACGATGGTCTCGCCGGATAACGCGTCCGATTGCGGTCCGCACAGAAACATGACGATGCTGGACATATCCTCGGGTTGGGCGATCCGCTGCAAGCGCGAGCGATCCTCTTGACCGGTCACGGTCCGGGTCGCGAGGAAGCGAGCCGTGTAGGTCGGCGCCGGGGAAATGCAATTGACGTTGACGTCGAACGGGCGAAGCTGCTCCGCCAGACTGCGGGTGTATTGGGAAACCCCCATCTTGGCCGCGGCGTAGATCAGGCCTTCCCGCACGGGGACGTGCCCGGCGATCGAACCGACGTTCACGATCTTGCCGGCACGCCGCTCGCGCATATGCAGTCCGGCGAATTTGCAGGCATACATCGTCGACAGCAAATTCCGCTCCACGACCGAGCGGATGTCTTCGACGGCGATGTCGAGCGCGTCGTTCGGATCCGGACGCGGCGTATGCAGGCCCATGTCGCCGCCGGCGTTATTGACCAGAATATCGAGCGATCCAAGCTCCGCGATCGATCGCTCGATCAGCGTCTTCACCTGCTCCGGGTCGGACAGCTCCGCCGCGAGGAACAGACTCTTGACGCCATAGTGCGCGGCGATCTCCGCGGCCACGGCGCTTCCCGACTCCGCCTCGTCAAAACGGGCGGCGGCTTCTTCATCGACGTCATGGATAATGACGTTCGCGCCCGCGCGGGCCAAGTCGATCGCGTACTGCTTGCCCAGCCCTCTGCTGGAACCGGTTACGAGCGCGTTTTTACCGCTTAACTCCACTGTCGCCATCGGATTCACCTCGTGGATAGATTGAATTGCCGGCTATACGGAATACCGCTTTCGCAAATTCGATAGATAGGCCAAGGCCGCATCGAGCTCTTCCAGCTCGTAGGCGGCGATCTCCTCCGCCGGCGCGCCCTTCTCGAACGGCGTGCGCCAATCCCCTCGCGTCGTCGCATGATCCTCGACGAACCGCAGCAAGCGCGTTAATTGCAGGGCGGTCCTTGGCGGGTACTCCGTCCAGAAGTCTTCCATCAGCACGCGGACATGCCGCGCTTCCAAGGCCCCGTGCTCGATCGACATCGTCACCTGCGGATTCGTTTCTTGAAAGATTCGCAGCAGCGCCGGGAAATCGATTACCCCGTGTCCGAGCGGCTTCCGCGCGAGCCGGTACCCTTCCTCGGATGGATAGATCGCATATTCCTTGAGATGCACGTTTTTCACCCAAGGGGCTACCCGGCGGAAAAAGTCGATCGGCTCTTCGGCCGTCGCCAGCGGATTGCCCGTGTCGAGCGTAATCCCGAACTTCTCGGAGCCGATCGTTTCGCAAAGCCAGAGCAGCTCCTCGGACGCGAGGTCCTGATGGTTCTCGACGGCCAAATTCGCGCCGGCCGGGTCGGCCGTCTCCATGACGTTCCGGAAGGAATGCAGGATCGACTCGAGGAATCGCCGCCATTCGCCGGCCATATGCCGGCGATCGCCGCCGTACTTCGCTCCGCCGACGACCGTTCGCACCGTCAGCGCCCCGATCCGGTCGGCCAACGCGAGCGCTTCCTTCAGCGCTCCCGGATCGAAGCCGCCCGCCGCCACGTTGATGAACAGCCCCCGGTCGCGCGCGTACTCGGCCGCCTCGTCGGCATCGCTCTGCTTCAGCACCTCGAGCGGGATCTCGCCGCCCTGCAGCCCGTAGGCTTCGGCCGTTTGCAGCAGCTCCTTGGCCGTTATGCGCGGCCTGCCTGCCGCCGCCGTCATTCCCATCGCGTACACGGTTCCGCTTACCGTTAGTCCGAACCTCATACGAACACGCCCCTCTCCTCATGCGTCTTATTCCGCCGTCCATCCTCCGTCGATGACGACCGCCGAACCGGTCATGAAGCTGGACAGCTCCGACGCCAGATAGACGATAAGACCGGTCAGCTCCTCCGGCTTCCCCCACCGCTTGACCGGCAGATGATCCAGGAAGAACCGGTTCGCCTCGGGATTGTTGATGACGACTTGGTTCATCTCCGTCGCGAACGGTCCCGGGCAGACCGCGTTCGCGGTAATGTTATGCTCGGCCCATTCCAGCGCCATGACCTTCGTCAGCTGGATCAATCCGCCTTTGCTGGAGCAGTACGCCGACCGTTCCGCGAGCGCGACCTGGCCCAGCATGGAGGAGATATTAATGATGCGGCCGAACCGCTGCTTGATCATATGCGGCACGATTGCCTTGGCGCACAGGAACGGCGCCTTCAGGTTCGTCGCCTGCACCAGGTCCCAGCTCGCTTCGTCGTACTCGAGAATCGGCTTGCGCACGTTGATGCCGGCGCTGTTGACCAAGATATCCACGCGCCCGAAGGCCCCGACCGCCTGCTCCGCCATCGCCGCGACTTGCGCGGAATCCGTCACGTCGACCGCAATGCCCAGCGTGTCTTGCCCCGTTTGCTCGCGGATCAGATCCGCGCTTTCCCGCGCCTTCCGCGGGTCGCGGCTGGTCACGGCGACTTTCGCGCCGGCGTTGGCGAGCGCCCGGGCGAATTCCAGCCCCAGCCCTTGGCCTCCGCCGGTAATAAGCGCAACCTTGCCTTCCAAATTCAGCGTAGTCATCGTATCGTACATCCTCCATGATTCATGATGGGTCGGTCCGTCATAAGCCGATTCCGCCGTTGATATGCAGCTCGGTGCCGGTCACTTGGCTCGATTCGTCGGACAACAGGTAGACCGCGCCGTAGCCGATGTCGCCCGGGGTTTGCATGCGGCCGGAAGGGATATGCGCCGCGGCCTTCCTCTGCAGCTCTTCCGGACTTACGCCGTTGTTCTGGTGCAGCTCGACCTCCCCTTCGGAGGCTACCCAGCCGACGGTCACCCAGTTCGAGCGGATGCGATCGCTTGCGTAATGGGCCGCGATGTGGCGGTTAAGCGTGCGCATGGCTCCTTTGGAGCAGGCGTAGGCGGCCAACTCCTTGCCGCCTTTGTAGCCGTTCGTCGAGCCGATATGGACGATGGAGCCGCCCCCGGTCTGCTGCATCGACTGAATCGCGTACGCGGAGCTGAAGAAGGAGCCTTTCATATTGACGGCGAAAATCGCATCGAACATGTCCTCCGGCGTGTCCACCATCGAGCCTCTCGGGAAAATGCCGGCGTTGTTGACGAGCCCGTCGACGCTGCCGAACCTGTCTACCGCGGCGTCGATCAGCTGCTTGCACGCCGCTTCCCGGCTGATATCCCCTTGGACGAACAACGCTTTCGCGCCATGGACGTCCCGTATCTCCTGAACGACGCTCGCGCCGTCCCGTTCGTTTCTTCCCCCCACCACGACCGACGCGCCCTCGGCGGCGCAAATGAGCGCGATCCCTTTGCCGATGCCCTTCGTCCCGCCCGTGATGACCACAACCTTGCCGTTAAGCCGATTTCCCATGCCGATCCCGCCTCCCGCTGCTTTCATGTCTCTTGGTCATTCCCTTGCGCAATATGCGCTTGTCGTCCTTGGGTACTCCCGCCGTCAGCCGACTTCCGTGACGGATACCCACCGGCCCGCCTCGGCGGATCGCTGCACGGCTTCCAGCACCATTTGATTGCGCAGGCCGTCCTCGAAATTCGGCGCCGGGTTGATGCCGTTCGCGATGCCGTCCATCAGCTCGGCGAACAGATTGATGAACGTATGCTCGTACCCGATGATGTGGGCGGGCGGCCAATACGCGCCGGCGAACGGGTGGACTTCCTCCTGGCAATTGATGGCGCGGAACCCCTGTTGCCCGGCCTCGTCGTCCGCGGAATAATAGTGCAGCGTGTTCATCTGCTCCATGTCCCAGCGGATCGAGCCCTTCGTGCCGTTGATCTCGAAGCGGTTGCCGTTGCGGTTGCCGCCGGCAAAACGCGTCGCTTCGAATACGCCGACGGCGCCGCTCTCGAAACGGGCCATGAAGATCGACGCGTCGTCGACGTCGACCGTCCCGAGCGCGCCTCCCGTCCCCGTCGCGCTGGCGCTCAAGCCGCCGCTCATCTCGCCGATCGGACGTTCCTTGACGAACGTTTCCAGCATGCCGTTCACTTCCTTGAACTCGCCGACGAGATAACGGGCAAGATCGATCGAATGCGCCGCCAGATCCCCGAGCGCGCCGGAGCCGCACACTTCCTTCTTCAACCGCCACACGAGCGGAAAGTTCGGGTCGATGATCCAGTCCTGCAGATAATTCGCCCGAATGTGATAGATGCCGCCGAGCTTCCCGGCGTCGATCAGCTTCTTCGCGTATTGAATGGCGGGCACGAACCGGTAGTTGTGGCAGATCATGTGAACGACGCCGGCCTCGTTGACCGCTTCCAGCATCCGGCGGGCTTCCTCCACGCTCATGGCGAGCGGCTTCTCGCAAAGGATATGCTTGCCGGCGCGGGCGGCGGAGATCGCGATCTCCGCATGGGCGTTATTCGGGGCGCCGATATCGATCAGGTCGATATCGTCCCGTTCGATCAGCTTGCGCCAATCGGTCTCGTACGAGGCCCAGCCGAATTTTCGGGCAGCCGCCTTCACGCCCGCCTCGTCGCGTCCGCATATCGCCTGCATCGCCGGCACGCCGCCGCCGTCAAAAAAGAACGGCACGTCCCTGTAGGCGTGGGAATGGGCCTTGCCCATGAATTTATAGCCGATCATGCCGACCCGGATTTGTCGTTTGCTCATCGTCCTCTGTCCTCCTTGTATCGCGTGCTTAGCGAAGCCCACTCCGCTTGGGGAACCACGTCGACGACCGCTTTGATCGCGATGCGTCCGAATTCGATCGCCGGTACGTCCTCGATGGACATCCGGTCGGTTTGAAGCTTGTCCAGCATGCCGGGATAATGGCGCTCGATCTCGCGAAGACGATGGATGGCGGTCTCGAAATCGTCGCGCGACGCATTGACGGAACCGATGACGCATTTGTTTTTGACGACCAATTCCCGGTACGTCGTATCGCTCGGCAAATCCAGCCGGCCGCTCCCGGGCGTGACGCCGAGCAGCGCGAGGATGCCGTTGTTGCGGACCAAGGGGATCGCCTCGAAGCCAAGGGGCGCATGACCGGTGCATTCCCAGATCATGTCGAAGCCCGTGCCCAGCCGTTCCGCGTATGCGGTCAGACCGGACTTGAACGCGTCTTCGGCGGAGGAATCCGCTTCCCGGTAATGCGCCCCGATGCGGCGGAGGATGTCCGCGTTCGCGCTCGCGGCGTCCGACTTGGACCACACGTGCGTGTCGAAGCCGAGAATCCGGCACGTCATCGCCGCCAATATGCCCAGCGGACCCGATCCCAAAATCAACACGGTTCCGGGCTGCCAGATCATGCGCTGCTGAATCTTCAGCGTTTGCGCCCATACCTTTTCCACGATGCTTTGCGGTTCGACGAGCACCCCGTACGGCAAGCAGGCTTCGGGAACTTCGATCACGAATGCCGAATGCTCCGCGACGTATTCGCACAGGTACCCGTCCGCCCCTTTGATGCCCCGTTCCGTATAACGTCCGGTTTGGCAGAAATCCTGCTGCCCGTTGCGGCAATTGACGCATTCGCCGCACGGTCTTCGGACGAGCGCCGTGACGAAGTCGCCGCGGGCGAATCCGGACTCGGGCCCGGCTCGCTCGACGACGCCGAGCAGCTCGTGACCGATGACCATGTCCGATCTGCCTTCGGGATATCTGGCAAAGTTGTCCGCGATGATCTCCCGGTCCGTGCCGTCAAGGCCGACGCAGAGCACCCGAATCAAGACATCCGCCGGACCGTCCGATTGCGGCTTCGGGCTATCCGTCAACGATACGGTCACCTGCTCGATGCCGCTGATCGCGATCGCTTTCACAATCCTCACTCCTTATGCCGAATCGTCAGTCATCCTAACCTCATGCGCGAATCTCCCGCCGCGGGGACATGTCCAAGCCGGCTGCATCGGTCCCGCGCCGGCTTCGCACGGCTGCCAAAAAGACTGCCGTCCGGCAGCCTTGATGACATGGAGCGAGCGTATGGATCATGCACGATCAAGCCTTGAATTACAGACGGATCAACTGGCTGCCGTTCGCCGCGCTTTTCCAGGCCGCTTCCGTCACGCGGGCGATTCGCAGTCCGCAGCTCGACGGAGCCGCCGCTTCGCTGACCCTGCCCAGCACGAGATCGACGAAATCCCGATTCGGATCGCTCGAGGCCGGCAGCTCGTCCGTCACTTCGACGATTTCCCGTTGTCCTTCCTTGGCGACGAAGATTTGATTGTTGCGGAACAGCACGGTTCCCTTGTCGCCGTGGATCGACACGTCCTCATGCCAGCCGATGCTGGAGCTGCCGACGACGTTGAACGTCGCGATCGCGCCGCCGACGAAGCGAATCGTGACGGCCGAGTCGATATCGACCTGCGATCCGCGGTTATCGATGACGGCGGTAACGCTTTCCGGTTCGAGGCCGGTTACCCACAGCACGACGTCCAGCAGGTGGCTGCCGGAATCGTTCAGCTGCCCGCCGCAGGACAGCGCGGGATTTTGCCTCCACGTCCCCGTCGTGCCCTTCAACCAGCTCTGCGCCTGATACGCACATATGTAATTGATCGTGCCGAGCTCGCCGCCGCGGATCAAGTCATGAATATAAATATACGGTCCGATCAGGTGGCGCTGGTAGGCGACGGCGAGATGCTTGTTCACGCTCGCGGCATGGGCGATGAGGCGTTCGGCGTTCTCGGAGCCGTCGACGAACGGCTTCTCCATCAATACGTGCAAGCCGCCGTCCAAGCAGGCGATCCCTTGCTCGAAGTGCATGCTGTGGGGCGATACGATGATGGCCGCATCGGCGTTCGCCTGCGCGATCGCCTCCCGATAGTCCGTGTATACCGCTACGTTGACCAGCTCGGGGAAGCGCTGCTTCACTTGATCGATCGACGCCTCCGAAGGATCCGCCAACCCGACGATCTCGGCTTCGGGCACTTGGAGCAGCCTTCTGACATGCTCTCTTCCCATGCCGCCGACGCCGATGACCAAGAAACGAACTTTTTCCATTTCATTACCTCCGTTTGGTTCGTATTGTAAGGGGTTACAAAACAGCCTGTATCTATTTATACAAAATAGAACCGGCAATGATGCCATCTGTCGCTATTTCATACTCTCGCGGACGCCTTGAACGTCCGGGTTCCCATCCTGCGCGCACCGGCCGTACCCGTCTATTTTACCTCCCGGAACCGGCGCGCAACATATGGAAAAAGGAATAAAAAGTGGGATCGACGGACATGTGGTATAATGCGGTAAAAGCAGGAAACCAACGCTCAAGTGAGGTTTGTGGACATGAAGCATGGGGATGTGTACAGAATTCCGTCGGACGGAGACATCGGCGTCTACGTTCCGTACTTGGGGATCAATTACTGCCACGCCAATTACCGGAACGTGCGCAACCGTTCCGACATCACGGTGCTGGCTTACGTGCTGCGCGGCCAAGGCACGATTCGCGTCGATTCGTTCACGCATCATCCGAAGGAAGGCGACGTGTTCATCCTGCGCAAGGGCAGCTACCATGAAGTGACGGCCATGCCCGACCAGGACGGGTATTGGACGTATCTGTGGTTCAATATCGGGGGGAACAGCGACGACCTGCTGTCCGCGTACCAGCTGAAGGAACGGGCGCTCGTCGCGGATGCGCCGCTGGAGGATTTGTTCCGCAAAGGGATGGCTTTGATGAGGCAGCCGCAGCCGCAGCCGCTCGAGCAGGTGCAAGCCGCGGTCGTGCTCGTGTGCACGGAGATTATGATAGCGCTTACCAGATTGCTGAAGAGCCGAAACCTGCTGCTCTCCGATCAGGTGCAGCACGTTAAGACCTACATGGATCAACTGGTCGGCCCATTCGATTCGGAGCGCCTCAGCAAGCAGATGACGATGTCCTACAAGCAGCTCAACCGGTTGTTCAAGAAAGAAACCGGCTTCACCATCTACCATTACCTGCTGTCGAGAAGAATCCGGCAGGCCGAATCGCTGCTCAAGGATACGGACATGACCGTCAGCGAGATCGCTTTCCGCCTCGGCTACGTCGATCCGCATTATTTCTCGAACCTGTTCAAGCAAAAAACGGGCATGACCCCGACCGGGTTCAGGCATCTGGAGCTGCCGACCTGAGCGCCGGGCATGCCGGGAGGCCCATCCTCCCTCTCCGCGTCGCGCCGGCTCGCCGACAACCGCAGGCCGAACCCGATTCGCCCGGTCACGATGCTCTGCGAGCCTTGGTCTCGACGCCGAATCCAAGCAGCATGAGCGTCCCGATCAACAGCACCGCGGCGAACACGCCGAAGATCGAGGCATAGCCGATCTTCGCCTGGACCAGGACGCCGACGAGGTAAGGCGCGGCCACGCTGCCGATCCGGCCGAAGCCGGCGGCAAAGCCGGCTCCCGCCGCCCGGATGGCGGTCGGGTAGTTCTCGGGCGTGTACGCGTACAGCGCCCCCCACGCGCCCAGGTTGAAAAAGGATAGCAGCGCGCCCGTGAGCAGCAAAGTGCCCGTGCTCTGGCTGAACCCGAAGCAGAGCGCCATCGCGCCGGAGAGGATCAGGAACGCGGCGAGCGTCGCCTTGCGTCCCCATTTCTCCACGAGGTACGAGGCGGCGAAGTAGCCGGGCAGCTGGGCGAGCGTCATGAGCAGCACGTAGCGAAAGCTTTGAATCATCGAGAAGCCTTTGTCGACCAATACGGAGGGCAGCCACAGGAACATGCCGTAATAGGAGAAGGCGATGGCGAACCATACCGCCCACAGCGCGATCGTTTCGCGCTTATACGTCGTGAACAGCTCGCGGATTCGGGTGCGCCGCTCCTGCTTCGGCCGGAACTGCGGCGACTCCGGCACCTCGCGGCGAATCCAGATCGCGAGCAGGATCGGCAGCGCGCCGACGGCGACCGCGACCCGCCAGCCGAACGGCGGAATCACGAAGTAGGCGAGAACGGCGGCCAAGATCCAGCCGGCGGCCCAGAAGCTTTCCAAGAGAACGACCATCCGGCCTCTGGTCTCCGGCGGCGCGAATTCGTTGACGAGGGTCGAAGCGACCGGCAGCTCGGCTCCGAGTCCGACGCCCATCAGAAACCGCAGCGCCAGCATGATGCCGAGCCCGCCTGCGAAGGCGCTGCCGAAGCTGAACGCGCCGAAAACGACCAGCGTGAACAAGAAAACGGGACGCCGGCCGATGCGGTCGGCGAGATAGCCGCCCAATACCGCGCCGATGGCCATGCCGACCAGATTGACCGTGCCGAGCAAGCCGGCCTCCTGCGCCGTCAGCCCCCAATCCTTGCGCAGCGCGACCAGGATGAAGGACAGCAAACCGACATCCATCGCATCGAACATCCAGCCGAAGCCGGCCGCCCAAAACACGTTGCGCAGCGCGCGCTTGGAGCCGGCGGCTGCAGCGTTAACCTCGGTCATGCGTATACTCCTTTCGCGAAGCGGATTGGTGATGCAACGCATGCGGCGTTCGGATGCTGCCGTAAATTCGGGCGATATAAGCGCAACCCGCTTACCGGCCGCCGGAATCGGGGCTATCGGCGTCATGCGGGGCAAGGATCTCCACCGGCAGCTGGCCGAATGACATGTTCGGCACCGCGCGCGGCTTGTATTCGATGACGTCGGAGGAGTAGATGGCCACGAACAATTTGCCGGGGACCGCTTGCGCGCGGATCAGGATCGGTTGATTGTAGCGATTCTGGAAGACGAAATCCGGACCGTCCCAGCTGACGGTCGCGTCGCGCCCGGGTCTCACGTACGGTACGTTGCGGCTGTGCGAATAGCGCTTCACGATGTGCAATCCCGCACGGTCGGTCGCATTGAACAGCGTCGAGGATACTTGGCAGATCCCGCCGCCGATTCCCTCCGATAATTCGCCTCTGACGATGATCGGCGCCTGCAGGTAGCCTTTCTCCTTCGTCCGCTTGCCGACGACCGCGTTGAACGAGAACGTCTCCCCGGGGAAGAGGACCGTGTTGTTGATCGCGCCCGCCGCCAGCCGGATGTTATGCGAACGGTTGCGGTTCCGGGCATTGTAGTAGGTGACGTAGTGGCCGATCGGCTTTTCCTTGATCTCCGCCAGCAGCTCGCGGTCGACCCGCGGATAGACGTTCAAGAGCGGCGCGTCGATCGCCGCCGACCCCGTACCGTAAAAAAATTCGAAAAACCGTTCGGTGAACCCCTGCTGATCGAGCCTGTGCCCGAACGCTTCGGGCACGATTCCCCCATGGTCGCCGATGTACGCGTTGCGGGGGGCTTCGTAGCTTTGCTTCTCCAAGCTCGCGACGAGCCGGTCGAATTTGTTCAGGTCCACCATCGTGAAGCCGGGGGACGCGTATTCGGCGCGATGGATCACGACGGCGGCCTGCCCCCGGACCGACACGGATAAATGCTCGCTTGCTTGCTCGCTGCCGTCGCCTTGATGAAGCAGCCATAAGATACCCGTCAACCAGAACCAATTCATAAGGCATTCTCCACGTAATCGATTTTCCAAGCTTCCCCGATCGAGCTCCTGCGCAAATGAAAGACGAACGTGTTCTCCGCCTTCCGGAAACCGTCGCGGTAAATGACCGCCCTCGCCGGCAAATCCACGGCAAGCAGATCGCCGGACGCCGCCTCCGCGTAATCCGACGTCCGGCGGATGGCGATGACGCTCGCGGCCTCCTGCTTCAGACGCGTTAGTTGATCATGGTTGCGATACGGGAAGAGCGCGGCCATGAGCTCGGGATCCCGCTGGTTGATCGCGATGAAGAACAGCTCCGCGACGTTCTCGGGCGAAGCCTGCCGCATGTATTGCGGCAGCTTGCCGGCCGCCTTATGCACCATCGTCTGGTGATCCGGGTCGACGCTCCCGGTCTTGTGCGTGCTGCTGCCCAGAAAATGGATGCAAAAATGACCGTTAAAGTCGTTGTCCGGTATGCCGTCTCCCCCGTGCGGCATGCCGTGCATCGAAGCGGCGATCGTCTCGCCGTCCTTCGCAACGAGGACCGCCCTTCTTCTCCAGCTCCATTTCCCTTCATAGATTCGCTTCATGACGTCCGTGTCGCGCTTCGTCAACGGCTGGACGTCGGCATGCGTGCTGCCCGCTCTTCGCTGGACCTCGAACCGCAGCCCGCTCTCCAGGTCGACGACGGTGAAGATCGATTTCATCGTGACGATCTCCTTGGCTTCCGGCCATGCCAGCAATTTCCCGTAATGCTTCGACTTCAGCGCCGCGGCATGGGCGATCAGCTGTCGCTTCGTCTCGCCGCGAAGCTGAATCGCCATGGCATTGGCCGGATCGTACAGCCGGTAGGACGGATCGATCATATAGGTCTTGTCCTTGACCGTCAGGTAAACGTCGGATACGGGCGCGTATTCCTCCGGCTGCGCCGCGCCTGCCGCCAGCGCGTCGTTCCACGTTTTCGAATCGAGCGTCAACGCGGATGCCAGTGCCGCGTCCGGCGAGGATCTGACGACGAGCTGGGCCGAAGGCCGCGCCGGTCTCGTCGCCAAACCGTGCGCCGGCTCGCAAAACAACATCGACAAGGTTGCGCCGATCAGGCTGCAACGCAGAATCCCTTTGCCTGTCATTCTATCTCCTCCTTCTGCGGGCTGCGATGTCGAACCGCCGTTAGGACCATCGCATGCCGCGCTTTGCATTTCCGATCCCAATTTTTAGGAGGTATTATGCCCGCTTTTCATAAAACTATCCCGCCGGATCGAAGCCATGGATCGGCAGCTTATCCGCGCGGGTTTCGTTATTTTGCGAAAACGCATGAAAGCGCGCAGCGCAAGTAGGCACGCCGGCGTTGGCGTGCCTACTCGTAAGGTGACGACGTGGATCGTCGTGAATCATCGCGATGGCCCATTCAATCGGCATGCCCGGGATCCATCACGAGGCCAAGCGCATGTTTCGCGATCGCGGCATAAGACTCGATCCGGTCGGGACTGCGGTCGAGCGCCCACCTGAGATTATCGAACGATCGCAGGACGAGCAGCTCTCTCGCAGCCGCAAGGTCATCCTCGCCCATGCCGCCGTATCCGTCCAGAAAAGCCATGAACGCTTCCGGACTCGGGTCTCCGTCCAGGAATCGGCCTTGCATCACCCGCATCAGGTCTCCGTGCGGGACCGTTCTGACTTCCGCATTGCCCCAGTCCAATAAACGGACTTCTCCCGCCCCGCTCACGATCGTATTCTTCAAGGAGAGATCGCCGTGGATCAATCCGAAGCGATACGTCTCTTTCTTCAAGCGTTCAAACCGTCTTCGCACGTTCCGGGATGACGCCTCGTCGAGTACGCCAAGCCGTATCAACGGATCCCGCTCCGTCAAACAATCGATATTGTACTGCACGTACCCCTGCCAACTGCCGTCCGATCCGGCATGAGGCGGCGATCGAAACTCGCCTTGAGCGGGATCGGCCAAATTCTCTCCGAATCCCTTTACCGGGATCGCGTGAATGCGTTTGGCATATTGGCCCAGCCGCCTCCAAATATCGGCCTTCGGCGCCTTGCTGTCCAAGCCGTTGTCACCGTCGATATAGGACTGAATCATATAGGCGGTATCGCCGACGATCCCGATGGACAACACCGCGGGTCCGGGGATGCCGACTGCGGCTGCTTGTTCGATGCACCATTTTTCTTTCGCGTACGCGGGGTAGGCGCTTGCATCGTTCATGCGGACAACGACTTTGCGCCGATCGGTTTCGACGACGCAAACCTGATTGACGAAGCCTTTCCCCAGGATCTGAAACGAAGCTCTTACAGGTTCCTGGAGAAAATCTCCTGCGATTCGTTCGGCTTGCTCGATAACGGCGTCTCCCATCGCGTCTCATCCTCTCTGGCGACAAGCAAGTTACACACGATATTATGATAGGACCGCACCGGGAATACAAGAAAAAGAAGCCTGCAGCCGACGCAAGCTTCTGAATGTTCATGCCGGCGAACGCGGACCGCGCCAAGCCGGCGGGCGGCGCTTACTTATCGATCGGCAGCGGCGCTTCCGGCGATACCAGCTGCATCTCGCGCATGTCCCGCCAAAATTCAGCCGGGATGACTTCCTGCAAAGCGGCTTGGTCCTCGGCGATCCGCTCCGGGCGGCTGGCGCCGGGAATCACGGCCGCGACGGCCGGATGCGCGAGCGAGAACTGGATCGCCGCCGCTTTCAGGCTGATGCCGTAGCGCTGCGCGACGCTTTTGATTCGCTCGACTTTCGCGATGATCTCCGGGCTGGCCTTCTGGTATTCGAAGTGCGTGCCGCCGGCCAGGATACCCGAGCTGTACGGACCGCCGACGATGATATCGATATGACGCGATGCCGCGGAGGGCATCAACCGTTGGAGCGCTCTCCCATGGTCGAGCAGCGTATAGCGCCCGGCCAGCAGACTGACGTCCGGCACGGCCTCCTCCAGTTCCATCGCGATCTCGATCGGCTCCACGCGATTGACCCCAAGCCCCCAGGAAGCGATGACGCCTTCGTCACGAAGCCGCTTCAGCGCTCGGAACGCTCCTTTGCGGGCGGCCTCGAAATGCACCAGCCACTCGTCTCCGTAGAAGTCCTGCGCGATATCGTGGACGAACACCATATCCAGACGGTCCGTCTTCAGCCGTGCCAAGCTTTGTTCGATCGAGCGCATGGTGCCGTCTTCGCTGTAATCGACGATAATCTTGTTCTTGTTGCCGTACTGGAACACGCCGCCCTTCTCGCCCAAGTCGCGCGCGGCAGGGTCTTCGAGTTCGTCCGAGATATATCGGCCCACCTTCGTGCTGAGCACGTACTCGTCCCGCTTATAGGGGGCCAGTCCCTCCCCGAGCCGGGATTCCGCCAGCCCTGCGCCGTAGAATGGCGCGGTGTCGAAGTAGCGAATGCCCTGCTCCCAGGCCGCCTGCACGGTCGCCATCGCTTCCTCCTCCGGAATGGCGCGAAACATGTTGCCGAGCGGAGCGGTGCCAAAACCCAATTTCCCTTTCAATCGGTCTCGAATCACGAATTCATTCCTCCTAAGCTTAAGCCCGTTTGCCGAAAACGCATGCATGTATCGGACGACGCCTTATTGTTTTATTTTTGGCGCCGTTTATGCAAATTGCGGCACGGAAAGCGAAGAAAGACATTCATACGACGTATTCGCTCGCATTCGCGGCCAGCCTATCCGTCGCTCTCCGATAGCGCGATTCGCCAATTGTCAGCGGAGATCGGGTAGATCGTGCCGTGCTTCCGGATAAACTCGACGGCCAGCTCCGCCATATCGGACGCCACCTCTCGGATAACCGGCCGATTCCGGAACATGTCGTAGTCGCCGCCTCCCGCTGCCCGATAGTTGTTCATCACGACGTCCAGCTCTTCGTCCGGCGCGATCGGCGCTCCATGCCGGTTCAGCTTCGCGACCCTTTTGCCGACCGGCTTGGCGATGTTCAGCTCGTATTCGATGCCCGACCACATGTCGTAATTATAATGCTGCGCCTTCGGCTCCAAATACTGCCGGCTGACGGTCAATCGACCATCCGTTCCGATGGCAAAATAACGGGCCGAACGCTCCAGCGCATCGCGGACGGCTTGTCCGGTCAACCGCAATACGGTCAGCGTGTTCGGATAAACGAACGTGGTCAGGACATCGCGCACCGTAATGACCGGACCGAATCCTTGCGTATCTTCGGAGAGCAGCGCCGCCACGGAGATATCGGCACGCGCCGCCTCCATCTGAACGCGATGAATGAAGGCAATGAACGGATGCGGAGCGGCACGGCAGGAGAACGGGCTCGCGATCCGCATATCCCCTTCGAGCTTGCCGATCGGCTGATCCAGCCACGCCTGCGTTTCCGACTCGCATGCCTCGGTCAACTGCAGGACCCGTTCATCCGGCAGCGTCGATGCGTCCGGCATGAGAAGCTCTGCCCGCTTTTCCGCGATTCGGTAACGTCCCTCCTCATGGACGAACGACACCGTAATCTTGCCAACCGCTTGTCCGTTGCAGCCCGGCTGCACGACGGTGACGCCGTTTAATTCGCTAGCGATTAAACGATGCTGATGGCCGGTAACGAGCACGTCGATGCCTGCGATTTCCGTGCACAGGGCATAAGCCTGATTCTCGGCGGTGAGCCGTTCCTCGGCGGATTCGCCCGCAAGCGCAAGATCCCGCTCGAAGCCGCCATGATAGCTGACGACCAGCAGATCGGGCGCTTCCTCTTCATGAATCCTGGCCGTCCAGCTTCGTACCGTTTCCACGGCATCCAGAAAGTTCAGGCCAACGATGTGTTGCGGATGTTCCCAATTCGGAATATGGGAGGTGGTCACCCCGAGGATCGCGACCTTCACCCCGCCCGTCAGCCATTTGACGATATACGGCTTTCCGAAAGCCGGCTCGCCCGTTCGAGCATCCGCAATGTTCGCGGATAGCCACCGAAAGTCGGAATCCCGCATCGCATGGCGCAGCAGAGGCATCCCGTAATTGAACTCGTGATTGCCCGGAACGATGGCGTCATAGCCCAGCTCGTTCATGACCGGGATGAACGGATGAGGCTCGTCCTCCCGCAATCTTCCCGCGGCATAAGCCGCAAGCGGGGAGCCCTGCAGCAGATCTCCGTTATCGATCAAGATCAGCCCCGGCTCGAGCGCGCGCTCCTTGCGGAACAGCGTCGCCAGCTTGGCCAGCCCATCCTGCCGTTCTTCCCCCGTCCGATAGTCCGTCTCGCGAATGTATCCATGAAGGTCGCTCGTCGCGAGGATCACGCAGGTTACGGGATTCTTAGTCGCGGACATCATTTCCGCCCCCTGTCGTCATCTCCTCGTCATCCTCCAGCACGTGATAGTGCTTTAAAGCCCATGCAATGCCGTTCTCGTCTACCGATTTGGTCACGAATTCCGCGAGCTCCTTGATGCTGGGATCGCCATTGCCCATCGCGATCCCGTGTCCTACGGACAACAGCATGTCTTTGTCATTAAAAGCGTCTCCGAAAGCAAAGGTGTCCTCCCTCGCAACGCCGTAACGCGCCATGCACCAGCGGACCGCTTGCGACTTCCCTGCGTCCTTGGGTATCAAATTCACCAAACAGGGATCGGACCAATTCGCGATGTAATCGTCGAGATAGGGTTCGAAAAGCGCTGCTTCGTCCTGCGTGATATATAAATGCCCTTGGTAGAGCGGCGTGTCTTGTTCGAATTCGTCCCTCGCCGCCGGCAACGGCGCGTTGAAATTACGCCAAACCGACGCGACGCGATCGTTGATCCCGTTCACGACGACGCCGTTCTTATCATAGCCGCCGTAAGAGAAACGGTTTGTTTTGGCGATCCGGATAAGATGACCCATCGAGGCGAGCAGGATTTGATTCTCGTACGCGATCTCTCCCGCTTCATAGATCAGTTGGCCGTTCAGCACGCTGATCGCATCGAACGAAAGCGGGATGGCCGCTTGGATGAACCGCAGCGATTCGGCTCCTCGCCCGGTTACGACCATGACGGCATGTCCTTGTTCTTGCAGCCTCCGCAGCGCTCGAATATTTCCTTCCGGCACTTCCTTCGTCGCATGGCTGAATAACGTGCCGTCGAAATCAAAAAAGAACATCTTTCTCCCCATAGCTGTCGACGCTCCGTTTCTGAATAAGTTGAAAGCGGGCGGGCGCCGGACACAACGTTCGTGCACGGCGCCCGTTCGTTTCGGGAGGATTATTTTACCTTCTCGGCTGCCTGCGACAACAAGGAAGCGATATCGCCGCCGCCGATCATGACCGACTCCCACAGGTTGCCCGTCTCCGTCGCGATGTCGCCGGATTTTGCGGTTACCTTGTCGTATGTCATGGGAGTGGCGAGCGCCGCTTTAACGGCGGCAGCCATGTAATACTTCTTCGGATCCGATTTGTCGGACGCCAGGAACTGCTTGTACGCCGGAACCTCCAGCATCGATTTGCGAATCGGCAGGTTCCCCGAATTGATCAGCCAGTCCGCGTTTTCCTCGGCGCCGGACAGGAACTTGATCAGCAGCCACGCGGCGACGCGCTGCTCGTCGGTCGCGTTTGCGAAGATCGCGTAATCCTCTCCTTTGGACAACGCCACCGGCTTCGCGGGATCCTTCTGCGGAACGGGCGCTACCCCGAGGTCGAACTGCTTCTGGCCCGCTTTCGGATTGGGAATTGCGAACGGAACGCCCGCGGCCGCCCCGACATACATGTAGGTTTCTTCCATGACGAACCCGTTGCTGCTCGTTTTGCCGCCCGCGCTTGGCATGAGCGCAGGCATGGTAAAGTAACCTTTCGTCATATTGCCTTTGTAGAACGCCAATGCGTCCTTGGTGGCGTCGTTGTTAATGTCTGCCGTGCCGTCGGCGGCAACATACGGGCTCCCCCATTGCTGCGACATCAGCTTGAACGCGGCATCCCCGTAGGAATTATCGAAGCTGAAGCCGGGCTTGCCCGTGTCGTCCTTGATGGTCTGGCTGTCCTTCACGACGTCATCCCAAGTCGACGGCGCCGTCCAGCCCTTGCCGTCAAAATACGTCTTGTTGTACACCAAGACGTCCGTCGTTTTCTTGTTGGTCGGAAATCCGTACAGCGTTCCCTCGGGACCGAAGCTTTTGGCCTCGTCGAGATAGATCGGGTAGAAATCCGCCTGCTCCTCGCCGGAGAAGCCGATCTTCCCGTCCGCGTAATAGGGCTGGAGATCCACGATTGCGCCGCTGTCGATATATTCCGGAAAGGTACTGGCATCTAGATTGGATAAGGTCGGCGTGCTTTTCGAAACGATGTTTTGCGTCAGCTTCTTCGCCAACTCGTCGACTCTGCCTTGCGCGGAAAAATCGACTTTAATATTGGGATATTGAGTCCGGAAGTCATCGACCATTCGTTCCAGAAACGGAAGATTGCTGGCTCCCGTGCTCGTCCAGAAGGAAATCGTGACGTCCTTCTTATCCGTCACGACGGCCTGAACGGCTTTCTCCAGAGCGCCGGACGCGCCGGCTTCGCCTTTCGCGCCGTTTCCGCCTCCGCATGCCGTCAATGCCACTGCTATCGTCAAAACCGAACTTGTCGTTACTAACTTCCTCATCGTAGTGCCTCCCGTTTTCCATCCTGTTTGCTTATCGCTTTAATTACCCCGCTGCGCTATGTGAAGGGTCCGTGCGATCTGCCGGCAGATCGCCGATACGCCGTATATGAAGCCTCTGTCAGCCTTTGAGGCCGCCTTTGTCCATTCCCGAAAGGATATATTTTCGGAGAAGCAAGAAGAACAGCACCAACGGAACGATCACCATGGTTGCGGCGGCCATCTGCAGCTCGTACTGGATTCGTCCGGTATCGCTGGTGAAGGCATTTTGCAGGCCGTTCGACACAAGCCGCTTGCCGTCGTCCGTCGTGATCAAGTTCGGCCATGCATACGAGTCCCAGATCCAGATCGTCGACAATATCATCGTCGTCACGATGGACGACTTGGACAAGGGCAGCACAACTTTCTGCAAGTATCGAAAATGGCTTACGCCGTCCACCCGCGAGACCAGGTACAGCTCGTCAGGCACCTGCTTGAAGGTCTGCCTCAGCAAGTATATATTGAACGGATTGATGCAATACGGCACGATTAACGCCTGCCAGCTGTTCATCCATCCCAGCTTCGACACGGTCATGAAGTTCGTAATGATCAGCATCTCCTGCGGAACCATCATCGTGCCGAGCACCGCGAAAAATAACAGCGTCTTCCCCCGGAAGCGCAATCTCGCGAACGCGAAGGCCGCCAATACCGTAACCGCCGTGCTGACGGCCACTACGGCGATCGCGACGAATACCGTGTTGGACAGATACCTTAGAAAAGGCGCTTTGATCAAAGCATCCAGAAAATTCTGAAAGCGAAGCTCGGCAGGAATCATCGTCGGCGGCGTCCTCAGCAGTTCAACGCTCGACTTTAAGGACGTGTTGATCATCCAGTAGAACGGCACGAGCATAAGGGATACCGCGATCGTAAGCAGAAGATAGACGGCGAATTTTCTCGCAAATTGTGTTTTCAATTGTAATGAACCCGCTTTTTGGTTAATTTGAATTGCACGATCGTGACGAGCATGACCAGCAGGACGAGAATCATCGCCGCCGCGCTTGCCTTGCTGATCGAACCCGGGGTCAAATAATCGCCCATTGCATCCATCATGTAGCCCACCAGCGTAATCATCATCTTGGAGTCGTCTCCCGGAGGGCCGTAGTGGCTGCCGAACAGCGAGATTACCTGCGCATACGCTTTGAACGCCGTGATGACCGACGTGATGAACACGTAGACGGTCGTCGGGGATAAGAGCGGCAGCGTGATTTTGCGAATGATGCGCCAGCTGCTCGTCCCGTCGACCTTCGCCGCCAAGTAATACTGTTTGTTGATGTTCTGCAATCCCCCCATGAACAGGATGATCTTAAGCGATATCCCCTGCCATACGGTATAGACGAACAGGATGAACAGACAGCGGGCATACGCCTCGTAGTAGAGCTTTGGCGAAGCAGCTATGCCTTCTCCCTTGATCCAGGCGACGGGATCGATGCCGACCCAGCCCAATACCGTATTCACGAGCCCGAAGTTCGAATTGAACATGAAGGCAAACACGAGGCCGGCGGCAATGACGTTCGTTACCTGCGGCAAATAGAACAAGGTCATGTAGAAACCCTGCCATCGTTCGATCGCGTTTAATAGAAGCGAAATCGTCAGCGCGGCGACCATCGAAGCCGGGATGCAGACGAAGGCGATAAACAGCGTATTGATAATCGCCCGGCCGAAGGTGGCGTCTTTGAAGATGTCCGCGTAATTTTGCAGGCCGAATCCCGCGAATTCCCCGGTGAGAAACCGATACTCGTTTTTGAACGACGTCAGAAACGTATTCAGTATGGGATACAGGAGGAAGACGGCAAGCAAAACCAGCGCCGGAAGCAAGTAGAGATAGGCCGAACGGTCATAACGCGCTTGCCTTGCGGCTTTCTTCTTCAGCATTGCAGGATCTTCTCCCCTTCCGCATTAAAGATATAGACCGTCCGCGGCCTTGCGTATAATCGCACGCGATCCCCTTCTTGAAGCACGTCATCCGAATCGCGGTGCAATCGCATCGGCTGGCCGTCGGCGAGCCGGACCTGCACGGTCGACGTTCCGCCCGTTCTTGCAATCGAAGTTACGGTTGCCTCGAAGGCTTGCTTCCGGTTCTCTCTATCCGGCCTGATGTTTTCATATCGGACGCCGATGTTCACAGGTTGATCGGACAGGGACTCCGGCAGCGCGAACCACTCTTCATTCCCCAGATAAAGCTTGTTGGCTTTGATGCTGCCGCCGACGAGATTGATCTGCGGACTGCCCAAAAATTCGGCTACGAATTGATTGGCCGGATGGTCGTAGACCTCTTGGGGCGGGCCCTGCTGCTGGAGAACGCCGTCCTTCAGAATGATCACCTCGTCGCAGATCGAGAGCGCTTCGTCCTGATCATGCGTCACGAACACCGTCGTGATGCCCGTCTGCTTCTGGATCCGTTTGATCTCGTCCCGGGTCTGCACGCGAAGGCGCGCGTCGAGGTTGGAAAGCGGCTCGTCCAAGAGGAGGATCGACGGATTTTTGACGATCGCTCTCGCGATGGCTACCCGCTGCTGCTGTCCGCCGGAAAGCTCGGCCGGCTTGCGGTCCAGGTACGCCGTCAGTTCAACGAGCTTGGCCGCTTCCTCCACCAAACGTTGGATATACGCTTTGAAATTCGCCATGGGCGGTGACAGCTCGGCAAAACGCTGCTTCAAACGCTTCTTCATTTCCTTCGCGTTCAGGAGCGGAAAGGCGATATTGTCCCACACGGTCAGATGCGGATAGAGCGCATAGTTTTGAAAGACGATGCCTACGCCCCGCTTATCCGAGGGAAGCGCGGTCACGTCGTGATCTCCGAAATAGATATGCCCCTCGGACACGTCATGAATGCCGGCAATCATGAACAGCGTCGTGGATTTGCCGCAGCCCGACGGACCCAGCAGCCCGACCAATTTGCCGGACGCGATCGTAACGTCCAATTCTTTCACGGCAGTGGCCTGCGTGTTCTTGCTGCCGGCAAACGTCTTGGTCACCTGCTCGAGCCTCACCTGCATATCGCATCTCCTCCGATCCGCGGTTTGTTCTTCAATGTAAAATTCGTGGGCATTTCCTCGTCCAAACCGCCGTTGGCCCGGATGCTCTCAATCATGCCGCTCCTGACGGTTCCGTCCGTCACGATGCGATCCGCGCCATTCGAGAAATCATACCCCATCTCGTCGGAAGCCAGGAATTCGTCGACGGCAATCGCGTAGTACTTCTCCGGCATCAGAGGCGTACCGTCTTCGAGCGCGATCGTCTCGATCCGCTGCCCGAACGGCTTGGCGTAATCCGCGGTTACCCGCACGCCGCCGAATGCCAGCGGCGAAGCTCCCTCCCGCTTGAGCGTGCAGATGCCGTTCTCGATGTTTCGGACGATATCGCGGCCCTGCAGCTTCATCGTCACGATGCGATTGGCGAAGAACAGGACTTTGTTCAACAGATACAGCGTGATGTTCCCTTGCTTGATTCCGCTCCCCATTCGCCCCGCGTACATCATGGCAATCGCGCTGCCCGTCGCCTGCTGCATGACGTGCACGGCCAGCTTCGACAAAGGCGTTCCCTCCGGCAGCACCTCGTTTCCCGCCGGTGACCGATGGACAATATCCGATTTCGCGACGCCGATGACTGCGCCAAGCTCTTCCATGGCCAACCGATGATAATGTTCGACTTGGGCTTCAATGCGTTCATCCGGCTCTATGGGAAGCAATGAATCGCTATAATCGATGAAGCTTGGCGTGACCCGCAGCAAACGATGATCGTGCGTGAATCGAAGCGTGAGCAAGGCAAACCCTTTTCCGTGCGATCCTCCCTGCGCAACGGCAACCTGCTCGATATCGAGACTCATGAATTGATGCCAATGCGCGGTAAGGACGCCGGCTAACCCCGGAACCTGCCGGCAAAGCGATATCGCTTCCTCCCCTACCGGCGTTTTGTCGTCGACCGCTAACTTAAGTCCGTAATGCGTCAGCGCAATGATCGCGTCCGGTTTGCCGAGCGGATCGTTCCCGGCCTGCAGGTATTCTACCCATTTTTTGGCTATTTCCACGCCATCCGCGATTTCCAGCGCATGAATATCCCGAGGCCGATCGACGTTGTCCATCGGTTCTTTCGTGGACAGGCCGATGAAGGCGATTTTCAACCCGTTCCGTTCAACCATGAGATACGGCTTCACGAAATCCGGCACCGATAAGCTCGATTTGTCCATCACGTTCGCGGCCAGAAACGAGAACGCTCCCCTTACCTGCCAATCTCTCATCTGTTCGATGCCAAAATCGAAATCGTGATTGCCGACCGCCGAAGCGACCGCGCCTACCGTTCGCATCAGATTCGTAACCGGCTCGCCGCGGAAATATTCGGCGATCGGGTCGCCCTTAAAGTTATCCCCGCCGAACACGACGATCGTGTCGGGGTTGTCCCGCTTAAATCGATGGATCGCGCCTGCCAGCCGCGCGCTGCCGAGCGTCCGATTCGTCGGCAGGATCTCGGCATGAAAATCGTTCACGCATAAGATCGTAATGCTCTTCTCGTCATTCGCCATGCGAACGCCCCCGATCGAGTAGAAATGTCTTCCGCTTCCTAAACCGCCTGCCTGCCGGCGTCCGCATGACTTCATAGAGATGAAAGCTCGTAACCGTAAAGGATGAAGCAGGCACGGGACAAGCCGACGCCATCTGTTCCCATTCCTTATCAAAAGCATCGCCATACGCCAACGTGATATGAGGGCAAAACGGCGCTTGATCATAAGGCGCGTATAAGCCCGCCATGGCTTGATCGATTGCTTGTTGCAGCCCGCGCAGCTCGGTCAGCTCGCGCTTGACGTCTACCCATAGGACATGATCGTCGGCATTCGCGAAAAAGCCCAGTCGGTTAAGGCGCAATTCAAAGCTGTCTAAGTAAATCCGATCCAGCCTTTCGATGGCCGCTTCGGTCTCTTCGAGCTCGTTCAGGTACAACAGCGTCAAGTGATAATTTTCCGGCGGCTCGAAGCGGCCCCCGTGCGCATGCGTTTCAAGACAGCCGGCGATTTGGCTCAGCTCGGCCACGATGCGCGCATCAAAGTCAATTGCGATAAACGACTCCATATTCGATTCAACTTCCTCCGTTGCCGCCATTCAAATGAATAAATGAAAAATAATTCCTTATACCCTATCGTTTGCTATTTTTGTCGACTTGTACACGGCTGCAAGTCGACGATACACCAGAATAATTCAAGGTATCCTTTCGAGTCAATCGGTTTGATGTTGAAATATTGTAAACTGGCTCCGTCATCACTTACACTATCTTCCAGTAATTTGCCGATCGAGGATCAACCCGAAAATCGACATTACGCCAGAATATATCATAATTAAAATTTATGCTATCCATTTATTTTAAATAAATTGTAAATCAAGTCCCTTGAACGCAAATAAACCGCAGCGGGCCGCTGCGGCAAAAGTAAAGTCGACTCGTATTCGGGACTGCCGATCGGCGGTTCTAATACTCGAACCGTCCGGGCGGCGGTCCCGGGTTCCGCTTCTCGCGCCGGCCCCTGTAGACCGACTCCGTCAGCAGCGCCGCGACGACCGCCATGGCCGCCAACGTCCACAACGCCTCGCGTTTGCGCTCGGGCGCTTGGTCGAAGTGGGCATGCCCCAGCCGCTGCCGCGCCTGCTTCATCAAGGCGAGCTGCAGGTCGGGATCGTTGCGCGCGCCGCCGGCATTGAGACGGAAGCCGTTGCTTTGGCCGGGACCGTCGAGGCCGTCCTTGACGGTCAGCGTCACGTCGATCCCGAGCTGCGCGCATATCGCGAGCAGCGGCTTGGAGAACGCGCCGTACGGAAAAGCCAGCACATGATTCGGAGCGCCGAGCTCCCGGTCCAGGACGGCATTCGCTTGCGTCAGGTCGGCTTTTACCCGCTGCTTGTACTCCTTCATCGTCTCCCGCCTGCCTTTGTCTTTCAGATACACGGGTCCGGTCAGCGCGGCGATCGAATGCGCTCCCTTCGCATCCGTAGGCTCGTACTTATGGGAGTCGTAGGAATGGCTGTAGAACGATATTCCATGCCGGCCCATTTCCTTGACCTGCTCCCAATTCAGCTTGGGCACTCCGGCGTGGCGCGGGTTCCCGACCGTCCCGACGATCAGGAAGCTCGTCGCGGGCGCCCCCTGCTTGCGCAAGATCGGATAGGCGTACCGGTAGAACGATTCATAGCCGTCGTCGAACGTGAGCAGCACCGCGTTATCCGGAACCGGGCTTCCTCGCAGGATGAAATCGCGATACTGGCTCATCGTGATCCAGTGAAAGTTGTTGCGCTTCATCAACGCAAGCTGGCGCTCGAACTTGGCGGCCGACAACGAGCCCGCATCGTGCGGCCGTTGCTCGACTTCGTGATACATCAGCACGAGCACGCGCCCTTTGTAGTAGACGCCATGCGGTTCGTCGGCGCCGGGACTTAGCCTGTCGTACAAAGGCGCAGCGCCTTCCGGATCGACGGCGCCGGCCGCGCTCCCGACGCCGTAGAACAGCCGGCCGACATAAGGCAAGCGGCCATGGTAGGCCTGGACGGTCAGCACGCAGCATTGCGCGGTCAGTCCCAGCAGCAGCGTCAGTAGAAGGATGATTTTGGTTTTATAGCGCATAGGGCCAACTCCTGCGTCGTTTAATTCGATGGCGTTACGGCCGATCGCAAACATCACCATATAAACGCGCGAAATTCGTCGGAAGTTGCCGCATTCGTCATTTAATATTGGCAGGCCGAACGTTTTTTCGAAAATAGCCGCTGCCGTATCGCCCGCGGGAAGACGCAAACCGTCGGCGGACATTACGCAATGCGCGGGGTTTCGTAAAATTCCTTGACAGGAATATTCCCGATCGGGTATATTCGGATTGAAAATAATCCGTCGCTCATTCACGGCAAGCATTTTCTCGGAAAGGAGGAACCGACTCATGAACCAAGAGGTCTCGACGTTTATCCAAAATCTCCAGTCATCGTGGCAGGTCGATCTCTGCAACCGGCTTCGTCAAATGGTCCACGAGACCATGCCGGACTTCGAAGAACGGATTCAATACAAAAAGCCGCATTTCCTGAAAAACGGGAAGTACGCGGCGGTTATATCGCCTTCCAAGGACGCCGTGGCGTTCATGATCATGAATGCGAACGAACTGGAAGTCCCGAAAGGCTTCGAAGGTCCGGCCGAGCGGAAATGGCTGAAGATTCGCGAAGGGGAGTCGCCTGATTACGGCCTGTTATCCCGGCTGCTAGCCCAGGCATCCGGCACGCTTTAAGGGAAGAACCGGGATGGCAGGCATGATGCCGGCGACGTTGAACGCCTACTGCCCCCGTCCGATCATATAGGCACGAATTAACGCGATATTCATGGAAAATTTTGCAAGGATAAAAAGGAGGCAATATTATGACTGCATATGCCAATGGACTTGAGATTACCCGCACGTTCGACGCTCCGCGGGAACTCGTATTCAAGGTATGGACGGACCCGGAGCATTTCGCGAAATGGTGGGGCCCGCAAGGCTTCTCCCTGCACGTGGCCAAAATGGACGTTCGCCCGGGCGGCATGTTCCTGGGCAGCCAGAGGTCTCCCGAAGGCTTCGTCATGTGGGGCAAGTTTACGTATCAGGAAGTCACGCCTCCGGAAAAGCTTGTCTTTGTCCAGTCGTTCTCCGATGAGGAAGGCAACACGATCCGGGCTCCGTTCGATCCGAATTGGCCGCTCGAGATCATCAATATCCTGACCCTCGAAGAAGAGAACGGCAAGACTTCGCTTACGCTGCAAGGAGGCCCCGTCAACGCTACGGAAGAAGAGCTTGCTGCATTCGAAAAGATGCGTCCGATGGTACAGCAAGGTTTCGGCGGCACGTTTGCTCAGCTTGACGCTTACCTGGCCAGCCAGCAATAATCCCGTTTCATGCTACCGGAAACATCAGCAGGAAGGCTCCACCATCATGAGTCGTCGCGAAGCGGCAGTCCCGGACGTATCTCCTCGTCCGGGGCTGCCGCTTTTCCGTTTCAGGACACAACGTCGGCACCGCTTTATGTTGCGGATCTGCGGACGCATTCGCTGCTGTCCGGAAAACCGTACGGCGCCGCTTACGCGGCAACATCGAATGAGCTCCCGCGTGCATAACAAAAAAACCGCGAGCTCGCGGTTTTTGGCCTTGCGCTATTACCGTCGCCCGGCACCGGAATCGGTTCCCGTTCAGCGCTTAAGCAAGTTGATATGATCGAGTTGCGTGCTGCTGTTGAATATAAACGCGAGTTTGTATTTGCCGCGGTTATAGGTGATTTTCTGCTGAACCAAGGATCCGTTCCGGATGATGTTCGAGCGCGAAGGCGCGCCCCATTGCTTGAAGAGCATTCGCTTCGTGATGCCCCCGATATTCGTCTGGCGTTCGACATTGGTCCCGAAATACCGCATTTCCCGGATCTTGTTCAGCTTGTAGGCTATGGCATAGCCGGGATGTCCCATCTCCGCCGAATACGAGTCGAAGCCGTCCGCGTTCGTTCTCGTCTTGTCCGGCTTGCCGATCAAGCCGAGAACGTTCTGACGCGTGCTTACGCCTATCTTCAGCTTGTTCACCGAACCGGGAAATCGGCCGTTCAGCGCCGGTTTATAGAAACTGTTCAGCGTCTTCGAGGCCATCGCAGCGTCTTGGGCGTTCGCTTGCCGCACCTTGATCGCCGCTCCGCCGGCGTCTGCCCGGGCCGCTAACCCGAAGGCGAGCACAAAGCCGGAGAGCGTTACGGCCGCTGCCGCTTTACGTAATTTATTCATCGTTAAGGTCCTCCTGCGTTCGATTGATGGAATGGTTCAAGTGCTTCTCCGTTAATTTACCCTGAAGCCGTCTCGGTTACTCGGCGTTGATCAAGCATGATGCACGAGATATCACGCAAAATAAAGAGATCGTCCCTTCAATCCCGGACAATCTCTTTCCGTGCCGCATATTGCGTTAGAATAATCCCTCGCGAAACGGCGTTACGAGCGACTGATAAGCAGCCTGCCGCCCCTCTTCCAGCTTGCCGACATACCCCTCCCGCCATGCCGCCGCGGCTTGGACTTTCTCCGTCAGCTTCTCGCCCAATCGCGGGTCGTCCGAAGCGACGATCCAATCCGCCAAGTCCAGGCCGTGCATCAGATCGAAGCTCTTGAACCGGTAACCGATGCAGACGAACGGGACGTTCGCCGCCGCGGAGAGCAGATTGGCATGCAGCTTGAAATTGATCGTGGCGGCGAATCCGGCCAGCAGTCGCACGTAATCAGCGGCAGGATAGACCTTGGGATCGAACGTCACGCGCTCGTCGCAGCCCAGCTTGCCGTATAGTCTCGCCAGCGCCTCCCGGTCCGGGCCCCAGAGCGAATAGAGGTGGAGCCTGTACCCGAGCGCAAGCAGCGAGCGGCCCGTTTCCGCGAGCAGGTCCTCCACCGGTTCCTCGCTTCCGCCGTAAAGCCGGTTATAGGTGGTCCCCCAATTGATGCCGATCGTCGAAGGCTGCCCGTCGACGCGTCCGGCCGGCTGCGGCGCCGCTCCGGCATGCAGCGCGTTCATCAGCATCGCGGAATCTCCGCTGATGGCGAGATGCTTCGGCAGGGCGCCGAGCGAGGCGATATAATCCTTTGTCCATGGTCCTCGAATTCCGCAATACGCGCTGTGCTCCATCACGGCCTTCAGCTTCGAGCGATACGCCGCGCTTTCATCGGCCGACTCCGGCGCGAGCCGCCCATCCGGCGACGGCGCCCATCGATGAAGCCGGTCATGGCCGCTGCCCCAGACCATGACGGTCTTCCCGAGCTCCAGCGCGTCATGCACCAGATCGACGTAGCCCGGGACGATCAGCGATCCGCCGCCGAGCACGATCGTGTCGTACTCGCTTACTTTCTTCCATTCCACCTGCGGCAGCGAGGGAATGACGCGATGCTTCTCATCCTTTAGATGAACGTCCGCCAGCGCCCGGAACATCTCCCACATCCATTCATCCCCCAGGTTGTTGAAGCCGATCCATCCTAGATACAACACCTTTCGCATTCGTCGCGTTCACTCCATTCCTGTTCAGTCATCGGAAGCAGTCATCGTACAGCTGCTTCATCTCAAGCGCTTTGTCGCGGATATGAAAATTCGCCCGCGCCCAGGCCTGCGATTGCCGGCCCGTCTCCTCCAATCGGTCCCCGGAAGCGAGCGCGCGGCGGATCGCCTCGCCGATCAACTGCTCGGAGGGGCGCGCCTTGGAGTCATGATCGCCGAAATAATACCGCCACGCCTCGTCGTATGCAGCCTGGCCCACGAGGCCGAAATAGCCGTGATTGCCGATGGCCAGCACGGGCTTGCCGCATGCCATCGCCTCCAACGCTACCCGTCCGGTCCCGACGACGAGATCGCCCATATTGTAGTAATCGCGCATTTGCATCTGACTGCCGACCAGATGGACGAAGTTCGCGCCGCATTCGCGGTTCGCCGTCTCGGCCAGCTCGGCGATGGCGGCGGCTTGGCTGCCCGAACCCGCGATCACCACATGGAGCGGAATCGCGCCGTCCAACCGAATCGTCCGCGCCGCACGCACGAGCATCGCGCATACCGTTGCCTTGTCCCAAGCGAGACGCGACGCATATACCACCACCTGCTCCCCGTTCGGGATGCGAAGGCCAGCCCGCAGCGCGGCGGACGATTCGGAGCGGTACTGCTCGAAATCGATGCCGTTCGCGATCACCTGTGACGGAATGCCCTGACGGGCCAAATAAGCTTGTACCGGTAGGCTCACGCTGACGAACGCGCAACCGGCCGCCTGCATCAGCTGCAGCTGATCGGGCGGATAGTAGGCGCCATGCACCGTGAACACGACGGGAATGCCCAGCTTCCTTGCCGCATTCGCCGCATGCAGGCCCGACGGCGTTTGGTGGACGTGCACCAGATCGATTTTTCGGCTGCGCATGATCTGCGCAAGCGCTCGCTCCGCCTCCTCCTGGCGCGCAGGCTGCAGCAATTGTTCCGCCGACAGCTCCACGCGGTGAATCGGACAGCCCGCGCGGGCAAAGGCGTCGTACATCGCGCCGGTTCCGCCCGCGTATGCCGGCATGACGCCGAGCGAAGGGAAAGCTTTCACCAGGCTCAGCACGTACGTTTCCGTGCCGCCGACGGCCAAGCTGTCCATCACCATCAGCAGTCGGATCCGGTTACGCGTCATGGCCGTGCTCCTTCTTCGATTTGCCGAAATAGTCGCGCGAGCGCTGCTGCTGATGCTTGCGGTAGTAATACAGCACCTCCCGCAAATTGTCCACGTTCCTCGCACCCGAGCGGATCACTTTGGCGATGAATTCGTAATCCTCCGCGCCTTCGATGCGCCGCGTATGTCCGCCGATGCGATCGAATACCGTCCCGCGGAACATCACGGTTCCATGACAGATGCAGTGCCCGCCTTCCGCGTAAACCTTTCCGATCTGCTCGCCGTATTTAAGCCAATACACCGGCATCCTGCGGTCCGGCTGCCCGTCCTCGAACACTTCGTAGTTCGTGCCGAGCAGCTCGATCTGCGGATGATGGTTCAGATGGCGGACTTGCCTTGCCAGCCGCTCCGGATGCGACAGGTCATCGGCATCCTGGATGGCGATAAACTCGCCTTTGGCCAAATACATCCCGGCCGTAATGGCGCCGGCGTAGCCGGTATTGCGCGGCAGCCGCAGCAAATTAATGCCTTTGCCCTCCCGAAGCGCCGGCTCGTTGACGTTAAGCCAGTTCACGGCATGTTCGTAGGACCCGTCCGTGGATGCATCGTCGACGAGTATGAGCTCCCAGCTCGCGTAGGTTTGATCGAGCAGGCTCGTCAAGCATTCCGTCAGATAAGGAAGCTTGTTGTAGACCGTGACGACCACGCTGACCAGTCCCGGCACGCGTTGAAACGACATGTTGCCTCTCCTCCCTTATCTTCCATCATCGTTACAGCGAGCGAATATAAGAAATGAAGCGCAGCTGAACGATCGCATAGCTGCCGCTCTCATAACCGAAAATCTCCGACGTGCGGAGCGTCACCGATGCCCCGTCTACCGACACGAGCGTGCCTTGCAACGTTTCCAGGGCGCTCGCGATCTGAACCTCTTTATTCACGAGCGACTGCAGCTCTTCGATCATCGCTCCACCTGCTTTCCCGTTAATTGAAAGGCGACCAGCTGGTCCAGCGGCACCAGGACGCTTGTCCCGCCGTGTTCGCGCACGGCCAAATAATCGGCGCCGACCTTCGCGATCGTGCCTTCCACGATGCCGGCCGAGGTTAACAATTCGGCCGGTTTGCCTGCGTGCGGCTCGAAGATTTGCCCCAGTTTATTCAAGGCATGCGCGCCGGCATCGCGCTGCGCCGCAAGTTGGATCGATGCCATCTCCTCGCGTATCGACTGACGCAGCTCTTCGATAAGCGCCGATGCGTCAAGCGAGTCCGATGCCGGCGGCCGCGCTCCGTTCGGCGGCGGCAGCAGACGAGCAAGCCCGTCGAAATATTCTTTCAGCTCTCTCTCGTTTACGATAATCTTCATCGCTCATTCATCCTCCTCTTCCAAATGGAAACTCCGCGTCTCCATCCTTACTAGCGTATACAGACGGCAGGCAGAACGATCAGGGCATTCTACCAACCGCACCGAAATGTTCGTTTGCTGCTGCAAGACAAAAAGGACACCGCTCCAGGTGTCCTTGGCTGATGAA
Organism: Paenibacillus glycinis; assembly: GCF_009909185.1. Classification (GTDB taxonomy): domain Bacteria; phylum Bacillota; class Bacilli; order Paenibacillales; family Paenibacillaceae; genus Paenibacillus_Z; species Paenibacillus_Z glycinis. The sequence goes on along the minus strand of NZ_JAAAMV010000009.1, from coordinate 124,367 downwards.
TCGCTTACCGTTCGGTGCCGCCGTTCCAGTGAAAAGGCGGATATCGCCATATCTAATTTTCCCATATCATATTGTGCAAAATATAATTGACCGATTCTTATTTTAGCGGTATACTCATACCTGTGAGATACGAAGTGCACAACTTAATTTTAGGCAATATAAAATGAGAGGATGAGGTATCATGTCCATTTACGATTTTGAAGTCAGAACGGTTAAAGGCGAAGCCAAATCGCTGCGCGAATACGAAGGCAAAGTATTGCTGATCGTCAACACGGCGAGCAACTGCATGTTCACGTCGCAATACAAGGAGCTTCAAGAGCTGTACGCCAAGCACAAGGACGAAGGCTTCGAAATTCTGGGCTTCCCTACGAACCAGTTCGGCAGCGGAGAGAAACGCTCCAACGAAGACATCCACAGCTTCTGCGAAATCAATTTCGGCGTCTCCTTCCCGCTCTTCGAGAAAACCGAAGTGAACGGCGACAATGCCCACCCGTTGTTCCAGCATCTGAAGAAATCCGCGCCGGGCGTGCTCGGCTCCAAATCGATCAAATGGAACTTTACCAAGTTCCTCGTCGACCGCAGCGGCAAGGTGCTGAAACGGTTCGGCTCCACCGATAAGCCGTCGGAGCTGGAAAAAGACGTCGCCGGCTTGCTGTAACCCGTCCGCTCGCCACATCAAAGGAGCAATCGCGCAGATCCCTTCTGCCGATTGCTCCTCTTTGGCGTTAGAACGATCGCGTGATGTTCCGCTGCATTTCCGCTTGAATGCTCGCTTCCTGCAGCTGCGCTTTCTCGACGATAGGTCAAATAAAAAAGAGAGGCGCCTGATCGCCTCTCTTTCCGCTTGATTGCCGCATTTCGTTTTCATTCGCGTCCCGATAACACCTGGGCATCCTTCAGCAGCTTCTGGACGGCCGCCAGCGTCTGCACGTAATTCTCTTCCGTCTTGCAAAGCTCGACGAACAGGTTCCGCGACACGTCCTTCAGCTGCGCTTCCAGAGCCGCGCCCTTCTCCGTCAAGCCGATCTCCACTTTCCGTTCGTCCTCGATCGAGCGTTTGCGGTCGATGAGCTTGGCTTCCTGCAGCCTTTTCAACAATGGCGTCAACGTGCCGGTATCGAGCAGCAGCTTGTCCCCTAGCGCCGTGACCGTCGTATTGCCGTGCTTCCATAGCACGACCATGACCAAATATTGCGGATAGGTCAGGCCGAATTGATCCAGTATCGGTCGGTACAGCCGCGTGAGTTCACGGGAGGCTGCGTATATGGAGAAGCACAGCATGTCATCGAGTTCCATTTCCATTGGACGGGATACCTCCTTCGCTCGTATTCGGATACCGTCGCTCTATTATATAACGTTTCATTAAATTTTGCACAAGTTAATTTTGTAATCACTTTATTCGCCCCTGGTATCCATGACCCCAACAACGGAGCGGGTAATAAAAAACAGCCCGAAGGCTGCTTCTTAGACGAGTATCGCTTTCCAAGACGCTTCCAGCACCTGTTGAACCTGCGTCTCGTTCATGGGGTATTTCTCGATGTAGAGCCCCTTCAGGATCGAGGATATGATGCCGTGAATCAACTGATGGCAGAGATGCGAATCCATTTCCTTGATTATCCCCTGCTTCTGGCCTTCGACGATCAGGGATAGGATCACTTCTCCCGAATTGCGCGCATCGTCCATGTTCCGCAGCTCCGACGAGATATACGGCGAGAAGGAATAGCTGTCGATAAACAGAAATTCCATGGGAAAGTCGATGCCGAAATTCAGCCGATTGAGCTGAAGACGCTTGAATCGCTCGTACAAGCTTGCTTGCGGGTCGAAATCCCGCAGCAGGTATTCCCCCATGAGCATGCGGGCATCTTTATAAACGGCGTTCACGAGCTCTTCCTTGTTCGCGAAGTAATTATATATCGTCCCGGACCCTACGCCCGCCCGCTTGAACAGTTTGGAGAAGGTCACCGATTGGAGCCCTTCCTCGTGGATCAATGCGAGCGTCGCATCCATAATGTCTTTTTTCTTGCTCATCCGCCCCACCTCTTGAGCTTAACTTTAGTATCATAAAGCAGCCCATGTCAAGTTAGGCGAGCAAGCATGGAAGACCCGCAAGGGACGCCGCGGCTGCAATCGTCCATCTCGCGGGTCGCGGTTCACGGAAGTGATGAACGGGATTAAATGTTGATCGCTTTTTGCTCGACGTACGCGCCTAGCCCCGCGACGCCGAACTCGCGGCCGATGCCGCTCGCTTTGAAGCCTCCGAACGGCGCTTCGTACGATGCCGATGCGCCGTTGACGATAAAGTAGCCCGTGCGGATTCGGCGGGCGATGTCGAGACCATGCTCGAGCGTGCCGGACCATACTCCCCCCGACAGGCCGAACGGCGAATCGTTCGCGATGCGCACGGCATCGGCCTCGTCCTCGTAAGGAATGACGACCAGGACGGGCCCGAATATCTCTTCCCGGGCAATGCGCATGCCGTTGTCGACGTCCGCGAACACCGTAGGCTTGACGTAATAACCGTCCTCCAGACCCGCCGGAACGCCCGCTCCGCCGGTTACCAGGCGAGCGCCTTCCTGAATGCCCAGCTCGATGTAGGATTGAACGCGTTTCTGCTGGTCGGCTCTGACCAACGGTCCGATGAACGTCGCGGGATCCGCGGGATCTCCTACCGCAAGGCTTTCCGTCATGACCTTCAGCAGCTCGACGGCCTCTTCATAGCGTTTCTTGGAGACCAGGACGCGGGTATGCGCGATGCAGCTTTCCCCGTTATTGATGAATGACGTATATTTCAAGCCTTGAATCGCGGCTTCCAAGTCCGCGTCGTCCAGTATGATCGTCGCGGACTTGCCGCCCAGCTCCAAGCTCGCGCGCTTCAGCTGTTCGCCCGCGATCGACGCGATCCGGCGGCCGGCACCGGTCGAGCCGGTAAACGCGATTTTGTCGACGCCGGGATGGGAGACCAAGTATTCGCTCGTTTCGCGGCCGGCGGGAACGATGCTGACGACGCCTTCCGGAACGCCGGCTTCGGCGAAGATCTCCCCGAGCAGCAGCGCGTCGATCGACGTTTCGGGCGATGCTTTGAGGATGACCGCGCAGCCCGCCAGCAGCGCGGGGATCATCTTCGCGAGCGCCGATTGGTGCGGCGTGTTCCAGGGAATGATCGCGGCGACGACGCCGACGGCTTCGCGGCGAATGATCGGACCTTTGCCGTCGTTCAAGCTTTCTTCCCATCCGTACGTTTCCGCGGCGCGAAGGTAAGCGTTCGTCTGTTCGGCCAGCGAGCGCTGCACCGCGTTCGTGAACCAGCGAGGCGTGCCGTTCTCGGACGTGATCAAGGCGGCGATCTCATCGGCGCGCGCCGCATGCAGCGCGTTGAATCGCGCGATGACGGCTTGTCGCTCGCTTGGCTTCATTTTCGGCCAAGGGCCGTTATCGAAGGCATCCCTGGCGATCGCGACGGCCAGGTCGATGTCGGCCGGGGAAGCTTGCGCCGCGCGTCCGACGACGGATTGGTCATGCGGGGAACGAATCTCCAGTCGTTCTCCGTTTACGGGAGCCTTCCATTGACCGCCGATAAATAGTTTATCGTAAATTTTCATGTTTTAATCTCCTCTTTTTATGGAATTGGAATGTATATTCTAATAATTAAAGGCATTAATGATGTGCAATTCGCAATGATATTACGCTCTATCCTGCTGATTTCGTTGTTCACCTCGATTAATTTGGAATATTTGTTCCAAAGTTATTGTAGCTCTTCCTCTCCGTCCGGTCAACGGTTTTTGGAACGAATATTCCAAGCAATGATTCCCAGTATCCGTCGCTGCAGGCGCGCGAACGGCAAAAAAGCGGCTGTCGATAAGACAGCCGCTTTTTTGCCGGATTAGCCCGCGCTATTAGTTTGTAATTGACGAGCTCGGCTAATCCGGAACGCAAGCAGATCGATCCATCTCCGCTCATTCTTCCTTCCGTTCGCTTACGCATTTTATGAAGTCATTGATGACCAGCGCATGTTTATGCTTGGATTTGAAGCCGATCAACAAATCGTTGCGAACCGTCATATGCTCGAAGACCGTCTTCCATCCCCCGCCCGCCGCTTGCGGGCATTCCAGCATGTAGGTCGGAAGCAGACTCACTCCCGCGCCTTCCCCGATTGCTTTCAAAATCAAGTTCATGCTTGGAATGACATGAACCGGATTAATGAGCGGCCCTTTCTTGAAAAATTCTTTCCAGTATCTTCGAATGATCGGAAGTTCGAGACCGTAGCTGATCCATCGCTGCTCCGACAGCCAGCTCTCCATATCCTTCTGCTGCTTGAATTCCGGCACGACCGTATCGGATGGCGCCACGACGACGAACTTTTCTTCCATTAACCGCACATATTCAATGCCGGGCGTCATATATTTCCTGGTCGTGAGGATGATATCCACGCGATCTTCCTTGAGCAGCTCGAGCAATTGATCGGATTCGCCGAAATACGTGATCGTATTCCATTCCATGCAGGACAGATGAGCCATGACCTTCTCGGTAAACAGCTCCTGCGTGGTGCCGATTCTGATCGTCTGCATGGTTGGAGACTGATGCAGCTTCAATCCCATCGTCTTTTCTTCCAAGGACTCGATATGCGGCGCAAGATGGGAATACAGCTGCTTGCCGCGTTCCGTCGGGATGAGCTTCCGCGAGGTTCGCGTGAACAATTGTTCGCCGACTTCGGCTTCGAGGGAGGCGAGATGCTGGCTCATTGCCGGCTGGGTCATAATCCGGGTCTTGGCGGCCTCCGATACGGAATTGTGTTTATAAATGGCGATAAAGCTTCTGTACCATTCAAAATCGACCATGAGAGCTCCTTCTTCTTTAATCATGCATCGCTTGCTTCTTCATGAAAAAGATGCGTTCATTTTCAGAAATAGTCAGAAAAAAAAGGATTAACGATCCAATTCACGAGCATGAAATTATTGTAAGGTTTTAACACATATCCAACAAATTACGAAATAATGAATCGCTTATAAAATTTTTTATGCCCGCGCCGTCCGAGGCAACCGATGATCGGGAACCGGGCCGTAGCCATACAGTACCATTGCGCAGCGCCGGATTGAAGTACCGATAGGTTAGGGGGGGAATAACCATCCGTTATGGGGGGAGGCTGCCATGCGTGCAAGGGGATGCGATTCAACAGCGGAAACGGCATAGCAAAAAACCTTGAAGGCCTCTCCTTCAAGGTTTTTTGCCGTCTCGCGCCTGGCCGTTTCGCTGTTCGTGCGAACCCCGGTGCTTTCAATTCATGCCGAGGTTCCGGGACGCGTTCATCTGTTCAGATCTTTGAAGCCGATGCCGTACACGCCCGGAATTTGCGTTTCTTTGCCGAGCTTCGTTGCCGCATCCAGCGTCCAGTAAGGATTACGGAGCATCCCTCTGCCCACGGCGACGAGATCGGCGTCTTCGTTGCCGATCACGGCGTTGGCGAGCGAAGGCTCGTCCAATCGCCCGACCGCGATCACCGGAACGTCCAGTTCCTGCTTGATCGCCCTTGCCATCGGCACTTGATACGCGACATGCGTACCCGGCCTGCCGTGCGCAAGGATCGGTCCTTCGCCTCCGGAGCTTACGTGGAACATGTCCACGCCGGCGTCGCGGTAAGCTTTCGCGAGGGCAACGCTCTCTTCGATGCCATACCCGCCATCCACGTATTCTCTGGCCGAGATGCGCATGAGCAGCGGCATGCCGTCCGGCAGCGCGCGCTTGACGGCGCGAACGGCCTCGACGCCGAACAAGGTCAGGTCCTTGCCGTACGCATCCGTGCGTTTATTCGTGTAGGCCGATTGAAACTGATGGATCAGGTAACCGTGCGCGGCATGAATCTCGACCGTATCCACCCCTGCTTTGACGGCGCGTTCGGCGGCCAGGCGGTATTTGTCCGCCATGGCCTTCGCTTCTTCCGTCGTCAGCTCTCTCGGCGTTTTGGAATTCTCGTCGAACGGGATCGCGGACGGCGCGACCGGAACTTCCGCATCCTGTGCTTTGCGTCCCGCATGGGCGATTTGCACGCCGACCTTGGCGCCGTAACCATGGCAAGCATCGACGATACGCTTAAGCGGCGCGATCTGCTCGTCGGACCACAGTCCTAGATCATTGTCCGTTATGCGTCCGTCCGGCTCGATGTCGGACATCTCGATGATGATGAGGCCCGCTCCGCCGACTGCGCGGCTGACGTAGTGAACGTAATGCCAGTCCGTTACGATCCCGTCTTTATTGACGACGGCGTATTGACACATCGGCGGCATGACGACGCGGTTTTTCAAGGCAAGGTTTTTAATTTGAAACGGATTGAATAAATGGTTCACGCGCTCTCTCCTCCTTCAAAACGGGCGTACGAAGCCTATTGTTTACCTCGGCGCCGCTTATCACTCGTTAGCTAAACCGAAATCGTATGCGGGCGTATGGCCGTCGCCGATTTGACTGCAAGCGGTGCCGGCCGTGTTTCCTTAACCGTTGGACACGTAGTTGGGACGCACGTAGGCTTTTTTGAAGCCGGCGCGAACGTAATTGCAGTAGGATTTGTTCAGCTCCTCTTGTCCTTCGGGCGGTTGTCCGGTTTCCGCGGTGAACCCGACGACGCCTGCGGCGATGCCATCGGTCAGTCGTCGTTTGATCAACGCATTTTGGGCGCCTCTGCCGCGATAATCGGACAATGTCGCATCTACGCCAAGCCAAGCCCAGCCATGATCGATGAACATCGCGCCGCATGCCACGGGAGTAGGACCCTCGTAGGCCACGTACACGTTCCATTTCGGCCGTCCGACCAACGCGGACAGCCATGCGCCGATCGGCAAGGGCAATCCGAATCCCGCTTGCGCGACATGCCCAAAGTCCGCGGCATGATGCGGCTCCAGCCGTATTACCTCGAGCGCGGTCGGGATGGGATGCTCCTCCGTTGGCACAGCATCGCGGTAATGCTTGGCCCAACCGTTGCCGGCGCGCTTCAGGCCTCTTGCTTCGATCCACGTCCAAACCGCCTCCGGAAGCGCGGTCGGCGCCACTTGCAGCGCGTAGGAAGGCGAAGCATGCTCGTTCAACCAGGCTATGGCTTGCTCCAGCTCCGCTTCGCTGGCGGGCTCGTCGATCCCGATGCCGAGCACGCGATTGAATTCCGCGATCGGCGTGCCGTGATCGGCAAGCGCGATGCTCGTTCCCAGGCGCGCAGACGAAAGCTTCGAATTTTGAATATAGTCATCCGGCGCGGCGGCGTACATATCGAACCAAGCCTCGCGTTCTACCTTTTCGATCGCAAGACGGACATGAGTATCAAGTACAGCATTCATGGGGTCTCTCTCCGTTCCGTTTCTAGTTGCCGGATCATAACCCGCACATGCTTAGTCTAAGTTGCCGCGGAGCAGACAACAAATCACGAAATACGAGAGGAGTTATAAATTTATTTATCGATGAGCATGATTCTCGCTTCAGATCGGCGATTCGCTCGGGGCCGTAATCGGTTCAGCTAAATCGATTAGGCGCAGCAGCCGTTTGCTGACGGTTTCGTCGCGCGTGATGATCGAGATCTGACGGATCGCGCCGAAATCCGATATGGGAATGGCCGCGGTCGTGTCCTTCTTCTGGGTGATGAAGATTTCGGGCAGGATCGATATGCCCAAATTGGCATGGATAAACCCTAATATGCTCTGTCCCAGCTCGATCTCCAAGGCGATATTCAGCTCTTCGCCCCTGGCGCCGAACTCCTCTTGAACGAGCTTCCGGATGTCGCAGCCCTCGGGCAGCATCACGAAGGTCTCGTTCTTGATCTCGTCGAACGACACCTCTGCTTTATGCCCGAATGCGGGGTGGTCGACGTGAGCGAACAGATAGAACTTCTCCGTGAATACGGGGGTCGAATGAAAGGCATGCTTCACGCCGCTATCGTCGAACAAGGCGGCATCGATCGTGCCGTCTTCCATATTGGTCAGCAGGTCGAAAAAACAGCTGAAGACGCGCACCTTGATCTCCAGTTTGGCCATTGCGTGCTGATTGACCGCCATCCGGCCGGGGAGAAAGATCGTCGCGATGCTGGGCCAAGAGCCGATCGTCAGGTCGGCTTTTCCCTCGTCCTGGCTAAACGCGATTTCCCTCCGCATGGCGTTCACTTCGTTCAGGATGTTCTTGCTTTTATCCAGCAAGATTTGACCGGCCGGCGTCAGCGTCACGCCGATGGACGACCGCATCAATAACTGGGCGCCCAGCTCGAGCTCCAGGTTGCGAATCTGCTTGCTTAGCGCAGGCTGACTGATATGCAGGGCTTCGCTCGCTTTCGTCAAGCTCTTCGTTTCCGCGGTTTGCCGAAAGGCCTCCAACCAATCTATCCTCATCTTCATCCCTCATTACTTTTGGTTATTCCCCACCTAACATAGCGGAAGTACAACCCGCCGTCGCGGCGTGTTACAGTATGCCTACAGCAAATTACGGTACGCCGCGACATGCTGCGTTGCGCGGATTGCGCGGATGCAACGAGCTCTCTTTGGCGATATCGGGCTGTTCACGTAAATTTTCCGTCCAGGAGGGACTTACAGTGACAAAGCGTATTTTAATGGTCGTGACGACAGCCGACAAAATGAATGCCGATGAACGAACCGGCTTATGGTTGTCCGAATTCGGAGAGGCCTACATCGCTTTCCGCAAGCAAGGTTACGAAGTTACGGTCGCAAGCCCGTTAGGCGGGCAAGCGCCGATCGATCATAGAAGCTTGGAAGGCGCGTCTCAAGAAATGCTGGACACCGCCGATTATCTGACGGACACGATTCCGCTGGATGCCGTGGACGACATCCATGCGTATGCCGCCATCTTCCTTCCCGGCGGGCATGGCACCATGTTCGACATGCCCGACAACGCGCTGCTGCAATCGATGATCCGCACGCTGTACGAAGCCGGCAAAACGGTCGCTGCCGTATGCCACGGGCCGGCTGCCCTCGTCGGCGTGAAATTGTCCGACGGTCGCCCGTTGGTCGCCGGCAAAACGATCGCCGCGTTCACGGACGAGGAAGAGCGGGAAACGACGTTGGACAGATTCATGCCGTTCCTGCTTGAAACGCGGCTTCGCGAATTGGGCGCCAATCTCGCAACGGCGCCGAACTGGGCGGATAACGTCCAAGTCGACGGAAATCTCGTTACGGGCCAAAATCCGCAATCCACGGAAAGCGCGGCCCGGGAAGTCATTCGCCAATTAACGTAATTGTCCTTAGATTTCCCTTGAATGTTCGGCCTATTCATATCGCATGACGGATGAAATTGCTAGATGGAAGGAATTTTTACCGTGGAACCTATAACGATCGTTGCCGTCCTGAAAGGCCGCGCGGGTAACGCGAAGCCGGTTCGGGACGAGTTGCTCAAGGTCGCGGCGGCTTCGCGCGCCGAAGACGGCTGTCTCGATTATGCGGTGCACGAAAGCCATGCCTGCCCGGAGCAGTTCGTACTATACGAAACGTGGAAGAACGAGTCGGCCCTTGCGGAGCATCTCGCGTCGCGCCATTACCTGGCATACCGCAAAGCCGTCGAAAAATGGATCGACAGCCGGGAAGTATTCCGACTGAACACGCTCTCGAAATAAAACCAGGAGGCCAAAACAATGACAACCGAACTCGCAAGCGCACAAAAAGTGATGAAACGTTGGAAGATGCACCGCAATGCATTGCTCGAACTGGTCGCGGTCTTGCCCGAATCGGGCGGATCGTGGCGTCCTTGGGACGGCGCGATGACGACCGTCGAGCTGGTGCATCACCTGGCCATGACGCCGGACTTCTTTTTTTCCGCCATCGAAGAACGCGATATGATCGTCCCACCGGTTCCGTCGACGCTGGCGGAAGCTCGCGAGCTTCTGAATCGGCTGACCGAGGAACATGAACGGAAGCTTGCCTCCTATACGGAAGCCGATTTGCGCCTTGAAGCGACCATTCCGGCATTTCGCGTCACGGAACCGATCGAGGAAGTTCTGCACCGCCTGATCGGGCACGAGGCGCATCACAAAGGCCAATTGTTCGTCTATGTCCGCATGCTTGGCGCGGTTCCTCCGTTCTATACCGATTTAACGGTATAATCAAGGCGGATATCCGGTTTCGCCGTCAAGCGCAGAAACGCGAAGAGCTGGCCCCGTCAACGGGGCCAGCTCTTTTTTCGTATGATGTTCAACGCGCTGGGCTAGGTCATTCGCTTGTCAGCGGCGTTGCGCCGTTTCGCCGCGGTCATGGTTCCGAGAATAACGAAGCCGTCGAGCTTGCGATTACTTTGTTCGGCACCCGTTCGAACAATGGGCTAACCGACGCCTGGTTATGAATTTGGCTGATGGCCTCGCCGAATAACGGCGCCACGGAGACGAGCTTGATTTTCGGCGAATGAATCAGGTGGGGATTCTCCACGGAGTCCGTTCCGATCACCATTTCGATCGCGCTGGCTTCGATTCTTCGCACGGCCGCTTCATTTATCAACAGATGCGACAGACAGGCGATGATGCGCGTTGCTCCCCGCTCGATCAAGCACTTCGACAATTCCACGATCGATCCGGCCGTGAGCGAGAAGTCGTCGATGATGACCGCGGTTTTCCCTCGTACGTCCCCGATGATCTCCAAGATTTCCGCCCGTTCGTTGTGGTGCTTCCTGGTTTTATCTCCGATGGCGATCGACGTGCCCAGGTAATCCGCGTATTTCCTCGCTTGCTTGGCAAATCCGGCATCCGGCGAGACGACGACGATATCGGATAGATTCATCTGCAGGATGGCCTCGGACAGTACGGGCAAGGCAAAGAGATGATCCACGGGCTTTTTGAAAAAGCCTTGAATTTGATGGCTGTGCAAATCCATCGTCACGACGCGATCGGCTCCGGCAAGCTCGATGGCTTCGGCGCACACTCGCGCGCGGATGGACACGCGGGGCTCGTCCTTTTTGTCGCCCTTGGCATAGCTGAAGTACGGCATGATCACGGTCACCGAGTTGGCGCTCGCCCGCTTGAAGGCATCGACCCAGAAGAGTATCTCGACGAAGTCATCGTTGGGGTTCATGCCGATCGATTGGACGAGGTAAATATCCTTGCCGCGGACGGTTTCGTTAATCCGTACGAAGGTATTTCCTTCCGAGAAGGTCATCGCCTCCGATTGCCCCAATTCAATGTCCAGATAGTCGCAAATTTTGTTTGCGAACGATTTCCCGGAGCTTCCCGCAAAGACTTTAATCTCGGCATTTTTCATCGATGCACCGTCCTTATGAATAGCTTCGACGCGAATACCAGCGTCCGTCGATTCCGCTTCAAGCAAGCGGGATCCCCTCGACTCGCGAAAGTCGGCGCTTCCATCCCTTTCGAATCCATTTTATCACAAATGTTCGCCTGATACGGAAACATCGGGGAAACGGCGCGTTGGCGCGAACGCGCCGGCGTCAATATCCCGTACTTACCCGGGTTGCGGCGCATAGACACAGCAAACTCCGGAATCGGATCCGGAGCTTGTGTGCATGCTCGCGACAGGGGGACGTTCAATCGCCCCGTTCCGGCGGAACGTCGGCGACGGGCGCCATCATGCCGTCGGGCATTCCCATCATGCTCGCGCTTTCCGACGGGTTATTGCCGTCGTTCAGCTGCACTTGCGTGCCGAACGCGGGAGCGGCGTAAGGCATATGGGTCCGGCCGCGGGCGAGAATTTGGCGGTAATTGCCGGATTCGCCCTCGTAGCCGTCGTGATCCCACGCCACGAACGAACGCGCGTTGCAATAATGAAGCAGCCGTTGACGAACGGAATCCCCCACATCAGCTGCTGCCCGCGCGGAAACGCGCCTCTCAGCGCGTAGGCACTCTCGGAGAGCACGCCTTGCGGCAACGCAAAGGCACGATAATTATTAATCTCATTTAAATTTAATGGCATAAATCGATTGGATGCGGCCAGTTCCATTCATTCTCCTTGTCGGCTGCCTGCCTGCTCAAGCGAGCGGTTCGTTCGTCGAAAACAGCGCCGGATCGGCTTGCAGCATCCGGCTCAGCAGCTTGTTCGTCGTCGCCGCGTTCGTCACCCGCGTGTCCGCGTAACCGAAATGACCCGTGTGCATGATGCCTTCGCGGATGAACAGATCGTTCACCTTCCAGAAGTATGCGCAAGCATTGCGAGCAGACCGTCCCGCATATACGCCGACAGCGCGTCCAACACCGCGTCCGGCCCGCCTTCCACAGGCCCGATCGCCTTGTACGAGGAATGGACGAACAACATGCCGCGGGGATTGATTCGCATGCTCTCCAGATCGCGGAGAAGGGATTCCTTGGTATGCATGGGCAGCGCTCCTTCGATGAGAGTTTAATAGCTGCTCGCGTCATGCTGCCGGCCGCGAGGTATTGTCGCGTTCGGCGCATGAATGCGCGAGGCGCTTGGAAGCTGGAGACTGAACGAGCTGCTTCGGTTGCGATGCATGCGGCCTTACGCGCGCTTAAGCTTCAAGAACACGACCGTATGCTTCGGAACGAACAGCGCCAGCGCGCGAACGGGCGCCAGCTCATACGGGCCGCCAGTTGACCCGCGCGTCCGCGTTCGATCCGGTATTCTTCCGCCACCCAGCGCTCGCCCACGGGAAGCCCGCGAAACGTAATTTCGCAAAAACCGGACGGGCCGCGGTAATTGCTGATCATCGCCGCCGCGCCTGGTTCCGCGGGTTCGCCGGCTTCCGCGCCGGGTTCCCCGGGGTCGCCGGCTTCCGCGCCGGCTAAAGACCCGTAATCCCGGGACGAGTCCTGCATCTTCACGGCAACCTTAACGCCGCCAGCTTCGCCGCTTCCCCGAACGTTCCGTTTACGCCCGCGCATACGTAGACGCCGTCTTCGCTGCACGTCGCTTCCGCCCGCCGCGCATAATGGCGCAGCTCGTTGAACTGCCTGAACGCGTAATACGTCTTCGTCGGCACGCCGTAATAATCGAACAGCCCGCACCACATCGCGGATGGCTGGCCGTCGTAATAATTCGCCTCGTCCACGGGGCAGTCCTGAAGCACGGCCAGCACGGCGGCTGCGTACGACGCGCCTTGTTCGCCTTTCGCGCGCTCGAACAAATCCCGCCGATAATACTCGCTCCCGGGCAGAAACAGCGTCTCCCACCGCGCGTCGAAGAAATTCCACTCGTTGAAGCGGCTCTCCGTCTCCGCGAATCCATGCCGGTCCAGCCCTTCCCGCACGTATCGGCTGAGCTCGAGGACGAGATCGGGATCGTCGTTGTACGAATGCCACGAAAAGAAATCGTGCGGAAGCCGCTCCTCCGCGCACATCCCGAGAAACCGCTCGAAGAAATGCGGCATCGCCTTCACCTGCGCGGCGGCATAGCCACCGATTCGAAGCGTCGGGTCGAAGGCTTTGATGATCGGGGCCGCGACCCGGTAGAGGTCGTAATACTGTTCCTCCGTCCCGTTCCACATCAGACCGCCGCCGCCCTCCGGCTCCTTCCAGATTTCCCAGTACCGGATGCCGTAATGGAAGCCGTCCGCCCAGCCGCGATTGTAATGGCGAATGATGCCGATGCAAATGCGCGCCCACTTGGCGTAATCCTCCGGCGGGTAGACGTAGTATTTCGTCGGCGTATGCTCAATGCTCTCCCCTAGCCGCCAAAGGATCCGGGTGCCGGTGTCCGCAACCATGCAAATGTAATAGTCCGATTTGGCAAAATCATAGCTGGCAGATCGCGAACTTGCCGACGAGGCGTAGGCGGTTCGGAGGCGAACGTAGAGTTGAGATTGGGGAGTTTGGGGAGTTAGCGAGTGAGGCGAGTTAGGCGTATCAAGGTGCTTGATGTGCTTGCGGAGCTCGGAGAGTTTGAGAACTTAGGCGAGTTTGATAAATCGAGTGAACGAGGTAAGTTTGGGTTTGGCTGAATTGAAAGCGTCCGAGGCGATGATACGGAAGATTAAACGCGGTAAGTCGGGGAGCCAAGGAAATCGAACAGACAGGACACGCGGGCACAGGCACGACCGCTCGCCCGACCCGGTCGCGGGAACCGATCTACGAGTCCTGACGCCGATTCCCCTTCCGGCTCTATGCAGCCTTCAGATCTACCCCCGCCGCGCGCTTCCTCACTTCGCGCTCAGCGCAGCTCCGATCGCCCCGAAAAACTCCCCGTTATCCGGAAATATCGGCGTCCCGCCGCGCAGAACGGTATAGGCACGCACGACGTCCTTCAACGGCTCGTTGCGGAAGAACGACGACCCGATGTAGACGATCGACGACAGGCCGCTTTGACCGGCTGCCAGGACGCTGGTCGTCGCGACCGTTTCCCCGACGAGGCCGATCACCGAAGCGACCAGATCCGCTTTCGGGATATCGTCCATGTCATCGCGCAGGAACAGCTTCGCGAAATTGCTCGCCGTTAAGTCTCCGGGAATCGGAGGCTCCGCGCCGGCGTAAATGTCGCTGACCTTCAAGTCGACCCCGCCGCGCGTCCCCGACTGCGCCAACTTGACGATCTCCTCGAAGTCCGTCAATCCCGTCAATAACCGGGACAGTCCCATCAACGTTCCGCCGCCGACGCCGGTCCCGCCGATTCTCGCGTGTCCGCCGGGCTGCACGCGGTGAATCGAGGTGCCGGTCCCGACGTTCGTCAGCACGTAAGCAGGCGAATCCTTGCCGAGCAAATATTCCGCGCCTGCCATCGTCGCCGCGAATTCCGGGATATCCGCGACCGCCTCGTCCGTCATTGCCTTCAACTGCGCGCTTTTGCCGCCGGTCACGCATACGCGCGCATCCCGCCGTCCGCCGAGCCACGCCGAAATCGCGCTCAGCTCCCGCACCGGCGCTTTGCGGAGCTCGAGCCCGCCTTCCGGTCCCATGCAGGCGATCTTGATCAAGGTGCCGCCCGCATCGATTCCGATCTTATCCATTCCCGTTCGCCACGCTTTCTGTCGCTTCGCTATTTTCAGGTCGAAACCTCTGCATTCCAACTTTCGAACCGTCATCCTGTTCATCATATATGCCCCGCTTGAACGGCGTCAAACCCGGGCACGCGATGATCATGGCCGATTCTCCGCTCCATTCGGCGCGACACCCAAAAAACCGCGAAAGTCTGCGACCTCCGCGGCACCGATGTTTAACCCCTTACATTCGTTTCTTCCACGCCTTCTCGCGTTCGCCGATCAACGGAAATTCCGCGATGCGCAGGCGCGCGCCGCCATACGGCACGAGCGTCAACGGCACGGTATCCTGCCCCTCGCTCTTCGGATAGAGCGGCGGCGTGCCGGCGCTGTTGTCCTCCATCTTCCATTCGCGGACGAGCTTGCCGGAGACGCGAAGCTTTACCGGAGCATGCTCGGCATCGAACGGCTGGTAGGGCACGTCGGACTCGCTCGCTTCGTACGCGCTGTCCGCCAGCAGGCCGTATTTCCACTGCGAGCCCGGGTAGATCCCGCGAAATGTTCCGATTCACTTCCCCGCCCATGCCGCACTACATCACGTCCGGCCAGGATGTCTATCCTGCGGGCGAACGGCATGCCGACCGTTCCGGCATCGGCGTGTTCGACCTGCTCGTGACGACCCGCGGCTGTCTGTACCTCGAGGAGGACGGACGCGAGCTGAACGTTCCCGCCGGCGGCTTCACGATCTTAAGGCCGGACCGGTCCCATCGGACGGCGAAGCCGTGCGAAGAGGAGACGCATTTCCACTGGCTGCATTTCCAAACGCTCGGCAGCTGGAGCGAGGTAACGGAACGGGAGCCCTATGCGGGTCCGGCTCTCTCCATGCCGTATATGCAGATCGAGACGTTCGTCTTTCACGTACCGCGATCGGGCGAACTGCCCGCGAAGGAAACGACGTACGAGCGGCTCGAAGAGCTGCTGCGGCTGAAGGCGGCCGCGGATACCGGAGCCCGCTTCAAGCAGCAGGGAATCTTTCAGCAGCTGCTGTATCGGCTCCAGGAGGAAGGCGGCACGGCCGCCAAGGATGCGCAGCTGGCGCTTGCGGACGAAGCCGCCGCTTTCCTTCGCCGCAATTATCGGGAGCCGATCAGCTATAAGGAGTTGTCGGAGCAGCTGCATTTTCATCCTAATTACATCGCGCTATGCATGAAGAAGGCGTTCGGCTGCACGCCGCTCGACTACCTGACCCGCTACCGGATCGAGCAGGAGAAGCAGCTGCTGATTCATACCGGGGAGCCGTTCGGCGCGATCGCCGAGGCGACGGGCTTCGTGACGTTCTCGTATTTCGTGCGGTGCTTCGGCAAGCATACGGGGACGCGGCCGAAAGCGTTTCGTCAGCGGTTCCGGACTTAGTTATCAGGCCCGCGCAACGCGATAAAAACGAATTCCATCCCCGGGCGGTCCGGAGCATCGCGAATGGCTTCGACAGCGAAGTTCGCGGCGGACAAAGAATCCAGGATCTCGGACCGGCCGCGAAACCGAAGCGTCGAATCCGAAGTCAGCACCGCCCCGTCGCCATGAAAAACGAAGGTATGCCGGAACGCGACCAGCGGCAGCCGCACGTCAAGGAGATCGGTCCACGACTCTACCCTTCCGATATCGGGAACGTCGACGATCTGATAGGTTTGCTCGCGATTCCAGTTCTTCCATGCTTCCATCGCGGGATCCCGGACCTCGAATACGAGCCGCCCGCCCGGCCGAAGCGCCTCGCGGCATGCACGCAGCGTCGATCGCCACTCATCGTCGGCAACAAAAACCTGCGCGACGTTGCCGGTCATCGCGATGAGGTCCGCTTGCAGGTCGGCGTGCATGGCCATTGTTCCATGCATCCAACGAACCCGATTCGCATGCGGTTTCCTTCTTGCGACGTCGAGCGAGGCAAGCGCAGGGTCAATCCCGACGACGTCCTTGCCGAGACCCGCGAGCCGGCAGGCAAGATTGCCGGTTCCGCAGCCCAAATCGATCACGGCCTGCGCGCCGAACTCCTCCGTCATTGCGACATAGGGGTCCAGATCCGGACGTTCGGGCGAATCAAACCAATCGTACACGTCCGCAAGCCGCGGTTCTTCAAAGATTTTATCGGCCATAACGATACCTCCTCCAGCTACAACCAGATCTAAAAAGCCATTTTGCCTACATCCATGCGACAACCGCAACTAACGGCTATACGACTAGCGATTGGGCTTTCTCCGCAAGACGATCGCCCTATTGCCGCTCCTATCAAATCCCAACCTCATGTTACCATAATTTAGGATGAATTAGGCATACCTCTACGCCGAGCGACAGCTAAATAACTCGGCCCCGCACGCGAAAAGCCCGCTTCGGACGCGAAGCGGGCTTTCTGCCGGTTGCATGCGGCGTCTTGCAGGCACGGCGCGGCTATGCTAGTCAATAAACCGGCAAACGTAGTTGATTCCCGTCAACGGGAGCGGTTCCCGGTTGAGCCGCAGCTCGATCAGCGTCGTCGTGAACGGGTAGAAGAATTTGACTTCGCCCTCTCGAAGCAAGCTGCTCAGGTCGAGCTTGGCATGCCACGTTCCTTTGTCGCCGTATACGTTCGCATCCGCCGTCGGCACGTCGGTGAATCCGTGATACGTGACGAGCGACGACCCGGAGGACGCGATCACGGTCAACGACAGGCTCTCCAGGGACGCGGGATCCAGCTCGTCCAAGTTCACGTGGAAGTTCCGCAGGCTGGAATCCCCGCTATACGTGTGCACGTCGACGTCGAAGCTCTCAAGCTCCTCGTGCAGGCCGTCGTCTCGCTTGCCTTCCAGCTGGATGTAATAGTCCCGGATCGGATCCCCCCGTTCGTCCGTGGCCCGGATCAGAAACTGCTGCCATTTGGTAAGCTCGGTGACGATGTCTCTCGTGCGCTCCGCGGCGTCCTGCAACCAATTCTGGTGCGCCTGCGCGTCTTCCACGCCCAAAGCGGCATGCACCATATCGACTAACGCTTCGGATGGCTGCGCAATAATCGAACCGTGGTCCGCGCCTTGGATCGGGAACATCGGAATGTCGATGTTGCTCCAATTCGAAAACGAGATGCGGTTATCGACCTTATCGTTCGTCAGATCGACCCTGATCTTGCGGACGTTCAGCCCGCAGCCCGCCCTTCTCACCGTGCCGTCCGTGCCGGGATCGTTGATCAGCTTCCGGATGCCGCCGTACCCCTCGGTCCCGCAGAAAATATACACGTACGGCGTATCGCCGTGAGAGCCGTAATAAGGCAGCTCGCCGAACAGATCCTTCTCGGCAAGGTCCCACGTAAACCGGCTCCCCAGCTCCAGCGCGTCCAGGACGCGGTCTCCGGCTTCGAGAAAATCGGGTCCGAGCTCTTTTCGCCCTTTGAATACGCCGCCGAACCAGCTCCGGCCCTTGTGCGCCAGCGGCGACCCGAACGTTGCCGGCGCCAAGCCGATCAGATGCTTCAGCCGGTCCCGCCGCTTCGAATAGACGGCGAGCCAGGATCGGAGGACCAGCATCCCGGTCGAATGCACGATCGCGTCGAACTCCTCGTCGTCCTTCAGGCCGATTCGTTCCCGGAGCGCGCGGTCGAACCCTTCGGCGATATCCGGTATGGTCACCTCGTTGGTCAGCGTCTCATAGGAACAGACGTGAATGTTCCCGCGATCGCAGCCGCGCTCGGCTAACTTGTCGACCCACGCGCGAAAGGACTCTCCTTTATCGGAATAGCCATGTATCAAAACAATCGGCCGCTGTGTCATCGGTACCTCCATCGATTCGTTATTGCCCCTCATTCATGTCCCGAGCACTCGGGGCTTCGTGCAGGAGGAATCGCTAACGATAGAAATAGACCTTTTCGGTTTGACCGTCGAACGACGCTTGGCCGCCCAGCAGTTCGGCTGCCGCCCGGACACCGATATAGGCGCTGCCGCCGATCAGCTTGAACGCGGTGACCGATTTTCCGGCCACGTACGGCTTTGCCTCCGACGCGTTCCATTCCACGGGCACGCCAAGCGCCTCGGCCAGTTCGCGCACCGGCAGATAGGCATGCCCGTCGATCAGCCGCCCGCGAGCCGCGAGCTTATCGTTGACGACGATCTTGACGGAGTCCTCGTCCGTCGAGCCGGAATCGGCCGGCGTGCCGGCAAAATTGTCGAAGAACGCCTTCTCCATCGCGTTAACGTCGACATTGCCGACGATGCCGGCGACTGTTCCCTCGCTCGTGTACTGGAACACGGCCCATTCCGACCAGGTGTCGTTGGCCATCGGCCGGTCCGTATCGTAGTGCGCAATCCACAGCGGCCATTTTCCGAGGGGCTGTCGCAGATTCGACTTCGCGAAGCTCGCGCCCGTATAGAGCATCGCCGGACGGCCCGTAAGCTTCTCGACCGTTTCCAGCCATTCGACGCACCAGGCCGTCAACTGCTCGCCCGGAACTGTCGCCGCCTCTCCTTCGACATCCAACACATGCGGGAAATCGGCCGCGCATCCCGATATCGCATTCGCGAAGTTGGCCGCCTCCTTGCCGGCATCGTTCAGCTCCGGATGGGCGTAATGGTAGAAACCGACCTTCAATCCTGCCGACGAAGCGCCTTGGGCATTCGAGGAGAACTGCTTGTCATGGCCCGATCCGCCTTCCGTCGCCTTGACGAAGACGCCGGCGACCCCATCCGTTTTCACTTTCGCCCAATCGATCTTACCGCGGTCGTTCTGATGGTGCGACACGTCGATGACCTTTAGATTCGTTGCTGACTTGGCTTGCATTGGCTTCGGCCCCTTTGCATGAATTTGCAGTCGCGTTTCCTGCCGTGTTTCCGTAATAAAAACGCGAAAGGGCCATTGGTTATCGGCCCTTTCGCGCTGTTCTTCGCGCGTTACTGGAGCGCCAACTCGAAATGATCGAAGGCCGCCCAGTTATTCGCATTGGCGTCATGCCAAATTCCAACCTCGATCTGCCCATTGGTGACTTGGATGTTGTTTATCGTGTATTGCGTGTAATTCGTAACCGGGCTTGTCCCGATATTCGCCGACAGTTCGGCGCCGCCGTAATCCTTCGCATACAGCTTCAGCGCAATCTGCCCCCCGCCGGAACGCGCCCATACGCTGGCCTTGTAGAGACCGTTAGGCACGTTAACCTTCTGCGCCGTGATTTGCTGGTATCCGGTCGATGCCCAATGCGTCAGCTTGTAGCTTCCCGAATAGGGTTGATCTTTATCGACTTTGTGCGCGAGCGCATGGTTGTGCCACTCGAACCACCCGCTCAAATCTCCCGTTTCGAAGTCCGGGTTCGTCAACAGGTTCTGGACTTGCGGTCTGGCGAAGCTTAGCCAGTTGAGATTGAATCCCGCTCCGCTTGCGTGGACGCGCAAGGTGGACTGGCCCGCGCTTAGGCTCGCCGTCGCCGAGATCGTCTGCCAGTTCTGCCAGCCTCCCGTGTTCGGCACGGAGGTAGTCGCGAGCACGGCGGAGCCGGATTTCAGTTGAATCTGGCCGGTCGTTCCCTGGCTTGCGACCCGGTACTGCACCGTATAGACCCCAGCCGCAGGGACGTTCACCTTGTACTCCATCCAATCGCCCGCGTCGATCCAGCCGACGTTTTGTCCGCCGCCCGCATCGGTCGTCGTTTCCAGCTGCACGCCGTTCATCGCGCTGAATTTCTCCGCTTCTATTTTGGCCGGAAGCGTCACGCTCTCCGGCGTGCCGGCGCTTCCGTCGCGCGCATACGCGCGGACGTAATCGATCGTCATCGTCTGCGGGAACGACGTGGAGCCGTCCGGGTCGCCGTCGAAGTTGCCGCCGACAGCCAGGTTCAGCAGGAAGTGAAAGCGTTGATTGAACGGCGCCGGGCTTGGGCCTCCCGAACTGTACCACTCCGATGCTTGCCTTGTCTGATACAGATTGCCGTCGACATACCACCTGATCTCGTTCGGTTCCCATTCCACGGCGTAGACATGGTAGCCCTCGTCAGGCAGGGTATAGCTCGAACCGATATACTTCCACGGATTCCCGAAATGAATGGTGCCCATGACCTTGAGCGGATCCGAGCCGCGCTGTTCCATGATGTCGATCTCGCCGCTGATCGGCCAGGCGCCGTATTTCCAATCGGTGGGAAGCATCCAGATTGCCGGCCACATGCCCTTTCCGCGGGGAAGCTTGGCGCGCGCCTCGAATTTCCCGTACGTCCAGTCGCCTTTGTTCGTCGATACCAAGCGGGCGGAACTGTACGGCATGCCGTTGCTGTTTTCTCGAATCGCTTTGATGACCAGGTGTCCCGTGCCGTCCAGATAGGCGTTCTTCGTGCTGTCGGTGTAATTCTGCTTCTCGTTGTTCCCCCAACCGCTTCCGCCGATGTCGTAGCCCCATTTGCCAGGGTCGGGAGGCGAACCGTTCGCCCCGTCGAATTCGTCGCTCCATACCAGGCGCCAATTGTCACCGCTCATCGTGTAGTCTCCTTTTCAAGTTCGAATGTCGGATCGGTTTAGCAAGAAAGATTGTTGCCCGGGTTCACGCCTAGGATCCCGGTAATCCGTTTATACTGCTCCACCCGGCTTTGAACCGGCCCGCCGCCGCCGCGGTTGCATTCCAATGCGCCGTTGATCGTTCGGATCGTTTCGCCGAATCCCCTGGATTGGACCATCGCGTCATGACCGGTCACCGATCCTGCGCCGGTCTGCGTGTTCCAGAACCAGAGCGCCGTCTTCCAAGCCACGGATGCGTCCTGCGCGACCAGATCCGGGTTGCTCAGGAGCGGCAGACCCAGCGCTTCGCCAGCCGCGCCGTAGTTGAAGTTCCAGCTGATCTGCAGCGGACCCCGGCCGTAATATTGCTTACCCGGCGCTACTTGATAATGGCTGTTATAGTCGGCATAGTGCCCGTAATTCGCGGTGTTCTGCTCGACGATGTAGTACAATCCGCCGGTTTCGTGATAGACGTTGGCGAGGAATGCGGCAGCCTCTTGTTTCCTGACCGTCGCGTCGCCCGTATTCGCGAATCCCGGATAAGCGCCTGCGGCCGCGACCAATCCCGAGTAGGTGTAGAACGGATTGCGCCCGGGGAAGATCTGGTTGAACTGTTGTTCGGTCACGAGAAATCCGCCCGGCTGCGTCGATTGCGGCGGCTGCGGCGCGGATTCCGCGCCCGACAGGACGAACTCTTCCCAGCCCGACGGAGCCGTGCGATTCGCGTACAGGACCGACCCCACGTTCATGTCCGCGCAGACGTACAGATTATTGGCCAGCGCTTGCAGCGCGATTTTACCGTTGCCGCGATCTATTTTCTTGAATTTCTCCCACGCTTGGATGGACGTCGCTCTTGCGATCAGCTTCGTGCCTTGATTCAGATCGGCTGTCACGTACTTGTTGTTGGCCGCGGATAGAAAGGATACGGTACCGTCCGAATTCGCGATGACAGTGAAGGTTTCCCATCCCGCGGCAACCGTCCGGTTGGCGACGAGCGGACTCGCCCCTTGATCCTCCGCGGATACGTAATGATTGCTAAATGCTGATTTCAGCGTAGATGACACGATAAAAACCTCCTAGTAATAGTTTGAGTAACAAGAAATGATTATGAATACTATTATTTTTTTTAGCAATAAGGCTATTTACCCAAGTGTTAATTCTAAAAAAATACATTATTTATTATTAACATTTAGTAAATATTAGATTTATTTTCAGAATCGGTGCCAGCGCTTTACATCACGATGACGAACGCGAGCGCGATCAAGGCCGGTACGCCTGTGTTTATCGAACGATGTTACGGTTTCGACCGTTGATCTTCGCCGATTCGTTCATACGCGCAAGTCCCGAACCTCAAGCCCGGGTTTGAAAATGTTGCTCGGGCCGGCATGCGACGTAAGCTAAGCGATTAGCGTCTGTTCGCTCATGGGGGAGATCTTACCATGAAAACAAGGCATGCAAGGTATATAGATTGGTTATATCCTCCAAATGTAACGCTTCGCGGATCCTACTTTCGCTACGCGTTCCCTATCGTGTGTAAGCGCATAACGCCGCGTCCCTCCGGGCATGCAAAACAAAAAAGCCGCGCATGGCGCGGCTTCGGCAGGGACTGCTTTCTAGTTCTTCGGGACGATCCGTTCCCGGCGCCATCGAACAACCGGCAAATCGCGGCATTCGGGCGCGGCAGCAGTGCCTCGGCATACAAAAAAGCCGCGACATGCGCGGCTGCGACGAGATCCTATGCGCGTTTCGGCGGTTGTTCAATACTCGCCTTTGATGACGAAGAAAGAGCCTCGGATCGTGCCGGCCAGCTTGGACTTCTGCCTGGCGAACTTAAACTTTCCTTCCAGCTCCTCCGGTACCTCCATCCCCTCGGAAAGCTTGAAGCCGACGGCCCGCTTCTTGGGGTCGTCCACCGTGTACATGACGTTGATGCTGAGACCGTCCTCGTAAAAGACGTAAGCGAATTTGATATTTTCGACTTGAAAGCGCGACGTTTCGAGCGGCTTGGCGGCGAACGCGATATCGCGTTCTTTCAAGACCCGGTTCACGTAATCCAGCGTCTCCGCGCTTTCGCTGGCGGGCACGACCGTAAATTCATGCTCGTATTTGTTCATAAAATACCGGGCTTCGTTCGCGCGCAAACCGGCAAGCGCTTCCGCTGCCGGCGAAGACTCCAGGCCGACCGTGGATACGTTTTTAAAATCGACGGTATAGGACATTTCCATCTCTCCTCTAATCACGCATTGTTTCGTCAATAAAAAGACACCATTTGGTGTCTTGATTGTAGGACACTTTATGAAGTCCTGTCAACACAAACGCTTGTCCGGATTTAACTCCCTCCTATCGTTTGAACCTCGCTGTCTCGTATGGTTTGTCCATAACAATAGTCAATCTACCGGATTGTTTAGCTTCACATGCAGCCTCTCAATCGATAGCCGTTCGCTTCAGCCAACCTCGCCGGACCTCCGATTGAGATACGCTGCATCCTCGGGGGCCCGGCAAAGTCATGCTAAATCATCGCTGCCGTTGCTCTTTACGAAAAGCCGCCGACGGGGAGAGCTGCTCCATGGATCCCCCTGCTTGGAAAGCCTCCGCTGGGAAATCCGCCACCTGGAAAGCCTCCGCCTGGGAATCCCCCTCCCGGAAAGCCTCCGCCCATGAATCCACCTCCCGGAAAGCCTCCGCCAGGGAACCCGCCTCCGGAAAATCCGCCTCCCATGAAGCTCCCGCCAGGGAATCCTCCGCTCGGGAATCCGCCGCCGGGAAATCCGCTGCCCATGAAGCCCCCGCCTGGAAATCCTCCGCTAGGGAACCCGCCTCCGGGAAATCCTCCGCCCGGAAAGCCACCGCCCGGGAATGCTCCACCAGGGAACCCGCCTCCCGGAAAGCCTCCTCCGGGAAAGCCACCGCCAGGGAACCCGCCTCCAGGAAAGCCTCCACCCGGAAATCCTCCCCCCATGAAGCCCCCGCCCGGGAACCCCCCTCCCGGAAACCCCCCGCCTGGGAATCCTCCTCCCGGAAAACCGCCGCCCAGGCCACCGGCTTTAAGGCCTCCGCCGCCCAACATGCTGCCCAGCAAGCCGCCTTTGGGATATCCGCCTCCCAACAGACTGCCGAATATGCCGCCTTTGGGGTATCCCCCGCCCAGCATGCTGCCGATGGAGCCTCCGCCTAACATGCTGCCAAGGGAACCGCCGCCGCCCAACATGCTGCCTAACGCGCCGCCTAACATGCCGCCTGGCAAACCGCCGCCAAGGAGGCCGCGCTGCGGCCGAACGTAAGCTTGCGGATGCAAATACGCCAACGCCATCTGCCGTCCCCTCCGATTTCTGGATGTCTTTGCGATAATCTATGCCCGCCTCCAATATAGCGACACTCGCCCACCGAATAAAACGGTTTTTTCGGTCCCTGCTCTAAGATTGCAGTGAATTTCGTCCGATTGCGCATGCACGTCGCCAACAAAAAAACCACCGCCCAACGGCGATGGTCTAGACATGGTTACCTCAAAGCTTGTCCCCACGGGGATGCTAAGGGCTTCCTGCTATCAGCCCTATAGACAAGGCCTCCCGGCGATGATTATTTCGCTTCGGCGTACCTTTGCTCACGCAGCCTTCTCTTGTACAGGTACGGCGCGTCTGTTTCGATACTGGCGATAAGCCGCCGAGATGGACATCAACACGCCAGTCGTGACGAAGACGCCGATTGGGAATCCCCATGTCCCCCATGCCGGCACGATAAGCGGCATCAACGAGACGCCGAACGCGACCGGAACGGGAGCTTTGAGCCACTTGCACAGCAGCAGGGTAATCAACACGTTTATGACACCTACCCAAATGATGGAACCCGGCAGCACGTGCAGCACGCCGACGGCTGCTATCGCCGTTATCGTCAACACCGCCAAGCGGGATGGAATGACTTTCCACGGGAATTTGTCGGCATGGAATACCTCGAATATAAGGGCAAATACGGGCGGAACCACGATCACGTCAAGGTTGGTTACGGCAGCCAGTCCGATCCAAAGGCCCAAAACGACGGTGATGATCACCGTATCCGTCTTCTTGCGAAAATGTCCGGCAGGCGCATCGACCGATTTCCTCATCATAAATCCCGCCAACATGACCGCGAACGTAAAAACAGCCGTTGCGATCGCGAAGACATAATCGTGCAAATTCAAAAAGATCGGCAGCAACGCGGCGGGAATCGTCGGTCCGAAATTGATTCGAAAGACATGCATCAGAATGACGATGACCACGAGGCCGATCCATAATTTCACGACGGGCGTTACGTCCAAATTATTCATCGCCGTGCCGATGAAGGCGGCCAATGTCGGCGAAAGCCATAAATGAACGGGTTTCCTGATCCAATGCGGAACCGGAAATACAAGCACCCCCACCGCCATGCCGGCGATTTCCGGGAAGAGAATATCCCGTTGTCCGAGCACGACGGTACCGACCAGCATAACGATAACCAACCCATAAGCGGATAAAAAACGCCTCGACTTCAATAGATCCCAAACCATATCCATTGTCTCCTTCCCGAGACCGGTTCGCTGCTTATCGACGCATGTACCAGTCTTTTATTATC
This sequence comes from Paenibacillus glycinis, assembly GCF_009909185.1. Lineage (GTDB taxonomy): Bacteria > Bacillota > Bacilli > Paenibacillales > Paenibacillaceae > Paenibacillus_Z > Paenibacillus_Z glycinis. The sequence continues at coordinate 98,457 of NZ_JAAAMV010000009.1, read as the reverse complement.
CATCCGTCCAGTCCTTCGTATGCGCTGCGATTAGCTCGGAATATCGTAATGCACGTCCGGAGGCGGCATCTGAATGAAGGAGGACTGCAGGCGCGAATGCCGCTTGCCGTTGATCCAGACGTGTTTCTCGTCAAAGCTTTCCAATAGCCCTCCGCCCGATACTTTCTCGTCCTTCAGCACCATCACGTATTGACCGAAGAAGATGGCATTCTCAAAATCGACGTCATGATGAAGCTCCATTGTGCCGTACATCAAGATCCGCCCTTTCCGAAGCTGAATGTTGTGGCTATGCCCTTTTATTTCCCTTGGCCGTTGGCAGCATTATCCTTGGAGCAGTTTCCCGTTGAATAAGATAGTCAACGTACGTACGAACAGAACGAGCAACACGATGCTTAGAAACGCCAGAATGACGGTGGAAATGGCGATCAACAGCCAAGAATCCACGTACAGCGCATACTCCAACGCCGCGTTGCTGAGCGCCGCCAACGGAAAGCTTACCGCCCACCAGGAAGCGCCGAACGGGATCGACTTCTTGAACACTTTGAAGAACAACACAACGAACAAAAACAAGCCGAAATAAAACAGGATCGAAGCGAAGGGATCGATGCGATGCTCGAAGTTCGCATAGCCCAGAAACCCGACCTCGAACGGCGCGATCATGATCATCATCGAAGGCGTGAGTCCCGCCGGCAGCGGATCATGATGAATCAATCGGGTTAAAATCATCGTAAGGAACACCAGCGCGATGATGCCGCCGATGGCAAGCGACATCAGATTGATCTCCTGCGCCCAAGGAAAGGGCATCGTTCCGCCGGCGACGGCGATATCCAACGTGCCTACGCCGGGAATCAGCCATGGCGGAACCACGTTCACGTGATCGTGATTTCCGTTCAACAAGCGTCCGAGCATGATGCAGCTGAACGCGAGCGTCAAGACGGTACCGATGATCCAGATCACCTGCCCCGTCGCTTGACTGCGGAAGCCGATTACAGTGGATAGCAGCAGGATCGCGATCGTGATCGTACCGAAAAAATTGCCCAAGATGGGATGCGTGAATTCGGCTTTGACTTTGTGCGGATACCGCACCCATTTTGAAATGTAGCCTGCGCTCACCGCAAGAAACATCAAGATCGCCACGATGCCGATGACATCCGCCGTGACCGTGGAAATGCCGTACAGCTTGCTCGCTTGTCTCCAAGCCAAGGATAGACCCGACATTCCCATAACCGACGCGAACAGGTTGACGGGCAAAAATTGAACAGAACCGATGCTTCTTTGTTTCGGTACGGCAGCTATGGTCTGCATGGATGTTCACCACTCTCTCTATATTGATCGTATGCTCGCCCGCGAGTCCCGCGGCGCTTCCGATTCACTTATTCTATGCAATTTAAAATTATAGATCAATGCCATTGTTTCTATTGAAACGATAGATGAAACCAATGAAACATGCTGTTACGCGCCTTCGCTGTCGCAGTACTCGAGCGGCGCGTTTTGCTTCAACGACCTTATATGCGCCGTCAGCGTATCGATGAAGCCTCGCGAAGCTTTTCCCATGTATTTGTCGCGGTGATACACGATGCCCACTTCCCTGCACAGCGTAGGATTTTGCACCGGGATGTGAACCAGGTCGTCGTAATCGTACATGTCGATCAGCGTCTTCGATAATATCGTGCCTCCTCCGCCCGAACGAACGAATCCGAATAACGAATCGATCGTCGAGGTTTCGATCAGGGGAACGAGCGTATGACCGGCCTTGGAATAGGTCGTATCGATTAATTGGCGGCATCGGTGGGTTTCGGGGAACATGATGATCGGCACCTTCAGGACTTCTTCGAAATCGACGGCCGCGCGTCCCGCGAAGGTATGCTCCGCCGTCGCCACGAAATAAAACTTTTCCCGATAGAGCGGAATCATGCGGATCCGTTCATCCTCGACCGGCAAGATCGTGATGGCCAAATCCAATTCGTTGTGCAAGACGCGGCTCACGATATCCTCGGCGCCGAAGATCTTGATGCGGACTTTGGGAAAATCGCGGTGGAAGTCGAGCAGCAGCGAGGAGACCAGCTGGTTCAGCTCCCCCGGAAGCGCGCCGATCGCCAGCGTGCCGCGCTCGATCTGCTGCAGCTCTTGAATTTGCTCTTTGGCGCTCGCCAAATGGCCGAAGGCCGATTTGCTCTTTTTGTACAAGATCAAGCCGGCCTCGGTTATCGCGATTTTTTTCCCGATGCGGTCGAATAACGGGACGCCGAGCTCGTCTTCAAGCGCTTTGATCTGATGGCTTAACGAAGGCTGGGTAATTCCAAGCTTGACGGAAGCCCTCGTAAAATGCAGTTCCTCGCATGTCGCGATAAAGTAGTCCAATTGTCTTAACTCCATGTCGATCGGTTCCTTCCTTCCCGGTGTTTCTCGGAGAGGCGATTCGGGAATCGCTCTCGAGTATCCGATGGCCGGCCCAAGCGTCGGCGAGCCGGCTTGTCAAACCAAAAAGCCGCGTGGAACGCGGCTCCATGCAGCCTATTATTTCTGGGTCAACGAATAATAGAAGTTTCGCCGCCATGGCTTTGTTTAACGCGTTAAGGCCGCGTCAGGCGTTGCAGTCTCCGCGGTCTCCCCGCGCGACATCGCCGTCAAGCCCGTACGGGTGATTTCCATGATGCCGTAGGGTCGCAGCAGCTCGATCAACGCATCGATTTTTTCTTGCTCTCCGACGCCTTGAACGATCAGATGCCGCTTCCCGACATCGATGACCGCAGCCCGGAACGGATCGACGATCCCCAGGATAATCGCCTTCGCTTCGGATACGGCGCTTACTTTGACAAGCGCAAGCTCGCGCTCGACCAGCGGATATGCGGTCAATTCATCGATACGAACGACGTCGATCAGCTTATAGAGCTGCTTATGCACTTGCTCGAGCAGCTTGTCGTCCCCGGAAGTCGCGATGATCATGCGGGAGTATCCGGGTTCTTCGGATTGCCCGACCGTGATGCTGTCGATGTTGAAGCCGCGGCGCCCGAATAAGCCGGCAACCCGCTGCAGTACGCCCGGATGATTGTTGACGAGCACGGAAATCGTGTGACGTTTCATTCTTCATCCCCCAATATCATGTCGTCGATCGTGGAGCCCGGCGTCACCATCGGATACACGTTCTCTTCCTGATTGACGACGAAGTCGATAAGCACGGGCCCAGGGAGGTCCATGGCTTGCTTCCACGCGCTGCGGGCCTCTTCTTTATTCGTTGCCCGAAGTCCTCTAACGCCGTATGCTTCGGCCAATTTCACGAAATCCGGGCTGCCGGACAGCTCCATATGGCTGAACCGGCCGTCGTAGATAAGCTCCTGCCATTGCCGGATCATGCCGAGCACCTGGTTATTCAGGATCACGATCTTCACGGGAAGGTTATGAAGGGCGCAAATCGCCAGCTCCTGCGCGCACATCTGGATCCCGCCGTCGCCGTTGAAAGACACCACGAGCCGGTCCGGGCTGCCTGCCTGCGCTCCGATCGCCGAGGGCAACCCGAATCCCATCGTGCCGAGTCCCCCGGAGGTAATGATCGAGCGCGGACGCTTGAACTTGTAAAATTGAGCGGCCCACATCTGATGCTGCCCGACATCCGTCGTGACGATCGCTTCGCCGTTCGTCGTCTCGCTGATCATGTCGACCACGAATTGCGGCTTCAGCGCGGTATCCGAATCCGCGTAACGAAGCGGATGCTCGATTTTGTTTGCTTGAATGAGCGTCAGCCAAGCTTCGGATTTTGCCGCTTGAGCCTGCAAGTTCGCCTGCCTCAGCACGGTTTTCACATCGCCGAGGATCGGAATCGCCGTTTGTACGATTTTGCCGATTTCGGCCGGGTCGATATCGATATGCGCGATCGCGGTCGCGTTAGGCGCGAATCCGCTCGTTTTCATCGTGACCCGGTCGTCGAAGCGCGCTCCGATGCCGATCAGCAGATCGCAGCTTTGCAACGCTTTATTGGCGGTGTAGGTTCCGTGCATCCCGGGCATGCCCATCCATAATTCGTGCGCGCTCGGAAATCCGCCCAAACCGAGCAAGGTCGTCGTCACCGGTATCCGCGTTTTCTCTGCGAACGCGAGCAATTCCTGCGCGGCGTCGGCATAAATAACGCCTGCGCCGGCCAGAATGACCGGGCGTTCGGCTTTCTCTATCGCTCGGAGCAATTTTTCGATTTGCCCGGCATTCGGATCGACGTCCGGACGGTAACCCCGAATCTCGGATTTATCCGCCGGATACCGGAAGGTCGTCGTTTGGCTCGACACGTCCTTCGGAATATCGATCAACACCGGTCCTTTGCGGCCCGTGGAAGCAATATAGAAGGCTTCACGGATGATCTTCGGCAGGTCCTTCGCATCCCGAACGAGATAGCTGTGCTTCGAGATCGGCATCGTGATGCCGGTAATGTCCGCTTCCTGGAACGCATCCGTGCCGATGAGCGCCGTCGAGACATTCCCGGTGATCACGACCAGCGGGACGGAATCCATATTGGCGGTGGCGATGCCCGTCACGAGATTGGTCGCCCCGGGACCCGAGGTCGCGAAGCACACCCCGACTTTTCCCGTCGCGCGCGCGTAGCCGTCGGCCGCATGAATCGCCCCCTGCTCGTGACGGGCTAAAATATGCGTAAACTCCGGCATATCATGAATCGCGTCGTAAACATTGATGATGCTCCCGCCCGGAATCCCGAACACGCATTCCACGCCTTCGAGCAGCAAGCTTCGGAGAAGCGCTTCCGATCCCGTTACCGTATCGTTCTTCATGAGTCTGGCAAGCCGTTCGTCCGTTGCGTGTTGCTCCTCTACGTTTTGCATGATTTTCTTCACCCGTTTCCAAAGAAAATGACTTTAAAACTCCTCCGGCCCGCATGCGACGGGAAGTCGCCCGCAAGGGACAAAAGGAGCCTACACGGTACCTGTCGCTCGATTGTATGCAATCCAGATGGATAGATCAATATCATTGTTTCTATGGAAACCATAGATGAAAACTATCGTTAGGGTAGCCGGCATTTCGGATCCGGAGGTTTGCCGTGCGACCGAACAGAATGACCTTGCATGACTGAACGGGCTCAACGCATCCTAAGCTTGTTCCGTTGCCCGGCCGGCTCCGTAGCGCTTTTAATTGACTTCTAGTCAGTCGGTTAATACAATACATACAACACAAACGATTCGCGTTCCAACGCGTCATCGAACGGACGCTGGGCGATTCATTCGCTTTCTCCATCCCTGATTGAACGCGATGGACCTAATAAAAGCCAGGGAGTTGCTGCGCATGCACTTGTCGACGTACTTCTTCGAAGATGACGGACGGATCCCCAATAATCCCGTCCTGCCCGCGCTCGTATATGCCGGCGCCTTCCGAACCGCCCCGCACGAGGCCGAAGCAACCTTTAACCGAAACGACTGGCGTAACGGCTGGGTGAACGGCGTTTACGCCTATCATCACTATCACGGTAATTCCCATGAGGCGCTGGCCGTGCTCGGCGGATCGGCGTTGCTGATGATCGGCGGGGAGAACGGAAACGAAATCGAGGTGCAAGCCGGCGACGTGCTCGTGCTGCCGGCCGGCACAGGGCATAAATTGCTTCGCGCAGGCGCAGGCTTCTCGGTGGCTGGCGCCTACCCGGGCGGGATGAGCTATAACACGAGAACCGGCAACGCCGGCGAACGTCAGCGGGATCTGGAAGACATCCGGCTCGTCCCGCTGCCCGATCAGGACCCGGTCTTCGGACGCGAAGGACCGCTCCTCGCCAACTGGAAAACGAAATAAGGGCATCCTGCCGGATGTCCTTTTCGTCTGCGATCGGCATGAAATTCAGTCAAGATGCAAGTCTCCCCGCTCTAGAACACGCTGTGCAGGCTCACGGCTCACTTCCCGTCGACTCACTCCTGATTCTTGATTCCTCCTTATTCGCCAGCTTGGCTTCGATCGATGCCAGAAGCCGTTTGATCTGCATCAATTCGCCGCTGAACTGTTCCTTGTTGCGCACGCCCTCCGCTTCGATGCGATGCAGGTGGCTCTGAATATCGTCGATCTCCTGTTCGGCCTTGTAATTGATGGCAAAATCGATCACCGATTCATGCTTATCCCTGGCATTTTGGCGGTTCTGGCTCATCATGATGATCGGTGCCTGGAAAGCCGCCAGAAACGACAAGCACAGGTTCAGCAAAATAAACGGCGGTTCGTCGTAGTGAAGCGGCTTGATGAACGGAAGCGAGTTCCATATCATCCAGATCACGAGCAGCGCGCCGAAGAATCCGATGAACGTCCAGCTGCCGCCGAACCTGGCGATGTTGTCCGCGAGCCGATCGGAGAAAGTCGCGTTGACCGAATACTCTTCGTCGACGCGGTTCAATATGCTTTTTTCGAAATCATCCACTAGCCTGTCGATGCGCTGCGCGTTTTTTTCGCTGAGCTCGATATCGAAGCCTTGAATGACGGAGGCCTCGTCGAAATCGATCTCGCTGCTGATTGGCGGGTTATTCATTTCTTCGATTCCGTCCTTGCGCACGATAGGTGCCGTATGCCGTCCGAGTTAATTTGAACCTCTTCGCGCGATTTTATGCGAATGTCCGCCATGACCATACGTCGAGATGCAAGAGAAAAAACACCTTCAAGGCCGTGCTCCGCACCGTGCGCGCGAGTCGCGTCTCTTGAAGGCGTGCTTCCGGCTATCAGTCCGATATGCGGAGGCTTCGAAGGTTAGACAAGCTTCAGCATGCCCGTATAAATGCCGGGCTCCGGCTGCTCGATCTCGAGGGCGCCGACGGTATGCTTGTAGAAATCGATCGGTCCCGCGCCGCCGATAATGGCGTACGCGTAACCGTAATCCCGCATCGCCAGGAGCGTTTCGGACAGCAGCAGCTTCCCGATACCGAGACCGCGCGTCTGCTCGTCGACGCCCGTCGGGCCGAAGAAGCCTCTGCAGGTCGCGTCGTAGCAGGCGAAGCCGAGCAGCTCGCCTTCCTTGACCGCGATCAAGCAGGCAATCGGTTGACGGGCAAAAGCGATCTCGCATTCGCTGCGCCAGCCTTTGCCGAAGCGCTTCTCGACCCACTCGGCCACGGTCACCAGCTCGGGGCCGATCGCCCTGCGTACCGTGATCCCCGTACGCGCCGCGTATTGTTTTGCCGATTCGGTTTCCGGCAATTGGTACAATTTAACCAACATGTCTCCCATCTGTCCTTCTTCCCTTCTCCGTTTGAATGCAGCCAGTTACAGGATCGCGCATCGGGGACGCGCATTCCCCTGTGGATAGTGTACCTTTATTTGGCCCGGGCTGCGAGCAGAGGATGTCAGTTTTCCGTTCGCTGCCGATTGGCGTACGAAACGCGAAAGGAACCCATCTCGCCGATGTGGCGAATGGGTTCCTATAAGATCCGGCTCCGCCGAACATGCTGCCTCGCGCCATCGTCGGCCTCCGGAACTTCGCGCTTGCTCGTTTAGGCGGGCAGCGCCTTCTTGGGCCGGGTCACGACATACCAGAGGAGGACGACTAACGAGCACAGACATACCGCGATCAATAGGCCGTATGCCGATTCGTAAGCGTGCGTCAGCGACTTCATCTTCTCATGGGCGAGCAGCATCCCGCAAGCCGCGACGGATACGGAGCCTCCGAAAAACTGGATGAGCTGCATGAAGCCCATGCCCGAGCCGATCAGATCGGCCGGCAGGATGCGCGACGTTTCATTGTTCAACGACGCCATCGCGGCCGAATTCGCCGGCGAGAAGAACAGGTACCCGATCAGGATCACGTACGGCGATGCGCCGAGCTCCGCCCGAAACGCCGTCAGCACGCAGGCGATGACGCATTGCGCGAGAATCAGAAACCGCAGATTGCCGTACCGGTCGATCCAACGTCCGACGAAACGCGTGAAAAAGGCGGACAACACGGCGCCCGGCGCGATCGTAAACCCGATGACCAGCGGCGATTTGCCGAACAGATTCGCAAGCGCGAGCGGCATGAGGAACAAATTGCCGAGATTCACGAGCAAGATGCAGAAACCGACGATCAGCAATTTCAAGTAGACCGGCCTTGCGAAAATCTTCGGATTGATGAACGATTCTTTGCCCCGCCCGAGATGCCAGGCGTGGACGGCGACCGACAGCAGGCCGATCGCGAGCCAGACGAGCGAGCTCTTCGTCACCGCGGTCAGAATAGTTACGGCATTCACGACGGTGAGCATGGCGCCGAGGAGATCGAAACGAAACGGCTTCGGCTGCTCTTTGGGAATCAGGCGCAGCAATAACGGGAGAAGCACCAGCACCAGGCACGTGACGGCGAACAATCCGTTCCAGCCGATGTACTCGCTGATCAAGCCGCCGATGATTGGCCCGAGTCCGAAGGCCAGGGCCGAACCGGACGAGATCATCGATATCGCCCTGCCCCGCCGCTCCGCGGGTATGTAGCGGCTGGCGAGAACGAGCCCCAGTCCCGCCATCGCGCCGGCGCCTGCGGACTGCGCGATCCGGGCGACCATCAGGGACTGGAAGCTCGTCGCGAAGATGCCGAAGACGGAGGACAACCCCAGGATCGCCAATCCGACCGTCAGCAGTTTGCGGATCGGCAGCACGTCGGACAGTCTGCTGTAGATGACCGTCGATAACGCATAGCCGATCGAATAGCTAGAGATAATCCACGATCCGAGTGCCGCCGACACGCCGATATCGCGGATGATGCTCGGGATCGAGACGTTGAACATGGTCGTGTTCATCAAGACGATGAACAGTCCGAACGTCCATATCGGCATGACGATTTTATCATTCATGGCGGTGCCGTCCTTGTCGGTTACTTGGTTGCTTGCGAGAGCTCGCCAAGCAATTCTTTCGTCGTGACGATGGCGTGCGCATAGGTCGGGCCGTTGATGCGATGGGCCGCGTGCATCGCCTCATGGCTCATGGCCGTCGTCGCGTCCGTCACGAGCGTCACGTGGTACCCGAGCTCCGAACCGTAGCGCGCGGTCGCTTCGATGCACGTATTGGCCAAAGCGCCGATCACGATAATCCGCTGCAGGCCGTGCATCTTCAACTGATGATCGAGATCCGTGTTCGCGAATCCGCTGCTGGCCCAGTGCTCCTTGACGATGACGTCGCCCTTCCGAGGCATAAAGTCCGGATGAAACTGCCCGCCCCAAGAATCCTTGGCGAACACCTGAGAGAGCCGCGCTTTCACCTGATTCGGATTCGGATACAGCCAAGTTTCGAAATCATCCGGTTCGGACCTGTGATGCGGCACGTAAAAAACGCGCATGCCGATTTTTCGCGCCTCGTCCACGACCGCTTTCATATGCTCGCGAAAGGAGACGGATTCCGATACTTCCTTCGTGCGCGGATACAGCTTGCCTTCCTCGGCCAAAAAATCGTTGTACGGGTCCACCAGCAGCAGGCCGGTCAAGATCGGATCGCAGCGCATCAACCTACGAGATTCGTTTCGACCGCGATGTTGCCGTTCACGGCCCTGTAGTACGGGCATATCGCATGGGCCTCTTCGACGACTTGCTTCGCGATGCCGGATTCGACGCCGTTGATGGTCACATCCAATTTGACGGCCAGCACGAAGCCGTCATCCTTGTCTTTGCCGAGCGTGACCTTGGACGCGATCTTGATCGCTTCGGCTTTGACCGATTTTTTGCGCAGCGCGACCCCGATTGCGCCCTCGAAGCATGCGGCGAATCCGGCCGCGAACAGCTGCTCGGGATTGGTTCCGTCTCCGCCGGGTCCCCCCAGCTCCTTCGGCACCCGCATGTTCACGTTCAGAATGCCGTCGCTGGAAACCGCATGCCCTTCCCTTCCGCCCTCCACGTTCACGTTCGCCGTATACAATTCCTTTTCCATTTTGATCATTTCTCGCCACTCCTTTTGGTTGGATGGATGGGGTCGAAGAACCCCATTTCGCTAGCATCTAGAATGACTTCATTCCGGTTGAATTATTCATGCTCGCCGAAGATCGCATGCAGAAAAGCCACAGAAATCAAGCGCTATAGAAGACTGCTCGATGTCCTGCCAAAGACAATCCATCATGAACGATAATAATGACTTACATTATTATTATAAATTAGACTTATCTATCGAATGGGCGTAAGCTAACTCATGTGATCGATAGACACTAACCGACATTACACGAGGAGGATATACAAGATGAAATTAGCTTCCTATGAGCATGAATTTCTTGGAAAACGCGCATTGGTAACGGGAGGAACGAAAGGAATGGGCTACGCGATCGCGAAGCGGCTGGCCGCTGCCGGCGCCGAGGTGCTCGCGACGGCGCGCACGATTCCGGCGGATTACGATGTTCCCGGCGTGCGTTTCGTTTCGGCCGACGTCACGAAGCCCGAAGGCACGGCGCTGCTCGTCGAAGCCGTGAAAGAAACCTTGGGCGGCATCGACATCCTCGTCAATACGGTCGGCGGAGCTTCCACGCCTCCCGGCGGCGCGCTCGCCTTGACCGAAGAGGACTGGCTGGAGACGTTGAACATGAATCTGCTCGGAGCCGTCAGGCTGGACAGAAGCTTGCTGCCGATGATGGCGGCGCAAGGCAAAGGCGTCATCATTCACGTCAGCTCCATTCAGAGAAAGCTGCCGCTGTACGAAACGACGTTGGCCTACGCGGCGTCGAAAGCGGCGTTGACCACCTACAGCAAAGGCTTGTCCAAAGAATTCTCGCCGAAGGGAATCCGCGTCAACACGATCGCGCCGGGCTTCATACAGACGGAAGCGGCGGATCGGATGATCGACCGGATCGCGACCGCCGCCGGAAGCCGCGAAGCGGCGCTGCAGGAATTGATGAACTCGCTCGGAGGAATCCCGATCGGCCGTCCGGGGCTGCCGGAGGAGGTCGCGGAGCTTGCCGCCTTCTTGGTATCCGATCGCGCCGCCTCCATCACGGGCAGCGAGTACGTCATCGACGGCGGAACGGTGCCGACGGTATGATCGGAGCAGCCTCTGCCAATCCTAATCGCCTATTCGACCATGAGGAGGAATTCCGATGATTGCATTGCCAGCATCCGTGAAAGCCTATTTTGACGCCGCCAACGCTGACCGGCGGGATGCTTTTCTCGCCGCTTTCGACGAGAACGCGTTCGTCTTCGACGATAATCGGACCTTTCAAGGAACGGAAGCCATCCGCAATTGGAGCGATGCCGACGTGTTCGGCGCGCGCGTCCGCTTCTCCGTCATCGATGCCACGGAGCAGGACGGCGCGTATGCGGTCATCGCGTCAGTCGACGGCGACTTCGATAAAACGAATCTGCCCGATCCGTTCCTGCTGCGGCATGCGTTCGAGCTGTCGGGCGGGAAAATCAAGGCGTTGCGCGTAACCTTGCCGTAAGTCTCGATCGACCGCCAAAAAAATACCCCTCCGGCTGCCAGGTCGCAAGTCCGCCGTTCCAGCGGGCTTGCCCTCTCCGTCATCCGCGAGGGGATTTTGATATGAACGTATTGCGATCCGTCTCGCGTTCTCCGGCTTCGCTCGGGCTTCGTCATCGATCTTCGGTTGCTCACTTACTCATTCCTTCCTTGGCGCTCCGCGTCAACCCCCGTACAAATACGACTTCGCGCCGGGTCCGATAAAAGCTTTCCAAACGACGAAGTTATACGGGTACGTCCAGTCGATCTCGCCGCCGCCCATGATTTCGTGCAGCCGGTTGCTGTTGAACAGCATCGCGCCCCGCTGATCGAACGCAACGCCGTCCACCCACAGCATCCGGTCGTCGGACACGAGCTCCGCGAACGTATCGCTGCCTGGAACGTACCTCCCGATTCCTTTGCCCTCGAGCATCGTATAGTAAACGTTCCCCTCCGCATCGGCATGCATCCCGTCGGTCGCGGTGCGTTTGCTGCCGATCGCCTGCACGGCGCCTGCAATTTGCTCCGGAGGCAGCCGAAAATCCCGCAGACAAGCCGTATCGATGGCATATAGATTGCGCGCCGTCAACGGACAGTAGTACAACGTGGAGCGGTCCGCCGATAATGCGATGCCATCCGCGCCTCCGCGCAACGTCACGGGCTTGTCGTCGATCGCGAATTGAAATCCGGGAACGTTCTGCGTGCTGAACTGCCGGTCCAATACCCGCCGGAACGCCCGCTTCTTCATGTCGTAGACGATGATCCCTCCGCGCACCGGATGGTCCAGCCAGCCCTGGCCGGAATCGGTGATGTACACGAAGCCGTTCCGGTTATCGACGACGAGATCGTTCAGGAACGAGGTCCGCGGCGGCGCGACCTCGTCGGGGATCGGGATGACGTCGATCATCCGCCGGACGTTCAAATCCCAGACGAGCAGCTTCTGGGAACCCGACGGCGAAGGCTCGAAAGCGATTTTCCCCTGATCCAGCAGCCAGATCCGGTCCGATTCGTCGATCTCGAAGCCTTGGACGGAATGCAGCGTCATCGGAGACTCCGGCTGATTCCACGCCCAGCTTGGAAAAGCCTCCAGCATCGGCTTTCCGTTTCGGAGGAAAACCCGGTTCATCGTGGCGGGGATACCCGGAGCGAGCCGGGGCACGCAGACGTAATAGCCGCCTGCCCGGTCGACCTTGACGCCGGTTGGAACGGCTTTCTTCCAATAACCGCGCGCTTCGAACTCCGCCTTCATGAGCGGATCGGGGAACGCCCAATCCAACCGGCTCCAATGAAACGCGATTCCATACCGCAACGCATCCGCCTCCCTGTCTGTCCTTATTAACCTTCCTTCTAGGTATATGTAAGCTTCCGGCATAAATTACGGGGCTGGCGCGCATGCCTCCGCTTCCTCGCCTCAGGATCGGCGCTTCGAGGCCGTTGCCGACGTCGGACGATAAAAACAAGCCCTGCCGGGCGGCCGCGTTCGCGTGCACAGGCTTCGTCGCGGCCGCGCCTTTGCGGCGGGGCTTGTCCTTCATTTCGGCGCTGGCGTTACGTTTCGGCGTCCGGCCGCATCCGGTCGTCTTGGAAGCCGATATAAGCAACCAAGGCGAGGAATTGCTTCTCGCGCGTTCGCATCCGCAGGTTAAATCAAGAGACTCATGCTGATCGCGAGGGACAGCAGGCAGAGCACGATCGACGGTATGGCCTTCCGGAACGGATCCTTGGCTAAGACCAGCAGGACGAAGGCCGCTGCCAGCATGGTGGCGCCTAGCAGTAGCCCGGCTGCCGCCGCCGTCATCGCGTACCAGAGCCCCGCGATCATGCCGAGCGAGCCTGCGATCTCGATGAATCCCGTCATGAAATTAAAAAACGGCGGAAGTCCGAAGCGTTTGAATTCATGCGCCATTTTGCCGCTGATGATGCGAACCCCCGTAAACATAAAAAAGACCCCGACAATCACTTGCAAAATCATGATAACCATCGTTTGCCGCTCCTTTAAGTTGGTTTTTGTTCGATGTATTTACATGCTATAGCATATAAATGGCCCGTGTGCGCAAACGCCGGATTTCATCCGCTCACCTCCCTCGCTTATTCCTCATTGACGCTCGCGTAGAGCTTCTCGAGCATCGCTTTCAGCTCGTTGATTTCCGTCTCGCTCAAGTAGCGCGTGGCATGACGATGCGCCGCGATCACGACGGGAAGCACCTTCGCTTTGAGCGCCGCCCCTTTGTCCGTGAGGTACAGGTTATGCGAGCGCTTATCCGTATCGTGGACGAAGCGCATGACGATTCCTTTCTTCTCCAAGGAATGAATCATGCGAACAACCGTGGTCTGATCGCGGTCGATCGCTTCCGCGAGCTCCTTCTGCGTCGTTGCCTTATCGTCGTCCAGCACGCTGAGAATGCCCCATTGATCCGGGGTGATCTCGAACGGTTTCAACTGCTTCGTAAAATAGTTGTTCATCTTCACGTCCGTGCGATGTATCTGAAATCCCGTAAAATCAAATAGTTCCATCGTCGTCTCCTTTGACAGGCAACCTTTATGAACGAATTATATATGCTATAGCATTCAAATGCAACAACAACTGCATCCCAGGCTCGCATTCGCGTCAGAAACGACGAAAGGCGAAAATCCCCGGCCGGAGATTTCCGCCTATCCTACCCTAACCTATCTTATCCTGCGCGGAACGCGCAGCGCCCAGCCTGCACGATCGCCCGGAACATGACTGCCCTTCCCGATTCAAGCGACCGGCTGGCCATAGAACGCGAGAATCGGCATGTACGTTCCCGAATCCAGCGGCAGGAAGCTCGATGGATTCATCCGATAAGCCCCGTGCACGAGCGTATCCCCCTCCGCCGCCCTGGCCAGCTTCAAGGTGATTTCGCTGCGGCCGGTGATTTGCCAGCCGTCGACCGCGATCTCGCCGTCGCGATCCTCGACCGAGAATACCGGCGAGACGGGACCGATCGCGAGCAGATAACCGGATACGTTCGCGAAGCGCAGGCGAATGCCGGGCAAGCCTTCCGTTTCGGCGAATGCGGCGGACGCGAGGCAGGGCGCTTCCGCATGCACGGCCGCACGCCCGTATACATGCGCCAAGGCCGCCTTGCCCATGCGCTCGCCGATGATCATATTGCCAGCGGGACTGTTATGTATGCCGTCGGACAACGGACAATCCAGGGCCGGAACGACATGCACGTCGGGAATCGCGAGCGCGGCTTGGCGCTGCGCTTCGCGCACGCGTCCCCAGGAGCGGTCGGCGTCCTCGGTCGGCGCATCCGTGCAGCGATTCAGCTGCACCGTCAGCACCGGCAGGCTTGCATCGTTCAGTTCGCGGCGCCAATGCCGTACGGCACTCCCGAAGCGTTCCAGGTAGCTGGACGAATCCGCGGGCGTACAATCCGAGCACCCTTGATACCAGAGGATGCCGCGCACCTTGCCGCCGGCGGATTGAATGATCGACATCATGTTGCGGTACAGCACGCCGTCCTCGTCCGGACTCCACGCTTTGAGCGGCGATCCGCCCAAGGCGGTTTGCAGCAGGCCGACGGGGACGCCGACCTCTTTGCGCAGCAGCTTGCCGAAAGCCAGAAACGGAGAATGGCCCGGATTGGCCCATTCCCGGTTCTCGTAATGAATGGAAGCCGTGGATTCGTTAAACGGATGCGACGCCAAGTCCCACTCCCCGTTGTTGCGCAGCAAGTGGATGCCGAGCTCGGGCGCATCTCGGAACGGCCCTTTGCCGTAGCCGGCGGCGTTGCTCTGTCCCGCGATGACCCACAGATCGCCGACGCCGATATGGTGGACCATGTCGCCGCGAACCGCCCATTCCAACGCCGGATTGCCGTCCAGCTGCAAACACGTTTCCAGCCGATAGAGTCCGCCCTGCGCAATCGCGTGCAGGGTGATCGACCATGCGCGCCCGGGCTGCATGGCGGCCGGCTGCCAGGCCAGCACCTCTCTTCCGTCTTCCTCGCCGACGACTCTGACGTATACCTGCGCGGCGTTGAATTCGTCTTCTTCGCGCATCGCCCACGTCCCCGATAACGCGATGTTGCCGAACCCGTTTTCTTGCTGAATGATCGCCCAATGCCGAGGCCCTTGTCGAATGATAGCTCCGATCTGCTTCATCTGGATATCACGATCCTTTCTCCCGGCCCGAAACGCTGGCCCCATACCCATAATATACCATGGGCATCGACGGCGATCACGGTAAAACTTCGACGCAAAACTTCGATAAGAAGTGGCGTATCCGGCTGCACCCGCAGGGCGACTTCCCGTCCTTGAAGGCGTTCGTTGTCCATTACCGCTGCATAGAATTCGCTTGACTTGGTAATCTTAGCCACATTGCATCCGAAAGGAGGATCTGATCGGTTTGAACGGAATCACCCCCTTCCAGTTGTCGATGCTGCTGATTACGTTTATCGGAGTCTCCAACCATGTCATCCTGATTCCCATCCTGCTGGATACCGCGACGCGCGACGCGTGGGTTTCCGTCTTGGCCGCGATCGTCCCTTCCATGCTGATCGGGCTGCTGTACGCCTACATTTACAAGCATCTCCCTTCCTCGCTCTCCACCTGGGCGAAGGAGAAGACGAATACGACGTTTTGGTTCCTATTCACGCTGCTGTTCACCGTCTACTTCTTCATCCAGGCGAGCATCAGCTTACGGGATACGATCGTATGGTCGAATACATCTTACTTGACCTATACCCCGCCATGGGTCGTGGGACTGTGCCTTACCGGCATCTGTTACTTCACGGCAAGGAAGGGACTGGCCGCGATCGCGATCACGAACGGCATTCTGCTGCCATGGATCGTGCTGTTCGGCTTCTATGTCATGGCCGTTAATTTTAAATACAAAGATTACGGCTACCTCTTTCCCGTGTTCAAACAGTCGGCGCTTACGATCACGCATGGCGCATGGTACACGACGGCGGGCATTGCGGAGATCTTCCTCGTGTTCTTCCTGAAGGACGAAGTCAACGGAAAACTGTCCCGCAGGAACATGATGCTGGTCGTGCTGATGCTGATCGAGCTGACGATCGGACCCTTGACAGGGATCATCGCGATGTTCGGCCCCTTCGAAGCCGAGAAGCTGCGCTACCCGGCCTACGAGCAGTGGCGCATGGCTTCCATCGGCAGCATGCTGAGCCAAACCGACTTCCTGTCCATCTATCAATGGCTGGCCGGCGCGTTCATCCGCATCTCGCTGGCGATCTACATCCTGCACACCTTATGGGTGAAGAAATGGCGGCATCCCGAGATTCTGCTCCTTCTGATTTCCTTCTCCCTTTATTTCGTCAATCTGTTCAAGCTGTCGGATGTCAAATTCCATGAACATGTGAAGACGTACTACACGAGCTCCAGTCTGCTTTGCGGCGGCGTAAGCGTCGTCCTCGTGATTTGCATTTGGACGGGAAAGATGCGAAAGGCGGTAAAGTCCCATGGCTAACCTAAGCGAAAGCGACATCCGGACGTTATTCGAAGGCTGCGGCGACGTGGTGCTCGAGCCGTACGGCAGCTTCCTGTTCGTCTTCTGCCAGGGCATGTCCAATAGGGAGCAAATCAATGAAATAGGCGCGCGCGGCGCGGACGCATGGCGGCAGCATCCCTTAACCTTAACGTCGCAATGGAAGAACGAGCTCGCCTCGCATGCGTTTAACGGCAACTTGCTGCTGTTCGACCGGGAAACGGCCTGCTGCTACCTGCACTATGTCTCGGATCCGCCGCAGCGAGACCCCGAAGAGTCCGTAACGGAAACGTCCTCGAAAGGCGCGCGCGACGGATTTACCGAAAGCGTCACGACGAACGTGGCGCTGATCCGCAAACGGCTGGGAACGACGACGCTCAAAGTGGAATCGTTCACGATAGGCGTCAGAAGCCAGACCGCGATTAGTCTGCTCTACATTCAAGATATCGCGAATCGGGGGGCCGTCGACGAGGCTCGGGCACGATTACGGAAAATCGACATTGACGCGCTCATCACGAGCTCGCAGCTGGAAGAGGCCATCTCGGATCGGACGATGACGGTCCTGCCGCTGATCGACAACACCGGCCGACCCGATTTTGCCGCGGAGTACTTGATCGGCGGGCGTTTCGTGATTTTGCTGGACGGGTCACCGCTTGCCATCATCGCTCCGGTTACGCTTACGTCGCTCCTGAAATCGCCGGAGGACGGCTATTATCGTTCGATAATCAGCTCTTTTCAGCGCATATTGCGCTTATTCGGCTGTCAGTTGGCGTTGTTCCTGCCCGGTTTTTACATCGCGCTGCTCGGATTCAATTTCGAGCAGGTGCCTTTGCCGTTGTTGGCTACGATCGCAACGAACCGCATCGGACTTCCGACCTCGCTTCCGCTCGAAGCGATAAGCGTGCTCATCATATTCGAGCTGTTCAAGGAAGCGGGGCTGCGGCTCCCGAAGTCGGTCGGGCCGACGGTAACCGTCGTCGGCGGCATCATCGTCGGCGATGCCGCCATACGCGCCGGCATTACGTCTCCGACGGTTACGGTCGTGGCCGCGACCACGGTGATCGCCGGTTATACGCTCGTGAATCCGACGCTGAGCGCCGTCGTGTCGATCGTTCGCATTCTCGTCATGTTGATCTGCTCCATACTCGGGATGTTCGGATTCTTCATGTCCATCTTCCTCATCGTCGCCTATTTATCGGATCTCAGATCATTCGGCATCCCGTACCTCTCTCCGCTCGCGCCGCCGAGCTGGGCGGATATCGTAGGGGCCTTGTTCAAGAAACCGGCGAATAAAATGACCAAGCGTTCGCAGAACCTCCATTTGCAGGACGATACGAGGATGAAGGACGGTACAAAATGAATCGAGCCTGGAAGTCGGCGTTGACCGCCTGCCTGACGTTATCCCTCTGCGGATGCTGGGACGTCAAAAATATTCAATATTTCAATTTCGTCAATTTGATCGGCATCGATTATGTCGAAGGCAAATATAAAATCTATGCGCAAATCAACGAACTTGCATCCATGGCGAAGCAGGAAGGAAGCGGCAATACCCCGAATCCCATCGTTGTCGGCAAAGGCGAGGGCGAAAGTATCGGCATGGCGATGTACGATCTGCAGAAGGAAAGCCAGATGAGAACCGACTGGACGCAAAACAAAGCGTTTATCTTCAGCGATCGCATGCTTGCCAGAGGGGTATTCGATATCCATGACGAGTTGATGCGAACGCGCGATCAACGCTACACGCCCTGGGTATTCGCAACGAACGAAGATCTCGCGAAGGTCCTTAGCACGAAGCCGATTACGGGTACTTCGTCCGTGAACACCATGTACTACCAGCCCAATCTTTTATTTAAACAGATGCAATCCTCCTTCGAGCCGGTGAATTACCAGCGTTTCATACGATCCGCGAGGGAACCGTTCGAGACGGCGCTCATCGATCATATCAAGCTCTCCGAGAACTGGGATAAAGACGGCAAGCCGATTTCGCTGCCGATCGTGAACGGCCTGGTCGCGTTGAAGAACGGCAAGAGCATGGCCAGGTTCAACCGCGAGGAAGCAAGCGGGGTGAAATGGTTAAAGGAACGGACCGTGCGTGGCCTCCTCCCTCTAAAGGACGACCGGGGCGCTTTCGTGGGAACCGCCGGGCTCAAGAACAACAAGGTCAAGAAAACCGCCGCCTACAAGGACGGCAAACGAATCGTCCGCGTGTACGTCAGCCTCGACGCCTCCCTTCGCGAGCAGGGCACACCGCTTGGACTGCAGCCCATGATCGAGCTGATCCGGAAGAACATCCAAGGCGAAATCATGCAAACCTACGAAGTCGGGAAGAAACGCTCCGTCGACATCTACTCCTTGAACGAAGTCTGGTACCGCAAAGGCCTTGCCGTCAACGACGACATCCCGGGGCTGGAGCTGCATGTCAAAATCAATCTGTTGGGCACGAACATGTTCGAGCTGCGGGAGTAGCCGCAGCTTGCGGTTGCGGAGCGTCTCCCGCGCCGAATACGGGGCCATGTCACAGGTTCGCCAGGCGATCGATCATCCAGCCTATGGCCTTGTTCAGATCCAGCGGCCGATGAAGCAGCAGGCTTGCCCATAGCGCGAGTCCGATGCATGTAAGGACGATAAATGTCCATTTCTCGCGCCGCTCGGCGTTCATTCTTCCCATCATCATGAATCCCCCCGCGACGAACACGACGAATAATCCGATTAATCTGATCATGCGATGCGCTTCTCTCCTTGCTGTTCTCTCGAAGTTGCTAGCTTGGCATTCGGCTATCTTGATCCCCTGTTCTATGACGTGACTCGTCTCCGCGAGTCCGTTGGGGTAATGAGTAAATTTTAACATAATATGTTAAATAATGATAATGATCCTCTGCACTCGATTTATGCCAACATGCAGGCCGGCGACTCTAACGTTGTGCTGGTACACATGCAAGCACAGCGAGTGCATCATTCCACATACAGCCGACTTCGCAACCGCATACGCGCCATGCGCCCCGGTGCTCGCCTAGGCGCCGAAACCGGCACAACTCAAAAAAAGGCGGCGCCAGGGCAATTTTCCCTGGCGCCGCCTTTTCATTCGCATGCTGCGTATGTTAACCCATCGACAGGCCGATCGAGGCGTTCTCGTCGGGCGTGCCGAGCCAATAGCCGTACGAGATCGCTACTTCCACGAAATGCATCAAAGCCGCGGGCTCGGGCGGACCCGGCGGCACGGAGGCGGCGGGGCGGCCGATTTCACTGAAAAATTTACCCATTTTGACCGTCGATGCGATCAGCAGGATTACCTTCTCGCTCGAGACGTTCCGCCAGGCGTGCTTCTGGTTGGACGGAATGTCCACCGTATCGCCGGCACGGTGCACCGACCATTTATCGCCGTTCCACGCTTCGATCTCCCCCGAAACGACGAAGAAGGTTTCGCGATCCTCATGGCTATGAACAGGAACGAATACGCCGGGTTCAAGCTCGCCTCTCATCAGGCAGTAGCCCATGCCGTCCGACAATTCCGTTAAATGCTGTAGACGCGGTCCAAGTACATCCAAAACTTCTGACATTGCGCATGCTCCTTTTTGTAACGTATCTTTTTTCCAATGCTGTCAATCCTTGCAGCTTCTCGATCCGCCGTCGCTGTGTTAAGATCGAGTCATTTGATAATAACGCGACTGGTACCGTAACGGAACATCCGCTATGTTGGACGGGTATTACCATTCGTAATGGGAGGATCGCAGGATGCAGGTGGAATGGTTCCGCAGCTTTAAGGAAGCCGCACGATGGAAAAGCTTATCCAAAGCGGCCGAGAAACTCAGCTTGACTCAGCCGGCGATCAGCAAGCATATCCGGCAGCTGGAGGCCGCCTACGACGTCGAGCTGTTCCGCCGCACCGCCGCGGGCGTCGAACTGACGGATGCCGGCAGACGCTTTGGCGAGCGGATCGCGCCCGTCGTGCAATCGCTTGATGCGATCGAAGCGGAGATGCGCCAATACGCGGACCAACCGGGTTATACGCTCGGCAGTCTTCCGAGCGTCATGAAGCAGGTGCTTCCGGGAAGGCTTCGCGATTATCAGGCTTCCGGTTATCAAATTACGGTCAGGATCCGGCAAACGTCGGCCGAGCTGCGGGAAGACCTTCAGCAGGGCGATCTCGATGGCGCTTTGATGGATGCGGCCTTCGTCCGAGGCCGGCTGTGGAGCAAGAAGCTGTTCAGCGAATCCTATATCGCCGTGCTTCCGGAAGGCCATCGTCTCGGACGACGAGAGTCGCTCGGTTTGGATGACTTGAGAGACGAGCATTTCGTGTTCGCGACGCAGAAATGCGAGGCGCACGCGAAGTTCAGCGCGATTGCGGAGAAGTACGGGTATCGCCCCGAAGTCAAGCTCGAAGTCGACGAGAGCATTGAATTTCTGTTCAACGTCGCCGTTGGCACCGGCATCACCGTGATGCCGGAATTGTTCCGCGCGGAAGCGGAACTGCTGGGCTTGCACGCCGTTCCTATCGCGGAACCCGAATTGCGCCGCACGATCGTGCTCGCCGCGCGCTCTGCCGACATCGGCTCCAAGTTATATCGTCAGCTGGCGATCAAGCAGCTTTCGGCTGCCCCGAAGCGCTGAGCGTATCGCGACGCTCGCCTTGCAGACGGCAAATAGACCGCTGAGGCATTCAGCGGCCTATTAGATGCTTCCTATATGCGATCATACGCTGCTCCGCAAGAGGCGCTTAAGCTAACCGACGAACTCGCGATAGCGATACGCACCGTCCGTTTGGCCTTTGCCTCGTTCCGGTTGGCCTGGCTTCAACGTTTACCGGCCCGGACAGGCTCGTATGCGTCAGCCTTGTCAACGGTATCGGGCGCGTTTAGGGCGAACGCCGCGGCGCTGCGCAGCTTGACGATAATTTTCCGAATGCTTTCGCCGGACAAATGGTACTCCCGTTCCAACTCGGGGACTGTTCTTCCGTCCTCGTAATGCCGGAAGATCTCTTCGTTGCGGCGCTCGATCATGACGCGCGATCCGCTCTTTTCGCCCCAGGCGGCGCGCTCGCTTTGCGGCTTCGGGATATAGAGCAGTTCTCCTTGAATATAGCGTTGAAGCTCCTCCAATAGTCTAGGGGGAAGCACATCTTTTCCGTTTTTGTAATTCAACGCAAACCTCCTTAATCGTGTGGGCCCCAACATCGCCTTCGGATATCGATTTGTTCACGTTTCCTTCCCCCTCTCGTCAAATTGGAAAAAGCACGATCATGCGGCAACATCGCGCTTCTCAAATCAGTATACGTGAAAACGGTTCATTCCGTCATCCGTTCCATGTTATAAAAGGGAGGCCGCAAGGCCCCCCTCCGCATGGCGCTTTCCGCTATTAGGCGAAAAGCACCTCCGTATGCTTGATCAACTGAATCAGCTCCTTTCGCCAAGATTTCGTCGGCCCGACATCTATATTAACGCATGCGAAGCCATGCCCGGGCAAGTGAAAGAATGGCTATAACCGTTTATTACTCCATGTCCGGCCCTTCGATCCAGAAAAAAAGCGCCGCATCGGCGCCTCGAAAATAAGTAATTTACCCGAGAGTTATCCGTAGTTTGCGCTTCAAGAACGCCGCTTCATAATGGCGCGGATCATCATATACTCCATTATGATGCCATCGAATCGGTCTCCATCGCATTCCTTGCTGCCGCAAATCTTCGTTTGACATCGCATTAAGTCACGGAGACGATTTTATTGATCGCGATGACTCTCAGTCCGATCCCGCTTGATATCGCGACCGCGTTATCGTTGACGAATGCCACGGTCCCCAACAGCATCACGCCTCCGTCAAGCACGACCTGTACGGGCGATAACGAAGCCGCGCGAAGTATTAACAGCTCTCGGATATATTCCATGCTAGTCCCTCCTATTGGTGTGAATAGGATACTATATTAATTTCGAAATGCGCATGTTCTAGTCTATTAAACTATCTATTTTAAGCGGGGTTCCTCCTGCAAGCGGCGGATCCGGCAGATCGGAGGCAGGGTTCCAATGAAAATGGCCGATCGGCTCGAAAACTATTTTTCGTTATTGCGCAAAATAACCGTTCTTCTATCGAACGGCAGAATCGTGCGCGGCCATATCCTTCAGCTGCATGACGATTTTTTGACGGTCCACGATAAAACCTTCGGGCCGATCGATATTCCATTCCCGTCCATTGTCGCCGTTGCTCCCGTTCGAGATACTCGGAAACGGTCTGCTGCAAGAACGGGACGTTCGATAAAAAACGCCCCCCGCGGCCGATGATTCGAATTCGGTGTTGACTTAAACCGCGGTTTAAGTCGTATGCTAGTCTTGTCGGCAATGAAAGCTTATCTCTTGGAGGCCTCCGGATGAAGTATTACTCGATCGGCGAAGCTTCGGCTAGATTGAACGTTCCCGAATCCACGCTGCGTTATTATGAAAAAAAAGGACTGCTTCCGCACCTCGCGCGCGACGAGGCGGGAAGGCGATTATTTTCGGAAGATCATCTCACGCTGCTCGGCATCGTTATCTACTTGAAAAACACGCATATGCCCATTAGCGTGATCAAGCAGTACGTAGACTGGGTCGGGGAAGGCGATCGCACCATCGAACAACGGCTTGACATGATGAAGAAGCACAAGCAAGCCGTGCTGGCCGAAATTGCGCTGATGACGGAATCGCTGAAAGGCATCGACAAAAAAATCGCGCGTTATACCAATCGCACCCAGCATCGCGCCCAGCAAGGAAACGAAGAATGCTAAGCTGATAGAAGCGCTGGAAAACAAAACACGGAAAGAGGAACCCGCATGAAACTTACGGGAAATACGATACTCATCACGGGCGGCGGCGCCGGAATCGGACTTGCTTTCGCGGAGCGCTTTGTCAACGCGGGAAGTACGGTCATCGTAACCGGACGACGCGAGGAAATACTGGAGCAAGCGAAAGAACGGCTCCCCGGCTTGATTACCCGCGTGAGCGATTTGACGATCGAATCCGAGCGCGCGGCCTTATTCGATTGGGTAACGACGAACTATCCGAACGTGAACGCGCTCGTGAACAACGCCGGAATCCAACAGCGCTTTAACGTGTTGAAGGCGGAGGCGAAGAACGATTGGCAGCAATTCAACCAAGAAATCGCGACCAACCTCGAAGCCCCAATCCATCTCGCCATGCTGTTCGCGCCTTACTTTGCGGCAAAAGCGGAAGCGGCGATCATTAACGTCACCTCCGGCCTCGCGTTTACCCCGTTTGCGATCGCCCCGATCTATTCGGCGACGAAAGCGGCGCTGCATTCCTTTTCGATGAGCTTGCGCCTACAACTTTCCGGGACGTCCGTGGAAGTCGTCGAAGTCGCTCCGCCGGCGGTGAACACGAATCTGGGCGGATCGGGGCTGCATATCCACGGAGAACCGCTGGACGCCTTCGCGGACGGCATTTTCGAAGGACTGGCCGCGGGGAAAGCGGAGATCGGATACGGCACTTCCGTCGACCGCTTGCGCATGTCGCGAGACGATATCGACGAGTATGCCCGAAAGATTTACGAGGCGACGAAAAGCGCCGTCGAATAACCGAGCGATTGCTTCGGCAAAATGATCAAGCAAAAACGGTAAAACAAAACCGGTAAAACAAAAAAGAAAAGCGAAAAACTCGCCGCAGGTTGGCGAGTTTTTTGCTTTTCTGCCGTTATCCGTCCTCTGCCCCGCTCGCCGTGCCGCAGCCCGCGCGATCACATCGCCGCTTCGGCTGCTTGCCCCTGGGCGTCCGTCTCCTGGCGCGGACATGAGCCGTACGCTTGAACCCAATCCCACATGGCGGCAAAAATCGGCTGCAGGTGCGTTCCGCGTTCGGTCAGCTCGTATTCCACATGCAGCGGCACGCCTGGATATAATGTGCGCGTCACGATTCCGTTTTCTTCCAGCATGCGCAATCGGTCCGTCAGCGTCTTCGGGCTGATCGGATGCAGCGCACGGCGCAATTCGCCGAAGCGCTTGGTGCCGTTAAACAATTCGCGCAAGAGAAGCAGGCTCCACTTGCCGTCCAAGATGGTCAAGATCGGTTCGATCGCGCCTGGGCAGGTTGGACTGATCATCGGTAACCCTCCATGCTTCATTTTTTGAAACTATTGCACTTGAATGTAACTACTTTTCAAATGTACCACATTCCGGTACGATTGGGAACAAGTCAGGAATATTATGGGAGCATTAAGGAAAGCAGAGGCGACAAGCATGAAAAGAACGTTTGAAGTAGATTCGGCGGAGTATCCGTTCGAGGATCGCTGGATGCCCTATCGGGACGGATACTTGCATTACATCGACGAAGGACAAGGACCGACGGTGTTGCTCCTTCATGGGAATCCTACATGGTCGTACCTTTATCGCGATGTCATCCGGGAACTACGCGGCGAATGCCGTCTTGTCGCGCTGGATTATCCGGGGATGGGAATGTCCAAGGCTCCGTCCAAGTACGGGTTTACGCCGCAAGAGCACGCGGAAGCCGTCATGGCGTTTATCCGCCGGCTGGAGCTGACGGATTTCGTGCTCGTCGTCCAGGACTGGGGCGGACCGATCGGATTGCACTACGCGGTGCGGAACCGGGATAACCTGCGCGGTCTGGTGCTGATGAATACGTGGGCGTGGCCGGCGACGCTGCCGGCGATGAAGATGTTTTCCTTGGCCATGGGAGGATGGCCGCTGGGCTACTGGCTCCAGACCAGGCGGAACTTCTTCGCCAGCAAAATCGTTCCGCATGGGATATTTCATACGGAGAACGTCACGTCTCAATTGAGAAAAGCCTACACCGACCCGTTCCCTACGCCGCAATCCCGAAAACCGACATGGATTTTCCCCCGGTACATTCGGAAAGCACGGCCTTGGCTCGCGGAGATTGAATCAAACCTGCCCGCGCTGAATGATTTACCGGCGCAAATCCTGTGGGGCCTGAAAGACAGCGCCGGATTTCCGGCCTCCGAGATGGAGAAATGGCAGCGATACCTCAAGCTGCATGAAACGGAAGCGCTCGAAGACGCCTCGCATTACGTGCAAGAAGATCGTCCCGACCGGGTTGCGGCGGCCATCCGGAGAGTGATCGAACGAACGGCGCGGACCGCGCCGGCGATCATGCTGAATACGTAAATGATCGTCCTGTCCATAAACGCGAATAGGCATCCTATTTCTGCCGGATGCCTCGATGCTTGAATGTTGGCGCGAGTTGATGTCATCGTCCCCCTCGAATCTCGATAACATCACGGAATACTTTATCATCCTCTTCCCATTGAACTTGAATATTCATGCTGTCTTTTTCCATTGCATCAAACGTATTAAATTTTGCGTTCACGACGTCAAAAACTGGCGTTATGGCTTTTAATAAAATGTTCAGCAGCAAATTATCGCGATTGTCTGCCCACCGAATGCCATTCGATGAACAGTCTATTCAAGGCAGCCGCAAAAAAACTGCACCTCCAACGGCTAGACGATACCTAGCATTAGAGGTGCAGTTCAGTTCGCTTCGCTGCCTTTACAGCCGCGTTAACATTTCATGACCGCCGTTAACGGTCCAACCCTGCGTCGAGGACAAAGTCAATTACGATTGAGCGTCCGGCGAGATCGGCAGCCGAAGTCCGGCTTGCTCCAGCAGCGGAATGACGCTCTCCCCGAAGTAAGCAAGCTCCGGCTCGTAATCGTAGAACGTGATCTGAATGCCGTCGATGCCCGTCGCGTGCAGCTGCTTCAACTGCTCCGCGACTTCCTCGGGCGATCCGATGATATGCAGATGCCCGCCGACGGCGCGGCCCCTGGCCGAATGCTCCAGCCAAGACTGGCTGTCGCCGGCGGCATGCCGCGAGGAGAAGCTGCGGATCGAGCCGAGATCGGCATGGTCCATGATCGCCTGGTAGTAGGCGAACGCTTCTTCCCGCGTCGGCCGCACGATGATGGTCGGGTTAATGATCACGCGCACTTGGCGGCCGCGCGCCGCCGCGGCGTCCTTGACCTGCGCGACATGCGCGGGAAGCTTGGGAAGCGCGTCGGCCAGCTTTTCCCCGGCCGGACTGGAGACGAACACGATGTCCGAATACCGCGACGCATAGTCGAAGCCGGCCGGCGAGCCGGACGCCGTCGCCAGCACGGGACGTCCGTACAGCGGACGGGGCGAGACGTAGGCATCCTCGAGAGCGTAGAACTCGCCGTTATAGGTCAGGTTGTCGACGCCTGACCACAGCGCGTTGCAGATGCGGGTGAATTCGGCCGATTTGGCATAGCGCTGATCGTGATCCGCCCTGGTCAAACCGAACATCCGCGGCTCGTTCTCCGCGTAGCCCGTGACGATGTTCGCCCCGAAGCGGCCCTGCGAGATATGATCGGCCGTCGCCAGGAAACGCGCGAGATGCATCGGATGCCATGGACCGTACAGCACGTGGATCGTGCCCATCAGCAGGATCCGGCGCGTGACCGAAGCAAGCGCGACCGCCGATACGAACGGATCCAGGAAGTTTTCCCGGTAATGGGATTCTCCGCCGAAGCCGCCCTTGGGCAGCCACTGGGACAGACCGAACGCGATATCGAAGCCCAGGTCCTCCGCCTGCCGCGTCAGCTTTGCATTATAATCGAACGTCCAGTCGGTTCCCCGGGGCAGCGTCGATTGCGACCACCCTCCCGTCTGCAGCGGCAGAAACAGACCGAGCATCAGCGGTTGGGCAAAGGCTTTGGACAGCGGACTGTCCGGATGGTTTTGCGGCTCCTCGGTCGTCCAGAGAAGCGTTTCCGGTTGTTGCGGTGCGCTCATCGTGTACCTACTCCTATCCGAAAATATAAAATGGCGGCGTGCCTTTCCCCCGCTTGGAGCAGGTTCGTTCGCCTTCTTGGATCAGGTGTTCCATACGGAAGCATGGAACACTTCTTCCGGAGCGAGCTCGCGGCCGAGCAGGCCGTCCTCGCGCAAATAGCCCATGAATTTGACGATCTGCGCCCAGTTCGCCTCGGCGCCGTAAGGCCAAATATCGTCGTTCATCAACCGCGACGAGCGTTCGACCGATTCCCAGATCCACGGATCCGAGGTGTTGTTCTTGATCGTCTCCAGCAGGCCGGCGATGCCTTCGTCCTTGATGCCGAGCAGCAGCTCGTACATCCGCTTGGGCAGGTCGGGGAAGCGTTCCACGGTTTCCGCTTTCAGCGAAACCAGATGCATGATCGGGAAAATGCCCGTCCGGTCGTAATAGGCGCGCTCCTCGTCCCACGCGTCCGGAAGCAGCCGGCGCAAGACGCCGCCTTCCCCCGAAGCCGGGAACAGGTTCGCCGGCGGGCGGCGGGCCGACATCACGGCATCGACGCGGCCGTCGACGAGCGCTTCGAACAGATCGCCTTCCGTCAGCGTGGCCGGAATCTGCACCGGCACCCGCTCGGGCCGGAACGTAAACCACTGCATCTCGCCCTCGGCGATGCCCCATTCTTCCCGGAACATGCCTCTGACCCAGACGGCGGCCGTCATCTGGAACTCCGGAAAGCCGAAGCGGCGTCCCTTCAATTCGGACGGGTGGCGCCACGGGCTGTCCGCGCGCACGTAGATCGCGTTGTGCCGGAAGGAACGGGACAGGAACACGGGAATGGCCGTGAGCCTGTCGTCCCCGCCTCCTTTGGCGATCAGGTACGAGGCCAGCGACAGCTCCGATACGTCGTACATCGCCTGCGAGATTTGGTTGATGAAGATTTGCTCGACCGTTTCGTGCTTCGCTTCCAATTCAAAACCCGGCAGGCGGCGCGCGCCGGACAGCAGCTTCAGCGTCCGGTCGCTCTCCGACATTGCTATCGTCAACTTCGGTTCGGTCATTTACAATCGGCTCCTTTCGTTGATCCGTATCGGTCGGTGATCGGCTGCGGCGCGCTAGTCGAGCGCGGTCGCCAGATCCTTGATCCAAGGCCGTCCGCTCAGCGGCTCGACGCGAACTTCGCTGCCGGCCTGCGCGCGAATGCTGCACAGGAAGCCGGCTTTTCCGTCCACGATGGCCGAGCATTCCTTGCACGCGTTGGCCGAACGGCACGAATAGCGCACCGCAAGCGAAGGGTCTTCATGCTCGCGGATCCAGAAGATCGCGTCCAGCAGGCTCATTCCGTCCCGGTAGGGCACTTCGTACGTCTCGACGGCCGGCTCCGAGCCTTGCTCGCCGCGGGTGACCTGCAGCTTTACGGTAGACATGATGATTCCCTCCTTCATGTTAGGCGTCGGCTGCCGGCGCGGCGGGCGACAGGCGCCAATCGCCGCGTTCCGAGAGCGTCAGGCTGAAGCCCGCCGCCGTCGGCAGCGTCTCTTCGTAATCGAGACGCACATGCGCGCCGCGCGATTCCCGCCGTTCGATCGCGGCCAGCACGATCGCTTCGCCGACCTGCAGCATATTCGCGGCTTCCAGCTTCTCGGCCAGCGGCAGGGCGAATTTGCCCGGCTTGGCGAGCGCGATCGCATCCAGCTCCGCGCGAAGCGCCCGGACCTCGGCCAAGGCGGCCGTCAAGCTCTCCTCCGTCCGCAGCGGTCCCGCGCCTTTCCACATGACCGCCTGCAGCTTCCGCTTGAACGCCTGGAGCGAGGCTGTGTCGCGGTCGACCTCAGTTGGATGCCAGAACGCCTCCAGCCGCGGCAATTCCGTTTCCAGCGAGCGCAGGACGATTGGCGCGTTATCCTGCGCGGACCCGCGGCCATCCGGACGGTTCCGCTCCCGAGCCGCCGTTTCGCCGGCAATGCGGCCGGTCACGAGCGCTTCGGTAATCGCGTTCCCGGAGAGGCGGTTGGCGCCGTGCATGCCGTAGATCAGCTCGCCGGCGGCCAACAGCCCGGGAACCCGCGAGCGCATCCCTTCGTCCACGCGCACGCCGCCGAGCATGAAATGCGCCATCGGCGCGACTTCCACCATGTCGCGGGTCAGGTCGACCCCTTGATTGCGCAAGATCTCGATGACCGGGCCGAACGCTTCCTTCAGCTTGTCCTCCGGCACCATGCGGAAATCCAGATAGGCGCCGCCGTGAGGCGTGCCGCGCCCCGCCTCCACTTCCCGGAAGATCGCCAGCGTCGTCTGATCCCGAGCCGCGGTGTACTTGCCCGCGACTTCGCCGTTGTACCGGTGCATGAATTCCTCTTCTTCGCCGTTCAGCAGCCGGCCGCCGAGCTTGTAGCGAAACGGATCCCACATGATCGGGTCGATGCCGACGAGCGGCGGATACAGATGCGCGATCGGAAAGAACTGCACCATCTCCATGTCCCGCAGCTCCGCGCCCGCCTCCGCCGCCAAGACGAAGCCGTCGCCCGTCATATTCGTCGAAGCGCTATTGCGCTCGTACACTTCCGTCAATCCGCCGGTCGCGAGAATGACCGAGTCCGCGGCGATGCCGACGGGCCGAAGCTCCTCCATGTCGAAGCCGACCGCGCCGACCGCCCGGCCGTTGTCGACCACGATCTTCGTGATCATGACGTTCTTCAGCCGCCGGATGCGCTCGTCCTTCCAGATGGCCCGCTTCAGGCCGTTGACCGTCGCGCCGCCCGTGTTCAGAATGTCCACGTAGACGCAGCGCGCGCGGGAGTGCCCCGGCGCGAACGCTTGCGAGCGCCTGCCGTCCGCGGTTCTGGCCCACTTCACGCCGTATCCCTCCGCCTCGAGGATCACCTCGGGTCCGCGGTCGACGATCGCGCGCACGATGCTCGGATCGGCCAGACCCCGGCTGCCCTTCATCGTGTCCTCGAAATGAACGTCCGGACTGTCCTCCTCCGCCTCGCCCAGCGCGACCGCCACGGTCATTTGGGCGAGAATCGTGGCTCCGCCGCGTCCGATCAAGCTCTTGTCCGACAGGATGACGTCGGCCCCTTCGTCCGCCGCGGCCCTCGCGGCCATCATGCCCGCCGCGCCCGCTCCGATGATCAGCACATCGGTTTGCAGTTGTATCGCATTCGTTATCATGAACGCCACTCCTTCCACCCGCTTAATTCGACCCGGCCGGCGTCGCGCCGATCGGCTGCACGGCAAGACCGGCTTCGCTGAGCGAGCTTCTGATCTTCCCGGCAAATTCGACGGCGCGCACGCCGTCGCCGTGCACGCAGATCGTATCGGCTTGGATGTCGATGTCCGTCTGCTGCTGGGTGCGCACCTTGCCCTCGGCAACCATGCGAATCACCTGCGCGAGCGCCCGCTCGTCGTCCGTGATCACCGAGTCGGGCAGGCGCCGGGGCGTGAGCGATCCGTCCGCTTGATACGTCCGGTCGGAGAACACTTCGCTTGCCGTGCGCAGCCCGACCCGTTTGCCGGCCGCGATCAGCTCGCTGCCGGCGAGGCCGAACAGCACGAGCGACGGATCGACGCGGTACACCGCCTCGGCGATCGCCTGGGCCAACCGCTCGCTGCGCACCGCCATGTTATACAAGGCGCCGTGCGCCTTCACGTGCTGCAGCGCGCCTCCTTCGGCGCGTACGAAGCCCCACAGCGCGCCGATCTGGTAGACGACCAGATCGTAGGCTTCCTCGGGGCTGATGTCCATATCCCTGCGGCCGAAGCCGATCAGATCCTGCAGGCCCGGATGCGCGCCGATCGCGACCCCGTTGTCGAGCGCCAGCTTGACCGTGCGCCGCATCGTCGCGGGATCGCCGGCATGGAACCCGCAGGCGATGTTCGCCGACGTGACGTGCTTGAGAATTTCCGCGTCCCGCCCCAGCGTGTACGCGCCGAAGCTTTCACCCAAATCGCAGTTCAAATCCACCGTTTTCATGTTGATCTACCTCCCGTTGCGTATTGAGCGCGTCTAGTTCGCCTTCCGGCCTACGATGCCAAGCGGCGCAGCCGCGCCCCGCGGCCCCGAAGGACCGCAAGGCGATGCTGCGCCGCAGGCGACGCTTAAGAATCCAACCACTTCCCGCGATCTTCCGCGCCCGGTTCGCGCAGCGCCTGCAGGTCGGCCAGTTCGATGAATTCCCGCGGCACGACCGCGCGTTTCGGGAAGACGACCGGCGGAGCCGGCTTGGTGGCGTCGATGATCGCGGCGCTGGACATCCGCGGCGTATTTTTGCCTTCCGCGTTGTATTCCCAATTCGTCGGCAGCAAGCCGCCGGGGCCGTTCCATTTCGGAATGACCAGCAGGTCCCGTTCCGCGTCGAAGCGCGTCCCGATCGCCCAAGCCACTTCCTCGCCCTTGAACACGTCGATGTCGTCGTCGACCACGACGATATGCCGCAGATTCTCCTGCTCGGTGTTGAGCGCGGCGAATGCCGCTTTCTTCACGTCGGCTTCGCGCTCCTTATGCAGCGAGATGTAGCAGTGCATCCGGGCGTAGAACGGCACGTGCACGGTTTTCAGGCTCGGGACGACTTCCTTGACCGTCTGATAGATGCTGCCGGAGCGCGGAACGCCGCCGACCACGAGATGCTCCCTGCTGGAGGCCACGATATCCTGAAAAATCGCATGGTTGCGGTACGTGATGCGCGTGATGCGAATCTTCGGCACCGAGCCGCCGCCCAGATAATGCCCCGGCCATTCGCCGAACGGCCCTTCCACGTGATCCTCGTCCGGCAATATGACGCCTTCCAGGATGATCTCCGCATGCGCGGGGACGAGCAGGTCCGACGTTTCCGCCTGCACCAGCTCCAGCGCCTCGCCCATCAGCGCTCCCGCAGCCTCGTATTCGCCGCCGATGCCCTGCACCCGCGATACCGAGCCCATGACGAAGCCGGGATGATGGCCGAGCGCGATGGCGATCGGCGCGGGCTTGCCCATCTTCTTGTATTTCTTGTAGATCAAGCCGCCATGATGGGCGCCGAGAAACCAAACGCCCATGTCGGTCGCGTTGAAGATCTGGTGGCGGTAGATGCCGGCATTGATCAGACCGGAATCGGGATCGCGAATGATCATCACGCCGGCGGACAGGTACGGGCCGCCGTCCATCTCGTTGTGAACCGGAATCGGCAGCTTGCCCAGATCGACATCCTGCTCGGATATGACGTTTTCCTTGACCTTCGCCTGCGAGCGTTCGACGACGACCGGGGCGATGGGCTTCTTCAGCTTCTCCCCGTACACGCGGGGAATGTCCGATACCTCGCAGCCCAGATAGAGGGCGATGCGCTCGTATTCCGTCAGCAGGTTGGAGACGCAGGAGAACTCCGCGCCCTTCACCGAATTGAAGATCAGGGCCGGATAATCCCCTTTCTCCGCCAAGGCCGCGGCATACGCGGTAATCCCGAACCGCGGATCGACTTCCTTGTCCACCAGCCGCACGCTGCTCGGGTCGAACTCCGTCAATTGACGGAGATACGTTCTTAAATCCTGGGCCATGATGTCAACTCCTGTTCTTAAGGTATGAATGCAAAGCCGGATCGCCGGAATTAGGGGAGAAACGTCAAGTCAACCGCGTCGGCGAAAGGAATTTCTTTCTTCAGGATGCCTTGATCCAACTGCGTTTTCTGCACGAACGCGGCGCCGTCTTCGGTAACCTTCAGCCCTTCGGGCACTTTGGCCAGTTGATTGCCGACGGCCGTTTTCATCACGTCCGGCGGGATCTTATCGAAGATTTTCTGCATCGCCGCGACGGCGCTGGCAGGATCCTGCTGCGCGCGCCCGTTGACCTCGCCGCTCACCTTCAGGAACAGCTTCATCAGGTCGGGGTTTTTGGCTACCCAATCCGTCTTGGCCATGACCACGATGCCCGCGAAATCAAACGGCGGATCGTACAGAACCCGGTAGTTCCCGGTCGCGAGCATTTGCGAAATCGTCGGTTCCGACACCATGCCGCCCGCCGCCTGGCCGCCTTCGATCGCGGCAAGCATCGTCGCGCCGCTGCCGCCGTTGATCAGACGAACGTCCTTCTCCGGATCGAGGCCTTCTTCCTTCAGTCCTTCGCGCAGGCCGGTGTCGGAGAGACTGCCGACCTTCGTTACCGCCAGCGTCTTGCCCTTCAGATCCTTCAACGACTGATACGGCGCGTCTTTCTTGACGACCAGCGCATAGCCGACGCCGTTGAAGATTTCCCCGTACGCCTTGACGCCGAGCCCGTTCTGCTGCTGTCTCAGCACATGCTCGTAGGAGCCGAGCACGACGTCCAAGCTGCCGCCCACGAGCGCCTGCACCATGTCCGCGCCGGCGGTAAAGTCCTTCTCTTCGATCTTGATGCCGGCTTTCTCGTAAGAGCCGTCGCTGATGCCGATCTGGGCGACCATCGGCGTCATGCCTCCGCCGACCAGGCCGAGCCGAATGGTGCCGCCGGCCGGGGTTTGCGTGTCGGATTGGCCGTTCGCGGCGTTCGTTCCGCCGTTACCGCTGTTCGTCCCGCCGTTCGCGGCGTTAGTTCCGGTATTGGCATTCGGTTCGGACGATGAATTGCCGCATGCGGCGAGCACGGTAAACATGAACATGAGAAGCAGGTACGCAACTGGTTTGGTCTTTTTCATTGGATTTGTCCTCCTCAGGATCTTCCCGTTGGGATTAGTCGTTGTATATCAGGCTGCTCCCGTTGTCGGGTTGGAGCGTGATCCTTGTCTTGGTCTTAACGGTACTTCAGCAGCCAGCGCTCGAGCAGCAGCACGAGCTGTTCCAGCACGACGGCGATCACCATGATCAGCACGAGCCCGGTAAATATCCCCGTCGTGTCCAGCATGTTTGACGAATACGAGATATAATAGCCCAGCCCCCGGTTGGAGCCGACGAGCTCGGCGATGACCGAGCCGATCAGCGCCATGCCGATATTGAGCCGCACGCTGGTCAGGATCCAGACGGTGATCGAGGGCAGCACCACCCAGCGGAGCTTGTGCGTCCACTTGGCTTTATAGGTGTCCATCATGTCCATCAGGTCCTTGTCGATGTTGCGTATGCCTTCGAAAGCATTGTAGAACGCGACGAAGATGACCATCGCCACGACCATCATGATTTTGGAGGACTGCCCGATGCCGAACCATACGATGAAGAGCGGCGCGAGCGATACCCGAGGCAGGCTGTAGAGCGCCATCATGTACGGGTAGATCCACTTTTCGAATATGCCGCTGAACGCGAGCGCGATGCCGAGCAGCGTCCCCCCGATCATCCCGATGGCCAATCCGCCGATCGCTTCCTGGAGCGTGGCGCTCATATGGAACCACAGGTCGCCGTCCCCCAGCATTTCCCCGATTCGACCGGCGATGAGCGAAGGCTTGCTGAGCCAGAAGGAGTTGAACGCTCTGCCGGACAGCAGCTCCCACAGTCCGACCAGCAGGACGAACACGACGATTCTCCCCGTCCAGACGGACGTATTGGAATATCGGCGTTCGCGGAACGACGAGGCGCGGGCTGCGCCGTTTTTCGATTTTGCCGCCATCAGCTGACCCCTCCCGCATGCTCGTCCGACATTTGCGCCCATATTTCCTTCTGCAGCTCCTTGAACAGCGGGTCGAAGCGGATGTCGTAGAACGGGCGCGGACGCGCCAGACGGACATCGAACTCGGCCTTGATGCGGCCGGGCCGCGCCGACATGACGATTACCCGGTCGGACAACGCGATCGCTTCCTCGATGTCGTGCGTGATGAACAGCACGCTCTTGCCGACGGCGTCCCACATCTGCAGGAACTCCTCGCCGATCTTGACGCGCGTCTGCGCATCCAGCGGGCCGAAAGGCTCGTCCATCAAGTAGATGTCGGGATCGTAGGCGAAGGTCCGCGCGAGCGCGACCCGCTTGCGCATCCCTCCGGAGAGCTGCTTGGGATAGAAGCCCGCGAAGCCGTCGAGACCGACCATCTTCAGCAGGCGATCGGCCTCCTGCTCCTGCGCCTTGTCCGGCAAGCCCTTGATCGCAAGCGGCAGCCGCACGTTCTGGGCAACCGTCTTCCAGGGGAGCAGCGCATCGTT
Source organism: Paenibacillus glycinis (assembly GCF_009909185.1). GTDB lineage: Bacteria > Bacillota > Bacilli > Paenibacillales > Paenibacillaceae > Paenibacillus_Z > Paenibacillus_Z glycinis. The sequence goes on along the minus strand of NZ_JAAAMV010000009.1, from coordinate 62,815 downwards.
CTGGAACACCATGCCCACCTGATCCGGCACGCCGTTCACCGGCTCGCCGTCGATGTAGGCCGCCCCGGCCGCCGGCTGCAGCAAGCCGGCCACGACTTTCAACAGCGTGGACTTCCCGCATCCGCTCGGGCCGACGACCGAGACGAACTCCCCGTCCTTGACGGCCAAGTTCACCCCTTCAAGGGCGACGGTCCTGCGACCCTTCGATTGATAAGCCACCGCCAAATCCTGAATGGAGAGCTTCGGCTGCTTGTCATTCGCCATGCGCGATCACCTTCCCGTTCCTGTTAGTCTGTAGTTGCGCAAGTCCGCTGCGCAAAGCCCGGATCCCCTTCTCCCGGTTCAGATACTGCTCCTGCGCTTCTTGCAGGGACACGGCGCGGAATCGCACCTGCCCGCCGAGATTGGTCTGCGCGAGCAGCGGCAGATCCGCGGAGATGACCTGCGCGAGCTTGGGATAGCCCCCGGTCGTCTGCCGATCCGCCATCAAGACGATCGGCTGTCCGTCGGGAGGAACCTGAACGGTGCCGAACGTGACCGCCGCCGAGATCAAGTCCCGCTGCGCCTTCAGCCGCAGCGCGCCGCCGGCCAGCCGATAGCCCATGCGGTCGGACTCGGTCCGCACCGTGAACGCTTCGCCGAAGAACCGGCGCCGGCTGTCTTCGTCGAACAGCTCCGACTCCTGTCCGGCAACGGTCCGCAGCGTCGGACTCGCGGAGTAGGACGGCAGCAGGTCGGATGCGACGGACCAGCCGCTCACCGCGGCGTCCGATCCTTGCGCGCCGTTGGCGAGCATCTCTGCCAGCCTGCGGCCGCCGGGAGAGGGAACGCCCGTCGCGAGGCGATCCCCGGCCTGCAAGGCGCGCCCTTCGTGTCCGCCGAGGCCTGCGCGCAAGTACGTGGAGCGGCTGTCCATCCGCGGCGGCACGTCCAGTCCGCCGGCAACCGCCAAGTAGGCGCGGCAGCCGGACTTGATCGGCCCGAAGCGCAGCCGGCTGCCTTCCGGCGCGAGAACGGTCCGCCACGGCGGCAGCTCCCGTCCGTTCAACGTCGGGGACAAATCTCCGCCGCATACGGAGATCAGCGCCGCGTCCGAGAAGTATATTTCCGGACCGATCATCGTGATCTCCAGCCCGGCCTCGTGCTCCTCGTTGCCGACCAGCAGATTGGCCGCGCGCAGGGCGAAAGCATCCATCGCGCCGCTGACGATGACGCCGAACTTCTGCACGCCGTATCTTCCCAAATCCTGAACCGTCGTCAGCAGCCCCGGTTTGACAATGACCAGGCTCATCGCGCTCCCACCTCCCGGCTGTCGAATTCCGCGCGGGTGATCGGTCGGAACCGCACGATATCGCCCGCTTTCAGCAGCGTCGGCGGCATCGCGGCGGGCAGGAACAACGGCTCCGGCGTCTTCCCGATCAGCTGCCAGCCGCCCGGCGTCACGATCGGATAGACGCCCGTCTGATCGCCCGCGATGCCGACCGTGCCGGCGGGGATAGCCAAGCGCGGCGTCTGCCTGCGCGGGGTGGCGATGCGTTCCGACAAGCCGCCCAGATAAGCGAATCCGGGCGCAAAGCCCAGCATATAGACGAGATAATCCGCCGAAGCGTGAATCTCGATGACTTCCTGCTCGGTCAGTCCGTGATGCGCGGCGACCTCCGGCAAGTCGGGGCCCAATTCCCCGCCGTAGCAGACGGGAATTTCCACGATTCTCGCCTGCGTTTGCGAGGAAGCCTGCAGCTTGGCGAGAATATCCGTCAGCAATCGAACGGCGATTCCGCCGGGATCGGCATTCTTCGCCGACGGCTCTTCATCCCCGGCATGCGCGAGGAGCAGTGCGTACGGCTCGTAATACACGGCGACCGACAAGAACGACGGCACGTATTCGATCATGCCGGCGAACGGATGACGCTCCAGATATTCCGCGAGCTGCCTCACGCGGTCATGCGTTCGCGGACCGATCGTTTCGCCGAATTGAACGACGATCGCCGCGTCTCCCAGCGTCAGGAACTTCGCCTCGAAGGCGCCGTATTGTTCATAGTTTCCATTCAAACTGCCCACGATTATCAACGCCTTGTTGTATTTAATCCCGAAATTCGGTACAATAATCCCGAAATTCAAACCCAATATATACGATAATTATAGTCGGGATTACGCAAAAATCAAGAGAAAATAAAAATATTGTCGTCATTCGGAAATCGCGCTGCGCATATTCAAACGCTCTCGCCAATGCAGTATACTGGTTGAGGACGTCCTGCTAGCCTGCGGACGTCGATACAGGGAGCGGAAACCGGGGGAACGCACTTGCAAAACAAAAACAAAACCGTCATTCGATCCATGGATCTCTTGAATCTCTTTCTAGCCCATACGAAGCTCAGCATGAACGATATGATCCGCCTGTCGGGCATTCCCAAATCCTCCGTTCACCGCATGATCGGCTCTCTCACGGATATGGGGCTGCTGCACCGGGATCAGGACGGTCTGTATTCGCTCGGCCTGCTGTTCCTTCAATTCGGGAATCTCGTTGCCGAACGACTCGATATTCGTCATGTCGCCGCGCCTGAGATGCAGCGCCTCCGGGACGACATCGGCGAGGCCGTGCACCTGGCCGTGCGCGACGGCGACTCTTCCATGTATGTCGAGAAGCTCGACACCGACCATCCCGTACGGCTGTACACCAAGATCGGACGGCGGGCGCCTCTCTATGCCGGCGCGTCGTCGCGGATCCTGCTCGCATTCATGCCGAAGGAGGAACAGGATCGTTACCTGGACGAGATCGAGCCGGAACCGATCGGGATCGGGACCATCGTCAGCAAGCCGCTTCTGCGCGAGGCGCTGGCCCGATCCCAAGCGTCGGGATACAGCTTCAGCAGATCCGAGCTCGAGAACTACACGGCGGAATTGAGCGCACCCGTCTTCGATCATACCGGGACGATGGTCGCCGGCCTCAGCATTGCCGGGCCCGAAGGAAGATTCGGGGAAGATTGCCTGCCCCGCCTGATCGGCAAGGTCAAGCAGGCCGCTTACGACATCTCGCTGAAGCTCGGCTACGCGGGACCGCCGCCGCTGCTTGACTCGCCTTAGGGATAGCCGCGAAGGCAAACAAAAAAAGAGCCTATCGGCTCTTTTTTTTATCCTCTGCTTTTTATTAAGCGAATATTCAACGACCGCGTGTCGCGCGCTTACTCGTACGTCTTCTTGTAGCCCAGCAATCCGGCCACCGGAGCCAGCGCCGTGAACACGGCTTTTTGCACCGCCCACGGCGGATTTACCGTACGAATTTCGTTCTGGTACTTCAGCATCGGACGCGACATGCGAAGCAGGCTGGGCAGTCCCTTCTCGTTAAGCATGCCGTTCCTGGCGAACGCGAAATAGCATTTGAAGAAGCCGTCGATCTCGAGCGCCGGATAAAACCGCTGAATCGTGTGCGCTTCCTCTGCGCTTTCGTTCCAGAAATAATGCGGGACTCCGGCAGGAACCTCCAGGCTGTCGCCGGGCTTCAATATGTGCGTCTTGCCGTCCATATGAAAATGGATAGTGCCGGCAATCACTTCGCACGAGCTTCTTTGTTGAGGATGCACATGCTCGGGCTCCCTTTCCTGCGACGGCGGGTTAAAGCTTTCGATTTCCGCCATCGTTCCGTTCGTGTCCTTCCCGGTCTTGCGGAAGATCATGCGCTGCCCGCTGCGGGGATTCGTGATCTCGTTTCCTGAATTCGCCATAAACATCCTCCTCGTACCAGGGAAGAGATTCCGTGTATCGTCCTGTAGCTCTTATACTAACGGGACGCAGCACGGAATGTCTACGGCGGTCAATGTCGAATAAGGTTAATTATTCGTGATGACCGCGCGATTCGACGGCGTGCCCGATGCCGCGGAGAACGCGGAGAACGCGGCGAACAAACGGCAATAAAAAAAGCCCCTTGGGCCGGAGCTCCCAGGGACCTCGATTCGAATTCGCGCGCGGACAAGACTTAGGACGCCGCATCGGCCGTCTGGCGCCGGCACGGCCTAGCGGTAGACCGGCGCTCCCAGCGGCGCGGATCGCGCCCCGCCGTCCACGGTGATCTCCGCTCCCTGCACGAACGAAGATTCGTCGGATGCCAGGAACAACGCCACGTAGGCGACTTCCTCCGGATCCCCCATGCGGTTCAACGGTATCGTGCGCGCTTGCCCGGCTTCCAGCTTCGCGGATTCCTCGGGCGTCGATTTCTTCCAGATCGGCGTGCGGGTCGCTCCCGGCACCACCGTGTTGACGCGAATCCCGCGCGGCGACAAGTCCGTCACGAGCACCCTCGCCATGCTGCTGATCGCACCCTTGCTCGCCGCGTACGCGGATCTGGCCGGCGCGCCGTCCGTCGCGCGCGTGGAGCCGGTCAAGATGACCGAGGCGCCTTCCTTCAGATGAGGAAGCGCGGCCTGGACCGTGAAGAACACCCCCGTTACGTTGATCCTCAACACTTCCTCGAAGACCGACAGCTCCGTGCCGCCAAGAGGCGTGGGCGACGAAATGCCCGCATTCGCATACACGATGTCCAATCTGCCGAAGGAGGCGACCGTCTCGGACACCGCGCGCTCCATGCTCGCCGGATCGGCAGCGTCCGCCTGAACCGCCAGGGCGTTCGCGCCCAGCTCCGCCGCCGCTTCGTTCAACGTTGCCTGATTGCGGCCCGTGATCGCGACCTTCGCGCCTTCCGCGACGAACAGCCTCGCGGCCGTCAAGCCGATTCCGCTGCTGCCCCCCGTAATCAACGCGACTTTCCCATCCAGTTTTCCCATAATCCTGCTCCTTTGCGCATGATCGATCTCTTCGCGGGCAACGACGACATCCCCTGTTCCACAGCCTCTATGATGACTTCAATCTGCCGGAAATATACATCTGCCGGACGCCAGGCGGCTTGGCGGCGCTGAATAGATTTCGGCGCGGGAAGGATAATATAGGAAAATCAAAGGGAGCTGTCGGATGTTGACCACCTCACGGAATGCCGTTACTTATCCCCGGGAATCGATCAGCGCCGAGTTGGACGAGAACGAAGCGATGCTGCGGCAGCTGTTCGCGGATTGTTACGATATTGTCTTTCAGCGGGTCGAGCTGTCCGAAGCATGCGCGATCCTCATGGTCTACGTCGACGGCTTGGTCGACAAGAGCGTCTTCCAGTCGCCGCTTTTTCAATCCTGGGTCTTGGAGAAAACCAGCCCCGGCGCCAAGCAGGCCGTGGATTTTCCGCTCTTGAAGGAGCATTTTGCCGTCGTTCGTCCGATTCGGACCGAAAGCAGTTTGCAAGAAATCACGGAATCGGTCCTCGGCGCCGATCTGGCCGTATTCGTGCAAGGCGAGTCCGAAGCGCTTCTGCTGGAAACATGCGGTTGGGAGCACCGGGGCGTCGAAGAGCCCGCCAGCGAGGTGTCGATCCGCGGCCCCAGAGAAAGCTTCACCGAAACGCTTCAGACCAACACGAGCCTCGTGCGCCGAAGAATCCAAACGCCGCATCTGAAGCTTCAATCCGTCGTGCTCGGCAAGCATTCCAAGACGAACGTCGTGATCGCCTACATCGAGGGGCAAGCGCGCGCGGACTTGGTCGAGCTCGTCAAGCAACGGGTGACCGACGCGAGCATGGAGCTCGTGCTGGAATCCGGCTATATCGAGGAGTTCATCGAAGACAAGACGTACAGCCCGTTTCCGCAAATCATGAATACCGAGCGTCCCGATATCGTGGCCGCCAATCTGATGGAGGGGAAAGTCGCGATCTTGACCGACGGCACGCCTCAGGTCCTGATCGTTCCGATCACGTTCTGGTCCGCTTTCCAGGCCGTCGAGGATTACTACGAACGGTTTCTGTACGCCACGTTGATCAGGTGGACCCGGTTTATTCTGTTTACCGTTTCCTTATACCTGCCGTCGCTTTATGTCGCGGTCACGACGTTTCATCCGCAGCTGCTGCCGACGAATTTCCTGTTGAATATTACGTCCGCGCGCGAAGGCGTCCCGTTCCCCGGGGTCATCGAGGCGTTAATGATGGAATTTCTGTTCGAAGGCCTGCGCGAAGCCGGCGTGCGCCTGCCCAAAGCCGTCGGATCCGCCGTCAGCATCGTCGGCGCCCTCGTGATCGGGGAGGCCGCGGTCAAGGCGGGCATCGTCTCCTCGCCGATGGTCATCATCGTCTCGATCACCGGGATCGCGTCCTTCGCCATCCCCCGGTACAACATGAGCATCCCGTTCCGCATCCTGCGGTTTCCGCTGCTGATCGTTTCCGGGGCGCTCGGCTTGTTCGGCATCGCCATGGGCACGCTGATTATCTTGATCCACATGGCCAGACTGGAATCGTTCGGCGTGCCCTTCTTATCCCCTATCGCGCCGTTCCAGCCCGGCCAAATCAAGGACGTGCTCATGCGCGCCCCCAGGCGGAACAAGAAAATGCGCAAGGCCATCCTGAACGGAAAGCCGGCAGGGAGGTAGTATGCGGCGCAAACGAATCGGCTTGCCGGCGACCCTCCTGATCCTGCTCGCGCTGACCGGCTGCTGGGATCGCCGCGAATTGAACGACCGCTTATTCGAGCTCGGCTCCGGCGTCGATCGGCTCGGGGACGGCTCCATCCAAGTGGTCGGGCAATTCATGATTCCGGCGAAATCCGGGGAAGGCGGCGGCGATCAACGGTCTTATTTGGTCGAGACCGGGACCGGAAAGACGGTGTCCGACTGCCTCCTGGACATGCAGCTTAAGCTGTCCCGGCGAATCACCCGCGGACATCGCAACAACATCTATTTCGGCGAAGAGATGGCCAAGGCCGGGATCGCCGACGTGGTGGACTCGGTGACCCGGGATCCGGACAGCCGGCTCAAATCGGATATTTGGATCGTGAAGGGCGGAACCGCGCTCGACTTCATGCAGGTCTCCTACCCGCTCGAGAACATGCCCGCGATCGCGCTGTCCAAGATCCGCCATATCATCGGCAAGACGACGGGCAACTCGCTCCTGGAGGTCATGATCGAGGAAAACGTCGCGGGAAGCGGCCCGACGCTGCCCGCCGTGGAGATCGTGCGCGACGAGAAGCTCCACAAAAAAACGCTGCAGATCTACGGCCGGGCGATCCTGGACCGCGACCAGCGATTGGCCGGGTATTACGATCGGATGGAATCCGTCTACCGATTATGGATAACGGGCGAGACGGACCGGATTCCGATCGCGGCGAACGCTCGGGGCGCACAAGGCCTCTTCAATACGGAAGTGACCCGGCTGCGCGCCAAGATTCGCACGACGGTCCAATCCGGCCGGGTCGAAATCGACGTCGACCTGAAGGGCAGCGGCGTCATCCTCGAGAGTCTGCCGGACGTCGATCTGCGGGATCCCGCCGTGCTGCGCGGCTTCGAGGCTGACTTGAACCGCCGCGTCGAGCAAGACGAGGCGGCCGTCATCCGAAAGGCGCAAAAGCAGTTCAAAGTCGACGTGTTTCACTTCGGGCAAGCCGTCGAACGGCAGCATCCCGACGCGTGGACGCGTTTGGAACCGCATTGGGCGCAGGCGTTCTCGGACGCGGAGATTACCGTTCATTCGCACGTGAAGATCAAGCGGATCGGGCTTCAAGGACCGCCTCCCAATAAACGGTAAGGAGCTCGAGATGAAGCTGACGAACTATCAACTGTTCTGGTTGTTGTTTTCCATGGAAACCGGCATGTCGGTCATGCTCGTGATCGCCCCGACGTTCCGGGCCGCGCATCAAGGCTCGCCGCTCGCCACCCTTTTGGCCGGAATCGCCGCCTTGCTCGTTACCTTTGTCGCGATCAAGCTCAGTCTGCTGTATCCGGAGGATACGTTCGTCGAATACGTCCCGAAAATCATCGGCGACTGGCTGGGCAAAACGATCGTCTTCGCCTATCTGCTGCTGTGGACGGCCGTGGCGGGCATCGTCCTGCGCGAGTATGCCGACTTCGTTCATTTGACTTTGTTCGACAAGACGCCGATTTGGGTCATCCTGCTGTTCATGCTGCTCGTCATCGTCTACGGGGTGCAGGGCGGCATTCAGATCGTCGGGCGCTGCAGCGAGGTCATCGGCCCCATCATCGTCTTCAACGTCATCCTGTTCCGCATCTTTTCCCTGAAAGACCTTCATCCGGATCGCCTGTTCCCGCTCATGCCGAGCGGAGGCTGGATGCCGGTGCTCTCGGGCAGCGCGCCCGCGGCTTCCTTCATGAGCGAGTCGGCCATGGTCGTGATGCTGATCGCCTTCATCGGCAATAAACGGAAGGCCGTGGCCACCGGCTTGTGGTCGGTGGGACTCGCGGCGGTCGTGCTGTTGAACGTCGTCATGGATGCGATCATGATGCTGGGCAACACCGTTCCGGCCAAGCTGCAGTATCCCGTGTATTCCCTCAGCCAGTACATCTCCGTCATGGAATTCGTGCAAAATCTGGACATCCTTCTCGTCGTCGGCATGAGCTTCACCGTCTTCGTCAAATTAGGCCTCTACCTGTTCATGACGAGCTACGGGACGGCCCGATTGTTCCGTGTCAAGGCTTGGTCCCGCACGCTGCCGATCGTCGCCTGTCTCGTCTTCGCCGTGGCCTTGTTCCCGCGGAACGTCGACGAATCCCAGGTGATCTTCCCCGCTTTCTGGAAGAACGTCGCCTATCCGATATTCCTGTTCGGCATCCCGCTGCTGCTGTGGATGATCGGGAGCGCCCGCAAAGGGACGAAACGATCCCGGCTGCCGAAGGCGCCTTGAGCGTTCCGACCGTCCCGGCCCTGCCTGCTCGCGGGCGCTATCCGATGCCGTACGCGTTGCCCATCAGCATCAGAACCTGATTCTCGCCGGTCCGCTTCAGCACGTAATAGCCGGCTTCGGACGCCGTCGCGACCCCGTTATCGTCCGGCCGGCACAATCCTCCGGCCGCGCAGCTGCCGTCGTCCCGCACGAGCAGCTTGCCGAGCATGCCGACGGCCACCCATTCCGGCCGCTGCATGCGGGGCACGTAAGGGATCGCCGGATCCCATGCCGGATTCAAGACCGGCCGGCGTTCCGTGCGGGCGGGCACGAGAATCGCGCCGTCCGACCCGGTCACCGCCGTTACCTGCACGTCGTGATATAACGTCGCGCCCCACGCATCGGTTGCGTACTTCGCCTGCCACCTCAATTCTCCGCTGTCCGACAGGAACGCCGGCTTCCCGCTCGACACGCCGACGACGAACCGGTCTCCGGGCCGCGCGATACGGACCTTGTCCGCTTCCAGCGTCACGAAATATCCCGGCGGAATCGGATTGCCGTCCGCGGTCTCGAACATTTCCGCATAGTCGGCCGCCGGGCTGCTGACCGTGCCGTCGATCTTCACGTTGCCGTTGCTTAAGATTTTCGCGGCCAAGCTCGGGGCGTCTCCGCTCGTACCGTTCGCCAGGTACCAGGAATACGCCAGCTCGTTCGCCATTCCGAATCGACCCATGACATGCGCGCCGTCCAGATTGTTCGTCGACGTGCCCCAGCCCTCCGCATGGCCGACGAAGCTGTTCGCCGCCGTATCCACGCCCTGCGCATGGGAAGCGAAGCCGCTGGCCGTCGTGATCGCGCCTTCCGCGTGGGAAGCCTGTCCGCTCGCAACCGTCTGGCTTCCCTCAGCGTGCGAGACGTCGCCGCTCGCGGATGCGAGCTGCCCCTCCGCATGCGCGAATATGCCGCCGGCCACGGTCAGATTGCCTTCGGCATGCGAGGCTCGCCCGCTCGCCGTATTGGACTCGCCCTCGGCATGCGCGCTTTGGCCGGAGGCGAGCGTTTCCAAGCCTTCCGCATGCGAATCCAGCCCGGTCGCCTGCGTAAGCTCGCCTTCGGCATGGGCGTTCAGCCCCTGCGCGATGGCGATCAGCCCCTCCGCGTGCGATTGATCGCCGAGGGCTCTCGTCTCCCGGCCTTCGGCATGCGCGTAGAGCCCCGAAGCGATGGAACCCCCGCCTTCGGCGTGGGAGGCGGGCCCGATCGCCTGGGCCAGGTAGCCTTCGGCATGCGCGGAGATATTCGCCAGCGTGGCGAATCCTTCCGCATGGGAGTTGTCCCCTTGCGCTCTCGTCTCCTGCCCTTCCGCATGCGCATATAGCGCGCTTGCGATGGATCCTCCGCCTTCGGCATGGGCAGCCGGCGCGTTGCTCTGCGTCAAGTAGCCCTCCGCGTGCCCCGCGACGGCGCTCGCGCTCGTATTCAAACCTTCCGCGTGCGAAGAATCTCCGCCCGCGACCGTGTTGGTGCCTTCGGCTTCGGAGCATGTCCCTAAAGCTTGCGCGTTGCAAACCATACGATCCCCTCCCTGCAAACTGAATGAACCGCCGTCCGGCGGCTATCCTTCCACTATATGAAAACCGCGGTTTTCACGTTTGCGCGGATACCTACGCGGCATAGAAACGGCCAATCCCCTCGTATCCGCCCGTCTTAAGCCGCCGATGGCGACCACGGAACCAGACGGGCAATCGCCCGGGAAATAAGAAAAAGGAGCCGCCTCCCGGCAAGCTCCTTGCTGATCGTCCCGTTAATTTTCTTTCGCGAGCGCTTCCCGGACCCGCGGCGCGACTTCCGTGCCCAATAAATAGATCGCCCGCATCACATCCTCGTGCGGCATGGTGCCGACCGGCAGATGCATGAAAAACCGCGAAAAGCCCAATTGCTTGCTCATGAACACGATTTTGTCGGCGACCGTTTGGGGATCGCCTACGTACAGCGCGCCTTCCAAGGTGCGCGAGGCATCGAATTGCGCACGCGTGTATTGGCCCCAGCGGCGCTCTTGGCCGAAATAATTGAACGATGCCTGCGTCGGCTCGAAGTACTTCTCGACCGCAAGCGACGTACTGTCCGCGACGAACCCGAGCGAGTGCGTGGCGACCCGCAGCTTCGATACGTCATGTCCGGCGCGCGCGGCGGCTTTCTTGTAATGCTGCACGGCCGGGGCGAATTGCAAGGGGCTCCCGCCGATGATCGCCAATACGAACGGCAAGCCAAGCACGCCCGCGCGCGCTGCCGATTCGGGATTGCCGCCGCTGCCGATCCACACGGGGAACGGGTTCTGAACCGGGCGCGGATACACGCCGAGATTCGTGAACGCCGGCCGGTGCCCGCCTCTCCAGGTGACCTTCTCCGAATCCCTTAATTTGAGAAACAGCTCCAGTTTCTCCTCGAACAGTTCCTCGTAATCGTCCAAATTGAATCCGAATAACGGGAACGCGTCGACCATCGATCCCCGGCCCACGATGATCTCGGCGCGTCCGTTCGAGATGCCGTCCAGCGTGGCGAATTGTTGAAACACGCGCACCGGGTCCGCGGCCGAGAGCACGGTAACCGAGCTCGTCAGGCGAATCTTCTGCGTCTTGGACGCCGCTGCCGCCAGCACGACGGCCGTCGCGGAATCCGCGAATTCTTTGCGATGATGCTCGCCGACGCCGTATATGTCCAGCCCGACTTGGTCCGCCAGGACGATTTCTTCCACGACCTCGCGCAATCGTTCCGCGTGGCTGATCGTTTTGCCCGTATGCACGTCGGGCATCGTTTCGATGAATGTATCTACGCCGATTTCCATTGTCATAATATCCCCTTAGCTTCGAAGTGTAAGTTAAATCCGTCTAGTTAGAAAGAAGCCGAACCTGAATCATGCGCATCGCCTGCGCGCTCTTTGATGCCATACCCGATTTTTTTCAGCACGCGAATCAGCTCGAGCTTCTCCTCGTCCGTCGCGAAGGACAGATTGTCGGCGATCGTTTGCGCATGCTTGGGAAAGATATCGCCGAAGTAGCGTTGGCCTTCCCCGGTCAACGCGACGTTCGTTTTGCGGCGATCGCCCGGGATGGGAAGCCGTTCCACGAAGCCCTTCTTCTCCAGCTTGTCGATCACGTACGTGATGCTCCCGCTCGGAATCGAGAAGGTATCGCTGATTTTCTGGATGGGATGCGGTCCTTTATGATATAGAAACTCCAGAATCTGGAACGTTTCCGTGCTGAGCCCATACTTGTCGATATCGCGCTCCAGGCTCCCGAAATATTCGCCGACCATTTTGCGCAATACGCGCGTCAGCCTTAAATCGATTTCCGTGCCCTCGGCACCGCGTTCAGTCATCATGCATCCACCTTTATCGTTGAAATTTACGAGGCTTGTCCAAGCACCGGAGACCTCGAGCCGAATAGCTATGTCAATGAGAGATTCATAAGTGCAGCTCCTGTCTGGTCTGTCTTTATTTATCCTAAAAATATTTATTCTATGCATATTTAAAATATACGTAGCCGAACGGTTTGTCAACCCGTGCTCCGACGCTTCTCGCAATCGCGCACCGCAAAAAGCCCCCGCGCGATTGCAGGCAGGTTGCTTTCGCCTGTCTATCGCACGGGGAGCTTGCGGTCCGTCTTATGATTGCGCCAAGTATCTGCCGGTGATCGACCGTTCCGCATGGACGATCTGCGAAGGCGTGCCCTCGAACACGACTTGGCCGCCCTTGCTGCCTCCGTCCGGACCCATGTCGATGATCCAATCCGCTTGGCTGATGACTTCGAGGTTATGCTCGATGACGATCACCGTATTGCCGGCATCCACGAGCCGGTTCATGATCTCCTGCAGATGGCCGATGTCCGACATATGCAGGCCGGTCGTCGGCTCGTCCATCACGTAGATGCTGCCCTTCTTGTGCAGTTCGCTGGCTAGCTTGATGCGCTGGCATTCCCCGCCCGAGAGCGTGCTGAGCGGCTGGCCGAGCGTAACGTAGTTCAGTCCCACGTCGCTCATCGCCTGCAGCTTGCGCTTGACCTCTTTCAGCTCGAAGAACGCCAATGCCTGCTCCACCGTCATCTCCAGCACGTCGGCGATCGACTTGCCGTTCAGCTTGTACGCGAGCACTTCTTCCTTAAACCGTCGGCCTCCGCAAACCTCGCACGGCAGCTTCACGCTGTCGAGAAAGGCAAGGTCGGTATACACGACGCCAAGCCCTTGACAGTTCTCGCAGGCCCCTTTGGAGTTGAAGCTGAACAAGCCTTGATTGACCTTGTTCGCGGATGCGAACGCCTTGCGCACGTCGTCCATGATGCCCGTGTAGGTCGCGGGATTCGATCGCGTGGATACGCCTACCGCCGATTGGTCGATTACGATCGCATCCGGATGCCGCGCAAGAAAAACGTCGTTGATCAGCGTGCTCTTGCCCGAGCCGGCGACGCCCGTAACGACGGTCAGCACGCCGGTCGGAATATCCACGGTTACGTGCTGCAGGTTGTGCAGCGCAGCATCCCGGATCGACATCTTGCCGGACGCCGGCCTGCTGGTTTCCTTCAGCCGGAGCTGCCGCTTCATATGGTTGCCCGTGAGCGTCCCCGACTCCAGCAAGCCCGGGAAGCTTCCTTCGTACATGATGGTGCCTCCGCGGCTGCCGGCATGCGGGCCGACGTCGACGATATGGTCCGCCGCCTTGATCACGTCGGGATCATGCTCGACGACGATCACGGTATTGCCCTTGTCGCGCAGCTTCTGCAGCAGCGCGACCAGCCGATGCACGTCGCGGGGATGCAGGCCGATGCTCGGCTCGTCGAAGATGTACGTGACGTCGACCAGGCTGCCGCTCAGATGCTTCACCATCTTGACGCGCTGCGACTCGCCGCCGGACAGCGTATCCGTCTCGCGGTCCAGCGTCAAGTAGTCCAGCCCGATATCGACCAGATGCTGCAGCCGCTCCGTCAACGACCTTATGACCGGCGCGGCAACGGGATCGTCGATCTCCCGGACGACGCGGATGAGCCGGCCGACCTCCATGGAGGACAGCTCCGCGATGTTGAACCCGCCGATCCTGCAGCCGAGCGCGGCCTGGCTGAGCCTCGCTCCGCGGCAGCCGGAGCAAGGGCCCTCGGAGATGAACGGCGCGACGATCTTCTGCGTGCGCTCGGACTTCGTCTTCACGTCCTGCTTGATATACTTGTTGGTGAACTTCTCGATGATGCCTTCCACGGTAACGTTCACTGCCTTGCCGGCGAAATCCATCTCCACTTTCCTCGCCTTGGCGAACAGCAGCCGGTTTAGCTCGTCTTCCGCATAATCGCTCAGCTTCTTATCGAGATCGTAAGAACCCGACTGGACGACCATGTTCCATTCCCAGCCGTTCACCCCGTAATCCGGCAGCATGATCGCCCCTTCGTTCAACGACTTGGACATGTCCAGCGCCTTGACCATGTCGACGCCCAGTCTTCGGCCGATCCCGTTGCACTCGGGACACATGCCCTGCGGATCGTTGAACGAGAACAGGTTTGCCGGCCCGACATGCGGCTGGCCTGCCCGGGAGAAGAGCAGGCGAAGTATGGGCGAGATATCGGTGATCGTGCCCATCGTGGAGTGGGAACCGCCGCCGAGCCGTTTCTGATCCACGATCACGGCCATGCTCAGATTCTCGATCGCATCCGTGTCCGGCTGCGGTACGCGGGGCAGGAACGTACGCACGAATATGCTGAAATTCTCGTTCAGCAATCGCGTGGATTCCGCCGCGATCGTATCGAAGACGATCGAAGACTTGCCGGATCCGGATACCCCGGTGAAGATCGTGATCTTCCGCTTGGGGATGCGCAGGGACACGTTCTTGAGATTGTTTTCCCGCGCGCCGGAGATGACGATAAATTCCTGATTCGATTCGCTCATGCTTCGCATCCATCCTTCTGATCGTATTCGTGTTCGGCGGTCGCATATCGGCCTGATTCCTATGCGCTACGCGCGTTATTGCGGGTCGTCCACGGACAATGCCAGGCTCATTCTTCTTCCTCTTCGAATAACTGCTTCAAGCGTTGCATGTTGGTACTCCAGAACTTGCTGTAGAAGGCTACCCAATCCTGAATTTCCCTCAACGGCGCGGCGTTCAGCCTGAATCGCGTTTCCCTGCCGACTTTTCGGTCGCGTACCACTCCGGCCTCTTTCAGGATCGCCAAATGCTTGGATACCGCCGTGCGGCCCATTTGAAACTGGGACGTCAATTCATGCAGCGGCAGCTCCTCCGCCTCCGCCAGCAGCCGAATCAGCCGGCGCCTGGTCGGATCCGCAATCGCGTCGAACACATCCCGCAATCGGTTGTCTTCGGTCACAGCACTCTCTCCTAAATTCTGCGCGTTCGCATGCAGGTTGTTCATGATCGATTCGAACGTTCCGATGAACGGTCAATCATCGGACACCGTTTAGTGTCATTTTCATTATAGGGCACCGTTTGGTGTCGTGTCAACTGCATCTTCAAGGCGCCGGATCGCGGGAAACGGCGCAGCATCCCGCTAATCTTCAATCGTCCGGTCATCGGCTTTGGCAACGCATGCGCCCGGATTCCCCGGTACGACCCGCTCGCTCGGCCGCTCGATGTCCCTCGATCGTCCGCATGCTTATGTTCGCAGGCGACCTCATGACATCGACAACTTTATTCGCCACAGAAAAAAGCCGCGAATTCGCGGCTTCTGCTGACAACCTTATTCGCGGCACTTCTCCTCCAGGAGTCCGCGATGCGGAAAGCTTGGTTTTGCCGCGACGGCGATATTCCGCCCGCGGCAAACCGCCGCATGGGACGATCCGATCAACCGGAGGCCGGCCCGTATACCTCGAAACGCCATAACGAATAGCCGAACGCCGATCCCCGCTTCAAGCCGAGTATGCGCACATACCTTGCGCTCTTCGGCGTGAACGCGATATTGTCGATTCCTCCGTCGCCCGCGGCGGTCTCGTACACGTCCGTCCACGTCTTGGCGTCGCTCGATACCTGAATCTTGTACGCCTTCGCGTAAGCCGCTTCCCAGCTCAGCCACACGCGGTTCACCGTCTTGACCGCGCCGAGATCGACGTAGATCCACTCGTTGTCGGTATACCTCGATCCCCAGCGCGTCGTGCCGTTGCCGTCGACCGCGTTCCCGGACCCGAGCGAAGCCATCATCGAGGAGCTGGCTGCCGTCGGGCCGCCGACGGCGAGATCCCTGCCGTACAGGTGAACGTTCTCCAAGCCGGCATGCGCCTGCTTCATGATGGCGACCATGTCCGTATAAGGCTGATCCTGCTGATTGACGAGTCCGACGTTATAGCTTTCGGCGTCCGCGCGTCCGGTGACGGGCTGATCGTAATAGGCGTACCAGCCGGAGCCGACGAACAGCGGGCTCTCCGCCTGGCTTTCCGCGAATGCCCGGTACGCTTCTCCCCGCTCCGCGATGCCGGCCGTCTTCGTCGGGGCGCTGATGTACGACAGTCCGCGGTCGGACATGCCGAAGGAATGCTCCAGGTTCAGCAGCGGCTTCCCGAAAGCGGCGTACTCGTCGATCCAGCTGCCGTCCCGCGTATAGCTGTCCACGGAGAAGGCATCGACGTACGGCATGGCTCCCCGATCCCAATCCAGGCTCGTTCGCCAGGTAGGAACGATGTTGGAGCCAAGGAACAAATGATTCGGGTCGTACCGTTTGAGGATGTCGCGGATCATGGCGTAATACGTCCCGGAGGCCAAGGTGATATAGCCCGACACGTCCGCGGCGGGCACCTTGGCGATCGCGATGGGCGTGTTCTTGAGCGCGTCGAACGAGGCGGCGTTCGTCCCGAGCAGCTTGTTGACGGTCGCGAGATTGCCGCCGTGCCGCGAGGCGAGATAATCCACGAAGGCGCCCTTCGCCGGAGAATCCGATCCGTACCCGAGCAGCTCCTTGACGATGTCGGCCGTCCAGCCGGCTTCGTTATCGTAAGTATATCCGATGAGCCATTTGCTGTTGCGCGCGTTCTGCAGCTGCGCCTTCAACGCGTTCTCGATGATCGGGGCGGTCTGGGGATCGAACACGTCGTACGACCATAGGATTCTTCTCAGGTTGGTCGGGTCCTGCAGCACCTGCACGTATGGAAACGCGACGTTCTTCGGCTTGGTCCACTTGCTGAAAGCGTTGAAGCCCCACGAGATCAGACGCTTGCGCGTTATCTCCTCCCATTTGGCCTCGTAGTCGCTGCCGTATTTCTTGATCGCGTTCGCGACGACGAAGCTGACGTATTCGCCGTTCTCGTCCTTGGTGTAGGCCGGACCGTAGAGCGACTTGTCGGGGAGCTGCTCGAAGATTTGCCTCGGCGTGCCGTCCGGCTTCAGCGTCGGCGTCCGGTATCCGGCATCCCATAAGCTGGCGGCGTCCACCCCTTTCAGCAGGAAGGGATAGCCGTCCGGCGTGACGAACCACCATTTGCCGTCGATCTGCTGCAGCCTGAAGAACCCGGTGCTGTCGAACTTCCCGATGCGCTTCACGCCGCCATAGGGATCGTAAAGCGCCGGGTCCAGCGCGACGCTCGCCAGAGCGGCGGCCTCGTCCGCGTAGTTCTGCCGCAGCTGCGCGTCGGAGGCGATCTTGCCCGGCCAGGCATCGTTCATCCATTGGCCGAACCGGTCCGCCAACAGGGCGTCCTTGTTCAGCTCGGCCTTCAGCTGCTCCGCCGTGAAGGCCGGCTTCGGATTTTGCCCCGGCGTGCCGGTGCCGCGCGTAATCTCGACTTCCGTCAGCGGGATATGCTGAAAAGCCTGGGTGCGCGTGATGTCCAGCACGATGAACCTGGCCGTCTTGCCCGCCATCGGCACCGCGACGTCGTAGTTCAATCCGGTATCCTGCCGGATATGCCGCGTCGCGATGTAATAACCCGTCGCCGCCTCCGGACGGTATTTGACGGTCAAGTCCTTGAAGCCCCAATATTTGTTCGGGGAATTCAATACCAGCCGCACTTGGTCGAGAGGATAATCCCGAAGCAAATCGATGACCACGTGCACCGTCGCCGGCGACTTCGCCCGCCCCATCCAGCCCGCGTAGGCGGCGGTGCCGTCGTACAACACGCCGTTCGCCGAAGACATCAGGCCGGTCGCCAACAGGTCCGGAGAATTGCCGCCGTCCGGAGCGGCGCTGTACACGTAATTGCCTGTCTTGAGCATCGTCCCTTCACCTCGAACTTGATCGAATGGAATAAACGCCGCCAAGGCGGCCCATGCCGTCATGAACGCCAACAGAGCCCTGCTAATTACCCTTACCCGCATTCTCATCCGTTCTAACCTCCTTTCTTCCCTTATCGTCCCCGTCGCCGGATATCCTTAGAAATACGATCCGAAAATTCGCCTAAAAAGGAAAAAGGTACCTCGGACCCAATGACGCTTATGTCCGAGGTACCCCTATGTCCGGACAGGCATGCCCGGCGCGATTCAGCGTGAGCCTGCCCCGCGGACCAGCGCGAGCATCGTTCGCGAGACCCGCTCCCGAAGCTCGACTCCCCTTGCCGCCATCATGGCCTGCATCATCCGATCGACGCAGGACCTGTACGCGTCGGGAACCGGATCGAAACGGTGCAGGCCCTGCGTTCGACCGGGCTGCCTTTAGTCGATATCAAGCAGTATTTGGAGCTGTACAAGGGCAGGAAAGCACGCTGCCGCAAAGAAAAACGATGCCGGCGCGACAAAAGAGCAAAGTGGAGGATCGAATCTCGCTGCTCATGAGAACGTTGGAGCGGCTCAATTGCAAATTGGCGTTGATCGACGCCCGGGAAAACCGTTTCGAAAGGCTGCCGTGGCAGGCGGACGCCAATAAGCAAGACGCCTCTCCGCGTTACGGAAAGGCGTCTTGTCGCGACGACAATCCTCTCCTTACGGAACCGACCGCCGGAATCTTGTCGGGCCTACAGGGTTCATCGGATTGGCAATCAAATCCTATGCGTTCGGACAAGCATATAGTATGCTTACTTTGATAAGGAGGAATGATCTGATGACGAAACAACTGATTATCGGCGATGCCGCGAAGGAGCTGGCCGCTACCCGCCTCGTCCTGGAACGCTTGCCCGAGGAGCATATGGCCTGGAAACCGCATGAGAAATCGATGGCGCTCGGCGGGCTTTCCACGCATCTGATCAACCTGGTGAACTGGCAGGTCGCGATGTTCCAGTACCCGGAATTCGATCTTTCGACCGTGCCGCAGCGGCGCGAGGCGCTGCAGAAGCGCTCGGAGTTTCTCGAGGAGTTCGACGCCAGCGTCAGCAAATTGGAACAGCTGCTGGCCGAATGCGACGAGAAATCGTTGGGCGAAGAATGGACGCTGCGCCACGGCGACCGCATCATCCTCCGCCAACCGCGGGCGGCCGCTTTCCGTACCGTCGGCATCAGCCACATGATCCACCACCGGGCGCAGCTCGGCGTCTATCTGCGGCTGCTCGACATTCCGGTTCCGGGCATGTACGGTCCCTCGGCCGACGATCGGGCTTGACGAACGATCGGAAATCCATGCGCGACCTCGGCTTCCGAGCAGCGCCATACCGATCGGAAATCTCGCCGTCTCCGGCATTCAGAATCGGTCATCAGAAAAGGAGCGAAAACCGGCGACGGTTTTGCGCTCCTTTTCTCGTGACGCTCTTGGTCACACGCGCCCGATCCGCAGCGACGGCGCGCGGATAGCGACCGCTGCATGAAGGAGATCGGGATTCGCTGACGAAATTAGATCAAAATCGCGATTGCGAAGCGATCAATAGAAGCAATTGGAGGGAAATGACAATGGACGCAGAACAGCGGAAGGCATTCGATTCCTTAAGCGATCCGGATAAAGAAACCGCCGCACAGCTTACGCAGGCGATATCGCAAGGGGATGCCGATACGGCGGCGCGGCTGTTCGGAACGCATCCGTGGCTGAGCGCGCTGATCGACGTTCCCTGCTTCGCCTTCGATAGTCCGGCTATCGTCGCGGCGGCATCGAGAGGCGATCGCGCGATGGTCGATGTCCTGCTGGCGCACGGCGCGGACATCAACGCGAAGAGCCAATGGTGGGCCGGAGGCTTCGGCGTGCTGCATCATGACCATCACGCGCTATCGCGTTACCTGATCGGACGCGGCGCCGATGTCGATGCCCACGCCGCCGCCGCGCTGGGGATGATCGAGACGCTGGAGCGGCTGGCGGAGGAAGACCCTGCCGTCGTGAACCGGCGCGGTCCCGACGGCCAAGTCCCGCTGCACTTCGCCAAGGATCGCCAGGTCGTCGATTTCCTGCTTTCTCGCGGGGCGGAGATCGATATGAGAGACTTGGATCATGGCAGCACGCCCGCGCAATGGGCCGTGCACGATAAGGAAATATGCGGCTATCTCGTCGAGCGAGGGGCCGCGCCGGATATCTTTATGGCCTGCATGCTGAACGATGCCGCCATGCTGCGCCGGATCCTCGAAGCGGACCCGAATGCCGTGCATGCGCAGGTCGGCAAAGGCGCCTTCACCTCCGGCGATTCGGACGGCGGCCACATTTACGTCTACAAAGTCGGTCCGTTCGCGCGCCCGTTAATCCTCGCCTTACGCTTGCATTACCGCGAGCTCGTCGATGCGATGCTGGCGCATAGCTCGCCGGAACAACGGCTTTTGTTGGCTTGCTACGAGGCGGATGCGAATGCCGTCCGCGCGATAACGGACGCGCACGGGAATCTGGTCGCCTCCTTGAAGCCGGAGGATGAAGCGCTCCTCGTCGATGCCGCCGGAGATCATCGGCTCGATGCGGTCCGCACCATGCTCGACGCAGGGTTCCGCGTGGATGCGCGGCGAAGCCCGCGGTCATCGACGGCCCTTCATGCGTCCGCCAGCCGAGGCGACCTCGACATCGTCCGCTTCCTGCTTGCCCGCGGCGCGTCCGTCCATGCGGAGAACGAGTTCGGCGCCACGCCGCTGCGCAGCTGCATCTGGGGATCCCTGAACCTCCAGGATCCTGCCGGGGATTATGCCGGCGCAGCGACGATGCTTATCGAGGCCGGAGCGAAACTCCCCGATCGCGCGGCCGGCAGCGATAGCGTTCGGCAACTGCTCCTCGCGCACGGAGCGGCCGGCTGATGCTGCTTTCCGGGAAGCGGCTTGACCGGAGAACGCCGCAGCCGCCGTTCGCGCGGCGCTAATAGGCGCTAGTTTCTTTTTACGCCGCACGTGCAAGAGCCGTTTGCGCTTCCGCAAACGGCTCTTGCCTCGTTTTCGCCTATTTCAAATTTGCCCCAGGCTTCTGCACTAACCCGATCTTACGCCGCGCCTCCGCTCTTCCCTCGAACCGGCCCGCGAAATACGCGGTCACGACCTCGCGGAATTCCAAGGCCGCCTGCGAGATGTATCGGCTCTTCTTCCATAACAAGCGATTTCCCGCGCCGATTCGAGTTGCTCCACCTGCAAATAATGGATCTGCGCCGCTATGATCCGGTCCGTTGTCACAACGCGTCCTATTGCGTCGTTGTATATCTGACGCGCGCTTCGACAGGAGTTGATTGATCCCACGACCAAGCAAGCACAGGATAGCCGCTACGCAGGATTCGCTTTCGATTCAGCAAACCATTATCCAAAGGACGTGCACAGACATGTTAAACAAATTGAATACGCTATTCGCAGGCTCTTCCGGTACGCCGGGGCAAAAGGTCTTGTACATCACGGCTCATCCGAGCACGAGCGAGAGCTCCTATAGCCTCGCGGTCGGCGAACAGTTCTTGGCCGCTTACAACGAAGCGAACCCGAACGATCACGTGTACCATATCGATTTGTTCCGAGCCGAGATCCCTTACCTGGACAATGAAATCTTCGGCGCTTGGAACAAGCTGCAGTCGGGTACGGCCTTCGATGGGCTGACCGCCGCCGAGCAAGCCAAAGTCGCTCGCCTGGGCGAACTGGCCGATCAATTCGTGGAAGCCGACAAATACGTTTTCGTGAACCCGGTGTGGAATTTCTCTTATCCGCCGGTATTGAAAGCCTACATCGACTCCGTCTTCGTGGCGGGCAAAACCTTCAAATATACGACAGACGGCCCTGTCGGGCTGCTTGGCGGCAAAAAAGCATTCCATATCCAAGCCAGCGGCAGCGTACTGTCCGAAGGCGGATACGCGTCCTTCGAGATGGCTCACCGCCACCTCGACGCCGTCTTGAAGTTCCTGGGCGTCCCCAGCTTCGAAGCCGTATACGTGGAAGGCATGGCCGCGCAATCCGACAAGGCGCAAGAAATCAAAGCCAACGCGATCGCGCGAGCCCGCGAAGCCGCGAAGCATTTCTAAACGCCCGTTCCCAAGACCTCATCAAACAACGACTTCGCCCCGAATCGTCAGCGGCCCCCCAACCGCCGGTCGTTCGGGGTGTTTTTTCGCGTTTATTCACATCAAATTCCCAATAAAAAAATGCCGCGAATGACGCGGCATTGCATGCGAAGCGGTAATCAACCCGACCTTCCTTATCTGCCGGCGTTACTCCCTCTTGCAACCCACTTCGGCTTTGGCTTCGGTTTCGCTTTGGCATTCGGATTGGGATGGGAAGAGTTCGGTTTTGCGGCGGAGCTTGGCTTGGCGTTGGAGCTTGGCTTGCCATTCGGGCCGCGGTTGGCCTTCGGCGCCGTGCCCGCGCCTTCCTTGGCGGCCGGCCTTGCCGCTGCCTGCCGACCGGGAGGCTCCTCCTTCGGAGCGGCGGTCATGATCAGCATCGGGTACGGATGCTCCGTCACTTCGGGAATGTTTTTGCCGATCAATTTCTGAATATCCTTGAGAAACGGAAGCTCTTCGAACTCGCAGAACGAGATCGCGGTCCCGCTCAGTCCCGCCCGGCCCGTACGGCCGATCCGGTGAACGTAGGTTTCCGGCACGTTGGGCAGGTTGAAGTTAATGACATGCGACAATTCGTCGATGTCGATTCCCCGCGCCGCGATGTCGGTGGCGACCAATACGCGCGTGGCGCCGCTCTTGAAATTGCTTAATGCCGCTACGCGGGCATTTTGCGATTTGTTGCCGTGTATGGCTTGGGCGGCAATATTCGCTTTGTTCAATTCGCGCACCACGCGGTCGGCGCCGTGCTTGGTCCGGGTAAATACGAGTGCCGACGTGATCGATTTATCCTGGAGCAGGCGATTCAACAGATGTTGTTTGTTCCCTTTATCCACCTTGTACAGCGATTGCGCGATCCGATCCACGGTCGAGGATACGGGAGTGATCTCGATCTTAACCGGGTTCACCAACAGCGTTTTGACCAGCTTGGCGATCTCCGGAGGCATCGTGGCCGAGAAGAACAGCGTCTGCTTCTTGCTCGGCATCTTCGCGATGATGCGCTTCACGTCATGAATGAAGCCCATATCGAGCATGCTGTCGGCCTCGTCGAGCACAAGGATCTGGACATGCTGAAGGTCAATCAGCTTCTGGCTCATGAGATCGATCAGCCTGCCCGGCGTCGCGATCAAAATATCCACGCCCTGCTGCAGCGTCCGCTCCTGCGCTTTTTGCGAGACGCCGCCGACGATCGCCGTGCTGCGCAAGGACGTAAATTGGCCATAGGCTTTGACGTTATCGTAAATCTGAATGGCAAGCTCCCTCGTCGGGGTTAGGATCAACGAGCGAATATGGCGCTGCGCGCCTGGTCTGCTGGGCTGCTCGCTCAGCAGCTGGATGATCGGCACGGCAAACGAAGCCGTCTTCCCCGTTCCCGTCTGGGCGCAGCCGAACAAGTCCTTGCCGGCCAAAGCGGCCGGGATCGCCTGCTCCTGGATAGGAGTCGGCGTCGTATAGTTCTCTTTCGCTAAAGCTTTCAAAATCGCGGGCGCAATATTCAATTTTTTAAAGTTCATTTTGTCTCCTTATTGTATCCATCATATTGGAATCCTATCATCTTGAACGAGCGCTGCGGCACGCAACTCGCCGTTCCTTCTGTTATAACGTATAAGGATACCATAGAAGTGAACCAAAAAAGAAGCAGGATTTTTCCCGCCGGCGTCCGGCGCGTCCATTCTTTCATTTTCGCGGCCTCATATTCGCTTAAATCCGCGTCCCGATTCTTCGCCGATAATCCCTCTTGGAACAACGGAAAAGCCGCTGCATGAGCGGCTTTTCGCGAGATCAAGATGGATAGGCCGGTCGTGCCGGCCAAGAAGTAAGCACTATTTTATATCCTGACCATAGTGACAATTGCGAAGAACTTGGCAAGTCAATGTCCGGCTTCGCAGATCGCGTACAATTCGGTTAAGCTGGCGATCGTATAGGTGCTCCGAATGTCCGGCGGGCTGCTTTGCCCTTTGCGATTGATCCAGCAGGTATGCAGGCCGAATTGAAGGCCGCCTTTAATGTCCGTGTTCAACGAATCTCCGATCACGAGCGCGTCCTCGATCGCGAAATCCCGAATATTCGCCGCGACGTAGTCGAAAAATAACCTGGACGGTTTTTGATGCCCGATGCTTTGCGAATCGAATATGGCTTCGAAATAGTCGTGCAGGCCCGATTGTTTCAATCGTTTGATCTGCGTCCGGGTGATCCCGTTCGTAACGACAAACAGCCTGTGCGTCTCGGATAAGCGCCGACAGACCTCCAATGCGCCTTCCATGGGCAGCTGATCGCCACCGCCCAGCAGCTCGCGGTACTGGTTCTCCCACTCGATGCCGTCGACGACATTACCCAGCCGCAGCATCGTTTCCGAGAATCGGGAATTCAGGACCGCGTCCAGCGCGATCGTTCCGTTCTCGTACGCTCCCCATAGCTGCTTGTTGACGGCATGGTACGCCTGAAGCAACTCATCCGAAACCGCATGCCCGTATTGCCCGAACAGCCGATTCAACGATTCCGTCTCGTTCGCGCCGAAATCCAGCAACGTGTCATCCAAATCGAATAATAATAGCTTGTAGCCCATGGTTCCTCCCGTCAGGAATGCAAGCAATCCCCGCGCGCCGGGTGCACGGGGATATCGCCTGCGATTGGATTCGACTTATTTGCTTGCGGCCGGCTGATATTCGCCGGGAACCATCCCCGTCGAGATCGCCATGCGGTTCCAGCAGTTGATCGCATTGATCGCCATGATCAAATCGACGAATTGCGCCTCGTCGAAGTGCCCGCGAACCTGCATGTACAATTCCTGCGGCACGCCGCCCTGCGAAATTTTCGTGACCGCTTCCGTCAGCGCGAGCGCGGCCCGCTCGGATGCCGTGTAGAACGGGGCTTCCCGCCAGGCGTTAAGCAGATAGAGCCGCTGCTCCGTCTCGCCGATGGCGCGCGCGTCCTTCGTATGCATATCCAGGCAATAGGCGCAGCCGTTGATTTGCGAGGCGCGAATCTTGATCAGCTCCCACAATTTAGGGTCAAGGCCGCTCTTCTTCACGTACCCTTCCAATTTCAAGAGCGTCTGCAGGGATTCGGGCTGTACCTTCATATAATTCAATCTCAATTCCATGTATCGTAACGCTCCCTTGTAGTTGTTCGAATAATGCGTCATTCGGATCGGTGAATCGCTTCCGTGCGAACAGAGTATCTCCTGCCCCGACTTGCCTCATTCGAGCCGTCGGGCCGCCGTTCATGCGTTCCCGGCGGCATCGGCGATTGCGGGCCTGCGCCTTCTTTACGCCTGCTCGGGGAACATTCCCGTGGAGATCGCGATGCGATTCCAAGCATTGATCGCATTGATCGCCATGACGATCGTCACGAATTCCGCTTCGTCCACGTGCGCCCGAACGCGTTCGTACAAGTCCTGAGGCACGCCCTGCTCGGAGATGCGGGTCACGGCTTCCGTCAGCTCCAGCACCGCTCGCTCTTTGTCGGTAAAGAACGGAGCTTCGCGCCATGCGTTAAGCAGATAAATGCGCTGCTCCGTCTCGCCGATCTTCCGCGCTTCTTGCGTATGCATGTTGATGCAAAAGGCGCAGCCGTTAATCTGCGATGCCCGGATCTTGATCAGCTCGTACAATCCGGCATCCAGCCCGCTCGTCTTGATGAACCCTTCCAATTTCAACATCGCCTGGAACGCGCCCGGATTGGTTTGCATGTAATTCACTCTGACTTCCATCGTAATCTCCTCCGTAATCGATAGGTTTATTTGGTGTGGCGAAGAATAATGCCGACAAGTTATATCGTCGATTAACTTCATCCACAATATAGCTCTTTCAATTGCGGCTGTCAACCGGAAATCAAGCGTCTTATCGCCGGAAATGACCCGAAGCCCCCATTTGACAAGGGTTTTAAATGCACCTAAGATGATTAGTAGCATAATTCAGAAAGCAGGTGTACGCATGCAGTATAGTATTGGCGTTGAATATGGACTGCATTGCTTGGTATATTTAATCGATCTTCCTCCCGACGCTACCATCGGAATCAAAGAACTCTCCGCATTCCAAGGCGTATCGGAGACGTACCTCTCGAAGGTGTTCGGCAAGCTGACGAAAGCCGGCATCGTGAGCTCCGTTCCCGGCGCAAAAGGAGGCTACCGGCTGGCCAAGTCTCCGGACGATATATCCTTCTGGGACGTCGTCGAAGCCGTCGAGGGCAAGACCCCTATATTTCAATGCAAAAACATTAAAGATAACAGCTACCTCTGCCAGGATCCGGAATACGCCGCATGCGCAAAGGCAACTCCGTGCACGATCAACATGGCCATGGTCGAAGCCGAGGAGAGCATGCGCAACGCGCTGCGCAACAAATCGCTTACCTGGTTGAACGAGGAGCTCGAACGCGTGCTGACCCCGCAATCGCGCAAGGAGACGCGCGAGTTTTTCGCGGCCGGCGGCAAGGTTTGACGCCGCGATCGGCTGCTTGCCGATGCTGCCCGCACGGTACATGCCAGCCAGAGGCATAGACATGACAAAGAAGCCACGACTGCCGCATTCCTGCGGTTGTCGTGGCTTCTTCACGCGTTCGTGATAAATCGGCGGCCCGTTTACGCTTCCCGTTCACGTGCCGCCAGAATCGCGTGCATGGACCCTCGTATCCGACTTAAGTCGTGCCCGCAACGGCAACGCCGTTGAACGCCGCCGGCCCGGACAGGATCAGATCGATAAAGCCGTCCGTCGCGATGAAGAGCACGTACCGGATCTCGCCGGCCAGGACATCCAGCGCCGGCGGGAAATCGGCTGCGCTGACGCTGATCGGGAACAACACGCCCGGCTGCTCGATCTCGAACTGCTGGTTCCAGATCGTGACGCCCGTTCCTGCCGTTCCGTCGCCGCCGCGTTCCACGCTGAGCGATACGACGGTCGGGCCTTCTTCCGGCGGCGGGCCGGAAAAAGCGATGCCTGCCGTCCCGGTCAGCAATACGCGGACATCGGACGTATTCAGCGGTATCGCGCCTACGACTTGAAGACCGATATCGCCGATCAACAACGGCAAATCGGATAACGGTTCCTCCCCGCCGAAACCGTTGTTGTGCATCGACAAGCGTTGGTCGAGAAATTGAATCGCCATACTAATCACCTCGCTCTCGTTTATCGTATTCTATGAAAATACGAAGAAAATGGGACTAGTTTATGGCGATAACAAGCAAAATCAGGCTCCGCCCGGCCAATAAAGGCCTATCCGCCCCTCCTCCGTATTCGGGCGCCGGGCACATGCGGGCAACGGCATCAAGGACGGGATTGCCGGTCCTTCACCCGCTTCAACGTCGCGACGATCAAGAAGCTGACGATGACGAGCAGCAGCCAGGAGCTTACCTTGCCGATATGAACGATCCGCCATGACGCGGACTGGTCGGGATATTGCCATGCGCCGAAGAACGTCGCGATGTTTTCCGCGATCCAGATGAAGAATCCGATCAGCGCGAACGAAGACGCAAGCGGCATCCGGTAACGGATGCCTCCGACCTCGAACCCGACCCACGTCCGCAAGAATACGAGAAGCACGAGCGCCGACAGCCACCAACGGACATCGATCCAGTAATGGTGTGTGAAAAAATTGAGATAGATCAGGGCGGCAAGCGTCACGACGATCGGGAACGGCGGCCAGCCCAGCAGTTCGACCTTCAAGCGCCGCCATGCTTGGCACAGATAGCTCGCCACGCTCGCGTACATGAACCCGCTGTACAGCGGAACGCCGAATACCTTCGTATATCCCTCCCCCGGGTACGACCACGACCCCATGTGCACCTTGAACACCTCGAGGGCCAGCCCGATCACGTGAAACAACGTAATCACCTTCAGCTCATCGCGCGTCTCGAGACCGGAACGCACCATCCACGCCTGCATCGCGAGGCAAATGAGCAGCAGCCAGTCGTACCTTGGAAGCCAGGGAAACGGGATGAGCCCGGTGATCGCGAGCGAAGCGAAAATAACGACGGGAAACAGGCACGACCATGCCTGCTCCCAGCCGAAGCGAACGAGCTGCAGTCCCGCCGTTTTCATGCCTCCCCATCGCGATATGCGGACGGAAGCATCCGACCGTTCGCGCTCCGGCGAAGCTCCCCCCGTATTCATCCTTCGGTCTCTTCGTCCGTCTTGTATTCCAGAACGTCTCCGGGCTGGCAATCCAAGGCTTTGCAGATCGCCTCCAAAGTGGCCAATCGAATGGCTTTCGCCTTGCCGTTCTTCAGGATCGAGAGATTGGCCATCGTGATGCCGACCTTCTCCGACAGTTCGGTCACGCTCATTTTCCGCTTCGCCAGCATCACGTCGATATTGATAATGATCGCCATGTTATCCACCTCAGACCGTCAAATCGTTTTCCGATTTGATCGCGATCGCCTCTCTTAAGAGCATTTGAAGTACGGCGGCAAAGACGGCGATGACCAAAGAGGCGAAGATCAGGACCAATCCGATGACGATCATGCCGGGGGCATCGTCCTTCTCCGCCACGAGATAGAAGAGCGGCAAGCCGGCCGCCAAAATAATGGCGATCGCGATCGCGCAGGCTTTGATGTTCTTCAGAGCCCTTACGGACAATTCCGAGAAAGCCCGGTTCGCGTCGATATAGCTCAATAGTCGAAACGCTTGGTGCAAGGCATAGTAAAACGGAATCGCCGCCGCGTACAAATCGATGAAGACCAGCGCTTTCAGATAGTGCTGGTCCGGATATAATTCCACCGCGAAATTCGCGAGCCCCGGCACCACGAAGATGCACAGCGCAAGGATCGGGCTGCCGATCAGAATAACGGCCGCCTTCAAAAAAAGTGTCGTTCCACGTTTCATGACAAAGCCCTCGCTTATCTTTGAATTTAAGAACAATTTAGCACATATTTTATCGTTTTACAATAAATAATTGCTGATAATGAATATATTATTGTTGTTAGTGTGCGTACACAAAAAAAAGCATTCCCCCATGACGAGGGAATGCGCCGGACGATACCGATAGGGATGCTTGCTCAATTCGTATAGGAATCTTGCCCGGGGCCGGCTCCCAGCCATAACGACTTGAGCGGCACCATCGCATCCGCGGGCACGTAATAATGGAAGCAGTTGCCGCTGATGTCCCCGAGCAGCTGGCGGCGAATCGGCGAAGCGCCTTCCAGCATCCGTTCCGAGGCCCGGTGATAATCGATCGGCCTCATCCAGATCGGGCTGTAGCCGACGAACAGCTGCCGCCGGGTGAAGCCTGACCGGTTCGGCGCGCCGGCATGCCACAGGTTTTGCGGGAAGATGAACACGTCGCCCGGCTTGCCGCACACCTGCAATTCCCCTTCGACGGGCACGTCCACGCTCGTCTGAACCGGGGTGAAATCGGCCTTCAAGTGACTGCCCGGGATGATCTTCGTGTTGCCGCGATCCGGCTCCGACATGTCGCTCAGGATGTAGCACGCTTTCACGTAATACGTCGAAGCAAGTCCGTGGATGCGCGGAAACTGCGGATGCGGTCCGTCCTGATGCCAATTGATGAAGCTTTGGGAAGCCGTGCGGAGATCGTCCGGATTCGGCTTGCGCACCGTCAAGTGGGAGATGTGCAGCTGGATATTGTAGCCGAGCAGGTTCACCATCAGCGGCAGCAGGGCCGGTTCGTCGATCAGGCCGGCGATCTCCGGATGCCGCTCGACGCTGTTGTACCAATTATAGGACAGCGCCTCGGGTTCGCCGGCGAGCAGCTCGTCGACGGCCAGGTTAAGCCGCGCCACCCGTTCTTCCGTCAGGACATCCCGCAGGATCAAGTAGCCGTCGCGCTGAAATTGCCTGACCAGCTCCGGCATATCGGGCTGACTCGGGGTCGTCATGCAGCGTTCCTCCTCCTCATTTGCCGTAACCGAGATCTTCCAGCTGCTTGGTCGACGCGTCCATGTACGTTTTGAAGTTCATGCTCGCTTCCAGCGTTTTGAGGAAGGCGTCGTATCCGGCAATCGGGTTTTTCCCGTAAATGAATTTCACGAATTCTTCTTCGATGAACCGCGTGGCATCCGCGGGATTATAGCCGTCGGGATTGGAGAGAAATCCGTTCAGGATCTGGATTCTCGGCTGGCTGTTGGCAAATTCGATGTACTTCGATTGCGGCGCGAATTTGGTCTGCAGGTAAGCCATCTCCGGGCGGCCGGTAAACTGGTACAGCCAGGTGAAGCCCGCCTCCTTGCCCATCAGGTCCGTCGGCACGACCTTGTCGCCTTCCAGATTGAAGTGCGTGCCCTTAATGCCGAACTGCACGAGCTGCGAGCCGTCCGTGCCGGATACGTAGTTCAGCAGATCGAATACCTTTTGCAGCTTTTCCTTGTCGTTCTCCAGCGCCTTCGGGATCGCGTACATGCCGGAGGTTCCGCCGGCGTCGAACGGACCGTCGTATTGGCCGCCCGGTCCCTTCGGAGG
Organism: Paenibacillus glycinis; assembly: GCF_009909185.1. GTDB lineage: Bacteria > Bacillota > Bacilli > Paenibacillales > Paenibacillaceae > Paenibacillus_Z > Paenibacillus_Z glycinis. The sequence continues at coordinate 32,373 of NZ_JAAAMV010000009.1, read as the reverse complement.
CGCGAGCTGGATCCAATCGGCGTTCGGGTTCACTTTCTTGATCTGCTCGGTGAATTGATCCTTGCTCAGGTTCGGCCAGTCGATCCAGACGATGCCCGCCTGCCCCTTGATCGCCTTCTCCTGATGCTGCAGGCCGGTATTGGCCATGATCTCCGGGTCGACAGCGCCGGTGTCGATCAGCTTCTTGATGAACGCGAGCGCGTCCTTCATCGCCGGATCGTACAAGGAATTGACCAGCTTTCCTTCCTTGACGTAGAACGTGTTCGGATCCCCTACGCCGAACGCGCCGAAGATCGGAGCGAACGTGGAAAATTTGCTGCCGGTCAGCCCGATCGTATCCTTCTTGCCGTTGCCGTCGGGATCCTGCTCGGCGAACGCCTTCGTCACGTTCAGGAACTCGTCGATCGTGGATGGCGGCTGAAGGCCGAGCTTGTCGAGCCAGTCCTTGCGAATCCAATACGTATTGTACGGAATATTCGGCGCTTTCGGAATGGCGTAGACGTCGCCGCCCATCGTCGTCTTCTTCAAGCTTTCGTCGCCGATGAAGCCTTTGACGTCCTGCAGCTTATCCATATAAGGCGTCAGGTCGAGCAGCAGTCCCTGATCCACGAATTGCTTCAGCGCGGCGCGGTCCGGCACTTGGAACAAATCCGGGAAATTGCCGGAGGCCATCCGCACGTTCAACTGGTTCTTGTAATCGTCCCCCGAAGCGTAGACGGTTAGATTCAAGTCCGTCTGAATCGCTTTGTCGATCGCCTGTTTGATGAAGTCCTTGTCCGGCGTCGGCAAATTGTTGCCCGTCTCGATGATGTCGAGCTTGACCGCGCCGGCCGAAGCGCCGGAGCCTTCGGCATCCTTGGCCGGCGCGCCATTGTCCGCGGCGGCGTCAGCCGGCTGGTTGGCGTTGCCCGCGGCGGCGTTGGCCGGCTTGTTGGCGTCCGAAGCTTCCCCGTTCGAGGAATTGCCGGATGAGCAGCCCGCGAGCACGCTGCACGAAAGCATGAAGACGGCGAGCATGACGGATACGATTTTCATTCGTCTCATTGTATGAACCCCTTCCCTTGTAAGGCCGGGCAGCGAAGCGAAGAAGCGGCGGCGCGGGCACTCCTGAGATGCAGCGATGACCGGGAGCCTTCGTCCGCAACCGCGCTGCAGGCTTCGCGAGGCCTTCCATGCGCATGGTATTGTTTCAACCGGTCGCGCCCGTTCCTGCAGTAACGGACGCGCCGAGCTTCAACCTTTGACGGAGCCGAGCAGCATGCCTTTCGTGAAGTGCTTCTGCAAGAACGGATAGACGACGATGATCGGCAGGCTGGCCATGATGACGGAAGCCATTTGCAGCGTTTCGCCCGGCGTCATGTTGTCGACGTTTTCGAGCGGCTGCTGGGTTTGAATCAAGATCTCGCGGACGACGACTTGCAGCGGGAACAGCGTCCGATCGGTCACGTACATGATCGCTTGGAAAAATTCGTTCCAGTGCCCCACAGTGTAGAACAGCCCGATGGTCATCGTGACCGGTATGGAGAGCGGAGCGACGATCTGCAGCAGGATCCGGAACTCCTTGGCTCCGTCGATTCTCGCGGATTCGAACAGCTCCTCGGGCAGCGACTCGTAGAAGCTCTTCATGATAAGCACGTTGAAGCTCCAGACGAGGTTCGGCAAGATCATCGCCCAGATCGTATCGAGCAGCCCGAGCGCCTTGACGACCAGATACGTCGGAATGATGCCGCCGCTGAACAGCAGCGTGAACACCACCATCATCAGGAAAAATTTGCGGCCCGGGAGCTGCTTGCGGCTTAAGGGATACGCCATTAAGGCGGTAACGACCAGATTCAGAATCGTGCCGATCACGGTTACCAGCACGGTCACCTTGAAGGCGCTCGGAATATTCGATTCCGTGAGCAGCTTACGGTACGCGTCGAAGGTGATCGATTTCGGGATCAGAATGAAGCCGCCGTTCTTCAGCACTTCGCTGAAGGGCGTCAGCGAGACGGACAGGACATACAGCAGCGGAAACACCGCGGCCAGTCCGCATCCGAACAGGATGACGAACACGACGGTATTAACGACGCGGTCGTTCGTGCCTTTTACCATATGCCTTCCCCCCAGCGCTTCGCCAGTTTGTTCGACCCCAGCACCAGGATCAGCCCGATCGCGGCCTTGAATAATCCGACCGCCGAGGCCAGGCTGAAGTTCAGCTGCTGCAAGCCGGTGCGGAACACCCACGTGTCGAGAATATCGGCGACGGCATAGACCTGCACGTTGTACATGATGTAGATCTGCTCGAAGCCCGCGTCCAGGATATGGCCCAGGTTCAAGATCAGCAGCATGATGACGACGGTCCGGATGCCGGGCAGCGTCACGTGCCAGATCATCCGCATTCTGCTGGCGCCGTCCACCCGCGCCGCCTCGTACAGCGTCGGATCGATGCCGGCAATGGCCGCCAAATAAATGATCGCGCCCCAGCCGAGATTTTGCCAAATCTCCGAACCGACCAGTATCGACCGAAAATACGACGTCGAGGTCAGGAAGGGGATCGCCGTACCGCCCGCGTCCTCCAGCCATCGGTTCAACAAGCCGGAGCTCTGGGACAGCAGCGCGAGCAGGATGCCGTAGATGATGACCCACGACAGGAAATGCGGCATGTACGTCAACGTTTGGATCAACGAACGGAACCATTTGATCCGGCATTCGTTCAGCAGCAGCGCCATGGCGATCGGCGGAACCATGCCGAAGATCAGCTTGTAGACGCTGATCAGGAACGTGTTGGTCAGCAGCTGCGAGAAATAGGGCGATTCGAAGAACGTCAGGAAATGCTTGTTCCACGGGCTGGCCCACGGACTGGACCAGATCCCTTCCATCAAGTTGTAATTTTTGAACGCGATGATGACGCCGTACATCGGGATGTATTTGAAGACGATGTAATACAGGAGTCCCGGAAGCAGCATCACGTAGAAAGCCTTGTAGCGCCATATGCTTCTGCCGAATGCGGACAGGACGCCCGGTTGCGCCGCGGGATCATGCGCGGAAGGGACTGAAGTCCGCCGGTTCATCGGATTCACCTCGCTTTTCATGTAAACGCATTCAATCGGATGGCGTAAACCAAGTATAGCAAGGGCGGCCAGGCTTCAACTATGCAGCGATGTTGCGAAATGACGTACAAAACCGACAATTTTTCGGGAGGTCGACGCAAACCGATCTTCGATGGATGAAGGCTGCGTTGACCGGAGGTCACCGCAAACCGATCATCGTCGATGGATGAACGAATGAATGCTGCGTTGACCGAAGGTCGACGCAAACCGATCATTCATATTCCACAGGGATCGTGATCTGGACGACCGTCCCTGTCTGGGGAAGGCTCCTGATCCGCAGTCCGTACGCCTCCCCGCAGCGCAGGCGCAGGCGATGGTGGACGTTCGCCATTCCGATGCCGGACGGGGGCTCTCCGCCGCGTTCCGCCGGCGGCTCGTCCAGCGCGCCGCGGAGCTTCGCGCGCTCCATCCCCACGCCGTTGTCGCGAATATAGAACCGCAGCTTTCCGTTGCGGACGGCGCCCCGAACGCGGACGAGTCCGTCCTCGCGGCGGCTCGGCACGATGCCGTGGAAGACGGCGTTCTCCAGGATCGGCTGCAGCGTCAGCTTCAGGATGCGGCAGGACAACGCTTCGGGTTCGATTTCCCGCACGTACGCGAATTTGTCGCCGTACCGGATCTTCTGGATTTGCATATACATGTCCAGCCCTTCCAGTTCTTCCTCCACCGCGATGAATTCCGACGTTTTGTCGAAGCTGAGCGAGAGCACGCCGACCAGCGCCCTGATCGTTTCCTTGACCTCTTCCGTCCGGTGCTGCTTGGCCAAGCTTCCGATGCAGGCGAGCGTATTGTACAGAAAATGCGGCGCGATCTGACTTTGCAGCACCTTCAGCTCGAGCTGCTTTTTCCGCTCTTCCATCTGCTTCGTTTCCTTCAATAGATTGCGAATCCGCTCCATCATGGCGTTGAAGCTTTGGGCGAGCCGCCCGATCTCGTCCTCCCGCTTCACGACGAGGCTTGGGATCACGCCCATGTCATGGACCCGGTCCATCTTGGCCGCGAGCATCCGGATCGATTTGGTCAAGTAGCGGGACATGGCAAACGCCATGAACAGCAGGATCACGAGCCAGATCGCCGCGGCCGTCTTGTACGTATCGAGCAGGCGGGTGACGTTCTGATAGAAATAACGGTCCTTGATCAGCACGAACAGCGTCCAGCCGAGCCGGTTCTGTCCGGATTTGACGACCACGAGCTTGCCCGCCTGGCCGCTCATCTCGCTCGCCGTCACCGGGAGTCCGGCCAACCGGCTGACGAAGGGCTCGGGCAAATCCTCGTGATACGTGCCCGGCTTCTGCGGCAGCATGCCGTTGTCGCGGTCGAACGTGACCACCTTGTCCTTGTCCGACATGATCACGAACGTCTGGTAGGTGCCGGAGGTCAATTCGATGATTTTCCGGTTCAGCTTGTCCAGATCGAGCTCGATGACCGCCACCCCGATCATGCTTCCGTTATCGTCGCTGACCGGGAGCGAGATGGCGACCGTCGCGCCGGAGAGCGGCGATACGTAGGGCTGGCTCACGACGGCCGCCCCGTAGGTCTGCTGCGATTTGTCGTAGATCGCGCTCAGATTGGGGTTGCCCATGATGTCGTAATTGACCTGGGCGCTCGCGTACACGCTGCCGTCCTTGCGGATGAAGTACAGCGTTTTGGCGAACGCGCTGTTGTTCTCGGCGATGAACCGCAGCGACTCGGACAGCTCGCCGCCGTCCTTGTCCAGCAGCGTCTTGGCGTCCGTCGCCAGCAGCAGCAGGACGTTCCGGCCATTGTCCAGGTACGTGTCCAGAAATTGGTTCGTGCGCGCGATCAGGAGCTCGGAGTCCGATACCATCTGGTTCTTGAACAGGTCGGCAGCCTTGTAATAGTTGTTCCACGCGAGAAAGATGAAGAACGCGAACGTCACGATGAATAGAAAGAGAAACTGCCTGGTCGCAAGGCTCCATCTCCGGTACCAACGGTATAGCCGGGTCATCCCGTCATCCCCCTTTGCCGTGTTGATCCGCCGTCCTGAGCTCGGTCGGCGCGGCGCCCGTCCATTCGCGGAAGACGGCGGCGAAATAGCGGTAGCTCGGAATGCCGACCTGCTGCGCGACCTCGTACACCTTGAGCGACGTCTGCAGCAGCAGCGCGGTCGCCTTCTCGACTCGCTTCCCGGTCACGAAGTCGTTGAACGGCACGCCCGTCTCTTCCCGGAACAGCCGGCTCACATAATGCGGGCTCAGTCCCACCTCCCTGGACACGGCGTTCAGCGTGATCGGCTTCTCCAGGTTCGCCTCGATATACGCCTTCGCGTCCGTAATTTCCTTGCGGCACTTCCGAACCCGGTCCGGCGATTCGATCGCATGCGCGAACGCTTCCGCCAATTCATCGAGCGTCAGGGCTTCGGCTACCCTGCTCGACGCTTTGCGCTCCTTCACGCCTTGGACCGCTTGTTCCCGGCGCCAATCCCGCAGCCAATCGGCGACGAACAGCCGCAGCTCTTCCGGCGCGAAGCGCCTGCCGTCCGCCCACGGGACGAATGCTCCCCGTATCGTCTCCGCCAGCTGGTCCCGGTTCCACCGGGCTTTGCGCAGCTTGGCCGACATTTCATCCGCATCGGTCTCGTCCAGCGGGGACGATCCGCCCGAAGGCGCCTCGAACACGCGGCAAGCGCTTTCATAGAAGGCCGCATCCGGCTTCTCGCAAGCCCCGCGGTACCGATCGGCAAACTCCTCGCAACGCCCGATCGGTTCGCCGATAACGCCGTACAGCCTGCAGGCGCCGCTGAGAAAGGAGAGCTTGCGGTCAAGCGCGCGGTACAGCGCTTCGATCAACGTATCCAGCTCGCGTCGCAATGCCGGCGGATCGCCGTACCCGGCGCGGAAGGCCAGCACATAGACACCGTTATCCGCCGGCACCCAGGAGAACGGCTTCAGACGCTCCTGCGAGCTCAGCTCGTCCTCGAGCGCATGATGAACGATCAGCCGTCCTTCCTTTCTCGTCTCCGCATGCAGCGCGGCAAGCCGCAGCGGAAGCGAGGTCCGAAAGGCGGCTTCCAGCCAAGCGGTCAGCTCGCCGTCGTCATGCGGCTGGCGGGACAACGCCAGCAGCCGCTCGGAAGCGAGCCGCCGCCCGCGCTCCGCCGCGCCGAGCCGCAGCGATTTCTCGCGGTGCACGGCCGCTTTCGCGAGGCGCAGCGCCGCTTCGAGATCGCGGTCGTCCATCGCGACCTTCACGAGGTACTCCACCGCGCCGAGCTTGACCGCTTCTTTCGCGTAGGCGAAGTCCGAATGGCAGGTGAGCAGGATCACCTGAACATGCGGCAGCTCCGCCTTCAGGCTTCGGAACAGCTCGAGCCCGTTCATCACCGGCATCGTGATGTCCGTGATCACGATATCCGGCGCCAGGCAGCGGCACAGCCGCAGCGCCTCCTCGCCGTTCTCCGCCTCTCCGATCCATTCGGTCCCATGCTTCTCCCAGGCAAACAGCCGAAGCTCCTGACGGATCGGCAGCTCGTCATCGACCACCAATACGGTCGTTCGATCGTCGTTCATGCGGCACCCCTTCCGAATGCAATCTACTCAAAACCAATATATGTAAAAGCATATATAATTTATAGCAAACGTTTATAAGAAAACAACAATAAGATGGCCTGCAGCTACCGCTGCAAGACCATCTTATTGTTCGCGCCCGCAGACTATTCGTACACCCGGACCTCGACGATCTCCGCGCAAGGGCTTCCGTTGGTCGAGTAGGCCGCGATTCGGATCTTGTCGGCGGACACCGCCTCGCCCAGCGCGTGGACATGCTTGCGCTTGTGATTGTTTTGCCCTTCCGCCACGGCGGTCCATTCGCCGTTCGCGTATGCCTCGACGGCGTAATTGCGCACCAGCTCCGGCAGGACGGCGAACGGCGTGCGGTGGTGATGAAGGTTGATCAGGTCCTCGTTCACGTCGTCATTGAACGTGACGTGGACCGACCGGACGTTCACCTGCTTCGCCCAGCTCAGCTCCAGCCACTCCGGCGCGTCGTCACGCAGCGCGGCGGAAGACCACATGCGCGGGCCCGCGAACGGACGCCCGTAGCCGTCGACGGCTTTCTCCGGCGAGAACGCGCGCGTCGGCGAGAGCAGCCGGAAGCAGAACGGCTTGCGGACGAGCGGCCGCATGCTCCATTGGATGACGGGCTGCGAATGCTGGTGATCTTCGAGGTCCGCGGAGACGGACGGCTCGGGTCCCTTGGCGAATGCCAGCACGCCCGTTTGCGGCCGGTCGGACAGATGCAACGACATCCGCTCGTCGGCTTTGATCACGAGAAAGGCGTTCTGCGGCGCGTCCGGCGTCCAGCTCAGGTCCAGCCTCACCCATTGCTTGACTCCTCTGCCGACCTGCGCCGATGCCGTCGCCTGCAGCGCATGCGGCACGTAATTCTCGCCGCGTCCCGTATTCCATAGCTCGACCGTCAGCGTCGCGGCGTCCTCGGCGTCCACCAGGAGCTCGATGCCGTCGATGTCCGGGTCGGCCGGCAGCAGCAGGCCCATGTCGGATTTGAGCGGCCAGGCTTCCGCCGGCGTCTCCAACGCAAGCCGCGCGAGCGCGCTGGAAGCCTTGACGGTCGCCTGCAGCGCCAGATCGGCCGCATCCTCGTTGTGCAGGCCGATGATCGAGGCGTCCTGCTTCAGCATCGTTTGCTGCAGCTCGCGCAGGTGGCCGCGATGCAGCTCGCGCGGCGTAACGCCCTTCGCCGCGCTCAACGCGGCGCCGGTGCCGGCAGCCTCTCCGATGACCGCGCAGGTCGCCATGACCCGCGTCGTGCCGAACGCGACGTGCGAGGCGCTGATATCGCGGCCGGCCATCAGCAAATTACGAACGTTCACGGAATATAGCGAACGGAACGGGATATGGTAGACGCCGTCCATATGCATATGCTTCGAGCCGCTTTCCGTCGAATACATGCCTTGCGGCGGGTGCAGGTCGATGGACCAGCCTCCGAACGCGACGCGGTCTTCGAATTCGCGCTGCGCCACGATGTCGTTCTGGTTGAGCACGTAATCGCCGAGGAACCGGCGGTACTCCCGCTTGCCGGGAATCGAACCGACCCATTCCAGCGTCATATTGTCGGCCTCGAACTTGCCCGAATTCTTGATGTAGTCCCAGATGCCGTAGATGGCGGCCCACAGCTCGTCGCGAATCCGCTCGTTGTCGTGAACGGTATCGAGCTCGCCGCCCCATTCGATCCACCAATAGGAACAGCCGTTATCGCCGCTGCGGATGACCCGCTTCAGCGGAATCGACGTCTGCGCGATGTCTTTGGCAAAGGAAGGCGGGATGAACTGCACCGGGCGGCCCGCATCCTTCGTATAGAACAGCAGCGTGCTGCCGAGCGTGATATCGTCGGCAACGACCGGCGCCCACTCTTCGTTGTATTCGTCCTTCGACTCGCGGCCGACCCGGTGCTTGGCGCCGGCGAGAAACCCGACCAAGCCGTCGCCCGAGCAATCAAGGAAGACAGCGCTTTCAAACGTGATCCTGCGCTCGGAGCCCATCATCCATCCGGTGACGGAACGGATCGTCCGGTCGTTCTCCCCGCCGTCGGCGTCGACTTCATGCACGTCCGTATTGAGGAACAAGCGAATATTGGGTTCCGCCCGCACCGCCTCCATCACGACCAAATCCCAGATATACGGGTTGCCGTCCGGATTGCGGAATTGGTTCTCGACGAACAGCTCGCCCATGATGCCGGTTTCCCTCGCGTAACGGTGCGTTCCGTGCGCCGTCGCGCCGCACACCCATACCCTGACCTCGCTGCTGGAGTTTCCGCCGAGCACGGGCCGGTTCTGAACGAGCGATACCGTCCTACCCAGCCGGGCCGCGGCGATCGACGCGCATACCCCCGCCAGTCCGCCGCCGACGACCGTAATATCCGACGTTACGATCTCTTGCTTCATCTTCCATGCACTCCTTCGAATATCATGATTGAATATCTATGGTTTCATAGTATAAGATCCCCTTTTCGATTAACATGCATGGAATTGCAATATCGGATATACTTTATTTCAACATGAGTACGGAGGTGGACAGACGGATGAATGCTCAAGATTACGCCAGGTTCGTATCGCATGTCTATTGGGACCGCAAAGAACGATTCGCGCTCGAACGCGACCTCTATCCGCATTGGACGATGTTTGCCGTTCAAGACGGCAGGTTCGTCTATGCGATCGCGGACGACGAAGGCGAAGCGGGCTTCGGCGACTTGGTGATCTGCCCGCCGCATACCTCGTTCCATCGGAGAACGGTCAGTCCCCTTAGCTTCCACTTCCTGCATTTCGGTCTGGACACGGAAGGGCACGAGTCGTTACGGCCCGGCGAGGAACTGCGGTTAACGGGCAAGATCAGCCTCGCGGATACGGAACGCTTGTCCTCCGATCTTCGTTATTTGAAACTGCTGGCGTCCGAACGGGACCGGTCCGCGCAGGCGCATAAGCAGCATTTGCTGAACGACCTGCTGCGGCTGGCGAGCCTGGAGCAAGCCTATCTCAAGGCTCCGGTGCCGGCCGGCATCCCACCGGAGCTGCAGCAGGCGCATCAGTTCATGACGGCTCATGCCTACGCGCCGCTGAGCATGCGGAATCTGGCCGACTCGCTGGCGCTGTCGCCGGTTCAGCTGACCCGGCGCTTCCGCGCGGCGTACGGCTTGACGCCGTCCGAATTCGTGACGGAGCTGCGACTCTCCCGAGCCTGCCGGCTGCTCGAGGAGACGACGCTCAGCATCGACAAAATCGCTTCCCGCTGCGGGTACGAGAACGGCTTTTACTTAAGCCGCGTATTTCGTCATAAGCGCGGCATGACGCCTTCCTTTTATCGGAAGACGCACCGGGTGTAGATTGGTCGACTGCGGTCGGACGCGCCAAAGAGCCGCCGGCATGATTCCCGGAAGCTCCCTGTTACCTCGTGGATGAAAGTATGGCCGATAACGCTATTAATCCGACGTGCCGATAAAGTTGTAGCTTTCCGGACCTACCCGAACCGTGCCGAGCGCCGAGCTTTGAACGAATACCGAGTACGTCTGGGTGATATTCGGCGCATTGAAATCGGAACCGGTGAACGCGATCAGCTGAGGCCCCAACAAGGACAAGTTGAGATTTTCCGAAGCGGAAAAGACGATTACGCCCGCAGGAGTCGCTCCTCTCACGACCGTGACGAGGATATTCGTCGCAATCGGCAGCAAAGGCAATTGGATGGCAACAACCCCCGAGAAGCCTACGCGGGTTAAACCAGGCGCTCCCGCGGTTAAATTCAAGGTTTGCTGCGCGACCAATTGCGGCGTATTAATGACCGTAATCGGTATCGCGATCGAGTTGGCATAGCTGGCGTTTTGCGTCGTTTTGTAATCCAAGAACGTTGTCATATTGATCATCACACTCCTTTCTACTAGCTATGTTATGTAGCATGATAGAGAAGAGCTTGGACCGCTATCCTGTCGAATGCGGCGACGGTGCCGCAAAGCGCACATTTTCGGGGAAATTCTATCATTTCGCTTTTTCCTTCATAGAATGGAGCATGTCTTGCACGAAGGAGGTGTTTCGACATGCCATTTTCAACGGGTACCGTTACCAATACGCGGGCTTTCGGCACGGCGGCTTCCAATATCGTCGTGAGCACGAGAAATCTGGACCTCGTTAATCCGGTAACGGTTATGGTGCAGATCTTTGCTTCGGTGGATTCCAGCTTATTTTACACGGCCTATGTAGCTGCTTACGTCCTACCTGCGGATTCTTACGATGTCAGGGAATTTTTCATTGCCGGCAATGTCGCTTACGAGGTTCAGCTCAACGTGTCTTCCGATCCGCCTAGCACGCTGATGACGGTCGTCGGAATCGACGAATTCGGAAATCTCGTAACCGATCAGCAGTATTCGCAAGAAGAATTGAATTTCATCATCTCGCTCAGTCCGGCTATGTAACGCCGCGAATAGTTTAGAGGAACGGCTCATTACGTTATGAATGAGCCGTTTTCTCGTGTCCGTGTGATAGGTGTCAGCCGGCAAACGCTCATTGTTCGTCGCGCCGGCGTCACGGAATGACGACATCGGAATAGCCCGCGAATATGTTCTGGGTACCCACCGGCTGCGTGGACAGCCAAACGCCGATATAGCCGCCCGGCGGCACGCTCGCGATCGAGATATAATCGCCGATCAGCGGGACGGGAACCATCGAGTTTCCGTTCGGGTTGAACGATTGGTTCGTAATGCGCGTATTCGTGAAGCTCGCCCCGCCGTTGATGGATCTGGCGACGTACACGTCGAGATCGAAGCCGTTGATCTGGTTGCTGTAATAGATGACGTTGACGACGCCCGTGAGCGGATCGACGTCGACGTCCGGGAAGAAGTTCTGCGAGCCCGCCGGCGCGCCCGTAATGCTGACCGGACTCGACCAGATGTTCGTGCTCGGCGAACGTTTCGACATGAATATGTCGGCATAGCCCTGCCGATTGTCCTGCCAGATCGCGTATACCGTATCCGTAAAGGGACCGACGGACCGGTCCACCGAGATCGCGGCAAACGTGAGCACGCGGAAGTTATAGCCGACGACGGGCAGCGGCGAAGGCACGGGCACGACGTTCGAGACGACTGCAGCCGGCGAGAATGTCGTGCCCCCGTCAAAAGACGGACGAACGACGAACTCGAAGATCGGATTGACGGTGACCCAGGCGGCGTAAATCGTGCCGACGAGATCGACCGTAATGTCCGGCCGCTCGACCTGGTTGGATTCGCTCGACAGCAGAATCGGCTGGTCCCACGTCGTGGAACCGTTCCGCAAGCGCTGGAAGAAGGCCGTGGAGTTCCCGCCGTTGGCGACATTGAACTGATGGTTGTAGCTGGCGTACGTATTGCCTAAGTATGGGCTAGATTGCGAGGTGTCGACATAGACGTTCGTCTCGTCGTTGTTGATATACGTGCCGAAACCCGGCGCGACGATGACGGGAGCGCCGAACGTCGCCCCGTTGTCCGTCGACGTGTAAGCGACGGTCGTGCCGGAATCCGCTCCCGGGAACACGTGCGCGGTCACGACGAAGATAGTGGGAAATCCGTAGGAGACGACGGGCGCCTCCGCTCCCGTGAAGCCCGCGGGCAGCGGCAGCAGGCTGTTCGCCCAGCTGAAGCCGCCGTCCAGCGAACGGTACAGGCCGATCAGCGGCACGCCCGTCGTCGTATCGACCGCGACGCAGACCATGATGCCCGGTATGAGCAGATTGACCGCGACGCTCGGCTCGAACTTCGGATTGCCGTTTGGCGTGACTTGGAAGTTGAAATTGGTCATGTTGTCCCTCCGGCCTTTTTCTTCCTATCAGTCTATGAAGCTCGCCTCCGAATGGCCTGTATTTTTGCCAATTGCAAAGGAAAATAGGCGATTGCGAAAGGAGAATCGTCTCGAAACTTTCAGGCGGCCGAGAATAGTATGAGCTATCCCTGATAGAAAAGGAGTGAGGACATGCCTTATACGACGAGTTTAATCACGAATACGCGGGCGATCGGCACGGCCGCATCGAACGTGGTCGTGAACGCCCGCAATATCACCAACGTGCAAGCGCTCGTGCTTGTCGAGGTTTATGTCGTGCCGGCCACGACGCAGGTTCTACAGCTTGCCTATTTGACCGGTTACTTTCTGCCCGGCCAGTCCAGCGATTCGCGCACGTTTTTCATCGGAGGCGATATCGCGTACGAGGTGCAACTCAGCGTCATCGGCCCGCTGACGGAAGTCGTCCTGTCCACGTTCGGATTGGACGAGTTCGGCAATCTTGTCCATGGACAACGCGTGCTTCAGGAGGAAATGACCGTCATTTCGACGCTGTCCGCTTCACCCGAGCCTTAGGGAGCAGCGCGCACGAATAAGCGGGGAGCTGCGTCGCGGGCTCCCTTCTTTTCGTCTGCTTCGCCATGGTTACCCGCACAAGCAATCCGAAACGGCAGTAATAAACTAGTACGAGATGGTAGCAGCGGGAAGGAGCGAAAGTAATGATCGACGTAGGGGTAGTCATGCCTGTCTATAAGCAAAAGCCGGCCTTTCTCGAGGCAGCGTTGAATTCCGTGCGGAGGCAATCGTACCGGAACTTTAAACTCATTATCGTCATCGACGGTGCCCCCGAGATGGAGCCGCTCGTCCGACAATTCCTTGGCGGCGACTGCCGGGCGGAAGTGGTCTCCCTTGCTTTCAATCAAGGCGTCGCCGGAGCGTTGAATACGGGATTCAAGCATCTGCAGCGCTTCTCCGACATCAAGTATTGGACTTGGGTGTCCAGCGATAATATCTACTATCCGAGTTATCTCGAGACGCTGCGCGGCAAGCTCAGCAAAGGTCCGAAGGAGCTTGGCCTCGTGTACAGCTCGTTCCAATGCATCGACGACGACGGGAAACCGATCAACTCCGAGCAACAGCTGGCCGCGCAGAGACAATATCAATCGCAGGCCAAAGACCTCTTGCTGGATTCCTCCATCATCGGCGTCTCGTTCATGTATAAAGCCCGGTATGCCGGCTTGATCGACGGGTACGGCCTTGCGCCGGTGGAAGATTACGATTATTGGCTTCGCCTCACGGAGCATTGCGAGATCAAATACATCCCCGTGGAGCTGATGGATTACCGCGTGGACTCCGCCTTCAGCGTATCGGCGACGCTGCGTTCGCACGAGAAGCATCGGGAATGGCGCTATGCCTACCATTTGGCCAGACACAATGCCAGAATGCGCAGAGGGATGGCGCCGCTGATCACGATTCTGTTCCCGCTCAAGGAGTCGGGCGACGAAGCCGTGCGGCGAATCGAAAATTTATACGAGCAAACGTTCAGCAACTACTTATGCTACGTCCTGGATCTATCGGCGGATATGCGGGTTACGGCGGATTTATCGCGCATTTCCCATCCGGTGACGGATTTCAAATGGTTTCCGAATACGGGCGGAACGACCGCTCTGCTGCATGCCGCCCAAATGGTCCAATCTCCGTACAGTTACGTTCTCGGGCAGCAATCCTTCAAGGACTCGATGGACTTGACCGTCATGTTCAATCAAATGGAGAAGGCGCCGGCCAGCGTGCTGTCGGACTACTATACGGACGACCATAAGCAGGTCAACTACAGATATACCAGCGAGCCGAACCATAAGCCGCGCATCCAAGACGAGCTGTTCCGCAGACAATCGCTCGCCGACTACATGAAAGCGAACTTCATGACGATGAGTGATCCGGAATGAAAGTACTCTTCACGTTTTTCAATCCAAGCGGCGGGATGGAAACCTTGAACCGAATTCGCTGCAAAGCGCTGAATCAGACGAAGGTCGAATGCCATTTGCTCTATACGGTCGACGGCGAGGGACGGCGCAATATCAAAGACATTCCCACCGTCGTCACGAGCGACGAAGCGGCAATCAAGCGGCTGCTCGATCGCGAACGGTACGATGCGATCGTCGTGTGCACCGACGTGAAGCTGTTGATGCTGATGCGGAAGCTGGGCTACAAAGGCCGGCTCATCTTCGAAATCCAGGGCCTTGGCACGATGAGTACGGCGAACGCCGTCCTGAAGGACATATCCGCCCGCGTGCTGGGGGCGGCGGATGCCGTATTGTATCCGTTGACGAGCCATCTCCAGCGGCTGATGGTCGAGCATTTGCCCGGCATTTTCCATTACAGCTTCGACGACCCGCTCGATACGAAGGATTTCGGTTACGCCTATTATCCGCCCAAGCCGTATCCGATCTTCGGTTGGATCGGGAGAATCGAGGAAAATAAAAATTGGCGGGATTACCTGCTGATCGGCGCCAACCTGCTCAGCCTGCATCCGACCGGTTACCTGTGGATATTCGGAGATCCGAGCTTGAGCGAACCGAAGGAGAACGAGCGGTTCAACCAATTGGTGGACGCGCTGCAAATTCGATCTAAGCTTGTCATGCATGCGAACATCCCGCACGAGCAGATGGCGGATTACTTATCGATCATCGGGGATTCGGGAGGGCTTCTCTTATCGACTTCGATTCTGGAGGGCTTCGGTTACGCGGTCGCGGAAGCGATGCTCTGCCGCTGCCCCGTGCTGACGACGGATTCGGACGGCATTCGAAGATTCCTCGTGCACGATCACACGGGGAAGCTCTATCCTCGCACCGATATCGGCAAAGCGGTCGGCGAAGCGCACTCGCTCGTCGCCAACCTGCCGCTGCGCAACCGCATCATCGCGAACGCGGAGAAGCATATCAAGACGCATTTTTCCAGCGACAAATACGCGGCGAACTTTATCGGCATGCTGAACGGCTTGAAGACTGCGAAAGGCTAATACGCAAGAAAAAGATCAGCCGGCGGGTTCGTGAACCGATCCCGCCGGCTGATGCTTTTCTGCGTTTTTTGCTTGGCTCGGTCAGCCTTTCGGCGGATTCGCGTACAGATCCGACTTCACGTCCCGCCCCGCGAACGGCGCGGATCGTCTCTTGGATGAGGCGGATGCGGTTGTCGATCGTTCCACCGTACTCATCCTCGCGAAGGTTCGTATACCCGGTCAAAAATTGATCCAGGAGATACCCGTTCGCCGCATGCAGCTCAACGCCGTCGAATCCCGCCCGCTTGGCGTTCGATGCGGCATTGGCGAAACCCTCGACGATCAGCCGGATATCTGCCGTCGTTAACGCGCGCGGCGTTTTGTATTCCCCGGCGCTGCCGAACAGCGCCATCTTCAAGCCAACGGGCTTCACGGCGGAGGGAGCTGCCGTCTCGTCCGTATATTCGTTCCATTGCGACAAGGCGCCCGCATGCATCAACTGCGCCACGATTTTGCCGCCCTTCGCATGAACGGCAGCCGTGACCGGTTTCCACGCTTGCACCTGCGGCTCGGAAGCCAAACCGGGCTGATTCGCATAGCCTTGACTGTAAGCTTCGTCCTTATAAACTCCTTCAGTAATAAGCAGCCCGTAGCCGCCTTCCGCGAAGCTCGAATAATAACGTGCCATCTTCTCGGTCGCTCTTCCGTCTTGCTCGGCCGATTTGCGCGTCATCGGGGACAGCACGAGACGATTTTTTACAGGCAGCCGGTTCAGTACATACGGTGTCAACACATGTTTTGTCGATGCATGCTGGAAAATAAAAACTGAATTCAAACGGATTGAATCCAGTTCCTACGACTTAGAGCTCGCGCTGAAGATAAGCCGCGACTTGTTGAATCGCCTCTTCGTCTCTTCTGTAGAAGGTCCATTTTCCCAATCGCGTCGCCTGTACGAGACCGGCCCGCTGCAGAACGGACAAATACTGGGATGCCGTCGATTGGGTCATGTTCAATTTGGCGGTAATCTGGGTGACGCATACCCCGATTTCGGACAGATCAGCCCCCTCCTGGGGTACGAAATGCGCCTGCGGATCCTTCAACCACGCCAAGATTTGAAGGCGGGCTTCGTTGGACAGCGCCTTGAATACTTCAATGGGTTCGACGCTTCATAACGTAATTAAATCGACGTTTCTCGATATGTCAACCTGTATTCCGGCCGCTCATCGTTTTTTCATCTTCATGGGGGCTTTGCCGAAATCGATGGCTACCCTGCCGGTTGCCGCGGCGATCTTCGGCGCCAGGATGACCGCGTTCACGCCGCAGGAGATCAGCGCGACGTCGAAGCGTTTCCGCAACTTCTTGGCCCGTCTTACGGTCCGCTTGATCTGCTTGTGATGCGAGAATTTGATGGTCGCGGTTACTCGCAGCCGGTACGGCTTGCGCTCCAGCCGTTTCTTGATCGCGGACGGCTTGCGGTTGATGACGAGGATCCGTTTGCCCTTCAACGTCTTCTTGAAGACCGCCTTCCGCACCGCGATCCGGTTGATGCAGGCATGGCAAGTCAGCTTCGGCCGCAGACGGAAATAGGGGAAGACGAGATTGGTCAGACCTCTTTTCAAATACGCGGGCGCTTTGATCATTCGGTCGTTCAGGGGCAGAATCCCGACGATGGTCGCCCGGCGGATGGAACGGGCCACCTGGTTGCGGAACTTCGTATTCGGGAACGGGATCCCCTTCTTGCCTCTTTTGGCGTCTTTGGCCCACTCTTGACGCATGACGGTGCAGAGAGGCCAGACGGATTTTTGCGCCAAAACGATATTTTCGCCGTCTCCGACCCTGACCAGGGACAGCGGTTTCTTGCGTTTCATGGCACGCTTGATGCGGCGGAAAACCTGCTTGGTCGTTAATTGTTTCGTCACTTGAATACCCTCTTTTCGGCGCGGTTGGGGCCTCGATGGCCGGTCAATCCCAGTATACGTAGGCGTTCGCCAATCCGGATGGGTCATGGTCTATGCGCGGGAAATATCGCTTTTCCTCGCCCGTCCTCTCATGAAGCAAGCGCATGCCCTTAGACGCCGCCGGCTGTTAGGCTGCCCGGCAACTTCCTTTCGCGAGGGCATACAAGCCCAAACCATCTCGCTGCCGCCGCATAGTAATAATGATAGACCTGATAGAAAGGGGATAGCAGGATGGCTGCGTTATTGAACCGTTTGCGCGGGAAGCTCGTAGTGCTGAAAACATCTTCTTCGGAAGAAATCGGAGGCCGAATCGTCAAAGTGGTCGGCAGAGTCGTCATTCTTCGCACATTGCTTGGCACCCGGATATTCGTGCCGATTCGCAAGGTCATTGCCGTCATTACGCGATAAATAGCCTGCACAACCAAAAAACGTCCAAGCTTGGACGTTTTTGCTTTGCCTCAAAGTCGAATCGCCGCACGGCAATCCCCCGCCGAGCAGAAACCAGAATCGAAAAATTTAGGTTTACAACGAGGGGCACGTAGCATATAGTTAACTTGAAAAAAGTTTTGCTTCAGTGCAACATTTTGTCCCGTGTACAAACATGCTTTTTTTTGCCAATAATGTTGCACTTGGTCAACTAAATTTCCCTCATACAAGAAGGCGGTGTTCTACGAATGGCGTTCGATCCAAAGCGTCCGGTTTCCAGACGGCAAGTTTTGAAATGGGGGGCTGCCAGCGCCCTCGGCGTAATCGGCAGTTCCATGCTTAACCCCGCTTCGTTGTTCACGAGGTCCGCCAGCGCCGCGCAGGATCATGCGGCGCATTCGGGCAATCAGTCGAAAGAACATGAACGGATGGCGCACGGATACGATCCGGGGACCGCAATGACGGACGGATTGAAGCAAGCGATCGAGGCGCTTACGGCATTCGATTACGGCAAGACGAGTACGCGGGCGGACGGGAAAACGGTACGGGACTATCAGCTCGTCGCGATGGATGTCGAAGTCGAGATCGCCAAGGGCATCAAATTCCCGGGCTGGGCTTACAACGGCATCATCCCCGGTCCGACGATCCGGTGCACGGAAGGCGATATCGTCCGGGTCAAGTTCTGGAACGGCTCGACGCATCCGCACTCCATTCATTTCCACGGCATCCATTCTCCGAGGATGGACGGTCTCGAGCCCGTCCGATCCGGCACGGAATTCGTCTACGAGTTCGAAGCCAAGCCGGCCGGCATGCACGTTTACCACTGTCACATCCCTCCGCTCGCGAAGCATATTCACAAAGGACTTTACGGCAATCTGATCATCGATCCGAAGACGCCCCGGAAGCCGGCCAGGGAGTTGAACATGGTGATGAACGGCTACGATCTGGACTTGGACGGCGCGAACGAGGTGTATACCGTGAACGGCTACGCATTCGCCTTTCAAGCGCATCCCATCGCGGTTAAAGTCGGGGAGCTGGTCCGGGTGTACTTAAGCAATCTAACGGAGTTCGATCTTATCAATTCCTTCCATCTGCACGCCAATATTTTCAAGTATTACGAAGTCGGCGCGGACCCCGACGCGCGGCCCGTCATTACGGATACGATCATGCAATGCCAGGGACAGCGCGGCATTCTCGAGATCGTCTTCCCGGAACCGGGCAAATACATGTTCCATGCGCACCAAAGCGAGTTTGCCGAGCTGGGATGGATGGGATTCTTCGAGGCGAAAGTTTAAGGAATGGAGGCGAGGCAACAGTGAACGCGGAAGTCGAACCCGTGCAAGCAAAGCCGAAGAAATCAAAGACCGTTATCTGGTTATGGGGCATCATCCCCTTGGTTCTGCTCGTCGGCATCATCGCTCTCCTCTCGAACCTGGGCACCGGCATCAAGGATAAAGCCGTGGCGCCGATCGAAGCGCTGGACATCCAGCGCATTATCTTGACCGATGAAGGCTTCACGTTGAAGGTGCTGAACACGGGTCCGGAAGCCGTGACGATCGCGCAGGTGGTGGTGAACGACGCGTTTTGGAACGCCGATTTCCATCCTGGCCCGACCGTCGGCAGGTTCGGCGAGACCGAGATCCGGATTCCTTACGGCTGGGTGGAAGCCGATCCTTATTCCATCGTGCTGATCACGACCAACGGGCTGTTGTTCACGGGGGAAGTCCCGCTGGCCGTCATGACGCCCGAGCTTGACCCGAACCGCTTCCTGCAATACGGACTGATCGGCATCTATGTCGGCGTCGTGCCGGTCGGACTGGGCTTGCTGTGGTTTCCGTTCATGCGGCGGTTCTCCGATCGGGGGATTCAAGCCGTGTTGGCGCTGACGGTCGGACTGCTGCTCTTCCTCGCGATCGACACCTTTCAGGAAGGCTTCGAGCTCGGGGCGGCGTCTCCCGGGATCTTCCAGGGCACGAGCCTGGTGTGGCTCGCGGCGCTGCTGAGCTTCCTGTTCCTGCTCGCGGTGGATCAGTCGAACAGCAAGAACGGCGCGGTGTCGGGCAGGGCCGCGGCTTACAAGATCGCGGGCGGGATCGGCCTTCATAATCTGGGAGAAGGCTTGGCGATCGGAGCCGCGTTCGCGGCCGGCAATGCCGCGCTCGGCACCTTCCTGATCATCGGCTTCACCCTGCACAATATCACGGAGGGCGTCGGCATCGCCGCGCCGATGCTGAAGGAGCGGCCCGGCTGGAGGACCTTTCTTGCTTTGGCGGTGCTGGCCGGCGGGCCGGCCATCCTGGGCACTTGGACGGGAGGCTTCCTGTTTAACCCGACGCTCTCGGCGTTGTTCTTCGGCATCGGCGCCGGCGCGATCCTGCAGGTCGTGTACGTCATAAGCAAGATGATGCTGAGGGAAGCCGGCAAATCGGGCTCCCCTGCCGTCTCCTGGTCGAATTTTACCGGTCTTGCGCTCGGCGTGGCGATCATGTACGCGACGGCGATCTTAGTGAACTAACGAGGAGGTTATGTGAATGCCCATGAATATCGGCATTACCGGTTTTGTATTGATTGCCCTGCTTGCGCTGCTGTTATTTGGCCCTTCCAAGCTGCCGCAGCTCGGCAAAGCGATCGGAACGACCATTCGGGAATTTCGCACCGGCACCAAGGAATTGATCGAGCAAGAGGATACGACGAAAGAAAAAGCCGAGAAATAGCGCCTGCCGATTGCCGGCACGCCGAAATGCCGCGTGAACCTCACGCGGCTTTTTCGTCCGCGGCAAGCGCGGCGGCGAGTCGGATCCGCGCACTCGTCCTACATACAACGTTTATCGGCATGCTTCCGCCTCGGGAGATCTTCACGCTGCGTAAATGGTTGTAACCGGTGGCATCCTATTCTTGCGGGCCAACGACATGCGCAATGCGCTTTCGCGCAAGCTTCGCCCAGAGACCCATAGAAACTTCGCATCCTGACCTCTGCCTATTGCTTAAAATGAAATTAAGGAGACTTCGCATCCATGACTACGGCACAACAACCTTTACATTCGGGATTCGGTCCGCAAACGACGGCGCAAGAAGCGCTTGCGGGCCGCGACCTTCAAGGAAAGCTCGCGATCGTGACCGGCGGCCACGGCGGCATCGGACTGGAAACGACGCGCGTCCTTGTAGGCGCGGGCGCCAAAGTCATCGTCGGCGCGCGCGACGTCAAGAAGGCGCAGGACGCGCTCTCCGCCATGAAAGGCGTCGAAGTCCTGCAGCTCGACCTTGCCGATCCCCGGTCCATCGACCGGTTCGCCGCCGAATTTCTGGCGTCCAATCGGGCGCTGGATCTGTTGATCAACAACGCCGGGGTCGCGAATCCTCCGGAGATCCGCGACGCCCGCGGATTCGATACCCAATTCGCGACGAATCATTTAGGACATTTTCAACTGACGGCAAGACTGTGGGAAGCCTTGCTCCGATCCGGCCATGCCCGCGTCATCACCCTTTCTTCCATCGGCCACATGCTGGGGCCGATCGACATGGACGACGTGAATTATACGCGGAGGCCGTACGACAAGGATCTCTCCTACGGCGCATCGAAGACCGCCTGCTCGCTCTTCGCGGTCGAGCTCGACAAACGGGGCGAAGCGCATGGCGTTCGCGCGTTCGCCGTTAACCCCGGCGCGATTCTCACCGGCTTGACGCGCCACCTGAGCGACGAGGAATTGGCCGCTTGGGGCGTTCGCCGCGACGAGAACGGCGCATTTATCGCCCCTGAGGGCTTCAAAACCCCCGAGCAAGGCGCTGCCACGTCCGTATGGTGCGCGACCAGCCCGCTATTGGAAGGGAAAGGCGGCGTGTACTGCGAGAACTGCGACATCGCGGCTATCGTTCCCGCGGACAGCAAGCTCCTCGCGGGCGTACGTTCATGGGCCATCGATCCGGCGGCGGCCGAATCGCTTTGGAACCTCAGCGAAGACCTTCTGGGCATGACGCACGGAGCGATTCCGGAATTCTCGCGATAACCCGATGCCAAGTTTGCACGCGCAATGCCATGCCGGGCTGAAGAAAAGTCCGCTGCGTTCACCTTTGCCGGTGATGCGCAGCGGACTTGTTTTCATGTCCCGCTATGCTTGCGACGGTTCGAAGGTACGGACGACTTCGTACATGCCGGGTTCGAACGTCGCGATGGTCAGGGCCTCCTGCAGATACGGCAGCGGCTTCGGATCGCTTCGCATCGCCTGGTAATCTTCTTCGCTTCTCCACTGCGCGTACATCGTGACTTTCGTCCCGTCCAAGCTTCGATGAAGACTGCAGGACACGAAGCCCGGGGCATGACGGACCGAGACGTCCGTCGCGCTTGCAAGCAGCTCGACGACGCGCTCCTGATTCGCGGGATCGACCGTGAAAACATTGATGAACGTCAAGACGCCAGCATCCATGGCGATAAGGGTCATAACGCGAACTCCTTGTTCGTAGTTTCGCAAATGCGGACAGAGGCGTCATTTGCTCTGCTTATCTTTGGATGGATGCCGCTCCCGTATACATCGCGATCATGCCGAATATCGCCCGTCATGCTGCGCATCAACGCGCCGTCTGCGATTCTTACCCGCCTGCCTTCAGCATGGAAGACAGTCTCTCGCTATCGGCGGCGCTGCCCGGCGTGTACACGACCAGCGTGACTGCCTCCCGCTCTGCGGCATAGAAGGCATTGGACCTTAGATCAATCTCGCCGGATGCCGGGTGCATCATCCGGAATTGATTCTCGTGCAGGCAACGCACATCGTGGCGTTCCCACATTCCCACGAATTCGGCGCTTGTCTTCCCCAGCTCCTCGACGATCTCGCTCACGCAAGGATCTTCCATGCGGCGGGCGTAGGCCGTGCGAAACGCCGCGACCAGCTTGGCGGCCGACGTCTCCCAATCCGCGAACCGGGACCGGAACGCAGGATCGGTGAATAACAGCCACAGCAAGTTCTTGGTGCCGTCTTCCTTGCAAGATAGCTTGAAGCCGCCGAACATCTCGTCCGCTGCGCGATTCCACGAGAGCAGGTTCCAATTGCCGTCGATCGCGTATGCGGGCATCCGGCCGAATTGATTGACGATAAGCTCCAGTTCGGGATCGGATGCCGTCGGTCGATACGCTTCGCTCCCCGTCTCCAGCGGTATATTGCGATTCGCCAGCCTGTACAGATGGACCCGTTCGTCCGGCTGAAGCCGAAGCGTCCGGGCCAGGCTTTCAAGAACGCTGTCCGAGACGCGGATATCCCTCCCCTGCTCCATCGCCGTGTACCAATGCAGCGAGATTCCGGCCAGTGCCGCGACTTCCTCGCGACGCAGCCCCGCGGCGCGGCGGCGGACGCCGGCCATGCCGGGCAGCCCAACCTCCTCCGGCGTCAATCGTTGACGATGTAATCGACCTCCGTCGTCAGACCGTCATCGAGGCTTGCTTGATCTTGATCGCCTTTGATCGCCGCAGCTAAGATTCCGATGACACTTCGGCGGTCAAGCCTCGTCCGCGCGCCGGGAGGCGCGCGCAATCCACGCGCCAAAGAAGCTTCCTGCGCGGAAGCTTCTTTGGCGTTTGCGTCTTTCCTGTCCCCCCTCCGCTACTTGAACCGCGCAACCAGCGGCAGGACGATTTCTTGCAGGAAAGCGGGATGAAACAGCAGCGGCAGGGGCAGGATCAGCCACGTCAGCGTCCACGCCCGGCCCAGTCCCGGCACGGCCGACAGCGGCTTCCCGCTCCGCTCGAGCAGGCTTTCGAACGAGACGGCCGCGCCGTGCAGCAGAAAATAAACCGCCGGCCCGCCGAAGCCCTGCCGGACGGGCAAGCTGATCGCCAGCTCGTGCAGGATGCCCGAGAATGCGAAAGCCGCGAACCGGGCGGCGGTTCGGCCCCATACCAGCGATAGCGGACGGTACGCGCCGATCGCCGTCATGTCCGAGAAGGCCAGGTTCCACCGGCGGCTCCAAAACTCGCCCAGGCTTCTTGACAGGAGCGGATTGCGGAACTGCCGCCGGCAATCGAAGCCGGCCAGCCGCCATAATCCCGCAACGATCGTGAAAAGGCCGAAATGCAGCATCAGGCTCAGTCCCGCAAGCAGCGGCAGCACCGCCATGATCGAGCCGAGGCTCCGCGCGGCTCCGGGTTCCGCCGGCAGCGGGATCCACGGCTGCGCGGCTAGCACGGTCAAGACGAGTCCGGCGGCAAACCGCCAGGCTCCGCTCCGGATATAACCGACCGCATCGCCGTAAGGCGCTGCCGCCCTGCGGGCGAATGCTTCCGGTCTCATGCCGAACCAGAGATGAAAGGCGATCCATCGCCGCCAAGACAAATATCGGCCGGTGCGGCTCGTCCACTCGATGTAGACGACCGATTTCATGCCATACAGCAGCACGCCGATGATAGCCAGCATGCGAACGGTCGCGGGATAACCGGCCGCGGCCATATCCGCGATCGCCACGGCGAGTATCGCGGCCGTCCACGCCAGCAGGCGCTTGAGCCCGAGCGAGCGCAGCCTGGCAACCTGGAAGCCCGCCGCGGGCAACGACGCCAGCAGCCATACGATGCCGGCGATCATCGCGACAGTCCCGCGAAGCCGGCAAATGCGACCCCGCCGTATACGACGGCGAAAAAAGCGAAGCTCGCGACCAGCAGCCATTCCCCGTAACGATAGATCCCGCCGATCGGGAGGCCCCGCTTGTCGAAATAAAAAAACTGGATGCCGAGCCGGCCGGCCCAGTAGCATGCGATGAAGCCGCAGACCGCCGTGGACAGCCGCGACCCGTCCGCCAAGCTCGAAGCCAGCGCGAGGGACAGGCCCGCAAAGAACAGGTTGGTGACGAATATGTAGGCCGCGTACGTCCAGAAGATCTGTCCGAGCAGCGGACGAAGGCGCGTCAGCTGCTCCTTCCACCGCAGGAGCCGCGGAACCGCCAGACTGCCGACGGCCACGCCGAGCTGCAGCATGCCGGCGATTTTGATCCATCCCTCTATCCAGTGCGCCGTTGCCGTCATGCTCCGTCACCTTCCTCGTCTTCGATCAACCTGACTCGCATCTTCCCGTCGGCATGCAGCGTGCATAAGCTCGGTCCGCGGCCGGCGAGACGGTAGCGCCAGCGCGCGATCAGATCGTACACGCCGTCCCGGAGGACAGCCGGCAGCGCGACGGCTCCGTACATCAACGGCCATGGCCCGTCGAGGCTCCGCAGCACGCGAAGCGCGGCCATGGATTTGACGTAAAATTTCCCGCCTTCAATCAGAACGAAGCTGTCAGCATGCAACTCCGGTCCGACCGCTCCGTCCAGCGCCGACTCGGAGGTCCCCGGGCGGCCGGTCAACGGGGCGCTTCCGACTTGTCCGGCTGCGACCTCAATGCTCCCGCCGCTACTTCCTTGCGTCAGCAGGCGTCTCCCGGCCGCCGAGCGAAGCGCGGCAAACCGGAACCTCTCCCTAGCGTCGCGCTTGCAGACGAACCGGGCGATGCGATGACACAGCGGGCAATCTCCGTCGATCAGGATGATGATGGGTTCTTCCGTGCCGGATTTCGATCGTTTCATGACGGCATCCCTCCTTCTTCTACCGTCATTGTAGACCCGGCGGCCGCCGCTGCGCAGTGCCAACTTTCATAGCCGCATGCCGAACAGAGGTACTACGCGAAGTAGTACCTCTTCATTCGATCGGATGGCAGTTCACCCATCCGGCATTATCGCAGACAGGTCGCCGGGGCTTGTAGGAAGCCCGGTTCAGAACCCGTTCGCCGCGTCGTCCGTTTCATAGATCTTCGCGGTCAAGCGCGGGAGCTCCGCGATGTCGAAGGACGGCTCGTACCGGTCGACGAGCGCGACGTTTCGCTGCACTTCGCTCGGCCAGCGCATGCCGACGTTGATGACGCCCACTCTCGAATCGGACAACAGGAATTTCAAGCACACTTCAAACGGATCCGCCGCCTCGAGCCAGCTAGGCTCCAGCCGTTCGAGCAGCCGCTGCAAGATTCCGGACGTCATGGGCCGCATCACGGCGACCCCGACGTTCTTGCGGACGGCGCTGTCCAACAAATGCAGCGAAGCGGACTGATGGATCAGGCTGTAATTGACCTGTACGAGACCGAATTGATCCGACTCGACCAGATCCAGCGCCGAATAGGCGTCTTCCGTCGTCAAGCCGAGCCAGCGCACCTTTCCTTGCTCCCGGAGGGTCAACAAGGCGTCCAGCGGTCCCTCGTTCAGAATATGGTTCGTATCCGCGGCGGAGTACGTGCCGCCGTGAAATTGAATGACGTCGACATAGTCGCTCCGCAGCCGCTTCAGGCTTTCCTCGACGTTCCGGATGACGGCTGCCTTGTCTTGGCCGTGCCCGGCCACCTTCGTGGCCAAGAAGCATTCGTCCCGGCGGGTGCGCATGACCTCTCCGATAATCGATTCGCTGTGGCCGTTGCCGTAGCTCGGGGCCGTGTCGATATAATTGATGCCCGCATCGAGCGCGGCATGGATCGTGCCGATCGCCGTCTGCCTGCCCTCCGCGCTGTAGGGGTCCCAGCCCCTCGCTTTGTTGACCCCCGCGAACACGTACCCGCCGACCGCGAGACGGCTCGCTTTCAGCCCCGTTCTCCCCAGTACCGCGTACTTCATTTCCCCGTCCCCCTCTATACGTGCACGACGATCGAACCGGATTCCACCGTGACGGGATACGTATCCACGCCCGGGGATTCCAGGGCTTCGACCGTCACGTCGTAGGTCTTGACCAAGCATTTATGCGGGTCGAAAACGGACTTGCCGGTCGTAAGGTCGAACTCCCAGCCATGCCACGGGCAGATCAGGATCTCGCCTTCCCGGCCGTAGGCGTATTCGCCCGGCGCCGAGGGCAGGGTCATGCCGGTTACGGTGCCGACGCACAGCGGCGCGCCTTGATGCGGGCAGCTGTTCTTGAGCGCGTAGTACGTATCGTTGACGTTGAATACGCCGATCGGGCGTCCTTCCAGGATCAGCGTTTTTCTCGTTCCCGCCGGAAAATCGGCGACTGCTCCAATCACGTGCTTTCCCATGCCTAGCGCCTCCTTGGCCTATAGCTTGTAAAATTCGAGCGCGTTCTCGTAAAAGATCCGACGGCGCAGCGATTCCGGCAGCTTGGGGAATGCGCGGGTCGGCGAATCGAAATCCCAATGCGGGTAGTCGCTGGAAAACATGAGAATATGCTCGGCGTCCATCATGTCGAAAATTTGCAGCAGATGGTTGTCGTTATCCGGTCTCTCCAGCGGCTGCGAAGTGATCCGCACGTGATCGCGCAAATATTCGCTCGGTTTGCGCTTCAACCAGGGGACCTCGGAACGGAGCGCTTTATACTCCGCGTCGAGCCGCCACATGAGCGGCGCAAGCCACGAGACGCCGCCCTCGACCAGGGCGATCTTGAAGCCCGGAAACCGCTCGAAGACGCCCTCCGTGATAAAGCTCACCAGATGCGACTGAAACCCGAGAGACAGGCAGGTGTGCCACTCGATGTAGTGCGTCGGAAATCCCGGCGACGGCTGCACGTTGATGCCCATCCCGTCGGTGCCGGGGTGAATGGCGAAGGGCAGTCCGAATTTCTCGCAAGCTTCGTAGATCGGATAATATTGCCGCTGTCCGAACGGGGCGCGGGCGCCGGAATCGGTCATGACCTGCACGAAGTGCGGATGTCCCGCCCAACGCTCGATCTCGCGCGCGGCGGCTTGCGGATCCTGCGTGTTTACCGTGATGGAGCCTTTGAATACGCCGTCGGCGTTGTATTTGTCGAGCCACGTGTCCGCGAGCCAGTCGTTAAAGGCGGCCGCGATCGCGGTCCCGAAGTCGGGATCGGGGTGCAGGTTGCAGAAAGCGCGCGGCATCAGGATCGCATAAGCATGGCCGTACTCGTCGATGAGCTGCTTGCGCAGGAGCTCCGGATCGGAGCCGGACGGTCCTCCCTGCGGCGGTCTCGCGTCCACCCGGTCGCCTTGCACGGGATTCCCGAAAAAGCCGCGTCCGCCTCCGTTATAACGGTCGCGCCAAGGCTGCTTCATGTACGAGCGGATCTCCTCCGTGTTGCGCGGGTAAGGATGCACGTCGCAATCGATGATTCCCGTTCGCGCCGACTTTTGTTCGGCTTTCGTTTCCGTCTGCTGTTCCATCCGTCAGTTCGCCTCCGATTCGTTTAAGAGCGCTGATTCAAGAAATAATTGTCGTGCCCGGGAATCACGATATCCGCGATGGCCGCGATGCGGTCGATGGAATGGACGGCCGCTTCCGGATCGGTCGTATTGAAGTAATAGTCGCGCGCGCGGAAGAAATCCCGGGTCATCGCCGCATCGCCGGCCACGACCACCGTCAAGCCCCCGCTATCGAACACGAGCGAGCTGTGTCCCTCCGAATGTCCGGGCGTATGCACGATTTGAATACCGGGCGTCAAGCTATGGTCCACCGGGATCAATCGATCCAATAGCAGGCCTTCGGGGCTGTCCGGCGGCAGCTGCCCGCGGCAGTGATCGATCTCGCGCCGGGCCATGAACCGCCTCGCGTCCGGAAACGCTTCGATGCCGTACCGGTGATCGCCGTGAAAATGCGTCAGGAACACATCGGTGATTTGCTCCGCCTTCAAGCCTGTCCGCTGGTCCAAGACGCGGATCATTTCTTCGGGCGGACAGCTCGGGTCGACGATGATCGTTCGTTCGTTCAGTCTGATCAAGGTGCAGGTGCAGCGGGGCGACCGGTATGCCTTATCGGACGACTCGCCCCAAAACTTGTTGCGGCTTAGGTGCCCGATCGTCAATACGTCCCATCGGATCGTTCCGGCGTTGCCCTTTCCGTCTGTCGGGTCCATTGCTTCAGCTCCCTCGCGATCGATTTCCATGCGCGGCGTGCTCGTCCGCTCCGAGAAAGCGCTTTAGCGATTACGCGCCGCTAGGCGTTTGGCATTCAGCGCCATATGGATGTCGCTGCCTTCCCGGCCAATATGATACCCATTATAAAAGAAAACGCGTCCGACAATAAGAACTGAAATGGAATTCAGTTACTTACTTCAAGGTAACCTAACCGATGCGCCGCGCCAAAATGCAAAACAGCCTCGACCCGTTTCTCAAGCGGGCCGAGGCTGCGCCGGGAATGCGTCCCGCGGCTATTCCTCTATGGGCGAAGCGGCGGCAGCGGCGTGAAGGTCATCGCGATCGGCAGGTTGCTGCCCGATGCGATGGTGAACACGATGTCGACGTCCTCCTCGAGCAGTCCGGTGCGGTACATGACGGCCGCCTGGTCGCTGCTTCGCAGCGCCTGGTTGTTCGCGACCGTCACGAGCTGATTATTGACGAGGAACGCTCCCGTGTACAACCCGCCCCGCGCATTCAGCGCGATCATGGTGCGCGGAGCCACATGCGACAAATGCAAGCGGTAGAGCACGCCGTAATTGCCGCGATTGTACTCCAGCTGCCCCGTCGTCTCGTCGATGCCGTCCAGGATCGTATCGATGCCGCCTTTCTCGCCGAACATGATGCGCTGCGGGGTTGCGCCGAGCACGTCTTCGATAGCGATGGAGCGGTCGGCGTTGTAGAACGTGCCCCTGACATGGACGCCGTCCCGCGGCATCACCGGCAGGTTCTGAAGCTCTGCCTTCGGATCCTTGCCTACGGCAGTGACGACGATGTTGTATAGCAGCTCTTTATCGGAATACGCATCCACGTAGGAGCTGAGCGATTCGCCCGGCTTGATCGGCGTCTTGGCGATCTCGGGCAGGACTTCGATCGTCTCGCCGGGACGGATCGTCGACCACTGCGGCGCGGGATTGCTGGCGAGCGAGGTCAGATAACGGGACGTGGACAGCTTGCCGGCCAGCTCCGGCGATGCCGTCGGTCCGCCCATGCCCGCGGCGCTCTTGTTGTAGTTGACCGAGGAATTCCCCATGTTGGTCGCCAGCAGATGGATCGTGACGGGATAACCGATCTTATTGACGTTATGGAACATGAACCGGACCTTGCCGGTCATCTGGGCATGGTACTCGATGCCTTCTTGAACCAGCGTCTCCGGGCTGTTGCTGCGAATCATCTGGGACGGTTCCGAGACGATCGCGTATTTGTACGAAGGATAATTCAGCACCGCTTGACCGTCGACCGCGTAGATATCACCCGTCGCCGTGAACAGCCGGTCGTACTCGTCCTTCGTGTACAGCACCTCGCTCGTGACCGTGACCGTCTTCGTGACCGTGGACGTCAGGCCGTTCTTGTCCTCGACGGTCAGCGTGACGGCTTTGTCCCCCGGCTCGAAGAATGCCTTGTCGTTCCCCGTGAACGCGCTGCGGACGATGGCGTTCTCGTCGTCGGAGCTCAGATCCGTGTACGTCACGGTCTCGCCGATCCGGTATTGCGGCTTATCCGTGGCGAAATCCGCGACCGGCGGCAGGTTCGGCGGTTTGACCGTCACGGTGACGGAATACGGATCGCTCCAGACGCCGTTGCTGTCCTCCACCTCTCTCGTGACGATATAGATGCCGGCATCGGGAAACACGTCCATCCGGCCGGTCCAGCGTTCGTCCATGAACGGCATGCCCGTCGCGTTCGTCGCATGGTCCACGTACGTGACCAACGTTTGGCCCGCATAGATCTCGGCGGGCTGCACTTCGAAATCCGCCGTCGGTTTCGGAGGGATGACCGCCGTCGACCACTTCAGCGTGATCTGCTTGCCGACGACCGCGATCGTGCTGTCCGCCATCTCCCCCCAGGAGCGAAGCGGTACCATGAGGTAACCGTTCGAGATATACGCCGCGCCGGCAAGCTTGGTTTGGACGCCGTCCCGGGCAGCGAAACCGCTGCCGATCTTGAAGACGAGCCGATGCTTGTCGTTTGCCGCGATGGATTCTTTCTTCGCGGCGTCGTACGAGATCGCATAGCCGTATCGGGCCGCGATGGAGCTGAATGGGATATAAGTTCTGCCTTCCTTGGCCGCGACGGGCTGCGCGGATTGATAGATGACGCCGTTATGGATCATCTTGGCGCTCCCCATCGTCAAGTCGAGCCTATCCGCGGCCGCCGCCGGCTCGAGCGGCGCAAGGCCTTCGGCCGAAGCAGAAGCCGGGTTGGATTCCGTGAGTCCGATGGACAACAAAAACATCGATACGACCAACAACCATTTTGACAATTTCATGCTACGTCTCCTCTGCTCACTCTATTTGCCCCCAACGCGGGAACGCGTCCGTCGGCAGTCTTATCTGGCTACAATGGTAAGTAAGACGATACACTCCTTGTAATAGTTGCGAAATATTGGAAAATTATTTTTAGTCGCGACACAGGATTTGCGAGCTATTTCACTCTTATGCGAATGGACGCTTGCCGCTGCTCGTTTCTTCCAATTCATGGGATCTCATAAAATCGTGGAACCTTTTTCGCGGACGCCCCGTCTATGATGTCGAAATGCACAAACACATTACTCTACGAGGTGACAGAAAATGAAGAAACCGTTCAAAATGATCGCACTCTCCACCGCAGCTCTCATCGCGCTTAGCGTTGCAAGCCAATCGATGGCTTCCGCAGCATCGTTCAAAGATATCGCCAACGTTCCGGGCAAAGACAAAATCATTGCCCTGCAGCATAGCGGCCTGCTGAGCGGCATCAGCCCTTATCAATACGCCCCGTACAGAACGATCACCCAAGCCGAAGGCGTGACGCTGATCGTCAATGCGCTGGGACTGAATTTGGATCTGGTCCGCTTCGCCAAACCGCCGAAAGCTTCCGATTACTTTACGAACGTCAGCAATAACGCCTGGTACTCGAACGCATTCATCGTGGCGCAAGTCAACGGCATGGACCTGCCCAAGAATCTGCTGCCAGGCAAGAAGCTGACTCGCGAAGCATTCACGTACCAACTCATCCATGCGATCGAAGCCAGCGGCCAACTGCCTGCGGTGAAGCCGGTCGTCGTGAAGATCAAAGACCAGGACCGCATTGCCACGAGCTACTCCGGTACGATCCAGCGCGCTTTGAGCTACGGCGTCGTGCATCTGGACAACCACGGGAAGTTCAACCCCAAGCGCGAAGTCTCCCGGGCAGAAGCGGCCGTCGAGATCAGCAACGCGCTGGCCTACTTGAAGGCTCACCATGCGCCTACGGCCCCGTCCGCGCCGCATAACGAGGCGATCACGGGCGAACAAGCCGTGAAGCTGATCAAGCAGGTCGTCGGTCCGAAAGCGAACCTGCAAATCAAGATCGATCCGAACGCCGTCGTGACCCGCGAGTCGTTCACGTACCTGCTCGTCAATACCCTTCAGACAAGCGGCCAACTGCCGAGACTGAACCTCGTTCCGGCGGATATCAAAGACGGCGATAACATCGAAGTCGACCACCAAGGCGCGATCCAAACGGCGCTTGCCCTCGGCTTCGTGAAATTGGATCAAGCCGGCAACTTCAATCCGAAAGCCGGCCTCACCGTTGCCGATGCGACCGCGATCGCGAACCAAGCCACGCAATACCTGAAGGCTCACCAAGCGCCGTCCGCGCCGCATAACGAAGCGATCACGGGCGAACAAGCCGTGCAGCTGATCAAGCAAGTCGTCGGTCCGAAGGCGAACCTGCAGATCAAGATCGATCCGAACGCCGTCGTGACCCGCGAGTCGTTCACGTACCTGCTCGTCAATACCCTTCAGACAAGCGG
>NZ_JAAAMV010000008.1 GCF_009909185.1 Paenibacillus glycinis | reverse complement strand
CAAGCCGGCAACTTCAATCCGAAAGCCGGCCTCACCGTTGCCGATGCGACCGCGATCGCGAACCAAGCCACGCAATATCTGAAGGCTCACCAAGCGCCGCATAACGAGACGATTACGGGCGAGCAAGCCGTGCAGCTGATCAAGCAAGCCGTCGGTCCGAAGGCGAACCTGCAAATCAAGATCGATCCGAACGCCGTCGTGACCCGCGAGTCGTTCACGTACCTGCTGATCCACACGCTGCAAACGAGCGGCCAACTGCCGATGCTGAAACTCGTTCCGGCGGACATCAAGGACGGCGATAACATCGACGTCGACCACCAAGGCGCGATCCAGACGGCGCTTGCCCTCGGCTTCGTGAAATTGGATCAAGCCGGCAACTTCAATCCGAAAGCCGGCCTCTCGCTGGACGATGCGACCGCGATCGTCAATCAAGCCGTCCAATACCTGAAGGCTCACCAAGCGCCGTCCGCGCCGCATAACGAGACGATCACGGCGGTGGAAGCCGTGCAGCTGATCAAGGATGCCGCCGGCCCGAAAGCGAACCTGCAAATCAAGATCGATCCGAACGCCGGCGTGACCCGCGAATCGTTCACGTACCTGCTCGTCCACACGCTCCAAAAGGGCGGTCTGCTGCCGATGCTGAACCTCGTTCCGGCAGACATCAAGGACGGCGACAAGATCGATGCCGCGAACCAAGGCGCCATTCAAACGGCGATCGCCTTGAAGATCGTCGCATTGGACGCGAACGGCAACTTCAATCCCAAGAACGGCTTGACCCGCGAGGATGCTGCGGCCATGGTCAAACGCGTCCACGAGCTCGTGAAAGCTTAATCGAATTCGTATCCGTATAACGCATGCCCGGAGAGGACGATAATCGTCCTCTCCTTTTTTTGCTTCGCCGCCGCGACGTTCACGCTGATCCCGGCACCAACGCCAATAAGACGGCTTCGAATCCATTGGATGAATTCGAAGCCGCCTCCTTGTGCCTGGCGATGACTTGTTTCAATTGCGCTTCTGTTCGGCGTCCGTTCGGTTTCATTTCGAGTTTCTTATACGCCCATACCGATCCGAACAGGAATACGGAAGCGATAAGCGCACTGAGCGGCAGCATCGCTGCGCTATCCGAAGGAAAGACGAACGGCAGCAGCGGAAACGCACGTCCGTGGAGTTCGTCATGATATAGTAACGCCGAAGCGGCGATCATCGCGATAATCAATGCAATGACGGCAAGGTACGAGATTAGCTTGCCCCTATTAACCAGACCTATCCATATAGAAGCTCCTTTTAATCGATCGGCAGGATGCGGTCCAAGCCATCCCGGACGGATAGGGCCATCCGCCCGGGAAACGGCTCGGCTAGCGATCGGCAGCTCTTGGTCGTATAGCAGTCCGTGCATGGCTTTCCCCATAACCTGCCGATTCGCTTGAATGATGACCAAATATTTGTTCGCGCTTATGCGTATTGCCTCCCATCGCCCCCCTCAACCCAGCGGATTATATGGCGACATCTCCGTATCCTCCCACCGCATCGCAGTCGCGTTATCCAACTGGACAACGTCCCTGATCTCGAACCGAACGACCCGGTCCGCCCCGGGGAAAGCCGCGATCGTCGCTTCGTCCCAGATGATGGCGGACGCGCCGGTCAGATGAAGTGAATGTCCATGCTCATAGTCGATGAATAACAGGCCCGACAAAGGATTCGATTGAATGTTTCCCAAGGTATTGAACATCGAATTGCCGAAATAATCGGGAAAGAGCAGCGTATGCGCATCTTCGACGCGAACGAACCCCGGATTTCCTCCCCGGTGCGAAGCATCCATTTCTCCCCGGTCATTCGTGCTGCCGATATAGAAGGTGTCCGCCTGCGCGATCCAGTCCGTCTGCAGCGTGTTCAACTCCTTGGCGCGCCGCTCGGACTTCAGCAGCCTGTGGACGTCCTGCTCCGGACGGAGCGTTCGCTTCTGAATATATTTGGGACAGTTGCCGTAAATCTGATGCGCGGTCACGATGAACCGTTCCCTTTCCATCGCGGCCGTACCGTTGATCCGCAGCCTGATCCGCCGCTTCGTATCGATGATCAGCAGCCCGACCTGCTTCTGTTCGCCCGTCGCGGAAGCGAGCGGGTCGTCCGCGATCAGTTCCGCCCGAATCAACGCCCGCTGCTCGTCGAGCACTTCGACGAAACCCGGCTCCCCGGTCAGAAACGTCGTCCAGACCTTTCCTTCCCCGTCCGTGGACGACAATACCGCGAACTGCTGCGTCTGGAGGAAATTCACGATTCCTTTGGAGAAGCTGCTGCTGATCATCTTCGCGTGCTGAGCGGCGATCGCGCCTTCCCCGGAGCGGTTCTGAACCATCCGTTCGCCTTCATGATACACATCCTGCATATCGTTTCCCTCCAAATTCAGAACCAGAATGTCGGATACCTGCGGTTCTTGTCCAGATTGTTCAAGATAACGGCAACCAGCACGATCAACGCGGATCCGATCAATACCGGCGCAACCAGGAAACTCCAGCCGCTTCCGCTAAGAATCACGACCAATGGATCGGCGCCGGCCGGCGGATGCGTGGTTTTGGTCAACATCATGAGGCCGATTGCCAGACCTACGGCAATCGCCAACACCCAGTTGCTTTGACCGAACAGATGACAACAGGTCAAACCCACGAGCGTCGATATCAGATGCCCGCCGACGATATTGCGCGGCTGGGACAACGGCGCGTCCCACACGCCGAATGCCAGCACACATGTCGCGCCGAACGGAGCCATCATCCAGATGCACGGCGTCAGGTCGGAGAGCAGCGCCAACAGACCGATAACGGCAAATCCGCCGATCGCGCCGATCAGCGCATTCCTTGGAACGACCTTCAAAGGACTCCTTCCTAGCCCGCTCATCTTCAGCCAGTACCTCGTTTGCGTCTCGTCTTTGTTATCCACGCATCCACCACCATAAAATTAATAAACTAGTTACCTAGTTATATAATTTATTGTTCAGTATGTCAACCCTAATTTACTTATTATTTCTTAGCCAAGTTGGAATATGCGGCAAACAGCGTTATAATAGAACTAGTCAACCATGAAATGAGGTGTCTACGATCGAAGAGAAAAAATTTCTCCTGCAAGTCGATCCCCATTTGACGTTCAACGTGAATACGCAGATCAAAGAACAATTGAAATGGCTCATCGGCATCGGGCAGATGGAAGCCGGCGACCTGCTCCCTTCCACCAGTCAATTGGCGGACGAGCTCGAGCTCAATCGCAATACGATCAACTGGGTATACAGCCAATTGCGCGACGAAGGGCTCGTGATCATGCAGAAGGGACGCGGCACGCAAATCACCGCCGGGAACCAGACCAAGCAGCTCGCGGAAGAACGGAAACCGATGCAGCAGCTGATCGACAGCACCGTGCGCGAAGCCGAGGCCGCCGGATTCGATTTGAAATCCTTCTTTCTGGCGGGGCTTGCCTATACGTTGCTTCAGCCGCCCCATCCTGCCGGCAAGCCGCGCGTTTTGTTGCTGGAATGCAACGGCCATGATCATCCTTTCTATCGCCAGCAGATCGAACAAGCCACGCACGGCGACATTGAAACGTTCTTTCTCGATGACGCCGCCGGTAACGAAGATGCCGCGCGCGAGGCGATCCTGCGTTCCGATATCATCGTCACGACCTTGAATCATGCGGACGAGGCCAAAGCGCTCTGTTCCCGCTTCGACAAGAAGGTCGTCGTGATCGGGGCGACCGTCGATACGGCGCTGTTGCTTGAGATCGCGTCGCTGAAGCAGGGCAGCCATGTTGCTTTCGTATGCCTGGGGAAAACCGGCGGCGAATGGATGGCGAACCGCATTCGCGAAGCGGGGATCACCGCCCTCCGGGTGGAAACGTTGGGAATGGACGAGCGCGACTATCTGAGCGGCGCGGTCGATACCTTCGACAAGATCTATGCCTCTGCCGCCGTATTCCCGGAACTGAAGAAAATGCTCCCCGACAAAACGGAGCTGTTCCCCATGAAGCTGGAGATGAGCAGCGCGAGTTTATTGCAGGACATCGCCCTGCAGTCGCGATAAATGCCCGACCCGACTGGGGCGAAGTCGCCCCGGATTGGACCGGACGCGTCCGCTTCCAGGCACCTTGCGGCTCCGCAAGCGTGGCGAGACGGCGCATGACGGCTGTGCCCCCTCATGCCGCCGAACGGCAAAAAGAAAACCGCCCAATGTGATGAAGGGGCGGTTTTCTTTGTTGATCAACGTCTATCGTTCTCGTCATTTTGCCGGGCATGATATAAGACATGCTTGCTTAACGGACTCTCTGTCCCGATTTTCGGGTGATTGAAATGCTTGACGAAGCGCATGCCGATTTTACGCATGACATTCTTGGAAGGAGCGTTCGCCTCGGCCGTGAAGCTGTACACGTCGGCGAAACCCAGTTCGCCCCATCCGTAAGTCAAACAAGCTTCCGCGCCTTCGGTGGCATAGCCTTTCCCCCACGCGCTCCTGGCCAACCGCCAGCCGATTTCCACGCACGGCGTAAAATCCGCCTCGAACGTCGCCCGATGAAAGCCGATAAACCCGATAAAGGCATCGTTTTCTTTCGTTTCCGCGGCGTATAGCCCGTACCCGCACGCATCGAACTCGGCTTGAATCGCGCGAAGGAACGCCGCCGTTTCTTCGGCCGACAGCGTCTTGGGAAAGTACGCCATCACCTCTTCGTCCGCATTCAGCCGGCGGAACGGCTCCAAGTCGGAATCTTGCCAATCGCGCAATCGCAATCTCGCCGTCTCGACGTAGATCATGCCTCGCTCACCCCTGTTTCACGATGTTATCCGCGGTACGAAAAGCGAGGGCAAGAATGGTCAGCACCGGATTCACGCCGCCGTTGGTCACGTGAACGGAGCCGTCGCTCACCCAGAGATTGTCGTACCCGTGCACGCGGCCCATGGGATCGGTGACGGACGTCGTCGGGTCGTTGCCCATGCGCAGCGTCCCGGCCTGATGCTGGCCGCCGCTCAGCCCGGTGCCCGCGCGCGTGCGCCATACCTGGCGTGCTCCGGCGGTCCAAAGCCACTTCTCCGCTTGCTCCGCGAGCATCGACGACGCCCGGAGAGACTCCGGATGGACGCTGCCGGAGAGCTTCGCGACCGGGAGGCCGAAGCGGTCTTTCACCGAAGCCGAGAGCCGCACCCTGGACTCGGCGGTCGGGATTTCCTGGATCGGGCCTTGGATCTGGCTCGTCCGCAAGAAGCTGTCGCGCATCGTTTCCTTGCCCGCGCTTCCCCAGCGGGCCGCATCCGGCGCAAGCGCGCGGTACCAATGGACGAGCGGCAGCCGGGTGAAATCGTTCGCCAGCAAGCCGCCCCCGATCACTCCGGCTTCGCCGCTGTGGTCGAAGCGGAAAGTGGCGATGCTCACGCCCGGCCCGAGTCCGTCCTGAACCGGTTCGTCGAACACGCCGTAGGCGCCGGCATAGAGATGGCCTTGCAGATTCCTGCCGACTTGTCCGAACCGGTTGCCGATCCCGTCCGGTTCCGCGTCGCTGGCCGAGTTGAGCAGCAGGCGCGCGCTTTCGATGGCGCCGGCCGCGACGACCACCTGTCCCGCCCGGACCTGCCGGCGAAGGATCCCGCCTTCGGTTTCCCGCGCGAGGCGAACGCCGGCGGCATGCGTGCCCCCTTCCGTATCGATGCGTTCCACGATGGTATCGCAGATCAAGTCGCAATTGCCGGTAGCGAGGGCACTCGCCAGCATGGTATTCTGGCCGCCGTTCTTGCTGTCGGTCGGACAGGCGAACCCGACGCACTGGCCGCATCGCCCGCAGGCCGGCCTTCCGTCGCGTTCGACGGAATTGATGAGCAGCGGCACCGGTCCGGCCGTCCAGCCCAGCTTCGCCGCCGCCTTGCCGAGCACTTCCGTTTCCCTCGTTCCGGACAATGCCGGCATCGGGTACGGACGCTCCCGCTTGCCGCGACCGGGATGGGCCTCCCCGTCGCCCGAGACGCCGACTTCCCACTCGGCGCGCTCGTAATAGGGAGCAAGATCCGCATAACCGATCGGCCAGTCGCTCAAGGAGCTGCCGTCCGGGATGCCGTAACGCGTCGCCATGCGAAAGTCCTCCGGATGAAACCGCCATGCCTGCGCGCCGTACACCCTCGTCCCGCCGCCCGCCGTCATCGCGTTATTATGGTAATCGCCTTCGTGCGGCGCGGTCATCCGCTCTTCCCCGTCCGGCATGAGCATCGTCCGCGGATGGCCCTCCAGGGAAGGACCGGTGTTATGCCCGTATTTGCTCAAGCGATGGTTCCGCAGGTGATCGCGGCCGACCTCGCCGTAGCGCAGCCAGCTTCCGCGTTCGACGACCAGCACCTGCAGGCCCGATTCGGCGAGCACGGCCGCGGCGGTCGAGCCTCCGGCCCCCGCTCCGATCACGACGGCGTCGTACCGGTCCCGCAGCTCCTCGAACGACCGCTGCGGCAGGTCGGTTTCCGGGACCGGATGCGGGATTCCGGGGAGCGGTCCCGGACGGAATCCGATCATGTCCCATGATCGGCCGCCAAGATTCCCGCCTGCTTCGGGCGTTCCGTAATAACCCTCCGCGACGAGGCTCAATAACGCGTCAAAAAAAGGCCTCGCCGGAGCCGGCCAGTCGCGAACGCGCCCATGCCGGACGTCATCCAGCAGGACGTCCTGCTCTCCGGCCGGCAATTCCGCGAAGGGCCGGCCATGGCGAGCAGCCGCTTCCGCATTCAACGCGCGCAAGCCCGGCTCGATAACGGTCGCCCAATGCGCGGGATCCTCGCCGGCTTGGCGCTCCAAGTAGGTCAACGCGCCCGCATCGGTCGCCGACGGCCACGCGTCCCCCGGAATCATGCGGTCCGCAACCGCTTTCAAAATCAGCTCAACCTCGGCGGATAACGACTTTCGGCCGCCTGTCGTCATCGTCCGACACCGCCCGGTGCCTCGTGAACGCTCATCTTCATGAACTTCTCTCCTATACGGGTCCACAGCTGTCCCTCTCGATTTGACCATCCTATGCTTAACGCTTCCATAATAGCATGCGGATCATCCGTTTACGATGGGAAAATAGTAATCCGTCCCGGGCAGGCTCGGACTCGCTCAGCCCTTCACCGCGCCCGCCGTCATGCCCGCCACGATCTTCTTGTTGAAGAAGACGAACAGGATCAGCATCGGGATCGAGATGAGGACGATGTCGGCGAACAGCAGGTTCCAAGAGGTCGTGAACCGGCTCATGAAGTTGTACAGCGTCAGCTGCACCGTCGCGTTGGCCGCGCCGGGGAAGAAATAGAGCGGATTGACGAAGTCGTTGAACACGTTGATGGAGGTCAGGACGATGATCGTCGACGTCACCGGCTTGAGCAGCGGAAAGATAATGCTAGCGAACAAGCGGCCGCCGCCGCAGCCGTCGATCATCGCGCTCTCGTCGATTTCCCTCGGGAGCGAGGCAACGAACGCTTTGTACAGGATCGCGGCGAACGGGAAATGCAGCGACACCTCGACCAAGGTGATGCCGGCAAGCGTCTTGAACAGATGGATGCCGTCCAGCACCCAGATCGTCGGGACGATCGCCGGCGGAATCATCAGTCCGGCCAGCACCAGGAAATTGATGAGCGACGAAGCCCTCCCTCCTTCCCTGCGCTGCAGGACGAAGCCCGCCATCGCGGCGACGAGAACGAGGATGCCGATCGAGAGCACCGTCAGCAGCGCGCTGTTCAGGAAGGCGCGCACGAGCATATGCTCGGACGCGGTCAGCACCGCTTTGTAATTCGCGATGAAATGAAAGCTCGTCGGCCATGCCATGGACAGATCCGCCGATTGCGTCTGGTCCTTGAGCGAATTGATGATGACGAAGTAGAACGGGACCCAGAAGATCAAGGTGCTGAGGAACAAGGCAACCGCCCCGAGCGCGAGGCGCCGGCCGACCTTGCCCCCCGTCCGGCTCGCCGCGGCTTCCGCGCCGCGTCCCAAGCGCCTGCTTATCGGACTGCTCATTCCCTTGCTCATAGGTCCACCTCGCTTTTCGTCAGCAACTTATACAGCGGGAACGCCAGCACCGACACGCAGACGAAGAGGATCACGTTGCCGGCGGTCGCCAGACCGTAGAAGCCGGCCTGGTACTGCTTGTATATGATCGAGGCGATCAGGTCGGTGGTAAAGCCCGGTCCCCCCTTGGTCATGGCCCAAATCAGGTCGAACGAACGGAGACCGCCGATGAACGCCAGAATGATGACCGAGTTCATGGCAGGCCGGCTGAGCGGCACCGTTATGTGGCGAAAGGCGGACCAGTTGCTGCCGCCGTCGATCTTGAGCGCTTCGTAATATTCCTGCGGAATGGCCGTAATGCCGGCGATGAAGATGACCGTGGCGATCCCCACGCCCTTCCAGACGTCGACGAACGCGACGGACAGCAGGGCAAGCTTCGTATTGCCGAGCCAATCCGGCCCGCTCATACCGATCAAAGCCAGCGCCGCGTTGAACACGCCATGCGAGGGATGCATCATGGTGGAGAAGGCGATGCCGACCGCGATCGTGCTGAGGAGCGTGGGAAAGAAGACGACCGACCGCAAATAATTTCTGAACATGACGCGCGAGGTCAGGAATGCGCCGAGCAGCAGGCCGAAAACGACCTTCAGGCCGCAGGTCACGACGGCGTAGATCACCGTATTCTTGAAGCCGATGCTGAGCGACGTTTCCGAGAAGAAGGTCGCGTAGTTCTGGAAGCCGATAAAATCCCATTTGGTCAAGGTCCATCTCGTCATGCTGAAGAAGAAAGACAAGACGGTCGGCAGCAGGTAGAAGACGAAATAAATGATGCCCGCCGGCAGAAGGAACAGATAGGAATACGTCCGCATGGACACTTTGGTCATAGGTTCTCTCCTCTTTCGTAGGGAAAGAGGCCCTGCATGGACGCTGCAGGGCCCGATCCCGGAATCAAGCCGTCGCCCGCGCGGCTTCGAACGCTTACCAGCCGGGGAGGTCCAGCTGCTGCGCTTGCTTCTCGATGTCCTTGTCGTAATCCTTCGCGCCCTTCAAGGCGTCGCTGATCCCGCTGCCTACCGCAACCGTGATATTCTCCAGGTTCGGCCCTTTGACGGGCGAGACGAATTCGAGCGCCGGCGCCGTCTTCCCCGCGTCGAAGTACGGCTGCATGTCCTTGACGCCTTCGTACGAATCCGCGGGAAGATCGATGCCTTTGATGACGTAGGGACCCGCTGCCTTCACCTTGGACGAGAACGCCGTCTGCCCTTCCTTGGAGACGAAGTAGGCGACCCATTGCTTCGCGGCTTCGATCTTCTTGCTGTTCTTGTTGATATACATGCCGCTCGGCATCCAGACCGTCAGGCCGTTCACCTCCGCCTTGTCGCTCGGAATCGGGAACACGCCGATGTCGCCGATCTTGTCCGGGCTGTTCTGCATGATCGTGTCGAGGCCGCCCGTCAGCATCGGAT
Organism: Paenibacillus glycinis; assembly: GCF_009909185.1. Taxonomy (GTDB): domain Bacteria; phylum Bacillota; class Bacilli; order Paenibacillales; family Paenibacillaceae; genus Paenibacillus_Z; species Paenibacillus_Z glycinis. The sequence continues at coordinate 32,717 of NZ_JAAAMV010000008.1, read as the reverse complement.
AGTGGACGCCGGTCCCGTCGGCGAGCATCTTGAGCGCCACGTCGTAGGTCGTCGCGAGGAAATCCTTGTTCATATAGCCCGCCTTGAATACTTCGGCCGTCTTCTCGAAGCCGCGCAGCGCCTCCGGCGTCGTCGCATACTTCGCCTTGTTCGCCGTATAGTCCGCCGCGAAGCTCGGCACCTGCGTCGCGACGTTGTAATAGTCGCCGAGCACGAACAGCTGCGAGGTCCACGTTTCCTTATAGGACGCGATGACCGCGGTCTTACCGGCTGCTTTGATCTTCGCGTTGTTGTCCATGAACTCGGCCCACGTCGTCGGCACCTTCAGGCCGAGCTCCGAGTAAACCTTCTTGTTGTACAGGATGGCACCGGCCGAGGAAGAGCCGACCGGCGCGCCGAACACCTTGCCGTCGATCGTGACGACGGTCTTGAACGCGTCCATCACGTCCGTCATGAACGGTTCGTTCGCCATGTCCAGGAAATTGTCGGCCGGATTAAGCGCCTGCAGCAGCGAACCCGTGTTGTATACGAGCAGGTCGTCCATGTCGCCGGTCGCGAGGCGCGTCTTGACGAGGTTGTCGCCTTCCGTGCCGTCCGGCTTGATGTCGAATTCGATGGCGATGTTCAGTTTCTTCTCCGCCTCGGCGGCGACGTTCTTGAGCGCTTCCAGCGTCGTGCCCGTATTGCCGACCATCAGCGTCAGCGTCTGCTTCTCTGCCGGCTTGTTCGCGCCGTCCGAACCCGCCGCATCGTTCGTGCCGCCCGATCCCGCGTCGTCCGTCGTCGCCGGCTCGTTCGCGCCGGCGTTATTGCTGCCGCCGCTCCCGCCGCAGCCCGTAAGCAGGACGATGACCAGCAGCAGGCTCGTGAGCGCGGCTAGCGTATGCCGTTTCGTTCTTCTCATTCCTGAACAACCTCCTTAGTCGGTCCGTTCCTCGAAATCCATGCAAGCGCGCGATGCGCCGCGGTCGCCGGCTTGGTTCGCGCCGGCATAATGCGCCGTGCCGCCAACGGATGGCTGCAGCCGCTGCGCCTTAACCCCTCGATTTCGCGATCGAATCGGATGTATGCGCTTGCAATATGTGTCTCCTGCCAAGGGCCCGGGTTCCCTATACCATCATTGTAGAGGGAACCTTCTTGACCGAACACCTGCGCTTTTGTCAGAAAGAAGGGGGCGAATTTTCCTTTTTTCGCTTCGCGTACGCGTGGGGCCGCTCGCCGACGAACTTTTTGAACAGTTCGCTGAAATGCTTCGCGTCCTCGTACCCGACCAAGCCGCATACGTCGGACAGACGCGCGTCGCCTTCGTCGAGCAGTTCCTTCGCCTTCGCGATGCGGTGGCGGATCACGTATTCGGAGAACGTGAGGCCGGTCTGGGACTTGAACAATCGGGACAGATAGCCCAGGCTGACGTGGTTGTCGGACGCGAACTGCCGCAGCGACAGCTCATGCGGATAATTCGCATGAATCCAACTCATCAGCACGGGGACGAGCCCCTTCGGATTCTGGTCGGTCGGCTCGCGCTCGCCGACAAGTGAGAACGCCCGATCGGCCAGCCAGCCGGTCAGCTGCTCGTAGGTCGCGAATTCGTTCAGTATGCTGATGTCCTCCTGCAGCTTGCCCAGGTTGATCTCGCCGCGCGCCGATGCCTCGAGGTTGTATTTCAGCGAATAGAACAGATCGTTCACGAACAGCGTCAGCTGCTTCATGGTCACGGCTTTCATGCGGAGCTCGTCGCCGATCTTCCGGATCGTCTCCCTGCCCTTGCGCACGTCCCCCTGCTTGAGATGCGTTTGCAGGACGCGCACCTTCTCCCATACGGCGGCGAGGTCGGTCTGCCGGATCTTCTCGCTCCGGGCCGCCGGCTCGATCCACGTAGGTTGTCCGAACAGTACCTGCGCCTCGAAGCGTCTAAGCAGCCCTTCGTAGCTGTGATTCAGACTTTCCCGTTCCGCTTTGAAAGCGTATGCGACATGCGCCTGCATCCCTTCGCGCAATAGACTCGCGTGCATCGCCGACAGGCCGGACCGGAAAGCCTCTGCCAGACCGTCGTCGGGTGCGGGCGCCAGGAAAACTTTGCGCTTCGCGTCGATCGTCAGGCAGTGAAGCGCTTGTCCCTGCAGGCCGGGATGACGGAAATGCGACTTCAACGCGGCCGCGCGGCGTCCCGCGCATGCGTCATCGCCGGAGCCGGCCGAACCGGGCTTGTTGTCGATCTGGAGCAGCGCCAGCCCGCAGCGTCGATGCGCCAGCGGCGCGGCCGTCCCTGCTTCCGGCGATTCCGCGGCGATCAGCTGCTGCATGAGCGACCAATTGGTACGGTCGTCCTTGCTCCTGCCGTCGTCCGCGATGCCTTGCATCGCCTTGTCGATCGCCTTGTAAAGCACGTCCTTCTTGACCGGCTTCAGCAGGTAGTCGATCACGCCGAGCTTCATGCCGCGCTGCGCGTACGCGAACTGATCGTGCACGCTCAGCACGATGCCTTTCACGTCGGGATGCCGGGCGATCAGCTCCTCGATCAGCTCCAGTCCGTCCATGCCCGGCATGTTGATATCGGTCAGCACCAGCTGCGGAGGGTCCGTCGCCGCGGCCTGCAGCGCGTCCTCTCCGCTGCCGAACGCAAGCACGCGATGCGCGGGCTGATAACGCTTGAACAATTCGACCAGCTCCGCGAGCGCCCACCGCTCATCCTCGACGAGGTAGATATTCATCGTTCTTCGCTCCTTCCTCAAGATCATGCCGCCGGTACGGGAAGACCAGCCGCACCGTCAGGCCCCCTCCCGGATTGCCGGCAAGCTCGATGCCGCAATCTTCCCCGTACAGGAGCTGAATCCGCTGTCCGATATTCCGGAGTCCGATCCCGTGCGCCTCCTCCCGGCGATCGTCCGGCCGGCCGGGATGCCGAAGCGCGTACCGCAGCTCGTGCAGCCGGTTCCCGTCCATGCCGGCTCCGTTGTCGGATACCTCCACGATCAGCGACGGCCCCCGCCGGCTCGCGCGAATCGCGATGCATCCGCCCGCCCTTACTTTGCCGAGCCCGTGGATGACGGCATTCTCGACGAGCGGCTGGATCGTCAGCTTCAGCACGGACGCGTCCAGCAGCTCGTCCGGGACGGCCATGAACAGCTCGAACCGGTTGCTGAAGCGGTGCTGTTGGATGTTCATATAGTTCCGGATATGGTCCAGCTCGTCCCGCAGCGGCACGGGATGCTGCAGGTTCTTCATGCTGTACTGGAACAACTCGGCCAGCGACTCCGACATCTCCGCGACCTCCTCGATGCCCCGGATGCGGCTGATGGATTTCATGATGTTCAGCGTATTATAGAGAAAATGCGGATTGATCTGCGCCTGCAGCGCCGACAATTGGGCGCTCTTCTCCGCAAGCTTCGATTCGTACACCTCGGAGATAAGCCGGGTGATGCTGTCCAGCATGTTGTTGCAGATCCGGCTCAGGCGGCCGATTTCGTCCCGCCCCTCGACGGTCATGCGCTGGCTCAGGTCTCCGAGCTCGACGCGCGCCATCTTTGTCATCATGGAACGGAGCGGCAGCGTGATCTGATGCGACAGCAGATACGAGACGGCGGCGATGAGCAGCATCGCCAGCATGCCGACGAGCAGCAGGATGTACTGCGCCTTCTTTTGCTTCGAGAGCAGGAATTCGTTCGGAATGAGGATGACCGTATTCCACTTCGTGTACGTCGACTTCTCCAGCGTGTACAGATAGTGACGGCCCTGCCAGACCAGGTCGCCGGAACGCCCCGGCTGACGGAACGCGGACATCGCCAGACCCGCGTCCATGCGCCCCGTCAGCTCGCTTCGGCCATCGTAGACGATGCTGCCGTCGTCCGTCGCGATAAACACCCGCATGTTTCGCTCCACTTCGTTGGAGTCGGAATTGACGAACATGTTCTTGAAGATATTGACGTTGATGTTGATCTTCATATAAGCGGTTATTTCGCGGAAAGGAATCCGGTTGATATTGCGGACGAAGGAAATCACCTGGGCTTTGCGGCCGCCGCCCGTCTCTTCCTCGGCAACGGGCAGGAGCAGGAATTTGTTCCGCACGACGGCGTCACGGTCCGCGTACCACGATTCGTCCTGCAGGTTGAAGCTGGTTTTGGGTCCGTTCGCCTTGGAGACGTAATACGCGAAATCGTCCAACGAGAAGATATAGATGCTCTGAAGCTGAGGACGCGGCTGAAGATGCGTGAACAGGCGGTTGTTGACCTGGAGCTCGATCTGATTTTGCTCCACGTCGTCGGTCGACTTGTAATGGTCGATGAGGCTTTGCTGAATGACGGGGTCGCCGATAATGGACACGGACAGCTTCTCGATGTCCTGGACGTACAGCTCGAAGGTGCGGCTGTATTGACGGGTGATCGTATCCGACAGCGCGACCGTCTGCGTTCTGAAATCGCTTACATTTCGATGGTAAAAAATAAGGCACGTCAGCGCGACGATAAACAGCGACGCCGCGGAGAACGCGAGGAATAGCTTCGTTTTCAGCAAATAATCCTTCCAACGCGGCAGCTTGTCCATTTTCGGTTACCCTCCATCGATTCCGTTAGCGCGGCCATCCGGAGGTGCGAACTGCGGGCTGCGGCCATCCGGGGCTGCGGACTGTGGGCCGCTGACTGCGGGCTGCGGCCATCCGGGGCTGCGTGCTGGGAGCCGCGGATGGCCATCCGGGGCTACCGACTACGCGCTGCGGCCGTCCAGTCTGCGTGCTTCGCGCCTTGGCTATGTGGTATATTCGCGACGCGATCGAACTATCCTCCCTGTTCGGCTTAAGGGGCAGCGCGACTTCGCGCCCAGGTTCAGCCTCGCCGCGCGCCATGGAGCCGAAGCTTGCCGCGCTATCCCCTTTCCAGTAATTTCTGGACATAAGAAGTGATAATTGTTATCATTCAATTAATAATGATTCTCAATATCAAAGGGGATTCGATTCATGCGTTCATTCAACCGTACCGCCCGTTTTACCATCCTTGCCGTCTCGCTGCTCGCCGTGACGACCGCCGTCAGCGCCTGCGGCGGCAATTCGAACACCGATGCTCCTCCGTCCTCCGCGGCGAATGCGGGAAATACGCCGCCATCCGCGAATGACGCCGATAAACCGGCAAACGACGCTTCGAACGGCTCCGGCGGCGCCAATGCCCGCCAAACGGACGCTGCCGCCACCCGCACCGTCAACACCACCAAAGGCGAGATCGAGATTCCGGCCGACCCGCAGCGGATCGTCGCCGGCTACTATTCCGGCACGCTGCTGGCGCTAGGCATTCAACCGGTCGGCGGCAGCAAGGAATGGTGGATGGGCAGCCCTTTCCTAACGAAGCAGGAAGCGTCGATCGCCGACATCGGTTCGCCGGCTTCCGCCGAGAAGGTATTGGCGCTGAAGCCCGACCTCATCGTCATCAACGATACGCTCTCCGAAGAATACGACGATCTCGCCAAGATCGCGCCGACGATGTTCATCGCCTACGAATCCATCAAGAACATCCACGACGAAGTCAAGCAATTCGGGGCGCTTATGAACCGTACCAAGGAGGCGGAAGCCTGGGAAGCGGAGTACGACAGCAAGGCCGAGCAGGCCCGGGAGAAGCTGAAGGGCAAGGTGAAGCCGGGCATGACGGCCGTGCTGCTCGAAGCCGACGGCAAGACGCTCGCGGTCATGGGCGACAACTACGGACGCGGCGGCGAAGTCATCTACAACGCCCTCCGATTCAAAGCGCCGGATTGGGTGCAGAAGAACGTCATCGACAACGGCGTGCAGTATCAAGAAATTTCCATGGAGAAGCTGGGCGAGATCGCGAATGCGGACTATATCTTTCTCTCCACGTACGAAGGAACGACGGAAGCGCAGCTGAAGGCGGTGACCGACAGCAGCATATGGAAAAGCCTGCCTGCCGTCAAGCAGGGCCACCTGATTCCGCTCGATTACAAAACCTACTTCTATTTCGATCCGGTCTCCGTTCTCGGCCAAATCGATGCCCTCACCCAAACGCTGCTCGAGTCGAAATAAGCCTCCGCTCGGCAGACGCGCCAAACCGTAAAAAGCATCGGTCATTTATCGCGCAGCCGATAAATGCCGATGCTTTTTCGTTGTTGGCTTGAGGTACGGGCAGCTTGCAGCCGGCCGTCCTTCGGCGACCTGCCTGTTCTCCTCCGGCATTCGATCATGGCAGCAGCCCCGCGGTTTTCAGCCACTCCTCCGCCACGTCGCGCGCCTGTCGGCCTTCCAGATCCACCTTGGCATTGAGTTCGGACATCGCCTTCTCGTTCAGCTTGCCCGCGAGCAGATCAAGCGTCTCTTCCAGCTCGGGATGCGCCTGCAAGGTATCCATGCGAATGATCGGAACGGCGTAATACGGAGGGAAATACCGTTTATCGTCCGCCAGCACCTTCAGATGGAAGGCCGGGATGCGGCCGTCCGTGGAGAAGGCGTCGTTGACGTCGACTTTGCCGTCTCTTACGGCGGCGTACGTGATCCCCGGGTCCAGCCCCTTCGTCTCCTTGAACTTGATGCCGTACGCGGCTTGCAGTCCTGGATACCCGTCGGGCCGCTCGAGAAATTCATGCGTCGCGCCGAGCACCAATCCGGACGCCCGCGACGACAGCTCGGAGAAGGTCGAGACGCCGAGCTTCTGCGCCTGGTCGCTCCGCATGGCCAGCGTGTAGGTATTGTTGAAGCCGAGCGGCTTCAGCCACGTGACCTTGAACTGCTGCTCGTAGGCTTGCTTCACCTTATCGTAGGTCTGCTCCGGATCCCCGCCGATCGGCTTTTCCTTCAGCACCGCCGTCCATCCGGTTCCGGTGTACTCCGGGTACAGGTCGATATCCCCGCCGATCAATGCGCTGTGGGTGACCTCCGAACCGCCGAGGTACGTTTTGCGAACGACCTGCAAGTCGGTCTTCGCCTCGATCAAGGACGACATGATATGGACCAGAATATCCTGCTCCGTGAAGTTTTTGCCGCCCACGACGACGGAATCGGCGCCGCCGCCCTGCCCGAACCTGGACACCAAGCCGGCTGCCACGGCCAGGACCAGCAGCGCGCCGAGCCCGATCTCCAAGCCTCTGACGAACTTCGGCTTCCGCGATCTCGGCCGTACCCCGCGCGGGGTCAGCGCCTTCTCCATCCGCCCCAGCATGTAATCGAACAGCAGCGCCATGAGCGCGGCCGGAATCGTGCCGGCCAGGATCAGCTCCGTGTTGACGGTGGATATGCCCCGAAAAATCAAGTCGCCGAGCCCGCCCGCGCCGATCAGCGAAGCGAGCGTGGCGACGCCGATGATCATGACCGTCGCCGTGCGGATACCCGCCATGATGACGTTCAGCGCCAGCGGCAGCTCCACCTTCCACATCACCTGGAAGCTCGTCATGCCCATGCCGATGCCGGCTTCCTTGATCGGCTTCTCGACGTTCATGATCCCCGTATACGTGTTCCGGAGAATCGGCAGCAGGGCATACACCGTCAAGGCCACGATGGCCGGGGTGAAGCCGATCCCGAGCAGCGGAATCATGAAACCGAGCAACGCCAGGCTCGGAATCGTCTGGAACAGAGAGGCGATGCCGATGACCGGCGCAGCCAATCTCGGCATCCGAGTCAGCAGCAGGCCGACGGGGATCGAGATGACGATCGCGATGAGGAGCGCGATGAGCGAGATTTGGATATGTTCCAACGTAGCGCGAAGGATATCGTCCTTCCGATTGACCAATACGTCCCAAAGATTCATGGCTGCCTCCGCATCAGAGCTGTTTCAATAAAGCATCGATCAAGCTTGAATTCGTGACCAACCCCGCCACTTGTCCCTCGCGGTTCACGACCGGCAGGTTGTGTATGCCGTGCTGCTTCATCAGGTCCACGGCTTCGGCGACGCCCGTCCCGACGGGGACGGCGTGAACGTCGGCGATCATGATATCCTGCAGGATCAGATCCTCCTGCCGGAACTGCTCTTCCAATATCTCTTTCGTGACGATCCCTTTCAGCACCCGGTTCTTGTCGATGACGAGCAGTCCGTTGACGCGGTGCTTGCGCATCAGCTTCGCGCCGTACGCCATGCCTCTCCCCAGATGGACGGTCACCGGATTCGGCAGCATCACGTCTTCCACCGCCAGCTTCTCCGACTGGTTCAAGCGTTCCTCGCCGATAAAGGTGCGGACGAAATCGTTCCGCGGGCGGCGGATGATGCGCTCGGGCGTATCCGCCTGGACGATCTCCCCGTCCTTCATGAGGACGATCCGGTCGGCGATCTTAAGCGCCTCGTCCATGTCGTGGGAGACGAACACGATCGTCTTCCGCACTTCCTCCTGCAGGCGGATCAGCTCGTCCTGCAGCTGCTCCCGGCTGATGGGATCGAGCGCGCTGAACGGCTCGTCCATCAGGATGATGGACGGCTCCGCCGCCATCGCGCGAATGACGCCGATGCGCTGCTGCTGGCCGCCGCTAAGCTCCGCCGGATAACGGTTTTTGTAGCTGCTCGGGTCGAGTCCGACCATATCCATCAACTCGTCGGTTCTTCGTTCATAGGCGCGCTTGTCCATTTTCTTCAGCTTCGGCACGATTTCCACGTTGTCCTTGATCTTCATGTGCGGGAAGAGGCCGATATGCTGGATCACGTAGCCGATATTCCGGCGGAGCTCGATCGAATTGATCTTCGAGATGTCCTGCCCGTCGACCAAAATCGTGCCGGAGGAAGGCTCGACGAGCCGGTTGATCATCTTCATGGTCGTCGTCTTGCCGCAGCCGCTCGGGCCGATCAGCGTGACCAGCTCGCCGCTTTTGATTTCCAAATTGATGCCCTTCAGCGCCGCCGGGCCGTCCTTGTATTTTTTCACGACATCGTTGAACTGGATCATGGCAGGCACCTCCGTTTCCGATTTTTGCGCGCATTGGCAAACTTTACGATTATCATGCCCGAAATGCCGATTCTAATGTAAACGACGCGGAATGCGTCGCGGATTACGAGCAGCAAGGGCCGCTTTCACCGCCCTGACCGTCCTGACCGTCCTGACCTTCGCGCCTGATTCAGGTTCAGTCGTCATTCGACTCGCTAATGCAAAAAGGAACCGTCGCACGGGGCAACCGCTCCTCGTTGTTCGCTTGGACGCGCGCAAAAAAGGGAGATCGTCCGCGACAGACGATCTCCCCCGTTATCTCATGCTTACTGAATGGTGATCGCCATCTTCGATCCGGCGTCCCCGGCGAACACGACAGCGCCGTTCTCGGGCAGTACGAATGTATGATTGCCGCCGATGATGCTGAAATGCACGCAATTTCCCTGCGCGTCGTAAACCGCAAACGAGCCGTTAGCCGGCAGCTTCACTTGCATGGTCTTGCCTACGGATTTCTCGGATACCGCGTACCATTTGGCCAGACCGCTCGCCGGAATCGTCGCCGTCGATTTTTTGCCCGGATAGATCGGCTTCACGGCCTCTTCGCTTTCGTAGATGCTGCCGGATGAGGTCAGGTACTCGATGCCGTCTTCCCTGAAGAAGCTGTAGGCCTGCGTATCCCGGCCCGCCATCGTCGGAATTTGCAGATCGCTTGCAGAGGCGTCCGGGCCGGTTATTTTCTGATCCAGCACATAGCCGGGCGCATCCGCGAACAAGTTGATCTTGAGCGCCGGCAGCAGCAAGTACGCGAGCGACGAGTACTTCTCGTTGACCAAGAAGTACTTCTTGCCGTCGCGTTCCTTCCAGGCTGCAGCCGTCGCGGCCGGCAGATCGTTCTCTTCCAGCTTCTCCGCCGCGTATTGCGACAAGGCCGTTTGGCCGAGTCCCGGCAGCGAAGCGTAAGCCCGGAGCCGCAAGTACGTTCGGCCGTTGTCTTCCTTCACGAAGTCGAGCTTCGCGTTCCCGTCCGCGCTCCTGAACGAACCGTCCGCCGTGTACGTATACGTTTCGGGCGGAGCTTCGGGCGCTTGCACCGAGGATAACGTCAAGCTGCCTGCGCTGCCGATGTCGATCTTGATCAATTGGTTCGTTGCGCCGTAGACGCCGGCCGCATTCATCAATTCCGCGGGCATCGCCGCTTTGACCGGCGCGCCGAACGACTTCCCGGGCTTGATGTCGGCAATGGCGCCCTTCTCCTTGAGCGCGCTCAGCAGGATCTCGTTGGCCAGCAGCTGATCCGTCGTGCTGGAGCCGCCCGAAGAGACCACGGCGGCCGCCATGTTATATTCGCGAAGCACGACGAGCGAAGAGTGGTAGAATATCGTGTCTCCGCCCTTCGTAAGCGCTTGCGTGCCGTAATCGCTGAACGGAAACAGGTTGACGCTGTCCCAGCCGAGCCCGTAATTAATGGACGTATCCGCATCATCGGGCCACATCCCGCGCTTATACTCTTCCTGCTCCATGGCGGTCAACGCCTTGGCGGAGAGGATGTCCTCGGCATGCCCGTTGAAGATTTGGGAGAATCGGACCAAGTCCTCCGCCGTCGAATAGATGCCGCCGGTCCCGATGACATTGACCGACTCGTTCGGCATTTGGCCCTTATAGGTAGGGTAATAGAGCCCCGCCGTCCGCGATTCATCGATCGGATCGAGCGGCGTCTTCGTATCTTCCATGCCGAGCGGCTCCGTAAAATTGCGGTGCATATAGGTCGTGAAATCCAAGCCGCCGACCTGCTCCACCAACAGCTCGGCTAACGTGAAGCCGTCGTTGCTGTACACCGAGTAAGCGCCCGGATCGGCCTTCAGCTTCTGATCCGCCAGCTGCGTCAGCAGCGTATCGTGCGCGTAGGTATCGTTGTCCTCGAATAGAAACGCGTTGACGAACGTCGATCCGTACAACCCCGAAGAATGATTCAGCAGCATGCGCGGCGTGATCAGCTTATACCGCTCGTCCTTCATCGTGAAATTCGGGATGTATTGGACGACCGGCGCGTCCAGGTCGATCTTGCCTTCGTCCGCCAGCTTCATCACGGCAGCGGCGATGAACATTTTGCTCGTCGATCCGATGCCGTACATCGTCTTCTTCGTAAGCGGCTTAAGCCCTTGTTCGTCGTTGCGGCCGGACTGGCCGGAGACGACGATGCGTCCTTGATCGATCAGCGCATACTGAACGCTGGTCGTATTGTAGGTTCCCGTGAGCAGCGCGGCCTTCTCCGTCGCGGCTTTCCGCGTGGCCTCATAGGTCGTCGTCGTATCGCTTTGGCCTGCGGCCATCGCCCCCGGCGGAACGAGCATCGTTACCGCAAGCGCGGCGATGGGCATCCAGAATCTTCTTTTTCGCATGCGAACCTCCTCGAATTGTTTTGCGATGCTCCCCGAATCTACCATCCTCCTTTGAAAGCATTCGCTTGGGCAGAGTCTCTAGTAATACGAGATTACCGCCTAAAAGATCCCTTTATTTGAATAGGTTGTAAAATAGATGACCGTAAACCCCGTTTCGCTCTATAACCCTGCGTCCCTAGCAGGGAGCCTACCTTCCGCCCAACAAAAAAAGGACATTTCCGCGCCTAGGCTCGGGTTACGTCCTTCGCATTCCTATTAAGATTGCTTGCGCCTACACTTTGAACCGATAGCCCGCGCCCCAGATCGTATCGATATATTGGGAATTCGAAGGATCGACCTCGATTTTCTCCCGGATCTTGCGAATATGGACCGTGACGGTGGCGATGTCGCCCATCGAATCCATGCCCCACAGCTGCTCGAACAATTGCTCCTTGCTGAACACCCGGTTCGGATTCGCGGCGAGGTGGGCGAGGAGATCGAATTCCTTCGTCGTGAAAGCGACTTCCTTGTCGTTGACGAATACCCGCCGGGCCGCCTTGTCGATCAGCAGACCGCGGATGCGGATCTCCTCCCGCTTCTGCCCGCCGCCGGACAGGCGCTCGAAGCGGGCGAGATGGGCTTTCACGCGGGCGACCAGCTCGCTCGGGCTGAACGGCTTGATGATATAATCGTCCGCGCCGAGACCCAATCCGCGGATCTTATCGATGTCTTCCTTCTTCGCGGATACCATCAGGATGGGGATATCCAGCTGGCCGCGCAGCGTGCGGCAGATCTCGAAGCCGTCGACCATCGGCAGCATCAGATCGAGGATGATCAGATCGTACCGTCCCTCGAGCGCCTGCCGCAGCCCTTTGTCTCCGCTCGATTCGATATGCACGTCGAACTGGTGGATCGTCAAGTAATCCCGTTCCAGCTCGGCGATGCTGGTATCGTCTTCAATGATCAAGATTCGCTTCACGCCCGCCGCCCCCTTCGAGTTTCTTCATGGAAATCATGATGACCGTGCCGATGCCGGGCTCGCTGGCCGCCTTGATCGTGCCGCCGTGCTCCTCCACGATATGCGCCGCGATCGCAAGCCCCAGTCCGCTGCCGCCGGTATTGGCGTTCCGCGCCGGATCCGCCCGGTAGAACCGATCGAAGATATGCGGCAGCGCGTCCGCCGGGATGCCGGGCCCGTTATCCTTGATCACGATCCGGTACGCATTGTCCTCGTCGTTCAGCCCGATCCAGATCCGGCCGTCTTCCTTGTCCATGTACTTGACCGCATTCTCGATGACGTTCACGAGCACCCGCTTCAGCTTGTCGCGGTCCGCCGTGACGGGCGCGGGCTCCAGCGGTCCGGACGTTTCGTAGATCAGCTTCATGCCGCGCTTCTCGACGTCCATCTGCAGCTCGTCGGTGCAATCCTGGAGGAACGAACGCAGCTCCACCGCCTCGAAATGAAACGGGAGCCGCTTCAGATCCAGCTTCGAGAACATGAACAGCTCGTCGATCATCCGGTCCAGCTGGACGGTCTTGGCGTGAATGGTCTGCAAATACCGGTCCAGCTTCTCCGGCGTGTCCGTCACCCCGTCCATGATACCTTCCACGTATCCCTTGATGGCGGTCACCGGCGTCTTCAGATCATGCGAAATATTCGAGATGAGGTTCTTCCGGTTATCCTCGTACTGCAGCTGCACGCCGACGGAATCCTGCAGCCGAAGCCGCATCTCTTCGAACGCCGCGGCCAGCTGCCCGATCTCGTCCCGGGATTCCGGCGTCACCCGGTAGCTCAGGTTGCCTTCCTTGATCTCGCCGGCGGCTCGCTTGAGCGCCCGGAGCGGCCGGATGATGCTGCGCGAAACGAAATATGTCAGAATGCCGTTGATCACGACCAGCACGACGAGCAGCACGATAAAGAACAGCTTGAAAAACTTGGCGAAGAGAAAGCCCACGAAATCGAGGTTCATCAGGATGTAATAGCTACCTTTGGAACCGTCCGCGAAGGCAATGTCGTATTGTCGCGTCAGAATCCAATCCCGTTTGTGTCCGGCCGCCATGTCTCTCCTGTGTTCTTGCACGGCGCCGTAAGCAGGCAGCTCCGCCGCGATGTCCGTTCCCTGGAACTTGGGCGACGCGAACGCCTCCCGGCCCCCGATCCGGGCGACCAGTCCCATGTTGAGCTTGCCCAGCCTGTCGCTATAGGCCTGCATCAGCGTCTCGTCCCGCAGCGAATCCGGATTCCCGCTTATCCGCAAACGGATGTCGGCGGCGATATCCGCCTCTTCGGTCAGAATCGCCGCGACGATGTTCTTGTTATTGGTATCCAAAGGGAACACGGAGCGCAGGTCGCCGAACACGGCGAAGCCGATGACAACGACGGATATGCCGAGCAGCGCTAGCGGCACGATCAGCATCGCCAGGTAAGATAACAACAGCCGAATCCGGATCGACATAGACGAGTCCCCTACACTTCTTTTTTATCGAACGCGCAATAGCCAAGCGTACTCAAAACTATACCACAGCCCAGCAAATAGCTGAAGACGGTCGCGATTCTCCCGGCGGTCGCCGCGCTGCCGATCCAAAGCTCGTGCCAATCCATATAGGCGGTCGGAAGCCACGCCGCGTATTGCGGCAGCACGAAGCCGAGCAGCTTGGCGGCCGCATAGACCAGGATGCAAATCGCCAGCGCCCCGCTTGCATGCTTGAAGAACATCGCGACGACGACGGCGGCCGCGCAGATCGCGAACAGGGGCAAGGCGGTGACCGCATGCGCCAGCGCCGATTCGGCGAGCGCGCGCGGCAGGCCGTCCGCATGCGGCAGGAAGAACGAGGCGATCGCCGAGGAGATCCAGCCGAGCAGCAGGCCGGCGGCGACGAGCGAGAACGCGGCGATCAGCTTCGCGAAGAAGATCTTGAACCGGCTCACGGGCCTGGCGAGCACGGACCGGATCGTCTTGTCGCCGAACTCGCCCGAGAACATATCCGCGGCCGACATGAAGATCAGCAGAGGAAGCACGAACGAAGCAAGCAGGTTCAAGACGGTGATCGGATAGTCCGAGCCGGCGATGGCCGCGATGCCGAAGCCGCCCTGCAGCTTCATGACGGCCGGCAGGCCGAGGAACGGCAGCAGCGCGATCAACGCCAGGAAGAAGACCGTCTTCTTCCGCGACCGCAGCTTCGTCCACTCGTTAATGGTACTGGACAGCAGCAGATTCATGGCGCGCGCCCTCCCTTTCGATCCGAAGCTGCGCGACGAAGTACGTCTCGAGCGACTGTCCCGATTCCTGCAGCAGCTCCGCCATGCCGCCTTCGCGGATCAATTTGCCTTCGTGCAGGATGCCGATCCGGTTGCAGATCATCTCCATCTCCGAGATCAGATGGCTCGAGACGAAGAACGTCGTCCGCTCCTGCGCCGCCAACCGCTTGATCAGCTCCCGGACTTCGACCATGCTCTCGATGTCGAGGCCGTTCGTCGGCTCATCCAGGATAAGCAGCTTCGGCTTGGACACGAGCGCGCAGGCGATGCCGAGCCGCTGCTTCATGCCGAGCGAGTAGTGGCCGACCTTCTCCCGGCCGCTTGCCGCGAGGCCGACCAGCTCGAGCACCTCGTCGATCCTCGTCTTGGGCAGCCCCGGGTACAGCCTGGCCGCGAGCTCCAGATTGCGGCGGCCGCTCATATATTCGAACGCCTCGGCCTTCTCGATCAGCACGCCCGCCTGACTCATGGCGAGCTCGTACTGGTCGCCCACGTCGTGCCCGAACAGCCGGACATGCCCGCGGTCCGGTTTGATCAGGCCGGCGATGATTTTCATGACCGTGGACTTGCCGGCGCCGTTCGGCCCGAAGAAGCCGTACACGTCGCCGCGCGCGACCTGCAGCGTGATATCGTCGATGCCGCGCTTGTTGCGGTAAGTCTTGGAAAGCCCTTGAATGTCCAACGCGATCTCTGCGTTCATCGTGATCCCTCCTAATATGGCGAGAACGGCCTTGCGGCCGCCCTCCCGACTTCCGATCAACGGCCGCGGTGCCATTCTTTCATGGCTTCCGTTTTCTTGCCGCTCAGGTCGATCCGATCCGGCGTCGTCGCGTCGATGTTCGACAGCGCCATGTCCGCGCCGACGACGACCTTATGCGCCAAGCCGGATGCGTCTTTGCCGGTAATCGTGAAGTCGACCTTCTGGCTGCTGAGGTAATTGCTTCCGTCGATCTCGGCATGCAGCGCGACCTCGGCGATCTTGATGTCGTCCGTCAGCTTCGGCAGCGCCGCGGCGATCTGCCGCACATCCAGTCCGAACGGGTTGGAGCCCGGCGTCCCTTGCCCGGCCTGCTCCGGATGCGCGTTCATCGCTTGCTTCGCGAGGATCGAGCCGATGATATTGGCGGCCGCCGGAATTTGCGAGCCGGTCAGCTTCAGATCGACCGTCTGCCCGCCGTCCGAGGACCGGCTCAGGGCGACTTGGTTCTTCAAATTGCCGACGAGGGCGTCGACGACGTTCTCCATCTCCTTGCCGAACGCGGCATCCTTCGGCGCATGGTCCCGGCGATCCGACCAGTCCGCGTTCGAACCCACGTAGTACGTGTCGCTGCCGCCGGCCTTGAACACTTGCTCGCCCGCTTGATCGTAGAAATCGAAGGTTTGCGGCTCCGCTCCGGCCCGGATGACCGCTTGGCCGCTGACGCCGCCGTCCGTCTCGCTTGATTTGACCGTCGTCGTCGCGGAGATCAGCTCGTTCCCGTTATCCTGAACCGACAACGTGATCCCGTGGGTTGCGCTCGCGACCGAGGCCGTCTGTTTAATGGCGGATTTGTAAGCTTCGTAGCCGTCCGCCCCTCCCATATTCGCGAACGCGGACGTGACCAGGAGCGCGCTGCCGATCGTCAGGCCGGCGCCGATGAACATGACTTTCTTCTTCATACCGTTTTCCCTCCCAAATGGTTATGGAGCGCTCTCTGCTCCCTACGACATAGGATAGCCTTCGATTCTAAACTGCCGAGAAAGCGAGATTAAGGCGAGCTAATCAAATGCTTAAAAAATTCTAAACTGCCGCGAGAAGTTTGTTGGAAGGTCTCGTCAGCAGAAAAAAAGGACACTCCGCGGGGAGCGTCCTCAGACAGGATCGAGCTTACGGCAAGTGATTGACGGAAGCGAAATCGCGCAACGCAAACGTCCCGTTACGGCAGCTTACGATCGTAATCGAGCACTCGGATACCAATTTGCTTTGTTCCGCGATAAAATTCGGGCGTATCGCCATCAGCGCTGCCTCGGGAATTACATTCACCAAGAAATCGGTAATCAACCCGCCGTGCGTCACGAGCAGGATCGTTTCCCCGGGATGTTCCGCGGCCAAGTCCGACAAGCACGAAGCTAAGCGTTCGCCAGCCTTCCTCGCGGAATCGCCTGCCGGAGGGGAGAAGTCGCGTTCAAGCGTGCAGCGTTCCCACGACTCGACGAATGCTTCGAATGTCTGTCCGGGCAAGTCTCCCCAATTGGCGCGCTCGCGCAGGCGAATATCCTCGGATACTTGCGCCACGGTTTCTTTTGCGAGTATGACGGCGGTTTGCGCAGACCTTAATAAAGGACTGCTTACGATTCGATGGATCCGCATGGCTCGAAAATGGCGCGCGGTCGCCTGCGCCTGCGAGATGCCTTCGGTCGATAGCGGAACATCGCCTGTTCCCGGTTCCTTTTTGCCATGCCTGACGAGGTAAAAATCCGTGTCCATTGGTTCAACTCCTTCGTTTATCGTTTGGAAAAAGAATAAATCACAAGCTAATTAAATATCCATCTAATTAGATATATTTCTAATTTACTTCTTTTCCCTCTTTCTGCCAAGCGCGAAATGACGATCCCCTCCGGCATCGCCGACAACGAATAGAGCCCGCGCGATTCACGCGGACTCTACTCGGCCTATCATTTACAAGAAGCAGCCTGTTGCGCCAGCGGCACGAGAAGCGGATTGCCCGTTTCCGGTTACGGCGCCGGCTCCCCGACAAGCTTCGCCAATCCCCACAAGCCGCGGTCGAGATTGTCTTTGCTCGTGCCGTTCCAGACCCATTGGCGCGCCCGGTTGATGCCGTCCTCGCTGTCGTCGAATCCCGCGTCGAACAGAAACTCCCGGCCGTTCGCCGGATCGATGTTCAGCGAAGTCCACGGGATGGCCGCATCGAGCACGTAGCCTAGGCCGTCGCCGGTCGGCTGGACGTTCATCGTAATCGCCGGCTGATGGCCCGTATTGAACCACTGCCAGTAATTCGTGCCGTTCACGGCGGCGGCGCTGATGATCAGCTGCCGGTCGCTGAACTGCAGGCTGCCGCCAAGCGCCAATTCGCCCGGGCCCGTGAACAGCTCGATGCCGTCGCCCTTCCACAGATTGCCGTTCTGGTAGCCGTTCATCATCGGCGTCGGTTCCTTCACGAGCGCCGTCAGGTAAAGGTTGTTCTCGTCCCAGGCCAAATGATAGTCGCCCGTGATGCCTTCGCCGCCTGTTCCCGATGCGAGATTCTCCGCCGTCAGCGTCAACGATCCCGCTTCGCCGGCATAGCCGTTCAACACGCCGTCGATCGGTATCGGCTCCGACGTATAGGGGATCTCGATCTGCAGGTTCTTCCCTTCGCCGCCGCCCGGCGTATCCCCGAAATCGTGATAGAACGGCTGCTTCTTGCCGAGCAGCACGTCGTAGACGCTTTTGTTCGTCTTCATCGCGGCGTCGAGAAACGTCTTGTACGGCCGGTCGGCCACGTTGACGAGCCCGGTGTTGTAATGCTCCCCGCCGATGCCCTGGAAGTACCTTCCGCCCGCCGCCTGATCGACATAATCGAACCAATGCGCGCCGACGACGAAGCCGAGCGCCGCGGCGCCTTCCACGTAGTTGCGGTATCGCCAGCCGCGGTCCTGCTCGGTAGCGGCCGACCCCGGCACGATCGGAGCAAGCCCCTGTTCGGCCGTGCCGTAGCTCCACTCGGACAGCAGGATCGGCCGGTGCCCGGATTTCTCGTACACGTCCTTCAGCATGGCGGTATCGAGGTTCGGCGAATAATGGTTGATGCTGATGACGTCCATGTGCTTGCCGGCCTCTTCGGCCAGGATGCCGCGGATCTTCGTGCTCTGCATCGGCAGCGTCAGCCAGCGGTCGCCGAGCAGCAGATGGTTCGGATCGTATTTCTCGAACAGCTGCTTCACCGTTCCGTAATACGTGTCCAGATAGAGACGGAAGAATTGATCGACGTCGTCGGACGCCTGCTGCGTATCGATGTACAGCGGCGTTTCGTTCAGGTCGGAGAAGCCGGCGAACGCCGTATTCCAGCCGGCGTTGAACGCGGCGATATCGCCGTACTTCTCCTGCAGCATTTGCACGAGGCGCTTCTTCAGCCCCGTCGTGCTGGCCTTCAGCCGCGGCACGGTGCTGATGAATTTCTCGTAGGCGTATTCATTGTCCACGAAATACCCGATCAGGTTGGGATCGTCCTTCAATGCCGGCAGCGCATTCGCGAAGGCAGCGTCGATCGCTTGCGCCGCGCCGTCCGCGAAGATGTCGAACACCTTGAGTTCCGCCGGTTTGGCCATGCCGTTCAAGGGCAGCACGAGCGTATAGGGCATGCCGCTTGCCTGCGCCTGCGGAGAAGGCGTCCATGCGCCGATGCCGTTGAAGCCCCACTTCTTGATCCGGTCCGTCGCCTCCGCGAAGAATTGGTTGAACGTCGGCATCTCGCCCGCTTTGCGGTACTTATTGGCCATGAAGTACGAGAAGTTGTCTTTCGAGCCGATGAAGGCGCCGTTGTATTCGCCGTTGAAGTCCGGCACCCACTCGAAGATTTTTTGACGGTCGGTCGTGCCGGTCACTTTGGTATACGTCTCGTTGTTCGTGATGCCGTTCACGCCCATGCTGAAGTACACGTTCCCCTGCGGCGTCACCAGCTGCGGCTTGCCCTTGACCTGCTGAACGCTGAAAAACCCGGTAGCCTTCAGCTTGAGCGGCTTCCGGCTTCCGGCGAGTCCGCCCAAGCCGTCGAAATCGGCCGGCTTCCGCAGGCTGCCGTAATACGCCCGGTCGACCGAGACATCGTGCCGAAGCTGCTCGTCGCTCGTCACCTTCGCCGCGAAACTCGCGCCGATGACTTGACCGTACCGGTCGATCTGCATATCGGCTTGCGAGAAAAACGTATAGCCGCGAATCGGGCTCGGCTCCATGCCGTCCAGCTGGGCGTAAGCGTCGAGCTTGGTGAAGCCCGTCAGAGAGAGCGGCTCCGCATATGGCTTGAATACGGGGTCGGCGTTCGTTCGATAATACACGGCGGCGCCGACCGACGGCGTCTGCAGCGATACCGAGATCGGCTCGGAGCCGATGACGCCCGTATTCGGGCTTGCCGTGACCGAGACCGTATTGCGGTTGATCACGACCTTGGCCAGCTGCGGCGTCCACGACTTCTCGTCGCCGGCGAATTCGATCTTCAAGTACCGCGTTCCTGCCGGCAGCGACAGCCCCTCGAACGCGTAAAGCTGCCAGTTGCTCGCCGGCTCCCCCGACGTATAGACGTTCGCCTCCGCTTCCGCGTAGGCCGTTCCGTCGACGGATGCGAATATGCGATGGGGCACGACCGTAACGCCGGTGAAAAAGTAACTGTATACCGCGAACGAGGTCATGTCGTAATCCGTCTTATAGACGACGTAACCGGTACTCGTCGTGCTGCGGACCGCGCGGTTCGCGTCGTTGCCGTAGTAAGCGGGCGTCCCGCTTTCCGTGTACAGGTTGCCGCGCTGGTACGCCATGCCAAAGCCGTTTAAGTCGTCGACGAAACCGTTCGGCGCTTGGGCGGCGCCGGGTGCGGCCGTCCTTTCGGCGGCCGGCTCATCCGCGGCCGGTTCATCCGCGAGAAACGCCGCCGAAGGCAGCAGCAGCATCGCTGCCATAACGGCAGACGCGATCATCCATCCTATTTTTCGAACCATGTCGAACTCCCCCATTATCAGTCTCTCCAGATGCCGCACAGCTTGTTTGTAAGCGTTTGCAATGTTGCTGAAAACAAAAGGGAGACAAGTCGCTGCCTCCCGCTGGCTTCCCGCATTGCGCGTGACGGGCCGAACCGCCTGCGCCCGCGCGCCAGCCGTGCCGAGCCGCGCGCAGGGGAGCTGTTCCCCCCGGTCCTCGCGCGTTAGGTTTCGCAACGCCGCCAGCCGCGGTTTGACGCTCGACGTACCAGCCCCGCCGCCGCGGCTTTATTGCTCCCGCTCCGCCTCTTGCAACACAGTCGCTATTTGCCGGTTTGCTGCCTCATCATGTCGATGATGTCCTTCGCCAAGAACGCGTTCTGGCTGTCGTTGGTCCACCAATTCGAGAACCAGGCTTCGACCTTCTTGCCGTCGCCCTTCTCCCACGTCGCCTTGGCATCCGCCAGCGCCTTCTCCGGCGTATAATCCTTGCCGCCCAGAATCGCTTTGACCCAGATATCGGCGATCGGCTTCGTCAGATTCGCCGAGATGGCGTCGATGTCCTTCGGAATTTGCGGCATATGCTCCGGATGGGTGATCTCGACGTAAGGCTTATTCGGATCCATGTAGATGTCCATCGCCTTCGTGAACATGGCGAGGCCTTCCTTCTCGATCGGATTGTCCGGATTGAACTTATTTGCGATCTTGCCGCATTTGGCGTCCAGAATGCCGGAGCTCAGCATCTGCAGGTCGACGTCGTAACTGACCTCCGTTTTGGTTTTGTCCGTGTCGATCACCTGCGGGCATCCGTTCGGCCCCAGCTTCCAGTGCTCGTTCTCGACGCCGTACTTCAGCATCTTCACCGTCTCCGGCTTAACGAGGAAATCGACGTAATGCATGACGGCTTCCGGGTCCTTCGCATGCGCGTTGACGACTGCCGTCGCCTGCACAGGATTGGTATACGCCGGATTGAACTGCCCCGCCGGGCTTGCCGGATAAGGGATCGGCGTCACGACCGCGTCCGGCACGTTCTTCTTGAGCGAGGCCAGCTCGTTGATCGTGAAGCTGTACCAATCGAGCTGGATCGGATAGATCCCGATCTTGCCGTTGATGAAGTCCTGCTTCGCTTTCACGCCGTTCTTGTCGTTCAAATAATCCTTGTCGACGATGCCTTCGTCGAACAGCCGTTTCTTGAACTCGGCGACCGCCTTGAAATTATCCCAGTTCCGCGTCACGCCGCCGTCCTTGACGATCCAGTTCGTCGCCTGGAACACCTGGTCGATGACGATCCCCGACTGGAGGCTGAGCGCCATGCCATAGGTGTCCTTCTTCCCGTTGCCGTCCGGATCCTGCTCCGTGAACGCCTTCGCGACCCGGTACATCTCCTCCGTCGTCGTCGGCACCTGCAGATTCAGCTTCTTCAGCCAGTCCTCGCGAATCAGGATGGCGTGTATCGGGACGACCTCGTTCAAGCGCGCGAACTCGTACAGCTTGCCGTCGGATTTCGTGCCGACCTTCTTCAGGATCGGATACTCCGCCAGCATCGCCTTGTAATCCGTGCTGTACTTGTCGATCATGTCGTCGATCGGCATCAGCTGCTTCTGGTCGTACAGCGGATTCTTGATATATTGGTCGTACTCGAAGATCAGGTCCGGCGCGCTCGCCGAGGCGAACAGCACGTTCAGCTTCTGGCGCGATTCGTAACGGGGAACGGCGACGTACTTGACGTCCACCGGCCCGTTCGCGTTGATCCATTTCGTCCAGCGGTTCTCTTCGGTCGTACCTTCGGTGGACGGCACGTTCGAACGGTCGTAGATCGTGGAGGAAATCGCCTTGCGCTCGGCCGTCGGCGCGTCCGGTCCGTTATCCGGTTGATTTTGCTGCTCGTTCTGCCGCTGCGGGGCAGGCTCGTTGTTATTCGCGCATCCCGCGGCGATCGCCAGCGCCAGCACCGTGGCGGCGTACAGCCATTGTCTTCGTTTCCGTATCATCGGGTACTCCTTTCGGGACGTCCGGACAGCCGGTCCGCGCTGAGCGTCAGCCTTTGACCGCGCCGAGCATGACGCCTTTGACGAAATATTTTTGCAGAAACGGATAGATAAGCAGCATCGGCACGATCATGACCATGATGCCCGCCGCCTTGATGCCTTCGTTCGTCACGTTCGCGATATCGCCCGGATCGGCCGACATCACCCCGGCCAAGATGGAATCGCGCCGGATCATCTGCTGCACGAGCACCGTCAGGTTGTACTTCCGCGTCTCGTTGATGTAGATCAGCACGTTCATGAACGCGTTCCAGAAGCCCACGGCGTTGAACAGCGTGATCGTCGCGAGCACCGGCAGCGACAGCGGAAGCACGACCCGGAACAAATGCGTCCATTCGCCGCAGCCGTCGATCCGCGCCGCCTCCTCGATCTCGCCGGGAATCCCCTCGAAGAAGGTGCGCATGACGAGCACGTTGAACGTATTGATGAGCGCCGGCAGCCAGAGTACCCAATAGGAATTAATCAGCCCGTATTGGCTCATGACCAGGTAGTTCGGGATGAGTCCGCTCCCGAACAGCATCGTGAACACCATGGCAAGCGTCAGCGGCCGCCTCCCGTAGAAGAACGCGCGCGACAGCGGATACGCGGTCAGTACCGTCGCCGCCATCGACAGCGCCGTGCCGACGACCGTAATCTCCAGGCTGTTCCAGAAAGCGGGCAGGATCCGCGTGTTGTCGAACAGCGCCTTGTACGACGCCGTCGCCCAGCCGACCGGTACGACGGATACGCGTCCCGAATCGACCGCATGGGCTTCGCTCAGCGACAAGGCGACGATGTGGAGCAGCGGGAACAGGCAGCTGAGGCCGATCAGCGTCAGCACGGCATAATTGAACGCGTAGAACAGCTTATCGCCGAATGTGCTTTTCACGGACCTCGCCTCCTACCATAATTGTTGATTGAACCGGCGCCCGATCCGGTTCGCGAAGGTGACGAGGACGAACCCGACCGCATTCTCGAACAGCCCCATCGCGGTCGTCAGGCTGAACTGCGCGCGCTGAATCCCGACCGAGTAGTTGTAGGTGCTGATGACGTTCGCGACGCTCGATACGCTTTCGTTCGAGAGCATATAGACCGGATCGAAGCCGACGTCCATCACCTTCCCGACCTGCAGGATGAGCAGCAGCGCGATCGTCGGCATGATGCCGGGGATGGACACATGGCGGATTTGCTTCCATTTGCTCGCGCCGTCGATGCTTGCCGATTCGTACAGATGCGGATCGATCGCGGTCAGCGCCGCGAGATAGATGATCGCGGAGAACCCCATTTCCTTCCAAACGCCCGAACCAATGAAGACCGCCAGCCAGGAAAGCGGCTTGTAGAGGAAAGGATACGGCTCCCCGAAGACGCCCGCGACCCAATGGTTGATAATCCCCGACTCCTGCGAGAACATCTCGAGCACGATGCCGGAGACGATTACCCAAGAGAAGAAATGCGGCAGGTAGACCAGCGTCTGAACGAACCGCTTGAACCACGTCCGCCGGACCTCGTTCAGCATGACGGCCAGCAGGATCGGCACCGGGAACCCGATCGCGATGCCGAGCACGCTGAGCAGCAGCGTATTGCCGATGATCTGCACGGTCTGCGCCTGGTTGAACAGCATCCGGAAATTATCGAGCCCGACCCACGGACTCTTGAGGATGCCGTCGTACATGTTGTAGTCCTTGAAGGCGATCACGAGGCCGCCGAGCGGATAATACTTGAACAGGAGATAGAAGACGACTCCCGGGACGAACATGATATACAGCGGCACGCTGCGCCTGATCGCGCCGATCCCGCCGCCGCGCCGCCGCGCCTTCGGCGCAGCCGGTTCCGTTCCGGTCGCGTGTACGCCCATCGTTGGCACTCACCCCCTCGGAGCATGGATGCACCGTTTCGTGCATGGCTTCATTTTAAGGGAGCGCAGGCGCGGCAACCTTGAATTAATTGCCGAAAACCTATAAATATTTGCGCATCGGCGCGCGCGGGAACGACGCGGCCGTGCCCGATCGCATCATGGCTTCCGCTTGCGGTAATCGCTGGGCGAGAGACGGTAAAGCATGCGAAACACGTTCGTGAAATAGTTCGGATCGTCGTAGCCGACGGCGGAGGCGATCTCGAACACCTTCATGTCGGTATTGAGCAGCAGCATCGCGGCCTTGCGCATGCGGAGCCGGGTCAAGTAGGTGCTGAAATTGTCGCCCGTCTCTTTCTTGAAGAGCTTGCTGAAGTAGGCGGAGCTGATGTAGAACCGCTCGGCCATCTCGTTCAGCGTGCAGGATTCCATATAATGCCCCTCCAGGTAATCGAGCGCCCGCATCACGGCGTTCCGGTTCTTGCCCGATCTCCAGTCCCCGTACGCCGCGAGAAAGGCTTCTGCCTCCCGTTCCGCCCACGCCGCGGTTTGGGCCGATCCGGAAGTCTGGCGCAGCACCTCCAGCCTTCCGCCGAACGCGGGGTCGTCCGCGCCGGCGTCGAACGATTGCCTGGCCGCCGCTTTCATGGCGAGCGCAAGCGTCAGCGCCTCCAGCTTGGCGTCCTCGGGGACAAGCGAAGACAGGCGCCGAATCGCTTGTTCGAGCATGCGCTTCAGGCGGTCCGGCCGGCCGAGCGCGATCTCCGAGGACAACTGCACCTGCAGCTCCTTCGCCTTCGATTGCCGCTCCGGCGCGTCCAGCGCGGGGCCGGCCGCTATATCCGACGATCCGGCATGCGGCTCCGGACCCGGCAGAAACCGTTCGTAGGCCGCGAGCAGGTCCCCGGGCTTCTCGAGGCGGCCGGCCGGCATCACTTCCATGCGCAGACCCAAGAACCGCCTCACGCTCGCTTCGGCGGACGCTTCGAATCCCTCCGGGTACGGTCCGTCCACGAACAGCGCGAAGCGATCGAACGCGAGCGGAATCGACGACCACCGGGAACCGCTTCCTTCGAGCAGCTCCGCGATAATGTTGAACAGCGCGAATTGAAGCAGCCCCATATCCTGCTGCCGGTATTGCTTATCCGCCGGACGGTAACTCGCCACGCGCACGAACAGCAGCTCCCGGCGCAGGCAGCGCTCCACCGCTTGGGCGGCAGCAGCCTTATCGTGCGGGAGCCGCAGCAGATGCGCCCGCAGCAGGCTCTCCTGATTGGAGCGCTCGCCGGCCAGCAGACGCTGCTGCTGCTGCCGCTTTCCTTGGACATGCTCGTAGGCTTTGCGAAGCACGCCGATCAGCGTCTCCTCGTTGCACGGCTTCAGCAGGAAATCGATCGCCCCGTACCGCAGCGCCGCCTGGGCGTATTTGAAATCCTCGTGCCCGGTCAACATGATCAAGGCAATGTCGAGCCGGTTGCGGTGCACGTGCTCGGCCAGCGCGATTCCGTCCATGCCGGGCATCCGGATGTCGGTCAGGATCAGGTCGGGCGGATGGCTCGCGATCAGCGAGACCGCCTCCCTCCCGTTCTCCGCCTCGCCGATCACGGTCCAGCCGATGGCATGCTCCTCGATCAGCTTGCGCAGGCCTTTGCGAAAAAACGCCTGGTCCTCGACGATCAGCAGCGTCCCGTTCATGCGTCCGCCTCCCCTTCTTGGTCCGCTCCCGCCGTCTCGAACGGCAGCAGCAGGTGCACGGTCGTTCCCGCGCCGGGCACGCTCTCGATATCCAGCCGGCAAGGAGGGCCGTACATCAGATCGATGCGGCGCATGACGCTGCGCACGCCAAGCGGCATCCGCCCATCCGCCGGCTCGTCCGACAGGATGCGTCCGATCTCCTCCGCGCTCATGCCGCAGCCGTTGTCGGCGATTTCCAATTTCAACCACGCATCGAGCCGGTACGCCCGAATGAGCAGCGCCTTCGGCTCGCTGCCGGAATCGCGGAACGCATGCACGAACACGTTCTCCACGATCGGCTGCAGGAAGAGGCGCAGCGTCAAGCAATCCGCAACCTCCTCGTCCATCTCGATGCGGGCGACGAAGCCGCTGCTCACGAACGCTTCCTGAATGTGCAGATACTGGCGGATCTGCTCCATCTCCTGACGGAGCGTCGTCCGCGTCCGCACCCGCTCGAGCGAATATTTCAGGAGACCGGACAGCGAGGACACGAGTCCCGCGGTGTCGCGGTCGTCCTGCAGGTACAGCTTCCAGTACAAGCCGTTCAGCGTATTATACAGAAAATGCGGATTGAGCTGCGCCTGCAGCGCCTTCAGCTCCGCCTCCCGTTCGCCGATCTGGCGCAGGTAGACCTCCTTGATGAGCGAGCTCACGTTCGCCGCCATCGCGTTGAAGCTGTCGGCGATCAGCCCGAGCTCGTCGCTCGAACGCGGCTCGACGCGGATGTCGAACTTGCCCTCCCGCATCGTCTTCATCGCGGGCACCAGCTCCCGCAGCGGGCGAAGCAGCCGGTGGCTGAGCAGGAAGATCAACACGGCGCTGAGCAGGACGCTGACGCCTCCGGAGAGGAGGCTGATCTTCAGAATCAGCTGGCTCTTCTTGAGAAAATCCGCCATCGAGATGCGGCTGACGAGCGTGAACCCCGATTCCGGCGATTCATGCGTTGTCACGTAATAGGAGGCTCCGCCCGCTTTCTCGATCCCGTCGGCACTGCTCTGCCTTAATGCCGCCGCTTCGACCGCGCCCGTTCGTTCGTCGTTCGTATACAGCAGGTTGTCGTGCCGGTCGAACAAATAGACGCTTCCCGCGCCGTCCGTCCCGATGATCTCGCGGAACGAGCGCGCCAGAAAATATTGATCGATCACCATCACCATCATGCCGTACATGCCCCCCTCGCCTTCCGCGGCATAGCCGGCGTCCAGCTGCTCCGAATCGCTCTCGATGATGAACTTGCTGCGCATCCACTGCGCGGCGATAATCACGTCGCGGTACCCGCTCTTCTCGATATGGCTCGGCAGCCGCTTGTTCATCCACACCATCTCGCCGCCCGAAGCCTGCACCTTGCCGAGAATGTCCCGGAACGCGTCGCCTTCGATCGATTCGACGGACTCCCGCATCAAGCCGTAGTAATAATTGCGGCCGGTCAAATCGAACAAGTACAGCGACAGCACCTGCGGCGCGTCGAATTTCACTTGGCCAAGCTCCGTGCTGATCTGGCTCTGCATCGCGTAGCGGTCCGCTGGCGCGACATTGCGGTCGCGCGAGAGCTTCGTCACGTTCCGCTCGATCGTCGGGTTGAAGACGACGTAGCTGGAGATGCGCGTCAGCTCCCGGAGGCGCAGGTCGAGCTGGGCCATGGCCTGTTCGCTCGCCTTCACGTACCGGCCGCTTACCTCGTCCTCGAACAGCCGCAGATGCGTCCGGTACGAGACGACGCCGGCCATCGTGAACGTACAGAGGATGATCGCCGATATGCCGAGCAGCAGCTTGACTTTAAAGCTATTTTTCCATGGTTTACGCAACGCCCCGCACCGCCTCGCATCAAGGGTTGGCCTTCACGATTCAAAAACCGTGCGGCATGAACTGCCGCACGGTTCGTATGATCGTATGGTCGTATGGTCGTATGGTCTTATGGTCGTATGGACAAATGGTCGAATGGACATCGATCGCATATTCGATTGCCGGCCCCCGGCATGGCGCGCAAGCGCTTTCCGAATCCGGCTTGCCGCAGCCAGGCCCCTAAGCGCTCGCCGCGATCTCCGCACCTCATGTATATTCGCTCCCGATCCGTTTATGCCGGTTCGCGGCGATGCATGCCATCTCCTCCCCCCCATCCGGCTCGCGGCAGGATGGACAATCTCGACGCCTCGATATTGATGTTAGATAAAATGACATCTAGTATGGTAATAATTGGGATAAACTAGTGCCTTTTGCATGCGAATTTGGGATAATGGAGAGGATCAGACGACGAGGAGGAAGATTCATGGGCAACGAACGTTACTTGACTGCAGAGGATTTGTACAAGATGAACTGGATCAACGATCCGGCGGTATCTCCCGCGAGCGGGGCGATCGCCTACGTGCTGAAGTCCGTCAACGAGAAGCATGACGGCTACCGCTCTCATATCCGCCTGCTCGACGCCGAGGGAGGCGAATCGATTCCGTTCACGTCCGGCGAGGCGGATGCCGCGCCGGCTTGGTCGCCGGACGGCTCGGAGCTTGCGTTCCTGCGCAAGAAGGACGACAAGCCGCAGGTGTGGGTCATGCCCGCCCGCGGCGGGGAAGCGCGTCCCGTCACCGCGCTGAAGCACGGCGCCGGCGCCTTCAAATGGTCGCCCGACGGCAGGTTCCTGCTCGTCAAGGGCGAAGCCGCCGCGCCTGGCGATGCCGCCGATCAAGAAAGCTCAGGCGAAGGGACAGCCAAGCCCCTCGAAGAGCAAATCTTCGACCGGTTGAACTTCAAGGCCGACGGACGAGGGCTATGGAACGGCCGCCGAACCCACCTGCATCTCGTCGATCGGGCAACGGAAGCCTGCACGCGGCTGACGGAAGGAAACTTCGACGTGAGCGCCTTCGCTTGGTCCCCGGACGGCGCGCGCATCGCCTATAGCGCGAGCGTCGCTTCCGAACGTTATCCCGATCCGGATCTCCGGCTGACGGGCGAGGTGTTCGTCATGGATCGTGCGGGCGGGTCCGCAACCGCGATCACCGACGGAACGTTGGACATTCATTCGCTCGCCTTCACGCCGGACGGCGAGCGGATCCTCCTGATCGCCGGCGATCTGGGCTTCGGATTCGCCACGCTGGACAGAATCCGCTTGGTGCCGGTGACCGGCGGAGATGTCCGCGTCTTGTTCCAGGAGCTGGACGTCCAGCTCGGCCATGTCGCCATCAGCGACATGAGAGCCGGCGCGGGCTCCCCTCCGCTGTTCAGCAAGGACGGCCGGTCGGTCTATCTTCAATTGAGCCGGGACGGCAGCGTCCATATCGGCCGCTTCGCGCTTGACGGCTCATCCTGCGAGTTCGTCGTCGCCGGCGAACGCGAGATTTATCAATTCGACCTGACCCCGGAGGAAAATATCGTATTCGCCGCCGCCGATCCGCTGCAGCCCGGCGATCTGTTCCGCTTCGATTCCTCTTCTTCGGAGGAACGTCGCCTTACCCGCTGCAACGAGAATCTGTGGTCGGAGCTCGCGCTCAGCGTTCCCGAAAGCTTTACGTTCCAAGCCTCGGACGGTTGGCCGATTCAAGGCTGGCTCATGAAGCCGAACGATTTCAAGGAAGGCGCCAAGGTTCCGGCCGTGCTCGAGATTCACGGCGGCCCGCAAGCGATGTACGCGCATACCTTCATGCTGGAATTCCAGCTGCTGACGGCGGCCGGCTTTGCGGTATTCTATACGAATCCCCGCGGCGGCCACGGCTACGGCCAGTCTCACGTCAATACGGTCCGAGGCGATTACGGCGGACGCGATTACCAGGATCTCATGGAAGCCGCGGATTACGTGCTCGATGCCTACCCGTTCATCGACGCTTCCCGGCTCGGGGTGACCGGCGGCAGCTACGGCGGCTTCATGACGAACTGGATCGTCGGCCATTCCAACCGGTTCCGCGCGGCGGTCACCCAGCGCTCGATCTCGAACTGGATTTCCTTCTACGGCGTCAGCGATATCGGCCCTATGTTCACGGAGGATCAAATCTGGGGCAACCCGTGGGACGATCTGGACAAGCTGTGGCGGCATTCGCCGCTCGCCTACGTCAAGCATATCGACACGCCGCTGCTCATCCTTCATGGCGAGCAGGATCTCCGCTGCCCGATCGAGCAGGGCGAGCAATTGTTCGTCGCCTTGAAGCGGCTCGGCAAGCAAACGCAGCTGATCCGCTTTCCCGGCGCGGACCATAACCTGTCGAGAAGCGGCCATCCCCATCTGCGGACAAGGCGGCTGCATCATATCGTCCGCTGGTTCGAGGAGCATATCGAACGATAAGCCATTCTGCTCACCGGGCATAGAACATCAAGAGGCAGCCGAACGCGGCTGCCTCTTGATGTTGTCGACTTTGCCGATCCAAACTCGGTGGCATCGGTTACCGCAGCCGGGATTCCGTCATGCGAAACTGGCCGACGAGATGCTGCAGCAAGGTCGTAATCGCTTTGACGCTCTGCGACGTATGACGGACTTGGGAGATATCCCCGGTCAACAGTTGAACGTTGTCTTCCACGCTGCGGGAGACGCGCCGATTCTCCTGGCTGATGGCCGAGATGCGGTTCATCAAGCCGACTACTTCGCTTATGGCCTCTTCCACGGCACGGGAGCGTTTGCCTTCCTCGGCTTTGACGGCCGCAAGCTTGTCGGAAGCCGCTTCCGCAAGCCGATTGCTCTGTTCGATGACGAGCGAGCCCTCGTCCATCGACGCATACGCCTGATGGGCATTTTGCTGAATCAGCTGAATGATCGACACGACTTCATCCGTCGACTGGCGGGTCCGATTGGCCAGCTTGCGAATCTCCGAAGCGACGACGGCAAAGCCCTTGCCCTGCTCGCCGACGCGCGCCGCTTCGATGGACGCATTGAGCGCCAGCAGGTTCGTCTGCTGGGAGATGTCCTCGATCGCGAGCAAGATGCCGCTGATCTGTTGTATCGTAGCCATGAACTGACGGATCGTCACATGGGTTTCGCCTACTTTGGTCGAGATATGATGCATTTCCCCGCCGATGCGATCCACTTCCTCAAGCACGACCCCGATCTGCCTCGACGACTCCCGCTCCAGCTCCATCAGCGTGACCTGCATGCGGTCAAACGCATCCGTCGCCACGTCGATGTCCTCCAGTTGTCCCCGAATGCTGCTGATCATGCCGTTCACGTTGTGCGCCACCTGCTCGGTCGACTGCTCCGTCGTTTGCGCGGTCTCCAGCAGCACTTGCTGGCTGGACATCACGTCTCCCGCAGCGGCTTTGACCTGAATCATGATCCCTTCGATGGTGTCGATCAGATTGTTGATCCACTTCGCGAGTTCCCGGGTCTCGTCGTTGTCCAGTTCGCCCGGCGCCAAGCGCTGGGTCAAGTCGCCCTTGCCTTCCGCGTTGCTGCGGATGAAGCGGATGATGCCGCGCAAATTGCCCGTCACGCGCGCGGTTGCTTTGCGGTTCACCAGCCGCGCGATGATCAGCCCAGACAGCAGGCATAGCGCGAACATCGTCACCGCGGCCAATGCCGGCGAATCCGCGCGCGCGATGAAATAACCGGCCGCCGCAAACGACAGGCTCTGAACGGCAAGCCCTGCTCCCTGCAGGCGAAAATGGCGCCAGCCGATGCTCCGAATGCGGTACACTTCCTCCAGATCCGCTTCGCACATCATTCCCCACACGTCGGGACAGTGCGGAAGCTGGAACGTCACTCCTTTGCCGATGACCGGTATATGCCGGTAGTCGCAATAGCCCGGATGCTCCACGTACAAATGGCTGCCGTCCCGGATCGTATTGCGAATGCCGGTATGCAGCTCGCCGTCCGCGGGGTCGGTAAACACCAGCTCCAGCTCCGTATGCTCCGCGACGGACACGATCCCCCAAGCCGTCGTCACGCCGTCCTTCAAATTTTCCCCGCCGGTAAAGGTTCTGTCCTCGAAGCGGCTCCGCGAAAGCGCCGTCCCCGGCGCGACGCCGCCGTTCAAGGACGGCTTGGCCATAAACAGGTAATTATCGCCGGAATCCGGGTAGATATGCCCCGACTCCCGTTGAATCAAATCGCCGATGACGTCGTTCGGCACGCGTCCGCACAAATAACCTTGCG
This sequence comes from Paenibacillus glycinis, assembly GCF_009909185.1. GTDB lineage: Bacteria > Bacillota > Bacilli > Paenibacillales > Paenibacillaceae > Paenibacillus_Z > Paenibacillus_Z glycinis. The sequence goes on along the minus strand of NZ_JAAAMV010000008.1, from coordinate 901 downwards.
TCCGGCCATCGGCGACGAGCGGATAAATGAACATCAAGGTCACTTTGTCGTGGAAGGAAGAAGAACGAGGGCCGATCTCCAGCGTCCGCGCATCGACGAACGGGCCGAACAGACAGCGGCGGGCGGCTGCGCCTCCCGCATGTTTCAAACCCGGCGCCAGCGCGCTTTCGTTGCCGTAGGCGGTTCCTACGTGCGGCTTGAACGTGCTCGCGATCACCCGACATTCCTCGTCCAGCACGAACAGTTCCGTCCAATCCGAACCTTTGGCATAAGCGGATGCCAGCATTTTATCCGTCGCGCCGGTCGGGCTGCTCCGATCTTCGGATAGATCGGCAGCGGATGCGATTTGCGTTCCGAGCCAATCGAGATGCCGCCAATAATCTTGGGTCCAGGAAGTCAATAGCTCCTTGCGCGTCTCCGCGATGCCTTCGAAAACCTCCTTCACGTCGTCCTTCAGCTTGCGGTTAAGCCGCCACGATGCCCGCAATTTCATTCTCTGTTGAAAACCAAGCCAGTCGAACATGGTCCACTCCCATTCTTTCATCTGAAAACTGCTCCTAATGTTGCGAGACATGTTATTGATTATAACATGGAATATTTTCGGAGTATTAAATCGTACATCGCCTTATCGCATCACAGCGTTATTGCTTTGCATTATTCCATATATATCCACTAAATCATCTAAAACAATAAATGCGGTGCTTATTTCGCGAAATTTATGTAATCTTATCTAACATGCATAACACTGCGTGAGGCGAGATCGCTCTCTTCTAACCGGCCATAACCGGGAAACCCGCTTCTTACACGCAAAAAAGCCGCTGACTCAGTGGTATTATCCCCTTCAAGTAGACACTCAAAAAAACCTCGTGTTAACATGAAGTTTTGAGTGCCACTTGGAGGG
>NZ_JAAAMV010000007.1 GCF_009909185.1 Paenibacillus glycinis | reverse complement strand
ATCCCCTCCAAGTGGCACTCAAAACTTCATGTTAACACGAGGTTTTTTTGAGTGTCTACTTGAAGGGGATAATACCAGATCGAGATCGGACAGCGGTTTTCGCATTAATTTATGTTTTCGCGAACGGCCTCTTCGCTGCCGTCCCCGTATTTCTCTTCCAAATGATCGACATGCTTCTGTCCCCAATTGTGCATCATCTCGATGATCGGAAACAACGTCTGGCCGTATTCCGTGATCGAATATTCCACCTTCGGCGGAATCTGCATGTAAATTTCGCGGTGCACGATATCGTGATATTCCAGTTCCCGCAGCTGCGCGGTGAGCATCTTCTTGGTGATCTCCGGGATCGCCCGCTGCAGTCCGCTGAAACGGAGCGTGCCGCTTTGGCCCAGATGATAGAGGATGATCGGTTTCCATTTGCCGATGAGAATATCTAGCGCCGTATTGGCTTTGCATTCGTCCACGCCGGTTCCTCCTCCTTGGTATCTTTTCGGATACTATAATACCTATTCATGTCTACTTCCGATGATGAATGCTATCGTCGTATTATAACCCTAATAACATTCGGAACACAAGGGACCGGGGCGGCATGCGTACCGTCCTACGCCGCGAATGGCAGCGTGCATGCCGACCGTTCAGCGTGTGCAGTTATGGACGGTTCGACGAGCCGCTTCGGCCGGGTCTGCAAGTAGTGGAAAAAATACAATGAAGCGGCGGAGATAAGCCATTGAGCGAAACGCGCGCATCGCGGAAAATGGAAGCATGCAGCAACCCGATGCGCCGCATGCATCCGAAGCGACGGAACGGCTTCGGCCGGCATGGCAGGCGACAAGTCCATGAGGAGAGATGACGGCATGCCGAAGCTGACCGAAGCGCAACTGAAGCAGTACGACGAGCTGGGGTACATCGTGCTCGAGCATTTGTTTAACGAAGCGGAGATCGACGTCATTCGCGAGCATATCGACAAGCTCGACGAGGAATCCGCGCGCAGGCTGAGCGAGGGCCGGGATTTTATCAGCGCGGCCAACCAGATTAATTTCACGAGCCATTTGAATTATCAGCATCCCGACATCCAGCGGTTCATCGCCGACGAGCGGTTCGTCGATCTTACGACGACCATTCTCGGTCCCGATACGCGGCTGTACTGGGACCAGTCCGTGTACAAGCGCCCGGAGGCGAATCGGGATTTCCCGTGGCACCAGGACAACGGATACGTGCCGACCGAGCCGGTTCATTACCTGACCTGCTGGCTGGCGCTCGAAGATTCGACGGTCGATAACGGTTGTATCTGGGTTCAGCCGGGCTCGCACAAGCAAGGCTTCGTCGAGCACGTATACTCGGAGATCGGCTATGTCTGCTACCAAGGGGAGGACCCCGGCATTCCGGTCGAATTGAAGAAGGGCAGCCTGGTCGCGTTCCATTCGCTGCTCTTCCATCGCAGCACGCCGAACCAAAGCCAAACGACCCGCAAAGGCTACGTCATCCAATATTCCGTCGTGGGCTCCTACAATCCAGACACCGGCAAGGAATTCCTGAACGGGCCGGTCATCGCGCGGGACGGACGGAGCGCCTACGCCGGCTTCGTGACGCAGGACGAAGTTCAGCAGGGCACGGGAACCCGTGCCTGAGCCGATTCGCTGCTGCGCGAACAATTTGCAGGCGTTCCGCTACGGCGCCGCGCTGCAGGCGCTCGCCGACGCCGGCGGGGACGTGAAGCTCGAACGCTGTCTCAGCTTCTGCATCGGCGGGAAGCTCGTCTACGCCGCGGACGAGGCGGAATTCGAACGGCTGCTGCGAGGCGAAGACATGAAGGATGGAAGAGCCGAGGCGCCGAATACTAGCACGACTGAATAAAAGGGCGGTCGATAGAAGAGCGACCGATGGATCGCATAGCTGCATCGCGCGCGGTGGGAGAAGCCTTCCGGCGTGCTTGGCGTAGGCGAGGGAGGGGGCGAAGGGGAGATGACGGGGACGTTTTTCGAGGACGGGTGGCGGGTGCGGCCTTCGGTCGTCGGCCATGCTTTCTATGACGAGCTCGATCTACAGGATATCGTCTACCCGCATTGGGTGGTCAGCTTCATCGCCGAGGGGCGGGTGGAGACGCAGGTCGGCCACCTCACCCAGACCGCGGGCAAAGGACAAGTCATGCTGCATGCCCCGCATCTGCCCTTCTCGGAACGCTCCGACCGCGACGGCAATCATCGGTGGTTCGTCGTGGAGGCCGCCAACGCGCACGGCATGGACCTGTTCCGGCTCTATCCCGTCGGCGAGGTGACGACGATCGCCAATCCCGGACCGTACGTCCAGGCATTCGATCAGCTGATGGATGCCTGGAACGGCAGGGAGGGGCTCTTCCGCGAGATGGAGATCGCGAGCCTGTGCCGGCTGCTGCTGTTCTACTTGCTGCGGAGCTGGGAGCTGGCCGGCAGTGCGCCGCGAGCGCTGCCGAGCTCCAAGAACGACGAGCGGTTCCAGCAGATCGTCACGTACCTGAGCGCGAAACTGGACGAGAAAATCTCCCGCGAACAGCTGGCCGAGCTCGTGCATATGAATGCCAATTACCTGGACCGGATCTTCGCGGAGAAATTCCGGCTGACTCCGATGCAGCTGCTGCGCGAGCTGCGCCTGCGCAAGGCGAAGCGGCTGCTGGAGCAATCCGAGTTGCCGCTCGCGCAGATCGCCGCGCAATGCGGCATGGGCGACGCGGCGTACGTAAGCCGGCAATTCGCCAAGAGCTACGGCGTGACGCCGGGGGCGTACCGGGAGCAGGCGAAGCGGGCCAATCAGGATTATTACGGCCGGTAGCGGTGAGCTTTAAGCGCAGGGTGAAGTTGGATCGCGCGTCTTCAGGGTTATGCGATTTTTCCCGCGGGGTTCCCGTGCGGGTTAGCCCGTGTCCTGCCGGTCATATTATGCAGCAATATCGCACAGCGAAATGCACAGCAAAATCGCACAGCAAAAATGCACAGCAACATCGCATAGCAAAAATGCACAGCAACATCGCACGACAACATCGCACGACAATATCGCACGACAATATCGCACAGCAACATCGCACAGCAACATCGCACAGCAATATCGCACAGCAATATCGCACGACAACATCGCACAGCAATATCGCACAGCAAAGGCCAGGGGAGCGTGGCGCTCTTCTGGCCTTCGCTGTGCCCGTAAGGAATTGGCGATCGGAGCACTCAGCCCGCATGCATGTTCCGTGTTCTCCTCCTGCGCGGGACTCCCTCGCAAGAAGCGGGAATGCAGTCCTAGTGCATCCCGTTCTAATATCGAAAACCATTCCATGTTTTTCAAGATAATAAAAGGAAAAGGATACACAAACGAGGTTTGACCGCCGACGTGTGTCCGAGTACCGCGTGCCGCGATGGCACCGCGCGCCGGGAGGCGCGCGCGGTGCGGATCGGAGGCTGCGCCCAGCGCCGGGAAGCCGGAAGGGGACATGGGCGGGAAAGTTATGCACAGGTTTATCCCCATCATGCACATGCGTGATTGTTAAGAAATCGATAAGCCTTCGGAACTAATAAACATATCCACAGACTGGGTTATCCACAGCGGGATATCGTAAGGGAGATAAGTCGGTGGGCTTACTGGGGCGGACGTGAGCATGGTTTTAAGATGGTTTTGAATGAATTAATGCAAATATGCAGGAATTCTCGAGCGATAGCATGGTTTTAAGATGATTGTTGCTGAGTGATAGCATGCTTTTGAGAAGATTGCTGCAAAAGTGCAGGAATTTTTGAGCGATAGCATGCTTTTGAGAAGATTGCTGCAAAAGTGCAGGAATATTGCGGCTCCTTGGAGCTAAATGACAATACAAATCCAATATGCTGTACAATCGCAGGAATTAAATGGCGCCGACTCGGTTTCGACGAAAGTTGCTGCATTATCACAGGAATTTCGAGCGAAGCATGGTTTTAAGAAGATTGCTGCAAAAGTGCAGGAATTTTTGAGCGATAGCATGCTTTTGAGAATATTGCTGCAAAAGTGCAGGAATATTGCGGCTCCTTGGAGCGAAATGACAAAACAGCTCCAATTTGCTGTATAATCGCAGGAATTAAAGGGTGCCGACTGGTTTCAACGAAAGTTGCTGCATTATTGCAGGAATCTCGAGCGATAGCATGGTTTTGAGAAGATTGCTGCAAAAGTGCAGGAATTTTTGAGCGATAGCATGCTTTTGAGAAGATTCCTGCAAAAGTGCAGGAATATTGCGGCTCCTTGGAGCTAAATGACAATACAACTCCAATATGCTGTATAATCGCAGGAATTAAAGGGTGCCAACTCGGTTTCGACAAAAGTTCCTGCATTAATGCAGGAACTTGCGTATCAGCAGGAGCCTATGTATCAGCAGGAGCCTAAGTATCAGCAGGAACTTGCGTATCAGCATGAACCTGCATATCAGCATGAAACCTACGAAACAGCATGAACCTGCGTAACAGTAGGAACCTACCTAACAGCAGAAACTTACGTAACAGCGGGAACCTACGAAACAGCCAGAACTCACTTATCAGGAAGCGCCCCTGCCGTTCACTAACCGCGTGGGCGAATTATGTGTATATACAAAGTTATACGCTACAGATGCATGATTGCGCTGGGGTGCAGTTCGTAGCGCACGACGTATTTTCCCGAGGTTCCCGTGATCGGCGTGAACAACCCTTTGCGGCATAGCGATTGCAGTGTTCGGACGGCAGTTCTGTGGTTGATGCGAAGTTGCGTTTCCACGTCGATGGGACGCAGCGGGCCGGACGATGCGCAGGCGAAGCGGATGATTTCCCTTTCCATCAAGTTTGGCGGATCTTCTAAGAGGGGACTTTGCGTCCGGTAGCGGCTTAGCAGCATCCGCAGCAGCGTCAGGCAAAGTTCTGGCCGATTCGCGACATCGTCATACGCGAAGGAGACGACTTGGAAACCCATGGCCGACAAAAAGGTTTCCCGGTTCAACTCGTTGCAGTACTTCTGCCGATCCATGTCTCTGACATGCGGGCCGAAGCCTTTGATCTCGATGATGAGTTTGACCGACGGAGTAAGCCAGGCAAAATCGCAATAATAAGCCAGTCCCCGCCAATCAAGCACCTCGTATTCCGGATGCAGATCGTTGAAATGGCCCAGCGCCGGCCACCACACGTTGCGGCAAAACCGTTCTTCGGCCTCTCTGTGCCCCCGTTCCAGCCTCCCTCTTCGTTCCCCCTTGCGTTTCTTCAAATGCTGCGCCAAGAAATCGCGATGCGCCTGTTCGAACGTCATCTTCCGTTACCTCCCCCCAATGAAAAAACGTCCCGCTCCATGCGCGGCATGGAGCGGGACGTTCTTCGTCTCGTTAAAGTCAGTATAACGCGAAACACGACCGCATGGCTAGTCTCGCTTGCGTGCCGCCATAACGGCGCGATTGCTCATCGCAGCAACTCACCACGTTTGCTCACCACGACTGCCAGCCGCAGATGTTCTCCACGTTTGCTCACTGCGGCTACCTGCCGCAGATGTTCTCCACGTTGCTCATCGCAGCAACTCACCACGTTTGCTTTCCACGGCTGCCAGCCGCAGATGTTCTCATCGATCGGTAACCAAGCCCGATCGCGAAGATGGTCGCTCGGCAGCTCGAGCCACTCGCCGTACCGCAGGGCCGTGACCGGCCCCGAGTCTGGTCCAAACCGCGACTCGCATACGCCTGGCACATACTCTATCGGTGATCTCTTTACTCCGAATACCGGATAAACGACAGCACCAAATCCTGCCGGTGGTCGCCGAAGTCCGAGCCGAACAGGTTCAGGCCGCGACGATTCTCGGCATCCTCGCCGACCTCGAGCCGTACGCGGATCGGCTTGTTGTATTGCAGGCCGAGGGAACCGACGGTCGCGCTCGCGGAAGGCGCGCCGTTCACCAGGCTGCCGTCCTGCGTCACGCGCCATTCCGTCAGTTGGCCGTATTCCGTGCCGCTGCGCCACTTGTCCGGGGTCAGCTTGCCTTTGCGGTCGCCGAGATCTCCAGGACTCGTATAGGTGCCGACGAGCATATCGTTAATATAGAGCGAGATGTCCGAAGGCCAGTCCATCTGGAAGGAGGACGCCTCCGAGCAGAGCTCCGCGCGGAAGCCGAGCTCGTCGATCGTCACGCCGGGCGGCATGGGATTGGCGAAATAATACTCCACGTAGCCCGAGCCGGAGAACCAGAGCAGCGACGCTTCGAACCGCTCCGGCATGTAGAAGGAGCGCGGATCGTCCACGGAGCCGACGTGCACGCAATCCTTCGTCACGATGCCGCAGGTCGGCTGGACGGAGCAATGCGAGAACATGCCGATCGGCATGTGCAGCTCTTCCGTGCGATGCAGCCCTTCGCCGGGCTTTACCGGCAGGTCGAGCTGGATGGAGCGGCAGGTGGCGGAGCAGATCTTCTCCCGGTTCGCCCCGAGCGCGGACGAGACGAGGTCCACGCTTTCGAGAATTTGCACGTTGATGGAGATCGTCGGCTGCGCGACGCCGAGCGCCTCGGCCAATTGGCTGATGCTCATCGGCTTCTCGCCGAGCGCTTCCAAGATGCGCACGCGGACGTCGCCGGACAGCGCTTTGGCGACGTCGACGATACGGGAGGAGGGATAACGCAGCAGGTCTTGCATGGATTCGTTCATGGGCGGTATCAGTCCTTCGGGCGGTCGTTTTGGTATAGGAGTAGTGTACTCGAAAACTTCTATATTGTAAAAGTATAATACATATTGATAAATTTATATACCAGTGCTAGAATCAAGGCGAGAAGGAATGAAAATCCACTTTATCCGAAAGGTTGTGCTCTCCTAATGGCAGCTCAAGCTTTGCAAACGGCGGCGACTTCCGTGCCGCGTCCCGAATACCCGCGTCCGGATTGGCAGCGCCGCGATTGGCTGAATTTGAACGGAACGTGGTCGTTCCGGCTCGATCCCGAAAATGAGAACGGTTCCACGCAGGCTTCCGCGGAGTTCGGCAGCGAGATCGTCGTGCCGTTCTCGTGGGCAAGCCCGCTGTCCGGCATCGGCCGGAACGAACGCGGCATCGGCTGGTACAAGCGCGACGTGACCTGGTCCCCGGAAGCGAAGGATTCCCTCGTCTTCCTGCGCTTCGGCGCGGTCGACTACCGCTGCGACGTCTGGATCAACGGCCTGCACGCCGGTTCCCACTCGGGCGGCTACGGCGAGTTCGAGTTCGACGTGACGGGCATCTGGAACACCGGCGAGGCCAACACGATCATGGTGCGCGCGGAGGATTTCGACTTGAAAGCGCAGACGCGCGGCAAGCAGGGCTACGGCGAGATCCGCGGCATCTGGCAGCCAGTCTGGCTGGAGTCGCGTCCGAAGGCGTACATTCAGCAGGCGAAATTCATCACCCGCCTCGATGGCAGCGTGCAGGCGAACCTGACGATCGCGGCAGGCAAGACGACGGAAGCGTCGCTGCAGTTCCGTTTTGCGGACGGGGCGGTATCGCACGCGGAGAACGTCACGCTGGCGCAGGGCGTGAACAGCGTGAGCGCGACGTTCCAGGTCGAGGAGCCGCGGCTGTGGAGCCCGGAATCCCCGTACCTGTACGAGGGCGAGATCAAGCTTGCGAGCAATGAGGGCACGGACGCCGTCGAGACGTATTTCGGCATTCGCGAGATCGGCACGGCGCGGTTCGGCGATCGCGATTACCGCTGGGTGACCTTGAACGGCAAGCCGGTTTACCTGAACGGGACGCTGGATCAGTCCTTCCACGAGACGGGGTACTTTACGTATCCGACGGACGAGGAAATGCGCGACGAGATTTACCTGGCGAAGCGCCTCGGCCTGAATTTCGTTCGGATCCACATCAAGCCGGAGGAGCCGCGCAAGCTGTATTGGGCGGATAAGCTCGGGATGCTGATCATGGAAGACATGCCGTGCTTCTGGGGCAATCCCGACGAGCCGACGCGCGCGGCCTACGAGCGCGAGGCGAAGGAAATCATCGATCGCGATTTCAACCATCCGTCGATTTTCTCCTGGATCATGTTCAACGAAACGTGGGGGCTGCGCACGGATGCCGAGACGATCGCGTTGACGAGCCAGGACGGCGGCAAAGCCGAGGCCACGTATTTGCCGGAGACGCAGGAATGGGTGCGCTCGATCTACCGCTGGGCCAAGAGCGTCGATCCGACGCGGATCGTCGAGGATAACTCGCCGTGCAACTACGACAAGGTCGAGTCGGACATCAATACATGGCATTTCTATATCAACGGCTACGAACAGGTGCGCGCGCATGTGACAGAGGTCGTGGAGAAGACGTTCCCGGGCTCGTCCTTCAACTGCATCGGGGACAACGTGCAGTCCGACGCGCCGCTGATGAACAGCGAGTGCGGCAACGTCTGGGGCTTCGTGAGCGGCGCCGGCGACAGCGACCTCGCCTGGCATTACCGCTATATGATGAACGAATTCCGCCGCCACGACAAAATGTGCGGGTTCGTCTTCACCGAGCTGCGCGACGTGACCAACGAGTTCAACGGCTACTACCGCCTCGACGGCCGCGAGAAATTTTTCGGCTACGAGGGCTTCGTGCCCGGCATGACGCTGGCCGACCTGCACGCGCCGGATTTCATCGTCATCGACGCGCCGCCGTGCCAGACGCTGCAAGCGGGCGAACGCGTGTCGGTGCCGCTGCTGAAGTCGAGCTACTCGGACCGTTACCATGGGCAAAAGCTGACGCTCGGCTGGGAGCTGTGGCATGACAACCTCGGCACCCGCGTAACCGGGGACCGCGGCGCGATCGAATTGGATTGGAACGGCTACGGCGTGAAGGAGATCGCGCCGATCGCGTTCGATCTGCCGAAGCAGGATGCCGTCGCCGTGCTGGCGGTCACGCTCCGCGATGCCGAGGGAGCCGTCGTGACGCGCAACTTCATCGCGTTCGACGTGCGCGGCGGCAGCGACGTGCCGGTCTACGACGCGGACGGACGTTTCGTCGCGGTGCCGGTGACGGATTACGCGGAACAAACCTTCGCGCACCAGTGGAATGCGATTCAGTCGGGCAAGACGAACGGCGGCCAGTCGGGCAAGTTCGTCTACGACGTCAAGCTGCCGGATGCGGCCGAGCAAGCGCTGGTGCAGCAGGTTGAGCTCTACTTCGAGGCCAGCTCGAAGCGGCTGCTGGCGCGCAATGTCGAAGGCGCGCGGGAACGCGCCCACGGCATCGACTTCATGCACGGCGCGGATGCCGCGGTGGAGTACAATTCCAACACGTACTACATGACCGACAACGAGCTGCACGAATCGCGGATCGACGTGCTCGTGGACGGGGAGAAGGTCGCGTCGTTCCTGCTGACGGACAATCCGGCGGACAGCCAAGGCGTGCTCTCTTACCAGTACCAGGAGGTTCACAACCAGCTCGACGAGGCCGGCTCTTACGGCTACCTGTGCAAGGTCGTGCTGCCGAGCAGCGTAACGGCGAAGCTCGACCGCAGCCGCGCCTTCAAGCTGACGCTTGAAGCGGGCGAAGGCGGCCTGGCGCTGTACGGCCGGAATGCCGGACGGTACCCGATCGATATCGTCGCGCATGTCAGATAACGGTTTTCCTTTCTATGGAGGGAGCGGGCCAGCCGGCCTGCTCCTTTTTCGTGCGCGGGGCTGAAGTGCGAGCGAGCGGGCTTAGTACCAGGTACCAGAAATAGTTGGTACTTCTGGCGCGCGGCGAACGGGATTACAATGAGGCCATAACACATAACCGCAAAGGTTATACGGGAGGCTCATTACGATGAGTAAGATGGATATGGATCAGTTCACTACGGCGATGCCGGTTCGCGCGAAAATGCATTTCTACCGTCGCCGCAACACCCCGACCTACACGTTCATGGCTTGGGCGTCGTTCGTGCTCGCGAGCGGATTCGAATTCGTCGGCATTTATAACTTGAAAGAACCGCTGTCGGTGCAGGGCTACTATGCGGTCACGGGCGTGCTGCTCATCGTCACCTCGTTCCTGCTGCAGAAGGTCGCGCGCGACAACGACGAGGACAGCTTCCTCGCGGCGCACAACCCTGGCCACCGCCGCCGCAACACGTCCGCGTTCACGTTCCTGTCCTGGGCCGGCTTCGGCCTGGCGATCCTGGCGCAGTACATCGGGATCTTCAACCTGGAGGAGCCGCTGGCCGTCAAGGGCTATTACGCCATCGGCGGCGCGTTCCTGATCGTGTCGTGCCTCGTGCTGCAGAAGACGATCCGGGACAACGAGGAGGACCGGCTGAATCGGGACGAGGCGGAGGAGTAGGGCGAATAATGCGTAAAAGAGACTTCTCTCGTCGCGAGGGAAGTTTCTTTTGCTTGAAATTGGAAGAGGGAGAAGTTTTTACTTGCGGCATCGCCAGTTCCTACTATACTGGAAGTTAGTAGTCCCCTTATGAGCTTCGGGCGCATGCGACGGAAGCAACGCTGCCAAGCCGATAAACGCGCAGCTTCGCCGCAGCGGTCGGGGGGAGCGAAACAAGATAGAATCCCCCCTATAAAGATAAGAATCACTCCTTGTACCGCGAACATCGCGCGTTATATGATCGGGAAAAAGAACGGGAAAGGCGGGAGCGCGATGCTGGTGCTGATCGTTGACGACGAATGGGAGATCCGCGAAGGACTGCGCCGGAATTTTCCTTGGGGAGAATACGGCATCGAGGAAGCGATCACCGCCGATGACGGCGATACCGCGCTGGAGCTGGCCAGGCTGCGGGAGCCCGACCTGATCTTGACGGATATCCGGATGAAGCGGATGACCGGCCTCGAGTTGATCGAGCAGTACGCGGCCGAATGCGCCGACGGCTGGCGGGCGATCGTCATCAGCGGCTACGACGATTTCGAGATGGTGCGCAGCGCGATGAAGCTCGGTGCCATGGATTATTTGCTGAAGCCGATCAACACGTCGGATCTCGGCGAGATTTTGAAGCGGATGATCGACCAGCTCCAGAAGGAGAAGCGCGACCGCGACAACGAGATGCTGCTGCAATCGCATGTGCAGAGCGCCTTGCCGAAGATGCGCGAGGAAGTGCTGCGCGAGCTGGTCGAATTCAAATACAACGCCTACCGGGAGACGAGGATCGCGCACCGGCTGCGGACGCTGGAGCTGGATTGGCTCTTGGGCGAGCGCCTCGCGCTGCTGCTGGTCGAGGTCGACGACCTGCGGGCGGTCGTGAGCCGCAACGAACGGAATCTGATCCTGTTCGGCATCGGCAACGTCGTCCGCCAGACGCTGGAGGAGGATTGCGCCTACCGTTCCGTGCTCTACGAGGACGCCAAGAACCGCTGGGTACTGCTGCTGGCCTGCCCGGACGCCGCGCGGCTGGAGCTGTACAAGGAGCTCGGCCAGCTGTGCATCCGCCGCATCCATCAGTTCGTGAAGGTCAACGTGAGCGTGGCGCTCTGCTCCGCGACCGATTATGCAAGCGGTCTCAATGCCGTGTATACGGAGACGGAGGAAATCCTCGAGCAGAAAGCCGTCTACGGCGGCAACCGGCTGCTCACCGGGGTCGGCTGGGAGGTCGAGGCGGAGCAGGACAATCTCTCGATCCGGCAGCCGGCGGAGGTGCTCGACCTGATCCGCTACGGCACGGACGACGAGATCCGGGCGGCGATGGAGCCGTTCGTGGAGATGGTCCAATGCTGGTCGTTCACGCAGATCAAGGATATCCAGCAGCGCATCTTCGAATGGCTGCTCGAGCTGTTCAAGAAGGCGTGGCAGCACGGCTGGACCGACCGGACCTGGGAGCGCAATCCGATGGCCGTGTGGGAGCGGCTGGAGCAGTTCGATACATTGGAGTCGCTGAAGGAGCAGACGGAGCAGTTTCTGCTGACCGTCGCCGCGGGCTTCCGGACCCAGAGCGTGTCGCCGTGCCAGATCATTCAAGCCGCGGAGAAATTCATCCGCGGCCGGTATGCCGACGGCCTGACCCTGCAGAGCGTGGCGGAGGAAGTGCACGTGACGCCGGTGTGGCTGAGCAAGCTGTTCAAGAAAGAGACGGGCATGACGTTTCTCGAATATTTGACCGAGATCAGGATGGAAAGGGCGAAACGGATGCTCGAAGAAGTGCAGTACAAGGTGTACGAGGTGTCCACGCAGGTCGGTTACAAGGACCCCGTTCATTTCACGAAGCTGTTCAAGAAACAAACGGGCCACACGCCCAAAGAATACCGCAGGCTGCAAGGGATCGCGGGCCATGAGTAGCCCGGTCTCCCTGCGCCTCGCGTCTTCCTTCCGGAACCGGATGATATTGATCTTCTTCATGATCATTATCGTCCCTTTTTTATTGTTCGCGTACTATGCGCATATCAAGGCGATCGAAGGCATCTCGAACGCGAACATGACCGCCTCCATCAACTATTTGCAGCAGTCGCGGGGCAATTTCGAGAACTACCTGGAGTCGCTGAACAATCAGATCAACGGCCTGATCGGCAACAAGCAGCTGCAGAACCTGCTGAGCGCCCCGCCGCCGGCGGATCCGGCGTCCGAAGATACGTTCACGCTGAACATGGTCAGCCTGATCTATCAGAAGACGTCGACGATCGACGCGTTCCGGATTCACGTGTATCCGATCGATCCGTCCAAATACACGGACTACATGAGCACGATCGGCGAGCCGGACCGGGTGCAGGACGAGCCGTGGTTCCGCAAATCGCTCGCCACGGTCAGTCCGACCTGGCGGCTGTCGATGCCGGAAAAGGGCTACTTTGAACGTCCGCTGCTCACGTACATCAAGCGCTTCTCCGGGCTGTACGACCAGATACCGCGCGGGCTCGTCGCCACCGATCTGTCCGAGGACCAGCTGAAGCGCTTCTTCTCCCAGAGCGGCGGCATGGTCGATCAGAAGGTGCTGCTGCTCGACGAATCGGGGACGGTCGTCTACGATTCCCATGCCAATCAATGGACGGGCAGTCCGTTTCCGTCCGAGCGGTTCGTCCGGCATATTGCCGCGGGAGCGCAGGGGTCGCAGACCGTCACGATCGAAGGCAGCAAGTATTTGGCGACCTACGTGCGGATGGACAGCTATCCGTGGACGATCGCCAGCTTGACGCCGCTCGACGAATTGACCGGCACGATCGCGGAGATCAACCGGCTGCTCGTCATCTTCCTGATTATCTACCTGATCTGCTGCATCGGCGTGGTGCTGTACATCACGGCGTATTTCACGCAGCCGATCGCGCGGCTCGTCCGGTATATGCGCAGGCTGGAAGCGGGCAATCTGCAGCAGATCATCCCGACGTCGTCGCGGCAGGACGAGGTCGGCTGGCTGTATCGCGGTTACGGCAGCCTGATCCGCAGGCTGGAAGGGTTGATCGCGGACGCTTCGCGGGCGGAGCGGCAGAAGAAGGAGCTGGAATTCCAGGTGCTGAGCCATCAGATCAATCCGCATTTCCTGTACAACACGCTGGAGTCGATCCGCTGGAAGGCGGAGAATCACGGCCGAAGCGAGATCAGCGAGATGGTGTCCGCGCTCGGCAACCTGCTGCGGCTGAGCCTCAATCAAGGCAAGGAGGTGACGACGCTGGGGCGGGAGATCGAGCAGGTCAAGGCGTACGTGCAGATCGAACAGGCGCGGATGGGCCAGACGATTCGAATCCTGTATTCGGTCGACGGCGAGCTGAAGGACGTGCCGTTCCTGCGTCTGCTGCTGCAGCCGCTCGTCGAGAACGCGATCCAGCACAGCATTCGCGATAATTTCGAACAAGGCAAGATTCTGCTCTCCGCCCGCCGGGACGGCGAGGAGCTCGTGGTCGACCTCGTCGATAACGGCAGCGGCATTCCGCCGGACGTGATCGAGAAGCTGGAGATGAACTCCGATCCGCACGCGAAATCGGCCGAAGGCGCCAAGGGCGTCGGCCTGCGTAACGTCAACGATCGGTTGAAGCTGTATTTCGGCGAGAATTGCAGGCTGAGCATCGAGACGTCGCCGGGGCAAGGCACCCGGATCACGCTGAGGCATCCGATCATCAAGGACGGGGAACTAGGGCAAAGGAAGTGAAGGGAACGGATATAGGAAGGTCTTCGGGTTCGGATAGGCTGTCCGGCGCATAGGCCTGGCAGCCCGGGTCGCGTGCGCTAGCGGGGGATTCGGCTTAGTTGTGAAATACGAGCCAGGCGACCAAAAGCCAGAATGGCGCGACAAGCAGCGCTCCGTTGATCATGCCGGTCGTGAATTTTGCTCCGCGCTCCGCCGATGCGCCATCCGCGGTTGCCGTAGCGCCGAACAAAGAAGCATGCGTCTTAATGCCTGCGTGCACCAAAGTGCCGTTGATGGGTTTGCGGTTAAGGATTCTCATAATTAAACCTTCTCTCCTGGATTTTCATGACCTAGGTCACGATATTGGGTCGTTAATCCTTATATCGGTCATGAGTTAATGGGAATGAAGTCCTTTATAAGAAAAATTTCGAAAAAAATCTAGGTCCGCAAACAGAGTCGCAAGACCCTTAACCGGCAAGGCGAATTGCCCATGCGCGTTTCGCCGGCCGGGATGATCAAGCGCCGGCCGCTGCGATTCTGCCGGTTGGCGCCGTTTGTTCATCCGGGGCGCGCAGCGGCAGGATGGAAGCTCCTTTACAAGCAGGCGCATAATCGTTACAGTTTGTATGTAATTATTTTCCATATAAAAAGGAGCGGGATTCGCATGAACGGTTATCAAGTCGACACGATGGAAAGAGAAGCGCTCAAGCTGGTCGGTTATTCGATCGTCGAAAGCCTGAACAACGTGCTGGAAACGAGAATCGTCGGCACGCTGCGCGAGGAACTGGCCGGCCGCAGGCAAGAGATCGAACACGGCGCCGGTTCCGGCATCTACTTGCTACAAATTTACCCGCAAGACGGCCATTGGACGCCGGATGTTCCGTTTCGGCACGTGATTGCGGTTGAAGTGGACGCGTTCGGCGCGCTGCCGGAGGGGATGATCGCGCATACGCTGCCTCGCGGACGCTACGCGAAATTCGTGCACGAAGGTCCGGAATCCCGGATCGGCGAGACGTATGCGTACATTAACGACGCCTACGGCATGCGGCCGATCGACATCGAATACTGGCCCGATATTCATGCGCTGGACGACGCGGACAGCCGCATCGAGATTTACGTCCCAAGCAAGGAATAGCGGGGAGGCGCCGATCGCGCGGCGAAGCGGGTCGGCGGAACGAGGGCTGTCCATCGTCATCGCGGATGACGGAGGGCGGTCTTTTTTCGTTCGTTTCCGAAAGGAAGCGTTTTCTCGAAAAAGCGGGAACAGGCTAAAACAACCCTGCAAAGGATAAGATCCGCTCATAGAAGCGGCCGGGACCGTCCTTTATCATTAAACTATCAACGAAAGAGAAGGGGTATAGGCCCATGAAACGAAACGGAATCCTCCGCGAGCTCGTGCGCAACCGCCAGCTGCTGCTCATGTTTCTGCCCGTCGCGACGCTGCTCTTCCTGTTCAATTACTTGCCCTTGTCGGGTCTGATCATTCCGTTCAAGAACTTCGACTTCAGCAAAGGCATCTGGGGCAGCGATTGGATGCACCCGCTGCTGAACAACTTCGATTACATTCTGTCCTCGGACGCGGCGTACCGGGCCGTTCGCAACACGATCCTGTTGAACGCGCTGTTCATCGGCGTCGGGCTGGTGTTCGAGGTCGGCTTCGCGCTCATGCTGAACGAGCTGCGGAACAAATACTTCAAGCGCATCACCCAATCGCTGACCTTCCTGCCGTTCTTCATCTCCTGGATCGTCGTCGGCGTGTTCACCTACAACCTGCTCAACTTCGAGAACGGCGCGGTCAACCGCTTGCTGGAATGGTTCGGCTTTCAGGGCATCGACTTCTACAGCGAAGCCGGCCTGTGGCCGCTCATCCTGACGATCGCGATCCGCTGGAAAGTGACCGGCTACGGCACGATCATCTACCTGGCGGCGCTGACCTCGATCGACAACTCGTATTACGAGGCCGCCTCGATCGACGGCGCCTCCCGTTGGCAGCAGATGCGGTACATCAGCATTCCGATGCTGAAGCCGACGATCATGATCCTGACGCTCCTGGCCATCGGCCGCATCATGAACGCGGACTTCGGGATGTTCTACGCGATGGTCGGCGATGCCTCGCTGCTGTTCCCGACGACCGACGTCATCGACACGCTGGTCTATCGGAGCCTTCGCAAATCCGGCGACATCGGCATGGCATCCGCGGCCGGCTTCCTGCAATCGGTGGTGGCGTTCGTGCTCATCCTCGCCAGCAACTACGCCGCCCGCAAGGTGGACCGGGACTCGGCGATTTTCTAAAACGCTAAATTTTTTAAAAGAGTTTTGAAGAAGTGACCGGAGAGTCGGTATGGAGTCGGAACAACGAAGTGGTCGCCTTTGTAGTTGGATTTCTACCTAATGATAATTTATAAGATCAAAGAAATCCAACTACAACAGCGAGTGGAGACCCATACCGACCGCAGGTCATGCCTTTCTTCAATTCGCTTTTAAATAAACCCAAGGAGGCATCGGTCAATGGTTGCCAAACGATTTTCGCTCAGCCAAGCGCTCATCATGCTCGTCATTGCCTTATTCAGCCTGGCCTGCCTGTTCCCGTTCCTGATGGTCATCTCGGGCTCGCTCAGCACGGAGAACGACATCGTCAATTACGGCTACGGGCTCATCCCCCGGCATATTACGCTCGATTCGTACCGGATCCTGTTCCTCGGCTCCAACCGGATCGTGGACGCGTACGGCATCAGCATCCTCGTCACGGTCGTCGGGACGATCCTGTCCCTGATCGTCAACAGCATGGGCGCGTACGTCATGGCGCGGCGCTCGTTCAAGTACCGCAACATCCTGTCCATCTACGTCATCCTGACGATGCTGTTCAGCGGCGGCCTCGTGCCGTGGTACATCATCTGCGTCCGCTACCTGGAGCTCAAGGACACGATCTGGGCGATGATCCTGCCGCCGATGGCGAATGCCTTCAACATGTTCTTGATCCGCAACTTCATGCAGTCGATTCCGGAGGACATTTACGAGTCCGCCAAAATGGACGGCGCGAGCGAATTCCGCATCTTCGGCCGGCTCATTACCCCGCTGTCCGTGCCCGTCTTGGCGACCATCGGCTTGTTCGTGGCGCTGGCGTACTGGAACGACTGGTTCCTCGGCCTGATGTTCATCGACAAGCAGGAGCTTCAGCCGCTGCAGCTGCTGCTGCGGACGCTCATCTCGAACGTCGATTTCCTGCGCAACTCCAGCAATGCCGCGGCGATGCAGCGCATCATGCCGCAGATCCCGTCCGAATCGATGAAGATGGCGCTGACCGTCGTCACGATCGGCCCGATCATCTTCCTGTACCCGTTCCTCCAGCGCTATTTCGTCAAGGGGCTCATGGTGGGCGCGGTCAAAGGCTGACTATACCGACTTCGGTCGTATAGCGATATAATCAAAACCAATAGGGGAGAGGATTACATGAGGAAGCGGAAGTCAAGGATCCCGATGCTGCTCGCCGTCATGATGCTGGTCACGGTCATGCTGGCGGCATGCGGCGGCAATAACGCCAATAACGGGAACGGCGGCAGCGCCGGCAATGCCGGGGGCAACGCCGGCGGAGACAACGGCGCGACCGCGCCGGCCGATTCGACGGACGGCAACGCCGGCAAGCAAGAGGACGAAGTGACGCTGAAGTTTTATTTCGGCGGCGACAAGAAAGCGGCGACGGACGAGGTCTGGACCGCGATCAGCGACTACGTCAAGAGCAAGGGCCTGAACGTGAAGTTCAACATCAACTTCATCCCGTTCACCGATTTCAAGGATAAAATGCTCGTCATGGCGGCATCCGGCGACAGCTGGGACATGAATTTCGACGGCGATTGGCTGTCCTACAAGCAGATGGCGGCGAAAGGCTCCTACATGGCGCTGAACGACCTGCTGCCCGAATTCGCGCCGAACCTGTACAAGAAGTACCAGGAGCAAGGCACGCTGTCCGCCGCTACGGTGAACGGGCAGATCGTCGGCCTGCCGTGGACGATGAAGATGAACCAGCGGCTGTTCGCCGGCTGGCGGTCCGATCTGGCGGAGAAGGCGGGCATCACGATCGCGCCGGATTCCATCAAGACGATCGAAGACGTCGACGGCCTGCTCCGTCAATTGAAGAAAGCGTATCCGAACGAGAAGCTGTCGCGTTCGACGCCGCTCGCGATCTACATGATCCGCGACGAATGGGTCGACCTGAACTTCCACGGCCTGGGCTTTTATCTCAACGATCCGAAAGTGACCGTCCAACCGGTCGAGCAGCAGCCGTTCTACCAAGAAGCGATCAAGATGGCGAAGGTCTGGTACGACGACAAGCTGATCAACCGCGACGCGATGATCGACAAGGAAGACGGCGCCGCCGAATGGCGCAACGGCAAGACGCTGCTGACGCTGACGTCGCATGAATGGGCCAACGCGGACCCGGGCTTCTCGGACCCGTCCTTCAAGCAGCAGATGTCCCTGCTCTATCCGGACAAGAAGCAGGTCAACCGCACGGCGCTGGCGAACGTGGTCGCGATCAACCGCAACTCCAAGCACGCCGACCGCGTCCTGCGCTTCATGGACATGATCGAGACCGATCAGAAGCTGTACGACCTCGTGCAGTACGGCATCGAAGGCAAGACCTACAAGCTGGACGGCGAAACGGCGATTTACCCGGACGGCATGAACACGACGACGAGCAACTACATGGAATGGGGCGGCCAATGGGCGTTCTGGAAGCCGCAATTCATGCGTCCGACTTCGACGTATCCGAAGGATTTCTGGGTGCACGAGGCCGAGTTCGCGGCCGAGCCGGAGAACGTCAACTCCCCGATCGACGGCCTGTTCATCGCCGAAGACGCCATGAAGAACGAGCTCGCCAAACGCGACCAAACGGCCGACGAGACGGGCAAGCCGCTGGAATTCGGCATCGTGAAGGATCCGGACAAGGAAGTCGCTTCCTACATCGAGAAGCAAAAAGGCAACGGCCTGGACAAAATCCTGACCGAAACGCAAAAGCAAATCGACGCTTACCTGACATCGCAAGCCAAGTAAGGTACGGAGCCTGATCGGCTGCAAGCAAAACCAATCGGCGCCAGTCGGCATGAAGGCGGCGCGTCAGCCGCCTCTGCCGGCCAAACCGCCGGCATTTGCCATCCGGAGAGCAAGCCGTCCCTCCGAGCAGACGCCAGCAAGCGGGGCGAGCGCTCATCCATTCAAACGTAGCCGATACCGATGCCTCCCGTCCGCCAGGACGGGAGGCTATCGCATGAACGAAAACAAAGAAGGAGCGTGCAGGGGAATGGCGAAAATAACAGGGATCCGGTGCATCCGCACGAGGAAAAACGGAACGTGGACCGTCGTGAAGGTGATGACGGACCAAGACGGGCTGTACGGCATCGGCTCCGCCAACGATCTGTACAACCCGGAAGCGGTCGCGCAGGTCGTCGAACAGCTGCTTGCGCCCCAGTTGATCGGCCGGGAAACCGGGAACATCGAGGATATCTGGCAGACGATGCAGCTGAGCTCGTACTGGCGGAACGGCTCGATTCTGCAGACGGCGATCGGCGGCATCGACGTCGCGCTGTGGGACATCAAGGGCAAGGAGGCGGGATTGCCGATCTATCAATTGCTCGGCGGCGCCTGCAGGGCGGCCGTGCCGTGCTACGGCCATGCGGGCGGGCATGACATCGCGGAGCTGAAGGAGGACGTTCACCGTTTCCGGGAGCAGGGCTATACCGTCATCCGGGCGCAGCTCGGGGGCTACGGAGGCGGAGGCTTCATCCCGAGCGGGGAAGCGAACGTGCCCGAGGAGGCTTGGGCGAAGGATGCGGTCTTCGATGAACACGCTTACCTGCAGGCGATTCCCGCCATGTTCGAGCAGCTTCGGGTGGAATTCGGGTCCGCGGTGCAGTTCACGCACGACGTCCACGAGCATGTCTCGCCGATTGGCGCCGTTCGCCTGTCCAAGCGGCTGGAGCCGTACGACCTGTTCTTCCTCGAGGACGCGCTGCCGCCCGAGCATGTCGGCTGGTACCGCCAGCTGCGCCAGCAGAGCGCGACCCCGCAGGCGGTCGGCGAGCTGTTCGCGAATCCGCAGGAGTGGACGCCGCTGATCACGGAACGGCTGATCGACTTTATCCGGGTGCGGGTATCCAAGGTCGGCGGCATCAGCGCGGCCCGCAAGATCGCGACGCTCGCGGAAGCGTTCGGCGTCCGCACCGCGTGGCAGGAGGGCGGGGAGAACGATCCCGTCAACCAAGCGGCGGCCGTGCATCTGGACATGGCGGTATGGAATTTCGGCATCCAGGAGATCAACCACTTCAAGCCGGAGGAGCGCGAAGCGTTCCCGGGACTCGTCGAGCGGCGGGGCGGATACTTGTACGTCTCCGGCAAACCGGGCCTCGGGATCGATTTCGACGAGGAGAAGGCGCTTCTGCTGCCGGGAGACGATTGGAAGCGCGCGAGCTATCATCAGCCGTACAAGCTGGACCGCAAGGCGGACGGCACCTTGGTAAGGCCATAACGCAACGACGACAAAAGGAGTTGGAGAAGCATGAAGCAAACGATCGCGGTAACCGGGGGCGGCGGCAAGCTGGGCCAATACGTCGTCCGGGAGCTCGTCCGGCAGGAGTACAACGTCGTCTCGCTCGACCAGAAGCACGCCGCGGGCTTGCCCTGCCGGCAGATCATCGTGGACATGAACGACCTCGGCCAGGTCGCGAGCGCGCTGCAAGGCGCGGACGCCGTCATTCATCTGGCCGCGATCCCGTCGCCGACCGGATTCCCGGTGCCGATGATTTTCGCTAACAACGTCATGGGCGGGTATAACGTTCTGGAGGCGGCGTCCATGCTCGGCATCCGCCGGGTCGTCATGGGCTCGAGCACGTCCTGCTACGGCTTCGCGTGGGCGATCAAGCCCTTCCCGCCGCAGTATTTGCCGATCGACGAGGCTCATCCGCAGCTTTCGCAGGAAGGCTACGGCTTATCGAAGACGGTGGGCGAGCTGACGGCGGCGATGTTCCATCGCCGCACCGGCATGGCGGTCGTGAGCCTCCGCTTCTCGCTGATCGCGGCTCCCGAGGAATACGCCCGGCTGCGCCGCGGCATCGGCAAGCCGGAGGGATTCGCCAAAATCCTGTGGAGCTACGTCGATATCCGCGATGCCGCCGGCGCGTGCGTCGCTGCGCTGCAGGCGGAGGTGGACGGCGCGGTGGCGCTGAATATCACGGGCGACGACACGCTGAGCGAATTCGAGACGTCCGAGCTGCTTCGCGCCTGCTACCCGGACGTGACGGATTTGCGGACGGACTTCGCGGGGAGAGAGCCGCTGTTCGACAATCGCTTGGCAAAGGAAACGTTGGATTGGCGCCCGCAGCACCGCTGGTCCGACGAGGCGCAGGCCTAAAGCCGCTTGGTCCGTTCGCGGACTCGCGCATGAGAGAAAGGTCCGGTTTTGCCCTCGGAGAGGCGAAGCCGGGCTTTTTTGTTGCGCGAACCCTTCCGCAAGGGGATACTGGGAGTATGCAATGAACGAGAGGCGGGAAAGCGAACGTGAAACCGGTTATGATATTTGATTTCGACGGGACGATCGTGGCGTCGAAGCTGCTGGCGATCCGTTTGTTCAACGAGCTGTCCGCCAAGCACGGCGGCCGGAAGATCGACGACGACCAGGACATCGCGCGGCTGTCCGACCTCTCCATTCCCGATCGCCTGAAGGCGCTCCGGGTTCCGCTTTACAAGCTTCCGGGACTGGTCATGGAAGGCAAACGCGAGTACCACAAAGCCGCTGCCGCGCTGCAGGCGGCGGAAGGGATGCGGGAGGCGCTCGCCCGGCTGAAGGAAAACGGCTATACGATGGGCATTCTTTCCTCCAACACGAAGGAAAATATCCATGGCTTCCTGGAACTGAACGGGCTGGACGTCTTCGACGCGGTGCATTCCGCTTCCAATATGTTCGGCAAGGATAAGGCGATCCGCGGCATGGCGCGCGAGATGGGCATCGGGCTCGACCGGATCGTCTATGTCGGCGACGAGCTCCGCGACGTCCAAGCCTGCAAGAAGATCGGCGTGACCGTCATCGCCGTGTCCTGGGGCTACGATTCCGCGAAGCTGCTGGCCGAAGCCGAACCGGATTATCTGTGCCATACCGCTGCCGAGCTGCTGGATATCGTGCGCCGCAGGCTGTAGCCAGTCCGGCGGATGGTCTGCGAACGACCGGACAGAGGCCTTTCATGATTAACCGACGATAAGAACGAATCGCAGGATACGTAACGGGGTACCATCTAAGTATGGAAAGGATTGGAGATACGATGACAGAGAACCAAGCAACACCGCAGGAGGCCGGCTGGAAATTCGACAACAGCTACGCCCGTTTGCCGCAATCCTTTTATGCCGAGCAGAGTCCGGCGCGCGTCCGCTCGCCGAAGACCGTCATTCTGAATGAACCGCTCGCGGCGCGTCTCGGGCTGAACGTCGGAGCGCTGCAGGGCGAAGACGGCGCGGCGGTGCTGGCCGGGAACCGGATTCCCGAAGGCGCGCGTCCGCTTGCCCAAGCCTACGCGGGGCATCAATTCGAGTATTTCAACATGCTGGGCGACGGCCGCGCGCTGCTGCTCGGCGAGCAGCTCGCGCCGGACGGCGAGCGGTTCGACATCCAGCTCAAGGGTTCGGGCAGGACGGCTTATTCCCGCGGCGGCGACGGCCGGGCGGCGCTCGGACCGATGCTGCGCGAATACATCATCAGCGAAGCGATGTTCGCGCTCGGCATTCCGACGACGCGCAGCCTGGCCGTGACGGCGACCGGCGAGCCGGTGATCCGCGAGATGCAGCTGCCAGGCGCCGTATTGACCCGCGTGGCCGCCAGTCATCTGCGCGTAGGGACCTTTCAATACGCGGCGAACATGCGGACGGTCGAGGAGCTGCGCGCCTTGGCCGACTACGCGCTGCAGCGGCATTACCCCGATGCGGACGGCGACGGGAACCGCTATCTGGCCCTGCTTCGGGGAGTGGGAGGCCGGCAGGCCGAATTGATCGCCAAGTGGCAGCTCGTCGGCTTTATTCACGGCGTCATGAACACCGACAACATGACCATCAGCGGCGAAACCATCGATTACGGGCCTTGCGCGTTCCTGGACGCGTACGATCCGGCCACGGTGTTCAGCTCCATCGACAGGCAAGGACGCTATGCATACGGCAACCAGCCGCGCATCGCCGCATGGAATCTGGCGCGATTGGCCGAGTCGCTGCTGCCGCTGCTGCACGAAGACGAGGAACGGGCGGTCGAATTGGCGGAGGATGCGCTCGAGGAGTTTATCGCGTCGTATCAGCGGCATTGGCTCGCGGGCATGCGGGCGAAGCTCGGGATCGCGGACGAAGAACCGGAGGACGAGTCGCTGATCGGCGACCTCCTTGCTATGATGCAGAAGCATCGCGCGGATTATACCAATACCTTCCTCGCAATGACGTTCGGCAAACCGACGGATACGGCGATGTTCGGTTCCGCGGAGTTCGAGCGATGGCGCGAACGGTGGCAGGCGAGAGCGGGGCGGCAGCCGGAGGACGCGCGGGCATCGTCGCACGCGTTGATGCGCGTCAGCAATCCTGCCGTCATTCCGCGCAATCACCGGGTGGAAGAAGCGCTGGCAGCCGCGGAACAAGGGGACTTCACCGTGATGGAACGGCTGTTGCACGTCCTGTCGAAGCCGTATGCGCATGCTTCCGAACAAGCCGAATACGCCGAGCTGCCCGAGCCGTCCGGCCGTCCGTACCGCACCTTCTGCGGGACCTGATCCGACATGCGCGTACTGTGCGCATCTTATAGAGGCAGTTAAATGTAGGGGCTGTCCCGAAAGCCGTAGCGGCCAAGGGACGGCCCATTTTTTGCTTACGCGGATCGAGAAGAACATCCTTCCGTCGCAGGCTGTCATTCTCGTTATCTTCATTGGCAGACCGCTTTCGTTCGCATTTCGTGTTAGATAACATAACATTAAATCGAATAATGAGTTGACAAAGGGTCGCGGATGCCTTATTTTAATAACATGATGTTATTAATTGTCGGACTTATTGATCATATTCACAGTTCAAAGCTCTTGAAATGACGCTATATCCACTTAAATACCGCTATAGTTAATTGCTTCCAATTAGTAATAGGAAAGGAGATGTTAGCTATCCTTCCAAATAAACACGATCAGGAATATATCAAGAACATGAACCGGCTGCTCGTGCTGGAAATGATCCGTCAGCATCGTCCCGTATCCCGGGCGGAGGTGTCCAAGCTGTCCGGCATGAGCGCCACGGCGATCGGCAGAATCGTCGGCGATCTGATCGAAGGCGGGCTGGTCAGGGAAACGGACCAATATTCGTCCGGGGTCGGAAGACGGGCGACGATGCTGGACATCGACATTCATTCGATCTTGTCGGTCGGCGTCGAGGTTGACCGGAACGTGGCGAAGATCGGCTTGATCGACCTCGACGGGAATATCGTCGCCCAGCGTCGATATGAGCTTGACCGTTCCTCGGCCCAGCCAGAACCGATCATCGGCATGATCGCGGACGCCGTCGGAGGGCTGGCCGGCGAGCAGGGGCTGGACATGTCCAAGCTCATCGGCGTCGGCGTCGGCATGCCGGGCGTCATGGATCCGGCGTCGGGCACGGCGGTCTTCTCCGCGCAGATGGGGTGGTCGAACGTAACCTTCGCCCCGATGCTGGCTGAGAAGCTCGGCCTGCCGGTCGTGCTGGACAACGACCTGAAGGTGAAGGCGCTCGGCGAGAGCGGCACGGCCGCCATATCGGGCGACAGCAAGACGGCGCTCATCAGCATCGGCAGCGGCGTCGGATCGGCCATCGTGATCGAAGGCAAGATCTACCGCGGCGCCAACAACATCGCGGGCGAGATCGGGCACTCTACCATCGACCCGAACGGCAAGTTATGCGAATGCGGCAAGCGGGGCTGCCTCCAAACCTATATTACCGACCTTGCGATGCTGCAGGAGGCCGGCCAGATCAAGCCGGTCGCAAGCATCGCGGAGCTGGTGGCGCTGATGAAGAGCGGCGAGACCTGGGCCGACAACATTATCGACCGCGCCTGCACCTATATCGCGATCACGATCAATAACGTCGTCTGCACGTATAATCCGGACACGATCGTCATGGCCGGGAGCTTTATCGACATCGATCCCGAGATTCTCGAGCGCGTGCGCGGCAAGCTGAAGGAATTCATCTGGGAACCGTTCGTCGGCACGTTCCAGCTGACCCGCTCGCGGCTCGGCGAGCAGGCGATCATGATCGGAGCGGCCAAGCTGGCGCTGCAGCAGTACTTGGGAAACGGTCTTATACAACAATAACGGGAGGGACGCGGCATGGAAGAAACGTTGGTCAGGGAATACCGCGGGGGCATCGAGGAATGCGTGCACGTCGGCCATATCTGCGGCGTGAACGATAAAGGCGAGATTCAATACGCGGTCGGCGACCCGCGGGCGGTATCGTTCCTGCGCTCGGCCGGGAAGCCGTTCCAGGCGATTCCGGTGGTCCGGCACGGCGCGGACGCAGCCTTCGGGCTGAACGATGCCGAGGGGGCGATCATGATCGGTTCGCACCGGGCGGAGCCTTTTCACGTCGAAGCGCTGGAAGCGATCATGCGCAAGACGGGCATCGCCGAGGAGCAGCTGATCTGTCATCCCACGTATCCGCTGAGCGTATACGCCACGGAAGACCTGCTTCGCGCCAACCGTCCGAAGCGGGCGATCTACCATAACTGCTCGGGCAAGCATCTCGGCATCCTGGCGCTCTGCAAAGCGATGGGCTACCCCATGGAAAGCTACGGGGAACCGGATCATCCGGCCCAGCGCGAAATCCTGGAGACGCTGGCCTATCTCGCCGGCATTCCGGTCGAACGGGTCGGCCTCGGCACCGACGGCTGCGGCTTCCCGGTCTTCGCGCTGCCGCTGAACGCGCTGGCGACCGCGTTCCTGAAGCTCGCCTGTCCCGATCTCATCGACAATGACGAGATCCGCGCCGCCGTCGTCACCATCGTCCGCCGGATGAACGCGCACAGCGAGATGGTGGCCGGGACGGACCGGATCTGCTCGAGCCTGCTGCTCGACCCGAACATCGTGGCCAAGGGCGGCGCCAAGGGGGTCTACTGCTTCGGCTTGAAAAAGGAACGGCTCGCGTTCGCCTACAAGGTGCTGGACGGCTCCGAGGATGAATGGCCTTTGATCGCGGCGTCGATCCTGGAACAGATCGGCTACGACAACCAAGCCACGATCGACCGGATGCACGCGCTCGCGCCGGCCGACATCCGCAACGACAACAAGCGCGTCGTCGGACGCAATCAAGCCGAATTTACGCTGCATCTATCATAGATCACGTAAGCAGCCGTTTCCGGCAAGCGGAGGCGGCGACAATAGGAGAGGAGAGATAAAGAATGGGGAAAAAGAAATGGTTGTCGGGCATGGTCGGGGTCATGCTGCTGTCTGCGGTATTGACGGCTTGCGGAGGGAACAAAGGCGATGATTCCGCGGCGAACGGGGGATCCGGCGCGAACGCGGATTCGGGCGGGGAGAAGGTCGAGCTCTCGTACCTCGATCCGCTGCCGAGTCCAGAACGGACGGCTTTCATTCAGGATCTGCTCAAGAAATTCGAGGCGGCGAATCCGAACATCTCCGTCGAATACACCTCGGTCCCTTGGGATCAGGCGAACAACAAATGGATGACGATGGGCGTGGCGGGCATTCTTCCGGACGTCATCAGCATTGACGATACGTCGCTTGCGGGCATGGCTTCCGCGGGTTATATCCAAAGCCTGCAGCCGTTCTACGACAAATGGGACCAAGCCGCGAATCTGAGCGAGGCGGCCAAGCAAGCCCGCAATAAATACAAGAACGAAGTGTACGCGATCCCGGACGCCTTCCTGCTGCAGGGGCTGTTCATCCGGACGGATTGGTTCAAGGAGAAAGGACTGCCGGCGACGATCGAGACATGGGACGATTATTTCACCGATGCCAAGAAGCTGACCGACGACGGCAAAGGCCAATACGGCATCTCGTTCCGCGGCGGCGCGAACGGCATCATCCGCGCCATGGAATACGTCATGGCGGCCACGCATTCCGACAGCTGGTTCGATAAGGACGGCAAGTCGATTCTTTACACGCCGGAAGGCAAAGCGGCCTTCAAGAAATTCTACGACCTGTACCTGGACGGCGAATCGCCGAAGGAATCGGTCAACTGGGGCTTTAACGAGATGGTGCAAGGGTTCACGACCGGCCAGACGGCAATTCTGAACCAGACGCCGGAGGTTATCGCCGTCGCGCAGAAGAACATGCAGCCGGATACGTGGAACGTCGTGCCGATGCCGAAGGCCGATGACGGCAAACGCTACATTTTCTGGGGCTTCACTGCAGCCTATGCCATGTCCACGAACACCAAGCACAAGGACGAAGCCTGGAAGCTGATCGAATTCCTCAGCTCGCCGGAGAACAACCTGGCGTACAGCAAAGCGAACACGAGCATTCCGATCTACGCGGAGAGCCTGAAGGATCCGTTCTTCAGCACCGGTCCGATCGCGGGCTACGCCGGTTCCATGGCCGATTCCAACATTGTCTTCGCCGGACCTCCGAGCTACTTGACCCGCCTCGGCGAGTTCACGGGCACCTTCTCCGTGCAGGAGACGCAGAAATACATGACCGGCGCGCAGGATCTGGATACGACCGTCAAACATCTGGCCGATTGGCTCACGACCGAGCAGGCCGCTTACTTGAAAGACAACCCGCAGCCGTAATCCCTTGATTCGGCTTCGGCGAACACGGGACGCGCATGGCCAAGCCAAGCCTTGGCCATGCGCGTTTTCATCTCAGCAAGGTGGTGAACGAAGATGTCCGCGTCCAACAACATGCGATCCGCCGGAAGGAGCAGGTGGCTGCTTCGCAGAATGGAGCCTTACCTGCTGCTCCTTCCGGCCATGCTGATCGTGCTCGCGTTTTTCGCTTATCCGATCGTCAAAGCCGTTCAACTGGCGTTCATGCATTACGTGCTGTTCGATCCGAGCCATATCGGCTACTCCGGGCTGGATAACTTCAAGGCGCTGCTCAAGGACGCCAACCTGCCGCGGATTCTGCTCAATACGCTGTTCTGGGTGGTCGCGACGGTGGGCTTGCAGTTCGTGCTCGGGTTCGCCCTGGCGCTCGCGCTCAACAAGAAATTCCGCGGCAAGAACGTCTACCAGGCGATCGTCTTCCTGCCGTGGGCGGTATCGGCCTTCCTGGTCGGGATGATCTTCAAGTGGATGTTCAACCAGCAGAACGGGCTGATCAACCATCTGCTGCTGCAGCTCGGGATGATCGACAAGCCCGTCGCCTTCCTCGCGCTTCCGCATCTCTCGATCATTCCGGTCATTATCGCGATGATCTGGTACGGCGTGCCGTTCTTCGGCATCATGATTCTGGCGGCGCTGCAATCGGTGCCCCACGAGATTCACGAAGCCGCCGACATCGACGGGGCGGGCCGGATCAAGCAGCTGTTCGCGATCACGATTCCGTATATCAAGCCCACGCTCGTGCTGACGCTGCTGCTGCGGGTCATCTGGGTGTTCAACTCGGCCGACCTGATCTACATCATGACCGGCGGCGGTCCCGCGAACAGCTCGGACAATCTGCCCTCGTACGTGTTCAGCAAAATCGGCTATTCCGCCGATTACGGACAGGCTTCCGCGCTCGGCGTGCTGATGCTGGTCTTCCTCACGCTCTATACGATCGTCTTCCTGCGCGTCACGAAATACAGGGAAGCAGGTGAACTATAATGCCGACGGCCATGAAGAAGAAACTGCCCGGCTTGTCCAGATTCGTCGTGCTGCTGCTGTTCCTGCTCGGGACGCTGCTGCCGTTCTACTGGATGTTCGTGACCTCGCTGAAGTCGAGGCTGGAGATCTACGGGGCGAAGCTGACGTTCTGGCCGAAGGATCTGACCTGGGATAATTACGCGACGACGTTCCAAGCATCCAGCTTTCCGAAATATTTCGCCAACAGCTTCATCGTCAGCATCTCGAGCGGCCTGCTGGTGTTGGCGGTATCGATTCTCGGCGGGTACGCCTTGGCGCGTTATCGGTTCCGGGGCAAGGGCGTGATCATGCTGCTGTTTCTCGCGACGCAGATGGTGCCCGTCATGGTCATGCTCGTCCCGCTCTTCATCGTATTCGGGAAATTCGAGCTGCTCGATACGCTGACCGCGCTGATCATCACGTATACGGCGCTTAACATTCCGTTCTGCCTGATTACGATATCGGGCTTCTTCCAACGGGTGCCCGTCGCGCTGGAGGAGGCGGCGATGATCGACGGCTGCGGCCGCTTGGCGACGGTCGTGCGGATCATCCTGCCGATCATGCTGCCGGGCATCGTCGCGACGTTCGTGTTCGCCTTCACGGCGGCGTGGAACGACCTGTTCTTCGGCGTCATGTTCACGACCAGCGAAGCCGTCAAGACGGTGCCGGTCGGCCTCAACAGCTTCGTGCAGAAATTCGACATCAACTGGGGCGAGATGAGCGCGGGGGGCGTGCTTTCCTTGATTCCCGTCGCGATCCTGTTCGCGTTCATTCAGCGGTTTATCGTGGCCGGCCTGTCCCAAGGGGCGGTAAAGGGCTGATCGTATCGTATATACATTAAAAGGGGGAGGCGAGCTCAGGCATGCTGCTTGAAGTAATTGCCGTTTGCGGGGACGACGTCGTTCGGGCCGCCGCGGGAGGAGCCGACCGCATCGAGCTGGTGACCGGCCTCGAGGAAGGCGGCAAGACGCCGAGCATCGGGCTGATCGGGGAGGCCGTCGGTCTCTCCGCGCTTCCGGTCCATGTCATGATCCGGCCGCATAGCCGTTCGTTCGTCTACGATGCATCCGATCTGCGCGTCATGCGGCGGGATATCCGGGAGGCCCGCCTTGCCGGCGCGGCGGGGATCGTCATCGGCGCGCTTACCGCCGAAGGCCGAGTGGACCGGACGGCATTGCTCCCGCTGCTCGAGGAAGCGGGCGAGATGAACGTGACGTTTCATCGGGCGTTCGACGAGGCGCGCGATCTGGACGAAGCGCTGGCGGACGTGCTGATGCTGCCGAAGGTGAACCGGATTCTCACTTCCGGCGGCAAGCCCAGCGCGGTCGAGGCCGCGGACGAGATTGCGCGAATGTCCGGTCTGCTGCGGGACACGCAGATCCGGCTGCTGGCCGGGAGCGGCCTGACGCCGGGCAACGTGGCCGATTTCTTGCGGCGGACGGGCGTGAGCGAGGTGCATTTCGGCCGGGGCGTCCGGAAGAACATGGCGGCTTCCGGGCGGATCGACCCGGACGTTATACGCGACATCAAGCAAGCGGCTCTCTAAAGGGGCCGAAGAAATAATGGCGGACATTCCTACAGACAACTGCTGAAGCTGCATCAGGAAAGAGGGTTCGAAGCAATGGAAATCATCTATATCGGCATCGATCTGGGCGGGACGAAGATGCTTGCCGCCATCGTGGACGCGGGCGGGAAGCTGATTGCCAAGGCCAAGGAGGAAACCCTGGCGGAGCGGGGAGCGGCGGATACGATCAACCGGATGGAGGCGATGGTGAGGCGGCTGCTGGCCGAGACGTTCGCGTCTTCGTCGGCGTACGCCGTCTGGGGCATCGGCATTGCCGTGGCGGGCATCCTGGACCCGCGGCAGGGAACCGTGGTGCTGGCCACCAATCTGAGATGGGAGAACGTGCCGCTCGGCCGCTTGTTCCGCGCGCGCTTCGACTGTCCGGTGCAGGTGATGAACGACGCCAACGCGGCCGCGCTCGGCGAGTGGATGGCCGGCACCGGCGCGGGCGCGAAGGACCTGATCTTCGTCACCGTATCGACGGGGATCGGCGGCGGCATCATCAGCGGCGGCCGCCTGGTGCTCGGCGCCTCCAACAGCGCGGCGGAGCTGGGCCATATCAGCATCGACCGCCACGGACCGCTGTGCGCCTGCGGCAACCGCGGCTGCATCGAGCTGTACGCGTCCGGCAATTCCATCGCCCGGATCGTCCGGGACGAGATCGCCGCCGGCGAAACGGGCGGCGAAGCGATCTTGCGGCTGGCCGGCGGCGATCCGGAACGGCTGACCGCCGAGCATGTCGCCGCGGCCGCCTCGCAAGGCAGCGCGTACGCGGCCGATAAGCTCGCGCAAGCAGGCGCGGCGCTCGGCATCGGCATGATCTCGATGATCCATCTGATGAACCCGAAGCTGGTCATCCTCGGGGGCGGGGTCTCCCGCAGCGGCCGTCTGCTGCTGGATCCGATGCGGGAGACGGTGAAGCAATACGGCATTCCCGGCCTGGTGGACGGCGTGGAATTCAAGCAGGCGCAGCTCGGCGAGGACGCCGGCGGCGTCGGCGCGGCTTTGTGGTGGCGCTATGCGGAGCAGCCGGTCCCGGTCGTGTAAGGGCGGCGCGTCGGGACGGGATCGGATTTTCGGCAGTTGCCGGGAAGCGGTCCGCTCCTTCCGCTGGTTCATTATTGTAAGCAGGGCTGTCGATGTAATCGGCAGCCTTTGCTGCGTTTAAAAGCGGGGAAATGCATGAAGCCAACATATGCGTCGCCGATTCAAGAATTCCTGCAAGCATACCGCAGCATGCGCCAGGAGGGATCGTTTATGTTAAGATAAGGAAGGGGGATGAACTTGAGGACAGCCAAAATATCGCTCGGCTGCGGCCTTCTGGCCGCCTTAATTATCGCTGCGCTTTCTTTCCTTATCGATCGCGACTTCAGTCAAAAAGCAGCAGGTTATCTGGGGCTTGGTTTGATTATCATAACCGTTATTATAAGCGGGGCGCTCGTATCGGGTGATCGGCAACGGGCAAATGATTTTACGGAATCCCGTGCGGATAAGAAGTGGAAGAACAACTTTGCGGGCGCATGCTTTCTGGCTGCAGTTCCTCTTTTGCTTCTTTGGGGGTATTACAACTATTTCTGAACGACATAGAAGTTGGAGTCGATATGAATAAATCGGGTGTGGACGAACTCGAAATCGAAATATATGTTGAAGTATCCCAAGCCTATAAGAACGTGTCGAAGTACAAAAGAATAATGGTTCCCGTAGTGGAGTACAGAATAAATCTCTCCGTGAACGCGCGAAGGTTCAATGAAGACGAGGACGAGGTTTTTGTTGTCGCGGCGTTTTTTGATTCACTACCCAGCATGTATACATGCTCTTGCGGCTTATTTGGCTGTGGCGGATTTTATGTGAATGTTCGTCACGGCCGAGAAACCGTGACTTGGGATGCGGAACAATCTACGACCATGAGATTCGTGTTTTCAAAGCAGAATGTTTTACGCGTCGCGGAGAAGCTGCTTGAAAAACTGTTGGAATTGAATGCCTTATTGCTGCAAAATGGATTGCCGGACTATCACGAGCTCGACGTATATCGGGCAAATACGGCAAAGTTTGCTCAAACGTTGCATTCCCGCTGGCAACGAAGAAGGGAATTACATCGTAATGATTAAATCGCGAAGCGGAGCTTGCCATGCGGCAGGCTCTTTTCTTTTGATCGAAAAGAAATTTATTGCCAAAGAAAGCGTTTTCCGCAATCAGAACCGCATTTCCGCTTTCAGCACCGGGTTTTTGGCGGGTGTTCAGCCGTTTCAGCACCTGCCTCCGATATTAAAACTATACGGCGCCCGAGACGTACGGCTATCATCATGGCGAAGGCCTTGTTCGAAGGCGCGAGGGAATCGGATGGGGGCGCGGAACAATCGTAAGGCTGACGCAAGGAGGGAATTTAACGAAAGGACGCATGCATGGCCGATCGATCCCGCCACGCATGGAACCGGGAACGCAGCCCGGAACAAAGAGGAGGCCGAGAACAATGGCAAGGGGTAAACAAAAGAAGGCGATCAGCTGGTTGCTCGCAGGAATGTTGGCATTTAGCAGCATGCCCGTCCTGCATGCTTCGGGCGAGGAAGAAGTGCCGAGGGTCAATCTATTGGCCGCGGACATGGACAATACCTTCGATGGCGGCACGAGTCCGTTCACGCTCGACACGGCCACGTCCGGAGGCGCGCAGCAGATCGTTCAGATTGGCGGCAACAACGCGCTCGAGATACGCGACGCTTCGGCCGGAGCGAGCACGCCGACCGGCGTGTCGTACCGCCAGACGAGCGGGACGCTGATCTCGCGGATCAACGAGATTTACCGGATGCCCGTGGGCAGCGCGCCCGTGGATTTCGTGCTGGAGTACAAGCTGCTGCGCAGCGCGGCGAGCACGAGTCCGGTCAACAAAGACATCTACGCCCAAATCGAATTCTCGCCGTTCGACGACAATTATTCGGTGCCGCGTTTCCCGATGGGGGCGGCGACGAGCATCACCGGCACCGCGGCGTATACGAATACCGTGCCGAATGAATTGAAAGCGGTTAACGACGCCGATCTGCCCGCATACAAGTTCCATATCGTGCCGAACGGCGGACAAAAGCAGATTACGACGTTCAGGCTGTCCTTCAGCGTGCGCGCCAATACCGGCGGCACGGACGAAGCCATCGTCGTCGACGATCTGGCCGTCTACGAGCTGAAGCCGGGCGCGGTCATCGACGCGGAAACGCCGACGGTGCCGACGAACGTGGCGGCAACGGCGACGGACACGGGCGTAAGCTTGTCCTGGACGGCCGCGACCGACAACGTCGGGGTAACCCGCTACGACATCTATCAGAACGGCCTGCTGATCGCGATGGCGGGAGGCAGCGCGACGAGCTACGCCGTGACCGGCTTGACGCCGAATACGGCCTACGCCTACACGGTCAAGGCACGCGACGCCGCGGGCAATGCTTCGGCGCTTAGCGCGGCGGCGGCCGTGACGACGGCGACGTCGCACAGCGGCCTGCCGGCGCCGTTCGGCGACCTCGACATCGGCACCGTGCGCATCGCGGGCGGCGCGAGCTACGACGCGGCCGCGGATACGTACAGCGTGCAGGCATCCGGCGCCGACATCTGGGGCACGGACGATGCGTTCCATTACGTCTACCGCCCATGGCAGGGCGACGGCCAGATCGTGGCGCGCGTCTCGGGCATCCAGAACGGCGTCTCCTGGACGAAGGCGGGCATCATGATCCGGCAGAACATGACGAGCCAGTCGCCGCATGCGATGATGGCGGTCTCGCCGGCGAACGGCGTCGTGTTCGAGGATAGGCTGCAGCAGGGCGGCAATTCGACGTTGACGTCGGGCACGGTCGCGCCGGCACCGTATTGGGTCAAGCTGACGCGCGTCGGCAACGTCATCACGGCGTACGACTCGGCGGACGGCTCGCTCTGGACGCTGGTCAAGCGCGAGACGGTCAACCTGCAGGAGACCGTTTACTTCGGTCTCGCGCTGACGAGCCATGACGTTAACCGTCTGACCACGGCGACGTTCTCCAACGTGAGCATCGGCGCGGTTCCGCCGCCGTCCGCGGACTATTCGCCTTATCCGGGCACGGTCGAGACGAGACGGGAGTGGCTGTGGAACAAAGCCAAAACGGTGTCCGAGGAAGGCGGACCGCTCAACATCGCGCAGTACACCGCGCAGCTGTACGACAACCAGAACACGGCCCTGAACCTTCAGAAGCTCGACACGTTGTTCCAGACTTATGACGCCGAGCAATACAAGACGGTGTCCAAAATGTACGCGTACTTACTCGACGGCAGCAAATTCAGCCCGACGATGATCAGTCACGTCAAGAGCTACTTCGCGCAGTATGCTTACGCGCAGCTATCGCAAACCGAAAACCTTCGGATGAGCAACTATGCGGCGGGCTACCTCGTCGGCCAATATTTGCCGGACGTCGTCGACCTGAACGGCAAATCCGGCGCCGAGCTCAAGAGCATCAACCGCGCCAACGTCGAGAACATGATCGACGCCGGGGTCCACAAGGGCTGGGCGGAATACGAGAGCCTGGAATATTCGTTCATGACCTACTTCTGCCTGAACGCCATCTACCAATATACCGACGAGCCGGACTTCAAGCAAAAGGTTAAAATGGCCATGGACGTCATGTGGTTCGAATGGGCAAACGACTGGATCAACGACGCGGGCACGGTCATCTCGTCGACGAGCCGTTCCAAAGGCGACGGCAGCTCGGCAAGCGGCCCGACGTGGCGGGGCGCGGACCATTCCGCCTTGTCCTGGATGTACTTCGGCCAGAATCGGGCGCAGCAGGGAATCGGGGAATCCGATAGCCTCGTGCCGGCAGCGTACCGGCCGTTCCTGGAATACATCGGCCTCGTGGTCGCGCCGTCGATGACCTATTCGCCGCCGGACATGGCGCTCGAGATCGGCCGCGACACGAGCAAGGATTATTCGTCGCGCAAGACGAACCTGCAGAACTCGAGCGGGCGCGGCATGAAAGTATACCGTCAGGCATTCGTGAAGCCGACGTGGGGCCTCGCAACGGAAGTGACGTATAACCGCGTCGACAACTGGATCGAGAACATGCAGGCCGTCCTGCGCTGGCAGTCGCCGCAGCCGGACGCGCTGTTCCGGGTCAACGCCGACCAGAACGGCAGCGCGATCGGTAACTACGATCAGCCCGAGAGTCACCGCGTCATGCAGGACGGCAGCGCCGCGATCGCCGTCTACAAGTCGCTCGGCGGCGCGAACGCGACCGACAATTATTTGAACGCCATGTTCCCGGACACCGGCTCGATCGCAACGCGCCAGGAACAGTCCGGCTGGGTGTTCAACGATACGGGTTCGATGTATTTCGCATTCAAGATGATCAAGCCGTATACCTGGTACCACCAGTCGACGACCGACCCGGGCAACAAGGTCAAGACGAACGCGTCGACGCATCCGACGGCCAGCCTCTACAACGACTATAATATTTTGCGCAGCCGCGCGGACAAGAACGGCTGGGTGCTGGAGACGGCGGACGCCTCGGATTATGCGGACTTCGCCAGCTTCAAGAACGCGGTGCTCACGACGACGTCGGTCGACAGCTCGCATATCGACGAAGCCAACCCGCGGCTGGTCTACACGAGCCTCAGCGGGGACACGATGGACCTGACGTTCGACCAGGCTTCCGGCTCCTACGCCGGCACGCACAAAATCAACGGCACGCCGATCGACTACGCGTCGTTCAAGCTGTTCGACACGCCGTGGCTGCAGCAGGATCAGAATTCGGATCTCTTCACGGCCACGCGCGGCGGCGAGCAGTTGACCTATGATTTCGCGAATTGGACGGTGACGAGCAGCAACGATACCGGACCGGTACCGGTAACGGGCGTCGCTCTGAACAGCGCGTCGCTGTCGCTCTCGGCCGGCCAATCCGCGAACCTGATCGCGAGCTTTCAGCCGGTGAACGCGACGAACAAGGCCGTCGCATGGACCTCGAGCGCGCCGGCGGTGGCATCCGTCGACGCGACCGGCAAAGTGACGGCGGCCGGGCCGGGCACCGCGGTCATCACAGCGACGACGGCGGACGGCTCGTTCGCGGCGTCCTGCACGGTCACGGTTACGGTACAGCCGTTGTTCCAAGAGAGCTTCGCCGCCGGACTCGGCAATTGGGACCTGTTCGGCAGCACGGCCTGGACGATAACGGGCAGCGGGGCCGGTGCCAAGCTGACCGGCTCCACGACGCTGACGGGACCGCAGCGGGCGGTCGTGAAGTCGAGCGCGCTTCCTTACTCCACGCAGGATTTCAGCCTGTCGTTCGACGCGGCGTCGAACCGTTTCCGGACGATGTTCCGGTACAGCTCCTCGACGAGCTACTATTTCCTGGAGTTCAAGGATACGAAGAACGTCGAGATGTGGAAGTATCCGAATTCCTCGACGCCCTCGCAGGTCGGAGCGACCGTCGACATCGGCGCCGCGATTCCGGGCTTCGATATGACGGAGGAGCACCTCTACAACCTGACGGCGGTCGGCAGCCAATTCACGCTGACCATCGACGGAGTCGAGGCCGCGACCTTCAGCGATGCGTCATTGACGAGCGGCGGGGTCGGGTTTGCGCTGAAGAGCGTCGGCGCGTCCGTCAGCCTCGACGTCGACCAAGTAACGGTCATGCCGGTCATTCAAGCCGGAGCTTAAGGCCGGCAGAGGAAGCGACGCGAGAGAACCAACTTGGAGCTGCCGCGAACGTATCGGCATGACAAGGGACATTCCTATATGTAAACGAAAGGACCTCGGGCTCCGCTTTAAGGAGAACGAGGTCCTTTATTGCGGAAGCTCCTTTCCAAGCGGGGCCCGGAATTTGAGAGAATCGCGGAAGGAGCATAACCGGCCGCGCTCGGCGAGCCGGGGGAACGGTTGGACAACGCGCGAACCCGGTCTATAATGGAGGCAGACCGGCGGTACGACGAACCGCTAACGACGATAATCACGTTCACCTCGGGAGGACAGAAGCACGATGGATAATCAGCTCATCGCCGCGTTCCGGCGGCTTACGCGCGTCACGCGCTGGGAATTGCGGGACAGGATCGATCTGCCATTCAACAATCATCACGCCCAAGGAATGGTGCGCATCGGGGACCTCTTCTACCTGTCTTCGGTCGAGCTGACCGAGTGGCCGATTCGCAGCGATACGCCGCAGAACGGGTATGACCGCTCGCCCGGCCGGGGAACCGGGCATTTGTTCGTCTTCGACCGGCGGGGGAAGCTCGCGGAGGACATACGGCTGGGCGAGGGGGATATCTATCATCCGGGCGGGATCGATTTCGACGGGAAGCATCTGTGGGTGCCGGTCGCCGAATACCGGCCGCACAGCCAATCCATCGTGTACAAGGTGGATCCCAAGACGATGCGCGCGGAGGCGGCATTTCGCGTCCGCGATCATATCGGAGGCGTGATTCATGACGGCCGGAACGGGACGCTGATCGGAAACAGCTGGGGATCGCGCAGGTTCTATGAATGGAACGCGGCTGGGGAGCTCCTGCGATCCAAGGACAACGCGAGCCACTTCGTGGATTATCAAGATGCCCAGTACGCGGGCGACGGGAAGATGATCGCGAGCGGGATCTCCGAGCTGCCCCAACCGGCGGGCGGGCATGCCGGGCCGTACGAGCTGGGAGGCTTGGCCCTGATCGATCTGGATACGCTGGAGGCGATGCACGAAGTGCCCGTCACGGCGTTTTCGCCGCATGGACATGTCATTACCCGCAATCCGGTGTTCCTCGAGGAAGCGGGACAAGGGCTGCGTCTGTACGCGGTGCCCGATGACGACGAGGGAGCGCTGCTCGTCTACGAAGCGCATTTCCCCTCAGGAAAATGAAGTCTTAGACCGGAATCGTGGATATAACGCGGTATTGTGGGTTAGGGGATCGGCGGCTTTTAACGTACGTAATAGGATGATCGGAATGGAATATCATGAGGAGGACGTAGCCCAAGCGAAAGCGCGGGAGCGTTCTTTTTATTGTACGCTATCACTTACCGCGAACAGCATTCTACAGGTGTGAATTGTACAAAAAAGATGCCAATGCTCTAATCCCTCGTGCTTTCGATTCGTCTTAATTTCTCCGTGTCCCGAGCTGGAGATAAACCGAAAAAACGGGCGTACTCGCGATTAAACTGCGAGGGACTTTGATAGCCGACCTGATAGGCGGCACTGGCAACGGAATAGCCCTCGAACGCAATGAGGTTTCTAGCTTCCAGAAGCCTTAATTGCTTTTGAAATTGAATAGGACTTAAACCAGTTGCCCTCTTAAATTGACGGTGAAAGGTATTTATGGCCATGCCAGATTTCGTCGCCATCTCACCAATGTCTATCGGCCTCATGAAATTTTCGCGAAACCATGCGACTATCCGGGAAATCCTGGATAAATCGCTTTCCCGCAGGCCAAATTGCCTCAGATGCCATCCTTGTGGCCCCATCAGCACGCGATAAAGGATTTCGCGCTCATAAACCGGTGCAAGAGCCGGAATATCTCTTGGCGTTTTCGATAATCGCAATAAGCGCAGCCATGCCTCCATGAATGCACTGTCTATTTCACAAGCAGCGAAATGCTCAGAAGCAGGCAGGATTAGATTTTCAGGAAGATCTCTTAACAGACGCTGAAACACATTTTGATTCAACCTAAGACCAAGGGACATGTAAGGGCGGCCATCACGGTCTGGATGTACGCTCGCCGTTGCGGGAACATGTACCGGTAACACGTAATAAGACGGCCCCTTCAGTTCGGTGCTGCGCTCCCCGATGGAAAGAATCTTCGTTCCTTGAACCGTAAAGCCAATCATCGGCTCGTAGAGCGCCGCGAGTTGATGTGCGGGAATGTCTCCCTTAATCATGCTTAGCCCCGGTACTCCGGTTTCAAGCGGCCGCGTGCCTGCGCTTTTCATCAGATCAATAATTTCATCAAGGACTGTATTCATACGCTTATTTTATTACACGACCTCATTTTCCTCAACACCACCCTGAGTTATTCCGGCATTATTAGGCTCTTCTTATGGCATATCTACAGGATAATCCGCTTTATTCGAAAGGATCTATGGTGCTTTTAGGCAATCATAAGGCATGAATAGATCTATTTTGTTACGGCAGACGCGGCTAAAATGGAATCCAGAACGAACACAAAAAAGGAGAGATCTTATGAAAATTGCATTAGTAACAGGCGGAAGTAACGGCATTGGAAAAGCGACGGCCCTTGAGCTTGGCAAGCGCGGAATAAGCGTCATTCTCACATACAACTCCTATAAGGACCGAGCGGAAGCAGTCGTCGAGGAAATTGAGAAGAATACGGGAGTTCGGGCATTAGCACTGAAGCTGGATTTGACTCGAATCCCAGCATTCGAAGGCTTCGTTCTGGATGTGAAAAAGGGCCTCGGGGAAATTTGGAACAGAACGACTTTTGATTACTTAGTTAATAATGGCGGCATCGGCGGGCCAATGATGTTCACTGAAATGAGCGAGGAATACTTCGATAATATTCTTAATACGAACTTCAAAGGTCCGATTTTCTTAACGCAAAAGCTTGTCGGATTCATGAATGATGCCGGAGCCATCGTAAATACGACGAGTTCATCCAAGAACCAATCCTTCCCGGGATACTCCGCCTACGGCTCGTTAAAAGCCGCATTCTCCGCCTGGACCCGCTACATCGCCAAAGAGCTTGCCCCTCGCCGAATTCGGGTCAACGCCGTTTCTCCCGGTCCTACGCACAGCAACTTTGGCGATGGCGCATTCGATAAATATCCTGAATTCATCAAGCCGCTGGCGGAGCAATCCGTATTCGGCAGAATCGGCCAACCCGAAGATATTTCGAAGGTCATCGTAAACTTATTGTCCGATGATTTCAGCTGGGTTACGGCGCAGGACATTGAAGTGTCCGGCGGACATTTGCTTTAAGAACGGTGTCCGTTTGAACAATGACGATCGGAAGAAATAATGT
The DNA here is from genome assembly GCF_009909185.1 of Paenibacillus glycinis. Classification (GTDB taxonomy): domain Bacteria; phylum Bacillota; class Bacilli; order Paenibacillales; family Paenibacillaceae; genus Paenibacillus_Z; species Paenibacillus_Z glycinis. Next base: position 247,503 of record NZ_JAAAMV010000007.1, on the reverse strand, counting down.
CCATCGGTTCCCCGGATCGCGCAGCTGTTGCCGCAGAAGGAAAAGGAGACCTGTCCGCAGTCGCGGACAGGTCTCCTTTTTCGTTGTTTTGAGAGAGCGAAAAGCAATGCATAAAGCGACCGAAGGTCGAATGCCGCATTCCCTGTCTGCCAACAGTGAACGCAAACCAATCCCCCCAAGCGTTCGACGACAAGGGCACTTGCGATGACAAATTTCTACAATAAAAACGGTTGTGGCAGGGGGGAACAACCCCTATAATAAGAGCTACACAACATTATCGATTATCGATAATCGATAATGTTGAAAGGAGCAGTGACGTCATGAGCGGCAGTCAAGCGGATTATCCGAACAATTCCATCAGCGAACACGTGTATGCGGACTTGAAGAGGGACATACTCGCCGGCATCCTTCAGCCGGGCGCCCGCCTGATCGTCATGGAGATCGCGGGGAAATACCAGATCAGCCAAGCGCCCGTGCGCGAGGCGTTGGAACGGTTGAAGCAGGAGGGCCTGATCACCGGCATTCCGAACAAAGGCTCGGTCGTCTCCACGATCACCGCCAAGGAGATCAAGGACATCTTCGTCCTCCGCGAGATTATCGAGGGGTTCGCGGTTCGTCAGTCGATGCCGTTGCTGACGGAAGAGGACTATGCTTACCTGCATCGCGTCATCGGCGAGATGGAGATCGCCAACAAGCAAAAGGAGATGCTGCGCATCCTGGAGCTGGACATGGATTTCCATGCGTTCTTCTACAAACGCTGCGACAATCAAGCGATCCTGGAACTGTGGAATCACATGCGCACCAAAGTCATGCGGTTCATGGCCATCTCCAATCGCCATTATACGACCGAGGTGCTGGCCGAGTGGCATCTCCTGCTCGTCGACGCGCTGCGCTCGGGCGATGCGGACGCGGCCGAAGCCGCGTTCATCGAGCACATGCACGCGTACAAGCTCATCGATTTGGAATAGCGGCAACCATCCTTTCATAAAGGGGAAATCGACTATGCTTCGCGAAGGACTGCTGTATGAAGACGATGTCATCCTGACGTGGATGAGAGACCGCTTTCTTCAGGATCTTGTTCTGGGACGCAAGCAGAAGTGCGAGAACGTGAAAGAAGGCTTGTCCTGCCTGAGTTTGAATCCGTACTTCACTTATCCGGCGCTGGCGCTGCTGGAGCCGGCTTTCTCCGGCGCCGACGAGCACGAGCGCATCGTTCGCGCCGAGGAGATGCGGGATGATTTGCAGCAGCGGGCCATGCGCGGCAGCATCGTGTTCATGGACGACCGGAACCGGATCGGCCTGCTGTTCTCGTGGGTATCCGCCGGGCATTTGGCGGCCGTTCAGAGCATGCTGAGCCAGCGCTTCGGCCAGCCGATCAACGTCGGCGTCGGCAATCCCTGCAGCCGCCTGCGCGACGTCCATCAATCGTACGGGCAGGCCGCCCGCGCGCTGCAAAACAAATTTTACCGCGGAACGGGCAAAATCATCCACTACGGCGAGCTTCCCCCGTACGCCGCGCTCGGCGACTACCCGGCGGACATGGAGAAGGAGCTCCATGACGCCTTGAAAGCGGCGGACGCGGACGCCGATATCGAAGAAGCCGTCGAGGCCTTCTATCAAGCCTTGCTCGCGCAAGGACCGATCGATATTCAGGCGATGTACGAATTGACGGCCCGCCTGCTGATCGGTTCGGAGAAGAAGCTGCTTGCCGGCGCCAATTATGACAGCGCTTGCAATAAATGCGAGGTCATGTCGATCGTCAAGATGCAGACGCTGGAGGAGATCAAGGCGTACGTCAGCCATTTCTTCGTCGGCGTGAGAGGCGCCATGCTGCCCGACCAGAAGGAGAGCCATCGCAGCATCATCAAGAAAACGATCCATCACATGGAGCAGGAATACCAGGCGGTATCGCTGCAAAGCGCGGCGCGGAAGGTGTATATGACCCCGACCTACTTGAGCCTGCTCTTCAAGCTGAATACCGGCAAAACCTTCATCGAGCATCTGACCCACATCCGGATCGAGAACGCCAAGAAGCTGCTGTGCAGCACGCATTACAAAAATTACGAGGTCGCCGAGCAGGTAGGGTATCAAGACCCGCGGTACTTCAGTCAGATCTTCAAGCGCAAGGTCGGCTTGTCCCCGACGGATTACCGGGAATCCGTCGGCAAATAACGCCAAGCGAAAAGGACTTTGGAAGCGGCCGGGCCGTTCGTCCAAAGTCCTTTTTTCGTTGTTTGCGGAAAGGCTGTTACAGCCGCACGTCATGCCGACGATCGCCGCCGTCGTCCGACTTTGCGGCTTCCTCGAGCTCTTTCTCCCACGTCAAATGCCGATAATCCTTCGCGGCCGGATCGTCGCGAAACCAGGCGACGAAGTCGTTCCACAAGGCCGAATTCCAGGCGGCGTCGATCTGGGCCGTGGAGTAGACGCCTTCCTTGAGGCGGACGAAGCCGAAGACGTCCCGCACCTGGGATTTCTCCGCCTGCGCGACCGTGAGCTCCGCGAGGTGGGGCGGGATGAAGATGACGCCGGAGGGGGTGCCGAGCACGACGTCGCCGGGCAGGCAGATCGCCCGCCCGATGCGCGTCGGCACGTTCATGCCCACCATCGTGACGTCCGCGATGGCGGTCGGGTCGCTTCCCCGGTAATAGATATTGATGTTCTCGATCCCGGCCACCTGCTGATTGTCCCGAATGCCGCCCCAGATGACCGCGCCTCCCCGTTTGGTACGGGTCGATATCGCCGTGGACAGGTTGCCGCCCACGTACGTGCCCAGATGGACCTTGTCGAACATGTCGATGACGGCGACGTCGTCCTCCGTGAGCGAATCGATCACCCACTGGTTGAAGAAGCCCTTGCGGCCTTCCTGCTCGTGGCCGTAGCTCAGCAGCGTCTCGTGCAGATCGGGGCGTTTGGGCACCAGGACGGCCGTAACCGCCCGGCCGACCATGATGTTGTCCGGATGGACGATCTTGAGATCGCCCTCGAATTGAAAGGCATAGCCCCTGTTCCAGAGCGGACCCCAGGCTTCCTCCAGGGTGATCTTGCGCATGCGGCGCAGCACGTCCTCGGGCACCTTCGGGCGGCCGTTCGGGAACCGCTCCCCTTGCCAATGCGGCGTAAGCTGGACGATATCCTCGGGATTGTCGAATTTCATGCGGAGCACCTCTTTCGCAAAGTATAGTCGGCGTTGGCGCGTTCATCGGCCGGATGCGGCCGGCTCTCGAGTCTATTGTTAGGGACGGGCGGACATTTGTCGATGCGACATTCTTAAGGCCTTTTCCGGCTCCCGCATAATTATGTCCCCCCTATCCGGCCGACCGCAGCGAATAGAAACCGTCGACGGGCAGATTGTTAAAATAATCCAACCATTTCATAATTTCGTCGCCTACCCGCTTGTAACCGCTTTCGATAAAGTAAAGAAGCGTCCACACGCGCATCGACCACGACAACGCCCTGAGGAGGAGATACATGGGTACTGCTGAACCGTTATCGCAGGCAGGCTACGCAGAGGCAGTAAAAGCTCCCGGCAGAAAGCGCAAGAACAAGGGAGAAACCAATTTAGCCGGTTATCTGTTCATTTCCCCGTGGCTGCTCGGATTTTTTCTGCTGACGCTATGGCCCATCGCGCAATCTTTCTACTTGTCCTTCACGGACTATTCGCTGCTGGAAGCGCCCGTCTGGACCGGAACGTCCAATTACGCCAACATATTCTCCAATGACGCGACCTTCACCAAATCGCTGAGCGTGACGTTCGTCTTCGTGCTGATCTCGGTTCCGTTGAAGCTGTTCTTCTCGCTGATGGTCGCGATCGCCCTCTCCAGGAACATTCGGGGGATGAACCTCTACCGGACGGCGATCTACTTTCCGTCGCTGATCGGAGGCAGCATCGCGGTGGCCGCGCTTTGGCGCAACATGTTCGGCCTGGACGGGTACGTGAACCAAGTGCTGGCCTGGTTCGGCATTCAAGGCGTCGGCTGGATCACGAATCCGGATACGTCGCTCGGGACGCTGATTCTGCTCAATACGTGGCAGTTCGGCTCGACGATGGTCATCTTCCTGGCGGGGCTCAAGCAAATTCCGCAAGAGCTGTACGAATCCGCCTCGGTGGACGGGGCCGGGCGCTTCCGCAAATTCGTCCGCATCACGCTTCCCATGCTCTCGCCCGTCATGTTCTTCAACCTGGTGCTCGGCGTCATCGGCTCGTTCCAGACCTTTACCTCGGCCTTCATCATCACCAAGGGCGGTCCGATCAATTCGACGTACGTCTACGCGCTGTTCCTCTACGACAAAGCGTTCAAACATTACCAGATGGGCTACGCGTCCGCGCTCGCCTGGATCCTGCTCGGCATCGTGGCCGCGCTGACCGTCCTGAATTTCCTGGCCTCGCGCTACTGGGTATTCTACGAGTCGGATGGGGGGAAGGCCAAATGACCACGCTGCGGGGCAAGCTGTCCAACCATTTGTTCTTGACCGTCTTCTCGCTCCTCATGCTGTACCCGGTCATCTGGTGGGTCGGCGCTTCCTTGAAGAAGACGGTCGAGCTCGGGCTGCCCACGATCTGGCCTTCGACGCCGATGTGGGAGAACTATAGCAAGGGCTGGCATTTCTCCGGCGACTACACCTTCGCGCATTTCTTCGGCAACACGCTCCTGATGGAGCTCGGCAACGTCGCCGGCGGCGTGTTCACGGCGGCGCTCGTGGCGTACGGGTTCAGCCGGCTGCAGTTCAAGCTTCGCGCGTTCTGGTTCTTGATCCTGCTGCTGACGATGATGCTGCCCGGCCAGGTGACGGTGGTGCCGCAGTATATCCTGTTCAACAAGCTCGGCTGGGTCGACAGCTACGTGCCGCTGGTGCTGCCGCATTTCTTCGGCGGCGGCGCGTTCTTCGTCTTCCTGCTCGTGCAATTCATCCGCGGCATCCCGCGCGATCTGGACGAAGCGGCCAAGATCGACGGCACGTCCGTGTACGGCATATTCTTTCGGATCATCCTGCCGCTGATCAAGCCCGCGCTCGTCACGGTCGCGATCTTCACCTTCATCTGGAGCTGGGACGATTTCTTCGCGCAGGTGCTGTACATCAGCTCCGTCGACAAATTTACCGTGGGGCTCGCGCTGCGCATGTTCATCGACCAGTTCGACATTCAATGGGGACAGCTGCTCGCGATGTCCTTGCTGTCCATCACGCCTTCCGTCATCATCTTTCTGTTCGCCCAGAAGTACTTCGTCGAAGGGATCGCCACGACCGGTCTGAAAGGGTAGCGAATCATGAATCGAATTCGAGAGGGGATTGCGAGTTATGCGCAAAAAAAGATCATCGGTTCTGGCCTTGACGGGGTTGACGCTGCTGCTTGCGGCGACGGCCTGCAGCAATAGCGGAGGAGGAAACGGCAACGGCAATGGCAACGACGGCGGCAGCGGGAACGTGGCCGGCGCCAACGAAGGCGGCGAGACGAAAGCAGCCGATCCGATCACGCTCGGCATGATGTGGTGGGGCACCGACGAACGCCACGAAGCGACCAAGAACGCGCTCGCGCTCTACGCGAAGCAGAACGCGGGCGTCGCCTTCAAGCCGGAATTCATGGCGTGGGACGCGTATTGGCAGAAGCTGCCGACGCTGGCGGCCTCCAAGACGATTCCGGACGTGCTGCAAATGGATGCCGCTTATATTCAGGAATACGTCGCCAGAGGGCAGCTGGAGGATCTGTCCGACATCGACTTGAGCGGAATCGTGGATCCGAATGTCGTGGAGAACCTGAAGATCGGCGGCAAGCTGTACGGCATTCCGCTCAGCCAGAACGCGCAAGGCATTGCGTTCAACAAAGCGGAGCTGGAGCAGTACGGCATTGCGCTTCCGCAGAAGAACTGGACGTACGACGAGTACTTCCAATGGGCGAGGGATGCCCGCGCGAAACTGCCGGAGGGCAAATATCCGATCGGCGACTCGACGGACTGGGGCGGCTACAACATGTATCAGACGTCGATGGGCAAAGACCCGGTCATGGCCGATGGCGGCAAGAAATTCACGCTCGATAAGGACTTGTTCATGACTTACTACAAGACGTACGAGGAGTTCCGCAAGGCCAAGATCGTACCGCCGGCGGAAAAGGGCGCCGCCTTCCTCGAGAACGACCCGCAGGCGGATCCGATGGCATCCGGCGTGGTCATGACGCGGGGCGCGACGACCGGCTCGGTAAGCGCGCTGGAGCAGTTGATGCCCGGCAAAGTGGGCGTCGTGAACATGCCGACCGGTCCATCCGGGGGCGGCTGGGCGCAATCGACCATCTTCCTGAGCGTCAGCGCCAATTCCAAGCACAAGGACGAGGCCAAGCGGTTCCTGCGCTGGTTCATCACGGACAAGGAAGCCGGCAAGACGCTCGGGCTGACGCGCGGCATTCCGATCAATCCGGACATCTACAAGGACCTGGAGCCGACGCTGGCGGAGAAGGACAAGCTGGGCAAAGAAATCTACGACCTGTCGGTCGAGAAGGCGCTGCCGTTCTATTCGGCCGCGGCCGGCTTCTCGGAATGGGTGGACACGTACAATAAAGAGATGCAGGCCGTCACGTACGGGCAGCAATCCATCGAGGACGCCTATGACAAGATCAATAAGATGGGCACGGAGCTGGCGGCGAAGGCCGGATCCTAGGCGCGGCGGGCGCCGAATCCGGGCATAACCGACGGGCCGGGGATGGACGGCAGCGCGCGGTTCGGCGCTGCCGTCCATCCTCTAAGCATAGAACGAACCCTTAACGAGAGGAGCAGCATGCATGCAGCTTGCGGAATTTTTCTCTTCCCAGCCGTCCCAGTTGTGGCAGCTCGCGAAGCAGATGAACGTCAATCACGCCGTCGGAGGCCTGCCTTGGGAGGAGAAGACCGAGAAGCCTTGGGACCTGATGCCGCTGATCCGGATGAAGCAGCGGTATGCGGACCATGGGCTGACGCTGTCGGTCATCGAGTCGATGCCGCCCAGCAATCACATCAAGCTAGGCACGCCGGGACGCGAGGAAGAGATCGAGACCTTCCAGAAGTTCTTGATCAACATGGGGGCGGCCGGCATCCCGGTGCTCTGCTACAATTTCATGGCCCAGTTCAACTGGTTCCGCACGTCGACGACGACGAACACGCGGGGCGGCGCGCTCGTCTCCAGCTACGATCACAGCCTGATGAAGGACGCGCCGCTGACGGAGGCGGGCATCGTGACGGAGGAGCGGCTGTGGGAGAACCTGCACTATTTCATGGAACGGATCGTGCCGGTCGCGGAGGAAGCCAAGGTCAGGCTGGCGCTGCATCCGGACGACCCGCCGATCACGCCGATCCGCGGCGTCTCCCGCATCCTGCGGAGCGCGGCCGCGCTGCAGCGCGCGATCGATCTGGTGCCGAGCGCATACAATGGCATCACGCTCTGCCAGGGGACGCTCGCGACGGCCGGGGACGACATACCGCGGGCCATCCGCGAGTTCGCCAAGCAGGACAAATTGTTCTTCGTCCATTTCCGGGACGTGCGCGGCACGCCGGAGAAGTTCGAGGAAACCTTCCATGACGACGGAAAGACGAACATGCTCGAAGCGATGAGGACGTATTACGAGGTCGGGTACGCCGGACCCGCGCGGCCGGATCACGTGCCGACGATGGCCGGCGAGAATAACGACAATCCGGGCTACGAGCTGCTGGGCAGACTCTATGGCGTCGGGTATATCAAAGGATTAATGGAAGCCGCGGCGGCAGGGTAGGGAAGCGGGCCGTCCCTTCAGTCAAGTTGGCTGAAGGGACGGTTTTTGTTGTGCGTATGCTGGTGGGTTTGGCCGCAAGGGCGGAGACCCGGCAGATCGCCGCCGCAAGGCCGGCGGCAGCCAGCCATGGTCAAGTAAAGAAAACCGGCCCAGCTGTCGGCTGACAGCCGGGCCATCTATCGAGACGCCTACGGCGAAAACCCCCTTCGGTCCATGGACCGAAGGGGTTTTCGCGCCGCGCCGGAGTTACCGGTCAGCGCCCGCCTCAGCTCCAGAGCCGGTCATTGGAATAATGCTTGTTCCACTGCTCCGTCGGCGCCCACAGCTCCGGCATATCCGGGTGCAGATGCTGCGCGAGCAACTCGTCGTTCAGGTCGTCGATCCCGAGGCCGGGCGCGTCCGTCATCGCGATGAAGCCGTTCTGCACGAGCTTCTTCGGCAGCTTGGCGCCGATGACGATGTCGTCCCACCACTCGACCTCGCAGGAGTGGTACTCGAGCGCGAGGAAGTTCTCCGTGGCGGCGGCCACATGGGCGGCCGCCAGGCAGGCGATCGGGCTCTCCGCCATGTGGATGGCCATCGCGACGCCGTGATCCTGCGCCATATCGCCGATCTTCTTCGTCTCCAGGATGCCGCCCGCCGTCAGCACGTCGGGATGGATGACGGAGACGCCGCCGGCCTCGAGCAGCGGCCGGAAATTTTCCTTCAGGTAGATATCTTCGCCGGTGCAGACCGGCGTCGTTACCGCGCGCGCCAATCTCGCATATTGCTCCGTGTACTGCCAAGGAATCATGTCTTCCATCCAAGCCAGGTTGAATTTATCGATGCGGCGGCCGAGCTTGATGCAATCCTCGAGTCCGATGTGGCCGAAATGATCGATGGCGAGCGGCACCTGGTAGCCGATCACCGCGCGAACGTCCGCCACGTATTGCTCGAGCATATCGAGGCCCGTCTCCGTGACGTGGATGCCCGTGAACGGATGCGGGATATTGTAGATGTCGTAATGGCGGTTGGCGATGTCCCGGATCTGCTCGGCCGTCATGCCGTCGAAGTTCTGGTTGTACCGGTTCCTGGATTTCTCCCGCATCTCTTCGAGGAAGCCGAGCGGCGCGCTCAGAGTCCCGGGGAGATGGATCAGCTGCCCGATGCCGAGATCCATCTTGAGGAACGTGAAGCCGTCGTCCATCCGTTTCTTCAGCGCTTCGCCCATCGCCGTGCCGGTCGCCTTGTCGACGACGTCCGTATCGCAGTACATGCGGATTTTGTCGCGGAACCGGCCGCCCAGCATCTGATAGACGGGCACGCCGTAGGCTTTGCCGGCGAGATCCCACAGCGCGATCTCGAGTCCGCTTACGCCGCCCCCTTGACGGGCATGGCCGCCGAATTGCTTGATCCGGCGAAACAGCTTGTCGATGTGGCAGGGGTTCTCGCCCAGCAGCCGGCTCTTGGCGATTTGCGCGTAAACCTTGTCCGCTCCGTCTCGGACTTCGCCGAAGCCGACGAGCCCTTGGTTGGTGCAGACCTTGATCAGGCTGCTGTGGAACGGCGCGCCGACGATGTCGGTGAAGCGGATATCGGTGATGCGGAGCTCCGTCGGGGCCGAATGCGTATTTACGCGGGCAAGCGCGTCTTCGTAGGCTTGCTTGTTCGTCATTTCGTGCATCCCTCCTATGCTGGATGCCGGCGGTCCGATCGCGGGAAAGCGCCGAACGGCCGGATAGGACTTCGTTCTCTTCCGATGCGGAAGATGACCATTGCCTCTTAATCTTAGTGAACCGGACGAGAAGGGGCGATGCCGTAAAGTTATGATTTCGTTTGTTTTTTTGAGAGGTCTTCCCGGCTGTCTAGTTCCCTATCGGAGCGGGCGCGCGCCGCGGCCGGTCCGCCCTATGCATCGCGGCGGCCGCGCCGCTTATCCCTCTTTACGGCCTTGGAATCTCTTTCGCATATTCATTGCCTGGCGGAAGTATATATGAAATCAGATTGGCTAAGACTTTTAATTAGAAGGCAGGTGAGACTCATGACTAGAAACCAAGAAAGCCAATGGACGGAACAACAGGATCTGCTGCTCGGTCAAACGATACTCACGCATATGGAGAATAACGGGACGCAGCTGGAAGGATTTCAGGCAGCCGCCCTCATATTGCAGCGCACGCCCGCGGCATGCGGGTTCAGATGGAATAAAGAGGTGCGCAAGAACTTTAGCGAGCAATTGAAAAGGGTCAAAGAGAAAAAAGCCGAGATCAAAGGGCTTAAACCTCATCGCGAGGTCCGCGAAAAGCGCAGCTCGCCGGCGCAGTCGCAGGACGTGGTCGCGCAAGTCACGCAGCTGATCGAGCAGCTCGTAGCGGAAAACAAAGAATTGAAGGTGCAGGTAGACAAGCGCGACGGCGAGATCGCCAAGCTCACGCACGTGCTGCAAAGAGCCAGGGAAAGCATCGATTTCTCCGAAACGCTGCCCGGCGCGAAGCGGAAAGCCTTGAAGGCGGACGCTTGACTCCCGAAGCCGGCGTAAGCTCGTCCTCTCTTTCGGATTCGGGGATTTTTGATTTGTGTTCGCATAGGAGCAATGAAGGAGCCGATCGCGCGACGGCTCCTTTTCTGTTACAGTAAAATGGCGGAGCGTCCTTCCTGTTTCTAGGAGGACGAATCTCCCGAGGAAGGCGGAAGATCCGAATTATTACGATGTCCGAGTCTATCGGATGCGGACAGCCAAAGGAGAATACATGCTAACGAGCCAACAATTGCTGGCGATCGAACGATTGCAGCGCGCGTGCGAAGACCACGACGGAATACAACTGAAGCTTAACTGGGAAATGCTGAGGCAACGCGGCTCCGACGAGCAGCTCGATTTTCTGCAGGAAGAGAATGGCGAGCTTATCGCTTTTCTGGGCCTGTATCCGTTCGGTTCCACCGTCGAAGCATGCGGCATGGTGAAGCCGGGCGAACGACGCAAGGGGCATTTTCAGCGGTTATTCCGGCAAGGCATGGACAAGGCTATCCAATACGGGTACCGGAATATCTTGTTGAATGCGCCCGCGGGCTCGGAGCCGGCAAAAGCGTTCCTGCGTAAACAAGGCGCCGAGTATGCATTTTCGGAGCATCAAATGGTTTGGCGGGAACAGCCCCTCGAAGCAGCGGACGATATCGTCCTGCGGCAGGCGACGGCAGCCGATTACGAGATGCGCGTGCGCTTAACGGTTGCGGCGTTCGGCGTGAACGAGGAAGACGCCAGATCGGTGGAGAGCAGGGACTTCGCCACGAACACGGATATGCTCATGATCGACGCGAACGGAGAAACGGTCGGGAAAATTCGGGTGAGCCGGGAAGCGGGGCAAGCGTGGATTTACGGCTTTGCGATCTTGCCGGCGCATCAAGGCAAAGGGATAGGCAGGAAGGTGCTGCGCCGGGTCATTAAAGAGCAAAGCGCGGCGGGATACTCGGTGCACCTGGAGGTCGAAACGAAAAACGACCATGCGCTTGGGCTTTACGAATCGGTCGGATTTCGAGCGGTGCATGCGCAGGATTACTACAGGTACCCATGCGAATGAGAACGGATGCCGGAAGAGGCGAAAGCGAGAAACGTTGCGAAAGGAACGAGGTATGAAAATCGGTCGACTCCTTGGCGCGGGCAATACCGCGAGCGTCTATGAATGGGGCATCACCGAGGCGATCAAGATTTTGCATGATCCGATCGGCGGCTTTCATGAAGCGGCGAAGGAAGCCCGCAATGCGGAGATGATTAATGCCCGCGGTCTTAGAACGCCCCGCTTTTCCGGCATGATCCAATACGAAGGGAAATCGTGTCTGATCTACGAGAAGGTCGAAGGGCCGACGATGCTTGCCTCTATCATGCCGACGACATTATCCGTGTCTCGCCACGCCAAGCTGATGGCGCGACTTCACGATGAGCTGCATCGGGTTAAGATCGACATCGCCGCCAATTTAAAGACCGAGCTGTCGAAGGCTATTCAGATGACCGAGGTAATCACGGATCAAGAGAAGTCGCAATCCATCGAGAGCCTTGAAGCCTTGCCTGACGGAAGCGCGTTATGCCATTATGATTTTCATCCCGGAAATATCATTCTTTCCCCCGATGGGCCCGTAATGATCGATTGGTTGAACGCGTTGGTCGGAAATCCGTACGCGGACGTTGCCCGAACCTTTATGCTGATTAACGCGCATGCGCTGCCTTCGAATGCTCCCGCGTGGTTAAGAAAGCGGGAATATCGGGAGCTCTTCGGCGAAGCCTATATAGCCGAATACGCGAAACGGTCGGCCATGGACCGAAGCGATCTCGAAGATTGGTTTGTGCCTACATTAGCAGCCCGGCTGAGCGAGCTGAGGGGCGAGGATCAATGCGAGACATTGCTTCAATTGCGATCGCGCTTGGGCAGGTGACCGTTGCGTTCGCGAAATGTAACAGGATTGAAATCCAATTTTCATCTCATTTTAATGAAGGACGCCTATAATAGAACTCGACCCCCTTTAAAATATACACTTTAGACCCGCAGCCCGTTGCTGCGGGTCTCTTTTTTTTGCAATTCGCGCATCGGGTAGTATAGTGGAATCGAGGGATACGGAGAGAATAGTCGACCGAAGGAGTGGTGGAATTGGCGCGCGCGTTATTTATCAACGGCGGATCCGAAGGACATATCAACCCCACGATCGGCGTGGTGCGGGAGCTTGTTTCCCGCGGCGAGGAGGTCGTGTACTTCTGCGCGGAAGCTTATCGGGCGCGCATGGAGAAGGCGGGAGCCGCGGTACGGACATTCGACGGGCAGCGGTTCATCCAAGCCTTCGTCTCGGGCGGCAGATCGTACCTGCTCGAAAGAATCAACGGCTTGCTGCTCACGGCGGATGTCATTATCCCGAGCGTGCTTGAACAGATCGAAGGCGAGCGTTTCGATTACGTCATCCATGATTCCATGTTCGGCTGCGGTCGTATGCTTGCTCGGCTGCTTGAGCTTCCGTCCATCAGCTCATGTACGTCGTTCGCGCAGACCGAAGCATCGTTCGACCGGCTGATGCAGGCGTCCTTTGCGACGGTTCCCGCGGATATCGCGACACCGATCCAAGAGCGCTACGACAGCCTGACGGCCATGGCGAAGGAAAAATACGGCGCGGACATCCGCTCTCCGTACGAAGCGTTTTGCAATCCCGCGCCGCTTACGATCGTGTATACGACAAGGGAGTTTCAACCCGGCGGGGATGCGTTCGGCCGCACGTACAAATTCGTCGGGCCGTCCATCTCTTCGCGATTCGCGCAAGCCGGCTTCGACTTAAGCGCTATCGAGGGGAAATCGCCGATTTACGTTTCATTGGGGACGGTGTTCAACCAGGCCGTCGAATTCTATCAACGCTGCTTCGAGGCATTCGGGAACACGGAGCATACGGTCGTCATGTCGGTCGGGGAGCGAACCGCGATCGCGGATTTGGGGGAGATACCCGGCAATTTCATCGTGTCCAATTACGTGCCGCAGCCGGATGTGCTGCAAGCCGCGAAATTATTCCTTACGCACGGCGGCATGAACAGCGCCCACGAAGGACTCTATTACGGGGTCCCGCTGATCGTGATCCCGCAAGGCGCGGACCAGCCGATCGTTGCCGCGCAGGTCGCCAAGACGGGAGCGGGCATGCGCTTGCAAATGGAGGGCTTGACTGCCCGGCAGCTGCGCGAAGCCGCGGAGCTGGTATTGAGCGATGCCGCTTACAAGAACGCCGCGGCCGCGATCGGGGAATCCTTTCGGAGATCGGGCGGGTATCGGCAGGCGGCGAACGAGATCTTAGAGTTCGGCAACACCGCTCGCAGCTAAATAGCTCCCCCTATGCAACCGGACATGCAGGAACGGAAAAGCTTTGAAAGCGCGGTTCTCCTTCCCGCCGGCCGACCGCTATAGATGAGAACCATAGAAGAACTGATGAGCGGATTTCTCGTAACGCTCGTTCTTGGCGGAGATCACGGTATCCTCGTCGTGCGACTGGATGATCATCGCGGAATCGATGAGCTCGCCTTGCTTCCAAACCGATATGGCTCTTGTGAAAATACGCATTCTTTCGAAATCGGCATGCGTGAGTAAAGGCCGCAATTTTGGCATAGGTACCTCCGGGAATGATGGTTGACAACATTTACAGGCATTAAACAGGATAGTCAAGACTTGATTTGCATATGCCTTCGCATTAAAATGGGAACAGGTGTTCTTTTCTCTACGGAGGTGCTTGTATGAGTTTATCACAAAAAAGCCTGGAAATTGCCTGTTCGATCTTAAATTATACCGCCAAGCGCGGCATGTATCCGACCGTGGACGAGATTCGCAACTTTGTCGGCCTGCGGGAGCGAGCCACCGTTTACGCGCATCTGAACGAGTTGCAGGAAGAAGGCGTCGTAGATTGGGAGAACGGGGAGTCGAGAACGTTGAAGGTACTCCAGACCGATTATGTCGCGGGCGAATACGATCGGCTGCTGAAGGAGAAGAAAAACGATTATATATACAGGTAAGCCGTGGACACGATCGCTTATCCTGCGAGGAGAGTCAGGTGATGAACAGCATGCTTTCGATTCATGGGCGTCTGGCCGGATTCCATTCACGATACGATCCGGGGGAGCCGCTATGAAGGCGCAGCTTGCCGTCGAACTAGCGGCGCGCGACTCGTATTCCCGCTTGGTCGCCTATATGGCGGCGCGTTCGCGCGACGTGGCCGCGGCAGAGGACGCGCTCTCGGATGCTTTCCTGGCCGCGCTTGAGACCTGGCCGCGAACTGGCGTGCCGGACAAACCGGAGGCATGGCTGCTGACCGCGGCGCGGCGACGGCTGATCGATGGCGTCCGTCATGCGAGAATTCAAGCCAAAGCCATACCGGACCTGATCGCGATGTCGGAAGCGGAAGAGCTGGCGTACTCCGAGATCGCGTTTCCGGACGAAAGGCTCAAGCTGCTGTTCATCTGCGCGCATCCGGCCATCGATCGGGCGGCGCGAACGCCGCTCATGCTTCAGACCGTGCTGGGACTGGACGCTTCGCGCATCGCCGCCGCATTTGTCGTGCAGCCTTCTACGATGGGTCAGCGGCTCACCCGGGCAAAATCGAAAATTCGCGATGCCCGCATCGCCTTCGAGCTGCCCGAGGCCAGCGACCTTCCGCAGCGGCTCGATGCCGTATTGGAAGCCATATACGCCGCCTACGGAAGCGGCTGGGACGACGTGAAGGGGGCCGATTCGCGCCGAAAGGGCTTGGCGTCGGAGGCGATTTATTTGGGCCGGCTGCTTGCGAAGCTGATGCCTAACGAACCGGAAGTACACGGACTGTTGGCGCTTATGCTGCATTGCGAAGCCCGCCACGATGCGCGGCGCGCTCCCGATGGAACCTACATTCCGCTTTCCGAGCAGGATGTCGGGCACTGGTCCGTCGCTACCATCGAAGAAGCGGAGCGGTGCTTGAACCGCGCCGCGCAAGCTCGGCGAATCGGACGCTTCCAGCTCGAAGCCGCGATCCAGTCGGTACACGCCCAACGGTTACTGACTGGCCGTACGGAATGGGAAAGCATCGTTATCCTGTATGCGGGACTCGTGCGATTTGCGCCGACGATCGGCGTGCGCGTCGGTCAAGCCGCCGCCGTTGCCGAGGCGGTCGATGCCGCGAGCGGACTCGCATTGCTCGAAGCCATTCCGGCCGAGGCGGTCAAGAACTATCAGCCCTATTGGGCGCTTGCTGCCCACCTGTTCAAGGTCATGCAGCGATTCGAGGAGTCCAAAGCAGCCTATGGGCGGGCGATCGAATTGTGCGGGGACTCGGCGATGCGCGATTTTCTGGGGGTCCAAGCAGCGCGAATGTAGGCTGCGGCGGCATTGACTCGGACAAAGTGAACCTACTAACTTACTGCGCAAGGGAGAAGGATACGATGAGCGAGCGACTGCCCTGCCAAACCCCTGGCTGCGCGGCAACCATTCTATCTGTCACCGCTACTAAGACGGGCGGGATCTGCATGCCGTGCCATCAGAAGAAGCTTGCGTCGGAGAAGCGGGCTTACATCGTGCAGCATCGGCAGGATATTGATCGATACGCGGGGATAACGGATCCGGTCGAGATTCTGATCTTCATGCTATCCGCCGTGAGCTATCAGCAGACGTGAAAGCTTAGTCTGCAATCTCCTGAAGCCAAAGGAACGCGTCTGGATGTCGAGAAACATCTGAGGTACTTTACCGGCGCCATGATCGCGCCGGAGGCTTCCGCACCAAGAAGACAAGACCGCCATCGGACTTGTCTTCTTTAATCTAACGGCTGGTTGCAAGCTCGGCACTACGCCCAGTCATTGCCCCACTTCTTCAATTCGTGCAAAATTCCGTTGAACGCTTCTCCCTTGCGGCTCAAATGGTATTCGACGGTAGGAGGAACCGTCGCGTACACCTCCCGAATCACGACTTCATGCTCTTCCAGATGCCGCAGCGTTTCCGTCAGCGATTTGGAACTGATGCCGTCGATCGAGGCCTTCAGCTCGCTGAATCGTTTTTTGCCATGAAAGAACAGCTCGCGAAGAACAAGAAAGGACCATTTGCCTCCAATGATCCGCAGCGATTTTTCGATCGAACATTCGTAAATTTCAGCTTGATCCATCATGCGCTTCCTCCAATCAAGTAAGGGGATGTTCAAGTGGAATTCTACTCCGACTGAAGAATCTCCTGCACAAAGGTCACCTTATGGTTACAAACTATGGTCAAAGTGCGTACTATCGGCATCGCTCCATATCCGATATGCTAGTAGCAGGTCATCCATAACAGGAGGTTCGCGATGTATACCAGGAGTTTGGGCAAGACGGGTATCGAGGTGGCTGAAATCGGCTGCGGCGCTTGGGCAATCGGCGGGGATGCTTGGGGGCCGGTTGACGATAAGCAGTCTCTGCGAGCGATGGAAGAAGCGGTCGCGTGCGGGGTTACCTTCATTGATACCGCGGATGTTTATGGCGATGGCAGAAGCGAGAAGCTGGTTGCCCAGCTGATTCAAGGCAAGAGAAGCAAGCTGGTTATCTCGACCAAAGGCGGACTATTGGGACATCATCGGAATCCGAACGGGGCGGCGGTCTATGATCGTCCGGATAAAGTCATCGAAGCTTTCGAGAACAGCTTGAAGAGGCTCGGGACGGATTACATCGACGTCTACTTCTGCCACCTCTGGTGGGATAAGCATGAGGAAACGGAAGCGTTCATGGCGGCCTTCGATCGGCTGAAGCAAGACGGTAAAGTTAGGGCGGTCGGCGTGTCTACCGAGAATTTAGACTATATCAAGCATTTTAACCGAGACGGCGGACTGGATGCCGTGCAGCTGGATTACAGCATCTTGAACCGTTCCACGGAACAGGAAGTTTTGCCTTATCTGCAGCAGCAGGGGATTGGCGTGGTCGTGCGCGGTCCGCTCCGCATGGGGCTGTTGACTGGAAAATTCCACGCGGGCACGGAATTCGCGGAAGGGGATATTCGCAGATTTTGGCCGCATGAAGCGTGGTATGCCCAGGATCTCGCAAAAGTCGATGCGCTCAAGTCGCTTGCTAACGAGAATCGTGCCCTTTCGCAGGTGGCGCTGCGTTTTGTATTGAACCATCCGGCCGTGTCCGTGGCGATACCGGGCGCGAAGACGGCGAAGCAGGCGGCATCGAATGCGTTGGCGTCAACGCGTCCTTTATTATCCGCTGATGACGCAAGACGGATCGATCAACTCTAGGCGATAGAACGAATGGAGGTCTATTCGAATGAAAGTACTGGTAACCGGAGCATCGGGCAATGGCGGACAAGCGGTATGCCGCGCGCTGCTGCAGGACGGCCATACCGTTCGCATGGCCGACGTCATGCCGACGATGGCGGCGGATTTAAGACAAGCGGAGTTCGTTCGTTGCGATTCGCGAACGGTCACGGACGTTCAACGCGCGGTTAAAGGCATGGATGGCGTCATCCATTTGGCGGCTTGGCATTGCGCGCATCAACCTCCCGTCAGCGACGATACGATCTTCGCCGTCAACGTGGACGGGACGTACAATGTGTTCGAAGCGTGCCGCCAAGAAGGGATCCGATCCATCGTGTACGCTTCATCGATGGCTTACGGCTGGGGGTCCGTCTATGGCGTGAGCAAGGTGATTGGCGAAGAACTATGCCGCTCGTATCAGGAGATGACCGGGGCTTCAATCGCGATGCTGCGGTATCACGAATTTATCCCGCGGCCTTATTTGGAGTTTGGCGCTCGATTGCTGCGCAACGGCGTCGACCGCCGGGATATTGCGTCTGCCACCGTCATGGCGCTAACCGCCGCAGACCGCCGAGCGTTCAAGCTGTTCAAAACCATCGTACATACCGACCACGGCATGCCGGAGCCGGTGAAAAACGACTTCGCCCGGCTTGGACCCGACTGGTGCGAACAAGAGGTTCCCGGGGCGCGAGCGTTGCTCGATAAATACGGGATTGCGCTGCCCGAGCAGGTGGAACAACATGATCTGTCGGAAGCGAAAGCCGTGCTGGGATGGCAGCCGCAGATCGGGTTCGTGGATTTTCTGAAGGATCTGAAATCAAGGGATGAGCGGGGCCTCGACGTGAGCGGGCTCTTCGTTCCGTCCGAACTTCCGCAGGATTTATAACCTTTCAGGACCATCGCGAACATCGGCGATGGTTTTTTTTGCGCTGTCAGAAATAAATCCTCTTCATCTCAATCGAGGATTTAGGTATCTTATAGTCGTGAGTAAGGAGGAGGGAGCGTCAGTGAACAATTTCTCGATAAAGTCTAGTGCGCCGTATGCCTTGAATTACATGATCTATCTTCAAAACGCAGGCATCGGCACCAGGGAGAACGAGCGAAAATTCCCCTCTCTCGATAGTTCCCGTTGGGGGCTTATCGAAGGGCAGTCCTTCCGTGATGCGTATCAAGACGTATGGGCGGAGACGACTCGGCGGATAGCGCTGCACTTTTTTACGGTAAGCAACGGTTTATTGGAAGCGGAACAGGAGCTCATGCTGCGTTTATTTAAAGCCGACCGACAGGGAGCGGAAGGCTTTGCGGAAAGCAACAGGTCGTTTCATGCCTGGTTTACGAGCTTTGCGGGACTGATTACGATCGAAAGAGCGGCGGATTCGATCCTGTATGACGAGATGAAGATCTATGAAAAGCTATCGGCGAGGATCAAGCTTCAAGAGAAACAGGAATTGCTTATCAGCCTCATCTATGATGAGTGCACGTTGGGAACGGATGATGATTGTTCGTGGCATTCCGTTATTTCGTTGCGGGACATTCATCTACATAAGAACGAGCTCGTCTCAAAAATTGCGGAAAAATGGAACGCTGGCGGCAGTTGACTCGAGAAAACTGAATATCCAATCTGCGAAGGCAGCCGATCGATTAAAGGGGAGTAGAGGGGGTACTACAAAAGTTAGCACTATTTGATCCAAGGAGGGCGGAGTTATAATCCATGTAACTTGACATGACAAGTTAACCTTCAAGTTTGGCACGAATTTATGTTGAGGAAGTGGCGGACACGATGCGGTTTGTGAACTTTGTATGCTTGTTGACGGGCTCGTTTATCTCCTGCTGTGTGTCTTGATCGAACAGAAAATAAAATCCTTCCTCCGCTATCCCTTATACCCGATAATCTGTGCGCTGGCTTTTGTAATACCTACTTCAATCATTCTAGCAAGTCATGGCGGCGGGAGCATGATTTTGCCCGAAGCGCGGCTATTTATCATTCTGTTTGTCTCGACCGGGGTATCTTTTGGTTTGGGGTTTGGTGTCGTTTCAAAAATATTAGATAAAAGATAGTGTTGAGGGGGGCCTCTGGCTTTACGGTTGACTAAACCCGAACATCAAAAAAGAACCTGGACAGAAGGATCCGGTTCTTGAGATTGCATATAAACAAACACAATGTTACAATCGTTTCGACTCAAAAAAATAAATCGTAGACATAGTAAATCCATCTTACAATTTAAATGTATCATGCCGGCGGAGTTTTGTCAAATGTTTATTCGCAAGCTGATAAGGGAGCGATGTTCAATGCGTGCTTTGGTTCTCGGTTTTCAGGAAATGGACGACACGAAGCTTATGCTCGTTGGCGGAAAAGCGCTGAATTTAGGCGCATTATCCACGATAGAAGGCCTGCAGGTACCGGAAGGATTTTGCGTGACAACCGCGGGATTCCAACAAGCCATCGGACAAAACGAAGCCTACCACGCGCTAGTGGAGCGACTAAGCACGCTGACGGCACAAGATCGCGAGCCGATCGGCGAGATCGGCGAGCAGATTCGGCAAATCATCCAGGAAGCGGAAATGCCTGCCGATGTGGAGCAAGCCGTTGCTCGCTATCTCGCCCGGTACGGCGAGGAGCACGCGTATGCCGTGCGTTCCAGCGCGACGGCCGAGGATTTGCCGCATGCCTCCTTCGCCGGGCAACAAGACACCTACTTGAATATCGTCGGCAAAGAGGCGATCATGCGGCATATCGGCAAATGCTGGGCGTCCCTGTTTACCGATCGCGCGGTCATTTACCGGATGCAGCACGGCTTCGACCACAGGCAGGTTTATTTGTCCGTTATCGTGCAAAGGATGGTTTTCCCGGAGGCTTCGGGGATATTATTCACTGCCGATCCGATTAACGCCAACCGAAAATCGCTTTCGATCGATGCCGGCTTTGGGCTCGGCGAAGCGCTGGTCTCGGGTCTGGTCTCAGCCGATAGTTATCGCGTGCAGGCAGGGGAAATCGTCGATAAGAGGATTGCGGCCAAAACATTGGGCATCTACGGACGAGTAGGAGGCGGAACGGAAACCCGGCAGATCGCTCCCGATCGTCAACGTACCCAGACGCTGACGGACGAACAAATTTTACGTTTGGCGCGCCTCGGCAGACGGATCGAGGCTCATTTCGGCTGCCCCCAAGACATCGAATGGTGTTTGGCGCAGGATACCTTTTACATGGTCCAGAGCCGGCCGATCACGACGTTATTTCCGATCCCCGAGGCGAATGACCAAGAAAATCGCGTGTACGTATCCGTCGCCCACCAACAAATGATGACCGATCCCATAAAACCGTTGGGCTTGTCCTTTTACCTGATGACGACTCGGGCGCCCATGCGCAGAGCCGGCGGCAGGTTGTTCGTTGACGTGACGCCTATGCTGGCTTCGCCTGTCAACAGAGATCGGTTCATGGATACGTTGGGCAAATCCGATCCGCTCGTCAAGGACGCGTTCCTGACCATCATCGCACGGGAAGATTTTATTAAACCGCTGCCCGACGACGGGAAGATGCAGGGGCCCGGCAGAAGCCTTACGGACACGAAGGTCTCATTCGACAATGACCCGACAATCGTCGCGGAGTTGATCGAACGCAGTCAAGCCTCGATCGAAGCGTTAAAACAAACCATCCGAACGAAATCGGGTTCGGCCCTAATGGACTTTATTGCGGACGATATCCAAGAATTGCAGAAGATCCTGTTCGACCCGCGAAGCACGAGCGTGTTTATGTCGGCCATGAATGCCACGTCATGGATCAATGAGAAGATGAACGAGTGGCTGGGCGAAACGAACGCGGCAGATACGCTTTCCCAATCCGTGCCGGGCAATATTACCTCGGAAATGGGTCTGGCGCTGTTGGATGTGGCAGACGCGATTCGTCCTTATCCGGAAGTCGTTGCTTATTTACGGCAGGCGAGAGACGAACGCTTTCTGGACGATCTCGCGAAGCTTGACGGCGGACGGGAAGCGCGCGACGCGATTCAGGCTTATCTCGACCGATACGGCATGCGATGCGCCGGGGAAATCGATATGACCAGAACGCGCTGGAGCGAGAAGCCGACGACGCTTGTCCCGCTGATCTTGGCCAACGTCAAAAACTTCGAGCCGCATGAAAGCCGGCGGAAGTTCGAGCAAGGACGAGAAGAAGCTTCGGAGAAAGAAAGATCGTTATTGGAGCGATTGAAGCAGCTGCCGGACGGCGAAGCGAAGGCCGCTGAGACGAAACGCATGATCGACCTCGTCCGGAATTGCATCGGGTATCGGGAATATCCCAAGTACGGCATGGTCAGTCGCTACTTCGTCTATAAGCAGGCCTTGCTGAGAGAAGCCGAACGACTCGCGCAAGCGGGCGTTATTCGCGATAAGGAAGATATTTATTACCTCGCCTTCGAGGAGCTTCGCGAGGTTATCCGCACTAATGAACTGGATGACCGGATCATCTGTGGTCGACAAGAAGAGTACAAGTTCTATGCAAAGCTAACGCCGCCGCGCGTGATGACGTCCGATGGCGAGATCATTACCGGCACGTACAAAAGAGACCATCTCCCGCCCGACGCGATCGTCGGCCTGCCCGTTTCTTCCGGCGTCGTAGAAGGGCGCGCGCGCGTCATCTTGAACATGGAAGATGCCGATCTGGAGGAGGGGGATCTGCTGGTCACCGCCTTCACGGACCCTAGCTGGACGCCGTTGTTCCTGTCCATAAAAGGCCTCGTCACCGAAGTCGGCGGACTGATGACGCATGGCGCCGTTATCGCGCGCGAATACGGATTGCCGGCGGTCGTCGGCGTGGAGCATGCCACCAAACGGATACAAGACGGGCAGCGCATTCGCGTGAACGGAACGGAAGGGTATATCGAACTCTTGTAAAGGCTCCATCCCGCGGATCAGGGACGGGCATGGCAATGAATAACCTGACTATCCAGATTCTGGGTTGACGCTGTTCGCAAGCACGTGCTATAGTTTGCTTATTCGAGTTTCGATTCGAAACCATTCACAAAGGAGGTCGCCAAAATGACAAGTCCAATCGCCCAAATCCCATCCAATTTCATAGGCTTGTATCTATTGGCTGACCCTGCCGTGCGTATGCGTATGCATTAATTCCCCTACGTACTTCGCTCCAGGCGGTTGCGCCTGGAGTTTTTTATTGTTTTCTCCAGGCCCCCGCCTGCACGGTCACGGTCACGCCGCGATTGCTCAAACCAGAAAGGGGCTCTCCTCCGCATGCCGCAAAAACAAAAAAGCGAACCGCAATCCGACCGCAATCCGCAATCCAACCGCGATCCGAAACAATCCATGTCCTGGCTTCTTCAATACCTGCGTCCCGTCAAATGGCGAATGCTCGCGCTGCTGCTGTTGCTGCTGGCGACGACCGCGCTGCAGCTCTTGAACCCGCAGATCGTACAACGGTTCATCGACCAGGCGACGGGCTCGGGAAGCGTCTCCGGCCTGTTGTCGCTGGCGGGACTGTATCTCGCCGTGGCCGTGCTCAATCAATTGTTCACGGTATCGGTCGACTTTCTGGGGAATGACGTCGCCTGGCGGGCCACCAATCAGATTCGGGCCAACCTGCTCAAGCACGTCCTGCGGCTCGATATGCGCTTCCATAACGTCAAGACGCCGGGCGAGATGATCGAACGCATCGACGGAGACGTCACCAACATGTCGAACTTCTTCGCGATGTTCATCGCCAAGATCGTGGGTAGCTTCGTCCTGCTCGCGGGCATTCTGGGCTATATGTTCGTCTATGACTGGATGATCGCCGCGACGATGACGGCCTTCACCTGCCTGTCCATCGGCGTCATGTTCCGAATCCGCGACCTGGGCGTAAAAGCCTCCCAATCGGAGCGCCAAGCGAACGCCTCCCTCTTCGGCCTGATCGAGGAGCGGATCGCGGGCATCGAAGACGTGCAAGCGAACGGCGGGGTGCCGCGCTTGATGAATCGGTACCATCGGGCGATGCGATCGGTATTCCTGTCCGGCCGCAAGGCTTGGATGCTCCGGGTCATGCCTTGGAACGTCACGGTCGCGATGTTCACGGTCACCGTCACGATCGTGCTGCTGCTCAGCGTCCGCATGTATCTGCAAGGCCATATCACGCTCGGCATGTTATTTCTCTTTTTCCAATACACCCAAATGCTGAACGACCCGATCGAACAGCTCGGCGATCAATTGCAAGAGTTTCAAAAGGCCAAGTCTGGCATGCGCCGCGCGCGGGAGCTGCTCTCGCTGCGAAGCGAGATCGCGGACGGCGACGGCGACGAGCTGCCGCCGGGTCCGCTGTCCGTATCGTTCGAGCGGGTGAACTTCGGCTACGGCGAGGATCAGCGCATCCTGCACGACATCAGCTTCAAGCTGAAGCCGGGGGAACGGCTGGGCCTGATCGGAAGGACCGGCAGCGGCAAGTCGAGCATCAGCCGGCTGCTGCTTCGCCTGTATAATTCGGACAGCGGCGTCATTCGGGTAGGCGGGGCGGATATCCGATCCCTGCGCCTGGAATCGCTGTATCGCAGGGTCGGCATGGTCACGCAGGACGTGCAGCTGTTCGACGGCACGCTCCGCGACAATCTGACGCTGTTCAATCCGCGGCTCTCGGACGAAACGATCCTCGAGACGACCGAACGGCTCGGATTGCGCCCGTGGATCGAGGCGATGCCCGAAGGGCTGGACGCGCGCCTCTCCGCCGGAGGCGCATCGCTCTCCGCTGGGGAAGCGCAGCTGTTCGCGCTGACGCGGGTGTTCCTGACCCAGCCGAGCCTCGTTATCCTCGACGAACCTTCCTCGCGGCTCGACGCCGCGACGGAAGCGACCTTGCAGAGGGCCGTCGATCAACTGCTGGAGCAGTGCACGGGGATCGTGATCGCCCACCGCTTGGCCACGCTGGACAAAGTCGACAAAATCATGGTGCTGCGTCAGGGACGCATCATCGAGTTCGGCCCGCGAGCCGCGCTGGCGCAGGATCCGTCATCGGAATACGCGCGGCTGCTGCGAGCCGACCGACAGGAGGAATTGGCATGACCGTCACGCAATTCATGGGGAAGCTGTTTCGTTACAACCCCCTGCTATATCTCGTCAATGCCCTGCTATGGGGCGGGTTCCACGCGATGCCCGTCGGCATCGGACTCGGCATGAAATGGTTCTTCGACCGGGCGACGACCCAATCGCACGATTACCTATGGCTCGCGGTGCCGCTGATCGTCGTCGCGCTGATCCGCTTTTCCAGAGTCGGGCTGTTTTTTATCGCTTTTTTCAAATGGGTGACGTACATCTATCACCTCCAAGCCGTCCTGCGCCGCAATATGCTGGCGGGAATCATGCGCTGGCCCGGACGCAATCTGCCGGCTTCGCCCGGGGAAGCGATGACCCGTTTCCGGGAAGACGTGGACGAAGTCGTCGAATACGTGGAGTCCTGGGTCGATTTCTGGGGGCGCGTGATCTACGCGGTCACCTGCGTCGTGATCATGGCCCGCATCAATTGGCAGATCACGCTCGTGGCCATCCTCCCGCTCGTCATCGTCACGCTGTTTAATAACCTCTCCGGCAATCGGGCAAGACGGTATTCCCGGCTGAACCGGGAAGCGACCGGCCGGATCACCGGCTTCATCGCGGAGACGTTCGGCGCGGTGCAGGCCGTGAAGCTCGGGCGGGCGGAGGACCATGTGCTGAACCGGTTTCTCCAACTGAACGAGAGCCGGCGGAAGGCGGCCCTGCGGGATAACCTGTTCAGGCAGTGGATGCGATCGCTCAACCAGCATGTGCTCAGCATCTGCACGGGCGTCATCCTCCTGATGTGCGCCGCGGAGATGAAGGCGGGCCGCTTCACCGTCGGGGATATCGCGCTCTTCACGTCCTACCTGAGCACGTTCGCGTTCAGCGTGTCCCTGTTCGGCTACATGGTCTTCCAGCACAAACGGCTGCGCGTTGCGCTCGACCGGATGCGGGTTCTGTTTCGCCCGGGCGAGGAAGATCGCATCGCGGAGCATAGCGAGATCCATCTGTACGGCGATCCCCCGGAGACCGAGGCTCCGGTCGCGAGCGCGGACGATCGTTTGCAAAGCCTGGAAGTGCGGGGCTTATCCTATACGTACCCGAACTCGGAGAACGGGATCCGGGACGTCGGCTTCCGGCTGGAGCGCGGCAAGTTCCTGGTCGTGACCGGACGGATCGGCTCGGGCAAATCGACGCTCGTCCGCACGCTCCTCGGTCTCCTGCCGAAGTCCGACGGCACGATCCGATGGAACGGGCGATTGATCGAAGACCCGGCTGCCTACTTCCAGCCGCCGCGGACGTCTTATACGCCCCAAGTGCCGCGGCTGTTCAGCGACACGCTCGGCGAGAACATCACGCAGGGCAGCCCCGTCACGCCGGAAGCGATGGACCGCGTCATTCGCTTGGCCGTCATGGAGCAGGATCTGCGAACGTTGGATAACGGGCTCGAGACGTTCGTCGGCCCCCGCGGCGTCATGCTCTCCGGCGGACAGATTCAGCGTGCGGCCACGGCCCGGATGCTGATGACGCAGTCGGACGTCTTCCTCTTCGACGATCTCTCCAGCGCGCTGGACGTCGAGACGGAGAAAGTGCTGTGGGAGCGGCTGTTCCGGGAACGGGACGTGTCCTGCATCGCGGTGTCCCATCGCCGGGCGGCGCTGGCGCGGGCCGATCACATCCTCGTGATGAAGGATGGACGGGTCGAAGCCGAGGGCTCGCTAGCCGAACTGCTTGCCACCAGCGCGGAGATGCAGCTGCTCTGGCAGGGCGAGGAGTCGAAGGCGGAGAGCGAGGAGGAAGAAGCGGAACAACCGGCGTGAGGTTGCGATTGCGGGGAGTGCGAGCAGCAGTAAGCGCGATGATCGAATGATCCGAAGGAAGGCTGCTATAGAAAGTTAAGATTTTAAGTAGATTATAGCTACTGAGTTGTTTATTGAAACTTACTAATGTATAGTCGTCAAGTGCTATTGCACAATCACATCCGGAGGTTACACGCATGACGACTCAGAATCCTATCGCGCTTCAAACTCCGCTTCGAACGGGCTTCGGGCCAAGAACGACCGCCAAGGAAGCCTTGGGCGGCCAGGACCTGACCGGCAGGATCGCTATCGTTACGGGCGGTTATGCCGGGCTTGGTCTGGAAGCCGTCAAAGCGCTTGCCTCTGCCGGAGCAACGGTGATCGTGCCCGCCCGCACGCCCGAGAAAGCGCAAGCGGCCTTAAGCACGGTTCCGGGCGTGGAGCTGGAACGGGTGGAGCTTATGGATCCCTCGTCCATCGATGCGTTTGCCGAACGTTTCCTCGCTACCGGTCGCCCTTTGCATATGATGATCAATTCCGCAGGCATCATGGCGGCTCCGCTGGTTCGCGATTCGCGCGGATTCGAATC
Organism: Paenibacillus glycinis; assembly: GCF_009909185.1. Lineage (GTDB taxonomy): Bacteria > Bacillota > Bacilli > Paenibacillales > Paenibacillaceae > Paenibacillus_Z > Paenibacillus_Z glycinis. The sequence goes on along the minus strand of NZ_JAAAMV010000007.1, from coordinate 220,646 downwards.
TCAACTTTCGACGAATCATTTGGGCCATTTTCAGTTAACCGCGCGATTATGGCCGGCGCTCAAGAAGGCGGAAGGCGCAAGAATCGTATCCGTATCGTCGTTCGCGCATCAGCTCGGCGGTTTTGATTTCGAAGACCCCAACTTCCATACGCGCGATTATGAGAGGTGGGTTGCGTACGCGCAATCGAAGACGGCGAACGCATTGTTTGCCGTGGCCATGGACAAACGCGGAAAAACGCATGGCGTACGGACCTTTTCCGTACATCCGGGCACGATCATCACGAATTTGAGCCGCCATATGACCGAGGACGAATTGAATGCGTTCAGTGCGTTGAACGAGCGCGGGGAACGCGTCTTATTGGCGTACAGCGACGAATTCAAGACGATCGAAGAAGGCGCGGCCACGCTCGTCTGGTGCGCGGTCCATCCTCAGCTCGACGGGAAGGGCGGCGTTTATTGCGAGAACGGGGACATCGCGGAAATCACGTCCGTTCCGTTCACGCCCGGCGTATTCGAACGCGCGGTGAACGCCGAGGACGCCGAGCGGCTGTGGACGTTAAGCGAACGACTGACCGGCGTGAAGTTCGAACTTTTACCGGTCGGATCGAGCGTTTGCCGGCCTTGCTCCGGTTTCCGGGATCCAGCGGGCTCCGATGAAGGAAAAAGAAGGAGCAACCATGATGTATGCCCAACCGGCTGCGCTGAGGCAAGGGCTTGCCCTGCGAGTCGATCCGAGAACATAAGAAAGGCGGCCAACGAATCCGTTGGTCGCCTTTCTTCATTATGAACCGCGCGCTCGATGCCGGCGCTCGCTTATTGCCAGTATTTCGCGATAATGCCGATAAAGGATACGAAGGCAGCGGTCGGGAAGGGGGCAATCCGGATAGAGGCGAAGCGGCTTCAACCCGATTCACGGAGCTGCACGCACGTATAAGAAGCGGGTGACAGTGAATAATGATACACAAAGTTACAGGAAAAGGAGGTATTTTAAATGCCTGCAATCCCCAAGGAGTGGGAGGAATTCAGGGAATCCTCGGATTTCGTTATTTTCCATCAATCAAATCACGGAGAGCCTTATTTGATCTGCTATTTTAAATCCATTACGGATATCAACATTCTCAATGAACAGATTCTTGATTATATAAGCAAGAACGCCGGACTGCCGTTCGATGAATTATTCGAATCGCTGCCCATCGCGGAGAAAGAGCGCTCGTCCGACTGGAACGCGATCCGAAACAAATTGCTGCGCGGATACGCGGCGATTGGGCACGCCTCCAACCCCGCAACGATGCTGGTGAACGCCTGTCTGTCAAAGGGCCGCGTCGTATCGAAACCCGAAATCGAATTCAATGTCGAAGGTCCGAAAGAAGCGCTCGTCGAGTCATTGGACACGAACTTAAACCTGATTCGCCAGCGGCTGCCGGTCGCTTCGCTGCGTATCAAAGAACTCCAGGTCGGGGATCTTTCCAAGTCGAGGGTGGCGATTTGTTACATCGAGGGGATCGCGAACGAGCAATATGTCCAAACCTGCCTGCAGCGCGTCGGGGACATGCAGTTCGATTCCGTGACGGACATCACCATCATTCAACAAATCATCGAAGACAATTCGAACTCGATCTTTCCGCAGATGCTCGGAACGGAACGAACCGACCGCATTACGTGGAGCTTGACGCTCGGACAAGTCTGCGTCCTGGTTGACGGGTCTCCGAATGCGATTATCGGTCCCGTTACGTTCGAGCATTTCTTCACCTCGTACGAGGATTATTTTTTGCCATGGATCATCGGTTCGATTATTCGCATGATTCGAATCACGTCCGTGATATTCTCCATATTAGCTTCGGCCGTGTATGTAGCCGTCCTGACTTATCATGGTCACGGGATCTCGAATACCTTTCTGCCCACGATCATTGCCTCCCGAATCAACGTTCCATTCCCTCCGGTCGTCGAGGTTCTGATCATGGAACTGTCCATCGAGCTGCTGCGCGAAGCAGGAGCGAGATTGCCGTCCAAGATCGGGCAGACGATCGGGATCGTCGGAGGCATCGTCCTCGGCACCGCCGCGGTGCAGGCTGCGCTGACCAGCAACTTCCTGCTCATCATCGTGGCATTGTCGGCGATGGCTTCGTTCACGACGCCTGTTTTTCGCATGAGCAATACCATACGGATCCTGCGGTTTCCGTTCATTCTCTTTGCTCAACTGTGGGGCTTGCTCGGGATTTTCCTTTGTACCTTCATCGTCGTTACGCATCTGCTCCGCCTTACATCCCTCGGAATGCCGTATCTGGTTCCGTTTTATCCGTTTCGCCCGAAGAGTCTGACCGATACGTTGATCCGTCCGCCGTATGCCGTCTTTCATCATCGGCCGGCGTTCTTTAGGACCCGGAATCCGGTCCGGTACGATAAAGAAAAGGCAAAATTAAAAAAAGACATTGACGACTAACAACGGGTTCGGGGAGGATTGACGTTGACTTCACCTATTCAAGAACGATATACCGTCTCTCCTTATCTCACGTTCGTCATCGTGCACGCCATGCTCTTCGGCATCGACTTTCTGTTCGCGTCCGTCAAGCCGGTCCTGATCGCCGGCCAGGACGCTTGGATGTCCGTGCTGCTTTGCTCCCTGGGCATCCATATCGTCATCGCCATGATGTACCGCGTCCTTAACCGTCATCGGACGGACCTGATGAGCATTCATATTCGATTGTTCGGCAGATGGATCGGCCTGATGTTTAACCTCGCCTTTGCGGTCTATTTTCTGTTCGTAACCGTCTATCATGTCCGATTATTTATTGAAGTGATCCAGGTTTGGGTGTTTCCGGATTTAAAAACGTGGCCGCTGGCGGCGGTTGTGCTCCTGATCGCCTATTACATCATTTCATGCGGTTTTCGAGTTATCGTCGGCATAGGCATGTTCAGCCTGCTCAACACCGTTCTTTTCGCCACGATCTTTTCCATGGTCCCGTTTTTTCACTTCAACAATTTATTGCCCGCCATGAGCCATTCGCCGGAAGACATACTCAGCGCAGCAAAGGAATTGACCATTTCCTACATGGGCATAGAAATGCTCCTGTTCTGCTACCCGTTTATCAAGACACCGGAAAAATCGCAAACATGGGCGCATGCGGGAACGTTATCCATGACCCTGCTTTACGTGATGGAAGTCATCTTCGGGGTGATCACCTTCAAACCTCGGCAGTTGGCGCATGAAATCTGGCCGGGCTTGACCAAATACGGATTCATTCAGTTTCCATTCGTCGAACGATTCGAATTCATCGGCGCATCCGCAACGGTGCTGCGGTTGTTTCCCGTCATCGGATTATGCGTGTGGGTTGCCAGCCGGATCATGAAGTTTACGTTCGCGGTCAGGCAAATGACCGTTCTTCCGTTTTTGTTGGGTTTGGTTTTCATCGCGGTCTGTTTGATTCCGAATCGGATCGGCGTAGACGCCGTTCAATCCTGGATCAGGCTGTCGGGGATCGGCGTTATATTCGTCTATGTCCCCGCGCTCTTTCTATTCGATACTCTCAGAGCAAAGGTGATCAAAACGAAGTGAAACGGACCGCTTGCGTGATGCTGACGATATGCCTGTTAGGGACGGCATGCGTGAAACAACAAATCCTGGATAGAGTCAACCTGTTTATAGTCGCCTCCTACGACAAAATAGCCAACGATCAAATCGAAATCACATTGGCGGTTCCCAAATTTCAAGCCGGAAAGCCCGAGACCGTGACGGATGAACTGTACTCGAAAACAGGCCGTACAAATTCCGGAATCCGGGAATTCATGAGTTCGCAAATGGACAAGCCCTTGCAGACCGGGAAGCTTTCCGTCGTATTATTCGGCAGCGACAAAGCCTCGGGCGGGGTAGCGAAGGAGCTGGACGTCCTGCTGCGCAACGCGGTTTTTTCCCACCGGATGTCCTTGGCCGTGGTGGACGGAAACGCCAAAAACGTATTGGAGCGGAATTTTAGCAAGAAACAGGAGAAAGGGATGTTTATCGATCATCTCCTTGATTCAAACACGAGGAAAGGAGCGCTTCCCAGTCAAAATCTGCATGAATTCGAGTATTCGCTCCTAGGGGAAGGGCTTGACCCCTATTTGCCGCTCCTTCAAATCCAGCATGACCGTCTCGTCGTGTCCGGAACTGCCTTATTCAAAAACGACAAATACGTCGCATCGCTGGATTTTAGCCGGTCGAAGCTCATGAAGCTGCTGCTGCAAGACATGAATCAAGGGATCTTCGACGTGAGGCTCGACAGCGGAGCGTTCGTGGCCATTGAAAATGTCGGCTCCTCCGTGAAGTACCGCATGAAGAATGACGCTGTCGCGATCGGCCTGTCGATGAACGGCAAGATAAGGGAAGCGGACGGCTACCGAATATCGGACAAGGATCTCCGCAATCTGAACAAACGCTTCGAACGACAGCTCGTCCAAGCAGAATCGGAGCTCGTCAAAACGTTTCAAAAACATGGAGTCGACCCGCTGGGCTTAGGGGATTTCGCGAGGAGCCGAAACAAAAACTGGAATGAAGCGGATTGGATGCGCAATTATCCGACGATGGACGTGAGCCTGGATGTCGACGTCAACATCAAGGAGACCGGGACCAGGCTTTAGAATGAGCGCCCGAGCAAGACCATGGACGGCCGATTCCCGATCAAAACGACATGCCGTGCCGCGTTCTTGCGAGAACAGCGGCCACGGCATGTCATGGCTCATTTTTCCCCGATGCCGAGCAGGATGGCACCTAATTGTCCGGGCGTCGAATAGAACGGCGAGTGATCCGTATCCAGCGAGAATACTTCCTTGCAGGGAGAAGCGGCTTCCATTAGCCTCTGCGATGCGATGGGAATGGCTTGATCTCGAAGACCTTCAATATAGTAACGCGGGACTTGACCGTAGTTTTGTTCCGTCAGGCTGAGCGGTGCGACGAATGGACGTAAAGATTGTACCTTTAACCGCGCTGCTGCACGGGCTGCATCCTCGTCCAGGCAATGATTGTAGAAGATATCCTTTGCTTTGTCCGCGGGAACGGCAATCGTACGGCCATCATCGGAGACGCGCATGGCAGGGTTAGGCGGAACCGCGAGCATGTTTTGACCGTGCTGCAATAGAAAGGCAGTCAAATAAACGAGCGAGCGAATGCGTTTCGGGCGGTACTCGGCCGTTTGCGATACGACGATCCCGCCCATGCTGTGTCCGACTAGAATAACCTCTTCATCAAGTTCATCGATGGCAGCTACCACGCGATTTGTATAGGCGTCGAGCGTGACGTCCGATACCGGAGTCAGGTCTTCTCCATGTCCGGGCAAATCAATCGCAATTACGCGATGACCGGCGTTTTCCAACAAGGGAACGATGTTCTCCCAACACCAAGATCCGTGCCACGCGCCGTGAATGAGTATATAAGTCGACAATGAAATCACCTCGGAATGTTGTTAGGTTCTTAGGAGGCAAGCTTGTTCCTGGCTTCCGTTTGACCGGTCAAAATGCCGCTGGATACGAAATAGAACAAGGCGCCGGCGAAGCAGAGCGCGGCAAATACGGCGACGCCGACAAAACCGTTAAAGTTCGCATAGATCAAGCCTGCCAGCCAAGAACCGAGCGTTGTCGCAGCATACATGATCGAGTTGCCCAAGCTCGAGATCGTGCCGCGAATCGACGGATTCAATGAAGTCAGAAGCCCCATGATCAACGGAAACGCGATCCCCATGTTCATGAATACGAAGAAGTATACGCCGTCGAAAGCCGCAACCGAGGGCATGAAAGGCAAGGCGATAAAGCATGCGGTGGCGACAAGAAAGCCTCCTGCCAGCGTATTGAAACGATTGAACCTTTGAATGATATAAGCGCCGCCGAAGCTGCCTGCCAGATTGCCTAAACCCAGAAAAAACATGACGTACCCCACCTGATCGACCGAAAGCGCAAAGCGGTCCGTCATCGATTTTCCGATGAACGCAAAGGCAGCCATAAAGCCGCAATTAAACAGGAAATGACCGAGGAAGGATCTTCTTGCGATTCTGCTGGTCAACAACGGGAGATATCTTTGGAAGATCGGCAGCCTGGTTCGTCGGTCTTGGTTCGGTTTCATCGACGGCAAAGCGAAATGGATAAAGATCGACACTGCCAGGGAACATGCGCCGATGACATAGAAAGGATACGACCAATGGGTTGAAGCGAGCAGACCTCCGATCGGAATCCCGAACGCTTGCGCGGAAGCCAAGCCGGCCATGACGATGCCGAGCACTTTGGCGTTCTTGGCCGGAGGGAACAAAACCGGAATGGAAGCCCAGACTTGAGGCGACGTAAACGCCGCGCTGATGCCGGCCAAGAAACGGAACAATAGCATCGACCAAAAACCCGTGGCAAAGCCGCATAAAATGGTGGCGAGCGAGAAACAAAGCATGCCGCAAAACATGACCTTCTTGCGATCCCAACCGTCGGAGAGCGGGCCGGCGATCAAGGCGAATATCGCATAGCCCAGAGCATAGGCTCCCACCATCCAACCGGAGATTTCGGTCGGGATATCGAACAATTCCTGAAGCGTGGGGATGAGCGGCGAGATCAGAAACGTATCCGTGCCGATAAAAAACATGATCATGAACAATAAAGCCGTGAGCTTACCCAATATGACTCATCCTCTGTCGCTTAGTTTTGTAGTTCAACAAATATTGAACTAATGGACAAAAAAATAAACCTTCGATTTATGCCCTTTGATTCACCTCTTGCTATTTGTTCAGTAGTTCAACAAATATCAAACTACTGAACAAAAAAAATTTCTTGTTTACAACGTATCCAGAAAGCCGGGTAAGTACGATTGAAAGGTTTCCATATCGATGCTCATATACCTCGTTTGCGCGTCTTTTCGTACCTTGATCAATTTCGCCTCCCTTAACGTACGCAAATGATACGAGGTATTCGATTTTGAAATCCCTTGTATGTCTCCCACTTCTCCGCAATTCATCTCGTTTTGCTTGGCGTAGAGATTCCGTATGATTTCCAATCTCGTTTCATCCGCCAAAGCCTTGAATATTCTCGCCCTGTGCTCATCGTTTAATGTTTTTTCGATTGTCATAAAATCATTGTACTAAAGAATCGAAATAAATCAAATCTCCCGGCGCGCCGGCCGCTTCGCGGGCTAATTTGCGATTGGTTGTCCTGCTAACGGCTATTGACGATAACTGTATTCATCACCTCCCGATGGTCGCTACACTCATAGTAGGGGTTCGCCGGCCCGAGATCAATGCGAGCTTTTCTATGATTACGATAGATCCGATCAATGATGCGCCCGGACGAAACGATTGCCATGAGGGCCAACGCAAGAACAATAAGCTATAATGGAACTGGATACAGCAGGCACAGGGCTTCGACCGGATACCATGGTTGCCGCAAGGATTGCAGCTAAAACCAAGGAGGCTGAATCGATGAGCGTCAGTGTAAATTGGGTTTCGGCAGGTGATTTGGAAGCGCTTAAGCAAGAGGGCGCCAAGGTCATACGAGGCGGGATCGCCGTTTTTTATCATGAAGGCCAGGTATACGCGGTGGACAACCGCTGTCCGCATTTGGGCTTTCCGCTTCATATGGGGAGCTTGTGCGACGGGATGTTGACCTGCCATTGGCATCATGCGCGGTTTGACATCTGCGGCGGCGGCACGTTCGATCCGTGGGCGGACGACGTTCCGTCGCACGAGGCGCGGGTCGACGGCGGCGAAGTATGGGTGAATCCGGTCTCCAGAAGAGCGGAAGGCGCGAACAAATACAAGCTGAAGCTGAAAGAAGGGCTCGAGCAGAATATCGGTATCGTCATCGCGAAGGCGGTCGTCGGACTGATCGAGGCGGACGTGCCGGAGCAGCACGTCGCCCGCATCGGCATCGAATTCGGCACGACGCAGGGAACGGGCTGGAACGCCGGGCTGACCATTCTTACCGCGATGGCGCGATGCGTCGGCAAGCTGGATAAGAACGGCAAGATCCTGGCGCTGTACCAAGGACTTGTCCATGTCGCACGGGGAAGCGCGGGGAGAGGCACCCGGCACCTGCTGTCGGCGCTGCCGTCGGCGGACGTGCCGTTCGAACGGTTAAGCGCATGGTACCGAAGCTGCATCGAGGTGCGGGATACGCAGGGGGCCGAGAAGGTGCTGCTCACCGCCATCCTGAAGGGCATCGACACGAAGCGGCTGTCGGAGATGATGCTTGCCGCCGCGACCGATCATATGTACCTGGACGGCGGGCATGTGTTCGACTTCCACAACAAAGCGTTCGAGGCGCTGGCGTGGGCGGAGGACGCGCAAAAGGAACGGATCCTGACGTCGCTCGTGCCGATGATGGCACGGCCGACCCGGAGCGAGGAGCTGCACCAATGGCAGGCGCCGCTGAATCTCGCGGAGCCGATCAAGCAAGCCGTCCGCGAGCTGGAACGGCATGCGGAGCAGGCGGCGAAGTCCGCCGGCGGTTCAACGCAATCCCGGCTGTCGGCCGACTCGGAGGCGCAATTGCTGCAGCAGCTGCTGAGCGATGCGCCGGAGCGGACGATTGCCCTCCTGCGCGACCTGCTCATCGCGGGCACGGCGCCGGCGCAGCTGGCGCAGCTCGTCGCGCTGGCCGCCGCGGAACGGATCGTTCGATTCCACACGCAAAACGATTTCGGCGATTGGATCGCGGTGCTCCATACGTTCACGTATGCGCACGCGGTGCACGAGAGGCTGCTGCAATCGGATGAACCGCTGCTGCGCCGGGCGATTTTTCACGGCGCCGCCAGCGTCTATCTCGACCGCTTCCTGAACGTGCCGGCAGCCGCGCGGCCGAAGCCGTCCGGTTCCGCCGCGCCGGAGAGCCGGCAAGAGCTGCTTGACCTGCTCGATCAGCGCCAGCAGGTCGGACCGGCCGCGCAGTGGGTAACGGACTACGTCCACGGCGGCGGCGAGCCGGGCGCGCTGCTGAACACGCTCGGCCATGCGCTGCTGCGGGAGGATGCGGAATTCCATTCGTTCCAGATGTACGAGGCCGCGGTGACGGAATTCGGCCATTGGCAGGCGGCGACGGGCGAATTCGCGGCGAAGGCCAGGGAAACGATGCTGCTCGCCTGCGCCCGGTATTTGGCGGCGCACGCGCCGACCGCGCGCGAGCTTCCGCATACGGCCAAGATCGCCTGGCGGCTGCACAAAGGCGAACGTTTGTTCGAAGAAGAATAGCAGAGGTTAGACCAGCCGGAGCGCAGGAGCGCTTCGGCTGTTTTATTGCGGTCGGCGCGCGCAACCCGCAACCTCCTGCAGCGCTGCAATCCGCCCCAAGAAAGCAATTCACGCCCGCGGCAAAGCGCAATATGTATCATTTGAGCGTGGCGCCGCAGGTAAAATACCACACATTTCTCCCCGGACAAGCGACCTTCCGGCGACCGCGGCTCCGATGCCGAAGGCCTTGCCATGCCTGGCATGACGGGCTTTTTGGCGTGACAATTCATAATCGACATATATACGGCCGTCCGCGAGATTCCGTAAAATGTGACCTATGAACGGGCAAGCCGAATATGAATGCGCTTGCTTGAAGGATCATCAGCCGCCTTCGCGAGAGGGCGGAAGCTGAGCCAAGGGGAGGAGACGGTACGTTTTGAAAGCAAGTCAAGAGCTGACGCTTCGGACGCAGCCTGGAACCGGGAAGGCCTCCGGGCGAAGAAGAATTCTGCGCAATTGGGAGCTGTACCTGTTTATCGCGCCGTGCATGCTGTATTTCATCGTATTTCAATACGTGCCGATGTACGGGGTTCAGATCGCCTTCAAAAACTTCCTGCCTTCCAAAGGCATCGCCGGGAGCAAATGGGTCGGGTTCGACCATTTCGAACGGTTCTTCAATTCCTATTATTTCTGGGACCTGCTGTGGAACACGTTCAGCCTCAGCTTGTATGAATTGGCGATCGGGTTTCCGCTGCCGATCATTCTGGCGCTGGCGTTCAACGAAGTCAAGAACGGCCTGTTCAAGCGAAGCGTGCAAACGGTTACGTACGCGCCGCATTTCATCTCCATCGTCGTCATGGCGGGCATGATCATCACGTTCCTGAGCCCGTCCTCGGGCATTCTGATCCGCATCATCGAGTGGGTCGGCCTGCAGCCGGCGCATTTTCTGGAGGACCCGCGCTGGTTCAAGACGGTCTACGTGCTCTCCGGCGTATGGCAGAGCGCGGGCTGGGGCACGATCATCTACCTGGCCGCCTTGTCGGCCGTCGATCCGCAGCTGCACGAAGCGGCGATCGTCGACGGCGCGAGCCGCCTCAAGCGGGTGCTGCATATCAATATTCCGACGATCGTCCCGACGATCTCGATCCTGCTGATCCTGAACGTGGGCAACATCCTCGGCGTCGGCTACGAGAAGGTGCTGCTGCTGCAAAACTCGCTGAACATCGAGTCGTCCGACGTCATCTCGACCTTCGTCTACAGGTCGGGCCTGCTGAGCAATCAGCTCAGCTTCTCCACGGCCGTCGGCTTGTTCAACTCCGTGGTCAACGCAATCCTGCTCTTGACGGTCAACCGCATCGCCCAAAAAACCAGCGACAACAGTATCTGGTAGCTAGGAGGTCGCCTCGATGGTATCGGCAATCAAAGAATCCAAAGGGGACAAGCTCTTTCTTGTCCTGATCTACCTCTTCCTGACCGCGGCGCTGATCGTCGTGCTGTACCCGCTGATCTACATGCTCAGCGCCTCGGTCAGCACGCCCAAGTACGTGAATTCCGGCGAGATGTGGCTGCTGCCGAAAGGCTTGACGCTCGAAGGCTACAAGCTCGTGTTCGGCAACGCCAAGATTTGGACGGGCTACCGCAATACGATCGTCTATACGATCATCGGAACCCTGATCAACCTGGCGGTGACGCTGCCGGCCGCGTACGCGCTCAGCCGGAGCGACTTCTACGGACGGCGGCTCTTCATGATCGTGATCCTGATCACGATGTTCTTCAGCGGCGGCCTCGTGCCGACCTACCTGGTCGTGAAGAATCTCGGCCTGATCAACTCGATGTGGGCGCTGATCCTGCCGGTCTCGGCTTCCGTGTGGAACATCATCGTGGCCAGGACGTTCTTCCAGTCCACGATCCCGAAGGAGCTGCAGGAAGCCGCGCATATCGACGGCTGCACCAATATGCGGCTGTTCGTCCGCATCGTGCTGCCGTTGTCGGCCCCGATCATCGCGGTCATGGCGTTGTTCTACGGCGTGGGGCACTGGAACAGCTATTTCTCCGCCCTGATCTACCTCAACGAAGAGTCCAAGTTCCCGCTGCAGATGGTGCTTCGGCAGATCCTCGTGCTCCAGCAGATGGGCGCGGAGACGAACGGCGCGGTGCTGAGCGGCGAAGCGGCCAGTCTGGCCGCCTCCAAGGCGGAGATCGCCTCGCTCGTGAAATACGCGGTCATCATCGTGTCCACGCTGCCGATCATCGCCGTCTATCCGTTCCTGCAGCGCTATTTCGTGCAGGGCGTCATGATCGGCTCGGTGAAGGGCTAAGCAAGCAAGCGATTCCAAGCATGAATATCCGAAGACCCGGCCCTTCCCCGACACGGACGAACGGACGACACGCCGCATGGAGCCTGACGATCCGAGATTCGATGATAGGGAACCCGTCATCTTCGTTTATTATAAAAGGCATGCAATCAAAAGGAGGAGCACGGAATGAAGACAGGAAGAAGAGGGTTGAATCTTCTGCTGGCGGGCGCGATGCTGGCCGGCGTATTGTCCGGCTGCGGCTCGGCGGACAAAGAGACGGAAGGCAAGCCGAGCGCCGCCGCGGACAACGTGAACAAGGAAGGCTTTCCCGTGGTCAACGAGCCCCTGACGCTCACCATGATGGGCCCCGACGTGGGCATCCAGAATTGGGACAAGATGCCGCTGTTTCAAGAGATGGAGAAGCTGACGGGCATCCATATGGAGTTCCAAAACGCGCCGAAGGACGCCTTCGAAACGAAGAAAAGCCTCGTGTTCGTCAGCGGCACGTACCCCGATATTTTCTACGCGGCCGGGTTGACGCCGGCGGAGCAGATGAATTACGGCGAACAGGGCATTCTCGTCCCGTTGGAGGACCTGATCGAGGGGTACGCGCCCAACGTCAAGAAGATTCTCGACGACAATCCCGAGATCCGCAAATCGATCACCGCGCCGGACGGCCATATCTACGCGCTGCCGGTCATCGAGTTCAACCAGCCGTGGTACCGCAACCCGCTGTGGTACAACGGCGAATTCCTGAAAGCGCTCAAGGTCGACAAGCTGCCGGAAACCACCGAGGAGCTGTATACGTACCTGAAGCGGGTCAAGGACGAGGACCCGAACAAGAACGGCAAGCCCGACGAGATTCCGCTCTCCTCCGCTTCGCCCGGCAACAGCCTGCGCGATATCCGCACCTGGCTGCTCGGCGCCTTCGGCATCTATGAAGAGGAGATTTACGTAGACGACAACGACAAGGTTCACTATACCCCGATCGAAGCGGGCTACAAGGACTACCTGACGTACCTGAACCGTCTCTGGAACGACGGTCTGCTGGATCACGAGAGCTTCTCGCAAACGAGCGAGCAGCGCGAGGCCAAGGCGCGCAGCAACCAGCTCGGCTTGTTCTCGGCCTGGACGGCCTTCCAGATGATGGGCGAAGAGCCCAACACCGACGACCCGATGTTCAGCCCGGTGAAGAGCGACTCCGTGGATAAGCCGGCGATCGCCAAGAACAAGGGCATCAACACCGGCGCCTTCGCCATCTCGAAGACGAATCCGTCGCCCGAAGCCTCCATGCGCTGGGTCGACTATGCGTACTCCGTCGAAGGCGCGACCATGTTCAACAAAGGCCCGGAAGGCATCCTGTGGAAGTACACGGACAAAGCCAACTTCGTGAAGGAATACCTGCCCGTGCCGGACGGCGGCGACCGCGAGGAGTACCGTTCCAGGATCACGCCGAACTACGGCATTCCCGCGCCGACGATCAACCTGCCGGAGATCGACAAGGGCCTGCTCGGCGACGTGGACGCCTGGGTCGCCAACGAGACCAAGACCAAGCTGCTCGACCGCGGCGCCCGCATCCCGTTCCCGGTGCTGTTCCTGACGCCGGAGGAGCAGGCGGAAGTGACGTCCATGACGTCCGACCTTAACACGTACGTGCGTCAGATGGAAGCCAAGTTCGTCACCGGCGCCGAGCCGCTGACCGGCTGGGACGGCTACGTCGGCACGATCAAGAAGATGGGCGGCGACCGCATGGCCGAAATCTACCAAACCGCCTATGACCGCTGGAAGGGCAACTGATCCCAGTCCTTATCCCCTTATCCTCGCCCGAAAACTCTCCGAGGGTTCAAGCTGCCCGGAGAGTTTTTCTTTCCGCCGGAAGCCGGCGAACGGTGCCGTTCTCCCGATCCGGCCCGATGAAGGCCATAGAACCATAAGCGCAGAAGCTGCGCCTGCACAGGAGGAAGCATTCCATGAAAATCACGAGACACCCCGCCAACCCGATCGTGGTACCCGGCGAATTCGAATGGCGCAAGGCGACGGTCTTCAATCCGGCCGTTATCCTCGACGGGGATAAATTCTATATGATCGAGCGGACCGCCGGTTCGCTTACCCCTTGCAAAAACTACCTCGGCCTGCTGGAGAGCGAGGACGGCGTGCACTTCACCCACGTGAAGGACGAACCGGTCCTGACGCCGGACGAGCTGGGCTTCCCGTATGGCAGCGTGCAGGATCCGCGCGTCGTCAAGATCGACGGCACGTTCTACATGAACTATGCGCTGCGGCCGTGCGCGATGAATTACTACCCGACGAACACGGGCGTGCCGGAGCGCTCGTTCCCCAAGTACCCGGACGGCTGGGGCGAACAGGAAGGACATTGGCTGACCCGTTCCTCCATCGTCAAGTCGGACAACCTCGTCGATTGGGTGTTCGTCGCGGATACGACCGAGCTGGATATCAACGACCGCGACAACATCCTGTTCCCGGAGAAGATCAACGGCAAGTACGTCCTGCTGCGCCGGCCGGAGGAATACGTCGGCGAAGACTACGGCACGGAGAAAGCAGCCATATGGATCACGTACTCCGACGATCTGATTCATTGGGAGAAGCCGAAGCTCTTGGCCAAGGCCGGGAACATGGCCTGGGAATCCCGCAAGATCGGCGGTTCGACGCCGCCGGTCAAGACGGACAAGGGCTGGCTCGTGCTCTATCACGGCGTCGACGACCGGATCGTCTACCGGGTCGGCGCGCTGCTGCTCGATCTGGACAACCCGGAGAAGGTGATCGCCCGGACGCGCGATTTCATCATGGAGCCGGAGACGTACTACGAGAAGTTCGGCTACCAGATCCCGAACGTGATCTTCCCGACCGGCAATGTCGTGAAGGACGGTCTGCTGCATATCTATTACGGCGTTACGGATACGGCGATCGCGCTTGCGACGGTTCCGCTCGACGAGCTGGTGGCGCATATTTTGAACGAGGACGCTTAAACGACTTCAGGGCAAGGTTAGGCAATCGAGGGGCTTGAAGCTGAAGCATGAATAAGAGCCGTCCTCGCGTCGTACAACGGGGACGGCTCCGTTCGTTCTTGGGCGGCGCGTTACTTCGCTTCGGGGAGCGTCGCGATGCCGGCGCCGTGATGCTTGCGGTATTGGCCGGGGGTATAGCCGGTTTCCTTCTTGAATTTGCGGATGAAGTTCGGCGCATCCAGATAACCGACGCGCTCGATGATCTCCTTGAGCGGCGCGTTGGTATGGAGGAGCAGGCGGATCACTTCCTTGAGCCGGCATTGCCAGATGTACTCCGTGAAGTTGCAGCCGATCTTCTCTTTGAAGCTGCGGCTGAGATAGGAGGTGGAGGTATCGTATTTGAGGGCGATATGCTCCAAACTGAGCGTGTAGTCGGCGTAGTTCTGTTCGATGTAGGCGACGATCTCGTCCATGAGCGCCGGCTGGGCCGTCTCGGGATGGTTCGCGGCCGCGCCGCATATCCGCATGGCGAGCGAGCTCAGCTTGTTCTCCAGTCCCTCGAGCGTCTCGAAGGCATGCAGCGACGAGATATCGCCGCGCACCTCGTCCATGCCGAGCTCGGCGGCGGTCCGCAGCAGGGAATTGAGCATGTCGAAGCACAGACACCGCAGCAAGCCGACGGACAGCGTCTCGCCCTTGATCTTCGCCATCATGCTCGCGATCAGTTGGAGCGCGGTGGCTTCGTTGCCTTGCTTGAGGCTCTGCTCCAGCTTGAGCAGCCACTTCTTGGGGATCCAGAAGCTCTCGCCGGAAACGGCCGTTTCCGATAACGCCGTCAATTCCTCGAAGTACGCGATCCGGCCGCTATCCGTCAGCATCCGCTGCTCCAGCGCCGAGGCCGCCTCGAGAAACGATTGGTTCAATCCGGACAAGTCGTCGTACATGGCGCCGACGCCGAGATTGGGCCGCTTGGGCAGCCGCTGCGCCAACCGCCCGTCCAGCTCGTCGACGATCCGGCCGACGCGGCTCGCCTCGCCCGTTTCCGCAGGCGGCAGCAGCGTCACCATGAGGGCGAGCTGATGGGTGACGGACAACTCGACCCCGCAGATGCAGGCCCGCAGCTCGGGCAGCTCCAACCGGCTCAGCCAAGCGCGCAGCGCCTGCTGGTCCTCCCACGACTGCCCGCCGCCGTTCGGTTCGTCCAAGCTCAGGATGATCGCGAAGCAGCGGGCTTGCTCCGGCAGCTCCAGGCCGGACCGGACGATCATCCGCTCGATCTCGGGGTCGTCCGGCATGCCGTGCTTGAACAGCAGCATGAGGCATTGATTGCGCACGAACGGCTCCTGCATGTCGATGCGGGCGTGGTATTCGCGGATCGTCTGCTTGATCCAGTCCCATTCGTTGCGGCTCTTCGGCGTTTCCTTGGCGCCGCTCTGCAGCGAAGCGAACTCCAGCAGGTCGCGGATCGGATGGTATTGCCTTCTGGCGAGCAGCATCGCCGCGACGATGCCCGTCAGCGCCGCGAAGGCGAAGGCGAGCAGGATGATCGTGCGGATCTGCCCGACCCGCTCGAAGAACTGGTAGCTGGGAATCGCCGTGGCGTACGTCCAGCCGTTGACTTTGGACTTGACCGTGACGACCGAGTAGCGCTCGCCGCCCAGCTCCATGCCGTGGATGCCGGGCTCGAGCGCGGTCAGCGACGTCAGGTCGTGTCCGCGCAGGGCGTCGCCCCTGTAGTTGGCCGTCAGCACTTCGCCCGTGCCCGAGAAGATATAGCTGCTTCCGGAGAAGTCGTTCAGGATCGAATCCATGACGCCGGTCAGCTGGGCTTCTTTGATCAGATAGAGCACGGTGCCGTACGGGTAGGGATCGTTGGTCTTGATCGGGACGAGCATCGCCAGCATGGATTCGCCGCGCGACCGCACGATCGCGTTTTCGGCCGGACGCACGGTGTTGAACGTCGTATCGTTGAGCGCCTGTTTGATCTCCCCGGGCTGCCAGTGCTCGAAGCGGAACAGCTTGTCGAAGACGAGGTCGAGATCGGTCATTCCCGAATTGGAATAGATCCGGTCGTCGCCGCGGTAGTAGAGAAACAGCTCCTCCAGTATCGTGTTGTTGGTCTTGTACCGCGCCAGGGAGGCGATGGCGTCGCGGCCGTAGTACGGATGCGAGACCATGTACTTGGTGAGATGTTCGTCGAACGAGATATTGTTGGCGGTCTCCAGCAGGTTGGTCATCTGCGTGTCGATGGACAGCCGCACCTGGCTCAGCTGGTTGACGTTGGACTGCTCGATCTCGGCGCGCAGATTGGCCGTCGCGTTGCGGTAGATGACGAAGGTGACGCCTGAAAGCGGAACCAAGAATATGAGGATGTAAGAGAGCGTATAGGTCAGGAGCAATTTCGACTTGAAGCGGTTCCAAGTGAAGCGGATGCCCGATGTCATGCTGGACGGCTTAACGGATAATTTCACGATGACCTCCCGGAGATATGGCTTCTTGGCGTATTTTTGCACCCTGCGCGAGGCGTGACGGTGCATGATGGCTGTAAACCTCATGCCCCGAGAACCCGCCTGCCGTTCCGCCGGTGGCAAGGCGGAAATGCGGCTGATGCGCGCAAGAATGCGCTTTCTACAAGCGATTGGGTCTTGCTTCGTATGATGCGGGTCAGCCCGCGATATAGCGGATAAATTTGTTATTTATATAAACATTATAACGTTATGTTCATTTAATTACTAGAATATGTTAAGCTATGGAAAAAAGAGCGGACAACGTAACATGCGCTGTCAGCGAAAGGAATGACGCGTCAACGGCATGGGGATCGTACTGCGCAATATGAAACGGTTGGACGGACGAGAGGCGGATATCGTCATCGACGGCGGCAGGGTTGCCGCCGTCGTCGCCCCTGGGACGGGGGAAGGCGAAGTCGTCGCCGAAGGCGGCTATGTATCCGGCGGCTGGATCGACATGCACGTGCATGCTTTCCGCGAGCTCAAGCCGTACGGGGACGCGATCGACGAGATCGGCGTGAAGCAGGGCGTGACGACGATCGTCGACGCCGGCAGCTGCGGCGCGGACCGCATCGGCGAACTGCAGGCGGCAGGGAGCCGGTCGGCCACCCGGCTGCTGGCCTTCCTGAACATCTCGCGGATCGGGCTGGAGCGGGTCGACGAATTGTCGGATCCGGCTTGGATCGATGAGCAGGCCGTACGGGAGGCGGCGCGGGCATATCCGGCATTCCTCGTCGGACTCAAGGCGCGGATCAGCCGCAGCGTGGTGAGGGAGCAGGGGATCGAGCCGCTGAGGCGCGCCCGCCGGCTCTCCGAGATGACGGGATTGCCCTTGATGGTCCATATCGGTTCGGGGCCGCCGGCGATCGACGAGGTGATCGGGCTGCTGGCGCGCGGGGATATCGTCACCCATTATCTGAACGGCAAAGCCAACAACCTATTCGACGGGCAAGGCCGGCCGCTGCCCGAGCTGACGGAGGCGATCGCGCGCGGCGTGCGTCTGGACGTCGGCCACGGGTCGGCAAGCTTCTCGTTCCGCGTGGCGGAGCAGGCCCGTGCGGCCGGCGTGCCGCTGCACACCATCAGCACGGACATCTACGAACGCAACCGGCTGCACGGGCCGGTCTACAGCCTGGCCGACGTGATGAGCAAGTTTCTCCATCTCGGCTACGGCCTGCGGGAGGTCGTGGACGCCGTGACGGTCCATGCGGCGGGATGGCTCGGCCGGCCGGAGCTCGGCGAGTTGAAGGTCGGCGGACCGGCCGACCTGACGCTGTTCGACGTCGTGCGGGGCGGCAGGACGCTGGTGGATTCCGAAGGGGAGACGCGTACGGCGGATACCTATATTCAAGCCAAGGGAGCGGTTATCGATGGATCATACTTTGCATGCTAAATACGGATTGAAACGCGTCGTCAACGCCAGCGGCCGGATGAGCATCCTCGGCGTCTCGGCGCCGACCGACGGCGTCATGGCGGCGATGAGAACGGGCGGCCAAAGCTACGTGGAAATGGCCGATCTGGTAGACAAGTCCGGCGCGTACGCGGCGAAGCTGCTGCATGCCGAAGACGCGGTCGTCGTCAACTCCGCCTCGAGCGGGATCGCCGTGACCGTGGCGGCCGTCGTCACGCGCGGCGACGAGCGGGCGAGCCTCAAGCTCCATCAGGAGCTGCCCGAGCAGAACGAGATCATCCTGTTCAAAGGGCATAACGTCCAATACGGCGCTCCGGTGGAGACGATGGTCGCGCTGGGCGGCGGCAAGCTCGTCGAGGTCGGCTACGCCAACGAAGGGCGCAAGGAGCATCTGGAGATGGCGATCAACGCGCGCACGGCGGCGATCCTGTTCGTGCAGTCGCATCATTGCGTCCAGAAGAACATGATCAAGGTCGTGGATGCCTGGGAAGTCGCGCGGCGCCGCGGCGTGCCGCTCATCGTCGATGCCGCGGCCGAGGAGGATCTGCGCAAGTATACGGCTTGCTCGGACCTGGTCATCTTCAGCGGCTCGAAGGCGATCGAAGGCCCGACCTCCGGCATCGTGGCAGGCAAAGCCGCTTATGTCGGCTGGGTCAAGACACAGCTGCATGGCATCGGCCGCAGCATGAAGGTGGGCAAGGAGTCGATCTTCGGGCTGCTGCAGGCGCTGGACGAGTATTTCGTCAAAGCGGACAAGAGCGGGGAAGAGCGCGCGGCGCTGGCGGCGCTCGACGAGCTGAACGCGCTGCCCGGCGTGAGCGTCTCCCTCGTGCAGGACGAGGCCGGACGGGCGATCTACCGCGGACGCGTCAAGATCGACGAAGCGGCGGCAGGCTTGTCGGCGCGGGCGGTCAACGACGGGCTTCGTGGCGGAGACATTGCGGTCTATACGCGGGACTACGGCTTGGCGCAGGGGTACTTCGACCTCGATCCGCGTTCGTTGCAGGGCGACGATCTGCGCGTGATCATCGCGCGGATCCAAGACATTATCGGAGGTGAACGCTAGTGGCAGGCATCTACAACCGACTTTACAAAAACAGAGCAGCGCTTAACGTGCTGGCGGGCAGCATCGACAATGCGCGCGCGATCTACGAAGCGGCGGAAGGCCATGTCGTGATCGGCGTGCTGTCCAAGGCGTATCCCGACGCTCCGGCGGCGGTAGAAGCCATGAAACGATACGGCGCGGCTATCGAGGACGCGGTATCGATCGGCCTCGGCGCGGGAGACAACCGCCAAGGCGCGGTCGTGGCCGAGATCGCCAAGTCGTACGCGGGCAGTCACATCAATCAGATCTTCCCGGCCGTCGGCGCCACCAGCGCGAATCTGGGCAGCCGCGAGAGCTGGATCAACGCGCTCGTGTCGCCTTGCGGCCGGCCGGGCTACGTGAACGTCTCGACGGGCGTGCACAGCGCAGCCGCCGAGGATAAAGCCATCGTCCCGGTCAAAGCCGCGATCGCGCTCGTGCGGGACATGGGCGGCCACGCGCTGAAATACTTTCCGATGCAGGGACTCCAGCTGGAGGAAGAATACCGCGCCGTCGCCAAGGCTTGCGGCGAGGAGGGCTTCGCGCTGGAGCCTACCGGCGGCATCGACCTCGGCAACTTCGGCCGGATCCTCGAGATCGCGCTGGATGCGGGCGTTCCGCAGGTGATCCCGCATGTCTATTCGTCGATCGTGGATCCGGCAAGCGGCGATACGCGAATAGAGGATGTGCGGACGCTGCTCGCCGAGCTGAAAGCGCTGGTCGATCGCCATGTCTAGGATCGCCGCGTTCGGCGAAGTGATGATGCGCCTGGAGACGCCGGGCTTCTCGACGTTGTCCCAA
This sequence comes from Paenibacillus glycinis, assembly GCF_009909185.1. Lineage (GTDB taxonomy): Bacteria > Bacillota > Bacilli > Paenibacillales > Paenibacillaceae > Paenibacillus_Z > Paenibacillus_Z glycinis. Next base: position 200,413 of record NZ_JAAAMV010000007.1, on the reverse strand, counting down.
AGCGGCAATCTCGCGTATTCCTTCTCGGGGACCGGGGTCAACGTCGCTTCGGCGTTGGCGCGCTTCGGCCATGAGACGTATCTGGCCAGCACGCTGCCGGACAATTCGCTCGGCGAAGCCGCGCTCGCCTACCTGCGCAAGCTGGGCATCCAGACGACGTTCGTGAACCGGGGCGGCCGGTATATCGGGATGTATTTCCTGGAGCGCGGCTTCGGGATCCGACCCGGCAAGGTAACCTACACGGACCGGCTCGGCAGCAGCTTCAACACCGTGCCCCGCGCCCCGGAAGACTGGGTGCGGATCGCCGATTCGGTGGACGCGGTGCATCTCTGCGGCATCACGCTGGCGATGAACGAGCTGGCCCGCACGCAGATCAAGCAGCTGGCCCGCGCGGTCAAGAGCCGCCGCGGCACGGTGATCTTCGACTGCAACTATCGTCCTTCGTTATGGGGCGACGGCGGTTATGCGCTGGCTGCGCCGCACTATCGCGAGATGCTGGAGCTGGCGGATATCGTCTTCATGAACGAGAAGGACGCGCTGCTGACCCTCGGCATGCCGAGCGGCGGCACGGATCGGCTGGCGCAGCTGCGCGAGCTTATCCCGCAAGTGGCGAAGCAGTACGGGATCGGCACGATCGCCGGCACGCATCGGCAGGTGAATGGCGACAACACCCATACGCTGACCGGCTATTCGTATACGGAAGGGGCCTTTTGGTTCGCCCAGCCGTCCACGTTCTCGGTGTACGACCGGGTCGGCGCGGGCGATGCGTACGCGAGCGGAATCATCCATGCCGCCCTGCGCGGCGATGCGCCGCAATACGCGGTCGATTACGCGACGGCCGCGGCGGTGCTGGCGCACACGGTGCACGGCGATACGCCGATGGCGGCGGAGGCCGAGGTCGTGAAGGCCATGTCCCGCACGGCCGGCGACGTGGAGCGGTGAGACGGGGACCGGAGAAAGGGGAGCAAGGATGAGCATCTCGCGCAAGAAAGGCCCGCTGTATCTGCAGGTCAAGAAGATCGTCAAGGACCGCATTCTGCACGGGATCTATCCGATGGGCGGCCATATTCCCCCGGAGCCGCAGCTGGAGAAGGAGTTTAACGTCAGCAAGATGACGGTGCGCAACGCGATCCGCGAGCTGGCGGAGGAAGGCTACGTCGAGAAGAAAAGCGGCGTCGGCACCATCGTCCTCACCAACATGTCGATCTCCCGCCTGTCCAAGGGCAAGCGGTTCACCGAGCTGCTGGTGGAGGAAGGGCATCGCTTGGAGAAACGGCTGCTCGTTACGGCCCGCGAGCGGCTGGATCCGGGAACGGAGCTGCACGGCCTATTGGGAGCGGAGGCGATTCGCGTCGAACGGCTGTATGTGCTGAACGACCGTCCGTACATTCACATCCTGCACTACCTGGCCGATGCCGTACTATCGAAGGCGGAGCAGGCGGAGGGCGAGTTGCCGTTCGAGTCGTTGTACGATTTGCTGGAGGAGCAGGGGATCGCGCTGGACAACTTCCGCGACGCGTTCTCGGTCGGCGCGGCCTCGGCGGAGACGGCGAGCGTGCTCGGCCTATCCGCGGGGACGCCTCTGCTCGTGCGGCTGCGCCGCACCTATGACGTCGAGGGGCGGCTGGTGGAGTACAGCATCGGCTATTATCAGACGGGCCTGCAGCCGTATCTGGTCAGTTACGATACGTAGGGCCGGGCAAGACTGGAAAAGGCTTAAGCAGATTTACTTGCTTAAGCCTTTTTGTTTGTTTTTTTATAAAAACGAGTAAACGAAGTGAAAAGATTTAAAGCGCTTTCACCTGTATGATTTGTCTATCAACCCATTCCATTCACAAATCGAGAGGGGATAGACAGAAATGAAAAAGATGTTATCGATCTTGATGGTAACCGTATTCATCGTCGTGCTCGCGGCTTGCGGCGCGAAGAGCAACGACACGAGCAATAGCAACAGCACCGGCGGCAATGGCGGCGAAAAAGCAGCAAACAGCAACGCGTCCGGCGCCAACAACACGGCGAGCGCGAACGCGGATGCATCCGCCGAAAAAGGCAAAATCGGCATCGCCATGCCGACGAAATCGTCGGAGCGCTGGGTGGGCGACGGCGCCAACATGAAGAAGGAATTCGAAACGCTCGGTTATACGGTAGACCTTCAATATGCGGAGGATGTCATCGAGAACCAGGTTTCACAAATCGAGAACATGATTACGAAGGGCGTCAAGGTGCTTGTCATCGCCGCGATCGACGGCGAGTCGCTGACGGACGTGCTGCAAAAAGCGGCGGACGCGAACATTCAAGTGATCGCTTACGACCGTCTGATCAAAAACACCGAGCATGTCAGCTACTACGCTACCTTCGATAACTTCAAAGTAGGCGTGCTGCAAGCCTCCTATCTCGAAGAGAAGCTTGGCCTGAAGGACGGCAAAGGGCCGTTTAACATCGAACTGTTCGCCGGCTCTCCGGACGATAACAATGCGTACTTCTTCTTCGACGGCGCGATGTCGGTTCTGAAGCCTTACATCGACAGCGGCAAGCTGGTCGTGAAGAGCGGCCAGACGAAGATGGAGCAGGTCGCAACCCTGCGTTGGGACGGCGCGACCGCACAATCCCGGATGGATAACCTGCTGAGCGCGAATTATGCCAGCGACACGGTAAACGCCGTCTTGTCGCCATACGACGGAATCAGTATCGGCATTATCTCCTCCCTGAAAGGGGTAGGCTACGGCACGGCGGATAAACCGATGCCGATCATCACGGGCCAGGACGCCGAGGCCGCTTCGGTGAAATCCATCATTGCCGGCGAACAAACCTCCACGATCTTCAAGGATACCCGCGAGCTTGCGAAAGTAGCGGTAGGCATGGCGCAAGCGGTGATCGAAGGCAAAGAAGCGGAAGTCAACGACACGAAGACGTACGACAACGGCGTGAAGGTCGTTCCATCCTTCCTGCTGGAGCCGGTATCGGTCGACAGCGCCAACTACAAGCAAGTGCTGGTCGATTCGGGCTACTACACCGAAGACGAATTGAAATAAGCGCCTTTGAAATAAAGCGCATCGAAGCATTGCGGCAGCCCAATGATTTAGCGACGGCCCCAACGCCGTTGCTAGATCATTTTCCGTATTCCTTATCTAACTGAAGGCGTGGTGACGGCTTTGACGGATATCTTGCTCGAAATGCGGGGAATCACCAAAACCTTTCCGGGCGTAAAGGCGCTCGAGAACGTGAACCTGAAGGTAAAAGAAGGCGAAGTGCACGCGCTTATGGGAGAGAACGGCGCGGGCAAATCGACGCTGATGAAGGTGCTCTCCGGCGTATATCCGTTCGGATCCTATGAAGGCGACATTTTATTCAAGGGCAAAGCCTGCGAATTTAAAGATATCGGAAGCAGCGAGCGGCTTGGCATCGTCATCATCCACCAGGAGCTTGCGCTTATTCCGCAGCTGTCCGTGGCTGAAAATATCTTTCTCGGCAACGAGCGGGCAAGGCGCGGCATCATCGACTGGAACGAGACGGTGCTGAAGACGCGCGAGCTGCTCGGCACGGTCGGCTTGTCCGAATCCCCGAACACGCTTGCAGGGACGATGGGGGTAGGCAAGCAGCAGCTGGTGGAGATCGCAAAGGCTTTATCGAAGGAAGTAAAGCTGCTTATCCTGGATGAACCTACCGCGGCGCTTAATGAAGAGGACAGCGAGAATCTGCTGAATCTGATCCTGGCGTTCAAGAAACAGGGGCTGACGTCCATCATCATTTCTCACAAGCTGAACGAGATTATGAAGGTTGCCGACTCGATCACGATTCTGCGCGACGGCCAGACAATCGAGACGTTGCGGGTCCGGGAGGATCGGATTACCGAGGACCGGATCATTAAAGGGATGGTTGGACGCGATCTGACGCATCGTTATCCGGAGCGGGAGCCGAATATCGGCGATATCCTGTTCGAGGTCAAAGACTGGAACGTCTATCATCCGCAGCAATCGGAACGGAAAGTGATCGACGACGTCAGCTTCCAGGTTAACCGCGGCGAGATTGTCGGCATCGCGGGGCTGATGGGGGCAGGGCGCACGGAGCTCGCGATGAGCATATTCGGTCAATCCTACGGGAAAAAAATCAGCGGCCGGCTGTTCAAGGACGGCAAGGAAATTCGGCTGCCCGATATCAGCACAGCGATCGACGCGGGCATTGCTTACGTAACCGAGGACCGCAAGGAATACGGGCTTATCCTGATGGACGATATCAAACGCAATACGACACTTGCCAACCTTTGGGGCATTTCCAAATGGTTCGTGGTGGACGATTACCGAGAGATGACCGAGGCGGAGGGCTTCCGCAAGAAGCTGAACATCAAGACGCCAAGCGTCCATCAGAAAACGGGCAACCTGAGCGGAGGAAATCAACAGAAGGTCGTGCTGAGCAAATGGATTTTTACCGGTCCGGATCTCCTTATTCTCGATGAACCGACCCGGGGTATCGACGTAGGGGCAAAATACGAGATTTACACCATTATCAATCAGCTGGCGGAACAAGGGAAAGGCATACTGATGATTTCCTCGGAGCTGCCGGAGCTGCTCGGAATGTGCGACCGGATCTACGTCATGAACGAAGGCCGCTTTACCGGGGAAGTGCCAAGGGCTGGAGCCAGCCAGGAGACGCTTATGAAATACATGACGAGAAGCAGGAGGTAGGACAGCATGGAAACCGCTCTGAAATTAATTCGCAGCAACATCCGGCAGTACGGCATGTTTATCGCCTTGATCCTGATCATGCTGCTCTTTCAGTTTTTATCCGACGGCATTCTGCTGAAGCCGCTTAATATTACGAACCTTATTTTGCAGAACAGCTATATTCTTATTTTGGCCATTGGCATGCTTCTCGTCATTATCACCGGCCATATCGATCTTTCCGTCGGTTCCGTTGCGGCATTCGTCGGCGCGGTATCGGCCATCATGATGGTCAAGCACGGGATGTCCTTCCCGGTGGCGATGGTGCTTTCGCTCGCGTTCGGCGCTATCGTCGGCGCTTGGCAGGGATTCTGGGTTGCCTACGTGCGGGTTCCGTCCTTCATCGTCACGCTGGCGGGGATGTTATTATTCCGCGGCCTTACGATGCTGGTGCTGGACGGCAAGTCGGTAGCTCCGTTCCCGCAGGGCTTTCGCTCCATAAGCACCGGATTCCTGCCGGACATCCCGGGCGGCCGGGACATTCATCTGCTCACGGTGTCGATCGGAATCGTTCTGTCCATGCTGTACGTCTTTATGGAGTGGCGCGGACGCCTGGTTCAGAACAGATACAAGCTCGAGCTGCTGCCGATTCCGTTCTTCCTGATCAAGCTTGCGGCCGTGGCGGCGATCACGAACTTGTTTACGTACGTGCTTGCTTCCTACAAAGGTCTTCCGAACATTCTCGTCATGCTGTTTATCCTGATTGCCTTGTACACCTTCGTGATGCGCAAAACGGTCATGGGCCGTCATATCTACGCGCTTGGCGGCAATGAGAAGGCGGCAAGACTGTCCGGGGTAAAGACGAAAAAGACGACCTTCTGGGTCTTCGTCAATATGGGCGTGCTTGCCGCCCTTGCGGGTCTCGTGTTTGCGGCAAGGCTGAACGCAGCCACTCCGAAGGCAGGGGTGAACTTCGAGCTGGATGCCATCGCGGCGGTCTTTATCGGCGGGGCTTCGGCAACGGGCGGCGTGGGTACGGTAATCGGGGCCATGGTCGGCGGTCTCGTGATGGGCGTCATGAATAACGGGATGTCCCTTGTCGGACTCGGCATCGATTACCAGCAGGGCATCAAGGGTCTGGTGCTGCTGCTGGCGGTCGCTTTCGACCTCTATAACAAAAACAAATCCGCTTCATAACAGAGCGCCCCTTAGCGCGTCCAAACACTTCTTGTGTCTGGACGCGCTAAACTGCTATGTTAATGAAAGCGATTTTTTGCATAAATAGGGGGAATCCGGGTGAAGAAGCTGTTGCTCGTCTATATCGTGCTGATCGGGACGTTGATGGCTTATTTGTATATGGTATTCGTCAAGGAAGACGACAGCGGACTTTTGGACGAACCCGAAGGGCTGCACGGCACGCTCGACGAGAAGTACGTGATGGTGAATTTTCTGGCCGGCATCGATTATTGGAAAAACGGGCTAAAAGGCTTCGAGGACGCGGCGGAAGCGCTCGGCGTATCGGTCGAATACCGGGGCTCCACGCAATACGACGTGCAGGAGGAAGTCATGGTGCTCGAGCAGGTTATCGCGCGGAGTCCTGCGGGAATAGCGGTAAGCGCCATCGATTCCGAGGCGCTGAACCCGGCGATCGATAAGGCGGTAGAGGCGGGCATTCCCGTCGTGATGTTCGACGCGGACGCGCCGCGCAGCAAAGCCTATTCCTACATCGGGACCAACAACTATAACGCCGGGGTAACGGCAGCCCGAAAGATGGCCGAGCTGACGGGCGGAGCCGGCAAGGTCGTCGTCGTCACGCTGCCGAATCAATTGAACCATCAGGAGAGGACCAGAGGCTTCGAGGAGACGCTGGAGAAGGAATTCCCCGATCTTCGGCTGGTCGAGACTGCGGATGGCAAAGGCGACCAGATGATATCGGAGCAGAAGGTGCGCGATCTGTTGAACAAATTCCCGGATCTAAGCGGCATATTCGTAACGGAGGCGAACGGCGGGGTCGGCGCGGGGAATGCCATTTTGCGCTTGAACAAACTGGGCCAGGTAAAGATCATCAGCTTTGACACGGATAAAGGAACGCTGGATATGGTCAAGAGCGGCACGATTTCGGCGACGCTCGCGCAGGGGATATGGAATATGGGGTATTGGTCGCTTATGCAGCTGTTCCATCTCCGCAACCATCTCGTAAATCCGATGTCGAATAACAGGGATTCCAGCATTCCGCCGCTGCCGACGAACGTCGATACGGGCATTACGGTCGTGACCCCCGACGACGTAGACCGGTTTTATGCCAAGTAACAGGTAAAGGGAGCGCCGATCATGGTATTCAAACAGCTGCAGAAGAGCTTCCAGCTGAACAACTGGTCTATCCGGTACAAGCTGATTCTTCATTTTTTGCTGATCAGCATCCTGCCTTCCCTTGTGATTGGGTTGTTAATGGGGTGGATCGTGAACGGCATCGTCGAGAAGCAGGTTAACGGCCATACGATGCAGCTTATCGACAACGTGAATAAGTCGCTGGACTATTACGCGGGCAATATTCAGAATATCTCCTATTTTATTTCGATGAATCCGGATATTCAGGCTTTCTTGAACGAGGGGAAGAAGGCCGTCGACGATGACCACGAGGAATACCGCATGTCCAAATTTCTGCAGGGATTTACCTCGCTCTACTCGGAGGTTGCCGGGATCATCGTCGTACGGCCGAACGGCGATTATTTCAGCAATGAGATGTATGCCCGGACCGGAGACAGCCTAGCGCAGGAAACCTGGTACCGGGAGGCTGTCGAGGCCAAAGGGATCTTCAAGATCATCGGCCATCCGGCGAGCCGGAACGTAACGACCCATTCCAATTACAAGGACAGCGAGGTCGTCTCGGTTGTCCGCGCCATGCAGGACCCGGATACGCAGAAGACGCTGGGCGTTGTCCTCATTGATCTTAAGCTGAGGGTAATCGCTGAGACGGTGCGGGACGTGCGGCTTGGGAAATCGGGCTATTTAATGGTGATCGACGATAAGGGCGAGAGCATCTATGCGCCGAAAAACTCCAAGCTCGAAAGTCTGGGCGTCGTTGCCCTGCCAAGGCAGCAGTCGTCCGGCATGTTCGCCCAAACGGTAGGCGGCCAGAAGCTGCAGTTTATTTATCAGAAATCCTCTTTCACCAATTGGACGACCGTCGGGGTCTTTGCCGTTCAGGACAGCGTGCAGGAGATTAAAGACATTAACCTCTATCTCGTTACGTTCGTGTTTATCGTCTGCATGCTTGGCATTGCCGCATCGTATTACCTGTCTCATTCGATCTCCAGGCCGATCTCGCAGCTGGCTTCTTTCATGCGCAAGGTCGAGGAGGGCAATATGAGTATCCGCATTCCGGAGGAGCGGGAGGATGAGATCGGCCTGCTCGGCCGCAGCTTTAACAAGATGCTCTCGCAGATGACCCGGCTTATCTCGCAGGTGTGGGCGGAACAACGGCTCAAACGGGAGGCGGAGCTGCGCAGTCTGCAGGCGCATATTCAGCCGCATTTTCTGTACAATACGCTGGATACGATCCAGTGGCTGGCCCGCAAGGACGGCGCGAAGGAAGCGACGGAGATGGTGGAGGCTTTGTCCAAGCTGTTCCGTATCGGGCTAAGCAAGGGCCAGGAGATGATCCCGCTCGCCGACGAGATCGAGCATATCCGGAGCTATCTGAAAATCCAGCAAACCCGCTACAAAGATAAGCTGAACTATACCATCGAGGTAGACGGCAGCTGCGACGATCTGTTCGTGCTGAAGCTTATTCTTCAGCCGCTCGTCGAAAATGCGATCTATCACGGCATCAAGGAACGCCGCGGGCCGGGGATGATTGCGATTCGCGCCATGATTAGCGAAGAGATATTGGAACTGGTTATTCAGGATGACGGAGCGGGTATGTCGGAAGCAAGGCTCGAGTCGCTGCGCGCCGTGCTTCGGGCCGTGCCTTCGGTTTATGAAGCGAGCGCAGCGCAGAGGTCGGCCGAAGAGCGTCCGCAAGGACAAGCGGCCAGCTACGGACTCAGGAACGTGCAGGAGCGGATGCGATTAAGCTTCGGCGAGACCAGCGGCATTGCGATCGAGAGCAGAGAGAAAGCCGGAACAACGGTAATCATCAAGCATCCTATTATTCATCGGAAGGGGCAGGGCGCGCATGACACGCACATGGAAGGTGTTAATCGCGGATGACGAGTCGATTATCCGGGAAGGAATCCGCAGTTCCGTACCATGGGACGACCTGCGGTTGAAGGTCGTCGGGGAAGCCGAGGACGGGGAGGAAGCACTGGAGCTGGCCGTGGAAAAGCAGGTGAATATTCTGCTCGTCGATCTGAGCATGCCCATTATGAACGGCCTCGCCTTGATCCGCCACCTTCGGGAGCAGCTTCCCAAATGCAAGATTGTCATTATTACCGGTCATGATGAATTTAACTACGCTTATGAAGCGATCAAGCTCGAGGTCGACGATTATATTCTTAAACCGGTTAATCCCGACATGCTGGGAGAAGTGCTGGCGAGAGTCGTGCAGAAGCTGGAGGAAACGACGGTTAATGAAGAACTTCTGCAGATGGCTTCCAAACAGATCGATAAGCATTTCGCGCTGCTCAGGGAAAGGTTTTGCCTCGAATGGATCAAGGGGGAGCTGGGCGAAGCGGAGATTCGCGAGCAGCTTTCGTTCCTTCGGATACCGGGCGAGGAGCCGGACTACGTGGGGGTCGTCCGGTGGCCGGAGCAGTCGAAGGGCAAGGCGTTTTTCTCCGAAAAGGACCGCCAGCTTTTATTGTTTGCGATCGAGAATATCATGGAAGAGCATCTCGAGCCGTTTACTACCGTTCATTTCCGCGATCATGTAGGATTAATCGTCGTTCTGATCTGGGGCAAGCCGCAGGAGACGGTCTTTCGTCGGATTGAAGCGGATGTGGCGGGGTATTTGAAGATCGAGATCGTAGCCAGCTACCGGCACGGCTCATCCGGGGATGTACCCTCGCTTTATTTGGAGGCAAGGGCCTCCGTTAACCGGGAGACGCGGCTAAGTCCATTTGTCCGGCGGACCAAGGAGATTATCTCCGACCGGTACGAAGACCGGGACTTGTCGCTTGAGGGGATTGCGGGCGAGCTGAACGTGTCTGCCGTATATCTGAGCCGTATTTTCAAGCAAGGGATGGGGACTTCTTTCGTAAGCATGCTAACAGCCGCCCGAATGAAGGAGGCGATTCGGCTGCTGAACGAGACGGATCTGGCCATACACGAAATCGCCGAGAAGACGGGCTATGAATCGCAGCATTATTTCAGCACGGCATTTAAGAAAACGACGGGTCTGCCCCCGAACCAGTATCGTAAGCGGAATTAGCCGGCTTTTGGGTCGCGGAGCCGCAGCGTCAGATCCGCATGATGGCGGAGCTGTACGAGCTGTGAGAAGCGATCATGTACCGCAAGAACCTCCAATTCCACCGAAGCTTGTGGAGAGGGAGGTTCTTTCTTCATGGACGGGGGCGGCCGTAGCTGCAACTAATCGGAAAAACAAATCGTCAACAGTAATGGAAAATATTTGATCGGGAGGAATGGAAATGAAAAAGAGAAACAAATGGCTGACGGCTGTGGCGCTTACGGTCCTGTTCGGCACGAGCGCCGCAGCGCAAACGCTTGGAACGGCAAATGCCGCTTCGACGGCGGTCGGCATAGCCGGCGCGGCAGTCCCTGTCGGAGAAATGTCCCTCTATCCGAATGGACGTATGTATGATCTTCGCAAACCGGGAGATCAGTTGCTGGTTAAGAACAGCATCACTTATATGTCCTTGAAAGAGCTGGCGGTGGTCTACAGCGACTACGTCTGGTCAATCGACGGACAAGGCGTCTTAAACGTCACGGGTCCGAACCATAAGCTGTCGTGGGGGAAAACATCCCGATACGCCTACACGAACTCGGGGACGCGCATGATGGCGTCGGCGCCGATCAAGCATAACGGGGAATGGTTTTACCCGCTCAAGTCCATCTCCGCATGGGCGGGCGGAACGATCCGGCTGTACCCGAGCAAGGAGCTTGGCGTGGATTATGCGCCTCTTAGCATGGTAACCGGCGATTCCTCCGGCTGGTATTGGGTGCGCAGGGACAACGGCATCGCTTACGAGGCAATCGGAAGCGAACTGCCGCATACGATCGGCTGGACGAACGTGCGGGCTTATCAGTACTACGGCATATCGGAAACGAAACTGGACGCGAAAGGAAGCGTGCTGTTGAAGATCATGCACAGCCATGGCGAGCCGAGCTTGGCCGCCGACTATTATTCGCTCGTGATTCAGAACGGCAAGCTGGTACGCCAGACGGAGGAGTTATACTATGGGTTCGGCAATACCCAGAGCATTCAGAAGTCAACGGATGGTTACCACGTGCTGCTGAATAAAACGGGAGCGCTGTTCCTGGATCATGCCGGCAATACGGTGCTGGGCTACGATATGGGATCCCTGCTGGGATCGGATAAGAATTTTACGATCGAATACGCATCCGTCGACGAAGGAATCGCGCTGGTCCGCCCATACGCAGCCGCAACGCTGCTGCTCGTCGATATGAACAAGGATACGGCCGTGCCACTCTACAAAGAGCTTCTCTCCGCGGAAGAACAGCAGCTGCTCGACACCTGGCCGAACAACCAATTCGATTACCCGACGGACAAGCTGAAGTTGATCAAGCGGGAAGGGAATGTCTTCACCTTCGAGCATCGCGCGCTCATGGGGACGGGCGTCGAGACGCTTTCGTATACGTGGAAACGTTCGTAGAATCTTTTATTATTTTAGAAGTCTGTGCAACGATAGCGCAATGATTTATAATCGGCTTGAATGGTTTCCAAACGAAGGAGAGCGTGTTCGTGCTTACACAAGAAATTCCGGGCAACACAAGCGAATCTGTCGAGATCTGTCCCGCGTGCGGCAGTCAGGTGCCTCGTCATGCGAATTTTCGATCGTGGTGCGAATGCGGGTGGAACCTTGAACCGTTCGAATCGATGACCTCGGATACTCGATTCGCGGCAGTCTATCATAAGCTCGGACGGAAGCTTGGAACGAAACTGCTTCTTGACATGATGAATGAGAAAAGCTTCAAACCAAGGCTGACGACTAACAAATTCATCGTATTTTTGTTCGCGTCGTTGATCCATCTAATCACGGTTTCTTTGGCTGTGAGCTGCTGCGTCTTGATCGTAAATGGCATTCATAGCCATTATTATTTTTATGTCTTGCTTGGCGCAATAGCAGCGCTTGCCGTATGGTTCTCGGCGCCTCGGTTTCCGAAGCTATCTCTGGACGGCGTGCGCTTATCGAGAGAACAATACAGTGCGCTCTATGGACTGGTCGACGAGATTAGCGATTACATGAAGCTGCCCAGAATCGACGGGCTGATCATCGATCATCGATTTAACGCCAGCTACCTACAAGCTGGCTGGCGCATGAAAAGATACGTGACGTTGGGACTCCCGTTATTCTCTATTTTGAGTCGCGAGGAGAAAGTGGCATTGGTCGGGCATGAAATCGCGCATGGCGTCAACCGCGACATCCTAAGCGGCTTCTACACGCTCTCCGCTTATCACACTTTGTTGAGATGGAGCGATTTGTTGGATCCGCAGGATTCAGGCATCACGGAAAGGAACTTGGCGTATTTCGTATCCAAGCATGTTCTGAAGCTGCTGTCGTACGTGCCTTGGCTGCTGGCCAATTTGTTTATTTATCTGCAGTTCTATGAATCGCAAAAAAGAGAGTACTTAGCCGATTACAAGGCCGCCGAAGTCGGCGGCACCGATGCCGCTATCGGAGTCGGGGAGAAGCTGTACGGCTGGCGGACGTTCGCGACCGCGCTGCACCGTTACGTCATGAATCGCCAAACGGGGAACTTCTTCGAGTCCTACAAGGAAATGATTAACGCGATGCCCGATCGCGAACGCGAGCGAATCAGACGCGTCGAATTATTGGAAGGCTCAAGGCTCCATTTCACGCACCCGCCCGGGGCATACAGACTGCAATTTTTACGGCATCATTTTCATGCCGGCTCGAGCGTGAGCGTTACGGACGAGCATTGGGCCAAATTGGAAGAAGAATTGAAAGAATTGGAGCCTCGCATACAAACGAAAATGATCGTCGACTTTCAAGACGATCTCGTTCATACGACGGACTTTCAAGTTTATACGTGATCGGGACCGGATGCAGATCCAAAGATATTCGCAAGTCTCGCTAACGAGCCGCAGCCAGCTCCCGTGAAGGGGCTGGCTGTCTTGTTCGGGAGCATCGCAGGGAACGGCGCGAGCAGCCGCTTACCGACCGCCGTCGATCTCCGAGGCGGAGGGCTTCAGTTCCTTCGCGAGCTGCCGCTGCAGCTCCTCCGATATGGGCAGCAGCGGCAGCCGCAGGGCACCCGAAGCAAGGATGCCTTGCTGCGCGAGCAGCCATTTGAGCGGGGCGGGGTTGGAGTCCCGGAACAGCAGCTCGATGAGGGGAGCCAGCGAATCGAAAGCACTCGCCGCCCGGGCTGCATGGCCGTCCCGGATCAGCCGGCACGTCTCGACGAACGTCTCCGTCCTGAGGTTGGCCGAGGCGACGATGCCGCCCGCGGCTCCCAGACTCAGCATCGCGAGAAAATGCTTGTCGTCCCCGCATAGCACGGGCTTCGAGACGCCCATCCGCTTCAATGCCGCGAACAGCTCGGTTCCGCCGGAGCTGTCCTTTAATCCGACGACCCCGTCCAGCTCGAGGATTGCCGCGGCCGTGTCCGCGCTCAAGCTCACGCCCGTGCGGGAAGGAACCTCATACGCGATTACGGGAACTCCCGCGCGCGAGGCTCGCCGGAAATGTTCGATGATGCCGGCCTGCGACGGCCTGCTGTAATACGGCACGACGACGAGCGCGGCATCGGCGCCGAGCGCTCCGGCTTGCTCGGTCCGGCTCGCGGTCGACCGCGTATCGTTCGTCCCGGTGCCGACGACGACCGGAATCGAGCGGCCTTTCCCCGCCAGGACGGCTTTCGTCCGTCGCACGAGCTCGCGGACCTCCTCCCACGAGACGGTCGGCGCTTCTCCCGTCGTTCCGTTGATGACCAGCCCTTGAATGCCATGATCCAGCAGACTGCCCGCGTAACGGTCGTACGATTGCAGGTCCAGCGAGTCGTCCGGCGAGAACGGCGTCACGACCGGCACGAAAATTCCGCGTAAGTCCTCTGACTTTAACATGACGGCACCTCCATGAGTTCGTTTGTCGATAAGATAAAGTTAGCATAGGAATCAGCATCATCGTTATCTATAATAATTGATAAGCAATATCAATAATATTGATAAGGTGGCCGCATGCAATGGAACTGATCTACCTGCAAACCTTTCGCGAGGTGGCGCTTCGCCAGAGCTTCACCCGGGCGGCCGAGGAGCTGGGCTACGCGCAATCCAGCGTGACGACGCAAATTCAAAAGCTCGAGAAGTCGTACGGCGTGGAGCTGTTCGAGCGCTTCGGACGGGGGCTGCGGCTCACGTCCGCCGGCGAAGAGCTGCTGCGGATGGCGGTGCAAATGCTCGATTTGTATCAGGAGTCCAAGGAAAAGCTGGCGCGCCAGGGCGGAGGCACGCTTTCGATCGGCACCATCGATTCCGTCGCGTCGTATTATCTCCCGCCTTACGTGCAGCAGCTGCGCCGGGATTATCCCGAGCTGTCGATCCGGCTCCAGCCGGACCGCGAGGAGGCCATTCTGCACGGTATCCGAGAAGGCGAATTCGACCTCGGGCTTATTCTGGCGAGCAGCCCGTCCGATCCGGCGCTGGAATGGCTTGCGATTCGGGAAGAGCCGCTGGTGCTCATCGCGAAACCATCCCATCCGCTGGCGGCGCTGGATCAGGTGGAGCTGCCGCAGCTCGCGGGCATGGAATGGTTCATGAGCGAGGACAGCTGCAACTACCGCATCATGCTGGAGAAAGTGCTTCGGGCGAACGGCATCGGTTACCGCGTCGGCTTGGAGCTTGGCAATCCGGAAGCGATCAAGCGCTGCGTCATGGCCGGCGACGGCATCGCGCTTTTGCCGCGGATGGCGGCCGCGGAGGAGATCCGCAGAGGCGATCTGGCGGCGCTGCCGTTCGCCCACCCCGAGATTCGGCTGGCGCTGCAGCTCGTGAAGCATCCGAAGAAATGGGTTTCTCATGCGCTGGCGGCGTTTATGAATCGGTTGCAGGGACAAAGTCAGGTTCGTGATGCCCAGGCAAGATGACTGGATGAAGAAGGATCCAAAACGTGATATTCGTTATCCCGATGGGCGAAAACGGTTGACGCGCCGGAAGCCATCATGTAAGATTATGGCATCGACAAAGGAGGTGGGAGCTATGAATGATAACCGCAGGGACGTTGTGCCGCAACTAGCCCCCCTTACGGAACAGATGTGCGTTTAGGACGCGCCTTGCGCGCGTCCGACCCCTTCTGGCCACGGGCTGATTGCCCGTGGCTTTTTTGTGTTCTCATCATCAATAGTTTACTAGGAGGCTTAACAAATGTTGAAATTATTCGAATATAACTGGCAGGTTCGGCAGGACTGGTTCGCTTGGTGCCAAGACGTGTCCGAGGAAGAACTGCTGAAGAAGCGAACCGGCGGGATCGGAGGCATCTTGCACACGCTGTTTCATGTCGTGGACGTGGAATACAGCTGGCTGTGCGGCCTGCAGGGGAAGCCGGAGTTCACGGAGCCGTTCGAATCCTATGCCAGCCTGCCGAAGGTGATCGATCTGGCCGCGAGATTTCACGAGGAAGTGCATCCGTTCGTCCAGTCGTGGACCGACGAGATGGAATTGAAGACGTTAGCGGATGTATCGCCGAAGGGGGAGCCCGTGACCTTCAAATACGGTGAAATCATGCGGCATGTCATTGCCCATGAAATTCATCATATGGGTCAATTGTCCGTCTGGTCGAGGGAAATAGGCAAAGTCCCCGTGACGGCCAATTTCATTCGCAGGGGACTGTATTAACCGTCTGCACATGCAAGCATGGAGGAGCTCGCCGCGCGGCAGCTCCTTCATTCCTCAAAGCAACGAGCGGCCGAACGAACGCCCGGTACGGGGTTACGCGTACCCCGATAGAAAAGGAGACATGAGATGAGCTTCTCGAAAAAAGAGATATTGTTAGATCAGCTAGCCGCTTGCCATAATGACCTGAGCTGGTTTCCTACGTTCGTGGATTCGGTTCAGGGATTAGACGCGGAGCAGGCAGTTTGGCGTAAAGATGACGCGCAGCACTCCATTTGGCAGCTTGTCAGTCACCTGATCTATTGGAATGAGAAATGGCTGCATTATTTTATCGGCAGGGAAACGTTCGTGGGCATTGGTGCCAATAACGATCGTACGTTCAACATAACAGAAGAAATAAACGATGAAAACTGGAGCTCGGCTGCGCGTCGGCTCGAGGCAGCATACATGGAGCTTCGTCAAGTGATCGCGGATTCGCCGGATTCCAAGCTGGACGCCCAAGTACCCCATTATCCTGGCGATTGCCCGTGGTGGGCGGCTATCTCCAACCTCTGCACCCATAATGCGTATCACATCGGTCAAATCGTGCTTCTCCGCAAACAACGCGGTTGGGCGGATGAATAGGCGACTACACGGTATTCACTTGCGAAGGGCAGCCGCGCGGCTGCCCTTGCCCATTAGCCAAACATGACGCGATAGCTCCATGGGGTGGATGTTCCCCGCAGAAAGGGGCTTGTTTTTTAATGCTTTACATGCAACCATATCGTTGCATATAATAACTACGAGGACAACGTGTCAGTCATGGGACGGAAGGTTCGAGCGCCGCCGGTTGGAAGCCCCCAACCAAAGTTCCACCCCCACTCACGCAAGCTTAAGAGGAGGATTTCACGCATGAGCAGCACGTCTTTCGTGTACGCGACCTACATCGCGACGACGCCCGAGAAGCTCTGGGCAGCCCTAACGAGCAGCGAATTCACGAGGCAGTACTTTTTCGGCAGCGAGTTTGTTTCCGATTGGCAGGTGGGTTCCGGCTTTCAATTGGAGCGGAACGGCAAGATCGATCATCATGGCGAGGTGCTGGTATATGATCCGTACCGGTTGCTCAGCATGACCTGGAGCGTCAAGGACGACGAGGGAGAACGGGTCTCCAAGGTTACGTACGAATTAACCCCCCTGAACGAAACGGTCAAACTGACGCTCTTGCACGAGGATTTATTGGACAAGGATATCCGCAAAGACGAGGGCAAGATCGTGGGATTCAATAACGGCTGGCCTGTTATTCTCAGTAATTTGAAGAGCCTGCTCGAAACGGGCAAAACGCTGCCGGCCTTTTGATGCACGGCACCGGCGCGGTCGCAGCGAATCGCATACAAATCCGTCCAAGATGGGGTGAACGCAGTGGAGCTCAAGCAAGCGAATTATACCGTTAACCATGCCGGAGCATTTTCGGATTTCGGAAACGTCACGGAGGGCAAGCTGAAGGGGAAAATATTTTTGAAAGCGGCCTTATCCCTGACGAGCATGGAGGTTTCGCTCAATAATTTGCCACCGGGAGGGGAAGTGCCCTTCTATCACAAGCACTTGGAGAACGAGGAGCTTTATATTTTTCTGAAGGGACAGGGCCGCATCCAAGTGGACGGCGAGGAATTGGACGTGTTCGAAGGTTCCTCCGTCCGAATCGCGCGTGACGGCACGAGAGCGCTGCGGAATACCTCTGCGTCGGAAGACTTGCATTTTATCGTCGTGCAAGCCAAAGAGAACAGTCTCGCCCAATGGGCGGAGACGGACGGGGTCATCCTGGAACAGCCTGTCGCATGGGAGAAAGTTGCCGAGTAAGTGCGGGGAGCTATAAATCGCGGCACCCAAATTCAGGAAACGATATGGACGCGAAAAACGGATGCCCCGGCATCCGTTTTCTTTACGCCGCGGCAGCGCGAATGATAAGCTAGCCTTATCTCAATAATTTACTATGCAAGAAATAAATGACACCGGCTTCCGGGAGGACACGATGAAACTTTTTCTATTCGGCATCTATGCCGCCGTATTGGGCATTATTTCTTTCTTTACGCATGAAATCGTCACCTACGTGATGCTCGGCTTTATCTTGATCGCGCTGAATAACGTGCTGTCGGTATTGAAGGATATTTCCAAAAAGCTGGATAAATAACGAGCAGTCCGAAAGACGGAGGCGCCGGGTGCGCCTCTTTTTTTATGGGCCGAAAATATTCTGCGATTCTATTATTCACGCGCCATTCGCGCGTCTGTCCCCATCGGGCGTGCCGCGATCTTACGCCGGAATCATAGCGCTTTCACCCGGAATCGGCTATATTGAATTGAAATTACTAGCGTAACGGCATAGACACCGGAGGGATGCGCATTGAAACGGTTACGGCAAATCTCGCTGCAAAAGAAGATTCTGATCCTGATGAGCTTTCTCTATATTCCGCTGCCGATCATCGGCTGGGTCTGGTACGAGAAGACGTACGACGTCATCGAGCGCAATGCGGTCGATTCCAGCATCCAGCTGGTGAATCAGGTCAACACGCATTTGGAGACGTACTTCACCGAGGTGCAGCGGACGATGCTGCCGATGCTGGCCAGCGATCTGACGGGCGAGTTCCTGAAGGACCAGGACGACGACCCTTATAAGCGGTACGAGCTCTCGTACCGGATCGACAAGGAGCTGTTTTCGAAAATCGTGCTGAACCGCACGGATATTTACGGCATCTCGCTCATCTCGAACCAGATCAAAGCGACCTCGAGCTCCAGCTTTACGATGGCGGAGCAGCGATATACCTCGTACCTGAGCCGATTGAAGGCTCCCGGGAGATTCGGCATCATGGGGCTCGAAGCGACGCCGAGCAGCGAGGTGGTCGCCATGGCGATGAAATTCACGCCTCCGCAGAGCCATATGAAGCAGGGGATGCTGATCGTCGACATGAAGCGCGACGAGATGGTGCATATCATACAGGACGTCCAACTGGGCCGGACGGGCTTCGTCTGGGTCGCCGACACGGAGAACCAGGTCATCTATCATCCGCAGGGCGAGCAGATGCCGAAGGTCGTGCCGGCCAATTACTTGCGAGAAATGGGAACCAAGCAAAGCGGCGCGTTCACCGTTCAGACGGACGAAGGCAAGAAGCTGATCGTCTTCATCCGCTCCGGCCGCACCGACCTGACGCTGATCTCCGAAGTGCTGCTCTCCGAGCTGAACCAGTCGATCGTGACCGTCAGCCGCGTCTCGATCGTGGTGCTGATGCTGTTGTTCCTGCTCTCGATGCTGGCCGCAAGCGGCGTCGTGTACTCCATCACCCGGTCGCTCGTCAAGCTGCTGCGGCTGATGAAGAGCGCCGAGATGGGCGACTTTCACGTCAAAGCGCCGGATGAAGGGGGCGGTCAGGAGATCGGCAGCCTATACCGCGGCTTCAACAAGATGGTCGAAGAGATCAAGCGGCTCGTCGAAATCGTGCACGTGTCGGAGCTGCGCGAGAAGGAGCTCGAGGTCAAGCAGAAGGAGTCGCTGCTGCATGCGATGCAGGCGCAGATCAACCCGCATTTCCTGTACAATACGCTGGAGTTCATCAATTCCAACGCGATCGTGGAGGGCAACGACAAGATCAGCAGCATGATCGTCTCGCTCGGGGACATGTTCCGCTATAACGTGCAGAACCCGAACGCCGGCGTTTCCCTGGCGGACGAGATCCATCATATCGAAGCGTATCTCTCGATTCAGGCGGAACGGTATCCGTCGTTCGCGTACGAGATCGACGTCGATCGGGCGCTTGCCGCTTGCGTGCCGGCGGTGCGGTCCATGCTGCAGCCGATCGTGGAGAACTGCTTCAAGCACGGCTACGACCGGCACGGAATCCGTCCCGGCTTGATCCGCATCGCCGGCCGAACGGAGGACGACCGGTTCGTGCTGGAGATCGCCGACACCGGCCAAGGGATGTCCGCCGACACCAGAGAACGCTTCAACGCCGTTTTTGCGGAGGGGGAAGCGGCAGAGCAGCTGGGAAGCATTCATGGGCAGGGGGATAGGCCCCCGTCCATCGGCTTGCTGAACGTGCATGCGCGGCTGCGCATGATATTCGGCCATGCGTACGGCCTGCATATTGCCTCGTCGGACGAGCACGGCACCTCGATTCGGATTACGCTGCCGCTGCACGCAAGCGGAGAAGGAGGAGTAGCATGAGCTTTTCGATCTTATTGGTGGATGACGAGCCGATGGTCAAGCTGAGCCTGCGCAAAATCATTACGGGCGCGCATCCCGATTTCGTCATCGCCGGCGATGCGATGGACGGACAGGAGGCGCTCGAGCTCGCGGAGCGCGCGCGGCCGCATGTCATCGTGACGGACATCAGCATGCCGGTGATGGGCGGACTCGAGCTGATTCGCGCCGTGCACGAGCGGGGCTGGCGACCGGAGATCGTGATCTTGTCCGGGTACGGCGAGTTCGAGTATGCGCGCGAGGCGCTCAAGTACGGCGTTGCCGACTATATCCTCAAGCCGATGCGTCCCGCGGCCGTGAAGGAGCTGATGCTGGGGTTGTACGCGAAGCATCTTGAACGCATCGACGCATCCAAGGCGAAGGGCGAGCTGCTGTTCCGCTGCTTGCGCCTGGCCGATCTGCTGATCGAGCGGATCTGGATGGTCGACGAGCCCGGCGTCAGGTCGCTGGCCGACGAAACGGTGCGCACCGTAACGGATTTCGGCCCGCTCGCGGACGAGCAGAAGAAGGGCGCGCTGCTGGACGCGGCGGCCGCGCTCCGTCACCAGTCCGAGGAGCGGGGAACGCCGCTTGCCCTCGAGCTGGCCTGGAGCGAGCGGCTGTCCGAGATGACGGAGCAGTTCCGCGACATGCTGCTGCGGGCGGTGGAACAAGTGAGGAGCAGCCGGAATTGGGGCAAGCACACCGCCATCCAAGAGGCGCTCCAAGTAATACGGGAGCGCTATGCCGACCCGGAGTTCAAGCTGGACGACCTGCTGACCCGGCTGCGCATGTCCGTGACGCATTTCTATAATTCGTTCAAGCAGGAGACGGGCAAGTCGTTCATCGCCTACCTCATCGATTACCGGATCGAACAGGCCAAGACGCTGCTCGCCGGACAGAAGGAGCTCAAAACCTACGAGGTCGGCGAACGGGTCGGCTACCCCGACTATCCGCATTTCACGAAGGTATTCAAGCGGGTCGTCGGCGTCACGCCGAACGAATACCGCAAGCTCCGCTGACGCATTCGGTGATGAAAAACACAATAACGTGAAGATATCTACATCCTCAATCCGGCGATTGTCCCCTAATATGAAGCATGTAAGCGCCATCACGCACGAAACACATTACGGTTAGGGGGATACACATGAAGCTTCGCACGAACACGGCGCTCGCGCTGGGCTCTGTCCTGCTCGCGGGCGGACTGCTGGCGGGCTGCTCGGGCAACGGCAACGACGCGGCCGACAACGGCGGAGACAGCAAGGCGAATACCGCCGCCAACGCGCAGCAAAACGCGACGGATACCGCTGCCGCCCCGAAGGTGAACGAGTTCGGCTGGACGATTCCGGACAAAACGATCACCGTCGATTACTACACCGCGGACAAGGACAACCCGGACAAGGTCGCGAAGAAGCTGACCGCGATGCACGATTACCTACTCAAGAATTTCAACGTCGACGTCAAGAAAACGCAGTACGACGTGGACGGCAAAGAAAAGCTCAACCTGATGCTGGCCTCCAACGATTATCCCGGCGTCATGTCGGCGATCGACAGCGACACGATCGACAAATGGCGCTCGCAGGGCAAGCTGATCGACCTGGCGCCGCTCGTGGACAAGTACGGCCCGAACATCAAGAAGGAGCTCGGAGACAAATACAACTCTTATTTGGATGCAGACGGCAAGCTTTGGGGAATCCCGCGGGGCTGGGGCCTCCTGCCGATTCCGGACAACAGCGCGCATATCCGCTGGGACTGGTATCAGGCGATGGGCGCGCCGAAGATCGAAACGCCGGACGATTATTACAACGTGCTGAAGCAGATGGTAGCGGCGCATCCGAAGAACGAGCAGGGCCAAAAGACGTACGCGATATCGTGGAATGACCAAGTAACGGACAACCTCGACAGCGTGCTCGGCATCTGGGGGCTGAAGGATGGCTACAAGGAGGACGCGGACCACAACCTGACGCACTGGCTGAACACGTCCGAAGGTCTCGAAGCCGTGAAGTTCTACAACCGCTTCTACCGCGAGGGCCTCATGGATCCGGACAGCTTCCTGAACAAGTTCGACGATTGGAAGCTGAAATTCTCGAACGAGCAGATCATCGGGCATATCGGCCCGTGGTGGCAGTCCTGGAACGCCGGCCACGAGGTGTGGAAGACGACGAAGCCGAACTGGACGGACGACCAGCGCTATGTGCAAATCGCCCTGAAAGCACCGGGCGCCGAAGCGTCGTACCTGTCGCCGAAGGATACGACGGGCTGGAACTACACCGTCATCACGGATAAGGAAGCGCATCCGGAGGACGTCATCAAGTTCCTGGATTTCGAAATCTCGCCGATCGGGACGCGTCTCCTCGGCTGGGGCATCCCGAACCTGCCGGAATCGACGTGGACGTATAACAGCGACGGCACGTGGGCGTTCACGGACGCGCAGAAGCAGAAGCTGTTCGCGGGCACGTTCGATTCCGACAAAGCGGACGAGATCACGGGCCAGAACCAGATCTGGCTGGATCATCCGCAGGGCCTGATGAGCGACGATCACAAGTCCACCGCGTGGTACGACCAGAACTTCAACGACGAAGACAAGTGGAAAAAGATGATGAACGACAACCTGAAGGACACGATCTACGACAATACCGCCAGACGCATCGTCTTCACCGCGGACAATCCGCTGACGATCGTCAATCAGCAGATCGAGGACCTGATCAAGACCGGCTTCGCGAAGGCGGTCATGAGCAAGACGGAGGACGCGGCCGTGCAGGCGTTCAACGACATGCAGGGCAAAGCGGTCAAGCTCGGCCTGAAGGACATCGAGGCTTTCCGCACGGAAGAATACAAGAAGAATTTAGCGAAATTGCAGTAATTCGCCTTGCTCTCGAGCAAACCGCAGGCGGGGGATCGTTCCGGACGCGAACGGCCCCCGATTCTTTTGACACCGATTGGAAGTGGAGGCTTGCGCAATGGCAGCAGTATGGAAAAGAGTGCGGCGCGAACGGCAAATCTGGCTGCTTTGTCTGCCGATGATCGTCTGGGTGCTGATGTTCTCGTATTACCCGATGTACGGCTTGCTGATTTCCTTTCAGAACTATGTGCCGGGACATTCCATGTTCTCGAACTGGGTCGGATTCGATAATTTCATCCGGTTCTTCCACGAGCCGAACTTTCTGCAAATCATGCGCAACACGCTGGTAATCAGCGGCTTGAACCTGCTGTTCGGCTTTCCGGCGCCGATTCTCCTGGCCCTGCTGCTGAACGAGGTCAAGGGGCGCGCATTCAAGAAGACCATTCAATCGCTGTCGTACATTCCGTATTTTATCTCGTGGGTGGTTGTCGCCAACATCCTCATCACGATGCTGGGAAGCGACGGGGTTCTGAACGATATATTGATAAAGCTCGGCTTCATCGACGAGCCGCTCGCGTTCCTGACGAACGGCAATTATTTCTGGGGCATTCTGGTCAGCAGCAACGTGTGGAAGGACATGGGCTTCTCCGCCATCATCTACTTGTCCGCCATGGCGGGCATCGATAAAGAGCAGTACGAGGCGGGGCGCGTGGACGGGCTCGGCCGCTTCGGGCTCATTCGCCATATTACGGTGCCGGGCATTCGCTCGACGGCCGTGCTCCTGTTCATCCTGGCGATCGGCGGCATCCTGAACGCCGGCTTTGAGCAGCAGCTGCTGATCGGCAATCCGCTCACGCAGGATCACTACGAAGTCATCGACACGTACGTGTACCGCTTCGGCGTGCAGCTCGGCAACTACTCGTACGGAACCGCCGTCGGCCTCATGAAGAGCTTGATCGGCCTCGTGCTCGTCTTTATCGCGAACCGCCTGTCCAAGCGTTATATGGAATCATCGATTTTCTAGGAAAAGAGGAACCAGGCAGATGGAAATCAAATCGATGCGAACCTCATGGGCAAGCCGGGCGGCGGACGTCGCCATTATCGCGGTGCTGCTGTTGCTCGGCTTTGTCGTCATCTATCCGTTCATCAACCTGCTCGCGCTGTCGTTCAACGACGGCACGGACGCGGCGCGCGGCGGCATTTATTTCTTCCCGCGGAAGGTATCGTACGCGGCCTACGGCATGCTGTTCGAGAACGAAAACCTGCTGAAGGGCCTCGGCTGGTCCGTGCTGCGCGTCGCGATCGGCACCGGCACCTGCTTGTTCATGACGGGGTTGCTGTCCTACATCGTCAGCATCCGGACGTTCTCCGGGCGCAAATTCATGCGCATCCTCTTCTTCGTGACGATGTACTTCAGCGGGGGCATCATTCCGACGTACATTCTGATGAACCAACTGCATCTGACGAACACGTTCCAGGTGTATTGGATTCCGAGCCTGATCAACGCCTACTTCATGCTGCTCATGGCGTCGTACATCTCCGATCTGCCGGAAGCGCTGTTCGAATCCGCGCGGATCGACGGCGCCGGCGAGCTTCGCATCTATTGGCGCATCGTGATTCCGGTGGCGATGCCGGTATTCGCGGCCGTGTCCATCTACGCGGCGGTGGGGCATTGGAACTCCTGGTTCGACGTCATCCTGTACAATTTCAACGGCAAATTCGATACGCTTCAAGTATACTTGCGCCGGCTGCTCCTGGAGGTCGAGGCGACGCAGCAGATCCGCGACCAGCAGCTCATGCTGCATAAATTCCAAGGCTTGTCCCCGCTCACGCTGCGGGCGGCGACGACGATCGTCGTGACGGTTCCGATCCTGTGCGTGTACCCGTTCCTGCAGAAGTATTTCATCGGCGGCATCACGCTCGGCTCCGTCAAAGGCTGAGTGGTTCCAGCACGCGATTAACGCGATTCCAGCGATAAGGAGGCATCGGCTGTCCATGTCTAAATCCAAGCTTACAAGCTCATTTACTTTGCAATCGTCCTCCGCTCGGCTCGATGCGGCAGCGCGATGGGCGACAGGGCAAGCGCTCGCCTATGCGTCGGTCGAAGATCCGGTCGGCCTCTGGTACGAGGCGGCGCTGCCGGGGCGCGAAGCGTTCTGCATGCGCGACGTCGCCCATATGAGCGCCGGCGCCGCCGCGCTCGGCTTGGGCGCGCACACGAAGAACATGCTGCTGCAGTTCGCCGCGCACATCAGCGCGTCCAAGGATTGGTGCACGTATTGGGAGATCACGAAGGACGGGCTTCCTTGCCCGGACGATTATACGAACGATGCCGATTTCTGGTACAACCTGCCGGCCAATTTCGACGTCGTCGACTGCTGCTACCGGCAATACCTGTGGAGCGGCGACCGCGATTATCTGCAGGACGAGCGCTTCCTGCAATTCTACGAGCGCAGCTTGAACGAGTACGTGCGGCGGTGGGATCGCGACGGCGACGGGATTCCCGACCATATTCGCGGCGAGGGCAGGCGCGGGATCGCGTCCTACGTGGAGGATGCGTTGACGCCGAAGGTCGCCGGCGATCTGGTCGCCGCCCAGTACGCGGCGTATAATGCCTATGCGGCGATGTCGCGGCTGCGCGGCGAGGACGGTAAAGCCGAGCAATGCGAACGCTTGGCGGGTCGGCTGCGAGAGCTGTACGACACGCAGTGGTGGAACGAAGGGAAGCGGCGCTTCAACGGGGCGATCCTTCAGGACGGAACGCCGTACGAGGAATATTATTTGGCCGCGAGCTTCCTCCCGCTTTACTTCGGCTTGATCCCCCCGGGCGAGAAGCGGGCGCTCGCGCTGGAAGACCTGAAGCGCGGCGGCGTCTCCAACGTGGAGGAAATGTCGCATCTGCCGGACGTCTATTACGCATCGGGCGAGCGGGAGGAGGCGTTCCGGACGATGCTCGAGCTGAGCGACGAGCGGACGGCGCGCAGGGAATACCCGGAGGTGTCCTATTCCGTGATCGGCAATATCGTCACCGGCCTGCTCGGCGTCCGGCCGCTGGCCGACCGGTCGGCGATCGAGGTGGCGCCGCAGCTGCCCGGCGAGCTCCAATGGGTGAAGGCGCAAGGGATCGCGCTGCTCGGCAATCGGATCGGCGTCGACATCCGGGACGGCCGGCTGACGGTAACCAACGAGGAAGGGCCGGTCATCCAGGTGCGCGCCGGGGATCGGCAACTCGCGATCGGGGAGCGGGAATCGGGATCGTTCGAGCTGCCTGCCGGGTGAATCAGGATCAAGCAAGAGCTGCCGAGGTATGCCCTCGCGCGGCCTTTTGCCGTGTCGGGAGCCTGGCGCCCCAGACATGCCCGGGCACATCGCCATTGACAACGTTCAAACCGGCATGTGACAATGAAAGGGCTTGGAACCAACAATCGAATCGAAATGAGTGGGTTGCGATGAAGTATGGGCGAAAGCTGGATACGGGACAATCGCATAGCACCCTTCGCAAAAAGGGACCGCGTGGAAGCTGACAGCTTCCGCCCGGTCCCTTTCTTATGTTAAAGCAAGAAAGGGGATTCATCACATTGCTTGTCGCTCAACAACGAGAGAGGGGTGTTGACATGACGCCTATCATCCTGGACGGACAGAGTCTGACGCCTGAACGGGTCATGGAAGTGGCCGTTGCACATCGAAAGGTCGCCCTGTGCGGCGAAGCCGGCGAGCGCGTGAGACGCTGCCGGGAGATGGTCGAGGGGCTGGTTGCCGACGGTAAAGTCGTTTACGGCGTCAGCACGGGGTTCGGAAAATTCAGCGACGTGCATATCTCTCCTCAAGATACCGCAAAGCTGCAGATCAATTTGATTCGCAGCCATGCCTGCGCCGTCGGCAACGCTTTGCCGGAACCGACCGTGCGCGCGCTGATGCTGCTTCGCGCGAATGCGCTGGCCAAAGGGTATTCCGGCATTCGTCCGGTTACGCTTCAGCTGCTGATCGATTGCATCAATCATGAGGTGCATCCGGTCGTGCCCGAGCAAGGGTCGCTCGGCGCGAGCGGCGACTTGGCGCCGCTGTCCCATCTCGCGCTGGTGTTGATGGGCGAAGGCGAGGCCTTCTATCAAGGCGAGCGGCTTCCGGGCGCCGAAGCGCTGGCGCGCGCGGGACTCGAGCCGATCGCCCTGCAGGCCAAGGAAGGGCTCGCGCTCATCAACGGCACGCAAATCATGACCTCGATCGGCACGCTGACCTATGTCAAAGCCTTGCGCTTGGCCAAGATCGCCGACGCGATCGCGTCGCTCACCTTGGAGAGCTTGCGCGGAATTCCGGAAGCGTTCGCGGAAGAGGTGCACCTCGCGCGCCCGTATCCCGAACAGATCGGCGTGGCGAAGAATCTTCGCGCGCTGCTGCGGGGCAGCCGACTAACGACGCGCCAAGGCGAGATCCGGGTTCAGGACGCGTACTCGCTCCGCTGCCTGCCGCAGGTGCACGGCGCGACCCGGCAGGTGCTGGCATACGCGCAGGATAAACTCGCGATCGAGATTAATTCCGCGACGGATAATCCGCTGCTGTTCCTGGAAGACGGGCAGGTCATCTCGGGCGGCAATTTCCACGGGCAGCCGATCGCGTTCGCGATGGATTTTCTGAAGATCGGCATGAGCGAGCTCGCGAACATTGCCGAACGCCGTACCGAACGGCTCGTGAATCCGGCGTTGTCCGGCGGTTTGCCTTCTTTCCTCAGCCACGATCCGGGCCTCGCGTCCGGCCTGATGATCACGCAGTACGTCAGCGCCTCGCTCGTATCGGAGAATAAAGTGCTGGCCCACCCCGCGAGCGTGGATTCGATTCCTTCGTCGGCCAACCAAGAGGACCACGTATCGATGGGGACGACGGCGGCCAGGCATGCGGTCCAGGTCGTCGACAACGCGGCCAAGGTGCTGGCGATCGAATTGATCTGCGCGGCCGAAGCGGCCGAGTTCGTCGGGATCGACGGGCTGGCTCCGGCGACGCGCGTGCTCTACGCCAAGCTGCGCGCCCTCGTGCCGCCGGTCACGGAAGACCGCTCCACGTCCGGGGATATCGAGAAAACCGCGGCGGCGCTGCTGTCCGGCGAGTGGCTGGAAGCGGTGGAAGCCGTAGCAGGGCCTTTGTTTTAACCAATCGCAAGCCATGGGAGGATTCCGTTATGACGACGAATAAGCCAACCGATCCGCATCGCGACATCCGTGCCCCGCGCGGCGCGGCACTATCCTGCAAAGGCTGGGTACAGGAAGCCGCCCTCCGAATGCTGATGAACAACCTGGATCCCGACGTCGCGGAGCGTCCCGAGGAGCTGGTCGTCTACGGCGGCATCGGCAAAGCGGCCCGCAATTGGGCTTCCTACGACGCGATCGTGCGCGAGCTTCGCCGGCTGGAGAACGACGAAACGCTGCTCATTCAATCGGGCAAGCCGGTAGGCGTCTTCCGCACGCATGCGCGCGCGCCCCGCGTGCTGCTGTCCAACTCCGTGCTCGTGCCGAAATGGGCGACATGGGAGCATTTCCGCGAGCTGGAGCGCAAAGGGCTGATGATGTACGGCCAAATGACCGCGGGCAGCTGGATCTACATCGGGACGCAGGGGATCCTGCAGGGCACGTACGAGACCTTCGCGGAAGCCGCGCGCCAGCATACGGGCGGCACGCTCCGGGGCACGCTGACCTTGACGGCGGGCCTCGGGGGAATGGGCGGCGCGCAGCCGCTGGCCGTCACGATGAACGAAGGCGTCGTGATCGCCGTCGAAGTCGACCGCAGCCGCATCGAACGGCGGATTCAGACGCGGTACTGCGACGTTCTGGCGGAGACGCTGGACGAAGCGCTGGCGTTGGCCGACCAGGCGGTTGCCGAAGGCCGGGCGCTCGCCATCGGTCTCGTGGGGAATGCGGCTGACGTTTATCCGGCGATCGTGCGGCGCGGGATCAAGCCGGATTTCGTGACGGACCAGACGTCCGCGCATGATCCGCTGGTCGGTTACATTCCGGCCGGCTATTCGCTCGAAGAAGCCGCCGCTTTGCGGGAAAGCGATCCCGAACGCTACATTCGGCTGGCCAAAGCAAGCATGGCGACCCACGTCCGGGCGATGCTCGAATTGCGGCAGGCAGGCTCCGTCGTGTTCGACTACGGCAACAACATTCGTCAGGTCGCGTTCGACGAAGGCGTAGCGAACGCATTCGACTTTCCTGGCTTCGTGCCTGCTTACATCCGTCCCTTGTTCTGCGAAGGCAAAGGCCCGTTCCGGTGGGCCGCGCTCTCCGGAGATCCGGAGGATATCCGCAAGACGGATGAGCTGGTCCTCCGCATGTTCCCGGAGAACGACCGTCTCCGCCGCTGGATCGAGATGGCGCGCGAGCGCGTCGCGTTCCAGGGGCTCCCGGCGCGCATCTGCTGGCTTGGCTATGGAGAACGCGAGAAATTCGGGCTTGCCCTGAATGAAATGGTTCGCAGCGGCGAGTTGAAAGCGCCGGTCGTGATCGGCCGCGATCATCTGGACTGCGGCTCCGTGGCCTCCCCGAATCGGGAAACGGAGGCAATGAAGGACGGCTCCGACGCGGTGGGCGATTGGGCGATTCTGAACGCGCTGATCAATACGTCGGCCGGGGCATCCTGGGTGTCCGTCCATCACGGAGGCGGCGTCGGCATGGGTTACTCCCTGCATGCCGGCATGGTCGTCTTGGCGGACGGCACCGACGAAGCGGCGGAACGCCTTCGCTGCGTGTTGACGTCCGATCCGGGCATGGGCGTGATCCGTCACGTGGACGCCGGCTACGACGAAGCGATCGAGACCGCGGAGAAGCACGGCATCCGCGTGCCGATGCGCGAATAGTCCGCGATTCGTATTCGCGAGACCGAAGCATGGCTGTAAGCCGATCCGTATCGTGGTCGGCTTGGGCCTGCGAAGTGGTTTATGCTCGCTTAGAAGCAGATTCACGACGTATCGCAAAAACCGAGCTTATGCTTCCGAAGCTGTTTTTGCTCGCCGAGCAGTGAACTCAAGAAGCATCGCAAAACCATTGAGGAGATGACGATCATCGAACGAATCGACCTGCTGTTGACGGGAATCGGCCGTCTGGTTACCCCAGTCGGGAACGCGCCTCGTTATGGGGCGGAGATGAAGGAAATCCGGGAGATTCCGCATGCCGCGATCGCGATCCGGGACGGCCGAATCGCGCTTGTCGGGCCCGAAGCGGACGTATTGCACGCGTTGGCAGGCGTTGAGATCGCGGAGACGCTCGACGCCGGCGGATGCCTGATCACCCCGGGCCTCGTCGATCCGCACACGCATCTGGTGCATGGCGGGTCGCGCGAGCACGAGCTGGCGCTCAAGCGTTCCGGCGTTCCTTATTTGGATATTTTGGCGCAGGGCGGCGGCATTCTGAGCACCGTTCAGGCGACCCGCGCGTCAAGCGAACAGGAGCTGTACGAGAAGGCGCGCCGGAGTCTCGACATCATGCTGCTGCAAGGCGTGACGACGGTGGAAGCGAAGAGCGGCTACGGCCTCTCGCTCGAGGAGGAGCTGAAGCAGCTGCGCGCGGCCAAACGGCTGAACGACACGCATCCCGTCGACGTGGTGTCGACGTTCATGGGTGCCCACGCCGTGCCGCCCGAGTACCGGGGGCGGGCCGACGAATACGCGGACCTCGTCTGCGAGATGCTTCCCGAAGTGGCGGGGCAAGGGCTTGCCGAGTTCTGCGACGTGTTTTGCGAACACGGGGTCTTTACCGTCGAGCAGTCGCGCCGTATCCTGCTTGCGGGGCAGCGGCACGGATTGCGCTCCAAAATTCATGCCGACGAGATCCAGTCGCTCGGCGGGACCGAATTAGCGGGGGAGGTCCGAGCAATCTCCGCAGAGCATCTGCTGGCCGCATCGGATGACGGGCTGCGCATGCTCGCGGCGAACGGCGTCATCCCGGTGCTGCTGCCGGGGACCTCGTTCAACCTTGGACTGAATCGGCATGCCCGCGCCCGGGAGATGATGGACCGCTTCAACCTGCCCGTGTCCCTGTCGACGGACTACAACCCCGGCTCCTGTCCGACCGAATCCATGCAGCTGGTGATCATGCTGGCCTCGCTGAATTTGAAAATGACGCCGGAAGAGATTCTGACGGCCTGCACGATCAATGCGGCAAGCGCGATCGGACGCGGCGACCGGATCGGTTCGATCGAAACGGGGAAGCGCGCGGACCTGGCGCTGTTCGATGCGCCGAATCTTGCGTATTTGCCGTACCATTTCGGCATTAACCACACGTTCGGCGTGATCAAGAACGGAAACGTCGCCGTATGGAATCGGCAAATCGCGAAGCCGCGGGACAATGGGGAGGAGACGATAACATGAGCGGGGAGATTCCTTTTCTGAAGACGCCCGAGCAAGCCGCGTTCCGAGACCGCCTGGAGACGAAGGTCGCGCATTGGATTCGCCAATGGGACGGCATGGAGCCCCTGCTGGCGGGGATCGTCGGCGTGCCGCTTTCCAAGCCGTCGATCTCGATCTCGAGCGCTTCGACTACGCCTGCGGCGATCCGCGCCGCGTTCAAGTCGTTCACGACCTATTCCATGGAATACGGCGTCGATCTGCAGGACATGGCCGTTCGCGATCTCGGCGACATCCAGATGCATGCGACGGACATCGCGGAAAGCCATCGGCGCATCGAGGAGAGCCTGCGCGCGTTGTACGAGGGGCAGCCGTCGCTCGTGCCGATCGTCATCGGCGGCGACCATTCGATTAGCTGCCCGTCGGTCAAAGCGTTCGCCGGACGTTACCCCGACCGGAAAATCGGGATCATCCATTTCGACGCGCACCACGACGTGCGCAATTTCGAAGACGGCGGCGTGACCAACGGCACGCCCTTCCGCGGCATATTGGAGTCCGGCGCCGCAGAAGGAAGGCATATCGCGCAGATCGGCATCCGCGGATTCATGAATTCGAAGCCGTACCACGATTACGTGGTCGGCAAGGGCGTCCATGTCTTCACCTCGCGCGACGTGCGGCGCATGGGCATCGACCCCATCCTTGACCAAGCGCTGGAGCTCGCGGGCGACGGCACGGACGCCATCTACGTCAGCTTCGACGTGGACGTCATCGACCAAGCCTTCGCTCCGGGCTGTCCGGCTATCGGGACGGGGGGCATGAATCCGTGGGACGCACTCGACGCGCTGTACCGTTTGGGCGCTTCGCCGCAGGTGAAGGGGATCGATTTCGTTTGCATCGACCCGTCCGTGGACGTGCGCAACGTGACCTCTCGTCTCGCGGTGCAGTTCATGCTCAGCTTTCTGGCTGGGATGGCGAGCCGGCCGTAATGAGCCGCGGGCAGCGGGGTGCCAAGCGATTCCGGGGGAAGAGCCCCTTCTGCTGCCAGGGGCGGCATCGTACATGACTGGGACGGCTTGCCGGCAGTCGTGCCGACGAATGCGCGGAACGCCTGCGATGGGTTTTATTTCAGCCGCGGCGCGCGCTGCTACTCCGCCGTCTCGTCCAGGTCCTCGTTGTACGCCGATATACCGCGTTTAAAATATTGAAGCTTTTCGTCCGTGGTGGTGTCCATCAAATTCGTAATCAGCAGCTGGACGCTTTCCTTGTATTGCCGGCTGTTGTAAAGCGCCATGGCGAGAAACACCTGGATCGCCCGATTCTCCGGAAATTCCGCCATGCCTTTGCGCAGCGTCTCGACCGCTCGCTCATAATGTCCCCAGTAGCGGTACGTGCTTCCCAGACCCATCAGGCATCTCTCGCGATCGGGACCCGACAAGCCGAGCTCGAGCGCCCGTTCATAATAGGGAATCGCTTCGCTCCCCAGACCGGAATTGTCGTGGGCGATACCGGTTTGGTAAAGGATCTCCGCATCGTCCGGGTATTCGGCAAGCAGTGCGATCAGCTGCCCGCGCACCTCGCTTAAGATCGCTTGATCCTGCTTGGCCCTTCCTTCTTCGCGCCGTTCGATCAACGGTTGCAATGCGTCGTCTCTTGTCATCGTGTTTGTTCCACTCCTTGCTAGAATTGTCCGATATCACCGGCGGCCTGTTCGTTCTGCTATCGTTTCCGTTTACTTGAATGATACTTTTTATTTAAACATTATGAATACATGTTCAGTAGAATCTTTTCCGCCATATAGGCTATCGATATAAGATATTCCAAGGAAGCTTAGTTTTTGAGCCCATGCACTTTCTTCTGAACTTCTTTCATACTTACCATACCGATCGAATATTTGATTAAGATAGACCCTATCTAGATAAGTTCTACCCTCTTTGAGTGAGGTGAATTTCATAGTTAGTCGTTTCACTGACCGCTTCATAGAAAGCGATCAGAGTCAGCGACGTCGGCTCCGGCTAAATAGACCTGAATGCCGGATTGTGGTCCTGCTTTACCAATTCAGCATGACTTGGTTGAATACCATGGAGTTTTTTGAAATAGGATAACGCGTCGCTTGGGGTCTTAATGGTCGGTCCGTAGATGATTTTGTTGTTAAAACGCCCGTTAATCTTGAACCATACACGAAAATGCAAATAGTTCTCCATGCCGCTTCCCCCAGTCTTATAAACGATCAAGAACAGTATATAGTAAGCACGCCGAATATAATGTCAAAACCTGACATCTAATAAAGTCATAGCGCGGGACTATCTGCGGCTTTTGTATGTTTATTCATGGAAGGATAAGTTGTGGCGTTTATCAACTTCGTCGTTTGGCGTATCGTCTTTAATTTTATGAGATTTAGTACGGGTAGCCGGGATAGAACGTCTTTCCCATCAAAGGAGAGCGTTGCATGAGTTTCTTAATTATCCATCCGTCGTCTTGCGTGCCCTCCGCCATGTGCTTACACGCACTCTCTATAAGTCCAGCCCACCACAATGGTGTAAGAAGCTCCCATTCTTCAGGATCAAGTGGTGACACTTCATGGTACCCATATACAACTTCGTCATACTTACCGCGCCACGAGAGAGCGAAATCCCCGATTCGATGATCCCAATGTGCTAGTTCGAAATCAAGTATCCCTGAAAGCTTACCCTCTTGAAAGCGTAAGTTCCATGGCGTAAAATCACCATGTATGACGATGCCGCTTTTATTCCGAAGCTGCAGACCCTTGACCCGTTCGCGTGCTCGGTTAAGGTGCCATCGCAAAATACGCACTTCATCGGACCTCTCTCTTTCGTTTTCGGTTAACAAGCGGTCTATTGTCGGATCATCGAGGATCTCCTCACAGCGCCGCCAATGTTTACGTTGCCCGAATCCATCAAGCTTCGATAAATCGGCATGGAATTGAGCCAATAGTCGTCCGCGCGCTCGTTGTTCCGCTATAGGATCGTCGATTGATGGCGGATCGCCTTGAAGATATGGAAAAAGGCTCCAGACCTTCCCTCCCAACACGATAGGTCCTTCGATGACAGGAGCGACCGGATACCCAAGCGCAGCGATACTTTTTAGCAGCCGCACCTCATATTCGATATCGTCAGCGTCCTTAGACCAAAGACGTAATACAAGCGATTCACCCCTGCATTTTACAAGCCAATGTTGATTAATCCTACCGCCTAGCGAAGTAATCACTTGGGAACCGAAGTGTTCCAACACCTCTTCACTCGGAAAATGAATTGAACTATGATCGGACAAAAATTCATTCCTCCCCTCTCAATTTCTGCTGGTTGGACGTTCCTGGACTAGAAGGTTAAGGGTTACCGGTGATGTGATGAATCCAGTCATTGGTATGGGCTTGGGCCGCGTCCTCCTCATTATATTCCATTTCCAAACACCTATTAAAGAACGTACGCGGATCGCATGCAGTGCTCGCCCTAGCATCAGTCCGCATCCCTGTAGGGGGAAGTTTGCAACTCTTCAGAACCGGAGGCCAAGGATGAGCCATATCAGAGGCATTATATTAGAGGGATATTCGCATGCCGGCAAAACGTCCGTGCTCAAGGCGTTGAAGCTGCTCCACGCGCAAGAGAAATCGGCGGAACGAAGCGTCGTTGTACTGAGCGAGCATTATTCCCAGGTATTGAACAACGTTCGGGGCGAATTGCGGCGTTTGCATCGCGACGATCACCTTCGGCTGCTGCAGGAACGGGTAAGCATGCTGCGGCAATTGAGCGACTGGGCGGACTATCTGGGGCCGGATGCGTCGCGGGCGTCGAGAGGACTGTTTTTTATCCTGGAAAGGTTTCATTTGAATCATCGCGCGGCATATCCGGACGAGCCTCCGCGGGAGATCGAATCGCTCGAAAGCGACTTGCTTCGCCTGGGGGCGAACTGCGTGCTGTTAACGGTCTCTTCCGAAAGGATAGCGCAGCGCATGCAAAGCCGGACGCCCGAAGAATGGAAGAACAAAACGGAAGAAGAGATCGGCAGGTCGGCGGACGAATTCCGGCAAACCCAATCCGAATTGCGCAAGCAAGCTCGTTTATCGATCGTGCCGACCCTTGAAATCAATACGGATGCGAAGGATTGGAACGCGTATGCCAACCAAATAATGGCGTTGTCGGGCATGCAATAGGATCGCATTTACGAGGCCATCCAGCTCGGCCGATGTTCAGAACGCATACGGGCAGCCGATTAGAAGATCGGCTGCCCGTATGCGTTAGAAGGACTTAAGGATCGGCCAATAACATTCAAGACTCGAGCGCGACCTTTCGCCGCGCTGCCGCCCTGCGTTTGTTTTGGCGGATGAAGAAACTGAACGGCAGCGCGACGAGCCCGATCAGGGTCGCGATCAAATAAACGTCGTCGATGCTCATCGTGTAGGCCAGCCCGGGAATCTGAAGCTTGTCGGTCTTCCCGCCGGCGGCCAGCGCGGACGCGTGCTTGCCGGACTGGGAGGCGAGCAGCGAGGTGAATAGGGCAATCGCGAACGAAGAGCAGACGTTGCGCAGCCAGTTCGAGATGCTGGACGCATGCCCGCTGAGTTCCGGCGGGATTTCTTCCATGCCGGCGTTGCTGGCCGGCATGATCAACAGCGCCACGCCGACGTTGCGCACGCACATCCAGAGGAGAATGTAACCGTGCGAGATATCGATGCTGAGCCAGCTGAGCGGGAAGCTGCCGATCGCCAGCAGCAGGGTCCCGGCAATCAGCAGCGTCCGCGGGCCGATGCCGGCGTACAGCTTGCCGATGAACATCGTAATGAACGCCATCACGAGCGAGGCCGGGAGCAGCACGAGGCCGGCGTCGAGCGGCGTGACCTGCTGCACGTTCTGCAGGAAGATCGGCGTCAGCAGCGTGCCGGAGTAGAGGCTGATCGCCGTGATGCATAAGATCACCGACGTCAGCGTGAACCGCGCGTTCTTCAAGACGCGCAGATCGAGCAGCGGCGCATCCGTCGTCAGCTCGCGCCAAACGAACAGCATCAGGAACAGCAGTCCCCCGCCGAGCAGCAGCAGCGTTTTCCACGAGCCCCATCCCCATGCATTGCCCTGGGACAGCGACACGAGCAGGGAAGAGCTGCTGATGATGACCGTGACCAGGCCGGGCAGGTCAAGCTTCTTGGGCACGTTCATGCGGTAATACGGGATGAAGATGGCGACCATGGCCAAGGCCAGCAGGCCGAACGGAAGATTGAACCAGAACAGCCACTGCCAGGAGAAATGCTGGAGCATCCAGCCGGCGAACGTCGGGCCGATGGCCGGCGCGAACATCGTCGCCGCCGCCCATAGGCTCATGGCGATCGGCTGCTTCTCCTTGGGGACGATCTGATAAATGATGGACATCGCGGTCGGAATAATCACGCCGCAGAACGCGCCCTGCAGGATGCGAAAGGCGATGAGCATCGTAGCGTTCGTCGACAGCGCGCAGAATACGGAGGCGAGCATCATCCCCGCTAGCGCGGTCATGAACAGCCGTTTGTAGCTGAATCGCTCGCCGAAGTATCCGGTCACCGGCGCGAAAGTCCCCATCGCCAGCATGAATCCGGTCAACGTCCATTGGACGACGCTGAGCTCCGCCGAAAATTCCTTCTGCAGAACGGGGATGACGATGTTGATCGTGCTGACGTTGAGCACGGATATGAAGCTGCCGAAAAAGATGGCGATGATGACGGGTACGACCTTGATGTCTTTTCCTGATAGTTGCATGGAATGCGCCTCTCATCCTTGATAGTATGTTGATATTCACATATAATGAACTCAGGCACCATCATAACTCGCTAATCAAAGTATGTCAATATCAACATAGGCTGCATTTCTAAACTTCAAGTAAAGGGATTGAAACGAATGAATACGTTGTCGTACGGCCTATTGAGCGCGATCTCGATCGAATCCTGCTCCGGCTACGATCTCATCGAGCGCATGAAGCTGTTTTGGAAAGCCGACCACAGTCAAATCTATCCGATTCTCGGGAAGCTCGAGTCGCAGGGCTACGTCCGCCATGAATCGGTCAAACAGGTCAACAAGCCGGATAAAAAAGTGTATTTCGTGACAGACAGCGGGATCGAGGTATTGAAGAAGTGGATGGCCGAGCCTACGTCCGAGCCCGTGATCCGCGACGAATTCGCGTTGAAAATGCACAGCATCAGCATGTTCGACGAAGAACAGACCATCGCGCTGCTGAAGGAAAGGCGCGCGCTGTACGAGCAGCGGCTGGCGGATCTGGAGGCGAGAAACGAACGGCTGAGGCTGAAGCGCGAAGCGTACGGCGAGGACGACAGCGGAATACCGACGCAATTCCTAGGTCCCTTCTTCCTGCTCGAGCGCGAGATCCTGAACGCGAAAACCGAGCTGAAATGGTGCGATTGGGCGCTGGAACATCTCGGTACGCGATGAGCGGGGCGGCGGGCGTTCGCGGCTGGTTCACCGTGTCCGCTCTCGTCCCGCGCTGCTCGGCAAGCACGGGACGCGCAGCCATGCGGCCGCGCCCGAGCGGGGGATACGACAAAAAGCTGCCGATTCGCATCGGCAGCTTTTTGTCGTTGTCGCAGTATAGAGCAGTATAGCGCAGTATAGCGCAAACTAGTGCAGTATAGCGCAGTATAGAATCGACGCGCGGGAAGCGTTAACGTCCGCGCTGTTCGACCAGCTTCGCGACCTCGACGATGACTTCCGTCGCCTTCTGCATCGTCTCGAGCGAGACGTACTCGAATTTGCCGTGGAAGTTCTCGCCGCCGGCGAAAATGTTCGGGGTCGGCAGGCCCATGTACGACAGCTGGGAGCCGTCCGTACCGCCGCGGATCGGCTTGACGATCGGCGCGATGCCGAGATTCGTCATCGCTTCGTGGGCGAGATCGACGATGTATTTGACCGGTTCGATTTTCTCGCCCATGTTGTAATACTGGTCCTTCAGCTCCAGCAGGATGCGCTCCTCGCCGTACGTTTGGCGGAACTCGGCCACGATCGCTTCCACGGTCGCCTTGCGGTGCGCGAAGTTTTCCTTGTCATGGTCGCGGATGATATAGACCAGCTTCGTCAGCTCCGTATTGCCTTGCATCGAGATCAGATGATAGAACCCTTCGTAGCCCGAGGTGAATTCGGGCGCTTCGCCGGCCGGCAACCGGTTGTGCAGCGCCATCGCGATTTTGCCGGAGTGGATCATTTTGCCTTTGGCGGTGCCGGGATGCACGTTCACGCCCTTGACCGTGATCACCGCCTGGGCGGCGTTGAAGCTCTCGTACTCCAGCTCGCCGAGCGGGCCGCCGTCCATCGTGTAGGCGAAGTCCGCGCCGAAGGCCGGGACGTCGAATTTGTGCGCGCCGCGCCCGATTTCTTCGTCGGGGGTGAAAGCGACGCGGATGCGGCCGTGCTTGATCTCGGGATGCTTCGCGAGGTAGGCCATGGCCGTGACGATCTCGGTAATGCCCGCCTTGTCGTCGGCGCCGAGCAGCGTCGTGCCGTCCGTGGTGACGAGCGTTTGGCCTTTATAGCCGGTCAGCTCCGGGAATTCGCGCGGCGAGAGGACGATGTTCAGCTCGCGGTTCAGCACGATGTCCCCGCCGTCGTAGTGCTCCACGACCTGACGTTTGACGCCGTCGCCAGTGAAATCGGTCGCGGTATCCATGTGCGAGATGAAGCCGATCGTCGGCACGTCCGAACGGTCCGTGTTCGCCGGAAGCGTCGCCATGACGTAGCCGTTCTCGTCCAGCGTGACGTCCGTCAGGCCGATTTCCTTCAGCTCGCGCTCGAGCAGACGGGCCAGGTTCCATTGTCCTTCCGTGGACGGGCAGGCAGCGCTCTCGTCGTCGGACTGCGTGTTGATTTCTATGTAGGAGGTAAAGCGGCGTAAAAGCTCTTCTTTCATAATGGCACGCTCCTTGCGTTTATATTTCCATTCCTATCGTACCACAAGTTATAATGAGAAGTATAAGAGCGGAAACGGAGCCGGAACGGGCGACGGCAATCAAACGATCGGCAGGCATTATCGGCGGGGCATCGGCGGTCTCTTTGCCGCGGCTTTGCCCGTCGTGCGATCCCCGAACGGCGCGGCGCCCGGGGGCCGGCATCTGCCGCCGTTTTCCGCCGAGGGGGAATCACCGCTTTGCCATGCCGGGAATGCCGGCATACCGGATCCCGGCACGTTGTCGGCCGCCTTGAGCGGCCAGTGTGCCGCACGCGCGATTTCGAGAACTGGCAAGTCTATTTGAATTCGGCAAGGAGTCCTGAAATTGAGTTATCTGAAGCCTTATTTTCGTCGATTCGGCAAGCCCTTCGCGGTTGCGCTTTTGTTTCTGACGCTGGAAGCGCTTTGCGATCTCCTTCAGCCCACGCTCATGTCGCGCATCATCGACGTCGGGGTCGCGAACAAGGATTTGAACTATGTCGTCCGTTTCGGCGGGTACATGCTGCTCGTGACCGCCGTCGGGGCGGTGGGCGCAACGCTGCGCAACGTGATCTCGAGCCACGTGTCGCTGAATTTCGGAACCCGGCTGCGCTCGGATCTCTTCGGCAAGATCCAGACGCTGAGCGCGAGCAGCATCGACAAGTTCGACCGCGCGTCCCTGGTCACCCGCCT
The DNA here is from genome assembly GCF_009909185.1 of Paenibacillus glycinis. Lineage (GTDB taxonomy): Bacteria > Bacillota > Bacilli > Paenibacillales > Paenibacillaceae > Paenibacillus_Z > Paenibacillus_Z glycinis. The sequence goes on along the minus strand of NZ_JAAAMV010000007.1, from coordinate 160,774 downwards.
GACCAACGACGTCACCCAGATGCAAAACTTCACGAACGGCCTCATGCGCATCTTCGTCAAATCGCCGCTGATCTGCCTCGGCAGCCTGATCATGGCGATCCGTCTCAACCCGCCGCTCTCGGTGGTGCTCGCCGTCGTCGTGCCGATGGTGGCGGTGCTGATCCTCCTCAACATGCGGATCGGCTTTCCGTTGTTCGCCAGGGTCCAGAAATCGCTCGACCGCTTGAACGGCGTGTCGCGCGAATACCTCTCGGGGGTCCGCGTCGTCAAAGCGTTCAACCGGTTCGACTACGAGACGGACAAATTCGACGGCGTGAACCGCTCGTACCAGGCGATCTCGTCCCGCGCCATGCGGATGATGTCCGTCTTCAGCCCCGGCATCATGCTGACGGTCAATTTCGGCATCGCCGCCGTGATCTGGCTCGGAGGCCAGCGGGTCGACCAAGGGCATATGCAGGTCGGGCACATCATCGCCTTCATCAACTACATGACGCAAATTTTGTTTTCGCTGCTGATGATCTCCAACGTCTTCAACCTGTTCGTGCGGGCGAAAGCATCCTCCGAACGGATCGGCGAGGTGTTCGCGGAGCAGGATACGATGGCTTGGAGCGGCAAGACGGCGAATCCGCCGGCATCCGCGGCGGGGAGCATCGCGTTCAAGGACGTGTCGTTCGCGTACTGCGGAACGGATGCCGTGCTGCGCGACATCACGCTGAGCTGCCGACCGGGCGAGACCGTGGGCATTATCGGTTCCACCGGATCGGGGAAAAGCACGCTCGTCAACTTGATTCCGCGGTTCTATGACGCGACTGCCGGCACCGTGGAGGTCGACGGCGCGGATGTCCGCGACGTCGAGCCGAACCGGCTCCGGAAACGGATCGCGATCGTGCCGCAGAAGACGGTGCTGTTCACCGGCACGATCCGCGAGAACCTGCTGTGGGGCAAGGAAAACGCCACCGAGGAGGAGATGATCCGGGCGGCCAAGATGGCGCAGGCCCACGACTTCATCGAGGCGTGCCCGGAGGGTTACGACACCAAGCTCGGGCAGGGCGGGGTCAATCTCTCGGGCGGCCAGAAGCAGCGGCTGTCCATCGCCAGGGCGCTCGTGCGGCAGCCGGCGATTCTCATCCTGGACGATTGCACGAGCGCGGTCGATGCCGCGACCGAGACGCGCATCAAGGCGGCGTTGCGCGAATACGCGCAGGGCTTGACCTGCCTGCTGATCGCGCAGCGCATGACGTCGGTCATGGACGCCGATCGGATCGTCGTGCTCGACAACGGGGAGATCGTCGGTTCGGGCAAGCACGACGAGCTGATGCGCGATTGCCGGACCTACCGGGAAATCTATCGGTCGCAGACCGGCAAGGAGGCGCAGGCCAATGTCTGAAGGCAGCGAGAAGAAGGAAGCTCCGGGCGGAGGGGCGGCTCCGGCCCGGCCGATGCCGGCGTCAATGGGCATGGCCGGCAGGGGAGGTCCACCTCCGGGTCGCGGAGGTCCCGTCGTCAAGCCCAAGAACCTGAAGGCGACGCTCAAGCGCCTGTGGTCGTATTTCGGCAACGAGCGCAAGCTGCTCGCGGTCATTTTTCTGATCGTGCTGATTGACTCGGTCATCCTGCTCGCGGCGCCTTATCTGATCGGCGTGGCGATCGACGCCATGACGGGCGCGGGCGAAGGCGGCGTGGATTTCGGCTCGCTCGAGATCGCCCTGCTCGCGATGGTCGCGTCGTACATCGCCGACGGGGGCTTGACGTTCATGCAGGGCTGGCTGATGGCGGGCGCCTCGCAGCGCATCGTCGGCCGGCTGCGGACGTCGCTGTTCGCCAAGCTGCAGAAGCTGCCGATCCGGTTCTTCGACACGCGGACGCACGGCGACCTGATGAGCCGGATGTCCAACGACATCGACAACGTCAGCAACACGGTGGCGCAGTCCGCCGCGCAGGTCATGACGGGCTCGATCTCCATCGTCGGCGCGCTCGTCATGATGCTCGTCCTCAGCCCGTGGCTGACGCTCGCGAGCCTGGTCACCGTGCCCGCCGTATATTGGCTCACGCGTTCGATCGCCCGCGCGACGGGTCCGCTATTTAAGGAGCAGCAGAACAAGCTCGGCAAGCTGAACGGGCATGTCGAGGAGACGATCTCCGGCATCGAGATCGTCAAGGCGTTCAACCGCGAACAGAAGGCGATCGACGAATTCGAATCGGTCAACGACGAGCTGTGCGCGGTCGGCATCAAGGCGCAGATCCGCTCCGGCTTTCTCATGCCGATCATGAACGTCATCAATAATCTGGGCTTCGCGGCCGTGGCGATCGTCGGCGGCCTGCTCGCGGTCAACGGGCATATTACCGTCGGCGTCATCGCCAGCTTCCTCAGCTATTCCCGGCAGTTCACGCGGCCGCTCATCGACCTCGCCAACCTGTTCAATATCCTGCAATCCGGGGTGGCGGGCGCGGAGCGCGTGTTCGAGGTGCTGGACGAGGAGGAAGAGCCGGCAGACGGGCCTGGCGCCGTCGCGCTCATCAATCCGCGAGGCCATGTCGTCTTCGACAACGTCTCGTTCGGCTACCGGCCGGACGTGCCGATCCTGAGCGGCATCAGCTTCGATTCGGCGGAAGGCACGAGCACCGCGCTGATCGGACCGACGGGGGCGGGCAAGACGACGATCGTCAACCTGCTGACGCGCTTCTACGACGTGACGGGCGGCGCGATCCATATCGACGGGCGGGACATCCGCGCGTATACGAAGGACAGCCTGCGGCAGGCGTTCGGCATCGTGCTGCAGGACACGTACCTGTTCTCCGGGACGATCCGGGACAACATCAAGTACGGCAAACCGGACGCCACCGACGCGGAGATGGAGCGGGCCGCCTCGCTCGCGAACGCCGCTCCGTTTATTCGCCGGCTTCCGCTGCGTTACGATACGCAGCTGGCCGAGAACGGCGGCAACCTGAGCCAAGGGCAGCGGCAGCTGCTCGCCATCGCGCGGGTCATCCTCGCGGATCCGTCCATTCTCATCCTGGACGAGGCGACCAGCAGCATCGATACCCGGACGGAGCTGCATATCCAGGACGCGCTCAAGGGCGTGCTTCAGGGACGGACCAGCTTCGTCATCGCCCATCGGCTGAACACGATCCGCGACGCCGACACGATCATGGTCATCGCGCACGGCAGCATCATGGAGCGCGGTTCGCATGACGAGCTGATGGTGCAACGGGGCACCTATTACGAGATGTTCACGAACCAGTTCGGCGCGGTGCTGGGCAGCGGGTAACAGCGGCGGATAGGGGAAAGGCGGGTGCGGCAACGATCGGCGCCGATCCCGCCGCGGCGCGTAGAAGACGATCCGCCGGCAACAACCTCATTGCGCCGCCCGGGGAGAGGGGAGTGTTTTGGCCGGCATCCGCAGTGACTTCGGCGGCGCGAAGCCGATTCGGCTACGTCGAGGACATCTGTCCTGTTTGAAGCCCGCGGCGGCTGGTAAGGTAGTAGGCGAAGGCCAGTAAATCTAGGTTCGCAAAGGAGTTTATGGCATGGATACCGACCGGATCGGAAAACAAATCGCGTTCGTGCGCGAGATCGACGGCTTGAAGCACGTGCTTCGCCAATCGTACCTGATGAACGGCTCGCGGCGCGAGAACGACGCGGAGCATACCTGGCATATTGCCGTGATGGCGCTGCTGCTGCAAGAGCATGCGGCGGAATCCGCGCTCGATATCGGGAAAGTCGTGCATATGCTGCTCATTCACGATGTGGTCGAGATCGACGCGGGAGATACGTTTGCCTACGACGTCCAAGGGCATGCGGATAAATGGGAGCGGGAGACGGCGGCGGCCAAGCGCATCTTCGGGCTTCTTCCGGCGGACCAGCAGGCGGCGTGGACGGACCTGTGGCTCGAATTCGAGGCAGGACGGACGCCCGAAGCGAGATATGCGGCGGCGATGGACCGGCTTCATCCGGTGCTGCACAATTTCTATACCGAGGGCAAAGCCTGGCGGGCGCACGGCGTTCGCGTCGACGCCGTGCGGAAACGGCTGGCGGTCGTCGCCGAGGCCGCGCCGGCACTGGGGCCGTTCGTCGCCGGGCTGCTGGAGGAAGCGGTGGAGAAAGGGTACCTGCTGCCTTAGCATGTATCGGCGCATGCGAAGCTGTCCCGGGGCGTGCCCGGCCGGACAAGCCCACGCCGGCGAGGCCCGCCCTGCGCACATGCCCGGTCGGACCAGCCAAAGCATGCCCACCCCGGCGGGGCCAGGCCGGAGCACGTCCCGGCCGGACAAGCAAAAGCCGAACGCGGAGATGCGTTCGGCTTTTTTTTGCTGCGTTCGCGCAGGCACTCGTCCGTGGCAGTTCCGGCTTAAGCCGGTTCGTTCGCGGCCAGCGCCCGGCGCCCGGCCTGTCGGCCGCGGATGGCAAGCACGCTGAGCAGGCTGATCGCGATCATCGCCGCGCCGGTGAACAGGGCCGGCACGATGTGGTCGCCGAAGTCGGCGGGGGACTGCACGGCCGCTCCGGATTGGAACACCAATCCGCCGATCGCGATGCCGAACACGCCGCCGAGCTCGCGCATCGCGTTGCTCATGCCGCTCGCTTCGCCTTCGGCCGATTCCGGAACGGAGGAGAGAATGCCGTGCGAGATCGGCGTGAAGCTGAGCCCCATGCCGGCTCCGGCCATCATCATGAACGGCAGCAAGTAGCCGAACGAGAAATCGACGCCCATCGCGAGAATTTCCAGCCCGAAGCCGAGCAGGGCGCCGGTTTGCAGCAGCAGACCTGCAGTCAGCACGGTCCGGGTGCCGAATTTGCCGACCGCGAGTCCCGCCAGCGGCGCGGCCAGCATGGTGCAACCGGTCCACGCCATCTCGCGGACGCCGGCTTCCAGGGCGGAATAGCCTTGCGCTTGCTGCAGGAACAGCGTAAGGAGAAAGATGGCGCAGAAGATCCCGGCGTTCATCCAGAAACCGGCGATGACCAGGCTCGTGTATTTCGAGCTGCGGAAGAGCTCGAAACGGATGAACGGCTGCTTGCGGCTGCGTTCCCAGAGGTAGAACAGACCGAGCAGCACCGCCCCGCCGATCAGAAAGGACAGGACTGTCGCGGAGCCCCAACCGTCGCCATTGCCGCGTTCGAGCCCGAATACGATGCCGAACAGTCCGCCGCCGAGCAGCAGGATGCCGAGCGGATCGAACGGCCTGCGCGCGCCCCGCGCTTCCGGAAGCCACTTCATGCCGAAGATGAAGGCGAGAATGCCCACGGGAACGTTGACCCAGAAGATCAGCTGCCAAGGCGCGCCGTTGACGATCAATCCGCCTACGAGGGGGCCGATCGACAAGCCGAGCCCCGAAATGCCGGACCAGATGCCGAGCGCCGCCGCCCGCTTATCGGGCGGAAACGCGGAATTGACGAGCGTCAGGCTGAGCGGAACGATCGCGGCGCCGCCGACGCCCTGCAGCGCGCGGGACAGGATGAGCTGGATGGAGCTTTCGCTGATCCCGGATAGGGCGGAGCCGAGCGTGAAGATCACGATGCCGGCCAGAAACATGCGCTTGCGCCCAAGGCGTTCGCCGAGCACGCTGAACGGAATAAGCAATACGGCGAAGGCGAGGGTATACGCGTTCATGAACCATTCGAGGTCTGACATGCTGGCGTGGAACGATTCCTGAATGGAGGGGAGCGCGACCCCGATGACGAGATTGTCGAGCATGGCCATGAATAAGGCGGCGCAAGTAACGACGAGCAGTTTGACGCGCGATGCGGTGAACATGAACGAAACACTCCTTTTCATAACTTATTTATAGATAAATAAATAATAGGCCGAAGATTGTAACGAACTATTATTTATTGATAAATAAATAGTCGGTCCAATAAAAGCAACGGGGATTCGCATCCGGCGCTGCTTTTTCGTGAGCGTAAGAGCTGCTTTCTCGTTAGCCGCAAGAGCTGCTTTTTCGTGAGCCGTTATCACTGCTTTCTCGTGGGCGGCTTCGCAGCATCTTCGTGCATCGGGAACTAAGTGGACGGCTTCGCGGGCTTCGCGCTTACGCCGTATTTCTCGGGATCCTTCTCGCGCCAGCGGCAGATATGCGGGAGGTTCAGCGTCTCGGACATCGCGATCAGCAGGCCGTGGCCGATGAAGCTGCTCGCTTTGTCTTCTGCATCCTCGAGACCGGCCTGCTCGAAGCGCGCCTTGACGCGTTCAAAGATGGTTTCGAATTCGCGGCGCGTATAATCCCTGACCGCCGCTTCCGAGGTCGTGTAGGACATCATGACCAGCAGGATCTCGTCGCGGTGGTCGACGAGGAGCTCCACGAACGCTTTGCCCATCGTTTCCTGCAGGTGCTTGGGCGGCGCGTCGACGGCGGCGAAGGCGTGCAGGATGCGCCTGTAAGCCCGATCCAGGACGGCGAGGTAGAGCGATTCCTTCGACTTGAAGAAGTGAAAGACATAGGGCTGGGTTACGCCTACGGCGCGCGCCACATCGGCGGTCGTCGTCTTGTAATAGCCGCTCTCCGCGAATAGCGAAGCCGCGGCATCGAGAATCTGTTCTTTGCGGTTAAGGGATGCATCGTCTTTGGGTGCCATGACTGAAGCGACTCCTCACGGTTATTTATTGACTAATAAATAAATACCATATCGAGGAAGCGGCTGTCAAACGTTTTCTTCGAGGGCTTGGATAGCGGGCGGCGGTTCGAGATTAAATGCTTAACGGACGGTTCGTATTGTCCGCGGGGTCGTGGTTGACTACACCAGCAAGGTTACAATTAATTAACACGGATGCCAATTGACAGCCCGATTATTATATTATAATGTTATAACCAGTTGAAGCCGGTGGTTTGCGACCCGCGATATTATGATGATGATGGGGGAATTAATGTGTTGGACGATACGCTGCCGATGACGCTGCAATTCCAATTGCGCAGCAAACTGCTCGAAAAGATCGAGAACAAATTCTGGTCCCCCGGTTCCCAGATTCCAAGCGAACGGGAATTGTGCGATGAATACGGCATCAGCCGCATTACCGTGCGGGAGGCGCTCAAAGAATTGGTTCAGGAAGGCTATCTGGTCCGCAAGCAGGGCAAAGGCACTTACGTCTCCCTTCCAAAATTCGTGAACGAACTGTCGAGCACCTACAGTTTATCCCAAGAAATCGAGAAGGAAGGACTTTCATCCGATTTCCAATTGCTCGGCTTCAAGAAATGCAGTCCGACCGGTCATTTGAAGCAATTATTCGGCCTATCCGACGAGGACAGTCTATATGAGATTACCAGACTGCGATTTATCGGCAGCGAACCGTTTGCATGGGAGAGAGCCTATACGCCCTGCTCGCTTATGGAAGGAGCCGATGAAGCCCAGTTGCAGAAGGACGGACTGTATCTCACGATATTTCGCTGCTCGGGATTGATTGCCGACGAGGCGGAGGTAGAGGCGGAAGCGGTTAACTGTCCGACGGAAATCGCGACGATGCTCCAATTGAAAAAAAACACGGCCGTCCTGCATCTTACGCGGGCAACGACGGCCCAAAACCGCAGCGTCGAATATTGCGAAAGCTATGTCCGTAGCGAGAAGTATAAATACAAATACAAGCAGACGTTGAGAAAGAAAGCCAATTACGACGGTGCGTACGCCGATCAATCCGAGGGGAAGTAAGCGGCTGGCTGTTCGAGAGGAACGAATCCAGGCCGTTCGAAAGAACGGCCGGATTATTCTACATACGATACGGTTACGAAGGAGGGTTTCATTGCAAAACAACCCGTACTGCCAGCGCGTTAAGAGACAGCCTAACCCCCAAAACTTATAGTCTGAATATTTTTAATATTATGTAAATTAGGAGATTACATTCATTCTAGGCATGCAAACAAACTCTTTGAGGAGGTATTTTCTTGAAAAAGGTTTTTTCTGGCATCAAATATATTCTTCTGCTCGGTACTGTGGTTTCGCTGGCTGCCTGCAACGATAACGGCCAGTCCTCGTCTGACGGAACGAACGCCGAAACGAATGAGGGCAAGAACGCCTCTGTTTCCAATTCCGGTACGGGAAATAGCGACGATGCAGCTGGCGCGATCAATGGGAGCGGATTCCCGATCGTGAACAAACCGATCACGTTGTCCGCGATGGTACAGCTGAGCCCGGCGCAGCCGACGGAATGGAACGACATTATGGCTTGGCAGGAATACGAGAAGATGACGGGCATTCATATCGAGTGGGATGAATATACGGCGGCCGATATGACGGAGAAAAGAAATCTGGCGCTCGCGAGCGACCAATTGCCGGATATCTTCTACCGGACGAAAATGCCCGACAACGACGTCGACAAGTACGGCGCGGACGGCTCTTTCCTGAAGCTAAACGATTTGATCGACAAATACGCGCCTAACTTCAAAGCGGTCATGGAGAAATACCCCGATGTTAAGAAAGGGATCGCGACCGCCGACGGCAGCATCTACGCGTTGCCGAACCTCACCGATTCCCCGAGCATTGAAATTACGAAGAAGCTGTTTCTGAACCAGAGCTGGCTGAAGAAGACCGGAAAGTCGATGCCGGCGACGACGGACGAGCTGTATAACGTGCTGAAAGCGTTCCGCGACGGAGATCCGAACGGCAACGGAAAGCATGATGAAGTGCCGCTTACGGCCGACTCGCTCGACGATATTATGCTCGTCCTGCAGGGCGCATTCGGACTGGGCGACAAGGGAACGGGCAACGGCAGCTGGGACGTGGACCCCGGTTCGGGCGAGATGCGCTATTTCCCCGCCAGCGAGAGCTATAAGCAACTGCTCGATTATCTCCATAGACTCTATTCGGAAAATCTAATCGATAAGGAAATCTTCACCAACGACGGTACGAAAGTACTGGCGAAGAACGAGCAGAATCAAATCGGAAGCTTCTCGTTCAGCAATGTCATCGCCAGGGCCAACACCAACGCGAACGATTTTGCCGGTTTAGACAAAGCGCTTGCCGGGCCAAACGGCGACCGGTTATTTACGAGCGCCCGCGGGCATATCGGCTCGAGAGGCGCATTCATGATCAGCAAGACGAATCCTTACCCGGCAGCGACGATGCGCTGGATCGATTATTTCTACGGCGAAGACGGTATCCGGATGCTGTACCTGGGACTGGAAGGGAAGACCTATCAGAAGAACGCGGACGGCAACTACGATTTCCTGCCGGCCATCGTCGGGAATATCCCGGAAGGCTCGTCCTTCGATCAGGTCGTGTCCAAATACGTTCCGTATGCAGGCGGCTCCCTGCCGACGCTCATTCTTGAGAATTATTTTAAAGGCGGCGAAACCGAGCCTTCGGCGAAAGCGGCAGCGGAACACCTTAGACCTTTCCTGCCCGCCGAGCTCTGGGCGCCATTCAGCTTTACGGCGGAGGAAGCGGCGGACAAGCAGACGCTGGAGTCGGATATTTATGGTCTGGTCAAGCAACGCACCGCGGAATTCGTGCAGGGCAAAGCATCGCTCGGCGATTTCGACAAGTACGTGGACCAGTTAAAGAAAATGGGGCTGGACGATCTTCAGCGGATTTATCAAACCGCGTACGAGCGGTATAAAGCGAACTGACGGCTGCAGGAGCGTTAACGCGGCATCAGGTTCGGAGGGAGGAGACAAGCAATGCTGCCCCGCTCAGTGCGTAAAAATTGGGATTTGTATTTGCTCGTGCTGCCCGTCGTCGTTTATTTTCTGCTGATTAAATATTTGCCGATGTACGGCATACAGATCGCATTCAAGGATTTTTCCGTTTCGAAGGGAATCTGGGGCAGCGACTGGGTGGGCATGAAGCATTTCATCCGGTTCTTCCACAATTATCAGTTTTGGACGCTCATCCGCAATACGGTGGAAATCAGCTTCTTCCAAATTCTCGTCGGATTCCCCATGCCGATCTTGTTCGCCTTGCTGGTCAACGAAGCGCGAGGCAAATGGTTCAAAAAGAGCGTGCAGTCCATCGCCTTCATGCCGCATTTCTTGTCCACCGTCGTACTGGTCGGCATGGTCATGGCGTTTCTGTCGCCTTCGACGGGGCTCGTTAACCAGTTGATCCGCCTGTTCGGCGGAGAGCCGGTATATTTTATGACGGAGCCGGGCATGTTCAAGCCGATTTACATCCTTTCGGACATTTGGCAGAACATGGGCTTTAGCTCCGTCCTCTATATAGCGGTCCTGTCGGGCATCGACAAGCATCTCTACGAGGCGGCTATGATCGATGGCGCGAACAAGCTGCAGCGGCTGGTCCATATCGCGATTCCTTGCCTCGTGCCGACGGCGGTCATCATGTTTATCTTTCAATTCGGGACGATCATGGATATCGGATTCGAGAAGATTTACCTGATGCAGAACGATTTGAACCGCAGCTCGTCGAGCGTCATTTCGACCTACGTGTACGAGATGGGCTTATTGGGGTCGCAGTTCAGCTTCTCCGCCGCGGTGGGACTATTCAATTCGGTAATCAATCTCGTCCTTATACTGACCGTGAATCAATTAGCCAAAAGAGCCGGCGGCACAAGCTTATGGTAGGAAGGAGCCAAGCGATGGGCGACGCGAAGAAAGCAAGCCGGGGGGATCTGCTGTACGATTTCGCGATTCATGCGATCCTGGTTGTCATTGCGTTAGGCACGCTGTATCCGCTGCTGTATATCGTCAGCGCCTCCTTGAGCGATCCGTTATCCATCGTGAAGGGAGAGCTTTGGCTGTTGCCGAAGCACGCGACGCTGAGCGCTTACGAGAAGGTGTTTCACAATTCCGATATCTTGACGGGCTATCGGAATTCCCTGCTTTACCTCGTCGTCGGGACAAGCATCAACATCGTACTGACGACGATGGGCGCCTATGCGCTGTCCCGCAATGATTTCAGAGGCCGCTACGTGCTCGTCCTTATTTTTACGTTCACGCTGCTTTTCAACGGCGGCCTCGTTCCGACTTATCTCGTGTACAAAAACATGCTCGGGTTGTACGACAATCTTTGGGTCATGGTCATTCCGGGCGCCGTCAGCGTCTGGAATATGATCATTATGCGGACGTACTTTCAAACGTCGATCCCATACGAGCTGCAAGAGGCGGCGTTCATCGACGGCTGCAGCAACATCCGCACGCTGACGAGCGTCGTGCTGCCGCTGTCGATGCCGATTATCGCCGTCATGACGATGTATTACGGCGTGTCGCACTGGAATTCGTACTTTACGGCGCTGATTTATTTGGATGATCATTGGCGAATGCCGCTTCAGATGGTGATCCGCAGCATCCTGATTCGGGAGGATACGGGCTCAATGACCGGAGGAGACGGAGAGAGCCTTGTCGAGCAGCAGTTGCTCGTCGAAGGCATGAAGTACGCCGTCATCGTCGTGGCGAGCATTCCGATGCTGCTCCTTTATCCGTTGGTGCAGAGGCATTTCGTCAAAGGGGTGATGATGGGCGCCGTGAAAGGATAATACAAAAACCGTTGAAGGGGCGAATAACGATGACCGAGGTCAATCAGGAAGTCAGTTCCGGACAAGAAGCGACCCTGCTAAGCGCCGGTAAAATCGCCACCGCCGAGCAGGCGCTCAATGGCTTCGAGGCGGGGAACGCGATCGACGGCCGGGACGATACGTGGTGGGAGGGAGCGCCGTATTACAAGTGGTGGAAGCTCGACTTGGGCCAACTCTGCGAGATCGAGTGCATCTTTATCAGCACGACGTACGGGGCGGAAGGGGATACGCGTTACTTTATCGAACACAGCCCAGACAATTTGAATTGGCTCGTTGCCTTCGAGAAGGGAGAAGGAATGGCTATGCCGGAAGGAGGCGAACGGTACGTCTGCCGCTTCGCGGCACGGTATCTGCGCGTGACCGTTACGTATTGCTCGGCAGGGGAAACGGCGAGAATCAGGCATTTCCAAGCGTACGGGCAAATAGCCGGTACAGGCCAGCCGGATATTGCGCCGAAGAAAGTGTCGCCCGCCAAATTCTCCGCGCTCGCCTTCGACGAAACGTCCGGCTTTGAGGAGACGGAGGTCGACGATATCGAGCCAGGACAAAGTGACCGCGTGCTCAAGGGCGGAGGGGTTGGAAGCTACCTCTTGTATCGCGGCGTCGATTTTACCGAGGGCGGCGTCGATCAACTGCGCGGACAGTTCGGCTTTACCGATCTCGACAAAGCAAAGCATGTCGTATTGGAGGTGCGCGCGGGCAGTCTGCACGGCGAGAAAATAGGAGAGATTACGCTGTTCAAGCAGTGGAAGCGATGGTCGATTCTGGCCGGCAGGCTGGCGCATGACGACCGTCGGCTGCTGACGGGCATGCACGACATCTACTTGATCGTCACGAACGCGGCGCCCGGACAACAGCTGATGATACACTGGCTGGCTTTCGCCAAGCGTGCGCCGCTGCCCGCACCGAGGCCTCTTCCGTCCCCGCTGCCGGCTCCCGCGGACGGCGAGTACAAGATCTACTTCGGCAATCTGCACAGCCATACCGGGTTTTCGGACGGCATCGGCGTTCCGGAACAGGCGTACGACTATGCCCGGCATACGGCCGGACTCGATTTTCTGGCCATAACGGAGCATAGTAATTTGTACGATCATTATTTGGACTGGGAGAAAAGCCGCAAATGGGCGGATATTCAGCTGACAGCCGGCCGCATGACGGAGGATGGCGCGTTTCTGGCGCTGTTCGGCGCGGAAACCACGTGGTACAACCAGTTCGGGCATATGAATACGTACAACATGGAATTCTTTATTAACGCCTATGAAACGCAATACAACGATATCCCTAGCTATTACGAGACGGTAAAGCAGTACCCCGATTCAATCCAGCAGTGGAACCATCCTTGGTCTTGCGGCGACCGCCATCTGGACGGCTTCACCCCTTACGATGCGGAGCTGGACCGCGTGCTGCACCTGCTCGAGATCAACACGATCGAGTCGAGGGAGCTCGGCGGCCTCTATTATTACGTGATGGCGCTGGACAACGGCTGGCATGTAGCGCCGGTGGGCAGCCAGGATAACCATAACGGCCAGTGGGGAACGGAAAACACATTGCGGACGGCCATCCTCGCGGAGGCGCTCACGACAGAGCACTTTTACGACGCCGTGAGGCATCAACGCGTCTATTTCACGTCGGCGCTCCATTTGAAGGTGTGGTTCAAGGTGAATGGCGCCATCATGGGATCGCGCATCCCCTGTACCGACCGTCTAGCAATCGAGATCAAGGCGTCGTTCGCCATCGATACGGGCAGTCGAATCGTCAAGGCGGAGATTCTCGGCGAGCGGGGAGAGGTGCTGCACACCGTCGAACACGACGGGGAAACGCTGGATTGCAAGATTTCTCTGGTCTGCAGGCAGCGTTACGTGCTCGCGAAAATTTATCAGGCGGACGGCGAATTCGCGGCGACGGCGCCGGTGTGGTTGGAGTCGGATAGGGCTTAGTAGGAGAGCCAGATGAGAGAATCCGGAGTTCGACAGGGTGTCGACGGCGCATGCAGAACGCATATCGACGAAGGATTCTGATCGATTTTAATGCAAGTTAACCGGGAGGGAAAATAATGATTTATTCAAGAAAAATCGTTCATTTGCTCTTATCTTTGGCCATGATTATGGCCTTGAACTCGCTTGCTCCATTTACCGGCTCGGCATCCGCGGAAGCCGTCATATCCATTGACAGCCAGGCAGACCTTGAGCAGATCCGCAGCAACCCTTCCGGCAGCTTCCAACTGACGGCCGATATCGATCTGACAGGGTCGTTCGTGCCGCTCGCTTCGTTCAGCGGGTCGCTGGACGGGAACGGCCATCTCATCTCCGATCTGACCATTACGGGAAGCGCGAGCCAGCCCAAGGCCGCCTTCATTGTAGATAATGAAGGCTTGATCAAGAGCGTCGGCTTCATCGACGTGAATATCCATAGTCTCGATACGAATTCCACTTACTGGGCCAGCGGCATCGTCGGGACGAACAACGGAACGATCGAGGAGAGCTTCGTGACCGGGACGGTGTCAGGCGGCTATCGCAGCGCAGGCATCGCAATCACGAACCGCCATATCGTCCGGAACGTCTATTCCGTCGCCTCCGTCGACGCCAAAGTGGAAAGCGGCGCGTTGGTGGCGGTGTCCGAGAACGGCTCGACATTGGAATCCTCCTACGCGGTGCCGGACGTCCATTCCGATACGAACAATACGGGGGGCCTTACCGCGTATGCGTATACGGGCGCGGTCATCCGCAATAACGCGCTGTTGGCGGGCACGATCGACAGCGGCAGCGGCAGCAATATCGCCCGTATCGCGGGACGGCTGAATGGCACGCCGACATTCCAGAACAATATCGCCTCGACGAATGCCCTCGTTCAGGGCGCAGCCGTCTCCGGCGGCACCGCGGCGAACAATCAGGGCTTGTCCGTCACCGATGCGTCGCTCGCCATGGAAGCTACCTATGAATCGACGCTTGGCTGGGATTTCTACTCCGTATGGGATATGAGCGCGGCTCTGGGTCGGCCGATCCTGCGGGCGGAGGAAAGCACGCCGACCGAAATCTCCACGGCGGCCGACTTGAACCTCATCCGCGGCAATCCGTCCGGCGACTACAAGCTGACGAATGATATCGTGCTGACTGGCCGGTTCACGCCAATCGCCTCGTTCAGCGGCACGCTGAATGGAGATGGGCATGCCATCATCGGATTGACCGTCACGGCGGATGCGAACCATCCGAAAGCGGCGCTCCTCGCAGTCAACAACGGCATCGTCGAGAAGCTCGGGCTTGTCGATGCGGCCATCGTCGGCAACAGCGACGATTCCGACCATTGGGCGGCCGGCATCGCCGCCGAAAACCGCGGTATGATCCGGGAAAGCTTCGTCACCGGCGTCGTCACCGGCGGCTACCGAAGCGCGGGCATTGCCGCGCATAATTTCGGTATCGTCAAGAACAGTTATACCGATGCCATCGTCAAGGCGAAGGTGGAGAGCGGCGCGCTGGTGGCCGTGTCCGAAAGCGGCTCGACGCTGGAATCCTCCTATGCGAAGCCGCACGTGTACTCCGAAGTAAATAATACGGGCGGTCTCTCCGCTTATGCTTATACAGGAGCCGTCATCAGGGACAACGCACTGCTGGCGGGTACGATCGATAACGGGACCGGAGACACGATTTCCCGGATAACCGGACGCGTGAACGGAACGCCAACGTTCCAAAACAACATTGCTTCGTCCAATGCGCTCGTCCAGGGCAAGACTGTGACCGGCGGTACCGTAACCAACAACAAAGGGTTGTCCGTCACCGATGCGGCGCTCGCTCTTCAGTCCGCGTACGAGACGACGCTTGGCTGGAATTTCGATCAGATATGGGAGATGGACGCGGCTGCGAAGCGTCCGGTCCTGCGATATTTTGGCACCGTTCCTACGCCGGATCGCAACCCGATCATTTTCCGGGTGCTGCGCGACGAGACGGAGACGCTCTCGACCGGAGTCGACCACCGGCAGATGGACTTCATTGATGCGAACGGTAATAGGCAGAAGGCCAACATTATCGAAGTCGCGATCAACCTGCCGCAAAACCATATCATCGTCGGGGTGAAAGGCAACCGGATTCCGCCGACGGACGCGAATGGCGATTATATCCGCACGGTGGATGCCGAAGGTCATGACGTCATCAAGGGCAATGTCGCCGTGCAGGCGGCTACGACCGTTATTCCAGGGAAGAAAGTCGTAGCGGGCGTCAATGGAGAATTTTATACGGAGCAAGGGCCGGAAGGGTATATGATCAAGGACGGGTCCTCGATCATCAACGGAGTCCGTACCAGCGGGGCCGATGGCAAAAGCTATCCGTTCCACGGATTCTTCGGCATCAAGGACGACGGGACGGCGATGATCGGCAACTATGGGGAGGATTGGGAGAAGAATAAGAACGATCTGTACGAGGCTTCCGGCGGGCAGTACTGGATGGTGAAGGACGGCGTCGCGCAAAATTTCAACGGACTGGTCGTCTCTGACCCGTCGGATCCGAATTACGACGAGCAGACGTACTACCGGCATGCCGACCGGCATCCTCGGACGGCAGTCGGCATCCGCAGCGATGGGAACGTGTTCTTTGCCGTCGTCGATGGGCGCGGCGCCAATGGATCCACCGGATTTTACATCGAGGAGCTCGGATTGTACATGAAGGAACTTGGCGCCTATCAAGCGTTGAATATGGACGGCGGCGGTTCCTCTACGGAGGTAACGTTGAACGAAGGCACGGATGAATACGAGATCAGAAATACGCCGATCAACAAAGTGGACGGCGTCAATACGCCGGGAGTGCCGAGGGACGTCTTCTCTTCATTGCTCGTAATCGTCGACCAGCCTTAACTGTATCGCGACAGCCTCTATTCGATTAATTTCCTCATACACGTGGACGGAAGCGCTCGAGCAATGGCCGACAAACGTCATTTCCGATATGGATGAGCGAACGCGAAGCGTTCCGCCGGTAACCGGGTGATTGTTGCATTTCCCAACTTCCGCCGGTAACCGGGTGAATGCTGCATTTTCCGACTTCCGTCGGTAAACGCAAACCAATCACCCTACGCAAACCAATCACCTTATTTGGCGTTTATTGTCCGCATGCGCTAAACTGGACCTATACGTCTCAATTCGAGAAGGAGGATTTTTACATATGAGCGATACGACAGGCAAGGTGTATACGGGCGACAGCAGGGTGCTGCAATTCTTCGAGGAGCTCTCCAAGATCCCCCGGGGATCGAGCAACGAGAAGGCGATCAGCGATTACGTCGCGGATTTCGCGCGTCAGCGGAACTGCGCCGTGATTCAGGACGAGAAGTTCAACCTGATCATCCGGAAGCCGGCGGCGCCCGGGTACGAGAACGTGCCGACCGTCATTTTCCAAGGCCATCTGGACATGGTCACCGAGAAGAATAAATCGACCGTGCACGATTTTACGAAGGACCCGATCCGCTTCAAAATCGACGGGGACATGATCTATGCGGAAGGCACGACGCTCGGCGCGGACAACGGGATCGCGGTGGCGACGGCGCTCACGATCATCGATACGCCGGACATGGCGCATCCGGAGCTGGAGATTCTGCTGACGACGGAGGAAGAAACGAGCATGGGCGGCGCGTTCCATCTCGACGCTTCGCAGTTGAAGGGCCGCATGATGATCAATTTCGACTCCGACCGCGAAGGCGTGCTGTTCGTCAGCAGCGCCGGCGGCATCAATACGTATCACTCCGTTCCGCTGGCCTACAAAGAAGCGCCTGCGGGCGAGCCGTACACGATCGGCGTGCAGGGCTTGATGGGCGGCCACTCCGGCGACGACATCATCCATGAGCGGGCCAATGCCAACAAGCTGCTCGGCCGCGTGCTGGACGATCTTCGCCGCCATGCGGCGTTCGATCTCGCGGGCGTCAGCGGCGGGATGAAGGTCAATGCGATTCCGCGGGAAGCCGAAGCGGCGGTATATCTGAGCGGCGAAGGCAAGCAAGCGGTAGAAGCCCGCATCGCCGAGCTCAACCGGATCCTGAAGGACGAGTTTCAAGCGAGCGACAAAGGCGTCTCGGTCGTGCTGCATGCCGGTTTCGACGCGAATAGCGGAGCGGGCGCGG
This sequence comes from Paenibacillus glycinis, assembly GCF_009909185.1. Taxonomy (GTDB): domain Bacteria; phylum Bacillota; class Bacilli; order Paenibacillales; family Paenibacillaceae; genus Paenibacillus_Z; species Paenibacillus_Z glycinis. The sequence goes on along the minus strand of NZ_JAAAMV010000007.1, from coordinate 143,225 downwards.
CGGCTGCCTCGGGCAAAGCGTTCGCGGAAGACGTGAAGGCGTCCGTCATCCGGCTGCTGACCCTCATCCCGAACGGGGTGCTGAGCATGGACAAGGCGATCGGCAACCTCGTGCGCACGTCCTCCAATCTCGGCGTCGTCTCGGTGAACGAGACGCATGTCGTCATGCAAAGCCTGTCGCGCAGCTCGATGCGCTCGCAAGTCGACGAAGTCGTGCGCGTGATGCAGACGCTGGGCGAAACGGTCGGCTGCGAGTTCCGGACGGACCACTACTTCCCGGGCTGGCCGTACCGGGCGGATTCCAAGCTGCGCCCCGTCTTCCAAGCGGCGTACGAGAAGCGCTTCGGCAAGCTGATCGAGATCAAGGCGATCCACGCCGGCCTCGAATGCGGCGTCTTGATCGAGAAGATGCCGGACCTCGACGCGATCTCCTTCGGGCCGAACATGTACGAGATCCATACGCCCGACGAGCATCTGTCGATCTCGTCGGTGGAGCGGACCTGGCCGTTCCTGGAGGATGTGCTGCGGGAGCTGAAGGCGTAACGAGCGGGCAATAGGGAAACGCAAGCAAAAAAACGCGAAGCCGAACGGGGCTTGGCGTTTTTTTGTTCTGGGCTCATGCCGCTGCCGACGGGTCTCTGATGTCGACACACGGGCCTCGTCATCGTTGCGGTTGAAGCACGACGGATGGCAGTGCGGTTCTAGCGTCACGCGGCCGCACGGTCTTAGGTTCGATGAGAAACGAGGGAGCGGATCGTACCGAGAAGACGATGCCGAAGGAAGACGGCGGTTACTGCGCCAGCTCGCCGAGACGGGCGAAGATCGCGAGCGCCGGGTCGATCGGCACGTCGGCGCGCTTCACGTCCTGCGGGATGGCGATCGTCGGCGTCGGCCGCGGGCGGCGGTTGCCGAACTGCGGCAGCCACTCGCGCTCGGCGTCCAGCATCTCCGTGACCATGTCGCGGATTTCCTTCAGCGTCAGCACGGCGGACGTGAGCGGATCGAGGGCGATCGCCTGCACGACCGTCTCCGGGTCGCCGGACTTGGCCGCCATGACCGCGAGCCGCTGGACGTTGATGTTCGTCTGGTTCAGCGCCGCGCACTGCGCCGGCAGCTCGCCGACGATCGTCCGGTGGATGCCGGTCCGGTCGGCGTAGACGAGGCCTTCGGCGCAGCAGTCGTCCGGCAGGTTCTTGATCATGCCGTTGTTGCGCAGGTTGCCGCTGAACTTGAACGGCTTGCCGGTCTCGAGCGCCTCGATGATGTAGGCGCAGTATTCGATGCTGCGCGGCGGCAGCTCGGCGGACTCGTCCGTGAGCAGGTCGGCCTCCGTGTATTTGTTCGCGACGTAGACGCACCAGTTGTAGTACGCGCCGGATTCGCCGCCGAACGCCGGCTCGTCGCAGTACAGGTCGAGCGCCTTCCGGCTGTGGCGGAACCACGGCACGTACTCGGACAAGTGGCCCGTCGACTCCGTCATGAAATAACCGAAGTGACGGAACACCTCGCCGCGCACCTTCTCGTTGACGTAGAACTCCGGCTGCTCGAATTTCTCGCGCAGCAGCGGGTACAGGTCCTCGCCGTTGTGCGCGATCTTCAGGAACCAACCCATGTGGTTAATGCCGCCGGTCACGAAATCGATCTCCTGCTTCGGCACGCCGGTATAGCCGGAGATGAGGTCGAGCGTCGTCTGCACGCCGTGGCAGAGGCCGACGTACTGGACGTTCGTCTCGCCGAGCGCCCAGCAGATCATCGCCATCGGGTTGACGTAGTTGAGCAGGATCGCCTTCGGGCACAGCTCCTCCATGTCGCGCGCCACGTCGAGGATGACGGGAATGCTGCGCAGCGCGCGGAACACGCCGCCCGGGCCGAGCGTGTCGCCGATGCATTGATCGACGCCGTACTTGAGCGGGATCTGGTAGTCGAGCTCGAAGGCGGTCAGGCCGCCGATCTGGAACGAGCAGATGACGTAGTTCGCGCCCGCGAGCGCTTCGCGGCGGTCGGTCGTGATCGATACCTTGGCCTTCAGGTTGTTGTGCGCGATGACGCGGTCGATGTAGGCTTTGACATGCGTCGTCTTGGTCGTCGACGGCGCCATGAGGACGAACTCGGTTTCTTCCAACGTCGCGGTTGCCATGATGTCCAGGATCAGCGTCTTGCAGAAGACGACGCTGCCGGCTCCGATGATGGCCACTCTTCTCATAGGAACACCCCGTTCTGGTGGAATGGTTGAAAAAGGCGGAGGCCGGAATTGAACCCTTTGGTCGGTAAGCGCTTGCACTCGCTGCTGCAGATCGGATTGCATTTGGAAATTTAGCGGCGGTATTCCGACCACAAAGGCGACCGCTTCGCTGTTCCAACTCCATGAAGACACATCGGGTCAGGCCTGCCTCCACCGTATATTTGAAATCATGTCCTGCAAAACTTTCCCCGCCAGGGGCTTTGCGGGCGAATCTTACTTGCCGGCAGAAACCCGCAACCGATAACCGTATCGGCGCTGCCCGACTTGCGGAATACTCGGTCCCGCGCATCTTGAGCAGGAAGCATTCTGGCGGACTGCGGTGCCGTTATTCGCGTGCCAGCTGCCGGATTCTCTGTCCGCCAGCGTATTCTAGATCCTGATCATTGCCGGGCGAGCTGAGGTTCTCCCGCAGCGCCTCGCCGATCTATGCCTTGGCCAACCCGTTGCCGTAGGTACGCGACATGAAGTCGATATAGGACCGGGCGAAGACGAGGTCCTCGAGCGCTTCTTTGGCGAGGCAGGGGGCGGGGCGCTCGCCTCGGACCGCGGCCAGGAAGTTGCGGGCCTGGCTGCGCATGGCCGAGACGTTCGGCATGATCGGCCGGCTGATCTCGGGCTCGCCGCGCCGGGCGTTGTCCTTGTAGATCGTCACTTTGCCCGCCTGCTGGCGCACCAGCGGGGCAGGAAGGTCGACGCGGACGAAGCCGTTCTCGAACGCGACGAGGATGTGCTCATGCCATTCGACCGAGGTGAGATACGGCGCCATCTCGAGACTGACCGTGACGCCGCCGTCGCTCTCGCCGACGAGCAGGACGCCCGCGCGGTCGCCGAAGGTCAGCTTGTAGTTCTCGCCGAGGAAGAACCGGATGGCGTTTACTTGGTGAATGTAATAATTGACGAACGCGTCCAGCTCTCGCGTCTGTTCCTCCGTGAAGTCGGCCGGACCCGGCTCCTGCTGCAGCGACGGATACGGGTCGCCCGCGTTCAGCGGCTTGTCGGCCGCCGCCGTCCAGTCGCCGGGCGGCATCGTGACGCGGATGCTCCGCAGCTTGCCGAAGTCGCCGCTGGCTTTCCACGCGTCGACCTCCTTCTTGGCGCGTTCCATCGCCGGGTCGGAGCGCTTATGGTAGCCGACCATGTGCAGGGTGCCGGTTTCTTCCCCGACGCGCACCAGCTCGCGGCCTGCCTCGACGGTCAGGCTGAGCGGCTTCTCCGTGAAGACGGGAATGCCCGCGCGCAGAATGTCCGGGATGAGCGCGGCGTGATGGCGGTATTGCTGCGGCGCGACGATGGCGTCGACCTTCGCCTGCTCGATCAATTCCATGTGATGGCCGTAGACTTGCGGGATACCGTACCGGGCCGCGACGAGCGCGGCGGACTGCGGCCGAATCTCGGCCAGCGCCACGACCTCGCATTCGTCCGCCAGCACGGCGTAGTTGCTGAGATGCGCCATCTGTCCCATGCCGCCGCCGCCCACGAAACCGATTCTTACTTTGCTCATGTCCGTTCACCCTCGCTTGCGCCGAGATTTTCGAAGAGATAGAGGCCGTCCTTGCCGGGGGCCACGATGTCGGGATAGCCGCTGCCGTTCAAGTCCTGCACCCAGAAATAGATGCCCGCGCCGGAAGCTTCGCCCGCCGGGCCGTAGTCGATGACGTGCTTCTCGAATGCGCCGCCGCCGATCTTGTAGTAGTAGAGGCCGATGTCGTCGAATGCGCCGGGGTCGCCGTCGTTGTGCGCCCGGTACCGCTTGCCCGTGATCAATTCCGGCTCTCCGTCGAGGTCGAGGTCGACCAGCCATAGGTCATGGAACTGCGAGCCGCTCATGTCGATCTCGTGCTTCGTCCACGTTCGCGAGCCGTCCGCCGCGCGTCCTTGCTCGAGCCAATGCAGCCCGTAATCATGCGCCTGCCCGACGATCAGGTCGATCAAGCCGTCGCCGTTCACGTCATGGCCCAGTATGGGCACGCTGGCGCTGCCAAGCGAGAACTCGGGATGAAACGTCCACGTTCCGGCAAAGGGATCCGCCGGATGCTCCAGCCAGCCGCCCGGCAGGATCACGTCCATGCGGCCGTCGCCGTTCACGTCGGCGAAGCCCATGCCGTGCCCGCTCGGGCCTTCGCCGATGACGAATTTTCGGAACTCGCCGGTTCCCCGGCCTTCGGCATCGCGCACGAGCTTATAGAACGCCTGCGGCTCGCCGGGCGTGTTCGGGAAGATTTCCGGCACGCCGCAGCCGTCGATATCCAGATACCGGATCGTCTCGATGCTGCCGCAGCGGTCGATGTCGTACGTCTCCCATGCGGCGTCCGAATCCCCGGGATTCCGGCGCCAGCGAAGCGTCTCGCCCCACCAGCCGCCCGTGACGATGTCCGGACGGCCGTCGCCGTCGACGTCCATCGGATAGTCGGAGAAGTCGTCGTGGTATTCGGAGATCGCGAGGACGTCGCTGATAAAATGCTTCTTCGCGTAATCCGGTCCCTCGTACCAATACGCGCCGCTGACGATATCCGGCACGCCGTCGCCGTTCACGTCGAACACCGCGCAAGCTTCGTATTTCTCGTCGGACAACAGCCGTTTCTTGAATTGCAGCACTGCGGACACTCTCCTCGAACTAATTAATGTTGTATCGTATCGCGGTTATGCGCTATGCTGAGGATAAAACCTGCAAGCGCTCTCTATTACTAGGGTATGCCAACGGGATCGGCGAAACAATAAGAGGGCTTGTGGGAAAAACTATCCATTCTTGCGATATACAGATACGGCTTCGCGCACGAACGAAGGCTGGGTACGAAGCACGCGTCGAAGGAGATGAAGACGATGGGCGAGGCTTCCCTGTTCCGCAGCCGGCCGGCGTTCATCTCGGGCGCCGCTTTCCTGGCGGACGGCAATCCGAACCGGTTCATGCTGGAGCTTCACAAGCACGATGCCAATAGCGAGATGCTGCTCGTCGAAGAAGGGGAGGGCGAATTCGAGATCGACGGCCGGAGCTATACCGCCGGTCCGGGGACGCTGCTCTTCTATCAGCGGGGATTGTGGCACAAGGAACTGTCCACGAAGCATCCGTTTCGCGCGACGTACATCGGGTTTACGGACATGCAGGTCGGCGAGCTGCCGCCGGATTATTTTCTCGACCCGGACCGCGAGCCGGTGATCGAGCTTCACGAGCAGATGCCCGCGATTGCGGCGCTGATGCGGGCATGCATCGGGGAGTACGGGCGGATGGAGCCGGAGTCGCGGCTGGCGTCGGATCATTACCTGGGCCTGCTGTTCGTCAAGCTGGCACGGATCGCGCATTACGGCGATGCGGCGGAACGGACCCGCTCGACGGCCAAGGAGGCGGTCTGGAAGGCCAAGCGGATGATGGAAGAGAATTACGCGGCGCCGCTCACCTTGAAATCGCTGGCCGCCGAGACGTTCATGAACAAATACCACTTGGCGCATCTGTTCAAAGAAACGGTGGGCGTCAGCCCCATCCGGTTTCTCGTCTACTGCCGCATGGAGGCGGCCAAACGGTATTTGCGCACGACCGCGCTGCAGGTGAAGGACATCGCGGACATCGTCGGTTACCAGAGCGAGCCGTCGTTTTACAACGCGTTCATGAAGACGGTCGGGACGACGCCGCGCAAATTCAGAGAAGGCGGCTGAGGGGCGCTACCGGCGCGGGGCGGAAGGTTTCCGAATTCTTGAAGGAGGCTGGCGGCTATGAAAAACAAACTGATCCTGTTCGCGATCTTCGGCAGCGGCGGACTGATGCTGGGCGCGATGTTTTGGCTGCTGTGGGCCATTCAGCGGATATGAACGGGCGGCGAAAGCAGCTGTCGGCGCGGAAATAAAATCGCGAATTATTATGTAAGCGAATTCATGACGAGGAGCGTATTCGCATGACGATTATCGATCGCGCGGCTATCGAAGAGCTAAGAACGGACTTTCGGCGGGACCTTCCCGTCCTGCAGGGATCGGGGATCGCAGGACGCTTCGACGCCAAGGCCGTGGATTGCCCGTTCGTGTTCCGGCACGATGGGCTGTTCCATATGATGTACGTCGGCTTCGACGGGGACGGGTATCAGACCGCGCTGGCAACGAGTCCGGATCTGCTGGCGTGGACCTACCGAGGCATGATGCTGGAGCGGCTGGACGATCCGTCGCGCTGGGATCGCGTGGGAGCGGCGGGGTCGTGGATCCTGCTGGAATCCGACGAGCTGCATGCGGTGCCGGCGCTGCGCAAGGTGGACGGGAAGTACTGGATGGTATATCACGCGTATCCGGAAGTCGGTTATGAAGCGGGCGGCGCCGTGATGGGACTGGCTTATTGCGAGGACGAGTCGCTGCTGCGCTGGACGCGGCTTGACCGGCCGATCTTCGCGTATGAAGGCGGGGCGGACTGGGAGCGGGGCGGCTTGTACAAATGCTGCGTCATCCGTCACGCGGAGAAGTACTGGATGTTCTACAACGCCAAAGACAAGGACGAATGGCCGTGGGTCGAGCAGACGGGCGCGGCGTGGTCGGACGATCTCGTCCACTGGACGCGCTGCCCGGAGAATCCGGTCCTGCAGGCGCTGGATAACAGCTTCTACCGGCAGTATTTCAGCGATCCCTGCATCAAATTCCATGCGGGACGCTGGTATGATTTCGGCTTCGGCTTCGACGGCAAGCATGCCCAAGGGGCGCTTGCGGTATCGGAGGACCTGCTGCGCTGGGAATGCCTGCCCGAGCCGTGGCTGCCGGCCGGCGGACCGGGCGCGCTGGACGAGACGCATGCGCACAAGTCGTCCGTCATCAGCTGGAACGGCACGCTGTATCACTTTTATTGCGCCTGCCGTCCGGCGCGGGAGGGGGACCCGGCCGTCATCGACTACGGCGGCGGCAGCCGCGAATTCCGCTGCATCGCCGTGGCGGCGAGCCGGCCTTGGGCAGCGGACGGCATTCCGGGCGCGGACGCGCAATAGGAGCGATTCCATGAATCTGGCGAACAAGATCACGCTGGCAAGAATCATGCTGATTCCCGTATTCATCTGCTTTTCCCGATCTATCCGGAATGGCTGGCCGAGAAGTCCGGCCTTATCGGGCATTTGGACGCGTACGGCATCTATTACGCGGCGGCGGTGTTCTTGCTCGCTTCCGCCACCGACAAGCTGGACGGATACATCGCGCGCAAATACAACCTCGTCACCAATCTCGGCAAACTGCTGGACCCGCTCGCGGACAAGCTGCTTATCACCGCCGCGCTCATCCTGATGGTCAGCCTGCATTTGACGTACGCGTGGGTGGCGTTCGCCATCGTTGCGAGGGAAATCGTCATCACCGGCTTGCGCATCGTCGCCGCCTCCCGCCGCATCGCGCTGCAAGCCGACGGCACCGGCAAGATCAAAATGGTGTTCCAAGTCGCAGCGATCACGGCCGTCCTGCTGCGAAACCGCCCGTTCAGCTTCTTCACCGGCATCCCCGTCGATCAGGTGCTGCTGTATCTGGCGCTTGCGCTGACCGTGTACTCGGGCATCCACTATATCCGGACGAATTACCGGCGGCTGGAGCTTTTCTGACGGGCCGGCAACCAAACAGAGACGAACCCGAACACTTCGCCAGGCATAGGCCGTTGTCTAATCTGCTGCAAATGGAGACCCCCTTCTGCCGGTCGGCAGAAGGGGGCCATTCGCGTTCAACGCGGAGCATCGGCTTGACGCACGACCCGCCAGCCCGTCGCCGGCGGCGCGCATACGTATCGGCGCAGCTTGCCGTCGCCCGCCTCGATGCCGAGGAGCAGGCCGTCCTGGACGGGGAGGATATGGAGGATCTCGCCGCCGGGAACAAGCTGTTCGGCGAGCTCCGATACCGCCGGGATCAGGGCGTCGTCCAGCCACGTCCGCTCGCGGTACCAGCGCGGAATCGCGCGCGGCGGCGGGTATCCGGTCCGCGGCGCGCCCAGCGCGTCGGCCAATTCGGCCGGCGTGTCCCGAAGCTTGCGTCCCTCGCCGACGGCCGCCACGAATCGCAAGCACAGCTCGACGGCATGCAGGATCTCATCGTAGTCGAGGCTGCCGTTGGCATAGCGGATCTCGACGGTGCCGATGTCGTACCATGCCGAGGCATTGATGCCGCAGCGATGCGACTGGGGCCGGCCCGGGCGGTGCAGCGCCTCCTGGCGCGGATCGCGCAGGTAGTCGTTCTTCATCTCCGGCGTAACCGAAGGGCAGTAGATCAGCCGGTGCTCGCTCATCGTCAGCAAGGAGCGAAGCGCCTCTTGGCACGCGAGCGCGGCGTCGACGAGCGGCAGCACCATCGCCTCGCCCCACGGTTCGATGCCGATATGCACATGCAGCCCGCAGCTCCAGTTCATCCGCGCGCCGTTCGCAAGCAGGCGATCCAGCATGACGCGGATTTGCTCGCGGGCCGCCCAAAGCATGGGAGGCGTCTTCAGCTCGCTGCCGGAATCGTCGCCGGATTCGTCCACCTGCAGTTCGTCCAGCGACATGACCCATCCGGGCGGCAGTTCCACTTCGGCGGGTCTGCCGCCGATAAATTCGATTTCCACGCCGAAGCGCAGGTCTTTCCAGTTGACGTGTTTCGGCCACATAGGCGCATGCACCCTCTCTTATTGAAATCGCGGCGTCGTGCCGGCCGGGAGAGAGGGGGGCCACGGGCACTGCGGCAGGCTCGGGCTTAACGGGGGATTTTCAACCTGGCCATTGCCGTTCCTCCTGTTCGCAAGGGATTTGCTTAATCTAGTACATTCGCGGCGCCTGCGAATAATTCCTCTCGCGCATCGGCATACGAGACGATCACGGTGGAGTGACGCGGTCGCTCCAAGCAGGCTAGAACGCGACCCGCGCCGCGATATACGCGCGAAGCTCCGCGATCGGCAGCCGGACCTGCGCCATCGTGTCGCGGTCGCGGACGGTGACGCAGCCGTCGGCCTCGGAATCGAAGTCGTACGTGATGCACAGGGGCGTGCCGATCTCGTCGTGGCGGCGGTACCGCTTGCCGATGGAGCCGGCTTCGTCGTAGTCGACCATGAAGTCGGCGGCGAGGTCGCCGTAGACGCGCTGCGCGCCTTCGGCCAGCTTCTTGGACAGCGGGAAGACCGCCGCCTTGACCGGCGCGAGCGCCGGATGCAGCCGCAGCACGACGCGGCTGTCGTCCGCTTCCAGCTGCTGCTCCTCGTAAGCGTCGACGAGGAACGCAAGCGTCACGCGGTCGGCGCCGAGCGAAGGCTCGATGCAGTACGGGACGTACCGTTCGTTCGTCTCGGGATCGAGGACGTGGAAATCCTCGCCCGCATGCGCCATATGCTGCTTCAGGTCGTAATCCGTCCGATCCGCGATGCCCCAAAGCTCGCCCCAGCCGAACGGGAAGCGGTACTCGATGTCGGTCGTCGCGCTGCTATAGTGCGACAGCTCGTCGTCGGCATGGTCGCGCAGCCGGATGCTGGTTTCCTTCATGCCGAGCCCGAGCAGCCAATCCCGGCAGAAGCCGCGCCAGTACCGGAACCACCCCAAGTCCTCGCCGGGCTTGCAGAAGAACTCCAGCTCCATCTGCTCGAACTCGCGCGTCCGGAACGTAAAGTTGCCGGGCGTGATTTCGTTGCGGAAGCTTTTGCCGATTTGACCGATGCCGAAGGGAAGCTTCTTGCGCATGGCGCGCTGCACGTTTTTGAAATTGACGAAGATGCCTTGGGCCGTCTCCGGGCGCAGGTAGATCTGGTTGGCGCTCGATTCCGTCACGCCCTGGAATGTCTTGAACATCAGGTTGAATTGCCGAATGTCGGTGAATTCCCGGCCGCCGCAGTCCGGGCACGCGATGGCATGCTCGGCGATCAGCGCCTTCATCTCGTCGAACGTCATGCCGTCGACGATGACCTCGAGGCCAGTCGCTTCCAAGGCGTTCTCGATGATTTTGTCCGCGCGGTGGCGGCTCTTGCAGGCTTTGCAGTCGATCATGGGGTCGTTGAAATTCCCGACGTGGCCGGAGGCGACCCAGGCCTGCGGGTTCATCAGGATCGCGGCGTCGAGACCGACGTTGTGCGGCGACTGCTGGATGAATTTCTTCCACCACGCGCGCTTGACGTTGTTTTTCAGCTCGACCCCGAGCGGGCCGTAATCCCAGGTATTCGCCAAGCCGCCGTAGATCTCGGACCCCGGGAAAATAAATCCGCGCTGCTTCGCCAGCGAGACGATCCGTTCCATCGGCTTCGATTCGTTGCTCATCGGTAAACGCTCCTTTTGCCGCTGCTGCCGGCCGTATTCTTTCTGTCGCCGCCATCGAAAAAAGCTCCCGTCTCCGGACATCGCGATGGCGATATCCGGGGACGGGAGCTTACGCGCCCGCGGTTCCACCCCAGTTGACGCTGCCGATCGGCCGCGCCCGCTTTTGGCTGTTGCTTTCCATGCCTTGCTCCGGACTGCCGTTTCCCCGGTCGCTCCTGCCGGGCTTTCACCATCCCCGGCTCGCTGCGTAGAAGACTTCTCAGGTACTATGGTCCTTCATAGCAAGAATTCCAATGTTTTGGTTATCTTATCGCGAAGCCGGAGAAAAATCAACCGGGTATCGGCCTTCGCCGGTTCTTCGCGCCGCTTTGCCGGCGGGCGAAGGAAGCGACGTCCGTCTCCCGCTATTCCCGGCAAATCATCAGCTTGTTGCCGTCCGGATCCTTCACGACGAACCAGTGGTCGTGCTCGATGCCGGTCACGAGCTCGGCGCCGAGCGCCTGCATGTACGCGAGCGAGCCTTCCAGATCCCCGGTCATCAGCATGAACGCGGGCGTCTCGAACGTCGGCGCGCCGCCGGGCTCGCGGCCGCCCCACATCGGCATCGTGTCCAGGATGAGGCCGGCGCCTTCCATGGGCAGCGGGCACAGGTGGCCGTTCATGATCTCGCACCGGCTCTCCTCCAGCCCGAGCACCCGGCAGTACCAGCCGCGCGAAGCCTCGATATCCCGTACCGGGACGAAAAGGCTGCCGATTTTGTTTTTGACCGGACTGGCGGGAAGCTTGGACTCGGCGATCGGGGATTGATGGTTGTCGGACATGGACATGGACATGGTTATCCCTCCGTGGACGATTTGTCAGCGCTTGCGGAACCCGCAGCAACCTGCAGGTTTCTTTTCGCGAAGCTGCACCCCGATTCCTGCTTATGCTCCCGCCGGGCGCAAACCCGGGGCGCATCAACGTTCTCATTCGAATTATAATGTTAGGTATTCTAACATATTGATCTTGACGTAGCGCTCTTTCCTTGCCATAATGGCTCTAACACTAAAGTGTGATCACATATCACAAATTGCAGAGGTGAACGTATGAGCGAGATGATTGAAGTCTCGACGGTGAATTACGAGGTCTACGACCGCTTGAAGCAGCGCATCACGATGGGGGCGATTCCTCCCGGAAAGAAGATCTCGATCCGAAGCCTGGCGGAGTCGTTCGGGGTCAGCACCATGCCCGTGCGGGAGGCGCTGCGCAAGCTGCAGGCGGAAGGTTTCATCACATTCGAACGGCGCAGCGTCACCGTCAACGAGCTTTCGGTGGAGGAAGTCAAGCAAGTGTTCACGATCCGTCTCCGGTTGGAGCTGCTCGCGGCGGAGTGGTCGCTCGAGCGGGTCGCGGACGACGACATCGGCGTGCTGGAAGACATCTTGGAGACCATGGCTAACCCGATGATCGACGTGAACGAATGGCGAAAGCTGAACAAGCTCTTTCACCTCCGCTTTTACCAATGTTCGAATTCCTCCCATATTCTCGAGCTGATCAAGAACGTGTGGGATAAGGTGGAGCCTTACATGACGATCTATTCGTCGACGGTGGAGGATTTCCGGGAAGCGCATCTGCAGCATCTGGAGATATTGGACATTATCAAACGCAGAGATCTCCCGCTGCTGCTGGAGAAAATCGCCGACCATTTGAACTACACCCGCGATGTCGTTTCCATGGCGCTGGCCCGCGAATGATGCACTGACCCGTAATGATGAGTGGGATGAATGTCGACAGCGGAGGAGGTGATCGGCATAAGGATGAAGTCTGAAAGGTTGCGTTGTATGGAAGCAGCAGAAGATCGCTAATAACGGAGGTGTATTCGATGAGTCAATCAACCGCAGATCAAGAGCTTTTCGGGAACGAGTACGAGCATTCGCCCGTTCCGCAGGACAAACGAAAATCGCTGCTCTCCGTCACGTCCATCTGGGTCGGTTTCCCGATGATCATCACGGGCGCCGTGACCGGGGCGACGCTCGTCCACGGGTTAGGCTTCGTACGCGGCATCCTGGCGATGATGGTCGGCAACGCGCTGTTGTTCGCGTATGTCGGATTATTAAGCGTGCTCGGCGCGAAGGACGGCAATAATTTCTCCTTGCAAGCTTCGCGAACGTTCGGCCGAAAGGGGTACATGGCGGCATCCGCGCTGTTATCCACGCTCGTCATCGGCTGGTTCGCCGTGCAGACCGGCTTGACCGGCGTCAGCATGAGCGGCGCTTTCCATGTCAATGAAGTGTTCATCGTGATCGTAGCCGGCGTCCTGTACGTGCTGCTCACGCTGCTCGGAATCAAGGCCTTGTCCATTATCGGGCTGATCTCGGCGCCGCTGTTCCTTATTCTTGGCCTTTACTCGGCCGGGGAAGCCGTCGGGCATGGCCGCGCGATCGTCGGCTATGCCGGCAACGCCGATTCGCCGTTGGCCTTCTGGGTCGCGGTAACGCTTGTTTTCGCCTTGTTCGCCGATTCGGGCACGATGACGTCCGATTTTACCCGGTGGTCCAAAAACCGCAAGCACGCGCTGATCGCGACCTTCTCCGCTTTCCCCGTCGCCAACTTGATCGCCATGATCATCGGCGGCGTCATAGCCGCGGCCACGCTCACCGGCTCGGGCGACGTGTTCGGCGTCATCGTCGGCAAAGGCGGCGCGTTGACTTGGATCGCGGTCTTGTTCCTCTTCGTCAATCTCGGCTCCGTATGCTCGCACTGCTTGTATAACGGCGCCGTCGGATGGTCGCATATTACGGGGACCAAGATGCGCACGATGACGATCATTCTCGGGGGCGTCGGAATCGTGCTTGCCGCGCTCGGCATTTGGAATTATTTCGTGAATTGGCTGAATCTCCTTGGCGTGATCGTACCGCCGATCGGCACCATTATCATCATGGATCAATTCGTTACGCGCAGGTCGTCGACTGCCATCGACGCCGACATTCGGTTTCAGCCCTTCCTTGCTTGGGGGATCGGGTCCGCCGCCGCGTTAATCGCCGATTATCAGTTCCCTGACATGTCCACCGCGCTATGCGGGATATTCGTGTCCGGCATCGCCTATTGGTTGATCGCCGGAAAGCCGTCCGTCGTCGCTTCCCATTCGGCAGCGGCGAAACGATAACGGATCCGGCGGCGAGAGGCTCGTCTGCCAACGAGCCTCTCTTGCCGCGGAGATTCAGTATCGACATTGTACCATACCGTCCGCGGACGAACATAGAAGCGGACGAACATAGAAACGGGAGTTGATCGCATGAGCGCGTTTTCGTTCAAAGAAGCCACGGTGAGCTCGTTCCATGAAGGATTAAGAACCAAAACGGTCACCGGAACGGCGCTTGCAGGCTGGTATTTGGAGCGCATCGAAGCATTGAACAATCAAGGGCCGAGCCTTCAGGCGGTCGTGACGGTAAGCCCGTTCGCGATGGAGGAAGCCAGGGCGCTGGACGAATATTTCGAACGGACCGGAACGCTCAAAGGTCCGCTGCACGGCGTGCCCGTGCTCGTGAAGGACCAGGCCGAAACGGCGGGCATACGCACCACGTTCGGGTCCCGGGCGTTTGCGGAATACGTGCCGGACCAGGACGCAACGCTGATCAAGCGGCTGCGCGAGGCCGGCGCGATCGTGATCGCCAAGACCAGCATGTGCGATTTCGCGGCGGGCTGGTTTTCGTTCTCGTCCATGACCGACCATACGAAGAACCCGTACGACCTCGATCGCGAATCCGGCGGCTCCAGCGCGGGCACGGGCGCGGGCATCGCCGCGAACTTCGGCTTGATCGGGATCGGCGAGGATACGGGAGGCTCGATCCGGCTGCCCTCGTCCTTCAATAACGTATTCGGCCTTCGGGTTACGACTGGACTCATCAGCCGGAACGGCTTTTCCCCGCTTGTGCATTTCCAGGATACGGCAGGCCCGATCACGCGCACGGTCCAGGATGCCGCGAAGCTCATGGACGTTTTGGTCGGCTTCGACCGCGGCGACGCGTTCACGTCCGCCGCGGGTCTAACCTCGGACGCCGGCCGGTACGAAGCCGCGCTGGACGGAGCCCGCATGCAGCAATATCGCGTCGGCGTCGTTGCCAACGCGTTCGGCCCGGACGCCGATCCCGACAGCGCCCCCGTGAACGATAAGGTTCGCGCGACCGTCGCTTGGCTGAAGGAGCAGGGCGTAGCCGTCGTAGAAGAACTGAACATTCCCGATCTGGATCGTTGGATTGCGGATACCTCGCTGTATGCCGTGCAGTCGAAGAAGGATATCAACGCCTTTCTGGCGAAGCGTCCGAACGCGCCGGTCAAGCATTTCGAGGACATCTACGAGGCGCGGCTGTTCCACCCGATGAACGATCTGTTTCATGACATTCACGAAGGTCCCGCGGAGCCTGAGAACGAGGAAGGCTACTACCGCATGCGGGTGCGCCAAGAGGAATTCCGCCGCGCGCTGCTCTACCTGATGGTGGACAACGACGTCGATTTCCTGCTCTATCCGACCGTTCAGGTCCTGCCGCCGACGCGCGAGGCGCTGCGATCCGGGAAGTGGACGAGTCTGGCGTTTCCGACGAATACGGTCATCGCATCGCAATCGGGGCTTCCGGCCATGTCCGTTCCGGCGGGCTTCGCCGGGCACCTCCCCGTCGGGTTCGAATTGGTCGGCAAGCCGTTCGCGGAGGCGGATCTCTTGCGGTTCGCGCATGATTACGAGCGCCAGGCATCGCCGAGAAAAGAGCCGGCGTTGTGAGGAGCGCGCCGGATCTGAATTGCGATATGGGGGAGAGCTTCGGCATCTACCGTTACGGGGCCGACCGCGAAATGATGCCCTTGATCACCTCCGCCAATGTCGCGTGCGGCTTTCACGGCGGCGATCCCGGCGTGATGCGGGAAACGGTGGCGCTCGCCAAAGCGCATGGCGTTCGCGTCGGCGCGCACATCGGCCTGCCCGACCGGATCGGCTTTGGCCGCAGGTATATGCAGACGTCGCCGCGCGAAGTCTACGAGATGTCGCTCTATCAGCTCGGCGCGCTCGAAGCGTTCCTGCGCGCGGAAAGGATGGCGATGGCGCACGTGAAGCTTCACGGCGCCCTCTACATGATGGCCGCCGAGGATTCGGCGCTGGCCGATGCGTTCGCCGAGGCCGTCCAGGCGTTCAATCCCGCGCTCCGCGTCTACGCGCTGCCGGGGAGCCAGACGGCCGTGCGCGCCTCGCGGCTCGGCCTTCCGGTCGTGCCCGAATACTTCGCCGACCGCCCCTATGTCTCGGGACAGGTGAAAATGTTCGGTTGGACGCCCGAGGAAATCGGTTCGCCGTCCGAGATCGCCTCGCGGACCGCGTCGATGCTGGCGGATTCGGCCTATGCCGATATCGGCACGATCTGCGTCCATAGCGACACCGCCGGCGCCCCGGCGATCATGAGGGCGATTCGCGATCGGCTGCATCGGACATTCGTCGAGGATCCCGCAGGGTCGGAAGCCTACTAATTCGGAGCATGCAAAATAGAGATCTGTCCCGACGGACGCTAGCGTCCGTCGGAATAGATCTCTATTTCCGTTTCTTGCGGCTGAAGAGGCTCCTCTTCGAAGAACAAATCGTTCAACGAGCTAACCGATCCGTCCGCTTCGACCTGGTACACGTCGAGCTTGTCGCCGGCGAAGCTCATCTCGATGCAGCAATTCCAACAGAAGTATTGCCGCGGGCCGATTTTTCCGATATCGATTGAATGGCAATTGATGCATTTCACAGGCAAGCGCTCCTTTTATACGAAACTAGAATAGGCAGTATTCCTATAGTTGCCGGATTCCGTCTCGTATAAACGCGCCGAGCCTCATAGATTGCTAACTTCCGGTTCCCACATGACCCGCGCGGATCGGAGCGCTTCGTTATCGGGCGGAGAGCGTCGCGGTTCTGACGATGCGCCGGTCTTCCGTCCAATGGTCCCGGTACCAGGTGCAGCGCTCGAACGTATCGCCGATCCGGCTCATCCGGCGCGCCAGCAGCTCGCGGAACCGGTCCAGCTCGGCGCCGTAACGCGGATCGCCGGCCAAATCGCGCAGCTGATGCGGATCCGCTTCGTGGTCGAACAGCAATTCCTGCCGGTCGTCACGGTAGATCGCGTAGGTGTACCGTTTGTCCCGCAGCGCCCGCCACTCGTGGCCGTCGGCCCAATCCGCGGTGGCTCCGGTGCCCTGCAGGAACGCCGCCTCCGGCTCCTCGCCGTCCTCGCCGAGCGCGAACGGACTGAGATCCATGTCCTCGGCCTCGTCGGGAACGGGAAGATCGAGCAGGGACAGCACGGTAGGCATGATATCGCAGGTGTTCAGGCAGACGTCGGTCGCCGCTCCCTGCGGGATGCGCGCCGGCTGGCGCACGAGGAACGGCACGCGGACGGCTTCCTCGTAAAAGATGTTTTTCCCCTTTCGGCCGTGGGCGCCGAACAGCTCCCCGTGGTCCGAGGTGAAGACGAACAGCGTGTCGTCCCGAAGCCCCAGCTCGTCCACGGCCGCAAGCAGCCGCCCCGCGTTCCAATCCAGATTCGCCGTCATCGCGTAATAAACCCGGAGCCAATCCGGGATGCGCGCGCGTTCCTCCGGCGACAGCTTGGCCCAATCATCCGCGTGCGGGTCGTTCGCGTCGCTATAGTTCGGCGGCAGCGCGAACGCGGCGTCCTTGAACATATCCAAATACGCCGCGGGCACGTTCTCCGGCTCCCACGGGTCGTGCGGCGTGCCGTAGGACAGGAACAGCGCGAACGGCTGATCGCCGCCCGCCATGCGCGTCATCCGTTCGATGGCCATGTCCGTCTGGCCGTCCGGCTCGTAGCCGTCCATCGGGATTTTCGCCGGACTGTCGGCGTGGTAGTACATGCCGTAATACTCGTGATGGAAGTTATAGGACGCCCAGAAGCCGTCGAAGCCCAGCCTGTGCGTGCCCGGGGGGACGTAGGAGTTGCGGGGCTCGTAATGGTTGCCGAGCTCGCTCGCCCAGAGATGCCATTTGCCGATGTAGGCCGTGTCGTAGCCGTTCTCGTGCAGGACATGCCCGAAGCAGCGGTGGTTCGGATTCATGCGGATCTCGTTGATGACCATGCCGGTGCTGGTCGTGTATTTGCCGGTAAACAGCGACGCCCGGTAAGGCGCGCATACCGGGTGGCCGGATATGGCGTTGTCGAAGCTCATGCTTTCTCCGGCCAGCCGGTCGATGTTCGGGGTATGCGCCCGGCCGTCGCCGGCATAGCCGCAGGCGGACAAGCGCAGCTGGTCGGCGAAGACGTAGACCAGGTTCGGGCCGGGACGGTGCTTGGTGCGTTCCATGATCGGGACCTCCTCCAAGGCGTGAATGTTCGATCGGCGGACATGCGGCAGCGTCCGTTCGTCTATTTTACTTCGGGCCTGCCCGCCGCGACAGACGGATTAAGGAACAAAGGGTGTGGGTAAGGGACATGCGCCGGTGCGGCCTTCCGCATTTTACGCTTGAATATCGACCGCTTTATAGCATAATGGAATCACGTAGCCTACTAACCGAATAGGAGACTTCCCCTATGACATGGCTGACCGCGCATTTGCTGGATCCCATCCGCTCCCGGTTGTTCTACAAGATGCTCATCATCTATTCGCTGCTCACGCTCGTCCCGCTCATCATCGTCAGCTCGACCTTCTATATCCGTTCCAGCCTCGTCATCGAGAAGAAAGCCGCCGAAGAGGCGCAGCAGAAGCTGTCCGGCACCGCGGACAAATTCGACGAGATGCTCTATGCCGTCAAGAGCCAGATGACGCCCGTGAGCGAGAACCTGTTCCTCCAATCGCTCCTCCGCGCCGCGAACAAGGGACGGCAGGACGAGAGCCTGTACGCCTCCGTCGCGGAAATGCTCCAGTCCGAGCTCGCGACCGCCAAGCTGAAGATCGGCGGTTTCGTCAGCGGCATCTACGTGCTCGACAAATCCGGCTTGTTATACGGCACCGATCCGCGTAAGCGCTTGCTTTATCCCGACGCCTATTGGAAAATGCCCTTCGAATTCGACCGCATGCCCGAGTGGGCGTTCTTCAACGACGACCGGCGGATCGCCTGCGTGGTCAAAATCTTCGCCGAAGGCGAGCGGCCGTCCCCGGATTCGGAGACGGGCCGGCTCGTCGTCACGCTCGACGCCGCGTCGCTGCAGTCGATGTTCGCAGCGTTCGCGCCGGAGACGTTCTTTATCACGAATGCCGACAATTTGATCATGAGCGCGTCGGATACGGCCAAGGTCGGTCGGCTGCTCGACATCCGGGAGCCGGTCAAGGGCATCGTCATCCGCCAGAAATCCCGCTATTCGGAGTTCCAATACGTGCTGATCGCAAGCCCCGGCACCGGCGGGCTCATCAAGCAGCAGGCGCTGTTCACCGTCGGCGTCACGCTCGCCGCCTGGCTGGCGATCACGATCGTCACGTACGCGGTGCTGCGGCGGATCACCATCCCGATCCAGCGCCTGACGCGCCTGATGCGCGCCGCGGAGCGGGAGGAATACCAGCTCATCACGGGCATCACGACGAAGGACGAGATCGCGATGCTTTGCAACGGCTTCAACAGCCTCGTCGAACGGACGAGCCACCTCATCGAGACGAACTACAAGAACGAGCTGCTGCTTCGCGAAGCGGAGCTGAAAGCGATCCGGATGTATATCAATCCGCATTTCCTCTACAACACGATGGAGTACATCAGCATCATGTCCCATTCGCCGGAGAAAGCGAAGCATATCCCGAAGATGATCCAGCATTTATCCGGCATCTTCCGCTTCTCGATCACGTCCGGCAACGCGTTCGTCGAGCTCGACACGGAGATGGATTTCGTCCGCAAATACTTGGAGATTCACCGGTACCGCTACGGCGAGCGGCTATCCTACGCGATCGAGCTGCCCGACATGTACCGCAAGATCGCCATTCCGAAGCTGCTGCTGCAGCCGCTGGTGGAGAACGCGGTCGTGCACGGGATCGACCGGCTGCCGGAGGGCGGCACGATCGCGATCGCGGTCAAGGAAGAGCAGTACGAGCTCGTGATCGAGATCGCGAACAGCGCTCAGAACGGGGACTTGGGCGGTCAACCGCCGGTCAACTCCGCCATGCGCGGCGCCAAGGGGCTCGGCTCGGGGATCGAGAACGCGAACGCCAGGCTGCGACTGCATTACGGCAACACTTACGGCGTGAGCTTGATCCGCCTCGACAACGCGACGATCGCGCGGGTCGTCATGCCGATTCAGATCTTGCAGGAAAACGAGGGGGACTGACAGCATGCGCATTATGATCGTGGACGACGAACGCGAAATCGTGGAATTTCTGGCGGGGATGCCGGGCTGGGCGGGCATCGGCTGCGAGGTCGGCTGGACGGCGGCGAACGGGCAGGAAGCGCTGGACCAGCTCGCGGGGCCGCTGCCGGATGTCATCATTACGGATATCCGCATGCCGGTCATGGACGGCATCACGTTCGCGGAGGAGCTGCGGCAGCGTCACCCGGACATTCCGGTCGTGTTCCTGACCGCCTATCACGAGTTCGACTACGCGCGCAAGGCGGTCAAGCTCGGCGTGGCGGATTTTCTGACCAAGCCGTTCCTGCCGGAGGAGCTGATCCGCACGGTGGAATCGCTGCGCTCCCATGAACCGCTGCTGGCCGGCTGGCAGGAGCATGACCGGTTCTTCGAACTGCTCGCGAACGAACAATACGGGGACGATTACAAGCGCCACCGGCTCGCGGAGAACGGGCTGCCGGACGGCGCTTTCCTGCTGCTGTACGCGGAGCTGGACGCGCCGCGGGACGCGGGCGGCGAGCATTTTCCGTTCGCCGCGGCGCATCTGCGGGGCCAGCTCGAGCGGGCCGCGGGCGAAGCCGGGCTCCGGGGCCGGACCTCCTCTTCCGCAAGCGGCATCTATTTGTTCGTGCCGACCGACGGCCTCGCCGGCGGACGCGAGCGGCTGATGGCGTTCGCCAAGGCAACCGCCGAAGGCAGCGGCACGACGCGCGGCCTCTCGTTGTCCGTCGGCATCAGCCAGGCGTTCCCGTCCTTCTGCCAGCTGCCGGAGGCGCTGCGGCAGGTGAAGAAATGCATGGAATACCGCATGCTGCTCGGCAAGAATTCCGTCATCGCCTTCGATGCCATGGAATCGTTCCTGTCGGAGAAGGAGAAAGAAACCGGCTCGTCGCTCGGCCTCATCGCGGACGCGCTGCGCGGCGGCGACGCCGGGGAGATCCGCGCGCTGCTCAAGGATTCGTACCGGAGCATGCTTTCCGTCGGCGCGAGCAAGAAGGACATGCAGCATTTCGCGCTCGGCCTGATCGAGAAGGCGGAGGCGGCGCTGGCGGATGTCGGCCTGAAGCCGTCGCACGGCATGTCGGTCGACATCCGCGAGAAGCTCATTCACGCCGTGCTGCTGACGGACATCATGAAGGAGCTGGAGAAGCAGCTGTTGGCCTATCAGGAATTCATGCGCCTCGAGCTGGCGGATTCGCCGCTGAAGGTGGTCTCCGACGTCAGGCAGCTGATCCGGGAGCGCTATTCGGAGGAGCTGACGCTGCAGACCGTGGCCCAGCGGCTGAACGTCAATTATTCCTATCTCAGCCGCTTGATCAAGAAGGAGACCGGCACGAATTTTACCGACATGCTGTGGGATTTCCGGATCGAGGCGGCCAAGAACAAGCTGCTCCGCGAGGATCTCAAGACGTACGAGGTCGCGTACGCCGTGGGATTCAAGGATACCGCGCATTTCAGCTTCATGTTCAAGAAGAAGGTCGGCGTCTCGCCGAGCGCCTATCGCGCACAAGTCCGGGGCGGGCATGCGCAGGCGGAGGACTGAAGGCGATTCCAGCATAGAAACGGTAAAATGCAGCTATCCTTTACGGCTCATGAAAGCGCTACACTGAAGAGGCAACGTAACCGGAGACGAAAAGAGGGTGTTGGTGCAATGAAACTTAAAGGATGGTCGGCACTGGCAAGCGTGCTGCTGCTGACGACGGTCATGTCGGCATGCGGGAGCTCGAACGACGATAACGGCGGCGCGAACGACGCGGCGGCGAACGGAAATGCCGGCGCGGCGAATAACGGCGGGGCGGCGAGCAATGGCGGCACGACGAACGAGGCGGCGACGAACGGCGCGGCCGCGAACGACGGCGCCGCGAACGCCCCGGCGGACGGCGGCGCGAAGAACGACAAGGAATTCACGATCCGCGTCGGCGCCTGGTTCCTCGACGAGCGCCCGTACATGGTGCAGTTCAAGAAATCCGTGGAAGAGGCGTACGCCAAGCTGTATCCGAAGGCCAAGATCCAGTGGGACGTCGTGCTCGGCGCCACTTATTTCGATAAACTGCGGGCGCAGTTCGCTTCCGGCTCGGCGCCGGACGTCGTGTTCTACCAGAACGTCGACTTCGCGACGGCCGGCAATCTGGCGGATCTCTCCGCCGAGCCTTGGGTCGCCCGCCTGAACGACGGCGGACAGAAGGATTTTCAAACCCATGCCGGCGGCAAAACGTACGGCGTGCCGATGGGACTGTCGATCGGCGGCGGCGTCTGGTACAACAAGAAGATGTTCGCCGACCTCGGCATCACGGCGCCGAAGACGACGCAGGAGCTGTTCGACGCCGCGGAGAAAGTCAAAGCCTCGGGCAAGACGCCGATCACGGTCGGCTTCAAGGACCAATGGACGGCGCAGCTGTTCTACATGAACTGGCTCAATTCCTACGAGCTCGGCGACACGACGCTCAACCGCCAGATCTATGACGGCAAAGTGAAGCTGAACGAGAGCCCGGTCATCCAGAAGGTGTACCAAAACTTCGAGCTGCTGAAAACCAAGGGTTACTTCAACAAGAACGCGATCAGCATCGACTGGCCGCAATCGGGTCAAATGTTCGCCTCCGGCGACGCGGCGATGATCGTGCAGGGGCCGTGGATGCCGGGCGCGAACGCCGACAACATCGCCAAGGGCGGCTTCGACAAGTTCGACATCGGCTTCTTCCCGCTGCCGAACGACGAGGGCCAGGTCGCGATGGGCACGGGCAGCAACGAGGCGCTCGGCGTCAACGCGAAGACGGCGCTCATGCAGGAGTCCAAGGATCTGGTCAACCTGATCACTTCGCCGGAGATCATCAGCCCGTTCATGACCGGCGACGGCGCGCTCACCTCCTTCACGGACGTGACGGTGAAGTACGACGATCCGGCGATGGACGAAGTGCAGGCGGCCGTGAACGACAGCACGGTCATGGCGACGACGCTGCCGAACTACTTGCCGCAGAGCGCCGTCACCAATATGCTCGACACGCTGACGAAAGTCGTCTCCGGCATCAAATTCAACGCGGACGACCTCAAAGCGGCGCAAAGCAGCTTCGACAAGGATAAAGGCACCGTTACGGCGCCGGCGGAATAAACGGCCTGCCTGGCTCTCGGATTCTCGGAAACCGGAGCGTTTGCCGCGCGCGAGCGCTTCGGCCTTCCGGACGCTCGGTGCCATCGCGGCACGCGGTGCCCGGATGCACGTCGGCGGTCACGCCGCGTGCGTCCAGGGCCCGGGCAGCCGGAAAGCCCCATCGCATGTCCCGCCTTCAGCCGCGCTTCCAGCGGCTGAACGCGTTTCTACCAGTAATCAAGAGTAGGTGAGTGCAAAATGAGCTTATCCCGCAAACAATATTGGATCGCCTGCTTGTTCCTGCTGCCGGCGCTGGCCATCTTCGGCCTGTTCTTTTATTTTCCGTTCCTGCAGAGCATCTATTATTCCTTTACCGAGTGGAACGGCATCAAGGCGCCGCGCTTTATCGGCTTCGACAACTACAGGTATTTGTTTCAGGATGCGCAAATGCTCGACGGCATGAAGAACACGCTCAAAATGGTCGTATTCGGCCTGATCGTGCAGAACCCGCTGGCGCTGCTGCTCGCGCTCCTGCTGAATCGGAAATTCCGGACGCGCGGCTTCCTGCGCACCTCCTTTTATTTGCCAGTCATCATCAGCCTCGTCGTCACGTCCATCGTCTGGGGCGAGCTGCTGAAGTACGACGGCTTCATCAACGGCCTGCTTGAGCCGATCATCGGCGAAGCGCATGTTCAGGATTGGCTGGGCACGGTCAGCACGTCCTTCCCGACGATCATGCTGCTCACGCAGTGGCAGGGCATCGGGTATTGCGCCTTGATCTATCTGGCGGGCCTGCAGTCGATTCCGACCGACGTGTACGAAGCCGCGGATATCGAGGGCGCGAAAGGCTTCGCCCTGTTCCGGCACGTCACGTTCCCGATGCTGATGTCGTCGGTGACCATCGTGCTCTTCCTGACGATCGTCGGCGCGCTGCGGCTGTTCGACCTGCCGTTCCTGCTCACCAACGGCGGACCGGGCTCCTCGTCCTACACGCTGTTCCTCGCCGTGTACAATTCCGCCTTCAAGAACCAGAGCTACGGCTACGCGACGGCAGGCGGCATCGTGCTCGCCCTGTTCATCATCGCCGTCACGGTCGTCCAGCTCGGCATTACGCGCAAGAGGGAGGTCGAGCTGTAATGGGCTTGAACAAACGTCCCTCCCTCGCGCTCGAAGCGCTGCTGATCCTGGCTGCGCTGGCGTTCCTGTTCCCGATCTTCTTCCTGCTCGAGATGAGCTTCAAGGAGCCGCGCTACTTCTTCAAGCCGTACGAGCTGCCGCACAGCTTTTATTTCGATTACTACCGGAAGGCCGTGCAGGACATGGACTTCTTCACCGGGCTGACCAACTCCGTGCTCGTCACGGTCGGCGCGCTCGGGTTCGCGATCATCGTGGCGTCGATGTCCGGCTACGTCCTGTCCCGCCGGCAGGAGCGGCTGTTCCGCTATGCGTACCTGTTCTTCCTCTCGGGCATGGTCATCCCGACGGTCGGCTCGCTGATCCCGCTCTTCACGCTGGCGGTCAAAATTCATCTGATGAACACGCGGACGCTGCTCGTCCTGATCTACACGGCCGGCTTCATTCCGTTCGCGTCGTTCCTGTACGCGGCGTTCACGAAGTCGATCCCGCGGGAGCTGGAGGAGTCGGCCAGTCTCGACGGCTGCGGTCCGTTCCGTTTGTTTTGGCGCATCATTTTCCCGCTGCTGCTGCCGGCGACGGGCACGTTCATCATCACGAACGTGTACGGCATCTGGAACGACTTCCTGACGCCGCTCATCTTCCTCAACCAGCCGGAGAAAATGACGCTCATGCCGCAGATCGTGCAGTTCATGTTCAATAAGCAGTCCGTGAACTACGGCCCCGTGTTCGCGGTCAGCGTGCTCGCGGTGCTGCCGCTGGTCGTGCTGTTCGCGTTCACGCAGAAGTACATGCTGAAGGGATTGACCGCCGGGGCCGTGAAAGGGTAGCGGGGCGGAGACATTGGCGCTTCGCTGGGTGGGAACATCGGAAACATCGGAAACATTGGCGCTTCGCTTTAGGGCTCGGCAGCTGCGCTTCATTGCCGGCATTGCCGACGAGCGCTCCCGTGGTGCTCCGCACCAAAGTCGCTCTCGTTCGGCATGCCGGTGCATGTGCTTGGCTTCGCCTTGGCGGAAACATCGGCGCTTCGCTTGAGCGGGCTCGGCAGCTGCGCTTCAGTACCGGCATGGCCGACGAGCGCTCCCGTGGTGCTCCGCACCAAAGTCGCTCTCGTTTGGCATGCCGGTGCATGCGCTTAGCCCTCGCCTTGGCGGAAACATCGGCGCTTCGCTTGAGCGGGCTCGGCAGCTGCGCTTCAGTACCGGCATGGCCGACGAGCGCTCCCGTGGTGCTCCGCACCAAAGTCGCTCTCGTTCGGCATGCCTGTACATGCGCTTGGCCCTCGCCTTGGGTTTGGCCGATGATCGGCCAAAATCCAAAGAGCGACACCTCATGCCGTACATGTCGGCCAACCCGGCCAAAATCACAAAAGAACGGCACTACGTACCGTACTTGTCGGCCAACCCGATCAAAAGCACCAAAGAAAGAACGGCACCTCATGCCGTACATGTCGGCCAACCCGGCCAAACACACCAAAGAACGGCACCTCGTGCCGTACATGTCGGTCAACGCGACCAAAAGCACCAAAGAACGGCACCTCGTGCCGTACATGTCGGTCAACCCGGCCAAAATCACAAAAGAGCGGCATCACGTGCCGTACATGTCGCCCAACCCGGCCAAAATCACAAAAGAGCGGCATCACGTGCCGTACATGTCGGCCAACCCGGCCAAGAGCCGCCTAAGAACGGCCTGCACGGCATTTCTTGACCTAGTGCTGCATTAGGATAGTGCCTTGGCGGCACTTCTCGCCAGAAACCCGTCGGAATGGGAGCAGGAAGGTAACCGATCTGCCTGCCTTCGGCATGCGGGGGTCGATTGATTTCTACGGCTAACCGCTTGCGTCGGCCGTTGCTTGTTCCGCGATGCGGCGCGTTTGCGGCCTATTCGAGCACGACGATATGCATGCAATCAATATGAGGAGGCGGAGAGGAGACATGTCCGAACCGAAGCATCCCTATGAAGTCGCGGTTTATTATTTTCCGCAGTGGCATCCCGATGCCAAGAACGAAGCGATACGAGGCGAAGGATGGACGGAGTGGCCGACTTTGCGCGCGGCGAAGCCGCTTTTTCCCGGGCATGCGCAGCCGAAGGTGCCGCTGTGGGGCGAGCTGGACGAGTCCGATCCGGCGGTCTCGGAGAAGCAGATCGAGGCGGCCGCGGATCATGGCGTGACGTCGTTCATTTATGACTGGTATTGGGACATGGGCGGGGGCGAAGGATCGTTCCTGCACCGCGCCTTGGAGGACGGGTTCCTGCAGGCGGGCAACCGCGACCGGCTGCGCTTCGGCATCATGTGGGCGAACCATAACGAGGTGGCGCGCGAGCGGTTCGACGCGATGACGGATTACTTGATCATCCGCTACTTCAAGGAGCCGAATTTTCTCAAGCTGGACGGAAAGCTTTACTTCTCGATCTATGAATGCCATACGCTCATCAAAGGCTTGGGCGGGATCGAGGAGACGCGCGACGCGCTGGCATCGTTCCGGGCCAAGACGCGGGAAGCGGGCTGCGGGGAGCTGCATGTGAATCTGGTGGAGTGGGGGCTGAACGACCGGCACCGCGAGATCATCGGACCGGACGCTTCGGCGCTCGTTCGCGCGCTCGGCATCGACAGCGTCACTTCGTACGTATGGATTCACCACGCGGAGCCGGATGCCTTCCCGGACGCGCCGTACGAGGACTGCGCGCATGCCGCCGCCGGCATGTGGCCCGCGTTCCGCGACGCTTATCCGGTGCCGTATTACCCGAACGCGACGATGGGCTGGGACCCGGGTCCGCGCTGCGAGCAGGACAAACCGCATGTCCGCGGGGAGTATCCGTATACGCCGATCCTGACCGGCAATACGCCGGAAGCCTTCGAAGCGATGCTGGTTGAGCTGAAGGACTATCTGGACCGCGAGTCCGGCCTCAATAACCGGATGTTCACCATCTACGCTTGGAACGAGTGGACGGAGGGCGGTTATCTGGAACCGGATACGGTGCACGGCATGAAGTATTTGGAGGCCATTCGAACGGTGTTCGGCGCTTGATCGTCAGGTTGCACGCGGATGGTCACGAACGAAAGGACAGCCTCGGCTGTCCTTTTTGCCGTATGATCATGACCGGCCGTCCGGCGGCTGGAATTCGTCCTTCAACAGTCCGTATACATATTCGTCGTGCCGGCGGCCTTGGGCGAAGATCATGCTTCGCAGCGTGCCCTCCAGGCGGAAGCCGAGCTTTTCCTGCAGCTTGGCGGAGCTTTCGTTGAATGCATATACATGCGCGGTCGCTTTCTCGTAGCGCAATTCATGAAAGAAATGGCGAAGCAGCAGCGTCGCCGCCTCCGCCGCGTATCCCTTCCGCCAATGCGGGCGAAAAACGGCCACGCCGTATTTGAACGTGCCGTTCCGCGCATCGCAGGCGTGGGAACCGATGCTTCCGACCAGCTCGCCGTCCAGCGTTTCGATCGCGAGCCGGATATTGTCGCCGTTTTGCGCCAAGAACGCCTGCTGCTCCGCCCATGCTTTCGTGCCGGCTTCCGACCGCGGAAAATACACGGCATCGGCCGAGCGCGCGCCTTCCGTATCCTGATCGTTCGCGTGGAATCCCGCCCAATCCTCCGGCACGATCGCGCGAAGCCTCACCTTTCGCCCTTCCCAATCATTCATCCTCGCCTCCCCCTTTCCAGGATAAGGATAGCATAGCCGGTGAATCCCGCACTAGGCGGCAGTACCTGGATATGCGAATTCGGCGCATTGCCGTCCCAGCGAAATTTTTCCTTGATTCGGGCTCGCAACTAACTCATGCACGCGGTAACGCACAAGCTGCTGGACATCGCCGTCATGGCGCTGCTTGCGATTAAGCCGAACGGACGATGCGCAACCCTGTCCGAATGTTCTGCTCAAGACCGTGTTCCCGTTTCGGGAATCCGGTCTTTTTTGGGCTTGCTTCGGGAATCGTAATACAAAAATGCGCGCAGCGGGCTTGACCTTAACCAAGGTTCAGGTATTACGATACTTGAGCAGGCCAGGCCGGGCTGCCGCCCAAGAAGGGGAGAACAGAAGATGGAAATCACGTACGCAATTGCGGATATTTCGGCCGAAACGGGACTCAGCATCGACGTCATCCGCTACTACGAGCGAATCGGCCTGCTCCCGGCGGTGAAGCGCAAGGAGAACGGGCATCGCGCCTACTCCAAGTCGGATCTTGCCCGGTTTACCTTCGTGAAGCATCTGAAACGGACTCAGATGCCGCTCAAGGAAATCGAGCGGTACATCCGCTTCTACAACGAGGAGAATTACGAAGCCTGCTACCGCGTGCTTCAAGAGCATAAGCTCAGCATCGAGCGGCAGATCGCGGAATTGACGGGATCGCTCGGCATGATGAATTACAAGCTCGAGAATTACCGGCAGTTGATTCAATTACAAGATTAAGGAGCGATCATACATGGAAACTGCAATTCAATATACAAGGACGCCCCAAGAACCGATTCCATCAGGCTTCGGGAGCGACACGACGGCCGCGGAAGCGTTGGGAGGCCGCGATCTGAGCGGCAAAATCGCCATCGTCACCGGCGGCTATTCGGGACTCGGGCTGGAAACCGCCCGCGTCCTGGCCGAAGCGGGCGCCACGGTCATCGTGCCCGCGCGCACGCCGGACAAAGCAAGGGCGGCAGTCGCCGCCATTCCGCGCGTCGAGCTGGAGGCGATGGATCTGCTCGATCCCGCATCGATCGACGCGTTCGCGGAGCGTTTCCTCGCGACGGGCCGCCCGCTCGACATCCTCGTGAACAGCGCCGGCATCATGGCCGCTCCGCTGACGAGAGACGCCCGCGGCTACGAGTCGCAGTTCGCGGTCAATCATCTGGGGCATTTTCAGCTGACGGCCAGATTGTGGCCCGCGCTCAAGCAAGCGGGCGGCGCGCGCGTCGTATCCGTGTCCTCGCGGGCGCTTCGATTTGCCGGCGTGAACCTGGAGGATCCGAATTACGAGCACCGGGAATACGAGAAATGGCAGGCGTACGGCCAATCCAAAACGGCGAACGTGCTGTTCGCGGTCGAATTGGACCGGATCGGGTATGCGCATGGCGTCCGGGCGTTCGCGGTTCATCCGGGCACGATAGTAACGGATCTGTCCAGGCATTTGTCCGACGACGAGATGCGGGCGATGGGCGCGCTCGACGAGCAGGGCCGCCGCGTCGCGGTCAATAAGGACGCCGGCTTCAAGTCGGTCGCGGAAGGCGCGGCGACGAGCGTCTGGTGCGCGGCGAACGCGCAGTTGGACGGCCGCGGCGGCGTGTATTGCGAGGATGTGGACATCGCCGCGTTCGCCGGGCCGGACTCGCCTTCGTTCGGCCCGGGCGTCGTGCAGTGGGCGATCGATCCGGTCATCGCGCGGCGGTTGTGGGCATTGAGCGAGGACATGACCGGCGTGACATTCGAGTAAGCCGCGATAGGACGGGCAATTCTAAGGTCAACGTGACGCATCATGCGACCCGACTCGCTAACCGGGAACGCTAATAGCAGCGCCGAGCAACGGGAGTCGAGTCCCGGTATTCGGCGCTGTTTGGCGTGCCGGCGTTATTTTCGGGGCGAGCGTTCATGAATACGGCCAATCTTGGAAATCCTATCGTGGAACGCGAAGCGCACCCGGCAAGTTAACCGGAGCGGCGATTAGACGCGAGTCCGGACGCGGGGACGACAGGAGGTTTTGCGCAAGGATGTTTACTAATATTTTGGTTGCCTACGACGGCTCGAATCTTTCCAAGAAGGCGTTGAACAAGGCTGTCGAGTTCTACAGGCATTCGGAGGAATCGAAGCCGTCGAAGCTGGAAATCCTGCATGTGTTTCAAGATGTGGTCACGAGCGGCCAAGTGTATTTCGTGGTCAACGAGGACTCCATGAAGGAATACGCCGAGAAGCTGCGCGGCGACATCAAGGAATTGGTGCCTCCCGATATCCGCTTGGCGTTTTTTCAGGAGAAGGGAGACCCGGCCCGAACGATTCTCCAGCACGCGGAGAAGCACGGCAACGATCTGATCGTGATGGGCAGCCGCGGTCTCGGCAGGATTCGCGAGGTCGTGCTCGGCAGCGTCAGCCATAACGTGGCTCAGCATTCCAAAGTTCCGGTGCTCATCATCAAGTGACGCCGATGCCCCAAGCAGAAAGAGACGGCCGCGCAGCTTGCTGCATGGCCGTCTCTTTTTCGCGATCATGAAATTCCGCGCTCGGCGCGAACCGGTCGCTCCCGCACGCGCTTCGAGTGCGCCTCAATCGGATTCGATCAATGCGAGGCTTGCAAATAAGGCTCGACGATGCGGCGGACGCGGTTGATGCCTTCCCACATGTCGCCGGGGCCGTCGTAGATCAGCGAGATCGCGCCGTCATAGCGGCCTTCCCGCAGCAGATCTAGGCAGCGGACGTATTCTTCCGTGTCAGGGATGCCGTTCTCGTCGTAGTGCGCCTTGGCATGGATGGACACGGCATAAGGGAGAACGGCGGCCAATTGCTCGTACTTGGTCTCGCCCTTGAAATTGCCGAAATCGTCGACGACGTTCAGCTTGCCGTCGAAAGCCCCGACGATGGCGAGCACGTTGGCGGACGTCGACGTGAGCGGCTTGAAGTTCTCCGTGATGACGCGGACGTTGCTGCTCTGGCCGTATGCGTGCAGCTCCTTCAACGCCTCGATGGAACGGGTGAGGGCCGCTTCGTCGGACGGTTCGCTTTCGCCGGCGACGACGCGTATGTTCTTCGCGCCGGCCTTCGCCGCGATGTCGATCCACTCGCGGATATACGCGATATCCGCTTGCCTGCGCACGTCGTCGGCGCTGGAGATGTCGCCGTAGTCGAGCAGGACGGTGTCGAACGACAAGCCGGCGCTCGCGAACGCGCCGCGCAGCTTGGCCAAATAGTCGTCATCGGTGGACGGGAAATGAAAATGCCCGATTTCGAGCGCGCCGAAGCCTTGTCCGGCCATATAAGCCGGCAGGTCCAGGAGATTCATCAGCTCGGGCTGCGGGGTTTCGGCGAAAACATGCTTCTGCGCGTCCGCATCCCATTGCGTCCAGCGCAGCGGGCCAAGATTGCGGTGCAGGCTCCAGGTGCTAAGGGAAAGATAACTCATATCAGGATCACGCTCCATTGCAGAATAGGGGGCCTTGATTTTAGAAGCTTCAAATAAATCGGCGGCAGGCTTCGCATTTCTTGACCTTCGGATACTCGCGCGCCTCGAAGAAGTCATCCGTAAAGAAGTATTGACCGTTTTTGTTGGCATTATCGATCGCCTTCGCGCTGAAATGCGCGATATCGACGAAGACGCAGCGAGTCGAATGGAGCTTCCGTCCGGTCGTGTCCGCGATGATAAAATAACCGTCCTTGCCTTTGCAAGCTTTGAAATCCTCGGCCGTTTTGATTTCGATCAACGTTCCTCAGCTCCGTCACGATGGATTCGCAAACATCCGACGAACCGAACGTCCGTCTCTACTTCAGGGCAAGCGGCGCGAACGCGTTCCGCTGCGCGGCGATGATCTCGTCTTCCCAGGCGTCGAGATCGGAATTCGGGACCCGGCCTTCCGCGATCATCGCGTCGAATACCATCCGCATGCCGGTCTCCAGCGAGATCGAAGGCGCGAATTCCGGCACGTCCCGCATCAGCTTCTCGGAGCTGTAATACACGTTGTGCGCGAAGATTTCATCGCAGATGCCGATGCGCTCCGCGGCGACGGTTCGCAGCGTATCGAGCGACACGCCGACGAGCTCCACCTCGCGGCCGAGCACCTTCATGGCGAGCTTGTGATGCTGCTCCCAGGTCGTAAAGCCGCGTCCGACGACGTTGTACGATTGGCCGATGCAGTGCGCTTTGCCGAGCACGCCGGCGAACGCTTTGGCCGCGTCGTCCGCGTGCAGGAAGGAATGCAGCGCTTTGCCGTCGCCGCAGACGAGCAGCGGCTTGCCTTTCATGATGCGGTCGATCCAGGAGAAATCCCAGGCGACCTGCCGCAGCATGCCGGGACGCGGGCCGTACGTAGTCGACGGCTTCAGGATCGTGACCGGGAAGCCTTCCCGGTAGTAGGCTTCCATGAGCACGGCGTCGGCTTCGACCTTGCCGCGGCCGTAACCGGTCGTCGGACGGAGCGGATGATCTTCCGATACCGGCAGCCAGTCATAGTCGACGCCGTACGTGCAGACGGTGGAGCATTGCACGAAATGCTTCACGCCGCGGAAAGCGCGCAGGCTGCTCTCGGCATCCTCGCGGTTGAAGCTGATCATGTCGATCGCGGCATCGAATTGCTCCGACTGCATCGTTTGCTCGAAAAGGTCGCGTTCCTGGCGATCGCCGCGAATGACGCGGACGCCCTCCGGCAGCTCGCCGGCGCTTTGCCCGCGGTTGTAGCAGGTGACGTCATGCCCCTGCGCCGACAGGAGCCTCACAATGCTCGTGCTGATCGTGCCCGTACCGCCTAGAATAACGATTCTCATGGTTTCAATCTCCTCGCTTTCGATAGATGAAGGTCAGTCTGATTCCGAAAGGATCGAACAATCGAGCCGCCGATTCGTCCGCATGCGCCCGATCGGCAGGGATTCCGCGCGCATGCAGCAACTTTGAATGAATTCGCTTGCAAATGCGCGATTCCTGCGAAGCAACGGAATTTAATCCGCCGCCCGTGGCATTCGATACCCCGGCCAAAGGCGCGAAAAAGGCCAACCGGCCGTCGGAAGGCACCTTATACGGGGGGCAGGCGAAGTATAAAACCTGTTCCTTGTTTAGGGGCATTTCGCGTTACGGATTGACCTTCGTTTGGGCTGTTTTCGATGCAGGCATGTCGTCGCGCATCGTCGTGCCTCAGGAGGGAGCCGTGCAGCGCGAGACTGCCGGAGGCCATTCAAAACGGAAAACCAGAGTCCTTCGACATTGAAGGCTTCTGGTTTCGTTGTTAACGAGCGTTTTATGAAGACGATGCCGGGCGGCGCGAGCCCACAATCCCCCCGAGCCGCCGCCGAGTGCGCAACGCGCGCATACACGGCGCAAGCCTGATCGCGGAGCTAGCCGTTCGCGCGTGCATCGGCGATCGCTTTGACCTCGCGCCATTGCGCGAGCTGCTGCTCGAGGCCGAAGATGAGGGCGTCCACGCCGGCGACGAAGGCCGCGTGGTCCTGCTGCGGCAAGCTTGCCGCAGCATATGCGCCGAGCGCTTCCGGCGGCAGCGGCCGCACCGCCGCCAGCGAAGCGAGCAGCTGCTGCAGGCTTGCCGCCAGCGGAGCGGCTTCGGGTGCCATCGCCACGGCTTCTCCCGCAGCCGCAGCCGCGGCTCCCGCGGGCCCGCCGGTCTGCAAGCCCGCCGCGGCCGGCGATTCAACAACGGCGTCGGCGTCCACATAGCCTGCCGCTCCCGCACTCGCGGCAGGCGCCGTGCCGCCAAAAACGGCACTCGCGCCGCCTACGGCTTCTGCCGCGCCCGCGGCCGCCGGCTTCGTATGCGCGGCAGATGCGCCGGCGCCTCCGGTCCCGGCGGCGCCACCCGCGCCGCCGGCCGCGGCCGATTCCGCGGCCACGCGCGCCTTCTCCGCTTTGGCCGCCGCCGCGCGTTCCTCCTGCTCCGCCTTCAGCTCGGCGGCCCGCTCGCGCTCCTTCTTGTTCTGCTGCACGGTCGACCAGGTTTGCAGCAGCTCGTAGCCGTTCTTGTAGAGCAGCTTGTCCTTCGTGCCTTCCGAGATGTCCTTGTCCTTGAACAGCTTCACGATCTTCTTCACGTCGCCGACCGGCATTTCGTCCCGCGCCACGATGAGGGCGAGCGGATCGCGGTGCTCGATCGGCAGGTCCTTGATCGGCAGCACCTGGTCCTCCGTCAGCTTGTCCTTGCGGATCTGCGTGCCGCTCACGATCAGCTTCCGGACGGCGTTCCCGAATTTGAGCAGCTCGCATTTGTGCTTGATGTAGCTCTCCGGCTTGCCGAGCTTGCTCGCGAGAAACTTCAGGGAGCTGTTGAATTTCGACGCGTTCATCAGCTTATGGAACGCTTCGGCCTCCTCTATCGGCGAGAAGCCTTCCCGGGTCAGGTTTTCCGCGATCTGCTCCAGATAAATATCCATCTCGTCCGTCGCCGCCGAGACGATGCAGGGGATGGTCGCTTTGTTCAGCAGCTTGCTCGCTTTGTACCGGCGGTTGCCGTAAATGATCTTGTACCGCCCGTTCAGCGTCGAACGCACCTTGATCGGCGACAGCAGGCCGAGCTCTTCGATGCTCTTCATCAGTTCGTCGAGCGCCTCCTGGTCGAACTGGTAACGCGGCTGGTCCGTATCTTCATCGATTAAATCCATGGCGAGTTGAATAATATCCATATGAATGCTCCTATCTTTGCACAAGGTCGTGAAATTCGGCGCAAATGAGTCATCCGTATTATATAACACGAGATTCAATGTGAAAATGACCCCGTAACCGCTTACGGCGAAATTGGGTTCTGCGGCGCGATGTGGTACGATATAGCATAGTGGTTTACGAATACCAGATATTTTCCAATTTTACCTTTGCCGGCGGAGGGCAGCATGCCGTTCCGTCAGGCCGCCATGCTTTCGCGCGTTGCCGCGACGTCACATTTTCGAAGATGAGGTGCTCAGCTTGTCGTATGAAATCGATGCACGAACGGTGATCGGAACCGTGCAGTTGCGCGTTAGCGATCTTCAAAGGTCCGTGGACTTCTATAAGGAAGTCGTCGGCTTGCGCGTCCTTAAGCGGGACGGGGAATGCGCGGCCCTCGGCGTTCCGGGCTCGGAGAAGCCCTTGCTCGCGCTGAGGGAAATCGCGGGCGCGGTTCCGCGGCCCCGCAGGTCGGGAGCGGGTCTGTACCATGTCGCCCTGCTCGTGCCGGACCGCAGATCGCTCGGCCTCGCGCTCCGCAATTTGGTCGCGAGCGGCATCCAAGTCGGGCAATCGGATCATCTCGTCAGCGAAGCGCTGTACATCTCCGACCCCGACAACAACGGCATCGAGATCTACCGGGACCGTCCGCGGGAAGAGTGGCAATGGGACGGGGAAGGCCATGTCCGCATGGCCGTGGATCCCATCGACTGGGACGGCTTGCTGGCCGAGGCGGCGGACGCGCCGTGGACCGGCCTGCCGGCGGGCACGACGGTCGGCCATATTCATCTGCACGTGACGGAGCTGCCGACGACGGAGCATTTCTACGTCGACCTGCTCGGCTTTAACACGGTCGCGCACATGGCGGATTCCGCGATGTTTATTTCCGCCGGCGGCTATCACCACCACATCGGGCTCAACGTGTGGGCAGGCGTCGGAGCGCCCCTTACGCCGGACAGCGCGCCGGGACTCGATTATTTCGAGATCGTCCTCCCGACCGAGGACGAACAGATGACGGTCTTCGGCAGGCTGCAGGCGGCAAGCGTCCCGCTTCGAACGGAACGGGGAACGATCATCGCGCACGACCCTTCCGGCATACAAATTCATATCATCGTACGCGGCCCCGCTTAGGTTCAAACCCGAAGCGAGCCGGCGGCGGCAAAGGTAACGCCTCCAGCAAGCTTGCGCATTGCGGGAGGCTTTTTCGGCGGCCCGAACATGGCGAATTCAACGCGAAACGAAGGCTGGAAAAGCAAGACAACGATATCGGTTATCCGGAAAGGAGCTGCATCATGGCCAACAGGCGAGGACTGCTTGTCTCATTCGTTCGTTCCAAATGGTATATCTACGCTTCCGGCGTTTCGTTCACGCTGGCGGCCAATCTGTTTCAGTCGTATTACCCCAAGGTGCTCGGCCGCTTCACGGACCAGCTGGAGCGGCATGGCCTGACGCAATCGGCCGTGTTCGACGCCAGCATGGCGCTGCTCGTCATCGGCCTCGCGTACGGGGTCCTGGGAGGCATCGGGCAGTTCCACATCATGTACGTCGGCCGGCTGTTCGAGAAATACGCCCGCAAGCGGCTGTTCAAGCATTTTACGAAGCTGGGCGAGCAGTTCTATTCCAAGAACGGCGTCGGCAAGCTGCTCAGCTACGTGATGAACGACGTGACGACGGTGCGCGAATCGATCTCCATGGGCGTCAACCAGACGGCCAACGCGGCGATGCTGATCGTGTCGGCGATCGTGATGATGGTCATCAGCGACATTCCGTTATATCTCATCCTGGTCTGCATCTCGCCGCTGATCGCGATACCGTGGATCGTCGTGAAGCTCGGCCCCGTTATCCGCTCGCGGTCGCATACCGTGCAGGAATCGCTCGGCAAGATGACGGAATCCGCGGAGGAGCAGTTCGGCGGCATCCGGGTGACGAAGAAATTCGCGGTCGAGGATATCATGAACGACCGGTTCGGCGGCTCGGTCGATCGGATCAAGGACAATCAGCTGAAGCTCGTGCGCGTGTCTTCGTTCTTCCAGGCGCTGATTCCTTTCCTCGGCGCGCTGTCCTTAATCATCACGCTGGCGTACGGCGGCTACCTGACGCTGGCGGGCACGCTGTCGCTCGGCAATTTCGTCGCGCTGACGCTCTACGTCCGGATGATGGTCAATCCGCTGCAGGCGATCGGCAACGTCATCAATACGATCCAGCGCTCCCGCGCGTCGCTTGAGCGCGTCAACGATCTCTTGAACAAGGAGCCGGAGATCGTGGAGCACGAGACCGCGGTCGACGTCGACTGGTCGCATGCCCCGCTCAAGGTCAACCATCTGTCGTTC
The DNA here is from genome assembly GCF_009909185.1 of Paenibacillus glycinis. Classification (GTDB taxonomy): domain Bacteria; phylum Bacillota; class Bacilli; order Paenibacillales; family Paenibacillaceae; genus Paenibacillus_Z; species Paenibacillus_Z glycinis. The sequence goes on along the minus strand of NZ_JAAAMV010000007.1, from coordinate 106,609 downwards.
GCGTATCCCGGCGCGACGAAGGAAGCGCTCAAGGACGTCACGCTGACGCTGGAGCCCGGCAAGACGCTCGGCATCATCGGCAAGACGGGCAGCGGCAAGACGACGCTCGTCAAGCTGCTGCTCCGCGTGTTCGATACGCCGCCGGGCAAGATCAATATCGGCGGCACCTCGCTCGACGAGCTGACGCTGGAGAGCCTGCGCAGCGGCATCGCCTACGTGCCGCAGGACGGATTCCTGTTCAGCACGACGATCCGCGACAACATCGCGTTCTTCCGCCGCAGCTCGGAGCTCTCGCTCGTGCAGAAAGCCGCGGAGCAGGCGAAGATCCACGACAGCATCATGACGTTCCCGGACGGCTTCGACACGAAGCTCGGCGAGCGGGGCGTGACGCTCTCCGGCGGCCAGCGGCAGCGGACCGCGCTTGCGCGGGGCATGCTCATGAACGCGCCGATCCTCATACTCGACGACAGCGTCAGCGCCGTCGACGCCGTGACGGAGACGGCCATCATCGAGACGATCCGCAAGGAGCGCCGCGGCAAGACGACGATCCTGATCGCCCACCGGATCAGCGCGCTGAAGCACGCCGACGAGATCATCGTCATGGACGAAGGCCGGATCGTGCAGCGCGGCACGCATGATTCGCTGCTCGCGCAGAACGGCATCTACGCGATGCTGCACGCGATTCAAGAGGAGGGAAGCAGCGTTGGCTAAGACGATGGACAACTTGAAGACGAAGGCGGACGGCGGCGCCAAGGCGGATCCCACGCTGCCGAAGACGCCGAATCATAACCGTTCCGCCTACAAAGGGCTGTACAATTACGCCAAACCGCATCGCATGACGTTTCTGGCGGTATTCGGCTGCATCATCCTGGCGATCACGGCGGATCTGATGCAGCCGTACCTCGTGAAGATCGCGATCGACGACCATCTCACGAAGGGCGACGCGAACGCCAACATGCTGTTCCTGATCGCGGGCATTTACCTGCTGCTCTCGGTCGGCGGCTTCCTGTTCACGTACCTGCAGAACAATCTGCTGCAGAAGGCCGGCCAGAGCATCGTCGCCGCCATCCGCAAGCAGCTGTTCCGCCATATCACGAAGCAGTCGATGTCGTATTTCGACCGGGTGCCGAGCGGCAGCCTGATCACGCACGTGTCGAGCGACACGGAGACGATCAACCAATTCTTCAGCCAGGTGCTGCTGAGCGTGCTCCGCGACGGGCTGACGCTGGTGTTCATCATCGTGCTGATGTTCCAGCTCGACGTGCGGCTGACGCTGTACTGCTTGATCCTGCTGCCGATCATCGCGCTGAACGCCATCGCGTTCCGCTCTTATATGCGCAAGACGTACCAGATGGCGCGGACGAATCTCTCCAGGCTGGTGGCGTTCGTGGCGGAGAATCTCGCGGGCATGCACATCATCCAAGTGTTCCATCAAGAGAAAGAGCAGCAGAAGCAGTTCTCCGAGCGCAACCAGACGTACTTCCGCTCCAACCTGCGCGAGATCCGGACCAACGTGCTGTTCAACCGGTCGTTCGACATGCTCGGCAACCTGTCGGTCGCGTTCGTCACCTGGCTCGGCGGCAACGCGGTGCTCGGGGAATCCATCCCGTTCGGCGTCCTGTTCGCGTTCATTACGTATATCCGCCAGTTCTTCCAGCCGATCAATACGATCACGCAGCAGTGGAATACGCTGCTGTCCGCCTCGGTGTCGATGAACCGGATCTGGTCGATCTTCGACACGGTGCCCGAGGTGCAGGACAAACCGGACGCCAAGCTCGATTTATCCGCGGTGAAGGGTCAAATCGATTTCAACGGGGTAAAATTCGGATATGCGGACGGACAGCCCGTCATTCACCGGCTCGACCTGCACGTGCGTCCGGGCGAAATGATCGGCATCGTCGGCACGACGGGGGCCGGCAAGAGCTCCCTGATCAGCCTCCTCTGCCGTTTCTACGACGTGAAGGAAGGCAGCGTGACCATCGACGGCATCGACGTCCGCGACATGCGGCAGGAGAAGCTGCACCGGCTGATCGGGCTCGTGCAGCAGGAGCCGTATCTCTACTCCGGCAGCATCGTCGACAACGTCCGCCTGTTCGACGACTCCGTCTCGCGGGAGGAAGTCGTCGAAGCCTGCAGGCTGGTCGGCGCGGACGCGCTCATCGCCGGCATGAAGGACGGCTACGAGACGATGCTCTCCGAGCGCGGAAGCGGGCTGTCCGCCGGCGAGCGGCAGCTGATCTCGTTTGCCCGGATCATCGTGTTCAAGCCGCGCATCCTGATCCTGGACGAAGCGACGGCGAATCTCGATTCGCACTCCGAGCAGCTGATCCAGCGGGCGCTTGCGGTCGTCTCCGAAGGACGGACGACGCTCGTCATCGCGCACCGCTTGTCCACGATCATGGGCGCGGACCGGATCATCGTGATGCGGCTGGGCGAGATCGTCGAGGAAGGCACGCACCGCGAGCTGCTTGCCGCGGGCGGTTATTACGACGAGCTCTACCGGCATTCCCAAGGGAACGCCGACGGGAAGCACCGTCCGGGACGCGCGGACGGCGCCGCGATCGAAGCCGGGTGAAAATAGACAAGCCGGATCGAATTGTGAGATAATAAGCTGCTTTCGATCAAAGGCACCGGTTAGGAGTTAATGGGATGGAACTATTGCTATTGATATTGGAAATACTGCTCGTTAACCTCGTCTTGAGCGGCGATAACGCCGTCGTCATCGCGCTGGCGAGCCGCAATCTGCCGCCGGAGAATCGCAAGAAGGCGGTCTGGTGGGGCGCGCTGGCCGCGGTCGGACTGCGGATCGTGCTGACGGTGGTTGCCGTTTACCTGCTGAAGATTCCGTTCATTCAGATCGCCGGCGCGCTGTTGTTGTTCTGGGTCGCCGTGTCGCTGCTGAAGGACGACGGCGAGAGCAAGGACATAGAAGGCGCGCAATCGCTGCTGAAGGCCGTCCGGACGATCGTCGTGGCGGACTTCATCATGAGCCTCGACAACGTGCTGGCGATCGCGTCCATCGCGAACAACCAGATCTGGATCATGGCGGTCGGCGTCGCGCTCAGCATTCCGATCATCGTATGGGGCAGCCAGCTGATCATGGTCGTCCTGCACAAGTTTCCGATCTTCGTCTTCCTCGGGGCGGGCATTCTCGGCTATACCGCCGGCGAGATGCTCGAAGAGAACGAGACGCTGGCGTCGGCGATTCGCAAGGTCGCGGATTGGGCGGACGACGTCTTCCCGTTCCTCTGCGGCATACTCGTTATCGCGGTCGGCTACGTGCTGCAGAAGCGCACGCGTTCGCGGGTGCAGGAAGCGTGAGCCGAGGAACAGACGTTTAATCAAGGGTGATTCGTTCGAACGGCCGAAGGGCCGACCGGCGGATCGCCCTTTTTTGTCGTGCCGTCTTTCCTGCCGGATTTTGGACTGAATCCGGAATTTCGGAGTGGATGCCAGGCGTGGAGTATGGCATGATTTGAGTAAAACCGCGAACGAGGACCGGCCGGCCTGGAAAGGAGCAGCGATGAATATCCTTCGCATGTATCGATCGAAGAAATATCTCAGGCGCATCGTCCTCAGCTTCTCCGTCTTGGTGCTGATGCTGCTTGTCGTCTTTTCCGGAACGCTCTATATCAATGCCGAGAAGATCATCCTCACCATGCAGCGGGAGGCGAACACGAAGGTCCTCTCCCAGATCAAATTCAACATGACCTATCTGAACGACGTGATCCAGCGGCTCGCGATGTCGCTTTATTACGATAACGACATCATTCCGCTCATGACGGCGAGCGAGGATTCCGATATTTTCGACACGCTGACGAAGCGGTCGCGGATCGACAAGTTTGCGGACTACACGCCTTTCATCCACTCCATCATGATCTATAACGCGAAGACGGACCGTTTCTTGTGGGGCGGGGATCCGGCCGTGCAGGAGCGGGATGCGCCGATTTACGCCAACATGAGGGCGCTGTTCACGGGAAGCGAGCCGCTCCCCAAGCTGGAAATGGTGCCGATGAGTCTAAGCGAGGACGGGAACCGGGCGGATGTCTTCTCGATCTTCGACTACGACTCGATCGGGTATCGGCAAGGCGAGAGCGTATTCGTGCTGAACGTCAGGCCGCAATGGCTGTTCGATAATATCAAGCTCATCAATCAGCTGGCCTGGCAGGAGAACGAGAACGTGTTCATCCTGGCGGACGACGGCAGGATCCTGTCGCCCGATTCGGCTGCCCCCCCCATCGACGAGGCCTTCAAAAAGGCGATCTTGAACCACGTCCATCAGGAGCAAGCGAAGGATACGGGAACCTTCAAATATTCGCTCGGCAGCAAGCCGAAGATCGTGAATTATCTGGGCACGGGAATCAACGGCTGGACGCTGATCAGCATTCAGTCCTACGATACGCTGGTCAGCAAAGCCGACGCGTTGAAAAATACGTCGATCGTCTTGACGGTGGTCTTCCTGCTGCTTGCCTTGCTCGCCACGCTCGGCATCGCCCACCGGCTGTACCGGCCGCTCGGCAAGCTGGTGAGCTTCGTTCGGCAGGACTCCGATGTCGAAGCGGGCCCGAAGCCCCCGGACGGCGACGAGTTGTCCTATATGTCCAGCATCTACGCGGAAACAAGAAACCGCTTGCTCTCGGCCAGGAGCGAGCAGGTAACGACGCGCCATATCGTGCGTTCCTATTCGATCCGGAAGATCATGACGGACAGCGCAGCCATGCCGCTTGCGGAATTGAGCGAGCTGATTCAGGCACATAAACTGCAGATTAATCCCGAAGGCCCTTACCTGATCTGCGTCATGAAGCTCGACGAACGGAACGGCGCTTCCGGCCGCGAGGACGATCCGGATCGCAGGCTGCTGCGTTTTGCGATCGCGAACATCGCGCAGGAGCTGCTCGCCCGAACCTATCCGATCGAAACCGTTGAAATGAAGAACGACCATGTGGCGGCCGTCATCGGCTTGCCGGACGCATCGGCCTCCGCGCTCGGACATATCCGGCAGGAAATCGCGGGCATTCAGGATGTCATCGCGAAGATGTACCGGGCCACCTTCTCCGCCGCGCTGAGCGAAGACGTCCAAGCGTACCGGTCGGTGCACAATCACTATGCCTCCTGCCTGCAGCAGATCAGATATACGCTCGCGTTCGGCCGACAGTCCATCATTACGCCGTCCATGATCCGCGATAATCTGAGCAGCGCGGAAGCCGCATTGCCCCCCGAGCTGGAGAAGAAGCTGACCGAGAGCATGAAGTCGAATCAGGACGAAGCCTTCGAGAAGACGCTGGATAAAATCTTCGCGTTCATTGCCTCGCTGAATTACGATTACATGGTCTATATGGCGCTGCATGTCTTTATCCTGATGAAGCAGGTCATCAAGGAAATGAATGCGATCCGAATCGTCTCGCTGCCGAGCGAGCAGGGAGACATCAATCAGAAGATCATGGATTGCGCGTCGCTCGAGGACATGAAACGGATCCTGCTCGACCTGTACCGGGGAATGAACGAGAGCAAGCGGAGCCCGGAGCAGGAGCGGAACGAAATTCTCGCCGATACGGTCAGGGACATTATCATGCAGAACTACGCGGATACGAATCTCAGCCTGCAGATGATCGGAGATATGATGAAGCTGTCCCCCGACTACATCGGGAAGCTGTTCAAGAAGCATCAGGGCTTGTCCGTCGCCGAATACATCAATGACGCCAGGCTCCGCCAAGCCGTGAATTATTTGGAGCAGGGCGATCATACGATCAACGATCTCATCGAGCGGATCGGGTTCGGCACCCGCAGCAACTTTTTCCGCCTGTTCAAGAACAAATACGGCACGACGCCGAAGGAGTATCGGATCAAGCGCAATCTGACGGAGTGAATCGTGAACTGAACAAAAGCAGCCTGAGCCGTCCGAATGGACGGTTTTTTGCTATGCGCATGGATCTTCGGGGCTTTGTTGACGCGGCCTGTGCCCATTTGCGCCGATGAGGACGTTTACGGCGATATCGGACGCCGATCTTGGAACGGAAACGGGATTTTGGACTTCTCCGCGGCCCGTATTTGAGCCCAGAATGGGGCTATGAACGAGAAAGCAGACGGAAAGGAGAAGAACGGGCATGATCACCAAAGAAGCGGAGCTGCATCGTCCGCAGGCGGAAAAGGCGATTGTTCGGGGGAAGCGCAAAGGGAGGTTCAAGCACGGCGAGCTGTTCGGCTTGTCCCTGCCGGGCTTGATTTATTTATTCGTCTTCTCGTACGTTCCCATGTTCGGCATCGTCATCGCCTTCAAGAACTACCGCTACGACAAGGGCATTCTGGGCAGCGAATGGATCGGCCTCAAAAATTTCGAGTTTCTGTTCGCCTCCGAGAACGCCTGGCGCATCACGCGCAACACGGTGCTCTATTCCTTGACGTACATCGTCGTCGGCATGCTGCTTGCCGTGACGCTGGCCATCCTGCTTACCCAGGTGGGGAAGAACTGGGTCAAGCTTCATCAGACGGTGCTGTTCCTGCCGTATTTCGTCTCGTGGGTGGTGGTCGGGTACATCGCGCTGGCGTTCCTCGACAATACGTCGGGCTATCTGAATCAGCTGCTCGGTTATTTCGGGCTTGCGCCGCGCAAGTGGTACTTCGAATCCGGTCCGTGGCCGTACATCCTGGTCATCGCGCACGAGTGGAAAAGCATCGGCTTCGCGACGCTGATTTATTTTGCCGGGCTGCTCGGCATTAATCAGGATTATTACGAAGCGGCCCGCATCGACGGGGCTTCGAAGCTCCAGATGGTGCGGAAGATCACGCTGCCCCTGCTGCTGCCGCTGATGACCATCATGCTGATTCTGGCGATCGGCAATATGTTCAGGGGCGATTTCGGCCTGCATTATTTCGTTCCGAACGATTCGTCCTTTGCGCTGCCGACCACGGACATCATCGATACGTACGTGTTCCGGTCCCTGCGCATGCTCGGCGACATCGGCATGTCCTCGGCAGCGGGCGTCTATCAATCCGTCGTCGGGTTCGTCCTCGTCCTCGCCGCCAACTACATCGTACGCAAGATCAATAACGAGAACGCACTGTTCTAGGAGGTGCCCGCGTGGGTCACAGCAAGAAGACGGCCGCCGTCATCAACTCGTGCTTTATCCTGCTAAGCCTGCTGATGATCATCCCGTTCGTACTGGTCGTCTCGGTTTCGTTCACGGGCGAAGCATCGCTTGCCCGGAACGGCTACCGGTTTATTCCGGATACGTTCGTGCTGACCGCCTATCGGTATATTTTCAAGGTGCCCGACGTCATTCTCCGCTCTTACGGCGTTACGGCGCTGGTGACGGTAATCGGAACGGCCGCCGGATTGCTGATGACGGCGATGATGGCGTATACGATATCGCGGCCGGATTACAAGTATAAGAACGTCACGAGCTTCTACGTGTTTTTTACGATGCTGTTCAGCGGGGGACTTGTCCCTTTCTATATGCTGATGACGCAGTACCTGCATGCCAAGGATACGCTGTGGGCGATGATTCTGCCGGGGCTGCTCAGCGCGTGGAACGTCATGATCCTGAGAGGCTTCTTCGCGAAGATCCCCATGGAAATCATCGAGTCGGCCAAAATGGACGGCGCCCGGGAGTGGCGGATATTCTTCACCGTGATCATCCCGCTCTCCACCCCGGCGCTCGCGACGATCGGCTTGCTGATCGCGTTCGGGTATTGGAACGAATGGTTCAACGCGCTGTTGTTCATCGACGAGCAGCGCCTGGTTCCGCTGCAATTGCTGCTTGTCCGCATGCTGAACAGCATGGAAGTGATGACGCAGAATTTAGCGTTGCTCGGCATCCCGGATCTCGATGTTGCCCAGTTCCCGACGATGTCCGCGCGCATGGTGATGGTGGTGCTGGCCGCCGGGCCGATGATGCTCGTCTTTCCGTTCTTCCAGCGCTACTTCGTGCAGGGATTGACCGTCGGTTCGCTCAAGGGCTGACGGCGGGCAATGGCAAGACGGAACGCCGGCAAGCCGCCATTCGGGTGGGGCTAATAACGGAGGGGCAAGCCAATCGAAAGGAGGGAAGGCACGGCTGGCCGATAGCTCCCCATGTTATTATTTTCATACAAGCACGGTTTAAATAAGGGAGGTTTCATACAGATGAAGCAGTTGAAGAAGAAGGCATTCCGCCTCTCGTTGTTCGCGGTCGTACTCATGATGGCGCTGACGGGGTGCAGCAGCAAATCAAACAACGAGACGGCCGACAACGGCACAGCGAGCAAGGCGCCGGCGGACAACGGCACGTCCGCCACTACGAATGCGCCGGCTCCGGAGGCGGGCGCGGAGAACGACGCGCTTCCGCCGGTCGAGCTTACCTGGTATTACGGGGTAAGCGCGCAGCAGCCGGGCCAGCAGGAAGTCGAGGACGCGGTCAATCAATACTTGAAGGACAACACCAAGCTGAACGCCACGGTGAAGCTGAAGCCGGTCGATTTCGGCAGCTACGATCAGAAGATGAACGTGACCATCGCAGCCAACGAGAAGATGGACATCGTCTGGACGACGGGGTCCTGGCTGCTCAAATACAACGAGAACGTCAAGAAGGGCGCGTTCCAGGCGATCGACGACTTGCTGCCGAAATACGCGCCGCAGACGCTAAGCAGCCTCATGCCGGCGAAATTCTGGGAAGACGTGAAAGCGGATACGGACGGTAAAATCTATGCTGTGCCGAGCTATCAGGTCGCGGCCACTTCCTTCGGCTTCGTCTTTCAGAAGCGGTTCGTCGACAAATACCGCTTCGATATAAACAGCGTGAAGACGGAAGCCGACCTGGCGCCGTTCCTGGAGACGCTGAAGAAGAACGAGCCGGATGTCGTGCCGTTCGCCTTCCAAGCGGGCAACAACGGTCCGATCGACGGGAACCTGCGGGACTACGGTCCGGTTACGTATTACAAGAACGACCCGCACAAGAGCGTGGACAAACGCGAAACGCCGGAGTACAAAGCCTATCTGGATTTGATGCACGACTGGTATCAGAAAGGCTACATCTATTCCGATCTCGCGACGGTCAAGGACTTCAACCAATTGATGGCGAAGGGCAATATCGCCGTCATGACGGACGTCACCTTCAAGCCGGGCGGCGAAGCGGGCTATCCGGCCAAGAACGGCGGCAACGAGGTCGTCCGGAAGGCCATCACCGAGCCGCTCTTCACCGGAGTCACGACCTCGATGAACGCGATCAGCAAAGCTTCGAAAAATCCGGAGCGGGCGCTGATGCTGCTCGAGCTCGTCAATAACGACAAGAAGCTGTACGATCTGCTCTGCTACGGCATCGAAGGCAAGCATTACACCGTGGCGAACGGCGCGTATACGCCGGTTGAGAACTCGACGTACGCGCCGAACGTGGATTGGGTGTTCGGCAATCAGTTCAACGGGCTGCTGCGTCCGGGTCAGCCGGCCGACGTCTTCGAGCAGACGAAGCAGCTGAACGAACAAGCCGAGATTCATCCGATCAACGGCTTCAAATTCGACGATTCGAGCCTGAAGACGGAGGTTGCCGCCGTCGCCGCCGTGCAGGCGGAATACGCCGTTCCGCTCGAGACGGGAACGGCCGATCCGAACGAGGTGCTGCCGAAGTATCTGGATGCGCTCAAGAAAGCCGGCAGCGATAAAATCCAGGCCGAGCTGAACAAGCAGCTCGCGGATTGGGCGGCGAAGAACGGCAAGTAACGATCATCGATAAGGACGCGGACGGAAAGGGATAAAGCATCGAGGACGGACGTTCGTTTGCTTGCAGGAGAGCCGCATGGGAACGAAAGTCCGTTTCGACGCGCGAGAAAAAGCGCATGGCCGAAAGGGCATGAAGCGGAAACAAAAGGTGAAGCGAAAACAAAAAGCATGAAGCGAAAAAAGGAGGAAGAGTTGATGACGGCAACAATGCTAAGAAACGTCTCGCGCAAGATTGGAAAGCGCTTCCCGAAGTTCGGCCTTATTATGCTGGCAGGCGCAATCCTGCTATCGGGTTTCGTTTATGCAAGCGACACGGCGCAGGCGTCTCCGACGGTGTACTATGTAGCCAAAAACGGAAACGACGGCTGGAACGGAACTTCCGCGGACTTCGTATCCGGCACTACCGGACCCTTCCTGACGATTCAGAAATGCGCGAGCGTTGCGGCTGCCGGAGATACGTGCGCCGTTCGCGAAGGCGTTTACCGGGAAACGGTCAAGCCGTCGAGCTCCGGTACGACCGCGGCCCCGATTACGTTTCAGCCGTATCAAAATGAAAGCGTGACCATCGACGGAACGGATATCGTGACGTCCGCATGGACGCCGAAAAGCGGCAGCGCCGGCATTTATCAGACGAACATCGCCTTGAACCCGGCCCTGTTCGCCAATCAAGTGTTCGTGGACGGCAGCATGATGACGCAGGCCCGCTGGCCCAATACGAGCGGTCAGTTGATGTATCCGACCTTGGCCGTAGCCGAGGCGAATACGACGACGACGGGGACCTCGACCGAGACGGTGTACGATTCCCATTTGCCGAATTTGGATCTGGCGGGCACGAAGGTATGGATATTGGGAGGCGCCCAATTCACGGCCCATTCCGGCACGGTCTCGGCGAGCTCGCCCGGCTCCTTCACGTTCAATCAGCCGATGGCCGGCTGCGCGAGCCTGTGCTCGAAGCCCGGCAGCCGATATTTCCTGTTCGGCTCGTTGTCCTTCCTCGATGCGCCATCCGAATTTCATTATGATAGCAGCTCGCAAACGCTTTACCTGCAAACGACCGACAATACCGATCCGTCCACGCATACGGTTCAAGTCAAGCAGCGTCAATACGGGTTCGATCTAGCCGGCCGTTCATTCGTGCAAATCAAAGGCTTCCGTCTGTTCGGGACGACGATATTCACGGACAGCGCGAGCCGAAACAACGTGATCGACGGCATCAACGCGGAGTATCCTTCCCACTATATCGAGATTCCCGACGATCCGAGGAACGGCCCGTATGCTTCGCACAATTACGATACGGGGATCATCATGGACGGATTGACGAACACGCTGAAAAACAGCACGATCGCTTACAGCGCGGGCAACGGCGTTGCCCAGATCGGCCGGTTCAACGTCATTACGAACAACCTGATCCACGACGTCAATTACGCCGGCACCTACAACTCGCCGATCCGCTTCTTGGGGGCCGGAGTCGACGTGACCGCTACGTACAACACCATCTATAACACCGGCCGCGACGGCATGATCGGCGGGGGATTGCGCAATCGGGTCGCGTATAACAACATCTACAATTATGGCTTGATCGCCAATGATTTGGGCGGCTTTTACACATGCTGCGGCTCCACGCTCGGAACCGGCTCGAGTATCGACCACAACTGGGTGCATGACGACAAATCCGGCGGCGGCGTAGGCATCTATATCGACAACGGAGCGTCGCAATTCCTGATTCATCATAACGTGTCGTGGAACAACAACGGCGCAGGCATGATCTTGAACGGCTTGACGACCGGCAAGAGCCAAGGCAATAAGGTGTACAACAATACGCTCGGAGGCGGCCAAACGAAAAGCATCGCTTCCGCGGGAGTCGTCAACTCGGCGGACACCGTCGTGCAAAACAATATCTTCCGCGGACCGACGGATCCGATGCCGGGCGGATCGCAGTTCCTTAACAACCTGACGCCTTCCGCGAATCCGTTATTCGTGGACGGGACGACGTCTAATTTCCATTTGCAGACCGGTTCGCCTGCCATTAACGCGGGAGCGGTCGTACCGGGGATTACGGACGGCTACAGCGGCGCGGCGCCCGATCAAGGCGCTTATGAGTTCGGGCAATACGATTGGGTTCCGGGATGCAACTTCAACGGCTACGGAAGCTCGTGCAGCCCGACGAACAAGGTGTCCAATCCCGGGTTCGAACAAGGAACGACCGGGTGGCATGCGGCCGGAGGCTCGATTACGACCGCTTCGGATTCCCACAGCGGCACGTCTTCGCTGAAGGTCTACAACCGCATCGGCGCATCCAATAGCGCAAGGCAAAATCTGCCGATACAAAACGGCAAAACGTACACGTTTTCCGCCTTTACGAAATTGGGTTCCGGCACCGATTCGGCCTACATGGTGCTCGAAGTCGTCAGCGGAGGCCAGACATCCTGGATCCAGCTGGCTTCGAACCCGGTCAATTCGACGTCATGGGCGCAATTGACGCGCACCTATACGTTTAATCTGGCCGCCCCGATCACCGCCGCCAATCTTTATGTCCAGACGGGTACCTCGCTCGCGGATCTGTACGTGGACGACATGTTCGCGGATGAATTCAAGACAAGATTGACCCCTCCCGGCATGTACGTGGACAAAACGAAGCTGAACGACGCGATATCCACGGCGCAGACGCTTTATGACGGAGCGGTGGAAGGAAGCGAGCCCGGCCAATATCCCGCGGGCTCCAAAGCGGAATTGCTGTCCGTCATCCAGGATTCGCAATCGGTCGCGGCCGATTCGCATGCATCGGAGGATGCGATCGACGCCGCGTTGCGCATCTTGAATACCGCCATCGTCGCATTCCGATCGTCCCATAATTTGGACGCTACCGTCATCGTCGACGTGAATGACATGCTGGCCGATCAGGCGGGCTGGGATGCCGACCCGGGCAGCTTGCGTTTCTCCGATGACGATCTCGTGTTTACCCCGGCGACGGCGCGGACGGTTTTCGGCTACACGGGAGCCAAAATCAAGCATAACGAGATCGTGCAGTTCAAGGCGAAGCTCGATACGTCGAACGGCCTGCAGGGGTTCGGCATACGCGCGACCAATACGAACAAGCCGGCGTGGGATTCGAACAGCCAGTATTTGATCGTGGTCAAGACGGCCGTCATCGAAGTGCAGAAGTGGAACGGCACGAATCTGATCGTGCAGAGCATTCCGAATACGTATCTGCAGAGCGGCGTATGGCATACGGTGCAGCTGGGAGCCATCGATACGCACGAAGGCGTGCAAGTGATCATGAACGTGGACGGGACCGAGGTCGTCAACTGGACGGACGCGAACAATCCGATTCAGGACGAAGGGTATTTCGAAGTGTACGGGTCGACGCCGCTGTCGCCGATCGCGATCGGGGGTATCGAATCGCCCGATACGACGGCGCCCGTAACGACGGCGGCATTGTCTCCGTCGCAGCCGGACGGACAAAACGGCTGGTATGTGGGGCCGGTCACCGTAACGTTGACGGCGGAAGACGACAAGTCGGGCGCGGCGAACAGCGAGTATAGCTTGGATAACGGGGAAACCTGGCAGCCTTACGAGCGTCCGGTAACGGTCGATCAAGAAGGTCGAACCGTCATCAGCTATCGTTCGGCGGATAGCGCGGGCAACGTGGAAGAAGCGCAAACGTTAGCCATACCGATCGATAGGACGGCGCCGACGGCGGAAGTCGGTTACAGCACCGTGACGCCAACCTCGGGCAGCGTGGTCGCGACGATCGTGCCGAGCGAGCAGGTAACGGTCACCAACAACGGCGGATTCGACAGCTATACCTTCCAAAGCAACGGCGGATTTACGTTCGAGTTCGTAGACGAAGCCGGCCATCCGGGGACGGTGACGGCTGCGGTATCGAACATTGCGACCAGAAGCGCGGGCGTGCCGGGAAAGCCTGTCCTGTCGAGCGACAACGGATACGATACGGGAATTCAGGACGGAAGCTATGCGATAACCATGAATATGTGGTGGGGCAATAACGGCGACGTCTATAAGCTGTACGAGAACGATGCGCTGATCGATACGCAAACGTTGACCGACGATTCGCCGAACGCGCAATTCGCCGTTACGTCCGTAAGCGGCAGGAAAAACGGCGCTTACCGCTACCATGCCGAGCTTGCCAACGCTTACGGCACGACGAGGAGCGACGATCTGACCGTAAACGTTACGCAAGCGGAGCCGGCCGAACCGGTTCTCTCCAATGACAATTGGGACGGCGACGGAAGCTTCAACGTGAGCATGAACATGTGGTGGGGCACGAACGGAGAGACCTACCGCCTGTACGAGAACGGCGTGCTGATCGATACGCGGACGCTCGCCGGCCAAACGCCGCAGGCGCAAGCGGCCATAACGCCGATCTCGGGCCGGCCTGCGGGCATTTACGAATACGCTTGCGAGATCGAGAACGACGCAGGGACGACAGCGAGCGAAGTCATGGTCGTGCGGGTGAACTAGATGATCGCACACTATCGCCTGCGCGCAGGCTTAGACGATGCGGCCGAGAAGCTGGGCTCGGGCTCGGGAAAGTTCACGGTCGCGTTTATCGGCGGGTCGGTCACGGAAGGCGCGGGAGCTTCGCACGCGGATCGTACCAGCTATCGCGCGCTGACGGAGCGATATTTGATGCGTCGGTATACCGATGTTGCGTTCACGTTCGTGAATGCGGCCATCGGAGGAACGGATTCGGTCTATGGCGCCTACCGCTTCCGGGAGCATGTCCTGAAGCAAGGACCGGTCGATCTGTTGTTGGTCGAATTCGCGGTGAACGACGCCGGCGATCGGACTGCCTCTCTCCGGGCCATGGAAGGCATCGTGCGGCAGGCCAAGCGATCGAATCCGCGGATAGCGATTTGTTTTCTGTACTCGCCGAATACGGCGGGCTTGCGGCTGTTTCAGGAGAAAGGCAAGGTTCAGCCCGCTATCGAACACCATGAGGAAGTCGCGGCTTATTACGGGCTTCCTTCCGTCTCGATTGCCCGGAGCATCTACGAGGGCATTACGGCCGGCGAGCTGAAATGGGAGGATTTCAGCGGCGACGAGGTGCATCCGAACGATGCGGGCTTCGGCCTGTACGCCGGCTTCGTCGAAGCGTTTCTGCAAGAAACGCTCGGGCATCGGACGGTCGGCGGCTTCGATTCCGTTGAAGCCGCCGTCCTGCCGCCGCCCCTGGATCCGTCCTGCTACGAGGCTGCGAAGCTGCTGGCTCCCGGTTCGGCCGAGCGCGCGCCGGGCTGGCGGCATGAGCGCCCGTGGATCTTCGAGCAGATTTGTTATTGGAAGCTGCCTGACGAGGCTTTGATCGGGGATGCGGCCGGGGCGAGCTTCAGATTGAACTTCAGCGGGTCCGCGGTCGGCTTCGTGGTGTTGGCCGGCATGGACCTTGGCGACGTCGAATACGCGATCGACGGGAGCCCTTACGAGCGGATGCCGCTCTTCGATGCGAGATGCACGCAGTTTTATCGGCCGAAGACCGTCCTGCTGGCGGAGGATCTGATGCCCGGGAGGCATGCGGTCGATATTCGGATCGCGGCGGATACGCCCGAGTTCAGCACGGGCCGTTGCGTTCGCATGCTTTATTTTATGGTCAATGCCTAGCGCCCGACGCAAGAGGAAACGGAAATAGGACAGAACACCGACGCCGGCAGGGCGCCCGGAATAAAGCAGACGAAACGGGAGTTTCGGCATCCGCCGGAATTCCCGTTTTTTTGCGCGCGAGGACAGGAAGTCATAAAAACGCTATTATCGGCACATTCCTTCATAGTCACTCCGGAAAGCGAACGGTATCCTTAGGATGCATGTCAGGTCGATCCAGAGATAAAAGGAGATGAAGGAATGAGCAGAAAGTTCACTGGGCTGAAGACGCTGAGCCTCATGAGTCTGGCGCTGGGCTGCTTGGGCGGGTCGCTTGCGGCACCGCTGCAAGCCGGCGCGGAAGCCGGAGGCGGTTCGGGCGCCACGACGATCATGCGGGCGCACGAGGCGATTGCGGTCGACGGAGTCGTGGACGTACGCGGCGAGTGGGGCGATGCGAACGCCATCGCGCTGAACGGGATCACGGACGGCAACGGAAACGCCCACGGGGCCGAGATTTACTTTCGCTACGACGCCGACAATCTGTACATAGGCGCGATCGTGCAGGATCCCACGCCGATGATCAACGAGAAGTCGGGCAGCGGCATCTGGGACGGGGACAACTTGGAGTTGTTCATCGGCACGGAGGACGTGGATCTAAGCGAATTCCCGGACAAAGCCAACACGATGCTGGCAAGCGACGTCCAGCTCGTCCTCAGCGGAAGCGTCAGCAACGGGCCGCAATCGTACCTCTATCGCGGCTCGGAGTTCACGTTCCCGGCATTCCAGCTGGCGGCGAAGCGAGCGGCGGACAAGAAGAGCTATACGCTCGAAGCCTCGGTACCGCTCGGCGAGCTCGGCATTACGGAGCCATGGGACCATAAGCAAATCCGATTGAACGCGGTGCTGAACGACGGCGGTTCCAGCGGCAGGGGGCAATGGGGCTGGACGACGACGGGAGAATCCGTGAAGAAAAACCGGGGCTTATGGGGACTGGCGAATTTGGAGGCCGGCGCGGCGCCCGAAAGCAACATTACCGCGCAAGTAAGTGTAAGCGATTCCAATCAAATCACGGTGTCCGGCCGGACGACGGGCGCGGCGGGCAAGGACATGACGCTGCTGGTCGCCGATCCTAACGGGATGACCGCGTACGTCGGACAGGCGAAGAGCGACGCCGGGGGGAATTACGCCTTCGTCTTCCCGATCACGAAGGGCAGCGGCTATGCCGACGGGACCTACACGGCGACCGTGGGCGGCGATGGCGTTACCCTACCGGCAAGCGCGACGTTCTCGTTCGCGCCGGGCGAACCCTCTCCGGTGACGCCGCCCTATACGGGCGGACCGCCCGTCACGCCGCCGGCAACGACCGGCACGGACGAAGGCGCCGATCAGCCGGGAACGGGCGGAGACGATCAGCCGGACAACGGCCCGGCTCCGATCCTGAGCGATATCTCCGGCCACTGGGCGGAAGCCGCGATCAAGCGGGCCGTCGAGCTCGGCATCGTGAACGGCTACGAGGATCGCACCTTCCTGCCGAACCGCCCGGTGACGCGGGCCGAATTCGCGGTCATGCTGAGCCGGACCCTCAAGCCTGAAGCGGGCGGGAAGCTCGAATTCAAGGACGCGGCAAGCATACCGGCCTGGGCGGCCGACGCGGTCGGCAGCGCGGTTGCGGCGGGCTGGATTTCCGGCTACGAGGACGGCACGTTCCGCGCCGACCGGCGGATTACCCGCGCCGAGCTTGCGACGATGGCGGTCCGCGCGATGGGCTGGGAGCCGGATGCGGCGCTGGCGCTTGCATTTGCCGATGCCGCTGACATCCCTGCATGGGCCAGTCCGTACGTGGCGCTGGCCGCGGAACGGAAGCTCGTGAACGGAAGAGGCGACGATTCGTTCGTGCCGAACGGAATCGCCACCCGCGCGGAAGCGGCGGAATTGTTGATGAGAATGCTGGATGCCAAGACGACCGAGGGGGGTTAAGGGAATGACAGCGAGCAAGCGATGGAAGTTAGCCCTGACGGCGATTGCGGCCGCGTTATCGCTGCAAATGTCCGGGCTTGGCGGGTATGCGTCCGGAACGGCGTCGGCGGATGCCGCGGCCGAAGCGGGCGCGATCTACTACGTGGATTCCGCCGCGGGCGACGACGCGAACGCCGGGACGGATACGGATCATCCGTGGAAGACCTTGCAGCACGTCAGCGCCGAAGGCAGCATGGGCGCGTTTCGCCCCGGCGACCAGATCCTGCTGAAATCGGGTGGCGTGTGGAACGAACGGTTCGAGATGAAGTTCTCGGGCAGCCCGGAGGCGCAGATCACCGTCGGCGCTTACGGCGGCGAAGCCAAGCCGGTCATCAACGGCGGCGGACTCGACGCCGCGGTCAAGATCGAGAACCAGCAGTACGTCACGCTGCAGGACATCGAGATCACGAACTACAACGCGGCGGCTCCGGACGATTACAAGGCGGTGTTTCACAAGCGCTCCGGCGTGTGGCTCATGGCTTATCACAACGGGCCGATGAGCGGCATCCAGCTGAAGGGCCTGGACATCCACGACGTGACGGGACTGTCGGTCAGCGGCGAGGACTGGGTGGACGATCCGGACAGCGACAATCCCGACACGAAGATCAACAAGAACTTCAACGCGGCCATCATGGTCAACGCTTGGGAGTGGGAGAACGTCGCTCCCGACAAGCACGGCTATTACAAAGACCTGCTGATCGAGAACAATAACATCCACGACATCCGCACGATCGGGATCAACATGGACGGCTACCAGAACGACCTCGCGATGTATCACCAGAACGTGATCATCCGGGGCAACACGATCAACAAGACGGGCTCCGACGGCATCGTCGTCGGCGTCGCCCATAACCCGATCATCGAGAACAACGCCGTGTACGACGTCGGCATCAATTCCTACGATTTCAAATGGATCGCCGGCATCTGGGTATGGAAGTCGAACGGCGCGACGTTCCGCCATAACGAAGTGGCCCGCGTGCATTATCTGAATGCCGCTTCGGCGGATTCCTCGGCGTTCGACACGGATATCCAAGCGCAGGGCGACCATGTCTTCGAATACAATTATTCGCACGACAACGCGGGCGGATTCGTCATGGACATGGGCCAATTGACGAACGGGACCAACTACTACCGTTACAACGTCAGCCGCAACGACATGCACAACCGCTCCTCGGGCCGTACCGTGGAAGTGAGCGACCCGGGCGTCTTCTACAATAACGTCTTCTACAACGACATCGGCAACGGCGGCGTCATCCTGTCGAACAATCCGAAGACGACCTACGTCAACAACATTTTCTATGCGTCGCAAGGCAACGCGCCGTATCCGGCGGCTCCGGCCTTCTACAACAACGATTTCTTCGGCGCGACCCCGCCGAGCCAGGGCTTGCGCAACCTGACGGACGATCCGATGTTCGTCGACCCGTCGGGCGGAGACGGCATGGACAAAACGGCGGGCTTCAAGCTGAGCGCCAGCTCCCCGCTGATCGGCAAAGGCCGCATCGTCGCGGATAACGGCGGCAAGGATATGTTCGGCAATCCGCTCTACGCGGGCTCGCCGGATATCGGATTGTTCGAGGATCCGGCCAGCGCGATCGCGGACACGACGGCTCCGGCGCAACCGACCGGGCTGCAGGTCAAGAGCCGGACGGACACGTCGGTGACGCTGTCCTGGACGTCGGACGATAACGGCGTGCCGACGGACGCGGACGTCTACGACGCGGCGACCGATGCGAAGCTTGCTTCGGTCATCATGAAGAATGCCGCGACGCTGACGGGACTTACGGCCGAGACGGATTATTCGTTCTATGTCGTGGTCCGCGATTTCTCCGGCAACGCGTCGGAAGCGAGCGCTCCGATCGATGCCCGGACGACGGCGGCGGCCGTCGTCGTGGACGATCCGGCGGCAGCGGTGGACGGAACCTGGTCGGCGGGCACGGGCGGATCTTCCACCGGCAGCGGGTACCTCTACAGCGATAACGGCAGCGGATCCAAGACGATTACGTGGACGCCGACTTTGCCGCACGACGGGTACTATGCGGTGTATTACTGGCTCCCGCAGCGCGGCTCCGGCGACGTCTGGTCGACGAACGCGGCGTTCGACGTCCTGTTCGACGGCGGCTCCAAGTCGTACGGCGTCAACGAGTACACCGCGGCGAAAGGAAGCTGGGTGCTGCTCGGCATCCATCGGTTCAAGGCCGGAACGGCGGGTTCCGTCGCGCTCAGCGACCTGTCCGACGACAAGGTCGTCGGGGACGCCGTGAAGTTCCAATACCTGGCCGATTTCGGACCGTCCGGCATCAAGCAGGCGACGCTCTCTCCGGAGGCGCAGCAGCTGGAAGTCGGCGGCACGTCGGCGCTGAACGTCATCGGGACGGACGACACGGGATTGGCGCTTGACCTGAAGGCGGACGGCTTCGCCATCCAATACATTTCCGACGCCCCGTCGGTCGCATCCGTATCGAGCGACGGCGTCGTGACCGGGGTCGCGGCAGGCACGGCGCATATTCAAGCGAACGTGACCTTGAACGGCAGCACGTTAACCACCAATACGGCGACCGTCTATATCGGCAGCGGATTGGCCGTGTTCGCGCCGGTCTATACGAATGCCGACGGCGCTCCGGTGACGTCGCTTCAGCCGAACGGCGTCGTGAACGTCTCGACTGCGGTCGCCAATTTCACGGCGAAGGACCAGAACGTCACGCTGATCGTGGGCCTGTATAACGCGAACGGCCTGCTGCTGTCGGCCGTGCAGGGCGCGTACGTAAAGAGCGGCGGCAACGGCACGCTGACGGCAACCCTGAACCTGCCGGGCGATACGCAGGGCGCGACGATTCGGGCCTTCGTATGGGATGGCAAGGACCGGATGCATCCGCTCGCGTCCGGCACGGTATTTCCGGGCTGACCGCGGTTGCTTCGCCTAATTTGCTTCATTCGCCGGATTCGCCAGACTCGTCGGATTTGCCTAATTCGCTAGACTAATCAACCGGCTTGAAGCCGTTCGCGGGAAGGAAGATCCGCACATGGGAAACGCAGCCTTGAAAACGCCGACGCGCCCGCTTGCCGGCCCGGCGCCTATATTCCTCCGGAAGCGGCTTCAGGCGCTTGCGTTATCCGGGGCCGCGCTGCTGCTGGCGATCGCGGCGGCCGTGCTCCTGCATGCCACGGGAAGCGGCCAAGGGCTTCGCATCGCCGCGACCGTCAACGGCGTGCCGATCGAATCGGAAGAGCTGGCGCAAGCGATGTCGGAACAACGGGCGGCGACGGCCGCGTACTTCAAGGCGAAGTACGACGCCGATGCCGGCGCCGAATTTTGGAAGACGTCGTTCGGGGGAGAAGTGCCGCTCGAGAAGCTGAAGCGGGATGCGCTCGCGCAGACCGTGAAGCTGAAGCTGCAGCAGGCGATGGCCGAACGGGAAGGACTGACCGACGATATCTCGTACGCGTCGTTCCTGAAGCGGCTGAAGGCGGAGAACGAGCGAAGGGCAAGCGGCGACGAGGCGGGCGCGGGCGTGTACGGGCCGAAGCAGTACAGCGAGGCGGCCTACTATAGCCTGCTGAACTCCGATCTGATCGGCGCGCTCAAGGCCAAGCTGGAAGGCGGCATGACCTGGTCGGACGACGAGCTGCGCGCGTATTACAAGGCGCATGCCGCGGACCAATTCACGGAGCGGACGTCGGTGAGCGCCGACGTCGTCTCCGTCTCCTTCGCGCCGGGCTCCTCGTTGTCCGAGACCGAGGCGGAAGCCGTCATGAAGGCGATCGCGAAGAAGATCGACGCCGGCCTGTCCGCGGCCGACGCGGCAGCGGGCTTCGAGGGTCAAGCGACGGTCGCGGCCGTCCAAGTGGACGGCGACACCGCCCGCGGGGCGGCGCTTCGGACGCCGGTGCTCGCCTCGAAGGCGCAGGACCTTCAAGCCGGCCGGCATACCGGCGTGTTCAAGGAGAACGGCGCCTATGTCCTGGCGGTCGCGACGAACCGCGCGCAAGGCAAGGTCCATCTGTTCGCGGAAGTCCGGGACGGCATCGCGGCGCAGCTTGCCGAGGAAGCCTACGATGCGCGCGTGGCCGAGGCCGTCGCGAGCGCGACGGTCGACATCGATCCTTCTATTTATGACCGGATAAAGCTTGATTCGCAATGAAAGAATGCTAATATTGTAAATATTCGGGATTTAATGATAGCTATGCAGTCCGTTTCCTCCAGGAAGCGGGCTGTGTTTTTTAATTCCGTGTGCTACTCTATGGTTATGCGGGCCATTCGCCCGGGCAGGGTAGGCATTACGGAGGTGCGGGGTGATTGTCGTCGTCCGGAAAAAACGAACGCTTCGTTATAAATTCATCATCGGCTTTATTATCGTAACGGTGCCGCTGATCCTGTTCTTGTTCTATAACAATTATTACGCGATGAACGTCGTGCGGGAGCAGGTCTCCCAATCCAACAACAACCTGATCTCCACGCAAGCCGCCAAGAAAGACATCGTCCTCAGCCAGACGATCAGCTACCTCCTCCGGCTCGGAACGAACAATCCGTCGTTTCCGAATTTGTTAACGCTCTCAACGTACCCGGAGGAAAGCGGCGACTACTTCTTCGCGAAGCAATCCCTGCTGCAATCGTTCGACCAGGATCAGGGCGCCTACAAGGAAGTGGACACGTTCTTCATCTACCTGGACAAGCCCAAGCGCCTCATCACGAGCCAGCGCAGCTACACGGAAATCGAGCGCTACCATCAAGTGCTGGACCAGTACATGGCGGACAAAAACCTGCGCGCGGTGCATCAATGGAACGTCATCCAATCGCAAGGCACGAATTATCTCGTCCGCGTGGAGCAGGTCGCCGACGCCGAGGCCGACGTGTTCGTCGGCGCCTTGATCAAGGCGGAGCAGCTGATCGACGAGCTGAACGCCGCGCCCTCGGATCACGGGCTCGAGGAGCTGCTCGTCTCCAACGACGGGGTGCCGCTCACCGCGACGTCGCTGAGCGCGGGCGACGTCGACAAGATCGAGCGAAGCATGAAGAAGCCGGGCGACGAAGCGTACCGCAAGTTCAACCGGTCGTCCAACGGGCTCGGGTATTTGGCCGTCAGCGCCGACTTTGCCCAGGCGCCGGTGCATATGATCGCGATCGTGCCGGAGAAAGACCTGCTGAAGCAGCTGTTCTATTTTCAATGGGCGATTTATTTGATTCCGGTCGTCGGGCTGATCGTCATCCTGTTCTATTCGATCTTCCTGAAGCGGACGCTGCTGCAGCCGATGCAGGCGCTGATGTCGGGCATGAGGCGGATCATGCACGGCGACCTGAACGTAAGGCTGAGGGAAGAGTCCACGTTCGAGTTCTCGTTCCTGATCGATACGTTCAACGGCATGGTCGGCCAGATCAGCCGGCTCAAGATCGATGTCTACGAGGGGATGCTGAAGAAGCAGGAAGCCGAGTTCAAGCATCTGCAGGCGCAGATCAATCCGCATTTTTATTTGAATTCGCTGAACATCATCTACAGCCTGTCGGCGCTTCGCAAGAACGAGCTGGTCGAGAAGATGACCGAGCATTTGGCGGATTATTTCCGCTTCATCACGCGGGCGCACCGGGAGTTTATCACGTTGGCCGAGGAGATCGACCATATCACGAATTACCTGGAGATCCAGAAGCTGCGCTTTCCCGACAAGCTGGCCTTCGAGATCGAGCTGCCGGAGCGTTACGCCCGCTGCGGCGTGCCGCCGTTAACCATTCAGCCGTTTGTCGAAAACGCTGTCATTCACGGCATGCCGGAGGGGGAGCGCCAGTACGTCATCGCGATCTCCGTCAGGCCGGCGCCGGACGGCAGCGGCGATTGCGCGATCGAGATCGCCGATAACGGGCGCGGGCTTTCGCAGGAGCAGCTGCAGCGGCTGCAAAGCGGCATCGCCGCCGACGGCGAGGGTCAGGGCGCCGGCGGACTCGGCATCTGGAACGTGAAGCGCCGGCTCGGCATGATCTACGGGAATCGGGCGGAGATCTCGTTCATGGGCAGGGAGCCGGAAGGGACGATCGTCAGCATTCGGATTCCGATCGAGTCCGAACTCGAAGGGGGAGAAAGCGATGTATAATCTGCTCGTCGTCGACGACGAGAAATACGCCGTCGAAGCGATCTTGAACTGTATTGACTGGCCTTCCATCGGCGTAACGGGGCTGTTCAGCGCCTACGGGGTCGGGACGGCCATGGAGCAGCTGCGCGCGAATCCCATCGACATCATCGTATGCGACATCGAGATGCCGGGCAGCAACGGCCTGCAGCTGCTGGAATGGGTCAACGAGCATAGGCCGGACACGCTGACGATCTTTTTCACGGGGCATGCGAATTTCGCCTACGCGCAGCAGGCGCTGCAGCTGGGGAGCTTCGATTATCTGCTGAAGCCGGTGAAGCACAAGCAGATCGCCGAGGTCGTCTCGCGGGCCTGCGAGAGGCTGGGACAGGAACGCGACAAGCGCCAATATTCGGAGCGGTACGAGAAATACGCCCAGCTATGGGAGACGCAGAAGCCGCTGCTGTGGGAGAAGTTCTGGCACGACGTGCTCGGGGCGCGCGCCATGATGACCGACGAGCGACTCGCGCAGGCGATCGAGAACTACGGCCTGCCGATCACGCCGCGGACGCGGGTCAGGCCGATCCTGCTCAGCGTCGAGGAATTCCGGGAAGCGTTCAGCAAGCGCGACGAGGAAATCCTGGAATACGCGCTGCTCAAGAGCGCGGAGGAGATGTTCCTGGACGGCCGCCAAGGCGCCGTGATCCGGGATGCGGGCGGCATTCTGTTCGTCCTGCTGTACGAGAACGGGGAGGACGAAGGGCAGGGGGATACCCGGCCGCTCGAGGAAATTTGCAAAACGTACATGCAGGCCTCCTCATCGTATTTCTACTGCCGCTTGTCCTGTTACGTGGGCGAGCCGGCCGCGATCGGCGGGCTGACGGAAACTTATCACGCGCTGCTCGAGATGGAGCAGAGCAACGTCGCGGAGACGGAGTCGGTGCTTTTCCTGCGGGATAACGGGTTCGAGCGCGCCGCCGCGCGCCAGGCGCAGGCGCCGGTCTATATCGACTGGGCCGAGTGGACCGTGCTGTTCGAGTCCGGGAAGAAGACCGAGCTGCTGGACCGCCTGAACGCGGCCTTCCGGGAGCTCGGCGGGCATCCGGTCACGCATGAATCGCTGGAAGGCGTCTATCATCTGCTGCTGCACATGGTGTACCATGTCTCGCACCGCAAGGGCTGGTCGGCCAAGGAAGTGGTCGGCGGCAAGCTGCTGGGCGGGGAAGGCGCCGCCACGCGGTCGATCACCCGCCTCAAGAGCTGGGCGGAGCGGCTGCTGACGGCCGGGATGGACTATTTCAGCCAGCACGAGGGCGATCACCGCGCGAACATCGAGAAGGTGAAGAAGTATATCGCGGCGCATATCCGCGACGTCAACCGCGAGGATCTGGCCGCGCACGTCTATTTGAACTCCGCGTACCTGTCCCGGCTGTTCAAGAAAGAAACGGGGCAATCGCTGATGGATTTCATCATCTCGGCCAAAATCAACCAGGCGAAAATCCTGCTGACGGAGACGAACCAGAAGATCAGCGATATCGGCGATTCGCTCGGCTACGAGAATTTTTCCTATTTCGGAAAGGTGTTCAAGAAGACCGTCGGCATCTCCCCGCAAGAATATCGAAAGCGCTATCAAGGCTTCGTAGGCTGAGAAATCGCCTGATCGCCACCCCACCCCTGCCCGCCGGCGGGGGTTTGTCATAATAACGTTATCTTTGTCATCTCTGTTCGTATCTGACGCATGCGCCCATCTTTTACAATACCCTTAAGAACGAAATCAACCTGCCGAAAAGAACACGAGGTGATGGAACTGGACGCGCAACTGAAAAAGAACCGCTTTTCCTTCGGACGCAAGGTGCTGAGAAACCGATACTTGCTGCTGATGATGCTTCCCGGCACGATTTACTTGCTGATCAACAACTACATGCCGATGTTCGGCACGATCATCGCATTCAAAAGCGTGGATTACAGCAAAGGAATCTTCCATAGCCCATGGGTCGGGTTCACGAATTTCAAGTTTCTGTTCGGGACGTCGGACGCCTGGACGATTACCCGGAACACGCTGCTGTACAACGCGCTCTTCATCGTCATTACGCCGATTATCGCCGTCACGCTCGCGATCTTGCTCAATGAAGTGCGCGGCCGGCTCGCGGCGAGGTTCTATCAGAGCATC
Organism: Paenibacillus glycinis; assembly: GCF_009909185.1. Lineage (GTDB taxonomy): Bacteria > Bacillota > Bacilli > Paenibacillales > Paenibacillaceae > Paenibacillus_Z > Paenibacillus_Z glycinis. Next base: position 81,077 of record NZ_JAAAMV010000007.1, on the reverse strand, counting down.
ATGTTCCTGCCTTACTTCCTGTCGGCCGTCGTAGTCGGTTATCTGGGCTATTCCATGCTGAGCACGGAATTCGGCTTTATCAATACGCATGTGCTTGTCCCGCTCGGCTTCGATGCCGTCGCCTGGTACAGCGAACCGAAGTATTGGCCGTACATTCTCCCGCTCGTCTACATCTGGAAGAATATCGGCTATTCCACCGTCATCTATCTGGCCGCGGTCATCGGGATCGATAACGAGTATTACGAGGCGGCGCTGATGGACGGCGCTTCCAAATGGCGCCAAGCGATCAGCATCACGCTCCCGCAGATTCGGCCGATCATCATCATTCTGATGCTGATGGCCGTCGGACATATCTTGAATGCCGATTTCGGCTTGTTCTATCAGGTTCCGCTCGATGCCGGCGCGTTATATCCGACGACGAACGTGATCGACACCTACGTGTATCGCGCGCTGCTCCAGCTCGGCGACATCGGGATGTCCTCCGCGGCGGGCTTGTACCAATCGGTCGTGGGCTTCGTGCTCGTCCTCTCGGTCAACTTGATCGTTCGCAAAATCAACAAAGAAAGCGCCTTATTCTAGGGGAGGAGCGACACCCGCAATGAATACGACCACCGCGCAAGCCCCGTCGGCCGCGGCAGGCGTTTCCGGACCGAAATCGAAACGGAAAATCAACGCCATCTCGCCCGGCTCCAACCTTGTCGTGAACCTGTTCTTCATCGTGTACTGCTGCATCTGCATCTTCCCGATCCTGCTGGTCGTCTCCGCTTCCCTATCCGACGAGAACGCGATCACGCTGCACGGCTATTCGATCATTCCGAAGGTGTGGAGCACGGCGGCGTACCACTATCTCTCGTTCGATCTGCACAAGATCCTGGCCGGTTACGGCATCTCCATCGCCACGACGGTGATCGGCAGCCTGGCCGGCATGATGATCACGGCGCTGTATGCCTACCCGCTGTCGCGGGCGGATTTCGAATTCCGCGGGTTCTTCTCCTTCTTTATCTTCTTCACCATGATCTTCGGGGGCGGGCTCGTTCCCTGGTATCTGGTCTACACGAATATCTTTCACCTGAAGGATTCGCTGTTCGCGCTGATCATTCCCGGCCTGCTCATGAACGCCTTCCTCGTGCTGACGACGCGGACGTTCTTCCAGCAGACGATTCATCCGTCCATCCTGGAGTCCGCGCAGATCGACGGGGCCGGCGAGTTCCGCATCTTCTTCGGCATCGTGCTGCCGCTGTCGCTTCCCGTCATGGCCACGATCGGATTGTTCTACACGCTGGCGTACTGGAACGATTGGTTTAACAGCCTGGTCTACATCAATAACGATAAATTGATCAACCTCCAGTACATGATGTACCGGGTCATGCGCAACCTTCAATTTCTGCAGACCAACGCCCAGAGCGGCACGGCCATCGGCGCGGAGGAGATCGCCAAGATTCCGAACGAGACGGTCCGCATGGCGATGTGCATCGTCGGCATGGGTCCCATCGTGCTCGCCTATCCGTTCTTTCAGCGCTACTTCGTCGCCGGTCTGACGGTCGGCGCGGTCAAAGGCTAAACCCGGCTCCGCCGGTTAGCATATAGAACGACATGTTCATTTTCAAAAATGGGAGGGTTCATATGAAAGGCATCGGAAGAAAAGGACTCGCCGCGTTGACGGCGACGTTCGCGGCGACATTGATCCTGTCCGGCTGCGGCAGCAACAACGACGGCGGCAATGCAAACGGCAGCAATACGGCGAGCGGGAACAATGCCCCGGCAACGGCGAATAACGGCGGCGACGCCAAGGCGAACAATGCCGGCAATGCGGCCGATACCGGCGATACGGGCGCCGTCGACGCTTCGAAATTGGAGCCGTACACGATTAAATGGTTCGTCCCGGGGGCGGCTGCGCAGAAAGACCAGGCGCTCGTCAACGAGGAAGTCAGCAAGTACCTGAAGGACAAAATCAATGCATCGCTCGATCTGGAAGTCATCGACTGGGGCAGCTGGGACGATAAAATGAACCTGAAATTCGCCTCCAGCGAACCGTTCGACATCCTGTACACGGCCAACTGGAACGGATTCACGACGAAGATCGCCCAAGGCAACATCATCGACATGACGGATCTGATCGACAAATACGCGCCGGATGCAAAATCGATCATCGAGCCGGCCCTGCTCGAAGGCTCCAAGATCGACGGCAAGAGCTACGGCTTGCCGATCAACAAGGAAATGGCGAGCCAATACGGCGTCATGCTCCGCAAAGATCTCGTGGATAAATACAGCATCGACATCACCGCGATCAAGACGTTGGAGGACCTCGTGCCTTACTTCGATATGATCAAGGAGAAGGAGCCGGGCGTGACGCCGTTTTATCTGAACAAGGATATCTCGCTGTTGAACGTCTACACGAAGAACAACTTCGATTATTTCGACGAGTTCGCCGGAAGCTTGGCGAAAGGCCAAACGGACTTCAAGCTGATCGACGCTTACGAGACGCCCGAGCTTAAAGCCGGCTACGATCTCATTCACTCCTGGTACCTGAAAGGCTACGTCAACAAAGACGCGGCAACCCTGCAGGATTTGAGCGGCGGCCTGAAAGCCGGCAAGGCGTTCGCGTATCCGGAGCAGCTGAAACCGGGCAAGGACGCCGAAGTCAGCACGGCTACCGGCCAACAATGGGTCCAGGTGGAACTGACGCCGCCGGTCGTCAGCACCGGCGACGCGCAGGGCTCGATGGATTCGATCTCCAGAACGTCCAAGGATCCGGCGCGTGCGTTGATGTTCCTGAACCTGCTCTATACGGATAAATATCTGGTCAACCTGATCGCGTTCGGCATCGAAGGCAAGCACTACGTCAAAGTAGACGACAACACGATGGACTTCCCGCCGGGCGTCACGGCGCAGACCTCGGGCTACAACCTGAACCAAGCCTGGCTGTTCGGGAACCAATTCAACGATTACCTGTGGAAGAACGAAGATCCGCAGAAATGGGAGAAATTCAAAACGTTCAACGCCGCGGCGCAAAATTCCCCGCTGCTCGGATTCACCTTCGATCCGTCGAACGTGAAGACCGAAGTCGCGGCCATTACCAACGCCACCAAGGAATTCGGTCCCGGTCTGAGAACGGGTACCGTGGATCCGAACGTCTACCTGCCGAAGTTCATCGACAAGCTGAAAGCGATCGGCATCGACAAAGTCATCGCCGAGGAACAAAAGCAGCTCGACGCATGGCGCGCATCCAAGTAATCCGTCCGTATCAAGCTGGGAAGCCCGTGCGCATATCGGCATCGGCTTCCCTTTTCATTATCCGAAAGCGAGTTGATCGTATGAACGGCAAGGTTCTGACAAACGAAGAAATCGAGCATTTCATCGAACGCGGCTGGGTCAAGGTCAGCGAGGCGTATCCGCGGGAGCTGGCGCTGGAATGCCAGCGGTTCGTCTGGGAGCAGCTGCGCCCGTTCGGCATCGACCCCGAGGACCGAGGCACCTGGGACAAGCCGATTCATTATTTGCGGGAAGCGTACAAGACGCCGGCATTCGACCGGTGCAACACGGAGCGGATGGCGGATGCCATCGAGGACTTGGCGGGACATGGCCGGTGGATCGACCGGGGCGTGTACGGGAAGGAAGAAGTCGTCGCGACCTGGGGCTGGTGGCCCGTCAACTTCTCGCTCGGCGCCGAGCGTCCCTGGACCGTGCCGACGGCGGGCTGGCATTGGGACGGCGGGCATTTCCGCCATTACGTGGACAGCCCGGAACAAGGACTGCTCTGCTTGTGCATTTTCTCGGAGATCGGTCCCCAAGGCGGCGGCACCTTGATCGTGGAAGGATCCCATCGCGTCGTCGCGCGGTTTCTGGAGCGGCATCCGGAAGGCTTGGAGCCGCAAGAAGGCATCGACAAGCTGAACCTGGAGCATCCCTATCTGTCGGAGCTGACCGGCTTGACCGGCGCGGGAACCGACGATCCGGATCGGGTCGGCAAATTCATGGGCGGCTGGCATACGGATGCCGACGGCTTCAACCTGCGCGTCGCCGAGACGACGGCATCGCCGGGCGACATCATCTTGTGTCATCCGTTTCTCTACCATACGCCTTCGCAGAACCATTCCGGCGTGCCGCGCTTCATGTGCAACCAGAAGACGCCGCTGAAGGAGCGGATGGACTTCGACCGCGCCGATCCCGCGGATTACTCGCCGGTGGAGATCAGCATCCGCAGGGCGCTTGGACGGGAATAGACGAGCCCGCCGCCGCTTGGCGCGGCAAGGACGCAGGCAAGGCAGTCTCCGCTGGAGGCTGCCTTTTTTGCCGCGCGTCGCGGTCGGCGTCGCGGCTTCCCGCCCAGGGTATATTGAAGCGAGGCGCGATTTATTGATGGAAATTTAATGAAGTCCCCGATGGCTTGCTATGGTAGAATGGCAACTAGAAGGATAGGAACGCGCGTACGCCGTATACGGGAAAAGGAGAACGTCTTCATGCCGCAAAGCAGACCGAAGTTATTCCTGGGTTCAACGAGCGAAGCCAAGAAACTCGCGCTCGCCGTAATGAAGGAGCTGGAGCGGGTCGCCGAGGTCACGCCTTGGTTCGCGGGCGCCTTTCAGGTCAACAACGACACGATGACCGACCTGGAGCATCAAGCGGACATCAGCGACTTCGCGGTCTTCTTGTTCACGGCGCACGACGTGGTGGAGCTGCGCGACAAAGTCATGATGATCCCGCGCGACAACGTCGTCTTCGAGCTGGGGCTTTTCTGGGGAAAGCTTAAGCGGGGACGGGTCTTCTTCGTCGTGCCGCGGGCCGTGGCGCAGGAGCGCCCGGACGGTCGCGTCATCGACGAATTCCACATCCCGTCGGACCTGAACGGGCTTACGTACCTAACCTACGACCCGGACCGGCCGAACCTCGATGCCGCCGTGAGCACGGCATGCGGCGCGATCGCGGCCAGGATCGAGGAGCTCGGCGCGTACCAGAATCCGGCTCATGCCTCTTTGCTGCAATTCTTGATTCAATTCAGCGCGGATATCGTCGTGGACGGTGGACGCAAATACGAGCATTTGTACGAAGCGATCCGAACGGCGTACGACGGCCGGGCCGTCGGCAAAGTATCGGGCGCCGCCGTGTGGAAGGCCGAGGGCAGCGACGGCATCCGGCAGGTCGCCGGGAATGTCGGGCGAGGCAAGTTTTACTCCTTCTCGGCCTACGAGGACGCGGGCGAACAGGCGCCGCTGGTCGTCGACGTGTACCGGACCAGCACGGAACAGGCGATCCTGTACAAGGGACATGGCGTTGGCAAAATTTATTTGCTGTGCTATCCTGTGGGTAGAGAGCTTGTCGTGACGGTTCATCTCACGGGACACGTCTCGACGAGAGAGCAGTTGGAGCAGTTGATGGACGCGAACGAAGAATTGATGAGCACGGTACACTACCTGTTTGGAGGCGATCCGGCATGAAGGACAAAGACGCGAAGAAGAACGCGCGAAGGAAACTACCGGTCACTCGCGCCAAAGAAGGCAAAGTCGTCGTGGTCGACATGAACGAAATGGTGCTGGCTCCGGTCATCGGGACCGGTCGGGAAGAGAACGGCTTCGTGCTGATCAAGCGAAAAGCCGAGTACAAGAAACCGTTATTCGCGCAGTGAACCTGAAGGCTGCGCATGGATTCCGAACAACGGAGGCCACCCATCGTCAGCCATTATCATAACGTCAGCCGTTATCATAACGCCAGTCATTAGCAAAAACCGCCCGGCTCATCGCGAGCCGGGCGGTTTTTCGTTGCAGGCATGGTGCTTCCATCGAACGTCTATCGAGCGTCTATCGTGCAGGCGTCCGGCCGAAACGCGAAGGACCGCGCGTTCCGCCGCGACGTACGAAAAAGTCGCAAGCTCACAGCGCGGCCAGCTGCTTCTCCAGCCAGTCGCGCATGACGTCGAACACTTCCTCGCGGTCCAGCTCGTTGTGCAGCTCGTGCTTGTAGCCGGCCCATTCCATGAACGTGCAGTCGGATCCGGCCGCGTCGGCGAACTGCCGGGTCGCCAGGATCGAGGTGACTTTGTCCGAGCCGCCATGCATGAGCAGGAGCGGCGTGCGCCATTGCGACGCATGCTTCAGCGCCCACAGGCCGGCTCCCTGCACGCTGAGGAAGAACCGCGCCGTGATGGCGCCGTGGCCGAGCGGATCCTCCTGGTAGCGCTTGATCATCGCTGGATCGGACGTGAGATGATCGCCGACCATCGGCCGTTCGTTCGTATAGGCGGGAAACAGCCGGTTCACGACGCGCGCGACGATCAGCTGCAGCGGAGGCGGGTTGAACGCCAGCCTCAGCCAAGGCCCCGTCACGATGGCGCCGACGATGCCGGGCTTGCGCCGCAGCACGTAATTGAGCGTAACGTTGCCGCCCATGCTGTGCCCATATAGGAAAATGGGCGCGCCGGGGAAGCGCTTCTTCGCCTCGGCGAGCATCGCGTCGATGCCGTCAAGCAGGGCGGGGTACGATTTGGTATGTCCGCGTTTGCCTTCGGTGCGGCCGTGGCCCACCTGATCGAAGCCGATGACGGCGTAGCCGGCTTCCGTGAACATCTCGGCGACATGCCGGTAGCGTCCGACATGCTCCCCCATGCCGTGCACGAGCGCGATGACGCCGCGGGGACGCCCTTCGTCCTCCGGCTCCCATTCCGCCGCGTAACGGCGAGAGCCGTCGCGGCAGCGCAGCTCGAATATTCGCTCCTTCATTTTCCTGCAGCCTCCCTCGTTCGCAACCTTCCTTATATTCAACTTTACCACACTGGATGCCGGATTATGAAATGCGGTGGATTCGCTTACAAAAAAAATAATGGAATAGCAGGATATGGCGCGCTCGGCGAGAAAGGGGAAGAGGGTTCGGGTTTCCGGACGATGAAGACAGAGATGAGGATGAAACCGAATATGAACGGGATAATCGAAAACGATAACGAGGCGTTCCGGATCGATTGCGGCGCCGTCGTGTTGCGGCTGTTCAAGCCGGAGGATTTGGACGACTTCCACGCCGTTACCCATGAGCCGGAGATCGTGCGCTATCTGCCCGGCTGGAATGCGGAGACGAAGGAGATTCGCGCGGATTGGCTGCTTCATTACGAGATTCCCGGCAACGAACGTTTTCTTCAAGCCGTCCGCGAAGGCCGGGACATCGGGGAACTTCAGCTGAGGCTGGCCGTGACGCTGAAGGAAACGGGGCAGTTCGTCGGCTGGGTCTGCTCCGGGATCAAGGATGAGCTGCCGCCGCCGAACCGGGAGATCATGTACGGCATCTCGAACGCGCACGGCGGCAGAGGCTACGCGACGCTGGCGGCGGCCGGCATGATCCGCTACCTGTTCGGGCGCGGGCTGGCGGATGAGCTGAACGCTCTCGCCCTCCCGCACAATACGGCTTCCAACCGGGTCATCGCGAAATGCGGCTTTCGCGCGGCAGGCAGCATAACGATCGACGGCGAGGCGTATCATCATTACAAGCTGTTCCGAAACGAACGAAAAGCATGAACGGGAGGAATGCGCCAATGGCGGACGATCACGAGCATCAGCGCCGGAACGAGGAGCATCGGCAGCCGGCCGGAAATACGTTCAACGACGTCACCGAGCATAACCGCACCATTATGGGCGTGCCGGACAAACCGGTCGATCTGGGCAGCATGCCGAAGCCTTTGCGGATTTTCGGGTACTTTTTCCTGGGAGCGTTCGCGCTGTTTGCGGCGGTGCTGGTCGTAACGCTCATCGTGCAGGTGTGGGGCTGAACGTTGCCAATCCTCCGCGATGCCTTCATGACCGGGCGATCGCCCGCATAAGGTAATGACAGGATATTGGCGGAGGTGTGGGACATTGTACAATCCTGATCGTTCTGTCAGTCAAGCTCCCGATCTGCCGCTCCGGCAGAGTAATGATAGGAATGACGCATACGGAAGGTTTGTTCGCATGGGGCCTCTTCGCTGCGCTGCCGGACCTGAACCGGAGGCGCCCGCGTGCACGGCGAAGACTGGGGCGCGGCTTTCTCTTAAGCGCTGGCGGCAAAGCATCCGGACAGGGTGAAGAAGCCGACGGGTCTCGGGTTGGAAGAGTGGTCAACCTTAACGCCGGAGAACGTACATTCCAATCACTGGTTCTGGCATATCGTCTTCTTTGCCGTTCCGGACGTGCCCGAGTTGCTGATCACGGGCAAGGAGCGGGAGTTCTGGGGCAAAATTAATGCGGGACGAATGCCAGGATCCGAGCGCGATCGCGGAGCCGCTGTTGGAGGCGGTCGTTCGCGGCAGTTCCGGCGCGGGTGGCCTGCGTCCGATCTTCGATGTGTACCGCAATGACTTTGCTAACGTCGCATTCGTACGGAAGCACGTGCAGCGGAAATTGACGATGCCCGTCATCGCGATAGCCGGCGCTTATTTCATGGACGGGGACGTTCATCGCGTCGCCGGGCTTGTCGCGGAACACGTGACGGCGGAAACCCTGCCTTGCGGGCACTGCTTGGCATTGGAACGGCCCGAAGAATTGGCCGGCCTGCTTCGCATCTTCATGGGATGATCGGGGGAACCGGGTATAAATGCATGAGGCTGCCCGCTAATCGGCGGCTTTTTCGAGTTTGCCCGCCTCCGGCGTCGATCAGGCGTCAATAAAGGGGCTTTCTACTTTACGGGCGGAATGCTACCATGAGGGAGGGACAAACCGAATTTTTCCAAGCTTTGCGAGTAGAAAGCCAATCGCGTGAGAGGGGAAGTTGCGCATGCAGGCACTTATCTATGAAGGACCGCAGGAAATGACGATCCGGGAAACGGACATGCCGGTCGCGGGGGAGGACGAGATTCTCATTCGCGTAGCCTACTCCGGCATTTGCGGATCGGAGCTGAGCGGGTACCTGGGCAAAAATTCGCTCCGCAAGCCGCCGATGATCTTCGGCCACGAGTTCTCCGGCACGATCGCCGCCGTCGGCGGCCGCGCGGAAGCGGCCGGCCGGTGGCGGATCGGCCAGCGCGTCACGGCGAATCCGCTCGTGACCTGCGGCCAATGCGAGCCGTGCGCGAGCGGCAGGCAGCAGCTGTGCGTCTCGCGCAAGCTGCTCTCCGCCGCGCTGCCGGGCAGCAACGCGGAATACGTGAAGATCCCGGCGGCGTTCGTCTACGCCGTTCCGGATGCGGTGACGCTGCAGCAGGCGGCGATGACGGAGCCGGCGGCCTGCGCTATCCGCGCGGCGGAGCTGGCCGAGCCGAAGCCGACGGACACGGTGCTCATCATCGGGATGGGACCGATCGGGCTGCTCGCGCTGCAGGCGGTACTCCAGTACGGCGTGCGCGACGTGATCGCGGTCGACATGAACGCGGACCGTCTGGGGATCGCCGCGAAGCTGGGGGCGAAGCATACGATCTGCCCGGCGGACGGAGCGGACACGCTGGAGGAAGTGAAGCGGCTGACCGGCGGCGCCGGCGTGAACGTCGCGCTCGACGCGGTCGGCGCGGGGCTGACGCGCAGGCAGTGCGTGCTTGCCTGCAAGGGCGGCGGCCGCGCCGTATTCACGGGCTTGCACGAGGAAGAGTCCGCGCTGCCGGTTAATATCGCGATTCGCAACGAAGTGACGATGACGGGCGCGTTCGCTTATTCGACGGCGAACTTCCGCACGGCGCTGCGATGGATCGAGGAAGGCCGCATCGGACTGGCCGACGGCGTGGTCGAAGCGCCGCTCGGCGAAGGCGGCCGCTGGTTCGACACGCTGCTGAAGCAGCCGGGCAGCGTGTCCAAAGTACTGCTGGTGCCGGGAGGCGAAGCCTGATGCCGCGCTTTGACGAATGGCATGCATCCGGCCCGGGAATCGAACGCAAAATATTCCCGCCGGGCGAGACGATCATGAGCATGATGGTGACGCTGAAGACCGGATCGGTCGGGACCGCGCATTCCCATCCCCATGAGCAGTTGACGTTCGTCGTCAGCGGCCGGCTGCAGCTCGAGATGAACGGAGCGATCACCGTCGCCGAAGCGGGCGAGCAGTTCTTCATCCCCGGCGATGCGGTGCACGAGGTAACGGCGCTGGCGGACACGGTCGTCGTCGAGACGTTCACGCCGCTGCGCGCCGACCTGCTGGCGACCATCACGGAATAAGGGCAGCAACCGTCGTACGGCATCGTCGGTCCTCGCGGCAAGCGCGAGGTTCCGAGAGCGGGTAAACGCATAACAAGGAGCGTGGTCATCCATGCAAAAGGTGTTTTTCATCTCCGACCATCACTTCGGTCACAAGCATATCATCGATTTCGAATCGCGGCCGTTCGCGAACGCCGACGAGATGAACGAGGCGATGATCGAGAAGTGGAACGCGGTCGTCGGCGAAGGGGACAAGGTGTTCCATCTGGGGGATTTCTCGTTCCTGAACCGGGACAAGACCAAGGCGATCGTCGCGCGGCTGAACGGGTACAAGCATCTGATCCTCGGCAATCACGACCGCGGCCGCTCCCGCCAATGGTGGCTGGACGTCGGTTTCGACGAGGTGAGCGAGCATCCGATCATTTACAAGGACTTCTTCTTCCTGTCGCACGAGCCGATGTACATGAACAAGCACATGCCATACGTGAACGTGCACGGCCATATCCACGGGCAGAAATACGAGAGCGTCAGCTACTTCAACGTCAGCGTGGAGCATTGGGATTACGCGCCGCTTACGTTCGAGCAGATCCGCGACGCCGTGGTGCCGAGCGAGGAGCAGGCATGAAGGTCGTCTACGCGGGAAGCTTCGATCCCATCACGTTGGGGCATATTTCGGTCATCGAGCGGGCGGGGAGCCTGTTCGACGAGGTGCATGTGATCATCGCGAACAACCGGAGCAAGCAGCATTATTTCGACATCTCGCAGCGTACCGAGCTCGTGCGGTTGTCTTTGGCCCAAATGGCGAACGCGGTCGTCGTGCCTTTCGAGGGCATCGTGGCCGATTACGTCAACGCCAATAACGTGAAGGCCGTCATCCGGGGCATCCGCAACTCCACGGACCTCGAGTACGAGCTGCAGCTGGAGCAGTACATGCGGAGCACGACGAAGGCGGATACCGTCTACCTCTCGCCTTATTTGAAGGACATCCAGACGAGCAGCTCGCTCGTGCGGATGTTCCTCCAATCGAACAAAACGGAGCTGGCGCAAGCATACATGCACAGGGACGCGTATGCGCGAATGGTGACGTTCTAAGCGTAAGGGCAGGCATGGACGAGGATTCGCGAGTTAAACGGTGCTTGCGAAGGACAGGCTTGCCGCGCGGCGGCCGGAGGGTTCCGTGCAGGGATGCCCGCAAGGGATTGCCCCGCATCCTTTGCGGGCGTATAATACAACCATCGATTCAAAAGCGTGTGTGACTGGCGTGACGCGGCGAACCGCGGGGGAGCACATCGTTTATACGGCCGTACGCCTGGGCAGAGGTAAGGGGAATTTTCCCTTGCCTCTTTCTGTTTTTCTGCAGCTATCACGGAAAGGGTGACGGGACATGACTTATGCAAATCAGCTTATTTTGGACGGCAACGCGGTCGCGGACAGCATCAAGGCACGATTGGAGACGCGCATCGCCAGCCTGGCGGAACGGGGCATAACCCCGTGCCTGGCGACGGTTCTGGTCGGCGACGATCCGGCTTCGGCGACGTACGTGCGGATGAAAGGCAATGCCTGCAGGCGCCTCGGCATCGCGTCGATCCGCGTGGAGCTGCCTGCCGGCACGACGACGGAGGAGCTGATCGGCGCGCTTCGGAAGCTGAACGAGGATGCCTCCGTGCACGGCATCCTGCTGCAGCATCCCGTGCCGCACGGGATCGACGAACGCGCGGCGTTCGAAGCCATCGACATCCGGAAGGACGTCGACGGCGTCACGACGCTCGGCTTCGCGCAGAACGCGTTCGGCTTCGCGGATTTCCCGTCGTGCACGCCGGCGGCGATCATGGCGATTCTGGACTATTACGAGCTGCCTATCCGGGGCCGCCATGCCGTCGTCATCGGCAGAAGCCCGATACTCGGCAAGCCCGTATCCGCCATGCTGCTGAACGCGGACGCGACGGTGACGACCTGCCATTCGCGGACGGAGGATTTGCCCGCGATCGTGCGCCTCGCGGACATCGTCGTCGCCGCCGTCGGCAGGCCGAATTTCGTGCGGGGCGACTGGATCAAGCCCGGCGCCGTGGTGCTCGACGCCGGCTATAACCCCGGCAACGTCGGCGACGTCGGTTATGAGGCGTGCGCGCGGCACGCGTCCGCGATTACGCCGGTTCCCGCGGGCGTCGGGCCCGTCACGATCGCGACGCTGCTGAAGCATACGGTGGACGCGGCGGAGAAGCTCGGGGCGTAGGCGGGATGGCGAGACGGTCGGCGCCGGCAAGACGATCGGCGCGTTTCGATGCGCGCCGCGCGAAGTTCGGCAGCAGGCCGATGGCGTTGTCGGAAAGGCCGCGTCTCGCCGATGCGTTGAGGCATGCTCGCATTTAACGTGAACAAGCGGGCTTCCGGCGGAGCCCGGCAGAGCAGTAAATAAGACGAAAAAGGCGATTCGGGGAGCGGCAGGCTTAGCGGCCGCAAGCCCACCGCGCGCCGTTCAGCGCAAGCCGCCGGTAAGCCGCGGGCTCGAACGAAGGGGCATGATGCCCCGGCTGCAAGTAAACGACCTTGCCAAGGCCGAAAGCACGCGTCCAGCCGGCGGGGTGACGGTTCCCTTCGAATTCGTATTCGAGGAACACTTCGCGTTCGGATAACGGATCGAACGCGAAGAAGTACGGCTCCTCGTCCAGGCTGAACGCGTCGACTCCCTCTAGCAGGGGATGCCCGGCAACGGGATGGTAGCGGAGCGGCTGGTAGGGCGGATGTCCGGTAAAGCGGGCGCCGATCAGCTGCGCAAGCTCCGGACTGCATTGCAGCGATATGCCGTTGTGCACGACCAACAGCCCGCCGCCGCCCGCGACGTACCGCAGGAGTCCGGCCGTTTGTTCGGGCTTCAAGGCGCGTTGCCAGCAGTCCGTATACGAGACGCACAAAGGATAGGCCGCCGGATCCAGCCTCGTCAGGACATCGTAATCTTCCGTGGCGTCCAGAAGGAAATCGCCGCCAAGAATGGACTGCAGCTGCGCGCGCGCCGGCTCCAGCGGATGCCAAGGCGCGGCCGTGAAATCGCCAAGCAGCAGCGCTTGAACGGATTCGTTCATCGTCGTGTCTCCTCTCTTCACCAAGGCAGCTCGTTGCCTGTATCCGCTTCCAAGTATAGGGGCGAATCATGCAGCTCTCCGCCCCGCGCTTCGATTAGCCGCAGGATGTGAGCGGCCGCTTCCTCCGGCGTATGCGTGCCCGCGTCGTTCCAGCTGCCGCCCATGAACGTTTTCACCCAGCCGGGATGGAGGAGCAGCACGCGGCCGCCTTCCGGGCGGATCCGGTTGTGGATGATGGTCGAGCCCATGTTCAGCGCGGCTTTGGCCATGCAGTAGCCGAACCACGCCTCGCGGTGGCTGTTCCCGATGCTTCCGGCCTCGGAGCTGATGTTCACGATCAGCTTGCCTCCGTTCATGACCGGTTCGAGCAGCGCGTTCGCCATGCGGATCGCGCCGAGCGCCGAGACGTTGTATACCCGCTGCATGTCGCCGAAATCCAGATCGTCCGCGATCGTTTTCCCCGTGTCCCCGAGCAGGGCGGCGTTGTTGATCAGCATGTCGAGCGCCGGCGTCTGGCCCCGTATCCGGTCCGCGGCTTCCTGCACGCTGGCGTCGTCTCCGACGTCCAGCCGGAAGGGGTGCAGCCGTCCCGGGAATTGCGCCGACAACCGCGCGAGCTCGGGATTCGGGTCGACGATGCCGCCCGCATGCACGGTGCAGCCGGCGCGAAGCAGCCCTTTCGCCAATTCGAGCCCGATCCCGCGGTCGGTGCCCGTGATGCAAACCTGATTGAATTGTGGCATGAGCGCTTCCTCCATTTCGTGGAATAAGTGTTGGCAAGGGAGCAATGGTTCGGCGATGCTTAGTTCCATTATAAGGAAAATCAGGATGCCTGCCTACGGCAATCGATGCGGCATGCAGGCTCTGACATTCCCGCGTGACGGGCGTGCGGCATGGGGAGGTCCGTTCGGCGGGCAGACGTTCATCGAGGCGTAAAGTCAAGCTTGCCTCCAGGCAGGTCGGATTTAGCGGTTGACGGATGAGGACGAGGCTGATATCTTTTAATAGTAAATATTACGATTAGTGACGATGGACATTGCCATCGCGAATCGCGAATCGTAGGGTACGTAACCTGTCGCCGATGTATCGTTTTGGATTCAATTCGTAAAAATTACGCATGAAAGCGGGTAAATCCATGAACCACTTGAATACCGACAAAATCCCGGTAACCGTCCTCAGCGGCTACCTCGGCTCCGGCAAGACGACGCTGCTCAACCATGTCCTGCAAAACCGCGACGGCCTGCGAGTGGCCGTGATCGTCAACGATCTGAGCGAAGTGAACATCGACGCGGCGCTCGTCAAGGAAGGAGGCGGCTTGTCCCGGACGGACGAGAAGCTGGTGGAGATGTCGAACGGCTGCATATGCTGCACGCTCCGCGAGGATCTGCTTCGGGAGGTGGAGCAGCTCGCGCTGGAGGGACGCTTCGATTACATCCTCATCGAATCGACGGGCGTCGGCGAACCGGTTCCCGTCGCGCAGACCTTCACTTACGTGGACGAGGAGCAGGGCATCGATCTATCCCGGTTTTGCCGGCTGGACTGCATGGTGACGGTCGTGGACGCGTACCGGTTCTGGCATGATTTCTCCTCCGGCGATTCGCTGCTGGCCCGCAGCCAGGCGGTCGGCGAAGACGATAACCGGGACGTCGTGGACCTGCTGATCGACCAGATCGAATTTTGCGACGTGCTCGTGCTGAACAAATGCGATCTGATGGACGAGGCGGACCTGGCGGAGCTGGAAGGCATGCTGCGGAAGCTTCAGCCGCGAGCCAAGCTTCTCCGCGCCAGCCACGGAGTCGTGGATCCGGCGGAAATCCTGCATACGGGGTTGTTCGATTTCGCCGAAGCGAGCGTCTCCGCGGGCTGGATCCGGGAAATGGAAAAACCGCAGCATACGCCGGAGACGGAGGAGTACGGCATCGCTTCGTTCGTGTACGAGCGCGTTCGGCCGTTCCATCCCGAGCGGCTGTACCGCTGGATGAGCCGCTGGCCGGCGGAGGTCGTGCGGGCGAAGGGAATGGTATGGCTGGCTTCGCGCAACGCGATGGGCCAGAGCCTGAGCCAGGCGGGACCGTCCATCCAATTCGGTCCTTCCGGTTATTGGGTCGCGGCGCTTCCCCAGGCCGAGCAGCGCGGGATCCTGGAGCAGGAGCCGGATATCGCGGCGCAGTGGGACTCCGTTTACGGCGACCGGATCAATAAAATCGTGTTCATCGGCATCGACATGAATCAGGCCGGGATGATCGCTGCGCTGGATGGCTGCCTGCTAACCGAGCCGGAGATGCGGCAGGACTGGAACGGATTCCGGGACCGGCTGCCGAACGCGTCCGCGGAGCAGCTCGGCGCGAACTAGGACATGCCGCAAGGTACGCATCGTCTTCGGACGGAATCAAGATCGCCTCGTTCGGCCATTGGCCGGGCGACCGGCGGTCTTTTTTGAATAGGTCCCGCATGATGCGGAGCGCGCGCGGACGGCAAGCGGAAGCGGGATCGGCTTGCCATCACGACCGGCCGGACCCCGTTATCGAATAAACCGCTATCGATTCGGATCTTGGAACGACGCTCCATCATTGGAAAATAAATGCGTTTAAAAAATTGACGAAATTGTGTCTTCGCGATTAAAATAAGGATTAACGTTGAGGTTCTTTGTCGAGTCGAAGCAAAAAAGCGTTAACACGGCATCCGAGAAGAGGCGGCTGGATTACGGCTGGGAACAGGAGCAAGGCATGCCGATATCCGCTGCTTCCGCATCACTGGACAAACCACGAAAAGGGGTAATAAAGTGAAGAAAAAGATGCTGGCTTCCTTGCTTGTGTCCGCGGCGGCGCTTGTAATTGTAAACGGTTGCGGGGAGAAGAACGACGCTTCCTCCGGTTCGGGCCCGAAGACCTTCTCGATCGCGATCTCGCAGTACGTGGAGCATCCCTCGCTGGATGCAACGCGCGAAGGCTTTCTCGCGGCACTGAAGGACGCGGGCATCGCCGAAGGCGACAACCTCAAGGTCGATATGAACAACGCGCAGGCCGACGCCGGCAACAACTTGTCCATCGCGCAAAAGATCGCGTCCAACGACTACGATCTCGTGCTGGGCATCGCAACCCCGTCCGCGCAGGCCGTCGTGCAAGAAGAGAAGGACAATCCGGTGCTGTTCGCGGCCGTTACCGATCCGCTCGCGGCCAAGATCGTCAGCAGCCTGGACAAGCCGGGCGGCAACGTCTCCGGCGCCTCCGATACGAATCCGGCGGCGATCACGCAACTGATGGACTTTATCGCCAATAACTTCCCGAACGTAAAAACAGTCGGCATGGTCATCAACGAAGGAGAGTCGAACGCCGTCATCATGGCCGACCAAGCGGAGAAGGCGCTTGCTGCGCATGACGTCAAGCTCGTCAAAGCGCCCGTAACGGCGACTTCCGAAGTCAAGCAAGCGGCCGAATCGTTGATCGGACGCGCGGACGCGCTGTACATCGCGCTCGATAATACGGTCGTGAGCAGCGTGGATTCCATCATCAAGACAGCGAACGACAACAAAATCCCGTTCTTTTCGAGCGACCGCGATACGGTCGAGGCGGGCGCTTTCGCAACCGTCGGATTCAAATACTTCGACCATGGCTACCAAGTCGGCCAAATGGCGGTCGATATTTTGAAAAACGGCAAGAAGCCGGGCGACATGAAAGTGACGGTTCCGGACAAGCTGGATCTGATTCTCAATTTGAAAGCCGCCGAAGCGCAGGGCATTGCCGTAACGGACGGAATGAAGGGCGAAGTGAAGGACCAGGACAACGACATTATCAAGTAAGGCGCGGAGCGGGCGATTCCAGTCGCTCGCTCCGTTTTTCATTTCGGGCGAACGCGTTCGAAGCGCGCGATATGGCACGCGGCGACGATCGCGGAAGCTTACGCTTAGGAGGCTGCTGACGTGCTGGAATCCATGGTAGGAGCGGTTGAGCTCGGTCTGCTTTACGCCTTGATGGCGCTCGGCGTGTACATCACGTTCCGGATACTCGATTTTCCCGATCTGACCGTCGACGGCAGTTTCACGACGGGCGGCGCCGTCGCGGCGATCATGATCACGCACGGTTCGAGCCCGCTGCTGGCAACGATTTGCGCCTTCCTCTGCGGTTTGGCCGCGGGGGCATGCACGGGGCTCCTTCATGCGAAAGGCAAAATCAACGGCCTTCTGGCCGGCATTCTCATGATGATCACGCTCTATTCCATTAACCTGCGCATCATGGGCAAGCCGAATGTTTCGCTCTTGAACACGGATACGGTGTTATCGGCCATCGCGGATAACGAATGGGCGTACGTTCCGGTGCTGCTCGCGCTGGCGCTGGCCGTCAAGCTGGCGCTCGATTGGTTCCTGCACACCGATGCCGGCATGGCGCTTCGGGCAACCGGCGACAACGCGCGCATGATCCGCAGCTTCGGCGCCAACACCGACACGACCAAGATCATCGGCGTGAGTCTCTCCAACGGCCTCGTCGCCTTGTCCGGCGCGCTGATCGCGCAGGACTCGGGCTTCGCGGACATTTCCGCGGGCGTCGGCACGATCGTCCTGGGGTTGGCGTCGGTCATCATCGGCGAAGCGATCTTCGGATCGCGCAACGTGTTTCGAGCCACGCTGGCGGCGCTTCTGGGCGCGGTCGCCTATCGGATCATTTATTCGCTGGCGCTTCGCGTCGAGCTGCTGGACGCGTCCGATTTGAAAATGATGACCGCCCTTATCGTCGTGGCCGCGCTCGTGGTCCCCACCTTGCGTCGGTCGATGAAGCAGAAGGCGTTGGCGCGCAAGCGCACGCAGGAGCTGGCAGGGGCATCAAGCAATCGGGGAGGCCGATCGTAATGCTGGACCTTGTTCAGGTATCGAAGTTGTTCAATCCGGGGACGCCGGATGAGAAGATCGCGCTCATGAACATTCGGCTGAAGCTCGAACCCGGCGATTTCGTTACGGTCATCGGCAGTAACGGAGCGGGGAAATCGACGCTGATGAACGTCATCTCCGGCGTGATGAAGCCGGATATCGGCGAGGTGCGCATCGGCGGCCAAGCGATTCATCCGTTGCCGGAGCACGCGCGCAGCCGTTGGATCGGACGGGTGTTCCAGGATCCGATGGCGGGCACGGCGCCGGCGATGTCAATCGAGGAAAACCTGGCTATGGCGTATGCGCGCGGCAAGAAGCGCGGACTCGGCCGGGGCGTGAACGCGTCTCGGCGCGAACTGTTCCGCGCACGGCTGCAGCGCCTGGGCATCGGGCTGGAAGCGCGGCTGAAGGCGAAAGTAGGCCTGTTGTCCGGCGGCGAGCGGCAGGCGCTCAGTCTGCTGATGGCGACGTTCACGCAGCCGCAGATCCTGCTGCTGGACGAGCATACGGCTGCGCTTGACCCGGCCCGCGCGGAACTCATTACGACCTTGACGGAGGAGATCGTCCGCGAGATGAAGCTGACGACGCTCATGGTCACGCATAACATGGAGCAGGCGATCCGTCTAGGCAACCGCTTGATCATGATGGACAAGGGCCGCATCATTCTGGACATCCCGGAATCGCGCAAGCGCACGCTGACCGTCGCGCAGCTGTTAGGCGAATTCGAGCGGATCAGCGGCCAGCGGCTGTCCGACGATCGGATCGTCCTCGGCTGAGCATAGTCGGGCAGGAGAAGGCAATGCGCCTTCTCCTGTTTTTTAATAAGGACGGGACGACCGACGGCATCGGGAACGATCGGAGCGATTTCGTCTTACATCCCTTGCGGGTCGGAACGGCGGGCGCTTCCCGCGGTCGGAACCTTCAAGGCGGCCCGCAGGGCCCCGACGCCTGAAGCGAATGAAATCAG
Organism: Paenibacillus glycinis; assembly: GCF_009909185.1. Lineage (GTDB taxonomy): Bacteria > Bacillota > Bacilli > Paenibacillales > Paenibacillaceae > Paenibacillus_Z > Paenibacillus_Z glycinis. The sequence continues at coordinate 62,096 of NZ_JAAAMV010000007.1, read as the reverse complement.
GAAGCACCCGGCGGCGGCAAGCGGAAGCGCGGACCACGCAAGAACGGAATGTCCCAGGTACGTCTGCCAACCGATCGCGAGCAAGCCGAGCAGGAACGAGATGCCCGTGATATGGATGAAGGCGCGGGACGTCTTGCCGTTCCGCGACGCGCGGGCCGTCAGCCAGGCGACGATCGGCATGACCTGGAGGGCATGGAAGCCGAGACCGTGCAGCCAAATAATGTTCCCGTCGGTGCCGACGATGCGTCCCTGATTCATCGAGATCCAGATCCCGGCCGAAAACGAGACTACGACGGCGACCATGGCATAACGGATTCCGACGGAGAGCTCGGGATGGAGGCGGGATGCTTTCGGACGAAAATACTGACTTGCCAGGAATAAATAGTACAGAACCAGGAACAGGGCAACAAACGTGAAAATATTGCCGACCGCCTCGTCAAACGATGTGCCGCCGTCGACGAATCGCGGATTGACGCCCCGGAAGTTTTGCACGGTTTCCGCGAAGTACGAATAGAGGGCCAGGGCGATATACGACCAGCGAAAGACGGCTCTTGCCTTTGCCCCCATCCTGGAGAACGGGACGATGGCTGCCGTCGACAGCAGGAACAATCCCAGCGCGGCATCGAAAGAGAAGGCATGCGAGACGTCGCCGTCCGGTCCGACCGGACCCCCATACAGCATCCACCAAACCCCGCATAGCCCTGCAAGCAGGAAACCGAGCAAGCCGGTCAGCACCATCCATTTCTCGCCCGCAAAAAAACCGACCTTCTCCGAAGCATCCTTGTTATGAGCCGATTCAAACCTCGGTACGCTTACAACGTTCACTTTGGTTCACTCCTTTGTTTATCGCGTTCCTTGCCTTCTATCGTAGCTCGGAAAATTTTGGAAAAACACATACGGGAGGCTGAACGCGAATTCGGACATTGGTCGGGGGAAGACCCGGTCCATGATCGGGTCATATCGGGGCAATGCGCCTGAAAGACTTGAGAAGCGATGCTGACGCGGATCCATGCTTATGCGGAAGAGGCGGGGAGGTCCGGAGACGGTCGACGGAGATTTGGAAGCGAGGTCGATTATGCATAACAAAAACAGCGGTAGTCCCTGGACGATATTCGTCCAGGACTATCGCTGTTTCGTGTTCGCGTTATCTAAAAGGCCCAGCCGGGCGGCTTGTCTTTCGACCGCAGTCCCGGCCGAGCAGGCAGCATGCGCATCACATCGGCAGCCGTACCGTAAACGCGCTGCCTTCGCCAAGCCTGCTCGTCACGGAGACGGAGCCCCCGTGGGATTCCGCGATGGCCCGCGTGATCGCGAGTCCGAGCCCGGAGCCGCCGTACTTGCGGGCGCGCGAGGCATCGCCGCGATAGAACCGCTCGAACAGATGGGGCAGCTGCGCGTCGTCGATGCCAGGGCCGTTATCGCGCACGGTCAGCTCGGCGAAGGCGCGCGCGCCATCGCCGATGCCGCGAACCGCCATCAGCAGGACCGCGATGGCGCCGGTGCCGGAATCCGTATGCTGCACGGCGTTCTGGAACAGGTTCAGCAGCACCTGCTTGATCTTGTCGCCGTCGCCGTTCACCCGGATGCCGTCGGTCAATTCCAGCGAGACGGACCGGTCAACGGCAAGCAGGCGGAGCTGCGGCTCCATGCCGCGGACGAGCCCGTCCAGGGAGAGCTCCGCCAGCTTGAGCTGCGGCGCGCGGTCGAGCTTCGCGAGCGTGAGCAGGTCCTCGACCAGCTTGTTGATCCTTCGCGACTCGCCGTGCATGCTGCGAAGCGCGGCCTGCAGCTGCTCCGGATTGGACGCCGCCGCTCCGCGCAGCAGCACCTCGAGAAACCCGTGGATGGAGGTGAGCGGGGTGCGCAGCTCGTGCGAGGCGTCCGCGATGAAGCGCCGCATCGCCTCCGTCGCTTCCTGCTCGGCGCGGAACGACGCATCGAGCCGTTCCAGCATGCCGTTGAAGCTCGCGGACAGGCGGTCGATCTCGATCTGGCCCTGATGCTCCGGCAGGCGCTGCTCCAAATTGCCGGCATCCGTGCCCTTGACGGCTTCCGCCATGCGGGACAGCGGCACGAGCGTCCGGCGCAGCACCGGCATGTAGAGCGCCAGGCCGGCGGCGAGCGCGAGCGCGGACAAGCTGGCGAAGATGAGCAGCTGCCGCGTCATCACGTCCGTCAGCTGCGACGTCTCCGCGCCCATCTGGAGAAGGCCGGGCGGACGGTCCGGCGGGCCCGCCGGCAGGAATACGACGATCTGCCGGACGCCTCGGGCATCCTCGAGCAGCGAATAGTCGTTTCGCGGCTTCAGGCCTCTGTCGGCTGCCAGCTCCCGAATCTTGCCGAGATATTCGACTTGGGTCAACTGCGGCGAAGGCACGCTGTACGCGCCGGACAAATCCGTGAAGGCGCCGTCCGCGCCGACGTAAGCCAAGGACGTTCCCGGCGCGAACAGGAACGGCGCGTTCCTGCCCCCGGGTCCGCCTCCCCCTCCGGGCCCTTTGCCATTGCCCGCTGCGCCGTTATGGCCGCCTCCGGGATTCTGCCCGTTCCCGGGGCCGGCGGCCGGCTGCTCGTCCCGGGTTCCCGGGACGCTGCCCTCGTTGGCGGCATCGACGAACCAGCCCATCGGAATCGTCATCAGCTGCGAGCGCAGCGCGTCGGCTTTGCTCCGGTAAAGCGAGTCCTTCATGAGCCAATTTTGCATGAAGCCGATCAGGATCAGCAGCGCGGCCATGAGCAGCAGGGTACGCGCCAGCAGCTGTCCGCTGAGCGAGCCGGGAAAGAGCCAGCGGAGCGGCCCGCGCCTGTTATCGCTGCTCGGCGACGACGGCGCCGCCGTCATGGCAGATCCACCCGGTAGCCGGCGCCGCGCAGCGTACGGATCAGCCGGTGCTCCTTGTCCCCCAGCTTGTCCCGCAGGGAGCGAATATACACCTCGACGATGTTTTCTTCGCCTCCGAAATCGTACCCCCACACCTTGTCCAGAATGACCGCTTTGCTTTGCACCATGCCGTGATGCAGCACGAGGTACTTCAGCAGCTCGTATTCCGTGGGCGACAGCTCGAGCAGCCGGTCCTCGAGGCGGATCTCGCCTCTGCGGTCATCGATGCCGAACGGACCCAGCACCACTTCGCCCAGCAGATCCGGAAACTGGTTGCGCAGCCGCGCGCCGATCCGCGCCAGCAGCTCGTCGAAGCTGAACGGCTTCGCCATGTAATCGTCCGCGCCGAGCGTCAGTCCCTTGACCCGGTCGTCGATGTCGTCCTTGGCCGTCAGCATGATGACGGCGACCGCGTTGCCGCTCTCCTTCAGCATGCGGCACACGTGGTAGCCGTCCATGCCCGGCATCATGACGTCCAGCACGGCGACATGCGGGCGAAAATCCATCGCCAGGGCATAAGCGCTCATCCCGTCGGGCGCGGTACGCACCGTAAATCCTTCGCTTGCAAGCCCCATCTCCAGAAACTGCAGGATATGCGGCTCGTCGTCCGCCAGCAGTATGCGTATTTCCTTGGACGGCTTCATTCGGTCCACTCGCCTCCGATCGATCGGCATCCATGCCGCTCCGCCCGCGTTCAGCAAGCCTTCAGCAAGCCTTCAGCGGGCATTCAGCAAACATTCAGCCGGGGTTCATTTTCAGTTCAGATAGAAAACCCATCATAAGGACATAGCCGAAAGGGATTCGGTAATGCGAAGTTCCATGCGGTCAGTATGAGTCTGCACTCGCTGTTGTAATTGGATGCCTTGGTTTGAATAGAGATTTCAAGGTTGGAATCCATTTACAAAGGCGACCGTTATCACTGGTCCGACTTCATGCTGACTCTCCGGTCACGTCACCGAATCTCGTCTATGAAGGCAAGAAAGCAGAAGCAAGCAGGAATATGGTAACTTCTTTTCCTTGCAATGTAAAATGCCGCTTTCGCGGAGCGGCGGGGAGAAGGGTGAACAAGAGGAGTGGTTCGTCCCATGAAGGGATTCAAGCAGGTTAAGATCGATTTTTATTTGACGGCCGTCGCGGTCGTGTCCGTTTTTTTGAACGGCTACGGCATTTGGGAAGACAAGTACGCGAATGCCTATTACACGACGGCGGTCGCGAGCATGCTCCAGAGCTTCTCGAATTTTTTCTACGGGTCGCTCGACTCGGCTGGCTCCGTCACGGTGGATAAGCCGCCGCTGACGTTCTGGATTCAGGCGGCCTTCGCGTACGTATTCGGCGTGCACGGCTGGAGCGTCATATTGCCGCAGGCTTTGGCCGGCGTCGGCAGCGTGCTGCTGATTTATTTTATCCTCAAGCCTACGTTCGGCGTCAAGGCCGCGCGGATCGGCTCGCTCGTCCTGGCTTTGACGCCGGTGCTGCCGTCCGTCAGCCGGACGAACAACATCGACAGCATGCTGGTTTTCGCCCTGCTGGTCGGCACCTGGCTGCTCTTCAAAGGCATCCGCAACCACCGCGCGGGCACGGTCGTCGGCGCGTTCGCCATGATCGGCGTCGCGTTCAACATGAAGATGCTGCAAGCCTACATGGTTCTCCCGGCGTTCTACCTGTTCTATATCCTGGCGGCAAAAGCGAACTGGAAACGCAAGACGGCGGTGCTCGCCGGGGCAACGGCGCTGATGTTCCTTATATCAATCTCCTGGGCGGTCGTCGTCGATTCGATTCCTGCCGACAAGCGCCCCTATATCGGAAGCAGCGAAACCAATTCCGTCCTGAACCTGGCTTTCGGCTATAACGGCGTCTCCCGTTTGACGGGCGATCAAGCGCCGGGAGGCGGAGGCGGCATGGGAGGCGGACGAGGAAGCCGCGGCGACGGCGGAGCGTTCACGCAGCAAAACGGCGAGGCGGGAGCGGGTACGGACGATATCGCAAACGGCGCCAATTCAGTGCCGAACGGCGGCGGCCAAGCAACCGACGGCTCGGCGAACGGAACCGCGCCAAGCGGAGACGCGTCGGGCGCCGGGGCAAGCGGCGGAATGCCCGCTCAGGACGACGGCTCCGGCACGGCCGCCGCGGCCGGCGGCCTTCCGGGTCAAGACGGCGGCCTCGGCGGCTTCCAAGGCGGAGACGGTCCCGGCGGCGGAGGCGGGAACATGTTCGGCACCGGCAATCCGGGCCCGCTGCGGCTGTTCCAATCCGGCCTGTCCGGCCAGGCAAGCTGGATGATTCCGTTCGTCATGTTCGCCGGCGTCGTGCTGCTCTCGGGCTTCCGGTTCAAGAAGTCGTTCACGCCGAAGCACGAAGAAACGCTGTTCTGGCTCGCATGGCTCATCCCGGGCATGCTGTTTTTCAGCGTAGCGGGCTTCTTCCATCAGTACTACCTCATCATGCTCGCGGCGCCTATCGCGGCGATCGCGGGAGCGGGCTGGGTCGAATCGTGGAACGCCTACCGCGGCGGCAAAGGCTGGACCTCGTATCTGCTGCCGGTTGCCGTCACGGCGACGGCGGCGCTTCAATGGTATATCATGCAGCGCTTCGACGATACGATCGGCAAAGGCTGGTCCATCGGCGTCGCCGCGGCGGGCGTCCTCGCGACAATGGTGCTGTTCGCGTTCAAGAACGGCGGCGAGCCCGGGCCGGCTCGCCTCATCGGAACGGTCAGCCTGCTCGTCATGCTGATCGGCCCCGCCTACTGGTCGCTGACGCCGATTACGTACGGCCAGAGCAGCATGACGCCCATCGTCGGTCCGGACGGCGCGTCAAACGGCTTCGGCGGAGGCGGAGCTCCCGGCGGCTTTGGCATCGGCGGCATGCAGGGGCAATTCGGCCAGGCAGCCGGCGTTCCAGCGCAGAGCGGGCAGGACGCGCAGGACCAGGATGGTCAGGCGAGTGACGGCCAGGGGCAAAACGGTCTAGGCGCACCGGGTGCAGCCGGCCAAGTAGCCGGCCAAGTAGCCGGCGGCTCGGTGCCTGCTTTCGGCGGCGGAGGAGCAATGCCATTCGCGGGCGGCATGAACGGCGGCCCAGCGATCAACGAGCAAACGCTGAACTATCTGCGGGAGCACAACACGGGCGAGGAATACCTGTTCGCGACCTTCGACTACAACACGGCCGCGCCGTACATTATCGACGAGAACGAGAAAGTCGTTACGCTGGGCGGATTCTCCGGCTCCGATCCGGTCTATTCCGCGGAGAAGCTGCAGAAGCTCGTGGCGAGCGGCAAGCTGAAGTATTTCATGATCTCCGGCGGCGGTCGCGGCGGCAGGGGAGGCAGCTCCGAGCTGACGGTTTGGATCGCCGAGCATGGCACGGTCGTGCCGACGAGCGAATGGCAATCCGCCGCATCGACGGATTCGGCGACGGAAGGCGGGGGGCAGTTCGGCGGCAGGGGCATGAACGGCGGATCCACGCTTTACGAAGTGACCTTGGATCAGAATTAAGGAGGGATCGTCATGAGCAGAAAAATCACCTTCTCCATTATCGTCCCGATGTACAACGAAGAGGCCGTCATCCAGGAAACGTACCGGCGGCTGAAGAAGGTCATGAGCGCCGCGGGGCAGACCTACGAGCTGCTGTTCGTCAACGACGGCAGCAAGGACCGGAGCGCGGCCATCATCGAGGAATACGGTTATTGGGACGAGACGGTCAAGCTGATCGATTTCTCCCGCAACTTCGGCCACCAGATCGCCATCACGGCCGGCATGGATTACGCGTCCGGCGACGCGGTCATCATCATCGACGCGGATCTGCAGGACCCGCCGGAGCTCATTCTCGGCATGATCGAGCGGTGGCGCGAAGGCTACGAGGTCGTCTATGCCACGAGAGGCAAGCGCAACGGCGAGAGCCGCTTCAAGAAATGGTCGGCCAGTGCGTTCTACCGCATCCTGCGGGCTTCGACCGACATCGATATCCCCGTGGACACGGGCGATTTTCGCCTCATGGACCGCAAGGTCGTCGATCAGATGAACCGCCTGCCCGAGAACAACCGGTTCGTCCGCGGGCTCGTCAGCTGGGTTGGATTCCGCCAGACGTCCATCGTCTACGAACGGGACGAACGGTTGGCCGGGGAGACGAAGTACCCGCTGCGCAGAATGATCAAGCTTTGCCTCGACGGCATTACCTCCTTCTCCTACAAGCCGCTGAAGCTGGCGGGTTACATGGGGGCGGCGCTGTCGGGCATCGGGTTCCTGTTCCTGTTGTACGTGGTGTACCTGGCGGTCTTCACGCATGCCACGATGAAGGGTTGGCCGTCGCTTATGGGCATCATGCTGATTTTTAACGGATTTATCCTGATTATGCTCGGCATACTCGGCGAATACGTCGGGCGGATCTACGACGAGACGAAAGGACGTCCGCTGTACATCGTCCGCGACGTCCGCGGCCTCGCGGCCGGACTGGGAGAGAAGGCAGCGCTGCCCAGGACGGGCAGCGGCGGACAGCCATGAACGGCCGGCTGCTGAGGTTCGCCGCCGTCGGCCTGCTGAATACGGGCGCCGATCTGCTCGCGTTCGCGATGTTGACGGCTGCCGGCTGCTCCGTTGTGACGGCGCAAATCCTCGCATACGGCTGCGGGATGCTGAACAGCTACCTCCTGAACCGCAGCTGGACGTTCGGCTCCGGCGCCAGCCGCTATCGGGAGCTGCCGCGTTTCTTGCTGCTGAATTTGGCCGTGCTGGCCTTTGTCGCCTGGCTGCTCGAGCAGCTGCACGCGGGAGCGGGGCTGCCGCTCCTGCCGAGCAAGCTGCTGGCCACGGGAGCCGGCATGATCGTCAATTATGCGGGGAGCCGATGCTGGGTATTCGGCGCCGGCGATTACTCAACCCAAGCAAGGAGGAAGACCCGCCATGACCATTCGTAAAGCCGTTATTCCCGCCGCGGGCCTCGGAACCCGGTTCCTGCCCGCGACGAAGGCGCAGCCCAAGGAAATGCTGCCGATCGTCGATAAGCCGGCCATTCAATATATCGTGGAAGAAGCCGTGCAGAGCGGCATCGAAAGCATCATCATCGTCACGGGACGGGGCAAGAAGTCCATCGAGGATCATTTCGACAAGTCGGTCGAGCTGGAGCAGCTGCTCGCGGACAAAGGCAAGCTCGGCCAGCTGCGGGAGGTGCAGGCGATCAGCGACATGGCGAGCATCCATTTCATTCGGCAGAAGGAGCCGCTCGGCCTCGGGCATGCCATTCTGTGCGCGAAGCAGTTCATCGGCGACGAGCCGTTCGCCGTGCTGCTCGGCGACGACATCATGTTCTCGGAGCCGCCGGCGCTGGCGCAGCTTATCGACGTGCACGCGCGGACGCGGCGGCAGGTCGTCGGCGTCAGGGAAGTCGCCGCCGGCGAGGTCGGCAAATACGGCATCGTCAAGCCCGCGGCGGCGAAGGCGAACGGCGTCTATCGGGTGGAGGGCCTGGTCGAGAAGCCCGCCGTTCGGGAGGCGCCGTCCAACCTGGCAATCATGGGCCGCTATGTGCTGAAGCCCGGGATTTTCCCCGTGCTGGAACGGCTGGAGCGCGGAGCGGGAGGGGAATACCAGCTGACGGACGCGCTGGACGCGATGTGCGCGGAGGAAGAACTGCTCGCCTTGACGCTAGGCGGCAAGCGCTACGACATCGGCGACAAGATCGGCTACATGAAGGCCGTCATCGAGGTCGGCCTTCGCCGCGAGGAGATGCGGGACGTGCTGCTGCCGTACCTTCGCGAGGTGACGGACGAGCAGCGGGTCCTCGGAAGATAGCGGTTTCAATTTTGGCAGATCGTCCGTGTTTTTCCCCTTATCGTCCAAGATGGCCCGGGGTACCCGGGTGTAGAGTAAAGGTATCCGATACGAGAAGGGGAATGAGTACGCATGCTGAACGCAACCATCGAGCTTAGCGACGAGAAAGTGGCTTTTTACCGGGAAAACGGATTCGTGCAAATCGATAACGTCTTATCGCCGGAGGAGCTCGCGGAGCTTCGGGAATACATGGACGAGACGATGAACAATCAGGGCGGGCGCGGCCTCCAGACGGATCAGGCCGGCGGCGCCTATTATAAGGTATTGAATCAGCGGGTGAACACCTGGAGGGATCACGGCGGCATGGCGAAGTTCGTGCTCGGCGAGCGATTCGCGGATCTGGGCAAGCAGCTGACGGGCTTCGCGGGCATCCGTCTGTTCCACGATCATGCGCTGCTGAAGATGCCGGGCGATTCCAAAGTGACGCCGTGGCACCAGGATCGTCCGTACTGGCCGATGGCGGAGATGAAGGAGCAGAACGCCTTCTCGATCTGGATCGCGCTGGATGACGTCGACGAGCATAACGGCTGCATGATGTTCGTGCCGAAATCCCAGAAGGTCCGCAACCTCAAGGGCGTGAGCCTGGTCACGCCGGAGGATATCTTCGCGCAGGAGGGCGCCAAGGACCTGGACCGCAACACCGCCGTCATCTGCCGCATGAAAGCGGGCAGCTGCACGTTCCACGACGGGATGACGTTCCACTTCGCGCATGCGAACGCGACGGACAAACCGCGCCGGGCGCTGGCGATCATCTTCATGGAGGACGGGACGACCTACAGCGGAGACAATCACGTCATCACGGATGGGCTCGGGCTGGAACGCGGCGACAAGCTTGGCGGCGGCTTGATGCCGAAGCTGGCGTAACGGGCGAAAAGCCGGCTCTCCTAGCGTTTGCAGCGAGGCATTTGCAGATCGGGAATGCCGCCGAAGGCAGAGACGCGCGGGTTCGCATAACCATGAAAAGCCGGACGATCATGATGATCGGTCCGGCTTTTGCCGCTTTATCGGTTTGGGGCGGGCAAGGGCGAGCTTCGGACACCGCGTCTCGCCTGCCTACAGCCGCTTCACCATCCGGCGATAATCGCTGCCGCCGATGCGCAGCAAGCCGTCCTCCGCGTAACCGCGGCGCACATATATACCGTACGCCCGCTCGTTGTACGCTTCCACGATGAGCGACGTCCGGTCGAAGCCCAGCTCCCCCGCCCGCCGCTCCGCGGCCGCCATGAGCGCTTTCGCGATGCCCTGCCCGCGGTAGTCTTCGGCGACGGCAAGCGCGTCCAAATAGTATTCGCCGTCCCGCGCTTCCCGGACGATCTCGCGTTCGGCTTCCCCGAAGTCGCGCCGCATCCGTTCCAGGAACGGCTCGTCCAGCCGCTGCGCGTCGTTGCCGGAATAGGCGACGAGCATGCCCGCGACCCGGCCGTCGCGTTCATTGACGAGAACATGCTCGCGGCTGATCCGATTGCCGGGCTGCTTGTAGAAATCCGTCAAGCGCCTTGCCGCATCGGCGTCGTCCGAGGCGCCTGTGAGCAAATAAGCGATCGGGCCGATCGCTTCCTGCAGCAGCGGAATGACCGCCGGGGCATCGTCGTTCGTTGCGTATCGCGTGTCCATGCCTATCGTCCTCCATGCGGGCAAGTTCGCAGCCGACGCCGCGAATCTGAAAATCATGCCGCTATTATGGCTAAATCGGCGCGATCCCATTCGCAAGGCCGCGCAATATCCTCACGATAACCGAAACGCGGGGCATTGTCGACGCGGCCGCGCAATAGGCTAATAAGCGAGTACACTATGCCGGCCGGAGGGATGAGCCAATGGAATGGTACGTCAAAGTGCTGCAAAATTACGTCGGCTTCACGGGAAGGGCAAGGCGGAAAGAGTATTGGATGTACGTGCTCGTCAACTGCATCCTGTCCATCGCGCTGGCCATCGTGGATGGCATCCTCGGGCTCGACCGCGTGCTCGGCGCCTTGTATTCGCTGGCCGTGCTGCTGCCGTCGCTGGCCGTCATGGTTCGCCGTCTCCACGATACGGGACGTTCCGGCTGGTGGTATTTCATCATCCTGATTCCGATCGTCGGGGCGATCGTCCTCTTGGTGTTCGCCTGCTTGGAAGGCGATTCGGGGCACAACAAGTACGGGCCGGATCCGAAGAACGAGTGAACCGGGATCCGCGGCGCGCGGAAGCAAGCAAAATTCGGGAAATCAACGCAAAAAGGCGGAGCGGCCGATCGGGCCGTTCCGCCTTTTTGCTTATAAGCCGGCGTGCCAGGGGACGAATCAGTCCCGCGAAGCCATGTACAACAGCTCGGCGATTTTCTTCGGCTCCGTCTTGAAATACGTCATATGGTCGGCGTATCCCTTGATGAGCCGGAACTGGCCGAGCCGGCTCGACATATGCGGATGCCAGCCGTAGCCTTCGCCTTGCGGTAATACGTTGTCCACCGTCAGGTAGACGTAGCTCTTGGGCGTCGTCAAGCTGTAGAACTTCTTCAAATCCAGCTTCTCGAAGAGCGGGCCGCCCGGTTCGGGCTTGACGCCGGCATATAATTGCTGCGCCGTCTCGAGACTCGCCAGATTGACGAAGGCGTCGCGGAAGAACGGGAAGGGCAGCATGATCGTGTTGTTGCCCGACTGTTTCATCAGCTCGCTGAAGAAAGCCGCTCCTTGAGGAGGGAGTTCGTCGCTCAGGCTGCCGCCGTCCTTCAGGACGAAGCCGTCGATGAAGACGATCCGTTTCAGCCGGTCCGGCACGAGCCCGGCGGCCTTCTGCACGACGGAGCCTCCGAAGCTGTGCCCGACGAGCACGACGTCGTGCAGATCATGCGTTCGAATATAGTCCGCCACCGCTTGCGACATCATGGCATGAGTGGCGTTCGTATTGGCGAAGTCCGCGCCATGGCCGGGATATTCGGGCGCGTATACGGTATGGCCCTGCTTGCGCAGCTCGGCCGAGACGCCGTCCCAGAAGCTCGCATCGGCCCAAGAGCCATGGACGAGCACGAACGTAAGCGGCTGTTCTTTCTTGCGGTTCGCTTCGAGGCTATGATGCATCGCCCATTGCTGCGCCGGAGAGACGTAATAGAACGTCGGAGGATTGGCGCCGCCGTAGGAGCCATAATGGCCGTATGGGACTGGACCGTACGGACCGGACGAATAGTAATTCATGGTGTCGATGTTCCTTTCCTGATTGAATGATTTACTATACGCCCAGATGCGAAGGGGTGTTACCCGCCCGGCCGGTATTGTTGCCCGAAGCTCCGGCCATGCCCGCGGCTTCGGGCTTTTCGCGCGCTCGGACAGCGGCGGGAACGCGGCGCCGGCCGGCAAAGAATAGGCTTTCGTCCATTGCCTCCATACGTCACGACGGGATAAACGTCAACGCTTGATAGGAGATGGTTTTCATAGAGTTAGGTAGTTTGACCAGTACGAGCTATATGCCATGTACGTATAAATACAGTACATCCTTGCTGTTCTGCGCATCCCGCCCGAACGACTCTATGAAAACCGCGGCGTCGCCGCTTCGATTTTCGGCAGCATCGAAGGAAAGCGACCGGCAGCAACGGAGCAGCATTCCGACAAGAAAGAGAGGTTGAGTCATGCATGATTTAACGGTTATCACGACGATATGCGCGTTCCTGCTTACCCTCGGATTCATCTTCCTGCGCCCCGGCGTCAACGAAGCGATACCGGCGTCGATCGGCGCGTTGTTCGTGCTTCTAAGCGGCAGCGTCTCCTTGTCCGATCTCGGGACCATCACCGAAACGATCGGCGGCGCCGCCATCACGATCGTCGCCACCATCGTCATGGCGATCGTGCTGGAGAGCTTCGGGTTCTTCTACTGGGCGGCGGATATTTTGGCCAAAAAAGCGAAAGGCTCCGGCATCCGGCTGTTTTGGCTGACGAATTTGTTCTGCTTCCTCATGACGCTGTTCGTCAACAACGACGGAAGCATTCTCATCACGACGCCGATCCTGCTCATGCTGCTGAAGAACATGGGCCTCAAAAATCATCAGAAAATCCCGTATCTCATCTCCGGCGCGATCATCGCGACGGCTTCGAGCGCGCCGATCGGCGTCAGCAACATCGTCAATCTGATCGCGCTCAAGATCGTCCACATGAGCCTGTACATGCACACGGCGATGATGTTCGTTCCGGCATCGATCGGGCTGTGCCTGTTGGCGCTCATCCTGTACGCGATCTTCTATCGCGCGCTGCCCAAGAAGATCCCGATCGCGCTGCAGCAGGGCTTCATGCCGGGCAGCCACCCGCTCAAAGACGTCTATCAAAACGAGAACCGCAACAAATTCATGCGCAATGTGCTGATCTTCGTTTTCTGCGTTCGAATCAGCCTTTTCGCGGCTTCCTACATCGGATTTCCCGTCTCGATCATGGCGGTGATCGGGTCGGCCGCGCTGCTGGCATGGCGATGGATCTATTTGAAAATCACCCCGCTGGACATGCTGAAGAAAACGCCGTGGTATATTCTGATCTTCGCCTTCGGCATGTACGTCATCATCTATGGCCTCAACAACATCGGCCTGACGGATTATCTTATCCGGCTGCTGCAGCCGATCGTCTCCGGAGGCCTGCTGAACGCAAGCGTGCTGATGGGCGCGATGATCAGCGTGCTGTCCAATCTGTTCAACAATCATCCCGCGCTTATGGTCGGCACGCTGACGCTGACGCATATGGGACTGGATCCGCTGACGCTCAAGCTATCGTACCTCGCCAGCGTCATCGGAAGCGACATCGGTTCGCTGCTGCTGCCGATCGGCACGCTCGCCACGCTGATGTGGATGCACATCGTCCATAAAGGCGGCGTCAAAATCAGCTGGATGCATTATTTGCGGGTCACGATCATTGCGATTCCGATCACGGTCGTGTTCACCTTGGTCCTGCTTTCTTATTGGGTAACATGGCTTTTCTCCTAAAGCGAGGGAGCCGTTTTCGCGTTCGGCAAACAAAAAAAGGATCTTCAGCATCGAAGATCCGAATAAGAGAAGAAGCACATCACAGTTTATGACGCGCGGCCCGTATCCGTATGGGTCTTTGGCGAAAACGGGACGATCCGGCGCAATAGCGGTTGTTGCTTGGCATGCGCGATGGAAAAACGTGGACGCTGGCGCAAGAATGATACGCAATTGTAACGCAACTGCAATGCCGTTTTCAGGTTCTCTTAATCTTCGGTCCCTATAATAAGACTCAACCCCCTATTATATAGATTGACTTCAGACCCGCAGCCCGTTGCTGCGGGTCTTTTTTTTGCGATGCGGAACGTCCGCGCTACTGCCCTTGGTCAGGCGGGCACAGCATGTGGATGCCGTCCCCTTGGAACGGGGATGCCTCGACCAAAGTGCCCAAAGCGACGGTTTGCTCTTGGTCCGGCTGGTCCAGCGGATAGATGCGGGCCGTATCGTTCTCGGCGTCCACATGCTGAATGTAGACGGGGACGCCGTCGCAGGTGACGTCGGCCATGACGGGCGATTCCGCGATTTCTTGCGCGCGCTGCGGGTTCATGCTGATGCCTCCTCGTACGAATGTGTGGTCGCTTTCTTCATCAATATGCCGCTTTATCGGCGCGTTTTATTCATGCAGCGGCAAAAAGCCGGATATCCCGGCGGCAGGATGCGGATGGCGCCGCGGCCGAATTCCGGCCGGCGGGCGATTGTCAACGCGCGGGAAATCTGGCATATTGAAAGGATAACGGAGCCGTGCGCCAGCCGCGGGAAGCGAACGCGCGCGTCATAAGCCGCATGTGCGGCCAACCTCGGCGGAAAGGGGGCGGATGCCTTGCCATTGTTCCAATCGGGCAGGAAGGTGCTGCCGGCCGTACGCAAGCCGAAGGAAGTGGAAGCGCTTTTAACGGCTGCGTTTCCCGGATTCGTGCTGCTGGGCGGCCATGTGGGGCAGATCAAGCCGATCGTGGATCTGGCGCGGGCCCACGGGAAAGACGTGCTGCTGCATGCCGATCTGATCGACGGCCTCAAGAACGATGAATACGCGGCCGATTTTCTCTGTCAGAGCATCCGGCCCGCCGGGCTGATCTCGACGCGGGCTGGCGTCATCCAGCGAACGAAGCAAAACAAGCTGATCGCCATCCAGCGGCTGTTCCTGCTGGATTCCGATGCGCTGGAACGCAGCTACGCGCTGGTCGGCAAGACGCAGCCGGATTACGTCGAGGTACTGCCCGGCATCATGCCGGAAATCATCGCGGAAGTCAAGGAACGGACCGGCGTGCCCGTCATCGCGGGCGGCTTGATCCGGACGGAGGCGCATGTGCGCCAAGCGATCGAAGCCGGCGCGGCGGCGGTCACGACTTCTCGCCGCGAGCTATGGGAGCTGTAGCGCGCGAACGGACCGTGGCTCGCCGCCCGGCAACGGGTCATACGACTGCAGGGAGGGGATACACGCATGGACAACTATATGCTGGCGCTGGATCAAGGCACGACCAGCACGCGCGCGCTGCTCGTGGACCGCAAGGGCGCGATCTCGGGCATGGCGCAGCAGGAGCTGCCGCTCCGGTATCCGGGTTCCGGCTGGGTGGAGGCGGATGCGTCGTTTATCTGGCATTCGGCGCTAGGCGTGATTCGGCAGCTGCTGGCCGAGACGGGCGTCGGCGCGGAGCGGATCGCCGGACTCGGCATCACCAACCAGCGCGAGACGACGATCGTCTGGGACCGCGCGACGGGGGAGCCCGTCTATCCGGCGGTCGTCTGGCAATCCCGCCAATCCGCAGGCATCTGCGCGCGGCTTGCGGCGGAAGGCCATGAAGCGGCGGTCAGGGAGCGCACGGGACTGCGGATCGATCCGTATTTCTCGGGCACGAAGGTGGCCTGGATCCTGGAGAACGTACCCGGCGCCCGCGAACGGGCGGAAGCCGGCGAACTGCTCTTCGGCACCGTCGATACGTGGCTGATCTGGAAGCTGACGGGCGGCGAGGTGCACGTGACGGACGCGACGAACGCCTCGCGGACGCTCATGTACAACATTTACGAGCTGGCTTGGGACGACGGGCTGCTTGCGATGCTCGGCGTGCCGAAGGCGATGCTGCCGGAAGTGCGCTCCTCCTCGGAGGTGTACGGTCATACGGCTCCCGGCCTCTTCGGCGGTTATGCCGTTCCGATCGCCGGCGCCGCCGGGGACCAGCAGGCGGCGTTGTTCGGGCAGGCCTGCTTCGACAAGGGCAGCGTGAAGAACACGTACGGAACCGGCTGCTTCATGCTGATGAATACCGGCGGGCAGCCCGTGCCGTCCAAGAACGGGCTGCTGACGACGATCGCCTGGCAGACGGACGGACGGGTGGAATACGCCCTGGAAGGCAGCGTCTTCGTGGCGGGCGCCGCGATCCAGTGGCTGCGCGACGGCCTCGGCATGATCGCCTCGGCCGCGGAATCCGCGGAGATCGCGGCGCCTTCCGCGGACGGCGTATACGTGGTGCCCGCCTTCGTCGGACTCGGCACGCCCTATTGGAACAGCGACGTGCGAGGCGCGATGTTCGGGCTGACGCGCGCCACGAACAAGGCGCATCTCGTCCGGGCGGTGCTGGAGTCGCTGGCGTACCAGACGAAGGACGTGCTGACGGTCATGGAAGAGGAGTCGGGAATCGCGCTATGCGCGCTGTCCGTCGACGGCGGCGCGGTCGCCAACGATCCGCTGATGCAGTTCCAGAGCGACATGCTCGGCGTGCCGATCGAGCGGCCGGTCGTCAATGAATCGACGGCGCTCGGCGCGGCATACCTGGCGGGCCTGGCCGTCGGCTACTGGTCCGGACGCGAGGAAATCCGCGGCCTGCGGCAGGTCGACCGCCTGTTCGCGCCGGCGATGGAGGAGGCGCGGCGGACGCGGCTGTACGACGGCTGGCGGCGCGCGGTGAAAGCGGCCATGGCGTTTTGCGAATGAGCATGGTATAGTAGCGGTAAGTTAATAACGGTTGGAGACACGGAGAAACCACGAAGATTGTTGTTTTGGCACGCCCTTGCCGGCGGTCCGGAGCAGCGACTATTCGTGGTTTTTTTGCATCGGCCGGGGCGGTGCCGGGTAATACCAATCTAACGGCGCCGACCGTCGTCCATGCGCGGGCCGGAGGCCTCCGGCGTACATTGTGAAAAGGGAAAGGCAGGCGTGAAGTTCATGACAACCATGAAGAGGAACGGCCGATTCGGAGCGGAGGACCGGGGTTCCGTCTTGCAAGACATTCAGCGTAAGCCGCTTGATCTGCTCGTGATCGGCGGCGGCATCACGGGAGCGGGGATCGCGCTGGATGCGGCCGCGCGCGGCCTCAGGACGGCGGTCGTGGAGATGCAGGACTTCGCGGCGGGCACGTCGAGCCGCTCGACGAAGCTCGTGCACGGCGGCCTGCGGTATTTGAAGCAGCTCGAGGTCGGCGTCGTGGCGGAGGTCGGGAAGGAGCGGGCGATCGTGTACGAGAACGGCCCGCATGTGACGACGCCCGAATGGATGCTGCTGCCGCTCTATGCCGGCGGCAGCTTCGGCAAGCTCTCGACGAGCCTCGGCTTGCGCGTCTACGATTTCCTTGCCGGCGTGAAGCGCGGGGAACGGCGCGTCATGCTGAACGCGCGGCAGACGCTGGAGAAGGAGCCTTTGCTGAAACGGGAAGGCATGAAGGGCGGCGGCTATTACGTCGAATACCGGACCGACGACGCGCGGCTCACGATCGAAGTGATGAAGAAAGCGGTCGAGCACGGCGCCGATGCCGTCAACTATGCCCGGGTGGAGGAGCTTCGCTACGCGGAGGACGGGAAGCTGAACGGCGCGGTCGTCCGCGATCTGATCGGCGGCGGGGCGTATGCGGTCGCGGCCGACAAGATCGTCAACGCGACCGGGCCGTGGGTCGACCGTCTGCGCGAGATGGACGGCTCCAAGGAGGGCAAGACGCTGCGCCTGACGAAGGGCGTGCATCTCGTGTTCGACCAGTCGCGCTTCCCGCTGCGGCAGGCGGTGTATTTCGATACGCCGGACGGCCGGATGGTGTTCGCGATTCCGCGCGAGGGCAAGACGTATTTCGGCACGACGGACACGAATTACGCCGGCGATACCGAGCGGCCCGTCATGACCGCGGAAGACAGGACTTATCTGCTGGAGGCGGTCAATTTCATGTTTCCGGGTCTTGCGCTGACCGCGGCGGACGTGGAATCGAGCTGGGCCGGTTTGCGCCCGCTCATCCAGCAGGAAGGCAAGTCGCCCTCGGAGGTCTCGCGCCGGGACGAGATATTCGTCTCGCCGTCCGGACTGATCTCCATTGCCGGAGGCAAGCTGACGGGCTACCGCAAAATGGCGGAGACGGTCGTCGACAAGGTCTCCGAGCTTCTCGTGCAGGAAGGCAAGCGCAAGCTGCCCGCGAGCGGGACGAAGTCGATCCCGATGTCCGGCGGCGATCTCGGCGGCTCCCGCAACTATGAAGCGTACGTGCGCACGAAGACGGGCGAAGGCCAGCTCCGCGGCTTCTCCGCGGACGAAGCCGCGTTTCTGGCGCGGCGCTACGGCTCCAACGCGCCGCTGCTATTCGAGCTGGCGGAGACGACGAAGCCGTGGGCGGCGAAGCACGGGCTGCCGCTCGCGCTGGCCGTCCGGCTGCGGTACGCGATAGAGGCGGAGATGGCGGCGAAGCCCGCGGACTTCCTCGTTCGCCGGACCGGCGACCTGTTCTTCCGCATCGCGGAGGTGCGCAAATGGAAGGACGCCGTCATCGCCGCGATGGCGGAGCGGCTGCGGTGGACGGGGGAGCAGCGGGCGGCTTATGCCGCGGACATCGAGCGGAAGCTGAAGGAAGCGGTGGAGCCGCGGGAAGCTGCGGCCGCGGAGCCGGTCCGGGCGGCGGAATAAGCCGTCAGGCCGGCAGCGACTCGAAATCCCGTCCAAAACAAAGAGCCTCTAAACCGCTGCCAAAGCAGGGGATAGAGGCTCTTGGCTGATTCCTTCAGGCTTAGAGCGATACCGATATGCACCCGCGCGAAGGTATCCTCGCCGCGATTGAACGGCTTCGGGCGCCGCGCGGAAGCCATTCTCCGCCGCCCGTTTGACGTCAGTTGAGCAAGGCGGGAAGCTCGATGGTCACGGTCGTGCCGAAGCCTTCCTTGCTTTGAAAGGCGATGCTGCCCTGATGGTTCTCGATGATTTTGTGGCTGACCATGAGGCCGAGGCCGGTGCCTTTCTCTTTCGTCGAATAGAACGGCTCTCCGAGCTTGGCCAGCTTGCTCTCGGGGATGCCGGCGCCGTTGTCGATGAAGCGCACGATGATGCGGTTGTCCGCGCCGATCGCCGCCTGCACGTGGATGCGCCCGCCCTTTGGCATGGCCTCGATGGCATTCTTGAGCAGGTTGATGAACACCTGCTTGAGCTGATTCTCCACGCACAGCACGCGCAGACCCTCCTGCAGCTCGGAGTGCATCTCCACGCCGCCGAGGTTCGCTTGGGATTCGAGCAGCATCAGCACGTCCTGCACGATCGGCCCGAGCTCCTTGTTGGCGAAGTCCACGGCCTGCGGCTTGGCCAGCACGAGCAGCTCGCCGACGATTTGCTCGATGCGGTCGAGCTCGTCCAGCATGATGCCGATATAGGAGCTCTTGCTGTCGCCCGTATTGCTGATCAGCTTGGTGAAGCCCTTGAGCGCGGTCAGCGGATTGCGAATCTCGTGCGCGATGCCCGCCGCCATCTGGCCGACGGCCGACAGCATCTCCGTCTTGCGGAGCATCTCTTCCGCGTTCTTGCGCTCGCTGATGTTCTCGGACAGCTTGACGAAATGGATCAGTTGGCCGTGATCGTCCTTGATCGGGATGATTTTCACGGATTCCCAGTAGGTATTCCCGTTTTTGGCGCGGCTTTCGAGCTCGCCCGTCCATACTTTCCCGTTTCCGACGCTATTCAGGATCGCCTCGAACGACCGCTCGCCTTCCTCCCACCGGCTGAACGTCTGCATGTTCAGGCCGTAGGCCTCTTCCAGCAGGTACCCGGTCACCATCGTGAACTGCGGATTGACGTATTCGATCGTGCCGGCCGTGTCGGTCATCATCGTGATGCTGGGGCTTTGCTCGATCGCGTACGACAGCTTCAGCAGCTCTTCGTTCACGGTCTTCAGGTCCGTGATATCGACGAAGGTGAGCACGACGCCGCTGACGAAATTATCCTCCGTCCGATACGGCAATATCCGCATGCTGTACCAGGTGCCCTTGTGGCTTTGAATTTCCCGCTCGAGCGGGACGAGCGTCTGCAGGACGTTTCGGGCGTCGCTTACCAGCGCGTCGTCCTTGAAATGGTGGGAGATGTGGTCGATGGGCCGCCCGCAGTCCACATCCATCAGATTGATCTCCTTCGTGATGGCCGGCGTAAACCGGCGGATGCACATCCGCTTGTCGAGGAAGATCGTCCCGATCCGCGTGCTGACGAGAAAATTGTTCATGTCGTTGTTCAGATCGGTCAGCTCTTGAATCTTGAACTGGTACTCCGTGTTGACGGTGACCAGCTCCTCATTGACGGACTGGAGCTCTTCGTTCGCGCTCTGCAGCTCCTCGTTCGCCGCGACCAGCTCTTCGTTGGTGGATTGCAGCTCCTCGTTGGAGGTTTCCAGCTCTTCCACCGTCGCTTGAAGCGCTTCCTCGGTCCGCTGGAGCTCCTGTTCCAATTCGAAGATGCGGGTCTTGGCGTCGCGGTCGAGATCGGCCGACGCGAGCGTCTGCGCCGGCTTCCGCGCGGGCTGCTCGGGTTCTTCGAACAGCACGAGGATATGCTTGCCGAACGCGGCATTCTTGGCGGAGAACGGACGAAGCTTCAGGTCGACGGTCCGGTCGCCCCGGTTCGTGCGGATGGCAAGCGACCGGTAGACGACTTCCATGCGCTCCTTCCGGATCTTCTGCATGGCCGTGGAGATGGCGACCCCGAGGCTCGAGTCGACCATCTTGTACACGTTCAGGCTCGGCGTGCCGCTCGCCAGCAGCAAGTAATCGTTGATCGCGCCGTTCAGGTGCACGACTTCGTTATTCGTGTCGATCACCATGCTCGGCGCTAAGTGCTCGTCCGTCAGAATCGTTTGCAGGTCATCGGTTTGCCTACGGATCTTGTTCTCCTGGACGACGGCAGGGGGAAGCTGCAGCTTGGCCCGCGGGGATGTCTGGGCGTACTGCCCGGGCATGCCGAAGCCACGGGATTCGCCGGGCTGCTTCGCGCCCTTGTGGCTGAAAATATTCCAATGGCGGTCGAGCGGCTCGAACTGGTTCGTGAATTTGCCGATCGTCTCGCTCGGCCCGAGGAAGAGGAAGCCCTCCGGCGTCAGCGCGAAATGGAACAGCGACAGCACCTTGAATTGCATTTCCGGCTGCAGGTAGATGAGCATGTTCCTGCACGTGATCAAGTCCAGGTTGCTGAACGGCGGATCCTTGATGATGTTGTGCGGAGCGAAGACGATCATTTTCCGGATCTCCTTGGTCACCTGGAACATGCCGTCGTCCTTGATGAAGTAGCGCGCGATGTCGTCCTCCGACAGATGCGAGTTGATGCTCTCGGAATAGACGCCCTGGCTCGCGTATTCGATCGATTCCTTGTCCAGGTCCGTCGCGAAGATCTTGATCGTGTAGGGCACATCCATCCGATCGGCATGCCTGCGCATCAGGATGGCGATGGAGTACGCCTCCTCGCCCGTGGAACAGCCCGCGACCCAGACGCGGATTTCCCGGTTTTTGCCGTTGTTCGCGAAGATGCGGGGGAGCACTTTCTCGTCGAGGACCTTGAACGCTTCGGCGTCGCGGAAGAAATTCGTTACCCCGATGAGCAAATCCTTGCGCAGCGCATGCAGCTCCTCCGGCTGCTGGCCGAGAAACGCCAAATAATCGGAGATATCCGCCACGTTGTTCATGGCCATGCGGCGCTCGATCCGACGCAGGACGCTGTTGCGTTTGTAATAGGTGAAGTCAATGCCCGACGCTTGTTTGATTTTGTCAAGGATAAGCTGGATATATTGTTCGATCGTGATCGTCGCCGTCTTGAATTCCCTCTTTTCTTGGGTTTGAAATGTTTGGGCGTGCGCGATCAGCCTTTCCGCCATCAGCTGGGGCGCGAGCACGGCGTCGACGACGCCGGTCTGGCAGGCGCTGCTCGGCATGCCGTCGAATTTGGCCGAGAAGCCGTCCTGCGCGATAACGAGCCCGCCCGCTTCCTTGATCGCCAGAATTCCGCGCGAACCGTCGCTTCCGGCACCGGACAAAACAACGGCAACGGCCCGCGAACCGAAATCGGCCGCGAGCGAGCGGAAAAACATATCGATGGGCAGGCGAAGACCCGTTCTCGGGATGGAATCGGTCAATTGCAGGCGTCCGCCGGCGATCGTCATGTTTTTGCGGGGCGGGATCAGATAGACGCGGTTCGGCTCCACGTACATGTCATGCTCGACCTCGACGAGGAGCATGCGCGTATTTTTGCTCAAAATATGCGGCATTAAGCTCTTATAGTCCGGCGAGAGATGCTGGACCACGATGAACGCCATTCCGGAGTCCGGCGGCATCGGGTCGAAGAAGAGCTCCAAGGCTTCGAGCCCGCCGGCCGAAGCGCCGATTCCGACGATGCAATGCGGAGATTCCGGCCCGTTCGGCGGCATCCCCTTTCCGATTTCGTGTTCGGACATTTCCTGCTGAAGATTCTCGTCTCCGTGCATCCGTTCGTTCACCTCCGGATTTCCCGATCCGCCAGGAACGGGGGTTTGTCCCGTTATCGCGCGCGTTGTCGGCAGCAAGCATCCTCCCGCTGCCGGAACCCGCGGAACGAAAATGTGACCTGTGCATTCGACTCTAGCGACCGAGGGAAATATTTCCTTGCAAAAGAGAATCATTTCCATCATATAAGTAGTTCGGGAGTCTCGTCAAATTCGACAGCAGGAGACAATTCCGGCCTCTAGGCCGAAGCGCGAATGTGTACTACAATGGTCTACAAGCGTTTACGAATTCGACAAAGCTAAGAGGTGTTCGGCATGCAAATGGAAATCGAGTGGTTTGCGGAACAATTGATTAGCGGTTCGATAGAGTCATGTTGGGAAAAGCTGCTGCGGTTCATGGACGCCGGCGCGAACAGCCTGTTCATCTACGAGCAGGTGTTGACGTCCGCCATGCGATACATCGGTTCTTTGTGGGAGCAGAATCTGATTTCCGTAGCGGACGAGCACCTGGCTTCGGGTCTATGCGATATTTTGATTACCCGCTACGGGATGGCGGTGAATCAGGCGCCGGCCAACGGTTTGAAGGCGATGTTCCTGTGCGTGGAAGGGGAGACGCACGACCTGGGCTTGAAGATCGTCGGCGCGCTGTTCCGGGAGCACGGCTGGGACACCCGGAGCTACGGCGTAGGCCTGCCGCTCGAACTCGCGGTTGCGAGCGGGATGAATTGGCGGCCGGACGTGATCGGCCTATCCGTCTCGATGGCCGCTAATCTGCCGGCCGCGCGAACGTACGAAGAATCGCTCGCGGAGCTGTTTCACGGCCCGACGATCATGATCGGCGGACGGCAGGCGGGTGCGTACGCCGCCCTCCGGCAATCATCGGAGCGCTTGGTGCTCGCAACGAGCTTGCTGGACGTCGGCGAATGGCTGCGCGCCCGTCAAACGGACATGCCGCGGCGAAGGAGCGCGGGGAAGTCATGATGGCGGCGGACGATATGCCGGTGCCGTATTTCGAGATTGCGGCCGATTACCGCATCCGGGCCGTATCCGCAGCCGCGTCGGCGATCTTTCCGCCTGTACCCGACTGGCGGGAGTTGCTCGACGCCGGTTCGCGGGACAAAGCGGCCTCGCTCGTCGCGCCGAGCCATTCCGGCATGAAGGTGGAGCTGAACCTCCGCGCCGCGGGGCGCCCCGCGGCATTGTTCGACGTGTATCAAAGCTGGAGCGGGGACGGTACCGGCCATCTGGTTTGCATCGGCCGGCAGCATCGATTCGATGCCGCGTCCGAGCAATTGCGGCTGCTCCGCGAGACGCTGGAACGGGACGGCGAGGCGGGAGGCGGCCGGCGGGAGCCCGCCCGCCGGCCGGAGCCGATTGCCCGGCCCGAAGAACGCGACGTGCGCGCCGCGCTGGAGACGATCGGCGAGCTTGTCGAGCTGCTGCGTCCGAGCTTGACGGAGCTTCATAAAGCGGATTTCGCGGACAGCATTCAAGCGCACATCCGCCTTGCGCTCGAGGCCGCGGCGCCGGAAGGTTGACCGGGTACGCGATAACCATGCCTTGCATGGCAAAAAACCTTGCCGGGATTTCGGGCAAGGTTTTTTGCTCTTTCTTTTGTATAAAGCAAACAAAAATCACCGACTTACCAGATTAATAGTAGATATATACCTTATTCGTCCTGCCATCCCAAGATACTTTGCCGCCGAGGAAGCGGCCGACGGCGCGGACGCTGACGTATGCCGATCCGTCGAGCAGCGTGAACTGGGTGACGGGGAAACCGTTGACGTACGGCATGCG
Source organism: Paenibacillus glycinis (assembly GCF_009909185.1). GTDB lineage: Bacteria > Bacillota > Bacilli > Paenibacillales > Paenibacillaceae > Paenibacillus_Z > Paenibacillus_Z glycinis. Next base: position 37,934 of record NZ_JAAAMV010000007.1, on the reverse strand, counting down.
GGTTGCCGCGTTCCACGTGACGGTGGCGCCGAGCGATTCGCCGAGCTGCCTGAGCGGCGCGTAGACCGTGCCGTTGCGGTTGCGTCCGTAGGCGGCTAGCTTGTCGTTGACGACGACCTTGACCGTATCTTGTTCGCTGATCGGCTGCACGGCGACGACGCCGGCATAACGGTCGAAGAACGATTCTTCCATGGCATTCAGGTCGACGTTCCCGGCAATGCCGTTCACGGAACCCGTCGACGTGTATTGGAAGACCGCCCACTCGTCCCACGTATCGTTGTCCATCGGTCGGTTCGTGCCATAGTGGGCGATCCAGAGCGGCCATTGGCCGAGCTCCTTGCCCAGGTAAGTCTTCGCGAAGCTGGCGCCGGTGTACACCATGGCGTCATGGCCCGTCAATCGTTCGACTTCCCGCAGCCACTGCGCGCACCAGTCCGTCAGTTCGTCATCGGGTACTTGCGCGGCATCGCCCTCGACGTCGAGGACATGGGGGAAGTCCGCTTTATAGCCGGCGATCACGGAGACGAAATGCGCGGCCTCCGCCGCGGCATCGTTCGATTCCGGATGCGCGTAATGATAGAAACCGACCTTTAATCCCGCCGCGGCCGCATTGACCGCATTGGACGGCAGCGTCGAATCTTTGAAACCGCCGCCTTCCGTGGCTTTCATGAACACCCCGACCACGCCGTCCGTCCGCACCTTGTCCCAGTTGACGATGCCTTGATGATGCGAGACATCGATGACTTTCAAGTTGCTTGCGCTTCTTGCTTGCATGCCATCACGGCTCCTTCGCTATGAAATGTCGCCTCTTGATAGTTTATGAGCCTGCGAGAGCCGACGTTCCAGGGAGAGTGCCTTTTTGGAAGGGAGGGCGGCGGCAATAAGCGCAGCAGTGCAGCCCGGTTATGTCGAATGAATAAAAAAACGACCCGCGCGGGTCGTTTTTTTGTAAGCGTTTATCGTTACGGCCGAATCACGGGCTACAGCATATCCGTGTCGATGATCCGCCAATGGTATTTCAGCGTGCATTCCAGCTGGGGCTTATCCTTGAGACGGATCAGCTCGACGATTTTGCGATGCTCGGAGTTGACCTCGTTCAAGACGGCTGCGAGCTTCTGTTTATCTTCGCTGGAGTAGGACTGCCGGACGAAACTGATTTTGAGCGAGTGCATCATGTCGATCAGCAGCGGATTGTCCGATTTGCGGATATAAAGTTCATGGAATTCGTACTGATCGGCGTGATACTCGGTGAAATTCAAGCGTTCTATGTCGTGATCCATTTTATTGACGAGTCTTTCCATCTCCGCAAGATCGCTTTCCTCGAGATGATCCACCGCCAGCGTGGCAGCCAGCGCATCCAATGTGCCGATGATCCGCGAGAAATCGATCTTCTTCTTTGCATCGAAAGCTTTCACGGTAAATCCGCGCCGCGGCAAATATTCAAGCAGGTTGTCGGAGGTAAGCTGGAATAGCGCTTCTCGGGTCGGCGTGCGGCTGATGTCCAGTTTCTTGCAAATTTCGGCTTCGTTGATTTTATGGTTGGGAAGGAGGGTGCCGTCTTGAATTCTTTCCGCGATGTAGTTATAAACGTGGTCTTTGAGCGATTGATACTTTGGCATCTGCATGAAAGCTTCTCCTTTCAACCGGGATAAATCTCTCGTATTACTTCGGTTATGTATATATAATAATCTATTTTATCATTGCTATACTTCGTGTTCAAGCAATGTTATTCCAGTATGTGTTAGGTTTTGTCACGCGAAAAAGGCGAATCTCTCATTTGGCGACGAATGGAAGAGGAAAAATCTTGTAGAGTCCGAGAACTGGTGTTATAATCCATTACATCGACAGGTGAATATTGTATTTTGTATACAGATTTAACGAAAGCCTGACGGGGGAATCGGGTAAGCGAAGGCCAAAAAGAAGAGGAGAGATGAGAACGTGAAGAAGATGCTGCTGGTGATGATTGGGCTAATGGTGGTTCTGACCGCCTGCGGGGAGAAGAAGAACGAAGGCGATTCCGGGAATGCCGGGGCCGCGAACGCCAATGCAACTGCCGATGCGGGAGCTTCCGAACCGGCCGGGCAGAAGACGCTCGTGCTGGGAACGAGCGCCGACTACGCGCCTTATGAGTTTCATAAAAGCATCGACGGCAAAGACGCGATCGTCGGCTTCGATATCGAGATCGCCAAGGAAATCGCCAAAGACATGAACGCCGAACTCAAAATAACGGACATGGATTTCGACGGCTTGCTGCTTGCGCTGGATACGGGCAAAGTGGACATGGTTATCTCCGGCATGACGCCGACGGAGGAGCGCAAGAAGAACGTGGACTTCTCCGACCTCTATTATTTGGCGGAGCAGGCCGTGCTGGTGAAGAAGGATCAAACCGCGCAATACAAGACGCTCGACGACTTGAAGGGCAAGAAAGTCGGCGTGCAGAAGGGTTCGATCCAAGAAGGCATCGCGCAAGAGATCGAAGGCGCCAAGCTGACGTCGCTGGCTAAAATTCCGGAGCTGATCCTGGAATTGACGAGCGGCCGCTCGGACGCGATTATCCTGGAGAAGCCGGTTGCCGACCAGTACGTCAAGACGCAGACCGACCTCGTGGTATCGGAGGCGAAGATCGTGCAGTCCGAGGACGAAGCGGGCGCCGCGATCGCGATCAAGAAAGGCAACCAAGCGCTGGTGGACAGCGCCAACGCCACGATTAAACGCCTGAAGGACGGCGGCGACATCGACCGTTTTGTCGTCGAAGCCAATGAGCTTGTCGGGGAATAACGAACGGACGGAGTAGGTGGACATGCATTTCGATTATTCATTTTTGGGCGAGTATTGGCCGACTTATCTGCGTGGCGCCTGGCATACGCTGCAGCTGTCGTTCTTCGGCGTCATTCTCGGGACGCTGCTTGGCGTCGGGTTCGCCTTGCTGCGCATCTCGCGCGTCCGGCTGCTTCAATTTCTGGCTATGGCTTATATAGAAGTCATCCGCGGCACGCCGTTCATGGTGCAGATTCTCATTATCCACTTCGGCTTGACGGAATTCGGCATCGACCTGCCTCCGTTCATGTCGGCGGTCGTCGCGCTGACCATCAACAGCGCCGCTTACATGGCCGAAGTCTTTCGGGCGGGGATCGAAGCCATCGACAAAGGCCAGACGGAGGCCGCGCGCTCGCTCGGCATGACGCGCGGCATGACGATGCGCCTGATCGTGCTGCCTCAAGCCTTCCGCAGCATGCTGCCGGCGATCGGCAACGAATTTATCGTCATCATTAAGGATTCTTCGCTCGTTTCCGTTATCGGGATCGCGGAATTGATGTATTCCGCGCGCACGGTGCAAGGGATCACCTATCAGCCGATGGAGCCGCTAATCGCGGCCGCGGCGGGTTATTTTATCCTCACGTTCACGGTCTCGAAACTGTTGGGCGCGCTGGAAAGGAGGCTGGGCAGTCGATGATCAGGGTAAGCGAACTGCGGAAGTCGTACGGCAAGCATGAAGTGCTGAAGGGGATCGACGCCGAGATTCGGAAGGGCGAGGTCGTGGTCATTATCGGTCCGAGCGGATCCGGCAAGAGCACGTTCCTGCGCTGCCTCAACCGTCTGGAGGAGCCGAGCTCCGGGGGCGTTTATTTCGAGGGGCGGATGATCACGGGCAAGCAGGCCGATTTGAACGCGACGCGCCAGCAGATGGGGATGGTGTTCCAGCATTTTAACCTGTTTCCGCATATGAGCGTGCTGGACAATCTGACGATCGGACCGCGCAAAATCAAGAAGCTGTCCAAGGACGAGGCGGAGGCGATCGCGGTCGACCTGCTCCGCAAGGTGGGGCTGGAGGACAAGCGCGACGCGTTTCCCGGCAGTCTCTCGGGCGGCCAGAAGCAGCGGATCGCCATCGCGAGGGCGCTGGCGATGCAGCCGGACGTCATGCTGTTCGACGAGCCGACCTCCGCGCTGGACCCGGAAATGGTCGGGGAAGTGCTGGACGTCATGAAGCAGCTGGCGATGAACGGCATGACGATGGCGATCGTGACGCACGAGATGGGCTTCGCGAGGGAAGTCGGCGACCGGCTCTTGTTCATGGACGGAGGCGTCATCGTGGAAGAGGGCGTTCCGAAGGACGTGTTTCTTCAGCCGCGGCATGCGCGAACGCAGGAGTTTTTGTCCAAAGTGCTTTAGTGAATTAACGCGTTTATTAGGTAGGATTGCCGGTTAACGGCTGGGAATCGGTTTTTTATACCGTCTCATGTATATTGTATACAAATAAAGGAGTGCATACAGATGGAAGTCGGCGAATCGGGGATCGCCATCGCGCTTGCGGACCGGTACGGTGCCCGTAATTATCATCCCTTGCCCATCGTGATCGCGAACGCGTCCGGCGTCTGGGTCGAGGATCCCGAAGGGCGCCGTTACATGGACATGCTGAGCGCGTATTCGGCGCTGAATCAAGGGCATCGCCATCCGAAGATCATCGGGGCGCTTGCGAAGCAGGCCGGGAAGGTGACGTTAACCTCCAGAGCTTTCCACAACGAAACGTCCGGCTTGTTCTACGAAAAGCTGTCCCGGTATACGGGAATGCCGCGGATTCTGGCCATGAATACGGGAGCGGAAGCGGTAGAGACGGCGATCAAGGCGGCGAGGCGCTGGGCATACCGGCATAAGGGCGTGCCGCGGGATCAAGCGGAGATCATCGTATGCGCGGGCAATTTCCACGGGCGGACGATCACGGTCACGTCCTTCTCTTCGGAAGAGGGCTACAAGCGGGACTTCGGGCCGTTCACGCCGGGCTTCAAAGTCATCCCGTACGGCGACATCGCGGCATTGGAGCGCGCCATCACGCCGAATACGGCCGCGTTCCTGGTCGAGCCCGTACAAGGGGAAGCGGGGATCGTCATCCCGCCGGAGGGTTATCTGCGGCAGGCAAGAGCGCTGTGCGACGCGCATCGGGTCCTGTTCGTGGCGGACGAGATCCAGACGGGATTCGGCCGGACGGGGCGCCGCTTCGCTTGCGACCGCGAATCGGTCGTGCCGGATATGTATATCATGGGCAAGGCGCTTGGCGGAGGCGTAATGCCGATCTCCGCCGTCGCGGCGAGCGACGAGATCCTTGGCGTCTTCGAGCCGGGTTCGCACGGCTCGACGTTCGGCGGCAATCCGCTTGCCTGCGCGGTGGCGATCGCGGCGATCGAAGTCGTGGAGGAGGAGGAGCTGGCGGAACGCTCGGAGCTGCTCGGGGGCTATTTTGCCGATCGGTTGGCCGAGATGGCCAGTCCGCTGGTGCGCGAGATCCGCGGCAGGGGGTTGTTTATCGGGGTGGAGCTGCATACGGCCGCGAGGCCCTATTGCGAAGCGTTGATGCGGCTGGGACTGCTGTGCAAGGAAACGCACGAGACGACCATCCGGTTTGCGCCGCCGCTTACGATCGAACGGGCGGAGATCGACTGGGCGCTGGAGCGGATCCGGCGCGTGCTCACGGGCGCGGCCATTTAGCCGGCTACACCGCCGGCGTATCATCGAGAGGAGAGAGGCTGACGCGATGGAAACGAATAGGAATGTAACCGCTGCGGGTACGCAATTGCAAGGCGCGGCCGGCACGCAGAAGAAAGTCAGGCTGATTCGCGTTCCCTTCTGGCTTGGCGGCGGCAAGGCGGGAACGGATCTCGGTCCGGAGTATATCGTCAAAGCCGGGCTTATGCGCAAGCTGCGCGCCATGGACATCGAGGTGGAGGACGAGATCGAGGTGGATTGCCCCGTGCAGCCGTTGCTGACCGGAGCGCCGGCCCGAATCAAATACCTTCCCGAAGTGCTGGAAATGAGCGGGCTGGTCGGCGAGCAGGTATACCGGGCGGCAGCCCGCGACAGTTTTCCGCTAATTCTGGGCGGCGACCACAGCGTGGCGATCGGTTCCTTGGCTGGACTGACCGCCCATTACGAGAATCTTGGCGTTATATGGTTCGATGCGCACGGCGACCTGAATACGGAGGAGACGACTCCGTCCGGCAATATGCACGGGATGGCCCTCGCGATCGCGATCGGCAAGTCAAACTTCAAGCTGACGGACATTCCGGGAGCGGGTTCCTTGATCAAGAAGGAAAACATCGTGATTATCGGTGCCCGGGAGCTCGACCCGGGCGAGCGCGAGCTTATCCGCTCGGAAGGCATCGCCTGCTTCTCCATGCACGAGATCGACCGGCTGGGGATCGCCGCCGTCATCGAGAAGGCGCTGGAAATCGCCGGGAACGGCACGGACGGCATTCATGTGAGCTTCGATCTGGATTGTCTCGATCCCCGGGAGGCGGCGGGCGTCGGCACGCCGGTGCCGGGCGGGCTGAATTACCGGGAGGCGCATTTCGCGCTGGAGCTGCTCTCGGAGTCGAAACGGGTTACCTCCATGGATATCGTGGAAGTTAATCCGCTGCTCGATTATGACAGGCGCACGGCCACCCTGGCGGTGGAGCTCGCGACGTCGCTGCTCGGCAAGCGGATTCTGTGACCGGCCGTCCGGGCGGAGGAACTTGCTCTCGAGGGTCGATCTGTCGGGAGCGACTCCAAGGCGGGCAACCGCGATGATTTGTTCCCGTTTGCGCAAGCCGGCGGACAATGCGAGATTCGCAACTCATGATAGATTCGCGTTATATTATTTAACTAAATTTTAGAATTTGATAGACTTTACTCTCAAAATGTTATATTATCTAACGCATTAGAGGGCTAAAGTGAGTGTCGGATTAAGTATTGATTATCAACTAGTAGGTATTCAGTCGTGATGTCATTATACTTAACATAATATCGTATATTGTGTTATGTATTTTGTATACATATTGTCGATCAAGCGGGCGAGAGATTATCGGGCGAATCCATGCAGCCAAGCCGGCGACGAGAGATCAGGAAACGGAGGGATGCTTAGAGGCACGGGAGTTACATGGATGTTCGCACTGAATTTTTTATGCGCGTTTTCCTTATATGAATCTTTCATCCGTTCGACAAGATTAGGAGGAATACCATGTTCAAGAAAATGATCACGCAACGCTTGCTTTCTTTCCTGCTCGTGTTCACGATGGCGGTCTCGACCTTCGTACCGGCAGCTTATGCGGAAGACGCCAATACCGGGGGGCCGGGAACGGTAGAGACAGATCCGGCAGCCGAAACGCCGTCGACGGAAACGCCGACGGAAACGCCAACGTCCGACGCGCCAACGTCCGAGACGCCGTCTACGGAAACGCCGACGACGGAAGCGCCGACGACGGAAGCGCCGACGACGGAAGCGCCGACGACGGAAGCGCCGTCGGCCGATCCGGCAAGCGAATCGTCGGTTGCCGCGCTCGATGCGCCTGTCCTTAACTTAAAGGAAGGCGAAGTAGGCTACGCGGCTTCGCAATACCTGACGTATCTGTCGACGACGATCGGTACGCGTACCGCGGGCAGCGACCCCGATAAAGCGGCCGGCGACTACATCAAGGGCGAGTTCGAGAAGATGGGCTTGTCCGCTACGAAGCAGGAATTCTCCTACACGAGATCGGGCAACACGGTCACGACGAACAACATTATCGCCACCAAGCCGGGACTCTCGGACAAAACGCTCATTATCGGCGCGCATTACGATTCCGTCAGCTCGGGCGGCAGCATGGGAGCCGACGATAATGCTTCCGGCGTGGCCGTCATGATGGAATCCGCTCTGGCCGTCGCGAGCAAGTCGACGCCGTACACGATTAAATTCATCGCGTTCGGAGCGGAAGAAGCCGGAACGAGAGGCTCGCAGTATTACGTCTCCCAAATGGATGCCGCTGCCAAGAAGAACACGGTGGCCATGATCAACCTGGACAGCGTGGCCGTCGGCGACGACATGAACATCTACGGCAATGCCGGATTCGAAGGCTTCGTGCGCGATCAAGGGCTCGCGATCGCCGACCGTCTGGACTTGAACATCAAGACAAATCCGGGCTTGAATCCCGCATATCCGGCCGGCACGACCGGCGATTGGAGCGACCACGCCGCATTCCGTAAAGCCGGAATTCCATACGGTTACTTGGAAGCGACGAACTGGACCCTCGGAGATTTGGACGGATACACCCAGACGGTCCTGGAAGGCGAAGTGTGGCACACGGGCAAAGATAATCTCGCGCATATCATCGAGACGTATCCCGGCCGAATCGAAGAGCATCTGACCTCCTTCACCAAATTGCTCACGGCGCTGCTGCTGGAGCTGAAGGAACCCGAGGTCCAGCCGATCACGCTGAGCGACGACAAAGCCTCCATGACGGAGAAACGCACGATCGACGTGGAGTTCGAGCTTCCGACCACGTCGGCCGTAACCGACCTGCAGTTCACGTACGGCGGCAAGCCGCTGTCGGATTGGAAGAAATGGAGCACGACATCCACGCCGGCCGGCTATACCGGCGACCCGTTCATTTACCTGGAAGGCACGCCGGTCGTCGAAGGCACGAAGGTCAAAGCCAAAATCACGTTCGATCTGATTTACGGCACGGCCGACCTCTCCGGCACGTATCGTACCCGGTATCCTGAAATGATCGGCACGCATGACCTGGAAGTTCTCGGCAAGACCGGCAACGTCTTCGCGGCGGCGCCGATCAAGCTGAACCCGTACGATTCGTTCCATTTGTACGACGAGATCAAACCGGCGATCGACGCCATCACGGCCAAGGCCAAAGAAGGCCGTTACATCGAGACGCGCGTGCTCGGCCAGTCGTCGCAAGGACGCGATATCTACTTCACCATCCTCGCGAAGGACAAGGCTTCCGTCGACCAATACGTGAACGAGACGCTTCCGGCGATGATGAACGATCCCGCGGGACTTCAAACCAAGATCAAGAGCGGCAAGCTGAGCAACTACAAGGTGCCGATCTGGATCAACAACATTCATCCGGACGAAGCGCCGGGCATCGACGCGATTCTCAATATCTTCGATGCGATGTCCAGCCAAGACACCGTCACGTACGACACGACGGACGAAGCGGGCAAGCCGAAGACGGTCACGATCGACGTCAACCAAGCGCTGGACAACGTGATTTTCCTGCTGGACTACACGGAGAATCCGGACGGCCGTTACCTGAATACGCGCGCGAACGCCAACGGCTTCGACCTGAACCGCGACAATTCGTACCAAACGCAGCCGGAAACGCAAATCGTGGCCAGCGAAATCGCGAAATGGTCGCCGACGTCGTTCCTGGACTTCCACGGCTTCGTGAAGCAGTTCCTGATCGAGCCGTGCACGCCGCCGCATGACCCGAACTTCGAGTACGACCTGCTCATCGATAACATGGTGGATCAGGCCAACGCGATGGGCCGCGCGGGCGTAGCCAATACCAAATACGACGTGTATCACATTCCTTACGAAGAAGCCCGCAAAAAAGCGGCGGATCCGGACTACAAGCCGATCGCCAACGCGACGGGCTGGGATGACGCTTCGCCGGCTTACACCGCGGTATTCGCGATGCATCAAGGGTCTCTCGGCCACACGGTCGAAATTCCCGAGCTGAACGAGGATTCGGTATCCGCACTGTTCTTCACGGCCATGGCTTCGACCAAATACGTCATGGACAACAAGAAGGAGCTGTTCCTGAACCAACTGGAAGTGTACAAACGCGGCATCGAGAACGTCGACAGCTATTCGGTCGATAAATACTTGATCAATGCCAGCAATGAAGTTATCGGCAGACCTCGCGACGGAGAAGACAACTTCTTCCCTGAATACTACGTGCTGCCGGTAGACGCAGGCTTGCAAAAGAATGCGCTCGAAGTCTACAACATGGTGCAGTACCTGCTGCGAAACAGCGTCAAGGTGGAGAAATCCACGGTTCCGGTGACCGTCGGGACAACGGTGTATCCGGCCGGAAGCTATATCGTCAACATGCATCAGGCCAAACGCGGATACGCCAATCTGGTGCTGTACGACGGAATCGACGTATCCGACTTCAGCGCGATGTACGCGGACATTATCCAAAGTTTCTCGTACATGAGAGGCTTCGACCGCTATATCGTCCGCGATGCGGGCGCGTTCGCGGCCAAGACGGCGCCGGTGACCTCGCTGACCGTTCCGACGACGCAAATTACGGGCTACACCGTACACTACGTCATCCGCGATACGAATAACGCGGCATTGCAAGCCGTCAATGAGCTCGTGAAGGCGGGCAAGTCGGTCACGATGCTGGATAATGGCGGCACGGGCTATGAGAAGGGCGATTTCCTGGTCTCCTACGCCAACTTGAAAACCGTCATGGACAAATACTTGCTGGACGTGGTTCCGTTCGAGGAAAGCGGCAGCAAGGAAGGCAAGGTGCTCAAGCCGATCAAGGTAGCGGCGACGGGCGTTCCCGCATTCGTGCTGAACTCGCTTGGCTTCGACGTGACGGGCAGCGCGGCCGAGGGCGACGTGCTCGTGAATACGAGCAACAGCAACAGCTACATCAGCGCGGGCACGCCGTATATCGGCTTCGGCAGAAGCGTAATGAACTCCCTGAAGAGCTCGAACCTGCTTACGGGCTTCAACTTCGCCACGACGGGCAACGCGCACGAAGGCCTGTTCGAGACGATATTGGACCAAGACAGCGTGATTACGGCTCCTTACGAGGACACGGAATATTTGTATACGGTATCCGGTTCCTATATTACCGCCGTTCCGGAAGGCGCGGACGTCATCGCGACGGCCAGCTCGGACGACGACTTCTACTTGGCCGGCTGGTGGCCGAACCATGATAGAGCGAAGGGCAGCACCATTGCGTTTACGTACAAGACGGATGCCCTGAACGTGACGGTGTTCGCCAATGAACTGACGAACCGCGATCATCCGCAATTCCAGTTCCGCCTGCTCGCGAACGCGATCTTTGCTGCGGAGCCGGCCAAAGAAGGCACAGTCGACGATGGCGACGGCTCGCATCCGGAGCAGCCTGGTAATGGCGGCGGCACGGGCGGCGGCGGTGGTGGCGGTGGCACCGGAACGACGGATCCAACGACCCCAACGGAACCCGTGAATCCTACCGAACCTACGACCCCGACCGATCCGACAGGACCTGTTCTTGGCGCTCCTGCGTTCACGGATCTTGGACCGGTCGCCTCTTGGGCAAAGGATGCCATCGAGTCCTTGGCTTCCAAAGGCATCGTCAAAGGCATTGACGACAAGGGCAGCTTCGCTCCGCTGAAGCAAGTGACGAGAGCGGAATTCTTGACCATGCTCGTTCGCGCGTTTGATCTGAAGGCGGAGAACGCGACGATTTCCTTCAGCGACGTAAAATCGGGCGCCTGGTACTACGAGGCCGTTGCGGCAGCCGTCGAGGCGGGCATCGCCCAAGGCGTAGGCGGCGGCAAATTCGATCCGAACCGCCCGATTACCCGGGAGGAAATGGCGATCATGGCAGCGAACCTGCTGAGTACCATTAAGGACCTCCAAGTAACGGATGTAGCGGGTCAATTGTCCAAGTTCAAAGACCAAGGCAGCATGGCTTCCTACGCGAAAGAAGCGATTGCGCTTCTGACGCAAACGGGCGTCATCACCGGCACGTCGGCGGACGCGTTCACGCCGAAGGGCATCGCGAACCGCGCCCAAGCGGCCGTGATTATCAGCCGAATCTTGGAACTTGGTTCGGAAGCGTAAGGATAGCGGAATAAACAAAAGGAACTGCCGATTCGGGCAGTTCCTTTTGTTGTGCTGCGGGAATTCGAGGGGGAGCGAACTTCCGATAGGAGAGACCGAGCTCGCAATCAGATATTTAATGAAGGAAAGGGCTTCCTATGAAAGCCCGAACGAGGACATCCTATTGAAATATGAACAAGAGATTGCATGAATAGGGGGAGAGGTATGCTTTATCTATCACAGGTTAGCGACATGGAAACCTGGTACTTCGAAATAGATTCGCACAATCGCACGGCTTACCGGCAAGTGATGCATACGCGAGAAGGGGAATGGGTCGGTTCTAATAGAAGGCATCCCCGCTTCGGTTATTTTCTAAGCGATCAGGATGTGATCGCTGAACGGGGCGAGGAGATAACGAAACAAGCGTTCGAAGCGTTCTGGGAGCTAGCAAATGCCCCGCACTGGGCGGCCTGGAACAACGCCAAGCGCGCATTGCCGATCGGTGCCGACGTCGAGGGCACCTTGGATGTCTTTTACCCGCACGGCGTTATTTGTTCCATTCCTGCGTACTGGGCAGTTGGCTTGGCGAATTACGAAGCATGCAAGGCGCTGGAGGCTGAAGAGTTATTGTCCTGCGGCAGTAGTATCGCGGCCTGCGTATCCGGGTATGACGAAGTGAATCTGTGGATCGAACTGCATGTTAAGCGGCTCGGCGGCCTTTAAGGGAATCGCGTTTCCGTTTGCTGACGGGAAGTTCTCAGCGACGCAACGAACGAATAGACCCGTGCAGAGCAGCAATGCACTATCCGCGCAGAAACAGCGCGCCGATCACCAGCGACCCGATAATGCCGTAAACCGCGCTCAGATTCAAATAATACACCATGACAAAGTAACCCGCCGCCAGCAGGAACGGGATAAACGTGATGAAGCCCGGCGAGGTCTTCATGGCGTATTTGGCGAAATCATAGGCGAGCATCGCCATCATGACGAAGATGACGGGCTGGATGCCGCGGATCATGCCTTTGATGTACGCGTTGTTTTGCAGCTTGGACATGACGCCGACGAGCACGATCATGAGCAGCGCGGTCGGCAGGACGACGGCCGCAAGCGCGACGGCGGCGCCGGCCCAGCCGGCGACCTTGAAGCCGATGTACGCGGCAAGCTTCGTCGCGATCGGACCCGGCAGCGAATTTCCGAACGCCAAAGCATGGCCGAAATCCTCCGTCGTCATCCACGACATCCGGTTCACGACCTCGTTCTCGTATAGCGGAATAATCGAAGGCCCGCCTCCGTACCCCAGCATCGTCGCGCGTCCAAACGAAAGAAACAACCGCCATAATTCATTCCACATGGATTCCTCGTCCTCTCTTCGTCTATCTTTCTTTGTGTTGTTTCCGTTCATTTCTCGTGATTTTCGTGCTATCTTTTCTCTTTCCTACTTCTTCCCGAGTAAGCTTGGCGAAAAGTGACCGCAGGTCATGCCTAAACCAAGCTTACAACTTCATGCCCATGCGACTCTTATACCGCTTCAGCAGCAGCTGGCTGTCCACGCTCACGATGCCCGGCATGACGTACACCTTCTCGACGAGGAAGCGTTCCATGCCCTGAATGGTCTCGAATATTCCGTGCATATGCAGCTTGCTCGGCCCGCTCATATGATAGAGGCTGGTCACCTCGGGTTCGTCGGCGAGCTTGGCGGACACGTCCTCGAGGAACTGCGGCTCGACCTCGACGTTGAAGAACGCCGAGACCTCGATGCCGATCCGGGCGGGGTTGATCACGGCCGTGAACCGTTCGATGACGCCTTCGTCCATGAGCGCGGCGATGCGCGTCTGAACCGCGACGCGGGACAGGCCGACCAGCTTGCCGAGCTCGGTATAGGAGATGCGCGCGTTCTCGTGCAGCGAGGTGAGGATTTTGCGGTCCGTCTCGTCTAACGATACGACGGGCAGCGTGAACGTTTGCGGCGGTTTGGAAGTCACGGTTCCACTCCTTGTTATCGTTTTGAAACCATGGTAGCATAATTATTTTCGAAACGAAAGTTGTTTTTATCTTTCACTTTCGGGATGTGAATGAAAACAATTCACTCATTTTCAAATAGATGGACGGTTGGTATAATATTTTTACATACGCAAAGTCATTCCCAGCTAAAGGAGCTGCGTGAGAATTGTTGAAAGCCGCTGTTATCCGGTGGGCGGTGCCGGGGGATTGGGTGAAGCTCGGCGAGCTGCAGGCGAGAAGCTACCACGATGCCTACCGAAAGCTGCTGCCGCATGATTTTTTGAATCGCGTGACCGCGGAGAGCCGCCAATCCGAATGCCGGGAGCGGCTTCGGGAACCCGGACATACGGGAATCCTGCTGATCGACCATAAAGCGGTCGGGTACATAAGCTTGCGTTTTCCGATATCGCCTCAGCAGGGGGACGGCGAAATAACCGCCTTGTATTTGCTGCGCGAATATTGGGGGCGCGGATTGGGGACGCGGCTGATGGACTGGGGACTGGAGCGGCTCCGGGAACGAAGCTGCACGGAGGCAAGCCTATGGGTGCTGGAGAAAAACGCGGCCGCCCGGGGATTCTACGAACGGCTCGGTTTTCTGCCGGACGGCACGCGGCGCGTCGTCACGCGCGGAGACGAATTCGTGCAGCTGCGGTATGAGAGGAGGATCGGGACATGAGAAGAAGAAACACGATATTGGCGCTGATTTTGATCGTAGTCGCGGTGGCGTATTTCGTCTATAATCAGTCGGGCTACTATTTCGGCGAACATCGCGCCTTGGCGCAAACGGCTTCCTATAGCGGGCAGACGCGGGTGTACGAGCAGGCGCGCGGGAGCGACTCGATCGTCATTCTCTCCGACGGCAGCCGCAGCAAAGCGCAAATTCTGCACCGCAAATGGGGTTTCCTCTACAAGCCCGGCACGTCGGTGGAAATGGCTGCGCTGGAGGGACGCGAAGCTGTCCGCTATGCCTGGTTTTCGGCCGACGCGAGCAGCCATGACGGCAAGCGCGACATCGTATTCGCGGCGGAAACCTCGGATCCGGCGGTCAAGACGGTCATCGTGAGCAACGATACGCTCGGCCATCCGGCGGACAGCGCGGAAATCAAGCAGCAGGCATCCGTCTACGTCGAACTGGACGTGAGCGGGAAGTACGCCATCGCGATCGAAGGGCTGGACGAGAACGCGATCGGCAGCTTCGTCGTTCGCGCGGTGGATCCGGACGGCAAAGTATTGGCGGGTTCATAGGATCGGCACGGAGCATAGGAGCTCCGGGAACGAAAAGCAGCGAGTCGGGCAGGAAGGGCTACTTTGATCCAGGGGGTAAAATCATGCTGGAGCGCAAACCGATCCTATATCTGATATCCGGTCCCCCGGGCGCGGGCAAATCGACGACGTCGCGCGCGATCGCGGAACGGCTGGGCAGAAGCGCCATGATCGACGGCGACGATATTTACCATTTGGTCGTAAGCGGCAACCGCAGTCCGTGGGAAAGTCCGTTCCACGTCGGCCTGATGTGGCGGAACATCGCGGCGCTTGCGCGTCATTTTGCCGATGCCGGGCATGACGTCGTGATCAACTACGTGATATTCCGCGCAGATATCGAACGGTTCAAAGCGGAGCTCGGCGATGGATGGCTTCGGCGGGTTACGCTGAAATTCATTCTGCTTACCGCCGCGGAAGAGGAATTGCGGCGGCGTGACGCCGAGCGGACGCCCGAGCTTCGCATGGGCGAGCGCTGCGGCATCGTGCTGCGCGAGCTGCTCGCCGATCATGGCGCCGACGCCGGGCATCGCTTGGATACGACGGCGCTCGCGCTCGAACAAGCCGTCGAGGAAATCATCGGCGGCGCGAGGTTCGAGATCGTTCATCCCGGCAGCTAACGGAGCGCCGCCCGGCGCATCCGGTCAGGCGCGGTTTGATGCGCGGTTATCAATTGGGCATACTATCCATTAACGAACGACGCAGCGGAACGGCGCACCATCATTTTGCAAGGAGGTCTTATTCATGGAGGGACAGGCAAGCCTCGGAACGATCATTTCTTTCCGCGGCGTCACCAAGCAGTACGAGGGCGACGAAGCCGTGCTGAAGAACGTCAGCTTCGAGATCGAGCGCGGCAAGTTCTATACGCTGCTCGGGCCTTCGGGCTGCGGCAAGACGACGATTCTGCGCCTGATCGCCGGCTTCGCGGAGCCGACGAAGGGCGAGATTTATTTCAACGGCAAGGTCATCAACCACGTGCCCGCCAACAAACGGCAGGTCAATACGGTATTTCAAGACTATGCCCTATTCCCGCATCTGAACGTGTTCGAGAACGTCGCCTTCGGCCTGCGGATCAAGAAGTTCAAGCAGGCGGACATCAAGGAGAAAGTCCTCGAAGCGCTGCGTTTCGTCAACCTCGCCGGCTACGAGAACCGGGAGATCGGCGAAATGTCCGGCGGCCAACGGCAGCGCGTCGCGATCGCGCGGGCGATCGTCAACCGTCCCGAGATCATTCTGCTGGACGAGCCGCTGTCGGCGCTCGACCTGAAGCTCCGCACCGAGATGCAGGTGGAGCTGCGCGAGCTGCAGCGCCGTCTCGGCATCACGTTCATCTTCGTCACGCACGACCAGGAGGAAGCGCTCGCGATGTCGGACGAGATCTTCGTCCTGAACGAAGGCAGGATCCAGCAAAGCGGCACGCCGACCGACATTTACGACGAGCCGATCAACCGGTTCGTGGCCGATTTTATCGGGGAATCCAACATCGTGGCCGGCCGGATGACCAAGGACTTCCTCGTGGAGTTTGCCGGCAAGGCGTTCGATTGCGTCGACCGGGGGCTGCAGCCGAACGAGCCGGTCGACATCGTCATCCGTCCAGAGGATCTGGAGATCACGCGTCCCGGCGAAGGCAAGCTGGAGGTACGGGTCGAGACGCAGCTGTTCCGCGGCGTGCACTACGAGATTCAGTGCGCGGACGAGGCCGGCAACCGCTGGCTCGTTCATTCCACCCGGAAGGCGGAAGTCGGCGAGCCGATCGGCCTGACGTTCGACTCCGAGGCGATCCACGTCATGCGCTATAACGAGACGGAGGAAGAATTCGACAAACGGCTGGAGGCGTATACATGAGTCAAGCCGTATCGGAAGCGCCGGCGCAGGGCCAGGGCCGCGCGCTGTCCCGCTCGCGCAACTTCTATCTCGTGCCGTACCTGCTCTGGATGCTGCTGTTCGTCTTCGCGCCGATCGTCTTGATCGTTTACGATTCGCTATTCGACGTGGAGGGGGCCTTCACGTTCTCGAACTATGCCCATTTCTTCACGCCCGTCTACATGAAGATGACGTTCAGCTCGTTCTGGTACGCCTTCCTCATCACGGCGTTCTCGCTGCTCGTCGGTTATCCCGCGGCATACCTGCTCACCAAGACGAAGCATAAGCAGCTGTGGCTGCTGCTGATTATCCTGCCGAGCTGGATCAACCTGCTGCTGAAGACGTACGCCTTCATCGGCTTGTTCGGCACATACGGCGCGGCGAATGCTCTCCTGCAGGCGATCGGCATCGGCCGGCAGCAGATCCTGTTCACGGATTTCAGCTTCGTGTTCGTATCGGTCTATATCTTCATCCCGTTCATGATCCTGCCGATCTTCAATGCGCTCGAAGAGCTGAACCCGTCGCTGCTGGACGCCTCGCGCGATCTCGGCGCCTCGACATGGACATCGTTCCGGCGCGTCGTCTTCCCGCTCACGCTGAACGGCGTGAAGTCCGGCTGCCAGGCGGTGTTCATCCCGGCGCTGTCGCTCTTCATGATCACCCGGCTCATCGCCGGCAGCCGCATCATTACGCTCGGCACGGCGATCGAGCAGCATTTTCTCGTGACGCAGGATTGGGGCATGGGCGCGACGATTGCGGTGTTCCTCATCATCGCGATGGTCATCATCATGGTGCTGACCGGCTCGCGCGGCAGGACAAGGAGGTGACGGAGCATGAATAGGAAATTCAAAGCATCGCATCTATACCTGTGGCTCGTGTTCGTCGTCTTGTACGCGCCGATTCTGTACCTGGCGTACTATTCCTTCAACAGCGGGGAGACGATGCACGGCTTCGAGGGCTTTACGTGGCATTGGTACGGGGAAGTGTTCGCGGATACGCGGCTCTTGATCATCGTGCTGAACACGGTCGTGATCGCGCTCTTCTCCTCCGCCATCTCGACGATTCTCGGCGTCATCGGCGCCATCGCGATCCACCGGACGCGCAGGCTGCGGCGCCAGAACGCGCTGCTGTCGCTCAACAACGTGCTGATCGTCAGCCCGGACGTCATCATCGGCGCGTCGTTCCTGATCTTCTTCACGATGCTCGGCATCAAGCTGGGTTTTGCGTCCGTGCTCATCTCGCATATCGCGTTCAGCGTGCCGATCGTCGTCATCATGGTGCTCCCGCGGCTGAAGGAGATGAGCCCGACGCTGCTGGATGCCGCGCGCGACCTCGGGGCGACGGAATGGAACGTGCTGACGAAGGTCGTGCTGCCCGTCATCAAGTCCGGCATCTTCGCTGGCTTCTTCATGGCGCTGACGTATTCGCTCGACGATTTCGCGGTGACGTTCTTCGTGACGGGGAACGGATTCACGACCTTGTCGGTCGAAATCTATTCCCGCGCTAGACAGGGCGTATCGCTGTCGATCAATGCGCTGTCGACGCTGATCTTCCTGTTCACGATGCTGCTGGTCGTCGGCTACTATTTCCTCAGCCGCCGCGGGCAGCGCGCGAACGCGGGCCGAAGCCGCGGCGCGGAATGGGGGCTGCCGAACAAATGAACCAGTTGCTGCGCATGCTCGTGCTCGTGCTGATATTGGGGTTTGCCCTGATGTACGGCGCTTCCGCGCTGAACTCGTCCGAGGGCTACTCCGGGGCGAACACGCTGACGATCTACAATTGGGGCGATTATATCGACCCCGACTTGGTGACGGAATTCGAGCGGGAATCCGGCATCAAAGTGATCTATCAAACCTTCGATTCCAACGAAGCCATGATGACCAAAATCGAACAGGGCGGCACCACCTTCGACATCAGCGTCCCGTCCGAGTACGCCATCAGCAAGATGAAGGAAGAGAAGCTGCTGCTGCCGATCGACAAATCGAAGCTGCCGAATCTCAAGTACGTCAACCCGAGGTTCATGAACCTCTCGTTCGATCCGGACAACGAATACTCCATCCCTTATTTCTGGGGGACGGTGGGCATCATCTACAACGCGGACATGCTGGGCGGCCGGACGTTCAAGAGCTGGAACGACCTGTGGGATCCGAGCCTGCGCAACCAGATCCTGCTCGTGGACGGCGCGCGCGAGGTCATCGGATTCGGGCTGAACAGCCTGCATTACTCGCTCAACGACACGAACGAAGCGCATCTGCAGCAGGCGAAAGCGAAGCTGAACGAGTTGACGCCGAACGTGAAGGCGATCGTCGGCGACGAGATCAAGATGCTGCTCGCGAACGAGGAAGCCGCGGTCGGCGTCGTCTGGTCGGGGGATGCTTCCGAGATCATGGACGCCAACGACAAGCTCGACTATGTCGTGCCGGAAGAGGGCTCCAACCTCTGGTTCGACAACATGGTCATTCCGAAGACGGCCCGCAATATCGATGGCGCGCACGAGTTCATCAATTTCATGCTGGATCCGAAGCACGCCGCGCAAAACGCCGAATACGTCGGGTATTCCACGCCGAACGAGAAGGCCATGGATTATTTGCCGGCGGATATCTCGGGCGACAAGCGGTTCTACCCCGATCCGGAGCTGACGTCGAAGCTGGAGGTTTACCGTAATCTGGGCAAGAAGATGCTGGCGCATTATAACGAGCTGTTCCTGGAATTCAAAATGCATCGTAAATAAAGTAAGTAACTTTAAAAAAATCAAAATGCAAGCAGGAGTTTCTACCTATGCTTGCGAAATAGGTAAATACGGACATATAAAGCGCAGACTGCGCTTTTTTGTCGTCTGCCGGCATGGCTCTATGCGCGCTAGGATGCGCGTTATATGGGAATGCTGGTAATCAATTGCTTGTTGCCAGGAAAGGAGTGAAAGGGATGAACGACATTCGTCCCGATTTCGTGATGGAGATGACGGTGACGTGGGGGGACTGCGACGCAGCCGGAATTTCCTATTACGCCCGAACGTTCGACTGGTTCACGAATGCCCGCATGCAGCTGCTCGCTGCGCACGGTTTTCCATATATGGACGCTTTTCACCGCGAGGGCATCTCCATGGTCTGCTTGACGGCGGACTGCAAATATAAGAAAACGCTGCGGCCCGAGGAGAAGATCGCGGTGCACGCGTCCTTGACCGAGCTTTCGCGGGCGCGGCTGACGTTCCATTACCGCGTGATGAAGCTCGACGGGCAGCTCGCGGCGGAGGGCAGCACCACGCACGCGTATCTGGACAACGACGGGAACCCGTTCAACTTGAAGAAACGGCATCCGCGGCTGTGGGGACGGCTGACCGCCAATTGGTCGGCCCTCACGGACGAAGAGACCCGCCTGACGGACAAGGGACGGTGAGCCTAACATGAACCAGGAACGAATCGTCGTCACCGGCATGGGCGCCGTCACTCCGGTCGGCATCGGCGTAGACGCGTATTGGAACAACCTGAAGGCAGGCGCGAGCGGGATTCGCGCGATCGGCCGGTTCGATCCGGAGCTGCTTCCGGTCAAGATCGCGGCAGAGGTCAGTCCGTTCGACCCGAACGATTATTTGCCGCGCAAGCTGGCGCTGCAAACCGATATTTTCATGCAATTCGCGCTGATCGCCGCCGAAGAGGCGCTGGCCGAGAGCCGCATCCAGGCAAAGCCCGAACGGATCGGCATCGTGCTCGGCACCGCGCTTGCGGGCATTTCCACGGCGACGGAGGCGCAGGCGCAGGTTACCGCGAGCGGCAGCTACCGGGTAAGCCCGCATCTGGTGACCAAGATGCTCGGGAATATCGCGGCGGCGCATATCGGAATCGCGCATGATTTCAGAGGACCGGGCTATACGCTCAACACGGCCTGTTCCTCCGGAGCGGATGCCGTCGGATTGGCGTCGATGCTGCTGAAGTCGGGACAAGCCGATACGGTGGTGGCCGTCGGGGCGGAGTCGATCCTGTGCGCGCTGATGGATGCGGGCTTGGCTGCGTCGCGCGCGCTGTCGACCCGCAACGAGGACCCGGCCCGGGCGAGCCGGCCGTTCGACCTGAACCGGGACGGCTTCGTCATGGGCGAAGGCGGCGGGGCCGTCGTGCTGGAGACGCTGGACCATGCGCTGCGAAGAGGCGCGGACGTCAAGGCGGAGCTGCTGGGCTATGCCAACACGACGGATGCCTACCATGTCACGTCGTCCGAGCCGAACGGGCGCGGCGAGATCGACTGCATGTGGCTAGCGCTCGAGCGGGCGGGACTGGCTCCCGCGGACATCGATTACGTCAACGCGCACGGCACGTCCACCCCGCTTGGGGACCGGATCGAGACGATCGCGCTCAAGGCCGTGTTCGGCGAGCGGGCAGGAGGCGTGCCGGTCAGCTCGATCAAGGGCGCGACGGGCCACCTGATGGGCGCCGGCGGCGTGACGGAGCTGATCGCCTGCATCCAGGCCATCCGCGAAGGCGTGCTTCCGCCGACGCTCAATTACGAAACCGCCGATCCGGACTGCGATTTGGATGTCGTGCCGAACGCGGCGCGGAAGGCTCGCGTGAAGCGGGCAATGTCCAATTCCTTCGGGTTCGGCGGGCAGAACGCCTCGCTGATCGTCGGGGCGTACGAAGGGCAATAAGAAGGGCAATAAGCGATCGCGATCCATTTCGCGACGAGCGGTCTCGCGGTCAATCTTGCACGCGATCGATCGCGCATTCAATCAATCGTACGGGCAAACGTACAATCGAAAGGGTGGATCACATGGAACGCATGGAAGAAGCGTTAACCTACGATGTCGGGATGTTCAAGGAAACGTTCGAGTATTCCTTTACGTATCTGAACGGATTTATGCGCAATACCCACCGGTTCGCGAATCGGCCGGCGCTCACCTGTCCGCTGCGAAACATAACGTGGACGTACGCGGAGCTGAACCGCGAGGCGAACCGCTTCGCCCACGCGCTGCTGGCGGACGGCGTCGGCCGCGGCGACGCGGTCATGTACCAGCTGCTGAATTCGGCGGAGTTCGTGTTCAGCTTCCTCGCGCCGCAGAAGATCGGCGCCATCAATTGCCCGATCAATTTCCGCCTCTCGCCCGGCGAGACGGCTTTCATAATCGACGACAGCAAGCCGGCGGCATTCGTCTACGACAGCGAGTTCCGGGAGACGGCGCTGTTGGCGCTCGCCATGGCCGAGCATCGCCCGGCGCGGGTGATCATGGTCGACTTTACCGGCCAGAACGAAGCGCCGGAAGGGCATGTGGCGTATGCGGATTATGTCCGCGGCCGCTCCGAGGACAACCCGGTCATCGCGCCCAAGCACATCTACGAGGAAAACACGCGGCTCTATACGTCCGGAACGACGGGGCAGCCGAAGGGCGTGCCGCTCAATAACGTGAACGACGTGCTGTCGGCGCATGACGTCGCCATGCATTTTCCGCTCACGCCGCAGGACAAGACGATGAACATGAGCCCGTGGTTCCACCGCGGCGGCCTGCATTCCGGCGGCCCGAACCCGACCCTGTTCGTGGGCGGAGAGGTCGTCGTCATGCGTCACTTCAATCCGAAAACGACGCTCGAGTACGTCGAGAAATACGGGCTGACGTTCGTCATCGGCGCGCCGCCGATGCTCAAGATGCTGTACCAGCAGCAGCTGAAGCATCCGGCCGACCTGAGCGGGCTGAAGGGCATCGTAACGATGGGGGCGCCGCTGGAGAAGGAGGACTGCATCCGGTACCAAGAAACGCTGACGCCGAATATTTTCAACGGGTACGGGACGACGGAAGCGTTCTGGAACACGTTCCTGCGGCCGTTCGATCTGCCGGAGATGGCCGGAACCGCGGGCCGTTCCTGCACGGACGACGACGTGGCCGTGGTGAAGATCTATCCCGACCGCAAAGCCGAGCCGGATGATGTCGTCGCGCACGACGGCCATGAAGTCGGCGAAATCATCGTCCGGTCGCCGGGCAAAACCGCGTATACCTACGTCAACAAACCGGAAGAGAGCGGGAAGGTCTTCTATAAGGGCTGGATCTACATCGGCGACATGGGCACGTGGGACGAGAACGAGTACGTCACGGTCGTCGGCCGCAAGAACGACATGATTCTCTCCTCGGGCGAGAACATTCATCCCGTTCAGGTCGAGGAAATCCTCAATCAGCACCCGAAAGTCAAGGAAGCGGTCGTGGTCGGCGTGCCCGACGAGCTGCGCGGGGAATCCGCCGTGGCCTATATCATCAAGTCGGATCCGTCGCTGACGGCCAAGGAGCTCGGCAAGTACTGCAGCGAGCATCTGATGCTGGCCAACTACAAGCGGCCGCGGTTCTATCGCTTCATCGACGAATTGCCGTATACGGCGACGGGCAAGAAGAAGCATTTCGAGGTCAGGGCGATGGCGATCGAGGACCAGAAGCAAGGGTTGTTCGAGCGGGTATAGGAACGGCGGGCGGCGTTTTTTGACGCCAAGTCCGGCGATGGACTGAATTATAACTTCCTGGCTGCATTCGCCGACGTCAAGTCCGGGGATTGCTGGAATCATAGCAACATGGTGAAAAAAGAGGTGCCACGCAGCCGGTTCGACGGCTCGCGGGGCGCCTCTCTTCAGGTTCAGAACTGCAGCACGACCATGGCGTGGCAGGTGAATTCCGGCACGGTGTAGCGCACCGCGCCGTCCGTTTGCTCGAACGGCAGCGCTTCGCCCGAAGGCGCGAGCGTGACGCTCTGCACGGGCCGATCCGTGCGGACGCTCACGGCGGTGTCATAGATCGGCGTCAAGTCCTCGATGATCTGGATGTTCTCGCCGCGCGTGACCGGGGCCGCGTACAGCAGATGCTGCACCCAGCGGTGCTGATCCGGCTGCTTCTGCAGCGTGACGATGCCCTTCGCCGGCAGCGAGGTCGTCAGCGTCTTCTCCGGCAGCAGCCGGTTCAGCGCGTGGACGACGGTTTCCTTCAGCGCCAGGCTGCCCTTGGTCGCGTAGTCCTCGAAAACGTTCCAAGCGATGTAGATGCCGTCTTCGCCCTCCGTCATGCCGGGTCCGGCCGCTTGTCCGGTGCTCGGCGTATGCTGGTGCGAGCAGAAGGCGAACGCGTCGCGGTTGAAGTACGATTCTTCCCGGGCACCGAGCGGCTTGCCGCCGTCCGCAAGCGCGATCTCGTAAGCGTCGGCATACATGACGTAGGAGGCCGCGGGCAGTCCGGCGACGGGGAAGTCCGGCCGGAAATAGCTCGGCTTGATCGGCGACCGGCCGACGAACGAGGCGCCGAGCTTCCAAGCGAATCCGCCGCCGTCCGCCTTGAGCCCGGATTCGCCGGAGGCGAGCAGCTTGCCGCCGCCCTCCAGGAAGCGGTCGATCTTGGCCTGCAGGCTGGCGCCGATCGGCGCATGATCCGGCAAGATCAATACTTTGTACGCGCCGTAGTCCGCTTCGAGGTCGACGACGTCGAACAGAAACTTGCCTTCGAGCAGCATGCGGACGGCACCGGTATCGGATTTGCCCCGCAGGTTGCCATGATCCTCGTCCTGCCCGGGATGCAGCGCCTCGATCGTCAGCAGGGCGATATCCGCCGCCGCCGTGACGCCGCGGCACCAAGGCTCCTTCGCTGCCACTTCGCCGTAGGCCGCGCCGATCAGGGCATACGTCGCTTCGTCCATCAGGCCCTCGGGATGCAGCTGGTCGCCGATGGAGCAGCGCGCGCCGTTCGCGATGCCGAGCGCCGTCTCGTAGCGCAGCGCGTTCGGATGCTTGAAGCCGCCGAATTCGCCCCACGACGTGTGGAACTTGCCCGTCATGCCGAGGTAGTTCATCCCGAGCGTCTGCGCGTAGCGGGCCGACAACGGGAAATGATCGTAGCCCCAGCCGCCCGTCGGCAGCGATTCCAGCTCCAGATGCGTGTTGTAATGCGCCAGGTCGCGCCGGCCGCGGCGGATATGCCCGCCGTTATGGAAGACCGGCAGTCCCGGCTTATGCTTGTGCACCGCTTCGTTGGTCCGCGCGGCATAGTTCGCGTAGGTCCGCTCCCACAGCGCGAGCATCGCCTCGTCGTCCCGGGGATCGCCGCCTTCGGCGCGAATGGAGGCTACGCACGTTTGGCAGTAGCAAGGAACCACGCCGACGATGTCGAGGAAGATCCCGTCGACGTCGTAATTCCGGACGACCTCTTCGATCTGCGCGACCAGCACGTCGAGGTACGGCGTGTTCATGCAGAGCCGGTGATAGCCCGGGGTCATGAAGTCCTTCGCCCACGTCGTGGCTTCGTTCTTGGCGCGGATCAGCCATTCCGGGCGGCGGCGGGTAATCTTCTCGTCGAGCCCCGCGGAGAGGTAGACGGGCGTATTGACGCCGATCTCGTGCGCGGCTTCGATCATGCCGCCGAGCAGGTCGAACGTCAGCCCGGGATGGATCTCGTTCGCTTCGGACGGGTGGTACGCCCAGCCGTGGTGGCATTTGGAGAACACGGTAATGGAATCGACATGGCCTTTGCGGAGCATGTCTTGGAACTGCTCCTTCGCGAACCGGCTGCCGATCCGGCCGATCGCTTCGGACGTATGGAAATCCAGATGAACCTGACGAAAACGCATCGTTAACATCCTCCCGCCTTGGATA
This sequence comes from Paenibacillus glycinis, assembly GCF_009909185.1. Lineage (GTDB taxonomy): Bacteria > Bacillota > Bacilli > Paenibacillales > Paenibacillaceae > Paenibacillus_Z > Paenibacillus_Z glycinis. The sequence continues at coordinate 12,628 of NZ_JAAAMV010000007.1, read as the reverse complement.
AGGTCTCGTCTCTAATGTAAGGGATATCATGACGGAGGAACAGCGCCGTTTTCTGCCCAAATAAGCACGATTTCGACTAGTTGAACGAACGGCAATGGCGTATAATACAGGATGAAAACCAGCATCGGCTGCGATCGCGACCGGAAGGAGGAAGAGCATGGATTGTCTGGAATTGCGCATACCGCCGCTGCCCCAGCTGCTGATGATCGGGCAGGCCTTATGGCCGCAGGGCATGCAGCATTACAAGCGTTCGTTCAGCCTGTACGATATGCTGTACGTGACGGCCGGGCGTTTCTACATGACGGAGGACGATCGGGCGTACGAGCTGGAGCGCGGCGATCTGCTCATCCTGGAGCCGGGCAAGACGCATTTCGGGCATCGTCCGGTGACGGAGCCGACGGAGCTGTATTGGGTACATTTCCGCCATCCGCATCCGCCGACGGCGAAGGCGCAGGAAGACATCCTGTGGTCGACGCCGCTCGGCAAACGGACCGACAAGGACCTGACGCCCGTGGATCAATACATGTACCTGCCGAAGCATGCCCGCATCGAGCCCGCGCTGCTCGTTCCGCTGCTGGCCGAGATGGCGGAGCTTCACGAGGCGCTGACGCTGCGCAATTCGCTGCGGCTTAACGTGCTGACCGGGGAGCTGTTCGAGCGGCTGCAGGGGACGATCAGCGGCAGCCTGAACAGCCGGTCGTACCAAATCTCGGAGCGCGTCGCGCAGTATCTGAAGACGCATCTGCTGGAGCCCTTCGACGCCGAGGCGATGGCGGGGGCGCTGCATTACCACTTCGATTACCTCTCCCGCTGCCTGAAGAAGCACACCGGGATGAGTCCTCTCCAGTACGTGCATCACCTGCAGATGAACCGCGCGGTCGCGCTGCTTCTGACGACGGACCTGTCCGTCCAGGAGATAGGCGAGCAGACCGGGCAGCCGAACGGAAATTATTTCATCCGCCTGTTCCGCAAGCATATGGGGATGGCGCCGGGGACGTACCGGGCGATGCATCAGCCGCAGGTTTAGGCAAGCGGCCCTTCTGCGGACGCGAGATAACGGGTTCGCGCGCAGGTCTCCGTTCGTCCGATTTAGGGAACGATTATGCTGCGTATACCAATCAGAAGGAGAGAGATGACATGAGCAAAATCATCGCGATCACCGGAGCTTCCTCCGGCATCGGACTGGCGTCGGCGCTCAAGCTGGCGGAGAACGGCTGGATCGTGTACGCGGGCACGCGGCACGCGGAGCGGGACCAAGCCGCGCACGAAGGAAAGGCCAATCTGCGTTTCATCGAGATGGAGGTCACCGACCCAGCTTCGCTCGAGGCGGCTTTCCGGCAGATCGAAGAGACGCATGGAGTGCTCGACGCCCTGTTCTGCAATGCGGGCTTCGGCTACCTCAGAGCGCTCGGACAGGCGGAGAACGCCGACATCCAGCGCGTGTTCGATACGAATGTCTACGGCGTCATGCATGCGATCCGCGCCGCCTTGCCGCTGCTGCGCAAAGCCGACCCGGGTTACATCATCGCGACCTCCAGCGTCGGCGGATTGGTCGGGCAGCCGTTCAACGAGATCTACTGCGCGAGCAAGTTCGCGGTGGAAGGGTTGATCGAAAGCTTGGCGACCTATTACAAGCCGACGTTCAATATCGACTTGACGCTGCTCGAGCCCGGCGCCATCGCGACGAATTTCACGAACACGGTGCTTGGGCACGTGCAGCAGACGGGCGGAATCCTGGACGACGAATACAAGCCGATGATTTCGCGTTATCTCGAATCGTTTCAAGCCCGCAACAGCGTTCCCCAAACCGCCGAATCGGTCGCCGACGTCGTCTGGGAGCTGCTGCGGCTGGAGACGAAGCCGCTGCGCGTCCGCACGTCGGAAGCCGCGGAAGCCTTCAGCAAATTCAAGGTCGAGCAGGATCCTACGGGACTCGAGGGGCTGCTGAATACCCGAAAGCTGCATTTGCGGCTGTAACCGTTCGCGCGGGCGGGCAGCCGTCATGGCCGGACCTGCGGCGCCGCTCCTTGGAGCGGCGTTTTTTCGTGCCGCGGACGACGCGCGGAACGCGGCCATCGTATTGCGTCCCGGGCGCGGCGCCGGGAGAAGGATGGGGAAATGCGCGTCGGCGGGCGCATGGATCGTACCGGGGGATAACGCGAACGGACGACGATGAAGAAATTGGGCGCGAGGCATTGAAAAATAGCCCGTCATCGGGTTTAATAGAAAAGTGAGTTGTTATTATGTTTATTGATTAACAAAAACATTAATTCAATGGAGGTTGACCGCACGCATGGCTAACCGCGCCGTCATTAACGCCGATCGTTCGATCGGACGCATCGACCGCAACATTTACGGACATTTCGCCGAGCATCTGGGACGCTGCATCTACGAAGGCATTTGGGTCGGGGAAGATTCGGACATTCCGAACACGCAAGGCATTCGCAACGATGTCCTGCAAGCGCTTCAAGGGCTGAACATTCCCGTGCTGCGCTGGCCGGGCGGCTGCTTCGCCGACGAATACCATTGGAAGGACGGCATCGGGCCGCGCGAGACGCGGAAGCGGATGATCAACACCCATTGGGGCGGCGTCGTCGAGAACAATCACTTCGGCACGCACGAGTTCCTGCTGCTGTGCGAGCTGCTCGGCTGCGAGCCGTATATCAACGGCAACGTCGGCAGCGGCACGGTTCAGGAGATGCAGGAATGGGTCGAATACATGACGTTCGACGGGGAATCCCCCATGGCTGCCCTGCGCGCGGCCGGCGGGCGGGAGAAGCCGTGGAAGGTGAGCTATTTCGGCGTCGGCAACGAGAACTGGGGCTGCGGCGGCAACATGCGGCCGGAATATTACGCCGACGAATACCGGCGCTACCAGACGTATGTCCGCAACTACGGCGACAATAAGATTTTCCGGATCGCCTGCGGGGCGAGCGATTTTAACTACGACTGGACGGAGGTGCTCATGCGCGAGGCCGCCAAGCATATGGACGGGCTGACGCTGCATTATTATACGATCCCGTTGGAATGGTCGGCGAAGGGCTCGGCGACGGACTTCGACGCGAAGGTCTGGTTCGAGACGCTGCGCAAGGCGCTCGTGATGGACGACCTCGTCGCGAAGCACAAGACGATCATGGACAAATACGATCCCGCGAAACGCATCAGCTTGATCGTCGACGAGTGGGGCACGTGGTACGACGTCGAGCCGGGTACGAACCCGGGCTTCCTCTTCCAGCAGAACACGATGCGCGACGCGCTGGTCGCCGCGGCGACGCTGCATATCTTCCACAAGCACAGCGACCGCGTCCGGATGGCGAACATCGCCCAGACGGTGAACGTGCTGCAGGCCGTCGTGCTGACGGAAGGCGGCAAAATGACGCTCACGCCGACGTATCACGTGTTCGAGATGTTCAAGGTGCATCACGACGCGGAGCTGCTGGACCTGGCTTTCGAAGCGGCGCCGTATACGGTCGACGGCATCTCGATTCCGCAGACGAGCGTGTCGGCCTCGCGGGCCAAGGACGGCAGCCTCCATATCAGTCTCTGCAATCTGAGCCACGACCAGGAAGCGACCTTGTCGTTCGAGCTTCGCGGCTTGGCGGCGGACGCGGCGCCGATCAGGGGCACGCTGCTGCAAGGCGATGCCTTGAGCGCGCACAACACGGTCGATCAGCCGGACCGGGTACGGACGGTGCCGTTCGACGGCGCGGTGCGCCAGGAAGACGGCACGATTCAGGCGACGCTGCCGGCCGCGTCCGTGGCCGTCCTGCGCATCGGGTAAGGGCGGATGCAGGCTGCTCATCCCGGGAAGGGCGATCCCTGCAAAGGGTGCAGCGCGTCCGTGCATGTCGCGGATGCCCAGATCGAACGCGTGCTGGCCAAGCTTTCGCTGCATGCGGACGACTGCGTCGGCGATGACCGGTACGCGGCCAGGCTGGCGGAGTGCGGGACCTGCCCGTCGCTCCAGTACGGCACGACCTGCGCGCACTGCGGCTGCTTCGTTCGCGTCCGCGCCAAGCTGGCGGCGAAGAGCTGTCCGCAGCCCGGCGGTTCCCGCTGGGCGTAAGCGATAGGAAGCGGAAAAGGGAGCGAGGCTGTTGCGGCACCGTCTATGACGATGCTGGGGCAGCCTCGTTTTGGTTGCGTCTTGCATGACGCGGTCGCGAAAAAAAACAAAGGGGCCGATGCGGCCGACTCCATAGTTGCCGAGCATCGATAACAAACTCGATCCACGCCCTGCGGCCGGTGCTTCCGGTGGCGTTTCGGCGCCGATTTGCGTCATGCCTCAAGAGGCACGACGGTGCATCGGACGCCATGCGCCGTGCGCGATGCCTCTGCACGCGATGCCGCCGCATGCGTCGTCCGGCATTTTGCATTGCGCCTGCGAAGCGGTATGCTAAAGGCATGACCGCTCGTCGTTAAGCAATCGGACAACAGGCGGAACCAGTCTTCTAGTGAGAGGGGAATGACCATGGATTCATTTCGGGCACTCGTGGTCGATAAACAAAGCGATGCGTTCGATGTCGGCATTCGCGAGCTGCGCATGGAGGACTTGCCCGAGGGCGACGTTACGATTCGCGTCGCGTACTCGAGCATTAATTATAAGGACGGGATGGCGGCAACGCCGGGCGGACGGGTCGTGCGCGCCTATCCGATCGTACCGGGCATCGATCTGGCCGGCACCGTCGTCGCCTCGTCGAACGCGCGCTGGCGCGAGGGTGACGAGATCATCGCGACCGGCTACGAGCTCGGCACCGCCCGCTTCGGCGGCTACAGCGAATACGCCCGGGTTCCCGGCGATTGGCTCGTAGCCCGGCCCCCGGGGTTGACGCTGCGCGAGGCGATGATCGCCGGCACCGCGGGGTTCACGGCGGCGCTGTCCATGCAGCGGCTCGAAGCGAACGGACTGAAGAACGCTGCCGGTCCGGTGCTCGTGCTCGGCGCGACCGGCGGGGTCGGGAGCCATGCCGTGGCCATGCTCGCCCGCGCGGGCTACGAGGTTACCGCCAGCACGGGCAAGGCGTCCGAGCACGACTATCTCCGCGGGCTCGGCGCGCGACATATTATCGGCCGCGAAGCGTTGATGCCGCCGGAAGGCGACCGCAAGCCGCTGCGCTCGGAGCAATGGGCCGCGGCGATCGATCCCGTAGGCGGCGCTTCGCTTCCGTACGTGCTCAGCACGGTCCGCTACGGCGGTTCCGTCGCGCTGAGCGGCTTGACGGGCGGCGGGGAATTTCCGGCGACGGTGTACCCGTTCATTTTGCGCGGCGTCAATCTGCTGGGGATCGACTCCGTGAGCTGCCCCGCGCACTTGCGCGCGCTGCTGTGGTCCCGCATCGGCGGGGAGTGGAAGCCGGAACGGCTCGAGGACATGGTGGCCGGCGAAGTCGCGCTTGACGAGCTGCCGGAGGCGCTGCCGGCTATTTTGAAGGGCGGCGTGCGGGGCAGAACGATCGTGAAGGTTTCCTGACGCGACGCTCGGTGCCTCGTGCATGCAGGCATGCGATTGCAAGATTCCCCGGCGGCGCGAGCTGCCGGGGTATTTGATTTGCAAGTGATCGGCCGATTGCGGGTTGCCTTCTGTCCGAGTTCTGGCATAAGCTTGAACCAGAGAACGCGGTTGGAAACGACCTGCGTGGGCAGGAGGGAACGCTATTCATGAAACTCAACGTTCGTACGCAACAAGGCGTCGGCGCGTGGAACGAGGACGCCGTCGTCTGCGAGGAAAGTCTCGGGTTATTCGGCGTCCTTGACGGGGCGACGTCGCTCGCGCCGTACCGCGGGCCGGGCGGGGAAACGGGGGGCTATCTGGCGGCGCAAGAAGCCGCTGCCGCCTGCATCCGCGAAGGACATGCCGGGACGGGCTTGCCGGAGATCATGACGCAAGCGAACGCGCGGCTTCGCGCGGCGATGGGCGAGGCCGGCATCTCGCCGGATATCCCGGAAGCGCTGTGGAGCGCCTGCGCGGTGCTGGTCCGCGTCGGCTCGAAGTGGATCGAATACGCGCAGCTCGGCGATTGCATGCTGGCCGTCTATTATGCCGACGGCACGATTCGCATCGCGACGCACGATCAACTGGCGCATGTGGACGACCGGACGAAGGCGGCATGGCAGGAAGGCGTCGCTGCCGGCTTGACCAGCTCCGCGGAGCTTTGGGCGCATGCGAGGAGCCAGATCGTCGCCGGTCGGGCGCTTGCCAATCGGACAGGGGGATACGGCGTATTGAACGGCGATGACGCCTGCGCGGACTTCGTGGAATACGGCAGGATCAGCGTTTCGAACGTGGTCTCGCTGCTGCTTTTCTCGGACGGGCTCTACATGCCGAAGCCGCCGGGCGAATCCGATAGGGACAGCGCCGTCCAGATCGCGTCGCTCGTCAGGGAGATGGGCTTGCCGCGCTATATGGCGTGGCTGACGGAGCTGGAAGAGACGGATCCGGACTGCACGCGTTACCCGCGCGTCAAGAAGTCCGACGATAAGACGGCGATTTGGATCGAGCTGGAGCCGTCTCGTTAATGGTCTACCAGTATCCGGCGGCGCAGCGTCCTGTTGCCAACGTCTGATTTGCGTATGCGACAGCTTCATTAATAGGAACTTGTTCAGAAGGCTAACGTCTTGCCGAAATTCGGCAGGGGGTTGGCCTTCTTCTATTTTAGCGTTCTCGATCTAGGTCACTGACATAGAAAACGCCATTCGTTCATGAGTTTACGTCATCTATACATGGGCATGATCTGCCGCATACAAAACCGGATTACTATTGTGATTATGTGTTTATGCGACAATATTCTACATTATTCGCTAGTCGCAACGACAAAAGTACAACATGGAGAACGGGGCGTGTATGTCTGTTGAGTAAGAAGAAGTTTGGCAAGCCGGTCCTCGGCGCGTTGACGACCGCGAGTCTATTGTTAGGGCTCGCAACCCCCTATGGCGCAGGAATCGCCAGAGCGGACGGGGAGTTTGATTTCACGAAGGTGCCGAAGCTGTTGATTACGGAGCTGGTGCCGGATAGTTCGAACGTTCCTGGTGCAACGCCAGCTACGGATGCCTATGAATTTATTGAAGTTTATAACAATTCCAATGTACCTGTTACTTTTTTTGATAATTACAGCATTGATTATCATTATTTGAATGGTAGCAATGCGGATGTCGATGCGACTTGGGGGCTTGCGAACTCCTTAGATAATCCGATTATCCCGGCAAAGGGATCTATCGTCTTCTGGGTTATGAATACTAAAAATACGGATATGACTGTTGAGCAGTTCAACACGAATTATGGTACATCTCTCAAGGAAGGCACCGATCTGTTCCGCTTGTCGGGAGGTGACGGTATGCATAATAGCCAGCCCCGTGACCTGATCATCAAGGATAAGAGCGGCAACGTCATCGTTTCGGCTTCTTACCAGAACGACGACCAGACGCAGAAGGACAAGGGCATCTTCTATGCTTACCCAACCGACGGCAGCACTAAGATGACCATGGTGACGGATGGCGAGTATGCGACAGGTGTACACGCCGCTACCCCGGGCACGGCGGAAAGCGTCCTCGTACCGACGCAGACCCCGGACGACGGCAATCAAGAACCGCAGCTGCCGCAAACGCCGATCACGATCGCGCATACGCCGGTAACGGACGCGATCGACGACAGCGACTTGGAGCTGATGACGGAGATTTCCCCGAACGGCGCCGATGCGGCGAAAGTCGGCGCGACGGTCTACTACAAACTGAACTCGGAGACGACGTATACGGCGCTGCCGATGACGAAGAACGAGGACCGCTCGACGTCGGACGAGCTCGCGTTCGAAGCGGCGATTCCGAAGGAAAAGTTGACCGAGAGCAAGCTGCAGTATTACATAGAGGCGACCGACGGCATGGGTTCCAAGGACACGGAAGTGTACACGGTGAACGTCCGCGCGAGCATGAACTACAACTACGTGCCGGCACTGCTCGTCACGGAGCTGAATCCCAATTCGGCGAACGTCAAAGGAGCAGACGCCAAGGATTACGACGCTTACGAGTTCATTGAGGTGTACAACAACTCCAATCGTACGCTTAATTTGAAAGACTATCCGCTGATGTACCGCTACACGAATCAAACACCGAATACGGAGAAGAAGTGGGATACAGGCGACGTTATCATTCCGTCCCAGCAATCGGTCGTGCTTTGGATTGCCAACGCCGGGTCGAAAACATTAACCGAACAGAATTTTAACGACCACTTCGGTACAAACCTGAAGCTTGGCGAGAACCTGTTTAAAATCGAGAACGACGGCATGGCGAACGGCGGCGCGAGAAGCATCGTGTTCCGCAATGCCGCGAACCAAGAAATCGTATCCGCCCACTATGAAGGCCAAGTGAGCAACGTCAAAGACAAGCCAATCTTGTACAATTACCCGGACGACGGCACGACGGCTATGCTGTTTGGTTCGGCAGGCTCAGCCGCCGCAACGCCGGGCACGGTCAGCCCGACCCAAGTGCCGAAGCAACCCGTTTCCCTCCCAGAAGAAGGCACGAACGAAGCACCGGTCATTACCCATACGCCGGTCACGCATGCAGAAACGAACGTTAACCTGCAGATAACCGCGGACATTACGAACAAAGAAAGCGACAACGGCATTTTTGATCCCGTGAATGCGATGGTTTATTATAAAACGCAGTCGCAGACGACGTTCTCGTCCATGCCGATGACGGTGACTTCCGGTCATACGTACTTGGCGGACATTCCGCGCGGCGAATTGAAGGAAGCGAAGTTCGACTATTACATTGAAGTGAAGGACACCAAAAACACGGTCAAAACGGATACCTATACCGTCGACGTGAACGTGCCGGATTACGATCCGCAGAAGGTGCCGCCGCTTCTGGTCACCGAACTTATGCCGAACAGTTCGAACGTTATCGCCGGCGGCGGCGATACGTATGAATACATCGAACTTTACAACAACTCCGACAAAACGATCGACTTAAAGGATTACAAAATATACTACCGCTACACGGATTCCGGTCCCGATGCCGACATCGTATGGCCGACGGATAACGAGAGCATGATGATCGACCCCGGCAAGACGCTCGTGTTCTGGATCATCAACAGCACGAACACGACAAGCACGGTAGCGGATTTCAACCAGTTCTATCATACTAATTTGGTCGAGAACCAGGACATTTACAAAATGTATTCCGCCGGCATGTCCAATTCGGGTAAACGGGGAGTCGTCATCGGTACCAACACGCATGTCGATTTGTCGGCAGCCTATTATAACGGGGACTTGAAAGACGAAACGAAGACCGACAAACCTATCGTTTACGGCTACCCGACCAACGGCAGCACGACGATGATCAAGCTGAGCGCCGGCACGGAAACCCCGACGCCGGGCAGCGTGGCGAATGCTCAAGTTCCCGCGGTACCGGTAACGACAGCGGACGATCAAGCCGCGCCTAGAGTGAACGATTTGACGGACGTGACGAGCCTCGACCAGTCCAAGGACCTGGCGATCGAGGTAGACGCGCAGGATGAACTAAGCGTCAAGACCGTCCAACTGTTCTATAAAACGAACAAGGACGCTGGTTATACGAGCCGCTACCTGTATCGCGATACCGACGCGCTGTACCATTTCAAGCTCTATTCGCCGGAATTGATCGGGAAGACGGCGATTCAATACTATTTCCAAGTGTCCGACGGCACGCACGTCGTGAAGACGGATTCGACCACCGTCGCGATTACCGGAGGCCCGGACCGTTCCGAGCTTCGCCTGAACGTGAAGGACGGCGACATTTTCGGCGGCACGAAGGTCATCAAAGGAACGGCGGAACAAGCCGGACCGGATACGCTGCAGCTCAGCGTGGACGGAACGCCGCAGACAGATGGCACGTACCATGCGCTCGAGAAGGATCCTTCCTTCGCCTTCGATGCGAATTCGGTCAATTATTACTTCAAGAACGGCGTAACGATAGGCAAAGAAATTCTGTACACCTTCATGGATCCGATCAATTCCTACCAAACCCTTTCCGTGCCGATCGATGCGAAGCGTTTGAAGGAAGGCGCTAACGTGATCTCGATCCGGGCGGGCACGAAGTCTTCGCCGTTCGACGACCGTCCCGAAGAAAATAAAGATGATTTCTCGGTCAAAAACGTGCGTCTCGTACTGGCCGACGGTACCGTCATTTACGATCCGAAATACGCGAATCCTGCGACGGTGCTTGCAATGGGCGACAGCGCAGGAAAAAATCCGGTCATTGATTTCAATCTTCCGATCGCGGCAAGCGATCTGAAATCGCAGGCTTACGATTTGGATACGACCAAATTAGCGGACGGCGCGCATACCGTAACTGTCGAGAACGCCGCTCACGAGCAAGTGAAAGCCGACATCAAGATCGATAATACGGCCCCGGTCGTGGTGCCGAACATGGAGAACGATCAAACCTACCGCGGCGAAATTACGATCAATGCGGAAATCTCGGATGCCGTAGCCGGCATGAAGACATCTTCCGCCGCGCTGGACGGCAAAGAAATCTCGCTGCCGTACGCGACGTCCTCCTCGAAGCTCAGCCCTGGCGCGCATACGCTGGTAATCAAGGCGGAGGATACGGTCGGCAACGTAACGGAGAAGACGGTCACCTTCGACGTGCCGGACGAGAACCCGCTCAAGCCCGAGCTGATCTCGCCGACGAACGAGCAGACCGGCGCCGCTCCGGATTTATCCGTCAAGGTTCAAGACCCGACGGACGATGCGATGAACGTCGATTTTTTCAAAGGTTATTTATTCGACAGCAATCACCGTACCGGCTTCTCGGCCTTTAAGAACGCCTCGGACGTCGAGCCGCCGAAGATGCTGAAGCCTGATGGAGAAGTCGCGTTCACGGATGAGGATTACAACCTCGTGAGCGCCGCGGACGGTCAGTATCTGAGCAACGATTCCGACGAGAAATTCCCGTATCACCGTTTCGAGGTGAACCTGGATTCTTCGGTCATGGCCGATGACAGCGTGGAAATCGATTGGAAGGGCAAATCGCTTGAAGGCCGTCAAGTAAGCCTGTACGCTTGGAGCCCTACAGCTAACAATTGGAAGAAGCTTGACGAGAAGGTAGCGGGCAACGATGAGTTTTCCCTGTCCGCGGAAGTGAAAGCAGGCGACTTTGCCGTTGACGGCACGATTCACGTCATCGTGCAGGATGAGCTGCCGGTCAAGGATGATCCGTACGATTTCAGCTTCGTGTGGATGTCCGACACCCAGTACTACTCCGAGAGCTATCCGGAGATTTACGAGGGCAACGTGCAGTGGATCGTCGACCACAAGGACGACATGAACATCAAGTACGTCATTCATACAGGCGATATCGTCGATGAGGCGGACAAGGAATACCAGTGGCAAGAAGCCGACAAGGACATGAAGGTCCTCGAGGATGCGAACGTGCCTTACGGCGTGCTTGCGGGCAACCATGACGTATCCCATCAATTCGCCGACTACACGAAATTCTATCAATACTTTGGCGAGGACCGTTTCAAGAAGCAGCCGACCTACGGCGGTTCCTACGAGAACAACCGCGGCCATTACGATCTGGTATCGGCTGGCGGCAATGATTTCATCATCATTTATATGGGTTGGGATATCCGCGACCAAGACATCCAATGGATGGACGACGTGGTGAAAGCCTACCCGGACCGCAAAGCGATTCTCGATTTCCATGAGTATCTGCTCGTATCCGACAATCGCGCGCCGATCTCGGAGAAGATCCACGAGCGCGTCGTCGTGCCGAACAAGAACGTCATCGCGGTGCTTTGCGGACACTACCACGATGCCGAGAAACTGGAAGACGAGATCGACGACAACGGAGACGGCTTACCGGATCGCAAGGTCTATCAATTGCTGGCCGACTACCAAGGCGCGGAGAAAGGCGGGCTCGGATACATCCGTCTGCTCCAGTTCGACACGAAGAACAACCAGATTCATGTGAAGACATACTCGCCGTACCTGGACGATTACAACTACTATGATCCGACCACGTATCCGGGCAAGGACGAGTTCGACTTGGATGTTGATCTGCAGCCGATGCATAAGCAGGTCGCAACGGATTACTTCGGCGTGAAAGTGTACACCGACGAATTAATCGGCAAGCAGGAAAACGTAGCAAGCGGCTCTTCGGCGTCGGCGAAGTGGAGCGGCTTGACGCAAGGGAACTATTATCAATGGTATGCCGTAGCCGAGGATGCATTCAGCGGCTATACCCGTTCCGATATTTGGGGCTTCACGGCAGGCAGCGGCGGAACCGACGCGACGGCTCCGACATGGACCGAAGGCAGCTTGACCGCATCGGACATCGGCAAGACAACGCTGAAGCTGACCTGGACGGGGGCTTCGGACAATGTCGGCGTCACGCAGTACAAGGTGTACAAAGATAACGTCGAGCTGGCGACCGTAACGGGTACGAGCTATGACGTAAGCGGATTGACGGCGAACACGTCGTACACGTTCAAGGTCGAAGCGGGAGATGCGTCCGGCAATTGGAGCACGAGCGGACCTTCGGCAACGGAGAAGACGTCTGCGGACACCAACGAAGACGCGACGGCTCCGACATGGACCGAAGGCAGCTTGACCGCATCGGACATCGGCAAGACATCGCTGAAGCTGACCTG
>NZ_JAAAMV010000006.1 GCF_009909185.1 Paenibacillus glycinis | reverse complement strand
TGACGGCGAACACGTCGTACACGTTCAAGGTCGAAGCGGGAGATGCGTCCGGCAATTGGAGCACGAGCGGACCTTCGACAACGGAGAAAACGTCTGCGGACACTGGTGGAGGCAATAACGGCAACAACGGCAACAACGGAAATAACGGAAATAACGGAAATAACGGAAATAACGGAAATAACGGAAATAACGGAAATAACGGCAATAACGGCAATGGCGGCAAGCCGACAGACCCGGGCACCCCGGTCATTCCGGCTAATCCGTTCAAGGACGTAGACGCCCATTACGATTGGGCGAAGGATGCGATCGCGGTGCTGGCCGACAAGGGCATCATCAACGGCACGTCGTCCGCGACCTTCGAGCCGAGCAAGCGGATTACGCGCGCCGATTTCATGGAGATGCTCGTCCGCATGCTGGACCTGAAGGCGGACGCGAAGTCCAACTTCAGCGACGTGAGCGCGAACGACTACTACTATAAGGCGCTTGGGATCGTTAAAGCGCTCGGCATCGCGAACGGCACGGGCGACAACAAGTTCAATCCGCGCGACTTCATCTCGCGTCAGGACATGATGGTGCTCATGAGCCGGGCAATGGACGTGACCGGCAAGCTGGATCTGACCGGCGCGCCGGCGGATCTGAACGGCTTCAAGGATACGGCGAAGCTGGCTCCGTACGCGGTCGATGCCGCGGCGGAAATGGTGAAAGCGGGCGTTGTCCAAGGCAGCGGCTCGGCGCTGAACCCGACGGGTCAGGCGACGAGAGCGGAAACCGCGCAAATGATTTACCGTCTCTATCTGCTATTGCAGAAGAACGGCAGTCTTTAAGCCGATCCGATTGGCTTGAAGCGCAGATCGGCCGGGCAGTGGCTTATCGGCCTTGCCCGTCTTCGGAATGCCGGAAAGTCCACGGGACTTTCCGGCATTTTGCTTTTCGCCCAAGTTTAAGGGAAAAAATCGTGGCCGAATCCCGCCTCAAACCGCTATACTATAAGGATCATTCTATCATCGGGGGTATCCGTTTCATGTGGATCATCTTGTTAATTCTCGCGGTAGCCGGCTTTCAGGGCTTAGCGATGCTCGTGTCGCGGAATAAGCTGGAGCGGTTCGATGCGTCCATCATCCATGCCGTGCAGGGCCGGGAGAACGACACGCTGACCGCGATTGCCAAAGCGTTGGGCAAGATCGGCTCGTCGTCCGTCGTCATTCCCGCGCTGCTCGTCATCGCGCTGATCTTGTTCGTCGTGCTTCGGCACCGCAAGGAACTCGTGCTGCTCATTGGCGGCATGCTGGGATCGACGCTCCTTAACGACGCGCTAAAGCCGATCTATAAGCGCGCCCGTCCGGACATCCACCGGATCGTCGAGGAGCAGGGCTACGGCTTCCCGAGCGGCCATTCCATGGCGGCGTTCTCCTTCTACTTCCTGGTTACCTACTTGCTGTGGCGGCATCTGCCGAACCGGGGATGGCGAACGGCGCTGCTGGCGTTCAGCGCGGTCATGATCGTAAGCATCGGCCTCAGCCGCGTTTACCTGGGCGTGCATTATCCGTCCGACGTTCTCGCGGGCTACTGGGTCAGCGCCTGCTGGGTGACGCTGTGCGTCCGGTTGTTTCGACAATGGGCGCGAGCCCGCAGGTAGGGGACTTGAATCTATTGGAGTATTGAGAATATCCTACCAATCGGATACCATGTAGATGGCAAGCTATTATTTTTTATTAGACGAGAGAGAGGTTTAACATGAAACGTTGGATAGGATTGGCATTGACGCTGATGGTCGTGTTGGCGTCGTTCGCGGGCACGGCTTCCGCGGCGAGCACGAACGCGGCCGCGGACATCAAAGTGAAGCTCAACGGGGAATGGGTCATCTTCCCGGCGCCGCCCGTGCTGCTGAACGGCAAGACGTACGTCGAATTCCGCACGCTCTTCGCGAAGCTCGGGTACGCGATCGATTACGACGCCGCGACCAAGACGATCAAGGCAAAATCGGATAGCCGCAGCATCCAGATGACGCCGACGGGCACGACCGCGCTCGTGGACGGAACGAAGGTTCCGGTCAACGGCGAGATGAAGCTGTTGAACGGCCGCACGATGGTCGGCGTTCGTTTCATCGCGACGCTGTCCGATAAGAACGTCGCATGGGACGGCGCCAAGAAGATCGTCTCGATCGACGACAAGGGCGCTACGCCCGCGCAGCAAGCGGAAGTGTTCGCCGTGCTGAACAGCCTGGCGGCCGCCGAGGACAAGCAGGATGCGGACGCCTACGTGGCGCTGTTCCACTCCCAGTCCCCGATGAAGGATTCCGTAAGCGAGATCGTTCACGATCAATTTGCCAAATTCCACACCAAAACCGACTACGTGGAGATGACCTTGGATTCCTACTCGTCATCGGAAGCGGTCGTGTATACGGTGGAGGATACGACCCGCGTCAGCGGCACCGGATTCTTCCCGGACAAGGAGTACGAGATCTATTACACCCTGCACAGGGAAGCCAACGGCAAATGGGCTATCTATCTCCAAGAGGTAGACACCGATGCCGTGCTTGACGAGGACAGCGTATGGGCGCAGGAAATCCAGGCTCCCGACGCGGACAAGACGGCCTTGAACGCGCTCGTGAGCGCGCAGGCAGCGGCCCTGAACGCACAAGATATCGAGGCGTACAAAGCAACGCTCGTGCCGGATGCCGACGGCTACGACGACGATGTCAGCGATACGAAGGATTGGGTCGATAACAAGGATATGACCCTCAAAGCGGCGCTTGTCCGCACGGCCGTCGTCGAATTGGACGGGGACAGCGCGACCGTGCTGGCGGAATTCCGCTACGATCTCAATGCCAAAGACGGCACGGAAGAGGACAATGTCGCGTTCCGCTCCGTCGCGGTCTACGAGATGGAGAAGAAGGACGGCAAATGGCTGGTTCTGCCCGGCTCCAACGCGAACGAGCTGATCAGCGAGCTGATCGAAGAATAGTTCACAGTCCAAACCCTGCTTTGTCCCTCGGGACGAAGCGGGGTTTGTTTTGCGTTGCCGTCTTTCCGGCGACTAAGAGGTCGTTCAGTCGCGTCCCGCTTGCAGCGCCGCAGACCAGCAAGGCCGGTTCCGCGCTTTTTCACACGAGGTTCATAATGGCCTGCTAGACTAGAGTCGATCATACCGGACCTGACAATCGGCAAGGGGGCGAAAGCATGAAACCGTGGACTGAGTTCGAGGAATCCGTGAAGCCGCATCTCAAGCATGTGCGGGCGTATTGCGCCTATTTGACGTCTTCGAAGTGGGAGGCGGAGGATTTGCTGCAGGAGGCGCTTCTTCGGGCATTCAAACAGTATCGGGATACGGGCAAGCTGCGCCATCCGCGTTCGTTGCTCTATAAAATCGCCCGTAATCTGCAGATCGACGCGCACCGCAAGCGCCGCGGCGTGACCGTGCCGATCGAGGAAGCGCTGCTGCAGCCGCATCACGATCCCGATTATGCGTCCGTACAGGGAATATTGGAGTGGTTGACGGAGCATTTGTCCGAACGCGAGACGGAAATGCTGCTGATGGCGGAGGTATTCGATTACTCCTATCAAGACATCGCCGACGTGCTGCACTGCACCGTGCCCGCCGTCAAAATGGTGCTGCATCGTTCCAAGAACGCGCTGCGCAAGCGAGGGCGACCCGAGCTCGCCGGCGGACCCGCGCGGAGCAAGCCGGCTAGGCGCAAGAGCGCTCCGCTGCCGTATAAGCTCGAGCGCTGGACGTCCGCGCTGATGACGGGCGAACTATAGGCCGGACATAGGCCGCATGACAGGAGCCCCTTTTCCGAAAGGGGCTTTTTGCGCGGGCATCATCCGTCAACAGAAGGACTTTAAGCCTACTCTCGAAATATGTAAATCAATTCCATAGGACAATAGGCGCGGTGTCGTGGTATTGTATAACTAGCAGTTAAGATTTACCTTGGGAATATTCGACAAGTCTGAATTCGGTGGAGGCACGATGCGACATTACTTGGGCAAAATCGCAAAACATGATATGGTGAATGCCTTCGGCGTTACCGTTCTTCCGGCAGGCACCCTCCTGCGCGAAGAGCATTTGATTCTACTGGAAAAGCACGGCATAGACAATCTGTCCATGTTCTTCGAAGCCGCGCGGTCCGAACCGGCCCCGGCCAAGTCGCCGCGCGAAGCGGTGGGCGGCATCGTGGAACGCGCCAAAGCGTTGTACGCGGCCATTCAGGAAACGGGACAGGTCCCGCTGAAGGAGCTTGAGGCGGAAGTCGTGCCGGCCGTCCAAAACGTGGCGAACCATCCGAATATATTCGAGCTGTTCGAAGCGGTGAAAGCGCAGGGCGACTATACGTACGAGCATAACATCGGCGTCGGCGTCCTCTCCACGATGATCGGCAGATGGCTTAATTTCGGCGAAGAGGAATTGACAGCGCTTACGATCGCCGCGACCCTGCACGACGTCGGCAAGGTGAAAATCCCGGAGGCGATCATCAATAAGCCCGGCAAGCTGACGGAGGACGAGTTCGAGCTCGTCAAGAAGCATGCGATCTACGGCTACGAGATTTTGAAGAAAACCGAGGGCGTCAGCTACCGCGCTGCGCTGGTCGCGCTCCAGCATCACGAGCGCGAGGACGGAGGCGGCTATCCGCTTGGGCTGACTTCGGACAACATCGACCCGTTCAGTAAAATCGTGGCGGTGGCGGACATCTTCCATGCCATGTCATCCGATCGCCCCTATCATAAAGCGCTGCCGTTCTACGAGGTCGTGCGCCAGCTGCGCGAAGGGTATTTCGGGCAGTTGGATCCGACGATCGTATCGGTCTTCCTCGAGAACATCACGACGAAGCTCGTCGGGCAGCGATGTCTCTTGACGGACGAGCGGGTCGGCGAGATCGTCTACATCAACCCGCATGACGGCGAAGCGCCGCTCGTCAAAGTCGGCGAGGAGTTCGTCGACCTATCCTGCGAGCGCAAGCTGCAGATCAAGCGCATCATCGGCATTTAGCGAGGGCGCATCACTGCCTTAGCGCGAACAAAAAGAGCAGGCAAGGACGATCGGCGTCCGGCCTGCTCTTTTTCTTTAAGTCTGTAGGTTCAGGTCCATTTGGCGGCCCATAGCTTCATCTCGTGCAAAATGCAGTGCAGGTCCACGCCTTTCGGCGTGAGGGAGTATTCGACCGTCACGGGAACGGTCGGGAAGACGTGCCGTTCCAGCACCCCTTGGTTCTCCAAGTGGCGCAGCGTGCTCGTCAGCGCCCGCGGGCTCACGTCGGGGATCTGACGCTGAAGCTCGCCGAAGCGGCGTTTCTCGCAAAACAGCTCGCGGAGTACCAGAAAGGCCCATTTTCCGCCGATGACATCCAGCGTTTTCTCGATATTGCACTCGATAACGGCAGGTTCTTTCGGAACGTAATTGTTCAAGGTCATGGTGTTCAAGCCTCCCCAAATCATAGTTACTTTAAGTATAGCAGATATAATCGGTATAATATAATGAGATTTATTTCACTACTATCTATTTGAAATTAACAGCTTTAGAATAGATTGTGGGTTTGGAAGCAAGCCGGAAAGACCGACAAAATCGAGCTTGGAGGGATTGCGATGCAATACAGAAGACTTGGCGGAAGCGGCGTGAAGGTAAGCGAGATCAGTCTCGGAAGCTGGCTGACCTACGGCGGTTACGTGGAGAAGCAGAACGCGGTGCAGGCGATCGAGAAAGCATACGACCTGGGCATCAATTTCTTCGATACGGCAAACGTGTACGAGCAAGGCGCGGCCGAAGTGCTGCTTGGCGAGACGCTGAAAGCCTATAAACGGGAATCGTACGTCCTGGCGACGAAAGCGTTCTGGCCGATGGGCGAAGGACCGAACGACCGCGGCTTGTCCCGCAAGCACGTGATCGAGCAGGCCAACGCGAGCCTGAAGCGGCTCGGCGCGGACTACGTGGACATTTTCTATTGCCACCGCTACGATCCGGCGACGCCGCTGACGGAGACGCTGCGCGCGATCGACGACCTGATCCGCTCCGGCAAGGTGCTGTACGCCGGCGTGAGCGAATGGACGGCTTCCCAGATGGCCGATGCCTTGGCGACGGCCGACCGGTACTTGCTGGACCGTATCGTGGTCAGCCAGCCGATCTACAATATGTTCGAACGCTACATCGAGAAGGAAGTCATCCCGTACGGCGAGAAAAACGGCATCGGACAAGTCGTCTTCTCCCCGCTCGCGCAGGGCTTGCTGACGGGCAAATACGCGTCCGTGGCGGATATCCCGGCGGACAGCCGCGCGAACAAGCTCGAGTGGATGCGCAAAGGCATCACGGAAGAGAAGCTGGCCAAAGTGCGGGCATTGTCCGAGATCGCCTCGGAGCTGGAGATTTCCACGGGCCAGTTGGCCTTGGCATGGATTCTCCGCCAGCCGAACGTCGCGAGCGCGCTCGTCGGCGCCAGCCGTCCGGAGCAAGTCGTCGAGAACGTGAACGCGTCCGGCATTCAGCTGAGCGAGGACGTGCTCGCGCGGGTGGAAGAGATCTTGAAATAGAGCCGTCTGGGTACGGGGAGCGGCGCTATCGCCGATTTGAAGATACCCGGAACGGTACATTGGCGGAAATGCGACGACATCGCCGTAGGAACGGCGCCAGGTACCGTACATGACTGGAAATGCAGCGCCATCGCCGAAAGAACGGCACCTGGTGCCGTACATCTCCTGAAAAGCGGGAATCGACGCAAAGTACGGCACTAGTGACTGCACATTGATCGGAAATGCGCCGAAATCCGTGTCGAACGAGAATCCGTGTCGATTGAGCACGGCGCGATAAAAAACAAGGCCGCCATCCGCGAAGGATGGCGGCCTTGCTGCGTCGATACGGCCGAAGGCCTACCTCTTGCCGATGAACGACAGGATCGGCCGCAGCGACTGGGCGGGAATGCGGTCGAGCAGATCGCCTTCGCGCTGCAGCCGCTTCTCGATGTTCAGCAGATGATAGTCCGCGATGGCCGCGTCCCGGCGCACCTCGTCCCAATGCAGCGGCGTCGAGACGCTGGCGGCGGCGCGAGCGCGCGGGGAATAGGGCGCGATGATCGTTTTGCCTTGATAATGCTGCAAATAATCGACATAGATCAGGTCGCCCCGGTGCTTCTTGAGCCGCTCCACCGTGAACAGCTTGGGATGCTTGTCCGACAGGTAGGTGCCGACGAATTCGCCGATGCGCCGCAGCTCGTCGAACGTCAGGTCCCGGATCACCGGCACGATGATCTGGACGCCCGTCGCGCCGGAGGTTTTCGCCGTGGATGCGATGCCGAGCGACCGGAGCAGGTCGCCGGCCAGCAGCGCCGCCTCCATGATGCGCGGCTCCTCTTCTAGCGAGGGATCGAGGTCGAGCACCCATTCCGTCGGATGGGCAGGATCGCTGACGCGGTCGAAGGATGCATGGTACTCCAGGCAGGCCAAATTGCCGAGCCATAACAGCACCGGCAATGAGGTCAGCTTGACGTAATCGATGCCGCCCTGCGGCTCCGTTTCCACGAAGTCCGGCGCGGGCGTCGGACAGTTCTTCTGAT
This sequence comes from Paenibacillus glycinis, assembly GCF_009909185.1. Lineage (GTDB taxonomy): Bacteria > Bacillota > Bacilli > Paenibacillales > Paenibacillaceae > Paenibacillus_Z > Paenibacillus_Z glycinis. The sequence goes on along the minus strand of NZ_JAAAMV010000006.1, from coordinate 98,015 downwards.
AAAAGGATTTGCCGTTCACCCCGTCGGGGAAGCGGATCGTCGTCAGCAGGCGGTCCTGGCAGTGCTTCAGAAGCCAAGGCGCGAGCCCTGCCAGGCGCTGGAGAAACACGGCTTTCGTGATGCCCATCTCCGGCCACAGCAGCTTATCCGGATTGCTGATGGTCAGCTCCTGCCCGGCCACGAGAATCGTGCCTTTGACCGCGCGGCTCATGACAGCGGCTCCTTCGGCAGGAACGTGACCAGCTTGGGATGGCGCAGCTGGCCGGCGGAAGTCAGCTCGAGTCCGGTCACCCGGCAGCGGAAGGGCAAGGACAGCCACTGCACGTCTTCGTTCTTCAGATCCTCGGGCATGCCGGGGAACGGACAGGCCACCACGGCCAGATGGGAACGCTGCGGACGGAAGGTGGAAGCCAAGACCCTGCGCAGCGCGTCGTTCAAGCCGAGCGAGACGCTGCCCAAATAGCCGCCCTCCAGCTCCATCACGAGGCTTGCCACGATGCCGTTTCGCCACTTAAGCCCGACGATGTCGACGTCGAGGATGAGCTCGATCTTCTTTTTCAGCCAATCGCGGTGCTTCTTGCCTTCGCGGTACGGGCTGGACAGCCGTTTGCTGACGACGCCTTCCCACCGGTTCGCTTCCACCCAGGACCAGAGCGCTTCGCCGTCTTGGAACAGATCCGTCGCGAACAGACGCGGATCGCCGGTTCCGATCAAGGCGGTCAGCCGACCGTGCCGCTCCTCGTAAGGCAGCCGGCTTAGGTCGCCGCCGCCGTCGGCCAGCAGGTCGAACAGCACGTACACGAGTCCGCCGTACGATTTGGCGTTGGCAAGGGATTCGGCTGCGGCCGACGGGGAAGCTGGGCTGCCTGGCTTGTCCGCAGAAGCGGCGGATGCATGCGATCCGGGGATGTCTTGTTCGCCTGTTAAGGCTTCGCTATTAACGGAAGTCTCGCCGGTCTCGCCGACGGAAGTCCTGCCAGCGGAACCCCCGACAACGGCATTCCTTCGAGCGGAAGTCTCGCCGATTATAGCCCCGCCGCCCGGCACGCCAGGCATTGTCGGGCGCGCGCCTGCTTCGGGCAGCGCATGCCGCGCGAGCACGCGCGACCGCTCCCGTTTCAGCACCTGCTGGAAGTTCGGCCGTATGCCGTCCCACCAGACCACCTCGCCGTCGAGCAGACAGGGACCGAGCTCGGCGGCTTTGGCTTCCAGCAACGCGACGATTTCGGGGTAGACGGCGTTCTTCAAGTACAGCTTTCGCGAGAACAACTCCACTTGCCCGTGCCCGTTCAGCCGGGCCAGCATGCGGACGCCGTCCCATTTCAGCTGATAGCCCCAGTCGCTGCCGGAAGGCAGCTCGCCCGACGACAGCGGCGCCATCGGCTCGGAGGGAAGCGGGATGACGGGCGAATCGCCGTCCGAAGCCGGATACGAGGATGGATCATCGGACAAATGCTGCGGCCATGGCTGCTCCATCTACGACACCGTGTCTTCCTTCTTGGATTTGCGGGGCCGCGACGTCTTCACTTTCGCGACGACCTCGCTGCCTCCGGCCGCATCGGCCGCAGGCTGGGCCGCATCGCCGGGCGCGGCGCCGCCTGCCGCGTTCGTGTCCAAGCCGCCGGGCGCGTTCGGCGGAAGTTTCACGGCCTCGAGGCTGGCCTGCAGCGCGGCCATCAGGTCGAGCACGTTCGTCTTCTGCGCTTCCGGCGCGACGGATACGTCCTCGCCGGCGATTTTGTGCTGGATGAGATCCATGAGCCGGTCGCGGTAGTCGTCCTTGTATTTCGCCGGCTCGAACGGCGTGGACAGCTGTTCGATCAGCATGCGCGCCATCATCAATTCCTTCTCGTTGACGTTGACGGAGTCCGGCAGACCCGGCACTTGGCTCACGGAGCGAATCTCGTCCGGGTAGAAAATCGTCTCCATCGCCAGGCAGTCGTCGATGATCCGGATGGCCGCGAGCGAGCTTTTGGAGCGGATCGATACTTTGGCGATCCCGATCCGGCCGGACTGCCGCATCGCTTCCAGCAGCAAATTATACGCGTTGCCGCCTGCCTGATCCGGCGAGAGGTAATAGGTTTTCTGAAAATAAATCGGGTCGATTTCCTCCAAGGCGACGAAGTCCAAAATGTTGATCGTCTTCGTGGCTTCGCCGGACAGCTGTTCCAGCTCGTCCTTCTCGAACAGCACGTACCGGCCTTTCTCGTATTCGTAGCCTTTGACGATGTCGTCCCACTCGACCTCGACCTCGCAGGTCGGGCATTTGCGAATGTAGGAGACGTTGCTGCCGCAAACCCGGTGGATCAGCTTCATGGAGATGTCCTTGTCCTCGGTCGCGGAGAACATTTTGACGGGAACGTGCACGAGGCCGAAGCTGATGGCTCCTTTCCAAACGGTATGCATGAATGCATTCCTCCTTTTCGATTTGGCATTGCGTGCGTTTGCATGAAGATTCCTCTAGCTTCAGTGTTCCCCCGAATGCATGAAGCTAAGCCGGTTCGGGCATATTTTCGTTAGCACAACCATCATTTCAGCAGAAGGGGGCGAAGCGGAATGACCGAAGCCGGAAATTCCCCGACGGGGTCGAGCAACGACAAGAAGCACGAAGGCCGCGAAGACTTTTTCATGGACATCGACCGGATGGTGAATGAAGGGTTGGGCGGGGGCCAAGTGACGCAGCATAACGGCCTGATTGACGAAACCACCACCGACACGATGGAGATCGAAGCGAGGGAATAGCATGGATACGAAACGCGCAATGGAAATATACAATTCGAAGGACACCTTCGCCGTTCAGTTGGGCGACAAGTCCGTCTGGATCGAGAACGTGGACGAGGCGAACGGCATGGCGACGGTGCAGGTCGGCTCGGACCCGCTCAATACGCAGACCGTTTCCTGCGACCGGTTGACGGAGCAAGAAGGCGAATAGCCGCAAGCGAAGAACGCCGGCCGTAGGCAAGCGAAACCAAAAGTTGCGAGGCAAGACGCGCACCGAAAAGAACGAACCCGCGAGAACGGAAGAGAGACGACCCCGGCGCGAATCGCGCGCTCGGGGTTCGTCTGCGTTTCCCGGCGGCTGTTGAAAGAAAGCCGCAATGCCTCCCTCGTGCCGAGCGCGCTGATTCGCCTGATTAACGTCCCGCGAAGACGGGTAAAACCTTCCTGACGGCGGTTCTAGCCGCGAACCGAGCAGAAGGGAGTGGTTACGAATGGCACATCGCGATATCGATGTCGAAGAGCGTCATATCGAGCGCAAATCGGATTCCAGCCTGGTCGCGTCCACCTTCATCAAGTATGCGGCATACCTGATTATTTTCTTCGGCGTGCTGTATTTTCTCGCGCATTACGTCTTGACGAAATTCTGATCGACGGACGATGAATCGTCAATTGTAAAGCTTGGGCCCTTGGCGGCTCGGGCTTTTTTCGTTTGTCCGCAAACAATCCCAAGCGGGTTACGTTGCTTTATCGTGGTGAAATGTAACATCAAATCAGCGTAATTCGAAGGTAGATAGATTTAAACGATACATACGACAAGATAAATCGGCTTTTCATTTTGAATTTGGTCGAAAACAAGGTATAATGGATGCAGAAGATGGAATTTTAGCCATCCATGCGTTAGGGGGAGAAGATATGGCGAAACAGCATTATAAGATTTCAAAGCTTGAATTGCTGCGGCGGATCGTATTTATTACGATTGGTGCGGCGCTCGTATCGGTAGCTCTGGAAATATTTCTCGTGCCGAACAACATCATCGACGGCGGCATCGTGGGCATTTCCATCATTTTGTCCCATATTACAGGCGTGACCCTAGGCATCTTTCTCTTTTTGCTCAACGTCCCTTTCCTCATTATCGGTTATAAGCAGATCGGCAAAACGTTCGCGCTTTCGACGCTCTACGGCGTTACGGTCATGTCCATCGGCACGACGCTGCTCCATCCCGTGAAGGCGTTGACCTACAGCCCGTTCCTGGCGCCGGTCATCGGCGGGGTCATCCTCGGCATCGGGGTCGGACTCGTCATCCGGTTCGGCGGCTCGCTCGACGGCACGGAGATCGTCGCGATCCTGTTCACGAAGAAAACGGCGTTCTCCGTCGGCGAGATCGTGATGTTCTTCAATCTCTTCATTCTCGGCAGCGCGGGCTTCGTCTTCACGTGGGACAGCGCGATGTATTCCCTGATCGCGTACTATATCGCCTTCAAAATGATCGACGTGACGCTTGAGGGCTTCGATCAATCGAAGTCCGTCTGGATCATCAGCGAAGAAGCGAAGGAAATCGGCGACGCCATCATGAACCGCCTCGGGCGGGGCGTCACGTACCTGCAGGGCGAAGGCGCCTTCTCGGGCGGCATGAAGCGGGTCATCTTCTGCGTCATCACGCGTCTGGAGGAGGCGAAGATGAAGTCGATCGTCCAGGAGCTGGACCCTTCGGCCTTCCTCGCGGTCGGGAACATTCACGACGTCAAGGGCGGACGCTTCAAGAAGCGGGATATTCACTGACGACCGTGCGGCCGGCAGCCGATAATCGCGAAAATACGGGCAAGGCCGCGCGCAAGACGCGCGGCCTTGCCCGCTTTTGTTGCGGGTCCGCGGGCTGACCGATATAATAAGGTCAATTAGACGGAATCGTGAGCGGTGCCATTGGAGGGTGGAAAGTGGACGAATTCGCACGCATCCGTCATTGGACGGAGCATCGGCAAAGCGCTGCGCTGCTCGCGTCGCAGGGCGTCGTAACCGGCATCGGGGACGATGCCGCGGTCGTGGCGCTGCCGCCGGACGAGCAAAGCCCGGCGGAATGGCTGCTGGCGGTCGACACGATGGTGGAGACGGTCCACTTCAACGACGCGACGATGGCGGAGGAAGACGTCGGCTGGAAAGCGCTGGCCGCGAACGTCAGCGACATCGCGGCCATGGGCGGCACGCCCCGGCACGCGCTGGTCTCGGTCAGCGCGCCGAAGGCGTGGGGGCCGGAGCGCGTGCGCCGGCTCTATGACGGGCTGTACGCGTGCGCCGGGCATTACGGCGTCGCGGTGGTCGGCGGCGACACGACGTCGTCGCCGCTGCATTTGGTCGTGGCCGTGACGGTTACGGGCACCGTGGCGGCCGGGAAGGCCATCCGCCGGGCGGGCGCGCGGCCCGGCGATGCCGTGTTCGTGACCGGCGCCGCGGGGATGGCCGCGGCCGGTCTGCATTTTTTGCTCGCCGCGGGCAGCGCTGCGGCGGGCGGGGGCGATTCGCCGCGGCCCGTGCCGCCGGCCGCGGCCGAAGCGGCAGGCACGGCGGCGCTGGTGCAGGCGCACCGCCGGCCGGCGCCTTCCGTGCGCGCGGCGGCGCTGCTGGCCGCGCGCGGCACGGTCACGTCGCTGAACGACGTCAGCGACGGATTGGCCAGCGAAGCCTGGGAGATCGCCGAGGCTTCGGGCGTCAAGCTCGCGCTCCGCGAGTCGCGGCTGCCGAGGAGCGGCAGCCTGACCGCTTACGCGCATCGCGCCGGCGTGGATCCGCTGGATTGGATCCTCTACGGCGGCGAAGATTACGCGCTGCTGGGGACCATCGCAGCCGAGGACGCGGACGCGGCCAAGGCCGAGCTGGAAGCGGCCGGCCTGCCGATGTACCTCATCGGCGAGGCGGAGCAAGGCCCCGCCGGGGTCGAACTGGTCCGCGATTACGGCGAGCGCGGACCGGGCAGTAGGCGCGGCAGGTTCTCGTCGCCGCGGCGCGAGCCGCTCGCGAAGCGGGGTTATAATCATTTTGGCGGGTAGGCAGGTGGAAGGTTAGCATGAGCGAAAAGATGGAAGTCGTATGGACGGTCGAGGACGAGTCCGGCACGGTCCTGCTCGCGGAGACGCTGGCGGGCTGGGCGATGCCGGGCACGGTGCTGGCGCTGGACGGCGACCTCGGCGCGGGCAAGACGCGGTTCTCGCAGGCATACGCCAAGGGAATCGGCGTGCCGGGCATCGTCAACAGCCCGACGTTCACGATCATCAAGGAATACAAGGGCGAGCGGCTGCCCCTTTATCATATGGATGTCTACCGGCTGTCGGAGCCGGAGGCGGACGAGCTCGGCCTCGACGATTATTTCTTCGGCGACGGCGTGACGATCGTGGAGTGGGCGAGCTTGATCGAAGCCTTGCTACCGCCGGAGAGGCTCCAAATCTATATCGCGCATCTGGGCGGAGAAGCCCGGCGGATCGCGATCACCGGCATCGGTCCGCGCTATGCGGCATGGTGCGGGCAATTACAGGGAATGGGAGCTAAGTAAGTCATGGATGAACATAGAACGCTGGGCGGCCCGGACGGGCCGCTCGTGCTGGCGGTCGATACGTCGACCGCCGCGCTGGCGGCCGCGCTCGTGCGCGGCGGCGAGGTGCTGCGCGAGGTGCAGTCGCTCGCGGAGCGCAATCACTCCGTGCACACGGTGACGACCGTGCACGCGATGCTGGCGGAATGCGGCGTGCAGCCGGAGGAGCTGGACGGCATCGCCATCGGCCGGGGGCCGGGCTCCTATACGGGCATGCGCATCGCGGTGTCGCTCGGCAAGACGCTTGCTTGGGTGTGGGACAAGCCGCTTGTCGGCATTTCCAGCCTGGAGGCGCTTGGTTTCGGACGTTGGCTGGCGGAGCGCGAAGGACGCGGCGATGCGTCCTCCGCGGACGTTGTGCCGTCTGAAGGCGCAATTGCATCCGGCGGCGGCTTAATATCCCCATCGGCTGCCGTCGTAACAGGATCGGCCATGCCGGTGCCGGTAGAGCAAGCGCCCTTGGGGATGCGTACACCTGGGCACGCATGGATCGTGCCCATCATGGACGCCAGACGCGGCCAGGTGTATACGGCTTCCTTCTCCGCTGGAGAAGAGAACGTCCCCGGAGGCTGGGAGCGGCTTGCGAGCGACGCGATCCGCCTCATGCGCGACTGGGTGGACGAGCTGGCCGAGGCGGTTGCCGCGGCCGACGACGCGGCGCGTCCGGCGGCGATCTGGATCGTCGGCGAGCTGGCCTTGCACGAGGCGGAAGCCGATCGCTTGCAGGCGCTCTGTCCGGGCGTGCAGGTGCGCAAGCTGCCCGCATGGATGGAAGGGCGGGCCGTCGCCGCGCTCGGCGCGAAGCGGCTTGCCGCGGGAGAGCGCGACGACGTGCATGCGTTTGCCCCGAATTACACGCAGCTGACGGAAGCGGAAGTCAAGCTGCAGGAGAAGCAGACCAAGGAAACCGCCGCGGAAGGAGCTGTTCGCGATGACGCCAATTGACCGGAACCGCCTCGTTTTTCGCTCGATGACGCTGGAAGACGTGCCGACGATCGTCGCCATCGAGCTGGAGAGCTTCGCGACGCCATGGACGCAGGAAGCGTTCGTGAACGAGCTGACGAACAATCATTTCGCTCGCTACATGGTCATGGATTACGAGAACGACGTGATCGGCTATGCCGGGATGTGGACGATCATGGACGAAGCGCATGTCACGAACGTCGCCGTGCGCGAAGCCTACCGCGGCCAGGGGCTCGGCGAGCGTCTGATGACGGAGCTGCAGCGGACGGCCGTCTTGTTCGGCGCGCGCCGCATGACGCTGGAAGTGCGCGTGAGCAACGACATCGCCCAGCGGCTCTATGCCAAGCTGGGCTTCGAGCCGTCGGGCATTCGCCCCGGCTATTATTCGGACAATATGGAGGATGCCCTGATCATGTGGGCGGATTTGCCGGAGTCCTCTGGACTGGAGCAATGGTATGACGAAGAACGCACCTAATGAACTGATCCTCGCCGTCGAGACGAGCTGCGACGAAACGTCCGTGGCCGTCGTCCGCGGCGGCAAAACGATCTTATCCAACATTGTATCGAGCCAAATCGAAACGCATCGCCGGTTCGGCGGCGTCGTGCCCGAGATCGCCTCGCGCAAGCACGTGGAGTCCATCACGCTCATCATGGAGGAGGCGCTTGCGGAAGCCGGCGTGACGTTCCGCGACCTGTCCGCGATCGCGGTGACGCAGGGGCCGGGACTCGTCGGCGCCTTGCTCGTCGGCATCGTCGCCGCAAAAGGCCTGGCGATGGCGCTCGGTCTGCCGCTTATCGGCACGCATCACATCGCTGGCCATATCTATGCCAACGAACTCGTGCATGAGATCGAATATCCATGCCTCGCGCTCGTCGCTTCCGGCGGGCACACGGAGCTCGTGCTGCTCGAGCGCGAAGGCAAGTTCCGCATCGTCGGGCGCACCCGCGACGACGCCGTCGGCGAAGCGTACGACAAGGTGGCGCGGACGCTGAAATTCCCGTATCCCGGCGGACCGCATATCGACCGCCTCGCGCAGGCGGCGGAGGAAGAAGTTCCGCTGCCCCGCGCTTGGCTAGAGGCGGATTCCTATGATTTCAGCTTCAGCGGGTTGAAATCCGCCGTGCTCGCGAGCATCAACACCGCCGCCATGAAGGGCGAGACGATCCGCGAAGCCGCGCTGGCCCGGGGCTTCCAAGCCTCGGTCATCGACGTGCTGACGACCAAGGCGCTCCGGGCGGCCCGCGAATTCGGCGCGAAGCAGCTGCTGCTTTGCGGCGGCGTCGCCGCGAACGGCGGTTTGCGCGCCGAGCTGACCGCGCGCTGCGGCGAAGCGGGCATTCCGCTGCTGATCCCGCCGCTCAAGCTTTGCACCGACAACGCGGCCATGATCGGCGCGGCGGCGCATCTCAAATGGACGCGCGGCGAATTCACGCCGCTCGACATGAAGGCCGAGCCCGGACTGTCGCTGGAGGAATGGTCGGTTTAGCCGCCGCGCGAACGGCGGCATCGGGATCCTATTGCGATTTTTCAACTTTTTGTCATTCTGAATTGACAGACGATTTAAGTTAGGCCTATAATAAGCAACAACACTTCAATCAACGAAACGCGACGAACAGGAGCAGTAAAGCGAACGCCGGGTACAGAGAACTGCGGGTTGGTGCAACGCAGTCGATGGCAGCTTGAACCTCGCCTGGGAGCGGAGCGGCGGAACGGGTTTCAGTATCGGCCGAAGGCCAAGGCTGAAGGGAGCTCGCGTACGCCATTACGGTTAACCTCCGTGATCGGGTGCATGACCTTCGATTTCTAGAGTCGGTCGTCATGCTTAAGGTGGACGGTTGCCCCGCGAGGGAATCGTCAACAAGGGTGGTACCGCGCCGGACTTTACAGTCCGTCGTCTCTTGAATAAAGAGACGGCGGACTTTTTTGATTTTCGGGACAGCGGGCGTCCGGCGGTTTCGGGCAGCGAAGTGGCGGATGAGCAGCAAGCAGGCGAAACGTGCATCAAATCAGCAGCGAACGAACACATACAGCGAAACAACGCGTTGAACAGGAGCAGTAGGAAGAAGGTCCGGGAAGCAGAGAGCTGCGGGGAGGTGCGACGCAGACGAAGGACATCCGAACTCGCCTGGGAGCGGAACGAGGGAACGCGGAAGGCGCCGTCCGGAGGACGCCCGGCTGCCGTCGCTACTTCGTTACGGCTAACCCCCGTCATCGGGTGCAGCGGGCGCCGGCCTTCCGGCCGATTGCCGCTGCTTAAGCGGGTCCGGCCATGCGTCCGGGCAACGAGAGTGGTACCGCGGCATGCCTATGAAGCCTGTCGTCTCTTGATTCAGAAGAGACGACGGGCTTTTTCTGTTGTCCGGCCGTCGGGACGAAGCACCCAAACCCAAAATATCAGGAGGAACCAACCATGACCCAATCCAATGCCAATGTCAGTGCCGATAGAACCGCCAATTCCGCCAACAAAATGATCCGCATCTTCGATACGACGCTTCGCGACGGCGAACAGTCGCCGGGCGCGACGCTGCGTCCGGAACAGAAGATCGTCATCGCCCGCCAGCTGGCGAAGCTCGGCATCGACGTCATCGAGCCCGGCTTCCCGATATCGAGCCCGGGCGAGTTTGCCGCCGTGCAGCAAATTTCCCGCGAGCTCCATAATGTCGAGATCGCCGGCTTTGCCCGCGCCATTCGCGGCGACATCGACGCGGCCGTCCGCGCGACGGCGGACGCGGCGCGCAGACGCCTGCACCTGTTTATCTCCTCGTCGGATATCCATTTGGATTTCCAGCTGAAGAAATCCCGGGAGCAGGTCGTGAACATCGCCCGCGAGATGGTCGCTTACGGCAAGCAGTTCGTCGACGAGATCGAGTTCTCCGCGATGGACTCCAGCCGCACCGGCCGGGAGTTCGTGATCGAGATGGTCGAAGCGGTCATCGCCGAAGGCGCGACGATCATCAACTTGCCGGATACGCTCGGATTCGCGCTTCCGGAAGAGTACGGCGCCATGTTCCGCGACGTCAGAGCGGGAGCGCGCGGAGCGGATAACGTGCAGTTCAGCGCGCACTGCCACAACGACCTCGGCCTGGCGGTCGCGAACAGCCTCGCGGCCATCGCCGGCGGCGCGACCCAGATCGAAGTCACGGTCAACGGCATCGGCGAACGCGCCGGCAACTGCTCGCTGGAAGAGCTGGTCATGGCGATCGAGACGCGCAAATCCGCCATCGGCGCGGAGACGGGCATCGTCATGGGGGAGATTTACGAGACGTCGCGCATGGTGAGCCGGCAGATGAATTTTCCGATCGCCTACAACAAGCCGATCGTCGGGCGGAACGCGTTCCAGCACGAATCGGGCATCCATCAGGACGGTTTGCTCAAGAACCGCAATACGTACGAGATTATGGACCCCGAAGCGATGGGCATCCCGCGTAGCATGATCGTGCTCGGCAAGCACTCCGGGCGCCATGCCATCAAGCATCGTCTGGCGGAGTTCGGGATCGAGCTGAACGAGGCGCAGATGCAGGACGTGTACGATCGTTTCAAGGCGAAAGCCGACGAGCTCAAAATCGTGCCGGACGACGTGCTGGTGCGGCTCGCGAGCGAGACGACGGACGTGCAGCATGATCCGTACGTGCTCGTCGACCTTCAGGTGCTGGCGGGCTCGCAGCGTTCGCGCATAGCGTCGGTCACGATACGCGAGCGGGATTCGCAGGAAGAAAGCACGTATGCGGGAACGGGCACCGGTCCGCTCGAAGCGGTCATCCGCTGCCTGCAGCAGGCGATTCCGGCGGGAGCGGAATTCGAGGACCTGGAGCTGCACTCGTTGTCCACGGGGGAAGACGCCCGCGGCGAAGCGGTCGTCAGCGTGGTGCGCGGCGGCAAGCGTTACAGCGGCACGGCGGTGCATAACGATATCATTTTGGCATCGGCCCAGGCTTACGTGGCGGCGTGCAACCAGCTGCTCATGAGCGGGCAGGCGAACCAAGGCGATTCGGCCAAGGCAGCGAAGAGCAGTTAACGTTACGCCAGCCTGATCGGCCCGTGGAGTTAAACGCACCAATGAAGCAGCTATACGAACGAACCTGATGAATGACAGATGCTAAACGGCGAAAGCAGGGGATATCCCCTGCTTTTTCGTTTTCCACAGCGTTATCCACAGTCGACAGGTAAAATGTGCATAAACATGTAAAAGCCGCGAAAATTGGGCGTTTACAATGTGAATAAAAGTTGGATAAGTTTTTCACAGCTCACCTGTGGATAATGTGGATAATGGGAATATATTTTGAGCTAACCCGAGGCTATGTGAAGGCTTCTTAAAGAAACGGTAAATTTGTTCGGGTTATTCGACAAAATAGGTGCCAGAATTGCCGCGCAATTTGTCCTCTGCTGTGGATAGATCTGTGGAAAGAGGGGATAGATTGACAAACGCTCCTTTACGAAGCGCCGCCGCAAGACGGTTTCCTTTTCGAATCATCGGGAAAACCTACTTGCTATGAAGGACGAATAAGGAACGGGCAATCGGCGGAGTTGACGGACGCGTCGGAGAAGGCGCGCCAAGGCGCCGTTCGATTGGCGGACGGCTTGGGGGCAAGCGGCCTTGGAGACGACGTCCGGCGGACTTGCTTCTTTTGCTGGCAGGCGAACGAGCCGGACAACGGAATCGTGATTCTGAATGCATTGGCGGGACTCGCGGCGGCTGGACTGCGGGATTTGAACGGCCTCCGGCCCGCCTCGGATTCGCCGGCGAAGAACGCGGTTCAGCCATTGAGCGCTGCACGATCGGGGCTGCTTGCTTCCATTAATAGTTTGCGGAGCGAATTTTCGTTGCTGTCGAATGGACTTAAAGCCGTTAAGGATTCGGCGATAGGCTTGTCGAATCTGAGCACGGCGATGTAGCCGGAGCACCTCCATCAAGTTTGGAATCGGGTTCTTCCGGTTCAGTTGTCTACCTGCGGATAACACGCGCAATCGACGGGCTGCGCCAGCTACTATCGGTCTGGGATTGGACGACAATAATCCGGACAGCTGAGGTGCTGTCCGGATTCAGGATCGGTGCTGCTATTTTGCTGCTGCACGCGCTAAAAGCGCCGTAAAATCATGTCGGCGACCAAATCGACCGCAATCGCCGTAGGCGATGCGGCGGCGGAACCGGCGTTAGGCCAGAAGCTCCTCCCACATCTCGTAGACCTCTTTCAGCTGCGCCTTTCGCGTATCGATATCGCTCTGGATCGTGCCGACCCTTACATAATCGTTGTACACCTCGGGATCGGTCAGCTGTGCTTCGAGCGCCGATATTTCGTCCTCCAAGCGAGCGATGTCGGATTCCAACTGTTCCTGCTTGCGAAGCCGGTTTCGTTCGTCACGCTTCGCTTGTTTGTCGGCTTCATAGGAGGTTATGGGCGCGGCTTCCGCGATCGGAGCGGATTTGCCCTGTTTTCCTTGCGAAGCTGACAGCGTTTCCTGCTGCAGCTCTTCGATTTCCCGCTTTTTCTGGATCATTTCGTCATAATTTCCCAGGAAATGTTCCGTCCCCTGCGGATGCAGTTCGACAATGCGCTCCGCCATCTTGTTCAAGAAGTAACGATCATGGGAAATGAACAGGAGCGTTCCGTCGTAATCCATCAGCGCGCCTTCCAGCACTTCTTTGCTGTACAGATCCAAATGGTTGGTCGGTTCGTCCAAAATGAGCATGTTGGCGTGCGCCAGCATCAGCTTCGACAACGAGACGCGCGCGCGTTCGCCGCCGCTCAGCGTGCTGATCTTCTTCTTCACGTCGTCGCCGCTGAACAGGAAATTACCGAGCACGGTCCGGATCCGCGCCTCTTCGATATGCGGATAGCTGCTCCACAGCTCCTCCAGCACCGTATTGGCATGGTTCAGCCCGGTATGTTCCTGATCGTAATAGCCGATCTTGACGTTGGTGCCCCAGCGAATCGAGCCCTGCTCGTACGGCTGCTGATCGACAAGCGCCTTGAGCAGCGTCGATTTGCCGATCCCGTTCGGACCGACGAGCGCGACGTTCTCCCCGCGTTCGAGCCGAAACGTCACGTTGCGGAAGAGCGGGTCGCTTTTCTCGGGAAACTTGATCGACAAATCGCGGACATCCAGCACGTCGTTGCCGCTTTGCCGCTCGATTTCGAAGGAAAAATGCGCCTTCTTCAAATCGCCGAGCGGTTTGTCGAGACGGTCCATCTTCTCGAGCGCCTTGCGCCGGCTCTGCGCGCGTTTCGTAGTAGACGCGCGGACGATGTTGCGCTGCACGAAGTCTTCCAGCTTCGCGATCTCGTCCTGCTGCTTGTCGTACTGCTTCATCTGCGCTTCGAATTCGGAGGCTTTGATCTCGATGAAACGGCTGTAATTGCCCGTGTACCGCCTGGCGTTGCGACGCTCGATCTCCACGATCGTGCCGACGACGGCGTCCAGGAAATAGCGGTCATGGGAAACGACGAGAATGCCGCCTTCGTAGCCGCGCAGGTAATCTTCCAGCCAGGTCAGCGTTTCGATGTCGAGATAGTTCGTCGGTTCGTCGAGCATGAGCAGATCGGGCGCCTGCAGCAGGATCCGTGCCAGCGCGAGGCGGGTTTTCTGCCCGCCGCTGAGCGTGGAGATGACCGTCTCCGGCGGGAAATGGCCGAAGCCCATCCCGTGCAGCACGCTGCGGATCCGGGTTTCCATCTCGAAGCCGCCCTTGGCCTTGAACCAGTCCGAGAGCTGGGCGTAGCGGTTCAGCACCGCTTCGTACTGCTTCTCGTCGCCGTGCAGCGCCGGATCGGCGATTTGCTGCTCCATCGCGCGGAGCTCGCGCTCGGCATCGGTAAGATGGGCGAACACGGCGCGCATCTCCGCCTCGATCGTCTTGTCCGACTGCAGCCCGCTGGATTGCGCCAAATAGCCGATCGTCGTTTCTTTCGATTTATAAACAGTGCCGGAATCCGCCGAGATTTCGCCCGCGATAATCCGCAGCAGCGTCGATTTGCCCGCGCCGTTCACGCCTACGAGGCCTACCCGTTCGCGGGGCAGCACCTGGAAGGTCACGGACGTGAGCACGCTGCTGACGCCGTAGTTTTTGGATACATCCGAAACTTGAAGAAGCATGGTTCCCGTTACCTCCAACCTGAAGAAATTGCCTTTGTACCAGTTTACATGAAAACCAGGCATCGCGCGACCGTCTTCCTGCCCGGAAACGCCGTTTTCTCGCTTGGGCTCGGTTGGCGAAATATGGGCAACAGTGGTAAACTAAATAACAACTATGGTCAGAAAACAGCAGGAACGGCAAACCTTGAAGCAAAGCGGGGAATGGGATGAATCGGTCGGAGGAAAAGCGGGAGGCCCGGCTGGCGGCGAAGCTCCGGCGGGACGGGCTGCCCGAGGAAAGCCGGATGGCTTGGTCGGATACGGTGTGCCAGCGGGCCGTGGAATGGCTTCGCCTGCGGAATGAACGGGGAACGCCGATGCGTAGCGTCATGGCTTACGTCCCGTTCCGTTCCGAGCTCGATACGACGCTGCTCATCGAATGGTGCTGGCGCACCGGGCTCACGGTCGTCGTCCCGCGTTCCTTGACCGGCGATCGGTCGATGGAATTGTACGTCGTCCAGGCATGGGACGAGCTCGCGCCGGGCGCCTACGGCATCCGGGAGCCCGATCCGGCGACGGCAAGCCGCTGCGACGCGTCTTACGTGCCCGATGTCGTGTTCGTTCCGGGACTGGCCTTCGATAACGAAGGCGGCCGGCTCGGATACGGTGGCGGGTACTACGACCGCTTCCATGAGCGGCTGGCTTTGACGGTACGGGATGCCGGGGGCGAGATGCCGAAATGGATCGGTTTGGCTTACGAAACGCAGCGGCTGAAGGCCGTGCCGATGGACCAGCATGACGTCCGCGTCGACGGCGTCATTACCGAAGTCGGATTCAACGGGAGGGGCATGTCATGGATTTGACCCATTTTAACGATCAGGGCCGGGCGCGAATGGTCGACGTATCGGACAAAGAGGTGACGACCCGCGTCGCCGTCGCGCGGACGACCGTCACGATGGCGGAAGAGACGCTGCGGCGCATCAAGGCCGGCACGGTCGGCAAGGGCGACGTGCTCGCCGTGGCGCAGGTCGCGGGCATCATGGCGGCGAAGAAGACGTCGGACTGGATTCCGATGTGCCATCCGCTTCCGCTCACCGGCGTCAATCTGGCGTTCGCGGATAACGGCGCGAACGAGCTTTATATAGAAGGAACGGTGAAGACGACCGGCAAGACCGGCGTCGAAATGGAAGCCCTGACGGCGGTATCCGCGGCGGCGCTGACGGTGTACGACATGTGCAAGGCGCTCCAGAAGGACATGGTGATCGGCCCGACTTACCTGGCTTCCAAGAGCGGCGGCAAGAACGGCGATTATTCCGTTAACGGCGTTTAAATTTCATGCCGCAACCGGCATTTTTTTATAAACCTACTGATTGGGGGAGAAGCGAATGCGGTGGAAAGTGGCGCTGCTTACGGCAAGCGACAAAGGCTCGCGCGGCGAGCGCGAGGATACCAGCGCGCAGGTCATTCGCGAGCTGGTCGAGGAAGAGCTTAGCGGAGAAATCGTCGATTACCGGATCGTGCCCGACGAGCAGGACGAGATCATGGCGGCATTAATTGAAATGACGGATTATTTTCAAGCGGATCTGGTCATCACGACGGGCGGCACGGGGCTTGCCCCGAGGGACCTGACGCCGGAGGCGACGCTGAAGGTCATCGACCGCATCGTGCCGGGGCTTGCCGAAGCGATGCGACTCGGCGCCATGCAGCGCACGCGCCGCGCGATGCTCTCGCGCGGCGTCTGCGGCATTCGCGGACGCTCGCTGATCATCAATCTGCCGGGCAGTCCGAAGGGCGTGCACGAGAACCTGATGGCGATCATGGATCAGCTGCCGCATGCGCTGAACATCCTCTCCGGACGGACGGGGGATCATGCGGAATGAGCGAAGGGAAGCAAGGAACGCTGCTGAAGGAAGTGCCGGTGCGAGAAGCGGTCGGACTCGTGCTCGCGCATGATTTGACGCAGATCATCCCGGGGCAGTTCAAAGGGCGGCTTTTCAAGAAAGGGCATGTCGTCGCCGAGTCGGACATCCCGAAGCTGCTCGATATCGGCAAAGAGCATATCTACATCCTGGAGCTTGGCGATGGCGAGCTTCACGAGGATGACGCCGCGGGCAGGATGGCGCTGGCGCTGAAGGACGACGGGCTGCTGCTGACCGAGCCGCACGAGGGCAAAGTCGCGGTCAAGTCGGCGCTGGACGTGCCGGCGCTCGCCGTCATCGAACCGGATGTCGTTCATGCCATTAACGAGCTCGGGGAGATCGCCCTGGCGACGCTGCGGACGCATGCCGTCGTCATGCCGGGCGGGCAGCTTGCGGCCACGCGCGTCATTCCGCTCGTCGTGCCCGAGGCCAAGGTCGCCGCGGTCGAGGAGCTTGTCGCCGAGTATCGCGAGCTGCACGGAGGACGCGGCCCGATCGGGCTGAAGCCGCTGCGGAAGTTCCGAATCGGCATGCTGACGACCGGCGGCGAAGTATTCTCCGGGCGCATCGAGGACCGTTTCGGCCCGGCCGTGCGCAGGATCGTCGAGTCGCTCGGCTCCGAGATCGCCGAACAGCGGTTTTCCCCGGACGACCGTCAAACAATTGTCAAGGAAATACACTACTTGCGGCAGCAGTCCTATGATATGATAGTCGTAACTGGCGGAATGTCGGTAGACCCCGACGACCGTACCCCTGCGGCGATCGCGGAAGCGGGCGCGCGCATCGTCAATTACGGGACGCCGATGCTTCCCGGCTCGATGCTGCTCATGGGCTATTTGGACGGGATTCCGATCATGGGCCTTCCCGGATGCGTCATGCACGATCCGTATACGTCGTTCAACGCGCTGTTGCCGCGAATACTCGCCGGCGACGTCATCGACAGGCGCGACATCGTCACGATGGGCTATGGCGGCCTCCTTACGGCGCAAACGTGGGAGACGGGCATCGGCAAGCGACAACCTTGATGAACCTCCGCTTTTGAAGCGGATTTATTCTATGGCAAGCCTAATATGAAGGAGGTATGTACCATGGGCGGAATAGGCGTAACGGGTTTTCTGCTTATCGCATTGGTGGCGCTGCTGCTGTTCGGACCGAATAAGCTGCCTGAGCTTGGCCGGGCGTTCGGCCGGACGTTGAAGGAATTCAAAGCGGGCGCGAAGGATATCATGGAGGACGACCACGACGATCGCAAACCGTCGAAGCGAGTGGAAGTGAACCGTTCGGAAGATCGCGGCGAAGACAAGCGGCTCCCAGAGTAGTGGGGCCCGCTTTTTTTCTTGAAGCGGACATTAGCTTGCGTAAGCGCGTTCACGCTTGTCCGCATTTCGCGGACGGCGCATGCCGTTTATGCGCGTAAAGAGAGGTGACACTGCAGGTGGCCAACCTAGATTCGGCCGATACGACGGAAACCCAGCGCGGCGATAAAATGATGACGCTGTTCGACCATATCGGCGAGCTGCGGCGAAGAATCATTTTCACCCTCGTTTTCCTGGTGGTCGGGATGATCATCGGGCTGTTTTTGGCGGATCCGGTGTACAACTACATGGTGACCCAAGATCCGGTGAAGGGCATGAAGCTGAACGCCTTCTCGCTGTGGGACGGAATCGGCCTGTACATGAAGTTCGCGCTCGTCATCGCGCTCGTCTTTGCGTTGCCGGCCGCTGCTTATCAACTGTGGGCTTTCGTCAAGCCGGCGCTCGGGAAGAAAGAGCAGCGCGCCACGCTCATGTTCGTGCCGTTCGTGCTCGTCATGTTTCTGGTCGGATTGTCGTTCTCGTATTATGTGGTGTTTCCGATGGCGTTTAATTTCACGACGGACGTCGCCAAGCATTTGAATCTCGTCGAGACGTACGGGGTCATTCAATATTTCTCGTTTTTGTTCAATATCCTGATTCCGATATCCTTGCTGTTCGAGCTGCCGATCGTGATCATGTTCCTGACGAAGCTGCGGATCCTGAATCCGAAGCGGTTGAAGAAAATGCGCAAGCTCGCTTACTTCATTCTCATCATCGTCGGGGTCGTCGTGACGCCGCCGGATTTCATCTCGGACGCCTTGGTGGCCGCCCCGCTCATCCTCCTCTACGAGATCAGCGTGATGCTCTCGAGCGTCGTCTACAAGAAACAGCTGCAGGCCGATCAGGCGTGGGAAGAAGAATACGGAACGTAAGGCCGGCCGCGCGCCGGCTTTTTCTTTTGTCCGCCGCCTTTATCCGTTTAGGGGGAGCTTGTTGTAAAATTCCTATGAAATCGACGGCGAAAGACTTGAAATCCATCCGCGAAATCGGTATTATTAGAAATGGTTATTAGCACTTAACGATTGCGAGTGCTAACAAAAGTTGCACAACTATTTAAAGGAGGCTATTTTCATGATCAGACCTTTGGGTGAACGCGTATTGATCGAACCAATCGCGAAAGAAGAAACGACTGCAAGCGGCATTTTGCTGCCAGACACGGCCAAAGAAAAGCCGCAAGAAGGCAAAGTTATCGCTGTAGGCAGCGGTGCGGTTAAGGACGGCGTGCGCATTGCGCTTGAAGTCAAGGAAGGCGACCGCGTTTTGTTCTCCAAATATGCCGGTACCGAAGTAAAGTACGAAGGCAAAGAGCTTTTGATTATGAAAGAAAGCGACATCCACGCGATTTTGGGCTAAGCCGCAGCGCTTTGGCTCCACATACATGGTTAAGCTTGCGTACCTAAACTAATCATTATTCAGGAGGTTATCAACGATGGCGAAAGACATTAAATTCGGCGAAGACGCTCGTCGCGCAATGCTGCGCGGTGTAGACGCCCTGGCGAACGCAGTTAAAGTTACCCTTGGTCCTAAAGGCCGCAACGTGGTACTCGAGAAGAAATTCGGCAGCCCGCTGATCACGAACGACGGCGTGTCCATCGCGAAAGAAATCGAACTGGAAGACGCGTTCGAAAACATGGGCGCGCAGCTGGTTAAAGAAGTCGCTACGAAAACGAACGACGTTGCCGGCGACGGAACAACGACCGCAACGGTTCTGGCGCAAGCGATGATCCGCGAAGGTTTGAAAAACGTAACGGCAGGCGCTAACCCGATGGTTATTCGCAAAGGCATCGAGAAAGCCGTTCGCGCGGCTGTCGAAGAGCTGAAAGTGATCGCGAAGCCGATTGCCGGCACGGAATCGATCGCGCAAGTAGCTTCCATCTCCTCCGGCGACGAAGAAGTGGGCCAACTGATCGCGGAAGCCATGGACAAAGTCGGCAACGACGGCGTTATCACGGTCGAAGAATCCAAAGGCTTCGTAACGGAGCTTGAAGTGGTTGAAGGCATGCAGTTCGACCGCGGCTACCTCTCCCCGTATATGATCACCGACACGGATAAAATGGAAGCTGTCCTCGACAATCCGTACATCCTGATCACGGACAAGAAGATCTCCAACATCCAAGAGATCCTGCCGGTTCTGGAGAAAGTCGTGCAATCCGGCAAACAATTGCTGATCATCGCAGAAGACGTTGAAGGCGAAGCATTGGCAACCTTGCTCGTTAACCGTCTGCGCGGCACGTTCACTTGCGTGGCTGTCAAAGCTCCAGGCTTCGGCGACCGCCGCAAAGCGATGCTGGGCGATATCGCTGCCCTGACCGGCGGCCAAGTGATCACGGAAGAGCTGGGTCTTGAGCTGAAAGCCACGACCGTGGATCAACTCGGCTCCGCGCGTCAAATCCGCGTCACGAAAGAAAACACGATCGTTGTCGACGGCTCCGGCGACAAAAAGGACATCGATGTCCGCATCAACCAAATCCGCGCGCAGCTGGAAGAAACGACTTCCGACTTCGACCGCGAGAAACTGCAAGAGCGTCTGGCTAAGCTTTCCGGCGGCGTAGCGGTTATCAAAGTCGGCGCAGCGACGGAAACCGAATTGAAAGAGCGCAAGCTCCGCATTGAAGATGCCCTGAACTCGACTCGCGCAGCGGTTGAAGAAGGCGTCGTTTCCGGCGGCGGTACTGCACTCGTGAACGTATACAAAGCCGTAGCGGCCGTAAATGCAACGGGCGACGAGAAAACGGGCGTTAACATCGTGCTTCGCGCACTGGAAGAGCCTGTTCGCACGATCGCGGCTAATGCCGGTCAAGAAGGCTCGGTTATCGTTGAGCGTCTTAAAGGCGAAGCAATCGGCGTAGGTTACAATGCAGCTTCCGGCGAGTGGGTAAACATGTTCGAAGCAGGTATCGTTGACCCTGCGAAAGTAACGCGTTCCGCACTGCAAAACGCGGCTTCCGTAGCGGCGATGTTCCTGACGACCGAAGCGGTTGTTGCCGACAAACCGGAAAAAGACAAACCAGGCATGCCTGACATGGGCGGCATGGGTGGAATGGGCGGCATGGGCGGCATGATGTAAGCTGCCTTGCAAAAGCCAGTAATACCAAAGGAAACGGGGCCATTATGGCCCCGTTTTTTGTTTTAAGTCACGAAAAAGTCACGTTGCTTGCAAACGAGTTGCCGGAAGAATATCTTTGAAATGAATATTCACCTTCTCGTCAGCATTCCGTTTGTCCATGGGAAGGCTATCATGGGATTAAAAGAAAAAAAGGTCTATTTATACAAGTGAACGAAACCCCGCGGGCATTCACCTGCGGTTTTTTTGTGTTTGGCTTATAAGACAACTTCAATTTTAAGGGTTCCTCCAACTAAGGGACACGAATACGTATTATTTACCACCGGGCATAATATTGGCGGAGGTGACTAACAGTATGAGATGTGTCTATTGTGAAAATTTTAAACAAATCAAAGGGTCAAAATATAATTGTTACATTTGCTCCATCGTTAGGAATGTTGTTAATAATCGCTTAAGGTAGGAGGGACAAAGTGTTCTTTTTTAGTAATATGTCCGGTAAGGGATGTTTGTATAGTTTGGTTATAACCATCTTAGTCAGCGGCTTGTTTTGGCTTATTGGCAAGATGTTTAATTTCCCGTTTCTCCTTTTTGTTCCTTTTGTTTTTCTTCCTTTTATGTATAAAAGAAAATAACGAATAAGATAAATTGCATATTTCAATTCCTTAGCGGGCAAACCAAAGTTGATTTCAAAATCAGTTGAGGAGTTGACTTTCCATGAGGAAAATGAAATATCTCTTGACGTTTTCACTGCTGAGTTGCTTCACGCTAATGCTCGGCGCCGGAATTTTAAGCGCTGCGGGCTCAAATCCTGTAAATAGCATGACCTCACCTTCTACCCCAAGCAACCAGTCTTACGACAACCGTTCGATGAATAGCTACAACGCGACCTCAATTACAGGAGGGAACTATCGGGCTAATGCAGTTAACGATGACAATGATTTCGATTGGGGCTGGTTAGGCCTTCTAGGTCTAATCGGTTTAGCTGGCATGAGAAGTCGCTCTCGTGATAATGACCGTGCCCGTACCTAAATTGGAAAAAAGCCCTTGTACAACAGGGGCTTTTTTGTTTGGATGAAGTTGTTGAATAACTTTTTCAATGTAAAATCTTCTAGTCTGCCTCTCCCGCAGATTGATATCTATTCCGAACACGTGGGGCAAGTGAACAGAATAATCAAAATCCATTACGGGAAAACCAACTAAGAAATTCAAACAACCCATCGAGGAGTGAATTACCTTGAGAAAGAAATTTCTTCTTACATTGTTGCTGATAGGCTGCTTAACCTTAATGTTAAGCGCTGGCGTACTAAGCGCTCACGGAACAGTTTCGAACCAAAGTAACGACGGTGGCATGAACAACCAATCTTATAACAGCCAAGGAATGAATACAAACAGCTACAATGCTACATCGACTGCTGGTGGCAACTATCGCGCTAATGCTGTGAATGATGACAATGGAATGGATTGGGATTGGCTTGGCTGGTTGGGATTGCTTGGTCTGATTGGCTTGAGAGGTCGTAGTCATAATCGCGAACCAGAACGTAGATAATTTAGAGACAGAACAGCAAACAAAATAAAAGCCCCGGCGATTGATCGCCAGGGCTTTTATCATTCTCACGAAAGAAGGGAGGTCCGCCGTCCGGTTAGCAGGCCATTCTCCGTATGCAATCACAATCCTATTGAGCTCTGTCACCGGTGGTCGAACCTTGCCGTCTGCTGGACCGGCAGAAGGAGGATAACGTGGCAAAGAGCAACTTTTTACAACGAAACGTGGTTTATCCGGAAGCCAATCACGAGAGTCCAATACAAACTCCGTTCATGAAATGCAAATAAACAAAATAGGCTTCCCCAAGGATCCTGGCCGATCCAAAGGGAAGCTGCGCTGATGATTAATTTATTAGGTTAATCTCTCAATGACAAGCGATGCACTCGTGACAGGCGTTCCGCCACCGATGCTTGCTTGCAAAGTCAAGGCACCCATGTTATCGATCCGGTTGAGTGTGAGCGTTCCGCCAGCGGTCAACTGGGTAACGACTTGGCCTGGATACGGTTGGTTACCCGCGCTTGATCCGTAGTTGCTGCAAGGTACGAGTGCCGGCGGAGTTGGACCAGCACCGTCCGGGTCGAAGAACAAGCCGAAGGCGGAGTTGCCAGGAGTCGGAAACACTTCCCAAGTAATTCGATAAAATCCTGTCGACAGGATGTTAACGGTGGAAGGTGCAGTAAAGGATACGTCCGTAGAGTTGATTAAGAAGTTGTTGAACGTAACGGCTCCACCTTGGGCGCCGGGAGCAGCCGCGGCTGCGACCACCTGGTCGACCGTACTGCACAAGAAGGCGAACATATCAGGAGCGGCGGGACCAGTTGGTCCGGGAGGACCTTGTATGCCTGTTGGTCCGGGAGGACCTTGTATGCCTGTTGGACCAGCGGGTCCTTGTGCGCCCGTGGATCCTGTTAATCCTTGAGGACCTATTGGTCCGGGAGGTCCGGGAATACCTGGTAATCTACCCATTGACTGTTTACACACTCCTCGTTTAATGTAATCGGACTGGGTTTAAATCCGGTGAGGTTACCCACACATACCATATTCCACATTGAATCGTTGCGTACCGATTTTTTTGAGCTGCGTTGTATTGTTGTCCATGCGGGTAAGGGGTGGCTTACATACCATGATCATATGAATCTTGCGATTTCTAGACGGAGGCCGGCTATGACTATCAAAAACGGGTTCGTAGGAATTCTTGTCGCGAATCGAACGCAAAGGAAATACTTACTTAGCCAATATTTATCGCACAACGCGGCAGGTGTGAAACTGATCTCCTTCACTCCTACTTCTATCGATTGGAAAGGCCGGACGGTGCTCGGATTGCAACGCGTTAAAGGAAGATGGTCTTTCGGCCGATTTCCTTTTCCCCAAGTCGTGTATAACTGCTGTTACGGCTTGGATCCTCAGCTAGTCGATAGACTGGGAGCTGCGATCGGAGAAGATCATTGCTTTAACCATATTAATCAGCTAAACAAGCTGGATATTTTCAACAAGCTAAATAGGTGGCTCACGTCAAATCTGCCGGAGACGGTTCCTTATGAAAAAGCGGACGTGATGAGCATGCTGGAGCGCCATAAGGAGATTTATTTTAAACCGCTATTCGGATGCATGGGCAAAGGGGTGTACCGAGCGGAAATGAATTCATGGGGAAATGCCCGCGTGGGTCAGCACTATTTCGCCCCCAAGACGGCGACGAGCGATCTTGCATTTTTTCAGGATCATATGAAGAACTTGATTGGCTCCACTCAGTACATCGTGCAAAAGGGAATCCCAATTCGCCAAATTGACGGGCAGGTCTTCGATATTCGATCCCTTGTTCAGAAGAATGAGCAGGGGCTGTGGTCCGTCACGAATCTCGTGAGTCGAATCGCCCATAAAGGCAGCTTTAATACGAGCTTTTTCATAAAAACTTGTTTGTCTCAGGATATCCTTAAGAAGTTATACCCGCCAGTCAAGGTTCAAGCCATCATGACTTCCATATATGATGTCAGCCTCAGAACGGCGGAGATCCTCGACATGGAGACCGATTACCATCTGGGCGAATTCAGCGTCGACATCGCGTTGGACAGCGAAGCGCATCCTTGGATTATCGAGCTGAACGGCAAGCCCCAGAAGGATCTGTACCGAGGCATTCCTAACCGTTCCGTCGTTTATCAGCGCCCGATCCAATATGCAAGTTACTTGTGCGGTAAGCGCTCTTTGTGATGATCAGTATATGGGTAAACGCTTGGACACGTGACATATAGCAGGTTGTCGGGTGATAAGAACATTATCTCGTTAAAGGCCAGGAAAATCATGACTTTTTTCATTTTGTCAAAACCAAATGGGCTCGTTCAACACCCTCAAGCCGCTATTTCTGATGGCGACGGACCGGCTTATTGACCTGATTAACGCCGAAATCATTACGATTAAGAAGCAGTTCAGGTTTGCGAAAATCAAGTGGTGGGAGCATGGGATGAGTGAGGAAAATTTCATCCTGATATCGGTACGCGTGCCGCGGGTATGAAGACACTTTCGGGATGACACGTGACGTAGCTAAGACGCAGCTAACGATTAAGTTCGGGGAGTATTTCGCGCGGGTCATGCCTCGCTTAAGTCAAAAGGACCCGAATGGTTCGCTTTCGGCTCCTTAATCAATGTATATATGTCCTATTATTCGTCTAAAAAAGTAAAGGACGAAACTTCTCCCTTGGTTCCCCAACAGGGAGACCCCATAGCCATGGATGTTTCCGCTCCTCTTTTCGAAGCCGCCTTAACGGACATAGAACCGGCAGGCGGCTTTTGTATAATACATACCATTAATCTTTATGGCAGATTCATTTACCTCTTCGATTACACCTCCGTCATCCGCGATTGCTTCATCCTTCTACTGGACAATAACTGTTGTGCCAATAAGAAGGGCGGCAACCGCCTTTGCATCTGTATCGATTTCTTTGCCCGGTGGTTTTGGGCTGTATCCCAAGTTGTGCTTGGAATTGCAGCTGGGCTTGCAGTTGCGCCCGTAACTGTGCCTGAGCTTGCTGAATCGTTTGCAGAATGGTGAGCTGATTGCTAGTGCCGGGACTCGGACACTTTCTCGCGGCCCTATGGTGCAATCTATTCTTGCTATGCTTTACGGCACGGACCGCCATCTCCGGCATGCACTCCCTTTCATATTGAATTCGCCATTATGAATATGATCCGAGACATTCGTTTCGTTGGACAAGGCGCATAGCAGGGGACATTCGCGTATTTCATGGGAATAAGCCTGGACCGTTCCCTTAACGGCCAAATGAACGATCTATTTCTACTACTGAACTAAGCTCCGTACAAATTCCGATCGCTTGGGATTTGAGCCGGGGCTTTTTAATTTGCTATTTAGCCGAGACGGGAAAAGGAACAAATTGGAACCCGTAAAGCTCACGGCCCGATTCATAATATGACAGCCTGTTGTCAAATTACTAGGGGTACAATGAATTCGAGATTGCGGATCGAATAGAGAGGCAATAATCGAAAACCTAGGAGTGAGGCAGGATGGAGAACGTAAAATCGAAAGTCGTGATTATTACCGGGGCGTCGAGCGGCATCGGACAAGCAACGGCGCTGCTGCTTGGGAAATACGGCGCAAACGTCGTGTTGGCGGCGAGGAGAGAAGAGCGGATACGGATGATTGCGGAGCAAATCAATCAAGCCGGGGGCAGTGCCGTATACGTCAAAACGGATGTCGCATCGGCGACGGAGATGCAACATCTCGCCCAACACGCGATAGCGCGATTCGGAAAAATCGATGTCTTGATCAATAACGCCGGCATTATGCCGTTATCCTATCTGCGCGAATTGAAAATTGAAGAATGGGACAGCATGATCGACGTGAACATAAAGGGCGCGTTATACGGAATCGCGGCGGTGCTGCCGACGATGAGAGAACAGAAGTCGGGACATATCATTACCGTTTCCTCGGTCTCCGGCTACCGGGTTGACCCTACCGCCGCCGTGTACAGTGCCACTAAATTTGCCGTCAGAGCGATCTCGGAAGGGTTGCGTCAGGAAGAATCGCCGGCCTCCAATATTCGGACGACGATCATTTCGCCCGGAATCACGGCAACGGAATTAACCGATTCCATTACGAGTCCGGAAGTCAAGGACTGGGTGAGCGAAATGAATCAAGTCGCAATATCGCCGAACAGCATAGCCAGAGCGATTGCCTTTGCGATCAACGAACCCGACGATACGAGTATCAACGAAATGATTATTCGGCCAACCGTCCAGCCTTCGTGACCTTAACTTGATCCCGTCGACCTTGTCCGGAGCTGAAGGAGGCGATGTGGAATAGAGGCAGGCGAGCCTTCGTTGGCCGATGATACGGATGGATTTATCGTTCATTCTTACCTCATGCCGCCCATGCCGCCTATAAAACTCATGCCGCCCATGCCGCCTATAAAACTCATGCCACCCATTCCTTACTCGAGAGCCTGTGCCGGCCGGCAATGATAACTTCTAGGACCGTG
Source organism: Paenibacillus glycinis (assembly GCF_009909185.1). Lineage (GTDB taxonomy): Bacteria > Bacillota > Bacilli > Paenibacillales > Paenibacillaceae > Paenibacillus_Z > Paenibacillus_Z glycinis. Next base: position 71,311 of record NZ_JAAAMV010000006.1, on the reverse strand, counting down.
CCGAGTACCGCTCAACCGCACGCACCGTCAGGGCCAGCGCCATGGCGGTGTTTTCGCGTCCTCCGTCAGATGGCCGCCGGAACTGCAGTTCGGACGCCGGCTGTTTGCTTTCGAACCAACCTTTAATCACAGAAAAAAATTCACTGAATTTCGTAGCGCCGACGCGGTTTCTCGCCTTTGGAAGGAAAGACTTTCCGCTTGGGGGAAGGAAATAAGCGTCCGAAAGCGGAATTGTTTATACGAATACGCAGATGAAAGGTGAGTGTGATGCAGAAGACGAAAATCGGCATAATCGGTTGCGGCGTCATCAGCGGGATTTATCTGGAAAACTGCACGAAAACATTCGGTATCCTTGAAGTTGCCGCCGTCGCGGATTTGATGCCGGAGATGGCCCGCAAGCGGGCGGAGGAATACGGGATTCCGAAGGCTTGCACCGTTCAGGAATTGCTGGATGACCCCGAGATCGAAATCGTCGTGAATTTGACCGCGCCCCAGGTGCATGCGGAAGTGAACCTGCAGATCTTGAACGCCGGCAAGCACGTTTACACGGAGAAGCCTTTTGCGCTGAATCGCGAAGACGCGGACCGCGTGCTTGCGCTGGCCGAGGAGAAGGGACTTCGGGTCGGCTGCGCCCCGGACACGTTCCTGGGCGCCGGACTGCAAACGAGCCGGAAGATCATCGAGGACGGTTGGATCGGCATGCCGTACGCGGCGAGCGGCTTGATCATTATGGGAAACGCTTACGACGGCATGCATCCGAATTTTCATAACTATCTGCAGTTCGGTTGGGATCCGTTGTTCGATATGGCGCCTTATTATTTAACCGCTTTCATTCACCTGCTCGGACCCGTTAGAAGCGTAAGCGGATCGGCCGGCCAAGTGAAGCGCGAGCATACGGTCACCAATCCGAAGTCTCCGCGCCACGGCGAAACGGTTCCGGTCGGAGCGCCGATGCACGTGTCGGCGATGCTCGATTTCGAGAACGGCGCCACGGCGACCCTGCAGGCGGCCAAAGAAAGCTTCGGCTACACGCCGCGATTGGAGATTTACGGAACGGAGGGGATTCTCCACGTACCGGATCCGAATATGTTCCACGGCGCCATTACGATTCAGCAGCGGAACGGCGAAACGCATTCGTTCCCGTACTCGCACGGCTTCGCGGAGAACAGCAGAGGCATCGGCATCGCCGACATGGCGTACGCCATCCGCACCGGCCGCAAGCATCGCGCTAGCGGCGCATTGGCGAGCGACGTGTTGGATCTGCAGTTGGCCATCCTGGCCTCGTCGAAGGAAGGCCGCCATATCCTCATCGAGCCCCGCAGCGAACAACCGGCCGCGCTGCCGCTTGGCCTGATGTACGGCCTGTTGGATTAAGGCGATTAAAGGCGATTGGTGTGCGTTTCCTTCGCAAGAAGGAAATGCAGCATTCGCCGGCTACGGGAGCATAGGCTCAGCGATGGGTTTGCGTTTCCTTCGCGAGAAGGAAATGCAGCATTCGCCGGCTACGAGAGCGCATAGGCTAAGCGATGGGTCTGCGTTTCCTTCGGGAGAAGGAAATGCAGCATTCGCCGGAAATAAGATACCGTGCTTCATTGAGGTGAGTACATTTCAGGTGAATCATGCAACCGGAGACCCCTATCGACCGTAGGTTGCGTGATTCCCCCAGCAACGCCCACTTTCCAATCAGAAAGGTTGCGAGAACGATGAAATTTCCGATAGCGCTACAGCCTTACACCATTCGCGAGGAATTGAAAAACGATTTTCTGGGCAGCTTTACGAAGGTTGCCGAGATCGGCTATGAAGCCGTGGAAGCGGGACCGCCGCCGGAAGGCGTGACGGCGGAGGAAATGAAGGCGCACTTCGACCGCCTGGGTTTGCGGGTGATGGGCTGCCATGCCGGCCTGGAGCAGCTGACGAACGACCTGGATGCGCTGATCGATTTTCTGGACCTGTTCGGCGCCCGATACGTGGCCATGTCGTACAAGTTCGAGTCCCGCGAAGCCGTGCTGGAAGCGGCGAAGACGTTCAACGCCATCGGCGCCGCCTGCCGCGAGCGAGGCGTTCAGTTTCTCTATCATAACCATGACTGGGAGTTCAAGCAGTTCGAGGGCGAATCCGCGCTCGATATCTTGCTCGGCGCGACCGATCCCGAGCTGGTTAAGCTGGAGCTCGACGTGTACTGGGCGAAGAAGGGCGGCGAGGATCCGGCCCACTACCTGCGCAAGCTGAACGGACGCTGTCCGGTGCTGCACGTGAAGGACATGGAGCCGGGCGAGGAGCGGTTCTTCGCGGAGGTCGGGGAAGGCGTGCTGGACTTCGGCGAGATCCTCGCGGCCGCGGAGGAAATCGGCACGGAGTGGCTCGTAGTCGAGCAGGATGCGTGCCGTCGCCCGGCCTTCGAAAGCATCGCCATCAGCTACGACAACCTGAGCCGAATGGGGGTCGTCGCAAAATGAACGGGACGATCCGAGTCGGCTTGATCGGATACGGCTTTGCCGGCAGCGTGTTTCATGCCCCGGTCATTACATCGGTTCCCGGCCTGGAGCTGACCAAGGTCGTCGAACGCCGAAGCGCCAAGTCGAAGGCGCGTTACCCCGAGGTAGAGGTCGTGCACGGCGTGGAAGAACTTTACGCGGATGAAACGATCGATCTCGTGGTCGTGACGACGCCGAGCACGGACCATTATGCGTTCGTCAAGAACGCGCTGCTGGCCGGCAAGCATGTCGTCGTGGAGAAGCCGTTCACGCCGACCGCCAAGGAAGCGGACGAACTGATCGCGCACGCGAAGGAGAAGGGCAAGGTGCTTTCCGTCTTCCATAACCGGCGCTTCGACGGCGATTTCCTGACGCTGCGGGAGCTGCTTCGCCAAGGCCTGCTGGGCGAGGTCATGGAAGCCGAATTTCGCTGGGACGGCTTCGACCCGGTACTCCGCTCGACCAACTGGCGCGAGGGCAATCTGCCGGGAACGGGCGTGTTTTACGACCTGGGCGTGCATCTCATGGATCAGGCGCTTACGCTGTTCGGGCTGCCGTCTTCCATTGCCGGCGATGTTCGCATGCAGCGCGAAGGAGCGGAGGCGCATGATTATTTCGATGTCGCGCTGCTGTACGAGAGCGGGCTGAAGGTGCGCTTGAAGTCGTCCAAGTTCGTTCGGGAGGCATCCCCGCGCTATGCGTTGTACGGCTCGAACGGATCTTTCGTCAAGCATGGCATCGACCCGCAGGAAGCGGCGCTGATCGCCGGCGCGCAGCCGTCGGCCGTGCGCAATTGGGGCAAGGAGCCGCGGGAGCGGTGGGGCAAGATCAATACCTCCGTCGGCGGACTGCACGTGGAGGGCGTCATCGAGACGGTCGCCGGCTCCTACGTCGATTATTACCGGAACGTCATGGCGCATATCCAGGGCCAAGCGGAGCTGGAAGTGAAGCCGGAGGAAGCGCGGCTGGCCATTCAATTGATCGAGCTGGCGCTGCAGAGCAGCGAGGAAGGACGGGCGATGCCCGTACCGTTCGCCGTAGCGGCGCCACTCGTATAAGAAGGAGCGAGAAGCTTGTTTCCATTTAAAGCGGCATTAAACGCGTCGACCTTGTTCCCGTTCGAATTGAACGTGCTGGAACAGGTGCGCGCAGCGGCCAAGGCCGGTTACGAAGGCATCGAGCTATGGGTGAGAGACATCGAGGCGTATCTGCGGGAAGGCGGCACGACCGGCGGGCTGCGCGAGGCGTTGGCGGAATCCGGCATCGTCCTCGCGAACGCCATCGCGTTCTTCAAATGGGCGGATCGCGACGAAGCGGTTCGCGAAGAGGGCTTTGCCCAAGCGGAGCGCGAGATGCGCATGCTGGCGGAGATCGGCTGCCAGGCCGTGGCCGCGCCTCCCTTCGGAGAGGTCGCGAACGTTCCGCTGAGCGAGATGGCACGTCACTTTGCCCGGTTGTCGGCGCTCGGACGCGAGATCGGCATCGACGTGTACCTGGAATTCTGGGGTCGCGCGAGCACGCTTTCGCGGCTGGACGAGGCCATAACCGTGCAGCGGGAAAGCGGCGTCGCCGGAGCGAAGCTGCTCGTCGATCCGTTCCACATGTATACCGGGGGCAGCAGCATCGAGGATCTGAGGCGGGTGGCGGGCAGCGGCATCGGGATCTTCCACGTGAACGATTATCCGGCCGTCCTGCCGCGGGAGACGATTACCGATGCGGACCGCGTCTTCCCCGGCGAAGGCGTCGCCCCGTCGGCAGCGCTGGCAAGGCAGCTGTACGACTCGGGTTACAGAGGCTTCCTTTCCTTGGAGCTATTCATCGCCGATTTCGGCAGCATGACGGCGGAGGACGTTGCGGCGAAAGGGATCGCCGACCTCAAAACCGCTTATCAAGTGGAAGCGTAACTATCATGCTATAGGAGAACAGCCGGCGATCTTGCCGGCTGTTCTTCGTTTGGCGAGCAGAGAAACGGCCCGCAAGCAAGCTTATTAAACAGCTTATGAAAATACTATAACGCGACGCAGTAGATACCAAATGGAGAGTTGAAAAAATGGCAGATATAGATGCACGGACGCCAACCTCACCCCGGAGCTCCGCTGCAAACCCCAACCCCAACCCCAACCCCAACCCCAACCCCAACCCCAACCCCAACCCCAACCCCGGTACCGCGACGAATCCTTGCCTCGACATCGACTTAAAGTAACTGCAGGCACGAACCACCCAACCCGCCATTTTTCCGGCAATGTCGAACGATGAATACGGCGCGTCATTTTCATGGGTGTTTTCAATTCGTTAAACCTTAATACTACTAAAGTTGGATATATATAACAATTTCTTCACGATATGAAAACACCTCCCGAACATGCCATGTTTATTCTACTAGAGAAACCAAAGGGAGAGGGTGGCTGCAATGAATTCGACGGAGGCGGGCCTCGCCGTACGGCGGACGGACAGCCAGACGCGACGGGCAAGACGCATGCTGCCGTCCTTGTGGAAGGAAACGGCAGTCGGGTACTTGTTCATCGCTCCTTCGCTGCTGCTGTTCGCGGCGTTTTTGTTCTATCCGCTGCTGAAATCGGTTTACTTGAGCTTCTACCTCACGGATCCCCGGGGCCGCGTGGCCGAATTCGTCGGGCTTGATAATTTCACCGCGCTGTTCCGCTCGGAGGCATTTTGGAACAGCCTGCTCGTCACGCTCAAATTCACGGCGCTTACCGTGCCGACCGGCCTGCTCGCGTCCCTGCTGCTCGCGGCATTGACCTACGGCAAGCTTCGCGGCATGCGCGCGTTCCGATTCGTATTCTCGCTGCCGGTCGCGTTGTCCGTCAGCACGGCTTCCGTCATCTGGATGATGCTGTACCATCCGACGACCGGCACGCTCAACTATTTTCTGACCAAGCTGGGCCTGACGCCCGTACAATGGCTCACGGACCCGGCATGGGCGCTCGTCTCCATCTCGATCATGACCGTATGGATGAACTCCGGCTTTCAATATATCGTGCTGCTGAGCGGCCTGCAGGGCATTGCCGACGACATCTTCGACAGCGCGCGCATCGACGGCTCGGGCCCGTTCCGCACCTTTTTCCAAATCATCGTCCCGCTCGTGTCCCCCACCGTCTTCTTCCTGTCCGTCGTATCCGTCATGAACGCTTTTCAGTCTTTCGGGCAAATGAACATTTTGACCAAAGGCGGGCCGGCGGGCTCCACGGAAGTGTTCGTCTATTCCATCTACAAGGAAGCGTTCGTCAACTATCAATTCGGCACGGGCAGCGCGCTGTCGCTGGTGCTGTTCGCCATGATCATGCTGCTGACGCTGCTGCAATTCCGATTCGAGAGGAAGGTGCACTACCATTGACGTCCCTGACCTCCGGGCGAGCTCCCCGAATGACGCGAAGGCTCGTGCAATATCTCGTGCTGCTGGTTGCCGCGATCGCGGTCGTCTATCCGATCGCGTATACGATTCTCGCTTCTTTCATGACGCCGGACGAATCGGCGCAATACCCGCCGAAGCTGTTCCCGTCGCATCCGTATCTCGGCAGCTTCCGGACGGTGCTCGACCTTGTGCCGCTCCAGACCTTTCTATGGAACAGCTTCCTCATCTCGGCGGCGGTCATGATCGGACAAGTGCTGACCGCGGGCATGGCCGCTTACGCGTTCGTCTACGTGGCTTTCCGGGGGAAAGCCTTCTGGTTCGCGGCGTTCATCTCGACGATGATGATTCCTTGGGAAGTGACGATCATCCCGAATTACTTGACCGTCAAATCCTGGGGATGGCTCGATACGTACCAAGGGTTGACCGTGCCCTTCCTCGCTTCCGGCTTCGGGGTATTCCTGCTGCGGCAGTTTTTCCTCCAGCTTCCCCGCGAGCTGTTCGAGGCGGCGCGGATCGACGGCTGCGGCCATTTCCGGCATTTTACGATCGTCGTGCTGCCGCTCTCCCGTCCGGCGCTGGCGTCCTTGGCGGTGTATGCGTTTCTCGGCGCATGGAATATGTACCTGTGGCCGCTCCTGATCACCAACAGCGATGCCAAACGCACGGTTCAAATCGGCATCAGCATGCTGCAGTTCCAGGAAGTGACCGTGTGGAATCTCGTCCTGGCGGGCGTGACGCTGGTCCTGCTTCCGTCGCTGCTCCTGCTTGCGCTGGGCTTGAAACAGCTCGTGCGCGGCTTGACCGCGGGCGCCGTCAAAGGCTGATCGAAGGCCGAACGAACCGGCGGGTTCGAACTGGGCTAGGGGGAATCGTCTTCGGACGTGCATCCATATAAAAATACGAAACAACGGGAGTGAGAAACGAGAATGAAAGCATGGAAACAAGCGGGGTTGCCTGTGGCAATGGCGGGTTTGATGGTAGCGCTGGCTGCTTGCGGCAGCACGAACGCGGCGAACGGCGGGAACAACGCGAACAAGCCGGCCAATACGGAAGCGGCCGACACGGCGCAGGCGGGCGGCGACGAATCGGCAGCAGCGAACGAGCAAGCGAACGCGGCCGCGAATCCGCAAAAGGAGCCGGTCAAGGTCGTATGGTGGCATTCCATGAGCGGCGAGCTCGGCAAAGCGGTAACCCAGCTCGTGGCGGACTTCAACGCGTCGCACCCCGACATTCAAGTGGAGGAAGTCTACCAAGGCACCTACGACGACAGCTTGAATAAGATGAAAGCTTCCCTGGATTCGAAATCGGGGCCGTCGCTCATTCAAGTCTACGAAATCGGCTCCAAGTTCATGGTCGACTCCAAGGCGATCACGCCGGTACAGGATTTCATCGATTCGGAGAACTACGACGTCTCGAATCTGGAAGAAAACATCCTCGGCTATTATACGTTCGACAACAAGCTGTATTCCATGCCGTTCAATACGTCCAATCCGATCCTCTATTACAACAAGGACATGTTCAAGGCGGCAGGCCTCGATCCGGAGAAACCGCCCGCGACGTACGAGGAAGTGAAGAACGCCGCCAAGGCGCTGACGAAGGACGGCAAGACGGGCGCTTCGTTCGCGATCTACGGCTGGTTTATGGAGCAGTTCTTCGCCAATCAAGGGGCGGAGTACGACAATAACGGCAACGGCCGGACGGATACGGCGACCGAATCGCTCGTGAACGCCGATGCGGGCGTGAAGACCCTGACGTGGTGGAAGGACCTGGTCGACAGCAAAGTCGCGCTTAACCTGGGCCGCAAAACCGATGACACCAAAAAAGCGTTCCTGGCCGGCCAAATCGGCATGACGCTGGATTCCACGGCATCGCTGCGCGGCATCGTCGACGGCGCGAAGGGCAAGTTCGAAGTCGGCACGGCGTTCCTGCCGAAGCCGGAAGGCGCAGGGGACGGCGGCGTCGTCGTCGGCGGCGCGAGCCTGTGGATCATGAACAACAAGCCGGCCGACGAGCAGAAGGCAGCTTGGGAATTCATCAAGTACTTGGCGCAGCCGGACACGCAGGCCAAGTGGCATATCAACACGGGTTACTTCCCGATCACGAAGAAAGCCTACGACGAGCAGATCGTCAAGGACAACATGGCGGCCTATCCGCAGTTCAAGACGGCCGTCGACCAGCTGCACGCGACGAAGCTGAGCCCGGCGACGCAGGGCGCCGTCATGGGCGTGTTCCCGGAAGCGCGGCAAATCGTGGAAGGCGCCATCGAGGAAGCGTTCGGCGGACAGAAGGATCCGAAGGCGGCGCTCGACGACGCGGCCAAAGCGATCACGGAGAAAATCGCGACCTATAACAAGACCGTTCAATAACGAGCGGTCCGCGAGAGGCCTTCCCCGGCGCAACGGCCGGGGAAGGCTCTTTTTATTCCCGTCATGGGGAAGGAGTTCGGCCGCCGGCCGCGAACAAGCTACATAACGCAAACGCGCATTTGCGCGTCCAAGGAGGAATCACGCGATGTGGCATCCCGACGATTACTTGAAACATCTCCATGAAAGCGTTCCGCCGGCCGAACGCTTCGAAGCCGAAACCCGGGAAGAGTGGAAATCTTGGCAGGAGCGGCTGCGGCAAAGTTTCATCGCGCTGCTCGCCGTGCCGGCCGATCGCCGCGAGCTGTCTCCCGTCCTGCTGGAATCCGTGGATTGCGGCGGCTATACGCGGCAGCGGGTGAGCATCGCAACGTTCGGCACGCTGACGATGCCCGTGTACGTCCTCGTGCCGAAAGCTCATGACCGGGAACGCGGGGCGGTCATCGCCCTGCACGGACACGGGTACGGCAGCCGCGATCTCGTCGGGTTGAATCCGGACGGCACGGACAAAACCGGCGATAGCGGCTACCAGAAAAATTTTGCCGTCGAGCTGGCGCTTCGCGGGCATCTCGTTGTCGCGCCCGAGCTGCTCGGGTTCGGCGACCGCAAGCTTGCCGAGGACGCCGAGCGCGGGGACTCTTGCTACCGGCTGTCGACGAATTTGCTGGCGATGGGGCAGACGATGGCCGGCCACCGCGTATTCGAGGCGCTCCGATGCGTGGATTACCTGCTCGCGCGCGGGGACGTGGACGCGAACCGGATCGGCTGCATGGGCATATCCGGCGGCGGCTTGGTCGCTTCGTTCGCGGCGGCGGTCGACGAGCGGATCAAGGCCGCCGTCGTGAGCGGCTTCGCGAATACCTTTCAGGCGAGCATCCTCGCGGTTCCGCACTGCATCGACAATTTCGTTCCCGGCCTGTCGCGGCTTGCGGAAATGCCCGATCTGCTCGGCTTGATCGCGCCTCGGCCGCTGCTGATCGAAGCGGGCACGCGGGATCCGATCTTCCCGCTGCACGCCGTCGACGAGGCGTACGACAAGCTCAAGGCGATCTATGCGCTGCTGGCCGCGGAGCCGCAATTGGCTTACGATCGCTTCGAGGGCGATCACGAGATCTCGGGCAGGCTCGCTTTCGATTGGTTCGGCGGGATCTGGCCATCCAGGGAGGCGGAGGATGAACGCGCTTAAGCTGAGACCGTTCGTTCCGTCGGGCGCGGATTACGAGCTGGCGCAGCGGTTCTTCGAGGAGCTAGGTTTCCGCAAGACGTACGCCGACGGCTCGCTCTGCCTGTTCCGCATCGGCGAGCAAGAGTTCTTCCTGCAGAATTTCCACGATCAATCGTTCCAGGATCAATTCATGCTGGAGCTGGCCGTAGAAGATCTGGACGGCTGGTGGGTCCGCATGCAAACGATGCAGCGAAGCGGGGCATACGCCGACATGCGGGCGAAGGAACCGACGGTCTACCCATGGGGCAAGCGCGAGGTGCATCTGATCGATCCGGCGGGAGTATGCTGGCATTTCTCGGAGCCGATCTGACGAGTTGACTTATAGGCATGCGAAGGACAGTCCGGACGAACGCGCTCGCGTTTCCGGGCTGTTTTATTATTGGCGGCTAGCGGCGGTGTCGCGGCGATAAGAATCTCCATGCTACGAATCGTCACGAAGAACGCCAATTCACAGGCGCATTCATAGGAAATCGCGGATTTTACAGTTTCGAAGCGGACAAATGCGCGTTAAACACAGTGTTTTTCCTCCGGTGCATTCCGCATCATTAGGCATGAGGCCAATTTCAATCGCCAATCAAGGAGGAACTTATGAAGAAGACGACAAGCAAGCACGCGCGCAAGCGGAGCGCCAAGCTGGTCGGCATGCTGAGCGCCGCGGCGCTGCTGCTTCCCGCATGGCCGGCAGTTCCGGCTGCTGCCGACCCGCAAGTTGTAAGCGTTACCAACTATGGCGCGGACGGCACGGATGCGCTGGATGACACGGCAGGCATCCAGGCGGCCATCGACGCCGCGGCGGAGGGTGACACGGTGCAGGTTCCGGCAGGGACCTATATCATCTCCGCGCCGGTTAAAGCCAAGTCCGGCATCAAGCTGATCGGCGACGGCCGCGACGCGACGATCGTCCAATACGCCGCGGACAGCTCGACCGCGGGGTATATGCTGTCCCTGAACGGGACGGACAACGTCGAGGTGGCGGGCCTGACGCTCGACGGCAACGGCAACGCCAACGTTGCAGGTGGCATTACCTCCGATCCGACGCCGGAAGTCGTGCAGAACAGCGGGCATTACATTCACGACAACCGCATCAAGAATCTAGGCGCGACGACCGGCTTCGGTCCCTTCGGCATCCTGATCGCCCACACCGACCGCGTCAAGATCGCGGACAACGATTTCAGCAACATCGGAACGGGCTCCGAATGGGGCGCGGCAATCCGCAACGGCTGGAACGCGAACTATCCCGTCATCGAGCGCAACACGATCGCGGATACGGGACGCGGCGGGATTTTCCTCAATGACGGCGTCGAAGGCGCGGTCGTGCGGCATAACGCGGTCACGGGCTCCGGCAAGTTCAACTACGGACTCAGCATCGAGCTTCATACGGACGTCAACCATGCGCTCGTGGAGGACAACCAGGTGGATCATTGGCTGAGCGTGGTCCGCTCCAGCTACGACGCCATCCGCCGCAACACCGTCCACGCGACGGATGATTCCGTGGCCGGCATCGGGCTCGAGATCATGTCCGACCATACGGTGACGAGCGACAATACCGTCGACGGCGGGCAGCAGGTCGGCTTGCAGCAATCGCCTGGACCCGGTTATCAGTATTGGGGCTACAACACGGTCCGCAACATGATCATGTGGGGCATGCAGCTGCAGGGAGACGGGGCGAGCGAGACCGAGCAGTTCCAATACTTCTATAAGAACAGCTTCGAAAATACCCAGGCGGACGACGATCGCGCGGCGTATACGGATTACGACGGCTACGGGGTACGGATTCACGGCAACTCGCAAAACCTGACGTTCGACAGCAATCGGATCGTGAACAACGAGGGCAAAGCGATCGACGTGACGGGCGCGCCGGGCGTCGACCGGATCAGCTTCGTCGATAACGTCATCACGGGCAACGCCGGACCGACGATCGAGACGTATCCGGACAGCGCGCAGAACCTGGAGTGGAGCGGCAATACGGTCAGCGGCAACGGCACGGACACGCAGCTGGAATCCCGCGGTTTCGCGGATGCGAAGCCGGTGGCGGATTTCGAAGCGCCGGAGACCGTGGAGCCGGGTACCGCGGTTGCATTCGAGAACGCGTCGCAAGGCAACGGGACGATCGTCGAGAACCTGTGGGATTTCGGCGAGGACGTTCCGTCCACGGAGGTCAGCCCGACGCATACGTACGAGAACGAAGGCACGTACCGGGTGACGCTTGTCGTCTGGAACGAAGGCGGCCGGGCAAGCTTGAAGGAGCGGACGATCGTCGTGAAGAAGGCGGAGGAGCCGCCGGTGAATCCGCCGGCCGGCGGTTACGTGCCTCCGGTAACGCCGAATCCGAATAACGGCGTCTATGTCGTCTCGCCGTTCGACCTAACGGGTGGCGCGGCCGACGGCAGCGTCAAGATTGCGGCCAAAGGCGACGTAAGCGAGATTCAGCTTCCGCCGCAAGCGGCGGGGCTTCCCGACGGCGCGGAGCTCACGGTGCAGCTGGACGCGCTCGGCGTGACGATTCCGTCCGCGGTGCTGAAGCAGCTGGCGGCATTGGTGACGGCGGATGAACTGAAGCAGGGGACGATCGTCCTCAAGGCCGAGGCGTTGACGGCCGAGCAGGCGAAGGCCTTGCTCGGCAAAGCGAAGCAGTCCGGCGGTCCGGCGGACATGACGGCGCTCAGCGGAATATACGCGTTCAGCCTCGGCGTGAAGAAAGCCGACGGCACGTTGACCGCGCTGCAGGCGTTCGCGAAGCCGGTCCGCATCGCGATAACGGCGAAGACGCCGACGGACGACAGCCTTGCGGGCGTCTATGCCATCGGCGAAGACGGCCGTCTTCAATACGCGGGCGGACGCTATGCGAACGGCGTCTTTACGGCGAACCTGCCGCATTTCAGCGCGTACGCGGCGCTCGAGATCAAGACTGCCTTCAAGGACTTGCCGACCGGGCATTGGGCGGCCGCGGCGATTGCCGAGCTTGCGGCGAAGCAGCTGGTGCAGGGCACGGGGGAAGGGCTGTTCGAGCCGGCGAAAGCCGTGACGAGAGCGGAGTTTGCGGTGATGCTGGCTAACCTCCTGTGGAACGATCGGGAGCCGGATGCTGCCGCGGTCGACTTCTCCGACAAGGACGAGATCGGCGCGTGGGCGGCGGACGCGGTGGCGAAAGCCGTTCAAGCGGGCATCGTTACCGGCTATGCGGACGGCAGCTTCCGTCCGGACCGGCCGATTACCCGTGCCGAAATGGCCGTCATGCTGGCGAAAGCGACGAAGGCGACAGGCAGCACCGGCGGAAGCGCTGCTTTCTCGGATGACGCGGCGATTCCGGCATGGGCCAAAGGATCCGTCGCTGCGATCGCGCAAGCGGGGCTGGCGGACGGCAGAGCCGACGGCTCGTTCGACCCCGGCGCCGCCTTGAACCGCGCGGAGGCCGGCATGATTCTCTATCGCCTGCTGCACGCGCAGCCGTGAAGAAGCAAGCGCCTCGAAGAATCGCCGGCCGTTCGTGACCGGAACGCAATTCCTTTACGCGCGCGATTCCTTTACAATGGAGGAAAGGAACGACATTCCACGCGCTAGCGCGAAGAGGTTGCGACGGCATGACGAACGAACCGACCCTCACGGAGGCAAAACCGAAAAAATCGCTCCTCCTGCCCATGATCTGCGGCAGCTTGGCATTCGCGTTCCTCCTCGGCGCGGCGGCTTTCCTGCTCGTCCGTCCGTTCGGCGGCCAGCCTCGGGACGAGGAGCTGAACATGCCGCACGACTATGCGTACGGCCAAGCGACGGCCGCGAACGGGATGGAGCTGCATTACATGATCACGCGGCCTGGCAATGTCCGCCCGGCCGCGGTTCATGCCAATGTAACGACGGGGCCGTATTACGGCGTGAACGGCGGGTTCTTCTACGAGGACGCGCTGCTCAGCATCGCGGTCGCGGACGGCATGCCCGTCAATGCGGCGCCCGGGTATTACGGAGCTGGGGACGTCAATGCCAAGTATGCGCGCGGCACGCTTGTCTGGGACGGCGCGACCGATCGGCTGAGCGTGCAGACGGCCAGCCGGGAGGCGGAGCTGCAGGTGACGGACCGTTCCCGGTACTGGGCGCAGGGCGGCATCAGCATGAGCCTGGACCGGGACGATGCATGGCGGCAGCGGGTCCAGGACGAGCGGGCGCCGAACATCGAGGATGAGCGGCTTCGCTCGGCGGCCGTATACGACACCGCCGGCAGCCTGTACTTGATCGTCAGCGCGACGAAAGGGACGCTGGCCGATTTCCGGTCCGCGATCGTGGAACGGATCGGCGCGGGCAAGCTCGCGAACGGCATATTCCTTGACGGGGACGGCTCATCCCAGCTTCGCAGCCGCGAGATCAGGCTGAGCGGCGACGGACGTCCGGTCGTGCAAATGCTCCGGCTGTTGCACTGAGCCAGCCGGACAGCCGGACAGGTACCGGCGGCGAGGCTATGAACGCAGCGCGGGAGCCGGCACAGGCGCGCGGCAGCAATAATTAACAACAAACAAGCAGTCTCCCGAGGGAGACTGCTTGTTTGTTGTTGCAGGAAGGAGGCCGGCCAAGCCGGCGCTATTCCTTCGTTTGGCGCGCGGCCTTGCGTTTCTTGTAGGCGCCGTAGTTCATCCAGACGCCGACAAGAAGCAGGACGACGCCGAGGATCACATTCACGAACAAAATATCGACGATTCCGTATCCGATAAAGAAGATGCTGACGATTACCATCAAACGCGGACTCATGCTAGGATGCACCTCGATTCATCGGCGGGAGTGTTTTTCATTGGCAGGTCGAATGCCTGCGACGGCGGCGAAGCAGCAAGCAGAATGCAGAAAGCCTAACGCGGAACGAAGAAAGCCAATATCCCGACCTTGCCCGTTCGGCGCACCCGATCGCCCGTATTCGAAAAGTATAGCGCAATCGCGCTGCCTTGGCTAGATGAATAGCGTTTCCAATGTTAATTTAAATGACATGAAGCTGGCAGCTTCGAAGCCCGGTTACAGCCGGCTCAGCTTCCGGTACTGCAGCGGCGTCGTGCCCGTCAGCTTCTTGAACATCCGGTCGAAGTGCCCGGCGCTCTCGAAGCCCGTCCGCTCGGCCACGGCGATGATCTTCAGCTCCGTCTCCCGGAGCAGCCGCTGCGCCTCGCGGATGCGGGTCAGGTTGACGTATTCGATCAGCGTGAACCCGGTGACGGCTTTGAAGGAGCGGCTCAGATAATACGGACTGACGAAGAACCGCCTGGCGAGATCCGGCAGCATCAGCTTCGCCGTGAAATGCCCGTTGATATACGCGGCGATCTCGGTGATTTTCTGATGGAGCGGGCTCTGCTGGTCCGGCGTCTCCGGCCGCTCGTCGACCGGATGCCGCGCGGCGAAGAGCAGCAGCTCCGTGAGCAGCACGCGCAGGTAGAGCTCGCGGCCGGGCCGTTCTTGGGCGGCTTCCGCGACCATTTTGGCCAGCAGCTGCTCCACGAAGAAGCGTTCCTGCGAATTCAGCTTGAGCAGGACCGAACGTCGCGCGAACGCCCCGAACAACAGCGGATCGTGAAGCGGATGGCCGGCGCCTAGAAAGGCGTCGCTGAAATTAATGACGACGCGCTCGTGCTCCGGCGGGCCGATGTCCGACGAGTTGTGGACGACATGCTTGCTGACGAGCACGAGATTCCCCGCGGTCAGGCGCACGGTCCGCTGATCGATGAAGTGAACCCGCTCTCCCGACGCCAAATAATAGATTTCGTAGGTCGGGTGATAATGGTTGGTTCGCCCGAACGGCTTGGTCCGGTGAACCTGCTGGATATAGAAATCGCGGTCCTCGTCGCCGAAGGTGACGGGCTGGTCCGGTCTGAGCTTCATGGCTGCGCCTCCGTTTCCCGATAGGTCGAGTGTAGCGCAAAATAGGTGAATTATAAATGGCATTCGGCAAGAAAAGCCGCGAATGCACGCAAATGTTGCGGTATGCTGAGAGTGAATATTCCGGAAAAAGGACGGTGTCTGCCCGATTATGAAAGCGTTTATGGATCGCGATTTCATGCTGCGCAACGAGACGGCCAAACGGTTATACCACGATTATGCGGCCGCCATGCCCATCATCGATTATCACTGCCATTTGAGCCAGCAGGAGATTTACGAGAACCGCACGTATGCCAACCTGACCGAAGTATGGCTGTACGGCGATCATTACAAATGGCGGGCGATGCGGGCGAACGGCGTCGAGGAGAAATACATTACCGGCGGCGAAGGCGTCAGCGATTACGACCGCTTCCTGGCGTATGCCCGCACCGTGCCGATGACGGTCGGCAACCCGCTCTACCATTGGTCGCATCTGGAGCTGCGGCGGCTGTTCGGCATCGAGGAGCTGATCAACGAGCGGAACGCGCCCGCGATCTGGGAGAAGGCCAATGCCAAGCTGCGGGGCGGCGGCTTCGCCGTGCAGGACTTCATTCGCGGCGCGGGTGTAGAGGTCGTCTGCACGACGGACGATCCGGCGGATTCGCTGGAGCATCACGTGCTGCTCGCGTCGCAGGCGTCCGAGCTCGGCTTCCGCGTGCTGCCTTCCTTCCGTCCGGACAAGGCGCTCGAAATCAACCGTCCGGCGTATCTCGGTTATCTGCAGAAGCTCGGCGAATCGGCGCAGCGGAAGCTGGCTTCTTACGACGATCTGCTGCAAGCGCTGGAATCGCGGGCGAGGCATTTTCACGCCGTCGGCGGACGCGTGTCCGACCATGCGCTGGATTACGTGCCGTGGGCGGAGACGACGCGCGAGGAAGCGGCCTCCATTTACGAAAAGGCGCTGCTCGGGGAAGGCGTGTCGCTCGAAGAAGAGCGCATATACAAGACGCATACGCTGCTGTTCCTGGGCCGGCTCTACGCGGAGCTGGGATGGTCGATGCAGTACCATATCAACGCGCAGCGCAACAACAACGCCCGCCAGTTCGCTTCGCTCGGTCCGGACACCGGCTTCGATTCCATCGGCGACAGCCCCGTCGCGGGACCGCTCGTCCGCCTGCTGGACCGGATGGACGAGACGGACCGGCTGCCCCGCACGATCGTCTATTCGATCAATCCGACGGACAACGACGTGCTGGCGGCGCTCATCGGCAGCTTCCAGGGCGGAGGCGTGCCGGGCAAAATCCAGCTCGGCTCCGCCTGGTGGTTCAACGACACGAAGGACGGCATGCTGGAGCAGCTGAAATCGCTCGGCAACATGGGACTGCTGCCTCGCTTCGTCGGGATGCTGACGGATTCCCGCAGCTTCCTGTCGTACACGCGGCACGAATACTTCCGCCGCGTCTTCTGCAACCTGCTCGGCGAATGGGTCGAACAGGGCGAGGCGCCGGACGACGAAGCCTTGCTGCGCGAGATCGTACAGGGCGTCTGCTACGAGAACGCGAAGGCGTACTTCAGGTTTTGATTGTTTTGATTGGGGCGCAAGGACTGCCGGAGCCATCGCAAGGTGGCCCGGCGGTCCTTTTTGCCGATGAAGCGCGCGGAACGTGCGCCTGCCGTTGACAACGGCAGCGGGATAATCGTATGCTCTTATTAGATATTTAGATAATATTCTAAATCTCTAATAAAGGGGTGAAGAGGATTTGAACGATGCCTTCAAAGCGTTGGCCGACCCGACCCGGCGCCAGATTCTGCGTCTGCTTCGGGACCGAAGCATGAGCGCCGGCGAGGTCGCCGACCAATTCAATATCAGCAAGCCGAGCATCTCCCACCACCTCAACATCCTGAAGCAGGCGGGGCTGGTGCTGGACGAACGGCAGGGCCAGAGCATCATGTACTCGCTGCATACGACGGTCGTCGAGGACGTCATCGGCTGGATGTTTCACATTCTCGGGAAAGAAGGGAAGGAGCATGACGATGAGCAATAAACGGGAAGCGTTGTACCTGTTGATCGGTCTTTCTCCGGCGATCGGCGCCTTGATTCTATATAACCGGCTGCCGGACACGATGGCGACGCATTTCGGGCCGGGCAACGAGGTAAACGGCACGATGGATAAAGGCTGGGCGATCCTCGTATTGGCGCTGCTCGGTCTTGTGCCGCTTCTGCTGCGCGTCAGCCGGAGCCTGGATCCGAAGCGGGCGAACTATCGAAACTTCGGGAGGGCTTTCGAAGTGACCCGCCTTGGCGTGACGCTGCTCCTGGGAGCGGCTGGCTGGGCCATGGTGGCCTACAACCTCGGCTACCACGTCGACATGCGGAAAATCGTCATGATCGCGCTCGGCCTGCTGTTCGCCGTCATGGGCAACTACATCACGCAGGTGCGGCAAAATTATATGTTCGGCATACGCACGCCGTGGACGCTGGCCAACGAGGAAGTGTGGCGGAGAACCCACCGGATCGCCGGTCCGCTCATGATGCTCGGCGGCTTCATATCGCTGATCGCGGCATTCTTCGACGGCACCGTCCCGATCGTCGTGTTCCTCTCGGCCATTGTCGTCGCGTCGCTCATTCCGGTCGTTTACTCTTATGTATTGTTTGCCCGCCTGAAAGAATGAAAAGCATGCAAAGGATAGCCGGCGAGCATTCGTACAATCGCGAGCGCAGACGAAGAGCCTTCATTTCCGCAGCGCGGAGGTGGAGGCTCTTTGGTTGGTCATGGTCGCTTCGGCGAACTCGGCCGCCGCATCGCTTTTTGCTTCAATGTCGGCTCAGCCGCGCAAGATCGCCGCGTCTTTGCCCTGCTGCAATTGAAAGACGATCCCGAACACGAGAATGCATACCAACGCGAGTATCGAATTGTACAAGAACATGCTGCGCATGCCGAAAGCTTCGCTGGCCACGCCGCCGGCCAAGCTCCCGATGATGCGGGCGACGCCCAAGGTCAGCAGGCCGTTCAACGTTTGTCCGCTTGCCTTCAGCTCGTTCGGAACTTCCTTGTTGATGACGTTCGCCATCGTCACCGACAGCACGATGAAGATCAGCCCGTGCAGCGCTTGGGCGGGGAGCAGCCAGGCCGCGCTGTGGATCGCCGAGAACAGGTACCAGCGAAGCGCCGCGGCCGCTCCGGCGCCGAGCAGAATATGCCAGGTCTGCACGCGCTTGAAGATCCGGCTCGACAGGAGCAGGAACGGCACCTCGCTGATGGACGAGATGACCATCGACCAGCCGAGCCAGGCGCTGTCTCCTCCGAGCTCCTTGAAGTAGAGCGGGAAGAAGGCGTAATAATAGCCCAGCGTGACCTGAAAAACGAAGTTCGCCCCGATGTACAGCATCAACCGCCGGTTCTTGAACAGCACCCAGACCGACATTTTGCGGCTGCTTGCCTGATGGCCTTCGATGGCGGGAAAGCGGAGGGCAAGCAGGAAGCAGACCGCCAGAATGGCGGCATAGACGGCGAACAGCAGATCGATGCGCTTCTCGGCAATGACGCCGAACACGATCGACATGATCGCGAAGCCGACCGTTCCGCCGAGCCGGATGAGGCTGAAATTCCCCCTGCCGCGCTTGTCCAGCGCCTCCAGCGTGACCGCGTCGCTCAGCGCGAAGATGGAAGACTGGAAGAACGTGAAGATGCAGATGAACACGAGCAGGAGCACGAACTGATTGGTCAGCGGATACAGCAGCACCGAAAGTCCCGTGCAGGCGAGCAGGAGCAGCAGGACGCTGTTTTTCGTTTTGGCGCGATCGCTGTACAAGCCCCAGAGCGGCTGAGCCAGGATCGCGATCAGCGGTCCGAGCCCGAGCAAGGTTCCGATCTGCGATTGGGTGAAGCCGACATGTTGAAAGTAGAGCGGAATGAATGTGCCGTAGACGGCGTTGCCCATGTAGAAGAACACGTAGAAGAACAGGAAATAAACGAGTTTGACCGGCATATGAACCTTCCTTCGTGCAGCTCGTGGCTGTTGTCGTTCTATAAGTAGTTCCATGCGGCTCGGTCAAATCCTCCATGAAATTCCGCATTGTCTCCGGCCAGGCGGGAGCAGGCGGCGCGAGTCGGAGGCGGCTAGGCTTGAAATAATAGGGGCTCGGGCCGCGGCGCAGATCCATCGGGCACGGGATTTCGGGGTCTGAGGGCGCTGCCGATCGACGCGAACCAAAGAGGCCGACCGGCGGTCGACCTCGCTTTTGTGCCATGGGCATGAACGGCGCTTAGCCGTAAAATCGTTTCGGCCTGCCCCTATTTGCTCGCAAGCCGCTCCCACTCCTGCTTGATCTTCGCCTCGTCGAGATCGATTCCGATCATCACGAAGTACGGCGCGCCGCCGTACGCGCTCGGCGACCATTCGATCCGCTTGCCAGCCAGCTGGAACAGCATCAGGGCTCCGTCCTTGCCGTACGGCATGTAGCCTTTGGCGCGCAGGCAGCCGTTGCCGCGTCCGCCGATGAAGGCTTCGAACTGGCGGCGGGTGACGGCGCCGCCGTCCGTGTCCGGATAGATCGCCGCCGTCCGGATGCGGGAGAACGACGGGCCAGCGGCGGGTTTGTTCGCGATGGCGGCGGCCGAGACGTCTTCGGCGTTGCCCGCTGCTGCCGGCGTATCGCTCTTGGCCTCCGTCAAGCCGCCGTTCGCGGACTTGACGGATACGCGCGCGGCCAGCGGCGCGGCTCCTTGCCCGCTGCCGGTCGGCGGGGCAACCGGCTCCGTGCGCGGCCGGGCGCCCGCCGGCCCGCTCGTCGCTTGCGGCGAAGGGGTTGCCGCCCTCGCCGTGCCGGCCGGGACGCGCATGCCGGCGGCCGAAGCCCGCATGCCGGAGATCACGGGCTGGCGGCGCTCGCCCGCGGCGGCGATGCCGTCCAGGATGACGGCGGCGTCCAGCTCGCACCGCACGGCGCTGACGAATCGGGCGGAGGCGTTGCGGCTCTGCGCGAGCCCGCGGATCTTGTCGGCGGTACGGTTCGAGATCAAGTCGAATTTGTTGGCAACGATGATATCGGCGACCTCGATTTGCCGCCGCAGCGTGCGGATCAACTCGCGGTCCGAGGAGAAGATGCTATTGTAATCGAGCGCATGCTCCGCATCCAGCACCGTGACGATGCGGTGCAGCGCGACTTTGTCGATAATGGCCGGCTCGGTCATGGCGTCCACGATTTCTTCGGGATTCGCGACGCCCGTCAGCTCCATGACGATGACGTCGGGCCGCATCAGCGCGAGCCGCTCCAGGCACTCCGCGAGCTCGCTCTTCTTGGTGCAGCAGAGGCAGCCTTCCGTGATGCGCTCCATCAGCTGATAGGCGGCCTCCCCGCTCACCTGCTTGCCGTCGACGTCGACCGCGCCGATCTCGTTCATCAGCACGGACGCGCGCAGTCCGCTTGATTTGGCCTGCCGCAGCAGCCTTAGCAGCAGCGTGGTTTTGCCGCTGCCCAGAAAGCCGCTCAAGACCACCACCGGTATTGCACGTTGCTCCATGTTGGCCACGCCCTCCCCCCAAGGTTCACATTCCATGAACAATATGCGGCCCGGCCGGGAAATAACACCCTTTTCGGCGCATCTGTTAAAATCGCGGCGAGGACGGTATAATGGGGCAAGTTTAACTTGCGCCGAAACATATGACCTCCGGTCGGGAGGGGGCTTCACTCGCGCCTTCGGTCGTTTCTTGAGCGCATTGCATAACGAGGAAGGATGGATCGACATGACATTGGCAAACGAACGCGCGGTTACCGTGCACCTGCTGTCCGGCTTTCTTGGAAGCGGCAAAACGACGCTCCTGAATCAGGTCGTCGATTATTATAAAGCGCAGGACGTCAAGGTCGCGGTCGTCATGAACGAGCTCGGCGACGTCAACCTGGACGGGCAGTTCATCGACGGCGACGTGCCGATGGCCGAGATGCTGGGCGGCTGCATCTGCTGCACGATCCGCGGCGATCTCGGCCTGGAGCTGAAGGAGCTGATCGACGAGCATGCGCCGGACGTGGTCCTGATCGAATCGACGGGCGCGGCGAATCCGATGGAAATCATCGACGCCGTGACGGAAGCGGCGCTGATCATGCGCATCGATCTGCGCACGATCGCGACCGTCGTCGACGGTCCGGAGCTGCTGGCGCGCAGCAAGCGCGGCGGACGGACGTACAAGCTGATGCAGGATCAGATTCGCTGCGCGACCGATCTGGTCGTGAACAAGGCGGACAAGCTGTCGCCCGACGAGCTCGTCGAGGTGCAGCAGCTCGTGCGGGAGCTGAACGCCTTCGCGCCGCTGACGGTGACGGTTCGCAGCGTGATCGATCTTGCGATTTTCGATCCGGGAGACGGCGAAGCGAAGCGGGCGCACGAATCGAGTCCGGCCTCGGCGGCCGCTCAAGGCAGCCATGTGTGCGGCGCCAATTGCCGCCATCGCGAGCATGACCACGAAGGCCATGACCACGGACACGCGCATGATCATGAACATGACCACGAAGTCCACGATCATGCCGGCGACCACGCCGAGCATGAGCACGGCCATGGTCACCATCACGCTGCCCACGATTCGCATGCGCATGTTATGACGCTGACGCATTATTTCGCCGGTCCGATCGACAGCCACGACTTCGAGGAATTGCTGAACGGGCTTCCGCAGGACGTATACCGCGCCAAGGGCATCGTGACGTTCACCGATACGAACAGCCGGTTCCTGTTCCAATTCGCCTACCGCGAAACGGAGTTTATCCGGATCACGCCGCAGGGGAACGTGCACGACGTGGCGGTGTTCATCGGCGAGCATTTCGACAAGGATGCCCTGCTGGCCAAGCTCGTCCGGCTGGAACGATAAATAATTGGGTTTTGTTGGATAAAAGCGCGCAAGGATGGACAAGCTACCTCAGAATGGGTCGAACCACGGCCCTCGAAGGGAGCTGACAGAAGATGAACAAACCATCATGGCGCAAGCAATTGGCAGCGCTCGGCACCGCCGCGGCGCTTCTGCTGACCGCGATGCCCGTATATGCCCAGGCGTCCACGCCTTCGTCGGAACAGCTGCAGGCGCAGCATGAGCAAGAGCGCGATCACTGGCGTTTCGGCAGCGGCCACGGCCATAAGGGCGAGGAACGCAAGGCCCGCAGGCTGGAGTTCATGCAGGAAGCGGCGCAGTATTTCGGCATCGCCACGGAAGGCAAATCCGCCGAACAGCTGCATAAGGAACTGAAGGCCGCGAAAGAAGCGAATCCGGCCAAATGGGACAAATTCATGGCGGCGAAGAAGGCTCAGCGCATGGCGCGCCTGCAAGACACGGCCAAGCGGCTGGGCATCTCGACGGAAGGCAAATCCGCGAGACAGCTGCACGAGGAAATCCGCGAGATGTGCAAGAACCGCATGATCAAGGAAAAAGGCGCGAAGCCGTCCGCGGACGCGAAATCCCAATCCTGACGGGCGAGCTTCGCGAACGGAGACAAAAAGCAGCAGCGAGCATTCGGCGACCTAAAGCCTGATGCCCGAATGCTGCTTTTTTTCGTGTCGCGGGAGTCCGGACGCGGCCCGAATGCCATCGGTTGACGCCGGATTTATTTCGGATGCGCTTTCGCTTCGGAGGATTTAGACCGTCACGGCCTGCAGCTTGCGGAACGTCTCGTAGCTGCGGCGCGCGCATTCCGAGATCGAGATCGGATGGAAGCCGTTCACGGCGGCGTACAGCCGGTCGTTCAACGGCGCCGTCCAAGAGGCGGGCAGGGCGCTGCCGCCGAGCATCGCGCCGAGCACGGAGCCGACGGTCGCGCCGTTGCAATCCGTGTCCCAGCCGCCGAGCACGGCGGTCGTGATGCCTTTCTCGAAATCGCCGCCGGAATGGATGAGCGCGGCCGCGCACAAAGCCGCGTTGTTGTTCGTATGCACGGGATGGTAATGGCAGAAAGCATCCCAGATGCGCTCCACGAGCTCGACCTGATCGTCCGCCGAGTCGGCGATGTCGATCGCGAGCTTGATGTCATGGGCCAGCCGGCTGTTCGCCGGAATCGCGCCGAGCCCGATCTCGACGATGCGGCGGACATCGGTTTCCGCGAACGCCGCGGCGACCATGGCCGCGCAGAACATGGCGCCGTAGATGCCGTTCTTGACATGGGAGAAGGACGCGTCCTTCCAAGCCAGCTCCGCGGCCAGCTCCGGGTTCCCGGCCGCGCCGTAGGCGTAGCCGTCGACGCGGATCTGCGCGCCGATCCATTCGCGGTACGGGTTGAGGTAGGTGCGTACCCAATCTTTGGCCTCGGGCGTCAGTCCATCCGTCTCATGGCGCCGCATATGCGCCGTGATCTGCGCGAAATTCAGATAGGCTTGGGTTTCCGCGGTGCATACCTGATTGTAGCTGAGCCGCTCATGCCACAGCCTGCCGACGTCCCAGGAGTCGAAGGCGGCGCCTTTCTCTTCCAGCATGATCAGTCCGAGGACGGTATACCGGATATCGTCGTCGGTCTCCATGAACCGAATATGTTCGCGCGTGCTCGCTCTGCACCATTCGGCGATATGCAGATCCGGATGCGCCCGGACGCTGTCCGATTCCAGCGGCGTGTAGCCCTGGATCGGCCAGGCCTTCGCGCCTTCGAACCACAGCTTTACGTTCGCGCAGCCCGATCTGCCGCCCGAGCCGCCCATGAACGGCGAAGACTCCAGCGGCTTGCCGAGCGCGCAGCCCGCGGATCTTCCGAGCCAAGCGCCGTTGAACTTATCCAGCCATTCGGCGTCCGTCAGGTCCGGCGAGGCGACGGCGACCGCCGGCGGCCGCTGCGCCCGGATCTCGTCCAGCTCGGAGGGTTCGGCGTACGGATAATTCGCGGCGATCGGAAGCGCCGTCAACTCCCCGTACAGCCGCATCAATTCCGCCTCGTCGTTTCCCGCCGCTTCCACGCGCTCCGCGTACCCGGCCACTTCGCAGCCTTCTTCGCCGCGCTGCTTGACTTCTTCCTTGATCAATTGAAACAACGAATCCCAGCCTGCCATCCCCGCAACAGTCCTCTCCTGTACATGATGCTTTCATTGTAAAGGACAACGAGGCGGCGATCTTCTCAGGAACGCGCCGCGGAGTTCTCACTATTTGCGGGATCGGGGCCGCGGCCGGAATCGGGCGCTTCGAGCCCGAGCGTCTGGCGGTAATGCACCGGCGAGATGCCCGTCGATTCCTTGAACACGCGGTAAAACGTCGCCAGGCTCTGAAAGCCGCACTCGAAGCCGATGTGCGCCACCTGCTTGTCGCTGCCGGCGAGCAGCCGCATCGCTTCCTGCACCCGCAGCATCGCGACGTAATCGGCGAAGCGCCGTCCCGTCGTCTCGTGGAACACGCGGCTTGCGCGGGATACGCTGATTCCGAGCTCGTCCGCGACATCCCGCAGGCTGATCGGGTCGCGGTAGCGCTGCTCCACCAGCTGCGCCAGCGCTTTGGTCTGGTTCGCCGACTGCTTCATCGAGAGCTGCCGCGAGGCGCTGAGTCTGCCGTGATAATGCCGCAGCAGCAGGCCGCACAGCTGGATGAGGGCGCTTTTGGCCATCGCTTTATAGCCAGGCTCGCCGCCAATCAGCTCCCGTTCGACCGTCTGCATCCATTCGGCGGCGGCGGCGGCAAGCGGCGAATCCGCGGGTATCAGATTATCGAAATTCGCCGAACGGTAAGAGAACGGCAGCAGCAGGGCGGGATCCTCCGCCATCAGCAGCGAGCTGTCGAAATTCAGGAAGAGGTAGCGGCTCGGATCGCCCGGATCCGACTGGGCGATATGGAGCTCCTCGTTGTTGACCAGGAACAGGTCTCCCTGCCGCACCTGGTACTGCTTGCGGCCGAAATAGAACGTCCCCGTGCCCGACAAGCAAAGACCCATCTCCAGGCTGGCATGGGCATGGAGCGGCTGCCGGTACGTTTTGGGCGTCCATTGAAAGGCGTTGATCGGCACGTCATGCTCGTAGGTGATGGTCATTTTCATGCTTGGCTCATGCTCCTTGCGGGGAACGGAGCGTGTTCCCGAATGATCGGACTCGCGAATAGGATACTACATGACAGCGGTTTCAACAATTCCGCGCGGCCGTTTGGACGCACAAAGGCCGTTTCCGCAGCCGACAAGCTTCGAAAACGGCCCTTTTTGCCCTGTTCGGACAGCGAGATGATGGTGAAGATTACGTATTGCGAGCATGAAAGCATGAATCCCAAGTATGAATCGCAATTACTTCTGAACCGTCTTCAGCTCCTGATGCCGGGAGATGACAAGGTCCATGATATGCCGGTAGATTTGCTCGGCGTACCTCGGATTCAGTCCGCTTTGCTCGGCATACAGCGCGAGCTTCTGGAACTGCTGCGCTTCGCGGGACGGATCCTGGGCGCTTAGCCCGTGCTGGTCTTTATAGATGCCGACCTCTTCGGTGTATTTGAACCGCTCGGCCAGCAGCGTGATCATTTGCCGGTCGATCTCGTCGATGTTCGCTCTCAATTCGGCCAAGTCTGCCATGTGAAACACTCCCCGCATGAATTTCGCACTTAAACGCTTCTACGCAATAAAGCGCCTCTTGCTATCACATTACCACATTATGCGCGATGGTGTAAACGGGTTCTATTTCCAGTCAACGGGGCAAATGGAAGGGATGCGCCGGCGGCGATAGCCTTCGGTCTCGCGAAGGATACGGGCTGCCGAGCGCGATTCATCCGACTTACGCTTGTGCGGAGCTCGTCCGGACAGGCGAAGTTCATCATGAACAACCAGTGCTTGTCCGCCGGAAAGGCCGCAGCATCCCGGTTCGTTTACGTTGGATCAAGCGGCAGTCGACCGGGAATCCGCGCGCGAATAACGCCGTCCTCGCCGTTCGCATGCGGCGGATTCGGCGTTATCCGTAAGCGGCGCCTTATTTCCGGCTGGCTTCTTGAATCAGCGCGGCGATGCTGCCAGCGGGATCTTTGAATTCATTCTGCCGCATGCGGCTTCGAATGATTTCCCGGTCCGCGTACAGGCGGGCAAGCGCGCCGAGGAAAGCTTCGTCCGTCAATTCCTCTTCCTGCAGCACCTCGCAGTAGCCGGCTTTGCGGAACGATTCCGCATTCAGGATCTGATCCCCGCGGCTGGCTCCTTTCGACAGCGGAACGAGCAGCATCGGCTTGCGCAGGGTCAGAAACTCGAAGATCGAGTTGGAGCCCGCGCGCGAGATCACGAGCTCCGAACAGGCGAGGAGATCGGGCAGCTCCTCGTGCACGTACTCGTATTGCCGGTAGCCCCGAACGCCGTCGCATGTCGCGTCCAGCTCGCCTTTGCCGCAGAGATGGATGAGCTGGTACGCCTTGGTCAGCTCCGGCAGGTTGCGCCGCACCGCCTCATTGATGCGCCGCGACCCCAAGCTGCCCCCCATGACGAGCACCACGGGCTTGCCCGGCAGCAGCTTGCTCCACTGCAATCCCTTGAGGGCGCTGCCGCGAAGCAATTCGCGGCGGACGATCGGCCCGACGTGGACCGCTTTGCCCCCTTTGATATGCTCGACGGTCTCGCCGAAGGTCACGCAGACCTTGCGCGCGAACGGATTCGCGATGCGGTTCGCCAGCCCGGGCGTCAGATCGGATTCGTGGATAATGACGGGCACGCGGTTCAGCCAAGCGCCGAGCACGACCGGCACGGAGACGAACCCGCCTTTGGAGAATACGACGTCCGGACGCAGCTTCCGGATCAACCGGAACGCCTGGAAGACGCCTTTCGCGACGCGGAACGGATCCTTCACGTTCTGCAGATCGAGGTAGCGGCGAAGCTTGCCCGTCGAGATGGGGTAATAGTCGACGTCGTCCAGCCTGGCGATCAGCTGTTTCTCGATGCCGCCGCCGGAGCCCATGTAGACGGCGTTCCAGCCTTGGGACTGCAGCATGGGAATCAGCGCCAGATTGACGGTGACGTGACCCGCCGATCCGCCGCCGGTAAACAGGATCCGGCGCGGCTTCTCGCCCCGCGGACGAGGTAAAGCATCATTTGGCATAATCGGCTCCCCTTGCTAGAATCAGTACTGACAGCGTAACACAAAATCCAACGTACGGGAGTGAATGCGAATGTCGTCCTCGAAATTAACTTACATCTTACAACATTATGCGGAACTGCGCGGCGCGCATGACGATTTGCTGCAGCCGGATGAAATCGGGGTTATCGGCCTGTATCAAACGATGCTGGCCGGCTGGAACGAGCGCAGCGCGGAAGGAATGGCGGCGCCGTTCGCGGAGGATTGCGAGCTGATCGGCTTCGACGGGAGCGAGGCTTCCGGGCGGCATGGCGTGGCCGCGCACCTGGCGCCGATATTCGCCCATCACAAGACGCCCGCCTATTATGCAATCGTCAAGTCCGTCAAGCTGGTCGCGCCGGATGCGGCAATCCTGCGCGCTTATTCCGGCCTCGTTCCGGACGGGGCGGAGGACATCGATCCGAAGCTGAACGCGCAGCACGCGCTGACGGCGGTGAAGCGGGACGAGGCATGGTCCATCGTCTTGTTCCAGAATACGCCGGCGCAGTTTCATATGGAGCCCGGGAGGAGCGAGGACATCACCGCGGCGCTGCGCAGGCTGCTTCCGGCTGCGGGCAGCAAGTAGAATGCGCAGCCGCCGATGGGCGTCGATTCGTCGGGGCTGCGTTTTTTCATTGGCCGCAGCTTCTAAATGCCGGTATACTTTGTCCTGGCGCCGCAAGCGTCCGCGCGACAAGCGCCGATGTCCGTGACGACCAATTCCACGCGAAGGAGTGATGATGTTTGTCTAAGTACACGCAAATCCAGATGCCGGTGAGAGGTCGGACGATCCGATAACGGGACGGACCTCTCGCCGGACAAGCCGCGGGAGGTTAAGCATCGCATGATGAAGTTGACCAATATGCTGCGGGGGCTGCAAGACGATCGCCCTGCGCGGAAGCTTATGACGAGATGGGAGCATGACGAGGGCTCGCTCCGTTACTGGCGGGCAAGCAGCAATTTTGTATATGCATTCGCTTGCGAGGGCCGAAGTCGGTTTTTGCGGTTTATTCATGCGAGCGACCATTCGAAGCCGCAGATCGAAGCCGAGCTTGACTACGTCCGATACTTGGCGGCGAACGGGTATCCCGTCGCGGCGCCGGTGATGTCCGCGGACGGGCAATGGATCGAAACGATCGAGGACGATACGGGCGGCAACTATTACGGCGTCGCGTTCGAAGAAGCGGAAGGCGTTCATGTGCCGCTGGACCGGATGACGGACGCGCATTGCGCCAGCTGGGGCCGATCGCTTGCCAGGCTGCACGAGCTTTCGGCGCGCTACGTGCCGGATGCGGACTCGCCGGTCCGCTGGAGCTGGCGAGACGTGCTGGACTGGACGCGCGGCGTGTTGGAGCGGCATCCGGAGGAGGAAGCGGCGCTTCTCGAATGCGACCGGGTGCAGGCTTGGCTGGAGACGCTGCCGCAGGACGGGCGGCTGGCCGGCTTGATTCATTTCGACTTTCAGCCGGACAACGTATTCGACCGGGGCGGGGAGGCCGGGTTCAGCGCCATCGACTTCGACGATGCGATGATGCATTGGTACGCGGCGGCTCGGCGCTGGGCGACCTCGAGGATTTCTCGGCGCCCGAGTCAAAGCGGATCATGCGCGCCTTCCTCGCCGGCTACGAGTCGGTTCGGCCGGTCGATGCGGACGCGGAATCGGCGTTTGCGAAGTTTCGGCGCTTCGACCGACTTTACTCTTTCGCGCGAATCCTGCGCAGCATGGAGGGGATGGACGAATCGTCCGCCCCGGAATGGATGTCCAAGCTGCTGACCAAATTCCGCTTGTTCTGCGGCGAACGCAGATCAATGTTTAACCGGCCGTGGGAGGTAAACGGCTAGCGGCACTTCAAGATTAGCGGCGCTTAAATTCAAACCGCCCTGCCTCCGAATTCGGAAGCAGGGCGGTTCTTCGTCTTCTAAGCCGGCGGGTGGACAGGGGGAGGACGGACGCCGATCGCGGTTAGCGCGCGGTCATCCCTTTGCCGCCGAGCGGCACATGCTTTACCTGCTGCTCGAAGCCGGCGATGAGCGGCTTGGCGCGGCGGATCATCGCCTGCGTCACTTCCAGCGCGAGCGAGGCTTGGTGCGCCTCGGCATTGTCCCAAACCTCGGTAATCCAGATCGCGTCCGGTTCCTCGGGCAGCACGCCGACGATATAGATCTGGCAGTCCGCGACGGCATCCATGCCGGACGCCGCCTCCATCAGAATCGCCGCCAGTTCGTCCCGTTTGCCGGGCTGCGCGATCATTTTGCCGGAAAGGCCGAAATTGCTCATCTGCACACATCCTGTCTTCATGGATTTCTTTCATCCTATCAAAGTTCGACTGACAATTATAGTCAGCGAAACGAAAGGATTGCACCCAGGATGGTGTCCGCCGTACGCCGCGCGGATCGCTTCGGGCAAGCGGCGCGGATGCCGGAGGCGGACGTTCCGGCCAAGCTGCGAGCTGCGCGAGGAGGTTTAGCCGATCGTGAACAGCCCCAACGCCCGTTTGGCTTTCAAGAGCGTATCGTTCGCGGTTTCCGCCGCCTTCGCCGCGCCGTCCTTCAAGATCCCGACAAGCTCTTCCGAATCGACCAGCTCGCGGAACCGGCGTTGGATCGGCTCTAATTTGGCGATGACCGCTTCGGCGAGCTCGCGCTTGAACTGGCCGTAGCCGACGCCCTCGAAGCGCCGCTCGATCGCCGCGACGTCGTCCCCGGAGAAGACCGCATAGATTTCGATCAGGTTGCTGACCTCCGGCTTCCGCTCCCAGTCGTACCGAACGACGCCTTCGGAGTCGGTGACCGCTTTGGCGAGTTTCCTCCGGACGACGTCCGGATCGTCCTGCAGCAGCACGCAGCTGTTCCGGTTCGGATTGCTCTTGCTCATCTTCTTGGACGGATCGTCGAGACCCATGATGCGGGAGCCGATCTCCGGGATGATCGGCTCGGGCAGCGCGAACACCGGCGCGAACCGGTGGTTGAACCGTTCGGCGAGGTCCCGCGTCAGCTCCAGATGCTGCTTCTGATCGTCGCCGACCGGCACGTGCGTCGCCCGATAGAGCAGGATGTCGGCGGCCATCAGCACCGGATAGGTGAACAGCGCCGAGCTGACGGCGTCCTTCCCGTGCGACTTGTCCTTGAACTGCGTCATGCGGGCGAGTTCGCCGAAATGCGCCTGCGTCTCGAGCAGCCAGTTCAGCTCGGCATGCGCGGCGACATGCGATTGGACGAAGATCGTCGCCTTCGCGGGATCGACGCCGGCGGCGACGTAGTACGCGGCGATTTCCTTGGACCGTTGAAACAATCGGCGCGGATCCTGCGGCACGGTGATCGCGTGCAGATCCGGCACGAAGAAATAACACTCGTAGTCCTCCTGCATGCTCGCGAATCGATGCAGCGCGCCGCCGTAGCCTCCGATGTTGAGTTCCCCGCTAGGTTTGATGCCCGATAGGACTCTTTTCATACGTCTAACCTCCTCGAATGGTGGGCTGCAGACCGAACAAAAAACACTCCATCCCCAAAAGGGACGAAGTGTTGGACTCCGCGGTACCACCCGAATTCGACAGCTAAGGTCGCGACTCGCACATGTCAAAACGACTAACATGCGTCCCCTGGATAACGGAGGGACTTGCCGTCGACGCCTACTGGCCGGTCCGCGGACCGGCGTTCGGATCGAAGCGAACGGAGCCATTCATTGCGTTCGATCGTACCGGACCTCTCACCGACCGCCGGCTCGCTTGGACCATCGAAGCTTGCAATTACTCTTTCCGTTCATTGCCTTGGAAATATCGTTTATTGGTAATGGTTAGGAATACTATAGCGGCAAACCGAGGGCGCGTCAAGGGCGGTTCGCGCGCGCTCGATCATTCGCGAGGAGGCTGCCGCCGACGATCTCCGGCATGAAGCGGGCGACGAACAAATGGCGTTCTTCCGAACCGCCGCCCGCCCGTTATTGCGCCAATAAATGGAGCAGCAGCGCCTTCTGCGCGTGCATCCGGTTCTCCGCCTGCTGGTAGATGACCGAGCTCGCGGATTCGATCAATTCTTCCTCGATCTCGAAGCCGGGATGAATGGGCATGTCGTGCATGATGTAAGGCGCGCTGCCGTTCAGCGCGCGTCTGCTCAGTTGGTACGGGAGCATCGTTTTCATGCGGAAGTCTTTGACCGCTTGATAGTCCGCGCTATGGAAATGCTCCATGTCGATCCACGTGTCCGTATAGACGTAGTCCGATTGGGCGACCGCTTCGGGCAGCGAATCCATGCGCTCGACGAAGCCGCTTCCGATGGCGCGGTCCATCAGCTCGCCGTCCCACGACGCTTCGTTCACGATCGGGGCGACGAGCAGCAGGCGAATGCCGAGCGTCAGGCAGCCCGCGATCAAGGAGTTTGCCACGTTGTTCAGAATGCCGACATAGGTGACCGTGATGTTCGCGAAGGTGCCGGACACCTCGTAGATCGTCATGAGGTCCGCCAGCGCCTGGCAAGGATGGTAGCGTTCGCAGCAGCCGTTAATGACCGGAACGGTCGCGTATGCGGCCAGTTCCTGCAGGTCGGAATGCTTCTTCAGGCGGGCGACGATGAAATCGATGTTGCGCGACACGTAACGGGCTTCGTACCGAATCGGCGAAATGCTGAAGTTGCTGGCATTCCAATCCATCGGCACTGCATAGCCGCCCATCTGGTTGATGCCGGATTGGAACGAGAGATTCGTCCGGGTCGACGTCTTCTGGAAAAGCATCAAGACGCCCTTGCGGTCGCAAGCGTTCGCGTAGCGCTCGGGATGTTGTTTGATGGCGATGCCGGTCTGGATAATCGTCGTCAGTTCGTCTCGGTTCAGTTCTTGCAGCGATAGAAAATGGTTCAAATCGAGCACCTCGCAGATATGAATAATTATTCGTAATAGTGATATTAATATTCATGATATACGCCGAATATGCAGAAGTCAATTTATAATTATGCATTTATATGAAGGATGATCTACAGCGCAGGCACGTTCGCTGGCGACGGATTTCCTTGGACCGACGAGGACGAAAAAGGCTGCGGATCTTTTTACCAATTTCATTATTGACAATGAGAATCATTATCGATTAAGATTGTGCATGTACTAATTGATATTGATTCTCATTATCGTTCAGGGGGCTGGTATTGTGTTGTGGAAAGGTTTATCTAAAGGGCTGTTGGCGGCCGCGGTGCTAGCGGCGCCGGCTGCCAGCTTGGGTTATACGGCAAGCGCGGCGAGCGCGCCGATCAAAGTAACGCTGGACGGCAAAAGCGTGTCGCTGGACGCCGCTCCGACGATCGTGAGCGGGCGCACGCTCGTTCCCTACGGCGGCATCGTCGCCGCGCTCGGGGGCAAAGCAAGCTGGGATGCCGCGAGCAAAGCGGTATCCGCGACGCAAGGCGGCGTGTCCGTCAAGCTGACGGTCGGCTCGCGCACGGCCTACATAGACGGGGACGCCCAAACGCTCGAGGCCGCTCCGGTCATCGTGAACGGCAAAACCTACGTGCCGCTGCGGCTCGTTTCCGAAGCCTTCGGCAAATGGGTGTCTTACAGCAAGCCATCCGCGACGGTGGCTATCAGCAGCACGCTGACGGTGAACACGAGCACGGGTCCGTTCGCGCTCAAGAAAAAACCGAAACGGATCGTGACGCTTTCCTCGTCCGACACGGAAATCATCTACGCGCTCGGCAGCAAGGTCGTCGGCCGTTCGACCGCGCTCGGCGCGGTCTATCCGCCGGCCGCCGCATCCGTGCCCGAGGTCGGGAGCACCCACGGCATCGAATTCGAGAAGCTGGCGACGTTGAAAGCGGACCTCGTCATCGCGAGCCCGGCGCTCAAAACCCAGCAAGCGACGATCGAGAAGCTCGGTCCTCAGGTCATGTTCAATTCGCATAATACGTTTACCGAAATTCAAGCCTCCGTTCGCTTGTACGGCCGCATTCTCGGCCAAGAGACGAAAGCCGAGCAGCTGATCGCCAAGATGAACGCCGACGTCGCGTCGCTCAAGAAGCCGAGCGCGCAGCCGAAGACGCTGATCGTATACGGCGCTCCCGGCAGCTTCGTCGTCGCGCTGCCTACGAGCTACCCGGGCAACTTCCTGGAGCTGGCCGGCGGCAAGAACGTCGCGTCGGGCTTCAAGGGCATCGACACCATGCCGCAATACGCGGATCTTAGCTTGGAGCGCATCGTCGCGGCCAACCCGGATCTGATCCTGTTCATCACCCACGGCGATGCCGCGGAAGTGAAAGAAAGCTTCAAGAAACAGTTCGAGAGCAACCCGGCTTGGAAGAGCTTGTCCGCCGTGAAGAACGACCGTTTCGAGGTGCTGCCTTCCGATCTGTTCGCGGCGAACCCGGGCATCCGGGCACCGCAGGCGATCCGGACGATCAACAGCCTGCTGCTGCAGGTCAAGTAAATCGATGGCGACACTCGTTACTGGCAAAGGGAGAGCGCAGCAAGCCGCGCTCTCTCGCCATGCCCGCAGGGTCGCGGTGCTGATCGGCATGGTCGCCCTGCTGCTGGCCGCGATGCTCGTAGGCTTGATGTCCGGCGCAATCTCCATTCCGGCGCGGGAAGTATGGACGTCGCTGCTGCATGCTTCCGATTCGGAAGCGAGGCAGATCGTCTGGAATTTGCGGCTACCTCGCGTCTTGACCGGCCTCTTGGCGGGCATCTGCCTGGCGGTCGCCGGCGCGTTCCTGCAGGGCGTGTTTCGCAACCCGCTTGCCGATCCCGGCATTATCGGCGTTTCTTCCGGCGGCGGCCTTGCGGCGGTCGTCATCATGATTTTGTTTCCGGAGCATATCGCGTACCTGCCGATCTCCGCGTTTCTCGGCGCATTGGCGGCTGCCGCGGTCGTTTACGCGCTCGCTTGGAAGGACGGCGCTTCGCCGCTTCGGCTCATACTGGCCGGCGTCGCCGTCAACTCGCTGCTCGGCGCGGGGATGACCGCGCTCATGATTCTGAACAGCGAGAAGGTGCAGTCCGTGCTGCCGTGGATGTCCGGAAGCTTGAACGGCAGAAGCTGGCCGCATTTCGACACGCTGCTTCCGTATACGGTCGTCGGACTGCTCGCTTCCGCGTTTCTGATCAAGACGGCGAATCTGCTCGTGCTGGGCGACGATGCCGCGAAGCTGCTTGGCGGGCGGGTCGAGGCCGGGAGGCTGCTGATCATTCTGCTGTCGACGTTCCTTGCGGGCGCCGCGATCAGCATCGTCGGGATGGTCGGCTTCGTCGGCTTGGTGGTGCCGCACATCGTAAGGCTGCTCGTCGGCAACGACTATCGGATTTTCCTGCCGGTCTCCGCGATCGGCGGCGGGGCGCTCGTCATTGCGGCGGACACGGCCGCGCGCAGCTGGTTCGACCCGATCGAGTTCCCCGTCGGCATTCTGCTGGCGCTGCTAGGCGCGCCGTTCTTTCTCTACTTGCTGCGAAGGGGGATCAAGCGATGACGGCGATTCCGGCATTGACGGCTTCGGATCTCAAGTACGGCTACGGACGTGAAGCCTCCATCGTGAACGGTTTCAACCTCGAGGTGGCCGCCGGCGAATGGCTGGGCATCGTCGGACCTAACGGATCGGGCAAATCGACCGTGCTCCGGATGTTGTCCAGGTTGGCGGCGCCGCATGGCGGAGCCGTCGAGATGGACGGCCGGGACATGGCCGGCTTGGACGGCAAGGCGATCGCCCGGCAGATG
This sequence comes from Paenibacillus glycinis, assembly GCF_009909185.1. Classification (GTDB taxonomy): domain Bacteria; phylum Bacillota; class Bacilli; order Paenibacillales; family Paenibacillaceae; genus Paenibacillus_Z; species Paenibacillus_Z glycinis. The sequence goes on along the minus strand of NZ_JAAAMV010000006.1, from coordinate 36,348 downwards.
ACCATGCTGACGCAGACGCAGGAGCCGGTAACGGATATCACGGTGCGCGAGCTCGTTCGCAGAGGGCGCAATCCCCATCTGAAATGGTACGAGGAATGCCGGGGCAAGCATGAGGACGTGGTCGATTGGGCGCTGCGGGTCACAAGCATGGATCCGCTTCAGCATCGTCTCCTCCAGGAGCTCTCCGGCGGCGAGCGGCAGCGCGCGTGGCTCGCCATGTGCATGGCGCAGACGCCCAAGCTGCTGCTGCTCGACGAGCCGACGACGTATCTCGATATCGCGCATCAGCTGGAATTGATGGAGCTCATCCGCGGCCTGAACCGCGATCAAGGCATTACGGTCGTGATGGTGCTCCACGACTTGAATCAGGCCGCGCGCTACTGCGACCGCATCGTGGCGATGAAGCAGGGCGCGATCGTGCGGGAGGGCAGTCCTTCCGAACTGTTTCGCGCCGACTTCTTCCGCGACGTATTTGGCATTGAGGCGAAAGTATATTACGATGACGGCGTACCGGTTTATTTGCCGTGCGGCATCGCCAAACGCGGAAGCGCGGCGGAGAGCGCTTAGCAGGTAAGCACCAAAGGAGGCTATCGACGATGATTATTGTAGAGAACCGTTTTGAAATCAGGGCCGGCGCCGCGGAGGCGATCTTGGACAGATTCCGCTCGCCGAAGAGCGTGCATACGTTCCCGGGCTTCGTTCGCATGGACGTGCTGCACGCCTCATTGACGGAAGAGACGGAAGAAGTGCGGGTGTGCACGGCTTGGGAGAGCGAAGAAGCGTTCCAAGCGTGGACGAACAGCGATTCCTTCCGCCACGCGCATTCCCGCCGGGGCGAAGGGGCGGAAGGCAGGGGAGAACAGGCGGCGCATGGGGCAAGCACGCATGCGGCAGCCGCGGAGCCCGCTCACGGCGGCGGCCATGGCGGACCTGCTCCCGGTCCGGGCGCAGCCGGGAAAGGACCGATCATCAGCAGCAAAGTCACGACCTATCAGGTCGTCGTGACGCATCTGCCCGCGTCCGCCTCTTCCGTGGAAGCCGGTACCTGAAGGGCCGGACTTCGCGCGGAACGGCCGCGCGGCCACGAAGTTTGAAAAAAGCCTCCTTGACCACGCGGCGCGCGCGGGCAAGGAGGCTTTTTTTCTAGGCGCCCGGCGGTGCGGTCCATGCTTCCAGTTCGGCTTTCTGCCTGAAATGATGCCGCGTATGGAACCCGATCATGTCGAACCATTCGCGGGCGTTCAGCCACCCGAAGCCGCCATGCCGCACTTTCATCTCCGGATCGATCGCGTCAAGCCGCGGTTCCCAAGCCGCCATCTCGCGCTCGATGCGATCCAATTCGGCCAGCAGCTCTTCCTTGCTGCGGTCGTTGCTCGGCGTAAATTCCGGCGTATCCGGCAGTGCGATGCGAATAGGCGGAAACGCGCGGCGCCGAAACACGTCTTCCCCGGCTTCCGTTTTGCCGGAAGTCTGCGGCTCCGTCGTCCTGGCGCAAGTCGCGACGTGGCCCAAATACTCGTCCGCGACGGCGACGATATGGTCCATCAGCTGCCCGAGCGACCAGCTGCCCGGTTTGGCGATGCGCTTCAGCCTGTCCGGCGAATAAGTCTCTAAATCGGATCTGAACGTTTCAATGAAGTCGTACATCGGGAACGACACGCTCCTTCTGGTAGTGTGACTGCTCCTCTTAGCATAACAGGCCATGCCCGAGCGTGGAACGCCCGTATCCGAAGCTAAATCGTCCAAGCCGCAACTTGTCTGCATATTCGGCCAAGTCCCCTCATAAACATTGTACAAGTCAAGCGTAAACGGCTCTTGTCCCCGTACGCGGCCCGTGCGCGATATCCGCACCCGGCTCCGTACACCTCCGGATACGTTTAAAAATTGTGATGAGGGGTTGATCTCATGCGTCGTCGATTCAGTTTCATTGCAGCGATCTTGCTATGCCTCACGGCGGTGCTCGCAGGCTGCGGGACTAAGGACGCGGAATCGGTTGTCAAGGATTTGGACAAAACGTTAAGCGGTCTGGACAGCTATACGGGCAAAGGCACCATGACGTTGTTTACGGGCCAGCAGCCGCTCGAGTACCAAGTGGAAGTTTCCTACCAGAAGCCGTCGTACTACCGCATCGCGCTCACGAACGCCAAGAAGGACATCACCCAGATCGTGCTCCGCAACGACGAAGGGGTGTTCGTGCTCACGCCGCGGTTGAACAAGGTGTTCCGCTTCCAAAGCGACTGGCCGGCCAACCAAGGCCAAGTGTATCTGTACCAGACGCTCGTGCAAAGCATCCTGCTGGACAACTCCCGCCAGTTCGCGGTCGACAACGACGCATACGTGTTCGACGTCATGGCGAATTACCAGAACGGCTCCTTGGCCCGGCAAAAAATTTGGTTGAACAAATCCGACTACGCGCCGAACAAAGTGGAGGTCAGCGACGCCAACAACGCGGTCATGGTATCCGTCAAGTTCGATTCCTTCAAATTCGGCTCCAAGCTCGAGAAGAGCGTCTTCGATACGCAGAAGAACATGGGAACCCCGGCCGCTGGCGGCGATCAGCCGACGATGGCGGATCCGGACAACGGCAATGCGAACGCCGCGAACGACAACGCGAACGCCGGCAGCGACAACGCATCCGCGTCGCCGGACAACGGAGCCAACGCCAATAATCCGGATTACGAAGCCACGAGCGGAAATTCGGACGACACCAACGCGAATGCCGACAATCCGGACAAAAATGCTGCTACGAACGCGAATAACGGCGGCAACGATGCCTCGAACGAGAACGCGGCAAACGAGGATTCGGACGGCGCGATGGCGCCTGCCGACCATGCCGAAGGCACCTTCACGGGCATGGATCCGACATATTTCCCGGACGGCGTGTCGGAGGTGGATAACCAAAACATCGTCTTCGGCGGCAACCCGGGCATCATGATCCGCTACTCCGGCACCTACGACTATACGTTGATCGAGACGCAGCCGAAGGACGTCGCCGTATCCGCGGTGAAGGGCGAACTGAAAGACTTAGGCTTCACGTACGGGTTGCTCAGCGGCGACGAGCAGAAGACGCTCACGTGGACCTACGAGGGTACCGAGTTCCGGATCACGAGCGGCAATATGCCCGAACCGGAGATGATCAAGGTCGCGCAGTCCGTCCAGGGCGAGATGTCCAAATAACGGCTGGAACGCCGGATTTCCAACACTTGCCCGCCGCGATCGAACGTCAATTCATTGACAACCCCTTGCGCGAACGGTTAACATAGAATTTATGGGGTAAACAAGGTGAATCGGTCCGCACTGCCCGATTTTGGCGGCGCGGCCCGTTTCATTCCGGAGAAATGCAAGCGCGTCCGATAAGGTGAAACTGATGCATGCTTGGATTTTGAGATAAACGCCTGCCCATCTTCGCTGGGGGGCGTTTACTTTTTTGGAAATGAAGGTGGGGCAAGTTGACAACGGCTGGTTATTATCGCCCGACTCGGGCCGAGATATCGCTGGATGCATTGCAGCATAATTTGTTGGCTTTTCGCGCGGCCATTCCGGAGGGCATGCTGCTCATGGCATCCGTGAAGGCCAACGCGTACGGCCATGGCGCCGTCGAAGTGGCGCGGGAAGCGGAACGCTGCGGCGTCGATTTCCTCGGCGTCGCCTTCCTGGATGAAGCGCTTCAACTCAGGCAGGCCGGCGTGAAAGCGAAAATTCTGGTGCTGGGCTACGTGCCGCCGGAAGGGTTGGATATCGCGCGCGACGCGGATATCGCGATCGCGCTGTTCCGCGACGATGTCCTCGAAGCGGCTGCGGCGCTGCCCGTTAACGGCAAGAAGCTTGCCGTTCACGTGAAGATCGACACGGGCATGGGGCGCCTCGGCCGGTTGCCGGACGACGCGATTCCGTTCATCCGCTCGGCGATGCAGGTTCCGAATCTGCACGTGGAAGGCTTGTTCACGCATTACGCGCGGGCCGACGAAGCGGACAAGAGCTATACGCGGCTGCAGCACGAACGGTTCGGGAACGTTGTCGAACGGTTGAAGGCCGAGGGGTTAATAATCCCGATCATTCACGCGGCGAACAGCGCGGCGGGCATCGATACGCCGGAGATGGGCGGCGGCATGCTGCGACTCGGCATCAGCATGTACGGCTTGTATCCGTCCACGGAAGTGAACAACAGCCGGATCGCGCTGAAGCCGGTCATGACGCTGAAGACGGAGGTCGTGATGGTGAAGGAAGCTCCGCCGGGCTGGGGCATCAGCTACGGCTCGCGGTATGTCACCGCGGGCAAGGAGTCGATCGGGACGCTGCCGGTCGGGTATGCCGACGGGTACAGCCGCATGCTGACGGGCAAAGCGGAAGTGCTGATTCGCGGGCGGCGCGTGCCCGTGCTCGGCACGATTTGCATGGACCAGTGCATGATCGCGCTCGATCCGGTATCGGACGGAGTTCCGGTCGCGAACGGCGAGGAAGTCGTGCTGATCGGCGCGCAAGGCGATGACGTGGTGACGGCGGAAGAGGTGGCGGCGAAGCTCGACACGCTCAACTACGAAGTGACCTGCATGATCGCGGCCCGGGTGCCGCGCGTCTATAAGCGCGGCGGGGAGATCGCGGCGGAGTCGAATCCGCTGCTGCGCGCGAAGGAATAAATTTCATGCGCAAGATTTGATTGGCGCAAGAGGATTTTATCGTCTAAGCGCGAATAATGTAAGTTAGCCAATACGGTTTGGGGCCTTCGTAGGTTACACGTGGATGCAGCATACTTGATATACGGGTTGCATACATATGAGGGTGTATAATACGGACCAAACAATGACATACTGTTACTGTTTTTTGAAATATAAGCCTTTTTTACCTATATGCAGCAGGCTTATGTTTCTCCGGGATGAAACGCGTTTCGCCTTCTTAAGGACGGTGACGGCCGTTTCACCTTGCTGGAAATGTTTTGGAGGTGCGAGTTCGGTGGCCAATTTGCAAAATACCAAAAGGATTATGATCAGTTTACCGGATCATTTGCTGGAGGAAGTCGACGGAATCGTCGCCAAAGAAAACTCGAACCGAAGCGAATTTATTCGTCAGGCTATGAAACTGTACTTGATTGAACGGAAGAAGCGTCAGATTCGGGATTCAATGCAGCGGGGCTATCTGGAGATGGCCAAGATTAACCTGGTAATGGCTTCGGAAGCTTTTCAAGCGGAGGAAGATGCCGGCGACACGCTCGGCCGACTCGTAAGCGGGGTGTAAGCTTGATCGTTAAACGCGGCGATGTGTTTTTTGCGGATTTGTCACCTGTCGTAGGTTCCGAGCAGGGCGGCGTGCGTCCTGTTTTGGTTATTCAAAATGATATCGGCAACCGTTTCAGCCCGACCGTCATCGTGGCGGCCATCACGGCCCAGATCCAGAAGGCGAAGCTGCCGACGCATGTCGAGATCGATGCGGCGTCCCACGGGTTCGACCGGGATTCCGTGCTGCTGCTCGAGCAAATCCGGACGATCGATAAGCAGCGGCTCACCGACAAAATCACGCACCTCGACGACGAAACGATGCGCAAGGTGGACGAAGCGCTCCAGATCAGCGTCGGTCTTATCGATTTTTAAGCTCCTACTGCGAAATGAACGGCACTCGAGCCCTTGCGGGGGCTCTTTTTTGTGTTCATTTGCCGATTGCCGGCACTGGCGCGCGGTTCCATCCGTCTGGGGGAGGAGCGCAAGTTCCTTCTCCCGCCGCTGTCCTCCCCTGCGCACGAAGCGCATAATGGAGTCATAAGAACGCCAATATCGGAGGAATGCGCCATGAGAACGACAAGTCGGCCCGATCTGCAAATCGCGGGCATCGGCAATGCTGCCGGCGGAGAATATTACAATGTGAAAATGGAAGGCGTCTGCAAAATCAACGGTCCGATCGACTGCTTCGGCTTCGAAGCGAGCGGCATGACGACGGCGGGCGGCATCCGCGCGGAGGAACGGCTGGACGTCAACGGCAAGCTGACCTGTCACGGCGGCGTGCAGGCAAGGGACGCCTACCTGGAAGGACAGGTCACCGTCAACGGGCCGCTGCGGGTCGATCGCTTCGCGATGAACGGCTACGTGAGGGTGAAAGGGCATTGCGAGATCAAGCAGAGCAAGGCAAGAGGCGCCCTCATCGTCGACGGTTGGCTGACGGGCGAGCAAATCGAGATGATGCTGGAAGGGCCGCTTCAGGCGGAGGGCATCAAAGCGGAACGCATTACGGTGAAGCATGCGGGCAAAGGCGGGGTAAGACGCCTGATCGAGTCGCTGCTCCCGGACGGCTGGCAGGCGCATGCGCGCGCCCGCGTCATCGAAGCGGATATCGTCGACCTCGAGGAGACGTCGGCGGAAACCGTCCGCGGGAGGACCGTCGTCATCGGACCCGGCTGCGAGATCGACCGCGTGGAATACGGCGCGGAATTGGTCGTGCATCCGCAGGCGCAGGTACGCTCGAGCTACCAAATCCAAATGTAAGGAGGAATCGGCATGCATGCGACGATGAAACGCAACATCAGAATCACCGGGAGCGGTTCCACGCATGGCGGCAGCTTTCATCACGTGCGGATCATGGGCGAGGCGCAGATCTTCGGACCGCTGGAGAGCGATTCCATGCGCAGCATGGGCACGATCGACGTTACGGGCGCCCTGAAAATCGGGCATTACCGGCAAATCGGGGAAGCCGTCGTTCATGGCGATTTGACGGGCAACCAAGTCGATATTTTAGGCCAGTTGAATATTTCGGGCAGCCTACGCGCCCGTACGATTCGGGTCAGGGGACAGCTCGACGCGCATGGCGAATGCGAGGCCGAGCGCTTCGATTCCAGCGGCGGTTTTCATATTCACGGGCTGCTGCATGCCGCCGAAGTGGATATCCGGACATGGGGTCCCTGCAGGGCAAAGGAAATCGGCGGCAGACGAATCCGGGTCAGGCAGAGCAAGTGGGGCGGGCTGAAGCAGCTGTTTTCCGGACCGGGGGATGTGACGCTGACGGCCGAGCTGATCGAAGGGGAGCACGTCTACTTGGAGAATACGACGGCCGACGTGGTGCGGGGCGCGCATGTGACGATCGGCGCCGGCTGCCGGATCGGCCTCGTCGAATACAGCAAGCAGCTGAGGCGCGCCGGGGACGCGCAGATTCGGGCGGAGGTCAGAATCTGACGACAGAAAATGACATTTTCTTGTAGACAGCTAAAATAATGTCTGCTATCATGAGGTCAACATTATATGAGCAGATCAATAGCAACCGCTATGCGAAGAACGCAAGCTTGGGCACATTGCCCGGCGTGCGTTCTTTTTTTTGTCTCATGTGAATGATTGCAGCGGAGGGATGGCATGAACAGAAAACGAAATATCCTGATTTCCGTGACGGCCGCGCTGCTCTCGGCCCTGCTCGTATACGGCGTCTACGTGCTGCAGCTGCGGCAGGTGAAGTTCCAGGAGACGGTCGACGTGGTCGTTCCCGTGCGATTCGTCTCCGCGGGCGAACGGTTGACGCCGGATATGCTGGGCATGAAGCCGATCGCCAAAGCGTCGTATTCCGAGAGCATGGCGGTAAGCCGTGACGAGCTGAACGGCATGGAGGTCGTCGTGCCGCTAGGCGCGGACGAACCGCTGCTTCGGTGGAAGGTCGATAAGTTCCGCTTGCTGCCGACCGACAGCCAATCGACGTTCGGCATTCCGCGCGATTATGTCCTCTCGGTGTCGAACGGCATTCGGGCCGGCGATAAAGTGACGGTGTACGCGTCCGGGGATTCCGTTCAATCGGAGCGGCTATTCCGGGAACCCGTCACCGTCGCTTCCGTCAAGACGGCGGGCAACGTGGAGATCGACGATATGAACGATTCCAGCTTGAAGTCGATGGCGAACGGAGATAAAGAAGCGATGTACGCGTCCAGGCGCGATGCCAACGGCATGATCGACTACATCAACCTGAACCTGACGGAGGAGCAGTGGCTGCAGCTGGATTCGCTCTGCAAGGGCGGCAAAAGCAAGGTCGTGATCGCGTACTCCCCGGAATCGCTTGACGTCGGCGCTTCGCCGGAGGAGGGAACGCCATGAGCCGGACCGACGAGTCCGCCGCGGAGGGAGCGCCGATGATCGCGTTCGTCGGCACGACGCCGAATATCGGAACGTCGGCGGCCGCTTTCGCCGCCGCCTGCCGGATCGCGGAGGAGAGCGGAGGCTCCGTCGGCTTTCTTTGCCTCAATCTGAAGAGCGCGAAGACGCACCGGTACCTCGGCGTCGACGAGCCGGCCGCGACGCTGGATTCGCTGCGGCCGGAGCTGGCCACGCAGTCGCTGTATCCGGAGAAGCTGCTTCGCTCGGTGCACCGTTCCCGCAGGCTGCCCGGCGTGCACGTGCTGTTCGGCAACATGCTGCGCGATCAAGCGGAATTTTACGCCACGGAGGAAATCGATCACCTGTTCGCGGTCGCGTCGCAGACCTTCGACATCGTCGTGGCCGACGTCGGCGCTTACTGGGATAATGCCGCGACGCTGTGCGCCTTGCGGCGGGCCGACATGCGCATCGTCGTCACGACCGGCGCGTTGTCCCACTTTCAGGAGGACGGGCAGCGCTGGGTAAAGCAGCTTTCGCCGCTCTACGGCATACCGGCGGCATCGTTTCAAGGACTTGTCATTCAACCGCCTTGGGGCAAGGGAGGATTTCACGTGAAAGACATTTGCAATGAGCTCGGCGTGCCGCTTTTGGGCGAGCTCGCTTTGACCGAGCCGTTGTTGAACCAGCTGGACAGCGGAACGCTGGACGAATGGCTGGCGGACGACGAGCGCGGGAAGAAAGCGATGCGGGGGCCGGCCAAGGCGATCGCGGAAGCCTACGGTCTGAAGCGTCAGCGGAATCTCGTCATGCAGCCCTGGTACAAGAAGCTGCTGACGCATCGCGGCGGGGTGAGCTCGTAATGAAGAAAGAAGGACGTTTCTCGCCGGCGGCCTATTCGGCCAAGCTGTGGGCGGAGGAAGAGCGGCATGACGCGCCGCTGTCCGCGATGAGCGCGGATCCGCTGAGGGATTTCCGCCATCTGGCGGAGGACGTCAGGACCTATCTGGCCCAGCCGCGGGGCGAGACGGAGGAAGAACGGCGGGAATACAACGAATGCTTGAATCGCGCCGTATTGGGTTATGCCGGCGACCGGGAGCGGATTCTGGCGGTGATCGCCGACCGGCTGCTGCGTCAGCGCATCCACGAGCTTCCGGACTACCGCCATCCTTACGCGACGTTGGCGGAAGCGTTGTTTGCCGAGGTTATCGGGATGAACGTGCTCGAGCTCGTGCTGCGCAAGCGCGAGGGGCTGGAGGAGATCCAAGTCGTGGGGACGGCGGTATTCGAGGTAAGGGACGGCGTCGCGCTTCCGTCCGCCTATGCGTTCGAATCCCTCCGCGAGGTGGAGCGGATTCAGCAGAATCTCGTGCTGTACAACAACGATCGCATCAATCCGCGCAAACGGTGGGCGGAGGTCATGCTCCGCGACGGGACGCGGGTCACGATGACGGGGTTCGGCTTTACGGCGAAGCCGACGCTTACGCTGCGCTTCTACACGGTGCGCCGGTTCCGGCTGGCGCAGCTGAGCGAGTCCGCTTACGGCACGATCAGCGACAGACTCCGAATGATGCTGCTGGCGGTACTGCATGCCCGGTTCAATGTCGTCATCATCGGTCCGACCAACTCCGGGAAGACGAACCTGATCAAGGCGCTGATCGGCGAAATGCCGGACGAGGAGCGCCTGGTCACGATCGAAAGCCGGCACGAGCTGATGCTGCAGCGGGATTTTCCGGCGAAGAACGTCATCGAGTACGAGGTGGACGAGGAAGACCCGCTGCATCGTTCGGTACAGGCGTTCAAGCTGGCGCTCCGGCAGTCCCCGCAGCGAATTATTCATGCCGAGATAAGGGACGAGGATGCGAATATCTACGTCCGTGCCTGTACCCGCGGACATGCGGGGAGCATGACGACGCTGCATGCCAATACGCTGGAGGACGTGCCGGAGGCCATCGCGGACATGTGCATGCAGGATGGCCGAGGGTTGAATCCGGAGCGGTTGACGAAGCGGATCGCCGAATACGTCACGGAAATCGGCATCGAGATGCGCTTTATCGGAGGCAGGCGCCGCTTGGTCCGTCTGGCGGAGATCAGCTGGGAGAACGGGGGGCCGGCCGTGAAGGAATGGGCGACATTCGATGAAGAAGCAGGGGATTGGCGGTATCCCTGCCTGCCTTCCGCGGCGGCATTAGCCAGGCTCGACGGCGGCGCGCGGCCGGAAGGGATGGCTGCCTGGCCGGAGCTTGGCCTTGAAGGCCGGTTAAGCACCGGCGGAGCTGCCGCCTCCGGCTCACGGGAGAACGGAGCGTGGAGCGCTACATGATGCAGCTTGGTTTGTATACGTTCGCCGCGGCCTTGTTCTGCACGCTGTTCGTCGCCGTGCGCAGCCTGCTGGATTTATGGCTGCAGCGCCAGCAGGTAATCGGCAGGCTCAGCTACCGCAAGGAGCAGCGGTTCGAGGAGCGGCTGTCCAGGTACCTGCAGCGGTTCGACCGGGCGTACCGCCATTTGTCGGAGCTGCTGGAGTCGCTCCAATTTAGCCTGCGGCCGGGCTCGGTCGTCGTGCTCAGCCTGATGCTGTTTCTGGTAGGCGCGGCGTTCGGCGCGATGTTTTTCCGGAGCGCGAAGGGGCTGCTGCTGCTGGGCGGCGTTCTCGGGGCGCTTCCGTATTTGCTGCTCCGAACGATGCAGGTGCATCGCCAGATGAAGACGCGCATCGATTTCCTTCCGGCCATCGAACTGTTCTACCAATGCTGCCTCGTCAGCGGCGGCAGGCAGATTCGCACGGCGCTGCAGCGCACGGTCGAGGAGAAGCGGATGCTCGGCCCCATGCAGGCGGTATTCGAACAATTATACCGGAACATCTCCGTGCGCGGGGACGACGAGGCGAGCCTGCGCATATTCGCGGCTTCGCTCGGCCACGTATGGGCCGATTATTTTATCAATATCGTGCGGGCGGGCTTGGCGGAGGGGCATCCGATCGCCGCGAACTTGAAGGATCTGATCACGGATATGCGCAAGGCGCGCAGAACCAATCAGCAGGATCGCAACAAGCTGCTGGAGATCCGTCTGGCCAATTTCTCGCCGATCCTGTTTCTGCTGCTGTTCGTGGGCATTAATTTCCACTACAATCCTGAAAATGCCTACAAGTATTACGTGCTTGATCCCGGGGGGCGGAACATGCTGCTGAACGCCGCGGTCATGATCTTCTTATCGTTCGTCATGGGACTCTGGCTTTCCCGTAAAAAAATGTGAAAGGAGCCTGCCTCCGATGAACAACGAACTCGGCATCGCCCTGATGTGGGCGGCGCTCGCCGTTCAGTATGCGCTCGGCATCGTGCTTGTCGTCTCGCTGCTTAAAGCCGTTTCGTTCAAGCGTCCGCGATTTGCCCATTTGGCGTTATTGAAATGGCGGACGCATTCGGTAAGCGAGCGCTGGCTTCGCGCGGCGAGGCTGAACCGGAGCTCCGCCGTCTTCAAGGAGCGCGAGCGGCTGCTGGCCGGCTGCGGCTTCACGGGCGACGCGGCGGTCTACCTGCTGCTCCGCAGAATCATCCTCGCGGGAACGCCGGTTTGGACCGCGGTGGCCTACGGAATCATGAAGCTTCATCTCGCCGCTTTGCCGGCTTTCGCGCCGCCGCTGGTCCTTGCCGTGCTTGTTCTGCTGCTGCTCTGGGATCAGCCATGGCTGGAAGCGATTCGCAGGGCGCGCGCGGAACGGATGACCAAGGAGATTTATACCGTCAGCAATCAGTTGCTCTATTTGGCGGGCTCGTCGCTTCACATTCATACGAAGCTGATGCGCTGCCTGCCGTTTACCCGCACCATGCGGAACGATATGCAGACGTTGCTCGGCGAATGGTATCACGATGCGGAGGGAGCGCTGCGGCGGCTCAAGCTGCGGCTCGGCACGGAAGAAGGGCTGAGCTTCGTCGAGACCGTCGATTCGCTTCGCCTGCATGAGAGCGAACAGTATTACGAGCTGCTTCGCGAGCGCATCCAGGACTACAAAGAGAAGCTGGAGCTCGCCAAGGACAGCCGGAAGGAATCGACGTCGTATTTTTTGTTCGTGCTGGCCGGCATTCCCATTCTGTACACGTTTCAGATTTTTATCTTTCCTTGGGTTCGGGAAGGACAAAAACTGTTTCAATCACTCAATTAAGGAGGTGATCGCGCATGCGCAACATTTTGATTACCGTGATGATGCTGGTCGTCGTCATTCTGCTGTTCAATGCCATCGTCGCCAAGGATACGACGGGAACGAAGGCGCAAATCCAATCGCAAGGAGATTCCGCCAACACGAGGATCAGCACGCTGCTTACCCCTTAAGCCTAACCGCATTTTACAAAGGAGGCGACGCGATGCGTTCCCTGCTCATGACGCTGCTGCTCATTATCGTCGCCATCATGGTGTATAGCGAAGTGACGGGCGGCGACGACGGGATGAACCGGCAGCTGGAGCGGTCCGGCGGCCATATGAGCGACGGCATTCGGAGGATGAGCCCGTGAAGAGCCTGCTCGTGTTCGTGCTGCTTGCCGCGATGATGTGCTGGTTCTTGTTCAGTCCGATTTACAAACATGTGCTCATCGTGCGGCAAGCCGTTCTTCAGCAAGAAGTGGACTATCTGCTGGAAGTGGGGGCGAGCGGCGATTACGGCTACATCGACGCCGCGATGCTGCAGGAAGCGAAGCGGCGATTGGCCTCCTTCGGCCTGAAGCCCGAGTCGATCGAGTTCGAGGTCACCTCGGATAACGGGGCGGACGCGATGAATCCGGCCCAGCCGCTGCCGCGGGGAGCGCCGCTGTCCGTAACGGCGAGTTATCCCGTCGAAGGACTTTTCAACATCGACCGGTTGATCGGCGTGGAGCCGCCATCGGCCGAGGATAGATTGCAGGCGGCAGGCACGAAGATGAGCGAATTCGTGCCGGATTAGCCGAGTCGGCAGGATCAGGTGTTTTATTGCGCCACATGAAAGGAACTCGCGACCATGTACAAGCTTGTGCTCGTGATGCTGATGGCCGTCGTTTGGATGCTGCTGCATGCGCTGCAAACGGACGAGGAGATGGCCGTGGCGGCTTTGTTTCAAGGCAAGCATGCCGTCAACCGGGCTGCCCATGCCGCCGCCCAGCAGGTCGATGCTGCCGCGTTGGGAGACGGAAGGCTGCATATCGACGCATCGGCCGCCCGCGCGGAGGCGGGCTTGTATTTGCAGCGCAATTTGCAGCTCGACGAGGACGGGCGACCGCTGCCGGGGACGTATTGGAAGGAACGGGTGGAAATCGTCGATTTTCAGGTCATAAATGATGACCGTGCTTTTCCGTACACGTACCGGAACGACGCGTACGATTATGAGGTGACGCTGCATCGTCCTGGCGTCGTGCTCATCGCCAGAATGGTGTACCCGCGCGCGTTCGCCGTCATCGAACCGATCGAGTGGACGATCAAAGGGACGGCGGAATTGACGTCGAATTGACCGCCGTCATCGAAGCGCATGGAAAAAGGCCGGCGGATGAACCGCTCGGCCTTTCGATCTGTTGCGGGAGGATGAGGAATGCATCAATGTCCGGAAGCTTCCGTATCGTTGGACATTCGCGTGATTTCGAACAATTTGAACAGCAAGCTGAGCACGATCGCGGTCACCGTCGCGAGTGCCATTCCCGACAAGGAGAAGTCGCCGATCGTGATCTTGGCGCCGCTCAAGCCGGTTACGAGCACGACGGTCGTCAGGTACAGATTCGTCGGTTTGCCGTAATCGATCTTCGATTCCACGAGCATGCGAAGACCGGAGGCGGCGATGACGCCGAACAAGAGCAGCGAGACGCCGCCCATGACCGGCTGCGGAATCCCGGAGATTAACGCCGAGAATTTGCCGAGAAACGACAGCAGCACGGCGAAGACCGCGGCGCCGCCGATCACGAAGGTCGAGTAGACGCGGGTGATGGCGAGCACGCCGATGTTTTCGCCGTACGTCGTGTTCGGCGTGGAGCCGAGAAAGCCCGAGATGATGGTGGATACGCCGTTGCCCAGCAGGGAACGATGCAGCCCGGGGTCTTTGGACAGATCCTTCTGCACGATATTGCCGGTTACGATCAGGTGGCCGATGTGCTCGGCGATGACGACGAGCGACGCGGGCACGATCGTCAGAATCGCCGCCCATTCGAAGGTCGGCAGCGTGAAGGTCGGCGCTGCGAACCATCCGCTGTCCGCTACGGCATCAAACGAGGTATAGCCCATGAAATAAGCGAGCAGGTAGCCGCAGACGATGCCGACCAGGATAGGAATGATGCGCATGAAGCCGCGAAACAGCACGGAACCGAGCACGGTAACGAGCAGGGTAACGATCGAGATCGTGATCGCGGACGAATCGGGCGTCCACGCGTCCGCGGCCGCCGCGCTTGGAGACTTGATCCAGCCGGCCATGCCGGCGGCGACGGGAATGAGCTCGAGCCCGATGACGGCTACGATCGCGCCCATCGCGGCCGGCGGGAACAGAACATGGATCCAACCGGTCCCTGCCGCCTGGATGATCAAGGCGATCACGGTGAATACGACGCCAGCTGCGATAAAGCCGCCGAGCGCCGCGGCATAGCCGTCGGCATGCGCGGCGTGATTGCCGATCACGGCGCCGGCGGGAGCGATAAAGGCGAAGCTTGAACCGAGATAAGCGGGTATTTTTCCTTTGACGATCCCTAAATAGAGCAGCGTGCCGATCCCGTTCATCAGCAGGCAGATCGCCGGATCGACGCCGAGCAGGTTCGGCACGAGCACCGTCGAGCCGAACATGGCGAACAAATGCTGGATGCTGAGCATCAAGCTCTGACCGAGGGGCGGCCTTTCGCGAATGTCGATTTCCCGTTGTTTCATCATCGTGCTGGTAGCCTCCAATTAACCGTAATTGCGCAACTTTATCGATAATACATAGTCTCGTGCGGGTTGACAAGGACTTTCTCAATGGAGCTTCGGAGCTCGGCTTCTTCCAAGGTGTTCGGAACGCGTTTGGACGGAACGGGAAGTATCGGCCGTCTTGGTTGACGGGCCCGCCGCCATTTGTTGTAATGGGGAAGCAGAACCAGAAGCGAGGAGCGATAGCGGTGCGGGACATGGAAATCGGAACGATTGCGAGCGAAGAAGTATCGGCGCGGATAGGCAGGCTGCAAGCTCGAATGCTGGAGGCGGGCATCGACGCCTTTCTCGTGACGCAGCATGTGGACCTTTATTATTTCACGGGCTCGATGCAGGCGGGATACGCGTTCGTTCCCGCTGCCGGCGAACCTGTATTCTATGTAAGACGCAGCCTGGAGCGGGCGAGACGGGAGTCGGCGATCGCGGTAACCGCGCTGACGTCGTTGCGCGGTTTCCGCGCGCAGCTGGCAAGCGATCATCCGGCCGTATTCGGCGGAGGCAGCGGCACCGTCAGCGCGGTGAACATCGCCACGGAGATGGACGTCCTGCCGGCCACGACGTACGCAAGATTGGCCGAAGCGGTCTCGGGCGGCGTTGCAGGAACCGCGTTAACCGACGGATCTTCGTTGGTGCGCGGCATGCGGACGATCAAGTCGCCTTGGGAGGTCGGCCGGATCGAAGCGGCCGCGCAGGTCGTGGCGGAAGCTCTGGAGGCGTCGCTTCCCGTGCTGAAGGAAGGCGTATCCGAGCTGGAGCTGATGGCCCGTCTCGAATACGAGATGCGTATCCGCGGACATATCGGTCTCATGCGGACCCGTAGCTATAATATGGAAATCATGACCGGCATGCTGGGATCGGGCGCAGCAGCTGCCGTGCCGAGCGCATTCGACGGACCGGCCGGCGGGCTAGGCCTCGGCCCGGCAGCTCCGCAGAGCACCAGCCGGCGGACGATTCGGCGCGACGAACCGATCTTGATCGACATCGGCTGCTGCATCGACGGCTACGTCATCGACCAGACGCGGACGGCCGTTATCGGCAGCCTCGCGAACGACCTGGCGGACGCCTATGCCCATTCGGAGCGCATCGTCCGGCATGCCGAACGGTTGATGCGGCCCGGCACGGCATGCGACGCGATCTACGCGGCTTCGCTGAAAGACGCCGCGCATGCCGGCTTGGCCGACCACTTTATGGGCTTCGGCAGCGATCAGGTCAAATTCCTCGGGCACGGCATCGGACTCGAGGTCGACGAATGGCCCGTTTTAGCCCGCGGATTCGGCAATCCGCTGGAACCGGGCATGGTGCTCGCCGTCGAACCGAAGTTTACGTTCCCGGGCCGCGGCGTCGTCGGCATCGAGAACAGCTATCTGATCACGGACGACGGCTGCCGCGCATTAACGAAGTCGCCGGAAGGGCTCATCGTCCTCTAGGCACGAAACCGGGGCTTTATGTGCCAATGCCCGGCGCCGGAGCTGCGTTATATCTGCAAGCGCGCTGCTGCCGCAGCAAACAGGCCGTCCGCCGAATCGCAACGATTCGAGGACGGCTCTTCGTCGTCAGAGCGGGCCGTCTTGATTCAAACAACCGAATCTTTCTATTCATTTAACTGTGGTTAATCTCATGGCGGGAGTCGAATGCATTCCGGCAAGGCTATGCTACAATGAGTCTGACCTTGGTTGTTGCCTGGAAATGAAAGCCTTCACAATATCGATATAAGAGGTGCTGCCCGCATGAAAATGACGTTCCGGTGGTTCGGTCAAGACGATCCCGTCACGCTGCAAAATATCCGCCAAATACCTGGGATTTACGGTATCGTCACCGCCCTGTACGACGTGCCCGTCGGCGAAGCTTGGCCGATGCCGTCCATTCTGGCGCTGAAAGAAACGATCGAATCGGCAGGGCTTCGCCTCGCCGTGGTCGAGAGCGTTCCCGTGCACGAGGACATCAAGCTGGGACGTCCATCGCGCGACCGTTTGATTGATAATTACAGTCAAACCATTCGCAGGTTGGGCGCGGCCGGCGTTCCCGTCATATGCTACAACTTCATGCCGGTCTTCGATTGGACGCGCTCGAATTTGGCGCATGTGCTGCCCGACGGCTCGACGGCGCTTACCTTCGAGAACGAGACGATTTCCCGCATGGATCCGGTAAACGGCGATTTGTCCCTTCCGGGCTGGGATGCCAGCTACACGAAGGACGAGATGGGGCAGCTGATCGCGGCCTATGCGGACGTGACGGAAGACGTGCTGTTCGATAATCTCGCTTACTTCCTGGAGCGCATTATTCCCGTCGCGGAGGAAGCCGGCGTCGTCATGGCGATTCATCCCGACGATCCGCCATGGCCGATCTTCGGATTGCCGCGCATCGTCAGCAGCATGGCGCAGCTGCGCCGCCTCACGGAGCAAGTCGAGAGTCCCGCGAACGGCATCACGTTCTGCTCCGGTTCGCTCGGCGCGAACGAGGCGAACGACCTGATGGCGATCATTCGCCACTTCGGCTCGCTCGGCAAGCTGCATTTCGCGCATACGCGGAACATATTGCGGACGGGGCCGCGTTCGTTCCAGGAATCGGCGCATCTGTCCTCGGACGGCTCCATCGATATGACGCGCGTGCTCGAAGCGCTGCACGCGACCGGATTCGAAGGTCCGCTTCGCCCGGATCACGGCAGAATGATCTGGGGCGAGCAAGGCCGACCGGGCTACGGGCTGTTCGACCGGGCGCTCGGCGCCGCGTATTTGAACGGGATTTGGGAAGCATTATCCAAGACAAGGAGCTGAACGGGGAGACCATGCCGAAATTATCGATATTTACCGTGGCCGCGCCGGATCTGACGCCGGAAGAGCTTTGCCAAGCCGCGGCGGACGCGGGCATAGCGGGATTGGAGTGGCGCTGCAAGGACACGCCGGCCGAGCTTCTCGCCGAGCAGCCTTCGTTTTGGGGCCATAACCGCTGCACGATTTCGCCGAATGCCGGCGAAGCGGAGATCGGCCGCTTTAGCCGGGCGGCCCGCGAACATGATCGCAGGACCATCGCGGTCACGCCTTACTTGAGCTGCGGCGACGTCGAGGGAACCGAACAAGTCATGCGGCTGGCGAAACGTCTCGGCGCCTCGATGGTCCGCGTCGGCGTTCCCGGCTATGACAGAAGCACGCCGTACAACGAGCTGTTCGCGCAAGCGACCCGCTATCTGCAAGAAGTGGAGCGGCTGGCGATCGAATACGGCCTGAAAGCATTGGTCGAGACGCACCACGCCACGATCGCGCCGAGCGCGTCGCTGGCGCACCGTCTCGTGTCCCCGTTCCATCCGGACGCGGTCGGGGTGCTCTACGATCCGGGCAATATGGTGCACGAAGGCTTCGAGAATTACCGGATGGGCATGGAGCTGCTGGGTCCGTATTTGGCCCACGTCCACGTGAAGAATGCCGGCTGGCGGTCCGTTTCCCCGGACGGGACGGCGAATCACCTGGAGCCGGTGGAATGGAAGAGCGCTTGGGCGCCGATCGCGAACGGCGTCGTTCCGTGGAAGCAGGTGCTTCGCGACTTGAAAGCGGTGGGCTACGACGGCTGGTTCGGCGTTGAGGACTTCAGCGGCACGTTCGACACGCGCGCCATTCTCCGAACCTACGCCGAACAAATGAACCGATGGATGGAGGAAATGCAATGAGCCAGGTGAGATACGGGATTATCGGGATTGGCAACATGGGTTCGGGTCACGCTTCGATCCTAACCTCCGGCAAGATCAATGGCGCGGTTTTAACCGCGGTTTGCGACGAATTCGAGAGCAAGCGCGATTGGGCGAAGGAGCATTTCGGCGGCAGCGTCGCCGTGTTCGAGAACGCGGACGCGATGATCGATTCCGGACTGGTGGATGCCGTTATCGTGGCGACGCCGCATTACGGCCATCCGTCGGAAGCCATCGCGGCGTTCGCCAAAGGCATGCATGTGCTGATCGAGAAACCGGCGGGCGTCTACGCCAAGCAGGTACGCGAAATGAACGACGCGGCGGCGGCCAGCGGGCGCAAGTTCGGAATCGTGTACAACCAGCGCATGAACCCGCTCTACAAGAAGCTGCGCGAGCTGATCGCGTCGGGCGAAATCGGCGAAGTGCGGCGCATCAACTGGATCATCACGAATTGGTACCGGACGCAGGCGTACTATGATTCCGGCACATGGCGCGCGACCTGGGCGGGCGAAGGCGGCGGCGTCCTGATCAACCAATGCCCGCATCAGCTGGACCTGTGGCAGTGGACGACGGGCATGATGCCGACGCGCATGCGCGCCTTCTGCCAGTTCGGCAAGCACCGCGACATCGAGGTCGAGAACGACGTAACGGCCTATGCGGAATACGCGAACGGAGCGACGGCGGTCTTCATCACGTCGACGTCCGACGCGCCCGGCACGAACCGCCTGGAGGTGTCCGGCAGCCGCGGCAAAATCGTCATCGAAGAAGAACGCATGACGCTGTACCGCCTCCGCGAGGACGAAGCCGAATTCAACGCGCGCAACAAAGAATCGTTCGCCTCTCCGGAGGTATGGAAGATCGAGCTGCCGGCTTCCGGCCCGAGCCCGGAGCATGCGGGCATTCTCCAGAACTTCACGGACGCCGTGCTGCTCGGCACGCCGCTGGCCGCGCCGGGCGAAGAGGGCATTCACGGCCTGACGCTCTCCAACGCGATGCACCTGTCCACCTGGTTGGACGATTGGGTCGACCTGCCGCTGGACGAGGCGCTGCACGAAGCCGAGCTGAACAAGCGGATCGCGACGTCCAAATTCAAGCGGGCCCAGCCGGTCGAGGCGAAGCGCTGATGGCGGCGGTCAATCGAAACGACGGCATGAACTACGCGCCGGTATCCCTCGTGAAGCCGGCTGCCGTAGTTGGCCCGGGCGACTTCGTCTTCGCGGCGATGGCGCTGGATCATGGTCACATCTACGGGATGGCGAACGGATTGATCGAAGCGGGCGCGACGCTGAAATGGGTGTACGATCCCGATCCCGCGAAGGTCGAACAATTCCTCAAGACCTACCCGCAGGCGACCGCCGCGGCTTCGCCGGAAGCGATTCTGGAAGATCCCGAGGTCAAGCTGGTCGCGGCGGCGGCGATCCCCTCCGACAGAGGGCCGCTCGGCGTGACCGTCATGAAGCACGGCAAAGATTATTTCACCGACAAAACGCCGTTCACGACGTTGGAACAGCTGGAGGAAGCGCGGTCCGTGACGGAGGCGACGGGACGCAAGTATATGGTCTATTACAGCGAGCGGCTGCACGTGGAGAGCGCGATCTACGCCGGACGACTCATCCAAGAAGGCGCCATCGGCCGCGTCGTGCAGCTGATCGGCACCGGGCCGCATCGCTTGAACAAGCCGTCCCGTCCGGATTGGTTTTTTCGGAAGGCGCAGTACGGCGGCATCCTCACGGATATCGGCAGCCATCAGATCGAGCAGTTTCTGTTTTTTGCCGGCTGCAAGGACGCCGCGGTCGCAAGCAGTAAAGTAGCGAATTACAACAACCCGGACGTGCCGGAGCTCGAGGATTTCGGCGATGCGACGCTGATCGGGGATAACGGCGCGACCAATTATTTCCGCGTCGACTGGCTGACGCCGAACGGGCTCGGCACTTGGGGCGACGGCCGGACGATCATTCTCGGCACGGACGGGTTCATCGAGCTGCGCAAATACATCGACATCGCCCGCGACAAAGGCGGCGACCACGTCTACTTGGTCAACCACGAGGGCGAGCATCATCTGTCCGTCGGCGGGCAGGTCGGCTTCCCGTTCTTCGGCGAGCTGATTCTGGATTGCCTGAACCGCACGGAAATCGCGATGACGCAGGCGCATGCCTTCAAGGCGGCGGAATTGTGCATCGCGGCGCAACATATGGCGGTCCGGCTGTAAGCGGATATGGGCCGGGAAGGGAGCGGCATGGTACAATGAGCGGAGCAGCTTACCCCGACGATTCGGGAATCCAATTGGAGGGCTCGGAAATGCCGCTCACGATGCAATGGCAGCAGCCGATCGAACTCATGTACCGCAACGACTTGCCCATGCCCGGGGCGCAATTCCACTCGCACGCTTTCTATGAAATGTATTATTTTCAGGAGGGCGAGTGCAATTACCTCATCGGCGACAAGCTGATGACGCTGCAGCCGGGCGATTTGATCCTGATGCATGGCATGACGCTGCATTGCCCCAACCCGTCTCCGGAGAAGCCGTACGTCCGCACGATTATCCACATGGATCCGGCTTACGTGCACCGCATTCTCCAGAACGACGCGGCGGCGATGCTGCTGAAGCCGTTCGAGGATTTGCGCAACATCCGCCTGTCGCTCAGTCCGGCGGATCAGGACGAATTGGAAACGCTGCTCGCCGAGATGAACCGGCTGTACATGCGAACCAACGAAGCGGGCATCCGTACGGCCTACGACCGTTTCGTCCTTCGGGTGATCGAACTGCTGCATCTGATCCGCGATTGGTGCAGCGCGCCCGTGAACGAGCGGGCTCACCGTTCCTTGAAGGAGCAGCATGTGCAAAGCGTCATCACTTACCTCGAAGACCACTACGTCGAGGAGATCACGCTGGACGACATTGCCGGCGCGCTGCACCTGACGAAGCCGTATCTCTCGAATTTGTTCAAAGACGTCACCGGCACGACCGTGTTCAAATATTTATACAACCGGCGAATCAATCAAGCCAAAATGATGTTCCGGCTGGAGCCGCGCCAATCGGTATCCGACGTGTGCCGCGCCGTGGGCTTTCATCAGCTGCCGCATTTCAGCCGGTTGTTCAAGATGACCGTCGGCGAAAGCCCGGAAGCGTACCGGAAGCGGATGCTGCGGCTGACGGCCGAAGGCAGAAGCCCGGTTTGAAACGTTCGGCCAGCCGCATTCGGCGTACGGCGCGCCGTCAAGGGCGATGCCGGTTCATCCCATTTCGCAGCGTGGAGGCGACATTCTAACTATGGGCAGCAATTTATTCGATTTAACGGGCCGCACCGCGGTCGTCATCGGCGCGGGCAGCACGCTCGGCAGCGTCATGGCGGAGGCGCTGATCGACCATGGCGCCCATGCGGCGCTCGTCGTGCGCAATCCGGAGAAAGCCGAAGCGAAGCTCGCGCATCTGCTCGCGTCGGGCCGAGCGGCGGTTTTTCAAGCGGATGCCGTATCCAAAACGGATCTTCTCCGGGTCGCCGGCGAGATCAACGCGTGGGCGCCCAACGGCCGGAGCGATATTCTGCTGCATACGGCGGGCACGAACAGCGCCACGCCGTTCTTCGACATCACGGAAGCGGAATGGGACACGATCATGGACGTCAACGCGAAGAGCGTCATGCTGGCGTGCCAAGTGTTCGGCCAGGCGATGATCGACGCCGGACGGGGCGGCAGCATCATCACGATCAGCTCCGTGTCCTCGGGTCCGCCGCTTTCGCGCGTGTTCGCGTATTCGGCGTCCAAGCACGCCGTCAACAGCATGACGCAGTACTTGGCCAAAGAATTCGCGCCGCACGGCATCCGGGTGAACGGCATCGTACCGGGTTTTTTCCCGGCGGAGCAGAACCGCGCGATCCTCTCCCCGGAGCGGGTGGCCAGCATCATGGGCCATACGCCGATGGGACGCTTCGGCGACCCGAAGGAGCTTCAGGGCGCGGTCGTGTGGCTGGCTTCGGAAGCCGCTTCCGGTTACGTAACAGGTTCGCTGATCCGGGTGGACGGCGGGTTCGGCGCCACGACGATCTAAGCGATTTCCCGCAAGCGACGGTTCGTTTCCTTCTTCCGGAGGAAACGGCCGTTTTTTTCTTTTTTAGGCAATGACCACAAGCGCATGCCGCCTTGAAGCGGCAGGAATGGCCGCGGGCGCCGGAAGCCGCCGTGTTCGCGCTGCGGCGCCGTCCTGAATCCGAAGCATCGCTGCCTTTCTCTCTATTGGACTTCCATCCTGTTTTTTAGTAGGATAGAGTAATAGAAAACGGCTAATGGATGACAGGAGTTGACAATTGTGTATAAATTAGGGCAACGCATCGTGATTATGTCGGATACCTTCGAACAAAGCCTCCCCGTCGGGGAGTATGGCTATATTATCGCGTACGACCGGAATGCGGACAATGCGTTCGATTACGTGATCCGTGTACCGAAAGCGAACCGGAATTTCTACGTGCCGGCAGAGGACATCGAGCTGGAAGAAGTGCTGATCAAGCTGGAGGTCGACAAGCTGGAACGGGAAGCGCTGATCGATTTTGCGCTTGCCACGCATAATGCGGAGCTGTTCCACCGGGTGATGAACGGGGAGCAGGAAACCGAGGAAGCGGACAACGGCGGGGGCGAGCCGCAGACGCGCGAAGATTTCATGCGCCAAGTGCGATTGAAAGCGTGGATTTGATTCGGCGTCGCTCGCGGAACGGTTAGGCGTTCCCCTTATGATTTAATTTGCGTTTTCATGGTCTGCATACGATTCATTTATGCACGCTTCAAGAAGCCTCCCGCTCGGCAATCGAGCGGGAGGCTTTTTGGTTTGACCGGCAGCGTCTATCGGCTTAAACGCCGCAGAGGTGCATGTCGACCATTGCGGATTTCGCTCCGCAATAGAACGGCTTATTGCCGTGCCGTGATGAAGCGGAGTCGACTAAGCGCCGGTAGATTGTCCAGCTTCCGAAGAGGCTTCGGTGTCTGCAGCATCTCCGGCCGCTTGGCCGTCTGCCGCGTGTTTCCCGCCCTTATGCATCCGCGGGAAGCGACCGTCCTTCGGATGCGTGCCGTTCACGAATTTCTCCGCGATGACACCGGCGTTCGCAATCGCTTTATCCGCTTGTTCCTGCGTCAATTTGCCGGCTTTCACCGCGGCGGTCAGTCCGTCCACGATGGATTTTTTCTGCGCGTCGATCAGCGTCTGGGCGTCCACGCCTTTTTCTTTGGCGACGTCGGCGAGCGATTTGCCCGATTCCAGCTCTTTCTTCAGATCCGCTTCGCTCAGACCGAGCAGTTTTGCGGATGCCGTCAAATCGAGCTTCCCGATGCCGACCCCGAACCCTTTGCCGCCGGCCATGCCTTTGGGACGGTCGAGCGGCAGTTGCCCGTCGAGCGTTTTATCGAGGTTGTCGGCGAACTGTTGCTTTTGCTCCGCTTGCCGTTTGTCGAAGGCCGCCGTCATCGCTTTCTTCAGGTCGTCCCGGGACACGCCTTGCTCCTCGGCGACTTGCGCGAGCGTTTTGCCCGCGGCCAGTTTTCCCTTCAGCGTTTTAGCGTCGAGCTTCAGCAGATCGAGCACCTCTTGGCCGATGATTCCGCCGCGGAAGCCTGCCTGCCCGTCTTTCGGCGCGAGCGCCTTGCCTTTATGAATCGTGACCGTGCCGCTCGAAGCGTTCGCGCCGTCCGTCGCCGCCGGGGTCGTCGTGTTCGCTGCCGCATATGCGCTGAGAGGGATCATGACCGCGAGCGCCGCCGCGACGGTCAAAGCTTTCATCGTTTTGTTCATTTTCATGCTCGTTACCTCCGTCATTTAATGGGTGAATCTGCCTACATGCCCAAGTATGGACAGCCAACCTTAAAGCAAGCTTAATTTTGCGTAAGCCTTCCCTTAGCTTCGCATGAAATTTTTCTTCATATTGGCAGACGATTCGGGCTGGAATTTGGTTTTGGGTCTTTAGTCGCGTTTGCTTGGAACAGATATTTAGAAATGACAGCTTTTCGACTGCATCATGATGCCATCCACTAAAGAGGGGGGATTGTAGATGAGAACAGTGAAATGGACGGTGGCGCTGTTGCTGGGATTGACTTCCGGCACGTCGCTTGCCACCGGGGCGAACGCGGATCCGAAAACCTCCGCCGAATTTGCCGATTTGGAGGACCTGGACGCGGCCACGATAGCCAAATTCGACGCGCTGATCAACGCGGGCATCTTCGACGGCGTATCGGACAGCACGTTCGGATTGAAAGAAGAGATGAATCGGGCTCAATTCGCCAAAGTCCCGGCTTTGATTACCGGACTGAACGTGAACGAGGATTTGAAAGCGTCAAGCTTTGTCGACGTGAAGGCAAGCGACCCCGCGAACGGTTATGCGCTCCCGTATATCGAGGCGCTCAAGAACGCCGGTATTACAGACGGTTATGGAGGGGGACGTTTAACCCGGCCGGCAAAGTCACGAAGGAGCAGCTGGCGACGTTTCTGATCCGGGTATTGGGGAAAGAAGCCGACGTCAAGCCGAGTACGTCGTTCCAAGACAATTCCGTATCGGATTGGGCGAAAGGGTATGTCGCGGCCGCGCTGCAGTTGAAACTGCTCTCCAACGGCGATAACGGCACGTTCGGAGGCAAAACGAACGCGACGCGCGACCTGCTGCTGACCGGATCTTACGAAACCGCCCCATACGCTCGAAATCGCCAAGCCGCACGATCGTCATTACCATCCATGAAGGCTTCGACCTGGATAAGTCCAAGGCGCCTGCGATCGAAGTTACCGGTCTGAAGTCCTTGTACGGCAACGAGATCAAGAACGAGGCCGGCAAGCCGATTCCGGTTACCGTGACCGGCTGCCGGTGCAGCCGACTCCGCAGCAGCCGGCATCGAATCCGCCGTCGAATCCGAACTCGACGTCGAACCCGAACCCGCCCGCGGCCTCGGTATGGATCGAAATCGCCGATGCGAGCGTTACGTCCGACGGCATCGATTTTACCGTCCATTCCAACCTTGCCGAGATCACGAACAGCATCTACTATGCCGTCGTTCCGGGCGAAGCTCGGACGGTAAGCGCCCGAGGACATTATGCTGCCCGTCTCGCTCTCCGATTCCGTCCAATCGGGCAGCGCTACGATTACGCTTCCCGATTCCGGATCGGATACGGTGACGGATTTCCATGTCAATGGGCTGCAAGCAAGCACGAAATACACGATTTACCTGGTCGGCAGCGACGGCAGCGTTCTTTCTCAAGTCGCAAGCCGCACCTTCACGACCGTGGAGGGGGCGCCGGTCTCGCGGCAGCCGACGCTGACGATTCAATCGGATGGGACTTTCAGGCAATTGAACGGCGGTTCCATCGCGGTCCGCTTCACGGCCCGAGCACGCGGATTCCCTCGATTACGTGCTGGTGAGATCGACGGACGCGCGTCCTTATTTGCCAAGTCAAATCAAGGCGCATACGGACGGCGATAACGGGCAGGCGTTCAAATACGGCCATGTTTCCGTCGTCGATGTTACCGCCGAGTTCACGGTCGACGGATTGTCCGCGGATACGACGTATCTTCTTTATGCGATCGGATCGAACGAGACGGGCGACGGCGAGTTCATCGTCTACTCGTTCTATCGGACCGATGCGACCTTGACCGCCTTTACCGGCTATGAGGGCGGCTTTCATAACGGCAAATTGACGCCGATTTATACCGGAGGCCTGAACGGTTATGCGTTCTACTATCTGACGTCGACGGATGCCGGTTCGGGCGCGAACGTTCCGCTGCCGGACGATGTCGTTAACCGCGGGATGAGAGTCGACCTGTCGCCCGCTTCTCCGGACGCGGCGCTTTATGGTTTGAGCCCGGTCGCGACCACGCGCGTGTATGGCGTCATCGTAGACGGCGATCAACGCTCCGAGGTCGTCTCGATCGACATTGCGGCAGATGAAGGCTCGGGATTTCCGGGCGGCCCGGGATTCCCCGGCTATCTGGGAGGTCCGGAATTTCCTTGATAATCGCGCAGCCGCAGCGCCTTCGATGAACGATCGTTTTGCAGCCGAATGACGTTTTATCGGTAACCTGCCGGATGTTCCGGCAGGTTATTTCTTTCTTATCGAACGGCGATAGGCATAAGCGGCGGTCGAATCTCGCGTCAGCGGTCCGGGCGCGCCCCTGCGCATTTGCATTGAGTTTGATTCAAGCCTTGCGTTATAATAGGTAGAATGTGTGCAATTTGGTTGGAAAGGACGGGACACGAGAGATGAGCATTTCGATCAAGGATGTTGAGCATGTGGCCAACCTGGCCCGGCTGGAGCTCTCCGAGCAGGAGAAGGAGCAATTCGCCGGACAACTGAACGCGATCTTGAAATACGCGGAGAAGCTGAACGAGCTGCAAACCGACGACGTTGAACCGACTACCCACGTGCTGCCGGTGCGCAACGTCATGCGCGAAGACGCGATCCGCGAGTCGGTTGCCAACGAGACCGCGCTGCGCAATGCGCCCGACGATGAAGACGGCCAGTTCAAGGTGCCGGCCGTACTGGAATAAATTCGATTTGCAAGGATACGAAGGGAGGAACGGCTGTTGGCACTTTTCGATTTACGCCTGCAGGAAATACATAATCAATTGAGAACGAAAGAACTGTCGGTCGCCGATCTGGTGGACGCTTCCTATTCGCGCATTGCCGCCACGGATGCATCCATTCAAGCGTTCTTGACCTTGAACGAGGAGGGCGCCCGCGCCGCGGCTGCCGAGCTGGACCGGGCGATCGCCGGGGGCGGGGAACAGGGCATCCTGTTCGGCCTGCCGGCCGGGATCAAGGATAATATCGTGACGGAAGGCTTGCTCACGACCTGCGCCAGCCAATTCCTGCGCAACTACGACCCGATCTACGACGCGACGGTTACGAAGAAGCTGAAGGCCGCGCAGTCGGTCACCATCGGCAAGCTGAACATGGACGAGTTCGCGATGGGCGGTTCCAACGAGAACTCCAGCTTCCATCCGACGCGCAACCCGTGGAACACGGATTACGTGCCAGGCGGCTCGAGCGGCGGTTCTGCGGCTTCCGTCGCGGCGGGACAAGTCTATTTCGCACTGGGCTCCGATACCGGCGGCTCCATCCGCCAACCGGCGGCATACTGCGGCATCGTCGGCCTCAAGCCGACTTACGGCCTCGTATCCCGCTACGGCCTCGTGGCATTTGCCTCTTCGCTCGACCAGATCGGTCCGCTGACGAAGAACGTGGAAGACTCGGCTTACGTGCTGCAGGCGATCGCCGGATACGACGGCAACGACTCCACGTCGGCGAACGTGGAGATTCCCGATTATGTCAGCGCGCTCAGCGGCGACGTGAAAGGGCTGCGCATCGGCGTGCCGAAGGAATACTTGGGACAAGGCATCGACCCGAAAGTGAAAGAGGCGGTTGTCGCCGCCCTCAAGCAATTCGAGAGCCTCGGCGCGACCTGGGAAGAAGTGTCCCTGCCGCATACGGAATACGCGGTTGCGACGTATTACCTGCTGGCTTCGTCGGAAGCCTCTTCGAACCTGGCCCGATTCGACGGCGTCCGTTACGGCGTGCGCGCGGACAATCCGGACAACCTGCTCGACTTGTACCGCAAGTCGCGCAGCCAAGGCTTCGGCCAAGAAGTGAAGCGCCGCATCATGCTCGGCACCTACGCGCTCAGCTCTGGCTATTACGACGCTTATTATTTGAAGGCTCAGAAAGTGCGCACGCTGATCAAGCAGGATTTCGACAACGTGTTCAAGGACTTCGATCTGATCGTCGGACCGACGGCGCCGACGACGGCATTCCCGATCGGCGAGCAGGTCGGCGACCCGCTGACGATGTATTTGAACGATATTTGCACGATTCCGGTAAGCTTGGCGGGAGTGCCCGCGATCAGCGTGCCGTGCGGTTTCGCGGACGGTCTTCCGATCGGCCTGCAAATCATCGGCAAGGCGTTCGACGAGCGAACGGTGCTGCGCGCCGCGCATGCGTACGAGCAGCATACCGAGCATCATAAACAGCGTCCGCAGCTGTAGCGGACGGCTAGAAGCAGGAGGGCGAAACCATGTTTGAACCGAATAAATACGAAACGGTCGTCGGGCTGGAAGTGCACGTCGAGCTCCACACGAAGAGCAAGATCTTCTGCGGATGCTCCACGTCCTTCGGCGCGCCGCCGAACTCCCATACATGTCCGGTCTGTCTCGGACATCCCGGCGTGCTGCCGGTTTTGAACCGCCAAGCGCTCGAATACGCGATGAAAGCGGCGATGGCGCTCAACTGCCAGATCGCGGACATCAGCAAGTTCGACCGGAAAAACTATTTCTACCCCGATTCGCCCAAGGCCTATCAAATCTCCCAATTCGACAAGCCCGTCGGCGAGCATGGCTGGATCGACATCGAGGTGAACGGTCAGACGAAGCGCATCGGGATCACGCGTCTTCACTTGGAGGAAGATGCCGGCAAGCTCACGCATATCGACGGCGGCTTCGGCTCCCTGGTCGATTTCAACCGCGTCGGAACGCCGCTCGTGGAGATCGTGTCCGAACCGGATATCCGTACCCCCGAGGAAGCGAAGGCGTACTTGGAGAAGCTCAAAGCCATCATGCTGTACTGCGAAGTGTCGGACGTGAAGATGGAAGAAGGCTCGCTGCGCTGCGACGCCAATATCAGCATTCGTCCTTACGGCCAAGAGCAGTTCGGCACACGCGCGGAGCTGAAGAACATGAACTCCTTCCGCGGCGTTCAGCGCGGTTTGGAATACGAAGAGATGCGGCAGGCCGACATTCTCGACGGCGGCGGCAAGGTCGTGCAGGAGACGCGGCGTTGGGACGAGACGCAGGGCAAGACGTTCACGATGCGCAGCAAGGAAGAAGCGCATGACTATCGCTACTTCCCGGACCCGGACCTCGTGCAGATCCACATCGACGACGAGTGGAAAGCCCGCGTCCGCGCGTCCATTCCGGAGCTTCCGGATGCGCGCAAAGCCCGGTACACGGCCGACTTCGGGTTGCCTTCTTACGATGCGGAAGTCATTACCGCGTCCAAGAAGCTGGCGGATTTCTTCGAGGAAAGCCTGCAGTACACGAAGGACGCCAAGTCGGTGTCGAACTGGATCATGGGCGATCTGCTCGGCTATCTGAACGCAGGCGGCCTGGATCTCGAAAGCATCAAGCTTACGGGCCAAGGCCTCGGCGAGATGATCGGTCTCATGGAGAAAGGCACGATCAGCAGCAAGATCGCCAAGACCGTCTTCAAGGAAATGCTGGAGACCGGCAAGCGTCCGCAGCAAATCGTCGAAGAACAGGGGCTCGTCCAGATCAGCGACGAAGGCGCGATCGCCGAAGTCGTCGATCGGATCGTAAGCGCGAACCCGCAATCCGTCGAGGATTTCAAAGCCGGCAAAGAGAAGGCCATCGGCTTCCTGGTCGGCCAAGTCATGAAAGAAACGAAAGGCAAAGCGAACCCGGCGCTGGTCAACAAGCTGCTGCTCGCGCGCCTCAACCAATAAGTTTCGTTCCATGCAGAAGAGGCATGTCCGCCCGCAAGCGGCCATGCCTCTTTGCTGCTTTCGGAATATGTTACAATATGGATAAATGACTGTTCCCGTTAGGAGGCCGCCCATGCGCAATAACTCGAAAACCAAGACGACCCTGGCGCCTCTGCTTGCTTTTCTGGTTCCCGGAGGCGGGCATATGCTCCTGGGCAAGCCTGCGGCGGGGCTGCTCCTGCTGCTCGGGACGCTGACCGATATCGCGGCGATGATCCGCTTGGCGGATGAAGGCGGCGGGCGATTCGCCTTGTTTATCATTTTCCTGGGCTTAGGCGTGCCTTGCTTTTGGTTTTACAGCGTCTTTGGCGCGCTGCAGCTGGCATCGAAGATCCGTAGAGACATGCTGGACGGGGAGACGCCGGCGGAAGCGAACGGAACGGGACTGGCGGTCGTGTTGCAGGGAATCTCCGCGATCGCGTTGGCTTGCATGCTCATGATTCTCGTGCAGAAGTCCTTGGACTTCTCCCTGCCCATCGCATCGTTCGGGACTTATGCGCCAAGCTTGCTGCTGCTTGCTCTGGGGCTCATGATTCTGTCGTTAAGGAGGAAGAAGGCCATGTTCAAAATGGGGCGTTTTACGGCGGCAGCCGTGTTGATCGCGGTAGGCGGTCTGCTGCTGTGGGATCAGATTCGGGGCCGGAACGACATCGGCCTGCTGGGTCAATGGTGGCCGGCCGCATTCGTGCTGCTCGGCATCGAAATCGTCGTGGTCAGCCTCGTCTACCGAAGAACCTCCGGACGGCCTTCCTTTGACGTCGGCGGCGCTTTCCTGGCAGCCATCGTCGCGATTACGGCATTCGCCGTTACGCAGTACGCCGCCATGCCATTCAAGTGGCTGGACGAATTCAAGGTAAATCTGACGGGAACGAGCGGGTTCGGCGAAGAGAAAGGCTTTCGTTACGACAAAGACGCGATACATCAGCCCTTGCTGCCGGAAACGACGAGCATTGCGATCGACAACGCGAACGGCAGCGTAAGCGTGAAGCAGGGCGATGTGGACGAGATCGTCGTCGAGACCGTGATGTGGGTGGACTCGGCGGATAAAGCCGAGGCGGACAATACGGCCGAGAAGTCGACGGTGGAAGTGAACGGCGGCGCCAAAGTCGAAATTAAAGCGGTCGGCCGCCCGTACGGTACTAACGGGGAACGAAAGCCGCGTATGAATATGATAGTCACGATTCCGGCCGATTCCTCGTTCGGGACGAAGTTTCATCCTCCGGTTCCCAATGACGACCTTTCCGAGAATCAATCCGTCGACGCAATCGATTCATCCACGAATACGACGAGCGGCGGGGAGACAGGGGAGCCTGAAACTTCGGGGGCGAATAATTCGTATACTAATGTAAAACCTCCTGCTGGCGAGCTTTACGTCGGGACCGTCAACGGCTCCGTCGATGTCGCGGATTTGATGCTTCACGGAGGCTTGACCATCAAGGTGACGTCGGGCGAGATCACCGTTAACCGGATTCAGGGTCGCGTGGATGCCGAGACCAAGAACGGCAGCATTACCGCGACATCATTGGACGGAGACGCGAAGCTGAACGCGTATAACGGCGATATGAAAGCTTCGGACATTACCGGCAGCTTCGATGGATCGACGTTGAGCGGCAGCATAGATCTGCAACGAGTCTCGGGCGACGTCGACACGGATACCAAGAACGGCCAAATCGGCATTAAGGAAGCCCTGGGTGCAATAAGGGCGGATACGTTGAACGGCGACATTAACGTGACCTGCAGCGTCGTGGGCGGAGACTGGGACATTGACAGCTCCATCGGCGAAATTCATGTCCGGATACCCGAATTCGGCAACTATTCCGTTAACGGTTCCGTGACATTCGGCGATATAACCAGCGATTTGCCGCTCAACGTCAATAAGAAAACGATTCGCGGGAGCATCGGCGACGGTACGTATCGCATCAACATTGACGCCAACAGCAGCATCGAGGTAAATCGTTACAAGCCATAAAAGGATTTCCGCTTTCATTGACAAATTGAAAACGATCCACGTACAATGGTTCTAAACTATCGCGGAAAGGACGTGTTGGGCATGGGTGCGACCGTGGAACAGGCTTTGGAACAATTGAAAAGTACCGGCGTCCGTATGACCCCGCAGCGTCATGCTATTCTAAGTTTTCTCATGCATTCCTTGACTCATCCGACTGCAGACGAAATTTACAAATCGCTCTCTCCTTCGTTCCCGAGCATGAGCGTGGCGACCATATACAATAATTTGCGGCTTTTCGTTGAAGCGGGATTGATCAAGGAATTGACCTACGGGGACGATTCCAGCCGATTCGATGCCGATATGTCCGAGCATTACCATGCGATTTGCCGAACCTGCGGCACGATCGTCGATTTCGACTACCCGCCGTTGACGGAAGTGGAAATCGCGGCTTCCCAGGAAACGGGATTTACGGTGGAAGGCCATCGCATGGAGATCTACGGGCAATGCGCGGGCTGTTCGTCGCGACACAAGGCGAACTAACCGGCAGCAGAAGGCCGATTCATGAATCGAACGAACGCGCAAGGGATGAGCAAGTACGTCATCATGCGCGTTTTTTATTTGCGGGAAACCTTCGTTTATATTTGAAAGGAGTCGTTTTGCAACGTGGAAACGGTACGGTATCGGTCCAGACGCCGGAACGGCGGCGGGCTGAAATGGCTTGTCGTTGCAAGCGGGCTGGCGGCCATGATCATCGTCATATGGCTTGGCTGGCAGCGGTTGACGCCTAACAACACGGTCATTAAGCCCGATTACGGAGAAGAGCATCCGCTGCTTTACCATGGAGAAGTCATTCCGAATGGCGCATTGATCGACGGAGAGCAGGTTCGGATTCCGATTTCGTTCGTGCAGGACCGGCTTGGCTTGAAGGAAGAAGTTTATTATGAAAGCAAGACGGGCTCCATCGTATTGACGACGGCGAACAAGGTATTGCGGATGCAGACGAATACGTTGACGGCCAAGCTGAACAAACAACCATACGAGCTGCGAATCGCGGCCGAGGTGGTCAACAAAGTGGCGTATATACCCGTGGAACCGCTCGAAACGCTATTCGGCATTCATGTCGAGTACGATGCGGCGCAGAATATCGTCACGGTTCTGGCTGCCGGCGATGCGGTCCAGCTCGGCGCCAAGCCGAAAGGGGAGATGACGGTTCGGCGCGGTCCGTCGATTAAAGAACCGATATACGAGCGCGTGGCGGGGACGAAAGAAGTCAGGATCTGGGGCGAGAAGGACGACTGGTATTTGGTGCAAAGCTCGGACGGCATCGTGGGCTACGCCGATAAATCGTCTATTGCCCTGACGCAAGTCGAACAAATCAAGCCGTTAAAGGACGAGCCCGTATACCCCGCTTGGAAAGCGGTCGGCTCCAAAATCAACCTGACGTGGGAGGCCGTTTATACCAAGACGCCGAACCCGGCTTCCATCGGCGACCTGGCCGGCGTGAACGTCGTATCGCCAACCTGGTTCGAGCTTCTGGACGGCAGCGGCAACGTCAAAAGCAAGGCCGACATGGCTTATGTTAATTGGGCGCATCAACAGAATATGCAGGTATGGGCATCGTTCAGCAACGGCTTCGAACCCGACCGGACCACCAAGGCGCTCGCAAGCGCGGCGACCCGATTAAAGATGATTCAGCAAATGGCCGCGTTTGCCCAAATGTACAAGCTCCAGGGCATCAACCTTGATTTTGAAAACATCTACACGGCAGATAAAGCGAATCTCGTGCAGTTCGTCCGGGAATTAACGCCGTACATGCATGAGATGGGCGTGGTCGTGTCGATCGACGTAACGCCGAAGTCCAACAGCGAGATGTGGTCTTTGTACTTCGATCGCGAGGCGCTAGGGAAAGTCGTCGACTACATGATGGTCATGGCGTACGACGAACATTGGGCCGCCAGCCCGGTATCGGGCTCCGTCGCATCCCTGCCCTGGACCGAGCAATCGGTCAAGAAGATATTGATCGAGGATAACGTTCCTCCGGGCAAGCTCGTGCTTGGGATGCCGCTCTACACCAGGCAGTGGACGGAGAAGAAGGACAAGGACGGCAAGA
Organism: Paenibacillus glycinis; assembly: GCF_009909185.1. Taxonomy (GTDB): domain Bacteria; phylum Bacillota; class Bacilli; order Paenibacillales; family Paenibacillaceae; genus Paenibacillus_Z; species Paenibacillus_Z glycinis. The sequence goes on along the minus strand of NZ_JAAAMV010000006.1, from coordinate 2,135 downwards.
TCGTGGTGACGTCCAAGACGCTTGGCATGGAAGCCGTGCAGAACCTTATCAAGCAGCGCGGGTTGAAACCCGTGTACGACGCGAACTCCGGACAGCGGTACGTGGAGTATACGCAGGACGGCGCATTGCAGCGCATCTGGATCGAAGACTCCTTGTCGGTCAAAGCAAGAATCGCATTAGTGAAAAAGTACCACCTGGCCGGAGCGGCTACCTGGCAGCGCCAGTTCCAATCCGACGACATTTGGGGCATCATTCATCAATCCTTGACCCAGCTTCCATAAAGGGATAGCAAAAAACGCCTTGCATGCGGAAACTTCCGCACGCAAGGCGTTTTTTGATGAGGTTCGTCAAGTTTGAGGCTGTCCGACTTCTTCCGTCGCCGGTTCGGTATCGTCCAGATCGGTCGCTTGATTGGGGTCGAGCGTCAATTTTGTTTTGCAGTACATGCAGCGGTCGGTTTTGCCGAGTATTTTCGTGTGCCGGTTGCACTCCGGGCATACAAGGATCGTGGCGCTGGTCGAGAGCATGCCTGCCCAGAAATAGACGCCGACGCTGAGCAGCATGGCGATCATCCCGATGACCATGAAGATGGCTGCGAATACTTTGCCGGCTTGTCCCCAAAATACGATTCCGGCCGTGCCCAATATCATTAGACCCATTCCGAACAGGGTGAAGAGTAAGCCCCAAAGCCGAAACTCATTAATTTTACTCGATTTTCCGAACATGATTTCAATCCTTTCTGACACTTCCCAGTTGTTTCTAAGACTTTAGGCAGGAAAACGGGCGGACATTGTCGAACAAGGAATTATATAACTGCGAAATCATTATAGCTTAAACGAAAGCATGAAGCTATACGGGGGATAGACGTGGAGCACATTAAATCGCATTTCAAAGACGCCTATGGACAACGCGAAGGGCTCATCAGCCTAGCGGCAATCGATAACCCTTTTGCCTACAATCCGCTGATCGACGGATTGGATCTGCTTATTCTCATCGTGACCGAACGCGAGGATGCCGCCGAAGGAACGGAACATATCAGCTATGACGGGGAACGCGTGCAAATTCGGACGGTCACGCCAGATACTTTGGAGCAATGGACGACCGGCGGCGAGAACCGGAGCATTATACAATGGCTTGCTCGGGGGGAAATCCTGTTGGACCGGGATGATTATTTAGCGAATTTGCGTGACAGCCTGCTTTCGTTTCCTTCGGCGCTGCGCAGCCAGAAGGAATTGGTCGAGTTTGCCGGATTCATAAGGACTTACTTGCAGGCGAAGCAAGACCTTCAAGACAACAACTTGCTTGATGCGTACAGCAACGTGCTGGCAGCGCTCAATCATTGGGCGCATATCGCCTTTATAGAAGAAGGCGTGCATCCCGAGCTTGCGGTCTGGCGCCAAATGCGCCGTTTCAATCCCGGGATTTATAAATTGTACGAAGAGCTGACCATATCGCCGGAATCCTTGGAGAAACGGGTGCAGCTCGTCTTGCTCGCCTGCGAATTTTCCGTGATGAGCAAAATGAAATCCTCGTGCGGGCTGCTTTTTACCATATTGGAAAGCCGCGAGGAACCTTGGAGCGTAATGGAGCTGCAGCTTCATCCGATGCTCGCGGATCTGCACATGGATTTATCGCTGCTGCTTCAAAAACTCGTCATGCGCGGCTACGTGCGCGAAGTTGCCTACATGCCAACGGCAGGCGACATGGAAATGCTGGAGCTCCGGTACCATTAACCGTTTCGCGCATGCGTCAAGCATGCGTTTTTTGATTTCAAAAAAATGCTTGACGGACATATTGGGCATGTGATAAATTCTTTATTACCGCCTCCGGGTTACACGAAAACAGCCTAACGGTTGGCAAGCAAGCAAGAAAAAAGATTTCAAAAAAAAGCTTGCAATTGAATGACCGGATGTGATATATTAATCAAGTCGCCGCTGAGACATGGGCGATACGAGAAAAGAACTTGTTCCTTGAAAACTGAACAATGAGCGACCTGTCAAACAGGTTTAAATGTAAGTCAGCGATGAGCTAACAAGCACATCCTGAAAATGGCTTCGGCCACTTTTATGGAGAGTTTGATCCTGGCTCAGGACGAACGCTGGCGGCGTGCCTAATACATGCAAGTCGAGCGGAGT
>NZ_JAAAMV010000054.1 GCF_009909185.1 Paenibacillus glycinis | reverse complement strand
TGGTATTATCCCCTTCAAGTAGACACTCAAAAAAACCTCGTGTTAACATGAAGTTTTGAGTGCCACTTGGAGGGGATATTTTATGGCTAAAAAAGGACAAACATTTCAGACGTATTCTGAAGAGTTCAAACTGAAGGCGGTCCGAGCATATGTTGAAGGCTCAGCAAGTTACAAGGTCATAGCTGAACGAGAAGGCATTCGTCACTGTTCCCAATTGAAAGTTTGGGTGAAGAAATGGCAAAACGGGGAGCCATTCGATGAGCGGAAAGACAACGAGCTAAACCCACTGAAGGGACGTCCTCGCACAACCTTTGACAGCATTGAGGAAGAACGAGACTACCTGAAGGCGCAGGTGGATTACTTAAAAAAGCGGTATCCAAATCTAATAAAGGAGAAGCGCCAAGCCAGCGAGAAAACTACGGAATAATGGAGGAACTGCGCCCCTTGCACGGCATTACAGGCTTGTTAGCCATTGCGGGAATACCACGGTCCAGTTATTACAAATGGCGAGCCACACGGCCGCAGCGCGAGGCAAAGCAAGACAACGATCATGAGATTAAGGAGCATATGATGGGCATTCATTTTGCACATCCAGAATTCGGCTATCCTCGCATGACGACAGCCTTGTGGGAGGCTGGCTACAACGTGAATCACAAGAAAGTACATCGAATTATGAAAGAATTATCCATTCAATCCATCATTCGAAAGAAACGAAAGCAATCCAGTTACGCTCCTTCAGTTGTGTATCCGAATCGCTTAAACCGTCAATTCCACGCCACGGCGCCGCAGCAGAAAATGGTAACCGACATCACTTATATTTCTGATGGAACGAGCTTTCATTACCTGTCCGTCATTCAAGACTTATTTAACAACGAGGTGGTTGCTTGGCAATTGTCCAAACGTAACGATGTTCAACTCGTGCTGGATACCATCACGCAATGGACAAGAAAAAGAGACGTCTCGGAAGCCGTGCTCCATTCGGATCAAGGCTTCCAATACACGTCTCAAGCGTACAACACACGATTAGAGGCATTCGGCGTTAAAGGCAGCCACTCTCGCAAAGCAACCTGCCTGGATAACGCATGCATCGAATCCTTCTTTTCGCATCTCAAAACAGAGAAGCTGTACCTCAAACAGTTTAATTCAGGAGCAGAAATTCAGCAAGCGGTGGAGGAGTACATTTATTACTACAACTACCACCGCTTTCAAGCCAAACTAAAACAACGCGCACCGATTGAGTATCGATGCGCGTTGGCTGCTTAGCTTTTTTCATTTGTCTACTTGACGGGGGTATGACCA
>NZ_JAAAMV010000052.1 GCF_009909185.1 Paenibacillus glycinis | reverse complement strand
AAGTAGAATCCACTACACATTGTATCCACATGCAACCTACGTTAAGCGATTGGGGCCGCCTCGTTCATTATGACTAACGGGCAACGATAGTTGAACTAAATGGATCTCCTGCAGCTTGCAGTGGATCCTTTTCTTCTTTGCAACGAAATCTCAAATAGCCGCGTATAACCTTGCAGAAGAGGAAAGGAGGCGTTGGCGGTGGGAAGTTTTCTACTCATGCTACTTGGGCTTTTCAATGTGTTATTTCCGTACCCGGCATGGTACCTTTCGATCGGCTGGCGCATAAAGGATGCCGAACCGACGGAAGCGGCGCTCTTCACGAACCGTGCGGTTGGTATGATCGCTAGTTGGTCTCGTCATTATGATTTCGAGCTGTTCAATTGGAGGCGGCGGGAGCTCCGGCTTCGCGTCTACATTTCAGAAGCGGCTGCTTGCCGGCGAGGTGCAGGAGATCAAGATCGACATCCCGGCCAATACGCCGTCCTTATCCGAGGAAGAGCGTGCCCAGGCAGTCGACCTGAAGGCGCATGCGCCGATGGACGGATTCACGCTAGGTATGAGTTATAGCGGTGCGGGCGGGGCGACGATCATTTACAAGGACGGGACGACGGACGAACTACTCATCGGTACTTCGGGCGGCATCGAACTGATCCCGAGATCGGGTGACAAGGCGTACCTGTTTAAAAGCGACGAGCTGGAAAGCTTGTTTCGTACGTGGATGAACCGTACAGGTTAAGGGCTGGAGTGGATTGCAGTCTGTGCTTGTGGATTATGCTCCCTCGGTTGAATTACCAAATCAAATCCAGATTAGGTTCGATGTTGCAGCTGATCAAGTTCAATCAATAAAAGCTCACCTTGAAATCATGTTTCAATACGAGCCAGGAACACTAAAATTTATTGATATCTAGCGAGGTGCCATTGAGTTAGCGGGGAACTATAGTTACATTTCATTTTCTCAAAGCGTATTGATATCAGGGACAGGTGATGGAATCTGCTGAAGAAACTTATATCGTGGCTTATTTCGTTTCTGGTGGTAGGGGCAGCATTCGCCGTCGTGGCAATCCTAAATATTGAGTTCGGAATGTTCGACTCGCCTGGAGAGGCGAGGCTGGCGATATACGGTGTGATTTTATTGGTGGCTGGTGTATATGTGGCTGTTACGTGGCGAAGACGCCTTTGAAGTTAGTTAAACGACTGGAACGATAGCTCAGTTCTGATCCGACGGCAGCCGTCGTTGCGCTAACGAGCAGCAGGATCATGTGATGGCAATGCCAAATTAGTAAAAAAAATTACTATCAGTAAGGTAACCGAAATAAAAACTATACGAGGTGATGGAATCTTGAGTGCAAGCGGCTGGATTATCCTAATTCTAATTTTGTTCATTCCTGTTATTTACCGACTAAATAGACGAATCGGTCACCTCGAGGAAGAAGTAAGCAAGCTTAAAAATGCCAATCGGAACTGAACTATTGCAAATTAAAAAGTTATTAAACACAACGGCAGCCGGCTATATGTGTGAACTGCACCCCGTCAAGTAGACAGTATAAATAAACGAAAATTATTTAAGCGGCCTTGGTCCTAAATTCCATCGG
>NZ_JAAAMV010000051.1 GCF_009909185.1 Paenibacillus glycinis | reverse complement strand
ACGCAAACTCCACAAGTGCCCTGGTGTTTACCATCCCATGGCTCGACGGGTCTAAGCCCTCACATTCCATCGTCATACTTATCCAAGGTGTGGAGACCGATTGCGTTTAGCGGACGGGTCTGAGCCCTTTTCGGGCAGTAACTCGGTTCTCCGTGCTTTCTTTTTCAAAATCCCGCGAATGAGTCAATATACGTGATCGATCAATGCCCTATGCTGCTTGTGAAACGAGATGGCTGGCCTTTTCGGGAGAGAATGTTTCTACACGCTGGACCATACCGATCAAAATTCGCGCTACTTTACCCACGAGTTTAAAGACAGACTGTTGCTTTTTCATGTGCTTTACTTGAACATTGTGTCGATGTAATTCTTGAAAGACCGGATTAATTCCAATGAGCTGGATTGTCGCTAAATACAGATATTTTCTTAAACTGGAGTCCCCTCGTTTGGAGACAACGATCTGACCTTTCCTCTTCCCCGATGTGCTTTCAGCCAAATTCAGACCGGCTTTGCGCAGTAACTGACGTCCATGTGCGTACAGCCTTAGGTCACCTGCACCTGCTAAGATAGCCGCAACGAAGATGGGTCCAAGGCCTTTTATGGAACGCATCTGAATGGCCATGGGAATCTCACCTAACATTACGTGAAGCTGCTTTTCGATGTCTGCTAACATCTCCGTAATTCGTTCATACTCTGAGATTAAACGTGCCAAATCTAGCTTTGCGACGGCTAAAGCTGTAACGTCTCCCACACTCCGCTTAGCTTGCGCAATTAGCTCTGCCGCCTTTTGTGTGCCTGTAGTACCGCCTGCCCTTTGCATATGCTTTTTCCAGATCGCTATGATTTCTGGTACTGACCGATTTGCGAGATCCACTGGCGCAGGGAATTCCTTCAGAGTAGCCATTGATCGTTTAACGGTCCAATCCTTAAATACCGAACTGTACTCAGGAAACCGGATATCCAGCCACCGAATAATGCGATTTTGTAACCGGACGCTATTAGCAACCCAAAACTCTCGATCGCTCATCAGTGTTCTCAGGCGTTGAAATACGTGAGTTTGTTTCGTATGATCATAGTAGTAGCCTCGGCTTACTACATCTGCAATGACAAGCGCATCTTTTGGGTCACTCTTCAATTGGCAGTTGTCACGGTTTTCTTTATTGCGTTTTGTCGTTGCTGGATTAACTAAGACCACTTGCAATCCTTTATGTGTAAGCCAGTTGGCTAGGTTCCACCAATAGTGGCCTGTCGGCTCCATGCCTATGATTACCTGGCTCAAACGGTGCTTTTGCTGAATACCTTCCATCCACCGCTGCAGCTTTTCAAACCCCTCTATGGTGTTGCTGAATGATAGATGCCGATTCGTCAGTACAATTCCACGATAATTTGTAACCTGTGCCACATGAGTCTCTTTTTCCATGTCGATCTCTACAATTAAATGGGAGGGCGTAATTCGTTCGACTCGTTGATTTTGTGCTTCTGATTGTTTAAACTTCATGATAAGAGCGCCTCCTTGATGGTGTTGGGTAATTACCCTTGGACAAACCCATCATACCGAGGCGCTCCTTTTTTGACAAAGGTGATTTCTTAGCCTTAACAGGAATGTTTTACTTCAATG
>NZ_JAAAMV010000050.1 GCF_009909185.1 Paenibacillus glycinis | reverse complement strand
GTGAACTGCACCCCGTCAAGTAGACAGTATAAATAAACGAAAATTATTTAAGCGGCCTTGGTCCTAAATTCCATCGGACTACGGCCGTTTAACTTTGTTTGTAACCGTTCGTTATTGTAAAAGTGAATATAGTCCTCAATGTCCCTTTTAAGCTCATCAAAAGTATGGTACTTGTGCAAATAATACTTCTCACATTTTAAGGTCCCCCAGAAGGATTCCATTGGACCGTCTTCGATGCATCGCCCAACTCGGGACATACTCTGAACCATTTTGTTGCCATCCAGAAGCTTTTTAAAGTCCAGTGAAGTGATTGGTAGCCTCTATCGCTATGAAGCATGGGGCTGCTTTCTGGAGCTGCTTGCAAGGCGAGTTTCAACGTTTGGAATACAAGTGGATTGTTATTGGAACGCCCTAATACATAGGAGACGATGGATTTATCATGGAGATCGAGAATAGCGCTTAAATACGCTTTCTGACCGTTGCCATACTTGAATTCCGTTACATCGGTGAGCCACTTTTCATTCGGCGTATCCGCATGGAAGTTTCGGTTCAGGACGTTCTCCGCGACCTGTTGTGGAGTGGCGTTGGCATACTTTTTCCTCTTCCTCCGAATAACGGATTGAATTCCCATGACCTTCATTAGCCGCAATATGCGCTTGTGGTTAATGGTTTTTCCGGTTTGTCTGCGCATATGCAGAGTTAATTGGCGGTACCCAAAGGTGCGCTCCACTTTCTCATAGATGGCCATCATCACCTGGATCAACTGCTCATTCTCCTGCTCACGAGGACTGGGCTTGCGATTTAGCCATTTGTAATAGCTTGAGCGTGCAATTCCTGCGATTTCGCATAGAAGTTGAACGCTAGTTGACGCGTCTTTTTGAAGTGCCTGAATGGCAAGGTAGAGCGTTTCCTGCCGTGTTTGATTTAGCGTCGCCTTCTTTCGAGTTCCTCTAACTTTTTTAAAAATGCATTTTCCGCCCGAAGTCGCTCAATTTCGTACTCCATCTGCTTCATCTTGAGTTTCTGTTGGTCGGCCTCCGTTAATTCTTCCGGGGCTTTCTTTCTCCCTCGGCCATCCTTTAATGCATCTTGGCCGCCACCTTCGAACTTCTTCACCCATTGGTATACTTGCTGATAGGAGACCTGAAACTGTCCAGCCGTCTTTTGGTAATCATGTTGATTGGTCAGACAATACTGTACGATTTCGATCCGTTCTTGCCATGTTGTAGTGCGCCCTTTTGTCATAGCTCTTGCTTCCCCTTTATAGGCTGTTAAGCTGCTATGACCATTATACTTGTTAGTCCAATCGAAGAGCTGTCTCGTACTAGCAATCTTGTATTTATCGATGATCTGGTACTGAGACATGCCCCCCTCAAGGTAGTCCTTCACCGCCTGGAGCTTAAGCTCAGCACTGTACCTTTGCAGATGTCTACGGCGCTCCAGTCCTTCATATCCATGTGTCTTGTATCGACGCTGCCATTTCATTAAAGTCGTCTTGTTAATTCCATGCTTCTTCGCAGCTGCTAGAAAACCAATCTCCCCGTTCGATACCTCTTCGAGAATGGCGAGTTTCTCCATAGCGTTATATTTCTCTCTAGACATGAAAAAGCTCCCCTCACAGTAGCAGGCTTTTATTATTTCACCTGTCTACCGTATGGGGAGCATATCAT
>NZ_JAAAMV010000005.1 GCF_009909185.1 Paenibacillus glycinis | reverse complement strand
GTCGGCCCGCGCGGCCGCGGGCAGCGCGGCGGCGAAGCCGGCACGGCGGCCGCAGGCGGAGCCGCGGAGCAGCGGCGGGGCCGCAGGCGCGGCAGCCGCGAGGAGCGCGGCGGCCAGCCGGGCGGCGGCGGAGCCGAGCAGCAAGCGGCTCGGCCGAACGACCAGCGCGCATGGAAGCCGGAGGACGATTATAATCTGAATCGTCTGCTCAGCAACGACGGCAGCGGCGGCGAGTCCGGCGGCGGATCATCGGGCAGCGGCGGCGAACGCCGCAAAGCGGTTCGCACCGACATGTGGGGGCTGCCGGTTCACAATGCCGGTTCGCTCAAAGACTACGGCGAAGATCCGGACGACGCTAACCGTTCGCGCGGCAGACGCGGCGATGGCTCGGGACGCGGACGTTCCGGCGGCGATCGCAGCGGCTACGGCGGCGGCAGACCGTCCGGCGCCGGACGACGCGGTTCCGGTCAAGGCCAGGGCGGCGGCGCCCAGGCGAACGCCAACCCGGGCCAAGGTACGGGCTCGCGCCGCAAGAAGTCCGGCGGGCCGGCCGGCAGCGGCCAGCTGCAGACCGCGCCAAGCACCAGTAACGAAACGGCAGCAGGCAGCGCGCAGCCGCGCAAGAAAAAATCCGGCGGCAATGCCACGGCGGCCTTCGTTCGGAAGAAACGCAAGTAAGACGCGGGTTTTGCGCGTTTTACCAATTCTTGATTTCGGTTCGTAAAGTTGCTACAATGGACTTCTAGCTGCGGTTGGAAGTCCGTTTCTTTGCTTGAGCGCGCGTTGCTCATGGCCGGGACAGGCTAAACAAACAGGGGAGAGGTGAACGGCATGGCGAAGAAAAGCGACGGCAAACAGCTTGCGCAGAACAAGAAGGCTTCCCATGACTATTTCATCGAGGATACCTTCGAAGCGGGCATGGTGCTGATGGGCAGCGAGATCAAGTCGGTGCGGATGGGCAAGGCGAACATCAGCGATGCGTTCGCGACGATCCGGAACGGCGAGATTTTCATCCACAACATGCATATCAGCTATTTCGAGCAAGGGAACCGAAGCAATCCCGTCGACCCGACAAGGGCGCGCAAGCTGCTCATGCACAAAGCGCAGATTCATAAGCTGCTCGGCTTGTCCAAGCAAGACGGCTATGCGATCGTGCCGCTCAAGATCTACGTGCGCAACGGCTACGCGAAGCTGCTCATCGGCCTTGGCAAAGGGAAGAAGCAGTACGACAAACGCGAGTCCGCGGCGAAGAAGGACGCGCAGCGCGACATTCAACGTGCGCTTCGCGAGAAACAGAAGGTTGCCCGGTAGCGTTCGTTGGCTATTGCAGCGGCAGCCGGAAGTGAGTGGAGAACGTCGCCATGGCTTCCAGCAAGACGCTTACTCGGTAATACACGATGTGTGGTATACTAAGTGAGCAACGAAAGAAACGTTTATCGTTTCAACATGCTTGGGTGAACCGGTGTCCGGCCAGTGCAGGCGGCATCATTCGTCGAAGCGTCTCGACTGCTAAACGGAGGGCTAATCGCCGTTTATGCGCCATTGGGGGCGTTTATGGATTCGACGGGGATAGTTCGAGCATGGGTTGCGGGTAGCAGGGAGTCGTCTGCTTCATCAACGCTAAAGCCTATTAAACGGCAAACAACAACAATCCTACGCTTTAGCAGCTTAATAACCTGTTAGCGTGCTCCTACCTAGCATCGCCCATGTGACTAGACTAGGGGCTAACAAATAGTGGGATACGCCGTTCGGTCTCCGCCTGGGGTCGACGGAAGAAGACAATCAGGCTGACCCGAAGGGAATCCGGTTACGGGGAGTTCCTAGGGTGACATCAAAACCGTGACTACACCCGTAGAAGCCTGTGTGGCGTTGTCTTCGGACAGGGGTTCAAATCCCCTCGCCTCCACCAAATGTAAATCCACTAACGCATGAGGTAGTGGATTTTTGCTGTTTTGCTTCGATGATCAACGTCTCGCATCGATGAATGGCACGGCTCTGCTACTAGGAGAATCCGCTGCTTAACCAAGAATCTGGTTCGATTTTCCTGAATATTTCGCAAAATTCTCAGCGTTCTTTTAGGTAGATTTAAGCTTCCTTTTAGGATCGTTCCGCATAATAGAGTCATCAAGAGCACGAGAGGATGATCCGAATGGATGAGCATATGGAAAATAAACAGGAACGCGATGACGCCAGCGATGGCCTGATCATGTATCGCTACGATTCTCCGAAGAAGACGGCGGACTTGCAGTCGGCGTATGAAGAAGCGATCGCGGCAAACGATGGGAGAGGAGCTTCGGGAGGCGGCGGGCATCGACGCAGAAGAACGGCGTCCCAAACGATTCTGGCCGCCTTTCTCGCCGGCGCTTTAACGATCGGCGGGCTGACGTACATGTCCGATCGATTGGATTTGTTCGGAGGCGGGGCTTCCGGCGCCGCCCAGACGACCGCTGCGAACGGCGACTCCCATTCGGCCGATGCCGGATTAACGACCGCTTCTCTCCAGGCGTCCACCGATGATTTCGCTGCAGTATTCAATCAAGCGAACCCCGCGGTCGTGGAGATCGGGAATTACGGCGTCGAGAACAATCAGTCGAGAGCCAACCTTTTCGACGGCGGAGGTCGGCCCGGCGGTCGACAGCAGTCGACGCCAAGCAATGAAGAGCCGGTGCTGATGGGCACGGGATCCGGATTCTTTTTCGATCACGACGGTTATATCCTGACCAACCAGCACGTCATTGCCGATGCCGCGGAGCTTAAGGTAACGGTGCCCGGATACGACGAGCCGCTGAAGGCCAAGATCATCAACCAGAACGAAAAACTGGATTTGGCGGTGATCAAGGTGGAGACGCCGGATGGCAAGGGCTTTCCGTCGCTTAGCTTTGGCGACTCGAATCAGGCAAATATCGGCGACTGGGTCATCGCGATCGGCAATCCGTACGGCTTGGATCATACGATGACGACAGGCGTGCTTAGCGCGAAGGAACGTCCGATCACGGTCACGGAGGAAGACGGTTCCGAGCATCCCTACGAGCATCTGCTGCAAACCGATGCTTCGATTAACCCCGGCAATTCGGGCGGGCCGCTGCTGAACGCGAAAGGCGAAGTGATCGGCGTCAATACCGCGGTCAACGCCGAAGCGCAAGGCATCGGATTCGCGATTCCATCGAGCACGATTCGGGATGCGGTGAAGGAGATGATGGCGGGAACGACTGGAAGCTCCCTCTAACCTGAACCGTTGCCATCGAAATCGCCGAAGCCGGGAAACCCTAAAAGGGTGAAAAATAGCTCCGCTGCAGCGGGGGCAGGCTGCACGCTTGCGAATTGCAGCCCGGAATCCAATCGTCCCAATCAAGACAATCCACGACCGAATGAGGTTGTGGATTTTTGCTTTCTTAAGAAGTTAAGCAACTGGCGCTCGATTACGCAAATGGGCATCTCTCCGAATGATTTCTTTCCAGTAATGGATATTATGGTTATGCCAAGCAAAGCTCGCGTTCATGCCGCACACGTCGACCGCGTCGCCGTATAATGGTACAAATGACCAGGCCAAAGGCGCTCGAAACGGGATGAATGTTAACGCAGCAGCAAGCCCTTGGGGTCATACGGCAAGCAACGGCAAAGGAGACGTGCACGGTTCGATGCGAATTATTTTGGCACCTTTCACATTGGAGACGGCAACCGCGAAGGTCCGAAAGGCGGAAAACGACTGGAACACGCGCGACCCTCAATTGGTGGCGATGGACTACACCGAGGACTGCCCTTGGCGGAACAGGGTCGAATTTCCCGTGGGCAGGGCGGAGATCATTCAGTTTCTGACGAGGAAGTGGAACAAGGAGCTGGATTATCGGCTCATTAAGGAGCTCTGGTCCTTTAACGGGAACCGGATCGCGGTGCGTTTCGCCTACGAGTGGCATGACGACGGGGGCCAATGGTTCAGATCCTACGGGAACGAGAATTGGGAATTCAGCGAAACCGGATTGAACAAGCGCCGTTACGCGTCGATCAACGATATGCCGATCCGCGAGGCCGACCGGAAGTTCCGCTGGCCGTCGGGGCGCCGTCCGGATCATTATCCCAGTCTCTCCGAGCTTGGATTATAATGTAGCGCCTCGGTTCGCTCGTTGGTTTCTTTGCCGCATAGGCATTGCTTTAAGCTCAATTAGAAGCCGCTGTATAGGAATTGAATAAGGGGGTTCGCTTAATAGTTAAGCGGATTCCTCAGCGTTGTTCTTCTTTCGCTACATAGCTTGAATTAAATTGCCTCAAGACGTCGTCGCATGAATTGCTCGCGCATTGCAACTTTCCGGAAGATTCGCTTCATGAAAGCGCCGAAAGCAAGCGACTATTATTCGAAAGCCGACGACACGGCTTGGTACGCGAATACGTTGATCATCGCCGCGAACAACGGCTTGGATTTGCCGAAGGATATCGATCCGGAGCAAACGTGGACGCGCGAAGAATTCACGCGCCCACTTATGAACGCCATCGCGACGCAAGTCGGCTTGCCGGTTGTTAAAATGAGCCCGGACCGCATTGCCGACACCGACAAATTCGCAAACGGCGTCGACAGCGTAATCCTCGGCGCGTTCGTTCTGAACATTGCGAAGCTGGACGACGACAACAACTTCCTTCCCGCGAAATCGATCACTCGCGCCGAAGCCGGGGAAGAAATTTATGATGCGCTCGCCTATTTAAAGCTCGTCAACCGTCGAGCGACGTACCCTCGGACCGTCACTCCCATCCGGTGATCCCGGTCACGGACGTACCCTCGGACCGTCACTCCCATCCGATGATCCCGGTTACGGATACGCCTTCCTCGAGCAATATCGGCTAAAGGTGCACGGTCAATAAGTCGAAAGCCCGGTTTTCGTTCTGATGAGCGGTGCGGCGTAGCGGTTCAATTGATTGTTAGGTCCTTGCACCAGCATAAGTTCGTCTCCACCTAATGCAGAACCCGACCGTACGAGGTCGGGTTTTTCGCTTTCTCCTCCCTTTTTATTCGTACATAGAGTATCTCGCATTTCCCAAACATCTTTTTGTATATCAGATGTTTATTTTCATTTACTTCATAATCAAGGGGTCGAATTTCCTAATTTTAATATAGGAAATAAGAGCGTCCTAAGGTATCATTAAACTGGTAATTGAACTAAAAACTAGAAGGGAAGCACGATATGAAAAAAGGAAGCAAAAAACTGACTCTATTCGTACTATTGCTTTTATTACTTAATACATGGGGGGTAGCGCTTCCGGCTGCCGGCGCGGATCCGGCACCGGCATCTCTTGAGCTCTCGCTTCCGAACGAGCTGACGGACTGGATATTGGACGAGGATGCGGGTTATATCTATGCCGTCTCCAGCGCAGCCAATAGTCTGTATTTTATTCGACTTAGCGATATGACGATTGTGAAAACGCTGAGCGTAGGTTCTAAGCCGTACTCGCTTGCAAGAGACGGTCAATCCCTGCAGATTGCGCTTTCCGGAGCAACCATGATCAAAACGGTTGATCTTGCAACGCAACAAATTACGGACACGATTGTTACGGACGGTATACCTACATCGATCGCTGCTTCCTCCAATCGTCTTTTCTACGGTACCGAGGATGAGAAGATCTACAAATACGACAAAGGTAATCGAACGAGTGCCTTACTGCAAAGCGGGTACTCGTTTGATGATGTCGCGCTGGCGATCGATGAGCCGTCCAACACGCTCTACGTCGGTCAATTGTCTTCTTACGGAGGAATAGCGGCTATTGACGCCGAGACCGGAGTACAGCTGAGTCATGACATTGATGACGATATGGAAATTGGAGGAGCCTCTCAATCGCTCAAACATATATTCATTGACGAGCAATCCGTGTATTTTGGCGGTCATCAGTTCAATAAAGAGAATCTGACGGAGACCACTGGCACATACTCGAGAACAAATGACGATTACACTTATCTCGAAGCCGTCGTATTGGGTGTAACGGATTCGTATGTTCTTACTACGCAAGGCGTATACGATAAAGATTCATATACCCCGTTAGCGCTATTCCCTTCCGCCAGCAGGTTCGCTCTGCTCGACTCGAGTGGTCGCGCGTATCTGGCAGGCATTGAAAATTGGTTCGAGGATGCCAAGAAGATCACGCGAGTCGATCTGACGATACCGCAAAGGACGACCGCCTCTTTTACTGCGGATTCGTACTCGATCCGAAGCGATCAGGCGATTACGGACTGGATTACCACGGATGAATCTCCTTACATCTATGCCATTGTTGCAAGCACCAACGAACTTGCCGTGATTCGCAAAGATGACATGACCGAAGTAAAGAAGATGTTCATCGGTTCCGGTCCAAGGGAGATTAAGCTGTTCAATAACAAGGTTTATGTCATCTTTGACGGAGAGAACCATATCGACGTGATGGAGCTGGCAGACGGAATACCGATGGAAGCATCCCTTGCCGAAATCACCACGAAGAGCTACCCGTATCATGTGTATCCCGATCAAAACAACCGAATTCTGTACTATGGCGAGAACGGCATCAGCGTGACCTCGGCCGATCGTACTTCCGCTACGGATGCGATCGCTAATGAGACGAGCACGGGGATCCGTTATCCCAATACGTTCATGTTGGATTCGGATCATAACATACTCTACGGCGGAGATAGTTCAAGTCTATATAAATACGATAGTCAAACGTACAATTTGCTTGAAAGTAAACCTATAACAACGGATCATATCGGCAACGATATCATTTTAGATGAGAATAATTTGTACTACGGGAATCTAAGGCTCGACGTGAACCAATTATCTGTCCAATACGGAACTTATCCGGAACAGATCATCGCTGCGCGCGGGAATACGGTGTTCAGCAATGCGGCCGTTTATGACAGAGACAGCTTTACGAAATCGTCCGATTTGTTAGTATACGTCCAGCATGTCTATGCCAGCGGCGATCAAACGATATTCCTGGCAACCGATAAGCGCTTATTTAAATTCAGCGGCGTCGAAGAAATGCAAACCGTCATGAACGAAGGTCGCCGGCCTTCGAATGCCGTATTCGTGGATGAAAGCCTGACATCCGGTACGCTTGACGGCGAGCTGTCCTTCGAGCCGCCCTCCGACCAGGACGGGATAACGGGATATACCGCATATTATCAAGATCAGCAGGGCAATAAGCTTGATCAGATCTATTATTTCTTTAAGAATACAGAATCATCGACGGATGCACGGTTCGTGTATGATATAACGTATTCGACCATGCCTAAAGGGGCGGTAAGCATTGGCGTGTATCCGATTATTCGTCTTGGCATGTACGGCAACGAGCATATTCTGGACGTTCATGCATCCGCTCCGATTTATGATGCGCCGGGATATCTCCCTACAGATTTGGCGGTGACGGATACGAATGCGGATATCAATAAGTTTTCAGGTACAGTGTCGTGGAAACAGGGGACGACTGAAATACCCGATGTCCGTTATCATTTGTATTTTATCAATGAAGAGGGTCCCGTTGGAGACGAGATCGCCGTGGTGGATGGCGGAAAACGCACATATTCGGTTACGGTTCCGGTAAAGGATGTGCCGAGGGAGGCCTTCGGAATCGGCGTTTTCATGGAAAGCGACGATTTTATATCGCCATTTTTCACGCCAATCATTCTAGCGGATAAACGGACACCGGCAATCCCGGCATCATCAATTATCGTACACAAATACATGGTTCAGGCGGATAACGTCGTCGTGAATAATCTGGTGGCCGGAGATTTTATACGTGTGTACAATGAGGAACAAACCGCGATCCTAGGAAGCGGAGTCGTGAATTCGAATCAGAGCGCGACTACGATTTTGATTGGAGATATCGGAGATCCAGGGGATAAAATCCTCGTTACTCGGCAATCAACGGATAAAATCGAAAGCGAAGGTACTTTAGTTGTTATACCTGCTGCTACGAATGACGGCAGCGGCGGAGGAACTCCCGGCGGAGGAGGCGGCGGTGGAACTCCTGGCGGCGGCGGAGGAGGAGGAGGAGCGCCTGGCGGCGGCGGAGGAGGCGGAGCACCTGAAGGCGGCGGAACTCCAGATGCAGATACTGGTGAAGCCGAACTCGTGACCACAATCAAGGCAAACGCGGATGGGACTTCCTCGTCGTTGACAGAAGTGCCGGCGGCCTTTATTTCAAAGGCTATAAGCGACCCCGGCTTCATGAAAAATCCGGTCATCGTAATCAGGGCCGATGAAAAAACGGCAACGCAAAACAGCCAATTCCAAATCGATTCAACCGCATTGGCAAGTATTCATGCGCAATCAAAGGCTGCCGTACTTATTCTTGAATCGACATCCGGCAAGCTTCAGCTTCCAGTGGGCTCCATATCTGCATCGGTTTCAGGAAGCAGCGGTTCGGAACAAAAGGTCGTTATTACGATTGCCCAAGCGGCGGGCGACTATAAGACCAAATTGAAAGCTCAATTTGGCGGCTCTGCCGGCGTCCCGTTGGGAGATCCTGTGGAGTTTGAAGTGAAGTTGACAGGAAGCGGGCCGGGTCGCATCCTATCGAACTTTTCCGATTATGCCATGCATGTGCTGAATGTTAACGTTGCAAAAGAAACGGATGCCGTATACACAGGCTTAACCTATGATCCAATCACACAAACCTACGTCCCGGTTCCCACTACGTGGGAGTGGAAGGATGGCATTCTGCAGGTGACGCTGAAGCGTAAAGGAAATTCCGTCTATACGGTTATCCAAAATCATGTTGACTTTAAGGATTTGGGTAAAAGCAACCCTTATCAAGACAGCATCTTGGCGTTAGCGAACCGAATGGTTATTAACGGCTATCCGGACGGAAGCTTCAAGCCGGAATCGGTTGTCACGCGTGCCGAATTTGCGGCGATGCTTAATAGGGCTTTGGGAATACTGCCTAAGCAGCAGGCTTCCAAAAGCTTTAAAGATGTTGCGAATGGCGTTTGGTATGCGCCGCAGGTTAATGCAGCTGTCGACGCGGGTCTGATTAATGGTTATACGGACGGTACTTTCCGCCCAAATCAAAACATTACCCATCAAGAAATGATCGTCATGCTGGTGAACGCATTTCAATACGACAACGCGGGCGTAGACCTCACTAAGACTTCTTCAACTGTGTACCCCGACAAGCTGCCGGCTTGGGCAAAACCGTATTACGCCGCCGCTATGGACAAGGGACTACTGCCGACAAGCAGCGCATTCCATTTCCAGACGGGAAAGAACACGCAGCGTCAAGAGAGCGCCCTTTTATTGTACCAACTGATGAAAGTAGCGAAGCTTACGAATACCTAGCAGGCGCGGCAGCGAACGGTGGTTGACACCCAGCCGCGGCTCGCGTCCGTCAAAGTAAAACCCAACCGCGTCAGGTTGGGTTTTTGCTTGGGCAAACTAGGAAGTCGAACCAGCATGATAACGGATGGCACCGATTCGCGAGCGTTGGAGAGACTCCAATCGGCAGTTTGCCAGTCAACCTCCCTTTATTGTACAGTAAGGCGAATGCATTTTGAGAAGCAAAGGGAGAGTAGGCATGCAACTGAAAGTATATATGGCGGGATTCGAAGTGTTTCAACCCGATGCCGTGGAGATCGGGCTTCGGATGAAGCAGCTATGCAAGGAATACGGATTTGAAGGCATTTTCCCGCTGGACAAGGATATCAAGCCGCAGCCGGACTTGCTGGAGACGGCGAAAGCGATCTTCGAGGGAAACGTGAGGCTGATCGAGAAGGCGGATGTCATCATCGCCAATTTGAATCCGTTCCGGGGGAAGGAGCCGGATTCCGGCACTGTCTTTGAATGCGGACTCGGCTATGGACTGGGCAAGAAGTTATACGGCTTCCTCGCGGACGATCGGACAATGGCCGAGAAGCTTCTCCCTGAAACGGAGGCCGCAACCGGTCTCTATGCGGACGGCATGCGCATCGAGAACTTCGGTCTTCCCATGAACGTGATGTTATCGGTCCCGATGACCATCGTCGGGGGTACGCTTGAAGACGCGCTTAAGCGGGCGCGGGAGGACTTGAGGCCATAAGCGCAGTCAAGGCGGGGCAGTAGGCTCGCCCGTCGCAAGCAGATGCGGCGATTCGGCTGAATGGAGCGTCCTCATTCAAGTATATGCGGGCCGAAGGACGTACGGCTTGTCGCCGTTGCCGGAGAATTTATATGGAATTGTTGTTTAATAAAGGAAATACTAGAAAAATGTCGAATAACTGACTATTAGGCAACTCAACTAATAGGAGGCTAGGCAGATGGCGGCTACGCAAAGCATTTTAGATTGGACCTTGGTATCGGAATGTCCCATACCGCAAGATGTTAACGCGTTACTGGTGAAGGGCGAAGTGCCGGTCGCGGCCTATAAAACCTTTCGGGACACGGCCGTGTTCACGAATAAGCGGCTGATCGTAAAGGATGTGCAAGGAATGTCGGGCAAAAAAATCGAGATCTATTCCCTGCCTTACTCCTCCATCGACATGTGGTCCACCGAGAACGCCGGCGGGTTTCTCGACTTCAATGCGGAGGTAGAGCTGTGGACGAAGGCCGGCCACATCAAAGTGAAATTGCAAAAGGGCGTCGATATCCGAAAGTTTGATATGCTGATCGCGAACGCGCTGCTGCAGGATTAGCCTGCGGGATAGACTTGACCGAGATTACGCCCGCGAGGCTTTGCAAGACGCCTTCGGACAAGGGGGCGACTCCCATGGCTGCCCCGCATTGCATCGCTACCACTTAAAACCACCTCACAAGGTGGTTTTTTCTTCGTTTAACGACATTCGTGCCAGCTAGGCCGTCCGCGACTTTCCAACAAACGGAAACGTCGCTGCGACTCATGCGTATAGGTCGAATAATGGCCGCGAGGGAAGCGGCTTCCCTCGCCGGCCGCATCCGGATGGGATATAGCACTCGGAGGCGCATAATCTAATTGAAACGGCGCTTTCCGTGCAGACTCGCCGGAGTCGCAGGCTTGGCGGGGCCTCGTGGGACGCTTTCGATTCGAGCCCGCTTCGATTCCAGGAGGCGAGGTCATCCAGGCACTGCATTCGCTCCGACAAAACTCTTACCCCAATATTTAACATTGTTGTACAATGATAGTGAGAGGAATGGATTTTTCCGGCAGAGGGGTGTTCGATTGCGCGTTACCAGATACATAAAGCTGCTTGGTTGGACGCTTGGCGTCGTCGCGTTGAATATTGTCGTTTTCTCCCGCGGATTTCTCGGGATCGAGTTCGGCGGCAGCGCGCTCTCCTCGGCGATCGGCGCGACCGTTCTCGCCGCCAGCGCCATTGCGCTGACCTATGGGTGCTACTCGCTGCTCTTCAAGGCAGACGCCGCGCTGCCGGTACGGGAGATCAAGACGCATGACGATTATGTCGAAGCATTATCGCGCTTCAGGCGTATTAAGGTGTTAGAAGAAGATATTGGCATGGCCTTGCGTCAATTGGAGCGATTGGGAAAGAAGAAGAGCACGCTGCTGGAGGTCCTGAAGCAGCGGTTCGATCCCGCGGAGTTGAGCTATAAGAAGTTTGCCGCCGTTATCCATGAGGTCGAGAAGCTCTTCTACATGAACGTCAGAAGCGTCATCAATCGGCTGCGTACGTTCGACGAGTCGGAATTCGAAAGCGTCTCGGGCCGGAAGCCGTCGCCCTTATCGCCGGAGCTGCTGCAAGCCAGGAAAAGCGTGTACGGCGAATACCTCTCCTTCACCAAGCAATCGCTGGCCACGAACGAGGAGATCCTGTTGAAGCTGGATCAGCTCCTGCTCGAGATCTCCCGCTTGGACAGTCTGGAGCCCGGCGACATCGACGGCATGCCGTGCATGCAGGAGATCGACGCGCTGATCAAGCAAACCCAATACTACAAGAATTAAGAGGTGGCCAGGATGCAAAGAAAGAGCAAGTTTCTGCTGATCTCCGCTATTCTTCTGGTGGTGGTCTTCGGCCTCGTGTATGCGGGGGTGTCGCTGACCTCCAATCTGGGCAAATCGAAAGCGGAGGTGACGGCCGAGAATGCCGGGGACCGGTTGAACAAACTGTACAAGGAGATTTCCCCGACGACCGATGCCCCCGTGAAAGGCCAGATCGACCTCGATCCCGTCGACGTCGCCGCGTCCTTGCCCGATATCGGCAAGTTCCCGATCACGGTGAACAACACGAACGACAACTTCGTCGAGATCTTCTCGTCCACGGAAAAATCGGGCACGGGCGTCGACGGATGGTTGACGGACGTGGCGACCGAATTCAACATGGCGAATATTGCCGTGGACGGCAAACCCGCTTCGGTCAGGATTCGGAATATCGCCTCGGGCACGGCCGCGGACTATATCAAATCAGGCAAGTACGTCCCCGACGCGTTCACCCCTTCGAACGAATTGTGGGGCGAGATGGTTCAAGCAAGCGGAGTCAAAACGCAGCTCGTCGCGAATCGTCTCGTCGGCAACGTTCCGGGAATCGTCATCGCCAAGGCGAAGTACGACGCCATGATCGACAAGTACGGCTCCGTCAACGTCAAGACCGTCACGGAAGCGATCGCCAATAACGAGCTCTCCATGGGGTATACCGATCCTTTCGCAAGCTCCACGGGCTTGAATTTCCTGGTCACGGCGCTTCATACCTTCGACAGCGCCAATCTGCTGAGCGACAAGGCTGTGCAGGAATTCGAGAAGTTCCAATCCAACGTGCCGTTCATCGCTTCCACGACCATTCAGATGCGCGACGCGGCCAAGTCCGGCGCCCTCGACGGGTTCGTCCTGGAGTACCAGACGTACGTCAACGCCGCCGACTTGAAAAGCGGGTATGTCTTTACGCCGTTCGGGTTCAGGCACGATAGTCCGCTCTACGCTTTAGGCGAGCTGCCGCGGGCGAAGCTGGATATTCTCAAGAAGTTCGCGGAATTCGTGACGCAGGACAAATACATGCAAACCGCGCAGGAAAAAGGGTTCAACGGACTTGAATCCTACAAGTCGGAGCTGGCCCCCGTGGATGGGAACCTGCTCGCGTCCGCGCAGAAGGTATGGAAAGAGAAAAAGAACGGCAGCAAGCCGATCACGGCGGTATTCGTCACCGACGTCTCCGGCAGCATGGACGGCGAGCCGATCAATCGGCTCAAGGAGTCGCTCCTGAAAGGGCAGAAATACTTGGGCAAAGACAACAGCATCGGTCTCGTCTCCTACTCGGACGGCGTCGCCATCAAGCTGCCGATCGCCAAGTACGACACGAACCAGCAGTCCATGTTCGTCGGGGCGGTGAACAGCCTGCAGTCCGGCGGCGGCACGGCGACCTTCAACGGCATCGTCGTTGCGCTCAAGCTGCTCGAGGATCAATTGGCCATCGATCCGAACACGAAGCCCATTATTTTCGTGCTTAGCGACGGGGAGACGAATCAAGGCTACTCGCTGGAAGACATCAAAGGACTCATCGAGACCTACAAGATTCCGATCTACACGATCGGCTACAACGCCAATATTCAAGCGCTCCAGAACATCTCCAGCATTAACGAAGCGGCCAGCATCAACGCGGATACGGACGACGTCGTGTATAAGATCGGCAATCTGTTCAATGTTCAAATGTAGCATTTCGAGGGGGGATTTCCATGTCGTTTTCGATGAATGTATCCAGTCCGGAAGAGCTGACGGCCGAGATCGAGCATACCGTGCAGCCGGTGCCGGAGGAAGAAGCGAAGCTTCGGGAAGAGGCGAATTCGAACGTCGCGATGATCATGGCGCTGGATGCCGAGTCCCTGGAGCAGCGCAAGGAGATCCTTCGCTCCATCGACGCGTACGGCTTGAACACCATGAAGCGCTCCTCCGATAAAAACACGCTGCTGCAGGTCTCGGTCGGCAATCTTGCCCGATCCGGCGACGAGGGCGGACCGGTCGCGAAGGGATTGGCCGAACTGCACACGCAGCTGAAGGATCTGGATCCCAGCATGATCGACTTTGCCAAGAAGGGATTCCTCGGCAAATTGTTCAATCCGCTGCGCGCGTACTTCCTCAAGTTCGAGAAGGCCGACGAGGTGATCGCCGACATCGTCGTATCGCTCGATAAAGGCGGCGCCACGCTCCGCAACGACAACACGACGTTGGAGCTCGAGCAGCACGACATTCGAAAGCTGACGAAGACGCTCAAGAAAGAAATTCAGCTTGGGATGCTGATGGATCAGTCCATCGAAGCCCAGATCGAATCAGCCAAGCAGCGCGGCGAGGACCCGGAGAAGATCCGGTTCATCACGGAGGAGATCCTGTTCCCGATGCGCCAGCGCGTCATGGATTTGCAGCAAATGCTGGTCGTGAACCAGCAGGGGATCCTGGCCTACGAGGTCGTCATCCGCAACAACAAGGAGCTCATTCGCGGCGTGGACCGCGCGAAGACCGTCACGATCTCGGCGCTCAAGATTGCCGTTACGGTGGCGAGCGCCCTGTATAATCAAGGGATCGTGCTCAAAAAAATCGAGCTGCTCAATCAGACCACCACGAACCTGATCGCCGGCACCTCGAGGATGCTGAAGGACCAAGGGGTGGCCATTCACCAGCAGGCAATGGAAGCGACGGTCTCGGTCGATACGTTGAAGCAAGCGTTCGCGGACGTGCTGTCGGCGTTCGATGCCATCAGCTCCTACAAACAGCAGGCCCTTCCGAAGATGAGGGAAACGATCAATCAGTTCCGAACCTTGGCCGACGACGGGGAGAAGCATATCGTGCGTCTGGAGAAGGGCAATGCTTTAGGTTTGTAAGGGATGCATCCAATCGCATAGGGATGATCGGAACACCGGGGAGAGAAGCGAATCCCGGTACACGCAAAAAAGCGACCGTGACAGGTCGCTTTTTTGCATTTCTCGTATTTGTGGATGCCGGGGATGACGGCGACGTGGCGCGATCCAATCCGTCCCGCATCCGAGGGTTCCGGCCTATTCGTTCAG
This sequence comes from Paenibacillus glycinis, assembly GCF_009909185.1. GTDB lineage: Bacteria > Bacillota > Bacilli > Paenibacillales > Paenibacillaceae > Paenibacillus_Z > Paenibacillus_Z glycinis. The sequence continues at coordinate 205,972 of NZ_JAAAMV010000005.1, read as the reverse complement.
GATGAGGTCGACTTTGCTTTTCACGAGCTTGGCGACTTGCTCCGCCGTTTTCTGTCCGCTGAAGAAGGCTTTGGCTTCATTCATGATCGTCTCGTCGATATTCGAGGGCGCGTGAGCCCAGTGAACGGCTTCCGTCAGATCCGCCTTCAGCTGATCCAGCTTGACGGCATCGACGGTTGTCGCCGGATGCGTGTCCGTCTGAATCGTGCCCGCCGCTTTCAGTTTCGCGACCTGCTCGTCATAGGCGGTCATGTTGATAGGAAAGCCGCGATTGTCGGTGACATCGGCCGGCGACTTCGCTTCGTTCTCCATGAGAAAACGGATGAAGTTCCACGCCTCCTGCTTATGAGGAGAGTTCGCGTTGATGCCCACCGTGCCGTAGGTGCTGAAATAGCCGCCCGCTCCCATAGCTTGCGGATGGGGCTTCGCATATAGCGTCGGATGCGCGATGAGATCGTTGAATAGGTACGCGCCGAACGAGTCGATCGTGTTCTCGCTGAAATACGCGTGCGCGTTTTGGGTGGCCGGGGTTGCTCTGCCTCCCCCGTCCTTGACCATGTCGAAAAGCAGCCCGTCGTCGGCCATGGCTTTCACTTGATCGATGAGCTCGACGAACGCAGCCGAATCGAAGCTTCGTTCGCCGTTCTTGTCCTGGACGAGCTGGGCGAAATTCTCGGCGGCCAGCTCGCTCAGCAGGAAGGAAGGCTCGCTGACGATCGCGTTTTTGAACGCGCCCTTCTGCTGCAGCTGCCGGGCCGTATCCAGAAAATCGTTCCACGTCCAGCTGCTGTCGTCGATCTGCACGCCCGTCTTGCCGATCGCCTCGCTGTCGCCGACCAAGCCGACGAGGGAGAAATACAGCGGCATGCCGTACAGTCCGCCGCCGGTCGTCGCATGGCTTAAAATATTGGCGAAATAATCTTCCGGATGAAACGATGCATCTCCCTTGATCATCCCGTTCAGCTCCGCGAGCAGCCCGCGATTCGCGTAGGCATCCAGCGGCAGCTCGTCCAGCTCGATCAGGTCGGGCCCTTTGCCGGCGAGCACGGCCGTGTTCACGCCGGTCACGAATTTTTCATGATAGGCCATCACCTCGTCGAGATCCTTGCCGGAGGTCGGCGTAGCTTGCAGCTCGATCTCGACGTTGGGATGCAGACCCTCGTACTTGTCGATGGCGGCCTGCATCCGATCGCTCAGATAATAGGTGGCGATCGTCAGCTTCACCGGATCGGAGGCGTTCCCGCCCCCCGTGGGCTGTTGTGCCGTTCCGGAGGAGCTTTCGCTGCCGGGGGGCTGTTTTCCCGGCGATGTCGGTCCCGTGTCCGGCTCCGAGGCGTTGTTGGCGCTGCTGCATGCGGCGAGCAGGAACACCAGGCCGGTCAACGGCCATGCGATTTTCTTCAATTGGATTCCCCATTTCGGATTCGTCTCGAAGAAAACGATACGGCACGGATGTTGCCAACGTTTGGCGCGGATGTATCCGAATTGCGAAATGAATAGGGTCGTCGGCGCGATCTTATATCCGCCGCTATGCTGAAGTCCGGGAAGCCTGACGCAGCCGGCATCGTTCCGGATGAGTTGCTTAACGCTATGGTCATTACTAAGAGATTGTATATAAGGAAATTGTAAACACGTCATTTAATATAACACGCATTTCCTTTATTTTCATAGATATTTTCACAGAAGTTTAAAAAAATAAATATGTTGACGCTATCAATTTAGCGACTATATAATCTACTCATAATTCCGAGGAAATGTGTGAGATTTAATAACATTAAACTTGGGTTTGCAACTGCAGGCTTTCGCGATTTTCGGAGAAGGAGAAAATCGCGGCAGGCGTGACCGTAGGCGCATAAAAACGGAAGAAGGGGTGGTCGTATTACGTAGCCGCAAGTCGGGTTTTTCCCCGTTTGCCCGCTTGCCATCCGCGCGCGAGCATTGGCATGGCGATAACCTATATTCTAGTAGGTAGGTTGAATGCGGGCGGCAGAATGATCGCTCCTCAAATTCCGGTCAACATGACGGAAATCGCAAGGCTGTCGTTAAACTAATTTGGCGAAGGAAGTGACAAGGCTTGACCAGGATAAGTACGAAACTTACGTTTGCTCTCTTCTCTACGATTCTAGCGTTTGGCATGGTAACGCCTGCTTTGGCCGAACAACCCTCGCATGATCCGCTGAGAAAAAGCCAGTGGACCGGGGAACAGGCTTCCCCTGACACAACCATCTACACGAAAGCAAATGCCGCGGGACAAGCTTCCGCAAATCAGCCCGCATTCGCGAGCACGCTGCCGGCAGCGCCCGAGTATGCCCCTGACCGGGTGATCGTCAAGTATCGGTCGGCATCGGCTGCCGCGTCCGCCGAATCGATGTCCGCGCAAATAATAGACGCCAGCCCGCTATCGGTTGCCAATGCCGAACTTCTGAAGCTCGCGGCTGGAGCCGATGTACATAGCGTGATTGAAGAATTGCTCCGGGATCCGAACGTGCTCTACGCGGAACCCGACTACAAAGTATCCCCCGCGCTGAACCCGCAGACGTTCCGTCCGGTCGACCTGGCGGACCAAGCGCCCGTGTCGGCAGCGGACGCGGGCACGCCTCCGGTATTGGCGACCGACCCGCTCTTCCATGAGCAATGGGGGCTGCATAACACCGGACAAGATCTCAACGACGGCACGGTGCCCGGCGGTACGCCGGACATCGACATGGATCTGCCGGAAGCCTGGGGAATTACGACAGGCAGCAAGGACGTCGCCGTCGCGGTCATCGGCAACGGTACGAAGATCGACGTCCCCGACCTGGTCGGCCAAATTTGGACCAACGACAAGGAAATTCCGGATAACGGCATCGACGATGACGGCGACGGACTCGTCGACGACGTGAACGGGTGGGATTTCGCCCACGACGACAACACGTTGTTCGATACGAGCGACGGCCTGAGCGATGCATACGGCACGACGGTCGCCGGCCAAATCGCGGCCGCGATGAACAACGGCGAAGGCATCGCCGGCGTCGCGCCTAACGTCAATGTCATGCCGCTGAAGGTGGTTTCCCCTGACGGCGGGTACTTCACGGACGTCGTGGATGCCATCCACTACGCCGAAGCGCACGGCGTCAAGATTGCCACGCTCGGGATCGTGTATACCTACAGGAGCAAGCTGATCGAGGATGCCATCAATGCCTCCGACATGCTGTTTGTCGCCCCGGCAGGCGAGAGCAACGGAATGTTCGGCGAAATCTTGAATGCGGATCTGGATCCCGTGTATCCGGCCGCCTATCCGAGCGCGAACATGCTGTCGGTCACCGGCGTGAACATTCTCGGGGATCTGTCCTTGAACGCCGCGATCGGGCAAACGTCCGTCGACGTCGCCGCGCCGTCCGAATTGATCATTTCGACGGTCCCCGACGTGGATGCGGGCTATGCGGCCCAAATCGACAACGGCACGTATAAAGCGTATTACAACGGCATCGGATTCGAGGAAATTCCGATCGACGACCCGCAATATGCCGCTCAGCGGCAGGATATGTTCGACCGCGCCATGGAATACCTCAAGCCGGCCGGCGGCGCCGCGCCGACGGTACTGCTCGTGAACGACAGCCAGCGCAGCGGCGGCGAAGCCGGACCTACCGACTGGGATAACGATCCGATGGCGGTCTACGAAGGGCTGCTGCAGCAGGGCGGCTATGCGTACGATACCTTCACGACGCAGGACGAGACCTTCGACGGTCCGCCGCTTGAACAGCTGAAACAGTACGATGTCGTCGTCTGGTTCACGGGAACGGCATGGGCCGTAAACGGCAGCAAGCTGATTACCGATCGCGATCAGGCCAGCCTGACGGATTATCTGAACGACGGCGGCCACCTGATGCTTACGGGGCAGGACGCGATCGATCAAAGCCCGAACTCTCCGTTCGTGAAGGACGTGCTGGGTCTTAAGCTGGTGAAAGAAGGCGGATATATCTTCAAGGGCTGGGGCGTGCCCGGCACCATCTACGACGGCCAAACCTATAAATTGATGGATTTCAGCTTGTTCTACGACACCGTCATCAGCAATAAGCCCGCGCAAACCACCATCAATCTGAAGAACAGCAACGGCAAGTATTCCTATGCGCAAGGAACCTTGTATGCCGCGGCTTACGCCGCCGGCGTGGCGGGACTCGTGGAGAGCCAGCAGCCGGCGTTGAGCGCCATGGACATCAAGCAGCGCGTCGTGACGAGCGGTAAATCCCTAAGCGGGCTTAAGCCCATTACGGCAAGCGGGAAATTGATCAGCGCATACCGCGCGCTCTGGAACAAGGACATCCCGGGCATGTCGCTGATCGTTCCGTCGATCGACGGCCAGCTCGATCAAGCGAACGATCCGAACCACGTCTACTCCGTCGAGCTCAGCGCCGGCGAAGAAGCGACCTTCTCGCTGAAAGGCGCGGCGGGCACGGATTTCGATCTCATCCTGTACGATTCCTCGGCCACGACGGTGGCGGGCAACGAAGGCGCGGTGGCGTATTCCGAGCATCCGGGCACGTCGACCGAGTCGATCACGTACCGCGCGGCCAAGGCGGGGACGTATTACATCAACCTCTACGCCGTGGCCGGAGCGGGCCAATATACCTTGAACGTGGCGTACGGCAACACGTCCGGCTTCCTCGAGGACGACGACCCGTCGCTGACCTACGAAGGCGACTGGAAGACGATGACGGACGAGTCTTATTCGGGCGGAACGATGAAGCAGCTGACGGGCGTCGGCTCCGTCAAGTTCGGCTTCCGCGGGAATCTGTTCGAATTGATCGGCACGAAGGGCGACACGCAAGGCACGGCCGCGATCTGGATCGACGGGTCCCCTGCGGGCTACGCCGATCTGAGCAGCAAGACGACTCAGACGCAGCAGTCGTTGTTTAAAATGATGATTCCAAACGGTCATCACGACGTTGAGATCCGCGCGGAAAAAGGCGCCAACGGACTCCTGGCGATCAACGTGGACGCCGTCGCGTTCTCCAGCTTGATCTCGCCGACGTCCGCTTCCGGTACCTACGTCGGTCCGTGGGCGATCCGCTACGGCATGAAGTATCCCGACGGCGTGCAGACCTACAGCACGATGCCGGGCAACGCCGCCGAATTCGCGTTCACGGGCACGAAGGTGACGCTGTGGTCCACGACGGGCAGCAACCGCGGCAAGGTGAACATCTATATCGACGGCGAATCCGTTACCGAATCGCCGGTAGATCTATACAGCGAGAGCCTGCGCTATCAGGTGCCGGTCTTCACGTCGGGCGAGCTCGCCGGCGGCGTGCACAAGATCAAGATCGTGCATGCGGACGAAGCGAATCCGAAGTCGAAAGGCAGCATCGTCACCATCGACGGCCTGGACGTCCTGAACTTAAGCTAGTCTGCGAGAGAGCAATTATTCTGATCCGAAATGGGGTACCTGTACGTGAAACGATCTCTGCTTAAAACATCGCTTTCGCTCGCGACGGTGTCCGTGCTGGCCGGGAGTCTCGTCGCGACGAGCCTGCCCGCCGCGCATGCCGCTCCGAAAGAGCCGACTTTCATAACCAAGGAAGGGCTGGAGGCGGTAACCCGCCTGCTGCAGGAAGCCGGACCGGAGGCCGCGACCCGCGCGGCGGCTCCGGGCGAAGCATTCGTTGCCGACGATATCGACACCGCCTCCGCGGAAGACATTAACGTCATCGTTCAATTCAGCGGCCAGCCGGCAGCCGTCGGGCAGTATGCCGCCAAGCTCGGCTACGGCGCGTTGGCCAAGAAAGCCACCGTGGCGACCGTGCAGACCGAGCAGGACGCGTTCGTCCGCAGCGCGCAGGCGAAGAGCGTGCCGTTCAAAGTCGACCGCCGCTTCAATACGGTGCTGAACGGGATGGAAATCACCGTCCGCGCGGACCGGATCCCGCAGCTGGCCAAGCTGCCGGGCGTAAAGTCCATTCATAAGAACGTCCTGTATTATCCGGCCGACGTAACCGACAGCTATCAAGCCGCCGCGGCCGGCTCGTCGACCATCGATACGGTGCCGCTCGAGCAGATCGGCGTTCTGAAGGCATGGGAACGGGGCTACACGGGCAAAGGGTTGAAGGTCGGCGTCATCGACACCGGCATCGATTACAAGCATCCCGATCTCGTCGGCAATTACGTCGAAGGCGGCGGCTACGATGCCGTGAACCAAGACGACGATCCGTACGAGGATTTGCCGGACGGCGATTACGAAGGCTCCTACCACGGCACGCACGTATCCGGCACCATCGCCGGCACGGCGTCGAACGCGACGGCCAATCATGTGCAGAAGGGCGTCGCTTACGATGCCAAGCTGTACGCCTATAAGGTGCTCGGGCCGGACGGCGGTACCTCCGCCCAAGTCATCGACGGGATCGAGCATGCCGTCGAGGACAAGATGGACGTCATCAACCTGTCCCTCGGCAGCGACTTGGAGAAGGATCCCGACTCGCCCGACTCCGCCGCGGTGAACAACGCCGTGCTGGCGGGCGTCGTGGCCGTCGTGGCGAACGGCAACGCCGGCGCCGGCAATCAGTACTATTATTCCATGGGCTCGCCGGCCTCCTCGCAGCTCGCGATCTCCGTCGGCGCGACCACGAGCGACAGCATCCGCGTCGCGGGAGGGGTACGCAGCGAAGTCGGATCCCTCGCCAACGAGGCGCAGACGGATTTGATGAGCTGGACGACGGACGAAGAGGATTTCAACGCGATGTTCGGCGCCGGCCCGATTCAGGGCGTGTATGTCGGACTCGGATCGAACGACGATTACGAGGGCCTCGATAAAGCGTTCCTGGCCGACAAGATCGTCTTCATCTCCCGGGGGAACCTGACTTTCGACGAGAAAGCGAAGATCGCGGCCAAGCACGGCGCGAAGGCCGCGGTCATCTTCAACGGCAACGCCGTCGACCCGAACGTCAACGTGCCCGATCTGTCGGACGACATCAAGGATCGCAACGGCCCGATCGGACCGATCGGGTTCCTCGGCGACAGCTACGACTATATCCCGACCTTCGACATGGCGGGCAAGACGGGGCGCGCGCTAGCCCGCGCGCTGCAGGCTGATCCGACGCAAACCTTGAAATTTACGATGAAGAACGATTTTGCCAAGACGACCGTCGCCGGGGAGCGCATGGCGGATTTCAGCTCCAGAGGACCGAACTCCGACGGCAACTACGGCATCAAGCCGGACCTGAGCGCGCCGGGCGTGCAGATCTTCTCGTCCGTGCCGGCCTATGGCGCGGCGAATCCGGATGCCAGCTACGATAAGGCTTATGCCAAGCTGAGCGGCACGAGCATGGCGACGCCGCACGTGGCCGGTCTTGCCCTGCTGATCAAGCAGGCGCACCCGAGATGGACGCCGACCGACATTCGCGCGGCGCTGGCGAACACGTCGGAGAAGCTGGTCGATGAAGAAGCCACGCCGTACGACGTCTATTCGCAGGGCGCGGGACAGGTCGACGTCATGAACGCGATCGATACGCGCGCCATCATCGAATCGCTGGACGAGATTACGATCTACGACGACAAGATGAACCCGACGACGATTCCGAGCGAAGCGAGCAGCGTGAGCTTCGGCAAGATCAAGCCGGGCGACGCCGCGGTCAAGAAGCCGCTGCGCGTCAAGAACCTGTCGAATGCGTCCGTGACGTATAACGCGAAAGTCGTGATGCATCCGTCGGTCACGTCGGATGCGCATCATCCGATCCCGACGCCGGACGTCCGCGCGATCGTCGCGAAGCTGGACGGCCTGACGGGCAACCAGATCACGGTAGGGCCGGCAAGCGCCTTCGAATTCAACCTGAGCGCAGCCGCGATCGGGCAAGCTCAGACCGGCGTGTACGAGGGCGAAGTGCTGCTCGAGAGCGCGGGACTTCCTTCCCTGCATCTGCCGTTCGTCATTCACGTCGGCGCAGCGTCCGACGATAACGATTTCCCGATTCAGAACCTGACGCTCAGCAGCCCGACCGTGTCGAAGGACGCGCCGATCGACATTACGGCGTCCCTGCCGAAGGGCAAGATCAATCACTTGTACGCGGCGGTCTACGACATGAACGATCAGCCGATGGGGCTCGTGGCCGAATATTACGATACGGACGAAGACAAGGACGTGCTGAATCCGCTGCCGTCCACCTTCACCATTCCGGAATTCGACGGCTCCTATAATATGGGCATCTACGTGAACGACGGCAACAAAGCGAACGCGTATCTCCCCGAGGGCCGGTACAAGCTGGCGGTTGTCGGCTCGGTCTACAACGCGGACTACGAGCTGGTCGACCAATCGGTAGCGTATAAAACGTTCTACATGTCCGGCGAAGCGGGCGAACCGACCCCGCCGACGGATCCGCCGACCAGTCCGCCGATTTATGGCACGAATCCCGTAACGCCTAGCGAAGCGGCGTACAACAAGGAAGTAGCCGCATCCGTGATCGCGAAAGGGCAAACGGGCATCGCAATCACGCCGCAATCGAGCGTGGAAGGCACGCAATTGGCCGTCTCGGTTACGGACGCCGACCTGCAAAAGGCGATAACGGGCGCGAAATCGCCTGTCGCGCTGACCATAGGCGCGGCCTCCGACAACGCCGTCTCCGCGCAGCTGAAATTAACGGCCGCGCAGGTGAAAACGTTGAAGGAAGCCGGGCTCGAGGGCGTAATCGTCTTCTCCTGGAACGATGCGTCGATCGCGCTGCCGCTCTCCGCGCTGGCGCAAGCCGCGGAAGGCGCGGACGTCGCGATCTCGATCAAGCAGGATGAAGCCAGCAAGGCCGAGTTCGCGAAGCAGGCGGCGGACGCGGTTATCCTCGGAACGCCTTACGTCTTCGAAGCGAGCAGCGTAAGCGGCGGCGTAACGGCACCGCTGAAGCTGAAAGCCGATGAAGTCGCGGTCAGGTCGTTCCTGATCGAGAAAGGCACCGACGCGAGCGCGGCCGGCGCGCTGTACCTCGACGGCGGCAAGCTCTACCCGGTTCCTGCGCGTATCGCGCAGGCCAGCGACGGCGCTTCGATCGTCACGATCGAACGTCCGGGCTTCTCGACCTACGCGGCGGCGTCGCGGCATGTCGCGTTCGCCGATATCGACAAGTCCTGGGCGCGCGAAGAGATCCAAACGCTCGCGGACAAGTTCCTGCTGAACGGCACGTCCGAGCACGCCTTCTCGCCGAAGGCGAACGTGACCCGCGCGCAGTTCGCGTCCATGCTCGTCCGGGCGCTGGGCTTGCAGGCGCAAACGACGGCTGCGCCGTTCGCCGATGTGAAGGGCGGCGACTGGTTCGCCTCCGACGTTGCCACGGCATACGCGGCCGGGCTCGTTACGGGCGCGGAAGGCCAATTCAAGCCGAATGCCGCCATTACCCGTCAAGACTTGACGGTCATGCTGGCCAGAGCGATCAAGCTCATCGATCTCCAGCCGTCGAATACGGGCGGACCGCGCGCGTATGCCGATGCCGCGACGTTCGGCGGCTATGCGGCGGCGAGCATCCAGCTCGTCACCGACGCGGGATTGATGAAGGGCGTCGAATTGAAAGGCGTCAGCTACTTCCAACCGGCCGAAGCGACGACTCGCGAAGCCGCGGCCAAAGTGCTGCATGATCTGTTGCAAGCCGCTAAGCGGATGAATTAATTCGTCTGCTTGCGCAACGTACTAATTAAAAAGCTGCCGAGAATCCTTCGGCAGCTTTTTGGCATGCAATATAACGAAGCGAGGGAGTTTGGCGACGATGAGGATCATGGCTTAACGTGAAGGGCGAAATAGCCGAATTCCGAGCGAAAGCTTTTCCGAATTTTTTGGCATCGCAAAAGACGTGACCCGGGTTGTCGTTCTTCACGACGAAGGACCCTGTCACGTCTTTTATTGGCCATGGTAACGATGTTGCATCGGAGGAACGGTGGAAACGGAAGCGCATGAATGAGCGGCTCGGGGGCGCAAGCGAGGGGTTCAACGGAAATATGAATGTATGGCAGTGAAAAATATTAGGTGCCTATCCACTACGAGGCCAACGCTTCCTTCGTAATCATTTCAATGTCGATCGGGGATTTGGAGCCTTCGCTGACGAGGTCGGGCAGGATGTGCTGCAGGAAATAGTCGACGCAATGCAGCTTGATCGACTTGATTTTGATCAGCGCATGCCGGTACATGACGATGAACTCCTTCTCGAGGTTGCCGCGCTGCAGCTCGGCGAACGCTTCGTAGATCTGATCCATCTTATCCGCGACTTCCAGGATTTGCCCTTCGACCGAGTCGTCTTTGCCTTCGCGCAGCTGCCTGCGGAAGATCGATTTGAATTCCTCCGGAATGTGCTCGTCGATGAAGTGGGCGACCATGCCTTCCTCGACTTGCTGCAGCATCGAGCGCAGCTCGAGGGAATAATGCTTCACGGGCGTCTTGATGTCGCCGATGAAAATCTCGCCGTAATCGTGGCTGCTGGTAATCTCGTACAGCTTCTTCCAATCGACGGCGACGCCGTTGCTTTCTTCGATGTCCGCCAAGGTCTTGGCGTATTGCACGACCTTCCACGAATGGGCGGATACGCTGTGCTCCTGGAATTTGAATTTGCCCGGGCAGCGGATAATGCGCTCTAAATCGGTTAACGATTGAAAATACGTATGAATGCCCATCGTTGACGTTCCTTTCTGCGAGGGAGCATAGAGTAGTGTGCCGCTTCACGTTCAGTATATATGCGCCGTGTTAGTGGATCATTAACGCTAGCAGGAAATTTTCGCCGGACGGGCAGGGCTTGGTCGAAGCGGAGGAGACATGCACGGTCGTCGGGACGGGAATCCCGGCCGCAACGCCGCGGCGCATAGAACCCCTATCCGCGAAGGAAGGGGTTCTATGCATCCATAAGCCGAACGGCGCTAAAAATAATACTTGTGCATTTCCTCCGGAACGCCGTTGCGCTGCAGCAGCGCCTCGATCGTCTCGCCTTTGACGAGGGAGTCGCCCGCGGTCAGCAGCCGGACGGCGAATTTGTTGGCTTGGCGCTCGTATTTGCCGACATTGAAGAAGGACTGCTCGTCCAGCCAAAAGCGGCTGAAGCCCGGATGCAGCCGGTCATGCGCCAATTCATGCGCGCAGACGAAGCGCTGCCAGTTCTCGTCCAGCTGATCGTGAATGACGATGAACCTGCGCCGCAGCTTCTTGAAATACAGACCGCGCGTTCCCTGGCCGAGATCGGCAAAGCGGACATGAATGCCGAGTCCGGCCGCGATTTCGAACGGGTCGTTGGACTGGTACCGCCGGATGAGCTTGTATATGAGTTCGTTCATGGCATCACCTGCTCGGTTTACTCGTCTTCCGTCGGAGTCGTTTTTTTCCGTTTGTTCATTTGCTTGGCTTCCCAGAACAGGCCGGTCAGCACGTCCATCACGCGCTGGCGCCCGATGTCGCTAATCGGCACCCCGTCGAACATAACCTCCTCGTCCTCTTCGAGCATCCGCTTGAAATCGCGCTTGTCCTTGGCGGTCGCCCATGCCGGAATGTCGCCGGGCCGTTCGAAGCCCAGCAAATAATCCGGACTGACGCCGTAAAAATTCGCCAGCTTGTTGAGCATCTCGACGCGCGGCTTGGCGATGTCGTTCTCCCACGCATTGTACCGCGCCCGCTTGATCCCCAGTTTCTCCGCGACTTCGTATTGCGTGATCCCCTTGTCTTCCCGCAGCCGAATCAGCATTGCTCCCATACTCATTCCCATAACCTCCTGCATGCATGTTAAAAAATCGATTTACAGATAAATAAATTATCCTATATAATGAGGCTACCGAGCAGGAAGTCGTTCCCAAAGGCATGTTTTGATAAATTAAATAGCTTTTCGCCTTTATTTATTAGTTTAGATAATTTAAATTTGCAAGTCAACGCATTTCTTGCTGCGGGACCTAAAACAATGCTGTCATTAATGATAATTTAATTATCAACCACAATCATGAAGGAGACGTGACGATATGAGCGAGCAAGCAAAGAAAGCATCGGCGCACGGGCGCACGGAGCAGGCCGTCCTCGACCGGCTGCGAACGTATAAGCGATTGATCGCGCGGATTAAAATCTTGGAGCGGCACCCGGTCGGGAACGGCATGTACTTGAAGTCGATTCATCAGGACGATCACCTGCAGGATCTGCACCGGCAGCTGCGCGGACTTCCTTCCTATATGTACTTGAACAAGCGCGAGCAGCAAATCGAGACGATGGCCCATGCCTACCTGACCAAACGCCCGACCGGCACGCGCAGCCAGCTGCAGGAAGTCCGTCAAATTCAGGCCGTGGACGCGGAGGACGAGCGGCTGCGGCGGGAACTGGTCGGCAAGATCGAGCACGTGATCGAAGCGCGTTCCGGCGCGCGCGCCGGATTCGACGAGGTCATCGATCGCATCAGCGAGCTGCAGGATCTCGAGAAGAAGAAACAGCAGATCGAATGGGCGCTGGACGTCATGGAAGAGTACAAGCCCGATTACGGCCGTCTGCTTCGCTTGGAGTTCGTGCAGGACAAGACTCCCGCGGCCATCATGTACGAGCTCGGGATCTCGCGCTCGACCCTGTACGCCTGGCGGCAAAAGGCGCTGGAAGAGTATGCGGCGATAACCGGCATGACGGAGATGGATTAAAGGCAGGATGCGGACCGCATAAACGCCGGAATAATGCTGCACTCAGATGGGAACTTATGTTCGCAAATCCGTGTTATTATGTTAGTATGCCATTACTTCGGAGAGTTGGCAAAGGTTTAGAACGAAAAAAACCGGAGCCGGCTTAGACGGTGTATCGTCATCCGTCGCGGATTCCGAACATAGGAGCGTACGAATAAAGATTCATTTCAAGACGAGCAGCCTCCGACTGCTCGTCTTTTTCGTTATCTCGGCCCGGCAAATTGCGCCCCGAGCCTTGATGCGGAGATCGGACAATCATCGGACGGAATCCGAACACGAACAGGAACATACGTTCGAAAAACCGTGTTACGATGCTAGTGTAAGAAAGTTGGCGAGCGATTAAGCATGCAGCCGGCAACGACCGTTTCGCCCTGTCGCATGGCGTTAAACTAGGCCGCATAACCCGGCTGCAGACGGGTTATCGCGCACATCGGCCGAACAGCAACGGCTGAGGCGCGGGCACGGCTGCCGACGATGGACGGCAGCCGCGGAAAGGAGGAGTCGCTTGAATGCGTTAACGGGCAATGCGATCCAAGGCAGCCTCGCTGCCATGCTTGGGCGCTTATATCCGGATGTCGAGGTTTACCGGGATGCGATCCCGGCAGAGCCGCCGCTCCCCTGCTTCGTCGTGAAGCTAGTGGATTTCATACAGTCCCGGGAGCTGAGCAATCGGTTTCGGCGCGTGCATGCATTCGAGATTCGATATCTCGCGGCAAGCGGAGATGCCGAGGCGATGCAGGCGATCGCCGAGAGCTTGCACGAGCATGCGGAGCTCCTTCCGGTGGAGGATGCTTATTGCAGAGGCACGAAGATGAGGCAGGAAACGGCAGACGGCGAGCTTCGGTTTTACGTGGAATATGCGTTCCGCGTCATGCAAGAAGAGCTTTCCCAGCCGCTGATGCAAGCCATGAGACAAGAGGAGAGGATTAACCCATGAGTCGAAAAGCCAACCCAGAGACGAACGAAACGCAGGCGCGGCCGCAAGCGCAGCCTGCGTATACCAAAGCGCAAATCTTGAAATCGAACCGATTTACTGCGATCCAGCGGCATATTTTGCACGCTGCGCTCGCCGAGGACGGCCTGTATTCGCTGGAAGAAGCAGCAGAGACGATCAACCAAATCATGAAGCGGGAGGTGCGTTAAGATGGCCGCAGGCACTTATACGACGCAAAACAAAGTCAGACCGGGGATTTACGTGAATTTTGAATCCCAACCCAAGCCGGCGGGAGGCTTCGGCGATCGCGGGACGGTCACGATCCCGCTCGCGCTCTCCTGGGGGGCGCCGAATACCGTCCTGACCGTGGAAGCGGGAGAGGACACGTTCGGCAAGCTCGGGTATACGGTCGCGGATCCGAAGCTGAGGCTGCTGCGGGAGGCGCTGAAGCGCGCCAAGACGCTGCTTGTCTATCGGCTCAACGAAGGAACGAAGGCCTCGATCGCCAACGAAGGCTTGACCGTTACGGCACGGTGGGGCGGTCTTCGCGGGAACGACATTACGGTCGCGGTCGAACCAAGCGTGGACGACAGCGGGCTGTTCGAAGTCGCGACGCTTGTCGCCGGCTTCGAGGTCGATCGGCAGACGGTGGCGGCGATCGATGCGCTGCAGGCCAACGAATGGGTCGTATTCGGCGGTACTGGCGCGCCGTCATTGTCGGCCGGGCTTCCGCTGACTGGCGGTTCGGACGGCACGGTACTCAATCAGCATTACGCGGATTATCTCGAAACGATCGAAACGCAGGATTTCAATACGATGGCGCTTCCCTCCGCGGATGCGACGCTGAAAGGCCAGTTCGTCTCCTTTTGCGAACGAATGCGGGAAGAGGAAGGCCGTAAAATGCAGCTCGTCGTCGAGAACTACCCGGCAGCCGACTACGAAGGCGTGATCAGCGTCAAGAACGGCGTTGTCCTGGCAGACGGCACGGCGCTCACGGCGGCGGAATGCACGGCATGGACGGCTGGCGCTACGGCCGGCGCGAACGTCAACGAATCGCTTACCTATACGGCTTATGACGGGGCCGTCGACGCGGCGCCGCGCTTGACCAACTCGCAAATCATCGCGGCGTTGCAAGCGGGAGAATTCGTCTTTACGGCGAGCGGCAACCGGGCCGTCGTCGAGCAGGACATCAATACGCGGACGAGCTTTACGCCGGAGAAGGGCAAGGCTTTCTCGAAAAACCGGGTGCTGCGCGTGCTTGACGGCATTAACAATGATTTCGTCCGTACGTTCGGCAATTATTTCGTCGGCAGGGTGGCGAACAACGATAACGGCCGAAACCTGCTCAAGAACGAATGCGTCGACTACCTGAAGGCGCTGTTGAACATCGGAGCGATTCAAAGCTTCGACGCCCAGCAGGACATTAAGGTTCTGCAAGGCGCGGACGCGGACAGCGTCTCGATCGAAGCGGTCGTAACGCCGGCGGACAGCATTGAAAAAATCTACGTCAAAGTGACGGTACAATAAGGGGCGCGATATACGATGGCATTCTTGAACGCAGGGGATACGATCAGCGGGAAAACGGCTACGGCTACATTGACGGTCGGCGATACTCGCGAGGAGTTGTTTTATGCCAAAAAGCTGGAAGCAACGGTGGAGAAGAAGAAGACGGAGGTTCCTGTCCTGGGTCAGCGGCAGGTGGCGCATAAAGCGAACGGCTGGTCGGGATCCGGCACGTTGACGATTTATTACATGACCAGCTATTTCCGCCAGCTGATGTATAAATACATCTCGACGGGCGTCGACACGTACTTCGATTTGCATATCGTCAACCAGGACGATGCGTCTTCGGTCGGTTCGCAGACCGTGATTCTGAAGAACTGCAACATGGACAGCGTCATGATGGCGAAGTTCGATATTACCTCGGACGACGCGCTCGAGGAAGAGATCGCCTTTACGTTCGACGGCGTCGAGCTTCCTGGCCAGTTTAACGCGCCGCAAGCAGCCGTGGGAGGGAACTAACCGATGAGCGAATTAAGCGCGTTTTTTGCACAGAACCCCGGCGTGGACATGACGGAAGCCTTCGTCGTCTCGGACCGCTTCAAGGATAAGCAGGGCCATCCGGTTCCTTGGAAGATCCGCACGATGACGGAGGCGCAGAACGAAGAGATTCGCAGATCCGCGACCCGGCTCGTGAAAGGAAAGAACGGCGCGAAGGTGCCGGAGACGAACTCGGAGGATTATCTGGCAAAGCTGGTCGTCGCGAGCGTCGTATTCCCCGATCTGAAGAACGCCGAATTGCAGCAATCGTACGGGGTCATCGGATCCGAGCAGCTGCTCAAGACGATGCTGCTGTCGGGCGAATACGCGACCTTGGCGCAGAAGGTCCAGACGGTTAACGGCTTCGACCGGGATATCAACGAGCTCGTCGAAGACGTAAAAAACTGATCAAGGAGGGCGACGGGGAGGCGAACTACGCCTATTATGCCCTCCATGAACTCTCCATCCTGCCGTGGGATTTCGCCGGATGGAACGACAAGCAGAAAGCGGCGATCATCGCCATGATCGATATCCGGCTGGACGCCGAGAAGAAGGCGAAGACGAGAAAACGATGAAGCACGCAAAATCGAAAGCAGTCGAACGCGATGAAGCGCCTCCCCCGAGGGGGCGCTTATTGCGTCTGGAAAGGAGGGATCAACGTGGCAAGCATTACCGGAAGTTTGCAAGCGATGAACAAGATGACGGCCGTTCTGGACAGCGTCGCGGCGCCGTTGAACAAAGTGAACGCGGTCATCGGCAATATGGCGAAGATCGCGGACATCACGATCGGCGCCATCTCGAGCATCGCCAAGACGATGGGCGAGACGGGAGATAAATCGTCGGGCATGTCGTCCGCGCTCGGCAAAGTATCCGAAATCATCGGTACGGTAACGGGCTCCATGAATGATATCAACGCGATCGTGAATAACGCGTCGAAGCCGGCCGGCGACGCCGCGGAGCCGCCTGGCGCGGCGGCCGCGGAACCGCCGCCCGCCGTCCCGGTTCCGGCCGAGGCATCCGCGGAGGGCGAACCGGCCGGTTCGAGCCAATTGACTATCGTGCTGGACAAGCTTACCGAGTCCCTGGACAAGATGACCGGCGCGATCGCGAGCGCGTCGCGGGCGGTCGACGTCACGATCAGCCGACTATCGACCATGTCGAGGACGATGACCAAGTCGGTCACGACGACGTCGTCCTGGTCGGTGTCGCTAGCCAAGACCGTGGACGGCACATCGAGGATGGCCCTGTCGCTGAGCAAGGTAACCTCCTCGACCGCCACGGTTACGAGGTCGATGGAGCAAGCGTCGGCCGTCATGGCGAGCGCGTCCGAATCGATCAGCGGCCCGCTGGCGGGCGAGTCCGGCGGGGCTGTTAAATCCATCGAAGCGGCGAGCGGCTCCGGGAAGGAGCTGCAGGCCGTATCGGATAACCTGAACGCCGGCCGGGCGCAGACCGGTCCGGTCACGGATCTGGTGCCGGGTCCGGCAGCTGCGGACGCTGCGCCTGGCGGGGAGCCCGGCGCGGAAGGGGGGGCGGAAGCGGGCGGCGGCGCGGCCGAAACGATGCTGCAGAAGGTGGACGCGCTGAAGACGTCGTTTACCAATCTGGGGCAGCTGGCGCAGGACAACCTGCTGCCGGTCGCCCAGACCTTGAAGGATACGTTCGAGGGGAGCCAGTTCCAGCCGTTCTTCGACGGCATGTATTCAGGGCTGACCTCGGTCATACAGTACCTCGGCATGGCCGCTCAGGCGATGGAATTCGTCAGCGCGGTCATCGAAGTCTGGACGGCCGCTCAGGAAATCCTGAACGTCGTGATGAGCATGAATCCGATCGCCCTCATTATCCTGCTCGTGGTCGCGCTGATCGCGGCATTCCTCGCGATTATCGCCGCTCTGAAGCCGGTGCGCGAATTCTTCGCGGCGGTGTTCCGGGAGATCGGCGAGATCCTGGCGGCCGCGGTCGGCTTCTATATCGACATGTGGACGGGGTTTATCAACTTATTCATCGAAGGGCTGAATACGCTGCTCGCCGGCGTCGGCAAGGTAGCGGGCTTCCTCGGCAAAATCATCGGCAAGGATATCAAGATGGATATCGAGATCCCGGAGGTCGACAGCTCCAAGCTGAAGGCTTCCGTGCAGGGCGGCATCAAAGGCGCTTTCAACTCGGTCGCGAACGCGACGGAGAACTTCGATATAACGAAGCATCAGTTCAAACCGGAGAAGATTACGCCACCTGAGCCTCCTGCAATTTCGAAAATCCCCGATAGGGGTACGCTTTTAACGCCAGGGATATCGCCTCCGGGCCCGTCCGGCGGCAAACTCCCGAACATCGACCGGGTGGGCAGCGTCGGCAATATCGACAGCAAGGTCGACGTCTCCAGCGAGGATATCAAAATGATGCGCGACCTCGCCGAGATGAAATCGATTCAAAACTACGTCACGCTGACGCCGACCGTCAATGTGACGACCGGAAACATCACCAAGGAAGCGGACGTGGACGAGGTCATTAAGCGCATTAACGATCATATGTCGGGCGAGATCGAAGCTTCGGCCCAAGGCGCCTATGGCAAGTAATAATCGCTCTTCGCCACGGTCGAAGGCTCGAACGCACGAACGCGAATAGAAGACAGGAGGATGTGGTCGTGGTTGATTTAAATACCAAAGTGCCGTTCATGATGTATCTCAGCTTCAATAACGGAAAGGAAGGGTGGCAGTTTCCCGTGCTGCCGGGCAGCATCAGCATTGCGCGCGGCGGAGCGAGCAAGGATTACGACATCGTCGGCACCGGGAAGATCAGCGTGATCGGGAAGCCGGAGCTGGCGGAGATCAGCTTCGAGAGCTTTTTCCCCGCGCAGCACTATCCGTTCAACAGCACCTTGGCCAAGACCGGTGCCGACGGCAAAACCCGGCTTACCTCCGATAGCGCGATCGTCCATACCCTGAAGGAGACCGGGCTGCCCGATCCGAACGGCTATGTCGATGACATCAATCGCTGGATGCGCAGCGGGCATCCGGTACGGTTCATTTACGTCGGCAGCAACGCGACCGACGACAGCGCCGTCATCAACCTTCCGATGACGATCGCTTCCTTCGAGCGCCGGGAGGAGGCCGGCTCGCCCGGGGATATCTACTACAGCCTGAAGCTGAGGGAATACGCCTTCTATGCCGCGAAGCAGGCAAAGACGGTCAAACAAGCGGACGGCACGACGAAACGGGTCGAAGAGCCGGCCAAACGTCCGGACGAGCGGGTTCGTCCCGCGACCTATACGCTCAAGGCCGGAGACACGCTGATCGTCGTTGCCCGCAAGCTGCTGGGCGATTCCAGCCGCTGGCGCGAGATTCAGAAGCTGAACGGCATTACCGATTCGCAAACCAGGCAGTTGGCTGTCGGCAAAGTGCTGCAGCTGCCGAAGGGGCGATGAGCGTGTTCGAAGCGACGATCGATAACCGCGACGGGACGCTATGGGATATCTCGGAACTTTGCTCGGAGATCACGTACAAGACAAGCCGGGTCGGCAAACCGTCCTCGGCGGACGTCACGCTCGTCGGTCAATCGCCGTTCCAGGACAAGAAGTTCGCCGTCGCGAACGGCGATATTTTGAAAATCCGGGTGGATGGGCAGGGGATGTTCTTCGGGTACGTCTTCAAGATAGGCGGCGGACGAGACGGCGAAATCAAGCTGACGGCTTACGACCAGATCCGTTACTTGAACGAGACGGATACTTACGTGGCGACCAACGTCACCGCCGAACAGGTCATTCGCGATAACTGCGCGGTCGGGGGGCTGCGTATCGGCGAGCTTGCGAAGACGAACCATGTGCTTCCCAAGGTGCTGGAGGACGGGCAGAAACGGCTGGATATGATCTACCGCGCGCTTGATTCGGCGATGTTGGCGACGGGCCGCTTATACGTGTTCTATGACGATTTCGGCAGCCTGCAGCTTCGCGATATCGCGGACATGAAGCTGTCGCTTATTTTAGGGGACGACAGCCTGGTCTACGATTACGGCACGACGCGCTCCATCGATGAAGATACGTACAACCACGTGAAGCTCGTGCAGGACAATAAGACGTCCGGCAAGCGCGACGCCTATTACGAGTGGGACAGCTCGACGATGGCGAAGTGGGGGCGGCTGCACTATTACCAGAAGGTCGACGACGGGATGAACGAAGCCCAGATCCGTAATATGGCGGCGCAGGTGCTGAAACTGAAAAACAGGGAAACCGTGTCGTTCTCGCTCGAGGCGCTCGGCTTCGTCGGCTTGCGGGCCGGGATGGCGGTGCAGGTGACGATCGCGGAGCAGCAGGTCGATTCCTTCTATCTGGTCGAGGAATGCACGCATAAGCTGTCCGGCGATTCCCATACGATGTCATTGGAAATGAAGGTGTTCGGATGAGTCTGAACGAGACGATCAAACAAATCACGAAAGGCTATCTGGCCTCGGTCAAGCTTGCCGACGTGCAGTACGGCACGGTCTCGAGGTTGGATCCGTTGGAGGTCAGCGTCAATGAACGCTTGGCGCTGCCGGAGGATTTCTTGGTGGTGCCGGAGCATATGACGGCGTTCAAGGTAACCGTCGGAGCGCAGGAGGTCGAGATTCGTACCGGACTTGCTGTCGGTGATCGCGTGGTCTTGATTCGCGAGCAAGGCGGACTTAATTATGTCATTGCGGGGAGGTTGACGGGATGATTCTTCCGACGGGGGCCGTTATCGACGAGGCGGCCGGAACCGAGGCGCAGCCTAGCCGCACGTATAAGTTGGACCTGGCCGCGGGGCGGATCGCGGGAGTTATCGACGAGCTGGATGCCGTGAGGCAGGCGGTCTATAAAATTTTGGACACGGAGCGGTTTGCGCATTTTATCTATTCCGCCAACTATGGATCGGAATCGAATCGGAGCGGCGACGCCTCGATCGAGTTGAAGCGCTGGCTGACGGAGGCGCTGCTGCAGGATGACCGGATTAACGAAGTCTCGGATTTCGCGTTCGGCATTGTAGGGGACGCGGCAACGGTCGCCTTGACGGTGCATTCGATCTTCGGCAGCGCGACCATTGAAAGGGGGATATAACGCATGTACGAGGATCGCACGTTCGAAGCGATGCTGCAAGAAATGCTGAGCGGCGTTCCCGCCGGCACGGATAAGCGGGAAGGAAGCATTATTTACGACGCGCTTGCGCCGGCGGCGAAGAAGCTTGCGGAAGCTTATGCCGAGCTTGCCCGTAGCAACCGGCTTGCCCATGCGCAGACGTCCAGCGGGGAGGAGCTGCGGCTGCGCGGCGCGGATTTCGGCATCGATCCGAGGCCCGCTTCGGCCGCGGTGCGGCTGGGGCTGTTCTATGATGCGGCTGGCGCACCGCTTGATGTACCGGTTGAGAGCCGCTATTCGGCGGGGGGGCTGAACTTTATTGCCGCCGGGCAAATTGGGGTTGGCCGGTTCAGGCTCGTCTGCGAGACCGCCGGAGCCGCGGGCAATGTCCCTGCGGGAACGCTGCTGCCGCTGGATTACGTCGACAAGCTGGCGAGCGCCGCGATCGGGGACGTGCTGGCCGCCGGCGAAGACGAGGAGAGCGACGAGTCGTTCCGTACGCGATTCTTCGCCCATGTCCGGACGCCGCCGACGAGCGGCAACCGGGCAGCCTACCGGAACTGGGCGTTGGAGGTGCCCGGCGTCGGGGATGCCTACGTGGTGCCGTGCTGGAACGGGCCGAATACGGTAAAGGTCTATGTGCTCGGCGCGGATCGAACTTCGGCGGGGGCCGGAGTCGTCCAAGCCGTCAAAGATTACATCGATCCGGATACGGGACTCGGAGAAGGCATGGGCGAGGGGGCCGCGCCGGCCGGCGCGCTGACGACGGTCGTTGCGGCGCCCGCGGTCAATGTGAATGTCACGGCAAGCATCACCTTAAGCGGATCGCGAACGCCTGCCCAGGTCGACGCGGATTTCGGCGACGCGCTTACTTCATACCTGGCGGGAATCGCCTACGGCGACGATCCGAGGCCCAAGTATGCGCGCATCGGCACGATGCTGCTGGATACGGCGGGCGTGGCCGATTATGCCAACTTGCTCGTCAACGGCGGAACGACAAACGTGACCGTCGCGGAAGGCGCGGTGGCCGTCAAGGGGACGGTGACGCTGACATGAGCGAATATCCGGTAACGTCGGCAGCCGGCCAAGAACTGCTGGAGGAGCTGCCAAGATTCTATGAGCCGATTCTGGAAATGCGCGCGATCGTCCAAGCCGAGGGCGAACAGTTCGACCGGCTGGGGGCCGAGCTCGCCGATCAATTCCGCCAACGCTTCGTCAGCACGGCGACGTGGGGGCTGGGCGATTGGGAGTCGGAACTCGGCATCGTGCCGCCGGCGGGACAGCCGGTCGAGCAGCGCCGGTCGGTGATCCGGTCGAAGACGCGCGGGTTCGGCAAGTTCTCGGGCAGGCTGCTCCAATCCGTTGCCGGCGCCTACGACAACGGCAACCTAGACATCGCGTTCGATGCGCCGAGCAGCACGTTCACGATTCGATTCGCCAGCACGCTCGGCTTGCCGCCGAATCTTGACGATTTGAAAACCGCGCTGGAAGCGGTCATGCCCTCTCATCTGGGCGTTGCCTATTCTTATCGCTATCTGTCCGTGCAAGAGACGCAGGCCATGACCATACAACAATTACAAGCTCACCCGTTGACGGACTTCGCGCCGTTCGCGGGTTAGCGGGAGGAGGCTGTTATGTCGATATTTACGACGTTTTTGAATTTATTGAAAAAAGACCCGGCGACGGACGGCGAGGAAATGTTCAATATCCAGACCATGCTGAACGAGAATTGGGATAAGATCGACGCTGCGATCGGCTTGAAGGCGGGGAACGCGGACGTGCGGGTGGCGTCGACGTCGAATATTGTGCTGTCCGGCTTGCAGTCGGTGGATGGGGTCGTGCTGCAGGCTGGGGATCGGGTGCTGGTTGCTGGGCAAACGGCGGGGGAGCAGAATGGTATTTATGTGGCGGCTTCCGGGGCATGGGCGAGGGCGGCGGATGCCGATACGTCGGCCAAACTCGCGAGCGGCCTATCGGTCTACGTCCGAGAAGGTACCGTAAACGCGAAGACGGAATGGCGGCTGTCGAGCACGGGCGTCGCGATCGTCGGCACGACGCCCTTGGGATTTACGCTGATGAGCGGGGCGGGCTCGGTCGGTTCCGCGCAAATTGCCGCCAAGGCGATTACGCAGGCGAAGATTGCGGATAAAGCCGTCGGAAGCGGCCAAATAGCGGACGGAGCGGTCGGCGCGACCCAGATAACGCCTGGGGCCGTAACCGATACTGTTATCGGCAATCGCATCGTCGATGACACGATTGCGGCTGCGTCCGGTTCGGATACGCCGACGAGGTTGTTGGGCAAGCTGGCCAACATGATGAAGGGGATTACCGGGAAGTCCAACTGGTACACGGCGCCCAGGACGACGTTGGAAAACGCCGTGAGGCTGAACGGCGATACGATGACCGGTCCGTTGAAAGTCTCAACGACCGCAAGAGAGCTGATCGTCGGCACGTGGGGGGATGTTTCGACCAACTCGACCGGCTATACGCTCTTTGCCAACAATGCCTATGCCGGAGACCCGGATAATTATTATTTTTCCAACGATCACGCCACGATGGGCGCGCGCGGGATCCGATTGCGCGCGGGTTCTAACGGGATTGAATATTTCGATACAGGCAGCATGGAGACAACCGCGGGGACGGAGTTCACGCCTGTGTGGACAAGCCTTACGCCTTCTGCAGAGGCTGCTGCAAATCGGCTTATTTTGCGCGACGCCTCCGGCCGGGGAAAAGTGGCTGCGCCGGCTGCCTCGGATGATATCGCGCGCAAGGATACGGTCGACGCCGTTCAGTCTAACTTGGCAACGCATATCGGAACCGGCGGAGCAGCGCACGCGGTCGCGACGCAGACTGCGGCAGGCTTTGCATCCGCGTCGGACAAGACGAAGCTCGACGGGATAGCGGCGGGGGCTAATAACTATGTGCATCCATCGGGCGACGGGAATCTTCACGTTCCCGCAACGAGTACGTCAAGTAACGGTAAGGTACTCAAGGCAGGGTCAACGGCGGGAAGTGCGGCATGGGGAAGCGTGGCGTTTTCGGAGATCGCGAGCAAGCCGACGACTTTGGCGGGGTACGGTATTACGGATGTTATTAGCACAAGGTTAAATAACGGAATGCTCGAAGTATATGACGGAATGGGGTGGATACCAGTGAACGGAAATTTCACTTATGCACAATCCAATAATATTCAATATATTGACACTGTACAGAGAAGTTTTACACCAGTACAGGCTGGGACTGGGAGCAACTATCTTGTATATACCTGGACTCCCTCATATGACGGGTTTATAAACGTACAAGCTGATCTTACTATTACAAACGGTCAGGTCGCAAGCCTAGTCGCGGGGTCTATGATTTGGGGCAGACAAACCTTTGGAAATCTAGCGGGAATGCCCTTAATGTCTACTTACAGTGAAGACTCGCAACAGCCTCAAGTCAACCTTTTTTCTCCGGTAGGCACATTAATTAGTTCCTTCAATGGATCAATTTATACTTACACGGTTCCAGGCAGCGCAGGTTCTGTAGTGAGCGGTACAGCCTCCGCCACAGCAGTCGGAATGCTGGCGGTATTCGCTGGTGTAACTATTTACTTCTTTCTTCACGGCGTAGCTAACTCAGGCCAGAATGGCCCCGCTACTATAAAGAATTTCCAGATCAAATACACGAAGGTGGCGAGTGGCTAATGATAGTATTTTTATCGTGCGGGGTTGTAACAGGATTTCATGAAACTTTAACGCCCGAAGATGAAGCAATCGTAAATTATCCTGATGAATGGGTATGGCTTAAGGAGGTACCAGACGATTTCAGATCATATCCAGCTGATAAGATTCTCATGTTCAACTCCAGGCAGGGTTTGTACCTTGTTAATAGACCTTTGGAGCCAACATCGCCTAGGTCATCACCGGAGCAAGAGTTGGTCGAACAATTAAAGCTGGATAATGTTAATTTGAATTCTCGGTTATCGGACATCGAACTTGTGCTTGCCGACATCCTTGTATTAGGAGGTGAATAATCGTGGCAAAGTCAATGCAACTAATCCGAATCGTAGCCAATGCATGCATTACCTGTGTTACAGCAAATGAAGGCGATATTGATTTAATCGTCGACAGCTATAATTTGACCGAAGTCAATCGTGAACTGGTTCGTAATGAAATCTACGTCAAACGGCCCGATTTCGCTCCACCTACCGAACTTTCGGTTTAACGCAAAACTCAAGTCAATTGCAAGTCAACTAAAGCCTCGCGCACAGCGAGGCTTTTTCACTATCCAAAAGGAGGAAAAATCCATGAATCAATTCAAAGAATTCATGCTGATCGTCACCTCGACGGCCGTGGGCGGAGGCAAGGGAACCATCTGGGGCTCGGCCGCCGCTTCCGTCGGCGTATGCATCACCAGCTGGCTCGGCGGTTGGGACAAGGCGCTTCAGGTGCTGCTCGTCCTCATGCTTGCCGATTACGTGACCGGGGTGCTGGGCGCGATTCGGCTGAAGAAGCTGAATAGCGAAGTGATGTACTGGGGCGGCATTCGCAAAATGGTATGCCTCTTCGTCATCGGTCTCGCTTCGCTGCTGGACGATTGGCTCCAACCGGGAGTGCCGATTTTTCGTACGACGGCGATTTATTTCTACGGCGGACGCGAAGGGCTCTCGATCATTGAGAACCTGGGCGTGATCGGCGTGCCGCTGCCGCAAGCGATCCGCGATCTGCTGGAGCAGTTGGGAGAGAAAGGGGAGGGTACCGATGCAGGCCAAACGACCGGGCAACCGAAAAATCATTGACGTCTCGCACCACCAGGGCGAGATCGACTGGGCAGCCGTGCAGGCCGATGGGGTGCACGGGGCGTTTATCAAAGTCTCCGAAGGCATCGGGGTCACGGACGCAAAGTTTGCGGCCAATGCGGCTGGAGCCAAGAAAGCGGGATTGACAGTCGGGTTCTACCACTATGCGCATCCGGAGCGCAGCGAAGCTGTTGCCGAAGCAACTTTTTTCGCAAGCGTCGTGCGGGCGGGCCAAGCACCCGACTTCCCCCATGTACTGGACGTCGAAGGCGCGGCCGGCGTCATCGGCGCGGACAAGCTGACCGCATGGTGCATCGCCTGGCTGGAGGAGGTCGAGCGATTGACGGGACATCCGACGATGATTTACACCGGAGCCAGCTTCGCCAAAACCTATCTTGGCAAGCCGCTCGCAGCCTGGCCGCTCTGGGTGGCGCATTATGGCGTCGAACAGCCCATGGCGAACGCCACGTGGAGTGCATGGAGCGTGTTCCAATTCACCTCGAACGGTCATATAAAGGGCATCTCCGGGGATGTAGACATCAACGCAATGGAGCAGGCGTTCTTCGATGCCTATGCAGCTAGAACCGCGCCGCATCCGGCGAACCAGGCGAACAACGTCAAAATCATCGTCAACGGCAAGCTGGCAGCATACGGTCGACTCATCGAAGGCCGCGTCTATCTGCCCCTTCGCCAACTGGGCGACGCGCTCGGCGTGCCGGTCGAGTGGAAAGCGGCGGAAGCGACTCCCTATGTGGCAGGCAGGATCGTAACCAACTTCAAGCTAATTGACGGCGTAACCTACCTCGGCGTTCGCTCCGCCGCGGAGCTGCTGGACGGAAAGGCGACATGGGACAATGAAACGAAGAAGGTTTATTTCTCTCTCGCCCCCTTCGCGACCAACGCCTGATTTGGAAGAATTTGAAGTGAATATTTATCCGCCCCATGCTATGATTAGTCCATTAGAACGATGATTAGCGAGGTAAAATAGATGTCCAAAGAACTCCCGGTGGCCCATTGTCCCGGTTGCGGCAAAGTGTTTCAGAAAAATCTGCGCAATATGTGCATGCAGTGCTCGGCCGAAGAAGACGGACAGATCATCGCGATCGAACGCGCGTTGAAGAACGACCGCCAGCTAAGCAACGCGGAAACGGCCGAGTTGACGGCGATTCCGGAAGCCAGAATACGGGCGCTAATCCGCCGGGGCAGACTCAGGCTGTACGATTATCCGAATTTGGCCGATGCGTGCGACCTGTGCGCGGCGCCGATCCGTCAGGGCAAGCTGTGTTTAACGTGCTTAATGAGGCTGAAGGACGACATCGAGCAGGACCGGGAGAAGGCGAGGCTCAAGAAAGAGCATGTCTTTTTGACGAAGCAGAGGCGTTGAAGCGCTGCCCAGGAATGATTCCCGCCACGGTTTGTTTTCTGTATCCGGCAAGTTCATGGTATAATGGGCGGATAGGAGCAAATCGAAACGGAAGAGGTTACCGTCTATGCAGCGCTTTAACGATTGGAATCTAAAGGCCAAGGAAACGTTCAACGCCACTAGCAACGAGGTCGTATTAACCGTGACGGAAGCGGGATTAATGCTGGGCCTCTCGAAGGATAACATGAAGGTTTACGTGGAGAAAAACAAGCTCACCAAGGTGTCGATCATGCGAAACGTCCATCGGTACCTGCTGTTGAAAAGCGAGATCGACGAAATTCTCGCCCGGGAATAGCGGGAAATGGCTGTCCATGCAGGTCTTCCAAAATATGGGTTCGCTAATTGCGGAAAACTGTGGTATAATGAAGACCTCGTATAGGAGACGTAATGTCACATACTGAAGGGTTGCGATGCTACCTTTTTGCGATGTGGCTTTTTTTATGAGGTTCACACAAGGGAGGACGACTTGCCTATGTATTTTTCTCGAAAGCGGCCCGCAGAGGATTATCCGAACGAAATGACCGCCATCTGGTCGTGCACGAAGGAAGGCTGCAACGGTTGGATGAGGAAGAATTATTCATTTGAAGACGTTCCAACTTGCACGCAATGCAAATCTCCGATGGTCCATAGCATGAAGGAGCTCCCGATCTTGCTGGATTCCAAGCACGACCTGAAAGCCGCCCTGAAGAACATGAAGACGGACACCTAGATCCGTGCGGGGCATGGCCCGGTTGGATGGCCGCGAATGCCAGGTCGCAGCCGGCTGCAGGTAAAGCTCGCCCGAGCGCTATTTTCGGACAGGGCGTGCTTGCCCGTTCATACGCCCAACTCACATCCACAGCCGCGTACGGTTGTGGATTTTTGCTGTTCCGGCGCTATCGTGCTGCGTCTTGATGCGGGCACTATCCATGCCATAACGCGCGCCGGGTGACGCACGCAAGGCGAATTGCTCCGGCGTACAACTTACGGGTTGAAATTCGTCCAAGCATGTTGTATAATCTAATTTATTGCAGGTCCGTAGCTCAATGGCAGAGCAACCGGCTCTTAACCGGTAGGTTGTGGGTTCGACCCCCACCGGGCCTATAGGAAGTTTTACAAACCCCCGTCAGCTTCGCTGGCGGGGGTTTTTTGTTGCGGATACGATTGGTTATCGCGGCGCGCTTCAGCTTGCCGACGGGCGGCGAACGCCCCGCAGCCGCGGTTCGCTTCGATTGCAGCATCTTCTTCCGTACCGCGTGCGTCACTTATCGTACGGGGCGGAGCGATTCGCGTTGGCAGTCAATCGCAGCCATGGCTCAATGCAGCTCGAAGCGGTACACCTCGCTCCCGCCGACGCCCTCGGTAACGCCGAACAGCATCTCTCCCTCCGGGCTCCAATCGAGGCTGCGGACAAAGTTCGGCACGTAATAGACGTTGAATTCGTCCGTCAATTCATTGCCGCTTAGCCGGCCGACCATGACATTCTGATGGCCGTCGCTGTCCGTTTTCACGTAGGCGATCACGTCCCGGGCGGGATTGACCGCCAGCTTGGTATACGTCCCCTCGGCCAGCAGTACGGGCTTCCGGCTGCCATCGGCGCCGTACAGCCCCTCAACCCCGTCGATGCTGCCGGCGAGCAGCAGGCCGCCGTTCCGCAGCGGGGCGAAGGCTTGAATTTCTCCCGCGCCTGCCCAAGCGATGTCGCCCGACGTTGCGTCAACGGACAGAAAGACGCTTTGCTTGAGATCGGGGCGGAAGTATTGCATGTAGACGCGCTTGAAATCCGAGGACGGCACCAGCGCGAGCGGCTTTCCCGATAGGTACCCTGCGTTTTTCTTGCCGCCGTTCAGATAAAGATCGAGATCGGACATCGTGACGACGACGCGGTCGGGCTGCCCGCCGCGCAGATCCCGCAGCACGACTTTCTGGCCGTCGACTTCGAGCGCGCGATCGTCGTCGACCATGTACCGCCACGCTTCCCAGCTCTCATCATAGTTCAATCGGCTATCCTTCTCCCGCATGTTCTTCAAATCGTACCATACCGTTTTGTTATCCGCTTCGAAGCCCGTATGGTAGACCAGCGTCGATTTATCCGGCGAGAGGGCGTAGCTGCGCAGACTGGTATCGGTCAGGATCGTCTCGGAGCGGCCGGCGGTCACGTCGAACACCGCCAGGCTGCTCGTCAGCACGTCGTCCTTCCGGAGATCCTCGGTAACCGCGAGCAGACGGTCGTTGCCGAGCGGCAGCACGCTCGTCGCGCCGTCGGAGAGCGCTCGCTTCAGGACGCCGTCGATGCGAAAGCCGGTATCCGGCGCCGCCGGAAACAACGACGGATCCAGCACGATCGTTTTGTTCTCGCCCAAGGAGCGCATGTACCAATCGCCGATGCCCAGAAAAGACACGGCGATCAGGGCGGCGATCCCGGCCAGCCCCAGCGTGCGGAAGACGGCTTGGCGCCAATGGTTTCGGTTAAGCAGGCGGATCGCCTCCCAATTCGATGGTCAGCGTCGTGCCGGCGTCGGGCGCGCTGCGAATCCGCACCCGGCCGCCGTGCCGCTCGGCGATCGTGCGCACGATGGCGAGTCCGAGTCCGGCGCTGCCGCGTTCTTCTTCCTGTTTGTCGCCGGCCACGCGGTAGAACGGCTCGAACAGATGAGCGATGTGCTCGGGCGGAATGCCGGGGCCATGATCGATGACGCGAACGCGGATCGCGCCCGTCTCGGCGCGATCGGCCCGAACCTCGACCTCCGTATCCACGCCGCCGTACTTGATCGCGTTATCGATGACGTTCAGGAGCATCTCCCGCAGCTTCTCCAGGTCCCCGCGCAGCAGCAAGCCTTCCTCGGCTTCGCAGCGAATGGCAATGCCGTATTTGCCGGCCTTGACCCGCATATCCTCGCAGATGCTCCGAATCAGCGAGGTCAGATCGACGGGTTCGGACCGGTAGGCGATCCGTTCCGTGCCGGAGGTCGAGAACGCGAGGATCTGCACGACCTTGTCGTTCAGCCGTTTGCTCTCCTCGATGATGTACCGGATGCCTTTATCGAAGAAAAGCTTATCCGCGAAGCCGTTCTCCTCCATGATCTGCGCATAGCCTCGGATCGTCGTGAGCGGCGTTTTGAGTTCGTGGGTGACATTGTCGAAAAAGGTTTTGCTCATGGCCTGCGTGATTCGGAGCGCGTCCCGTTCCCGTTCGATCGTGGCGATCTGCTCGCGAATCTTCTCCACCATGCCGTTGAACACGCGGGTGAGCCGGTGGATCTCGTCGTGGCCTCCGCGGAGCGGGACGGGCTCGTAGACCCCTTGCGCTACCTGGCCGAGGCTGCGGGAGAGCGTCTCGATCGGCCGCGTGATCCGGTTGGCCAGCCAAGCGGCGGTCAGGAAGACGAGCACGAAGATGGCTACCGCGAACCAGCGCAGCGCGGCCAGAAACCGGCCGGTGAACTCATGGAGGTCGGAGTAGCCCTTGACCATGTTGACCACGCCGAGCTGCGCGCTGCCGGATTTGACCGGAACCGATAAGCTGATCGACGCGGCCGAGCCGGCACCGGCCACCGAGTAGGCGACGCTGCCGCGCAAGGCTTCGCCGAAATCGCCGGAGGCCGGCGGAAGGCTCTTGTTAAGCGCGGACAGGCTGCCGCCCTTCGCGTCGAAGACGGATACCGGTTCGCCGACGGCGGCGCTCAGCTCTTTCACTAATCCGTCGGCTTCGCTCCGGAATGCGGCCGCGTCCATCGCCATGTTTTTGGTCATGAAATATTGCTTGATGTATAAGTTCATCGTCTTGGTGACCTGCACGCTGTCCTGGCTGATGATCCGCGAAACGTTCTGTTCCGTGATCCGGATCGAGACGAGAAGGAGCGACAGCAGGCCGGCCACGATGACGATCGTGAACGAGACCAGCATTTTGTCGCGGATCGACAGGCGGATGCCCCGCGGGCGCTTCATGGCATGCGATAGCCGACGGCGAAGACGGTCTCGATGATGGAGACCTCGTCGGCATGGTCCAGCTTCTTGCGCAGCCGTTGCACGTGGATGTCCACGGTTCGCGTATCGCCGGCAAAGTCGTAGCCCCAGACGCGGTTCAGCAGCTGGGGGCGCGTGAAGACGATGCCTTTGTTCTCGGCGAAGAACAGCAGCAGCTCGAACTCCTTGTTCTTCAGCTCGACCTTCTCGCCGTGCCGGCGAACGAGGCGCTGCTGCTTGAGGATCTTGATCGTATTCCGGACGACGACCGTCTCCGCATGCGCTTGGTCCTCCGTCCGGCCCATGACCTGCTCGATGCGGCGAAACACCGCTTTGATCCGGACGATCACTTCGCGCACGTCGAACGGCTTCGTGATGTAATCGTCGGCTCCCAGCTCCATGCCCAGCAGCTTATCCACCATCTCGGACTTGGCCGTGAGCATGATGATCGGGATGTTCCAGGCTTCCCGGGACGCGATGCGGCATAGATCGAAGCCGCTCATATCGGGCAGCATCAGATCGAGCAGGATCAGATCCGGACGGTTCGCGCGGACAAGCTCGGCCGCTTGCTGTCCGGCGCTTGCGCCGATCGTGCGGAAGCCTTCCCGCCCGAGCGCGTACGCGAGCAGCTCCGCCAACGCCTTTTCGTCCTCGACGATCAAGATTGTGTGGGTTCTCATCGTTGCCTCCATCATGCACGTGATAGCGTCGCACATTCATCTTAGCAGGAGTTGCTGCCGTTATTATGTACAGGAGCATGTTTTTACAATCTGTATACAAGTTAGCCGCAGATTGGATACATTTCTGCATCGGTTGGCAATAGGGAGCCGTTACACTGAAGGTAACCCACAACGAAAGAGCGGCTTATTCCGCTTCTGCAACAAAGGAGAACGATATGGTGAAAAAATGGCTTGCACCCTTGCTGCTTGCAGGGGCCATCCTGACGTTAACGGCCTGCGACGGCTGGCCGCTTCGTTCGACCGCCGCCGGAACCGCCGGCAGCGTCGCGTCCGGCTCCGGGCATGACGCCGCGGCCTCCGAAGGGGCGGACAACGGACAAGCTCCCGGCAAGAACGCGGGTTCGGGCGCCGGACAGCATGCCGGCCAAGACGCGGCTGCCGGGAATCCGGGCACCGGCCCCGGCAAGAACGCGAACGGCGGCGCGGGAGTCGCTCCCGGCAAGGCTGACGCGGCAGGCGGCGCGAACGCAAGGGAAACCGTAGCCGAGCCGGATTCCGTGACGGCGCTCGTCAATAAGCGGCATATGCTGCCGGACGACTACGTGCCGGACGATCTCGTCTATCCGGACGTCAAATTCACGTTCAGCGAGAAAATCGAGAAACGCATGATGCGCAAAGAGGCGGCCGAAGCGCTGGAACGGCTGTTCGCGGCGGCCAAGAAGGACGGCAAGCCCCTTGCCGGGGTATCGGCCTATCGTTCGCATAAGCGGCAGAAAGAGCTGTTCGACTCGTACGTTCGCGAAGACGGACGCGAGAAAGCGGAGACGTACAGCGCGTTTCCGGGAACGAGCGAGCACGAGACGGGACTGGCGATCGACGTGTCGGGCGCGGACGGCGCTTGCCAGGCGACGGCGTGCTTCGCGGATAAGCCGGAGGCCGCATGGCTGGCCGAGCATGCGTACGAGTACGGGTTCATCGTTCGCTACCCGAAGGACAAAGAGGGCATCACGGGCTATATTTACGAGCCGTGGCATCTCCGGTACGTAGGGGACGATACGGCGAAGGCGATTCATGATCAGGGAATTACGCTCGAAGAATACGAGAACGCGATCGAAGCGTCGACGACGGGCGCAGGTTCGTAAGGCATGGCGGAGGAGGGCGGATGAACATGCTGGTGAAGGAAAGATGCGCGACCGACGAAGCGTTCGACGCGCTCTATGAGCAATACCACGGCCTCGTCTATCGCATCGCGTACGCCTTCGTGAAGGACGATTTCCTGGCGCAGGATATCGTGCAGGAGGTCTTCATCAAGATATTCGCCCACCTCGCCTCGGTGGACGGCGTGAACAATAAGCGGGCTTGGGTCAAAGCCATCGCGCGCAACAAAGCGATCGATTACTGCCGCAAACAATCGCGGCGCCTGGTGTTGTTGACGGGACAGATCGAGCGTTTGGCGGGACCCGCCGAGGCCGCCGCCGAAAGGGAAGGGCATCCCGGCGCCGACGATGCCTTTGCCATGCTGGATAAACTGGAGCCGAAGTTTCGGCAGCCGCTGCTGCTGCTGTACGTGCACGGCATGTCCTACAACCAGATCGCCGATGCCCAGAACACGACCCTCGGCGCGGTCAAAACCCGGATTCACCGGGCGAAGAAGAAGCTGCGCGCCATGCATCCCCTGGATTCGGATCGGGCATAAGACCGCGAGAAATTCATCTGCTCAAGTCACGGGTGCAGCAGATATGCGGTCTCTTCTGCGTCGCCCGGCCGAGCACCGCAGCTCCTTCGCATGCATGACCCGGCCGTTACAGGCCGGGTTTTTTGCGATGTCGTGCGAAGAGGG
Organism: Paenibacillus glycinis; assembly: GCF_009909185.1. Lineage (GTDB taxonomy): Bacteria > Bacillota > Bacilli > Paenibacillales > Paenibacillaceae > Paenibacillus_Z > Paenibacillus_Z glycinis. Next base: position 172,617 of record NZ_JAAAMV010000005.1, on the reverse strand, counting down.
GAATTTGCTTCGCATAGGACAAAGCCGCTCCGCGATATGATTTATCATGACGTACGACTCCGGCGCGGCGCGAGGAGGCTTTGGACATCCATGATCTCGTTCGATTTCGAATATTTCAAGCCGGCGACCGTCGAAGAGGCGGTGCGCGCGTTTTGGCAGGCAGAGGCAAGGGGCAAGGCGCCGATCTATTACGGCGGGGGGACGGAGATCATCACGATGGCGCGCCTGGATCAATTGCGTCCGGGGGCGGTCATCGACATCAAGGGCTTGCCCGAGTGCAACGACATGCGATTTCGCGGCGAGCAGTTGGCGATCGGCGCGGCGCGCACGCTCACGGACGTGGAGGAAACGCCGCTGTTTCCGCTGCTCGCCGATACGGTGAGGGACGTGGCCGACCATACGAACCGCAACAAAATTACCGTCGGCGGCAATCTGTGCGGCCGATTCTTCTACCGCGAGGTGCTGCTGCCGTTCCTGCTGGTCGACAGCCTGGTCGTGCTCGCGGGGCCGAAAGGGATGCGGACCGTTCCGGTCCATCAGGTGTTGAACGGCGCGCCGAGCTTGGCGCGCGGGGAGCTGCTCGTTCAGGTCCTGAGCGATCGAAGGTACTTCGGGCTGCCCTACGTCACGGTCAAGAAAACGAAGATGGAGCGCATCGATTATCCGCTCGTTCGGATCGCCGCCCTGCGGACGGAGCAGGGGATTCGCATGGCATTCAGCGGCGTAAGCGACATTCCTTTCCGCTCGCTGCGGATCGAGGCGATCTTGAACGATGCGACGCTCTCTTTGGCGGAACGGATCGACCGCGTGATCGCGACATGGCCCGTTCCGATCCTGAACGACATCATCGGCTCGGCGGCCTATCGCGCGTTCGTGCTGCGGAACACGCTGCGGGATACGATGACGGCGTTGGAACGGAGGAGCTTATGAACAATACCGATCGCGGCATCGTCAAATGCGAACTCGAGCTGCTGGTCAACGGGAAGCGGCAGCCCGTCGTCATCCGCTCGGCGGATACGCTGCTCCGCGTGCTGCGCGAGCAGCTGGGGCTTACGGGAGCGAAGGCCGGCTGCGAGAACGGGGACTGCGGCGCATGCACGGTCATCGTCAGCGGGACGGCGGTCAAGTCCTGCCTGATGCTGGCCATCGAGGCGCGCGGCAGCCGAATCACGACCATCGAGGGCTTGGAGGATGCGCCGATCCAACAGGCGTTCATCGATCATTTCGCGTTTCAGTGCGGCTTCTGCACGTCGGGCTTTATCATGAACTGCCAGGCGCTGATCGATCGGCACCCCGATGCGAACGAGGCCGTGATTACGGAGTGGCTGCGCTCCAATATATGCCGCTGCACGAGCTACGAGGAGATCCGGAAGGCCATTCACGCGGTGATCGACCGTGAATGACCGCTGGCGCATGCTGCAGCACATGAAGCGGCATGAACGGGTGCCTTTCGCGATGGCGACGATCATCGCCGTGGACGGCTCCGCCTATCGCCGCGCGGGAGCGAAAATGTTGATCGGAGCGGACGGGAGTCATTATGGGACCGTTAGCGCGGGATGCCTGGAGGAGGATCTGCGGCATCTTGCCGAGGATGTCATTCGCTCACGCCGGCCGCTGATAGAGGTGTACGACCTCAGGTCGGAGGATGACCTGTCCTGGGGGCGCGGAGCGGGATGCAACGGGCGGGTCACCGTGTACGTCGAGCCATGCGGGTGGGGGGAACGGGCAGGGGCCGACGGATCGCCCGTCTGGTCGCGCGTCGAGACGCATCTGGAGCAGGGGCATCGCGTCGTATGCGCGCGGCGGCTGCTTCGCGAAGGCGACGAGCATGTTGGCGGTCATGGCGCGGGTGACGCCGGCCGCGGATTCGGCGATGTCGAGGGTATTGATGAGGGCGAGCGGAGCCGCGCCAGCCAGGGAAGCAGCGGATTCGGTCACAGCGCTAAGGGCAACGACAGCGTTGACGGAGAATTTGCCGAGGGCGACGGCGGCAACGATGCCGGCCGCCGATTCGGCAGCAGCAAGAGCCGCGGCGGCCGTGCTCCATCCGGCACGATGCCTTTGTTTTATGCCGAGAACGGCGAAGTTTTCGGCAACCTCGGCGATCCGGAACTGCCCGTGGAGCGGCTCGTTCCGACGTTCTTGAAGCTGCTGGCGGACGGCGCGGGAATCGCGGTCGTTCCGCGGCCGGAGGCGGACGGCGAGCTGCTGCTCGAAGTGTACGCGCCGAGGGAACGGCTGTATGTTTTCGGAGCGGGTCCCGACGTCGAGCTGCTGGCGCGGCTGGCCGCGGAGCTGGATTTCGGCGTCGTCGTCATCGATCCCAGGAGCGGCAGGAACAATGAGACGCATTTCCCGACGGTGGAGCGGCGAATCGTCGAACACCCGGAAAATTTTTTGCGCGAGCACCCGATCCCGCCGGACAGCTTCGTGCTGATCATGACGCACAGCTTCCGGCAGGACCGCTGCGTTTTGCGCGAGCTGCGGCATGCTCCGCTTCGTTACCTGGGCATCCTGGGGTCGAGGTCGCGGACGGAACGCTTGTCGTCCCCCGAACCGCTGCCGGACGGGCTTCATGCTCCCGTGGGGCTGGACATCGGCGCCGAGGGACCGGAGGAAATCGCCGTCAGCATCATGGCGGAATTAATCAAGCGCCGCAGCGGGCGCCGCGGGGGAAGGGAAACGCGATGAGCACGATAGGGGCCGTCATATTGGCGGCGGGCATGTCGACGCGGATGGGACGGTTCAAGCCGGTCCTCCCGCTGAACGGCCAACCGCTGTTTCGGTACGCCGTCGACGCCGCGATCGCGGCGGAGCTGAGCCCGATCGCGCTCGTCGGAGGCTGCCGCAGCGGGGAATTGACCGCGCTAGCCGCTCCGATCGGAGGGCTGGACATTCTCGAAAACCCGGATTACGCGTCGGGCATGGCCTCCTCGCTCCGGCTCGGCATCCGGGCGTTAACGGGCAGGACGCGCGCCGCCTTCGTATTCCTGGCCGACCAACCGCTCGTATCGCCCCGCGCGATCGCGGCCATGCGGGAACAATACGCGCTGCGGCATAACGAAGGGATCCGAATCGTGCGTCCGGTCTACGGCGGCGCGTCGGGTCATCCGGTCCTGTTCGATGCCGGCATGTACGCGGAGTTCGAAGCCATACGAGGAGACGAGGGCGGGAAGTCCATCCTCGCGAAGCATCGGGAGCGGACGCTGATGCTGCCTTTCCCGAACGCGGAGTGGGGGTATGACGTCGATACGCCGGACGATCTGATGCGGGCGGAACGTTTGTTGGCGCTGCGGTCGGAGGCGGATCGTTAATGGCGTAAACGAACCGAAGCCATCCGATGCTCCGGAGCCGCGCTTGGGGCAAGGACGCCCGCCGGCGACGACGGCGCCGCATGCGATACCCGCCCGAGCAGGCGTCGCAGCGCGCGGCTCCTGACGACGCGGCGGTACGCGCCGGGGCTCGAGCGCGCCGATCGTTCGGCACCTCGGGCGACTCCGCGCGCGAGGCGCGGCGGTGCGCGAGGAGATCTCAAGCTCTTGCCGCAGCGGCAACGCCGAAGTGCAGTATTCTTCTGGAATAATCACGGCGGACGTACTATAATCTAGCTATTAATGTAAGCGCTGCCTTTATCGCCGGGCGCTTGCGAATACGGGCTTCCGGCTATGGCCGCAGCCAAGAAGAGGAGCTCCTCCATGCGAAGGATCGACATCGATCGCTCCCTTGCCCAAGGCAAGCGGGACGCCTTTCCGAACCTGTGCGTCAGCACGGGCCGCGCGTATTTGCTGCTGCGCGCCGACCATCAGAAGCATGTGATCCGCGCCGCGCGCGAATGCGGATTTCGCTATCTCCGGTTTCACGGTTTGCTGGACGACGACATGGGCGTATACCGGGAGGACAAGCACGGCAATCCGATCTTCGGCTGGCAGTACGTCGACGCGGTGTACGACTTCATTCTGGACGCCGGCCTCCGGCCGTTCGTCGAATTCGGTTTCATGCCGGAGGCGCTGGCAAGCGGCGACCGGACCGTCTTCTGGGAGGGAAGCAACGTGACCCCGCCGAACGATTACGGCAAATGGGAGCGCTTGATCCGGGAAGTCGCCCTTCATTTCACCGACAGATACGGCGCGGAGGAAGTCAGGCAATGGTACTTTGAAGTGTGGAACGAGCCGGATCAACGGAACCTGTTTTTTACCGGCGACCGGGACGAGTATTTCAAGCTGTACGAGGCGACGGCGCGCGCCGTGCGAAGCGTCGGCCCGGATTACCGGGTAGGCGGTCCGGCGACCGCGGGCGCGAACGGCTGGCTTGCCGGGCTGATCGGTTATTGCCATGCGCGGGGCGTGCCGCTCGATTTCGTGTCCACGCATGCTTATTCCTGCGCGCCCGGCGAGAGCGACGCTGAGGAACGGCCGCCCTACGCGAATCCGGACGGAGCGGTTCCCACGCCCGTCTGGTCGCCGGGAACCGGCTGGCCGCAAGGCAATATGTACTATAAGCCGGACGGCGTCGCCGGCGAGGCGCTGCGGGCGAAGGCGGAGGTCGAAGAATCTCCCATGCCGGAGCTGCCGCTGTATTTTACCGAATTCGGCCTGACCTACCATTATTGGGATCCGCTCCGCGATTCTTATCACGCGGCTTCTTACCTGCTGTCGCGGTTAAGCAGCGTGCAAGGCCTCGCGAGCGCGATGTCCTATTGCGAGATTTCCGACGTATTCGAGGAGGACGGGCCGCCGACCGGCCATTTTCACGGCGGGTTCGGACTCATGAATCTGCAGGGCATTCGCAAACCGGCGTATTTTGCCTACAAGTACCTTAACCAACTCGGCGATACGGCGCTTGCGTGCGACGACCGGAACGCGTTCGCCTGCCGCGACGGGAACGGGGTTCAGGTGCTGTTCTGGGACTGCGCGGTCCGGCAGGACGCGGAGAACAAGAAATACTACGGCCGCGATCTTCCCGCGCTGCCCGCGGACCCGGTCAAGCTGACGGTCGCCGGCCTTCAGCCGGGAGAGTACGAGCTGTGCGCGTACAGGACGGGTTATCGCCGGAACGACGCTTACACCGATTATTTGGATCTCGCCCCGCGCGGCACGCTAAGCCGGGAACAAATCCGCAGGCTCGACGAGCGAAATGCCGGCTTGCCGGAGCTGACGCGGAAGATCGTTGTCGCCGAGGGGGACGGCGCCTTCGAATGGGAGGTCGGCATGCGGGAGAACGATGTCTGCCTCGTGACGCTGAATCGGATGTAACCGGACGGCGGATGCCGATGAATGCCGCACGGCCCGCACGCCGGCGGCGTCGGAGCCCGATCGCGACGGAGAGTCTCGCTGCGTGCATCCGCAACCGCGCAGGGTTGCGGGTGTTTGGCTTGCGCCAAAGATGCCTTCCCAATCTCTTGCAAAGCATGGAAGTTTCTAGAAATATATTTTATGATAGATTCATATCCTAAACTATTCAGGGGGTGAGGGTATGGGCTTGCTGATTCTAGCGCTGATGGCGGCCGCATGTGCCTCGGGTCATGTCTTGTTCCATCGCAGAACGATTCCCGTCCGCAGCGGCCGGTCCCTTTCTCCGGGCAAGCTGTCCATGATCATCCCGGCAAGAAACGAAGCGCATAACCTGCCTCATCTGCTTGGTTCGCTGCAAGCCCAAACCTTCGCGCCGTTCGAGATCATCGTCGTGGACGACGGCTCGGAAGACCGGACGAGAGCCGTCGCGGAGGGCTTCGGCGTGACCGTCGTGCCCGGCACGCCGCCTCCGCCGGGTTGGACGGGCAAGAACTGGGCCGTCTGGAACGGCTACAAGCGCGCGTCCGGCGATCTGATCGCCTTTCTCGACGCGGACGTCCGGCTCGCTCCCCGCGCGCTGGAATCGCTGCTCGCGGCGAGAGAAGAGGCCGGAGGCGTCGTCTCGGTCGTCCCGTATCACCACACGGAGAAGCTTTACGAAAAGTTGGCGCTGGTTCCGAACATCCTCGGCGTGTTCGCCTTCACGTCGCCGTTCGAGCGAACCAATCCGAAGAAAGGCCTTTACGGGTCCTGCATCCTCGCCGCCCGCGAAGATTACGAGAAGGCGCAAGGGCACGAGGCGATCAAGTCCGAGCTCTTGGACGACCTGAACCTCGGCGCCAAATTCATGGAGGCCGGCATTGCGGTCACCAATTTCATCGGCTGCGGCATGGTTTCCTTCCGCATGTATCCCGGCGGCATACGCGGCGAGATCGAAGGATTCAGCAAAGGGGCGGTGCTCAGCACGAGCAAGCTGAACGGAAGGACGACGCTGTTCGTGGCCATCTGGCTGATCGGCTTGATCGCCGCCGAAGCGGGACCTTTCGTGGTCGGCGTTCCGGGGGCGCTGCCGCTGCTCGCCGGCTATGCGCTGTATACGGCGCAGATCTATTATTTCATCCGTTATACGGGGCGCTTCGGACGATGGCTGCCCGTGCTTCACGTGCTGAGCACCGTCTTTTTCCTCTACGTCATGCTTTACTCGCTCTACCAGGTCGTGTTCTTGGGGCGCGTCGCTTGGAAGGGAAGGCGAATCGAAGTGGGAGGCCGGAAAAATTGATCATCATCCTGTGGGCGGTCCTGTCTTTTCTGTCCGGTTCCCTCATGTTCTCGTATTGGCTCGGCCGGATGGCGAACCACAACCTGAAAGACATCGGCGACGGCAATCCCGGCGCGTTGAACCTGTGGAAGGCGGCGGGCTATTCGTACGGGTTGGCCGGCATCGCGCTCGACTTCCTCAAGGGGTACGTGCCCCTGATCTGGATCGTGAAATTCGGCTCCGCGGCCGGCTTCGGCATCGTGCTGCCGGCTGCCGCGGCGATCTTGGGCCATGCGTTCTCCCCCTTTCTCGGCTGGCGGGGAGGCAAGGCGATCGCGGTGACGTTCGGCGTGTGGAGCGCGCTGACGGGATTCGCCGCCTCGCTCGCGTATGCCGTTATTCTCGCGGTCCTGCTGGCCGGTTCGCGGCTGTTCACGAAGGGAAGGCCGACCTCTTCGGAGGCGGACGGCTTCCAAGTCGTGCTCGGCATGCTGCTGCTCTCGGTCTATCTGTTCGCCAGGGGGTATTCCGGCGCGATTCTGCTGTGCTGGCTGGCCAGCTTCCTGCTGCTCGCGTACACGCACCGGAGGGAATTGCAGCGCTTCTTCGTGCAGTACAGCCACAGTCGGGAACGGTAGCGGCCGGCCGAGTGGCGCATGCCCGGCAGTTCGCAGAGTGCCGCCGCCGCTTACCGGAGGAGCGGGGCCGCGGGAATATCCGCATCGCATGCAAAGAAGCCCGACCGTTCGCGGTCGGGCTTTCGTGCGCTCAGCTCGTTCGCGCTGTCGGTGGTACCGAGCATGACCCAATAATGCCTTTTGTCCAGCATCAATCGGCTGCATCGATCGAGCCGGCCGCCGACGGGCGCAACCGCGTACGCATTCGTTGTCCGCAAAGTGCCGCTTCCGTCGTTCACATCTCGTCGAGCGGATAGATCGGGCGTCTCAGCCGCCGGTAGGGCAGCTCCGACAACCGTTCGTCGGTATCGCCCGGCGTCAGCGCCAGGATCGTTCGTTCGGCCAGCGCTTTGTAGGCGGGGCTTAAGTAGCCGCTCTTGACGACCAGCAGGTCGAAGGCGCCGGGCCGGAGACCGAGCGCCTCCAGGATGGCGGGGTCGTAGACGGCGGTCCGTCGATCGGAGATGACGATCGTGATGCCGCCGACCGCCGCGACCGCGTAATTCACGTCCAGCACGGTACCGGTGCGCACGACGGCGGCATGCAGCGGCAGCGGCGACGGCGCGGTTTCATAAGGATTCAACCGGCCAAGCCGCAGTTCGGCGTTTCCGCCGGCGCCGGCCGTCTCGCAGGCAAGCACGGCGGCCGGATCGAAAATGGTCGCAACCAGCGCGCGCTCGGCGCGCCGGGCGATAAGCGCTTGGACGACGAGGGTCACGTCCTGCGAGGCGCCGGCCGTCGGATTGTCGCCGGAATCGGAGAGAATCACGGGCTTGCGCGGTTCGCCCGCGGCAAGGTCGAGCGCTTCCTCCAGCAAGGCCGCTTCGGTGGAGAAGGCGAATGCCTGCCGTTTCGCCCAGAACAGCTCGGCGAGACGGCCGGCGGCTTGGCGGAGCTCCGCGCGCTCCTCCTCGAACCCGCTGACGATAGCCGCGCAGCCGCCGAACGGCGAGTCGGCCCAAGGAAAGCCGAGCAGGTAGGACGCGCTGCGCGGGCCGGCATCCGGGGCGCGCTCTTCCAGGCGCAAAGCCTCCATCAGGTCGCGCATGGGCTGAACGCCGGTCTCCGATTGTTCGCCCGCGATCAGGACGGGGATCTCGGACCACTCGTTCACGAGCTTGCGCCCCGTGGCCAAGGCTTCATGGAGCAGCTTGGCCGCCCGGGCTCCGGTATCGTATTCATCGATGTGCGGCGCCGTGCGATAAGCGGCAAAGGCATCGGCGTGCGCGATCATGGCCGCCGTCACCGTCGCGTGCATGTCGAGCGCGCAGACGATCGGCAGCTCCCTGCCGACCGCGGCCCGCAGCCTCGCCAGCAGCTCGCCCTCCGAATCGTCGCAGCCCTCCGCGCACATCGAGCCGTGCAGCGCGAGGCAGATGCCGTCGATCGGACCGCAGCCGGCGATGCCGTCCGCGATGCGGTCGCAGATCGCTTCGAACGCCGCCGCCTCGATCAAGCCGGAGGGCAGCGCGCGGGCGAAGTAGACCGGCACGGCCTCTGCGCCCAGGTCGTCCAGCGTGCCGAGGATGCCGTCGAACACATTGCCCTTCCAGCGGGCAACCGCATGCACCTCTTGGCCGGCCGCGACGGTAAAGTCCGCCAGGCCCGTGCGCAGCGCGGTAAAGGTGTTGGTCTCGTGCATTATGCCGGCGACGGCGATTCTCGCTTTCTTCCCCGGATGCGCTTCGTCCTTGGTCATGCCCGCGCTCCGCGCCGTTCGGCCGCTTCGGCTTGCGCCTGCAGATAGAGCGCCGCGGCGGCTTCGTCCAGCACGATCTCGGCGTTCGGATGAAGCTGAAGCAGCGTTGCCGGCAACTCGGTCGTGATCGGGCCGAGCAGCGCGCGCGCCACGATCTCCGCTTTGTCCTTGCCGACGGCGACGAGGCTGATCCGGCGGGATTTCATGACCGTGCCCCAGCCGAACGTGATGGCCGTCTCCGGCACGTCCTCGAGCTTGCCGCCGAACAGCGGCGCATAGAGCCGGCGGTTGACGTCCGCGATGTCCGTCACGAAGCAGCGCGCGGGCAGGGAGGCGGCGGGCTCGATGAAGCAGATATGGCCGTTGATGCCGATGCCGACCAGCTGGTAATCGATGCCGCCATGATCCTCGATGAACTGCTCCATGCGCTCGCATTCGGCAGCGGCGTCTGCGGCGGCGCCGTCCGGAATGAAGCGCCTGTCCTCGGAATGGCGGATATGGTCGAAGAAGTGGCGTTTCATGTACGTATAATAGCTTTCCTCATGCGCGCGGGGAATGCCGATCTGCTCGTCGGGGTTCACGAACCAGCAGGACGAGAGGTCGAGCCCGTTCGCCTGCTCCCTGGCGATCAGCTCCCGGTAAATGCCGGTCCGAAGCGGCGTGTTGCCGGTCGTCCAGGCGATCAGGGCCTCCGGCTTCGCGGATGCGGTGTGCGTGACTTGATCGGCAATGTAGGGGCCGATGTGTTCAAGCGGTAGGATATGTACCTTCAATGTGCTGCTGCCTCCTTGGTATTCCGATAATCGCGCCGGCAGCCCAGCGTTCGACGCCGCCGCCCATTAAGCATGGCAAATCGCGAAGGAATTGTCGATACCGCGAAGCGAACATTTGGTGCACTCGTTTGATGCGCATTGTCCGTTTGCGCTGTTCGCCGGCGTCCGTTGCGGCGTATAATAGAGTCGTTAAGGCGATTACGGAAGATTTTCGGGGGAGGCAAGGAGCATGAAGACGAAAGCGTGGTACGTCAAAGCGCCGTTCGAATTCGAGCTGCGCGAAGGCGAGCTGGGGGAGATCCGCGACGACGAGGTATTGATCCGCGTGAAGGCATGCGGGATCTGCGGGACGGACATGACGAGCGCGAAGATGACCGCGAAGGAATGGGAAGCGATCGGGCACGAGATTTCCGGCGTCGTGGTGCGCAAGGGCGCGCGCGTCTCGCATGTCGAGGAAGGCAGCTCGGTTACGCTGGAGACGAGCACGTATTGCCGGACCTGCGAGCTGTGCCGGGACGGGCGCTACGATCTGTGCAATAAAGGGCCGAGCTTCTGGGGACGCGATTTCTCCATGGGCTTCGCGGAATACATCGTCGCGCCGATGGAAGTCGTCGTGCCGTTCGAAGGCCTGTCCTTCGCGGTCGCCTCGCTCGTGGAGCCGCTCGGCGTCGCGGTCGACCTGACCGAGGTCGTCGATATCCGGATGGGAGACGACGTGCTGGTGGTGGGCCTCGGCCCGATCGGCCTCATGGCGCTTCGGCTCGCGAAGCTGCGCGGCGCGCGCAAGATCTACGCGGCGGCCCGCTCGCATTCCGTCAAGCGGATCGAGACGGCGCTCGCGTTCGGCGCGGACGAGATCATCTACACGGACAAGACCCCGCTCGACACCTATGAATTCGAGCGCGGCGGCGTAGACCGCGTGCTCGTCACGGCGCCGCCCGCGACGATTCCGTCCACGTTCAAGGCGGCGCGGACCGGCGGCGTCATCGGCTATATCGGCATCGAATTCGGGCCGGGCGCGACGATCGCGTTCGACGCGAACGAGTTTCATTTCAAGAAGCTGCAGCTCCGCGCTTCGCACGCCACGCCGGCGCTGTTCTTCCCCAAATGCATCGAGCTGCTTCGCTCGGGCGCGGTCGACGGCGACGCGCTGGTCACGCATACGTTCGGCCTCGAAGGGTTCGCGGACGCGATGAAGGAACTGCGCGACGACCGCGGCTCCGCGATCAAGATGGTCATGGTGAACGAGTAACCCGAAGCGATTGCCAATCATTTGCAATCCTTCAATGTCCTATGTTAGAATGACGGTACTTGAACCGAAACGGAGGGTTACGTGTGATAGACTTTATCCGATTGAGAACTTTGCGCGGCTAATTGAATAGCGCCAAGGCTCTGCCCCTGTGCAGAGGACTCAGGATAGGTCTGTCCCATTAAAGGTGACCCGAAGCTTGACCAAGACGCGAGACCAACCGGAACCGGAAGCGTTCCGGAAACTCGCGTTACCTTTAATCATAGTCGGAACGCGCATCGTCGACTCCCGCCGCTTACGGCGGGTCTCTTGACGCAGCCGCAGCCCGAGACGACCATCTGCCCGCGCCGGAAGCACAATGCGCTTCCGGGCGCGAGAACGGGCAGCGATCCGGTTTCCTCTTTCGTGATGCGAAAACGCACAGGCCAGCGCGCCCGTGCGTTTTTTTGGCTTACCCGGCCCTAATCTAAGGAGGAATTCCCATATGGAACAACCAGTGAACAATAAAGCCGTTATCGTCGGCGTGAACTTGAACGACCGGCCCGACTTCGTCTATTCGATGGAGGAGCTGCGCAATCTCGCGGAGGCCTGCAACATCGAGGTCGTCGGCGAGCTGACGCAAAACGTCGCCAAGATCAACAGCGCGCATTACCTCGGCACCGGCAAGGTCGGCGAGCTGTCCGCGCTGGCGGAGGGATTGGACGCGTCGACCGTCATCTTCAACGACGAGCTCTCGCCCTCGCAGATCCGCAACCTGGAGAGCGAGCTGCAGAAGAAGGTCATGGACCGGACGCTGCTCATCCTGGACATCTTCGCCGAACGCGCCCAGACGCACGAAGCCCAGCTGCAGGTGGAAGTCGCGCAGCTGCAATACATGCTCCCGCGGCTCGCGGGCCTGCGCGAATCGCTCGGCCGCCAAGGCGGCGGCTCGGGCATGAAGAACAAGGGGACAGGGGAGACGAAGCTGGAGCTCGACCGCCGGCGCATCGAGGATCGCATCGCCGGCCTGCAGGCCGAGCTGGAGAAGCTCGTCGCGCGGCGCCAGGTGCAGCGCAAGCAGCGCCAGAAAACCGGCGTGCCCGTCGTCTGTCTCGTCGGCTATACCAATGCGGGCAAGTCCAGCCTCATGAACGCGATCCTGGACCAGTACATGCCGGATTCGAACAAACAGGTGCTGGCCAAAGACATGCTGTTCGCCACGCTGGAGACGTCGGTCCGCAGCATCGACCTGCCGGACCATAAATCGTTCCTGCTGACGGATACCGTCGGCTTCGTCAGCCAGCTGCCGCATCATCTGGTCAAGGCGTTCCGCTCCACGCTGGAGGAGGTCGCGGAGGCGGACCTGCTGATCCAGGTCGTGGACTACGCCAACCTCGAGTACGAGCGGCTGATCGACGTGACCAACGAGACGCTGAAGGCGCTCGGCGCGGACCATATTCCGATGTTGTACGCGTACAACAAGACCGACCTGACCGGCGAGAAGTACCCGCGGGTGGAGGGGGACAGCGTGTACCTCTCGGTCAAGGAAGAAGCGGGCATCGAAGAGCTGACCGCGCTCGTGAAAGACCGGATCTTCCAGGATTACGTGCAGTGCGAGGTGGTCATCCCGTTCACCGAAGGCCGCCTGGTGTCGTATTTCAACGTCAACGGCCATGTGCAGGCCACGAGCTACGAGGCGAACGGCACGCGTCTGACGATGGAATGCAAGCGGGCGGATTACGAGAAGTATCGGCATCTGTTCGCGGAGCAGGCGGCGGAATAAGCGCGCACGCGCCTAGCGCTTCGCGCGGCGGCGCGCCTGCGTCTCCTGCATGCAAATAGCGAGGACCCGGGCTTGGATATCAAGCTCCGGGTCCTTGCTCTGCGATCGATCGTTTAACGATGCGAACCATATAGGATGCAAATAAAAGCAAATGAGGCCTGGCCTTCGCCGCGCTGCCATGGATCGGCCGCCGAATCGAAGCCGTCGACTGCCGACCGGCAGCTATTTGAAAAAGAGAAAATGGGTCGGCACCGGACGAAGCCGTCCGTCCGAGGGATGGTTCACGACGCGCCCGTCGAAGACGAGCGACGACGAGCCGCCGCCGTCGAGATTGTAGCCGTCGATCGCGCCGTACCGCTCCAGCAGGAGCTGGACCTCGGCGAGCGTCGCGCCCGAGCTGCCGTTCTCGTTGCGCCCGTCGATGACGAGGAAGAGCAGCTGGTCGTCCTTGTAATTGGCGATGACCGTTCGCGGCGCGCGCAGGGGACTCGTCTGCCATTTCGCGGGAATCGGCTGCGGATTGCCGTTCTGCAGCAGCACCGGCACGAACGACGCGCCGAAGCGCGGCTGCTCGCTGTCCAGCTGCGCCTTGCTCGCGTATTTGCCGCCGATCAGCTTCATGTCGTCGCTAAGCCCGACGAAGAACAGATCCTTGAAGGACGGGTCGAAGCCGTTCAAGTAGCTGCCGTTCATCATCGTGGTGCTGAGCGGGTAGCGCTTGCCGCCGTCGTCCGCGAAGCCGCCGGCGTTCACCCCGGCGATCGCATGGTAGCGCTGGGCGGCTGCCAGCGTCGTCTCCGCGCCGCCGTATTTGTCCTGTCCGAGCACCATTTTCATCGCGCCCTCCGACTTCAGCTTGACCTTCAGCGCATAGCCGTTGAAGTGCTGCGCATGGATCGCGAACAGCTGCGCGCGCACCTTGTCGGAATTGATCTGCTTCGCCGGCGCGCCGATCTTCCGCGTGATGCGGCGGTCGTAGATTAGATAGGGCCGGTCCGACTGCGCGGCGGCGATCGTGGCGATGGCGCGCATGCTTTTGTTCGTGGCCGTGTAGAGCGCGATCGATTTCTTGAGCGACTTGGCGGTCACGGTCGCCGTCTGCTTCGCTCGGTCGAGGCCGGCGGTCAGCTTGGCGGCGTCCGCCGGCACGTTCGCCTGCGTCAAGGCCAGCTGCGGAAAGGCGCTCTCCGGCAGCGTGATCGACAGATTCGCGGCCATCAGCCAGATGGCGAGTCCGATGAACGGCGCGCAGGCCAGGAGGCAGAAGCGGTTGATTTGCTTGACGGTCAGCGTCATTTCAGCACGTCCAGGCTTTTCTGCAGCTCGGCCAGCTTCTTCTCGACCTCGCTCAGCTGCGTATACAGCTTGTTGCTGTTGTCGGTCTTCGTGTTCGTATTATCCTTCGTGAATTCCAGCAGCTCGTTCAGGGCGTCGACCTTGCCCTGCACTTTGCTCAGCTCGCCGGAGAATTGGGTCTGCATTTGCTTCAGCTGCGCATCGTAGTTCTGCTGCATCGCCGTGATCTGCTTCGACGTTTGGTTGCCGATGTCTTGAGTCAGCTTGGCTTTCACCTGGCCGGTATACCATACCGTGCCGGCGACGCCGGAGCCGATCAGCAGCACCCATACCGCGAGAAACACCGGAATGGACGGCTTGGACCGGCGACTCGTGCGTTCGGCGGAACGCGGTGCCGTCGTCTGGATGTTCGTTTCCATGCTCTGAATCTCTCCTCTTACCTTCTTTTGCGGGGATATGTCTTCTCCTTCGACAAAAGCGCCTATCAATCGGAATCTATATTCTACCACAATCGGATGGAAGAGGGACAGCCGGCGGGAATCTTAACATGGTAATTATTGGGTAATAAAGGGGCGCGGCCGCCAGCGAACGGACATCTCGCGAAGGCGCGGCCGAATAGGCGCGGCCCGAGACTTAATGTTATAATGTCGGCAAATCCTAACCATCGACGAGAGAGGGCACGGGCGCTTGAGATTCCGGAAGATCTACCGCAACTATATACAGAACAACCTGTTCGTCAAAGTCATCCTCGTCTTCGCAGTCATCGTGAATTTGACGATCATCACGCTCTCTTACTTGCTCTTCAATCTCATGTCCGATTCCATCGTGAGCAGCGAACTGAACAACCAGAAGCAGGCGATGGAGCGGGTGAACCGCTACATGGAGCAGAAGTACGACTGGGTGCAGAACACGGTGCAGGACATCTACCGCAACAGCCTGCTCGCGAGCAACGCGTCCTACTTCCTCCGGCATTCCTACAGCGATTACGCGCAGTACATGCTCGATCAGAATTACGCGGGGGGCAACGAGGGCGCGGTCGATATCCTCAGCTATCTCGCGAACCGGATGGATGCCGATCCCGACATTCAGAACATCCTGCTGTACAGCACGGACATGCAGCAGCTGTACGCCTTCAATCTGAACGGCCCGCGCCGGCTGTACAAGACCAATCCGATCCGTTCGTACATTCCCGACATCATGGCGGCGGAAGGGCCCGTGGCGGCGACGCCGAACGTCTGGATCCGCGGGCTGATCGGCCAATGGAACACGCAGCTGTATTCCATGCGCGCGCAGGTGAACGATAAGAATACGCTCAAGAACATCGGACAGCTGCTCGTATACTTCGACTCCGGCATGGTGAACCGGTCGCTCGACCGGCAGCGGACTCCGCTCAAGGGCGAGATTCTGGTGCTGTCGCCGGACGGGCAGGTGCTGTCCGATTCCGCCAACCGTTATTACGGGCAGACCTTCCCGTACATGAAGCAGATCGGATCCCTGAGGGAAACCGAGCTGCTCGACGAACCGTCGTACATCTCCACGCTGACGCAGAACAAGGCCGGCTTTCTCGTCGTCGGCATCACGCCCAAGAGCGCGATGGCCGAGGCGTACGCGGGCCTCCAGCGGGCGATCATCCTGATCAGCTCCATCTGCATTCTCGTCGCGGTGATCATTCCGTCCATCGTCATCGTCAGCATCGCGCGGCGGACGAACCGGATCGTGCACTTCATGCGGAAGGTGGAGGGCGGCGACCTCACGGCCCGCCTGCAGGATGCCCGCGAGGACGAGCTCGGGCAGATCTCCCAGAGCTTCAACGAGATGCTCGACGAGCTGGGACGGCATATCGACCGGGAATACAAGGCGGAGCTGAGGCATAAGCAGACCGAGCTTGCCGCCCTGCAGGCCAGGGTGAATCCGCATTTCCTCTACAACACGCTGGAGGTCATCCGGATGCGGGCGGTGTCGCAGGGCGCGGTCGACGTCGGCGAGATGATCTACAGCCTCGCGGCGCTGTTCCGCAACTCGGTCAGCGCGAAGGCGGAGAACACGCTGGGCGAGGAGCTCGAGATGTGCAGGCTGTACCTGGAGCTGTTCCGGATTCGCTATAAGGACAAGTTCTCCTATGTCATCGACTGCGAGCAGGAGCTGCTGGCGGTGCCCGTATCCAAGCTGCTGCTGCAGCCGATCGTGGAGAACTATATCGTGCACGGGATGGATTCCCGGCGCAAGAACAACCGGCTGACCATCGAAGCCGCGCAAGAGAACGGCCTTATCCGGGTCCGGATAGCCGATAACGGCAAGGGCATCGAGCCGGAGAAGCTCGCGAGCGTCATGCGCCGGCTGAAGGCGCCGGAAACCGAGGAACAGCAGTCCTTCGGACTGCGCAGCGTGCACGAGCGGATTGCGCTCGTGCACGGGCCCGGTTACGGGCTTGGCATAGAGAGCATGCCGGGGAAGGGGACATCGGTGACGGTGACCTGGCCCGCGGCCGATCACAGAGAGGAAGCTGGCGATGTATAAAGTATTGCTCGTGGACGACGAGCCGTTCATCACGGAAGGCTTGAGCGACGCCGTCGACTGGTCCGCTTTCGGCCTGGAGGTCGTCGGCAGCGCCGAGGACGGCGAAGAAGCGCTGGAGCGGCTGCGCGAGGTGCGGGTCGATCTGCTCATCACGGACATCTCCATGCCGATCATGACCGGACTCGAGCTGATCCGCAAGGCGCGGGAGCTGCAGCCGCAGTTGAAGGCGATCATCCTGAGCGGATACAACGAATTCGATTTTCTGAAGGAAGGCATGCGCCTCGGCATCGAAAATTACCTGCTGAAGCCGATTCGCTTCGAGGAACTGGAGGCGACCTTGGCCGATACGGTACGGAAGCTGGACGCGGACAAGCCGGCGCAGGATTTCGGGGAGGACGAGATCGGCATCCTGCGGGACAACGTCTTGACCCGTTGGGTGCACGGGCGGATCGCGTTCCCCGAGCTGACGGAGCGGACGGCGCTCCTCGGCATCGATCTTTCGAAGCCGTACGCGGCGCTGGCGATTATCCGTTTCCGTCCGGAGCCGAATGCCGCCGGCCGCGAGCTGGACGACTGCATCGCGGATCTGCTGGCCGAAGAGGCGGAGGGCTTGTCGTTCGTTCCCTTTCGCAACGACGAGGGGGATCTGGTCGCCGCCTGCTGCATAAACGGGGGCGAGCCGGATCAAGCTAAGGTGACGGAAGCCTTGGAAAGAGCGGCGGACAAGTGGGAAAGCAGGCAGCTCGGCCCGCGGATCGCGCTCGGCGGGATCGTGCCGACGGCCGATGCCGCCGCAAGCTACGTTCAAGCGCGCAAGGCGCAGCAGTTCTTCCTGGTGCGGCATGACCGGCATCTGCTCGACTATGCGGGCCTCTCCGCGGAGACGGCGGCCTTTCCGCCGGGATTGTTCGAGTGGGAGGCGTATGCCAAGCCCATCCTCGCCAAGGACAAGGACGAGCTCATGGCGGTCGTCGACCGCGATTTCCGGGCGATACGGGCGGCGGGCAGCCTGAATCCCGTCCGGGCAAGAGGCGCGGCCATCGAGCTGATGATCCTGATGAAGATGGAAGTCGACAAGCTCGGACGTCCGGATGCCCCGGCGGTGTTTCAGGGCGTGCTCGATCAAGCGGTGACCGCCGCCTCGCTCGAAGGCGTGGAGGAAGCCGTCCGGACGGCGGCATTCTTCGCGGCCGATTCGTTCTCCGGCGAAGACATGAGTCCCGTCATCAAGCAGGCGCTGCGCTACATCCACGAACACTACGCGGAGGCGCTGACGCTGAAGTCGCTCGGGCTGCTGTTCCACATTCACCCCAATTACCTCGGGCAGCTCTTTCACAAGCAGACGGGGGATACGTTCACGGATTACCTGAACAAGTTCCGCATCGACAAAGCCAAGGAACTGCTGGCGGACAGCCGGCTCAAGGTGAACGAGATCGCAAGACAGGTCGGCTACTGGGAGACAGGCTACTTCTACAAGCAGTTCAAGAAGCATGTCGGGATGGTGCCGGGCGATTTTAAGGAGCTGCTGTGACGCCGAGGCGCCATTCGCGGTTCCTTTCTTTAGTTTGTACACTTATTCTTTGTTTTCTATTATTTTTGAAAATGTTTTCATCTTCTAAGATGAAGTAGCACCAAGTCGCGACTGATGACATGCTACACAGACAAAAGGGAGGCAACACCAAATGGGAATCACCCGTAAAAAGGCAGCGATCGGACTGACGTCCGCCATGGCCGCCATGCTCTTGCTGAGCGCCTGCGGAAGCAACGGCGGCAACAACGGAAACACCGCCGCGAACAACAACACGTCTTCGTCCGGCAACGCGGGCGGCAACAACGCCGCCGAACCGGTCGAATTGAACTGGTACACGATCGGCACGCCGCAAAAAGACGTCGACAAAGTCATGGAAGCGGTTAGCGCTTATACGAAAGACAAAATCGGCGCAACGGTCAAAATGACGATGATCGACTGGGGCGATTACAACCAAAAGATGCAGGTGCTGACGGCTTCCGGCGCGGACATGGACATCATGTTCACGGCGGCATGGGCGTTCGATTACGTGCAAAACGCGCGCAAAGGCGCATTCGCACCGATCGACGATCTGTTGACGCAATACGGCAAGGGCATCACCGACACGCTGAACCCGGCCTTCCTGAGCGGTTCCAAAGTCGACGGCAAGAACTACGGCGTGCCGGCGAACAAAGAACTCCCGGTATCCGAGGTATGGCGCTTCAATAAAAACATCCTTGACCAAAACAAGCTGAGCATCACGGACGTGCGCTCCCTGGAAAGCCTGGAGCCGCTGCTGAAGACGGTCAAGCAAAACAACCCGGACGTGACGCCGCTGCAAGTGGACAAGAACTTCACGCCGTACATTCCTTACGACTACCTGATCGAGAAATTCCCGCTCGCCGTGAAGCTCGGCGACACCGGCTACAAAATCGTCAACGTCTTCGAAACGCCGGAAATGAAGCAAGCGCTCGAAACGATGCACAAATACTACCAAGCCGGCTACATCCCGACGGAAGCCGCGACGCTGGAATCGTCTTCGGACGTGCAGGCGACGGGCAAATGGTTCGCCGACAAAGCGACGACGCAGCCGTTCGCGGACAACGTATGGTCGACGAGCTACGGCTACCCGATCGTATCGACGCCGATGAGCGACGCGCTGATCTACAACTCGTCGGTCATGGGCTCCATGCAAGCCATCTCCGCGAACTCGAAGCATAAAGAGAAAGCGATGGAGTTCCTGAACCTGCTGAACACCGATCCGGTTCTGCGCAACATGGTCGATTCCGGCATCGAAGGCACGCACTACAAGAAAACCGACGGCGACTACATGGAGAACCTGCCGGAGTCCAAGAACTACGACATGCCGACGTTCGCGCTCGGCAACATCATGATTACTTACCTGAACCCTGGCGATCCTGCCGACAAATGGGAACAGTTCAAGAAATACAACGATGCCGGCAAACCTGCCGCATTGCTCGGCTTCAACTTCGATCCGACGAAAGTATCGAGCGAGATCGCGGCCGTGCAAAACGCGAAGGAATCCTTCTGGGCGCCGCTCATGACGGGTACGGTCGATCCGGACAAATACTTGCCGCAAGCGATCAAGAAGCTGAACGACGCGGGTCTTGGCAAAATCCTGACCGAAGCGCAAACGCAGCTCGACGCTTGGAAAGCCACGCAAGCCAAGTAAGCCATTTATAGCACCGAAGGGCGAATGTTCGGCATTCGCCCTTTTTTTTCAAAAACAGGGAAACGGACGGGATTGGACATCCTATACGTTGTTTCTGGTTCTATGGGATGAAACCTGCGCCGCCGCCAATGGACGGCATCAGCCGTTTCATCTTGGGACGAATTGCCGCAGGCCCTTGGCGCTGCGAACCGACTTCGCTTAGAAAGGGTGAACCCCATGAAAGCCTTAGGGCGTTTCTTCAAAGACATCAATCGCAATAAAGCCCTGCTCCTGATGGTGCTTCCGGCTACCGTCTGGTTTTTGTTGTTTTCTTATTTGCCGATGCTTGGCGCCGTTATTTCGTTCAAGGAATACCGAATACACGGAGGGTTCCTGTCCAGCTTCATCCATAGCCGCTGGGTCGGCTTCGACAACTTCAAATTCCTCTTCAGCACCGACGACGCGTATACCATCACACGGAATACCCTGCTGTACAATATCGTATTCATCTTTATCGGGCTCGTCCTGGCGGTCGCCATGGCGGTCATCCTCTCCGAGATCGCAAATAAGAAGTTGGCGAAATGGTACCAGACCGGCATGTTCATGCCGTACTTCCTGTCTTGGGTCATCGTCAGTTATTTCGTATATAGCTTCCTCAGCTTCGACCGCGGCGTGATCAACAAAATCGCGCTCGGACTCGGCATGGATCCGCAGCAGTGGTACTCCGAGCCGAAATATTGGCCGTTCATCATCATCGTCGTGTTCCTGTGGAAGTCGCTCGGCTACAACAGCGTCGTCTATCTGGCGGCCATCATGGGCATCGACAAGTCGCTGTACGAAGCGGCGATGATCGACGGCGCGAACAAATGGCAGCAGATCCGCAACGTCACCCTGCCGATGCTGACGCCGCTGATGACCATCTTGACCCTGCTGGCCATCGGCCGCATATTCTACGCCGACTTCGGCCTCTTCTATCAAGTTCCCCGGGATTCCGGGACGCTGTACAGCGTGACGAACGTCATCGATACTTACGTCTACCGGGGTCTGAAGACGACCGGGGAGATCGGCATGAGCACGGCGGCCGGCCTGTATCAATCGTTCGTCGGCTTCGTGCTCGTCATCACGTCCAACTACATCGTTCGGCGCTTTAATAAAGACAACGCGCTATTCTAAGACGATTGGTTTGCGTTCATTGTCGGAAGACAGGGAATGCAGCATTCGTCTCTTCGTAAGCCCGATCTAACTTCGCAAGCATAAAAAGTTACCCAGAAAGGAGCAAACATCATGGCATCCTTGACCAAACCGAAGGACTTCCACCGGCTGACGCCGGCCTGGAACGTCATTTTCAACCTTCTCGCCGGCCTGTTCGCGCTGGCTTGCGTGTTTCCGTTCCTGCTCGTCTTGATCGTCTCGTTCACCGACGAGAAGACGCTGGCGAAGGACGGGTATTCGCTGTTTCCGAATAAATGGAGCACCGAAGCTTACAGCTACCTGTTCAAAGCGGGCGACCAGCTATTGCGCTCCTACGGCGTGACGATTCTCGTCACGGTCGTCGGCACGGCGCTGAGTCTCGCGATGATCTCGTTCTTCGCGTACGCGATCTCGCGCAAAAGCTTCAAATACCGTAAGTTTTTCTCGTTCATGGCGTTTTTCACGATGCTGTTCAACGGAGGCCTCGTGCCTTCCTACATCGTGACGACGCAGTTTCTCCACCTGGGGGATTCGCTCTGGGCGCTGATCCTGCCGATGGCCGTCAATGCTTTCTACATCATGATCATGCGTACGTTCTTCGCCACCATGATTCCGGACGCGATCATCGAATCCGGCAAGATCGACGGGGCCGGCGAGTTCGGGATCTTCTTCCGCCTGATCATCCCGCTCGCGCTGCCGGGGCTCGCGACGATCGCGCTGTTCAGCGTGCTCGGCTACTGGAACGACTGGTTCAACGCCCAGCTGTACATCGAGAACCCCGACCTGGTGCCGCTGCAATCGATGCTGATGCGGATCGAGAACAGCATGCAGTTCATTCTCGCCAACAGCAACAACGCCTCCCTGGGGACGGCCGTGCTGCAGTCGATGCCGCAGGATACGTCGCGGATGGCGATGGTCGTCCTGGCGACCGGGCCGATCGTGCTCGCGTATCCGTTCTTCCAGCGCTATTTCGTGCAAGGGTTGACGGTTGGCGCCGTGAAGGAGTAATGCCCTTAAGCATCGAAGGTTAACGGTGCGAAGGATCGACATCACGAACATTTGACGGCGCAAGCGGCCGCGGCGCGGACAACCGCCCGCGGGCCGCTTGCGGCGCGCATAAGCAACGAAGCGATACAGTAACGACAAAGGGGAAAACCACGATGGAACAATTCAGATTGCCCAAAATCGACATGCCGCACCTGCCGCTGCCGCAATCCGTGCAAGCGGTGCTGGCGGAGGCGGAGACGCGCCTCGCGCACCGGCCGAAGCTGCTGCAGCTGTTCAAGAACTGTTTTCCGAATACGCTGGAAACGACGACGAAGCTGCTGAATGACGGCACGACGTTCGTCATTACAGGGGATATTCCCGCGATGTGGCTGCGCGATTCCGTCGAGCAGGTCATGCATTACGTGCCGTTCGCCAAGGACGACGCCGACCTGCAGCGGATCATCGGCGGCTTGATCAAGCTGCACATGCGCAACATCGTCATCGATCCGTACGCGAACGCGTTCAACGAGCTGGCGAACGATTGGCACTGGAACACCGACGACAAGACGGACATGTCGCCTTGGGTATGGGAGCGCAAATTCGAGCTCGATTCCATCTGTTTCTCGATGCGCCTCGCCTTCGCGTACTGGAAAGAAACCGGCCGCGCCGACATCTTCGACGCGGATTTCAAGGTCGCGATGCGCGCGGCGGTCGACCTGTGGAAGCGGGAGCAGTACCATTTCGAGCGTTCGCCGTACCGCTTCGAGCGCGACAACGGCATCATGACCGATTCGCTCATGAACGACGGCCTCGGCATGCCGGTCAACTACACGGGCATGATCTGGTCCGGCTTCCGGCCGAGCGACGACGCCTGCGATTTCCATTACAACATCCCGGACAACATGTTCGCGGTCGTGACGCTCCGCCAGATGCGCGAGATCGCCGAATTCGTCTTCCGCGACCTGTCGTTCGAGAAGGAAATGGCCAAGCTGGAGCGCGAGATCAACCACGGCATCCAGCTGTACGGCATCTACCGGCATCCGGAGTTCGGCCCGATCTACGCGTACGAAACCGACGGCTTCGGCAATTACTGCCTGATGGACGACGCGGGCACGCCGGGCTTGATCTCGATTCCGTACCTCGGCTACGTGGACGGGGACGATCCGATCTACCGGAACACGCGCCGCTTCGCCTTGAGCAAGGAAAACCCGTTCTATTACGAGGGCACCGCCGCGAAAGGCATCGGAAGCCCGCATACGCCGCCGGGGTATATCTGGCATATGGCGCTGTCCATGCAAGGGCTGACGGCCGAGACGGACGAAGAGAAGCTGGCCATGATCGCGGTCTTGGAAGCGACGGACGCCGACACCGGCTTCATGCATGAAGGCTTCCATTCGGACGATCCCGCCGTGTTCACGCGCAAATGGTTCGCCTGGTCCAACAGCTTGTTCTCGCAGCTGGTCTACAAAGCGATGAAAGCAGGACTGCTCGATGGTAAATAAAACGATTGTTTTCTACGATGGCGCCTTTCCGGGCGCCTCTGCCATAGGCGGAGCGGAGTTGGAGCAGCTGCGGGGCGCCGGCGAGGTTTGCGGCGCCGACGGGCTGGCGGCAAGGCTGGAAGGTGCGGACGGCGGCGTATTCGTGTCGCTGCACGCGCCTTATTTTCCGGTCGCGGCCTGGGAAGCGCTGCTCGGATTCCTGAAGCGCGGCGGCGGCTTGATCAGCATGGGCGGCGCGCCGTTCCGCGTGCCGGTCCGCAAGGAAGCGGGCGAGTGGATCGCGGAACCGGAGCAGACGGCGTACCACCGGCAATTGCGCGTGCACGAGATGCTGCCGGTGAAGGCGGCGCCCGTCGCGAAGCTGGCGGCTGCCGAAGACATCCCGCTGTTCAAGGGGCGGGAAGCGCTGCTGGACGTCGCGGACACGTGGAACCTCGTGCCGCACGTGACCAAGTCGAGCGACCTGCCGCTGCAGATGGGCTCGGCCGGTCCGATGGACGCGCATATCTATCCGGTGCTCAAGGGCATCTCGGCCGAAGGGCGCGAGGTGGCCGCGCCGGCCGTGCTGTGGGAGAACACGAAGGGCGATTTCGCCGGCGGGCGCTGGCTGTTCGTCAATCAGCCGCTCGGCGCGGAATTCTTCGCGCGCGGCGGAGCCGAGGCGCTGCAAGCGTGGGCGGCGTTCTGCGCGGCCGGCGTGACCGAGCTGTGGCTGAAGCCGGCCTATGCCGCATACGAGCTGCATGAGCGGCCGCTGCTGACGCTGCAGGCGCAGAAGCTGGGACGCGGCGCGGCGGGCAAGACGAGCTGGACGTTCGACATCAAAGTCCGCCGCGACGAAGGCTCGGCCGTGTTCGCCTACCGCCAAGAGGCGGAAGTCGGCCCCGAGCTCGAGCTGAAGCGCATTCCGCTGCTCGGGGATATCCGGGCGGGCTATTATAACGTGGATTGCGTCGCCAAGTCCGCGGACGGCGAGACGCGCTTGCTTCGCCAAGGCTTCTGGGGCATGGACGCCGAATTGCTGAACGCCGGCGGGCTGCTGTCGCGCGGCCGGGATTACTTCGAGAAGGACGGCCGGCCGATGCCGGTCGTCGGCATGACGTACATGACCTCGGACGTCGCGCGCAAATTCCTGTTCCTGCCGAACGTATCGGTGTGGGACCGGGACATGGCGCAGATGCGCAAGGCGGGCATCAACTGGATCCGCACGGGCATCTGGACGGCGTACCGCAACATCATGCAGGTGGACGGGCATGCATCCGAAGAAGTATTGCGTTCGATTGACGCGTTCTTCATGACCGCGAAGCGGCACGGCCTGCAGGTGACGTTCACGTTCTTCTCCTTTACCCCGGAGACATGGGAAGGCACGAACCCGTACCTCGACCCGCGCAGCGTGGAAGCGCAGAAACGGTTCATCCGCTCCATCGTCAGCCGTCACCGCGAAACGACGAACGTCGATTGGGACCTGATCAACGAGCCGTCGATGTTCGATCCGCCGCGGATCTTCTCCGACGGACCGCGCTCGAGCCGCGACCGGTTCGAGAAGGCGGCCTACGCGGAATGGCTGGCGGGGCGCCACGGCACGATCGCGAAGCTGCGCGAGCGCTGGGGCATGACCCCGGGCGAGCTGCCGGATTTCGCGTCGGCGGCGATTCCCGAGCCGGAGGACATCAACTTCGACGTGCAGGACATGCACCAAGGCAAGCGGGGCACGCGCTGGCTGGATTACGCGCTGTTCTCCATGGACATGCATAACCGCTGGGCGAAGCAGCTCGCGGACGCGATCAGGGAAAGCAATCCGTCGCAGCTCGTGACGGTCGGCCAGGACGAGGCGCTCGGCGCGCAGCGGCCGTCGCCGTTCTTCTACGGGGAAGCGGTCGATTACACGACCGTGCATTCGTGGTGGCTGAACGATCATCTGCTGTGGGACGGCATCTTCGCGAAGACGGCCGACAAGCCGAACGTCGTGCAGGAGACGGGCATCATGTACGTGGAGACGCCGGCCGGATTCGCGAAGCGGTCCGAGGAAGAGCTGCGCGCGATGCTGGAACGCAAGTACGCGTACGCTTTCGCGGCAGGCGGCGCCGGCGCCGTGCAGTGGATTTGGAACACGAACTTCTACATGGACAACGCGAACGAATCCCATATCGGCGCGCTGCGGGCGGACGGCACCGAGAAGCCGGAGGCGGACGTCTCCTACCGGTTCGGCAGCTTCATGGAGCGCATCCGCGATCTGTTCCGGGAGCGCGAGCTGGAGGACGTTGCCGCCGTGTTCCCGTACTCCAACGATTTCTCCAACCGCAAGCTGGCGTTCGACGCGACGACGCGCCTGACGCGCGTGCTCGGCTACGAGCTGAAGACGCCGTTCCGCGGCGTCTCGGAGTACCATCTGGACGCGCTGGAAGCGGCGCCGGCCAAGCTGATCATCGTGCCGTCCGCGCATAACTTCGCCGACGAGGCGTTCGCGCGGCTGCTGGACATCGTGGACCGGACGGGCGCGACGCTCTTGTTCACGGGGCCGCTCGGTTTGGACGCCTATTGGCGGGAGGCGGACCGGCTGTCGGATACGTTCGGCCGGCGGAAGCCGGCCAACGTCGTCCGCGAGGAACGGCTCGCGATCGGAGACAAGGCGTATCCGGTCTCTTACGGTCACCGGAGAATCGCCGAAGTGTTCAAGGAAGCCGGCTATGGCGCGGCCGATGCCGTCCCTGCGGGAGCGGACCGGGTCATGGAGGCGGCTTACGGGCAGGGACGCCTGATCTGGTGCCCGCTGCCGATAGAACTGAACGAACGCGCAGAGCCGGTCGCGGCGCTTTACAAGCATGCGCTGGAAGTCTCGGGCGCGCGTCGGGAGCTGGAATGGATCAAGGGCGGCGACCTGGCCGGCGTGTACGGCCGGAGTCTCCGCTTCAAGGACGGCGAGCTCTTCGTCTTCGTGTCCGAATACGCGCATGACGCGCAGATCGAAGTGAAGTCCGCCGCGACGGGAACCGCGTATTCGTTCGTGCTGGAACGGGAACGCGCGGTGCTGTTCGCCGTCGACCGGACCGGACGCGTGACGGCGGTCTACCGCCCGGACGAAGTGGAAGTGCTGGCGCTGCCGGCAGGAGCAGGCTTGGAAACGAAAGGAGACGATCGCCATGGCGAACGCGGACAATAAAAGAACGGCGCATATCATCTCGCACACGCATTGGGACCGCGAATGGTACCTGCCTTACGAGAAACACCACGTGCGGCTCATCGCGCTGATGGATACGCTGATGGACACGCTGGAGAACGACGCGGAATACCGCAGCTTCTATCTCGACGGACAGACGATCATCATCGAGGATTACCTGCAGGTGCGCCCGGACCAACGGGAGCGCCTGGAGCACTGGATCCGCGAGGGCCGCATCCATATCGGCCCGTGGTACGTGCTGCAGGATGCGTTCCTGACGAGCAGCGAAGCGAACGTGCGGAACCTGCAAATCGGGCACCAAGATGCTTCGCATTACGGCACGATCGCGAAGGTCGGGTACTTCCCCGACACCTTCGGCAACATCGGCCAAGCGCCGCAGCTCATGAAGCAGGCGGGCATCGACAACGCGGTGTTCGGCCGCGGCGTCAAGCCGACGGGCTTCAACAACATGGTCTCGGATTCCGCGTACGAGTCGTCCTTCTCGGAGCTCGTATGGGAAGGACCGGACGGCTCGCGCGTGCTCGGCATCCTGTTCGCCAACTGGTACAGCAACGGCAACGAGGTGCCCGTGGACGAGGCGGAGGCCAAGGAATATTGGGAGCGCAAGCTGGCCGACGCGGGCAAGTACGCGTCGACGGGGCAGCTGCTGTTCATGAACGGCTGCGATCACCAGCCGATTCAGACGGATCTGGCCGAAGCGATCCGCGTCGCGCGCAAGCTGTACCCGGATACGGATTTCGTCCATTCGAACTTCCCGGATTACCTGGCGTCGCTGAAGGCGTCGCTCGCGGACAAGCAGCTGTCCGTCGTGCGCGGCGAGCTGCGCAGCCAGCGGACGGACGGCTGGTCGACGCTCGTGAACACGGCGTCCGCCCGCGTTTACTTGAAACAGATGAACCAGGTCGGGCAAACGATCCTCGAGAAGGTCGCCGAGCCGCTTGCCGCCTTCGCGCATCTGACGGGCAAGGCCAAGTATCCGCATCACCTGCTGAAGTACGCTTGGAAAACGCTCATGCAGAACCATCCGCACGACAGCATCTGCGGATGCAGCGTCGACGAGGTGCACCGCGAGATGGTCACCCGGTTCGATAAGAGCCGCCATGTGGCGGAGACGATCGTCGACGACAGCAAGCATGCGGTTGCCGGCGCCGTCGATACGAGCGCGTTCGCGGGATACGGCAAGGACGCGCTGCCGCTCGTCGCATTCAACACGACGGGCTGGGAACGCAGCGGCGTCGTGGAAGTCGAATTGGACGTTGCGCGCGTGTATTACCGCGAAGGCATCGCCCCGAACGAAATGATGCGCATGATGAAGGACCTCTCGATCGAGGGCCGCACGCTCGTGGATGCGGACGGCAATGCCGTCGCCCATTCGGTGGAAGATCTCGGCCTGCAGTTCGGCTACGACCTGCCGGACGACAAGTTCCGCCAGCCGTATTGGACGCGCCGCGTGAAGCTGACGTTCGAAGCGGCCGACGTGCCGGCGCTCGGCCTGAAGGCTTACGCCTGGGTGCTCGGCGCTGACGCCGCCGCATCGGCGTCGTCGCTCGTGACCGGAGCCCGCTCGCTGGCGAACGGCAACCTCGGCATCGAGATCGCCGAGGACGGAACCTTGGCGGTAACGGATATCGCGAGCGGACGCACGTACCGCGATCTGCTGATCTTCGAGGATGTCGGAGACATCGGCAACGAGTACATGTTCAAGCAGCCGGACGGCGAGCCGGCGCTCACGACCAAGGGTCTCGCGGCAGAGATCCGCGTGATCGAAGACACCGCCTACCGCGCCGCGTTCGAGATCGTGCACCATTGGTCGATCCCGGCATCGGCCGACGAGCTGTTCGAGCAGGAGAAGCAGGAAGCCGTCTATTATCCCGAACGCAAAGCCGGCCGTTCGACGGACTTCGTGCCGTTCACGATCCGCACCGTCGTCAGCCTGGAGCGCTCCGGCCGCGGCGTGGGCATCCGCACGACGTTCGATAACCAGGCGAAGGACCATCGCGTGCGGGCCTTGTTCCCGACCGACCTCGTCTCGTCCGTGCATCGTGCCGACGCGATCTTCGAAGTGGCGGTTCGCGACAACGAGCCGGCCGCCGAATGGGAGAACCCGAGCAACGCGCAGCATCAGCAAGCCTTTGCCGACGTCAGCGACGGCGCGCAGGGCTTGACGGTCGCGAACAGAGGGTTGAACGAATACGAAGTGCTGCGCGACGGCCGCAACACGATTGCCGTCACGCTGCTCCGCTCGGTCGCCGAGCTGGGCGACTGGGGCGTCTTCCCGACGCCGGAGGCGCAGTGCCTCGGCGAGCATACGGTCGAGCTGCTGATACTTCCGCACGGCGGCGACGGCGCGGCGACGGGCGCGTATGCGTCCGCGTATCAATTCCAAGCGCCGTGGACCCATGTCCAAACCGGCGTTCACGGCGGAACGATCCCGCCGGTGCACGCGTTCCTGGCATGGGAAGGCGAAGGCATCGCGTTCTCCTCGGCCAAGATCGCGGAAGCGACGGGCGACCTCATGCTGCGCTGGTTCAACATGCGTCCGGAAGCCGCGAAGCTGCAGGCGCAGCCGAACGTCGGCACGGTCGCGGGGGCGTATGCGAGCGACGTGCTCGAGCAAGCGGGCCAACGCCTGCAGCCGTCCGGCGAAGGCGCCAACGGTTCGTTCGCGGCGGAGCTCGGGCCGTGCGAGATCTATACGGTCGGCATCGAGGCGGCGAAATAACGCCGCTTGGCGTCGAATTCGCAGAATGAGCTGAATTTTCGTATAGCGAAATGCGGGGCTCATTAAATGCGGGAATCAAAGATGCAGGAATCGAAATACTGCAATCAATAATGCAGGAATCCATTGAAAAAGAGGGTGAATCGGCCTTGGCCGGTCCACCCTCTTTTCGTTGCGCGCGCCTGCTGCATCGCGGCATATGTCCGTTTTATCCGCGGGTCCGGCTTGTTATCCATCCGAAGCCTGGCGCCATCTTCGGGCGGGTCGCGGCGTCGTGTCCCGCAGTCGCCGGGCGCGGGGCGTTCACGTTCGCAGCGCACGCGATTCGCTGCGTCCAGGTATTCGCGGACAGGACGCTGCCGTCGTAGCCGCCGAACAGGACCGATTGGCCCCTGCGGGTATCGTACGCCATGGCGGCCAGGCTCAGGTCGGGCGGATTCGATGCCGTCTGCTCCGTCCAGTTCGAGCCGTCCCACAGCCACGCGTCCTGCTTGGGCGCGTAGTTCGCTTCGCCGCCGACGAGAATCGTCTTCCCGCCGATCGCGTCATAGGCCATGCTGGCGAACACGCGCGGCGATGGGGAGGCCGCGGGCGTTCGCAGGGTCCATTTGCGTCCGTCCCAGGTCCAGGTCGCGTTCGTGAGGTAAGGAGGCGCGTCCGTGTAGCCGCCGAACAGCACCGCCTGCTTGTTCTTCCGGTCGTAAGCCATGCAGGTCCTGTGCGAACTCGTCGGGGAGTCGTTCGGATCGGCCGGCGTCGCGTCGCGCCATCCGGTTCCGTTCCAGATCCACGTGTCCCGCAAGGCGCCGCCGGGTCCGAATCCGCCGTAAAGCAGCACCTCGCCGTTCCCGATATACGCCATCGCGAATTGGATGCGCGGGGAGGGACTGCGCATCCAATTCGCGATGGCGCGAGCCTCCGAGCCGGCACCGGTTCCGGCGTCGATAAGCGTATTCGAGCCAGCGCCGGCATCCGTTCCGGCGTCGATACGCGTCTCCGGGCCTGCCCCCGTGTACGTTCCGGCTTCCGTCTCCTTGCTCGCGCCGGCATCGGCCGGCGTCGCGTCCTTCCACTTCGTTCCGTCCCACAGCCAGGTTTTGTCGGCGTAGTCCAGGTTCTCGCCGCCGAACAGCAGCATCCCCTTTCCGGGGCCGGCGTAGACCATTCCGCCGTATTGGCGCGGCGCGGGGGAATCGCCGGGATCGGCCGGCGTCCTGTCCGTCCACCGCTCTCCGTCCCATGTCCAGGTATCGTTCATCACGTCGCAGCCGGCGTCCGCGCCGCCGAACAGCACGGTCTCGCCGGTATCCTCGTCGTAGCCCATGGCCGCCGCGAACCGCGCGGCCGGCTGCGGGCCGGCTGCGAACGTTTCTTGTTTCCAGGGCGACCGGTCGAATCCTTCCGCCGCGGCCGGAGCCGCTTCCGCCGGAGCGACCTGCCCCGATCCGAACATGTCCAGAACCAACGTCGCGAGCCGGTGTTTCCCTGCTTGCGCATGCAGCTTCATGAATGCGACCACCTCGTAATCCAAGTTCTTGTCAGTTCTACTATAGCGCCCGCCTCTGAAAGAATAATGAAAGAATCGGAGGAGCGAAGTCGGCGGACTGCGCCGAAGCCGGCGATTCGAACCTGCCGACGGAGACCGCGCGGTCCTATTATTGGCGGGCACTGGCGATCCTTAAGGCCATTAACCGGTCCGACTGCGGACCGGGCTTTGCCATTGCCCGCCAAGGGTACCAAGGAAAGATGGTACTAGGCATCCGGGGCGTCCGCGCCGATGATTAGGGCACGCAGCTACCTGCGAATACGGGAATGGAGGCATGCGCATGAACACGTCCGTCTATATCACGAGCATCGGCAAGTTTCTGCCGGGCCAGCCGGTGGGCAATGACGAAATCGAAGATTACCTCGGCCGGATCGGCGGAAAGGGCTCGAAATCGAAACGGCGGATTCTCGAGCAGAATGGCATCCTTTACCGGCATTACGCCATCGATAAGGATCAGCGGAGCTTGTATTCGAACGCGGAGATGGCCTCCTACGCGATCCGCAACGCGCTGGACCGGAGCGCGGAGGCGCTGGAGGACAAGGTCGGATTCCTCGCCGCGGCGACGACGCAGGGCGACCTCCTCGTGCCCGGCTTCGCCAGCATGGTCCATGCCGAGAGCGGACTGCCGGCGATGGAAGCCGCCACCCACGACGGCGTATGCGCGAGCGGCATGCATGCGCTGAAGAACGCCTTCCTGCAGGTGCGGTCCGGCGAGCACAAGGCCGCGGTCGCCTGCGCCAGCGAGTTTCCGAGCCGCGCGTTCAAGCATGAACGGTTCGAGGCGCAGGCGGCTTATGCGAGCCAACCGCTGCCGTTCGATACCGATTTTCTCCGCTTCATGCTCTCCGACGGCGCGGGCGCGGCCGTGCTGCAGGACCGGCCGTCGGCGGCGGGCCTGTCCCTGCGGATCGAATGGATCGATAACCGCTCGTATGCGAACCGCTACGAGGCCTGCATGTACGCGGGCGCGAACAAGGAAGGGAGCGCATTCGGCTCCTGGCTCGATTACCCTTCCGTCCGCGCGGCGGCGGATGACGGGGCGATGAACCTGAAGCAGGATATCCGGCTCGTGAACGAGATGCCGAAGGTCGGCGTGAACCGGTTCTTCGAGCTCGTGGAGGAGGGACGGGTCGACCCGGCGGCGATCGATTGGATGGTGTGCCATTATTCGTCCCATTTCTTCCGCGAGGAGATCTTCCGGCTGCTGCGCCTCGGCGGGATGACGATTCCGGAGGAGAAATGGTTCACGAATCTGTACGCGAAGGGAAACACGGGCGCGGCCTCGATCTATATCATGCTGGAAGAGCTGCTGAACGGCGGGCATCTGGCTCCGGGCGAGCGGGTGCTGTGCATGGTGCCCGAGAGCGGGCGCTTCCAGACGTCGTATATGCTGCTGACCGTCGTGGGATCGCATGCCCTCGGGCAGGGCAGCCGGCCCGCGATCGAAGAGCGTCCGCCGGCAGCGCCGCAGCTCGATTACGACCGGACGAACGACGTTCAAGAGCGGCTGGTGCGCCAGCTCGTGCAGGTATGGATCGATTTCGAGCAAAGGCTGGCCCGCGTTCCCGTCATCGATAAGCTGTATCGCCGTAAATTCACGCTGGACGATTATAAGTCGTTGATGGAAAACATCCGCCAGCAGGTTATCGACGGCTCGCAGTGGATCGCCCGCGCGGCGTCCTATATCGCGATCGAGCATATCGATCTCCGCTCGGCGTTCATCGCCCATGCGCGCGACGAGCATCGGGATTACGAGCTGCTGGAGCGGAATTATGCCGCCGTCGGCGGCGAGCCGGCCGCCATCCGGACCGGGGAGAAGAACATCGGCAGCGAGGCGCTGTCCGCCTACCTGTTCCAGCGGGCGAGCCGCGACAATCCGTACGACCTCATCGGCGCGATGTGGATCATCGAAGGGCTCGGCTGCCGGATGGCGCGCTATTGGGGCGAGCTAATCCGCGACCAGCTGCGGCTGACGGACGAACAGGTCTCGTTCCTGCTCTACCACGGCGATTCGGACGAGAAGCATTTCGAACGGCTGGAAGCGGTCGTGCGACATCCCATGCTGACGGCGGACATCGCCGCTCGGATCGTGAAGACGGCCAAGACGACGGCGCGCCTGTACCTGCTGCAGCTGGAGGAGCTGGGGAACGCATGATGAGCGACAAGGACTATTTCGACCGGATGCCGCATGACAGCGGCGATCCCAATCCGTTTCTGGCGATCTTCCTCGACCGGAGCATCCCGTTCGACGAGGAGGCGAAGGCGGCGTACCTGCGGGACTGCGCCAGCCGTTCGCGGCAGTTTCTGCTGCCCGTGCTGCGGCCGTTCGCGCGGCTGCTCATCATGCTGCTGCAGGTATACAAAATTGTCGTGCCGAAGGCGCTCACGTCCTCCAAGCTGCTGCACCGGGTGCTGTACCTGGGCATGCGGACGTTCGTCAGCCCGAGCGCCAACACCATGATTTTGCGGCATTTCTACCTGGGCTCGGAGGTGCTGCGGTTCATTCGCGACAACGTGCCGGACGCGGACATTCCGCTCCGTCCGCTGAAGCCGACGAATCTGGAGCCGGTGAAGGAGGAGCTGTTCCTGGTCCATGACCTCAACCTGTACAATTTCGTCATCAACCTGAACCGCGAGCTGCAAAGCAAAGGCATCGAGGTGACGAAGCGGGAGCGGCTGAATTTCGACGGCATCACGTCGACGCCGATTCCGATCGAGCCCATGCCGAGGCGCTGGACCAATTTCATGGACCTGACGACGGCCATCGAGTGCTTCACGCCGGTGTACCAGCTGTTCCTGACCGACAACGATTTCTGGCGCGCGACCAATTCGCTGCAGCTGGACGAGACGATCGGCATCCTGGCTTCCAAAATCGTCGGCAGCAACGACCGGCTCGCCCTGATCAACAACAAGCACCCGATGGTGCCGCTGACGACGCTGCGCGCCGGCTTCCGTCTCGTCCTCCACGGGCTGGCGACGGAGCAGCTGCACGCGCTGCTCGTGGAGCTGAAGCGGAAGCAGGCGGAAGAGGATCGGCGAATAACCGGTTCTCCCCTGATTACGGGTACGGGCGACCACACGGGCGGCATCGCGGCCGAATAAGATTGTTTAAGATCGTTAAAGGCGCGTGTCGTCAGCCTAATTCAGAGGGATGTGATTCCGTGGAGCAGCGATTGCACCTGCATGCCAGCCGCATGCAGCTGCGTTCCCGCCAATTCCGGCAATTTATCAGGAAGCTCGGCTGCAAGAGAAGCCAGACGCTGTTTTTTACGCTCGTCCACGACACGATGGCGCGCAAGCCCGTCCTGCCCGTCTCGCGGAGCAAGGCGCGGGCGATGACGCTGCATAAGCCGATGAACCAGCTGGAGCGCCGGCTGTCGCGGATTACGCTGCTAACCCGTACCAATAAGCCCGTGCCGCTGATGCGCAAAAACGACGCCGGCTACGCGGTGTTCATGACCGTGAACCATCGGAAGCAGGCGGGCGGCGACTTCCAGGCGGTTCGCGCGCATTTCATCGACGTCGACCTCAATAAAATCGCCGAATGGCTGTCGACGAGCGAGGAGGCGGAGCGCCGCATGCAGGAGCTGCAGGCGGATCCCGTGGAGCAGGTCGAATCGGTCACGGTGACGCTCACCGGGCAGGGACGTTACCGGCTGCTCGCCCAGCGGGGCAGGCGCAGGGTGAGGCAGCTGAAACGGAAGTTTCTCGCCAAGCACCGGAAGCGCGTCCGCGGCGCGATGATCGTCGAAACCAAGAACGGCTTCCACATCTATTGGCCCGTCCGCAAAGGGACGATCGGCCGGTTCGTCTCCATCCAGCAGGCGCTCGTCCGCAAGTTCAACTCCGATCCCAAAATCACGGACCTCGCCCGCGTCATGCGCGTGCCCGGCTTTTACCACCGCAAGAACCCCGCCAGCCCTTACCTCGTTCGCGTGAAGCGCTGGGGGAGGAAGCGGCCGTTTACGCAGGCCGAGCTCATCCGGCGGCTCTCTTTATCCTTGTGAGCATCGCCGACGCGGCGGCGATGCCGTCCGAATACGCAAAAATGGCTTCGCGGCGCGATGTGCGCTGCAAGCCATTTCCGTATGCGCGGAAGGCCCCCGTTCAGGACCCCGTCGAAAATAACCGCGCGCGGATCGCCCCGTCATTCTTGAACGCCAAGCCTCCGTTATGCTACACTCCATATATGAATACTTGCTCATATATTAATGATAATTATTACGATTCGGGGTGCTGGCCATGGAAAACCTGGTTGCGAACCAAGACGAAACAAAAGACCTCTGCGAGGTGACCATCATCCATGACGACGTGGTCGCGGAGGCGAGCAAAATCCAGCTGAACGAGGATACGGCCGTGAAGATGGCCAGCTTCTACCAAGCGCTTGGCGACCCGACGCGGCTGCGCATCGTGCACACGCTGATCCACGCGGAGATGTGCGTCTGCGACCTGGCGGCCGTGCTGGAGATGACCCAGTCCTCGATTTCCCATCAATTGCGGTACTTGAGAAATCTCGCGCTCATCAAGCGCCGCAAGGTCGGCCGCATGGTCTATTACAGCATCGACGACGAGCACGTGCTGACGCTGTTCGAGACCGGCCTTGCCCATATCTCGCATAAGTAAAGGGGAATCCGTTGATGAGCCACAACCATTCGCACGGCCATGATCACGGCCACGGCCACGGCGACGTCTTCCATTCGCACGCGCCGATCGGCAAAATGAAGCAGGCGTTCTTCCTCAGCTTCGTCATTCTGGCGGTGGAGCTCGTCGGGGGCTTCATCTCGCACAGCCTGGCGCTGCTGTCGGATGCCGGGCATGTCCTGACCGACATCGCGGCGATCGGGCTGTCCTGGTACGCCATGCGCCAGTCGCTCAAGGCGCCGTCGGAGGGCTACACGTTCGGGTATCACCGCTCGGGGATCCTGGCCGCTTTCATTAACGCAGTGTCGTTGATCTTGATCGCATTCGTGATCCTATGGGAGGCCGTCCAGCGGTTCCAATCGCCGCAGGAGGTCGGCAGCACCTGGATGTTCATCGGAGCGGGCGTCGGGCTGATCATGAATTTGTACCTGGGGCTCGGACTGAGCAAGGAAGACAACGTGAACGTCAAGAGCGCGGTGCTGCATATGCTCGGCGACGCGGCGGCATCGGCGGGGGTCATCGTCGGCGGGATCATCATTCATTTTACGGGCTGGTACGTCATCGATCCGATTCTCAGCGTATTGATCGCGCTCTTGATCGCGGTCGGGGCGGTGGGCTTGGTCCGCGAGACGATCCGCATCCTGATGGAAGCGACCCCGAAGGACGTCGATATCCGGAAAGTCGCCGACACGATTCGTTCCGTGGACGGCGTTCATGCCGTGCACGATCTCCACGTATGGAGCATCACCAGCGGCAAAAACGCGCTGTCCTGCCATGTGACCTTGGACGGCCAGACGACGATCGAGCGCAGCCAGACGATCCTGCGGGACATCGAGCATCGCCTGCTGCATCTGGGCATCGGGCACTGCACCGTGCAGATGGAGGACGACAAGCACCCGCACGCCGACACGATGCTGTGCTGCGACGCGGAGCCGGCGCATGCGCATGGGCATTCGGGCCATGAGCACGAACAGCATGCGCATGGCGGCGGGCAGCAAGGTCACGAACACCAAGACCGCGAGCAAGGTCGCGGACATTAAGCGACAGCGCCTCTCCCGGATCGGGAGCAACGGAAGCCGAACGTCCTCCGGGACGTTCGGCTTTTAGCGTTTCAACGCGCGCGACAGCACCACTTCGACGATCGCGACGAGCAGGAACAACGTGGCCAGCTTATGCTGTCCGGACAGATACAGGACGGCGGCGGCCGAGCCGAAGACGATGAGCTGGAGCACGAACCGAATCGAAGCGGAGACGGGGATGGAGGCCTTGGGCGCGATGAAGGTTCCCCACAGGACCGCGACGAGCACCGGCGACCCGATTCCCGTCAGCGCCCTCACCCAATGCTCGGCCCCCTTCAGATGAAAGCCCCAGTAACAGAAGGCCGCAAGCGCGCACAGCTCCAAGAGAAAGAAGATCAAATCGATCAGGATCATCCCGAAATCCTCCTTTTATGGCTTCCCTATTGTAATCGTATTCCAGGCCGCCGGTTTTAGCAATGAAATCGCTATCGTCCGGAGATGGCCGTCATTCGGAGGTTTCGTCGGCGGAGCGGCGGCATGCGGAATGAATAAAATGGATATAAAATTATTATTTTTAGTAAATAAATATTTTTTTACCAAAAATCAATGTTCCCGTAATACGCTTCTTACATTCCGGACCTATAGTCATGAAGGGAGACGAAAACCAAACAGATGCGGCCGTGCGCCCATCGCTTAGGAGGATAACATGAACATGTTAAACCGGCTACATACGAATAAGCCCGCGAAGGCGGCGCTCGTGCTCGCATCCGCGATTCTGATCCTGACGGCCTGCGGCCAAACGAACGATGCCGACGGCGCGAACGCAAGCGGCGGCAATAACGCAAGCGCGAACGCTGGCGGACAAGCGGCGAACGAAACGGCGGCAGCCGGCAACGACGCGGCGGGGAACGCCGGCGGCAACGCGGCGGACGCTTCGGCCTCGGCGGATTCGGCCGACGCCCTGTACGCCAAAGCGAAGGAAGAAGGCAAGCTCATCGTATACTCCACGTCCGGACGCGCCAACGACGCCGCCGAGACGTTCATGAAGCAATATCCCGAGATCAAGGTCGAAGTGAGCAAGGTCAAATCCGACGAGATCCTGGACAAGGTGACCAAGGAGCAGGACGCGGGCCAGTTCAACCCCGACGTCATCATCACGAAGGAAGTGAGCGGCGCGGTCGAGGAAGAGATGGTCAAGCCGGGACGCTACCTCAAATATTTGCCGGCGGACATCGCCCCGATGGTGGACGAGCCGTACCGCACCCAAGCGGAAGCCTATGCCAACTACGTGGAATTCCGGACGATCTTCTATAATGCCAAGCATTACGCGGAAGTGCCCGTGAAGAACTGGTGGGACCTCACGACGCCGGAATTCAAAGGCAAAGTATACACGGCCGATCCGCTCAGCTCGCCGGCGTTCATGGATTTGTTCACGACGATGGTCGTCAACAGCGACGACATGGCCGCCGCGTACAAAGAGAAGTTCGGCAAGGACATCGAGCTGCACGGCACCGAAAACGCCGGCTACGAATACATCCAGGAACTGTTCGACAACGGTCTGATCGTGCTCAAGGGCAGCGACGACGTACTCGACGCGATCGGCAAGGCGGACAGAGACGCGGTCGGACTCGCGGTATCGGGCGACGTCTCCAAGAACGAAGAGAACGGCTGGACGATTCAGCCGATCTACGACATCAAGCCGAAGACGTCCGTGCCGGATTCCGGCTACTTCTTCCTCGCGAACAAAGCGCCGCACGAGGCGGCCGCGAAGCTGTTCGTCCGCTGGATGATGGGCGAGACCGACGGCAAGGGAGCGGGACTCGATCCGTTCAACCAAGTGGGCTCGTGGGTGCCGCGTTCCGACGTGCAGACGAAGAACGACATTCCGTACGAATCGCTGAACCTGTGGGCGTTCGACGGCGAAGCGCTGTACAATACCGCGCCGAAGGTGCGCGACTTCTGGATCAAGCAAAAGTAATTCACGGCAAGGGTGGAGAGAGCATTGGCGAACATACCGGCGCCGGAGGGCCGCCGTCACCGGACGCGGCTGCATAACCGAACCTTGAATTGGCTGCGTAATCCCGTTCATTCGATCGGGGCTGCAGCCCTTCTCTTTTTGGCCTATACGATCGTCTGGCCCGTTCTGAAAATCGCGTACACGACGTTCGTCTGGCGGCAGCAGGACGTCCGCCTGACGGGCGCCGCGAACCCCGGCCATTTCACGCTGTACCATTGGACCCGCGTGCTGGCCAGCGACATGAGCGCGTCGCTGTTCTACAAGCCGATCCTGAACTCGCTGGCCGTCGGCGCGACCGTCTCGGCGCTCTCGCTGGTCATCGGGTGCAGCCTGGCGTGGCTCGTGACGCGGACGGACATCCCGCTCAAGCGGACGATCTCGTTCCTCGCGGTCATCCCGTACCTGCTCCCGGCCTGGATCCTGTCGCAGGCATGGCTGACGTTCTTCAAGAACGGCAAGATCGGCGGGACGCCCGGCATCCTGCAGTCGCTGCTCCACGTGTCGCCGCCCGACTGGCTGTCGTACGGGTTCGTGCCGATCGTGATCTCCCTGTCGATTCACGACAGCGTGTTCTTCTTCCTGATCGTCGGCGCCGCGCTCAGCTCGATGAACAGCCAGCTCGAGGAAGCGGCGAGCGTGGCGGGGGCGAGGCGGCTGACCGTCCTGCGGCGAATCGTCATGCCGCTCGTGCTGCCCTCGATCCTGTCGGGGTTCATCCTGATCTTCACGAAGGCGATCAGTTCGTACGGGGTGCCGGCGCTGCTCGGCACGCCCGTCAATTTCTACATGATCTCGACCATGCTGTATTCCAGCATGCGTTCGCGGCTCACGACGGAGGCGAACGTGCTCAGCCTGACGCTGATGCTCATCTCCATGCTGACGATCTACCTGAACCAGCGGGCCGTCGGACGCCGGCGAAGCTTCGTGACCGTGACCGGCAAGGGCAGCGCGCGGAGGCTGACGCCGCTCGGCCCGTGGCGATTCCCGGCGGCGACGGCGGCGGCGCTGATCATGGCGGCGGTCGCCGTCGTGCCGCTGCTCGTGCTGCTGGCGCAATCGTTCATGCTGAAGGAAGGCGTCTACAGACTAAGCAATTTCACGACGCATTATTGGTGGGGCGGCTCCGACCCGGACATCAACACGGGGGAGAAGGGCGTCATGCAGAACCCGATCTTCCTGCTCGCGCTCAAGAACTCGCTCTATATCGCGGGGGCGGCGTCCGTCGTGGCGTCCGTGACCGGGCTGGTGCTCGGCTATATCGTGGCGCGGGGCAGGCAGTCCTGGCTCGGGCGGGCGGTGGATCAGGTCTCGTTCCTGCCGTACCTCATTCCGGGCGTCTCGCTCTCCGAGCTGTACATCTCGATGTTCGCCAAGCCGACCTTGTTCATCCCGGCGCTCTACGGCACGATCGGGCTGCTCATTCTGATCACCGTCGTGAAGGAGCTGCCGTTCACCGTCAAAGCGGGCAGCGCCGCGATGATGCAGATCGGCACGGAGCTCGAGGAGGCCGCGCAGCTCGGCGGCGCCTCGTGGCTGACGCGGTTCCGCCGGATCCTGCTGCCGCTGAACCGCAAAAGCCTCGTCTCCGTGTTCCTGCTCGTGTTCATCGGCGCGATGAAGGAGATGGAGCTGATCATCATGCTCGTCACGCCGCGGACCGAGACGCTGACGACGCTCACCTTCTATTACGCGGAGAAGTGCTACGAGCAGCTGACCAACGTGATCCTGATGATCATCATCGCCATCGTCGTCGCGGTGTACGCCGTGGCGGTCAAGCTCGGCAAGGCGGACCTGACGCAAGGGATAGGAGGTCAATGACATGACGGCAATCGAATTGAAGGACATTCAAGTGCGGCTGCAGCAGAAGCAGGTGCTGGACGGGATCGATTTGACCATCGAGCAGGGGGATTTCATCACCTTCCTCGGTCCGTCCGGCTGCGGCAAGACGACCTTGCTGCGCACGATCGCGGGGCTGCAGCGGGCGGACGGCGGCACGATCCGGATCGGCGGCCGCGAAGTCGCGAACGGCGATACCGATTACCACATGGAGCCTTCGAAGCGAGGGCTCAGCCTCGTGTTCCAGAGCTACGCGCTGTGGCCGCATATGACGGTGTTCGAGAACGTGGCGTTCGGCCTGCAGGTGCGCAGGCTGGCCAAAGCGGACGTCAAGCGGAGCGTGCAGAACGCGCTGGAGAAGATGCGCATCCCGGAGCTGTCCGGGCGTTATCCCGGCGAGCTGTCCGGCGGGCAGCAGCAGCGCGTGGCGATCGCGCGCGCCATCGTGACGCAGCCGGACATCCTGCTGCTCGACGAGCCGCTCTCCAATCTCGACGCGAAGCTGCGGGTGGAGATGCGGGCGGAGCTGAAGCGGCTGCATCAGGAACTGAACACGACGATCATCTACGTCACCCATGACCAGCACGAGGCGCTGTCGCTGTCGACGCGCGTCGCGGTATTCTTCGGCGGGCGCATCGTGCAGACGGACAAGCCGCGGCAGCTGTACAAGCATCCGCGGACGCTGCAGGTGGCGGATTTCATCGGCAGCGGCGGCCTGCATACGAATCGCTTGGAAGGCGTCATCGCGCTGGAAAGCGGACGGGCATGGCTGAAGACGCCCGTCGCGGCGATCGCGCTGGAGGAAGCCGGGCTTGCGGCGCTGCGGGAAGTGGTGCTGACGATCAAGCCGGAGGACATCCGGCTGTACGACCGTCAAGGGCCGGACCGCGTGACGGCCGAGGTAGAGGCGGTGTTCCCGTCCGGGGCGGAGACGCTCGTGCAGCTGAATGCCGGGGGAGCCGCCATGATGGCGCGCGTCATCGGCGACGCGGATTATGAGCCGGGGGCCGTGCTCTATGCGGACCTGCGCAAGGAACAAATGAATTTTTACGACAAACGGACGGGCATGCGGCTGGAAAACGTCGCGCCGATTATCGAACCTACTGGAGGATACGCATCATGAACATCGATTTTCACATCCACGTGAAGCTTTCCAAGAAAACGAACTTCGAGCTCGAGCATTTCGCGAGCATGATCGACGAGGCGAAGGCGCAGGGATTGGACGCGATCACGCTGACCGAGCATTTCAACACGCACCGGTTCGAGGACGTGTACGGCACGCTCGACACGCTGTACCCGTGCAACGATCACTATTATAATGTAGATGGCTTCCGCATCTTCACGGGCATGGAGGTCGACATCGCCGAAGGCGGGCATATACTGGTCAGCGGGCCGAAGGACAAGCTGCTGGAGGTGCGCGCGGCGTTGGACGGCCATACGGCGCCGGACCGTTTCATCGGACTCGCGCAGCTGTTCGAGCTCTGCGAGCCGCGCGGCATGATGGTCATCGGCGGCCATCCGTTCCGCGAATCGAACCCGCTCTTTCATATCGACCGCGAGCTGCTGCGCCGTTTTGACGCCTTCGACTTGAATGGCAAAGACCTGCACGAGATCGGCATTCAGGAAAACATCGCGAAGGTGCTGACGCTCGGCGAGGAGCTCGGCGTTCCGGTCGTGGCGGGCAGCGACGCGCATCAGATGTTCCAGGTGGGCTGCGTGTACAACGCGTTCGCCGGGCAGTTCGAGACCATCGCGGAGCTGAAGGCCGCGATCCGGGCGGGCGCGTACAAACGCGTGCTGTCGCCGTCGCTCGATCTGCAGGTGCGCGCGGCGAATCTGGTGAAGAAGCTGCTCAAGAAGAAGAAGGAAGTCGTCTGATCGCGTTGCGGTCGGGACAATAAGGGTTGCGCGGCTGCGCGCAAGTGGACCGGACCGCGCCGGCCGGGCAGATGCGGCGCGGACGTTGACCGGAGCTCCGGCAGGGCTTGCGCGGCGGATCGAGAACGGTCCAGCGCAGAGGTAACCCAAGCGGAAGCGGGAGATACGTTCGCGGGGTCGAGGAGAAGCTGCGGCGCAGGCTGCGCGGGCTGAACGCAGGCAATCGGAAGCGGGGGAAGCGGCATGGAGGCATTTTTCACGGGCAGGAAATTCACGCGGGGCCATCAGCGCCTCGCCGATTATATAAGCAAGCACATGGACGGTATTCCGTTCATGGTCGAAGAGGACTTGGCGCAGGCGTGCCAGGTCAGCATCTCCACCGTCTCGCGGTTCTGGGGGGAGATCGGCTGCCGGAACCTGAAGGATTTCAAGCAGCGGGTGAAGGACGAGGTGCTGCTCTCGCCGAGCCGCAAGCTGCAATCCGCCTTCGATAAAGTCGGCGGCGGCGACGGCGCGGGCGCGAACGTGCTGGCGACGGCGGATTACCTGCGGCAGTCGGCGGACCGTCTTGAGCAGGCGGCGTTCGACGCGGCGGTCGCCTTGCTGGGCGATGCGGCGACGGTGCACGTCTACGGACCGGGCTCGGCCGAGTCGCTGACGGCGCTCGTGGATTTCCGGTTGACCCGGTTCGGCTTCTCCGTCCGGCGGCTGGCCCGCGGAGGGCATGAGCTATTCGACCAGCTCATCCATGTGCGGGAGGGCGACGCCATCGTCGTCTTCGGCTTCGTCTCCGAATCGCCGGAGATGGCGGTGCTGCTCGATTTCGCCAAGGAACGCGGCTGCCGGACGCTGCTCATCACCGACCTCGTCGTCAGCGACATGCTGGCGAAGGCGGACGTGCAGCTCTACGCGGCCCGCGGCCAGCTGTGGGAGTTTCACTCCATGGTGGCGGCGGTCGCCGTCATCGAGACGCTCATCGTCGCGGTCGGCAAGCAGCGGGAGGAGCAGGCGCTGCACAACGGCGAGGAGCTGCACCGGCTGCGCCGGCAGTATCAGAAGTGGCTGCCGAAGAACGTTTGACGGGGATGGATACAAGGCTCACGCTGCCGTACTGGCCGTCTAGCGGACGGGATGGATGGAGTGGAGGACGTTTGCGGCGTGCCGGTCAACGGTTGTGATCGGCGCATAATGCTGCATTTCTGCAGGAGTTTCTCGCCGCTAACGCCGAAGAGAGCGAAATTACTGCGAATATGCAGTAAATAGCTGCAGAATTCGTTTCGAAGCCGAGATTAGGCCGTTATTCCTGCGGATTTGCAGGAATTCCGTCTTCGGTGGACAATCAATGTGATAATGCTGCACAAATGCAGGATTTTTCATCTTTCGAGGGCTAGTCCCAGGTCATTGCAATTGACCTGGGACTAGTCCTCTTTAAATGGCGTGAACAGAAGGTCATGAAGCTGCGATCTTGTACGCCGGCATAGCGTTCCTTCGCCCGTTAGTCGGCCAAGTTCTCCTCGGCCCGTAGAGTCGACCTTGAGCTCCGCCAGAGTAAGCCGTGCATGCCTCAGCGCGTGAAGTCGGCCATGTGCACCTCTGTTCATACAACCGCGAGTTCCGCCAAAATAAGCCGTGCGTTCCTCCGCACGGCCGCCGCCGCGTCACCGGCTCACTCGCCGTCCGCGCCCTCCGGCCGTTCCCGGCGCGGATTCAGCCGATACTGCTTCGGGCTGACGCCGTAATACGCGGTGAAATGGCGGGTGAACGGATGGATCGACGGATACCCGAGCCGCTCGGCGATCGCCGTGATGTTGAGCTCGCTCTCTTGCAGCAGATGGAGCGCGCGTCTCATCCACAGCCGGTGCTGGTATGCCTTGGGCGTCATGCCCGTCTCGCGGAGGAACAGCTCGTGGAAATACGTCCGCTTGAGGCCGCACAAGGTCCACCACTGCTCGACCGTTTCGCGGCGCTCCGGGTTCGTCTCCAGCTG
This sequence comes from Paenibacillus glycinis, assembly GCF_009909185.1. Classification (GTDB taxonomy): domain Bacteria; phylum Bacillota; class Bacilli; order Paenibacillales; family Paenibacillaceae; genus Paenibacillus_Z; species Paenibacillus_Z glycinis. Next base: position 128,415 of record NZ_JAAAMV010000005.1, on the reverse strand, counting down.
CTCCAGCAGGCGGAGGATCCGGTAATCCCGCGGCTGGCGCGTATGGACGGCGTTATGCCAGCTGAGCATCCAGGCGTACAGCAGGCTGTTGACCGTCTCGTTCCGGTAGAGGCTCAGCTCGTTGTTCAGCCGCACGATATGCAGGAACGCATCGTACAGATGCGGATACGGCTGCAGCGAGAAGGCGCCCGGCAGGGCATCCAGCTCGCCGCACGGCTCCGCCGCCGCCGCTTCGGGCAGCCGGAACGGATTCGGCGCATAGATGAAGGTCCGGTGCAGCGAGACGGGAGCGCGGTTATCCCACAGGTCGCAGTACAGGTTATGGGAAGCGAGCGGATGCTCCGGCGAGATATGGAACGCATGCGGCTGGCCGGGCCGAAGGAAGATCAGCGTGCGTTTCTCGATGGGATAGCGCGCGCCTTCGATCTCCATCTCGCCCGGGCCGTCGGTGAATAGATGAAAAGCATAGACGCTGCAGACGCGAAGCGCCTCGTTGGAGCTTCCGTCATAGCGGTAAGGCATGGAATCGCCGACGAACGGGGTCAGCTCCGCCAAGGTTTTCATAGCGCATTCCTCCGCGAACGTGGTAGTCGTATCTAAGCGAGAATACCGGATGAATCGTCAACTTTTTGGATGGGCGAGCAAATACGGATTTCAACGTCCATGATACGATAAACGGACAGGGAAGAAAAGACGCGCCATGCCGGCCCGCGGATGCGCAGCCTCGGAAGCGTGCATGCAAGAGGAGGGGATAGCCATGCGGTTTGCGGGGCAAATCGTGCTGGTGACCGGCGGCGGCTCGGGCATCGGCGAGACGAGCGCGCTGAGCTTCGCCGCAGAGGGGGCCTCAGTCGTCGTCGCCGACTGGAACGAAGCGGACGGCCAGCGGACGGCAGAGCGGATCAATGCGCAACAACCCGCGAGGGAGGACGGACGTCCCCGCGCGATCGCGGTCCGCACGGACGTCTCCCTCGAGGCGGACGTGCGGAAGCTGATCAAGACGGCCATCGAGACCTACGGCAGGCTCGACGTGCTGTATAACAACGCCGCGGTCATTCATCCGGGCCGGCTCGAGGATATCGAAGAAAACGCTTTCGACCGGCTCATGAGCGTGAACGTCAAAGGCGTCTTCCTCGCGATCAAGCATGCGATCCCCCATCTGCGCGCCACGAAGGGGCGGATCGTCAACATGTCGTCGCTCGGCGGATTGACGGGCCAGGCGAACAATACGGTCTATGCGGCTTCCAAGGGAGCCATCGTCGCCATGACCAAGTCGCTCGCGCTCGATTACGCGCCGGACGGGGTGCGCGTCAACTGCCTCTGCCCGGCCGGCGTCTCGACGCCCCTGCTGAACGCATGGGTGCGGCGGCAGGCGGACCCGGAGCAGGCGGAGCAGGCGCTGCGCGACATGCACCCGCTCGGCCGCCCCGCGACGCCGGAGGAGATCGCGGACGCGGTGCTGTTCCTTGCGAGCAGCCAGTCCGCGTTCGTCACCGGCGTCGCGCTGCCCGTCGAAGGCGGCGCTTCTTTAGGCTATTAACCTTTAAGGCAGCGAAGGAAAGGCGAGCGACGCCCATTTACCAACGTAACAATACATGCGACATCCATCCAACCTAACGAAAAGAGGTTATTTACATGCTCATTACCAAAGTCGAAACCTTCGTGCTTCACGTGCCGATCACGCCGCCGATCACGGATGCCATCAACGCCGCCACCCACTGGGGCTTGTCCGGCGTGCGGATCTTCACCGACGAAGGGATCACGGGCTGCGGCTACACGGGCACCTGCGCGTTCGGCGACGAGATGATCGTCGACACGATCGACCGCTACTACGCGCCGGAGCTGATCGGCAAGGACCCGTTCATGGTTAAGGAGCTGTGGGATACGATGCGCTTCGGCAAGATGCACTGGATCGGACGCGCCGGCGTGACGCACATGGCGCTCGCGGCCGTGGACATCGCGCTCTGGGACATCATGGCGAAGGCGTCGAACAAGCCGCTCTGGCAGTACCTCGGCGGACACAAGAGCAAGGGCATCAAAGCCTACAACACGAACGGCGGCTGGCTGAACTGGTCGAAGGAACGTCTGCTGAAGGACGTCGTCGAGATCGTCGAGCAGGGCTTCGCGGGCGTCAAGATCAAGGTCGGCCGGCCGGATCCGCGCGAGGACTACGACCGCGTCAAGGCGGTGCGCCAAGCCATCGGCGAGGACCCGATCTTCATGATCGACGTCAACCAGCAGTGGAACATCAATACGGCGATGACATGGGGCAAGCGCCTCGAGGAGTTCGACCTGTTCTGGCTGGAAGAGCCGCTGAACCCGGACGACATCATGGGCCACAAGAAGCTCGCGGACGAGCTGAACGTGCCGATCGCGCTCGGCGAGCATGTGTACAACAAATACGCCTTCCGCGATTATATCCATAACGGCGCGCTGGAATATTGCCAGGTCGACGTGACGCGCGTCGCGGGTATCACCGAATGGCTGCAGGTGGCGGGACTCGCCGCCGCGTACGACGTGCCGGTTTGCCCGCATGTCGGCGACATGGGCCAGATCCATCAGCATCTGGTGGCCGCGACGCTAGGCGCGTTCATGCTGGAGTACATCCCGTGGATCCGCCATATCTTCGAGGAGCCGGCGACGATCGAGAACGGCTTCTACGTGCTGCCGCAAATGCCGGGCGCGTCCACGGATATCCTTCCGAAATACTTCGCCGAATACCGGGTGCGCTAAGATGAGCGGGATGAAACTGACCTTTAACGGTCCGGCGGACGGATGGAAGCAGGGGCTGCCGCTCGGCAACGGCCGCCTCGGCGCGGTCGCGCACGGCGGCGCCGCCGGCGAGACGTGGTGCGTGACGGAAGCGACCTATTGGTCGGGCCGAGCCGAGCCGCCCGCGACGCCGTCGCGCGGCAAGGCCGACGTGGCCGCGATGCGCGAGCTCTTCTACGCCGGCGATTATGCCGCCGGCGAAGAGATGGCGAGCCGGCTGCTGCAGGCGGAGAAAGGGAACTTCGGCACGAACCTGTCGCTGTGCGACGTCGTGCTGTCCTTCGGCGGAGGCGCGCCGTCCGAGGATGCGGGCGCGGGACTCGTGCGCGGGCTGAATCTGGAGGAGGCGATCTACCGCGCCGATTTCGCCAGCCCCGCATCGCCGGGCATCAGCCGAGAGCTGCTCGCCTCGCATCCCGACAACGTGCTCGCCGCGCGGCTTTGGAGCGGCGCGGACTCCGCGGGCGGGGTGACGTTCGCGCTCCGGCTGGAAGGCCGGACGGATCGCTTCGAAGCCGAAGTATCGGGCGAGGGCGCGCTCGCGTTCACGAGCCAAGCAACGGAAACGATGCACAGCGACGGGACCTGCGGCGTTCTCGCGCGCGGCGCGGTCAAGATCGTGGCGCGCGGGGGCACGGTCGCGGCGGCGGACGGGGCGATCGTCGTGGACGACGCCGACGAAGCGTATGTCTATTTCGCCGTGGAGACGGACTATCTCCAGCCGGACGGTTCATGGGCGCAGGCCGCCGCGGGCCGGGCGGAAGCGGCGGCCGCGAAGGGCTACGCGGCGATCCGCGCGGCGCATATCGCCGACTACCGCGCGCTGTACGCGCGGGTCGAGGCCGACTTCGGCGATTCCGGCGCCTCGGCGCTGCCGCTCGGCGAACGGACGCGGCGCCTCCGCGAAGGCCATGACGATCCGCAGCTGTTCGCGCTGTTCTTTCAATACGGCCGCTACTTGACGATTGCCGGCTCGCGCGCGGACTCGGTGCTCCCGATGCATCTGCAGGGCATCTGGAACGACGGCGAAGCGAACCGGATGGCGTGGAGTTGCGACTACCACCTCGACGTCAACACGGAGATGAACTATTATCCGACGGAAGCCGCGAACCTGGCGGAGTGCCACGCGCCGTTGATGCGCTACGTCGAGCGGCTGGCGGAAGCGGGCCGGGCGACGGCGCAGGCGTATTACGGCAGCGTGGGCTGGGTCGCGCACGTGTTCTCGAACGCATGGGGCTTCACGTCGCCGGGCTGGCATTATTCGTGGGGCCTCAACGTCACGGGCGGCTTGTGGATCGCGAACCAGCTGCGCCTCCATTACGAATATGGCCTCGACGAGCGGTTCCTGCGCGATACGGCGTATCCGGTGCTGAAGGAAGCGGCGCGCTTCTATCTGGACTACATGACGGTGCATCCGGAATACGGCTGGCTCGTGACGGGACCGTCGAATTCGCCGGAGAACAGCTTCTATACCGAAGGCGGCGCGGAGCGGTCCTACACGCTCTCGATGGGGCCGACGATGGATCAGTCGCTCGTCCGCGATTTGTTCGAATTTTGCGCCTCGGCCAGCGAGCGTTTAGGCGCGGACGAAGCGCTGCGGGAACGTCTCCGCGAGGCGATCGCGCTCCTGCCGCCGCTGCGGGTCGGCGCGAACGGCGGGCTGCAGGAGTGGCTGATGGATTACGGCGAAGCGCAGCCGGACCACCGGCATTTGTCGCATCTGTACGCGCTGTACCCGGGAAATCAGATCACGCCGCAGGGCACGCCGGAGCTGAGCGAAGCCGCGCGCAAGACGCTGACCTCGCGGATGCGGGACGAGGGGCTAGAGGACGTGGAATTCACGCTCGCCCTGTTCGCGGCGAATTTCGCCCGGCTGCATGACGGCGGTCGCGCGTACGACCAGCTGTCGTACCTGATCGGCGAGCTCTGCTTCGACAACCTGCTCACGTATTCCAAGGCGGGCATCGCCGGGGCGGAGACGAACATTTTCGTCGCGGACGGGAACTTCGGCGGCGCGGCGGCCATCGCGGAGATGATCCTGCAAAGCCACGCCGGCGAGATTCATCTGCTGCCCGCGCTGCCGGAGCAATGGCGCACGGGACGGATGACGGGGCTGCGGGCGAAGGGCAACGCCCAGGTTGATCTGGTCTGGCGGGACGGCGAGCTCGCCGAAGCGGCGATCCATGCGTTCGCGCCGCTCCGGACCGTCGTGCGATATGGCGGCCAGGCGTTGCCGGTCGCGCTCGAAACGGGCGGCAGCCGGCGGTTCGACCGCGCAGCGTTCTTGGCCGGCGAGCAGGCGAGATAGATCGGTGGCGGGCAACCGCAGGCGTTTTTTCGCGCCCGCGGTTGTTTTTGCTTTTGCATCCGGGATTGCATAAGGCGGGACAGGCGATATAATGGATGAGACACGGAAAGTAGGGGGAACGACGCGTGAGCAGGCATTCCAGGATTTTTCGCAGCTTCTTGATATCATATATCGTGATCCTGATCATTCCGAGCTTGGCCGGCTACATGTCTTATCGCACGTCGATCGCCGTGACGCAATCCATCTCCATCGAGAACAGCTTGACCCAGCTCCAGAAAAGCCAGCAGATGCTCGAGCGGCGGATGGCCGAGGTCGAGGGCTTCACGCGGCAGCTGGCCCTCAATCAGGACCTGTACGTGCTGATGAACGAGAAGCAGGGGGACGGGGACGGCAACGTATACGGCATTTGGAAGATTATGCGGGAGGTCATGGTGTTCAGCCAGACCAATGATTTTCTGAAAAACTATTACATTTACCTGCGCAACTACAATGTCGTGCTGACGCCGGGCTCGGCCTACTTCAGACCGGAGCATTATTACGAGAACGCGCATTATGCCGACATGAATTTCGCCCAGTGGCAGACGAAGCTGCTGAACCAAGCGCACAGCCGCGAAGTGTTGCCGCTGATGCCTTTTTCGTTGAACGGCGCGCAAACTTCCGTTATCTCGTATATGCAATCGCTTCCATTGGATAGCTTCGGCAAGCAATCGCCCGCGACGGTCGTCGTGCTGATCGATCAGAAGACGATCGCGAGCCTGCTCTCGGGCGTAAAGGACCGGTACGGCGGCTGGACCTACGTCAGCGACGAGCACGGCAACGCGGTCAGCATGTCCGGCATCGGCGAGGACGACATCAAGGCAATCAACGCCGACAGCGCTTTCGATGCGACGAAGCAGAGCCAGTTCTACCAAGACGATCTCGTCATTACGACGCGTTCGGCCTCCACGGGCTGGGTGTACCGGGCCGGCATCCCGCGGAAGGCGCTGATGGAGAACGCGAACACGATCAAATACATCTCCTGGTCGGTCACCGGCGCGGCGCTGCTGATCGGGCTGATCGTCGGCTGGTTCCTCTCGCACCGGAACAGCGCGCCGATCAACCGCCTGCTCGGCGTCGTGCGGGAGCAGTTCGGCAAGGACGAGCCGATCGGCCGCAACGCCTACGATTTCCTGCAGGGGAATATCTCGACCATCATCTCGAGCAACCGGGTGCTCGAGCAGGAGCTGAACCGGCAGCTGCCGCTCATTCGCGACGCGTTCTTGAGGCGGCTGATCGCGGGCGAATTCCAGACGCGGGAGGAGATTCAGGCGGCCGCGGCCCAAGCGGATACCGGTCTGGCGCTGCGCAAAGGCTACGTCGGCATTCTGCACGTGCACGGCTACGCCGGGCTCGATACCGTCGAGATCCTGAACGAGCTCAGCGCGGCGCGGCTGCTCCTGAAGCAGAGCCTGCGCGATGTCGATAGCCGGATTCTCATGACCGACCTCGGGTCAGACCGGGTCGTCGCGATCTTCGCGTGCGCCGAGGAAGCAGCGGACGAGGATCCCTCCCGGGCGGCCATTCAGGCGGTGCTCGATCCGTTCGCGGCGTTCATGTTCGGCGAATACAAAATCACGGTGACCGGCTCCTTCGGCGATCCGTTCGCCTCCGACATGGAAGTCAGCCGCTCGTACGAGCAGGCGAAGGAAACGATGGGCTACGCCGATTACATGCAGCGGAAGGGATTTCTCTGGTACGCGGATATCCGTCAGGAGAGCACGACGTATTATTATCCGCTCGACATGGAGCTGCGGCTCATCAGCACGATCCGCGCCGGGGAAGAGGACGAGGCGAAGCGCATCGTGCAGTCCGTCATGCAGCAAAATACGGAAGACCGCGAATTGTCGCCGGAGATGGCGAACCAGCTGATCGGCGAGCTGAAGGGCACGCTGCTGAAGCTTCTCGACCAGAAGGCGTTCGCCGAATCCGAGCGATTCGAAGACGCGAAGAACCGCATCATGGAGATCCAATTGACCGGCTCGATCGAAGCCATCCGAAACGAGCTTTACGCTATCATCGAAGCGATGTGCGGGATGATCACGAGCAAGAAGAACGACCTGCACATCCGGACGGTGGAACAGATCAAGCAATTCGTCGCCGAGCAGTTCTCCGATGCCGACCTGACGCTGTACCGGATCGCGGAGCAGGCCGAGCGGCCGGAGAAATACATCTCGCAATTGTTCAAGGAAGTGACGGGCACGAACTTGTCCGATCACCTGGAGAAGGTGCGGATGGACAATGCCGCGCAGCTGCTGCGGGACAAGTCGCTGACCGTGGACGAAATCGCCGTGCAGGTCGGCTACAACAGCTCGCACTCGTTCCGCCGCGCCTTCAAGCGGGTCATGGGCGTGGCGCCGAGCGCCTTCCGGCAGTCGTTCGACTGACCTTCGGCCGCAGCGAAGCCGCCGCGCGTCGGCGGTATGCTCGCAACGGCCAGCGGGCCCGAACCCGACGACCAAGCATTTCAACTACCCAAGAGCCGGACTGGCAAGAAAGGAGCTTTCACGCTCATGAAGCTACGCCTTATCTTATCCATTCTCATGATCGGCATGCTGCTGAGCGCATGCTCCTCGTCGCCCGACGAACCTCCGGAGCCGTCGCCGCGGACGGGGCCGATCCCCATCAGCGTCTTCGCGCAGCAGGACGTCGGACAGAATCTGCAGACCAATGCGTTCTCGCGGTTTCTGGAGCAAACGTACGGCGTCGATTTCAACTGGGAGGCGATCCCGTACGAGGGCGCCAAGGAGAAACGCCAAATCTCGCTCGCAAGCGGCAGCTATGCCGATACCTATATCCTGACCGCGTACATCGACCAATTCTCCAAGGCGGAGGAGCTGCGTTACGGCAAGCAGGGCATCTTCCTGCCGTTGAACGGCCTGATCGACAAGTACGCGCCGCATATCAAGGCCGCATTCGAAGAGAACGCCGCGCTGCGGGAGCTCAACACCGCGCCGGACGGCAATATTTACGGCTTGGTCAGCTTCAGCGAATGCTTCCACTGCTCCTACCCGAACAAATTGTGGCTCAACTCGGTCTGGCTGGACAAGCTCCATCTGGCGATGCCGAAGACGACGGCGGATTTCAAGCGCGTGCTGGAAGCGTTCAAGACGCAGGACCCGAACGGCAACGGAGTGGCGGACGAAATTCCGCTCAGCGGCTCGACCGAGGATTTCGGCGTGCACATCGTGCCCTTCCTCATGAACGGGTTCATCTACGACGACGACCGCGACTATCTGATGCTGAAGGACGGCAAGGTCGACTCCGCGGCGAACAAGCCGGAATGGAAGGAAGGCCTCGCTTTCATCAAGTCGCTTTACGACGAAGGGCTGATTGATCCCGGCGCGTTCACGCAGAGCGCCGAAGCGTACAAAAAGCTCGGCGACAACGAGGGCGTGGCGATTCTCGGCGCGGGCGCGGCCATGCATCCCGAGATCTTCGTCGGGGGCGAGACCGGCAGCAACCGGTCGCGCAACTACGCGCCCGTCCCGCCGTTGACCGGTCCGCATGCCGCCTATGCCGTGCATGACGAGGGCGGCATCAATCCGGGAGCGAAATTCGTCATCACGAACAAAGCGACGCCGGAGGCGCAGATCGCGCTGATCAAGATGATCGATTACATCTACACGCCGGAAGGCCAGATCCATGCGGAGTCCGGGGAAGAAGGCGTCGGCTGGCGCAAGCCGGAGCCGGGCGAGCAGGCGCTCGGCAAAGGCGTCAAGCCGTTGTTCGCCGGCCTGGTGACCAAGGAAGGCACGCCGCCGAACAATTCGGGCTGGGTCGGCACCGGTCATTTCTACATGCCGAAGTCGTACCGGGACAGCTGGGTGCAGGGAACGGACATGTATGCGCCGAACGGGTACGAGCGCCGCTTGCAGGCGGCGACGCAGCTGTACGCCGGCAAGGAGCCCAAGGAGCTGTTCCCGGCGTGGGACGTCTGGGTCGACGAGGCCGACGCGCAGCGGGCGAGCATGCTCGAGACCAATCTCAAAAACTACATCGATCAGAATACGCTGCAGTTCATCACCGGCGCGCAGGATCTGGACACGGGCTGGGATGCCTACGTCAAAGGTTTGGACGACATGGGACTGTCCGCGTACTTGTCCATTTTGCAAAAAGGCTATGACGTTTATCTCCGCGACCGCAGCAAATGAAGCAGAACCCCGAACCGCCGATGCGGCGATCGGGGTTCTTTTTCGTTTCCGGGCGTCGACGGGCGTTTTTACAGTTGAAAGGGTTTTCACCGATTATTGGGAGCCATAGGGCCGTTTTTCGTGAAAAGAGCTGAAAATGGCCGTCATACGGGCGATTGTCCCCCCAAAATCAGCCGAAATGTACGCTCGAAACCCCAAATGTACCTATTCGAAAACCCGCTCCGGACGCTAATATCGTTCATGTGGAAAGCGCTATCATGCATCGCCCTGATTCATGCATCATCGCTTCGTGCATCATTGGATTCACCTGGGAGGGATTGTTCTGAACGTGGAAATGGCAGTAGAGAAACCGGCGAAGACGCCGGCCAAGCGGAGCAAAGGGAAGTTGTCCGGCGCCGCGGCGAGAAGCTTCGCCAAACACTGGCAGCTGTACCTGATCGTGACGCCGCCGCTTTTGTTCTTCTTTATATTCAAGTATTACCCCATGCTGAACGCGGTGCTCGCCTTCAAGGATTACAACGTCATCAAAGGGATCTGGGGCAGCCCCTGGGTCGGCACGAAGAACTTCAAGCTGTTCTTCGATAATCCGATCTTCTGGGATCTGATCAAGAACACGGTGTACTTAAGCGGGTACCTGCTTCTCGCGGGCTTCCCGATACCGATTCTGCTCGCGCTGATGCTGAACGAGGTGCGGAGCAATAGATTCAAGCGGGTCGTGCAGCTCGTCACGTTCGCCCCGTACTTCATCTCCACGGTCGTCATGGTGTCGATCATCATGCTGTTCCTGGCGCCGCGGCTCGGTTTCGTCAACGTCATCATGAACCATTTCGGGCTCGATTCGATCAACTTCCTCGGGGAGCCGGGCATGTTCCGTTCCATCTACGTCTGGTCGGACATCTGGCAGACGGCGGGATATTCCGCGGTCATCTACCTGGCGGCGCTCGCGGGCATCGATCCGACCTTGTACGAGGCGGCGAAGGTGGACGGCGCGTCCCGGTTCCAGAAGATCTGGCACGTCGACATCCCGGGCATCCTCCCGACCATCGTCATCGTGCTCATCCTGAACGTGGGCAACATCATGGCGATCGGCTTCGAGAAGGTGTACCTGCTGCAAAACCCGCTCAACCTCGGCAATTCCGAGATCATCTCGACCTACGTGTACAGCATCGGCCTCTTGAACGCCAACTACAGCTTCGCGACGGCGGTCGGCCTGTTCAATTCGGTCATCAATCTCGTGCTGCTCGTGCTGGTCAACGGTTTGGCCAAACGGCTGACGAACAATAGTCTGTGGTAGAAGGAGCCTGAAACGAATGACAACGACAACGATGAATCGAAAGATAAGGGAATCGGCAGGCGACCGGACGCTCATGTTCGTCATCTATGCGATTCTGACGCTCGTCCTGATCGCCGTGATTTACCCGCTCATCTATATCCTGAGCAGCTCGATCAGCAGTCCGGCGGCGGTGACCTCCGGCAAAGTCTGGCTGTGGCCGGTGGACATCTCGTTCAAGGGCTTCAAGACCTTGTTCGAGACCCCGACGATCATGCGGGGCTACGGCAACTCGCTGTTCTACACGGCGGCGGGCACGTTCATCAGCGTGGCGCTCACCGTCATGCTGGCCTACCCGCTGTCCCGCAAGACGTTCTTCGGACGCAGCCCGATCATGATGATCATCACCTTCACGATGATTTTCAGCGGCGGCCTGATCCCGACGTACATGGTCGTCAAGAGCCTGCATCTGATCGATACGCGGTGGGCCTTGCTCATCCCGAACGCCATTTGGGTGTGGCAGGTCATCATCGCGCGTTCCTTCTTCCAATCGTCCATTCCGGACGAACTGATCGAGGCGAGCGAGATCGACGGCTGCAGCGACCTGCGCTTCATGGGGAGCGTCGTGATCCCGCTGTCCAAGCCGATCCTGGCGGTGCTTGTGCTTATGTACGCGGTCGGCCAGTGGAACGCCTACTTCGACGCGCTGATCTACCTGAAGACGGCGAAGCTGTTCCCCCTGCAGCTCGTGCTGCGAAGCATCATCATTCAGAACAACAGCACCGGCATCATGGACGCGATGAAGCAGGTCGAGCGCCAGCAGCTCGCCGAGCTGCTCAAGTACGCGCTGATCGTCGTGGCCACGCTGCCGATCTTGATCATCTATCCGTTCGTGCAGCGCTTCTTCGTCCAGGGGATGCTGGTCGGCTCGGTGAAAGGCTGATTGCCGGCCTTTCCTTCCGGCCCTCCGGGCGGATCTCATTGAAAGGGGAGATGTACATGTAATGTGGGGGTTTCGCTGTCATTATTCATACAAACAAAAGGGAGCGATCAAGTTGAAAAAGAGACTCGGAAGCACACTCGCCGTTCTTGCGGCGTGCAGCATGATCCTGGCTGCTTGCGGCGGCAATAATGCGGGCAATAACGCAGCTAACTCGGGCAACAACGCGGGCAATACGGGCACGAACGGCGGCAACGCCACCCAAGCGGCGGACAACGGCGGCAACGCGCCGGCATCGACCGAACCGACGCCGGTCAAAATCTTCTCCATCCAAGAGACGAACATCGACCTGCCGACGAACAAATTCACGGCTTTCGTGGAAAATAAATTCAACATGAAGATCAACTGGGAAATGAACCCGACCGACGGCGCGAAAGAAAAACGCCAAATCTCCCTCGCGAGCGGCGACTATCCGGATGCCTACATGCTGCCGGCGTACATCGATCAATTCTCCCAAGCCGACGTGCTCAAATACGGCAAGCAAGGCGTGCTGCTGCCGCTGAACGACCTGATCGACCAATACGCGCCGAACATCAAGGCGGCGATGGATTCGGACCCGGAATTGAAAGCGTTTAACACGGCGCCGGACGGCAACATCTACGGCTTGGTCGCGTACTCCCAGTGCTTCCACTGCTCGTACCCGAACAAAATGTGGCTGAACACGTCGTGGCTCGACAAGCTCGGCCTGCAAATGCCGAAAACGACGGATGATTTCAAGAAAGTGCTGGAAGCCTTCAAAACGAAGGATCCGAACGGCAACGGCAAAGCGGACGAAGTGCCGCTGAGCGGTTCGATCGAGGATTTCGGCGTGCGCCTCGTTCCGTTCCTGATGAACGGCTTCGTCTACGACGACGATCGCAATTACCTCAACCTGACGAACGGCAAAGTGGAATCCGCCGCGATCAAGCCGGAATGGAAGGAAGGCCTGCAGTTCATCAAATCGCTGTACGACGAGAAGCTGATCGATCCGGGCGCCTTCACGCAAAACGCCGAAGCGTTCAAAAAAATCGGCGAAGCCGATACGCAAATCCTCGGCGCCGGCGCGGGCATGCACCCTGCCATCTTCGTCAGCATCGACAAAGGCAACAAATATTCCAAAGACTACAACCCGGTACCGCCGCTCCAAGGACCGCATGCGCAGTACGCGACGCATGACGCAGGCGGCGTAGCGCCTGGCGCGAAATTCGTCATCACGAACAAAGCAAGCAAAGAAGCGCAAATCGCCCTCATCAAACTGGTCGATTACATGTTCACGCCGGAAGGCGAAACGAACGGCGCAACGGGCATGGAAGGCATCGACTGGGAGAAACCGGGTCCGGACGACGTCGCCCTCGGCGAAGGCGTAACGGCGCAATTCAAACCGATCCAGGCCGTCGAAGGCGAAGCGCCGCATAACGCGGGCTGGAGCGGCGTAGCCCACTTCTACATGCCGAAATCCTACCGCGACAGCTTCGTGCAAGCGACCGACATCTACGAATCGACGGGCTACGAGCGCCGCCTGTACAACGCGACGCTGCTTTACCAAGGCCATGAACCGAAAGAATTGTTCCCGGCTTGGTCCGTATGGATCGATCCGTCCGAGATGGACGAAGCCAGCATGCTGCAAACGAACATCAAGAACTACATCGAGCAAAACGAGCTGCAATTCATCACGGGCAACAAAGATCTGAACAAGGATTGGGACGCGTACGTGAAAGGCCTGCAAGACCTGAAGCTGGATCGTTACCTCGAGATCCTGCAAAAAGCGTACGACTCTTCCACCCAAAAGTAAGACTATCCGGGAGCGCGGGGCGTTCTGGCAAGCCAGAACGCCTTTCGTTTGCCCTTGTCACCGGAAAAAGGCAGGACGGGAGGACAGTTACGCATGAACGCATGGAAACAAGCGCAAGCCCACGCGATCCGGTACGATCGCCCGGCGGCGACGTTCTTCGAGGGCGCGCTGCTCGGCAACGGCGGACTCGGCGCGGTCGTCACGACCCGGCCCGACGCGATCGTCGTGCATTTCGGCCATAACGACGTCTGGGACATTCGCATCGCGGAGAACAACAAGGAGCGGATCGGCGATTTCGAAAGCCTGTTCGCCCGCTTGAAGGCGATCCCTTCGCATTATGCGTCGCTCAAGGAGGACGAATGGTACCGCGATTACGTGGAGATGGCCGGCGAAAACTATACCTTCCCGTACCCGCGTCCGATGCCTTGCGGTTCGCTCTTGCTCGGGTTCGACCGCCGCGAGGTGGAGGTGCTGGGTCACGCGCTGCATGTACATAACGGCCTCTGCGAGATCCGATTGTTGATCGGCGGGCAGCCGGCGACGCTGCGCGTGTTCGTGGAGCAGGGACAGGACGTGCTGTGGGCGGCATTCGACCAGCCGGCGGTTGGCGATGGCGATGCTCGCGCGGCCTGGACGCTGACGTCGGTCTTTAACCGGATCAAGCTGATTCCCGATCCCGAGACGCCGGGCGACATCCCGTCGCCGCAGCCGTTCCTGGACGAGACGTCCGCGCGGCTGTCGTTCCGGCAAACGCTTCCCTATGCGAACGGCGCATCGGGCGGCGGCGGGGATCGCTCCCGCGATCGGGCGTTCCGGTTGTCGGCGAGCGTGGGCGGGGCGAATTCCGTGCGCAAGCTCGGCGGAGATTGGGAAGGCGCGGTCGAGGCGCCGGCTTCGGGCTTCGTCGTGCGCGTGCAGCTGGAGCAAGGACTGGACGCCGACGTGCCTGCCGTCGCGCAGGATGCGGAACGCGCGTCGCGGCCGCGGATGGAAGCGGCCTTCGACCAGGCGGAAGCCAGCTGGCGCGACTACTGGGACCGTTCGGGCGTCATGCTCGAGGATGCGGCGCTAGAGCAGGTCTGGTACCGGAATCTCTATTTTTACAATTGTTCCGTAAGCGCTTCCCATACGTGTCCCGGGCTGTTCGCGAATTGGAGCTACGGCAAGATCGGCTCGGAATGGCATGGCGACTACCACATGAACTACAACACGCAGCAGCCGTTCTGGCTCGCATTCTCGAGCAACCATGTCGAGAAGCATCTTGCCTACGTCGGCATGGTCGATCTCATCCTGCCGGTCAGCCGGAAGTGGGCCCGGGAGTATTACGGCCTGCGCGGCGCGTATTATCCGCATTCCGCGTATCCGGTCGAGATGACGATGATGCCGTATCCGGTGCCGCATTGGGGCTGGGAAATTTGCGAGACGCCGTGGACGGTGCAGAGCCTCTGGTGGCACTACCTGTACACGATGGACAAAGCGTTCCTGGAAACGCGCGCCTTCGTGCCGATCCGCGACGCGGTCCTGTTCATGGTCGATTACATGAAGCGCCCGGAAGCGAGCGGCGCGGCATGGGGCGACGACAAGTACCACATCTTCCCGACCGTGGTGCCGGAGCTTTACGAGCTGACGCCGGGCTTCGCCAAGAACAGCGATTGCATCGTCGATCTGACGTTGACGAAGTTCCTGTTCCGCGCCTTCAAGGACGCCTGCGCGGCGCTGGGACGCAACGACGCGGAAGCCGGCCTGCTGACCGAGATCGAGGAAGTGCTGGCGCATTTCCCGGCTTATCCGACGGCGGAATCGCGGCGCGGCACCGTGTTCGTGTCGATGCCCGGCGAGGATCCGGAAGTCGTCTACAACGTGCCGAACGGCATAACGACGATTTTCCCCGGCGAGGACCACGGCCTGCATTCCCCAGGGGACGAGTACGCGATCGCGGTCAACTCGTACCGCAACCATCGCAACGAAGGCGGCAACGAGCTGGTGTTCTACGCCATGGCCGGCGCGCGGCTCGGACAGCTCGACCTGGAGCGCTTCAAGCGCCAGATCGCGTATTGCCTGCTGCCGAACGGCACGTGCACGGACAAGCTGCTCGAGAGCGGCGGACGCTACTCCGATACGACGCCGTTCGATTACATGGCGCCGATGGGCGTCTGGTTCGAGAATTTCGCGCTGCCCGCGGTCATCAACGAATGCCTGCTGCAATCCTACAATGGCGCGCTTCGCCTGTTCCCGAACTGGCCGGCCGGCAAGGCCGCGGCCTTCTCCACGCTTCGCGCGGTCGGGGGCTTCCTGGTCAGCGCCGAGACGGACGCGGAGGGCGTGCGGTGGATCGAGGTATCGAGCGAAGCGGGAACGGAGCTTCGCCTGTACAATCCGTGGGGAACGGACGTTGTCTGCTTCACCGACGCGGGAGAGCAAACGCGGGGCGGCGAGCTGATCGCCCTGCCGACCTCGCCGGGCGAACGCATCCGGTTTATGAAAGCGCTATAACAATCCCTGTGAAGGAGATGTTCAGATGATTCGCAACACTTTGAAGAAAATCGGTTTCGGGCTGCTGCTGACCGCGGTCGCCGTCGCCCAGTTCGGATTCGTCCCGGCGAAGCAAGTCGCCGAGGCGGCGGACAACGGCTTGGCGCAGAAGCCTTACATGGGGTGGAGCAGCTACAGCCTGCAGGTGTTCGACGGCCCGTCCGGCAATTGGACGTCGGCCGCCAAGCTGAAGCAGCAATCCGACGCGATGCACGAGAAGCTGCAGTCGCACGGTTACGACTATATCAACATCGACGCCGGCTGGAACGGCGGCATGGACGAGTACGGCCGGCCGATCCCGAGCACGACGCTGTATCCGGACGGCTTCCAGGACGTGATCGATTACGTGCATCATAACGGGCAGAAGATCGGGCTTTACATGATTCCGGGTCTCTCTCCGCAAGCGTACAACGACAACCTGGAGATCTACGGCACGGACGGCAAATGCCATATGCAGGATATCGGCATGCCGGACCGCCAAGGGGATTATTGGGGACTCGGGTACAAGATCGATTTCGAGTCGCCGGATTCCAAGGATTGCGCCCAAGCCTACATCGATTCCATCGCGGACCTGATCGCTTCGTGGGGCATCGATTTCGTGAAGTTCGACAGCGTGACGCCGGGCTCCGGCCACAACGACACGTCGATCGACGCGCGCGGCGACGTCGCGGCCTGGTCCAAGGCGCTGGCGAAGCAGGACCATAAGATTTGGTTCGAGCTGTCGTGGGCGCTCGATCACAACTACGTCGACTTCTGGAAGGAACACGCGAACGGCTGGCGGGTCGACTGGGACGTCGAGTCGTACGATCCGAAGGTCGGCATGACGCAGTGGGCCAACATCGCCCGCCTGTTCCCGGATGCCGCGCTCTGGTGGCGCGATGCCGGTCCCGGCGGCTGGAACGACTTCGACTCGCTCAATGTCGGCAACGGCGCGATGGACGGTTTGACGAAGGACGAGCGGCAGACCGCGATGACGCTGTGGGCCATGTCCTCGGCGCAATTGTACACGGGCGACGATCTGACGAAGCTGGACAGCTACGGCCTGTCGCTGCTGACCAACGACGAAGTCATCGGGGTCAACCAAGCCGGCCACCCGGCGCATCCGGTATCGACGACGACGACCGATCAAGTCTGGTACGCCAATAACGGCGACGGCACCTACACGGTGGCCTTGTTCAACCTCGGCTCCAAGGAATCGAACGTCACGGTCAACTGGAGCGACATCGGCCTGAGCGGCGGCGCGTCCGTCCGCGATCTGTGGAGCCATACGGAGCTGGGCTCGTTCGACGCCGGCTACACGGCAACCGAGCTGGCGCCGCACGGTTCGCGCCTGTTCAAAGTCACGGCTTCCGGCGGCGCGGTCTCCGGCGTCAACGACGACGACACGGGCATGAGATACACCGGCGATTGGACGCGCAACGGCGGCAAAGAATCGGCCTCCAGCGCGCAGGACCTCGAGGTGGCGGTAAGCGACTCTTCCGCGGCGGTTACGCGCGACGCGGCTGGCGTCACGAATGAAGATGCGGGCGAACCGGCCGGCAACGGAGCCGATTCCGTTAACGCCCCGGACGCTGGCAAGCAAAGCGCATTGTTGGCCGAGGCTAGCCACAGCGTGGTAATCAACGACGACGATCCGGGCATTGCCTATTCCAACGGTTGGCAGCACAGCACGGGCCGTCCGCTGGAGGATCTGAATCACGACGTGCACTATGCGCAGGCGGAGGGTTCGCAGCTGACCTATTCGTTCACGGGAACCGGCATTGATTACGTGACGGAGAAGGAAGGCGGGCAAGGCAGCATCGATTTCTACGTTGACGACGCTTTCAAGGAAACGGTGGATACGCACACCTCGGGGAACCGCGAAGTGCAGCAAACGGTGTTCAGCGCGACGGGCTTGACGTCCGGCCCGCATACGCTGAAGGCCGTTAAGAAAAGCAATACGCCTAACGACTTCATGCTGATCGACGCGCTGAAAGTCGCGGCCGACACGCTGCTCGGCACGACGAGCGCCACGTTCGACAACGGGGCTCCGGCCGACGTGACGACGACGCTGCCGTTCGGGGCGAATTCGTTCGCGGGCATCACGAACGGCGCGGCATCGCTCGCGAAGGATACGGATTATACGGTAGCCGGCAATACGGTTACGATCAAGCAAGCTTACCTGGCGCAGCAGCCGGAAGGCACGGCGAATCTGAGCTTCGCTTTCGCGGGCGGAGACACCCAGACGCTGGCGGTGACGATCGTCGTCCCAGAGGTGCGCAACAGCACGATCAACCCGATCGCGGCGGGCTTCGACCTGAAGGTCACGAAGCAGGCCGACGTGACGACGACGCTGACGTTGAACGACAATACTTTCGTCGGCATCGATAACAACGGCACGGCGCTGGTCGACGGCACCGATTACGCATTGAACGGCAACGTCCTGACGATCAAGAAAGCATATCTGGCCAAGCAAGCGGTCGGCGCGGTGCCGCTCACGCTGACCTTCAGCGCCGGCAATCCGCAGACGCTGACGATCACCGTCGCGGATACCTCCTCCGAGGGCCGTTACGCCAGCATCAACAACGACGATCCGGCCATCCATTACGACGGCTCCTGGAACCGCAGCACGGGCCGAGGCATGGGCGATTACATGGACGACGTGCAATTCGCCGAGAAGAACGGGGAATCGTTCTCGTATACCTTCCGCGGCACGGGCATCAAGGTGATCACGGAAATGGACGAGTCGCAGGGCGAGATGGACGTCTACGTGGACGGCGTGTTCAAAGCCACGGTCGACACGCGTCATAACGGACGCCTCGCGCAGCAAACCGTCTATGAGATCGACGGCTTGTCCAACAGCCAGCACACGATTAAGGCGGTTAAGAAATCCGGCGGCTACATGCTGCTCGACATGCTGAAGGTCCGGATTCCGGATCTGATCGGCCCGAGCGCGGCGGCCTTCGACAAGAACCCGTCCGCGCAAACCGATCTGAGCGTCACGCTGCTCGAGAACGGCGGGAACTTCAGCGGCATCGCGAACGGTTCCGCGGCGCTGGCCGCCGGCACCGACTACACGGTGGACGGCAACACGGTCACGATCAAGAAAGCTTATCTCGCCACGCTTCCGGCGGGCGGCGTCGCCAAGCTGACATTCAGCTTTAACGGCGACTTCTGGCAGGATGTCCATACGACGGCGACGGACGGGGACTTCTATGCCTACACGTTCAAAGGCACGGGCATCGAACTGCTCTCGCCGACGGGCCCGACCCAAGGCGACGTCGAAGTGTTCGTGGACGGCGTCTCGAAAGGAACGTTCAGCGCGGCGAGCACCGACCGGGCCGTTCAGCAGCGTCTGTTCGGCATCGACGGCCTCGCGAGCGGCGAGCATACGATCAAGGTCGTGAAGAAATCGGGAGCGGAGATGTATGCCGACCGGTTGAACTTCATCGTAGCCAGCGGCAGCAACACATCGACGGGTTCGGGTCCGTGGATGCCTCCGGTTACTGGCGGCACGGAAGTCATTCCTGGCCAAGTGAACGGAAACGGCGGTGCGAACGGCATCCAGCTCGATATTACGCGGACGACCGGGGCTGACGGCACCAAGAAGGACAGCGTCACGTTCGGCGCGGAGCAAGCGAAGAGCGCGATCGAGAAATTGAAGGCGGCCGGCGCGAAAACGGCGACGATCGTCGTGCCGGACGAGAAGGGCGTCACCTCGGAGACGAAAGTGACGATTCCGAAGGAAGCGAGTCAATCGGTTGCGGGCAGCGGCCTCGATCTGGGCATCGCTACCGCCGGCGGCGGCGTCGTGATTCCGAATGCTTCCTTGAACGGCTTTGCCGAGGAAGCGACGTTCACCTTCACGCCGGTGAAGGACTCCGCGTCGAAGCAGCAAATCGCGGACCGCGCGAACAAAGCGTCGGCGGTTGTTCAGGCAACGGGAGACGGCGGCGTAACGGTCGTCGGACAGCCGGTGTCCATCGAGACCAACTTCCAAGGCCGTGCGGTGGATGTCATCCTGCCGCTCGATGCCTCTGCGTTAAACGGTGTTCAGCCGGGCCAGCTCGGCGTGTACATCGAGCACGGCGACGGCACGAAGGAATACAAGCCGGGCACGATCGTGGAATGGCAAGGCGGCAAAGGCTTGCGGTTCACGGTCGATAAATTCAGCACGTTCGCGGTCCTCAAGCATGACGGCGCAGGCACTCACGCGGCGTACATGAACGGCTTCGCAGGCGGCTTGTTCAAGCCGGAGAACCGCCTCACCCGCGCCGAGATGGCGACGATCCTGTCGCGCGTCGCGACGCAGGACGGCACGGGCGAAGCCATCGCGTTCGGCGACGTGAAGTCCGGACACTGGGCGGCGGACGCGATCGCGAAAGTCACGAAGCTCGGCCTGATGAAGGGCTTCGGAGACGGCACGTTCAAGCCGGACCAAGCGATCACGCGCGCCGAGATGGCGAGCCTGGCCGCCGCGCTTCTGCCTGACGATACGAAAGCGGGAGCCGGCTTCCCGGATGTCAAGGGCAGCTGGGCCGAATCGGCGATCGCCAAGGTGCAGGGCGCGGGCATTATCCGCGGTTACGCCGACGGCACGTTCCGTCCGAGCCAGCCGCTGACGCGCGCCGAAGCGGCCGCGATCATCAACCGCGCGCTGGGCCGCGGTCCGCTTTACGGCGACGTGAAGCTGACGTGGACCGACGTGCCGAGCACCTACTGGGCGCACGGCGACATCGCCGAAGCAACGGTAGACCACGGCTTTGCGGCAAGAGCCGAAGGCGGCGAGCAATTCGTTCCCGCCAAGTAAGGGTAATGATAGAAGGCGGCGCGGCTGACCGCGCCGTCCGGAAGACGGCGAGCCCTTTCGATTCCTTCGAAAGGGCTCGTTTACACGAAAGGACGTGAGCACGTGTTGGATGCAAGACATATTCAAATGCGGGAAGGCCTGCCGCGCTTCGCTGCCAAGCTGCTTCGCGGCGAGCCCGTGACGGTCGCATACCTGGGCGGTTCCATCACGGAGGGAGCGGGCGCTTCCGTGCGGGACGAGACCAGCTGGCGGGCGCTGAACGGCCGGTTCTTGGCCGAGCGTTACGCGGATACGACCTTTCGCTTCGTCAACGCGGGGGTAGGCGGCACGACGTCGACGTTCGGCGCGCATCGGCTGCAGGCGCATGCGTTGGGCGGGGGCGCGGTCGATTTGGTGTTCGTCGAGTTCAGCGTCAACGACGGGGAGGACCGGGCGGAGTCGATCCGGGGCATGGAAGGCATCGTGCGGCAATGCCGCCGCACGTCGCCGGAGACGGAGCTGGTCTTCGCGTATACGGCAGCCGACAAGAATTTGTCCGATACGCTGCCGTTCAATATCGCGGTTCACGAGGAGGTAGCCGTGCACTACGGCATCGCTTCCGTGAATTTTGCCGGCGGCGTGCAGGACCTGATCCGCGCGGGACGCACGACGTGGGAGGCGCTGGCGCCGGACCGCGTCCATCCGAACGACGAGGGCCATCAGCTGTACGCGTCGTTCGCGAATGCCTTCCTGGAGCAGGCGGCGGATGCGGTCGCCGATGCGGTGGCCGCCGACGAGGGCGCTCCGGATCCGGTTCTGGTGCCTTCGGAAATCGCGAACGCATCGGTCGTGCCGAATCGGGAGCAAGCGGACGATCTGCCGGTTCCGCTCGACGCGCGCAATTACGAATTCGCGTTCATGGCGGACATTGGCCCCGAGGTTGCGAGCGGCGGCTTCGAGCCGCAAGCGCTCGGCGCGGACGATCCGCTGATGAACTGGCGTTTCGCCACGGACCACCTTGCCGCGGAAGGAAGCCGGGGCGAGTCGCTTTCCTTCGGCATCGAGGGACGACGCGCGGGTATCGTGCTGCTGCACGGTCCGGACAGCGGCAACCTCGAATACTCGCTGGACGGCGGCGTCAGCTATACGCCGGTGAACGCGTTCGACGAATGGTGCGTGCTGGCCTATCGGCCGATCCCGGTCTTGTTCCCGGTTCAGCCGGACCGCGCGGCGCGGCAGGTGACGATCCGCTGCACGGGCACGAAGGACGAGCGGAGCACGGGCACGGGCATCCGCGTGTTGAAGCTGCTGGGCTCCTAGCAGCAGCTCCCGGCAGCAGGACGTTAAATGACAAAGACCCTCTACGGCTGCCGTTACGGCGTCGATAGAGGGTCTTAAACATGAGCAGACCTTGGATGGCATGAATTGGCAAGGTGCCGGTATGATCGGATAGGGTCTGACGGCATGGATTTGCAAGGTGCCAGTATGACCGGATGGGCTTTATCGGTATCTGCTTACGGCCAATCACCGAACTAGGAGTCCGCCATGCCGGTTCTTGTGCGGTTGGAACCCTCCTGTCTCTGGAGCTAACCCGAGACGGCCGGCGGCGCATCGGATTCTGTGACGCCAAGCCCGTAACGCCCGAGCGCCTTGGCGGCCGTCTCCGCCATGCGGCGCTTCAGGTTATCCCCGTCGACGACCTTGACGCGCAGGCCGAGGAACCGGATCTTCGAGAGCAGGAATTCGCTCTCGTCGGCGAGGTAGGCGACGCGGATCTGGTACAGGGCGGCGTCCTCGTCGTAGTCGACGGATTTGTCGAAGCAGGAGAAGGCGTACAGAATCCGCGACAACTCGGCATTGAACGTCGGCATGACCTGGATGACGGCATGCTCCTTGCGCTGGTCGAGCAGCAGGGCGACGCGCGCCTTCATGGATTCGGCTTTCCCGTCCGGCAGGTCCATGGCCTCGATGGAGACGATGTTTTTGAGCTTGGTCGACATGAGCGAGCGGGAGCGGGTGCTGCACCAGAGCAGGTACCACTCCCGCTTGACCATGTTGTACTCCATTTTGACGGGGAATCCGGTTTGGTTCGCTTTCACGCCGCCGTGCTTGACCTTGAACGTCAGGCGGATGCCGCCGTTCTGCAGGATGATCCGCCGGATCGGGCGCAGCAGCGGGTGGTATACCTGGCGCTCTTGGCTTTTGGCTTTCTCCACGATGACGTCGCGTATGTCGGTTGCGGCTTCGTCCGCGAGCAATTCCCGCAGCTTGAGCAGGGTTTCCTCGGTGAAGGCATCCGCGGAAGCGTCGTGCGCGAGCATCGTTTTCAGCCACGTCCGCTCCTGGGAAGTCAGCGCGAAGGAGCCCGATTCGTCCAGGCGCGAGATGATTTGGTAGTTAAATATTTTCTCGAACAGGCTCATAGTAGCGCTGCAGCTCCTTCCACTCCGCGATAAATTCCTTCCGCAGCCAGGCGGGCTCGAGCACCTCGCAGCTGGAGCCGAAGCTTCGCAGCCACGGCTTGATCTCGTAGATCCCGTTCACCAGGATCTCGTACCGGAACGTCGCGTCCGTTTCCTCCGCGATCGTCCCCCACTGTCCCTGCAGCTCGACCCGTTCCCGGACGAAATTCGCCCCGGCTCCCTCCGGGTTGAAGAAGCGCGCCACGACCTTCAGGGGGCGGATCGTATCCGTGACCCAGCTGTATTTCATCTGCTCCTGCACGATGCCGAGCCGCAGCGCGAATTCCTCCTCGGACACCGGCTCGCCTTCCTCGATGCCCGTCAACCCTTCCATCCGAAACTTCATGATGCCTTGCCGGGCTTGATAACCGATCAGGTACCAGCGTCCGTATTGATGGTCGTACACGACCCGCAGCGGAAGCACCGTCTCGGAGATGCCGTTCGATTCCCGTTCGAAGAGCGGGTTCGTGTTCTGCGACGCGTAATTTTTCCCACGCTTCGGCGACAGGTAGAGGAAATTCAGCTTCTTCCGCTGGCGGATCGCCCGGAATATCGGGTACAGATGCGCTTCGTCCAGAATGCGGGAGTGGTAATGGTATTTGTAGCGCCGGGTCTCCGCGGCGTCGGGATCGAAGCCTCGCCTGCGCAAGGCTTTCTTCAGCGTGTCGCGCAGCAGGTAGCCTTGGACGGAGGGGACCTGCGTATTGGCGATGACGTCGACGTAGTCGAAGAGATCCATCAGCTCCTCGTCGCCCAGCCGGTCGATCAGGTCGTTCGCCGCCCTGTACTTGTACGGGCGGCCGCCTTGCAGGCGAAGGATGACCCCGACCTCTTCCAAGTACTTGAGGTCCCCCCGGACGGTCTTCTCGTCGGGCAGCGGAGCGTCCGCCGGCATTTGCGCGCTGCAGATGTCCTGCAGCTCCTTGGCGGTCAACGACTGCGTCTGCAGCGCGGTCAGCAGCAGCGTCAGCCGGATGCTCTCCGTTTCCTTGAGCGATTTGGCCCGGAACAAGAAAAGCAGCAGCGGGTCGGCGGATTCGTAATAGTTGTAGCGGAGTCCTTCGGACAGCTCGGTACCTTGTTCGGGCGGCAGTCCCTGCTGCAGCACCCCGAGCATGTCTTTGAGGTTGCGCAGCGTTTTGTCGTAGGTATGTACGGAGATGCCCAGCCGGTCGGCGAATTGCTGCCTGCTGTACGCGCCGCCGGCCAGCGCCAGCAGGCGAAGAAATTGGATTTCCTTGTCGAAGCTTTCCCGTGCCACCTGCGTTCCCCCAACTTTGTTCCGAAATAGCGGTATGATCTCCATTGTAACAAGCCAAGGCGGGAGAAGAAAACGAGAAAATTTTTAAGGTTTGCCATACTTTCGCCCTGTTCGCGAACGGCGGGATCGGTGAAAATCAGGTTACGAAGACGAGGCCGAGCGGCAGCGGATTCGGGAGTTCGTGGAGGCGCTTGGAAGGGTTACTCCTATTCGATTAAAGTAACCGGGTTTCGAGCAAGTACCCTGCCGCAAGGCACCGTACCTTTCCGCCCTTTTCCTCCACGGCTTTATATGAAACAGCAGAGTCGCAAGAAGCATTCCAAATCCCAATGTGAAACGAGGTGCAGACGCATGTTCAACTTACTTCCCATCGGCATGAGCGAGAAACCGGAGATACATGAACGCCCGATCCATCGTGCGTGGCTGGAAGAACATCGCTTCTGCCGCCTATATCATAACCGCATTCTTTACGAACGCAGACGCCGCATCCCTGTCGCCCGTCGGGCCGTGTTCCACGGACTGACAACCGCGCAAGGAAACCCGCATACGCGTTGACGTAAAGACTGCTTGCTGCCAAGCGGTCTTTTTCTATGGCTGAATTCGCCGTAGGAAGAGGCCGGAGGGCAGCGGGGGTCTTTTTTCTTACCGAAAACGGCCCCATCGAAGTACATAACCGGTTTAAAGGTGCGCTTGAGTTCGATTGGCGCCGCCGCTGCAGCTCCGTCAGATTCGGGTGAGCGCTCCCGCGGCGTTCCGCCAAAGTCGCCCTTCGAACTGCCGGCGCTTCCGCTTCGCACCGAAAGTTATGCAAGCGCAAAGCGTTCGCTTTGCAGAAGCCCGCCTTCGGAGCCGCCGCTGCAGCTCCGGCAGATTCGGGTGAGCGCTCCCGTGGTGTTCCACCAAAGTCGCTCTCATTCGAATTGCCGGCGCTTGCGCTCCGCACCGAAAGTCATGCAAGCGCAAAACCTGCGCTTGCGAAAGCCCGCCTTCGCCGTGGAGCGGAGGCGGGGAAGCAAGCAACTATGGAGAGCATGGCGAAAAGGCGAACGCGGCGGACTGTGAATCCGCAAGTACCGGTTCGAGTCCGGTTGGTCTCCCTTATTACCTTGGCGTGGTGGTGAAATTGGTTGAACACACAGGCCTTTCACGCCTGGATGCGCGGGTTCGAGTCCCGTCCACGTCATATGCTTTTATTACGGATGGGCGTTATCAAATAGGCCGCTGCTTAGGGCGGCCGACAGATCGGCGGGTCGCCCCCGCTCCTATCCGCCATCGGGACGTAGCTCAGCTTGGCTTAGAGCGCTTGCCTTGGAAGCAAGAGGCCGCAGGTTCGAATCCTGCCGTTCCGACCACTGCGACGTGGTGGTGAAATCGGTTGAACACACAGGCCTTTCACGCCTGGATGCGCGGGTTCGAATCCCGTCCACGTCATACTTGACCGAGAAAGCCGGTTCCGACGATCGCGTCGGGCCGGCTTGTTTTTTGCGTCCTAGGAAATCCGCGGATGCCCTACATGTCAGCCAGCGTCTGCATGGATGGATGGGCTTGCCTGCATGTGGGGCGGAACCGAATAGATCAGGTCTACATGCATGGGCTGCCCTGCATGTCGGCCGGGTCTGCAGAAATGAACAACCTGCATCCAGATCCGACTGTTGCCGCTGCGTAATCCTGCAAATGTGCATCTTTTTGGGCATGCGTTAGGCAAAAGACGTAAAATTGCTGCGAAAATACAGCAATTCATGCTGTTTATTAAGCATCAGGCTGAGATTGGCTGAGTTTCCTGCAGATTTGCAGCAATCTCGCGTCAGCGGGCTGATACGCGCAGAAATACTGCATAATCGCAGCTTTTTTCTTGATGAAGGTGCCGCGCAGAGGTACTTTACTCAAATCGCACGAATGCGGCATCGGACACCGAGGTGCTCTCCGTCTCGTCATGGGTGAGCTCCAAAAGGATGGATACCGAGAACAGGTTCCATCTTCGCTTAGCGCTTTCCTTATGCACTGCTGCCGTCAGCGCCGCGGTTTCTAATCGCGCATCATCTCGAGGAGCCGCGGACGGCCTTCCCCGCAATTCCGAACCGCGGCCGCAAAAAAGCCGCGTCATGCCCAGCTGCTTTTTTTGAGTTTTTCTCTCTTTTTATCGCCGTCGTCATACTTTCGCCATGTTCGGGGAGCCGGAGATAAGCGAAGATAGGTTCATCAAGCGGACGCCTTGCCGGGCAGGGCGGACGATGAGGCGCAGGAAGGGTTACTTCGACTGCTAATCGAATTTGTCGCCGGTTCGAATCCGGCCCCCGGCACGCCGGGGTAGCTCAGATGGTAGAGCAATTCCGTACCTTTCCGCCCCTTTCCTCATCGTGCGGCATCAACCTCAAGGCGTCGCGGAGCGAGGCGCGGCGGAGGGCTACTTCTTCCAAAAGTACAGGGCGGCAGGGGGCGTTCATCGCCCCTGTCGCAAGCCTTCCGCATCCCTTTCCTCGCTCCACTGCTTGACCGAAAAACGATACGACCGGCGAGGCGCCGGGGAGGGTTCCTTCGCAACTTATGCGCACCCTTGCTTCACCCCCTGGGCTTTACGGCAGGTTCGAATCCTGCAGTCGGCCTTCCCCGCCTCTTCTTCGCCGGTACCATGAAGGAGGTTAATGTTATGAGTTTCGCCCGTAAAATGTTCGCGGCATTAATGCCTAACGCCAGCAACCGGGAAGGCTACCCGGCTTACGCGCGCTCCGCGGAGGAGCAGTACGTGCAGACGCTGGTCACCAATACATTCGGCAATACCTTCTACGCGGACAGTCAGGCGCTGCTGAAGGAAGCGGAGGAGCAGCACCGCGACATGGCGCAGCGCAATCCGCAGTTTATGGCCAAGGCGCTCGTCTTCGCTCGCAATGAAGGTTACATGCGGCTTCAGCCGTTGTTCGGTTTGGCGGTGCTGTCGGCTTATCGCCCGGACCTGTTCGCGAAGGTTTTTCTGCAAGTGGTGCGGATTCCGTCCGACTTGGCCGATTTTCTGATGATCCTGAGCGGCATGGGACGCGGAGAAGGCGGCCGCGCCGTGAAGCGCCAGGTCAACCGCTTTCTGGCAAACGTCTCCGAATACTGGGCCGTCAAATACAACGGCCGCGGACGCGGCTACAGCCTTGGCGACGCGATCGCGACGGCGCATCCGAAGCCGGCGGACCTGAAGCAGCAAGCGCTGTTCCGCTATTTGCGCGGCCAAGACGCGAACCTCGCTCTGCTGCCGCAGGTGAATGCGCTGGAGCAATTGAAGCAGGCGGCGACGGAGGACGAACGGCTCCATTGGATCGCGTCCGGCAAGCTGCCGCACGAGGTCGTGACGGGGGCGATAAAGCCGACGAAGGCGATCTGGGAGGTGCTCATGGAGCAGATGCCGACGTTTGCGCTGCTTCGCAACCTGAATGCGCTGGAGCGCGCCGGCGTGCTGGATGACCGGCACAACCTGGAGAAGGCGGCCGCGCGTCTAACCGACCCGCAGGCGCTCGCCAAGTCTAAGATTCTCCCGTTCCGGTTCGCGATGGCCTTCCGCCAAGTGCAGAACCCCGTCTTGCAGGACGCGCTGCGGGATGCGGCGGAGCTCACGTTCGCGAATTTGCCGGATCTCGAGGACCAAACGGCGATCTTCCTCGACATCTCGGGCTCGATGAACGGCGAGTATTTGCAAATCGGCGCCGTGTTCGCGCTGGCGCTGTACAAGAAGACGCGGGGCAGCTCGCTCTTCTGGCTGTTCGATACCGAAGTCGAGGACGCCAAGCCGTCCCGGCGCGACAGCATTCTGACGCAGGCCGGGCGCATTCATGCGCGGGGCGGCACGGATACCGGAGCGCCGGTCCGCAAGCTGTTGGCCGAGCGGCGCAAGGTCGATCAGATCGTCATCATCACGGACGAACAGCAGAATGCGGGCAGTCCGTTCTACCGCGCGCTGCTGGCGTACCGCGGCAAGGTGAACCCGGACGTCAAGGCGTTCATCATCGACATCGCGCCTTACCGCCACGCCATGGTTCCGCCAAGCGACCGCAATACGTTCTATATCTATGGTTGGAGCGATACGGTACTCGGCTACATCGCCCAGTCGGCGAAGGGCTATGATTCCATGGTGCAGCGCATCGAAGCGATCGATGTGGAAGCCGAATAATAAGCGGGAGGCCGATGCGAGTCGCTGAAGCACGGCCCTTTTGAATCCAATTCGGCGCGTCGTCATACTTCCGCCATGTTCAATCGGCCCCCGATGAACGAAGATGGAAACACGATACATGAAGCGGGAGACGCGAAAATCGAGAGGAGAGATGCAGGATGAAGCTGGCAGAAGCGCTCGTGCTCCGGGCGGACAGCCAAAAGAAAATCGCGCAGCTGAAGCAGCGGCTCGAACGGATCGTGAAGGTTCAGGAAGGCGAAACGCCGGCGGAGGAGCCGCAAGCGCTCATCGCCGAGCTGGAGCGGACGCTGGGCGAGCAGACGGAATGGATTCGCAAAATCAACAAAACGAATGCCCTGACGACCTTCGACGGCGCGCTGAACATCTCGGACGCGCTCGCGGAGCGGGACCGGATGATGCAGCATCGCCGGATCTTGAGCGACCTGCTCGAGGAGGCCACCATCAAGCAGGACCGTTACAGCCGTTCGGAAGTGAAATATCAGCGGACGATCGACGTCGTCGCGCTGCAAGCCCAGGTAGACGCGCTGTCCAAAGCGTACCGCGAGTTCGACTTTCGCATACAAGCGATGAACTGGGCGACGGACTTGATCGGAAACTAGGCCGCGAACGAAGGTAGCCCATCACCGTTAAAGGCGAGCACAACCTACCAGCTGGGCAAGTTGGACCTTGAAATAGACGCGGGGCCAAGTCTATACCCATGACGAATGAGCCCAGTAATGTGACAAGAATGCGCCTGAGCATGGAAGTAATGCGTACCGCTTAATGTGACGACCGCGTGCTGATTTGCGGGCGATGGGCGAGGGTGGGGAAGGGGACATTCGCGGCTGGCAGCGTTTAACGATTCCATACGGCAGCGAGCGCTGATGCTTGCTGCTTCGCATAGGGGTGAACCGAATATGAGCGTCACGCGAGAAGTCATTACGGAACAATTGAACCGCCTGGAGCGGGAGGAAGAAATCCGCATCCTGTACGCCTGCGAGTCGGGCAGCCGGGCATGGGGATTCCCCTCGCAGGATAGCGATTACGATGTTCGCTTTGTTTATATCCGTCCCGCGGACTGGTACTTGTCCATCCATGACAGACGGGACGTCATCGAGCGTCCGATCAGCGACAAGCTGGATATCTGCGGCTGGGATCTGCGCAAGACGTTGAACCTGTACCGCAAGTCCAACCCGCCGCTGCTGGAGTGGCTGCAATCGCCGATCCGGTACGCGGAGAGCGGCGGGACGGCGCAGGAGCTTCGCGCGATATCGCCGCTCGCCTTCTCGCCGAAGTCATGCATGTACCACTACCTCAGCATGGCCCGCGGCAATTTCCGGATGTACCTGCAGGGCGAGCGGGTCCGGATCAAAAAATATTTCTACGTGCTGCGCCCCGTGCTCGCCTGCGAGTGGATCCAGCGGCACG
This sequence comes from Paenibacillus glycinis, assembly GCF_009909185.1. GTDB lineage: Bacteria > Bacillota > Bacilli > Paenibacillales > Paenibacillaceae > Paenibacillus_Z > Paenibacillus_Z glycinis. Next base: position 98,503 of record NZ_JAAAMV010000005.1, on the reverse strand, counting down.
GCGTCATGCCGCCGATGGAATTCGACGTTCTCGCGGAGGCGTTGATCCCGCGGGATACCGAGCTTTGGCGGGTGATCCAGGAGCTGCTGGCCAGGAAGAAAGCGGGCGACGAGCTCGACTACGAGCCGCAGCTGAAGACGATCAACGCGTTTCTGGAAGAGCGGCTGTCGGCGCTTGAGGCTGCCTCGGCCGCGCAGCCGGCGGCGGGCGGCAAGCTGGACGACCGGCTGGACGCCATGTTCAGGGAGGCGCTCCGCGAAGCGTGGCTCTAGCCTCCGCAAGCCGGCCGCCCCATACGATTACGATTCTATACGATACTAGGTGATGATTCATGATTACATGGTTCAAGAAAGAAGAGCTTTACCCTTGGGCGGGCAGGCAATCGATCTATGCGGCCGTCAAGGCGCAGCTCGAACGGCATGGCCGGATCGAGGACGACAAGCTGCCGGACGACGAGGAATTCTGGGACGGCCATCGGCTCCGCTGGGTGGCCGGCGGACTGGACGGCGCGTTCGGACACCACGGCGGCCGCGACGAGGACGCGAACCGGAAGGTGAAGGCGATCGCGCAGGCGCTCGCCAAGCTCAGCCGGAAGCCGGGACCGCGAACGCGGCGCGCCGCCTATCTCCTGCTTATGCAGAAGGACGCCCTGGGCGTGATCGATCCGCTGCTTGATGCGCTCGGCGGCTTCCCCGGCGTGCAGCCGCATCAGCTGTACCGGGAGGCGACGTGGCTGACGGAGAACGCGGCTCACCGCAACGTCGTGAAATTCGGCATCGCGCTGCTCGGCCGTTTCGAGACCGAGCTCCATCGGGACTTGGTCGTGGCGCTGGGCAAGCACGAGGAATTCACGCTGTACGCGTCGGTCGCGATCCAGAACAGCCTGGCGAACGTCAATCGGGAGCTGTTCGAGCTGGCGCAGAACGTGCACGGCTGGGGCAAAATCCAGCTCGTGGAGCGCCTCGAGCCGGCGACGCCCGAGATCAAGGACTGGCTGCTCCGGCAGGGCTGCCGGAACAGCGTCATGAACGAGTATCTGGCCTACGCTTGCGCGGTGAACGGCGAGCTTCATCTCGCCCTGGCGGCCGATGCCGTCGATGCGGAGCTCTACGAAGGGGCGGGCGACATTCTCGCCGCGCTGATCTCGGGCGGGCCCGCCGAAGACATCGACGATTACGCGCATGCGCCGGAGGTCATCGGGCACTACCTGCGGCATTCGCAGGAGAGATGCGCCAATGTCATGCACCTGTCGGATCTCATCGCGATTCACGATTTTCTGCGCGACGAGGACGACCGCTGGGCGGTTCGCCATGCCGCGGGGGCATGGACGGAGGCCGAACGCCTGCGCCTCCGGGATGCGTGCGCGGCCATCGTCCTTCGGGCGGATTGGCCGGACAAAGTTTGGGCGGCCCTGACTGCCGGCAGCCGCGCCGAGCAGTACACCGCCATTCGCGCGGCCCGCACCCTCGGCCTCGACATTTGGCCGGAGCTGTTTCGCCAATTGCAGCGTTCCTCCGCGGATCAGTCCCTGTACTACGAGCTGATGCGCACGGATGATCGCGCGCGCGTGGAAGCGGTCGTCGCGCATGCGGAGCGGACGCTCCCGCTCGCGGAGATCGCTTCCGGGCCGGCCGACGAAATGGGGTTCGGGCCGGCATTCGCCGCGCACGGCGCCCTGGACAGCGTCGTCCAGGAGCTGGACGCGTACGCCGGCATCGGCGGGAGGCTGATCGCGGCCGCGCTGCAAAGTCCGGTCGTCCGCAACCGCAGCCTGGCGCTGAAGGCGCTGGAGGCGTGGCCGCTGGCGGCATGGGACGCCGATATGCCCGCAGCGCTGCGAACGCTCCTTGCGGCCGAGCCGGACGGCGAGCTGAAAGCCGGGATCACGGCGCTTCTTCAGAAGCACGGGCTGCAGGCGTAAGACCGGTAGAGAAAGAGACTGCGGTCGGCGTCGGATCTGACGCAGTCTCCTAGAAGAAAGGAAGATTCCATTGGCCATCGTGCAAGTAAGCTCCGCCAACCCGCAATTCACGTTTCTGATCAAGAAGAACCCCGGCACCGGCATGCAGCTGCGCCCGGTCCGCAAAGGCATGGCGTACGGCTGGTATTCGGACGAGACGGCGACGGCGTTCAACGTCTATTTCAAGGACGCGAGCAACGACATTTCCTATAAGCAGCACGAGAATGAGAGCTTCGAGTACCTCAACGTCTCGCGCTACAACACGCCGCTGTTTCCGCTGAACGCGATCAACGAGTTTTTCTCCGCGCCGTTCAAGGCGCGGGACGAACGGGACGCGGAAGGCTACGAGCACGCCTTCTTCATCAGCCTCGTCCACGTGGACCGGGTGCGGTACATCGAGTTTTTCGAGAAGCATATGAAGGAATGCGCGTTCAAGCTGGAGCATCGGGCGCACAAAAGCTACACGCTGACCGTGGCCACGCGCAAAAGCCTCTATCACCTGCTGCATGTCGTCAGCGTGCTGTGCCTGTTCCTGTCGCTGCTCGGCGACGAGTATATCGACGTCTCCGACGCGATTCTGGATAAATACGTCCGCAGCCTGAACGTCATCGACGCGCCCTTCTACATCCGCAGCCTGTTCGCGAGGAACTTCCTGTCCACGCGCGAGCGCTTCAAGAAGTACAAGGCGGAGATCGAGCGGACGGACAGATACGCCATCGCGCTGGAATACGGCGGGACCGCCATGCAGCGGCGCAATTTCATCGCGGGCGCGCTTTCCTTCGACAAGTCCATCCTGGACGTCGGCTGCGGCGAAGGGTTCTATGCGCTTCCGTTTGCAAACAAGATCGAGAGCAGCTATTACGCGGTCGACTTGAACGAAGAGCTGCTCGAAACGGTGAAGCGCAAAGCCGCGGCGCGGGAGGTCGGCAACATCGCGACGTTCTCCTCGACCGATCGGTTTCTGGAGACGTACAACGGCGAGCGCGTGGACGTGATAGTGACGGAAGTCATCGAGCATATGCCGGAGCAGGAAGCTGCGGCGCTCATCCGGCAGCTATGCGAAGCGGTGGACTTCGACCGGCTGATCGTGACGACGCCGAACGCCGATTTCAACCGGTTCTACGAGCTGGAGGAGTTCCGCCACGACGATCATAAGTGGGAGATGGGCGAGTCCGCGTTCCGGGCATGGTTCGCGGAGACGCTGCGGGAAGCCGCCGTGAGCTGCGAATTCGTCGCGATCGGCGACCGCGTGGACGGCATTCATACGACGCAGGGCGTCATCGTCCGGAGAGAGGAGGGGAAGTAGATGGAAATTCAAACGCGGCTGCATACGATTTTCCTGCTCGTCGGAGCGACGGAATGCGGCAAAACGACGTTTGCCAAGGAAGTGCTGATGCCGCAGCTGAAGCTGAAGCTGGAGGATGGTTCCCGCGGGCTGCGCGCGAACGTGCAGTATTTGTCCTCCGACGCGATGCGCCAGGAGCTGCTGGGCCATGATTACGACAAGTACGCCCAGGTCATGCTGGAGGCGAGCTCGCTTACGTTCCAGCTGTTGTTCGAGCGATTGAAACTCGTGACGTCGTTCCCGATCAACGCCGAATTCGTCGTCGTGGACACGACCGGGCTGGCGGAGGACTTCCGCGCCAAGGCGCGCGAGATCGCGCAGGCGAACAACTACAACGTGGAAGTCATTCTGTTCGATTACCGCAAGCGGGAAGATTACTACGTGTCGGAGCGGTCGAAGAAGATCATCTCGAACCATCTGAACCGGCTGCGCCAAGACGTGCTGCCCGTCTTGTCCCGCGAGGATTACGGGCAGATTCATAAGATTCGGGCCAAGGATTTCTACGACCCCGCCGCAGGACGGCCGAATCCCGGCTACCGGGTTGCGGTCCAGGATTGGGAGGACTACCGGAGCGCGGCGCTGCCGCAGGACCGGGGTTATATCGTGGTCGGCGACGTGCACGAGTGCGTGCAGGAACTGCAAGGATTGCTGCGCGATTATGGATACCGCGTCGAAGGCGGAATCGTCACCGCGACGGACAAAGTGCGGGACACGAAGGTGATCCTGGCCGGCGACTGGATCGACAAAGGCGGGCAGACGCGCGAGATCGTGGAGTTCCTGCACGCGAACCGGGAGCATTTTCTGTTCGTGCTCGGCAATCACGAGAACTTCGTCTACAAGTACCTGTTAGGCGATATTCAAGGCGCAGATCCGGAGCTGCTGCGCAGCTACTTCGATTCCGTGCAGGCGTTGGCGGAGGATGATGCGCTGTTCGCCAAATTCGCGGAGCTGACGGAATCCGCCCGGCCGTTCTATCGCTTCGTGGGCGATTACGGGCCGTCCTTCTACGTCACGCACGCGCCCTGCCAGAACAAATACATCGGCAAGCTGGACGCGAATTCGATCCGCCATCAGCGCAACTTCCGCTTGGATCGCGGCAGCGCCGCCGAGGAACAGCTGGCATTCCTCCGCCGCGAAGCGGTCGGCAATCATCCGTACCATCTGTTCGGGCACATCGCGGCCAAGCAGGCATTTCGCATCAAGAACAAGCTCCATCTCGATACGGGGAGCGCGCACGGCAACCTGCTGACCTCGGTCCGCATCGCGACGAAGCCGTTCTTCAGGAGCCATAAGTCGCAGACGGCGGCGGTCCGGGAAGAATTGCCGATTCTGTTCCGGGAAGTCAAGAAAGTGTCGCTGCTGGAGCTCGACGACGAAGCGGTCCGCAGGCTCCGTTACATCTCGCGGAACCGGGTCAATTTCATCTCGGGGACGATGTCGCCGGCGGACAAGGACGAGACTGCCGGGGAGCTGGAGTCGCTGCGGAAGGGACTGCAATACTTCGCCGAGCGCGGCGCGTCCGAAGTCGTGCTGCAGCCGAAGTACATGGGCTCGCGCTGCAACGTCTACCTGCACCCCGATCCGGAAGCGTGCTATGCGGTCAGCCGGAACGGCTACAAGATCCAATCCGTCGACCTGGCGCCCGTCTACGAGCGGCTGCTGGCGCGGTTTGGCGCGTACATGGCGAGGGAAGGCTTGGCCGTGCTCATGCTGGACGGCGAGCTGCTGCCGTGGAAAGCGCTGGGGGACGGTCTCATCGAGCGGCAGTTCCGGCCGATCGCCAAGGCGCTCGAGACCGAGCTGGATTTCTTGAAGCGCAACGGGTTCGAAGAAGCGCTAGGCGCGCTCATGTCCCGGTTCGAGGCGAGCGGCTTCGAGAAGGAGCAGCATCATCTGGCGAAAGAGGCGCTGAGCGACAAATTCGGGACGCAGTTGTACCAGAACTACAAGTATCTGCGCGAGATTCGGGAAGCGTACGTTCCGTTGGCGCGGCATGACGAAGCCTACCGCGTGTACGCCCGGCAGCTGGAGCTGTACGGCGGGGATGCGGAGCTGGACTACAAGCCGTTCGCGATCCTGAAAGAAGTGCTCGCAAGCGGGGAGGAACGTTTTCCGGAAGGCCGCACATCGGACATCTACCGGTTCCTATCGGATGACGAATGCCTGGTGCTGGATCCGAACGCCGCGGATGCTTACGAACGGGCGGAAGGGTTCTTCGCCAAGCTGACCGCGGAGAACGGCATGGAAGGCATCGTCGTCAAACCGGAGCGGGAGCTGCCGGGCTCCGTGCCGTATCTAAAGGTGCGCAACCCCGGCTATCTCTCGATCGTTTACGGTTACGATTACGCTTTTCCGCACAAGTACGGCAAGCTGATGAAGCAGAAAAGCATCGCCGCCAAGCTGCGGGCGTCCGCGAACGAGCACCGTCTGGGCCGGGCGATGCTCGAGGTCAAGCTGGGCGAGATCGCGCCGGATCACGAAGCCTACAGGCAGGCGGCGGCCAACCTGCTCTTCGAGGTCGCCAAAGAGAAGGATTTCGACCCAAGGCTGTAACCGATCTTTACCGATAAAAAATATTAATGCCGCCAATTACTTTTTTTGATTTCGTGATTGACAATCATTGCCTGAGCTCTTATGATTAACACCATCATAACCAGAAAGGAGGCCGAGGGCCATGACCGCCATGCTACAACGTCTCGACGTCGCACTGCCGCAACCGAATATCCCGTTCATTGTCCTTCGGCCTCTACGGGCCCAAGCAATCGGAAAGTAAGGAGCCGTTCCCGCCCGGATGCGAATCTGGGGCGTCGGGATGTCCCCTGCCATTCATGTTGCGCGAAGACCGTGAGCGATGACGCTTGCGGTCTTTTTGCGTTTTTTCATCCGCGCTGCCCTAGAGCAGGCGGCCGCACTTATTTTAATCACGAGAGGAAACACACGAACAGATGAATACGAACAACCCTTACTATCGGCGAATCGATCTGCCTGCCGGCGATTTGCACGTCTTCGCCCACGACAAGCTGTTTCACGCCATGGGAGCCAAGGTGCTCGAGATGGCGAACAATAACCTGCAAATTCCGAACATCCGCTATATGAGCTACACGCCCGACGCCCATGTCGGCGTCGGCACGTGCATCGGCACGACCGCGGTCTGGGGCGCGGAGGACGGCTTCGTCTCGCCGTCCATCGTCGGCAGCGACATCGGCTGCGGCATGCGCGTCCATCTGACGAACCTGCACGAGCGCGACCTGCGGGACGTGAAGCTCCGGCGCAAGCTGGTCAAGGCCATCGAGAAGCGGATCCCGGTGGAGAATCACGCGCGCGGCTATTTCTCCGACATTCGGCTGGAGGACGTCTTGCGTGAAGGACTGCACGGCCTGCCGGGCAAATACGTGCCGGATGCGTACACGCCGCGGAAGGCGACCTCGCTGACGCATGTCGAGAGCAGCCGCTTCCACTATGACGAGGACGCGCTGAACCGCATCCCGGAGACGGTCTGGCATCGCGCGCACCGCCAGCTGGGCACGTTGGGCGGCGGCAATCATTTTATCGAGGTGCAGGCGATCAGCGTGAACGAGGCGAACCGCCGGATCGCGGAGAGCTGGGGGCTGCAGGACGGGCAAGTCGCCGTCATGATCCACTCCGGCTCCCGGGCCTGGGGCGGCGCGGTCAACCAGTACAGCGGCTCCGAGGTCGTCAAGACGATGCACCGGCTGGGGCTGGGCACGAGCGATCCGAAGCTCGTGTTCGCGCCGCTCGCCAGCGAGGCCGGCTTGAATTACGCCAACCTGATGAAATCCGCGCTCAATTTCGCCGTGGCGAATCGGCATCTGATGGCCTTCGCCGTCCGCGACGCGTGCAAGGAAATCTTCGGCGCGCAAGCCGAGCTGCGGACCTTGTACGACCTGATGCACAACTACGCCGGCGAGGAAAGCCGCGGCGAGGAAGCGCTCTTCGTGCACCGCAAGGGCACGACGAAGGCGCTGCCGGCCGGGCATCCGGACAATCCGGAGCCGTACCGCGAGACGGGGCATCCCGCGCTCATTCCCGGCTCGATGGGGACGGCGTCCTACTTGATGGTAGGCGCGCCGGAAGGCGAGCGGAACTACCATTCCATCTGCCACGGCGCGGGAAGGCTCCGTTCGCGCAACGCGACCAAGCAGCTGGTTACGGTAGATGAGTTCGCATCCTCCCTGCGAATCGGCCGGGAGGACGAGATCGTCGTCAACCACAAGGGACTGGAAGCCATCCTCGACGAATCGCCGCAAGCATACAAAGACGTCGATCAAATCATCGACAGCGTCGTCAGCGCCAGGCTGGCCGACGTCGTCGCCAAATGCCGGCCGCTCGCGGCCGTAAAGGGAGTGTAACGCGAACATGAATAGACAGCTTATTCCGATTACGAAGACGCCGCCGTTTATCGCCCGGTCCGGCAGGAACGGCGGCGATGCGCTGGACACGTCCGGGTACTTCAACTACATCGCGGTCGTGCAGGCGATCGTCGATTTTCTGAACGGCCGCTTCGGGACGGCGTTCCGGCTCTATGACCAGGACGACGGCAATGAAGTGTGGAACGGCCTGGAGACGGACGTCTCCAGCGGCTACGAGGGGGTCGAGCATGCGGCAAGCCTGTTCGACCTCGTCGAGACGAGCGTGTTCGAATACACGACGGATCCCGATACCAAGAGCATGGGCTACGCCATCCGGCCCGCCGTTCGCAACAACCTGTTCGTCTATCCGGCGCATCGCGTCGCGATGGCCCGGGTTCCCCGTCTGACGATGCACGGCATCGGGTGCGAGAACCTGATCTTCGGCGAGAACGACGAGGGCATGATCCGGTTTCTGGAGGAGATGCGCGAGCGGCAGCTGGCGGACCCGAAGGTGGTCGTCTTCACCGATACCAAGGACGGCTTGGAGCAAAGCCGCGAGAGGGCGGCGTCGCCCGTCACCCGCAGCGACGTGTTCATGGACGAGGAGCTCAAGACGCAGATCTACCGTTCGGTCGACGAGTTCTTCTCGAAGGACCGTTCGTTCTTCCTGACGTACGGAATCCCGTACAAGCGGGGCATCCTGCTGTACGGCAAGCCGGGCAACGGCAAAACGACGCTCGTCAAGTCCATCTCCACCACCGCCAGCGCCCCGATCGCGTATTGGCAGATCACGGAGTATACGAATAGCGGTTCGATCCAGGAAGTGTTCGCCGCGGCCGTGCAAATGGCGCCGATGGTGCTCGTCATCGAGGACATCGACTCCATGCCGGCGTCCTGCCGCTCGTACTTCCTGAACACGCTGGACGGCGCGACGTCGAAGGATGGCATCTACCTCGTCGGGACGACCAACTATCCGGAGAAAATCGATCCGGCCCTCATGAATCGCGCCGGCCGGTTCGACCGCGCCTACGAGGTGAAGTCGCCCAACGAGACGCTGCGCCGGGCTTATCTGTCGTATAAAGGGCTGAACCGCCTCGTGGACGAGGAGTCCGTATCCCGCGCGGCTCGCGCGACGGAGGGCTTCACGCTGGCCCAGCTGAGCGAGCTGTACGCTTCCGCCGCGCTTCAGATGCACTACGAGCATGCCGTGAATCTGGAGCGCCTCGTCGGCGAGATGAAGACGGACTATTCCAAAGGGCGCAGCCGCGAATGGATGACGGATAACGAGGCGAGAAAGCTCGGATTCCTGTAATCCGGCATGTCGGCGCAAGACGGGCGGATGGAGTGCGATAGCAGGAGACGGGAGGGTTCCCGGCATGCCGTCCGAACGCAAGAAGGAGCTGCCCCGCTGGTCATGACGGATGACCGGGGCAGCTCCTTCTATGGCGATTGGGGCGGAAGCGGGAATGAATTCCCGCCCATGCTAGCTTGCCATGGCTTCGAGCGTGCGCTCCACGTAGGGAGCCAGCTCGCCGATGCGCTTGGACACGCTTCCGGCCGATACTTCGTAACGCTTCGCGACTTCCGCTTTGGTGACGTTAGGGCGTCCCGCGAGGATGGACAGGCTGTACTCCAGCGCGGCGAATACGATGCCCGGCTTCTGCACGACCGGCGCTTGCTCGCGCGAGTAGGCGAACCAGATCAAGATCGTCGCATGGATCTCGTCCCATGAATAGCGCTGCGCGAGATGAGGGACGAGCTCTCTGGCGATATCGCCGTATTGGGGCTGGGTCCAAGCTATGCGATCAACGGATGCATGCATTTCCGTAAGCGATTCCGGCACGGCGTGCGCGGCGATCGCGCCCGGGGACTGAGCGGCGAGGCGCTTCGTCCGGGCGGCTTCTTGCGCGGGCAGGCAGCATTTCTTGTACTTGATGCCGCTTCCGCAAGGACAAGGGGCGTTCCGGCCCGTTTTTTGGTTCGTGATCATAGAGTTTATCGCTCCTCTCCATTGAACATGGTAACAGAAGCTTCCCGCGCCATCAAACGCCGCGTCCAAAAGACATAAATATTGGACAAGCGAAGAGAGAGCACTTTATGGCATAATGATCGGGGACCTTTGAGCCTTGCGTCGTTGTCATTACTATAATAGGGAGCTATAAACGCATCATGAATGCCATAGAACGAACTGGGGAAGTCACCCCGACTTGGAAAAAATTAAGCTTGTTCGCGTTGACCTGGCCGATTCTCATCGACTCCGTGCTGCGGATGATGCTCGGGACCGCGGACGTGTTCATGCTCAGCCGCATCTCGGACGGCGTCGCCGGCGCCGTCGGCTTATCCAATGAAATCATCGTGTTCTGCATCTTGATGTTCGGCTTCGTCGGCATCGGGACGAGCGTGGCGATCACGCAATATCTGGGCGCGGGACAGAAGGAAACGGCGAGCCGCATCTCCGCGCTGGCCATCACGCTGAACCTGATGTTCGGCCTGGTCGTCAGCCTGGCGCTCTTCGGCTTCAGCGAGCAGTGGATGCGGATGCTGAATCTGGACCCGTCGCAGATCGCGGTCGCGAACACGTATTTGAAATTCATCGGCGGCTTCATCTGGGTCGAAGCGATCTCGAACGCGGTCTCGTCGGTCATCCGGGCGAACGGCCGGACGCGGGACGTCATGTTCGTCACGCTCGGCGTCAATCTGATCCACGTAACGGGCAATTATTTGCTCATCTTCGGCCACATGGGATTCCCGGAATGGGGCGTGACGGGGGCGGCGGTGTCCACGATCGTCAGCCGGATCATCGGCGTCGCCGTGCTGCTGCTGCTGTTGTATCGGCGCCTGCCGAGTCCGATTCGGCTCAAGGATTACGTCCGCTTCGACAAGCGGCACGTGAAGCGCATCCTCGGCGTCGGCCTGCCGGCGGCCGGCGAGCAGATCGCCTGGCAGTCCCAGTACATGATGATCATGAGCTTCGTCAACATCATCGGGCAGCAGGCGCTCAGCGCGCATATCTACGTGTTCAACATCAGCTTGTACTTCATGGCCTCGTCCACGGCGATCGGCATCGCGACGGAGATCATCGTCGGCCATATGGTCGGCGCGGGGGAGAAAAAGGCGGCGTACTTCAGGCTGCTGAAGAGCCTGCGCATCAGCATCGCGCTCACGGCCGTCGTCGTCGCGGTCACCTCGTTGTTCCGCTTCAAGCTCATGGGGCTGTTTACGGATGATCCGAAGATCATCGCGATGGGCGGGGCGATCTTTCTCCTCTCGATCGTCTTGGAGCCCGGGCGCGTGTTCAACATCGTCGTCATCAACTCGCTGCGCGCGGCGGGGGACGCGAAGTTTCCGGTGCTGATGGGCGTGTTCTCCATGTGGGGCGTCTGCGTGCCGCTCGCCTATTGGCTGGGCATCCACCTGCATATGGGCCTGCTCGGCATCTGGATCGCGTTCACGGTCGACGAATGGCTGCGGGGGCTGATCATGCTGGCGCGCTGGAAGAGCGGCGTATGGGCGAGGAAATCGTTCGTTCATCCGGCGCCGGCGCCGCAGGAGCAGCCCGCGCCGGCGATCGGCGCTTAATGAGGTTAATTGCGGTCACCTTTCGCTAAACGGCAGCATCGGACTTTCAACGAAGTCCGGCGCTGCCGTTTTTGTCGTCGATGGCTTCGATTGCGCGTCCGTATTATAATTGGCATACGTTGACAACCTTGAATTTCGGCATCGTGTCGAGAAAGCTCGTTTATATTCGTCGTCCTAATGGAGGCGAGGGTCTCTACAATCGATAGCAGGAGGAGAATGATTATGCGATTCATGATGGTCGTGAAAGCATCCAAGGATTCCGAAGCGGGGATCATGCCTGCGCCGGAGCTGGTCGACGCGATGATGAGGTACAACGAGGAGCTGGCCAAAGCGGGCGTGCTGGTCGCGGCCGACGGCCTGCATCCGAGCTCGGGGGCGATCCGCATCTCGTATCCCGAACCGGGCGGCAAGCCGAAGGTCGTCGACGGTCCGTTCGCGGAGACGAAGGAAATCATCGCCGGCTACACGCTGATCGAGGTCAAGTCGCGCGAGGAAGCGGTCGAGTGGGCGTTGCGCATGCCGGATCCGCACGGCTTCGGCGAAGGGGAGATCGAGCTTCGTCAGGTGTTCGACTTCGAGGAGATCATCGCCGATCCGGAGCTGCACGCCAGGGAAAACGCGCTGCGCGGGCGGCTCGTCAAGGATAACTGATCATGGCGCGGACCTCCGACGCGCACCGTACGATCGATGCGATATGGCGGATCGAATCGGCCAAGCTGATCGCCGGTCTGGCAAGGATGGTCCGCGACGTCGGGCTGGCCGAGGATCTGGCCCAGGACGCGCTGGTCGCCGCCCTCGAGCGTTGGCCGGACGGCGGCATCCCGGACAATCCCGGCGCCTGGCTGATGACGACGGCCAAACGCAAGGCGATCGACTTCATGCGGCGAACCAAGACGCGCGACCGGAAATACGAGGAATGGGGCCGTACGGCCGATACGTTCACCGAAGACGATCTGGAGCGGCGCCTGGACGGCGGGATCGGCGACGACCTGCTGCGGCTGATCTTCGCGACCTGCCACCCGGTTCTCTCCCGCGAAGCGCGGGTCGCCCTGACGCTGCGCCTGCTCGGCGGACTGACGACGGACGAGATCGCGAAGGCGTTTCTCGTCGCGGAACCGACGGTCGCCCAGCGGATCGTGCGGGCGAAGCGGACGCTGAGCGCCGCGCAGGTCCCCTTCGAGGTGCCCGAGGGCGAAGAGCTGCAGGAGCGGCTGACGGCGGTGCTCGAGGTGATCTACCTCATGTTCAACGAAGGCTATTCCGCCACCTCCGGGGGCAGCTGGATTCGCCCGCTGCTCTGCCAGGAGGCGCTGCGGCTGGGCCGGATACTGGCCGAGATCTCGCCCCGCGAGCCCGAGGTGCATGGTCTGGTGGCGCTCATGGAGATCCAATCCTCCCGGTTCAAGACCCGCGTGAACGCGGAGGGCGAGCCTGTCCTGCTGCTCGATCAGAACCGGGCGCTGTGGGATTATTTGCTCATCCGCCGCGGCTTGGCCGCGCTCGAGCGTGCCCGCAGGCTGGGGCGACCGCTCGGCCCGTATGCGCTGCAGGCTTCGATCGCGGCCTGCCATGCGACCGCGCGAACGGCGGACGAGACCGACTGGGTGCGCATCGCGGCCTTATACGAAGCCTTGTCCCGCGCGGTGCCTTCCCCCGTCGTGGAATTGAACCGCGCCGTGGCCATCGCGATGGCGTTCGGGCCCGAATTCGGGCTGCGGCTCGTCGACGAGCTGAGCGCCGAGCCTTCGTTGCAGGCGTACCATCTGCTGCCGAGCGTTCGCGGCGACCTGCTTGCCAAGCTGGGCCGCGGCGCGGAAGCGCGGATCGAGTTCGAGCGCGCGGCGGCTTTGACGCGCAACGAGCGCGAGCAGGCGCTGCTGCGGAAGCGCGCGGCCGAGTGCGATTGAAGCTCCCCGGGAGGAACGAGGCGGAATAACTTATTCGCCGGGTTGTCGATCAGGCGTCTCCCCGTTCGTCGTGCCTATAGATACGGCATCGCGGAAGTCGTTCCGGACGGAACCGCCGCAAGCCGGTCGAACGATGACGGGAGGGAAGACGATGCGATTTATGCTGGTGGTGAAAGCGACCGGCCATTCCGAAGCCGGGCTCGAACCGGGAAGCGGCTGGTGCCGGGCGATGGCGGCTTATCGGGACGCGCTGGCCGGGGCCGGGGCGCTCGTTGCGGAGGCGCGGCTGCTGCCGAGCGCGAGCGGGGTGCGGATCGCGTATCCGGTGCCCGGCGGCGCGCCGGTGGTGACGGCCGGCCCGTTTGCGCGGGAAACGGAGCCGATGGCGGGGTACCTGCTGATTGACGCGCGCTCGCAGGAAGAAGCGATGGCGTGGGCAATGCGCATGCCGGACCCGAGCGGCCATGGCGAGGGCGTCATCGAGGTTCGCGAGCTGGCCGAGGGCGAGCAGGGGAGCTCGCTTCGAGACTGGAAGGCAATGGCCATGGAGGCCGAGCTGCTGGACCAGATGGAGATGCTGAAGCGTAATAAAAACTTTTGTTGAGCGCTGTCGATTTCGGGAAACGCCGTTCGTCGTGGTAGTGGATGCTGTAGTAACCATTTCATACGAGAGAGGTTGTTGGAACGATGGGAGCGCAATTAACGGCGTACATTATTTCGGAGAATGCAAGGGAGCAAGCCGGGTTCTATGCCAAGGCGCTCGGCGGAGAGATCGTGTCGACGATGACCTATGGTCAGATGCCGGGAGCGCCGGAAGGCATGGCGGACAGGGTCATGCATTTGGCGATGACGGTCGCCGGCGAAAACGCGCTGTTCTTCGCCGATTCCGGGCCGGTCGGCTATACGCGGAGCATCTCGTTGTCGTTGTCGTACGGCGACGAAGCCGAGGCGCGGGACGCTTTCGCGAATCTGGGCGACGGCGGCGAAGTAAAGTATCCGTTCGCCCTGCAGCCGTGGGGCGCGTATTACGGCGAAGTGCAGGATCAATTCGGCATCACCTGGCAAGTCGTGAAGCAGCAGTAATTAGAATCCGTGCATTCGAACCCGGAATAGGAGCGATCGAACATGAACCCGGAATTAACCGAATTTATCGCGGCGGTCAAGGAGCCGTGGCAGCATGAGCTTTGCGTGGGCCTTCGCGAGGTCGTGCGCGGCGCGGTGCCGGAGGTGCAGGAGCGCATGCAGTATAATAAATCGCATTTTCTGAAGAACGGCAAGTACGCGGCCGTCATCGGCACGTCGAAGGACGCAGTCAGCTTCACGATCTTTAATGCCGCGGGGCTGACGCTTCCGGAGGGCCGGTTCGACGGTCCGCCCGAACGCAAAACGATCAAGCTGAAGCAGGGCGAGTCCTTCGACGCGGCGCAGCTGTCGGCGCTGGTGAGCCAGGCGTCTTCGGCGCTGTAGGCGAGCGCGTGCCGCGGATTGTTCCCGCGCATCGCAGTTTCCGCGCATCAAGCAAGACCATCTAAGAGGATGAATTCTTGGATGGTCTTTTTTTCGGTGCTTTGGGGATGAAGACCGCGGCCGAACGACTCGCGGATCAGTCCCGGTAAACAAAAAACAGCCTCCGGTCCCCTAAGGACCGAAGGCTGCCTCCGTCGCTATCCGTTACGGCAGGATGTTGCCCGCCGCGCGGTAGATGGCGTACCACTCTTCGCGCGTCAGCTGGACGTCGCTCGCGCGGATGCAATCCTTGATCCGCTCGATGCTCGTCGTGCCGGTGACCGGCTGCATTTTGGCCGGGTGGCGAAGCAGCCACGCGATGGCGATCGTCGTGTTGCTGACGTCGTATTTCTTGGCGACTTCGTCGATTTGCGCGTTCAGTTCCGGGAATTTCGGGTTGTCCAGGAAGACGCCCTCGAAGAAGCCGAATTGGAACGGCGACCACGGTTGGATCGTGATATCGTGCAGGCGGCAGTAGTCGAGAATGCTGCCGTCGCGGTTGATGGCCGATTCGTTCGCCATGTTCACGTTGACCCCGTTCGAGATCATGTTGGCGTTCGTGATGCTGAGCTGCAGCTGGTTGGCGACGATCGGCTGCTTCACGAATTTCTTCAGCAGGGCGATTTGGTTCGGGTTTTGGTTGGACACGCCGAAGTGGCGCACCTTGCCCGAGCTCTCGAGCTTGTCGAACGCTTCTGCGACTTCTTCCGGCTCGACCAGCGCGTCCGGACGGTGCAGCAGCAGGATATCGAGGTAATCCGTGCGCAGGCGCTGCAGGATTTTGTCGACCGACGCCAGGATGTGCTCCTTGGAGAAATCGAACTGTCCTTGGCGAATGCCGCATTTGGACTGCAAAATGATCTTCTCGCGAACATCGTCGCTCATATGTATGGCATCCGCGAAGATTTCCTCGCATTTGCCGCCGCCGTAAATATCCGCATGGTCAAAGAAATTCGCGCCCTCTTCAAGCGCCGTTTGGACGAAACGCTCCGCGCCTGCCTTGTCCAGCTGATTGATGCGCATGCAGCCGACCGCGACGACGGGTACCTCCAGCTTGCTGGTTCCGAGCTTCATCGTTCTCATGATTCCTTGCCTCCTATTCGATTCGAGGAAATTGGGGTTTAGCCGGGCGACGCAACGGTGTAAAACGATAAGGACTGTCGTGCTTCCCCTACAGATTGTGACATACTAGCTGTCGCGTTTCAAGGGCGCCGAAAGTCCCGCGGAAAAGATTGCCGGCAATTCCGGACCCGTCCCCGGAAGTTCTTTGCTATAATAATATTTATACGTTGAATCGGAGCTTCCACCAAAATACGAGAAAAAGAATGTGATGACGTGGTTCAATCTGCTTACCGGCAACGGAAGCAAGCTTTCCTCGAGAAGGTAATCGCCCGCTTTGCGATCGGGGATTACCGGCAGCTAAGCGCCCTGTATCTCCCGATTCTGATCGATCAGGCGTTCATCGTCGGCCTCAGCCTGGTGAACACCGCCATGATCAGCTCCTCGGGCGTATCGGCGGTCAGCGCGGTCAATATGGTCGATTCGCTGAACATGTTTCTGATCAGCGTGTTCGTCGCCGTGTCGACGGGCGGCACGGTCATCGTGGCGCAGTACAAGGGGAGCGGGAACGGACTGATGGTGTCCAAGGCCGCGGCCAGCTCCGTCTCGTCCGTGACGCTGTTCGCGATCGTCATCAGCCTCGCGATGATCGCGGCCCACGGGCCGGCGCTCGGCCTGCTGTTCGGCGCGGCCGCGCCGGACGTCTTCGCCGAAGCCAAGACGTATTTTATCGGCAGCTGCGCTTCCTATGCCGGCATCGCGCTGACGGAAGCGGTCTGCGGCGCGCTTCGGGGCATCGGGCGCTCCCGGGCGTCGCTCATGCTGTCCCTGATCATGAACGTGTCGTACGTGCTGCTGAACGTGCTGTTCATCAACATGCTGCACATGGGCGTGCTCGGCATGAGCATCTCCATCAACATCGCCCGGTACGGGGCGGCGGCGTTCGCGCTCTTTTATCTGGTCAAGATGGATACCAACCTGCATTTGCGCCTCATGGATCTGCTGCGCGTCAAGTTCGCCATGGTGAAGAAAATCATGTACGTGGGGCTGCCTTTCGCGGCCGAGCAAATGTTCTTCAACGGGGGCAAGATCGTCACCCAGATCTTCATCGTCCATCTCGGAACGAACGCGATCGCGGTCAACGCCATCGGCGGCTCGTTCGCGGGGTTGACGCAGATCCCGTCCGCCGCGCTCTCGCTCGCCGCGATCACGGTCGTCGGCCAGTCCATGGGGCGGCAGGACGTGGAGGAGGCCCGGAAGTTCACCCGCTTCTTCCTGTGGGTGTCGTCCTTGTTCCTGTTGATCACGGCGCTGATCATCGTGCCGTTGTTTCACCCGATCGTCAGCCTGTTTCACCCGCCGGACGAGATCGTGCACGACATCTTCATCATCGTGCTGATCAACGCGATCGCCCAGGTGCCGCTTTGGTCGATCAGCTTCATCATGCCGTCGGCGCTGCGGGCGGCGGGCGATTCGAAGTTTACGTCGCTCGTATCGCTGCTGTCCATGTGGCTGTTCCGAATCGTGCTCGGCTATGTACTCGGGATCGTGCTGAACGTCGGAATCGTCGGCGTCTGGCTGGCGATGAATATCGAATGGGGCGTCCGCGGCGCCATTTTCCTGTGGCGGTTCGGCGGGAAGAAGTGGTACCGGCATCGGTTGATCTGATGCGCGGCGCCGGGGACAAACAGGCCAGCAGGCGTAGCCCCAGCCGGGCCTGAGCCCGGCTGGGGCGAGGATAGAGCTTTCAAATTCGCTAATAAAAAACTTGGTTACCCTGAAGGTTACCTTTAATGATGCTTGATCAGCCGGACCCATCCGAGGACGGCCAGCGCGATAAGGCCCCAGAGCGCGACGCTGATGATCGCGCCCCAGAATAAGCCGACAAAAAAGTTCGATTTGCGTTCGTCCATTGCAATTGCTCCCGACACCCGGTTTTACGGATAAGTATGGCCCAAATCAGGGAGAATTAAAAGTCGCCGATGACTGCGGGGCGGCAGGAGCCGTGAATGCCAGTCATGCCATGCGAGGCGCGGCAAGGAATACGCAAGGGTATATTGAACGGAAAATTAGAATGCGATATATTGCATGTATACATTAAAGCGACTTAAGGAGCTTACTCGACGATGCCTGTACCCCGGGATTTCGCCTCGCCCGTTCGCATGACCGCGAAGGAGCGGGCTTTATCGCAAATTCAACGCTGGATTATCGAAGGCACGCTAAGGCCCGGCGAGAAGCTCGTCGACGCCGAGCTGGCCGAGGCTCTGGCCGTCAGCCGAACGCCGATCCGCGAAGCGTTCCAGCTGCTGGAGGTGCAGGGGCTCGTCTCGATGCAGCCCGGCAAGGAAACGCGCGTGACCGATATCGAGAAGGACGACATTCTGAGCTTGTACCCGACGCTGGCCTCGCTGCATGCGCTCGCGGCCGAAGGCGCGGCGCAGCGAATCTCAGTGGAGCGGATCGAGCGGCTGAAGTCGCTGAACGGCGAGTTCGCCGCGGCGATCGCGGGCGGGCTGCCGTATCAGGCGATGGAGCTGGACGAACAGTTCCACGACATCATCGTCGACGCATCGGGCAATCCGTACGTCGCCTCGTTCAGCGCGTCGCTGCAGATCCACATCCGGCGGTTCAAGTACGTGTTCCTGAAGCAGCCCGAGATGGAGACGAACGGCTCCGTCGAAGAGCACGAGGCGATCATCGAAGCCTTGGAGCAGCGCTCTCCCGAGCTGGCCTCCGCCTTGATGAAACAAAATTTGATGCGGCCGATGAAGGAGCTGTACGCCGTCATTTAGGGAAGCGGGCACGGCAAGAATGCGTTCATCTGATCCTGTGCAGCCTACTATTGGCGGCTTGCCGGGGGAGCTTGCCACGGAAAATCGGCAATGTCCGGCACGTTGGGTTTTATTTCCGGAATGATCAATAATTTTTATTGGCATAATAAAAATAATTTTTAAGTTTACCTATGGTCGAGCAGGGCAAAAAGCGATACAGTAGAGGGAGAAGAAAGGCTGCCATCTTCGAAGCGTCATGTGATTATTTTCACATTTCTCCCTTAATTTGCGCGGTTCTGCTTTACCGCGTTTCTCCATTAATGGGATTCATTAAAGGATGTTTGCAGCTGAGTGACTACATCTGAAGGAGGCAATACAATGAGTGAAACAATGGTATCGAACCTGGAGCAAAGCTCGGCAGCGTTGGCGAAGTCGGACGTGCTGGATCAATTGCTGAAGCCGGAAGTGCAAGAGGCGCTGACGCAGCTGGTGGACCAGCTTCCGAAGCTGTCCGAAATGATGGCCTTGATGACGAAGACGTACGAATTGGCGCAAAAGGTCGCGTCCGACCGCGTCCTCATCCAAGACACGGTGGGCGGCATTCAAGAAGTCGTCAAACCGCTGACGGAGAAAGTGAAAGGCTACGCCTCGGCGGCGATCGAAGCCAACGACCGCGCGGAGCAAAGCGACAACGTAATCGGCCTGTTCGGCATGATCAAGCTGCTGAAGGATCCCGAGCTGCAAAAGATGCTTCGTTTCGGCCAAGCCTACCTCGACATCCTGGGCGAGAGAAAAAAACAGGACTAACGCAGCGTTAACGAACGATCCACACTAAGCGAAGCACGGAGGATGAGATCCCATGAGAAAAGAAATTCTGATTCTAGGCGCCGGATACGGCGGCTTGCTGAGCGCGCTGTCCGCACGCCAGCACCTGTCGACGGAAGAAGCGGGCATTACGATCATTAACCGCGTCGGTTCGCACCAAATCATCACGGAGCTTCACCGTCTTGCCGCAGGCAACGTGGCCGAGAAAGCCGTAGCGCTGCCGCTCGAGAAACTGTTCAAAGGCAAATCGATCAACGTCGTCGTCGGCGAAGTGCAAACGGTCGACGTCGCGGGCAAAAAAGTGGCGCTGAACGACGGCTCGTCGTACCGCTACGACAGCTTGGTACTCGCGCTGGGCAGCGAAACGAACTACTTCGGCATCCCGGGCTTGCAGGAAAACAGCCTGACGCTGAAATCCGTCAACGACGCCAACCGCGTATTCAACCATGTTAAAGACCGGATCAAAACCTTCGCGGCAAGCAAGAACAAAGCGGACGCGACGATCGTCATCGGCGGCGGCGGCTTGACCGGCGTCGAATTGGTCGGCGAGCTTGCGGACGAGCTTCCGGGCATTTGCCGTCAATACGGCGTGGATTTCGCGGACGTCTCGATCTCGCTGGTCGAAGCGATGCCTACGATCCTGCCGATCTTCTCCCCTGAGCTGATCGGACGCGCGGTATCGAGCCTCGAAGCCCGCGGCGTAGAGTTCCTGACGGGTCTTGCGATCACGGAAGTGAACGGCAACGTCGTGACGCTGAAGGACGGCAGAACGATCGAAACGAACACGCTCGTATGGACGGGCGGCGTGCAAGGCAGCTCCCTCGTCGGCAGCAGCGGCGTGGAAGTCAACCGCGGCCGCGCGACGGTCAACGAGTTCCTGCAATCCACTTCGCATCCCGAAGTGTTCCTGGCCGGCGACTGCGCGGTCGTATTCGGACCGGAAGGCCGTCCATACCCGCCTACGGCGCAGCTGGCATGGCAAATGGGCGAGCTGGTCGGCGGAAACATCGCCGCGTCCTACAAGAACTCCAAGATGGACAGCTTCAACCCGGTATTCTCCGGCACGCTCGCAAGCCTCGGCCGCAAAGACGGCATCGGGTCGATCGGCGAGACCGGCATCGAGCTGAAAGGCACGCCTGCTTCCTTGATGAAGAAAGCAAGCAACGCCCGCTACCTGGCGCATATCGACGGATTGTTCTCCCTGGCTTACTAAGACTCGGAGCAATCGCGTATACAATCGCAGCCCCGACTTCACCGGAAGTCGGGGCTGCTTTTTTTACGATGGCGATTAAACCGGCGTGCGTGTGTGCGGACGCCAGCCGACTGACCTGTGGACGCTGACTTATCAACAGGGTTATTCACAATCCCAACAGGCACGAAGCCTGTAAATTCCGGGACTTTCGGAAATCATGCCAACATATCCACAGATCGAACTGTACACAAGTGGACAACCGCTGGCGGATGCGGGGACAATGGCTCTTCATTCCTCTTCCTCGTTGATCATGAGGGTGATCGGATTGGATTGCGCGGTGCCGGGCACCGTCAGGCCGTCCTCTGCCACGAATTCGAACGACAGGTCGGCCAGGTTGACGGCGATCAGGTTTTGCGGCTCGCGGACGGCTATCGCGGCGAATAACACCGACACCGATGCCTTCGGCGCGACGGGTCCGACCGGAATGCCGCTCTCGGGATCGACGCCGGGCGCGGCCGCGCCTCCGACCGTGACGCTATTCTCCGCGAAGGAAAGTTCCGCCGGCAGCATGTCGCGCAGAACGGCTCGCGCCAACGGAGCCGTGCCGGGATTCGATATCGCAAAGGTAAAGACGATCGTTCCGCCGATGGTCAACTCGGTCGAGTTCGCCGATTGCGTGACGGACGGCGGCGTATGCTCATGGCTCAAGGAACGGTTCACTCGGCATCCCCCTTTTGTGCAAATACAGATATGTATGCACGCCGTCGGGAATTAGAATAGCCCTCTCGTCAGAGAGGGCCGCGCAAGGAAGCTTCAGCCGTTTCGGATGCGGCGGCGGGCATGGAACTGTTTCCACTGAAAGTACATGAAGCAGCCCAGGCAGAAGCCGCTTAAGGCGAGCGCGACGGCGACGGTCAGCATGCCGAGACTGACATACGCCAGCGTTTGGATGCCGAACGCGGCCCCGAGCAGCGCGACGGCGAGGAACAAGATGGCCAGCAGGTTGTTGAACCGGAGCAGCTCGCGGCTCTCGGTCTTGGCGCTGGCGGGCAGCAGCGGCGACAATGCGCGCACGAACAAGTTGTAACGAATGCCGTACGTGCGGCCGATGAACTGCACGGCGAGCGGGAGGAGCAGAATCCAGAATTGCTGGGTGGCCAAGGTGGCGATCACGCAGAGCAGGATGCCCAGCTGATTGCCCCGAACCCGGTGAAGCGGGATTTCGTCGATGCAGGCGTAGGCATCGAGCTTAACGGTTTGCGTCATGGCGGAGCCTCCGATCGGATTTGGATGGATTACGTCTAGTATACACCTAATTCATACTATTCGGGTAGGATATAAATGCTCGGTTTATCGCCGCTTGTCCGCCGCCAATATATTTAACATGCGTTCACGAAATATTGAATTGTGCGAATGCGGAGCGAACGCTATAATTCTATAACGCCTTACGGCGTTAACACGGCCTGGCATGCGCGGGCGGAGCGGGGGAATCTTAATGACGAATTGGATGCAGTCGGATATAGAAGGACGCAGGGCTTGGACGGGCGGGACGGATGAATTGTCCGTGACCGTGGTGCCGGAGCTCGGCGCGAAGGCCGTGTCGCTGCTGAACCGGAAGACGGGGCGCGAATGGCTGTGGAGCAGCGGCAAACCGCTCGGCAACCGGGGCTTCGGCAGCGCGTTCGGCGATTCGGACGAGTGCGGCTGGGACGAGATGTTCCCGGGCATCAGAGCGTGCGAATACCCGGAAGATCCGTGGCGCGGCGAACCCGTGCCCGACCATGGGGAAGCATGGACGCTCGCGTGGAGCGCGGCGGCGGACGAGCGCGGTCTGACCTGCGCCGTGAACGGTAAGCGGTTTCCCTACGCGCTCGAGAAGCGCTATTCGTTCCCGGACGCGCATACGCTGCGCATCGATTATACGGCGATTAATCACTCCGCGCATCCGTTCTCGTTCCTCTGGGCGGCGCATCCGCTCATGCGCGCGAGCGAAGGCATGCGCCTTCGCGTGCCGGATGGGCTGAACGAGATCGAAGTTGCCTATTCGGCGCAGGAGCGCCTCGGCGGCTTCGGAGACAAGCGGCCATGGCCCGTTGCGGCGCAGGGGATCGATCTCTCCGTCATCGAGCCCGACAACGGACGCAGCGCGGAGAAATACTATTTTACGGGCACGCTGAAGGAAGGCTGGGCCGAGCTGAGCGATCCTTCCACCGGCGAAGCGGTCGAGTTCCGGTTTCCGGCGGAGCAGGTGCCGTACTTGGCGGTGTGGGCGAACTATGGCGGCTACGACGACCATTACCATATCGCGATCGAACCCGCGACGGGGCGGATGGACGATCTGTCCTATGCCATGGGCCGGGGCGAAGCGGCGACGATTGCGCCGGGCGGGCGCTATGCATGGCATCTGGAATTGTCCGTACGCTAAAAAGGAGGCCGGCAACGAAGCATGATCAAGTGGCTGTTCATCAACCGGAGCATCCGGACGAAGATCGTCTGGAGCATCATCCTGACCTCGTTGATCCCGATGCTCGTCTTGTCGTTCCTGTTCTATGAATCCAGCACCCGGTCGCTGGAACGGACCATCTACCGGACGACGAACCAGAACGCCGAATATTTATCGGGTTATTTGAATCAGTATTTTAAGGATATCTCGTCTTCGGCCTTGCAAGTATACGGCTACGACAGCCGCATCATGAACCTGATGGCGAACGGCTGGGGCGGCAACGACCAGGATTTCTTCAATACCCGGGACACGCTGAAAAATTATTACGCGCTCGTCTCGAACAAGAACAAGGATGCCGTCATCCGAATCCTGGTCTTCGGCAAGGACGACCGATTGCGGGATTCTTGGTCGCGCGCGGCCAGCTACGATTCCATTCCGTTCGACCGGAGCATCCCCCACTACGGGGAGATGCTCAATTTGCCGTTCCAGCAAACGTTGGCCTTCACCTATGCCGACGCGGTCCTGAATCAGGATCTCTTCGTGTACGCGATCACGATCTACGATCCGTTCAAGTATACGAAGGTCGGCTCGCTCGTGTTCTATATCCAGACGAAAGAGCTGACCAAGGTCATCGAGGCGAACAACAAGGCGCCGAACGTCATCGTGCTGCAAAATTCGCGGGGGGAGACGTTCTACGAGACGAACGGCCGGTACGCGGGCAGCGTGCCCCGGTTCGTCCCTCCGCCGAGCACGAGCGCGAAGACCAACCCGAAGGAGATCCGCTTCGACAAGCAGAAGGATCTGCTCGTCGGCACCTCGTACCTCGACAACGCCAATCTGTCGCTGTCCATCGTCTATCCGAACGACGAGCTCGCGCGGCACCGCAAGACGACGCTGTATATCGCGGTCGGCGCCTTCTTCTTCGCGATGGCCAGCATCGCCCTGCTGTCGCTGCTCGCGCAGCAGTACATCACCCGGCCGATCCAGCTGCTCGGCAAGGCGATGAAGACGGTCCGGCACGGCAATTTCCACGTGACGCTGAACCAGCCGATCCATTACCGCGACGACATCTCGGAGCTGACCCGCAATTTTAATTTCATGACGGAGAAGATCCGCGAGCTGATCGAGATGCGCTTCCAGCTGCAGCTCCGCAACAAGGAAGCGCAGCTGCTGGCGCTGCAGATGCAGATCAATCCGCATTTCCTGTACAATACGCTGCAGACGATCGGGGGCAAGGCCGTGCTGAGCGGCGACTACGACATTCACGAGATGTGCCGGGCGCTCGGCGACATGTTCCGCTACAGCTTCTACGAGGGCAACACGGAATCCACGCTCGGCCAGGAGCTCGCGCACATCGGCAACTATCTGTACATTCAGCAGTTCCGGTTCGAGGACGCCCTGCAGACGGAGTTCGACGTGCCGGCGGAGCTGATGGACGCGTCGATCGTCCGGTTCGTCATGCAGCCGATCATCGAGAACGTCGTCGTGCACGCGCTCGGCGGACCCGACGACCGCCAGCTGCTGATCCGCGTCGGCGCGGAGCGGGCGGACGACGACGTGCTCCTCACCGTGCGGGACAACGGTCCGGGCATCGATCCGGCCAAGCTCGCGTCCCTGCGCAGCGGGCTCGAGCAGCGTTCGCTCGAGGTGTTCACCGGCGTCTCGATCGGCCTCAAGAACGTCCATGAGCGCATTCGCCTGATGTACGGCGAAGCGTACGGCCTGGAGATCGTCGAGAGCGGCCCGGGGACGGGGACGACGATCCGCGTACGGATTCCATATCGAAAGCGAGGCGAAACGCATGCTTAAAGTGATGGTCGTGGACGACGAGCCCTGGGGACGGAAGTCGGTCAGCAAAATGATCGGCGAATTGGCGCTGGGCGCCGAGGTGGTGGCGGAAGCCCGCAACGGCGCGGAGGCGCTGGCGCTTATCCCGATCAGCAAGCCCCAGATCATCGTGACGGACATGAACATGCCGGTCATGAACGGGCAGCGCTTCCTGGAGGAGCTGTACCACCGCCACAACGAGATCAAGGTGATCGTCATCAGCGGTCACTCGCAGTACGAATACATGAAGGCGGCCGTCACGTTCCAGGCCTGCGAGTACGTGCTGAAGCCGGTCTCGCTCGCCGAGCTGAAGAACGCGATGGTCAAGGCGATGGAGCTGAGCCGCAACCATCTGAGCGCGCAGGAGAGGCGCAAGTTCGCCGGCGAAATGCGCCAGCTGCGGGCCGAGACGTTTCTGCAGCACGTGACGGCCCGGCGCATCTCGAACGCGTCCGACATCGTCTCGCAGTCGGCGGAGCTGCTGCCGGCGCCGGTCAATCCGGGCTACCGCCTCGCCGTCTGCATGCTGCGGCGGTTCCGGGAGCTGTCCGAGACGAAGTTCCACGGCAATTCGGACTTGCTCATGTACAGCGTGGAGAACATGCTGCGCGAGATCATGGGGGACGGCGCGGCGATCGTGTACAAATCGGACGACAGGACGAGGCTGTGCGTGCTGCTGCCCGAGCCGGCCTACGGCCTCCATCGCATCCGCGAGCTGCTGTCGCCGTTCCATGAGGCCGTCAGCCGCATGCTGGAGTCCGGGGTCGCGGCCGGGCTGAGCGATGCCCGCGAACGGCTGGACGAACTGCCGGAGGCGTTCGAGGAAGCGAACGAGCGGCTGCGGGCGGGGCCGCTGCGCGAAGCCGGCTTCTCGCTGGACGCGGGGAACGGTCCGCGCGAAGCGGGCGCCGGCCAGTCGCCGGAGGTGCTGAGCGGCTTCGACGCGAAGCTGCTGCAGCAGTCGCTGGCCGCGGGCCAAGGGGCGCATGCTCGCCGGCTGCTCGGCGAGCTGCGAAGCCGGATCGAGGCGGCGCCGGGACTGACGATCCGGAGCGCGCAGCGGGAGCTGCGGCGGCTCGTCGATCTCGTCGTCGGCGAGCTGGGCGGCCTCGGCCATGCCGATCCCGCCGTCTTCGGCCAGCCCGGCATCGACGGCGTATTGAGCGAGGACGGTCTGCGCGGCTTCGTCGAGGCGTTGACCGCGGCGATCGACGAGCAGCTCGGCAGCCGTTCGTCGCCGGAAGCGGCCAGTCCGGTGCGGGAGATCGCGGCATACCTGGATGCCCATTATTTCGAGGACATCAGCCTGATAGACGTCGCGACGCGGTACCATATGGACGCGAGCCATCTGAGCAAGCAGTTCAAGGCCGTCACGGGCGAGAATTTCATCGAATACGTCACGCGCAAGCGGATGGAGAAGGCCTGCGCGCTGCTGCGGTCGTCGGCGCTCAAGATCAACGACATCTCCGAGCTGGTCGGCTACGAGAACCAGCGGTATTTCAGCCAGGTATTCAAGAAATTCACGGGCAGGACCCCGTCGGAATACAGGGACGAGGAAGCGGGCCCGCCGCCGGATGCAAAAAATTGAACATGGCGCCCACCATTTATTTTATTCCGCGAAAGATGTCGGGGAAGGTACAGTTAAGCCAGGAACGGCGATGCTCATACCGTACCGATACTCGAGAAAAAGGGGCAATGGAAATGAAAAAGAAGCTGGGACTCGGCCTCACCGTCCTGCTGCTGACGGCAGTGCTGTCGGCGTGCGGCAGCAACGGAGGCAACGACGGCGCCAATAACGGCGGCAATAACGGCGGCACCGATACGACGGCGGCCGGCACGAACGACGGCGCGGCGAGCGGCACGAGCAACGCGGCGGAGCCCGCGGGCGACGACGCGGAACCGGTCACGATCTCGTTCATGCATTTCAAGAGCGACGTCACGGACGGCATCGCCAAGATCGTCGAGCAGTTCGAAGCGGAGAACCCGAACATCAAGGTCGACGTGCAGCCGGTCAAATACGACGATTACTATACGCTCCTGAAGACGAAGATGGCCGGCGGGGACATCATCGACGTCTTCACGCTGAATGCCGGCGGCCAGACCAAGCTGTTCCACGACGGCGGCTATCTGGAAGACCTGACGGGCAAGGACTTCATGTCGAACTTCGACGCGAACGTATTGCAGGAGCAGGCGACGGACGGCAAGAACTACATCATGCCCCTGAACGCGGGACCGATCGCGGTATTCTACAACAAGAAAATATTCGCCGACCTCGGCCTCCAGATTCCGCGCACGTACGACGCGCTCATGGCGGCGGCCCAGAAGATCAAGGACGCCGGCAAAACGCCGTTCGCCCTGGGCTGGAAAGACAACTGGACGCTCGGCATGTGGCTGAGCCGCGACTTGCCGAGCAACGCCGTGCTGGTCGACAAGCAGACGGATTTCTTCGACAAGCTCGAGAAGGGCGAAGCGAAGTTCGCGGACGATCCGTCGACGAAGACGATGATCGCGCATGCGCAGGACTTGTTCAAATTCGGCAACAAGGATCAGCTCGGCGTCGATTACAACGGCGCGGTCGACCTGTTCGCGAAGGGCGAAGCCGCCATGATGTACATGGGCACGTGGCCGCTGGCCGACATCCAGAAAAAGAACCCGGACCTGTACAATTCGGAGATGGGCTACTTCCCGTACCCGTTCAGCAACGACGAGAGCCTGAACAAGCTCGAGTTCAACCCGGACGCTTCCCTGGCCGTCAACAGCAAGTCGGAGCATAAGGAAGCCGCGCTGAAATTCCTGGCGTTCATGGCGAGCAAAGAAGGCGGCGACGCGTGGGTCAAGAACACGAACACGCTCAGCTACGTGAAAGGCACGAGCACGGACATCGCGCCGGCGCTCAAAGACCTGCAGCCGTATTTCGATAACGGCCAGCTTTACAACTCCCAAGCTTACCTGACGACGACGATCGACTGGACGACGCAATTCTCGCAAAACGTGCAAAAGGTCTTCTTCAAGACCGCGACGCCGGACCAGATCATCAAGGACATGGACGACTGGGTGTCCAAAAACCACAAATAACGAGGCAGCAAACGGATCCGAAGCGGCACGGGCCGGGCCTGTGCCGTTCGCGGCTCCGGAAGGGGGTTGTTTATGCAAGCGCTTAGGAAGACGTTCAAACGCGAGATGTGGTATGTCCTGTTCCTGGTTCCGGGCTTGTTCCTGTTCACGTTCGCGGTCATCGTGCCCCTCGTGACGGGCGCGCGCTATTCGTTCACCAGCTGGGACGGCATCTCGAGCAAGCTGACCTACATTGGATGGGACAATTACGTGAATGCGGTCCAGGATTCCGACCTGTGGACGGCCCTGGGCAACACGTTTAAATATGCGATTATCATGACCGTGCTCGTGAATGTGCTGTCGCTGCTGTTCGCGCTGCTGCTGGACAGCTATTTGCCCGCGCGGAACCTGTTTCGTACCATGTTCTTTCTGCCGAGCATCATTTCGGTCGTGCTCACGGGCTATATCTGGAGCTACAACTACAGCCAAGGCTTTCCGAAGCTGTTCGCCGCGTTCGGCATGGACGTGACGAGTCCGCTCGGCAATCCGCATTACGCGTTGTTCGGGCTGATCGTCGTGGCCGTCTGGCAGGGCATCGGCCCGCCGATGATCATCTATATCGCCGGGCTGCAGGGCATTCCGGGCGAGCTGCTCGAGAGCGCCAAGATCGACGGCGCCGGCGCGTTCCGGGCATTCCGGAACGTCACGCTGCCGCTGCTCGCGCCGTCCATCACGATCAACATGCTGCTCACGCTGACAGGCTCGCTCAAGGTGTTCGACCTCGTGTACGTCACGACGAACGGCGGTCCTAGCTTCTCGACGGAGGTCATTACCACGTTTGTTTACAAAACCGCGTTCTCGTCGTTCAAGGCCGGCTACGGCATGGCGATGTCCATGATTTTCTTCGTGGTGCTCGTCGTCGTCACGGTGGTCCAGGTGTCCATCTTTAGAAAACGGGAGGTGGATCTCTGATGCGAGGCACCAAAATCGCCGTATTCGCGCTCGTGCTGCTGCTGGCGGCCGTGTTCATGTTCCCGCTATATGTGGCGCTGCTCATGTCGATGAAATCCGCGAAGGAAACGTTCGATTCCTTCTACGCGCTTCCGGGCAGCTTGAACTTCTCGAACTTCTCGCACGCTTGGGATACGTCCAAATACCCGGAAGCCATCACGAACAGCCTGATCGTCACGGCGTTGTCGGTCACGGTGATCATCATCGTCTCGGCGCTGAGCGGCTACGCGATCGCCCGCGGGAATAAGCCGTTCTACAGCATCGTCTACCTGCTCTTCCTCTCCGGCATGATGGTGCCGTTCCAAGTGACGATGCTGCCCTTGTACAAGCTCGGCAAGTCGCTGCATCTCCTGAACAGCCATTGGGGCATCATGCTCATCTACGGCGGCTTCGGCGTGCAGTCCGGCGTGCTGTTCTACAC
Source organism: Paenibacillus glycinis (assembly GCF_009909185.1). Taxonomy (GTDB): domain Bacteria; phylum Bacillota; class Bacilli; order Paenibacillales; family Paenibacillaceae; genus Paenibacillus_Z; species Paenibacillus_Z glycinis. The sequence continues at coordinate 69,233 of NZ_JAAAMV010000005.1, read as the reverse complement.
CGGCTTCGTGCGCGGCATCTCGCGCGAGATCGAGGAGGCCGCGCGCATCGACGGCTGCTCGACGCCGGGCATCTTCGTCCGGATCATCCTGCCCCTGCTCAAGCCGGTCACGGCCACCGTGCTCGTGCTGAACGTGCTGTATATCTGGAACGACTTTCTGCTACCCCTGTTGTACCTGCAGGACAAGAGCTATCGCACGATCCCGCTGCAGCAGTATTTCTTCTTCGGACAGTACAGCAGCGACCTGAACCTTGCCTTCGCCTACGCGGTCATGGGCATGATTCCGATCGTCGTCTTCTTCCTGTTCATGCAGCGGTTCATCATCAAAGGGATTGCGGCCGGCGCGATCAAAGGGTAAGTCGTCGCCGACGGGTCGGCCGGGCGTTCGAGCCGACGCCGGGTTGTTAATGGCATTTGATTTTAACGCGCTAAAGCCAGGTTATTCGCGGCATTAATCCGCGAAATGCCTGGCTTTGCGTCGTCTTGCGCGGATAGCCGCCAAAAAATTGAACATGAACTGCACAATTTTTTGGATTCTCATCGCCAGGACGCGGGCGCTAAAATTTCTCGAACGCGCATGCGCGAAACCGCTCGCGCGATTCTGCACGCCATTCTGCTAGCGAAATGGGGTATCGAAATTGCCGGTTTACTATTCGGAGGAAACAAGACTGTTCGAGATTCGCACCGATCGGACCTCGTATGTGTTCGGCGTGAACGGGAAGGGCACGGTCCAGCACGTCTACTGGGGCGAACGCGTGGAGGCGGCGGAATGCATCGACATGCTGAAGGGACGTTCGCACAGCTCGTTCGACGCGGACGTCGACCGCGAGACGGAAGAATTCGGCGGCTGGGGCGGCAGCCACTACGCCGAGCCGGGGCTGAAGGTCGAATTCGGCGACGGCGTCCGCGACCTGAAGCTCGACTACGAGGGCTACGAGATCGCGGGGGAGAACGAGCTGACGGTCAAGCTCGCCGACCGGCATTATGCGTTTCGCGTGGACATGCATTACAAGGTCTATCCCGAGCATGACATCATCGAACGATACGTCCGCGTTCGCAACGACGAGGCGCTCCCGGTCCGGATCGAGCAGGCGATGGCCGCGGTCTGGTCCGTCCAAGGGCTGCCGGATTATCGGATGACGCACGTATCCGGCCGTTGGGCGGGCGAGTACCAGCTGCGCAGGACGGTGCTGAGCGAAGGGAAGAAGGTCATCGAGTCGCGCCGGGGCTTCACCGGCCCGCATGCCAACCCGTGGTTCGCGATCGACGACGGGAAATCCGGCGAGACGCACGGCCGCGTCTGGTTCGGCGCGCTCGGCTGGAGCGGCAACTGGAAGATCGTCGCCGAGAAGTCGACGTTCGGCCATCTCCGCATCGTCGGGGGCATCAACGATTTCGACGGCGCGTTCGCGCTTGCGCCGGGCGCGTCGTATACGTCGCCGGTGTTCACGGGCGGCTTCGCGGACGGCGGCTTCGGCGCGATGAGCCGGCAGCTGCACGCGTACGAGCGCGCGCATGTCCTGCCTGCGCGCCAGCTGCGCAAGGTGCTGTACAACTCGTGGGAAGCGACCGAGTTCGACGTGCAGGCGGACGAGCAGATCAAGCTGGCCCGCCGGGCCGCGGCGCTCGGCGTCGAGCGGTTCGTCGTCGACGACGGCTGGTTCGGGGCGCGCAACAACGACCGCGCGGGACTTGGCGACTGGCAGGTCAATCCGGCGAAATTCCCGAACGGCCTGCAGGCGCTCATCGACGAAGTCAAGGGTCTCGGCATGGAGTTCGGCCTCTGGGTCGAGCCGGAGTCGGTCAATCCCGACAGCGACCTGTACCGCGCGCATCCGGAATGGATCTACCGCTTCCCGACGCGCGAGGGCACGCAGCTGCGCAACCAGCATCTGCTCAACCTCGGGCTGCCCGAGGTCAAGGAATTCGTGCTCGGCTTCATGACGGAGCTGCTCGCCAAGCACGATATCTCGTTCATCAAGTGGGACATGAACCGCACGGTCACGGAGCCGGGCTCGGCGCCGGAAGGGCTGCCGGTGTGGCAGAAGCACGTCGAGCACGTCTACGAGATCTGGGCGGAGCTGCGGGCGCGCTTCCCGCACGTCGAATTCGAGACCTGCGCGGGAGGCGGCGCCCGGATCGACCTCGGCATGCTGCGGTTCGCCGACCAAGCCTGGGTCAGCGACAACACCGATGCGCGCGACCGGCTGGCGATCCAGGAAGGCTTCGCGTACGCGTACAGCCCTTCCGTCATGATGTGCTGGGTGACGGAATCGCCGAACGGCTTCAACGGCAGAAGCCTGCCGCTCTCGTACCGCTTCCACAGCTCCATGATGGGCGGGCTCGGCATCGGGGCGAATATCTCCAAATGGTCCGACGCGGAAATGGCGGAGGCGCGCGAGTTCGTCGCGCTGTACAAGGAGATTCGCGGCACCGTGCAGGAAGGCGAGCTGTATCGGCTCGAGCCGCTCGGACGCTCGAACCTAGCCGCGTACCAGTACGTCGGCAAGGACGGAGCCGAATCCGTCGCGTTCGTATTCCTGCAATCGCAGCATTTCGGCTCCGCGGAGCGTCGGCTGCGCCTGCAGGGGCTGGACGCCGAAGCGACCTACGCCGTCAGCCAGGACGGCGGCGAAGCGGTCGTCCGCCATGGCGCGACGCTGATGGGCGCCGGCTTCCCGCTGACGCTGCGCGGCGATTACGGCAGCACGCTGCTGCGCCTGACGCGCCTGTAGCGCCTGTAGCTGCTGCGGCGCTAACCGCTTCCGGCCCTTGGCAGCTGCTGCGCGAAGGTGAGAGGGCCCGTGACGGCTGTCAACCCGATGCCCCGGTTGATCGAGCGGCGCGGGTGGAACATGCCGCGGCGATCTGACGATACACGAATGAAGAGCTTGCCTGCTTCCGATCGATGCCGAATCGATGACGGGGCGGCAAGCTCTGTTTTTGTTTGCGGTCAGGGGAGCGTCGGCGTCTGGCATGGCGGCGGCCACGGATTCATGCGGAATACGAATTGGCATGCACGTTTAACCGGTTCGCGAGCGGATGCTTAGCCCTTCGGCGCGCTGCGGTACTCCGTCGGCGGCACGCCCATCCGTTTCTTGAACAGCCTGGAGAAGTAGTACGGGTCCGGGATGCCGACGGACGCGGCGATTTCTTTGACGGTAAGGCCGGTCAAGCTGAGCAGCTGACCGGCTTTTTGCATTTTCATCCGCAGGAAATATTCGATGGGCGGGAAGCCCGTCTCCTGATTGAACAGGTAGATCAAGTGCTGCTTGGACAAGCCGGTATGCGCCGCCAATTCCGGCAGGCTGACGCTCTCCGCGAGCCGATCGCCCAGATAGCGGATCGCGCGCTCGAGATCGGACTCGCGCTTCCGGTCGCGCGCCGAGCCGCCGACGCCGAGCCCGATGCGGCCGAGCAGCTGGCCCAGCGCCTGCGAGACATGGACCAGCACCGGCAGGGAATACGGCTTGTCCGTCAGCAGCGCGTACGCCCGCTCGAATTCGGCCGCCCAATCGGCCTGCACGACCGCGGGCAGACGCACGGGGCCGGCCGCGTCGAGGCCGTACAGCGAGAGGAAGTCGGCGACGTGCTCGCCCCTCAGGTGAAACCAATAGATGCTCCAAGGCCGCTGCGCCGACGCGCCGTACCGGTGGGCGGCCCAAGCGGGAATGACGGCCAGCGTGCCCTCCCCGACGGTTTGCGTCCGGCCGTCCAGCTCGATCCAGCCCTCCCCGGCGAAGCAGTAGATGAAAATATGGCTGTCGCTGCCCTCCGGGCGCTCGCGGTAGTGGTACTCGGCATGGGGGAACGCGCCGATGTCGCTGATGAACAGCCCCCGCGTCAGCGGGTGGCGCGCCAGCTCCTCGGTCTGGTAGGCCGGGAGCACGTAGAGCTTCTGCTCGGGGAAGCCTTCGGGTTTGCGGTTTTCTTCCGTCATGGGGCGCCTCCAATTCGTGAAAATAAGAAAATCGTTCATTACATAGCGTTAATAAAGCCTATAGAAGCATTGAATCAATAATGAAATCCGAATATCCTCCATTATAAACCGAATTTCGTGAATTGGAACACCGGCGGAAGAGGCGTACATTTAAAGCATACGAAACACATCGAAGGAGGAATTCGCGTTGACGCAGCCGCAAACGCAAACGCAATCGCAAGCCAAGCAGGCCGTAAGCGTACGGGAAGAAACGGTCTCCATTCCGACGTACGGCATCGGGGAGCCTGACCGCAATCCGATGTTCTTGGAGAAACGCGTGTATCAGGGAAGCTCGGGCAAGGTGTATCCGCATCCCGTCATCGACCGCATCGAGGACGAGAAGAAGCCGCAGCCGTACCAAATCGTGACGCTCGAGAACGAATACGTCCGCATCGAGATCATGCCGGAGCTCGGCGGCCGGATCTATCGCGCGCTGGACAAGACGAACGATTACGACTTCGTCTACTACAACCGCGTCATCAAGCCCGCGCTGGTGGGGCTCGCGGGACCGTGGATCTCCGGCGGCATCGAGTTCAACTGGCCGCAGCATCACCGTCCGAACACGTACGGCCCGGTCGAATACCGGCTCGCCGAGAACGAGGACGGCAGCGCGACGGTGTGGGTCAGCGAGATCGACCGGATGTACGGCACGAAGGTGACGGCCGGCTTCACGCTGCATCCCGGCAAAGCGTACCTGGAAATCTCCGCGCAGCTCTATAACCGGACGGCGTCGCCGCAGACGTTCCTCTGGTGGGCGAACCCGGCCGTGGCGGTCAACGACCACACGCAATCCGTGTTCCCGCCGGACGTCACGGCCGTCTTCGACCATGGCAAGCGGGACGTCTCGCGCTTCCCGATCGCCACGGGCACGTATTACAAAATGGACTATTCCGCGGGCGTCGACATCTCCCGCTACCGCAACATCCCGGTGCCGACGTCGTACATGGCTTACAAGTCCGACTATAATTTCGTCGGCGGTTACGACCATGGCGTGCAGGCAGGCTTGCTGCACGTGGCCAATCACCATATCTCGCCGGGCAAGAAGCAGTGGACCTGGGGCAACGGCGAATTCGGTCAGGCGTGGGACCGCAACCTGACCGACGAGGACGGTCCGTACATCGAGCTGATGACGGGCGTCTACACCGACAACCAGCCGGATTTCACTTGGCTGCAGCCGTACGAGGAGAAGTCGTTCAAGCAGTATTTCATGCCGTACAAGGAAATCGGCGTCGTGAAGAACGCGACGATCGATGCCGCCGTCAATCTCGAGGTCGACGAAGCGAACCGCCAGGCGACTGTCATGGCTTATGCGACCTCGGTGTTCGCGGGCGCCGTTATCGAGCTGCGCGGCGCGCGGCGGGAGTACTTGAAGACGACGGTCGAGCTCTCGCCGACGGCGACGTTCAAATCGATCGTGACGATCGACGAGGCCGACCGGGCGCATGATCTGATCGTCGTCATCCGCGACGCGGACGGACGGGTGCTGGTCTCCTACCGGCCGGCGAAGCCGTCCATCGAGCAGGTGCCGGACGCCGCGAAGCCGCTGCCGGAGCCGGCGGAGCTGCGCACGACGGAGCAATTGTACTTGGCCGGGCTTCATCTGGAGCAGTACCGGCACGCCACGTTCGAGCCGGAAGCGTACTACCTGGAAGGCCTGAAGCGCGACCCGTCCGATATCCGGATCAACGTCGCCTACGGCACGCTGCTGCTGCGGCGCGGGCTGTTCGCCGAAGCGGAAAGCCATTTCCGGACGGCGGTCAAGTCGCTCGCCTGGCGCAATCCGAACCCGTACGACAGCGAAGCGCTCTACCAGCTCGGCGTCGCCCTGAAGCTGCAGGGCCGCGAAGAGGAAGCGTTCGCCGCGTTCTACAAATCGGTATGGTCGGTCGCTTGGCAGGATGCCGGGTATTTCTCGCTGGCGCGCATCGCGGCCGCGAGAGGCGCCTACGGGGAAGCGCTGGAGCTGTCCGAGCGTTCGCTTATCCGCAACGCGCGCAATTACAAGTCGCGCCATCTGCATGCGGCGCTGCTGCGCAAGCTCGGCCGTCCGCAGGCCGCGGCCGCGTATGCCGAAGAGACGCTGCGGCTCGACGTCGCCGACTTCGGGGCAGCCCGGGAGCTGGCGCTGGCATATGCCGAGCTTGGCGACGATGCCAAGGCGATCGCCGCGTCCGCGGAGCTGAAGCGCCTCATGCGCGACGATCCGCATAACTATTTGAACCTGGCCGCGGACTACGCGGAAGCGGGCTTGCACGAGGAAGCGATCGCCGTGCTCGCGCAACTCGCGCCAAACGAGGAAACGGACGCGTACCCGATGGTGCATTACGCGCTCGGTTACCTCCACGAGCTGGCCGGCCATCCGGAACGGGCGGCCGCGCATCGCCGGGCCGGGCGGGAAGCGAAGCCGGATTACTGCTTCCCGAACAACCTGTTCGACCTGCTCGTGCTGCAGAGCGCGGCTAGGGCCGACCAGGCGGACGGCAGAGCCCGTTACTACCTGGGCAACTGGATGTACGACAAGAAGCGCCACGAGGACGCGATCGCCAACTGGGAAGCGTCGCGCGCGCAGGATGCGGCGTTCGCCACGGTGCACCGGAACCTCGCGCTCGCCTATTACAACAAGCTTGGCGACGCGGACGCGGCGCTCCGCTCGCTGGAGACGGCGTTCGCGTGCAACGAAGGGGACGCGCGGGTATTCTACGAGCTCGACCAGCTCTACAAGAAGCTCGGCCGCGAGGCGGCGCTGCGGCTGGAGAAGCTGGAATCGCATCCGGCGCTCATCGGGAAGCGGGACGATCTCTACCTCGAGCGCGTCGCGCTGCTGAATGCCCTCGGCCGTCACGAGGAAGCCGCGAAGGCGCTGCGCGCCCGCAACTTCCACCCGTGGGAAGGCGGCGAAGGCAAGGCGACCGGCCAGCATGTGCTGTCCCGCGTGGAGCGGGCCAAGCAGGAGATGGACGAAGGCCGCTTCGAGGCAGCGATCGGCCTGCTCGAGGAAGCGCTCGTCTACCCCGAGAACCTCGGGGAAGGCAAGCTGGCCGGGGCGCAGGAGAACAACGTCTATTATTATCTCGGGTGCGCGCATATGGGCTTGAACCGCCAGGAAGAAGCGGCGCGCCACTTCGGCATCGCTTCCCAGGGGCTGGAGGAGCCGGCAAGCGCGATGTACTACAACGATCAGCCGCCGGACATGATTTTCTACCAAGGCATGGCGTGGCTGCAGCTCGGCAACGAGCGGGAAGCGAACCGCCGCTTCAACAAGCTGGTCGACTACGGCGAGAAGCATCTGCGCGACGACGTGAAATTCGACTACTTCGCCGTCTCGCTGCCGGACTTCCTCGTGTTCGAGGATGACCTGAACAAACGCAACGCGATCCACTGCCATTACATGATCGGCCTCGGGCTCATCGGCCTCGGACGCTACGAACAGGCCAAGGCGCAGCTCGACGCCGCGCTGCTGCTGGAGGCGAATCACCAAGGCGCGCGGACGCACCGCCGCATGTGCGAATAGACGAAGCGTTTCTTGTCGGCGCAAGCAACCGGCCGTTCCCGCGAATTTGGGGACGGCCGGTTCTCTTGCATATTGCTGCCTTTTGCGGCTGTTCGCTTGACGGGAGGACCCGGTAGGACTGATTGACTGGGCGAATCCGCGTAGGTAAAATGACTGTAGCTGACTAGGCAGGATCGACGGGGAAAAGGGGCAGGAGCAGGAGATGGATGCAATCGGGTTAGTGCTGGAGGGCGGCGGCATGCGGGCCATGTATACGGCGGGCGTGCTGGAGTATTTCTTGGAACAAAACATGTATTTTCCTTATACGGTGGGCGTCTCCGCCGGCGCATGCGTCGCGACGAGCTACCTGTCCCGGCAAAAGGGTCGGAACAAGATCGTCAACGTCGACATGGTGACGGATAAACGCTATATCTCGTGGCGCAATTATTTTCGCAAAGGGCAGATGTTCGGCATGGATTTCATATTCGACGAGATCCCGAACAAGCTCGTGCCGTTCGATTTCGCAGCGTTCGCGAACAGCAGCGAGGAGCTCGTCGCGGCGACGACGGACGTGGTGACCGGCGAGACGGTGTTCTACCGCAAGAGCGACCCGGACTTCGACGTGCTCACGGTGCTCCGCGCGTCCAGCTCGCTGCCGTTCATCGCGCCGATCGTGAATTTCAAGGGCAGGCAGCTGCTCGACGGCGGCATCTCCGATCCGATCCCGCTCAAGCAGGCGGAGAAGGACGGGTTCGCGCGCAACGTCGTGGTGCTGACGCGGGACGCCGGGTACCGGAAATCGCCGAACCGCTTCGCGTGGTTCGTCCGGCGGATGTACGCCAAATTTCCGGAATTCGTCAAGATCATGCTGCGCCGGCACCAGATCTACAACGGTCAGGTCGACTACATCCGCGAGCAGGAACAGCGGGGCAACGTCTTCGTCATTCGGCCCCAGCAGCCGCTGCAGGTCGGACGGATGGAGAAGGATTCCGCGAAGCTCGACGCGCTGTACCTGCAGGGCTACGAGGACGCGAAGCGCGCGCTGCCATCGTTGAAGGCGTGGACCGAATCGGAACTGTAGGCGGCAGGCCTAATCGGATCGGCATGAGGCGAAGGCAGGAACTAGGCGCAGCCAAGCAAGCCGAGCGCTGAGCGCGTGGTCCGAGCGTCTTCTCGCGGTGCAGGCGAAGATGAAATTTAGTAGAGAAGATCGCGAAGAACGACATCAGTAAAACGGCCAAACGGCCGTGAATACAAGGGGCTCGCCGAATGACGCGACGAGTTCGCTGCGCAGCGGCCAAGCCGGCTGACAGCCGAAGCGGCGGTAACCTGCTTAAGAGATCGTCTTCATCGCAAAAAAGCCTCGTTGCAGCTAACTTCCCCCGAATTTCCCCGTCTCCCCCGTACCTTGCTTGCCGCGATCCAACCGTTGACCCCGATGAGTTTAACCTCGCAAATCCTGTTAACCTGTCGCAGATTCCTACGCCTGAAGTATGTCTTCCGGTCTTGTGAAATATCCCTTCCTTTCTGTCGTCTCGCGTCGTTCGGCATCGGCCTGGCAACGGCTTTTTCGCATGTCCGCGGCTTCAACCCGGCAATCCGCGCGGGATGGTCCTGCTCATTCGGTCGAGCGACTGCACGATGCGCCGGATGAGCGGGCGAGACTTGAAGTAACCGCCGTGCGAAGCCGGCGTCCAGGCGAGCGGACCCGGACAGCGAATCTCGCAATCCTCCGTGACGGCTTGGTCATACTCGGCGTTCAGTCCCTTGAGCGGGTAGGCGATGATGTCGTCCCGGTCGTAGAAATTGACCCATTCTCCGATGCCGAGCGGCTTCAGCGTCGGCGCGGGCACGGCGATGGGCAGCCCGAAGTGCTCGAAGCGCATCGTCCACAGCGCGATAGGGCTGCCGAGCGTGTAGAAATGCGTCAGCGTTTCCCCGGCGACCAGCTTCGAGCGGCAGGTGCGGATCAGCTCGGCCGCCTTCGGCCGCAGCTTGCGGTACTGCAGATCATAGAAGTAATTGCTCGAGATGATCGTTCCGAGGCTGTGAGCGATGATGCACAGCGGCGCGTTGTCCCCGGCCCGGACCGCAAGCCGCTGGAGCTGCTGCGCGTACCGCGCGTGGATGTCGTCGTAAATATAATCGTGCGGACAAGGATCGTCCTCCTTCGGTATCGCTTGATATGCGATGGCGTCGCCCAAATAATTGACGACGAACGAGCGCAGCTTCAACGTCTCGTTCCAGCGCAGCTTGTTCGCCGCCGTCCGTTCCCACAGCTTCCGCTCCAGCGAGTCCGTGATATCTCCCCAGTAGATGCCTTCCACGACAAGCCTGACCCTCGGATTGAGTTTGGCCATGGCCTCCTGCAGCTTTTCGGCGATTTCCGCGTGAAAATCCCCCGTTTGCTGTCCGATCCCGTGCACGATTCCGACCGCGATCCGCATTGCTCCGCCCCCCATACTCATCTGGCCGCTCACTTATTCCTATTCGGGGGGATGACGGCGTTAGACGCGAAATGACGGCATGCGCGCGATTTTGCGCTGCCGGACGGCAATTCGCTAGTCGGCATGCGCAAGGCGCCGGAGATTGCCTCGCGTAGCGTTTAATTTCCCGCCGTTTGAGTAAAATAAATACACTCGCAACAGGCGGGAGGAATAGCGGCATGAATGACCATTCGGCGTGGTACATAGGGTTGATCGTCATCAGCGTGGCGCTGCTCGTTTTTACGGTGCTTAGAACCGGCAACAAGCGCAGCTTGCTGCTGTATTTGGGCATGAGCGGCCTCGGGTACACGATCGAATTCGTGATTTTCATATTGTTCGAGTGCTACGCGTACGAACCGAAGCTGATCCGGGAAGACGGTTATTACGACAGCCTTGCGGGCGCAATCGTATCCAATGCGTTGATCCTGCCAGCGGTGGCGGTATTTCTTGCCGTGCTTCGCATGGGCTGGGTTCCGATCATCCTGGCTATCGCGGCGATGTCGGGCGTCGAGTATCTGTTTCTGCGCATCGGCATTTACGAACATTACTGGTGGCGTACCGTCTATACGGCGATCGGACTGGTGGTTTACTTCTGGGCGGCAAAGTATTGGTTCGGCAGGATTATGCGTCCGCTGCGCGGGGCGGCCCATGCCTTGACGCTGTATTTGATTTTATGGGCGATGACCTCGCCTCAGGCGCTCGAGATCATCCTGCTTCACGGCAGGACCTACGGCGTCCGCTGGTTCGCGGATCAGTCGCACGACAACATTGCGTTCTCGTCGTCCTATTGCGTGGTCTTGAGTATTATTTTCACTTGGTTGTTATGCCGAAGAACGAGCCGAAGGTGGTCGCTTTATGTCGTCGGCACCGTGGCCGTACTGATTATCGACATGCTGCTTGACGCCTCCGGCGTCCTGGCGAGCAAGGGGTGGTGGGATTACGCGTACCGCGTCGTGACCATGTTCTTGACCTTGTGGATGGGCGATATGATCAACAAGCGGTTGCGGAGCGGGCCGATGCCCAGATACACGCGCTAAGGGCGGCGCCGTTGCGGACGTCTAGCGTTCATGCCGAATAATGGAGGCGGCTTTGAGGGTGTTTTGCGAGCGTTTCCAGCAGCTATAGCGAAGCGGGCCTTGATTCGGCGTCCGGCGTCCGCGCGTCGCTCGTGACGATCGGAAGCAGATGACGCGGCAACGGCCGCGATGGCCGCAATGACCGCGATGGCCGCGAATCCCGCGAAGGCGGAAGAAAGCGGATGAACGCGATATCGCCGTACACGTCGGGTGAAGCTTCCTTGCTCGACCGAAAAAGGCTGCCCGGCCGTCATCTTCACGATGACGACGGAGGCAGCCCGCACTACGTTTCGGCTGTGGCTCACAGCCACCAGCCGTTATCCTTCTCCTCCAATAATTCGGCGTTCACGTCGTTCCATTCGAAGACGGTCTCCTCGCCGTTCAGTTTCCATCGGCTTGGGCAGGTGTTATGCAGCCAATCGAGCGGTTCCCCGACCGGGAGCGCCTCCGCGGCCAGCTCGAACGCGCGTCGGATCGCCAGTTCTTGCTCCTTCGTCACGATGGCCGGATCGGCCGAGACGAACAGCGGGGTGCCGCTTGCGGCCAGCAGGCGCAGCCATTGTTCGTTGAGCGTCCACGGCACGTCCGCCGTCAAGCCGAGGCAGTCGGCGTCATGGCTGTAGAACGTTCCGTGCTGCGGCATGCGGAACGCCAGCGTGTTCACGCCCATGTAGCGCGTCCGTTCCCACCATCTGCCGCTCGTATCGTCGCCGGTCCGCTGAATCTCGAACAAGCCCGCGGATAGATGGCTGAACGTATTGCAGCCGATGATGGCGGCTTGTCCCGACGCTTCCGCGATCGTGCGGTACAGGTCCAGCGTAATTTCGGCCGTCGTCCGCGACCCGTCGCGGAACGATTGCCGCAGGGCGTTAGGCTTGGATTTCATCGTCATGCCCCATTGGCCGAGCAGGTCGTACGAGGTAAAGTCGTGCTTCAGCAAGTCGATGCCCCAGCCCGCCATCCGTTCGACCGATTCGCGAATATGCTGCAGCACGTCCGGCTGGCTGGGATCGAGCACTTGTCCGCCGCTCGCGGCATAGCGAATCCACTCCGCCGGCACTTCTTCCGCCGTCAGCAGCGGCCGGGACCAGATGCCGGGCTTGACGCCGGCTTCCTTCATCTCGCCGATCAGCCGTTCCATGTCCGGGAACTTGGCGTTGCCGACCCACGGTCCGCCGTTGCACGCGCCGCCGCCGCTCACAAGCTGCCAGCCGTCGTCGATGACCATGTACGGCCGGTTCGTCTTGTGCGCGGACAGGGACGACATGAACCGCGAATCCGCCAATATTTCCTCGTGGGAGCTGTTGCCGTACGCGTAGTACCAGTTGTTGCCGCCGTAGACCGGCTGCTTCGGCATGACGGGGTTGTCGCACATCAGCCGGCAGAAGCGCTGCGCCGCGGCGAACGGCGAGTCGCCTTCCAGACCGGGATCGTGCAGCAGCTCGGCGACCCGCAGCCTGCGCGCGCCGAGCCGGACGCCCTCGCTGCCGCTCGTCACGTCGGCGGTGAACGTGATGCCGTCGGCGTCGAGCTGCCAGAAGCAGAACGCGTTCGGGCCGGTTTTCACGCCGAAGCCCGCCGTCCGGCCGCCGTCATGGCGCAGGAAATACCACGGCAGGACGCGCTCCGGCACGATGCCGCGCCATTCCAGCTCGCCGTATCCGCGCTCCCAGTGATCGCCCAGGATGAGCGGCCGGCCTTCTTGCTTGATCTTCCAGCGAAGCTTGATCAGGCGGACGGCGTCGTCCGGCGCCTCCAGCTCCAGCGCGAATCCGACGCCCGCGGCGTTCAACGCGACCGAAATGCCCTTCGCGCTCCAACTCCCTGCCGCTCCGCCCGACAGCTGGCGCCATCCTTCCTCCGTCCGAACCATCGCGCCGTCCGGCGCGCCTACATGAAACCTAGCTTCCATCGCGCTTCCTCCTCTATAATGGGACAATGACATTGACTTCAGTATAGACGAGGGCGCGGCCGCAATGAATAACAAGCCGGGTCGTTCACGGCATGAATAATGAACCAACTGAGACATCGGGCGGAAGCGAAGGACGGGTGCATGGGCCATGGGGGACAACAGGGGCAATACGGAAGCGAGCGACGCGGCCGCGGAACTGAAGCATTTTCCGAACCGCAAATCAGAGGCCTATTTCTACGGGGCGCAGGCGGGGGCGGTCCCGGACGGCTGGTTTTGTCGCAGGCATCTGCACCACATGATGTTCGAGCTGAATCTGGTGCTCGAGGGCACGCAGCTGGCCGAGGTCGGCGGCGCCTCCTACAGGCAGGGCAAGGATCATCTGATCCTGGTGCCGCCCATGATGCTGCATGCTTATCGGGCGGCGGGACCGTTCCGATTCTTCGTCATGCACGTGCAGATCGACGATCCGGTGTTCCTGAACCTGCTGAACCGCGCAAAACTGCTCCTGCTGACGCCGGAGCATGAGCTGAATCGGCTGCTGCTGCCGGAAATGAAGCGCATCCTGCAGCTGGCGGAGGAAGGAGACGCGCCGAAATCCAAGCTGTTCCGCAGCGTCTACACGATCATGGATCTGCTCGAATCCTACATCGCCGCGCAGGAGGGACCCGGCGCGAGCGCCGACGTGCTGCCGATCCGGATCGCGAAAGCGATCGAATCGCTCGTCGCGGACCGCCATGCCGAAGAAGCGATCGCCGCAGGCTGGATGGAAGCGCTGGCGGAACAGCTCGGCTTCAGCCGGCGTCACTGCTACCGCGTCTTCCGCGACGCGTACAGCCTCTCGCCGCGCGAGTATCTGGCCGTGCTGCGCCAGCAGGAAGCGATGCATCTGCTCACGGGCGGCGAGCATGCCGTGGAGGAGGTCGCGCGGCGCATCGGCTACGACAACGTGCAGAGCTTCATTCGGCAGTTCGTCAAGTGGACGGGCACGACGCCGGGCGCGTTCCGCAAGCAGCGCGCGGGGGAGACGGTGTATTTGACGCCGCTGGAGCTGGAGTGAGCGGAGGCGGCAAGCCGCAGTCCGTTCGCTTCCTCGCTCGGCAGGGAAATCGTCGCATGCTGGAGAATCCTTTAAGGCATTAACGATTTGGATGGCGATCGTTGCGGCAATGGAAGTTTCATTTTCGCGGCGGCCAGTAGGAGGTACAAGACAGCATGTTCAAATACAGCTATAATTCGCTCGTTTATCACGGCGAAGATTTACGTGCGAGCGCAGAACGGCTAGCGCGCTTCGGCTACGATGCGATCGAGCTCGTCGGCGAGCCGGACCAATGCGATTTCGGCCAGGTGAGAGCCTTGACCGCGGATTACGGGCTGGAGGTCTCGTCGATCTGTTCGATCTATAGCGCGGAGCGGGATCTGGGTCACCCGGACGCCGCCATGCGGGCGCGAGCCGTCGCGTACATGAAGTCCGTGGCGGAAATGGCCGCCGAAGTCGGCGCGCCGACGATCATCGCCGCCCCCGTGGCTAATATGCGCATCCGGGAGCTGGGCAGCCGCGAGGACGAGTGGAAGTGGGCGGTCGAGGGCATCCGCGCCGGAGCCGAGCATGCGGCTTCGCTCGGCGTCAACGTGTGCATCGAAGCGTGGAACCGATTCGAGTCGTATATGCTGAACCGGTTGGACCAAGCCGAGGCCATGCGCCGCGATGTCGGCCTCCCGAATGTCGGCATCATGGGCGATACGTTCCATATGAACATCGACGAGGCCGATATGTCGCAGGCGATCCGGCAAAACGGCGCCGCGTTGATTCATTTTCACCTGGCGGACAGCAACCGGGCGGCACCGGGCGAAGGCCATACCGATTTCGAGCCGATCCTGCGCGCGCTGCACGACGTCGGTTACAAAGGCTACCTGACCTTCGAGCTGCTGCCGGCCGCCGCCGACCCGTTCGGCGTCATGCGGCGCGGCGGCGGCCAGGTCTTCTTCGAGGCCTACACCGAGCAGGCGATCGATCGCATCAAGCGGATCGAGCGGAAGCTCGAGGCGGAAGCGTGGACTGAGTAAAGGAACCGGGCTGTTGGCAGGAGCTTTCTTCGATCCGATCTTGCCGCGGGCATTATTGTTGAAGTCCTCCCGATGCCGTATAGTGGATAGGGAAACGACCGAGAAGCTACCAACGGGACCATAACGATCCGAATCCATACGCGGGAGATGCAGCATGATGAGACGAGAAGAGGCGCGACGGGCCGTGTTTTTCGACGTGGACGACACGCTGTACGATCATTTGATTCCGTTCCGCAAGGCGGTGGAACAAGCGGCGGGCGGACAGCGCGCCTTGGGGGACTTTCCGTTCGCGGCGGCCTATCTGCGCCTTCGCTACCATAGCGACATGCTGTCGCTCGAGCTCGGCGGCGCGGGCGCCATGGAAGCGGGAGCGGCGACGGATTACATGCGGATGCGCCGTTTCCAACTGACGCTGGCCGAATTCGGCATCCCGCTGACCGACGCGCAGGCGGAAGCGATGCAGGCCGCCTACATCGGCTGCCAGTACGACATCGCGATGTTCGACGGCGCGCGCGAGCTGCTGGAAGAGCTGGCGCGCGCAGGCTGGGTCGTCGGCCTGATCACGAACGGCGCGCCGCGGCACCAGCGAAGCAAGATCGAAGCGATGCGGCTGGACGAGCTGATTCCGCGGGAACGGCAGCTCATCTCCGGCTCGCTTGGCTGGGACAAGCCGGACGCTCGCGTCTTCCGGCATGCCAACGAGCTGACGGGCACGCTGCCTGAGAACAGCGTCTATGTCGGCGATTCTTGGCGCAACGACGTGGTCGGCGCCCTCGAGGCCGGCTGGCGCGTCGTCTGGTTCAACCACCGCCGGGCGGAACGCGAGTCGGCGCACGAGCCGACGTTCGAGGCGAGCAGTTACGCGGAGCTGCGGGAGCTGTTGATGCGCTGAAGCGATGAAAAAACGCCCCGTACCTGCCATCTGGAGGTACGAGGCGTTTTTCGGTGTCGTCTCAGCTATTGCAACGCGTATTCATGAACGAGTTTTGCGTAATAGCGATCTTCCTCGGTCAGTACTTGCGAAGCAACGCCATTTAATTTAAGTCGTTCCACCACGATAGCCGCATCGTAGACGGTCGCGTTCGATAACAAAATAAATAATCTGCCGTCTTCCGTCAGACCGAGATAATCCGAATCGCGCAGCAGGTTATTGACGTTCTCCAACAGACTAGGGCTGTTCATGATTTGACTGTCGAGCGACAAGAGCGAAAACGCCGTATTGAACTTTTGTTTCGCGCGCTCCCTGGACCGGATGACGGCATGAAAAACATCGGGCTTCAATACCGGAACGCCTTCCAAATAGTTAGTGCCTTGACTCAAATACAGGCTGCGGATGTTGCGGGAGAGGGAACTGTTGATGAGGTCGTTTTGAATGGAGGCCTCGTCCAGCAGCGTTGTTTCTTTCGCGTTTCCATGCCCTTTTTGCGGAACGGGCGTTGCGTTTGCAAACCATGCATAGGTCCGATTGAGTCCGTCGGTCAGATTGAATTGCGGCTCCCAATCCAACGAAGTTTTAACAAGCGAATTATCGAGCGTCGAGCGGTCGATATCGCCTATGCGAGGCGCCGTATATGTAACGGAAGCGATAGGCTGGAGACCGGAAAGGATAGCGATCAATTGATTCACGGAACTTTCCGTATTGGTCGACAGATTCATGACGCCGGTCGCATTCGACTGGCAAGCCCGGTAAATGGCATCGGCGACGTCCTCCACGTAGATAAAATCCCGCGTCTGCTCGCCAGTGCCGTAGACGAACAACTCCTTGCCGTCGCGAAGGCGTTCCATGAAAATCGAAATGACCCCCCCTTCCCCGATCGATCCCTGCCTTGGGCCGTACACATTGGCGAATCTGAAGCAAAGCGTGTTTAATTGATAGATTTCGCTCCATTTCTCGCAATAGTATTCGCCAAGCAATTTATTGATGCCGTATGGAGAGACGGGCTGGCACGGCACGTCTTCGGATAACGGAATATTTTCGTTCAGGCCGTAGACGGCGGCGGAAGAAGCGAATACGAGCTTGGATATCTTGTATTTTGCCGCCAGCTGCAGGATGTTGGTAAGGCCGAGAATGTTGGATTTCGTATCGGCGTACGGATTTTCCATCGAAGTGACGACATTCACTTGCGCCGCCAGATGTACGATAACGTCGACCTTGTGATTTTGGAATATGGTTTCGCATATGGGGCTTTCGACGTCGGCGATATACGAAATATGCCGGAAGCTGCAGTTTTTCACGTTTCCGGATACGAGATTGTCGATAATAATGACTTCATGCCCTTCATTGGCGAATTTCTCCGCAACGAAAGAACCGATAAAACCATACCCGCCCGTAACTAATATTTTCATTCGGTTTCACCTCTCTGGAAGTTCGTCATAAACTAGCATTATGCACGCCTGCTAGCTTATTGCGTTCATGTGTTTCGCTACGGTTTTTTGGAGATAGGACAAGACGTCGCTCTTCAGCTCGTCGTTCCGAAGCGCAAATTCGATCATGGTCTCGATGAATCCCAGTTTCTCGCCGACATCGTAACGCGTTCCTTGAAACTCGTAAGCATAGACGGCTTCGGCCATATTCAAAGTCGATATAGCATCGGTTAATTGTATTTCTCCTCCGGCGCCGCTAGATTGGTTTTCGAGAATGTCGAAAATCCGCGGCGTCAGGATGTAACGGCCCAGAATGGCGAGATTCGAGGGGGCCTCCGCTATAGACGGCTTTTCAACCAAACGGGTCACTCGCGTGACGTTCTTCTCGACAAGCGTGCCGTCGAGAATCCCGTAACGGGAGACGAATTCGTTCGGTACCGGCTGTACGCCGATAACCGAGACCCGGTATCTTTCATATAAGTCGATCAGCTGTTGAAGACAGGGCTTCTCCGAAACGACGATATCGTCGCCGAGCAGCACGGCAAAAGGTTCGTTGCCGATGAATTTTCGCGCGCACCAAATCGCATGGCCAAGGCCCTTCGGTTCTTTTTGGCGGATGTAATGGATATCGGCCATATGCGTGGAACGCTGCACTTCTTCCAGAAGCGTCAGCTTGCCTTTTTCTTTTAGATTCTTCTCGAGTTCGAAGGAATTGTCGAAATGATCCTCGATGGCCCGTTTGCCTTTGCCGGTAACGATGATGATATCCTCGATCCCGGATGCCACGGCCTCTTCGACGATATATTGAATGGTAGGTTTATCTACGATCGGAAGCATTTCTTTCGGCATTGCTTTGGTCGCCGGCAAAAAGCGCGTACCCAGTCCCGCTGCAGGTATGATAGCTTTTTTGATTCTCACGCGGATTTCCTCTCTGGAAAAGATGATTAAAAACGAGCTTCAACTATAGGTCCGTGAAAGAAGGGTGAAAAAGGACCTATAAAAAGAATCATATAGGTTTAGCGTATTGATGTAAACTACAAAAAGCGCCATTTTTTGTAAAGTCATATAGTAGAAAAGAATTATGTTGTAATTTGAAAAAGCTCATGCTATTATCCTAGTAAGAACTGACAAGAATTACTAATTTCATATACCTGATATGTCGAAAAGGCAAACCGCGCGAAAGTGCGGGACGCAAAACTACAGGGGCTTCGCGGGATCACCCGCATGCCAGCCAGTTTCCAAAACTTTTCAGGTTCTGTAAAAGAACCTATGACATGATGCGTAGGTTCTTTTTTTGTATTCAATCACGCACGAATTAAATGGTAACGACGATAATGGCAAACCATGCGAAAGCATGGGACGCAAAGCTACAGGGGCTAATTGGGTAACCAGATGCCAGCCAGTTTCCGAATTGTTTCCAGGAACCGTAAAGGGAGATCCTGAAACAGGGTCTCTCTTTTTTTTTATTCTTAATTCCACGGAGGTATGAAGAATGAAAAGTTCGATTAAGAAAATGACAGTACTATTCGCGGCTATCGCACTGGTGAGCTTCGGATTTGCGAATATCTTCTCTGCTAAAGCGTTTGCTTCCAGCAAAACCATAAACGTAAAAGAAATGGGCGCCAAAGGGGACGGCCGCACGGACGATACGGCAGCGATTCAAAAAGCGCTGGATCAAGGCTCCCGCACTAGCGCTACCGTATACTTTCCAAGCGGAACCTATTCCGTAAATCCGAGCAAAACGTTGTCGGTAAACGGCAATACGAAAGTTCAAGGTGCCGGTTCGGGCACGGTAATCAAAGCAAGCAGCGGCAGCTTCGGTTGGGAATTGGTGCGGGTCTACGGTCAAAATGTGGACATCAGCAGCATCAGCTTGGACGGCAACAAACAAGTGAATCGCGTGTTGGTCGTTAACGGCGGATCGTCCTCGATTCGGGTCTCGGGCGTAAACGTCATGAACGCTTCCGAAAGCAAGGATCCAAGCAGCGATTACTATTCGGCGGTCGTAGCCGGGATATTGGTTTACGGGAATACTTCCAAAGTAACGATCGACAATGTAGACGTACATGATATTTACTCGATCAACAAGGTCGACGGCAGCCTGGTGGCAAGAGGCATCTACGTGACGACGACGTGGAACGCAAAGGAAACGGCTGCAAAGAATTTGACCATTACGAACTCGCACATCCATCACATCGGCCCGGCGGATGACGGCGACGGCATTTATTACGAAGACCCTAATCTTGATAACAACATGGGACAAGATACGAATAGCGTCATCTCCAATAATACTTTCGACAACTGCGCGAAGCGCGCGATCAAGATCTACGCGCAAGGCGTTAAAGTAACCAATAACCACATCACCAATTCGTATAATAAATCCAACTATTATCAAGGAACCAATAAAGGGCAGCTTGCTCCGGACATGTTCTCCGCAATCAGCGTTTACGGGGATAACAATACGATTTCGAACAACCAGATCGACGGTATCGGCAGTTACTATGCGGCGATTGAAGTGAGCGCGTCCCAAACGCTCAAGAACATTACAATAATTAATAACACCATTATCATGGGTCAAAGCAGCAATATTGGAGGAACTACGGCAATTCGACTCGGAAACATCAGCAATTTCAACATCAGTTCCAACAAAATCATAAACGGGGAACGCGGAATCTGGACTTGGCAAAATGCCGAACAAGGCGTGATCAACGGGAACAACATCTCCATGGTACAAGGCGGCGGAATCGATTTGTCCACTTATCTGGCTGGCGCCGTACAACGAAACATTACTTGCAAAAACAATGCGATCACGGCAAAGAATTTCTCCGTGCTGACCGCGCGCTCGAACGTGAACGTGGTATTGCTGTAAATTAGAACTTATAATCTATTAATCAAAGCGGGACTATCGTCATGATAGTCCCGCTTTTTGTTTCGCATTCGGCAGGTTGAAACGCGATGAATAGGCCTGCGTAGCGCCGGTTACAAAAAAAGATTCATAAAATATTATAATGCTTCTCAAATATTGGCGATTAATGTGTTAAAATGGCGAATGGAAGGATATCCATATTCTGATAGCGGAAATGGTTCTTTGTACCTGTTCGGCTGATTGTAGGCCGGATTTCGGGAGTTCTTGGGGGGACATATGAAAGAGGCAATCGTGAGAGTAATCCCATTTCATGCTGCGCAGTTATCGTTTCTGCCGAAACGTTTGTTCCCGTCTTATCACTTGGTGAGCGACGAGGACGTCTTGCATGTCAAACATTTGTATAAATATAAAAGAATCGATGCGTTCAAAAGAGATATCGAATTGTTGGAAAAGAACTATCGGTTGCTATCATTGGATGAATATATTCGAATGGACAAAGAGAATCGGAAAGTCAAACAGCCTGTTTGCCTGCTAAGTTTCGACGATGGAATGAGAGAAGTCTACGATGTGATTTATCCGATCCTAAGGAGCCGCGGCATCCCGGCCGTCTTCTTTTTGAACAGTGCTTTCGTCAATAATAAAACGATGTTTTATCGGCATCAGGCGAGTCTGTTGATTGAGCGCTTCTATCAGCTGGAAAATTCGGTCTCTGAGCGAAAACTGGCCGAAATCATCAATGAGATCAATCGGCGGTCTGCCAAATATGGGCGGAAAGCTACAAGAGGACAACTGAAACCGTTTCTACTGTCCATTTCTTATCGGGATAAAGCCTTGCTGGATGAGCTGGGGACGATACTGGAGGTGGATTATCAAGCCTATTTGCATACGAACAAGCCGTTCATGGACGAGCTCCAAATCAAGGAATTGTTGAATAACGGATACGACATCGGCAGTCATAGCGTGGATCATCCGCTCTACAGCGAGCTTTCAACGGAGGAGCAGGTCGACCAAACCTTGACTTGCATGCAAGAGTTGGAAGCGATGTTCGGGATCCGGAGTCATGCGTTCGCGTTTCCGTTTAACGACCGAGGGGTAAACAAAGCCTTTTTTGACCGCATCAACGAAAGCATGAAGAAGACGTTCGGGACGGACGGATTCAAGAAAGACGAGATTGTTTACAATATTCAGCGGATTTGTTTGGACGAGGAGCCGGGGAGAAGCCGAATCATCAAACAAGGACTTCGGTATGTACTCGAATTAATTAAGGGAGCGCACCAAATTCGGAGATAGCCGCTCGGAGCTAATTTCTTTCCGGTAAATCGAGCTAGTATTGAAAGATAGGTAATAGTATACTGTTCAACAGATTCAGTGTTGATTTATGTAGAATTATGAAGATATATAAGATGAGGGTTGATACCAATAATACCAATACATAGTGGTGTTTTTGTGATATCTCTTGATTTTGAATTGTTTTGGGGCGTTAGGGATATTTACAAATTAGCACACTACAAACGGAAATTGTCGCTTGAAAGAAAGATCGTGCCGCAAATGCTGGAGCTGTTTTCCAAAAACGGCATTCACGCCTCCTGGGCGACTGTCGGGCTGCTCTTTTTTTACACGAAAGACGAGATGCTGGAAAGTTTGCCAAGCTCGTTACCCGATTACTCGGATTCCAATCTATCTCCTTATCGGCAAATCAAGGATGTCGTCGGACAGAACGAACAAGACGACCCTTATCACTTCGCGCCTTCCCTTATTCGCTTGATTCAAGAAACGAATGACCAGCGTGTCTCCACGCATACCTTCTCTCATTATTATTGTAAAGAAGACGGGCAACGCCAAGAGGAATTTTCCGAAGACTTAAGAGCCGCGGTAAGCATTGCCGATAAACGGGGCATCCCGATAGAAAGCATCGTCTTCCCGCGAAACCAAATTAATCCTGCGTACTTGCAAGAAATCCATCGGCATGGAATCATGGCGTATCGCGGGAATCAACCGCATTGGTTATACCGCAACGGCTACAGCACGAATGATCCGTTGTACCTAAGAGCGTTCCGGTTATTGGATACGTACTTCAATTTCTCGGGACACCATGTATATGCGCTGGATATGCAGGACAAGTCCTTGCCCGTAAACGTGCCGGCCAGCCATTTTTTTCGGCCCTATTCCCGCAAGCTGAGATGGATCGAACGCTTCAGGCTGCGGAGGATCTTGAAGAGCATGACGGAAGCGGCCAAAACAAATACGATGTATCATCTGTGGTGGCATCCATACAACCTTGCGGATGATCCCGTTCCTAATATGTCCGCTCTGATGAAAATCATCAATCATTATCGCGATTTAAACCGAAAATACGGAATGGTCAGCATGAATATGGAGGAAGTCAGCGAGTATATACGAACGGCGAGCGATTCGCGGTGATTAGGCAATTCAAACTATATCGGGGTGACATTAGGTGGATATCGATTATTTAATCAAAGCAATCAGCCGGCATATCATTGCGGTTATTATCATTCTCGTCGTTTGTGTCGGAGGCGGGTTTCTGATCAATACCTTTTCCGCGCCGCAGTATCGCGCCACGGCTACTCTGGTGGCCAACATGGGCACCGTCGGGGCGACAAGCGATAACAAATACAACGATTACCTTGCGAGCCAACTGCTCACGAAGACCTACGAGGATACGATTCAAAGCCATCAAATCGCCGAGGAAGCTAAAAAAATGCTCTCCACGTCGCTTACGGCATCGCAGCTGCTTCAAAAAATCCAGGTTAGAACCGACCCGGGCACGCTCGTCGTATTGTTGTACGTCACGGACGACAACCCTAAGGACGCGGTTGCGATCGCGAACGCTTTTGCCACGTCCTTCGTCAATAAATCCAAAGAAATCGTCCATAATTCCAACGTCACGGTCCTCGATCTTGCCAACTTTGAAGAAACGGCCGTTCCGGTTAGTCCGAAGAAGAAATTCAATCTGGCCATTTCGTTGTTTATCGGCTTGTTTTTGTCGCTCAGCGTCTCGCTCTACCTCGAGAAAAAGAGAGAAAGAAAAAAAGAAAAGAGCAGACTTTCGGCCTAATCCTGAACGACACGGCCAGACCAAGCGCGTCATCTAGAACGAAAAAGATAGGACTGATCTCAGGATATGAAATATTTTGCCATCGTTGGATGCGGACATATCGCCAATAAGCATATCGAGGCTATCGCCCGGACCGAAGGTGCGGAGCTTCTGGCGTTATGCGATACGAACCAAGCCAGATTGGACGATCTTCGAGCCGTAACGACTGCCAAGCTGTATACCGATATGGCGGCGATGCTTCAAGCAGAGCCACGAATCGACGTCATCTGCATCTGCACGCCGAGCGGCTTGCACGCTTCCCTCGCGATCCAAGCCGCGCAGGCGGGCAAGCATTTGATTATTGAAAAGCCGATCTCGCTGACGCTAGCCGATGCCGATGCCATTATCGAAGCGGTCGCAAGCAGCGGCGTCAAAGCCGCCGTCGTCCACCCCAATCGCTATCGCCCGGCCATGAAACAATTAAAACGCGCGCTGGAAGAAGAGAACTTCGGGAAATTGAGCCATGTGAATGCCACGGTCAGATGGAATCGCAATCAAGCTTATTACGACCAAGCCCCGTGGCGCGGCACGAAGCTGATGGATGGCGGCGTGCTGATGAACCAAGCGATTCACAATCTCGACCTTCTGCTGTGGCTCTTCGGCCCGGTGGCCAAAGTGAAATCGATCGTGGATACCAGGATCAGGGATATCGAAGCGGAAGACGTGGCGGTCGCGGCCTTGAAGTTCGAATCCGGCGCCTTGGGAACGGTCGAGGCGGCGACGACGATTTTCGATAAGAATCTCGAGGAGTCGATCGGCGTATTCGGCGAATACGGTTATGCGATCGTGGGAGGAAAGACGGCTAATTGGATTAAAGAGTGGAAGAGTTCGAAAATGACGCAGGATCAAATCGAAAGTCTGATTCGGGATATCGAGCATGACCCGTTCGGAGTTTCGGGGCATCAGTGCATCATCGAAGATATGGTACGCGCGATCGACGAAGGACGCAGCCCGGCGGTTACGGTCGAAGACGGGAAAAGGGCGATTCAGTTGGTCATTGATATCGTAGACGACGGTTATATCGGGTAATGAGAGAGCGATCGATAACGCAATATGGGAGGTAGACATGCTGAACGAAACCTTGCAAACACAGGAACTTAGCGCCGGATTAATTGAAAAGCTAAAGAATAAGGAAGCGATCATCGGCGTGATCGGATTAGGATACGTCGGTCTGCCGCTGGCGGTCGAGAAAGCGAAGGCAGGGTATCGCGTCATCGGATTCGACGTGCAGCAGCAGAAGATCGATATGGTGAACAGCGGTTATAACTATATCGGCGATGTCGTGGACGCGGACCTTCGGGGCATGGTGGAGAGCGGGCAGTTGCGGGCTACGGCGGACTATTCGTTTATCAGCGAAGTCGATGCCGTGGCGATTTGCGTGCCGACGCCGCTTGATATTTACCAGCAGCCGGATACGAGCTACGTTCAAAATTCGACGCGCGAAATTTCGAGATTCCTGCACAAAGGAATGCTGGTCGTGTTGGAGAGCACGACATATCCCGGCACCACGGAAGAGCTGGTCAAGCCCATCTTGGAGGCGACCGGGTTGAAATGCGGGGAGGACTTCTTCCTTGCTTATTCGCCGGAACGCGTCGACCCGGGCAACAAGACCTACAATACCAAGAATACGCCGAAGGTTGTCGGAGGCATAACGGCTGCCTGCTCCAGAGTGGCAGTCACGTTGTACGGCCAGGTGTTGGACGGCGACGTTCACGTGGTTTCAAGTCCGTCCGTGGCGGAAATGGAGAAAATATACGAAAACACGTTCCGTCATATCAATATCGCGTTAGCGAATGAAATGGCGATTCTTTGCAGCAGAATGGGCATCAACGTGTGGGAAGTCATCGATGCGGCAAAGTCGAAGCCTTACGGATTCATGGCCTTCTATCCGGGACCGGGGCTTGGCGGACACTGCATTCCGATCGATCCGTTCTACTTGACATGGAAGGCGCGGGAATTCAACTATCATACGCGATTGATAGAGCTTGCCGGGGAAATCAATAATTCCATGCCCGAATTCGTCGTGCAAAAAATCGCGGAAATACTGAATGTGGACAAGAAATCGATCAATGGCTCCGTCGTCTATCTGCTCGGCGTTGCCTACAAGAAGGACATCGACGATTATCGGGAATCGCCGGTTTTGAAAATCATCGAGCTGCTGGAAGAGCGCGGAGCGACCGTCCTGCTCAGCGATACGCATATCGATAAATTCAAATATCGCCAGAAGCAGTACGAATGCATCGAGCTGACGGAAGAAAGCTTGTCCATGGCGGATATCGCCGTCATTACGACGGATCATACGAGGTTCGACTACGAGTTGATCGGCCGTTCCGACAGGAGCGTATTCGATACGCGGAATGCCATGAAGGAACATACGAAACCGGAACGATATTTCTTGCTATAACAGGGAGCTGCTACTAAATGACGTACACTGCACATGCCTCGGCTTATATCGATGAAGGCGCTCAGATCGGCGAAGGCACGAAAATTTGGCATTTTTCGCATGTTTCCCCGAAGGCCGTAATCGGAAGAAACTGCAGCCTGGGGCAAAATGTATTTGTCGCGAATCACGTAACGGTCGGCAACGGCGTTAAAATTCAAAACAACGTGTCCATCTACGAGGGCGTGGAGTTGGAAGACTATGTGTTTTGCGGGCCGAGCATGGTATTTACGAACGTAAGAACGCCCCGTTCGGCCTTCCCTAGAAACACGAGCGACGATTATTATAAAACGATCGTGAAGCGAGGGGCGTCCATCGGCGCGAATGCCACGGTAGTGTGCGGCGTCACGATCGGCGAATGGGCGTTCATCGCGGCAGGCGCGGTCGTGAACCGGGATGCGCTGCCGTATGGCCTGTATGCGGGCGTGCCGGCAAAACGCATGGGCTGGGTATGCGAATGCGGCAGCACGCTCGCCTTCCAAGAGCACGCCGCAAGTTGCAAGGATTGCGGCCGCGAATATACGATCGACCAAGAAAACGTGCGAAAACGACCGGAGGAATCGCAATGAAAAGAATTCCCGTGCTGGATCTCAGCTATGAAATCAGTGAATTGAAGCCGCAGTTAATGGATGCCTTTGCGTCGGTTCTGGATAACGGGGCCTTTATCATGGGACCCAACGTCAAAAGCTTCGAGAACGAGGTGGCCGAGTATTTGGGCGTCAAGCACGCCATCGCGCTGAATTCCGGAACGGATGCGCTCGTGATCGCGCTGTTGGCCGCGGGCATCGGAGAAGGGGATGAGGTCATCACGACCCCGTTCACGTTCTTCGCGACGGCCGAAGCCATCAGCCAAGTAAGGGCTACGCCCGTGTTCGTGGATGTGGAACCTCAGAGCTATAACATGGATCTCGATCAACTCGAAGCCGCGATTACGCCGAGAACGAAGGCGATCATTCCCGTTCATTTGTTCGGACATGCCGTCGAGATGACCCGTTTGATGGAGATTGCGGACCGACGCGGGTTGCTCGTGGTCGAGGACGTGGCGCAAGCGTTCGGCGCGGACTGCGAAGGCCGGAAAGTCGGGACGATCGGCCATCTGGGCTGTTATTCCTTCTTCCCTACCAAAAACCTGGGTGCCTATGGAGACGGCGGATTGCTGGTGACCAACGATTCCGCATTCGCGGAGAAAGCATCGATGCTGCGCGTCCATGGATCGAAGAAAAAATATTATAACGAGCTGATCGGGTTCAACTCCCGTCTGGATGAATTGCAGGCCGCGATCCTGCGGATCAAGCTGCCGCGGATCGATGAGTGGAATGCCGGCAGAAGAAAAGCCGCGGCGACGTACAAAGAGCTACTGGGCAGCGTCGGGGAAATCGTACTGCCGATCGAAGCGCCTTATGCCAAGCATGTTTTTCACCAGTATACGATCCGGATACTGAACGGCAAACGGCAAGCGTTGCAGGAGAAGCTCGAAGCCGCGGGCGTCAGTACGATGGTGTACTATCCCGTACCCGTTCACAAGCTGCCGATATACCAAGCGTTGGAAGTGACGATGCCGACGGCGGAAAGCTTGGCCGAGGAAGTCATCTCGCTGCCGATTTGGCCGCAGATCGAGCCCGCTATCCAAGCCTACGTGGCAAATAAAATCATCGAAGCGCTGCAATAGGCTCGCGATGTTCAACTTTTCGAAGAAAATTACGGTGGATAAGCTGCTGCGGAACATACTGCTTCTTGCCAGCGGAACCGCGATAAGCCAAGTGATCATCTTGGCGACGCTGCCGATCCTGACCCGGATGTATACCCCGTCGGATTATGGCGCGTACGCCGTATATACGTCGATCGTATCGATCCTGCTCGTCTTGGTTTCCTTATCTTATGAAAACGCGATTGCGCTCCCGGAGGACGATCGGACCGCTTCCAACGTATTAAGCCTTTCGTTGCGAATATGCGTCGTCGTGAGCGTGATCAGCGGAATCGGCATTGTTTTATTGTCCGGTCCTTTATCGAAGTGGCTGGGGGAGCCGGGTTTGGGCAAGTATGCCTTCTACATCGTGCTTAGCCTGCTAGGAACGGGCTTCTATCAAATCCTGAATTTTTGGTCCGTCCGCAAAAAATACTTCAAACCGCTCTCGAGAACGAAGCTTACGCAAAGCATCGGCCAAGTGACCGCTCAGCTCGGGCTCTTCTTCGCCAATCTTGGCCCGATCGGTCTGATTGTCGGGGACATTATCGGCCGATTCGGGGGATTGATTCCGCAATGGAGGCTTTGGCGCTCGGACGTGAAGGCGCAGGCGCTCGCGACCAACTGGGAGGATTTGAAGGAAAGCGCCTATCGATACCGGAGATTTCCGTTGTTGTCGACGGGATCCAATGTGCTCAACAGCATCGGTCTTTATCTGCCAACGATTCTATTGGCGGCTTTCTACGGTCCCCAGGTTGCGGGATGCTTCGCGCTTGGCCAGCGCATTCTCGGCTCGCCGATGACGCTGATCATGACATCGGTACGGCAGGTCTACCTCTCGGAATCCTCCGATCATATGAATCATAATCCCGACAAGCTGTATCGACTCTTTCGAAAAACGGTAATCAACATGTTTCTCTTCGGCTTGGTCGTCATCGCGGTCTTTTTTATCTTCGCTCCCTCCTTATTCACGTATTTACTGGGAAGCACATGGGCGCAGGCCGGCGTCTTTCTTCGAATACTTTCCATCATGTATTTGAGCCAATTCGTTGCGAACTCGGTGGGAACGACCATCGATGTCATGGAGCGTCAAGATCTTCATCTATTCCGGGAGATCGTCCGTACGATTCTCATTCTCGGTTCTCTGTTGGCGGCGCATTATACCCACCGGTCGTCCGAGGTCGCGATCTGGATATTCAGCATGGCTGCCACGCTGGGGTATGTCTTGCATCTCGGATTGTCTTGGACCGCCGTGAAGAGATACAAAGGGAACCCGGTGACGGCAGCGCATTCCGCTGCTTCGCCCGAATCATGATGAGAACGGGATCACGTCAAGGACAGGAGATATGAATTGCATGACCATGCTGATCATACGGTCCCCGCAGTCGCGCGAGCCGGAAAGACGATACATCTATCGAGTGGTTTTCGAAGAGTTTCTCGGGCTGCCTTACGAGGTCCAATTCGAAAATCGGCCGGATATCCGCATTGAAATGGCTGCGAATACGGGCGCGATTACGTTGGCGGATGTTTTCCTGGGGTCGGACGAGGCCTCTTGGCTTCAACCGTCCTCCATGCCCGTGCTGCCGCTCGACAGAGTGGACCAGGGGCATTCGGATAAGGAGAAACTTCCGGTATTGTACGGACAGCGCGACTCGAGCACGGGAACGTACATCCGCGAAACCGACCGGGACGTTTATTGCGGAATCGATTTGTTCGGCGGGGCGTTCTTCATGTTGACCCGCTACGAGGAGATCGTCAACGACGAACGCGGTCGGCACGACCGCTTCGAAGCGCAGCAATCCATTGCATCCAAAGCGGATTTTCTCGATCGGCCCATCGTCAACGAGTACGTAGAGCTGTTATGGTCATGGCTGCATGGATTGTGGCCGGCCTTGGCGCGCAAACAACGCGAGACCCGGTTGATCGTCAGCCATGACGTGGATTTTCCGTTCTATTCGAGCAGGCGAAGCTTGTTCAGCATCGCCAAGGAAAGCATCGCGGACGTGATTCGCAGGTCGTCGCCGGCGACCGGGTTGAAGAAGGCCAGGATGTTATGGAACCGCAGCAAAACCGCTCACGATCCGTTCAATACGTTTGAATGGCTCATGGACATCAGCGAACAAGCGGGTATCCGGAGCGCGTTTTATTTTATATGCGAGGATACCGGGGCCAAGCTCGACGGCAATTATTCCATATACGAAGATCGCATTCAGCAGCTTATGCGGGACATGCACAAGAGAGGCCATGAAATCGGATTGCATCCGACGATCGATACATACATGGACCGGGACCGTATCCGATTTCAATTCAACGAACTGCTGAAGGCGGCCTCGGCGAACGATATTCATCAGCAGGCTTGGGGCGGAAGACAGCATTACTTGAAATGGAAAGCGCCGTTCACGTGGCAGCATTGGGAGGACGCCGGGCTTCAGTACGACAGCACGCTATCCTATGCGGACCGGGTAGGATTCCGCTGCGGCACATGCTACGAATACCCGGTTTTTAACGTGCTCACGCGAACGCCGCTCAAGCTGCGGGAGAGACCGCTGATCGTCATGGAACAATCGATTCTGGACAAGGCTTATATGGCTATGGATAACAATCAAATATTCGATTTCATAGCTTCTTATTACGATCGATGCAAGGAGTTTAACGGCGATTTTACGCTGTTGTGGCATAACAGCCAATTGATGAAGCCATTCGAGCGTTTCGTGTATCGGCAGGTCGTGGAGTATCATACAGCCAATAGTGGCAGAAGGTGAAAAACTTGAAAATTGCTTATCTCATCCACTGGAACGAAGGACCGGAGAGCGGAGTCTACAAAAAAGTCGCCAACCAAATGAGCGAGTGGAAAAAGCTCGGACACGACGTGACCTTGTTTCTCTTTACGCATAACGACCGGCACGAATGGTCGTCCGCATCCTCCGGCATTCCGGTCGTGGTGCAGACGTATCGCGGCTTTCGAAAACGGTTCTCCGAATTCCGAAAGCTCGTCAAGGCCGTTGAAGCCTGGATGCCGGACGTCATCTACCATCGCTTCGATCTGTACTATTACTCGCTCCCCTACCTGCTCAAGAAATTCCCTTCCGTGCTCGAAATCAACACGAATGATTTAACGGAAATGCGCCTTGAGATGAATTTCCGCTATTACTATCACCTTTGGACGCGCGGGAAAGTGCTCGCGGCGGCCGCCGGGTTTGTGTTCGTCAGCGGCGAGTTGGCGGAAGAAAGGCATTTTAAGCGTTACGTCAAGGATCGTATCGTGATCGGAAACGGCATCCATTTGGATTCCGTGAAGCCCGTGCGGCCGGCGGACAACGAGTATCCCCGTTTTGTCTTTATCGGTTCGTCGGGACAATCCTGGCATGGCGTGGATGTCATCGCCGAACTGGCGGCCGTGCGGCCTCTGTGGCAATTCGATCTGATCGGCGTCAATCGCGCGGAGCTTCCGGAGCCTGTTCCGGCCAACATGGCGTTCCATGGCACGATGACCAAGGAGCACTACCAGGGCTTGATGGACCGGGCGGATATCGCGCTCGGCACGCTTGCGCTATATCGCAAGCAAATGGACGAGGCTTCGCCGCTCAAGGTTCGCGAATATTTGGCCAACGGACTCCCCGTAATCATCGGCTACCGGGAGACGGACTTTCCCGACGCGGCAGCGGCGCCGTTTATTCTCGAGCTGCCCAACAAGCCGGGAAGCATTTCGGCAGCGATGGGGAAAATCGAGGATTTCGTACGCATTTGGACGGGGAAGCGGGTGAACCGCGAAGCGATTCGGCATCTCGATACCGGAGTCAAGGAAGTGATTCGCGTCGACTATATGCGGCATATCTCGGAAAAAGGTGAACGAACGTGAGCATGTCCACGATCTTGATTCTCCTGCTGTTTGCCGCCATGGTTCTGTTCTTTATTCAATGCGTCACGGAGCTGAACCTGCAAATGGATGCCGGTTACGTATTCGGGTTCAGCATTTTCTTTGATCTGATCGGTCACTTCTATAAATTGTACGTGCCGGGCAACTCGCTCTTTCTATTGCTTGCGGTTCCCGTATTGCCCGTTCTGTATTGCCTGTTTCAACGACCTACGGATTCATGGGACATCGTCAAGGATCAAGGGATTTGGCTGTGGTTTCTATTCTTCGGATACAGCATCGTGTCGCTCAGCTGGGCGGTCAACGACTCGAGCGGATTGGTAAAGGAACAGATTTTGTTTATTCACGGCGTGATACCCGGTGTTTACACTTACATCGTATACAAGAAATACGGGAAGTTTTCTTGGACCGTGGTTGCTTTATTCGGATTGGCTTACGCGATCGCGCATTTGGCGCTAGGCGGCTATACGGCGGAATATCCGGGCAGATTGACGCTGCCGGGCGGAAATCCCATCTTTGATGCCAGAATGTCGCTGATCGCCGTCGCGGTTTCATTATGGGGCAGGAATATTCCGTTGTTCGTTCGCTTGGTTACGATTGGCGTCGCCATGACCTCCGCGATTTATACGCAATCCAGAGGGCCGCTCGTGGCCTTTGTGATCGCTAACCTCATCGGGCTTCTGATAATCGGGGTAAATAAGTACCGGAAGGGCGAACTGAAGGCGTACTATAGCTATTTTCAATTGGCGTTTGTTGCGATCATCGTGAGCGGCATTGCCGCTTCATTCTTCACGACGCAGATTACGGATTGGATCGGCGGCAGCCGATTCGCGGTATTGGTCGATAAGGGGCAGCTGGAGGGCGACGATAATTTTACGGGCCGTCTGGATCTGCAGCTCAAAGCTTTGGGCAAATTGGAACAATACCCGTATTTCGGTACAGGCCTGGGCGGGAATACGCCGACCGTCGCCCGCGATTTTCCGCACAATATCGTGCTGGAAATCGGCAGCGAATTGGGCTTCGTCGGCCTCTTTCTCTGGGGCCTTGCATTAACGGTCTCCATGTGGGCCGTCAAACGCAACACGATATTGGTCGTATTGCTCCTCCAAACGCTGGGCTCGGCGCTGGTTAGCGGCGATTTCGGCTTTAATTACGAATATATTTTGGTAGCTTTCGTCTCGTTGGCTTTTCTGCCTAAGAGGGAAGCGAGAGGGGCTGGCAATAATGAAAAGGCTGCTGTACCTAATTACAGGGCTTGATTACGCGGGAGCGGAAAATCAAGTCATTCAATTGTGCCGAGGATTTCGGAATAAGGGCTATACGGTCCAACTCGTCAGCATGCTGAAGCCGGCGGCCTACCTGGACGAGCTGGCCGAGCTCGGCGTCGAGGTGAAGACGCTGGACATGAATAAAGGCGTGCCCGATCCGAGAAAGATTTTTTTGCTGAAGCGCATGATTCAAGCGTTTAAACCGGATATCGTGCACAGCCATATGGTGCATGCCAATTTGATCGCTCGCATTACCCGCCTTTTCGTGAAAATGCCGCTCTTGATCTGCACGGCGCACAATATTAACGAAGGGGGCAAGTTAAGAGAATTTATGTACCGCATCACCGATCCGCTATGCGATCTGACGACGAACGTCAGCCAGGAGGCGGTAAATCGGTATATCGCCATTAAGGCGGCGCCCGAACATAAAATCGTCTTTATGCCGAACGGCATCAATTTAACCAAGTTCTCCAGCAATGATTCGGATTACGCCGCAATCAGGGCGGAGCTCGGATATGCCGACGAATTCATCTGGCTTGCGGTCGGCCGCTTCGTGCCCGAAAAAGATTACCTCAACATGGTGACGGCGTTCTCGGAGATTCGAATGGAGTTCGGCTCCTGCAAGCTGCTGATAGCCGGCGTGGGGCCGGAGCGGGCTGCGGTCGAATCCCTGTGCCGGCAGCTTCGCGTTGCCGAGCATGTCCGTTTTCTCGGCATTCGAACGGATATTCCGAGGCTGATGAACGCCGTGGACGCGTATTTAATGTCCTCCAAGTGGGAAGGCCTTCCAATGGTATTGCTCGAGGCGGCGGCAAGCGAGCTCCCGATTGTCGCGACCGACGTCGGCGGAAACAAAGAGGTCGTCATCGACCATTTGAACGGCTACCTTGCCGCGGCCGCAGATACGGAAAACTTGGTACATAACATGAGGAAACTCATGCTGCACTCCGTTCCCGAGCGGAAATCAATGGGGGCAAAGGGCAGAGCCCATGTCATCAAGCATTACGATATCGACGCAATCATTAACGGATGGAGCAAGATTTATGAGAAAACAGGCAACTAACGCCGGATGTCCGAAAAGGGATGATACCGATGAGAAGTAAAAAAGTCGCTTACGTGGCGACCGTTTATGCCCATCTGGCGGCCTTCCATTTGCCCTTCATGAAAGATTTGCAAGCGCAAGGATTCGACGTGCACGCGTATGCGAGTCCGGATCACCGGAAAGAGGCGTTGATCGCGAATGGGCTGGAATGCCGGGATATCACGTTCAGCAGAAATCCGCTGGCGTTCGGAAACATCCAGGCGATCCGGGCGTTGACCGAGCGATTCAAAGCGGAGGATTATGACTTGATTCATGTCCATACGCCGAATGCGAGCGTGGTTTGCCGGATTGCCGCTTGGCTCGCCGGTTCGCGGCAGGTTGTCTATACGGCGCACGGCTTTCATTTTTTCCGTGGCGCGTCGCGGGCGAATTGGCTGCTCTACTATCCGATCGAACGGCTCATGGCGAGATTTACCGACGTGCTGGTCACGATTAATAAAGAGGACTACGACCGGGCGTTGAAATTTCCGGTTCGGGGAGAAAGCGCCTATATTCCGGGCATCGGCGTGGAGCTTGCCCCTTTCCGAACGAACCTTGCCGAGCGATCGAGGAAGCTTCGCGCCGAGCTCGAATTATCCGAGGAGACCTTGATCGTGCTGTGCGTGGCGGAAATGAACCGCAACAAGAACCAAGGGCAGCTGCTGCGCAGCATTCGAAAGTTAACGGATGCGGGCATTCCGGTCGTCGGCGTCTTCGCAGGGACGGGAGACGCGGAAGAAGCCTACAAACAGCTGGCGCGGGAACTGCACATCGAACCGCAAACCCGTTTCCTGGGCTTTCGCAAAGACGCTGCCGACCTCATCTGCTTAGCCGACATTCTCGCTTTGATGTCGCATCGCGAAGGGTTGCCGAAGGTGTTATTGGAAGGCTTGGCGGCAGGCAAACCGATGGTGGTGACGCAGGTCAGGGGGAACAGGGATTTGGTCAGCGACGGCGATAACGGTTACGTGGTTCCGGTAGGGGACGTGGATGCCACGGTTGCTGCCATTCAGGATTTGTATCGCAACCCGGAGCGCCGGGATCAGATGGGGCGCAGCAGTTACCGGCAGGCGGACGGGTACTCGCTTGACGTTATTAAAGAAAAGCTTCATGCGATTCATGCGAAAGTCATCGATCGCAAGGGCTGACCGATGCGACGGAGAGCGGAAAGGAGAGATAACGTTGATTAAGCTGTTTCGTTCGAGTAGCGCCAAATGGCTCGTTTTCCTTGCGGATTGCCTCTTTATTTACGTGAGCTATTGGCTCGCGTATTCGATCAAGTTTCATAATCGCGTACCGGCGGAAGAGTGGAATTCGTATCTGCATTACGCGCCATGGTTGGGCGTCCTCATGGGAGGCACGTTCTACTTCTTCAATCTGTACGATATGTCCGGAAGACAGAAGCTCGGCAAATACAGGTTCAATCTGGTACTCGCCCACCTGGTCATCGCGGTGGAATTGATCATGCTCAGTTACTGGTTCAAGGGCTTCATCCTGCCGAGGAGCATTCTGATTATCGGGTTTGTCCTGGGGCTTTGGTTTACGGTCGGACTCCGCCATCTCTTCTACTATATGCAGTCGAAGGCAATCGGCAAGAAGAGAGCGCTCATCGTAATCAAGGACCCCAAGCGGGATCTGGCGATCGTCGAGAAAGTCCAACGGCAGGGAAATACCTGGTTCGAGATTCAAAAGGTATGCATTTTGCCCGACGATAATCAACGCGTGGCCGGTGCGATGCTGGATGAAATCGACGTGCTGATTCTAAACCACGATATTCCTTCGCAAGTCCGGATCGAGCTCATCCGTCAGGCCGGCGTCAAACAATTGGAAGTCGTGATGATACCGGATTTCTACGAATTGTATCTAACGGGCGCGGAGCCCCAGCAGATCGATGATCTATTGGTGTATTCCATTATGCCGCCCCGCCTGTCGTTATTCGAGCGGTTCGCCAAGCGCGCGATCGATCTCGCCATCGCCACGGTGCTGCTGCTGATCGCGTCGCCCGTGATGGTATTGATGTTCATCGTAATCCCGACGACTTCCAGAGGGAAGGCGCTTTTCGTTCAGGAGCGCGTCGGGCTGCACGAGAAGCAATTCAACCTGATGAAGTTCCGCAGCATGGTCGATAACGCGGAGAAGGGTACCGGACCCGTGCTGGCGCGCGACCGCGATCCGAGAATCACCCGACTGGGTCAATTCATCCGCGCGACCCGCATCGACGAGCTGCCGCAATTGATCAATGTCATGCGCGGCGAAATGAGCCTGGTCGGCCCGCGTCCCGAACGGGAATTTTTCATTACGCAGTTCAAGGAAGAGCTGCCGCATTACGGCTATAGGCTGATGGTTAAGCCCGGTTTGACCGGACTT
The DNA here is from genome assembly GCF_009909185.1 of Paenibacillus glycinis. Classification (GTDB taxonomy): domain Bacteria; phylum Bacillota; class Bacilli; order Paenibacillales; family Paenibacillaceae; genus Paenibacillus_Z; species Paenibacillus_Z glycinis. Next base: position 33,167 of record NZ_JAAAMV010000005.1, on the reverse strand, counting down.
GCGCAGGTAAGAGCCAATTATACGACGATGCCTTCGGATAAATTGCGCTACGATCTGCTTTATATCAAGAACTACTCACCGATGCTGGATTTGAAAATCCTTTTCCAGACCATCATGGTCGTGCTGCAGCGAGAGCAGTCCAAAGGCGTACTCGCGGATCAAGCCGCCGATGCGACGATTGAGCATTTGATCGTGGACGCGCAGATGGAAATGGCTTCATCCAAAGACTAGAACGAATCCGATCGCGTCAGCGTTCGTTAAGAGTAGGGGATTATATGGGGAAATGGGTCACCTCTAAAAGAATGCTTCTGGTATTGCTCGTCTTGACTGTACTCGGAGGCGCCGGAGTCGTGTATGATGCCGTCGGCCGAAGAGCGCCGGTTCGGGCGGGAACGCAAGAAATCAACAATTATCCCGATGCCGTGAACGTATTGGATGTCGGCGCCAAAGGGGATGGCGTCGCGGACGATACGAAGGCCATTCAGGCGGCGATTAATATGGCTGCGGCGCGCAAGCAAATCGTATATCTTCCGATGGGGACCTATCTGATCGACCCGTCGACGCCACTCCTGCTCTCTTCGGATACGAAATTATACGGCGACGGGAAGGAATCCAAGCTCTTGGCCAAGCCCGGGGAATTCGGCTGGACGTTGGTGTACCTGTCGGGCAAACGTATCGATGTGCGGGATCTGACATTCGACGGGAATCGCTTGGTCAACCGCGTGCTGGTACTCAAAGCGGGAAGCGCCTCGGTCAACGTGAAGAACGCGGTCGTCACCGGGGCGACCCAGTCGGATGAGGCAAGCAGTCAATTCTACGGTCAAACCGTGTCGGGGATTACCGTCTACGGGAATACCGAGTCCATCGTCTTCGATCAGTTGGAAGTGACCGACATTCACGCCAAGCACGGCACGACGGGAAGCCCCGTTGCCCGCGGAATCGCGATCACCTCTACCTGGGGCGCCAAGGAGACCGTCGCGAAGCAAGTTACGATCAAAGACAGCTATATCCATGACGTCGGCCCTGCCGACAACGGGGACTGCATCTATTACGAGGATTTGAACCGGGCAACCGGTCAAGCGGCGGAGACGGGCAGCCAGATCGTGAATAATCGTTTCTATCAATGCGCCAAACGCGCGATTAACCTATTGGCGAACGGCATCACGGTTCAGGAAAACGATATTCAGAATTCGTATACCGGCAATAATTATTACGTAGGCAAGAACGCCGGCAAAGCCGCTCCGGACATGTACGCGGGCATCAGCATACACGCGGACAACGTGACCATCCAAGATAACAGCTTGGTCGGAGAGGGCAGCTATTACGCGGGCATCGAAATCGGCAGCTACGATAAAGTGAAGAACGCGACGGTGGTCGGCAACAAGATTGTCATGGGCAAGAAAAGCGATCTCACGGATAAGACGGCGATCCGAATCGGGAATGCGGATACCTACAAAGTAGATTCCAACCAATTGGAGAACGGCGCCAAAGGGATCTGGACATGGCTGAGCACGAAGAACGGCAGCATCAGCAACAACTACATAATCATGCCCGCCGGGGGCGGGATCGAGCTGTCAACCTACCTCAAGGATCATCACCAAACCAACGTCAATTGCTCGAATAACCAAATCAAGGCCTATTCGTACGCGGTTCATAACAGCAGCGAGAACGTACAAATCACGCTGCTCGGCAATAAATAAGCGTAGCCTCGGCTACGCTTTGCGTTGTTTATTCCACGATGATGCTGTGCTGCCTGGCCATGATCGTATTCTGGGTTACTTTCACGCTGGGGTACAGCTTTTTCTCGGGATTGGAGAAACGCACGCCGAAGTCGACCGCATGGATGGTGTTGTGGGCAATGATGCCGTTCTGATCAAGCGTTAGCGGAGAGAAGACGCCGGTCTGCATGTTGGACACGGCGTTGCCCATAATGAGGAAATCGTGGATGCGGCCGATCCGGATCCCGTTCGAGTCTTTGATTTTCGCCTGCTTGCCGTTGGAAATGGTATTGTTCTTAATATTAATATGGTGAAGCGTGCCTTGGTCGGCCTCGATGGCCGCATAATAACAGCCCGTGCCCTCGATCAGATTACCCTTTACGGTGACGTTATCGGCGTAAACGGATATGCCGGCGAACATGTCCTGCGGCAAAGGCGTATCGTTCGGAAATAGATAGGCATTGTCGTTCAGGTATGAATTCATGATGTGGTTATTCGATACCACGACTCCGGGAGCGGCGATCTTGATCGCCCGTTTGGCCACGTGGTCGAAGGTATTGTGATCGACCAAAGAATTGCTGTTCAAGGAGCCCGGGGGCTGCTCGTCAAAATGAATGCCGTCCGCATCCTCCCGAGGCGTAATATTGGAAATGCTGTTGTAGGTAATGTTCACCCGTTGGGCGACCGGCAGATGCTCTTCCGCCAAAACCATGATGCCGCGCGCAACTGGATTGCGATGAATCGCACGGACATGATCGATCGTCGAATGATCGATGATCACGTCGGAAGTCTGGCTGTATATCAGGATCCCGGAGACGAGCGCGCTATAAAGCGGGCTATCCGTGTCCTCGGATTGGCTGATGTTCCGAATCGTGCTGTTGACTACCTTGACTTGCGAGGATCCGGAATGGATGCCGATTCCCCGAATGATGCTGTCGTTTCCTTCTATCGTGATGCCGTCGATGACGATACGGCTTCCCATAATAGACAAGGTTTCATAGCCGAACGCGTACGAGGAAGAAAAATTGTGCATGGAGAGCGTCGGATTATGGATGCCAAGCAGTTTGACATTGCTTTTGACCACGAGGGATTGCGCCAGGTCAATGCGGTAAACCCCGGGCGGCACCACGACGATGCCTCCGCCGGGCCGGGAAGCGACGAGATCCAAAGCCGATTGAATAGCGGCGGAATCATCGGTGGCGCCGTCGCCGGCGGCGCCTGTCTCCTTCACGCTGACCGAGTAGACTTCGGCGACGGGGGCTGCGGCATGGAGCGGCTTGCCGTCGAGAATAAGGACGAGCAGTAAAGCGATAACGACCGAGCATGTTCTGAATTTCATGAATCGCACCTCAAGTAATTAGCATGGCTGAATGAAAGGATAGTCGCAATATCCGACGCGGGATCGACAGTGAGGTGATCGAATGATAGGAATTAAGCTGGGCTTCATCCTGATGGCAGCCGTAACGGTACCTCTTGCCGTAGTCGTAAACCTGATTCGGAAGCGAAAATTGGACAATCATGTCATTGCAATAATCATTGTAACCTATTTTACGGCGGTTGTTGCAGTGACTTTTTTTCCGATTCCGATTCATGAACGGCTGCCGGGAGGGAATGGATGGCATGAGCATGACGCGGTAATAAATCTCAAACCATTGGCGAGTATCATGGATTTATGGCGTGACGATCCTTTACGGGAATTCCTTAAGAACGTAATCGGGAACGTTTTGCTTTTCCTGCCCTTCGGCATGATCGCGAGCTGTTGGCGGATCAACAAGAATAAATGGATTACGCTGTGCTTCGGCGTATTGATATCCTGCGATATCGAGATCGTGCAGCTGTTTCTATCCGATGCCCATCTTATTATGCAGCGAACGGCGGATGTGGACGATGTATTGCTCAATGTGACCGGCTTTGCGCTGGGACAAGCGATTACGCCGATCGTGCTGAAGCGGGTATCAAAACCGTCCGCGCGGGGTAATGAATAACAAGATCAGGTATCTGACTGCGCTGGAGGTGGACCTGCATGAACGGGGACCAAGGGGAAGTACGGCCGGAGAACGTGCCGGCGGAAGACATTATCGCGGAGAAGCACGGCAACGGGTATATTTTGAAAGGCGTGGGCGGTTCGATCGGCGAGATCACGTATAAGCTGGTGGACGTGGACACGTGGATCCTGGACCATACGTACGTCGATCCGCGCTACCGGGGCGGCAGTCTGGCGAAGCAGCTGCTGAACCTCGTCGTCGACGAGGCGCGGGAGAAGGGCCGCAGGATCATCCCGGCCTGCTCGTACGCGCTCGCGCAGTTCAAGCGCAACCCGGAGTATGCGGACGTGTGGGAGCGATCCGAGAAGGAAGCGGATTATTCGGATCATGCGTAGGGTGACGCGCGCGGAGCTCGGATAAGGATGACCAGGCACGCAGCGGAATAGGCGCCGGAGGGACAGCATGGGCTGGCCTTCCGGCGCTTTTTGGCGGTTAAGTTATTTTATGGAGTCAAAGACGATGATCTGGCTGAATGATGTTAGGAATCCCGCAGGACAGTCACATCATAATAGTGTTTATGCAACGCTAGTGAAAGTATGCAAATGATATACTGAAGGCAACTTTGCGTCAAAAAACTAACTACAACATTTAAGGTAGTTAGAGCAGCAGTGCTCAGCTTGATAATAATTTTGCTGATAACAATAGTAAAGCATTAAAGTGCATAAAAAGGAGTTTGATAAAATGGAATATAGTATAGGTGCTTACAAACATAAAGATGGAACCATTCTTCTTATTCCTTTTGCTTTTGATCAAGATGGAGTGAGAAGAAATCTAAACATACCTAGAATTTATAAGTTACCATACGATTTAGGTGGCATAGGGCATGGTATTAATGAGTGTTTAGAATTTTCAAAAATGAGGTATAGCCTAGAAGATCTGATGCAACAGGTTTTTAAAATAGTTACTGGAGAAGGTAGCTATTCTAAGTTTTCTAAGAATAGATTAAGAGCGGACGTTATCTTAAAAGAAAAAATTGGTTATAGTTTTGAGCCTATGAAAAGATGTAATGATGGATCCTATGAAGGAATGGAGAAGGAAGAGAAGAAAATTGAAAAAAACTTGCAGACGTCAAACATTGACCTAGGTGAATCACTACTAAAAGTATTTGAGTTATGTCGATAAGCGGTTAAACAGTACTGGTTCTGCTCCTCAGTTGATTTCGTAGCTGTTTGTCACTCAGCGTTCCGCTCCAACTGCGTCCGAATTCCCTGCCGGTCGATCTGGATCCAGTACTCCGCGATCTTCCCGTCCGCCACGCGATAGACCGCGCTCGCGATCTCGACGACCGGCTTGCCCGTCGGCGCGAAGCCGTCCGTCTCGCCGACATGGGATCCCGTCTGCCGCCAACGCACGTAGACGCGGTCGTCTTGGGCGATCAGTTCTTCGACGACGATGGCGAACGGTCCGTAGACTTCCTGCATCTCGCGGACATGCGCCGCATAATCCGCGGGCGAACGCTCGACGGTAACCTCATTCTCCGACGTGACTTGATGCGCCAGCACCCGCTCGGCCATGAAGAGATGCGCCGCGTCCGGATTCAGTCCGGAACGCACCTGTTCGAAAAATCCCCTTACCGCGTCGGCTGCGCTCATCCCGCCGGCCTCCTTTTATTTCGCTTATTCTTTCAGCTATTTCTCTTATTTTAGTTGTTCTCTTATTTCTCGGCGCCGTCGCCCGCGGCCGTTCCGCCGTTCTTCAAATATTTCTCCGTCAGCGTCGTCAGCAGCTCGATGCCGATCTGGTTCTCGCCGCCTTCGGGAATGATGATGTCCGCGTATTTCTTGGACGGCTCGATGAACGCCTCGTGCATCGGCTTGACCGAGGTCAAGTATTGATGGTGAATCGACTGGATGGTCCGGCCGCGCTCTTCGATGTCCCGCAGCACGCGGCGGAGAATGCGTACGTCGGGGTCGGTGTCGACGAACACCTTGATGTTCAGCAGCGCCCGCAGGTTCTCGTCCGAGAGCACGTGCAGCCCTTCGAGGATGATGATCGGATTCGGCTGGAGGCCGACCGTCTCGGTCTTGGAGCGGGCATGGGCGGCAAAGTCGTACACCGGCGCCTGCACGGCCAGGCCGTCCCGAAGCCGCTTCAAATCCGCGATCAGCAGCTCGTTGTCGAACACGAGCGGATGGTCGTAGTTCAGCGCCTCGCGTTCGGAAAACGAGAGGTGGGGATGATCCTTGTAGTAATTGTCCTGCGAGATGAACGTGACTTCGCTCGTGCCGAGCTGTTCGATGACGGAGCGCGCGACCGTCGTTTTGCCGGAGCCGGTGCCCCCGGCGATCCCGATGATAAGCATAATGCAAAGCAGCCTCCTTGGCGGTGTTCAATCCTCGTATTGTAGCATAATTTCGGCTCTCATTTCATCCCGCCTCGGCGATGCACTTTTTGTCAGGCGCCATGGACGCACCGGCGTCGGGCCGGCATGGACGTCTGCGCGGCAAGCGAAGTCAGCGGCGGCGCAGGCGGCGAAAACAGGACGACTCGGCATCGCGGCGAGGAGGAGGCATGCGCGAAACTTTGACAGCGTAAACAATTAACGCGATTAGCGAGATTTCTGCGCGTTCGGACTTGAGCCGAGCCTATGAAATATGCTATAAATGGAGTAGCGTTAGCACTCCGATGATTAGAGTGCTAACAAACTTAATCCTTTGGGGAGGGCATTCCGTAACATGGTGAAGCAAGAGTTCAAGGCAGAGTCCAAACGACTGCTGGAAATGATGATCAACTCCATTTACACGCAGCGGGAGATTTTCCTGCGGGAACTGATCTCCAACGCAAGCGACGCGATCGATAAAATCTACTATAAGGCGCTGACCGACGATAACATCGCGTTCAATGCCGCCGACTATTTCGTTAAAATCACCGCCGACAAAGAGAACCGCACGCTGACGCTCGCCGACACCGGCATCGGCATGACGCGGGAGGAGCTGGAAACCAACCTCGGCGTCATCGCGAAGAGCGGCTCGCTTTCCTTCAAGAAAGAGAACGAGAGCAAAGACGGCCATAACATCATCGGCCAATTCGGCGTCGGCTTCTACGCGGCGTTCATGGTGGCGGACCGCGTCACGGTCACGAGCCGCGCGCTCGGCAGCGCCGAGGCGTTCCAATGGGAATCCGAAGGCGCGGACGGCTATACGATCGTGCCGGCGGACAAAGCCGCGGTCGGCACGGAAATCGTGCTGCACATCAAGCCGAACACCGAGGACGACAATTACGACGAGTTTCTCGAGGAGTACCGCCTTCGCGCCATCGTCAAGAAATATTCCGACTTCATCCGCTACCCGATCAAGATGGATATCAAAGGCCAGCGTCCGAAGGCAGACGCCGCCGAAGGCGCGGAGCCGGAGTTCGAATCGTACGTCGAAGAGCAGACGATCAACAGCATGGTGCCGATCTGGCGCAAGAACAAGAGCGAGCTGACCGATGCCGACTACGAGCAGTTCTACCACGAGAAGCGCTACGGCTTCGACAAGCCGCTGAAGCATATCCACATCAGCGCGGACGGCGCGGTCGTCTACCGGGCGATCCTGTACGTTCCGGAGAGCACGCCGTTCGACTACTACACGAAGGAATTCGAGAAGGGCCTCGAGCTGTACTCCAACGGCGTCCTGATCATGGACAAATGCGCAGACCTGCTCCCGGACTACTTCAGCTTCGTGAAAGGCATGGTGGATTCCGAGGACCTGTCCCTCAACATCTCCCGCGAGATGCTGCAGCATGACCGCCAGCTGACCCTGATCGCGAAGAACATCAAGAACAAGATCAAGAGCACGCTGCTCAGCCTGCTGAAGGACGAGCGCGACAATTACGAGAAATTCTACAAATCGTTCGGCCGCCAGCTGAAATTCGGCGTGTACGGCGACTACGGCATGAACAAGGACGTGCTGCAGGACCTGCTGCTGTTCCATTCCTCCAAGGAGAACAAGCTGGTCTCGCTGGACGAATACATCGCCCGCATGCCGGAAGACCAGAAATTCATCTACTACGCGTCCGGCAGCTCCATCGAACGCATCGAGAAGCTTCCGCAGACGGAGCTCGTGTCGGACAAAGGCTACGAGATTCTGTATTTCACGGACGACATCGACGAGTTCGCGATCAAGTCGATCATGACGTACAAGGAGAAGACGTTCAAGTCGGTCTCGAGCGGCGATCTCGGCATCGAGCCGGACGCGGACGACGACAAGCCGGAAGCGGAAGAAGCGGGCAGCAAGGCGCTGTTCGAGCAGATGCAGACGCTGCTTGGCGGCAAAGTGACCAAGGTCAAGGCGTCCAAGCGCCTCAAGAGCCATCCGGTCTGCCTCACGAGCGAGGGCGAGCTGTCCATCGAGATGGAGAAGATCCTGAGCGCCATGCCGAACAACGAGAACGTGCATGCCGAGAAGGTGCTGGAAATCAACGTGAACCATCCCGTGTTCCAGTCGCTGAAGGAAGCGGCGGAGAAGGACAACGAGAAGCTGAATCTGTACACGCAATTGCTGTATAATCAGGCGCTGCTCATCGAAGGCCTGCCGATTCAGGATCCGGTGGCGTTCACGAACGATATCTGCAAAGTGATGGTGTAAGGCGTAAGGACACCGCCTAGGTAACGACAACTAAAACAAAGACGCCGAGTTCACCCTGCGAGGGTAAGCTCGGCGTCTTTGTTATGTTGCCCGGGGAGCATAGCGCGGGACGGGGCATAGGGTCGGTTAAGACGAAACGTTGGTGGCAAGCAAGCTGCCGGACGCGTCCAAGCCTTGAACCGTAAGCCCGCTGCCGTGGAAGCCGGTCTTGGCCATGGCGAGTATCCAATATGCGTAGCCGTCCGAATCGCGCTTGATGGCCGTCGTTTCGGCGACTGCGCGGTTCTGCTCGTCGACGATCCGAATCCGGCTGATTCGCGGATCGAAGCTCACGCCGAAATAGAAGGAACGCGGTTTGAATTCCAGCCAGACCGCTGTCAGTTGTGGAACCGCTTGCGCGCTGATGGGGTCTCCGATCTTGAGGGTGTAGTCGGGAGCGAAGGCGTAGCCGGAGGTGTGCTCCCATTGCCGCGATTCTCTGGAGAACGCGTCCCCCGCCAATGACAGGCCCCGGTAACCGTTGATGTCCATGAATCTTCGGGTGAAAATGACTTTGCTGTCGGTGCCGTTCGTTTGCTCGAACACAATTTCGTTCTGGGATGCCGGATATCTGGCGTCGATCATGGTCTGCCATGTCCGGCCCGACTGGTCCCGGGCTGACTGCACGGCTTTGCGCTCGTGCAGCTGCTCGAACGGGAGACGCGCAAGCCCGATTAGTATCGCCACGCCAACGGTAGCCGCCCCGTACGTTGCCCATCCGCGCAAGCCCGAGTTTCTCCGCCCGGCTAAAGCCCGGAAATGAATGCTTGCTTTCAATGCGGGACGGAAAGCCGCGCCTTGTACCGGATCCCCTCGCAACGCTTCGTACCAAGCCGGGTCAGTTGAGCTCATACAGCATCTCCTCCGTCAACATCAGGGATAGTTTCTTGCGTGCACCGAACAGCCTGGATTTCACGGTGCCTTGCGGGATTTTCAGCACATCGGCAATTTCCGGGAGCGACAGCTGGTATTTGGCATGCAGTACCAGCACCTCCCGGTATTTGGTCGACAACCTCAGTACCTGCCCCCATACCTCGTTCGTCGCTTCCTGCTCGAGGAAGGCGTGTTCGGCGGAATGCTGCTGTTGCCTGGGGGTAACCACATCCATTAACAGGACTTTTCGGACGAAGGCCGTTTTGCGGTAGTTGAGGCTGATGTTGCGCGTGATTTTCAGCAGCCAAGTTCTGACGGATGACGCTCCCCGGAACGAAGCGATTTTGAGGTAGGCCCGCAAGAACACGTCTTGCGCTACGTCGTCGGCCATCGCACGGCTTCGGGTCAGCGAATAAGCGAAGCTCCAGACGTCTTGTCCATAGCTTTCCATCAAATCTTCCAGTATGCGTGCGTCCATCTCAACGATGTACTTCAAGTACTCCTCGCTCAATCTTCTCACCTCTATAGATATAGACAACGGAGCATCCGGATTGGTTCGCTTACGGGATGGTTGGTTGCCAAGCGGCCTGCGACGTGAGCTTCAAAATGAAGGCGACAGCCTCCGCACGAATCGTGCCTCGCACAAGGAGCTGCGTATTAGAGGCCTATGCCGCGATTGGCTCGCCCGGCATAGGCGGAGCCGGCATCGCTCTTATTGCGCCAGGAGCGCCGCGATCAGCTTCGCTCTCGTCTCCGCGAGCCGCCGCTCCGCGCCGTGCGCCTGGAGCGGCTCGCTCCAGGAGAATCCGTCTCCTTCATAACGGGGGATGAGATGCATGTGATAATGGCCGAGGTCGTTGAAGCGGCCGCCGTTTTGGCAGACGGCGATGCCGTCCGGGCGGAAGGCCTGCTTGAGCAGGACGGACAGCTTCTTCGAGGCATCCATGACGGCATGCGCCGCCTCGGTATCCAACTCCTCCACATCCCGATAATGCCGCTTGGGCAAAATGAGCAGATGGCCTTCGTTGAAGGGAGCAATATCGAGCACGCAGGCGACATGTTCGTTCTCGTACACGACGTTAACGCCGGGCTCGGTTCCGTTCGCGATTCTGCAGCCGAGGCATTCCATGGCAGCGCGCACCTCCGTTTCGGTTTATCGGGTTCTTCCGCGATGGCAGCGGATCGGATCCCCGCGTCCACTGCATACGTTCATTTCCTAATCATACCTCCCGGGCCCGGCGCATGCACTCGCTTTCTCGGCGCGTTCGTTCCCCCGAATGGAAGCCGCACGACGATGAAACTGCGTACTCGGCGTGCGCATGTCTGAGGGATGTTTGAATGGCTGCAATCGGGCGTACATATAGAGGATGGAGGGAGGCAGGGGAAATGGAATACGTTATGCTGCTGAGAGTTGTCGTCGCGGGCATTTGCGGCCTGCTGATCGGGTACGAGCGCAAGAGCCGGATGAAGGAAGCGGGCATCCGGACGCATTTCGTGGTGGCCGCGGGCGCGGCGCTTATGATGGTGATTTCCAAATACGGCTTCAAGGACCTGCAGGGCGGCACGAGCATCGCCCTGGATCCCTCCCGGATCGCGGCGCAGGTCGTGAGCGGCGTCGGCTTCCTCGGAGCGGGCATGATCTTCATGCAGCGGCAGACGGTCAAGGGGCTCACGACCGCGGCCGGCATCTGGACGACGGCCGGCATCGGAATGGCGATCGGCGCGAACTTGTACGTGCTCGGCATCGGGGTGACGGTGCTGATTCTCGCCGCGCAGAAGCTGCTGCACAGCGGTTTCGGCTGGGTGGCCTCGCCGAAGAGCGAGCAGCTGGCCATTCGGCTTGCCGACGAGGACGGCGCCATGGACGCCCTGCAGGCCGCTCTCCGGGCAGCGGGCATCACGGTGCTTCAGTTCCGCGCGGAGAAGGCGGGCGACGGCGATTCGAGGGAACTGCAGCTCGAATTGACGCTCAAGGTGCCGGCCGCGAGCGAGGCGGAGAAGCTGCTGCCGTTGATCCAGCGGGTGCCGCAGGTACTGAGCGTCGACGTGCAGTGAGCTTTGAGGGTTGCAGGGAAAGGGGAGCCGTCGGTATGCGGGACCTGTTACCTAAGCGGCGCGAAGTTCCGCACGCGCGCAAGCCCAAGCGATAGTCGTTGCCGCGCTGGCGAATAGGCAGCGTTTGCCATCCGCCGTGCTTCCATCATTTGCACGGCGGATTTTCATATTCTCTTAAGATATCGGGCGTATAGTAGATGGATGAACGGCGAGGCGATAAGGCCTGTTCTGTTTTCGCGCGAAGAATCGCAACTACGACCTACAAAGGAGAAGCGCATGAGTATGCAAACGCAGGCTCCCTTCGAGCCTACCTATAGAAGCAAACGGCATAAGCACATGAAGAAGCCCAGACGGTGGAGAAGACGGTTAGCGATAGCATTCGCGGGCGTCGTGGCCGTTATACTGGGCGGAACCGGCTGGTTCTACCTCACGCCGTCGGGGTCGGACCTTCGCTATATGATGGCGGACACGCTCATCACGAGCCAGCACCGGTACTTGGCCAAATACTTGATCGGCCAGAACGAGCTGGACCGCCGCGTCGCGGATTACACGAAGAAATTCGACGAGATGGGGCAGATCAAGGACGAGCATAACGTCGATCTGGCCGCGCATCCCGCGAGCGACGTGCAGCTGGAGCGGATCTCGACCGCGAAGTACAAGGGCTACATCATGTACGTGCACGATCCGAAAATGATCCGCGTCGCCACGACGAACGTCATCGGCTCCGGCGAGACGGTGCTCAGCATGGTGAAGCGCACCGGGGCGATCGCCGGCGTGAACGGCGGCGCGTTCGATGACCCGAACTGGGACGGCAACGGCTTCAAGCCGGCCGGCATCGTCATGTCCGGCGGCAAGGTGCTGTATAAAGGCGACGGCATGCAGGCGTCCGTCAACGTCGTCGGCATCGACCGGGACGGCCTGATGGTCGCCGGCCGCTACAAGCCGCAGCAATTGCTGGACATGGGCGTCACCGACGCCGTCACGTTTCAACCGAAGTTTATCGTTAACGGCAAAGGCTTGATCAAGAACGAAGCCGACGGCTGGGGCATCGCGCCGCGAACCGTCATGGCGCAGCAGAAGGACGGCACGATCATGTTCGTCGTCATCGACGGCCGCCAGCCGGGCTATTCCGTCGGCGCGACGCTGTACGACATCCAGAAGCTGCTGATCGCGCGAGGCGCCGTCACGGCCGCGAACCTGGACGGCGGCTCCTCGACCGTGCTCGTCAAGGATGACGCCATCGTGAACAAGCCCTCGAGCAAGTACGGCATGCGCTACCTGCCGTCCGCGTTCCTCGTGTTCGACCACCCGGAGAAATTCGATTCGGGCAACATCTGGAGCGGCATCGACATGGAGCATTTCGATTCCTCGAAGCCGCGGACGCAGACGGCGTCTTGATCTCGGCCATCGTTTGGCGCGATTCCAACGCCCAATGGCTTTCAACGCAAAATGCACTCGGTCATTCATCAAGCAAGGTCCCATCGCTTTCGGCCATCATGCAAACAAGGAACGCCCTCGGGCGTTCTTTTTTATGCCCGCCTCCCCCTGCCGGCATGACGCCGAGCCTTCCCGGATACGGCCGACTTCGGCATAAAATGCCGGTCGCCAAGCCATAGTAAGAGTTGATTGCATGTTCAGGTTCCGATTCGCCAAGGGAGGAGCAGTATGCGGCATTATTTAGGGCGGTTAGTGGCCGTCGCGCTTTGCGTCGTCTTGCTCTGCGGGTTTCAGATCCCCCGGAAAGACCGGCATTTCTACGAAAGCCGAGGCGACATCATCTGGGAATTGCCGCTGGAGCGCAAGGAGCTGGCGCTGACGTTCGACGACGGCCCCGATCCGGGCACGACGGTCCAGATCCTCGACCTGCTGAAGCAGTATCATGCCAAAGCGACCTTTTTCGTCATCGGCTACCGCGTCGAGGAATATCCGGACATCGTCAAACGGGAGGTCGCGGAAGGGCATGAGGTCGCCAACCATACGTTCAATCACGTATTCTTCACCAGAGGGGTCAAGTCCGACACCATCCGTCGGGAAATCGCGCGCACGGACCGCGCGCTTGTCGAGCTGACCGGCAAGAAGCCGTTCCTGTTCCGTCCCCCGGGCGGTTACTACAGCGACGCGATGCTCGACGTCGCCGGCAAGCTCGGCTATACGACGGTCCTGTGGTCCTGGCATCAGGATACCGAGGACTGGCGCAGCCCCGGGGTGCGGCATATCGTCAACAAAGTGCTGAAGAACGCGCGTAACGGCGATATCGTGCTGCTGCACGATTACGTATCGGGATCCTCCATGCATACGGTGAACGCGCTGCGCATCATCCTGCCGGAGCTCGAGCGAAGAGGCTATCGTCTCGTGACCGTATCCGAACTCATAGCGGACAAAACAGGAGAATTGCTTCCGGCCTCGAACTCTTCTTATAGAAATTCCGATTTTTCTAAGAGAGCGAAGTGAACCGCATGGAAGCCAAATTCATCCGCGAAACGCGCTGCTTCAAAGTATCCCGCGTGTTTCCGACCGACGTCAACAATCACAATACGCTCTTCGGCGGCAAGCTGATGTCCTATATCGACGACATCGCCTCCATCTCCGTCTCCAAGCTGTGCCGGGCCACGGCCGTCACGGCATCCACGGACTCCGTCGATTTCCTGTATCCGATTCGGCCGAGCGACTCGGTCTCGCTGGAATCCTTCATCACCCACACGGGGACCAGTTCGATGGAAGTCTTCGTGAAGGTCATTCGCGAAGACATGAACAGCGGCAGCCGCGCCATCGCGGCCACGGCGTTTCTCACCTTCGTCGCTTTGGACGACAACAACCGTCCGATCCCCGTGCCGCAGGTCATTCCGGAGACGGAAGAGGAAAGGAAGCTGCACGAGACGGCCGAATACCGCACGCAGCTGAGGAAGCACCGGCGGGATGAGAGCAAGAAATTCGCGGATTATTTGCTGACGAAGTATCCGTGGGAGTAAGATCGCCGCTATGCCGCCGGCCCCGCCGCATCCTGGATGCGGCGGGGCTTGTTTCGCTTGCCAAGAAACCGGTGGACGCCGATATTCATTTATGGTAAAACTTCATAGAAAAGGGAATTTACATGACGTTCATACGTTGGGGGAGACACGATGAAACACCAGGCAACCAAGGCATTATACCGCGTATTATTGCTGGGACTGGCAGGCATGCTGACGCTCTTCGCCAGCTTGCCTGCCGCCGAAGCGGCGCCTGCGCCGAACTCGCGGACCGCGAACGCGCCTATCGCGGTCGTGCTGGACCGCCAGCCGCTCAAGCTTGCCAGCCCGCCGGTCTTGATAGCCGGCAAATTGATGTTTCCGGCTAAAGCGTTTTTCGATGCGGCGGGCGTTTCTTTCCAAGCGAAAAACGGCCAGATTACCGCGGTTCGCGGATCCGTTCAAGTGCAAGGCAAAGTAGGCTCCGCCAAGGCGGTTAAAGGCAAGCAGACCTTCGTGCTCCCCGCCCCGCCGATCGTGCAGGCCGGCCGTACGTACGTGCCCGCGAAGTTCGTTGCGCTCGTCTTGGACAAGGACGTCGTATACGCCGCGGGCGCCAAGACCGTTACGATCGGCTACTCCGAGCGGCAAGTGCTCGGATTCCAGAAGCTGCTGTTCGAGGCGGCCCGTAGCGGGGATGCCGCCACCGTCGAGCTGATGATCGGCCGCGGAGCCGAAGCGAACAAGAAGCTGCCGACGATTTTCCTCGATAATACGGCATTGGATTACGCGCTGCTGTTCAATCGGACGGAAGCCGCGCGCGTGCTGCTCGAGCATGGGGGGACATACGCGGCGAACCGCGTGTTCCAAGTGGTGCTGAACGGCAATGCGGAGCTGATGGAGCTGCTTCTCGCCCATGGCCTCGATCCCGATACGACGCTAGGTCCGCCGCAGGAGGACAAGCTGCTGACGACGGCCTGCGGCACGATTTGGTCGATAAATCCGGACAACACGGAAACGGTGATCGAGCCAAGCGCGCAGATCGTCAAGCTGCTGCTCGATTACGGCGCGGATCCGTCGATGGACGATTCGCTTTCGAGAGCGGTACAAGCGCACAGCTACGAGGTCATTCAGCTGCTGCTGCAGCATGGCGCAGATCCGTATCGGCCGGATTCCTACGGCGCTTCGGCTTACGAGAGGGCTCAATCCGAAGGCATACGCAGCTGGCTGACGCTCGGCGCCAATCCGGCGATTCCGCACTTATCGATCGCGGACGCAGCCGGTCGGCCGGTACTGGACGGCAGACTGACGATCGAGTCCGGCAGCTCCGCCTACGGCCGCACCGACGTGCATTGGTCCGGTTCGGCAGCCTACTTCGATGTCCCGGACGGCGATTACGGATTAACCGCGGTCGGGCGTTGGGGCGCTTCTTACGTGCTGCCGGATACCGAGCTTCGCGTTTGCGAACGCAAGGCGGACCCCGGCTTGCTCCGTCTGCCGGCGCTCAACGTGAACGCGGTGATCGCCAAGGCCGACGGGGAAAACGGGATGCTGAGCATCAACGACCGCAACGGCAATTTACTGACGTTCGTGGAAGTGGACGGCGGGAAATTCGGCTTGTTCTTGCCTCCGGGCACGTATGAAGTGGGCCGGTACGTTTCGCCGGGCGGGGATGTAGCGTTGACGGGGGATACGAGCATTACGATACCGGAGAACGGCGGCGTTCAACAGTTGAAGCTGAGCAAGCCTTGATAAACGCCAGGAAGGAAGACGTCCAGCAAGCGGGGCGTCTTTCGTCGTTTCGCGGTTCCGTGCCGCGGAAGCTTTCAGCAAACAATCAGGTCCGGACTCGGCTGTGAAAGCGGGATGAAAAGTGCCGCCGTTGTTCATGAATGTTCCCGAGTCGCAACGCGAGAACGGCCGGAGCTGCCGGAGGAGCAGCGACCATGGCGCGAGATGGAGGCGCTGTTTCACCTCGAAGGCCTGCAATGAAGCATAAGCCAGTTCGGGACGCGCGCCGAATACGGCAAGCGCGCCGAACTGCCTTTTTCGCGCGCGGATCAACGGGCTCCGCGAGGCTTGACCTTCCCGCCCGGCTTCCATACGGACAAAATGAACATCAGGACCAAGGAGATCGTTTGCAGCAGGATCCCGATCCACAGCCACGTGTGGTTCACCGTGAATCCCGGCTCCGCCCACGGGTTCAAGGCGGGAGACGCCGACCGCCGAACGCCGCGAAGCGTCCATTCGTAGAGCCCGACGAAGCCGATGACGATGGTCAGCAGCGTGAGCGCTTCTTTGGCGATCAGCCAATAATAGCGGAATAATCCCCATGAGGTGAGCACCGACAGCAGGATGCCGGTGACGGTCGTGCCGATCGTCGATGCGCGCACGCTGCTGTCCGCCAGCAGATGCATGACGTAATAGCAGATGTGCAGCGTGGCCGCGCTGTCCGTCGTCGAAGCCGTCAGGGCCAGGATGATGAACGTCGCTTGGCCGCCGAGCATGATGGACGCGAAGATCAGATGGAGCAGCAGCAGCACGCGCCGCTGACGCAGGTTGATTTTGTTCATGGCGATACGCCCTCCCGGTAATGGTGCTGACTTGCGGTATAAACGGATAAGCCGAGGAACGGCCGGTGAAACGAAGAGCGACGGCTAAAGGTTGAAGCGGTAGCCGACGCCCCAGACCGTCTCCACGTACTTGGGCTTGGACGGATCGCGTTCGATCTTCTCCCGCAGCTTGCCGATATGGACCGTCACCGTCGCATAATCGCCGAGCGCGTTCATGCCCCAGAGACGTTCGAACAGCTCTTCCTTGCGGAAGACGCGGTTCGGATTCATCGCGAGGAAGAACAGCAGCTCGTATTCCTTGGCCGTAAACGCCGCCTCGTCCCCGTTCACGAACACGCGTCGGGCCTGCCGGTCGATGCGGATGCCATGCAGCTGCAGCTCGTCCCGCCGCCATTCGCCGCTGCCGACGAGCCGGTCGTAGCGCGCCAGATGCGCCTTCACCCGGGCGACCAGCTCCCCGAGTCCGAAGGGCTTCAGGATATAATCGTCCGCTCCGAAGCCGAAGCCGCGAATTTTATCGATCTCTTCTTTCTTCGCGGAGACGATCAGGATCGGCACGTTGCCGGCGTCCCGGACCCGCCGGCAGATCTCGTACCCGTCCATCCCGGGCAGCATGAGATCCAGCAGGATCAGATCGTACCGGTCGCGCAAGGCCATCTCCAGCCCGATCTCGCCCCGGTCCGCGACGTCGGCCTCGAAGCCGCTTGCCCGCAAGTAGTCGCGCTGGACTTCGGCGATGACGGGGTCGTCCTCGATGATCAAGATGCGTTTCATGACCGTCCTCCTCTCTGTTCGTTCGCTGCTTCTTCATCCCCGGCGGGGAGCCGGATCACGATCGAGGTGCCTTGAACCGGCGCGCGGAGCGCCTGCACGGTCCCGCCGTGCTCCTCGACGATCTGCTTCACGATGGCGAGCCCCAAGCCGCTGCTGCCGTCATCCGAACGCCGGGCGGGCTCAGCGCGAAAGAAACGGTCGAAAACATGGGGCAGGGCGTCTTCCGGAATGCCCGATCCGTTGTCCGTTATTCGCAGGGCGATTGAGCCTGTCGAGCCCGTATCCGGTGCAAGCAGCTCGAAGCGCAGCATCCGCGGTTCGCGTTCCATATGCTTCAGGCTGTTGTCGACGACGTTCAGGACGGCCCGGTGCAGCTTCTCGCGGTCGGCTTGAACGTAGAGCGGGCGGGCAGCGGCGTTATCGTAATCGAGGCGGACGCCGTTCATGCGCGGATCGAGCCGCAGCTCCTCGACCGCCTCGCGCATATACGCCGCGATGTCGAGCCGCTCGAAGCGGAAGGGCAGCCTGCCGATATCGAGCGTCGAGTAGAGCAGCAGATCTTCGATCATCCGGTTCATGCCGGCGGTCTTGCCGAGGATCATCGTGACGTATTTCTGCCGCTGCTCCTCGGTGTCGGCGATGCCGTCCCGCAGGCATTCCGCGCAGCCCTGAATGGCGGTGATGGGCGTTTTGAGATCATGGGAGATGCTGGCCAGCATCTCCTTGCGGTTCCGTTCCAGCTGGAGTCCCGCGTCGATGGAATCCTTGAGGCGAACGCGCATCTCTTCGAAAGCCGAACCCAGCTGCCCGATCTCGTCCTGCCGCC
Organism: Paenibacillus glycinis; assembly: GCF_009909185.1. Classification (GTDB taxonomy): domain Bacteria; phylum Bacillota; class Bacilli; order Paenibacillales; family Paenibacillaceae; genus Paenibacillus_Z; species Paenibacillus_Z glycinis. The sequence goes on along the minus strand of NZ_JAAAMV010000005.1, from coordinate 14,751 downwards.
GCAGCCGGACGGGCCGGTCCAGCTCGCCCACGCGGATCTGCCCGGCAGCTGCTTTGAGCGCGTACAGCGGCTTGACGATGCTGCGCGAGACGAGGTACGTCAGCACGCCGTTCGTGAGCGTCAGCGCGCCGAGCAGCGCGAGCAGCACGGCCGGCACGAATTTGCGGAAGAACCGCGCGACCGGTTCCATGTCCGACGCGATGATCAAGGTGCCGGCACTGCCGTCCGGAGCCGTGTAGGCGATGCTGTCCATGCTCGTGCCGCCGGGCTTGCGCGGCGGCCAGCCGCCGGAATCGCCGCCGCTCTCCCGTTGCAGCCGGCTCAAGACGCCGGCCGCGTCCAGACCGGGGGAGACGTAAGCCGCCGAATCGCCCGCGAGCACCACGATGCCGGCGTCGGCTTTCGCCAGCGCCGTTTCCGTTTCGGAGAGGAACGCCGGATCGCTTAGCAGGCGCGGGTCATGCTTGGCGACGAACCGCAGGCCGGATGCCAGCTCGTTGCGCCCGCCGAACAGGTCGCGGAGGGCGGTGAAGGACGCGGAAAGGTGCTGCGCCGGGCTGCCGCCTTCTCCGGGCGCGATGTCGCGCATATAGATGCCCGCCGCCGTCATGACGGCAAGCCCGAACAGCGCGACGGGAATGACGATCATCGCGATGTAAGAGAAGAGCAATTTCGTTCGGATGGACATGGGCGAAGCTCCTTTCCCTCCCATTGTAGCCGCTGCCGCTAAACAAACTCTAAACCAATTCGAAAAAAAGCATAAACTCTTCGCCGCGAGCCGAATTCGGTCTGAAGACGATGCTAGGACCGTGTCCGGCCGGTTGAAGCCGTGGCAGCGCGAAAGTCTCCATTATGCTCAAAAACCCGCAATCCGGCCGGATTGCGGGTTTTGTCCGATTATCGCGCTCCGGCATCGCTGCCGGAGGGTTATTAACTATCGCATAAATGTGTCCCGAGTCTTGCGGGGGGAGCCATATTCAATCGAATTGCCAGCAGCTGAGACTCAGACTGCCGAGCTGGTAGCTGCGGTGTAGCAGCTTCGCCTCGCGGTTGCGGCTGCCGGCGCCCATCGCGATGAGCAGCGGGATGAAGTGCTCGTTCGTCGGCACCGCATCCTGGGCGTAGGGCGCCTGATTGCGGTAATCGAACAGCGCTTCGGTGTCCCAGGCTTCGAGCTTGCCTTGCAGCCAGCGGTCGAATTCCTCGGCCCAGGCGTCGGCTTCGCCCGCGCGCCAATTCAACCGCCGCAGGTTGTGGACGGTGCCGCCGCTGCCGATAACGAGCACGTCCTGCTCCCTTAATTCCGCGAGCGCGCTGCCGATCCGGTACTGCTCCTCGTTGGTCAAGTGCCGGTTGACGGACATGGCCACGACCGGAATATCCGCATCGGGATAGAGGAGCTTGAGCACCGCCCAAGCGCCGTGGTCCAGTCCGCGCGCGCCGTCGAAGCCGCTCGGAATGCCGTGCTTCGCAAGCAAGGCTTGAATGTTTTCGCTAAGCTTACGGTCACCAACCGCCGGATAAGTTATGCGGTAGAGCTCTTCCTGAAAGCCCGAAAAGTCGTAAATCGTCTCGTGCGCGTCGACGGCGCCGATCGTCTGCTCCGTTCGTTCCCAGTGGGCGGAGAACAGCACGATCGCTTTCGGCCGGGCGATGCCGCCCGCGAAGCCCGCGAGAAAATCCGTGTACGCATGCCGCTCAAGCACAAGCGAAGGCGCGCCGTGCGCGAAGAAATAAGCCGGTATCATGTCCATCGCTCCTCATTCGTCGAATAGAAGGCATCCTGCAGCAGCCATTCGGTATAATCCCGTTGGTTCTCGGGCGGGACGCCGTGGTCGGCCGGGTATGTTTTGAACGTCAGGCGGGAGGTGAGGCCTTGGAAATACGCCGCATTGTCACGGCCGATGCCGACCGGGAACACCGAATCGAATTCGCCGTGGGAAATGAAGACCGATACGTCCTGCACGCTCCGAAGCGGGTATTCGGCCTTGACGAATTCCGGCACGTAGCCGTTCAGCGCCACGATGCCCTTCAATCGGTCGCCCATCGTCAGCGCGAGCGACATGGCCAATATCGCGCCCTGGCTGAAGCCGAGCAGATAACGTCTGCCCGGGTCGATCGGATACGCCTCCGAAGCCGCGCCGATGAACGCCGCCAATTCCCGCATCGCCTCGTCGAACTGCTCCCGGATCGGGTTGCCGATGCTCTTGAGGTCGTAATATTGGTAGCCGCTGCCGAGCGTCCGGTTGCCGCGAATGCCGACGATGATGAACGCCTCCGATAGCGCCGACGCCAAGCCGAACATGTTCCGCTCGTTCGAGCCTTTGCCGTGCAGCGTGAAGATCACGGGATACCGCTGACCCGCTGCGAGCCGAGGCGGCAGATGAACGTCGTAATGGAATGCCGATTCCATGGCGATTCCGCTCCTTTCGGGAATGTTGTTCGATAATATTAGTAATAGAAAAATAAAATCTATATGACTAATTTAACGTTAGGCGACTGGCATGTCAATCGATTTATTGTTAATATGAATTTAACTTTTGTATGACAAATATTTTCGAGGGGATGAACGCGCATGGATATCGGCACGGCCATCCGGGCGATCCGGAAGCGCAAGAACGTCACCATCGCTCAGATCTGCGAAGATACGGGGTTGTCCCAAGGCTTCATGAGCCAGGTCGAGACGAACAAGACGTCCCCGTCCATCGCGACGCTGGAAAACATCGCGAAGGCGCTTAAGGTTCCGCTGGCCTATCTGCTGCTGCAAAAGGAAGATCGCATGCAGATCGTCCGCCGGGCAGACCGGAAAGTCACGACGAGCGGACCGGAACGGCTCAAGGTCGAGCATCTGAGCGCCGCGAAGAACATGCGGATGATGCTGGTCGAGATGCCGCCGGGCGGATCGACGGGCGAGACGCCCCGCGCGCACGAGGGCGAAGAGGTGCATCTCGTCATCAAGGGCAGGATCTACGCCGAGCAGGGGGAAGACGCGGCCGAGTTCGGGGAAGGCGACTCCTTCAGCTGGAACGCCTGCACGCCGCATCTCGTGCGGAATATCGGGGAAGAGACGGCGGTCGTGCTCATCGCCATCTACACGGAGACCGAGCAGGCGGAGCCGTATCTCGAACTCATGTAAGGAACGGACAGTCCAGTCAGGAACGGACAGTCCAGTCAGGAGCGGACAGTCCATACGCCTGGAAAGGCCCCGCAATCGCGAAGATTGCGGGGCTTTCATGCTTTCGTCCCCGGACGAAGCGCAAAAAGACAGCCCGGAGCAAAATGCTCCGGGCTGCCTCGAAATTGCAATCGGCAGGCTCCGCCCGCAAGGTCGTCAGGCGGTCTTCGGCTGCTTCGGCGGCTCTTCCAGCCGATTGAACATGGCGTGGTAGATCGCTGCCGAGAGCACGGCCAGCAAGGCGAGCAGCGCGAACGTCCACTTGAACCCGATCCAGCCCGTCATCGGAATGGAAATCGGGGCGATGGTGCGGCCGAGCGTGAAGCGCAGGCTGGCGGCCGCGAAATACTGCGCGCGCATCTCCTCCGGCGCCAGCCGCGCGACGAAGGCCTGCTGCGGTCCGGCGGACATGAGCTCGGCCAGCGTGAAGACCGCGACCGCGGACGTAAAGCCCCAGAACGTGGACATGTTGCTGAACATGATCATGCCGACGGCATAGAAGAGCGCGCCGCCGATGAACACGAGCCGGTCCCGGTACATCGTCATCCATTTGGTGACGACGACCGTGAAGATCGCGACGAACAGCCCGTTCTCCGAGACGACGAGGCCGAACAGCTGCTGGCCCGTCAGCGTCAGGTCCCAGTCGCGGAAGGAGAACAGCGTCGAGTGCGGGACCGTTTCCTTCAAGAATACCGGGAACAGCAGGTCGAGCTGCATGAATGTCTGCGCGAGCAGCACGCCCGCGATGCTGAAGAGCAGGAACACGCGGTCCGTGGCGATGACCCGGTAATCGCGCAGCTGCGCGGCGATGGCGCCGTACCAAGGCGCGCCGGCCTCGGTCCGGAGCCGGTCCGCGACGTAGGACGGACGCGTCTCGCCCAGCCGGCGGCTCATGACGAGGGCGATGAAGGCGCAGATGACGGCCGCCGCGGCAAGCACCGCGTACGGATTGTCTTCATATAAGAGCGAGCCGAGCAGCGGCCCGACGACGACGGCCATGTTCGAAGCGGTATAGAAGATGGCGAAGACGCCGGATTGATGCTTGGCGTCGACGACGTCCGCGACCATCGCCTGGCTGGCCGGCCAGTACAAGGCGCCGAAGAAGCTGGCCAGGCTGAAGCCGACGAAGCTCGCGACCGGCATGTCCAGCCATGGCGAAGCCGCGCAGGCGAACAGCGCGTAGCCGAAGGATTGACCGCTCGCCGCGAACACCATCATCCGCTTGCGGCCGAAGCGGTCCGCGCAGTAGCCGCCGATCAGGTTGCCGAGCACGGAGAGCAGCTGGGACAGCACGAGGAGCGTCCCCGTCCAGCCCTTGCCGAACGCTTTGGTAAAATAAATGGACAAGAACGGAAAAAACGTCCAGAAGATCACGTTAAACGCGGTTTCTCCGCCGAGGCGGATTTTCAAATTCGTATCCCAATCTCTGATTCGCATGCGCAACTTCCTCTAGGTGTAAGGTTTCCTGGTTAAGGGCCCTCCCATTATACACGTTCGCTCCCGGCGGGGGAACAGGCCTTCGTCTCTCTGCCGCGTCACCGCGAGCGGAGGCCAGCCTGAGGCATGCAGCCTAGGAATCATGTAACAGTAGCTCCTATCCGGCGAATTGGCGTATGATAGAGCTACGAAGAAGGTTATGTCAGCGGGGGATTGCGCGATGAGAAAACGAAGGATTCTGATATCGGCCGCCATGCTGCTGTTCATGGTCGCGTCGCTGTTTTTCGCGGTCGGCCAGCTGCTGGAGTTCAAGCGGACGGTCGCTTTTGCTTCGGCCGATGCGTCCGAAGCGCGTATACCGGTGTTATGCTATCATTCCATTGCGGATCATGGAGAAGGCAACGAATACGTCGTCTCGCCGGAGCGGTTCCGCGAGGAGATGCGGTGGCTGCACGACAAGGGCTTTCGCAGCATCAGCCTGCAGGAATTCGGAACGATCCTTTCGGGCAAGGAGCCTTCCGACGGCAAGGAAGTGCTCATTACCTTCGACGACGGCTACAGGAACAACTACAGCGCCGCGCTGCCCGTGCTGAAGGAATACGGCTTCCAGGCGACGGAGTTCCTGGTCACGAACTGGGTCGGCGGACCGGATTACCTGACATGGGACCAGATCAAGGCGATGCAAGGGGCGGGTTGGGACATCATGGCGCATACGCGCACGCATCCGTACTTGCCGCTTCATCCGGCGAAGGCGCAGCGCGACGAGATCGCCGGCTCCAAAGCCGCGATCGAGCAAAACCTCGGCACCCCGGTGACGGCCATCGCCTATCCGTACGGGCTGCGCAGCGAGGAGACGATGCGGCTCGTCAAGCAGAGCGGCTACCGTTACGCCTTTACGTTCGACGACGGCTGGACCTCGTCCGCGCAGGATCCGTATCTATTGAAGCGATTGTTCATCTCGGGCGATCAGAGCCTCACGGATTTCGAGCGCAAATTGGCGCGCTGATACGGGCAGTTTGCCCAAAAGCATCGCTGAACATGAAGAGGCCGCCCGGGCGAACCCGGGCGGCCTCTCTTTATGCGGTTCTATCGCGATACCGCGCGTTATTGACTCATCATCTTCGTCAGCGTGACCGACCAGTCCAACGTGCTGTAATCCACGTCCCAGCCCAGCTGCTTCGCAAGAACGCGAAGCGGAACCATGACGCGGCCGTCGTCGTTCATGATGACCTTCGAACCGAGGGCGATGCTGGCCCCGTTCACGTCCATCGCTTCCCTGCCCAGCCAGATCTTCATGGCGTCGTCCCCGGCCCACACCACGGTCGCGCCGGACGCGGCGTCCCAGGAGACTTTCGCGCCGACGCCCTCGCCCAACGCGCGCACCGGCACGTACACGTTGCCGCGCCAGAGCATCGGCGTCGTGTCCATGGCCGACACGCTGCCGTTATAGCTGAGCATGGGATCGTTCACTTTCAGCTTGATCGTGCACAGCGTAAGAGAATCGGAAGGCATCGTCTCGGCATACGCCGTCGCTGACGGCGTCGGCGCCGAATCGGCGTTCGCGATCGCGGGGGGCAGCAGGGACAAGCCAAGCACGGCAGGAAGGATCAACTTTTTCGTTTTCAATTACGTCACGCTCCTTGGATAAGGGATGGGTCAAGCGCATTGCAGAATTGGAATGGATTGCGAGCGCAATGTTGGACCACGCGAGGCAATGAAACTTCTAAGCTGAAGATTGATCCAAATCGCCTATGGGCATGGCGAAAAGCGGGTACTGCGAACTTGTCCGCCATGTAATAGGATGTTACCCAGGCCGATTTGGCATGAATCAACGGGACGAATCCGCGAGATCGACGCAGCAAAAAAAGGATGGCGGCGGCCATCCTTGCGGCTGAATCGCGAAGCGGTCGTCATCATGCCGGCGGTCGTTAATGTCGTCGATCTTTCATGCAGGAAGTTTTTCATGAGGTAAGTCATTCATGCAGGAAATCGTTCATGTCCGGCGGCATTAATGTTTATTGAAATTTTCGCTAAAGGGATCACTCGCAAGCGCCGGCCGGTCCTCCGCGAGCCATTGGCGAGACACGTTGCTGCCGCCGCGAAGCACGAAGCGAGGGACGACCTCGTGCCGGAAACAGCGTGCCGGCCAAGGCGGAGGCAGGCTGCCCGGAGACAGCCGCCAGCCCGCCCCGGGCGAGCTTCCGCATCAGTCGGACCATTCCCGCCGCAGCGTGAACAGATCCCGCAAGGCATCCGTCGACAGCTCCGTGATCCAGCCCTCCGAGCTCGTGATGACGTCGTCGCTCAACTGCTGCTTGCTCTCCAGCATCTCGTCGATGCGCTCCTCCAGCGTGCCGAGCGAGATGAACTTGTGCACCTGCACGTCGCGCGTCTGGCCCATCCGGTACGCGCGGTCCGTCGCCTGGTTCTCGACGGCGGGGTTCCACCACCGATCGAAGTGGAAGACGTGGTTGGCCGCGGTCAGGTTGAGGCCGACGCCGCCGGCTTTGATGGACAGGATGAAAATGTTCGGCTGTACGCCCGGGGGCAGCTCGCGCGATTGGAATTCGTCGATCATCCGGTCGCGCGCCGTCTTGGACGTGCCGCCGTGCAGGTACAGCACGTTTTCCCCCAGCTCCTGCTTCAGCACCCGCTGCAAGATTTGGCCCATGCCGATGTATTGGGTGAAAATCAAGCAGCGCTCGCCTTCGTCCCGCAGTTCTTTGACCAGGTCGAGCAGCCGTTCCAGCTTGGCGGAGCGGCTGATGAGCGCGGCCGATTCGGCGGCGGCCTCGTCCGCGTCCTCGGGGAGCGGCACGGCTTCCTTGGTCAGCAGCACGGGATGGTCGCACAGCTGCTTGAGCTGGGTGAGCGCGGCGAGAATCGCGCCCTTGCGCTGAATGCCCTCCAGCTTCTTCACCTGGTCCATGAGCTCGCCGACGGTCTGCTCGTACAGCGCGCTCTGCTCGCCGGTGAGGTGGATGTACGTCTTCATCTCGTTCTTGTCCGGCAGATCCAGCATGATCGCGGGATCCTTCTTCTTGCGGCGGAGCATGAACGGCTTCACGAGCCGCTGCAGCTCCTGCGTGCGCTTCTCGTCGCGTTCCCGTTCGATCGCCTGGCTGAACTGTTCGCCGAAGGCGCGGGCGCTGCCGAGATAGCCCGGATTGATAAAATCGTAAATCGACCACAGCTCCGACAGCCGGTTCTCGATCGGCGTGCCCGTCAGCGCGATGCGATGCTTCGCCGGAAAGCCGCGAACCGCCATGGATTGCTTCGTTCCGGCGTTCTTGATGTTCTGCGCCTCGTCGAGGCAGATCGCCGACCACGTGCAGCGGCTCAGATTCTCTTGATCCAGCGTGGCCGTCGCATACGACGTCAGCACGAGATCGGCTTCCGCCGCGGCCTCGTAGAAGGCATCGCCGCCGAGCCGCTTGCTGCCGTAGTGCAGCAGGATGCGAAGCGACGGGGCGAAGCGCCGCACTTCTTTCTGCCAATTGCCGAGCACGGAGGTCGGGCAGATCAGCAGCGAAGGGCGGCGCTCGCCGCTCGCGGCGGCTCCCTCGGAGACATGGAGCAGGTAGGTGATGAATTGAATCGTTTTGCCGAGCCCCATGTCGTCGGCCAAGCAGGCGCCGAGCCCGAAGCGGCGCAGGAACGCGAGCCAGGAGAAGCCGTCGCGCTGGTAGCTCCGCAGCTCCGCCTGCAGCGAAGCGGGGACGTCGACCGACGGCCACTCCGTCTGCTGGGTCAGCTGCTCGATCAGCTTCGTCAGATGGGCGTTCAGCTCGACCTCCACGCGGACGTCGGCGTCCGCCTCGTCGTCCGCTTGCTCCGGCTCGCCGTCCTTGCGGGCCGCATTCGGCACGAAAACGCCCTTGTTGCTGAGCAGATGCAGCTGGAGCACGTCCTGGAAGGAGAGTCCCTTGCGCGGATCCACGCCCGCCATCGCTTTGCGGATCTGCGCCAGCAGGATGGGATCGAGCGGCACCCATTGGCCGCGGAATTGGACGAGCCGCTCGCCGCGGGCGACCAGCTCCTTGAATTCCTCCTCGCTCAGCTCGGTCTCGCCGATGGAGACCCGCCAGTCGAAGTCGATGAGCGAATCGAGGCCGAAGAACGATTGGCCGCCGCCCGCCCGTTCGCCTTCGCCGGCGCCGGGGCGGATCTTCGCGCGCAGGCGCGGCTTCTTGCGGCTCGCCTCTTCCCACCAGGCGGGCAGCAGGACCTGCCAGCCGGCGGCCAGCAGGCGCTGGCTGTCCGCGGTCAGGAACTGCCACGCGGCGTCGTCGGTCAGCGGGCCGTTCAGGATGTCCGTGCCGCTGCCGGCCAGCCGGTCCGGCGGCAGGCTCGCCTGCAGGTGCGCGAGCCAAGCGGCGGAACGCTCGCGCACCTGCGGCGTCCAGCCGGAGGGCCATGTTCCGAAGGCTTCGCCGTCCATGGCCAGCCGAACCGGCGCGAGCTTCGCCGGCTCGAGCTTGTCCTGCAGCAGCAGCGTCAGACGCCAGCCTTGTTCGGCGTCCTCCGGCTCCGTCAGCTGCAGGAGCGGCCGGAACGGCAGGGTGTCGGCCTTCCAGCCGGCGGCGACGAGCCAGGCGCGCTCGTCCAGGCCGGCGGTCGCCGCGGCGCGGTCGCGCGCGAAGAGCAGCGGGAAGTCGCGCCGAAGATCCCCGGCGGTCGCTTCCGTCGCGTAGTGGCGCTGGAACGCGGCCGCGGAGAAAGCCGCCCGAAGGCCCGCCGCGAAACCGGCGGCCGTTTCATGCGCGGCCGCGTCGCCGGCAGCCCAATCTTCCCCGTCGTCGAAGACGGTCGCGTCGCGATTCTCACCGGTCGGTGAAGGCGAGGCAGCGCCAAGCTGCCCGCGGCGATTGCTTGCGGCGCCGCTGAACCGGCCGCCGTCCTCGACTTCGCCGCTCTCGCTTTGCCTCAGCCCGCGCAAGGTTCTTCGCGTCTTCGAATCCAGCGCTTCCGCGTCCCAGATCCAACGGAGCTTGCCGGCTTTGAACGCCTCGAAGCTCGGGACGTATTTTCGCTCGGCGATGCAGGCCTCGAGCGCCGGGGCGACGTCGGCCAGCACCGCGGCGTCGCCTTCCCAGCGCCATTCGATATGCGCCAGCAGGTTGCGGGCCGCGAAGAACGGCACGACCATCTCCGCCGGCAGCACGACGAGCTCCAGCTCGTCCTGCAGCTTCTCGAGCTCCAGCTCCGTCCCGAAGAAGGACGGCTCGTGCCAGGCGAACAGCCGCTGCTTGACCTGTAGCCCGGACACGTAGCCTGAGGAGGGAATCGCCCCGTAGATCAAGGCGTCGCCATGCTCCGTCAAGCTCACTTGTATGGTCATCGTTTCCGTGTAGGCGCTCATGACAGCAGGCCTCCTTTGCGAAGTTCTTCCTGCAAGGCGCGAAGCCGGCTGTTGCGGCTGGCGAAGGCGGAGAGGAACTGCGCCCAGCGCTCCTCGCGCTTCAAGCGCACGTACAGCTTGGCCAGCCGCTTCAGCAGCTTTACCGCCGCCTTGTAGCCGTCGCGGTTCTTCTGCAGCACGTAGCGCTCCACCGCCTGATGGTAGAAAGGCAGCAGCAGCTCCGGCGCCTCCTTCTCGATCGGCTTGAACACGGCGACGCGGAACGAGAGCGGATCCTGCCCGCTGCTCATCTGGTAATCCATCCACCGCTCCCATTTGCCGTGCGCGGTCAGCGCTTCTTCATAGATCACGCGGGAGAAAGGCAGCATCGCCGCCAGCGTGTCCCACATCGAAGCTTCCGCTTCCGGCAGCCGCTCCACGACGGCGGTCCAATAATCGCCGTACGGCGCCAAGTCCTCGCCGCGGAAGCCGGCGAGCAGCGGCCCGGTCGCGGCCAGCCAACCGCGCAGCCGCTCCCACTGCTCCGCGCGGCCGATGACATCGAGCAGCGGCATCAGGGGCCCGGGGCCGAGCATTAGTTTGCCGCCTCCGGCCGCGAGCAGCGACCATGCTTCCTTGTCCCGCTCGAGGTAAATCAGCAGCAGGCATTGCGCCAGCGTCCACGGCAGCAGGGACAACGCTTTGCCCAGCTCCTGCTCGGCGGCGCGCAGCTTTCGCAGCTCTTCCTCGTACAGCGCTTCGCTGCCGGCCGAAGCCGGCGCGAGCCAATGCAGCCAAAGCGAGGCGTGCAGCGCCGCGAAGCAATTCAGCGTCTTGTCCTCGGTCAGCATGCGTTCCCGCAGAAAATCCGCCGTTTCCAGCAGCCGTCCCCAATAGGCCGACGCCTCGGAGCCGAGCGCGAGCCGCTCCTCCAGCAGCGTGCGCGCGCTGCCGATCAGGCTTTCCATGGCATTCTGCGTATGGAAGCCCATGAAGAAGCCGGATTGCCGCCAATCCGCCTGGGCCGGCTTGACCATCCGTTCCAGCACGAAGCAGAGGGCATGGAGGCTGAACAGCTGCTCCAGCGCATAGGGCAGCTCGGGCCGCATCGCGTGCAGGTCGGCCAGCAAATCATTGGCCTCCTGCGCCGTGCGAACGTTCAGATGAAGCGGCCCCCTGCGCTGCTGGAACCGTTCATGCCAGTTCGCGACGGGGAGCTCCGACAGGTCCTGTTCGGTAAATGCCGGCCGGAGGGGCCGGGACGACGTCGGCGGGGCGCTTCTGCCCGTTCCCGGCGCATCCGCCCAAGGCAGTGCGTCCGTGCCCGTGCCCGACGCGCCGGAACGGACGCCGTCGGCCGCTCCGCGTCCCGGCGTATCCGTGCCGTCGTTCCTCCCGCTGCCGCTCGCGTTCGAACTCGCCGCCGTTTTGTCCCCGCTTGTCCGCAAGGCGCTGCGCGCGTTGACGATCGCCTGAATCGGCCGCCCGCACAGCTCCGCGTAGCGCAGCAGCGCGGCGACCATATGCTGGCAGCCGCGGTCGAGCGGACAGGTGCACGTGCTGTCGCCCAGCTCGTCCAGGCGCACGGCAACCTCGCAAACGCGGTTGTCTTTGACCCGCGCGTGCGCGTAACCGTCGTCCCGGAGCTCCAGCTCCTCGACGCGTCCTTGTTTATAGTATTGAAAGCCACGCATGATCGTCAGTTCATCGAATTGCGCGGCGACGCCCTCGAGCAGCGTCCGCCATTGCGCGTCATCCAGCTTGTAATCCGTATCCATTCTCCATTGACTCCCGGTCATGTATTCGCGTTGCCGCATAAACGTCGCCCTCTATTATACCAGTTCTTCCTGTCCGGGAGCCGAACGCCGCCCTAATTTTCGGCGTTGCTTGGCGGAAGTGTGCCGTTTTGAGAGGTTGCGCTGTCGCGGGCGCGGGGAGAATTGAGGTTGAATAATTGCGATGCCGCCGCTTGCCTCGCGCAAAAGTTCAGGTCTTACGAGTACCGTATCGATGGAAGGTGCCTGTTCGCGCACGAGTTTGCTCCGTAGTGGGTGCATGGACATTTCGGGCTGACCATTCTCGGCGATGCTGGTTGTCCGAAGCAAGATCCGGTTCCTGCGATTCCCGTATAGCCGCCATACCGCGGTTTGTTTTCTCAACCGATCCGGTTCGGCTAGCCGAGGCCAGGCGGCAGATTTCTGACGCGCGCTTGGAGGAATCCTCGGCCGTGCCGTCGAATCGGTCAAGGAGTTGTCCGCCGGACTGCCTGTCCGGTCCGGACAGGCATGGAATCGCGCAATTCGTTCTGCCAGATAAGCGCGGGAGCAGCCGCATGCCGAGCGAAATCCCGCCTAGACTTGGAAGCTGCGTCCATGTCACGTTTCCGCGGACGGATTGCTGCAATCGAGCAGGGTTGAAATGGGGAGTTTCCGTTGGGTTGCTGCAATCGAGCAGGGTTGTATGAGAGCTTTCGGTGGATGGCTGCAATCGAGCAGGATTGAATGGGAGCTTCCGGTGCATTGCTGCAATCGAGCAGGATTGAATGGGAGCTTCCGGTGGATGGCCGCAATCGAGCAGGATTGAATGGGAGCTTCCGGTGGATTGCTGCAATCGAGTAAGCTCGAACCGTGGAATCTCCCGGCGGAATAATGTAATTGTGCAGCAATTTACCTCTGAATCACGCTTGAAGGCACGGATTGTTGCAAAAGTACAGTAATATCGCTTAAAACTGGCGATTACGCGTTAAACCGGCGACAATTGCTGCATGATCGCAGCAATTGCCATGCAGACTGTTTACAGCGGGAGGAATACTGTATATTTGCAGGAAATACTTATCGCGTTCCATGGAGCCGAGGGTCCGAACGCAAACGGGGAAGACGAATCAGGATCAGCGGAACGAAGCGCGTAACGATAAACAGAAGAAGGTGCGGGAATGGCGAAGCAAAAATTTTACGTGGTCTGGGTCGGCCGCCAGCCGGGCGTGTATACGAGCTGGGGCGAATGCCAGGAGCAGATCAATAAATTCGACGACGCGAAGTTCAAATCCTACGAAAGCCGGGCCGAAGCGGACGAAGCCTACCGGGGCGGCTGGAAAAAATATTGGGGCCAAGGCGGCAGCGGCGCCAAAGCCGGCGCGGGCACGGCCAAGAGCGGTGCGCCGTTCCGCCGGAAAACGGCGGGGACCGACGCGGAGCCGGGCGAGATCGACTACGACAGCATTTCCGTCGACGTCGGCACGAGCGGCAATCCCGGACCGGTGGAATACAAGGGCGTGGACACGCAGACGGGAGAGGTGATTTTCGCGGTCGGTCCCGTCAAGAAAGGCACGAACAACCTCGGCGAATTTCTCGCCATCGTGCACGCGCTGGCGTACCTGAAGCAGCAGGGCAGCACCAAGACCGTATACAGCGATTCCGTCAACGCGCTCAAATGGGTGAAGCAGAAAGCGGTGTCCTCGACGCTTCCGCGCGACGCGTCGACGGCGGAGATCTGGGGCATGGTGGACCGCGCGGTGCGCTGGCTCCAGACCAACGCGTACAGCAACAAGGTGCTGAAATGGCAGACGAAGCAGTGGGGCGAGATCAAGGCGGATTACGGACGGAAGTAAGCCTTCGGCCGCGCGCGGTAAGGGCGCTCGCCCTCCCTCCCTCTCGCAAAGCTGAATTTGCACGCGGACCTATGCGGGCCGGGAGTAATAGGATGCTGAGTGCGATCGTATCGCGGCGGTCGGCAGTTGGGTGGTTCTTCCCTGCAAATTCCCCGTTTGAATCCGATCGGTCGATTCGGTAGGCGCGTTGTCGCGCGAGGCTTGACCGTCGACGTGCGTCCGAGCACCGCGTGCCGCGATCCCACCGAGGCGATGAAGCAGCATTTTATTAGACAGGGCAGTCCGACATGTAGCGATTCACGCATTAACGACCGCCTCAAACCGAGCCAGCCTTCGCAAACGAAGCGAAAAGGCCTATAATGGTCCTATCGTTTCGTCCCGCGGAACGAGAGTTCAAGACGGGAAGGCGGCGACCGCAATGGCGATCGAAGAACAATCGGAGCGGGAATGGCTGAGCCGGGACAAGGCGCCGCGCGAAGCGGTGTTCTTTTTCACGCCGCTTTGCGGAACCTGCAAAATCGGGCTGCGCATGCTGGAGATCGCCCAAGCGGCAGGAGCCGCGGTTCCGATCTCCAAAATCAACATCAACTTCGCCCCTAACCTGCGCGACGAATGGCGGATCGCCAGCGTTCCGGCGCTCGTGCTCGTACAGGACGGCGAACCGGCGCAAACCGAATACGCCATGCAGTCCGTGGACACGCTCTATCGGCTGCTAAAAACGTTCGCTTCGTGAAGACGGAGCGAACGTTTTTTATTTCCGCGACGGCTATGCCGGGCGAAGGCCCGGGCCAATGGAGCGGGCGATCGGGAGCGACTTTGGTCCGGAGGACCACGGGAGCGCCCATGGCAAACACCGAAGCCCCCTCGAAGCCCAGCCCGCAAAAAACGCTGCAAGCGAAGGTGTTACGATTGGGAGCGCCTTTGGACCGGAGGACCACGGGAGCGCCCAACGCAAACACCGGAGCCCCGCTTGAAGCCCAGCCCACAAAAAACGCTGCAAGCGAAGGTGTTGCGATTGGGAGCGACTTTGGTCCGGAGGACCACGGGAGCGCCCAACGCAAACACCGGAGCCCCGCTCGAAGCCCAGCCCGCAAAAAACGCTGCAAGCGAAGGCGTTGCGATTGGGAGCGACTTTGGTCCGGAGGACCACGGGAGCGCCCAACGCAAACACCGGAGCCCCGCTCGAAGCCC
>NZ_JAAAMV010000049.1 GCF_009909185.1 Paenibacillus glycinis | reverse complement strand
CGTACAGCAGCGCTCCGAACAGTTCCCACACGGAGAAATCAAAACAGTACGAATGGAACATCGTCCATACGTCTCCCACGCCAAAGGTAAACGGCAGCTGGTTATTCATCAGCAGCTGCACCACATTTCGATGCTCGATCATGACCCCTTTCGGTCGTCCTGTCGATCCGGAGGTATAGATGATATACGCCAGTGAATCCGGGGCAGCGATTGCCTGCAAATTTGAGGTGTCGAGCTGCTCCCGTCCGTATTCGTCCAGCGCGATGCTTGTGCCCGTGAAGGAAGACGGCGTCTGCAGATGCGACTGGGTCACCAGCAGGGTTGTCCCGCTGTCCTCCAGCATGTAGCGGATCCGATCCGTCGGATACTCCGGATCGATCGGCACGTACGCGCCCCCTGCCTTCAGAATCGCCATTATGCCCACGATCATCTCCAAAGAGCGCTCGACCATCAGGCCGACCAAGCTGTCCGCCTGCACGCCCTTCTCCCGCAGTACCCTCGCCAGTTGGTTTGCTCGCTCGTTCAGCTCCCGGTAGGTCAGTTGCTGTTCCTCGAATACGACCGCAATATTGTCCGGCGTTCGTTCCACTTGCGCTTCGAACAACTGATGAATCGTCCTATCCCGCGGGTAGATTACTTCCCCCGCTTTTGACAGTTCCAGCAGTTGATTCTGTTCTGTCTTGGATACCAACTCTATTTGGGACATCGGCATATCCGGTTTTTCCAATGCTTGATCGAGGAATAATATGAATTGTTGAACCAATGCAGCGATCACCGTTGCGCTATAAACCTGTTGGTTATATTGAATCTTTAAATCTATTGTCTCTTCCTGGACATGAAAGGCAATAATCATATCCCTTTGATGAATATCACAATTAGATGTATCATGCACATTTTCCAATAACACAATTGTTTCTAACGGCCATAGGACTGTTTTTGTCGAATTCATTATTTTAGAGAAATCTTCATAGGATACGTTTGGATGCTTATCCGCTTCAACGACAGTACGCCTGACCTCATTCAACAACTGTCGGAACGTAGCGGCAGCATTTACATTTGTTCGAAGTGCGAGTAAATCATCCTTTTCTTCACGCTCTATTCCGAGGTGCGGCATTCCAATAAGAACATCATCGTTGTTTGAATAGAGAGAAAGCAGTCGCTTGACTCCGCTTAACAGCAAGATGTATAACGCAAGCAAAGAGCCGTTCGAGATTTTGTTCGTTTTTTCATATAACCCGCTCGGCAATTCTTGCTCAAATACACCATAATTTGAAGAAGAATAATTAACTGACTTTCCATGAAATCGACTGGGAATTGGACTGCCTTGCAGCTTTTGCATCCAATATTCCCTTTCCAATTTATATTCCGTTCTCGCCAAAGCATCTGGTTCGAGTAATTGCTTGTACATGCTGACCTCCAAATGTTTTATAACATTTTTTAGAAATTAAAGCGTATTTCTTCCTCAATAAACCGGTCTCTTTTTTTCGAGCTTAATGGAATGTCTTTTAGCGCAACATATCTATTGTTCATGATAAATTCAATTAGGGAGAGGAAGTAGTCAGCCATTCTTTCCGCAGTCTTGTCTTTAAAAAGAGCCGTATTATAATTAAGCCTACATTTTATTTCTTTGGCCCCTTCCGACGCCTCCAGCAATAAATCGAATTTAGCGACCCGATTCTTGAATTCATATGGTGTTATCAGCAATTTTGGGAGTTCTAGATGCGGCAGCCCCATGTTCTGCAACACAAACATCGTATCAAACAGTGGGTTACGGCTCGCATCTGGCACCTTATTTAGCTGCTCCACCAATCCCTCAAATGGGTACTCCTCATGCTCGAATGCTTCCAACGTCTGTTGCTTCACTTCTTCCAAAAATTCCGCAAAAGCTTTGTTCCCCGTTGGATAGCTGCGCAGCGCCAGCGTGTTTACGAACATTCCAATGAGTCGCTCCAGACTTTCATGACCTCTGCCTGAGATCGGCGTGCCTACGATAATATCCTCTTGTTCTGTGTACTGATACAACATGACTTTGTACATGGTTAAAAGCACCATATATAGTGTCGTGCCTGTCTCATTCACCAAGCGTCTTAATTCGGAGGTTATAGCTTCGTTTAGCGTGAACGTCACCCAATTACCTTCGAATCGCTGTTTCGCCGGCCTTGGATAGTCCGCCGGAAGCTGTAGAACCGGCAACTGACCAGCGAAACGGTTTAACCAGTAGGATTCATGCTCCTTCATGGCCTCACTAAATTGACGCTCCTGCTGCCAGGCCGCGTAATCCTTGTACTGGATGCGCAGCGCCGCCAGCTCTTCCCCGGCGTACAGCT
>NZ_JAAAMV010000048.1 GCF_009909185.1 Paenibacillus glycinis | reverse complement strand
TCCTTCACAGCTTCCATCCCGAGCAGCTGCGCTTCGATCTCGCCCAGCTCGATCCGGTACCCCCGGATCTTCACCTGGTGGTCGATCCGGCCCAGGTACTCCAACTTCCCATCGGGTAACCATCTCGCCAGGTCCCCCGTTTTGTACATCCGTGCGCCCGCCTGAAACGGATCCCTTGCAAATTTATCCGCCGTCAGCTCCGGTTGGTTCAAGTACCCCCGAGCCAGACCGTCTCCTGCAATGCACAGCTCGCCTGCAACGCCGACCGGTTGCAGCCGTTGCTGCGCATCCACGATATAGATCCGGGTATTGTCCAGCGGCTGCCCGATCACGACCACCTCGGCATCGGTGAGGTCCGCCATCGTCGACCACACGGTCGTTTCCGTTGGGCCGTACACATTGTACAGACGCGCGCCGCTCTGCTCCTGCAGGAAGCGCAGCAGCCGCTCCGGATAAGCTTCGCCCCCGATCAGAATCGAAGCTAGCCGCTTCAGCCAGCCCTTGTCCGGCACTTGCTGCAACAGTTGCATGCGCGACGGCGTCATCTGCACCACATCGACCTGCTGATTCACGATCAGCGCCGCCAGCGCCGCCGGATTTTCCTGCTCCGCTTGCATGGCGAGTACGACGCGCGCGCCGTAACAGAGCGGAACCACGCTCTCCAGCACAAAGATATCAAAGGAGAACGTCGTGATGGCCAGCACCGCGCTCTCGCTGCTCAGCTCCAGCCGCTCTGCCATACTGTGCATGAAGTTGACCACGGATTGCTGTTCCACCATGACGCCTTTCGGACGGCCGGTCGAGCCCGATGTGTAGATTACGTACGCCAAATTTGTCGCTTGGCTACTCGGCTCTAAATTCCCAGCGTCCCCCTCATCCTGCGCCTGACGATCCAGCCGTACGGTAACTCCCTCAAAGACGACCTTACCTGCCAGTTCTTGCGTGGTCAGCAGCCAGCGTGCCTGGCTATCCGCCAGCATGTAGGTAAGTCGCTCCGCCGGGTAGGAAGGATCCAGCGGTACGTACGCCCCGCCAGCCTTCAGGATCGCCATTATGCCCACGATCATCTCCAGCGAACGCTCCGCCATGATACCGACCAGACGGTCCGGCTGTACGCCCTTCTCCCGCAGTACCCGCGCAAGCTGATTCGCCCGGGCATTCAGCTCCCGGTAGGTCAATTGCTGCTCGCCGAATACGACCGCAATATTGTCCGGCGTTCGTTCCGCCTGCGCTTCGAACAGCCCGTGGATTGTCTTGTCCTGCGGGTAGTCTGCCGTCGTTGCATTGAAGTCGAACAGGATTTGCTGCCGTTCCGCTTCGCTCAGTAGTCCCATGTCTTTCATCGCGGCTTGCGGTTCGCTTACGACGACCTCCAACACTTGCCGGAAATGGGCAGCCATCCGCTGGATCGTTTCCGCCTTGAACAAGGCCGTGCTGTATTCCATGCTGATGTCGATTTCGCTTTCCCGCTCTGCTGCTTGCAGCGTCAGGTCGAATTTCGCAGCGCGATGGTCCTGCTCGTACGGCACAATGCGCAGTCCCGGCAGCTCCAGCACCCCATGCTCCGTATTTTGCAAGATGAACATCGTGTCAAACAACGGATTCCGGCTCAGATCGCGCGTCAGCTCCAGCTGCCCCACCAGCTCCTCGAACGGGTACTCCTGATGCTCGAAGGCGAGCAGCGTGCATGCCTTCACTTCCTCCAGGAAGGACGCGAACGTCTTCTCGCCCGTCGGATAGCTCCGCAGCGCCAGGGTATTCACGAACACCCCCATCAACTTCTCCACGTCCGCATGCGCTCTGCCTGCGATCGGCGAACCCACGATCATCTCTTCCTGCCCGGTATATTTCGACAACAGCACCTTGTACGCCGCCAGCAGCACCATATACAGCGTCGTGCCCGTTTCCTCGGCCAACCGCTTCAAGCCGGTGACCAGCGCTGCGTCCAACGTGAACCCGATCCGCTCACCTTCGAAGCTCCGCACGGTCGGCCGCGGATAATCCGTCGGCAGCTGCAGCGTCGGCACTTCGCCCGCCAATGTCTCCAGCCAATAGGATTCATGCTCCTTCATGGCCTCACTGAATTGACGCTCCTGCTGCCAGGCCGCGTAATCCTTGTACTGGATGCGCAGCGCCGGCAGCTCT
Organism: Paenibacillus glycinis; assembly: GCF_009909185.1. Classification (GTDB taxonomy): domain Bacteria; phylum Bacillota; class Bacilli; order Paenibacillales; family Paenibacillaceae; genus Paenibacillus_Z; species Paenibacillus_Z glycinis. Next base: position 356 of record NZ_JAAAMV010000048.1, on the reverse strand, counting down.
TCGCCGGCGTACAGCTTCGTGAACTCGTCCACCATCACGCCCAGCGACACACCGTCGGCGATAATATGGTGCATGTCAATCAACAGCAGATGCCGCTCAGGTGCCAATTGCACCAGCTCCACCCGCAGCAGCGGTGCAGCGTTCAGATCAAACGGTCGAATAAAGGCTTCCACCTCTTGCGCCGCTTCCGCTTCCGTCGCCTCTTTCTCACTCACCGAGAAGGGCAGCGCCGGATGAACGATCTGCACGACTTCGCCATCTGCCATTGTAAAGGACGTGCGCAGCGATTCATGCCGCGCGATCAGGCTGTTCAGCGCCTGCTCCACGCGCCCCCGGTCCACCCGACCCTCCAGCTG
>NZ_JAAAMV010000047.1 GCF_009909185.1 Paenibacillus glycinis | reverse complement strand
ACAAGGATTACGCGGCCTGGCAGCAGGAGCGTCAAGGCAGTGAGGCCATGAAGGAGCATGAATCGTACTGGCTGGAGGCGTTGGCGGGCGAAGTGCCAACGCTGCAGCTGCCGACGGATTATCCGCGGCCGGCCGTACGGAGCTTCGAAGGTGCGCGGATCGGCTTCACGTTGGACGAAACGCTGGTCACTGGTTTGAAACGGTTGGCCGAGGAAACGGGCACAACGCTGTACATGGTGCTGCTGGCGGCGTATAAGGTACTGTTGTCGAAGTATACCGGGCAGGAAGAGATGATCGTGGGTTCGCCGATCGCAGGCAGACCACATGCGGACGTGGAGAAGTTGATGGGGGTGTTCGTGAATACCCTCGCGCTGCGGAGCTATCCGACGGGCGAGAAGACGTTCGCGTCCTTCCTGCAGGAAGTGAAGGCATGCACGCTGCTCGCCTTCGAGCATCAGGAGTACCCGTTCGAGGAACTGGTGGGGCAGCTGGATCTGCCGCGCGATCTGAGCCGGCATCCGCTGTTTGACACGATGTTCATCTTGCAAAATACGGAGCATGGAGTGCTGGAGCTGCCGGAATTGCGCATTGTGCCGTATGAGCAGGACCATCACGCTGCGAAATTCGATCTGTCGGTGACCGCTCTCGAACTAGAAGGAAAGATTAATATAAGCATCAATTTCTCCGCGGCACTGTTCTCCAAGGATACGATAACTCGTCTTGGCAGATGCTTTCTGCAAGTGATTCGGTCTGTTATCGAACAGCCACGAATCCAGATTGCCGAGATAAGCCTTGCCTCGCCGTTGGAGCAGCGTCAACTGCTGGAGGACAGCTTTGGGGAGCGGACGACATGCGCGGGCGGACTTACCTTTCATGGCTTATTTACGAAGCGGGTTCACTTGACGCCAGACCATGTAGCTATTATTTCTGGGAAGAATAGACTTACTTATGCTGAGCTTGAAGAACGCTCCGATCGATTGGCGGTTATGCTTCGAAACCAAGGTGTGGGACGGGAATCCGTCGTGGCGCTCGCGCTAGATCCGTCAGTCGACACGGTTGTTTCCATACTCGGCGTCATGAAGTCTGGTGCGGCTTACCTGCCGATTGATCCCGAACTGCCAACAGAACGAATTCAGTTCATGCTTCGTGACAGCGGCGCGTGTTTGCTTCTTACTCAACAAGTCTATGTAGAGGTGTTTGCTCCTATCTTTAAAGGAGGAGTTTGGGATATTTGTAGTTATGCGATGCACGAAAGTGACGCACTGCAACAGTCGGTATCGACCGTAATTCCAGTCTTAGGCACGGGAGACGAGACGGCGTATATCATCTACACGTCCGGAACGACAGGTAAACCAAAAGGCGTGCAATTGACCCACCGTGGACTTGTTCATTATGCTTCTTGGTTCAGCAAAGAAATGCTTCTATCACCGATGGATCGAACGGCGCTTCTCTCATCGTACGCGTTCGATCTGGGGTATACGAGCTTGTTTCCAATTCTACTGGCAGGTGGACAGCTGCATCTTCCGAAGAAAGAAACTTATTCGGATCCGGAGCAGCTCCGCACCTACTTACACGAACAAGAAGTCACGTATTTAAAAATGACGCCTTCGCTATTCCGCATGCTCGTGCGTGCCCGCGGCTTCGCGGAGTCGGTGGAACTGAGAAAAGTTCGCTTAATCGTGCTGGGCGGCGAAAGTATTCAGCAGGATGATTTGATAAGATTCCATGGCCAGTATCCGGAAACGGAATTTCTGAATCACTACGGGCCAACAGAAACTACCATCGGGGCCATCTACAAGCGGATCGAGCCAGCGCAGATGAAGTTGTTAACGGTCCGGCAAGTCATTGGCCAGCCGATATGGAACACCGGGGCGTTCATACTCGATACCGCGCGAAAGTTGCTTCCGAACGGTATTCCAGGGGAACTGTATTTGACGGGACCAGGCTTGGGCAGCGGTTATTTGAATCTGCCTGAATTGACCGCCGAACGTTTTGTGGAAAGTCCTTTCGATCCTGATAAAATGTTGTACCGCACAGGAGATCTTGCACGAAGGTTGCCCGACGGAAGCCTTGAATTTCTGGGCCGGATCGACCACCAGGTGAAGATCCGGGGATACCGGATCGAGCTGGGCGAGATCGAAGCGCAGCTGCTCGGGATGGAAGCTGTGAAGGAAGCCGTCGTCATCGCGCATCCCAACGAGCAGGGCGAGCATGAGCTGTGCGCGTACGTGGTGGCGGAAGAGGACTTGACGGTGGCGGAGCTGCGCGGCGAGTTGTCGCAGGCGCTGCCGAGCTACATGGTGCCGTCGTACTACGTGCAGCTGGAGCAATTGCCGCTGACGCCGAACGGCAAGCTGGATCGCAAAGCGCTGCCGGCCCCGGAAGGTCAGCTGGCGACGGGGGTAGCCTATGTCGCCCCGCGCAGCGAGCTGGAGCAGGCAGTGGCGAGCATCTGGCAGGACGTGCTGGGCGTGGCGCAAGTGGGCGTCCACGACAACTTTTTCGAGCTGGGCGGCCATTCGCTGCGGGCGATGACGTTGCTGTCGCGGCTGCATCGGGAGCTGGGCGTGGCGCTCAA
>NZ_JAAAMV010000046.1 GCF_009909185.1 Paenibacillus glycinis | reverse complement strand
TTTGGATAAGCCCTCGACCGATTAGTATTCGTCAGCTCCACACGTTGCCGCGCTTCCACCTCGAACCTATCGACCTGGTCGTCTTCCAGGGGTCTTACATACTGGGAAATCTCATCTTGAGGGGGGCTTCACGCTTAGATGCTTTCAGCGCTTATCCCGTCCGCACTTGGCTACCCAGCGGTGCTCCTGGCGGAACAACTGGTACACCAGCGGTGCGTCCATCCCGGTCCTCTCGTACTAAGGACAGCTCCTCGCAAATTTCCTACGCCCACGACAGATAGGGACCGAACTGTCTCACGACGTTCTGAACCCAGCTCGCGTACCGCTTTAATGGGCGAACAGCCCAACCCTTGGGACCTACTTCAGCCCCAGGATGCGATGAGCCGACATCGAGGTGCCAAACCTCCCCGTCGATGTGGACTCTTGGGGGAGATAAGCCTGTTATCCCCAGGGTAGCTTTTATCCGTTGAGCGATGGCCCTTCCATTCGGTACCACCGGATCACTAAGCCCGACTTTCGTCCCTGCTCGACTTGTAGGTCTCGCAGTCAAGCTCCCTTATGCCTTTACACGCTACGAATGATTTCCAACCATTCTGAGGGAACCTTTGGGCGCCTCCGTTACATTTTAGGAGGCGACCGCCCCAGTCAAACTGCCCACCTGACACGGTCCCTGTACCGGATCACGGTACCAGGTTAGAACTCCGATACGATCAGGGTGGTATCCCAACGATGCCTCCGCCGAAGCTGGCGCTCCGGTTTCCAAGGCTCCCACCTATCCTGTACAGATCGTACCAAAGTCCAATATCAAGCTGCAGTAAAGCTCCATGGGGTCTTTCCGTCTTGTCGCGGGTAACCTGCATCTTCACAGGTATTAAAATTTCACCGGATCTCTCGTTGAGACAGCGCCCAAGTCGTTACGCCATTCGTGCGGGTCAGAATTTACCTGACAAGGAATTTCGCTACCTTAGGACCGTTATAGTTACGGCCGCCGTTTACTGGGGCTTCGGTTCATAGCTTCGCCTTGCGGCTAACCACTCCCCTTAACCTTCCAGCACCGGGCAGGCGTCAGCCCGTATACTTCGCCTTACGGCTTCGCACAGACCTGTGTTTTTGCTAAACAGTCGCTTGGGCCTTTTCACTGCGGCCCCCTCGGGCTATTCACCCTACCGAGGCACCCCTTCTCCCGAAGTTACGGGGTCATTTTGCCGAGTTCCTTAACGAGAGTTCTTCCGAGCGCCTTAGCATACTCTGCTCGCCTACCTGTGTCGGTTTGCGGTACGGGCACCTTCACCTGGCTAGAGGCTTTTCTTGGCAGCCTGAACTCATGACCTTCGCTACTGCAATTTTCGCTCCCCATCACAGCCCAGCCTTACGATGTGCGGATTTGCCTACACATCAGCCTCACTGCTTGGACGGGCATCCATCAGCCCGCGTCACTATCCTTCTGCGTCACCCCATTGCTCGTAACGGCTTACGGTGGTACAGGAATATCAACCTGTTGTCCTTCGACTACGCCTTTCGGCCTCGCCTTAGGTCCCGACTTACCCTGAGCGGACGAGCCTTCCTCAGGAACCCTTAGGCTTACGGCGGACAAGATTCTCACTTGTCTTTTCGTTACTCATACCGGCATTCTCACTTGAATGCGCTCCACCAGTCCTTACGGTCTGACTTCAACGTGCATTCAACGCTCCCCTACCCCTGCTACAAAGTAGCAAGCCATAGCTTCGGTGGTGTGTTTAGCCCCGTTACATTTTCGGCGCAGAGTCACTCGACCAGTGAGCTATTACGCACTCTTTAAATGGTGGCTGCTTCTAAGCCAACATCCTGGTTGTCTTTGCAACTCCACATCCTTTCCCACTTAACACACACTTGGGGACCTTAGCTGATGGTCTGGGCTGTTTCCCTCTTGACAATGGATCTTAGCACTCACTGTCTGACTCCCGGCTATAAGTACATGGCATTCGGAGTTTGACTGGACTTGGTAACCCTTGGCGGGCCCCGCACCCAATCAGTGCTCTACCTCCATGACTCTCGACGCCGAGGCTAGCCCTAAAGCTATTTCGGGGAGAACCAGCTATCTCCGAGTTCGATTGGAATTTCTCCGCTACCCCCACCTCATCCCCGCATTTTTCAACATGCGTGGGTTCGGGCCTCCAGTGCGTGTTACCGCACCTTCACCCTGGACAGGGGTAGATCACACGGTTTCGGGTCTACGTCCACATACTATGTCGCCCTATTCAGACTCGCTTTCGCTGCGGCTCCGGCTCTTCACCTTAACCTTGCATGGGAACGTAACTCGCCGGTTCATTCTACAAAAGGCACGCCATCACCCCTAAATTGGGCTCTGACTTCTTGTAAGCGCACGGTTTCAGGTTCTGTTTCACTCCGCTTCCGCGGTGCTTTTCACCTTTCCCTCACGGTACTGCTTCGCTATCGGTCGCTAGGGAGTATTTAGCCTTGGCAGATGGTCCTGCCGGATTCCCACGAGGTTTCACGTGTCTCGCGGTACTCAGGATCCGTCTCGGAGAGTGCTGACTTTGGACTACAGGGCTTTTACCTCTTATAGCGGGCCTTTCCAGACCTCTTCGTCTAATCAACACCTTTGTAACTCCATGTGAGACGTCCTACAACCCCAAGGAGCAAGCTCCTTGGTTTGGGCTAATCCGCGTTCGCTCGCCGCTACTGACGGAATCACTATTGTTTTCTCTTCCTCAGGGTACTTAGATGTTTCAGTTCCCCTGGTGTGCCTCCTTGTTACCTATGTATTCAGTAACAGGTGACTGGACATTACTCCAGCCGGGTTTCCCCATTCGGACATCCCCGGATCAGCGCCTGCTTACGGCTCCCCGAGGCATTTCGTTGTTCGCCACGTCCTTCTTCGGCTCCTAGCGCCTAGGCATCCTCCGTGCGCTCTTAGTAGCTTAACCAT
>NZ_JAAAMV010000045.1 GCF_009909185.1 Paenibacillus glycinis | reverse complement strand
CCGGCTTTCAGAATGGCCAGCATGCCCACGATCATCTCCAAAGAGCGCTCAACCATCAGGCCGACCAAGCTGTCCGCCTGCACGCCCTTGTCCCGCAGCACCCGGGCCAGTTGGTTTGCTCGTTCGTTCAGCTCCCGGTAGGTCAATTGCTGCTCCTCGAATACGACCGCAATATTGTCCGGTGTTCGCTCCGCCTGCGCCTCGAACAGTCCATGGATCGTGTTGTCCTCCGGGTAGTCTGAAGTCGTTGCGTTGAAGTCGAACAAGATTTGATGCTTCTCCGCGTGACTCAACAACTCCATTTCCCGAACCGCCCTATGCGGATCATCCACTGCCGTTTGCAACACTTGCCGGAAATGGGCAGCCATCCGCTGGATCGTTTCCGCCTTGAACAAGGCCGTGCTGTATTCCATGCTGATGTCGATTTCGTTTTCCCGCTCTGCTGCTTGCAGCGTCAGGTCGAATTTCGCAGCGCGATGATCCCGCTCATACGGCGCAATGCGCAGTCCCGGCAGCTCCAGCACCCCGCGCTCCGTATTTTGCAAGATGAACATCGTGTCAAACAACGGGTGCCGGCTCAGATCGCGCGTCAGCTCCAGCTGCCCCACCAACTCCTCGAACGGGTATTCCTGATGCTCGAAGGCAGACAACGTCTGCTCCTTTACTTCTTGCAGGAAGGATGCGAATGTCTTCTCGCCCGTCGGATAGCTCCGCAGCGCCAGGGTATTCACGAACACCCCCATCAACTTCTCCACGTCCGCATGCGGTCTGCCTGCGATCGGCGAACCCACGATCACCTCTTCCTGCCCGGTATATTTCGACAACAGCACCTTGTACGCAGCCAGCAGCACCATATACAGCGTCGTGCCCGTTTCCTCGGCCATATCCCGGAGTCTGCCGGCCAGCGTCTCATCCAGCGTGAAGCCCACCCGCGCTCCCTCGAAGCTCCGCACGGCCGGCCGCGGATAATCCGTCGGCAGCTGCAGCGTCGGCACTTCGCCCGCCAATGTCTCCAGCCAGTACGATTCATGCTCCTTCATGGCCTCACTGCCTTGACGCTCCTGCTGCCAGGCCGCGTAATCCTTGTACTGGATGCGCAGCGCCGGCAGCTCTTCCCCGGCGTACAGCTTCGTGAACTCCTCCACCATCACGCCCAGCGACACGCCGTCGGCGATAATATGGTGCATGTCAATCAACAGCAAATGTCGCTCAGGTGCCATTTGCACCAACTCCACCCGCAGCAGCGGCGCGACTTGCAGATCGAACGGTCGAATAAAGGCCTCCACCACTTGCGCCGCTTCCGCCTCCGCCGCCTGTCGTTCGCTCACTGCGAAGGCCAACGCAGGATGGATGATTTGCACGACCTCGCCATCGTTCATCTCAAACGAAGTCCGCAGCGATTCATGCCGCGCGATCAGGCTGTTCAGCGCCTGCTCCACGCGCCCCCGGTCCACCTGACCCTCCAGCTGCAGCACGATCGGCATGTTGTAGCTCAGCTCCGCGCCTTCCAGCTGGCTGAGGACATACATCCGCTTTTGCGCCGAGGAGACGGCATAGTACGGCTGCTCCGCCACCGGCCGAATCGCGGCGTAGGCCGTCCGCTCGCCGGATCCGGCTGCGGCCGCCATCGCTTCCAAGGTCGGGTGCCGGAACAACTCGCCCAGCTTGAGCTCCACGCCCAGCTCCCGGTGCAGCCGCGACAGCAACGTCATCGCCCGCAGCGAATGGCCGCCCAGCTCGAAGAAGTTGTCGTGTACGCCCACTTGCGTCACGCCCAGCACGTCCTGCCAGATGCTCGCCACGGCCTGCTCCAGCTCGCTGCGCGGGGCGACGTAGGCCACCCCCGTCGCCAGCTGACCTTCCGGCGCCGGCAGCGCTTTGCGGTCCAGCTTGCCGTTCGGCGTCAGCGGCAGTTGCTCCAGCTGCACGTAGTACGACGGCACCATGTAGCTCGGCAGCGCCAACGACAACCCGCCGCGCAGCTCCGCCACCGTCAAGTCCTCTTCCGCCACCACGTACGCGCACAGCTCATGCTCGCCTTGCTCGTTTGGATGCGCGATAACGACGGCTTCCTTCACAGCTTCCATCCCGAGCAGCTGCGCTTCGATCTCGCCTAACTCGATCCGGTACCCCCGGATCTTCACCTGTTGGTCGATCCGGCCCAAAAACTCGATATTCCCATCAGGCAGCCAACGAACCAAATCTCCTGAGCGATACATCCGCTCTCCAGGATGGAACGGGTTCGCCACGAACTTCTCCGCTGCTAGTTCTTGTCGGTTCAGATAACCACGTGCAAGTCCAGCTCCTCCGATGCACAATTCCCCGACAACGCCTACTGGCTGCAATTGATTGTAACGGTTTACGATATATACTTTTGCACTATCAATCGGGCGACCGATAGGGACAGTGTCAAAAATATTGTCATCCTTAATATCGAAATAGGAAGTCACGACAGTAGCCTCAGTGGGTCCATAGGAGTTTGTCAACTCCACGTTATAGGGAACCCCAATTAACTTTTCGAAACGTTTGGCAAGAGAAGCTGTCAATCTCTCTCCACCGGAAAACACGCGGCGCAAACTCTGCAAAGACAGTTGATAGGATTTCTGCTCGACGTAATCAAGAAAAACTTGAAGCATCGACGGGATAAAGTGAAGTACAGTTACGGCTCCGTCTTCGATTGCGCGAATGATTTCTTTTGGGTCCTTTTCTCCGTTTGGAGCTAGAAGTTGTACCGATGCCCCTACAGATATCCACCAAAAAATTTCCCTGACTGACGCATCAAAACTAAAAAGGGATTTTTGTAATAATACATCCACTTCATTTAAAGGATAGTGGTATTGCAAAGCTCTCAAATAATTCACAACAGAATGATGCTCGACCATTACACCTTTAGGGAGACCAGTCGATCCGGAAGTATAAATAACATAAGCCAAATGATGGGATTTACTGATTGCCAGCATATTGCTGTCTTCTTCTGTCTCAAACAATTCATCCTTCAAAGTAATCACTTGCGTATCAATCAACAATGCAAAATCTGCTTGTTTATCTAAATGTGGTTGAATCAGTAGCAGTTTCGACCCACTATCTGCGAGCATATACTGAATCCGTTCCTTCGGAAATTCCGGATCCAGCGGTACGTAAGCCCCGCCAGCCTTCAGGATCGCCATGATGCCCACGATCATCTCTAGCGAACGCTCCACCATGATACCGACCAGACTGTCCGGTTGCACGCCCTTCTCCCGCAGCACCCGCGCCAGTTGGTTTGCCCGTGCATTCAGCTCCCGGTAGGTCAATTGCTGCTCCTCGAATACAACCGCAATATTGTCTGGGGTTCGTTCCACCTGCGCTTCGAACAGCCCGTGGATCGTGTTGTCCTGCGGGTAGTCGGCCGTCGTTGCGTTGAAGTCGAACAGGATTTGCTGCCGTTCCGCTTCGCTCAGTAGTCCCATGTCTTTCATCGCAGCTTGCGGTTCGCTTACGGCGACCTCCAACACTTGCCGGAAATGGGCAGCCATCCGCTGGATCGTTTCCGACTTGAACAAGGCCGTGCTGTATTCCATGCTGATGTCGATTT
>NZ_JAAAMV010000044.1 GCF_009909185.1 Paenibacillus glycinis | reverse complement strand
TTTCAAGGTGATGAAATCCTGCGAATGAGTGAGTATATGTGAGATAAACCCTTAAAACCGAGGGACGGGCAGTTTAGTTGAGCAGATTTTAACTAATTTTACAAATGCAAACTAGAAGGATATTCTTAAGAAAAAGAGAGAATAGGGAGGAAGTAAATGGCACTCGAAGTTATTGAAGAATTGGAATTGTTAGAGCAAAAGTTTTCAGGTATTTATTCGGATGTTCAAGAAGAAGCGAAAAAAAATGATATTCGTTTGTCTGAATATCACTTTGCTTATGCCCATATTGCACAAGATAAGTTTTCAATAACGTTTTATCACAATGAGTTTTCAGACGACTCTTTTTATTTAAATTACCTAATTAAGCCCGATGGATTTATTTGTTTTGAAGTTAGTATTAATGGAGAGTAAGTGGGGGTCTTAAAATAACGGGCAACATTACACGATGGCAGTTGGCTTAATGGTCAGCTGCGTTCATTGAAGTAACGGGCAGGATACTTCCATAACTATAAAAATGTGCTATTTTGCGCGACGCAACAATGAACCACACGGATACGTCTATTATATGGGAAGGGAAAATTTTCAATTTATTAAAGGAGTGAAACTAGATGGCATACACTAAAAATCTTCTAGTAGCCGTGGTTTTCCTGTCAATCGTTTTAGCCTTCAATCCAAACGTATCAGAAGCAAGTGCGAGCTCAACATTCTTAAATATTGATGGTTATTACTTACTTTCTAGCGCACCCCTAGCACCATACATCGATGATAATAATCGCATGATGGTGCCTATGCGAACATTCTCGAAGTTGTTTGGAGCAACAGCGACCTATGAAGTGGCTAGTAAAACGGCGACAATCATGGAAGGTAATCGTTCGCTAAAGTTAACAGCAAATTCTAAAATTATTGAAGTAAATGGCCAAAAATTCAAACTAGATACGGTACCCGTGTTAAAAAATAACAGTTTCTTTTTGCCGCTCAAGTCTGTTGCAGACGCATTTCAGATTCGTACATCCATCCTAGACATGGGGTATGGAACGGAGAAAACGATCACAATTGAAGATGGTCGATTTCTGGAGCAAGGAGTGCTGAAAGAAATCAATGAAATGAGAAGTAATGATCAAGAACAATACAAGAATTATGGTGTGTTCCCAACAGCCCTTACTTTTGATAAGAACAAACAGCAAGTCGAAATACATATAAAGTCGAGAAACATCTTGGGAGAGAAAATTAACTTTAAAGATGTTAAAAGCGGCGTGTGGGTAGTTTCAAACAATGAGATACAACAAGTTTTAAGTGATGTTACTGAGGATTTAAAGGTTGGAAAAGGCGAAATCATGGAGCAGCGATACCCGACAAATAACAAAAACACTAGTGAAGTCGATTACGTTTTTTACTTCCCTAGAATTCAGGAATAGGTTGCGTGTTATTTATGGATTAGCATTCTTCATTGAAGTAACTGGGAACGATAGTTTAAATAACTATGACGAAGCTCCCGGTACGTTAACGGGCAATTTAGTCCCCCTATATTTAGGTCATTGAGTGCGATTATATTTTGAGAAGATAGACACCTTCAATTATTATTGAGTAATCAATTATCTATTTATTCTCTGAAACCATTAATATTTTGAGGAGCAAAGAAATGAGCGAATTTAGTCAAAGCTATCATTTATTGGGTAAGAATGAAAACGCAGTTGAACTCATCAAGTTTGCAGGTCAACGGGGTTATTTATTTGAAGATAACAATCGGTGGACTACGTTTGTAATCTTGGGTGATATATTTAGCCCATCAGACTCCATTGTTGAAGCCAATAAAGATTTGCTTGTCCATTACGTGTACGCTGAAGACCACGGTTGGAGTTTATCCATTTTCAAGCAGTCTGTTCCTATCTTTAAATTTGATTGTTCCTGGGATAGTATTGAGGACTTTGATTTTACTGAAGAGGAGTTGGCTGAGATGTTAGGTGAAAGGGACATAACTGCTACTTCCGGCGACATTTTTGACCTGGATGTTATTAAAAAACTAGTCGAAGAGGCTGGTAATGATGTGTCTGACTTAGAAGCGCTATTTACGAAAGATCGCGAAGCTATGATTGCTATGGAGAGCCCTTGCGCTTATCTGATTGCTAAGAAGCTTGGTATTTCCAATTATGCATGGATTTCGGTTGAATCTCTCGAGAAAAACGAAGGTATTTACAAAAATGTAATTAAAGTTTAAGTCCAATAGAGATTTTTGGTTCAACCAAGTTGAATGAAAACGTAACGGCAGCCGGCTGCCGTTTCCCATTGAAGTAACGGTCAGGATACTTTAATGTCAAATAGAATAGATAAAAGAAAGAACATTCCTTTTGAGGTGATATGACATGCACGCCTTCGTACGAAATGGAGATATTCTTGGCGACTTGTTCTTGCCCGATCCGGATAAAGACAACGGAGTAGGAATTGTATGGTGTCCAGGCCTGCCTAATACACCTATAACAGAAGATATGTCTATTCCTTTATCAAATGCAGGATTTACTGTTTTACAGACAAGGTATCCAGGAAGTTGGCAAAGCTATGGAAAGTTTGGTCCGATAAGTTCGATTCAAGGTGCTATTCGGGGCTTAGAACTGCTTTCGAGGGGCAAAACTCTCGATTTGGCAACGGAGATGGAAGTGCAGTGGTCAACAAATCGTCTTATATTGGCGGGGAGCAGTTATGGTGGCGGGGTGGCGGCATGCGCATTTGGATTGACAGACTTGGCAGATGCTGCTGTTTTGTTCTGTCCACTGCTTGAACCTGCGAAACAGAACGCAGACATAACTCAACCCGAAAGCGATTTAAATACGTTACTGCCTTATCTTATGCGGTGCCATGAAAATGTGTTTCGAGAAATAGATGAGAATGAATGGAGCGATTTCTTAAGTGGGCGGTCTCCATTGAATCCACCTTCCTACGTAGATCAACTTATCAATCGCAGGATGCTTTTAATACATGGTAAAGATGATGAAACAATTCGTTATTATCACACGGAGCGGTTTTATAACACATTACATGAAGCCAGTGAGGATACACAAGCTCAACTTATTCTGGTAGAAGATATCGGTCATGGTAAAGGATTGCGATCTAAGACTTGGGATTTTTGGACGAATTGGATGTTAAGCTAACGAGAACTATAGTTCAAACACGATATGCGGTAGCCGGTCAAACGATCAGCTGCCGTTTGCTTTGAAGTAACGGGCAGTGCGCGCCTAGTTAAGCTAGGCACAACTTACTGATGTAAGTTCAGTCGGGGTAGGGACCAAGCCGCCTCGTAGCTAGCAGGCAGACGTCGGCGAAATCCGGCGGCTGAAACCCTGCGAAAAGTCGCGCTCTAAGCGATGAAGCAAATCTGCAGGCCGTAATGAAAATGAATCCTACCGCATCGTGAAACTGAACCCGAAAGGGACAAGAGGGAGCCGAGCCACGACTGCCCCGGCGAAGGCCATGGAAGGCGCGAAGATCTTGGAATGCAGCGCAGAAGAACCCTCCGGTGTAAAGGGATCGGCATGTAGAGACAGTTGTGTCTGGAACTAGGGAGACCCTCCCTCGTACGAAGTTTTTTTTTCGTAACGAGCAATCCTATAAGCCCTAAAGGTGAAATGGTGAGCTGCGGGAAGGGAGTCGGAGGGGGCCATAGTACCAATGATCCGGCGGACAACATAACCCCGGGGAGGGAAGGGCGTCGAAAGGCAATACCCCACTTCGTTCACGGGATATCAAGGAGGTAAGAGCAAGTGAATGCCGAATACACGGCTAACGCCACCAATGAAAACGCTCGACAACTCCAAAATACCCTCTATCTTGCGGCTAAGGTAAATCCCAAGCGTAAGTTTCATGCCCTGTACGACAAAGTGTTCCGAAAAGATATCCTGCAAGAAGCTTGGGCAAGAGTGAAAACCAATCGCGGCAGTGCCGGCGTCGATGGACAAACGATCGCATTTATCGTTCGAGAGGTTGGCGAAGAATCCTTCATTGAAGAGATCAGGCACCAACTGATGAATGGTGAATACCGACCATCTCCGGTCAAGCGGAAAGAGATTCCGAAGCCGGACGGAAAGACGCGTCCCTTGGGTATTCCAACCGTCCGTGACCGGACGATTCAGATGGCAACAAAATTAGTAATCGAGGGCATATTCGAAGCAGATTTCAAAGATTGCTCGTACGAATTTCGCCCCAAGCGGTCGGCTCATCAGGCTAGTAAGAGCATCCGAAAAAGCATCAATTGGGGTATCGTTAACTGGGTGGTCGACGTAGATATTTCAGGCTACTTCGATAATATCTCCCACAGCAAGCTGATGAAACTGGTCGAAGAACGGATCTGCGACAGGCGCATTCTGAAGTTAATTAGACAGTGGCTTGAAGCAGGTGTAATGAAGGATGGTGTATGGCACAAAACGGAGATCGGCAGCCCACAAGGCGGCGTAATCTCTCCGCTTCTGGCCAACATCTATCTCAACTACCTCGATACGATATGGGAAAAACGGTTTTCCCATATCGGAAAGCTAGTAAGGTATGCCGACGATCTTGTCATTCTGTGCCGATACAAACCGCAGGCGCTCGAGGCGATTCAGGTCCTTAAGGCGATCTTTGGGAAACTGGAATTGACCATGAACACGTCCAAATCTAAGCTAGTGTGTTTGTGGAAGAACCAGGACGGGTTCGACTTCCTTGGCTTTCATCATCGGAAGATGCCTTATCTCCATAAAACCGGGACAAAGTATCGACTGCGAAGCTTTCCATCGAAGAAAGCAATGAAGAAGATGCGCACTCGTGTGAAGGAAGAAACGGCATCAAGAGGGCGGCTGCAATGGTCGCTCAAATTGATGGTCGAGCTGCTCAATCCCATGATCCAAGGATGGCGCAATTACTACGCGCATCTGGATGTGGATCGAGGAATGGCAAACCGATTCCTTGCCAAGATTGACTGGTACGTCCTTAGGAGACTTAGGATTTTCTGGAATAACAAACACAGAAAGCGCAAGCAGAATTGGTCAGAGATGCACTTAATGCTTCAACGTACAGAACTGAAAACAATATGCATATGGAAAAACCGTACTGCCCTAGATGAAGAACGTCGGAAAGCCGTATGCGGGAAAACTGCACGTACGGTTTGATGAGGAGGGGCTGGGATTCTCAGTCCTTTACTCTACTTAGCTTAGAACAAAAATGCGGTCGCCATGCGATTCATGCAAAATAGTGTTTTGAGAATCAGGTATTAAATTGGGCAAGTTAATTAAATTATTCCGTTGAACAGTGACGATGGAAATGGTATTTTATATTTTTAAACCAGCAAGGTAATAAGGAGGGTCACTATGCTGCCTGAGCTCAAAGAAATATTAAAAAATACACAACATTTTACTGAGATTTGGGTGGGTACAGATCTAACTAAGATTAAGTTCAACTTATTGGAAACTAAGATATCAAGGGATAGGGAAATAGAGAAATTCACGTTGGTGTCTTGCCCGAATACATTCAATACACTTGAAGAGGCGTTTGTTGCCGTAACGAAAAAAATCATTTCTTACTATGAAGGTTGGAAAGACGACCAGTTTAATGGAGATACTGTGGAGGAGCTGCTTAAACCTATTGCCGATATTTGGATACCTGGATATTTTAATAGTAAATATAGTAAAGATGAAACTCAGAACGAGAGGTATATGAATTCCGTAAAAAGAGATTTAACTATGCTTTATCCTGAAGAAATTAACCATCTGTTAACTAATCTCAAGGTTATTGCATTTAATCAAGGAAACTTATCACAGGATGCCTTTGGAATCTCGGATGAAATCTGTTTTGTTGCAGGGTGGTCACTTGATAAATATTAATCAAAAGGGTATTGCAGTTGTCAAGCTCCTATCAAATAAACAACAATAAAATGTTTAAAAGCTATGCCTGCTTCCAGCCTTTTAACGGGAGAGGTCGTTCTGCTAACTGGAGACGATAGCACAATTCGAAGGGCTACCACGCGGCAGCTGCGCTAACTGAAATGGAGGGATTATATGGACATTTTTGTTTATTGTATAGGTGTGGTTCTCGTATTAGGTGTACTCAGAATCGATGGCATGTTGAAGAATCATTTAGAGAATGATAAACGTATCATTGAAAGGCTTGATGCTATAATTAATAATCAAAAGCAAAATAAGAATGAGCCATGATTGAACTATATGGGAACAATAGTTCAACGATACTTGGAGCAGTTGCCGCGGCAACCGCTCCTCTTTTTCATTGAAGTAAAACATTCCTGTTAAGGCTAAGAAATCACCTTTGTCAAAAAAGGAGCGCCTCGGTATGATGGGTTTG
>NZ_JAAAMV010000043.1 GCF_009909185.1 Paenibacillus glycinis | reverse complement strand
GGGCGCGTGGAGCAGGCGCTGAACAGCCTGATCGCGCGGCATGAATCGCTGCGCACGTCGTTTACAATGGCAGACGGCGAAGTGGTGCAAATCGTGCATCCGGTACTGCCCTTCGCGGTGAGCGAACGACAGACGGCGGAGGCGGAAGCGGCGCAAGTGGTGGAGGCCTTTATACGACCGTTCGATCTGCAAGTCGCGCCGCTGTTGCGCACGGAGCTGGTGCAAATGGCACCCGAGCGGCATCTGCTGCTGTTGGACATGCACCATATCATCGCCGACGGCGTGTCGCTGGGCGTGATGGTGGAGGAGTTCACGAAGCTGTACGCCGGCGAAGAGCTGCCGGCGTTGCGCATCCAGTACAAGGATTACGCGGCCTGGCAGCAGCAACGCGCGGGTAGTGCGGCCATGAAAGAGCATGAATCCTACTGGCTGGAGGCGTTGGCGGGCGAAGTGCCGACGCTGCAGCTGCCGACGGATTATCCGCGGCCGGCGGTGCGGAGCTTCGAGGGCGCCCAAATGGACTTCACGTTGGACGAAGCGCTGGCGAGCGGCTTGAAACGGTTGGCCGAAGAAACGGGCACGACGCTGTACATGGTGCTGCTGGCGGCGTACAAGGTGCTGTTGTCGAAATATACCGGGCAGGAAGAGATGATTGTGGGTTCGCCGATCGCAGGCAGGGCGCATGCGGACGTGGAGCGGATGTTGGGGTTATTTGTCAACACGCTGGCGATTCGCAGTTATCCGACGGGCGAGAAGACGTTCGCGTCCTTCCTGCAGGAAGTGAAGGCATGCACGCTGCTCGCCTTCGAGCATCAAGAGTACCCATTCGAGGAGCTGGTGGGGCAGCTGGAGCTGCCGCGCGATCTGAGCCGGCATCCGTTGTTTGACACAATGTTCATCTTGCAAAATACGGAGCGCGGGGTGCTGGAGCTGCCGGGACTGTGCATTGTGCCGTATGAGCAGGACCATCACGCTGCGAAATTCGACCTGACGCTGCAAGCAGCAGAGAGGGAAAACGAAATCGACATCAGCATGGAATACAGCACGGCCTTGTTCAAGTCGGAAACGATCCAGCGGATGGCTGCCCATTTCCGGAAATTGTTGGAAGTCGTCGTAAGCAAACCGCAAGCCGCGATGAAAGACATGGGACTACTGAGCGAAGCGGAACGGCAGCAAATCCTGTTCGACTTCAACGCAACGACTTCAGACTACCCGCAGGACAACACGATCCATGGGCTGTTCGAGGCGCAGGCGGAACGAACACCGGACAATATTGCGGTCGTATTCGAGGAGCAGCAATTGACCTACCGGGAGCTGAATGCACGGTCGAATCAGCTTGCGCGGGTGCTACGGGACAAGGGCGTGCAGCCAGACAGTTTGGTCGGTATCATGGCGGAGCGTTCGCTGGAGATGATCGTGGGCATAATGGCCATTTTGAAGTCTGGAGGGGCGTACGTGCCGATCGATCCGGAATATCCGGAGGAACGGATTCGCTACATGCTGGAAGATTCGGGAGCGGATCTATTGCTTACGCAACGGCATTTGGTCAAGCAATATGATTTTCAAGGTGAACTGCTGTGCATAGAGGAAGCAAGCTGCATAAAGCGGGATGAATCGAACCTGAAGTCAGGCATGCGTTCCCATCATTTGGCATATGTGATTTATACTTCCGGCACGACGGGAAAAGCCAAAGGAGTGGGTATCGAACATAAAGCAATTCTCAACACCTTGGAATGGCGTAAGCGCGAGTATGCATTTACGGAGAGTGATAGGGCTATTCAATTGGCTTCTTATTCCTTCGACAGTTTTGTATCGAGCTTCTTTACGCCGATTCTATCTGGTGCAAGTGCGATTTTGTTGAAAGAGACCCATAATCCTGCCGTTATTCTTGAGGTTATCGAGAAACAAAAAATTACCCATCTCTTTAGCGTGCCTACTTTGTATCACGCGATATTGGAGCAACTGGGTCATAATGAAGGCCGCAGCTTACGAATCGTTACGCTTGGCGGTGAAAGGGTTACGCGGCAACTTGTCGAACAAAGCAGGCAAAAGCTTGCGGCAGTTGAGGTAATTAATGAGTATGGTCCTACTGAAAATAGTGTTATCACCACAGTCATTCGATATGGAGAAGAGCCTTTTAGCCATACAATCGGTCGGCCAATAAGTAATACAAACGTGTATGTGCTAAGTGCGGATGATACCTTCCAACCACTGCCTATCGGAGTAGCGGGAGAGTTGTGCGTCGCAGGAGCAGGATTGGCACGCGGCTATTTAAACCGCCCGGAATTAACGGCCGAGAGGTTTGTATCAACCCCTTTTGCGCCGGGAGGACGGATGTATAGGACCGGGGACTTGGCGAGATGGCTGTCGGACGGAACGATCGAATACTTGGGGCGAATCGACCATCAAGTAAAGATCCGGGGCTACAGAATCGAGCTTGGGGAAGTAGAAGCGCAATTGTTGCAGGTCAGGCATGTGAAGGAAACCGTCGTGATCGCATGGGAAAACGAACGCGGCGATAACGAACTAAGCGCCTATGTGGTAGCGGAAGAGGCGTTAACGATAGCTCAGCTGCGTGGACCGCTATCGGCGCAGCTGCCGCGCTACATGGTACCCGCGCATTTTGTGCAACTAGAGAAAATGCCGCTGACACCGAACGGAAAAATTGATCGCAAAGCGTTGCCGGCACCGAAAGGGCAGCTGGCGACGGGCGTGACCTATGTAGCGCCGCGCAGTGAACTAGAGTGGATCTTAGCGAGCATCTGGGAGACTTTGCTGGGATCGGAAAGAGTGGGGCGAAACGACAATTTCTTCGAGTTGGGCGGAGATTCGATCAAAGCGATTCAGATGATCGCACGCCTGCATGCTCGCGGTCTCAAGCTGAACATGAAGCAATTGTTCCAGAACCCGGAGCTTGGTGCGGCTGCACGGTATGTCCAACCGGTAGAGGGAAGCATCTCGCAGGAGCCAGTAGAAGGGGAAGCATGGTTATCGCCAATTCAGTACTGGTTCTTCCAGTCGAACTTTACCGACATGCATCATTGGAATCAGGCGGTGATGCTGAAGGGCGAAAACGACTTGGATGAAACAATCCTACGGCAAGTCTGGGCGGAGTTGATTGCTCATCACGATGCATTGCGGATGGTCTATCGCCAATCAGAACAAGGGATGACGGGCTGGAACCGCGGAGTCGAGGAATGCCTGCCAAGCTTGTCGCTGACCGTCGTGGACCTCCGTGAGGAAAGCGACGCCAATCTTTCTGTAAAGGTTGAGGTCGAAGCGACTCGGTTACAGAGCAGTTTGCATTTAAATGATGGGCCATTGGTTTGCCTCGGTGTATTCCGCACGAGCGTCGGCGATCATCTGCTGATAGCCATTCATCATTTAGTGGTTGATGGGGTTTCGTGGCGTATATTACTGGAGGACTTTGACTCTGCTTATGCACAAGCAATGGCAGGAGAAGCAATCCGTTTACCGGAGAAGACTACGTCGTTTCAGGAGTGGACGGCAGGTCTGCATGCCTATGCGCAGCGAAACGGCTTCTGGCGAGAGAGGCAATATTGGGAACGGTTGGAAGGGAAGCAGCCGTTGCTCGTGCCGAAAGATTCAGAGGTGACGACACGTCGACAGGGGGATTCGGCATCCGTGACGATCCGGCTATCTGCCGCGGACACAGCCAGGCTGTTGAAGGAAGCGCCGCGCGCATATCGGACGGAAATTAACGATGCGCTATTGACGGCCCTTGGCTTGACGCTGAGCGATTGGAGCGGTGATAGGCGCGCAGCGATTCACTTGGAAGGTCATGGGCGCGAAGAGATCTTGGACGGCGTGGACGTGAGCCGGACAGTAGGTTGGTTTACCAGTCAGTATCCCGTTGTCATAGAGATGGACGATGCGCTCCCGCTTGGTGAGCAACTGATTGCAGTGAAGGAGCAGTTGCGCAGCATTCCGAATAAAGGCATGGGCTACGGTGTTTTACGATATCTAAGCTCGGTAGAAGGGGAGGATCAAAACAAGTCTGTGCTTCGCCCGGAAGTAGGGTTCAATTACTTGGGTGAATTCGGAGCAAGGTCGAACGGAGCATGGGCGGTATCCTCGCTGCCGACCGGTGCCACGATGAGTCCAAACAGCGAACGCATGCATGCATTGGACATAAATGGAATACTGGTTGACGGCCAGCTATCATTCAATTGGACCTATGCAGCCGAGGAATACAATGAAAATACGGTTCGGAAGCTGGCAGAAACGTTCGCAGAACACCTGCGGGCGATAGCGACGCATTGTGCAGCGCAGCCGCATAGCGAATGGACACCTTCGGATTACGGCTATAACCAACTGTCGATGACCGAAATACGCGAGCTGAAGCATATGCTTGCGTTGCAGGAACCGGGCAGCAAAATTGAGCAAATCTACCCTCTGTCGCCAATGCAACAAGGAATGCTGTTCCATACGTTGTTGGATATATCGTCATCGGCATACTTCGTACAGATTAAGATGGATTTTAGAGGCGAGCTGGATACGGCAAGTCTGAAAACCAGCTTCCAGCAGCTGGCAGAGCGTCACGATGTACTGCGCACGATCTTTTTGCATGAAGGACAAAGCCGTCCTCTGCAGGTGGTGTTGGACAAGCGGGAACTGCCGGTTGTTATAGAAGATCTCCGAGGAATGGACGAGGCGGAGCAAAACGCGTATGTCGCCCGATGGGAAGTGCGGGACCGCAGGCTTGGATTTGATGTTACTCATGAGCCGCTGATGCGTCTCGGGGTATTGATGACCGAGGAACACGCGTACCGAATCGTTTGGAGCAACCATCATATGCTGATGGACGGCTGGTGTCTACCGATTCTTATACAGGAATGGAAGGAGCTGTACCGTGCCGCAAAGACAAAAACGCCGGCGATGCTGGCGACTCCACAGTCTTATCGTTTATTAATTGACTGGCTGGAAAGCCGGGAGAATGATGAGGCGCTTGACTACTGGGGCCGTTACCTGGCGGGGTACGATAAGCAGATGGCATTGCCGCAGCACCGGGCGGTTTCCGTGAATACCTATGAGCAAGAGGAAGCGGAACTTTGGCTGGGCGAAGCGTTAACCGAGCAGCTTGAAACACTGGCGAAGCGGCAGCAGGTGACGTTGAATACGGTGCTGCAAACAATATGGGGCATCATGGTAGGTAAGTATAACTCCACCAGAGATGCGGTATTCGGCAGCGTCGTTTCAGGACGGCCGCCGGAAATTGCCAATGTCGAAAAAATCGTCGGACTGTTTATTAACACGATTCCGGTAAGAGTTAACTGGGAGGAACAGGACTGCTTTGAAGAGGTGTTGCAGGAAGTTCAGCGTCATGGAGTGGAAGCAAAACGACATGAATACGTGCCACTGGCAGACATACAGAAACAAAGCGAACTGAAACAAGAGTTATTCAATCATATCTTGGTGTTCGAGAATTATCCGGTAGCGGATCGCGCAAGCACATCCGGTGAAGCTTTAAATGAAGAGCTGACCATTGAGATGGTATCGAGCTTCGAGCAAACGCACTATGATTTTAACGTAATTGTAGTACCCGGTAAGTCGCTGCGGCTGAGGTTTTCCTACAACATGCGGAAGTTTGAGAAGGAAATGGTAACGAGAATGCAAGGTCATTTAAAGCAGTTAGTGGAGACGGCCGTGAATGACCCAAGAACCCGAGTCAGTGATATGGTGCTGCTGACAGGAGAAGAGCTCCAGCAATTGAAAACATTCGACATCGCAGGATCCGACTATCCGCGGGATAGGACGATTCATCAGTTGTTCGAAGCGCAGGCGGAGCGAACGCCGGACAATATTGCGGTCGTATTCGAGGAGCAGCAACTGACCTACCGGGAGCTGAACGAGCGAGCAAACCAACTGGCCCGGGTGCTGCGAGACAAGGGCGTGCAGGCGGACAGTCTGGTCGGCCTGATGGTCGAGCGCTCTTTGGAGATGATCGTGGGCATCATGGCGATTCTGAAAGCAGGTGGCGCGTACGTGCCGATCGATCCGGAGTATCCGGCGGATCGGATCCAGTACATGCTGGAGGACAGTGGGACAACCCTGCTGGTGACCCAGTCGCATCTGCAGACGCCGTCTTCCTTCACGGGCGAAAGCCTCGCGCTGGACGATTACGGACGGGAGCAGTTCGACACCTCAAATTTGCAGGCAATCGCTGCCCCAGATTCACTGGCGTATATCATCTATACCTCCGGCTCGACAGGACGACCGAAAGGGGTCATGATCGAGCATCGAAATGTGGTGCAGCTGCTGATGAATAACCAGTTGCCGTTTACCTTTAGCGCGGGAGACGTATGGACGATGTTCCATTCGTACTGTTTTGATTTCTCCGTGTGGGAACTGTTCGGAGCGCTGCTGTACG
>NZ_JAAAMV010000042.1 GCF_009909185.1 Paenibacillus glycinis | reverse complement strand
GCAAGGAGCGTACGCGGCGGCTGATTCAAGTCGGGGCCATTTTCGAGAGCCAGTTCCCAAAGATGGCGGATTTTACGTTGGAACAGGTGAGCGAACTCGCCGCAGAGCTTGGCCGGCTTGTAAAAGAACATCAAGCAGCTGAGGCAGCTGCAGACAAAGAGGGAGTGAATACGAAGTGACCAAATCGAATTCGCTGGCCTGGGAAGAAAATCGCAAACAAACTGCGTTCGTCCAGGCGTACATACAAGAGCATTTCGGCGCGGATCCGGACGACATCATTCAAGCACAGTCTGATGCCTTAGAAGCCTACTGGAAGTCGTTAGGATTCGAATTTGGTCAAGACCAAGAAAGCTTTATTCTTCCTGAAGGGTTAGACAAAAAGGAAAGTTAATCAGACTAAATTTCACTTCAAATGCAAGTCCGGAATTCAGCGAAAAACCGCCGTGAGCGGCGATTTTCCATTTCCGAGACTAGACCAAAAAACGGCCACTGTTCGCATCGATTGCGAAAGGGCCGTTTTTTGTGTTTTCTCCCGCTAGCTTGAAATTGCTACCCGATCCATGCTCCAGAGGGCTCAGACATCTGCACAAAATAAGTGATTATGTACAGATGTCCGCTGCCGGTGACAACTACCCCAGACTACTCAAAATTGTTCGACTGAATCGAATATTTGTCCCTACCCGTTACTTTTTCTCCTCCCAGCACCTCTAATCTATGTCGACAGCAATGCAACACGAGAAGACCCGGGTCTTCTAGGAGGTGGGGAACATTAAAAGCATGGCAATTAATCGGTCAGGTAGCGTCATATCGTCGGACAAAATGGAGCTGGCGAAGCTCGCATGGTCGGCTCGACAGGGAAATACGGATGCCTTTCTTGAGCTGATAGAGAGCCTGAAGGGGGCGCTCTACAGAACCGCAAGAACGATTCTTAAAAACGATGAGGACTGTGCGGATGCGCTCCAAGAAACCATCTTCAGGGCCTATCAGGCGATCAGCTCGCTGAGAGAACCGACACATGTAAAAACATGGCTGTATAGAATCCTTATCAATGAGTGCACCACAATACTACAGAAGAGACTACGCCAGTCTCAGCCCATCACGCTGCCGGAGCCGGTTGTAAATAGCTCGGTTTACCAAGACGTAGAATTAAAAGAAGCCATTGATCGGCTGGAGGAGCCTCTTCGGCTGGTCGTGGTGCTCGTCTATTTGGAGGATATGAAGATTGCAGATGCCGCGGCAATCCTTGGCATCAGCGAAGGCGCAGCCAAGATGCGGCTGAAACGGAGTAAGGCCCAGCTGAGAAGCTGGCTGGAGCCGACATGGGAAGGGAGAGATAATCATGACGTCAGACCAAATTGATGAACGGCTGCACCGACTTCGGCTGGAAAGGAAACTAAAAGTAGACATCCCCGAGGCCGTGGAGCTCCGAATGGGGGAGATACTTGGGAGAATCCGGGCCGAAGCATCTTCCTCATTGTCAGCAACCGGCCAACGCCACAAGCTAGATCGGGATGTCCTCTCCGACGACATCCGGCAGGTGAATGGTCAAGCCGGCCACTCGCATTCCATCGTACCCAGACGGTTCCACCGGCTGCGACGCTTGGCAGCCGTAACTGTGGCAGGCGTGTTACTGCTTGGAACGGGGATGGCCGGACTAGGTTACATTTCGCCGGCATTCGCCGATTCGATGCGGTCGGTTCCGGTAATTGGAAGCTTATTCTCCTTGTATGGGGACAGGGGAATGCAAGCGGCAGCGGAAAATGGATTGGTGCAACCAGTTGCAGCCACCGAGACTCACGGAGACACAACAATCAGTGTTCGAAATGTCATTTATGATGGGACGAGGATCGTACTCGAGGTTGATCGGGAAGGTGATGGGGAATTCTATAGCCGCAACTTGCGTGAACCTAAGCGTGGCGAGCTGACTTCCGTCGAGGCATTTTTGCAGGAGCAGCAGCTGATGCCGTCCTGGAGTTCGGCTGGAGAGCATTCCGTGCTCGTTAGCATTGATCGGCTACAATCGGAGTTGCCGAGTCAGTTCACGCTTGGGGTTAAACTTACGGTGGCCGGAGTTGAACAGCCATTTCGCTTTGACGTACCGGTGAAAATCAATGCCGAACCGATTGTGATCGAGAAGCCCAAAATGCCAGATACACTCGCTTATCGCGGATTTGTTGTGGACAAGGTCGTCGTGACACCCGTGACGACACAGGTGTTCTTCCATCTTCGACCCAAGGCCGAGGATACAGCAAACACATTTGTGCATCCGGATGATTTTGATATGTCGGCAGCGCAGGATGATCAGGGGCGCGTCTATCAGATACTTGGCGGTCAGGGCGATCCAATGACGGAGTCGGGCAGTAAACAGTATTATATATTCGAGCCTATCAGTAAGGTAGCACGCACTCTCAAGTTTAACTTTAATGTCGCAGGTGGCCCGGATGGCAAGCCGTACTCGATTGAAATGGAGGTGCCGCTACCGGATCGTCAACGGTAGAGCTACTGAAATTCTTATTACACTAACGGATTACGATAGTTGAATTAAAAGGATCTGCCTGCAGCTGCGGCGGATCCTTTTTCATCTGCACAAAATATGCGGTTATATACAAAAGTCAGTTCTAAGACAAATCGGTAAAGTCCACTGGATTCCCTTGATAAAATAATAACGTTTGTGTTATTATTATAACATAGTCGTTATAAGCGACATAACTTAATATGGAATGGGGCATACCGATGTACGAGATTGATGTGTACAAAGATGCCCGTGGCAATTCTCCAATTCAAATTTTTATCGACGACCTGGAGCAAAAAGCACCAACGGATAAGCGAGCCGCTCGCTTATTAAAAAAGTTATTCTACTCCGTTGAGTTGTTAAAAAACAGCGGTACACGATCGGGTGAACAGTTCACGAAGCAAATTGATGGAAAGCTTTGGGAACTTCGTCCAGATGACCACCGTGTGTTTTTCTTTATGTGGAACGGCAATCATATTGTCCTTCTACATAGCTTCAGGAAGTCGGGACGAAAAACGCCTGATCTCGAAATCAAGCAGGCGAAACGTGAAATGCTGGATTGGATTAGTCGACACGGGTATTGAGAGGGGGTAACCCCCTCTCCCTCCTTGGGAGGAGTACAGCAATCACGCATCGGTAAAAAGTAGTAAGAAGTAAAAAGTAAAAAATGAAAATTAGGAGGAAAACAAATGGGAATGAGAAAAAATTATGCGTATCGACGGAGTAGATGTTGTTACATTACTTTTGAAATAACACACAAAATAAAAAATAGAGATCAATAAATTATTATTTAAGAAAGTAGGGCTGAAAATGACAAGGTGGGACGATGTAAAGAAAAACATTTCGTCGATCCCGGAATCCGAAAAATATGTACTTGAGTTCACCGCTTATCTCGTCTCTAAACTAATTCAGCGCCGTCGTGATCTGGGACTAACACAAGAGGGATTGGCCGATTTAACCGGGCTTAAACAGTCCGCTATTGCAAGAATCGAGAGTGCACGAGTCGTTCCTAAGATTGATACCATTCAAACCCTGGCTAAAGCACTTCGTTTAAAGCTTGATCTGATTCCGGATGAAGAAGCAGCTGCCAGTGCCATCTAAACGAGAAATAAACATATGATGATTGTGGTAATCTTGACCCAAGAAGTACGATGCTTCGGGACGATTCACGCCTCAATTATGTAGAAAGCAGTGGTTTTAACTCTCCACACAATGATGATTGCGGAAATCTTGACCCAAAACGTACGATGCTTCGAGACGATTTACGTCTCAATTATGTAGAAAGCAGTGGTTTCAACTCTCTACACATATGATGATAGCGGTAATCTTGATACACGTACGATGTTTCGGATCGAATGGGATTAAGAAAGGACCTGTCACTTCTAAATGAGCTGTTTAATAATAGGAGAGGATCCAAGGGGTCTCGGACGTCTGGTGCCCTCCCGGAAGTGGCAAGACTATAAGGAGCAGTCACGCCGGCTGCTCCTTTTAATGTGGAAAGATCTGCTGAGGCGGATCTTGAACGGGGCACAATAGTTGATTAAAGGGATCCTCCTGCAACTGCAGCGGATCCTTCTTCATCGTTCACAAAATATAAATTTTGATGCAAATGTCCAAAGAATTATTACGGCGTGAGATCACAACCTAAAACCTATAATCCAATCCAGGCTGTCATTGCGCAAACAGCAGTAGGCTGCTGCCGGAGAACTATGTTGCCAAATTATGCCGTATGATGTTACTGTAAACTCATCTTTCAGGAAAGGCAGCTGCCTACGATGAGTTTGAGCTTAGATGATGTGAAAAAACTTGCTATTGTCTCCCTCTTCTACGACGACGAACTGGTAGATAGGTTTACAGTAAAGGGTGGGACGGCAATTAATGTTTTTTTTGGCTACAATGATCGTACTTCTATGGACATCGATGTATCAATGTCTGACGATTTTAGTCCTGATGAGATGCAGCATATAGCATCGAAACTTGAAAAAGCTTTTCAGAATGTCTTTGGTGAACGTAGCTACCAAGTCTTTGACTTTAAATTTTTCCCGACCCCTAAAAAGGTATCCGAGAAGTTTGCAGGTTTTTGGGGCGGATATAGCGTGGAGTTTAAAATCATTGAGGCGGAACGTTACAACCCGAATGAGTTAGAACGAATGCAAAGATCCGCTGTCGTTGTTGGTACCGGGCAACAAAAAAGGTTCACGATAGATATCAGCAAATATGAGTACACTGTTCCAAAAGTTGAGGACGAGCTGTTTGGGTATGTGATATATATATACTCTCCTCTAATGGTTCTGTATGAAAAGCTTCGAGCTATTTGCCAGCAAATGGATGAATATAAAGAAATCGTGTTCACCCATTCTTCTCAGAGAGCTAGGGACTTCTTTGATATCTTTACAATTGCCGAGAAGTTAGATACAACCGAGGTATATAATCCCGAAAACGTAGAAATTCTAAAAGAAATATTTCGAGTGAAAAGGGTCTCCCTAAGACTACTTGGCAACATCACAAATCAACGTGAATTTCATCGAGATAATTTTTCAGCTGTACAAGCAGCTGTTGCTGATCGCCGTTTGGAAGCTTATGATTATTACTTCGACTACGTCGAAAAGTTAATCGAACCATTATCTTATCTCTGGATCGAAGATCAACGAGAGACTGCCGGTTAATCCCCCCGTAAAGGGGGGCTTTTTCTAGAAACCCTTTGGGTAATAAACCCTCCAGCGATCAGAGTACTTCTTATCTTTCATCCCATAGGTCAAATAAAAATCATGATCCAAACTAAAAGGTGTAAAAAGCTTAAATACATTCTCCGGGTAGCCTGCGCGCTCTAGATATAAGCCAATTAACTGATGGTAAGGATACTTGAATTTCATTTTTTTCAGCGTGGCCAGTAACTTATTTACCGAAACTCTGCCTTTTGCTGCCTTATAGGCCTCCAATACCTCCACAACTCCACCAGAATAGTTAGGACGTACGACAATATCGATTAATGTGCGTTCCAAATCTGTAACAGTTAACTCTTCCCCATCCATTTTAATTTTTGTGATTCCTAGTCGATTATGATTCTTCCCATTTAAAAGAAATACCTCATAGTTATGTTCATTAAGGTTAAAGCTCGCTTTTTGATTGGTTTCTCTCATAGGTCGAGAAAATGCCAGGTCTATGTTTTTCTGTATTAGCTGATCTTCGGGGTCGTTAGGATCATAATCAACGTACCATTTTGATGCTTGCTCCATATTAGTGTATATCTTTCTTGGAATATTGTTTGTAAGCTGGTGCACAAAAACAGCACTGTAATGACTTAGGTAAGATTCCTTGTTAAATGTCAGCGCCAATCGATATGGGGATATATCACCTGATAAAAATCGAGTTGTACCTCTTTGAGGTAACTTAACGTCTACGGCGTTCATCATGTTTTTTTCCAATATGACGTAGTTAATAAATTCTGTCAGTTTTAGAGATTTAGGAACGATGTCTTCTTCTTTAATTTGTTGTAATAATCCTTGAAGGCTATCGTAGGTAAAAATCCCATTTCCCATATTGTTCATATAGTTTAATATTTGATCTATATTTTTTTTCATAACGCCTACTCGACCTAACCTGCCCATTTAAAACACCTCCAATAAGTGCTCACGCACATAGTATATATACTATGTGCGTGAATAGCAAAAGAACGAAATAAATCTGCAATTGGAGTAGTATATATACTACTCCAAAGTGTACTTATTTTAAATAGAAAAGCGTAAATGTAGGTAGTATATATACTACCTACAGAGGCATTTTTAATTTTTAATACTGTACTGACGTATTTATCTACTGTGGTTCCCTTGCTCGTACTCCGGTAACCATCCAAGTGTTGACACCAGTAATACCCCGGAAAGGTTTGCTTCCGGAATCAGCTTGGAGACATCCGTTCCAATACGTTGTAGAACCCCTTTAAAAGCGCTTAGATAGGCTTTATAAGGTTCACCCTTCGCGAGCGCCTTCCTGGCCATCTCTAAACGCGGAAGTAACCAGACCGGCCGCTGCCGCGCTTTGGATCGCTCCGGATGCCCATTGCTTATTATAATCGTTAAACAACGTTGATTTTTTCAGATTTCACGCCTGCGATCCGCAAAACAACAACAGTAAATTCAGCACGCATAATCGTCCCAGCCGGTCGGAACGTTCCGCCTGGATAGCTACTCATATATATCCCTTATCGGCGCTTTGGATAGCAGCTGCCGCCACCCAATGGCTCTTGGAAACATCCTTAAATTGCGCTGCTGCAGCGTTCGCTCTAGAAGCAAAAGCAACCAGCGAAGTTAATGCCACAGTTCAACCATTTTTTCTCAAAACACGCAGCCTCCACTTCGTTCCGGTTCCGTGAAGATGACCTCGGAGTGGGCACAACGAAAACCACGTTGCACCCAAACCGAGATCATCTTCACGGCTGTTTCCGCCACCTCAATTGTCATCACTCCGCGTTTATTAATCTCCTTAATTCTTCTCTTTATAGAACCAATTCCAAAAGGTTGCTTCGCTTCGCGAACCCTTGGATTTTAACATCCTCCCCGCGCCCGCCCCTGCATTTTCGGTGAACTGGATTCGTTCAATACGCCACATTTTCTGCTTGACGAATCTTTGGATCGATGGCATGAGCCTTGCGTGCTGGACACAGTTCACCTTATCCCGAAGCCTTGGCTTAAAGCCCGGAATAAGGTTGTAGGCTGCTGGATGATCCTGCCGTCACGCATCGGGGAACGGCTCCCGGCATTGTTTCCTACCACGCGCTTACGCGCCTATTGTTACGATCGCTCGAGCTGGTTACGGTTCCTATGACCAGCCTGTCACCATGACATCCAATAGCTTCTCAAACCGTGGTCTTGCCTCCCTTGAACAGTTTCCAGCAAGGTTCAATCGACACTTCACCACGTACTCTTCGGAACGGTCGCGCCCTGGGATGGAGTCACATCCTGATTGGGTCGCACTTCGTTTTGCCTTACGTTGGACTGCCTTTCGGCGGGATTATGTACTTGGATGCACGCCCAACATTGCCCCCGCCCGTGCGATTGTCTCCCGACTGAAGGTAAACGGGGGCCAGGCCGGCTTCACTTAGCACCTGGTTAGGACGCCAGTGGCTGCGACGATCGCGCAGCAACCCGGAAATAACCGTACGCTTGGGGTAAGGCTCCCTCCCGTACGATGGACAGTGTTTTTACGTGTTCTCCTGTCACTTTGAAGCATGACCACGCAGCTGGCGAAGCTGAAAAAGGCAATAAGAAAACAGGCCCTCGGTACCCCGTTTTTTTGCGAGGTCCGGAGCGTGCGCCGGTGTATGAGGTTTGTTATGTAGAGGCCGAATGGCCATAAACAACTAAAAAGACCCTGCCATCCGTGACTACGGAAGCAGGGCCTCATCTCAATTTACGCTGAATTTACACCGTTCCTCCCTTGCTCCAATGCGGAACAGATGGTAGAATACGAGGTAATAAAGCTATCGTGAGTGTGCGCCTGTTTCACCGTATTGACGTACGGATGGAGCAGCTGAGGGATTACCAGTCCCAAGCGGCCGAAACGATGGCTTTTTATTAGTTTTAAAGGAATATTTTCTAATTCAATATAGCACACTGCTAGATTCGTAGAAAGGGTTATTTTAGAAAATGATTTCCCTGAATACAAAGTTAGCCTGTGAAGATGGCCTCGGTTTGGGTGCAACGTGATCTTCGTTGTGCCCATTCCGAGGCCATCTTTGCGGAACCGGGAACCGGTGTATTTATAGGGGAGGATGATCAACAAGTTTTCAAACGTAGACCATGCGGAGATTGCGGCCTCCCTCTCTTAAGACACTGACGGGCAGGAATGACGCGGGTTTACGTCGAATATAGCGGACAATGATGACGTGACGAACGGAAGTAATGACGGCATGACGACGATGACGGATAGATGACGACGTGACGAAACGGAATGACGAAGGGGTGACGACGAGGTGACGGAGTTCAAACGGACTTATACGCTCGTGGACATGGCGGAGCGGCTGGGGAGGCCGAGAACGACGCTCGCAGATTGGGCCCGCCAATTCAAGGAATTTCTGCCTACAGTAGGATCAGGGCGGTCTATGCGTTATAACGAGGCAGCGCTTGAAGTGTTTGGCCTCATCTCGAAGATGAAAGACGCTAACGAGCCGGTGGAGTACATAAAGGAGCAGCTGCGTGGCATGGTGACAGAAATCATCGTGCCGATGACGGATGACGACGACGGAAAGCCGTATCTGATGCAGTTAACGGAAGAACTTGAATTGATTAAGCGTGGCATGGTTGTCATGATGGAACAAGTAGAGATATTAAAGACGGAGAATGACGGATTACGACGGGAGCTTGCTGAGGCTCGTTGGGAGGCAAGTAGTACCACAAATCAGCTTACGGAACAACTCGGAAAAGTATCTCAACAGATGACGACGGAGAATGACGGGCTCAGACGGGGGCTATTAGAAGGGCGACAGGAGATCGCCGCTACCATAGCAGAAGATCGCATCCGACGAGTGGATGAACGGCTAACGGAAAGACGGATCGAGCAGCAGCTAAGGACCGAAGCGCAGGAAGCCTGGAATGCAAAACCGGAGATAGAACGCATGCGGAAGGCTGGTCTGTTCAGGAAAGAAGAAGACGTGGCAGCGCGTGACCGGTTTATTCATAAATACGTGGACGATCACTACGAACAAAGGATCAGAGAGACATACGAGGGATGAAGAAACCAAGTAGCTTTGGCCCGATTACCTTTCGTGATCTCGTTCATGATCTTGGCTTTGCTGTGCCTCCCGCATCATCCGCTGCTGCTTTTGCCGCTGCAACTTATCTCGTTCCCTCTCAACAGCTTTAAATGCGTGATCGATCGCCGAGAATGCGCCGCGTACGACGGAAATTTGCTGCTGCAGCTGATTCGGTTCTTTAGGCGGCAGCTTCTTCTGTTCGCTCTCAATTTGCTTGTCTTTCAGATATAGGTCACGTTCCAGGGCATCTATTTGTGGCTGGTTATTCTTGGTCATTCGCTGCCATGCGTTCTTAGGCTGCAGCTGATCCTGTTTGTCCCGTAATTGCTCACGTTCCTTCTTCAGCTCCTCGACCTTGCGGAAACCATCCAAGAAACCTTCTAGCATGCTGATTTCGGTTTTAGCCTTGTGCCTTTCCCAATACAGCCGGTTATAATCGGATTCGACCTGAACGGTCGTTCTGGCCGGCTTAGCAAGTTCCGCCTGTAACCTAGTCTTTTCCTCCGCGTAAGCACGAAGATCCACCACCATCCGGTTATGTTCCTGGACTTCCCGGTTAATGCTCCCCCGATCCGTCGCAACACCGCGGCTCTCCATCTCCCGAACAGTCGGGCCTTCATGAATTGTCGGCAGCCGGTCGGTTACTCCCTGCTTCTCTAAGCTACGGTGGTCAACGCGTTCCGGACGGTCTGCGCGTTCAAAGATCCGGTTGATATCGTTCGCCCAGGCTTCTCGCCAGTTCTCCAGCAGCTCCCGATCGTTCCAAGCTCGAACCTTTTGGCCAAAACCTTTGGGCGTCATCTCGCGCATAGTCAGCATGATATGAGCATGCGGGTTGTTCGAATCGTCGCGGTGAATGGCCAAGTCGGCAACCATGCCCTTGGCCACGAACTCGCGCTCGCAATAGAAATGCAATAGCTGCTCCTGCAGCTTGGGGTTAAACTCTTTCGGAAGAGCTAGATTGATTTCGCGGCACAGCTGCGCGTCCTTGCGCTTCTCGGCCTTCTCGACCTCGTTCCATAGCCGGTTCCGATCCTGTACCCATTCGGGAGACTGCGCCGGCGCGAGGATCACGGTTTCCGGTTTAGCTTCGCGCTTATAGTGTTTCAGCTCGCCGGTGCGCTCGTCGGTCAATCGCTCGCCGCTGCGGTAAGCAGCCATTGCTATTGCCGATCGGCCAGCGCTGCGAGATGCAACTTGCGCAGAAAAGTGGTAGATCGCCATCGGTGCAGTTCCTCCTTTGTCATTTTTCATAATTCATATTGCGTCAGACGCAATATGAATTATCGTCGATTCGAAGAATCGAATAGGTACAGGGTGGAACCCTGTCGCACACATCGCGAAGCGATGTATAAGTGCGCCCTTCGTATTCTGCTTCGGGATTATTCTACCACATGCGCAACATTCGATATAGCACAAATGATAGTTTCCACGCGGTATTTTATGCGGTAAAATGATGACAAAAGCACAGACATAAAAGAAGGTGCTCTGGAATGGAGTTTACGTGCCAATCATGCAAGCAAAGATTTGAAAGCGAGCATGAGGTTTCTTTGTATATTGATCAGGGATACGAGTGCGAAATTCTATGTTTGCCATGACTGTTTAATTGTGGCTGCACGTCCGCGGCGCTGGATGATGAAGGCACACATGCATCTCAAAACGCAAGCGATAGTAAAGGGGGGAGACCGATGAGCGAAACGAAGCGGAAGACGCCAGAGGAACGGTTGGCCGAGCTCAATAAGAAAATGGAGCAGCTGAAGGCGCAGAAGCAGCGTGTTCAAGCACAATTGAGTCAGAAAGAGCGCAAGGAGCGTACGCGGCGGCTGATTCAAGTCGGGGCCATTTTCGAGAGCCAGTTCCCAAAGATGGCGGATTTTACG
>NZ_JAAAMV010000041.1 GCF_009909185.1 Paenibacillus glycinis | reverse complement strand
TCTAGACATGAAAAAGCTCCCCTCACAGTAGCAGGCTTTTATTATTTCACCTGTCTACCGTATGGGGAGCATATCATCGTCGGCTGCCGTTGCGTCTTTATTCAACTATAGTTCTCCGTTTGTAGAATCAACTTTCGTAAATGAATATCAAAATGTAGGAGCAGGCAATTCATCAATTTTAATACGAAGCAAACTATAAGGCTTTTGTCGTAAGTCTTTTCCATAATGAAATCTTGCCTGCCGATGTAGTTGGTTCACAATAACATATAAGTGGTGATCCGGACCAATAGAAAAAGTATCCGGCCATAAGATTCTCGGATCATGTGCGATGGTTTCCATTATTCCATTCGGCCATATCTTTCGAATACTATCGTTTTCATAGTCTCCAGCGTAAACGTTTCCTTTTGCATCGGTTATCATTCCATCGGACGCACCTTTTTCTCCCCAATACTTCACATCATAACTTAATTTGATATCCGGTATCGTTCTGTCTCTTAGGGCTTCTGCCGAGATCGAGTATAGATGACGACTGGTTAGTGGACAAAAAAATAACATTTTACCGTCAGGAGAAATCGCTAGACCATCAGAGGCAGTCCGAAAGGGAGACGTCAAACCATCTGTGTTTCGGTTCATCAAAATTTCACCTTCCACCTTCGGTAAAAAATACGGATCGGGAGAAGTTGAATTTGCTCCGTTTAACCGTCTAAACGCATTTCCATTTTCTAAATTCACGACTATAATAGCGCCTGGACCTTTTGAAGAAGAATCCGTGATATAAGCATAACCTGATGTACCAACACGAAAATCAAAGCGGACGTCATTCAGATACGTCGTTGGCAAGACAACATCTTCATCAAACGAATATACTTTTCTTATTGTATTGGTTTTTAAATCTACGGCTACTAATTTTGCCCCTCCTTTAATTGGCTCTGAAAAATTGGGTGCCGCCGTATCCAATACCCACAGGGTTCCTCTTCCGTCAGCAATGACACTTTGGACACTGATGAAGGACTTAGTAATATTCAAAGGGGTTATCAAATTCGTTTCTAAATTAGGATAAGGCTGCAATTGGCCCTCGACAATTTCCGCTACCGTAAATTTAACGTCATCTCCCCATTTCGGAAAGCAAATGAAGATACGTCCGTTTTCTGATACGCTAACGCCTGTAGGCATAGGCCCATGAAATGTATAAACGAGTTCTATCTTACCGAAATATTTTTCAATAGGTAACATAGGGTCTTTGATATCCTCCCCGACATACTGGATATTACCTATATATTATGTGTAAAAATTTTTCTAATGACTGGCGGTTAATTTTTTATAGCCGAAACGCAGCTTCATTTATTTGTTGGATTTAAGTATTGAAATGTTCAATACTCGCAAAACAAAAAGCTTCGGCACAAACCGAAGCCTTCTGAGGTTGTCCCTTTTGTTGTTCCTACGAATGTCCCGCTGGTCAATTGCCCTTGCGGAGAGCATTGGCGTAAGTTCAGAAATCATACTTGTATCGCAAAGAATTTTTGCAAAGCCTATCAGCGCCAAGACCGTTTTATTGTTGGTCCGGCAGACGTAATGCGTTTGCTGAGGTTTGCGCTTGATCTAAAAATTCCTCTGCTTGGGTCAATTGCTGCCGAGCCGTCTCCAAAGCCTGTGAATTTTTTACTGCAGTATATTCACTTATCGAGCTTATCGCCTTATTTAAAGCGGTTTGTGTCTCAGAAACCGAATTAGATGCATGCTGCTCCAACGCATTGCCGCTCGAGTTAAGTGTACCTTCTGCCGGTTCTCTTGCATTTTCAGTAGCTAAATCAATTTTGTCTTCATTGGGCAAAGCGAGTCCTCCTCCCTTGAGCTATTGTCATTAATTTAAACAAAAATAAGTATGTGGTTGAGCTTTTGTTTATATTCCTGCAATTCCTGCGACTACATGGTAGTATCCGCTCCCGCAGTATAAGATTCGATGCGCCGGAGGAATCTAATGACATTGATGAAAAAGGGGGTGGAAATTTTTTAATGAATACGCCAGCGCTAGCGCCGCACGAATCGTTGGAACTGCATGAAACGTTAAACTTTAAAACACTTTGCCTCGCTAAGTCAAAACTCATGCAAGGCTTGGTCTTTGACCAAGAGCTAAAAGCATTAATGCAGAAAGACGTGGTCCAATCCACCCAACAGATTGCTGAACTGCAAGCGATCTACGCAAGAGCTCCTTTCCAAGCGCCGGTTCCGACTAGCCCCACACCTATCACACATTAAGGGGAACGCAAATGAATACTGATTATTTAGATCCGATCAATGCATTGAATATGCCGGAAATGGCGGATATGACGTTTGCAACGGACTTCCTTCTTCGTGCCAAGGAGGGCGTGAGAAATTTGTCCGTCGCCCTGACGGAAACGGCTTCTCCGGATGTAAGAGCGCTGCTGCGCAATCATCTTAAGCAGGGGATTGCAATGCACCAAGAAATCACGGACCTCATGATTCGCAAGAAATGGTTCCATCCCTACGAGCTAAACGAACAGTACCAACTCGACCAGCTATCGGCGAATAATACGGTAATGATCGGACATATGAATTTGTTCCCGGGTGATACGTCGCGCAAAGGGATGTTTGATCGAACGCCAGATGAACATATTGGAGGACATCAAGCATGAAGGCGGTAACGTATCAGGGGATTAAAAATGTCGTGGTCAAAGAGGTGCCGGACCCAAAGATCGTTAAACCGGACGATATGATCGTAAAGATCACCAGTACCGCCATTTGCGGTTCTGACCTGCACCTGATTCACGGGATGATCCCTAACCTTCAGGAGAATTATGTCATTGGCCACGAACCGATGGGGATCGTAGAAGAAGTCGGCCCCGGCGTGACAAAGGTAAAGAAAGGCGACCGCGTGATCATCCCGTTCAACATCGCATGCGGCGAATGCTTTTTTTGCAAAAATCAGCTGGAAAGCCAATGCGACAATTCAAACGAACACGGGGATATGGGCGCCTATTTTGGCTATTCCGGAACGACCGGCGGATACCCAGGCGGGCAAGCCGAGTATTTACGAGTTCCGTTCGCGAATTTTACCCACTTCAAGATTCCCGAAAACTGCGAACAACCGGATGAAAAGCTGAGTTTAATTGCGGATGCAATGACGACGGCTTTCTGGAGCGTAGATAACGCAGGTATCAAGAATGGAGATACGGTCATCGTGCTCGGATGCGGTCCGGTCGGACTTCTCGCTCAGAAGTTCTGCTGGCTGAAAGGAGCAAAGCGTGTCATTGCCGTCGATTATGTCGATTATCGCCTACAGCATGCGAAGCGAACCAACCATGTGGAAATCGTAAACTTCGAGCAGGATAAGAATATCGGCAACAATCTCAAGGAAATGACCAAAGGCGGCGCCGATGTCGTGATCGATGCGGTAGGAATGGACGGCAAGATGAGCGATCTCGAGTTTTTAGCCAGCGGTTTGAAGCTGCAAGGCGGCACCATGAGCGCATTTATCATTGCTTCTCAGGCTGTCCGCAAAGGCGGCACAATCCAAGTCACCGGCGTTTACGGTGGACGCTATAACGGATTCCCGCTCGGCGATATCATGCAGCGCAACGTGAATATCCGTTCCGGCCAAGCTCCGGTCATTCACTACATGCCGTATATGTACGAATTGGTTACGTCGGGCAAGGTGGACCCTGGAGACATTGTTACGCACGTGATTCCGCTCAGCGAGGCCAAGAGCGGCTATGAAGCGTTCGATACGAAAACGGATAATTGCATCAAAGTCGTCTTAAAGCCTTGAATAGGGATAGAGAAATGGGAGGACAATCCGAATGAATTCCGATTACGCCTTGCATGAGATGCTGGAGGTTCATGAAATAGCTGCGTTCAAGACCGTTTGCATGACCAAATCCAAAACCATGCAAGCTCTGGTGACAGACCCCGAGCTCATACAAATTTTGCAGCAAGACGTGCATGTATCACAGCAGCAGCTTCAGGAGCTCGCTGGCGTGCTGTCTAAAGCGACCCTTACAGGAGATAAAACATGAACACGATAATCGAACACATGACAGGGCTTCATACGCTGACCGACGACGTGATCGCGATGGATTTTTTGATGAACGCCAAGAGCGGTGTCAGAAATTACGCCATGGCCGTAACCGAATGTGCCACCCCCGAAATCAAGCAAATGTTAATGAAACAGCTCGACGAAGCCATAGACTCCCTTGATAAGATAACAAGCTATATGATGCAGAGAGGCCTATACCATCCCTACCATATTTCAGAGCAAATTCAAATCGATCTGAAAAACATTCAGACCGCTATGAACATTCCCTCCTGACACCATACTCCGTCTCCCAAAACGCGCTAAACCACAAATGGCGCGTTTTGGATTTAGCGGATCATTAAAGATAGCCTAAAACCAGCCATTTGTAACTACTAGATTGCTGAATGATCTGGGTTCTAAATTAGATCGGGGTTAATCAAAAGCTTCTCAATGGCTTCTCGATTTATAGGCTTACTTATGTAAGCGTCCATGCCTACCGCCAAGCAATTTTTCACGATCGCCTTTAATCGCATTTGCAGTCACCGCTACGATACGCGGACACTTCTCTGGAGCTAGTTTTTCTTTAATAGCCCGAGTTGCATCCAACCCATTGATGATTGGCATGTGGATATCCATAAAAATCAAATCATAGGTATCTTTAAGCGCTGCTTCAATCGCTTCTTTTCCGTTTACGGCCACTGTAACCCTGTGTCCCATTTTCTCCAGCATTTTCTGAAGTACAAACGTGTTGATTGCATTATCCTCTGCAATCAAAATATTCGCTTGGCCCATAATGTATTGATTTAATAGTTGGGGGGATTTGAATTCGCATGTCATATTTTCTTTCAGCTGAATGGTGAAGTGAAAAGATGATCCGTTTATGCCGTCGCTTTCGGCATGGATTGCACCTCCCATCAATTCCACGATTCTCCTGCTTATGGAAAGACCCAAACCTGTCCCTTCGTGTTCGCTAGAATTGGAGCGGTCGATTTGAGTGAAGGGCTCGAAGATTTCTTCAAGCCGCGATGGCGGAATCCCAATACCCGTATCCTTAATCGTAAATCCAAGAAGCGGTTGCGGCCCCGCTACTCTCTTAACGACAACCGATATCTTGCCCCTCGGCGTAAATTTAACCGCATTGCTAATCAAATTCAGTAACACTTGTTTCAGGCGATCGGCGTCACCGAAAATATAATCGGGCACATCGTGATGGATCGAATAGGACAGTTCGAGCCCCTTTTTCTCTGCCTTCGGAGAAACAACAGAAAAACTATCTTTTATGCTCATTCGCAGATCGAAAGTATCTTCTTGGAGATCCGTCTTTCCCGCCTCGATTTTCGAAAGGTCAAGAATGTCATTAATAATGGCTAAAAGCGCTTGACCACTTTTGTGAATAATTTTTACATACTCTTTATGTTCATCGTTAAGATCCGCATCAAGCAAGAGATCAGTCATGCCGATTACACCGTTCATCGGCGTTCGGATTTCATGGCTCATCATAGCCAGGAATTCACTTTTGGCTTTGTTAGTGGCTTCTGCCGTC
The DNA here is from genome assembly GCF_009909185.1 of Paenibacillus glycinis. Lineage (GTDB taxonomy): Bacteria > Bacillota > Bacilli > Paenibacillales > Paenibacillaceae > Paenibacillus_Z > Paenibacillus_Z glycinis. The sequence goes on along the minus strand of NZ_JAAAMV010000041.1, from coordinate 18,232 downwards.
TCCTTGGCAAGCACCAGTTGTTTCTGTTCGGAAATATCCTTGCAGATGAGGTAGAAGCCAATGTTCTGCCCGTTTACAAAGATCGGTGCAATGCTCGCGAGCACTTCAACGGAATCACCGTTCTTGTTGATAATTTTATCTATGCCTTGTTCCACCGTATTGTCATGAAGTGCGTCTGTCAAAATATGATCCACGTGGGTTTGTCCAATGAGATTAGAAAGCTCCATGCCGATTAGTTCTCTCTCGACGCTGTAGCCCGTCAGTTTCTCGCCTACAGCGTTTGCATTGATCACTCTTCCTTGTAAATCGAATGAAATAACGGCGTCATGGTTGTATTTCTTCAACGATGTATACCGTTCTACTGTTTCCTGAAGACGACGTTCGGATTCTTTCTGTTTGGAAATATCGATGATTTGTACAATGTAATAAAGAGGTTGCCCCTCTTCGTCACGAAATAACTGAATCGACAGAAGCCCCCAAATTACTACGCCGTCTTTTCTAATATAGCGCTTTTCCAGGTGAGCTTCCGCTTCAACGCCCATAAGATTTTTTAGTTCATCTATGTTCCGGACAGTATCATCTGGGTGCGTAAAACATCCGAATCTCTTGCCATCAAGTTCTTCCATTGTATACCCAAATATCCGCTCAAACGCAGGGTTACCGGCTAGAATTAAGCCATCAGGAGCCAACAGTGCGATGCCAAAGGAAGCGTGCTTGAACACCAACCCATTAAAAGAATTTTGATCAAGGTTGCTTCCTAAAATCGCATGGCTCCTTTCAATGTGAATGTTCACATACACCATGATCCTTTGCAATATCCACGAACAATTTGCCTGGATGAACTTCTTAGGCGAAAGCCGTTTTGTCAATGCCGAGCAATACGAAAGCGGCTTGCATATTAAAGGTGCCAATGCCCTGCTCCTTCTCTTGCTCCTCATTAAGCGGGATAGCGAAGACGCACTGCGCTTCCATCGCGGCCTTTTTCTTCACGTTCTCTTTTTCCTCGGCCGTAAGAAACTTCGGGCTGAGCTTCGCCTGAATTTCATCGCTGATTTCCTTCGTCACCTCATCAATTAACGGCTGAAGCGCATTATTTGGGGTCCATGCTTTTTCGTTGGAAGTGCCCTTGTTAAGCTGCTTGCGGTAATTCTGCGAAGTATCCAACAGTTAACGTCATGGAGCAACCCTGCCGGCAGCACGTCTGGTTGTTTATTATGTTTGATTTTCTCTACTTCTTTTAATTTGATATTAAAGCGCTTTGATAAGTATCTACCTAAGCTCTTTCCGCTGTGCCTATAATAATTATCAACTCAACTTTCGCAGCTACAAATTAGCTTGAATCCCTTGCAGTTGTAATGGAAAATCACACTTTCTTCCGTCTCTAGACAAAAAAACACCTTCTTCGTTTGGTATCATGGGAGTGACTAGCAACCATGAAAACTAAGAAAGGTGTGTAAACCTATGGTACACCATCGTTCCCTGTCTGACCAGTCTCGTTTTTCGTTCGTTTTCACTTCCTTGAAAATCGGTAAACTGCTTCGGGCAGCTGGGATTCACAAGTCTTTTGGTCTCTCTGCGCTCGCTGTCTTTCAGTTACTTTTCTCGCTTGTTTTTGAGGGGAAGAATTGGTTCCGACTGCTAGAAAGCAACCGCGTCGACTCCTTGCCAGGCAAAGATGTCGTTTACCGTTTTTTGAATCATCCTCATTTTGCGTGGCGTGCTTTTCTTCATTCACTTAGTCTAACGGTGGTTCGGCAGTTTACCTCGCTTACGTCAGCTAAGCGCGTAAAAGTGTTCATCATCGATGACTCCACGCTTCAGCGCAATCGTAGTAAGAAAGCAGAGTTGCTTGCTAGAGTGTTCGACCATTCAACAGGCCGCTTTACCAAAGGTTACACTCTGTTAACGCTTGGATGGTCTGACGGATTCAGCTTTGCTCCGATCGACTTTGTTATGCTCTCATCAGCTAAGTTTATGAACCGTCTAACCGAGATGACGACAACGATCACGAAGCGTTGTCATGGCTACAAACGGCGCGTCGAGGCGCTTACACAAAAGCCAGACGCCGCCCTTGGCTTGATTCGACGGGCGCTGCGGGCTGGCTTCCGTGCGGATTACGTACTGATGGACAGCTGGTTTACTCAGATGCCGCTCATTCGAGGCCTCGTGGCCGAAGGACTTGCCGTGATCGGCATTGTCAAAGAAATGAAGCAACGCTACGTGTATGAAGGAAAGCGTCTGACGCTGAGTGAACTTTACAGCATCCTGCCAAAGAACAAGCAAACTACCATTTGGAATGCGGTCATTGTCCAGTCTTCCTGCGGCATGCCGATTAAACTTGTCTTTGTCCAAAACCGGAACAAACGCCGCGAATGGCTGGCCATTCTCAGCACGGATCTTACATTAGAACCGAATGAAATTGTGTGCGCATTTATGGCATGCGATGGAGCATTGAGACGTTCTTTAAAGTAACCAAAAGCTATTTGAAACTAGGAACTGAGTTTCAAGGCCGTTCTTTTGATATGTTGATTAGCCATACGACCATCGTGTTTAGCCGCTATTTGGCGATGGAATACGAGCGACGGCAAACCGGAGATCCACGCACACTTGGCGGGCTATTTTACTTGTATGTGGATGAAGTTCGCGATCTGGATTACCAAACCGCTCTCCAACAACTGATGACGTTTTTCTTAACGTTGGCTGGAGCAACGAACAAGAGAGGCAAACAAACGATACTGTGTCAACTGCAGCAATGGATAGCCGATTTGCCCTTGTACATCAAGGGTTTGTTTGGTAATTTAAGCTGCGAAAGTTGAGTTATCAATTTGTATCTTTGAATTATCTTTTAGATATAAATATAAAGAATACTTGATAAGCATCCCATCAGAAATGCTAAAAAAAGTTGAAAATAGATATGTTAAAAATGTGAGTAATAGCATCAGAACAACTACAGATGAAGTAAAGCTCAAATATTGAAACCCAAAAATAATAAAAATAATAATTCCAATCAAGAGTATTATTGATGATTGCGTTCTTTTGAATTTCATAGATTTTCTGCCTTTCTCATTTTATCGACTTTGGGCTTCTATAGATAACGCAATTGTTTACGAACTTCGTAAATTCGTAATACCTTTGATATTCGTGAGGTAACCTCGTAGTCCTGCCCGTTACTTCACCAGAAAGGGAGCTACGGCAAAGCTAGCCCCGCCACTATCTATACGTTATCGAGCCCCGTTTAGATTTGGACTTTAACACAAAGAGGACCTCAGCTTCCACGTTATAGTGGAAGCTGAGGTCCTTTGCCAATCCGGAATAAAAGGCAGTACAATAGGCGTTGTTCATTGGGCTTGCATTCAATTCGTGAGGTTGGCTGCTAGCAGGAACGCGTACAGTACTTTCGCTGCTGCTTCGCGGGTCGTGCCTCCTGTCGGCTGGAAGAAGAATTGCCCTTTCAACTCAACGCCGTTCATCAAGCCCGCATCCGTTACCGCCTGTACGCTTTCTTGCGCGTAGGCGGAGATTGTCGCATTGTCTGCGTACGGATTGCCGCCCGTACCGACAGATTTCGACAGACCGGTTAACTTCATCGCTTTGTAGAGCAGCACGGTCATGTCTTGACGGCTTAGCGGAGCGTTCGGGTTGAATTTGCCGTTCGAACCCGTCACGAGACCCGCTTCATAGCCCGCGGCGACGTCCTGCGCGTACCAGTCCTTATCGGATACGTCGCTGAAGGTCGAAAGCGCGCTATGCTTTTGCAGTCCCAGCGCTCGAACTAGCATGGCAGTAAATTGCGCTCTCGTCGTGATTGCCTTCGGCGAGAACGTCGTTGACGACGTGCCGCTCAGAATGAACCGGTTCACCAAACTTTGAATCTGCGTCTTGGCCCAAGAAGAGCCAATGTCTTTGAACGTCGATGAGTGCTTCGCCACCGCATACGTCGAGTAGCCCGGACGAGCTATCGTGACGATCGTTTGCCCGTTTGCCGCGGTCGAGGTTCGCGCAGGCACGGCATACGCTTCATCGTCTTCCGCATAGAGAACCCCGGCGGAGCTTGCGTCGATGCCTTTCTCCAGCAGGAACGACCGTTTGAATGTCTGCATTGCCGTCAGCTCGACTGGCGTCGCGACGCCGTTTACTAAGTAAGAAGCCTCGAATGCATAAGGCGTACCGAGCACCGTCGCATCCGAATAGGCCTTGGTGAATATCGCCTTGCTGCCCTCATCTTGCTTGACGGTGATGGCCAATTCCGCACCGACAGGCGCTTGGCTGAGCGCCGACAACGGGAAAGCGACGGAGGAGTCGTTCCAAGCCAGCACAACGGAGCCTCCGGCAGCCGCTCCCTTGAGCAGATCGACCTGCGAAGCCGTCAGCTTGAATTCCGCGCCTTTCGTGCCCGAAGTCGAAGCGTCCACGACGAAGGCGGTCTGTTTCTGCTTAGCCGCGACCAGCGCCTTTTGCAGATCGGCGTCGGTAACGCTCGCGCTCGCGGTATCTCCTTGCCTCTTCACGTCCGCCTTGACTACGAAAGCGGTCTGGTCTTCATCCACGACCGAGGCTGGCAGTTCGCCTACCTTGGTCGGCTCGGCCGGCACGTCAGCCGAACCGGATCCCGGTCCAGGGACGATAACGATCGGCGGTTCGCCCGGGTCAGGCGTGCCGTCGAATTTGACATACACGGTATTCACCGTCGATAAGATCTCGTCATATTGATGCGATTCCAGGAAGTGGAGCGCATTGATATTCAGCTTGTACATGCCGTCCGGCACCCGATGAACCACGAATTCGCCGTTGCGGTCGATCTCGCCGTTGTAATAGCTACCATCCAGATCCTCGAAGGCGAACCTGCCCGCAGGCAGATCGTTGTAGCCTTGAGCAGCTTCGTTATAATCGTAATAATCGCCCATCGTGCCGATGTAGTTTCCTTTCATGTCGAGCAGTTCGAGATCGATGTAATTCATATGATTGCTGTTCAGCGTGGCGGAAAGCTCGGTCGTCAATCCTTCGCCGATTTGCTTGCTGGTCAATGAGACGTCCTTCAGACCGAATTCGTTCACGTCGGAGTCCTTGCCGACGTGAACGACGAACGGAAGATGCAGCGTCGGAAGGTCTGCGCTTGTCAGCACGACCTCTCCCTCGTACACGCCGTTCTTCGCCCCCGGGAGCACGTCCGCGGTCAATGTCAGATCCGTCTTGGCGTTCGGACCTACGGCTACGCTCGTGACCGGGCTGCCGCCCGCGCCGCCGAGCGTCATCGCGATATCGTCGACGTCAGGCGTGGCGATCGGTTTCGCCGGATCCGACGTGACAGCCGAATGCATACGCACCGATGCTTGGTACGTTAGCGACTGACCCGACGTATTCTCCAACTCGAGCGGCTTGTCCAGCTTCGCTCCCGCTTCCAAGGCGCCGAAGCTTACGCTGCTGGCCTCGCTATCGATGAGATTCGGCTTCATATCCTTATCATAGATCAATATTTTATCGAGCGACTTCAAGAGTGCGGGGGTCTTCAGCGCGTTCACCACGTTAACTCGGCCCGCCCCTTGGGAATAGACGTCGTATAGCGTGCCCGTCTCGTTCTTGAGCTCGTCCGCCGTGTTCGCCAGCGCGGCGCGAACGTCTGTCGGCGTCCACGCCGGATGGGCTTGCAGCAGAAGGAGTGCGAGGCCGGCGACATGCGGGGAAGCCATGCTCGTTCCGCTGAGCCTGCGATATGCCTTGCTGTAATCGTTATCCGGATAGACCTGCTGGAAAGCCGGATACGTCGATAAAATGTTCACGCCCGGCGCACTGACGTCCGGCTTGATGCTGTAATTGCCGTCCGCGTTCGGACCGCGCGAGCTGAAGTCCGCGATATGGTCGCCTGGGATGATCGATTGAGCGAAATTGGCGTCGAACTTGAAGGTCAAAGACTCGCCCGGGTGGTTCTTTAGTTCACGGGCGAGCGCGCGTCCTTCGGATCCGGCCATGTCGAAGGCCGGCAGGTACTCGTAGCTGTCCCCGAGGAAGGCTACGTCTCCGATCGGCCCGTTCCGTTGGTCGATATTTGCCGAGAGATCCGGTACGCCAGAATCGGTAATGTTACCGTTGAAGATGACGGCCGCTTTCGCCCCGTGCGCCTTCGCCAGCAGGATTTTATCCTCGAATGTACTGCGGCCGCGCGAGATGAAGACGAGTTTGCCCGAAACGTCAAGCTTGCCGTAGTCGGCTTCTTCTCCGAGTCCGACATAGATTGCGCTAAGAGGAGCCGTCCCCAGGATCGAAGCGAAGTCCGCCTTGCTCGTCTCCCAGCTCATGATTGCCAAGGCATGATCCGCGTTCGGTACCGAGGAGCCGGCAATCGCGCTGGCGGCATGCGCCGCAACACGGATGCCGTCGCTTGTCGCCGCCGCCACCGAGAGAGCGAGCTGCGCATTGGCCGGAGAACCCATTGAATAATAATAAGGTCCGGAGCTTCCTTCATTGCCGTTGGCAATGACGACAACGACGCCATTCAGAACCGCGTTGTTGACGGCGATCGAATCGGGCGAGTCGGGATCCTTCTCCATCGCGCTGCCGAGCGACATATTGATGACGTCCATGCCATCCTTGACCGCATGCTCGATGCCGTCAATGATGCTGGCGGACGTGCCATAAGCATCGCCCGTGCTTGAGGCGCCGCCCAGTACTTTATAAGAATAGAGATCGGCATCGTAAGCGACGCCGGTCTGCCGAACGGCAGAATCCGGATTCTCCGGTCTTCCCGCGATCGTGCCGGCCACGTGAGTGCCATGGAAAGAGCCTTTGCCATGGTTAAGGCCCGACGGTTCTTCTTCATACGGATCCTCGTCTTGATAGAAGGAATCGTAACCGCCTTTGAATGCGCCTTTCAGATCCGGGTGATCGTAATCGATGCCGGTATCCAGCACGCCGACCTTCATTCCCTTCCCCGTGATATGCTGGGCCCAGGCTTGGTCTACGCCCATCTGCTTCAGCGGCACCATGCCGTCCGGAGGGGTAATCGGCGTCGCCGCTTGCGGGCCGGCCTTCTCATCCGCGAGCGGGTAATACAAGTAGTTCTCGTGAATGGCGCGGACGCCGGCGAGCTTGGCTAGCTCCGGGATCTGCTTGGCGGTCACCGTCACTTCCATGCCGTTGAACACCGTATCGTATTGGTAGTTAACCGTCAGCGGGATGCCTTTCTTCTTGGCCGCACTCAGGAATGAGCTTTGTTCCTCTTGCACTCGTTCGCTCGTGGATTCAGCTGCAAGCGAGCTTGCGCCGTGTTTGGCCGCGTACTGTCCGACAGCCAGAGGCTGTCTGCTCAGCTGCACGATAACGTTGATTTTGGCAGCCGATTTGGTATCGATAGCCGAAGACACGACAGGCTCCCCATTTCCTGACGGCCCCATAGCGCTGATGTTGGCAGCATTGATCACGTTGGCCGACGCGATCAAGGAATGGAGCGTGCCCGGTTGGATCGGTCCCCCGTTCGCCGTCCCGTCCGCCGCAGCGTAGACCCCTTGCTCCAGCATGCTGCCGAACAAAGCCGAGGCCGTCAACAACGCGACCGTTTTTTTCATTAAGATCCTATTCAAGTTCCGTTTCCCCTTTGCTAAACGAATATCTTGCTGACTTGATCCGATCATTGCGTCACGACAAGCGCGTCGAACGACATGGACGTCCCGGAGGAAAGCTCGTTCTTGCTCCCGCTGTTCTCGATCCGGATCGTATGTTCACCCAAGGTCATAGCATTGGGGAAGCTGACCGGCACCCGGTATTCCGTTGTCTTGCTGTATAAATCGATCGGCTCCGCGGTTGCGGGCACCGGGCTTCCGTCGATATAGACGTTCACTTTGCCCCGGTTCGGAGACTTGGTGAAGAGCAGCATGAATCGCGATCCCGTAAAGGTCACTTCAACCTCGTTATTCGTCCCGTTCGCGTACTTCGCCATGCCGCCGAAATGATTGACCGAGTAACTGGTAAACCACGGTCCGCGGAACTTCACGACAGGGTCGTTCTCCTGCACGACGTTCGTCACGACGATCGTATCGAGATTGATCGCGCTGCCTTGCGCTTTCTCATCTTTATCGCCTGTCCATTCGATCCGCAGCACGTGATGGCCATCCAGGACCGGTTGATTCAAAATGACAGATTGACGAGGCGACGGAGCTGCGCTGTACAACGATGGAGAAGCGACCAAGACATCGTCTACATAGACGTTGGCAATACCTTGATCCGGCCCGGTTGTGCCGCGCCATTCGATGCGATTGCCCGTGAAGCCGAATTCAGCACTTCCTTCCGCAGCCAGCTGTTTCGCGGTTCCGCCCGAAAGCTCCGCTTGCGTCACGGTCGTCCACGCGCCGTCAAACACGATTGCGCCGCTGGCGTCTTCATATTCACCGGGACCGTTGCCCCGGTCGATATGCAGCGCGTAGCTCCCTGCGCCGGCAATCGCGGGAACGTCGATATAATATGTGCCGGATTGCGCGATGGCGTAAATAATCGATTCGTCCGAAGTCGCCCTCGTTTCGGAGACGGCCGCAAGATTCGCTTCGCCCTGAACGGTCGTCGCTTCCGGTTTGAACAAGCGCAGGTCGAAATCGGTCTCTTTCCCGCCCGTAAGGCCGACTGATAGCTTCTCTCCCGCATGGACGTCGATGGCGAAGACGTCATGCGCGTCCCCTGACGCATCGAGGGAATCGTTAACGAGCGTGCCGGGAAATGGCGTGCCGGGAATCTCGTCGTCCGACATCGCGCGATAGGCGTTGATCATTTTGCCCGACTTGATCAGACCCTGCAAGGAAGATGAAGACGTGCCGCTATTTATAATGCGTTCCTTGATTGCCTGCGCGTCCATGGACGGATTCCGACTGAGCACGAGCGCGGCTACGCCCGCGGTATAGCCTGCTGCCATCTCGGAGCCCGAAGTAATATCCGCATTGAACGGAATCTCCAAGTCTACCGTCGCTGTCGACGGATCAAGCGATACCAGTTCATCCACGCTAGCCAGACTGTTATCCGGCATTTTGTACGTTACGCCGTCGTAAGCCGTCCCGCTGACGCCAACGGCATCCCCGAGAACACCTTCGCCGATGACGTACATATGCAGCGTATTGCGCATGAATTCGGATTCGTTGATATTGCTCGTAATGTTGGTTCCCGCAAGCAGCAAGCGTCTGGGACGGGAAGAATCGCCTAGGTAAGCCGTCAAATTCACTTGGTCATTGTCGGTTATGACCTTATAAGCGGGATCGTCCAGCCAATCCGTTCCCGAGAACCAGACGACGATGTCATATGCCTGCATCTCCTCGAGGGACGGGCCGTCCGCATCGGACGCCAGCGCCCGGACGTGATAAGAAGGCCCGGTCTCCGCATCCTGTTGATAACCGAATTGTTCAAGCAGCTTCTTATAGGTCGCCAGATCTTGATCGGTTTTGGTCGTGTTGCCGGTATTGCCGTAAAAATCGTCTTGAACGAGGAGCACTTTGCTCGCGGGTCCGGACCCCAAGTAGCTCATCGTGCGATTAAACGCATCCTGACGCTCGGTAACGTCCTGCAACTCTGGCTCTGCGGATGAAGTCTTAAAGCACAGGAAGCCGCAGCCGGTATCCTCGTCCTCCTTTAACTGTTCGAAGCCGAAACCGTTCAAGATCGCTTTCGAATATCCGTTGTCCATTTCCGCGGAGTAGCCGAACTGCACTTCCGGGTCGGCAACGACGATGTTCTCGCCCGGAGCTACGACGTCGACTGTGTCCTTGCCATAGTTCGAATACCACGGAAGCATTCCGTTGTTGTCGATGGCTGCGACCGTAACCATGTTGTTCAGGTGGTACTGGGCCGGATAGACGTTCGCGAACGGCAGATCGATGTTCGTGCCATCGTTGCCCGCCGGCACGACGAACAAGATACCTGAGTCCGCCATCGCATCCTTAAGCGCTTGGCTGTAGCCGTTCAGGCTGACGCCGAAAACGGCCAGCTTCACGCCTTTGTCCTTCGCGTAGTGAATCGCGTCGATCAGCGTGGACGCGGAGCCAAGATCCGGAGCAACGATCTTAAGGGGCATGACTTTGACGTTCGGCGCGATGCCGGCGCCGCCGATGCCGTTGTCCAGCTTGCCCGCGATGACGCTCGCCATGTTCGTACCCAATCGATCGATGCCATGGTCGGTCACATCGAGCAGCGAATTGTCGCCGTGCGCGAAATCCCATCCGTGCAGATCGTCCGTATAGCCGTCGCCGTCGTCGTCGATGCCGTTATCCGGGATTTCGTCGGGATTCGTCCAGACATTGCCCGCCAAATCCCGCAGATTGGTGTCGACGCCGGAATTCAAGATGGCGATGACCGCGTCGTCGCTGCCTTGGGTAATCTTCCAAGCGTTGAGCGCCTCAATATCGATGCCCGGCGTTCCTGAAGGAAAGTATTCCAAGATGGGTTGGCCGATATTGGACAATGCCCACTGATCACGGAACCACGGATCGCTCGGAATCCTGTCCGGCACCTCGCTGCTGGCCGGCGAGTTATCGGGACTTGCGGGCACATTATCGGCGCCCGCCTGCTGTTCTTTGCCCTCCGACGCTGCAGTGATCCCGGCCGCAGGTAACGAGTCAACGGCTTGCGGTTGCGGCGAATTGCCGCTGTCTACCGGCTTGGCAGGCAGTACGATTTGATAATCCGGCTCCGCGTAGAGCACGTTAGGATCCTGCTTCAAGGCGTCGACGAGCGCGGGGATGTCCGTACCCGTTTGGACGGTCATCACATGCGCGCCCGTACCGGGGAGCGGATGGTCTTGTACCACCATTTCAGCAGATAAAGCCGAAGCGGCATGCGCGCCTGCTTTAAATTTCACGATGACATGGTCTGCGGCAAATGGCGCCGTGATCGGGGCTGCTCCCTGGTCGACTTGCGATTGCTGTGGATCGGTCGCCATTGCTTCGGCGAATGTCGGCTTCGCGACGCCGGATGCCAGCAATAGCGAAGCCGCAACGGCTAAAGACGTTTTTTTCAATTTGCTTTTCAATGTTGTCGCTCCTTTGGACCGGATATGGATGTCATTACTTAGAAAAGAGAACAAAAAGAAAGAGGCGGCATTTCCCTCCAATCGCATAGAATGCGACGTTAAATTACACAGGTAGGAAGAAAGTCCAAAATTAAGATGGTGAGAATCGGCGAAACCGGGCATTTCATTGTGCCGAAACAGCCTTTTTTGTATGATAATAGAGATATAAGATCGCAATGAGCACGATAAAACGGCATCTCTTTTCCTATATGAAAAGACAGTTCCGGTAAGCTTTGTCGATTCTCCCTTCGCTCCTGCAAGTAGTTATTAAATCCGTGTAAACTTTGAACTTGTAAGCATTATAGCAACCGCAAAACACCTTCAGGAATGTACGTATGTACGTGTTTGTTCGTGTTTATCGATTTAGGAACAAGATAGAAGCTTGAATAGATTGGAGCGAGAAACAGTGCCGAACAAGTTGAATCAGCTAGAGTGGCCGGAAGAAATCATACGAAGACTGCGCTCGAGACCTGTTTCTCATTCAAATAAGAAAATCCGCCAGATTGACTTGGCCCGCATGGTCGGCGTGAATGCCAGAACGATTCAGCAGTGGGAGAACGGCGAGCGGATACCGAGTCCGCAAAATTTGCAGCGACTCATTAAAGTCTTTCTGGACGAGGGCGTCCTGCTAAGCGGGGCCGAACGGCAGGAGGCGATGCAGCTGTGGGATTCCGTAAAGAAATTGAAGCCCGGACAGAACCGAGTCTTCCCCGGCTTCGACGAGCATTGGTTCGATCAAATCTATGCCGAACGGGCATCTGCGAATGGCGAGGACGCCAGAGCCTTGCTAGCTCATCCCCCATCAAAGGGGAGGTTAAGGGACGCCGAATCCGATGGCTTCCTCTCCCGCGGGAACCTGCCCGCCCTGCGCTCCGGCTTCGTCGGGCGTAAGGAAGGGCTGCTGCGCATCCTGGAAATGCTGCGGCATTCGCCGCTCGTCACGTTGACCGGACCCGGCGGGAGCGGCAAAACGTCCATGGCGCTTCATGCGGCCTCCTCCATGGCGGACGCCTACCCGGATGGAATCTGGCTGTTCGAGTTCGCATCGGTTACGGACCCTTTGCTCGTGGCTGAGTATATTTTGTCGACGTTGGGCTTAACGAACCGGCAACAGGGACGATCATCCCTCGATTATGTGGTGCACGAGATGAAGGGTAAAAAGGCGCTGTTTCTCTTCGATAACTGCGAGCATCTGATTCATGCCTGCGCCACGATCGCCGAAGCGCTGTTATCCGCGGCTCCCTCCCTCGCTATTTTGGCGACGAGCCAAGAGTCTTTGAATTCGCCCGGCGAATATACGTATTCCGTCGCGCCTCTTAGCGTTCCTTCATCAGAGGCGTCGCTGCACGAGCTATCCTTCGAAGCCATAATGCAATACGAAGCGGTCCAGCTGTTCGTCGAACGGACGAAAGCCATCGCGCCTGAATTCCAGGTAACGGAACGAAATTCCGTTGAGATTGCCCTGATTTGCCAGTCTCTGCAGGGCATCCCGCTGGCCGTCGAACTGGCCGCAGCCCGCATGAACGTGCTAACGCCGGAACAGATCATCGACCGCTTATCGGACTTGATGGGCTTCCTCACATTCGGCAAACGAACAGCGATGCCTCGCCAGCAAACGCTTAAAGCCACGATCGATTGGAGCTACATGCTGTTGACTCAGAAGGAACGGCTGCTGCTTCGGCGCTTATGCGTGTTCAATGGAGGGTTCACCCTGGAATCCATTGAGAACGTCTGCGTCTGCCCCGGGCCTGCGCAAGCCGAGACCGCTTCGATCGCTAAAGCAGAGGTCCTAGATTTAATGGCTAGCCTGGTGAACAAATCGCTGGTCTACATGGATCGCTCGTCTGTGGGCGGACGGGTCAGGTACGATATGCTGGTCACCATCAAACAGTATGGGCTGGCGCACATGTCCGGAAGCCCTGAGAGGCCGAGCGAGGAATTAGATTGGATTCAACAGGCCCACGCGGAATACTACGATAAGTTTTTAGAAGACTCGGATATGAAATTCAAGAGCCGGGAACAGGACGAATGGCTTGCAGAGGTCAAAGCGGAGTATGCCAATTTAAGCACTGCGCTCCAGTGGTCGCACCAACACCCCGAGTGGCGAAATATTGGGCTTCGAATCGCAAGCCGCATCTATTTGTTCTGGCTGCGCGAGGGCATCTGGAACGAAGGCTTAGTCTGGATTGCAAGGGTGCTTCCGCCCATGGGACAATACGAGGATTCTGAAGCAAGCGCGATGGCCCTTTATGGCCATGGCATCCTTCTAACCGTGCAAGGACACTACGAAGAGGCTCATGCTTCGGCATTGGCATGCGTGGCGATCGCCCGAAGGCTGAACGACCGGTTAACGCTCTCCACGACGCTGCGCCTGCTCACCCTGATTCACCTAAGCAAAGGCGATAAACACGAGGCCTTCGCGCTGGCGGAAGAAAGCGAGCTTCTTGCTCGCGCGCATGGGGATGATTGGAATCTGGCCAGTTCCTTGAGCGGATACGGCAACGTCATGCTTGCGCTTGGCAAGTACGACCGCGCCCTCCGCTTGTTCGAGGAAAGTGTAGAGCTGTTCGAAAAAACCAATATCCGATGGGAACTGGCCGGACCCTATCGCAATTTGGGTTACACATCCCTCCGATTGGGGAACTATGAACAGGCCGTTCGCTTTTTTAAGAAGAGCATCTCGGCAAGCCGAAGCTACAAAGGGAATTGGGATTTGTTCGGGGCACTGGCGGGGTTGGCCGAAGCCTTGTATGCCCAGCAGGTGTACGCGTCCGCGGTGATACTGCTGGGGGCGGACGAGAAGTACCGCCAATTATTGGGAACCCCCGTCAGGGCGCAGTATCGAGAGGATTACGAGAAAACGCTGGCGGCGATCCGCGCGGAGCTAGGCGACGAACGCTTCTCGGTTGCGTGGGAGACGGGTCAGACAATGAGCCGGTCGCAAATCGTTGCGTTCTCCCTGGAGGCTTAACCCTTTTACGACACGCTGGCGAGGCTGCATCCTTCGGCATCAGTAGCTCTTGGCAGACAAATAAAGACCACTTAAGGCGCGGTCTTTATTCTCCCTATAATCAAAAGTGTCCAGCTGCAGAGTCATTTAAGATTTTCTCATATTTGACGTAAATTGCTTACGCGGTCTGGAAAAACTCCGCGTTCTTCATATATACACCTCGCTGCTCACATGCAGCGCACCGTTCTGCTGTCTGGAGAAAATAAAGTCTTAGACTGCTGCTGTTTTATTGAACTAACGTTCCCAGATAACTTAATAAAGAGCCTATTGAAATACTTCAACAGGCTTTTTATTATTTGGGAAATATAAGCGACTTGATTTTCTGTGGATAATGGGGACGGACTCCCCTCAAAGTAATCGGAAACAGCTTCGAATATTACTTTACTTTCGGCTAATTTACTCTCATGGATCCGGTGCGAGAACGGTCCCCTATTAGAAATATTTAGCAACTTTCTTAGCATGTGCAATTGCTTTTTCTTTAATAGCTTGAGCTTGCTCTTGTGATTTTAATGCCGTTCCTTCAACCCAAATTGCCTCGATAGATTTAATCCCATAGAACTGTAAAACCCTATTCAGATAGCTGTATCCCATTTCTAGTGGAGCTAAAGGACCTTCCGAATAAACAGAACCACTAGCTTGAATGTGTAAGACTTTCTTACCGGTCAATAGACCTTCAGGGCCGCTTTCGGTATATCTAAAAGTCTTACCTGGAATTGAAGTCGCATCAGTGTATGCTTTCAAAACCGGCGGGATCGAAAAATTCCACATTGGGGAAACATATACGTACTTATCAGCAGCCACGAATTGATCAACAGTTGCCTCAAGTCGAGCAACTTTTGACTTCTCAGCATCAGTCAGTTGATCGAAAGATAAACCCGTCCGAAGCTTTTCCCAACCTCTTAAAACATCAGCATCAAATTGCGGAATATTCTCTTTATAGAGATCCAAATGTACAACCTCATCTCCCGGATTTGCCTCGCGGTACGCTTCGATAAACTCTTTGCCTACCGCGAGGCTATACGATGATTGAGGATCAAGAGGATGTGCGGTGATGTACAATACGGTTGCCATAAATCAAAACTTCCCTTCTGTAATCAGTTATACTTTCAGGATAATCATATTATATATACTTACATATTTTAAGTACGCACAAAAAAGTGGTATAGTATTAAAAAAGGTACTGTAACGGAGGCCTTACGTATGCAAAAGAACCCTGTCCATTGTCAATTCGTTGTGGCGCTAGATTCGATTGTCGGTAAATGGAAGCCGATTATCCTTTATCATTTGCTTCAAGGTAAACCTTTGCGGTTCAATGAGCTAAGAAGGTTGCTGCCCGATATCACTCAAAGGATGCTTACGCTCCATCTGCGCGAATTGGAAGAGGAAGAGATCGTTAAACGAGTCATTTATCCGCAAATCCCGCCGAAAGTAGAGTACTCCATCACGGAATACGGCATGAGCTTGTCTCCGATTTTGGAAACCTTACATCAATGGGGAGTGGCCCATGTTGTGCGAAAGCAGCTCAAAAAGGAGAAAAATGAGCAAAAAGAAACGGACTAGCGGTCCACATTACGCTAGTCCGTTTCTTTTTGCTCCGAATCACAATATAACTAAAGTACATGTCCGGGACCGCGACTTGCCAGAACATTAATAAGATCCATAAATTCGAACTATTCTTTCAACTATTGTTCTCTTTTTGCGTAACGAATAATTCGAATTAAAAAGGCTAAGCAACATACATTATTTTTTATTTTTCCGTTTCAATAGGTAGTTTTAGGCGGTTCCATTCATTAAATCCACCGTCAATCGCCTTCACTTTAAAGCCTTTTTCTGATAGCAATTGCTGTGCTTTTTCACCCCTCGAGTGTCCAGGATGGTTCATGTTGCAATAAGTTATGATAGGTTGTTCTATTGGAATTTCTGAAATCCGGTCGCTTAATTGGTCGATTGGAATGTTTTGTGCACCTGGAATATGTCCTTGCTCGAATTCTTCCGGAGAACGCACATCAATAACCTTCGAAGATTGTCCTTCCTTCAATTTATCAAATAACGAATTAGGTTTTATTAAACTTTCCATACGCATCCCCATTCAATAATAATTTTTTGTTTCATTCGCCATTGCATCAAGGAATCTTCAAACCATCCACTAATGTAATCCTCCTATCAATAAACTGTTTACTAATTTTACCACACTGTCCGTTCGTTCAGCGCGTCGATGGGAGTCTAGTCCTTTATTTTCTCAGTCTACAACTTTATTTTCGCAGTCTAGTACTTTATTTATCGGTCTAATACTTTATTTTCACTGAACATCTGCTTCGTTCTTTCCCTCAACTCCTGCCACTTTGGCTCATCCAAGAAAGCTTGAAAGTTTCGTTCGCGCGAAGCCATATCTGGATGCTCGAGCACGTAAAACAGCTTCTCTTTTGATGCATCCTCATCTACCCAGAAATGTTTCATCTTAATGTTATGCTTTGCAAAAATGCTGACTGTATCCTGAGCGGAGACCACATGACCGTAGAAAATGGTTTCAAGAAACAATGGGTGTCAATTCACAATTGGGATTACGGGGACAAGACTACGCATCCATAGCAGCTAGGCTGCAGTGGCGAAGACAGCTTTTAGGAGCAGGTCAATATGTAACGCTTCATTCAATAGGTGATTCAGTGATGTACCATTCAAAATGTCCAAATAAAAAGATCTATTCTACTAATCAACAACAAAAAAAGTCCGCTACAGCTGTAAGCTTCCAGATCGCTGCTCCGATAACACTGAATTCCGGAGGCGACAAAAGTCTTATCATCGGACCGAGGGCAATTTTACCCAAAGCGTGAATATGGTGTTCTACATTACATCCTCAGAAAAAAAGAGACACGTGCTTATCACGTGTCTCCTGTGGTCTGCGTAATCCCAATTCAACCTCAAAAATTATTGCACCTTGGAACAACAACAATCGTATTTTATTTTTTCACTTTATAAAACTCATGATATAGTTTCATGAGCGCCCGCTTCTCGATACGCGACACATACGAACGCGAAATACCTAACTCTTTCGCGATCTCACGTTGCGTCCGCTCTTCCCCACCAGTGATGAGGCCAAACCGACCGACCACGACTTCCTTTTCGCGTTCATCCAGGATATCGAGATTTTTATATATTTTACTTTTTTCAATTTTCAATTGAACCCGATCCGCGACCTCGTCGGCTTCCGTCCCAAGGATGTCGATGAGCGTAATTTCGTTGCCTTCTTTGTCCGTTCCGATCGGATCGTGCAGAGACACGTCCTTACGGGTTTTCTTGAACGACCGGAGATGCATCAGAATTTCGTTCTCGATGCAGCGCGCCGCGAACGTCGCGAGCTTCGTACCTTTTCCCGTCTGGAAGCTCTCGATCGCCTTGATCAGTCCGATTGTTCCAATGGAGATCAGGTCTTCGAGTCCTTCGCCAGTATTGTCGAATTTTTTGACATTGTGAACACAACCCGATGTAAAACAGGAAGTGTTTGAATCGGCAAGTCAATTCGTCGAAGGTCGATAACGTTATTTATTATCCACTAATTCATCTAAAGACTCTGAAAGTAATTCGATTCTATCTTCAAAATCTTCAATGGCTTCTTTGATTTTCATGATTAAATCTTCGGGGATACGAAAGTCCGATAACTTCAGAAGATGTTTAGATTCATGGCGAACCTCAAAGCTTCCGTTAATCAGAAAATCGACTAATAACTCTAGATGCGCTGAAAAGTCGAATGGTCTTAAGGCAAACAACAGGGTTCCTCTATTACCCAATGTCTTTGGATCCTTAAGTAGTTCGATAATTGGTTCCAAAGCTAGTTGATTTCTCATGTCGCTTAAGGCAATAGCAATTTCATTTCTGAGGATTGTGTTTTCTGTATTTCTCAAATGATCTATTAGGATGAGGACTACCTCTTCATCCTTGTACCGACTTACCTCGGAAAGTACTGAAGATGCCTCTTTAAGGTCACTACTCTTTAGAGCCTGTTCTAAACGTATACGGTCCATAACTCCTCCTTATTCCTCTAGTTACGCTATCGTACCCGTTAGTCATAATGAACGAGGCGGCCTCAATCGCTTAACGTAGGTTGCATGTGGTTACAATGTGTAGTGGATTCTACTTAAAACCATATGCAGAGCTACATTCGAAAGGAGCCGTTACTATGAAGGATTTCA
>NZ_JAAAMV010000040.1 GCF_009909185.1 Paenibacillus glycinis | reverse complement strand
ATGGAGGCGATCTCCTCAGGAGCCATCGACGTGAGCAGTTACGTGACCCATCGCGTACCGTTCGCGGACATGATCGAGCATTTTGAGAGCTGGCTAAAGCCCGAAACAAAAGTCATCAAAGCGATGCTGGAACTGTAATGCAAGCAGGGCGTAAATCGTGAACAAGACAAACCGCCGGATCAATCGATAATGCAAGATATGGAAATTGAGGCTACATCGAATGCGATGTAGCCTATTTTGGTGCAGTGGAAAGAAAGTACAAATAAATCCACAAACGACTGCATGGTTACCATTAAGCCGCTTTATTATAATGTAACTATAAATAAAGCGCTTTCATTGGAAAAACCGAAATGGAGGTGATCGCTATGTGATTAGAAATTAGCTACTTTGGATGTGAGAAATGGTTGGAATTTGAAGGTTCAGTTCAGCCCCGCAGTCGATTTACTATTCTCGTATTGCTTGTTCTTCGCTAAAACGTCCCCATTATTTCTTTGCCCTTGAAAGTAAGCGTCGCAGAAATCCTGCTTGACTTGCGAGACGCGGAGCTGACTGCTACGATGCATGCACGCGATTACAAAATGAAAGGAAATTCGTAATGAAGTGAAATGTTATCAGGGAGTCCGACAGGTTTAAAAGTTTAAAGGAGGAAATAATGTTGGCAAAAAAAAGAATCATATCATTTCTATCTCCATTATTGATCTTAATCATGCTTTTGCAAACGATCATAATCTTCCCCAAGCAAACTCACGCTGAAATCACACCTGCATTAGCTCCTGTTTTACCGGAGTTCAGTAACCCGGTAAGCCCCATATTTAACCCGAATTATAGCGAACTGATTGGTCGGTCCGATCTGAATTACAACGGTATGATCACAAGCGGCACCCAAGGAATGCCTGTGGCGAACGGTAGGTTCGGCGGGCCTGTTTGGCAGAGCAACAGCAATACGCTTGTTATGCAATTGAATCACACGGATTCCTTCATGTTCAACGATGCCTCTTCTGTTTCCAAAGATCATACCAATTCGGGCGGCGGTGCCTTGGGACGCGTCCATATCGGTTTGGGGGCAGATACGGTTTTTAACGGTGCTACGGTACAGCATTTATCCTTGTACGACGGCAAATTAAGCATCAATGGAGCCGGAGTCGCCGTCAATGTAATCGCCAATATGAATTCAGATGCCATTGCGATTCAAATAACGGATAATCGCGCGACGCCTAAAGCGATCACCGTCGATCTGGCCATGCTGCGCGATGCGAACCAAGTATGGGGGCCTCATTCTGCGGTTTCCACACTCACCACGCATTCAGATAATAAGACGGTCGTATTGGAACAAGTTATTCAGGAACCAAGCAGTACAGGTATAGCGGTTAATAATTATTACAACCGCACAGCCGTTGCGGCAACCGTGCAAGGCAGAAATGTTTCGTCGGTTACCAACAGCACGGTAGGCTCACGTCAATCGCTTCGGCTGAATTTGCCCGCACAAAGCGGCACCTTCACCGTCATCATCGGGGGAGACTCGACAATGAATCAATCGGTGAACGTGAAAGCTAACGCCATCGCGAACGCAGTGAACTCTCCGACCTATAACAGCATATATGCCACCGGTCAGGGTTGGTGGAGCGACTTCTGGGATAAATCATACATCTATTTGCCTTCGAAGAAGGATTTCGAACAACGACGCAACTATTACATGTATTTGGCTGCCATTTCCAACAGAGGCAACTTTCCGTCCAAGTATAACGGTGGGATTTGGATCGGCGAGGAGGATCGGCGGGACTGGGGCAGTTTTTATTGGAACTGGAACCAGGATTCCTTGTATCAGCCTTTGATTGCAGCGAACCACATGGAATTAATGGATCCGATGTTTAAAATGCGGGATAAGAGCTATGAGCAGTATGTAACCGCAGCAGATCAAATGTGGGGCAGCCAGGGGGTTTTTATCGGCGAGACGGCCGGCGTCCTCGGCTGGGAAACGCTGCCGAGCAATATCGCTTCTTCAGTAAAGCAATATTACAATTTCAATGCCAACACGCGTTCGCAAGAATTCACTGCTATGACGATGGAGAGAAATCGATTTCTCCCGGTATGGAACTGGAACATATTCGGCGCTAATAACCAGGCGAGTTACGTATCGCATACCATGATGGCAACCCAGGAAACCGCCGAGTATTATTGGCAAATCTATCTATACACCAAAGATATTGACTGGTTGAGGGACGAAGCCTATCCGATCATCAAAGGCGCGGCGGAGCTTTACCGCACCTATCCAGGATTAAGGAAAGAAGTCGACGGAAAATATCATTTCTACAATACGAATCTTCACGAGCATATTTGGGCCGGTAAAGACGTCATCGATGATTTGTCCATGGCTAAGGGCGTCTTTGCGGCGGTAGTCGAGGCTTCGACACTGCTGGGAGTCGACGCGAGTATGCGCTCTCAATGGGTGGATCGCCGCGATAATCTCGCGAGATATCCTTTGCGCACGGACACGGGCGCCCTGTGGGCGGGAAGTACGAATTCGTCGCTTGCTTCTCAACTCGCGACTACTCAGCCCGCATGGGCACAAGGACTGCAGCCTGCATACTTTATAAGGGATTTGCACGGAACGGAAAGCCCGATCTTTAAAATGCTCGAAAAGTATGACGTGCTGAATTTGGAAACAAGGGATCAGGGCTTAGATAACGGCGATTGGGCAATCGCGCTTAATACTTATCTCCATTCTCCTGGTTATTTAAATCAAGTTCAAAATCAAGTAATTGATAGAAACGGATCCAGCCGCTTTCATGTAGACGCCGCTAAACTTGGGCGTGCGAACGATATGGATGAGATTTTAAATACGCAGTATGGTGTTTTCACTACGAACGGAGTGTATCCGAACCTACTCTTTGACCAAGGAGATTATTATTCCGCAGAAGGCTACGGAACGTTTTCGGCTGCGCTTCAGGAAGCACTTAATCAAAGCCTTAGCCCAACGCCCGTCGGAGATCCAGTGATACGTGTATTTCCGGCATGGCCATCGGCATGGGACGCTAAATACAAGCTGCTTGCCAAAAATGGTTTTGTAGTTTCCTCCTCCATGAAATCGGGGGATATCCAGTATGTCGAAATTGAATCAAAGCTTGGTAATGTAGCTCGTGTCAGGAACCCATGGACAACAAATGTCGTGCTCTATCGCAATGGCGTTCAGAGCGAGACGCTTTCCGGTTCGTTGCTGAGCTTTAACACCACGCCTGGGGAAACCATCGTGCTGGTGAGAACGGGTACGAATCCGGATCAATACAGAAGTACCTCCTTAGATGGATCGGGCACAGTCACGTATGAAGCGGAGAACGCTCAACTGTCCAGTGGAGCGAAAGTCAACAACGACCATCCAGGTTATACGGGAACCGGATTTGTAGACGGTTACTGGAATTCCGGAGCAACTGCGAGCTTCAGCGTGAATGTTGCGTCCTCAGGCAGCTATCGCGTGCTCGCTCGTTATGCCAACGCTCAGAACAATCCGTCTACAGCAAGTATTTACGTAAACGCAATGAAGATTAAGCAATCAAACTTTCCGAAATTAGCGAACTGGGATACGTGGGGTAATCAATCGGAAGTGTTGACGTTGAACGCCGGGACGAACATGATCGCCTACAAATACGATTCCGGCGATACGGGTTGGGTCAACTTCGACAGTATTTCTTTGCTCCCCGTTAAGTTTGAAGCGGAATCGGCGCAGCTTTCGGGCGGTGCCAAAGTCAACACGGATCATACGGGATATACGGGAAGCGGATTCGTGGACGGATACGTGACTTTGGGCGCCACCACGACATTCAGCGTAACCGCTGCTGCCGCAGGGAATTATAACGTAACGGCCCGTTATGCAAACGCACAGAACAATCCATCCACCGTGAGTGTTTATGTGAATGGAACGAAAATCAAGCAAGCAAGCTTCCAAAGGCTTACGAACTGGGATACTTGGGGGAACCAAACGGAAGCGTTGGCTTTGAACGCAGGAGTCAATACCATTACTTATAAATATGAAACAGGCGATACAGGTTGGATTAACCTCGATTACATTCTGGTACAATAACGTATTGTTTTTGGCTGGATCGAGCCTCGCTAATAGTGTATTCTGCGTCTGCAACAAATTGATGTCGTTTAGAACGTAAGCGATACCCTCAGTTGATACACCTTTTCATCATGTGGAAAGAAAAGCGAAAACAAGAAGAACCAGCGCTAAGAAGCTGGTTCTTCTTGTTTTCGCGATTTTATGATTTTCTCCCCGTACTGGAAAATTTATCCTAATTGTGGCTGAGCGAGAATCTAGGCGTGATTTTCTTCCACAGATGCTTAAGTTCCGTATTTCCAAGGGGTTTTTGCTTTGGAAACATTAGCTTGCCACTGTAATTCGGAAACAAAAGCATGCCAAGACGCCAAACTTAGGGTTAAGTATCATCGTCGTCTAAACACAGATTGAAGACATAAAGCTTTCCATCACGGCAGCAAGACATCGACCTTCGACAAATTGACTTGCCGATTCAAACAATTCCTTTTTTACATCGGGTTGTGTTCACAATGTCAAAAAATTCGACAATACGGGCGAAGGACTCGAGGACTTGATCTCCATTGGAACGATCGGGCTGATAAAAGCCATCGAGAGCTTCCAGACGGGAAAAGGCACGAAGCTTGCGACGTTCGCGGCGCGCTGCATCGAGAACGAGATCCTGATGCATCTCCGGTCGCTCAAGAAAACGCGCAAGGACGTGTCTTTGCATGATCCGATCGGAACGGACAAAGAGGGTAATGAAATCACGCTCATCGACATCCTGGGGACGGAAGCCGACGAGGTCGCGGACCGGGTTCAATTGAAAATTGAAAAAAGTAAAATATATAAAAATCTCGACATCCTGGATGAACGCGAAAAGGAAGTCGTGGTCGGTCGGTTTGGCCTCATCACCGGGGGGGAAGAACGGACGCAGCGTGAGATCGCGAAAGAATTAGGTATTTCACGTTCTTATGTGTCGCGTATCGAGAAGCGTGCACTCATGAAACTATATCATGAGTTTTATAAAGTAAAAAAATAAAATGCCATTGTTGTTGTTCCAAGGTGCAATAATTTTGAGGTTGAATTGGTATTACGCAGACCAAAGGAGACACGTGATAAGCGCTGTCTCTTTTTTTTTCTGAGGATGTAATGTAGAACACTATACTCACGCTTTGGGTGAAATTGCCCTCGGTCCGATGGGGAGACTTTCGTCGCCTCCGGATTTCAATGTTACCGGAGCAGCGATCTGGAAGCTCGATCAACAAACTATTACGCAGGTCGATGGGAATGTAGGCCGAATGCAATCGTTCCATAGGAATCGTAACGAATCAAGACCATATGGCATGGTCTTTCTTTAGAAGGCGCGAGATTGCACACATCCATCTACTATGCTATCCTTTTCGTAAGACCCAAGTACTTTCCGTATATTTTTTGGGAAGTTGTAAATTGACGGATGAGTAGTTAAGAGCAATCGTTGCTGAGAATAATGAGCTGTTAGTTAAAGTAGCTAACTTGCTAAGAGGGATTCGAGATGAATAGACGACCGACAAGAGGTACAATTCGCAGCCGCGCCTCCGGATCATCCGCCGTTTCTAAACGTGGCAGGAAGTATGGTGGAAGAAGGTTTTATGGTCCTGGTGTTCACCTAACTTACGAACACGTAAATGGTAAGCGAACTCGTGTTGTAGTCAAAATCGATGAAAATTCGAACGTGTATGTTGGTCCAACCGTAGAAGGTCCGGATGCAGAATACATTAAAGTTGTGAGCTGCAGGGTTGACGTGCGGAAACCATCCTTCGTTTAATACATTACAAAAACAAAACCCGGTACGGCTTACAGCTGTACCGGGTTTTGTTTTCTTGTTGATTAGTAGAATGATCTTTATTATCTGGACTACTATTCATTAATTCGGTTGACTGCAGTGACAGTCAGTTGATCGACCGACATCGTTGTCGGGTGACAACAACATAATCCGTAGAAAGCTGCGTAAAACGCAGCTTTTTTTGTATGATATAAAGTTCTTGTCACGGACCAATGACAAGAACTTTATGTCATTCTTGATAAAAACGGTATAGTTTAAACCGTCTGCAAGTAGGCTTTCTCGGCATGCTTGACGCCGATGTAGCGCGCTGCCAACGCCAGTAGTTCGCAGGTTCGAGGACATGTTCCGTGCTTAAGCGACTGATTTCTCTCGGTAGAGGGAAGAGTCTGAGCGTTGCGATTGCGCTGGTGCAGGTTAGGATTTTAAAGATCTGGCGCAGCTCGGGGAAGACAATGTCTACCCAGCGATGAATCTGGTTAACTGCGGCATTGAGGCGCTTGGTGACCGTTTCTCGATTTGCCATAAGAATACGTAGTTCATCGAAGGTTCCCGGATGAAAACGATGATCATATCTGCAATAACGAGGGCGTCCTTACGATCGCTTTTAGATGGAGTATGTCTCGGTTTTCTTTGTTCTTTTTGACGAGATGAGGATTAACCGGAACCGCTTCAATGCCTTGATTGATAAGCCAACGGGCTAGGCTGAACCAGTAGTGGCCGGTGGGTTCCATGCCAACGATGACTTAGCTCAGTTTGTAGGTGCTCAGCAGATCTTGAATCCAACGTTCGAATTGATTGAACCCTTCTCTGAACCCTTCTCGATGGTTACCGAACTCGAGCGGTGTGCCCAGCGCTATACCCCGAAAGCTGACGGCGCTGGCCACATGAACTTCCTGGGCGATGTCTACGCCAACGACCAGGTGAAGAACGGTAATGTTTTCAATCCGTTGATTTTGCTTGTCTTGTGCTTTAAACTTCATAGAAGAGCGACCTCCTGATGGGCTTTTTGAGGCTTTTGACCTCGTGCGTAACCCCATCGTACCGAGGCGCTCGTTTTTGTTCAAACGCCGAATTATTCGTTTTACAGGAATTCTAACGGGCTGTACAGTGGCCAAAGATGGCTAGCGGTTTGATCTGATTGAATGCTCGGCTTGTTAAATGGATGGTCCGGATCCGCACTGCCCCTGGTGTGCATCAGCGGGACATTTGGAGCAAGTTCGATTGGATATAGACGGCAGTGCTGAAAGTATGATCTAACACGAACATTTATTCTATTCTACTACCGGATTTTTCCAGTGAAATGCTATAATTATAGAAGGGTAACAGGTGGGTAGGTCAACGGTGTAGCTCTCCGCAAAGGTGGTGATCACCCTGACCTTTGATGCGCTTATTGCAGTAGTTAGACTACTGGCCGCACTTTTGAGTTTATGGTTTGGAATCCATAAGCTTTATCGTTGGCTCAGACGCAAAAAGCAGCAAAAAACCCACCGCCAAGGTTGACCGCCGAGCGTGGGTTTTTCGCTGATCTAATCTGAATCAGTCGCGCACCGTGGGATGCACTTCTGTTATCCGGGACGGGGTGGCTCCCCGTCTTAATTCTAGTTTAAGCATACCACTTCTAATTTATTACCGCAAGAATAGCATAATCAATCCTCTCAAATAAAAATTACCGTAATGGGGGCAGGAGTCTCGTGAGCAACGCTCAATCTGGACCGATCCATTATAATAACTGGGATGATGTGCTGGTTATACAGCAAAATGGCATTGAATGAGAAGGGATTGAAGCCGGGCCCGACTGTTCACGGCATGATTTATAAGAAACCGCCGGCGGCTCATTCAGCTCTTCCATGAAAACGAGGCCACCCCAGAACGAAAGCTTACACTAAAGCAGCTTATGCCAAATAGCTTTTTTGCTGAATTGGTTTGCTATTAGCACTCCGGGTATTGCGATTATGACACCTTGTGTTATAAGACGCTATTATCCGGAAGGATAACAAACCTAATCGAAAGTATATCTGGAATGGTGTTGGCGAATCTTTCAATGGCTATAAACCTTATTATCCAGCCCGTCATTAAGGACGGCTCAACCTTCGTTTCATTCCGGAAATTCCGGGGATGGGATGGCAATTACAATGGGAATGTGCGATCAAGATAACGCAACAATCAATGGACCAGCAAATCTTAAACAAGTCAAACGCTTAGGATATGAAAAGTATCCTTATGGATAATGTTTTTCAAATCTGAAAACTGTCATACTTGGCTTTGCAATTACGGATTGCTGTCATACGACATCGTGCCAAATTGCGTTGTCGTGACTGCTCCTTAGCGGAGCTTTCGGGGAATGTTCCTTGTTTGAGCCGAGATGGGGGGAGAAATGTCCTGACAAACGTAACGGGCAGTTCGGTCGGAGTTCCGAACTGGAATTGCTTCGGATGGAACTTACCAGCAGGACCGTCTCTGCAGAAAAGCCATCTGCAGTTGAAGAGTTTAAAAGAACAGAAGGAGTTTTGTTAATGTCGAATATGCCAGATATGAGGCTTGATCCCTACCCATGGTACGCTAGCATGCTTGAAACAAACCCTGTCACATTCAGTTCCGAATTTAGAGCTTTCCTTGTCTTCCGTGCCGATGACGTACGAAAGGTACTCAGCGATTACCAGACGTTCTCGTCCGCCATCTTTGATGGCTTGTCTCTGGATCTTCCATTCGAAAATCAGCTAACAGGAATGGATCCGCCGCGGC
This sequence comes from Paenibacillus glycinis, assembly GCF_009909185.1. GTDB lineage: Bacteria > Bacillota > Bacilli > Paenibacillales > Paenibacillaceae > Paenibacillus_Z > Paenibacillus_Z glycinis. The sequence continues at coordinate 22,762 of NZ_JAAAMV010000040.1, read as the reverse complement.
ATACGCAGATTAGAGCGTTGGCGACTCATGCATTTACGCCGAAAGCTGTTTTGGAGCTCGAACCGCGCATGAATCTTATTGTAAACTGCCTTTTGGACGAGATGCTGGCCAAGCAGGAAAGCGACTTTGTGCACGATTTCGCCATTCCTTTTCCAATAACGGTAATTGCCGAGATACTGGGCGTGCCCGATAAAGATCGCGTCAAATTTAAATATTGGTCCGATGTTATTGTTCGCATATCGGATAGATTGCTTTCCGGGCTTTCGGATTCGCTTCCCGAGCATATCGCCGCATACAACGAGATGACCGATTTTTTCCGGAGCTTGCTGCAGGAAAGAAGGAGGCAGCCGCAAGGCGACCTCATCTCGCGCCTAGCTCTAGCTGAGGTGGAAGGACGCCAGTTAACCGATATGGAAGCGAGCAACTTCTGCGTTATTCTGATGGTAGCCGGAAATGAGACGACGACGAATCTGCTGACCAATGCCATGCGTACATTCGCCGAGCATCCCGACCAGTGGGAACTGCTGCGTCAAGAGCCGCGGCTGATTCCGCAAGCCGTCGACGAAATTATGCGGTACCGCACATCAGTTCAATTCATTACCCGGATTGTAAAGCAAGACGGGGAAATAGGCGGAGTGAAAATAAAGGCAGGCGAGCGGGTAGCCGCCTTCCTGGGCGCAGCGAACCGAGACCCGGCAAAGTACGAAAATCCGAACGTATTTGATATTACGCGTCCGTCAGGTGCAAACATGACATTCGGCCACGGTATCCATTTCTGCCTCGGAGCGCCTTTGGCCCGCTTGGAAATGACTGCTGCGCTGAAGGAAATGATCCATCGGGTTGATACCTTCAAGGTGCCGGAGGTGGCAGTGCTGGAGCCGCTGAACGCGATAAATCTCCTGGGCCTCAAAAGCTTGCCGCTGCAAATCATCGGTAGATGATACAAGGTTACGGTGACACGCAGGTGATAAATGTACATTCGATAAGCGACGGTCCGGGACATGAATATAATGTCCTGGACCGCCGTTTGTCTTGTTACTCACTTTTCCTTCAAAGCCGTCTGGAGTTCGACAAGATCTGCCTTTTACAATAATAAAATTGTGATACACTTACTGTATTTCCGGATCGGGATGTGAGTACAAATGAGGTTTGAGACTAATCGAATGTTTGCAAGAGAACGGTACTATATCGTCGGCAGGGAAACCGAACTCGAGCAGTTTGAAGGGCTGCTGCAAGGAGGGTCTGACCGCAAGTTTGATGGAGCAGCTATGCTACATGTTTACGGGACAGGTGGAGTGGGAAAAAGCACCTTTCTGCGCTTATGCCAACATGCCGCTGAGCAGACGGGAGCATACTTCATGCAATTGGACAGCCGTGATTTTGTTCATACCGAACCGGGGGTAACCGAAGCGCTGTTTCGTAAATTTATAGATTGCGAGGCAATTGAGGAACGCCAGTTTTTGAGCGAAAAAGAGTGGAAGCTAAAAGACCTAATCGAGGCTTTTCGGAATATGCCGCCAGAACGAGGCGTCGTTCTGGCTTTTGATACATTTGAAGAGATGCAGGATATGGAGACGTGGCTGCGGGACCGACTAATTCCTTGGCTCCCAGAAGGTGGGATTGTGTTAACAGCTGGCCGCTATCCTCTAAAGGGCTCTTGGGTCCAGAAGCCAGCTTGGAGAGAGCGCCTGAAGCAGGTGTTAATCAATCACTTGGATCGCTCGGATTGCATGGACTACCTGCAGCGATGCGGGCTATCCGATGAGAATCGCATGGAACGAATATGGCGGCAAACGAAAGGACATCCACTGACGCTGTCACTTGCCGCTGCGCGGGATGGGAAGGAAGAAAGCCATGCCGGCGTTCCGAATCAGATTTGGTTTGGAGAAATAGCGGCCCTTTGGCTAAAAGAAGTACCGAATCAGGAGCTAAGAAAATGGGTAGAAGCTGCTTCGATTCTTCGGCATTTTAATCTAGAGCTGCTTGAGCACGTCATGCAGGAGAAGTTGTCGCCCATTATTTTCGACCAGTTGGTCGCCTTTTCTTTCGTCCGAAAATCCGAACGTGGGTGGCAACTGCATGACCTCATGCAAGATTCTGTCAGTGAATTGCTCAAGGAGCGCTCGCCAAGGCTTTATAAGCAATTACGAGAACGAAGCGCGTCATTTTATGCCGGGGTATTACTGAATAGAGATGAGGGGGGAGGGGGCGGCTGGGAGGTCGGGGAATTGTTCCGATACGCCGGAGTCAAGGTAGTGCGCGCACTTACAAGCGATGCGTCTACCGACTCTTATTTCTGGGAAACAGTGACAGAATCTACGCTTGACGAGGCTGCTGCTTACGTTGAGTGGCGCAGGAACTGTTCAGATGACATAGTGGGTACGGATATCGATCCGGAGACGGGGGAGGAGTATCTAATTCACTATTCTTCCGAGGCACTGCGCATCAACGTCGCGGGCGTTAACGTAAGGGCCTTATTTCAGCTTGAACCACAATCCCTCAAGCTGCTGCGTGATCGGAGCGGGGCTTCTGCTGCCTTAGCCGCAATCATTCCATTTCACAACAATTCGTTGGAGTGGCTTAAAGATGACCCTCACTGCGGACCTTATCTGGCCTCTTTATCCGCCGAAGCGCGTCACCGGTTGAAGACGCCTCGTGAAAGGCCGGCAGGATGGTTTATCAAGTTACATGACTTCCGAAACGTGCTTGATCCGGATCAGCGTACAGTCGGTATGCAACTGATCTATGAATATATGTGTGGCGGGGAAATCCTTGTCTGTTCGCCCTATCCGTCCGAGATTGCGCGGCATTTTTATCCGAGTATCGGATTCACCGTCGCCCAGGGTGCTACGCATTGCAACTATGATGGGGTGATGCCGACTCCAACTTATGTGTTCGACACGAGAGGAGAGAAGCTGCGTCATTTTCTAGAAGATTTGCTTTGCCGCGCCGGTAGTATTTCAGGGTTGCAGTTCCTCTCGAAAACATACGTCAAGCCAAGTGGACCGGCCAATGTAGATAACGGGCTGTCTCGAAGCGGCCAAGTGATCAAGAGGATGACGGAGCGCGAAGCGGAGGTAGCATCGCTAGTCCTTACAGGCTGCTCCAACCTCGAAATTGCAAATCAGCTATATATTTCCGAGGTCACCGTCAAAAAGCACCTAAAATCAGTTTATGCCAAGCTGAATATACGAACCCGGACGCAACTGGCCGCCTTGATGGCGGCATCGACTACTGACGGTTGAGCGCAAGGAGGGGCTATGGATTATTACCTGTTAAGCGATATTCAAAGCAGTGAAGGGAATTTCTTGTTCGGAAGGGAGCAAGAACTCCGTTCCTATAAACAGTTTCTAACCAGTCAGACCCAGCAGCGGGAGTTCGTTTGGTCACTGTACGGAACGGGTGGAATGGGGAAAACGACGCTGCTCGACGCATTCAGACGGTTGTCCATCCGACATGGAGGGTTATTCATTGCCATGGATAGCCGCGAATTTATACATACACCACAAGACTTTTGTCAAAACTTGCTCGTTCAACTTGGCGACACCGGCGAAAATGCCAGCGCTTCAGAAGAAATCGCAGTAGAGGGTTGCTTGAAGCTAATCAAGCAAATCGCCAAAGAGAAACCAATTACGATTGCACTTGACACCTATGAAGAGATGCACGCTATGGACGACTGGCTGCGCGAGCATCTGTTTCAGTGGTTGCCGTCCAACGTACTTGCAGTCGTGGCGGGCCGGAAGCCGCTCGAAGGCAGGTGGTTCCATTCCCCTGCTTGGAGGGAGCGGGTGAAACCAATTCGGCTCGACAGCTTGGATGAGGAGCAAACGAATGCTTATTTGGCAAAATGCGGAGTCGGCGATTCCGACAGCCGGCATGAGATATGGAAGAAGACGCGGGGACATCCGCTGGCATTATCTCTAGCAGCGGCATCGAATTGGCTCCAGGACACGGCTGGTGACGCGGACGGCGAGGAATGGCTGCCCCGTCTTGTGGAGCAGTGGCTGAGAGAGGTGCCGAGCGAGGCGCTGCGCGAATGGATTCAAATTGCGTCGGTGCTAAGGTACTTCGACAGTGAAACAATTGGCTTTATCGGTGTAGGGGAGCCAATAACGTCCGCACTTTTTGACGATCTTTGCGGGTTTTCATTCGTCAGGAAGACGTCTAGAGGTTGGACTCTCCATGATCTGATGCGTGAAGCGGTCGGCAAAATGATGATGGAGCGTACCCCAGACAAATACAGAAGGCTGCTTGCCGGCTGCGCGAACTTATACATGAATCGCATTGTGCAATCTCCCCGGGACGGCAGCGCGGTATGGGAGGTGCGAGAATGTTTCTATTATATAGGCGGTGCCTCCATTCGCTGGATCGTTTCTCCGACGGACAATGAGAGTTATGTCTGGGAGCGGCTAGGCAGACACAGTCTGGAAGAAGCGAAGCGCTATCTGCAGCAGCGGTTAGAACAAGTGCAGTCTTCACCGGACGGGCAACTGACGACGCTGGATATAATGAAAATGAAAGATTTTCCGATCCGCGAGGTAATGGAGAAGGAGTGGCAGTCTATAAAACTACTTCGAGATCTGGCCGGCGCGGTTGTCGGGCTGTCTGTCATCTATCCGGTGAATGCTTCAACGCTACCGTATTTGAAGATGGAGCCTCTTGCCTCCATCTGGATCGCCAGTCTCTCAGCCGAAGCGTATGGGGAACTGACGGACCCGGCAAGTAAGCACTCGTGCTGGTTCATTCGCTTGATCGACGTAGCAGAACCTGCCAATCCTTACATGTCGATCAAGGCGCTGGAACTCATTTTCTCGATGATGGTATCTAATGGATCCATTGTTACGTCTCCGCCTCCAGATCCCATAATGGCGGAATCGCACTCGAGCCTCGGCTTCCGGGAAGTGCCTGGTGTCCGTCATACGTATTATGACGGATCGACACCAACGCCGATATTCTTGCTCGATGCGAGAGGAGATAAGTTGCAAGGAGTAATCGAAGGTTTGCTGCAGCAGACCGGTCTGTGCCCTGGAACGGGCAGCGAAGCACCGCCTGCTGCTCCGGAAAGCAAACTGGATAAGCTGCTGAAAGAACTAACGGAACGCGAGCAGGAGATTATCAGGCTTGCCGTGGCCGGAATGTCTAACGCGGCTATCGGCAAATCGCTGTTTATTGCGGAGGTAACCGTTAAGAAGCATTTAAGGTCGGCGTACGGGAAGCTTCAAGTGCGCAATCGCGCCGATCTGCTCAGAGTTCTACTATAGCCTGCAAAAGAGGATGTCAATTCCAATCCGTTGGGCTTTATATTAATAAAACCAGAACCCAAGGTACCTGTAAAGGTGCCTTTTTGTTATTCCTAAATTAACCCTAAGGATAATTTCGGGGTTTCGACAAATTGCATATAGTTGATTTGGGCCCAATCCGAAAATGAAAGGAAGTTTTATATGATCAAGCTGCTGCCAGCAGCCAATTCCGAGCGACTGTCAACCATTGACGTATTGCGGGGGTTGGCGGTGTTCGGGATTTTTTTCGTCAACGTGTTATACATGAGCACGACAGCTATTTTTTTCGAGCGGAATAGCATTGTTCCGCAAGGGGAGTCCGCCATCGACCGGGGAGTTAGGCTGGTCATCGAAGTTTTTTTTACTGGAAAATGCTACCCGTTGCTTGCCTTCCTGTTTGGAGTCGGCTTCTGCCTTCTACTGAACCGCGCGGAACAGAAGGGAATTCGTGTTTACCGCTTCTTTTTGAAGCGGATGTTCATACTGTTCGTTATCGGAGCGGTCCATATGCTGCTGTTATACGGGGGCGACGTGCTTCGCACATATGCCCTGCTCGGCTGCCTGCTCCTGCCGTTCTATCGGCGCAGGCAACGGACGGTACTGAAATGGGCTGTCGGTGTGCTGCTTGTCTTCCTACTTATGTTCTCATTTTCCTTCATTCAGCCGGAATCCGTGTTAAAGGACGATAACGCCAGCGCATACAGCACAGCAGAACAGGGGGCGGCCGAGGCGACGGAAGCATACCGCAGCGGCAATTATGGCGAATGGTTCAACTTCCATCTGCGAGAGGATGTGCTGCCGGCATTAACGTCGGAGCAAATTACGTATCCGAGCACATTTGGATTGATGCTACTTGGGTTTTATGCCGGCCGGGTGCAGCTGTTTCAGCGGATTAGGGAATTCATGCCGCTCCTTCGCAAACTCAGGTTGTGGAGCGGCATCGTCAGCCTCCCCGTTGGGTCAGTACTGACCATGATACGGCTCGGGGCGATTCACGCGGGAGCATATGAAGGAATCATATGCCAATATTTGATTTACGGCTTCGGCATCTTCCTCAGCTTTTATTATTTGTTGTCCATGATTCTACTACTGCAAAAGCCTGTTGCGCAAAAGGTACTTCGTCCATTCCAGTTCGTTGGGCGGATGACGCTAACCAACTATCTGCTCCAGTCCGTGATTTCCTTTGTCGTATTTGTAGGGTTCGGGTTGTACGGGAAGTTTGATCTGCTTCAGGTGGCCGGATATTGCTTCGCCGTTTTCGCGGTAGAAATCGGACTCAGCCGACTGTGGATGTCCCGGTTTCGGTTCGGCCCGCTGGAGTGGGTATGGCGACGGTTGACCTACGGGACGCTGAAGCAACCGGCCGGATGGTCCGCGCGCAATGGTTCCGGTCATGACCACGGGTCGGCAAGCTAATGTCAAAGATGGGCGGAATCGCCGTGCGCGTGTAAATGGTTGACAGGTTATCTAGACGACTCTGACAGCATTGTGACCTAATTGAATCCTTATCGTGCGCATGCTGTTATTGGTATCCTTTCGGGCTCTGAAAATATCCTCAGGGAGAATATAATTACGCGGCGCCGGCTGTCATACTTGGTTGTGGCGATTGAGGAACCGCAGAGGAGGGGCGTGAGAGGGAAAGATCGGTTCAACTTTATAAACGCCGCGAGATCGAAGGGTCCGCATACTGCATTGGAAAGGAAGACAGCTAATATGTTCAATTTACGAAGAAAAATACAATCTGCTGCCATTAGCTCGGCGCTTGCCGGTGTGCTGGCGTTCACTGGAATCGTGTCCGCATTTGGGGAGTCATCGCCGGAAGGAGCGGAAATTAAGGCATTCATCCTGCAGGATACAGCCTCCGACATTGTCGGCGCGGCGGATTTCACGCCAGAGGGCAACAAGGACGGCCACTTCAGGCTGCAGCTCACCTTCGAACAGAAGACGGTCATTAAGGCTGTCGTTCTGCGTTCAACAGACGCTTACGGAAAAGACAATTTCCAGGGTGTGTGGAGAACAAATCGCGTTACAACCGGCTGGCTTCTTGGCATTGTGCAAGACAAAATGACGGCGACGCCGACCGGCACGACCCATGAACGTACCATTATTAATCCCGGTTTCCATAAAGATCTAAACGAGCCAGTCGGACAATTTCAGGGCAATCTGTACTTCGATTTGTACGCCAGCAACAACGGCACAATCAAGGAAACGCAATATTATGTGCTGGAGATCGAAACGTCAGATGGGACGCTCGTATCCCAGCCGATTAAATACAAAAGCCCGATGGGAGCTGAGGAGGCGCCTTCCTCGCCCCCACCTTCTCCGGCCCCGGAAACGCCAATTCCACCGTCAACGCCCGCTCCGAGCCAGCCGCCTTCTACACCTTCGCCGAGTCCGGGGTCAACTGGCGATCCCTTGGTCCAGATTTATTTTAAAGGCCAAGAGATTCGGTTCGCCGGTGTCCAGCCTGTAATCAAAAACGGCACCACGCTCGTTCCGTTCCGCAAAATATTTGAAACTCTCGGCTTTAAAGTCACATGGGTGGAGTCTGGGAATGTAAAGAAAGCGACCGGTATGAAGGACGGGCTTACGATTGAATTGACGATCAACAGCAAGACCGCGAAGGTAAACGGGCGTAATGTCAACCTTAGCACGCCCGCTCAGGCAATTAAGGGAAGCACGATGGTTCCGTTGCGCTTTGTCGCAGAGAACAGCGGCTATGCCGTGTCCAATTCCAGAAGCGGCAACGTGACGACCATCAAGATCGAAGACCCGGCCAACGGCGACGATCCCGGACCTTCCGGGGAACCAACGCCAACGCCTGCTCCATTGCCTGAGCCGAAGCCAACTCCAGAGCCATCACAGCCGCCTTCGCAGGAAGCGGTTGAGCCCTATGTCGTCAAAGGTTATGTGCGCAACGCGCTGGGCCAGCCGTTGAAAGGCGTCGAAGTGATCGCGGATAATACGCTCTTGTACAACAGCAACATTATCGGGGTAACCGACGGGAACGGATTTTATCGGATCGAGTTAGAGAAAATTGCTACGAGCTGGTCAATGACCGCCGACTATAAACCGGAGTACAACGGCAAAGATTACACCTTTCATATGGAGCCCGAGGTGGCAACGCCGTTCGCGGGAAAAACGGGAGCCGTCCGGGATTTCACATTGACGGAGGTCAACGGGCAAATTTTCGTCTATCAGTATCTCCAGTCAGATTATTCGTTGCCGGATTTTAAGCTGAGCGATCTGGAAATGACGCTAACCCCTATCGGTCCGCTGCTTGACGGCACCACAGGCGAAACAATCGTCAAACATGTCGGATCGGTAGACGGCGGCCTGGGTCTGGGTGATATACCGATTGGCCGGTACAAGGCGACTGCAAGATGGTTGCCGGAGGGGCATGATCCAATCCCGATGCTTATCCGCATCAACTACACCGGCGAATATGCCGAGTCAGTGGATTTTGAGTTTAACAAGCCGAGGGGCACGATTACGTCCAACTATTTGGCCGAGCTAGAGGTGAAGCCCGCGATTAGTGGGAGTAACAATTAGTTATTCGCGATCGACAATCGGCGAATAAGGAGCGGCAGTCAATTGCCGCCGATTCGATTCAATGAATTCCGTAGGGATAGCTTTTATTTTGCGGGCTGTCCTACCTGGGCGAGAGCAAGCGGAAAGAGAGGGAAATGGACGGTGAATATCGGGTTTTACGGAAAGTGGCGACGGGCAATGCTCGGCGTAGTGCTTTCAACATTGCTTGTTACCGGAATCGTACCGGTAGCCAGTTTCGCTGCACAGACTCCTGTGGACATGCGTGAGAGTGGGGAATCTATCGTACAAGATTCACCGGGTGCGACTGCTCGTTCCGAAATTACCGGTTCAGCAATTTCGCTGGCCGAGGAAGAGACTGACCCAGGCGCCGCTCAACCGTTGTTGACCGTTGCGGATGAAGTGTATGGCGTACCGGTCCTCGATCCACTACCAGCTTACACGAAGGATGCTTCTGTGCGGATTAGCGGTTATGCGAGTCCAGGTGCGGCGGTAACCGTTTGGTATTCCTTGAATGGCGGAGAAGAGACAGCGGCGGGCGCTCCTGCAGGTACAAGCGACGAAGGTACTGGTCGGGGGCGTTTTGAACTTACGATGGAACTTCCGGAAGAAGGCGACTATCGGTTTGCAGCCTCGGCAGAAGTGAATGGCCAGACTGGCGACAGGTCCGCACCGGTCGTCATAACCGCCGATTGGACAGCGGCCGGCGATGTCATCAATGTTTCCTGGGAACTGCTTGCCTATAACCGGATCGAGCTGGAATGGGACCCGCCATTTCTGGAAACCGGGCCAGACCCCGACGTTGTCCAATATCGGATATACAAAGAGGGAGATTCAGCGCCGGCAGGTGAAACGACAGATACTCGTTACGTCCTCACGTTGGACGGCAGCGCGCCGGAACGTTATCGAATTGTAACCGTGGACCGTGCCGGGAACGAATCATACGGAGAAAAGGTAACGGTTGCCGCGTCTCCACTTTCGGAAACAAAGCTTGCTGATCTAGCAGGCGAGTACGAAGCAAGCGCGATCGAGACAGCAATCAGCGGCGACGGATCGACTTCCGTTTATACGGACACGCAACACCTCTATGTCATTGATAACGCTACCGGGGAGAAAGAGCTTATCTCAGTTACCCGGGACGGGGCGGCTCCGGAGGGGGGCGTGGCAAGTCCAAAAGTCAACAAGACCGGTGCCATCGTCGTGTTCTCCTCGGATGCTAGCAATTTGACTGCTTCGCCGGAAGTGGCGGGTGAACATGTGTACGCGTATGACCGGACAGCCCGCGTGTTGGAGTTGATTTCGTCGCCGGATGTCGAAGCTGGAGAACCGGCTGTCAGCGGTGATGGACGATGGGTGGCGTATACCGAGAATGGCCATGTCTATGTGTATGACCGCACCGCGCATACGCGCAAGCTGGTTAGTGCAACCGCGGCTGGAGAACCGGAGAGCGGCATCAGTTACGGGCCAACCATTAGCGGGAATGGCTTGACTGTTGCTTTTCTGTCGACCTCAACGAATTTGTCAGTTACAGCGGATGCGGACGAGTCGCAATCGATCTATCTCTATGACGCGGTAAGCGGCACTATTGTCGACCGGTTCGCGTTTAACGCGTACCAAAGCGCATTGACGATCAACGAGGACGGCAGTTATATCGCGTATGCAGGAGCCGATGCGCCCGACCGGAGGAAAGATGCGTACCTGATCGATGTCCTCAAGCGAGAACGTCTCAATCTGAATGACGGACGCGTCGAAACGGAGGTGACGTCCAAAACGTATGGTCCATTCTCAATTAGCAGCAACGGACATATCGTACTGGCCAATCTGGTCGATTCTGATCCGCCTGTTCTGTATCAATCGCATTACGGTGAAATTTTCAGCAGCGAACAGCTGGGCATGCCCGCCATTGCCGGAAATCCAGCCATGGAGGCCTATGCGGTTGCGATGGACGGTGCTGGTAACCGGCTGGTCTATGCTCGCGGTGGTGCCTTGTATACGTATTGTACGCAAAGTTGTGGGGAGACCGGTCCCGAGCAACCGATTACATCCGCCAAATGGATTGTTCCGGCCTCTTCCTGGCTTGGCGATCAATTGAAGACGGGCAGCAATGTGACGTTTCGGGCAGTTGGGGACAGCGGGCTGGCTGTGCAGGCAGTCATGACCTGCAAATCGGGAGATTCGTCCCAAACGAAATGGATCGAGCTGACCGAGAAAGCTGAGGCACCCGGCATATATGAAGGTGAACTGGAGCTAACCGATGGCATGGCGGAGATTACTTCCGCGATCGTACAGCTTGCGGATGGGGGCAACGCGATGTCCCTTGAGCATTTTCCCGTGAAGATCGCGGGCAAAATGATAGTCGACCTGACTCTTGATGCGGCGCACAATGCCCTGCTCGCCGGTGCGAGTCTGATTGCAGCCGGAGCGGGTGATGAAGCCGAAGAGATGGCGATTCCGCTCGAATGGGACCCGGTCCATTCGCAATATGCGACGCATTATGAAATCCCATTGTCTTCGGGAGACGTCTACTCCGTGGAGCTACGCAACGTGCAGGCTAAGCTCGTCCTTGCGAACCAATCCGGCATTACGCTCGAAGGCGGCCGCACCGTTACGCTGCGGCTGACGCCGGAATTTACCGCAACGGTGAAGGTAACGGTCAATTACAGCGTCCCTCCTTCCAAGCCAGCCGTCATTGTGTTCAAGAAAGAGCCCAGCGGAGAGCTATTGGCCGAGGTGGCCGCGGATGAGAAAGGAGAGGCTCATCTACCGGGCCTGCGGGATATGGGCGAAACCATTACAGTCAGCATCAAGCCGCCGGACGGGTTCAAGGCCAGCGCCGCCCAGACCGTTACGCTGCAGCTTGGCGCAAACGAGCTCTCGTTCGATTTATATGAAACAAGCGCAGCTGTTGGCTCGGTTAATATGAGCTATTCGCGGATGGTAGGCCAAGGCAACGATGCCGTCCCCGTAATGGATAGCGAGGCAGAGCTGCGGATCGAAGCGAAGTCGGGCTTGCAGCTGCAGGCGGCGGTCTCCTATTTAGCGTGGAAGGGCGGGGCGGAGCCTACAGCGGCTGAACGGACAATTGGGCTGACCGAACGGGAGCCAGGTCACTATGTGGGCGCGTTTTTAATTTCGGAGGGAATCTCGCAAATTGATAAAGTCCATATGATTGTGGACGGCGAGCGCCTGCCAGCTGAATATCCGATTAGCAAGCATGTGGCCGGCAAACTGCGGATCAGTCTGGATATGCCGGAAGGGGAAGCATGGAAAAATGCACTCAAGAATGGTGAACTGACCGTCTTTTACTTTTCCGATTTTTTTAAAAGGCATTATGAATTGCTTCGCCTTTCTCCCGACGTGCTGACTTATTCGTTCGACGTTCCGTACACAGGCACTCCATACCGCGTCGTCCTGACGCCACAGGTTTCGACGTTGCTCCCACTCGAGCTTGAAGCGCCGCTATTCGAATTCGGACAGACGGCCGAGATGACAATAAAGCCGAAATTCAATGTGCAATTAAAGGGCACTCTCCGCGGAGAAAACGGAGAACAAGTATCGGGGACCTATACGTTGGTCGACGCTCATAACGATGTCGTGCTGCAGGGCAACGTTAACGGCAGTATGGACTTGCGGGTTGCCGCACGATACGGCGCCAGATACCGACTTCAAATGACGCCGAGCGACTCCCTTTACGAGCCGGCTTCTACCGAGCTTGCCGTTGACACGCTGGCCAAGGATGTAAGCATGGTGCTGCGATTGAAACCGGTTCATGAATTGTCGGGTCGGGTAATCGGCTCCAATGGAGCACCGGTTGCCGGCGTGAACGTCACTGCAACCGTAAAGGGAAGCAGTCGAACGTTTGCGGCATCAACGAAGCCCGACGGCTCCTATTCGCTTCGGCTGCCCGCGGGCCAAGCGCAACTGCGTGCCACAAGCAACGGGAAGAGTGGCAAGATGTCCAAACTCACCGATGTCGTTATCCCCGAGCGGGGAGAGGCGGAAAAAGATCTGGTCCTGCTTGATTATGCCGGCGTGAATTTCAAGTTGTATACGAAGCAGTTCGGCAGCGACTGGCAGGGGCCGGTCACCTTCGACTGGCGGGTAGCCTATCATTACAATTTGCAAGCTTCGCATGCAATACTCAGTTACGGTCCTCCTATGCAGGTGGCAGCTGTAGCAGGAGATCGGTTCCGGATTTGTCTCGACGGCAAGGAAGCGCAGCTTCCCTCGGCCTGCGAGGAAACGGTAATCGGGGATGACAACACGTCAACCGTCGAGATGAGGCTGGAGGGCAGCGGGTCGCAGGCTGTGGTTTCCTTCGTGAAGCCGGATGGCGGCAACGCGGGCAATGTTTTTCTTCAATTTTTTAAGCTTGACGGCAGTGAGGCTGATTACCAGAATCTCGTGTATCGGCGTCAGGGCGATCAGTATGTCATTGAGCTGCCGACAATTGGCCATTACCGACTCGTCGCCAAAGGCGAAGACGGCTTGACGGCACAAGCAGAGTTCGAGGTGGTCTCCGCGGTGACCAAGGATCTCGGTGAAATTGTGCTTCACCCGGCGGGCAGATTTGGTGGCCGTGCAGGTAATGGGATCGGCACGAGTGCCGAGCTGACGACGCCGGGCGGCACGCTAACCGCTCGCATTTTATACAACAACGCGAATATGACCACTGGCGCCGCAGCGGATGCTGCCATTGAACTGGAGTTGCCGGAAACGGTTAAACCGCTTCCCGGCACGCTCGTTGTGAACGGCCAAGCGGGCACGAACGAGGTGCGGGACGGCAAGCTTCATATCCCGCTTGGGGATGTAGCAGCCGGTCAATCGGGCGTTGTTCAGCTCGGACTGCATGTAGTCGATAACGGTTCAAGTAACGATCTTGCGCTCACAGCCGGCATTTCGTATACGGAAGGAACGGAAGAGCGGGAGGAGATGCTGGGTACGGCTATCGTCCAGCTCGCATCGGTTACGCTGCTAGCTCCCGAGATGGCGGTCAAACCGCAATTTCAAGTAAGCGGGTCGGCGCCGCCGGGCGCTAAGGTAACCGTGTACGATGGAACGGAAATGATCGGAACAGCCGACACTTCTCCGGCAGGCATCTGGCAGTTGGAAGTGAAGCTGGCCAATACGAGTACGATGAAGCATGCGATTCGGACGGAAGCCGGAATCGACGGGAAGCGTCTGGCAGGTGAGGAAGCGGTCGTTCTCTACGATCCAAACGATCCGGGGCTGGAGGAGGTATCGATGCGCCAGAGCGACGGCCGCAAGCAAACATTTCGCACTGAGAACGGCGTGGCAGTATTCCCTTTCGTGTACGTGCCGGGCCAGCCATTCGTTTATGAGCTCAAATTCCGCGATCCCGCGCGCGTCTCCGACGTGCAGGTCTGGATGGGCAATACTTCCGCCGATGCCCGGCTAGAGAATGGGGTATATGTCGCCGCGATGATGTTGAAGAGCGATCCTGGCCCGGTAACGGTGACATACCACAAGAAAGACGATCCATCCCAATTGTCGTTTGGATCGCCACCTTCGGAGTCGGAGCTTAGGAATACGTTGCCGACCGCTCTGCGGAACTTCCAGGTGCTGTCGGTCATGAAGCCAGGGGAGGCACCTCCAGGAGGTGAGCCTTTGCCCCCACGTACGTTGACGGGACAAATACAATTGAATGAGCAGCTTGGCGCGAACATCAGTCTATCCTCGTCGCCGGCGGATGGCTTGTCGCCTAGCGAGAAGGAACTACAGCGGCAGCAGTTGACGGGCCTGCCTGTGTTCGGCGTATCGGTGCAGCGCTCGCATCTTGCTGCCAAGGATACGATCACTCTGCGGGCGGTCATTCCCGGAGGTGAAGGGGAGAACGGCGGTTTTTCCGGGAAGGCGGCATCCAAGACAAGCATGGCGCTGGGACCAGAGGAGATTGCCTTGGTTTTTGAAGTGTTAAACCGGGGTACGCAAGCCTACGATTTGGGAAGTGCCGTGACGGGATTGATGTCTCCCGGAACGATTGAGAGAATCAATGCGGATTACGAGGCGGCCCTCGCGATTTGCGATCCGAAAGCCTCCGAGTATTATGCGAATATGGCGATGGAAATCAAATACGATATTGCGATTCACGAATTCGTCAAAAACGGAGTCAATATTCTCAGCACCAAGCTCGGCGGCGCGGAAGCGCTGGTCTTCTGGGTGGAATCGTATTGGGCCGGCAAGATACTGGACGATCTGATCGAATCCGAGCTGGCGG
Source organism: Paenibacillus glycinis (assembly GCF_009909185.1). Taxonomy (GTDB): domain Bacteria; phylum Bacillota; class Bacilli; order Paenibacillales; family Paenibacillaceae; genus Paenibacillus_Z; species Paenibacillus_Z glycinis. The sequence goes on along the minus strand of NZ_JAAAMV010000040.1, from coordinate 7,696 downwards.
AGCTCGAATCCTATCTCAAGCAGTACGATTGCAAGCTGAAGCCGTACCCGGAGAAACCGCCCGGTTCACCTGCGGCGAAGCCGAAATACATTTACGATCCGAGCGGTTATGTCTACGAAGGATTGCCGGACAATCGCCTGGATGGGATCACAGCTACAGCGCTGGAGCTGGACCCCGAAACCGGAGACTGGAATGTCTGGAATGCCGATTGGTATGAGCAGCGCAATCCCCAAATCACCGACTCTGGTGGTCGATACGGATGGGACGTTCCCCCGGGAAAATGGAAAATCAGATATGAGAAAGACGGTTATGAGACAGGTTACAGCGGAGAGCTTGATGTACCGCCGCCGCGCTTCGATGTTAACGTCCCGCTTGTCTCTTACCAACCGCCGAAGATTGCCTATATTAAGGCCTATCCGGGCGGGGGAAAGCTGCAGATTCAATTTACGAAACCAGTCGAGGTGGATTCCGTTTTGTCGGATGTCATTCGAGTAAAAGACCCTTCAGGTTTGGACGTAATCGGCGCAGTCCAAGCGCTGAACCCGGGTTCGGTCGAAGACGGGAAGCAGCTTGCCATCGCCGTAGAATTTATCCCGACAGTCCCGTTTACGGCAGGGGAAACGTATCAAATCAGTGTTAAGGGGAGCGTTCTTAGTTACGCGGGTGTTCCAATGGGCACCGATTTCACCGAAGTGGTCGTCATCGCGGCGGAGGACCGCATGCCGCCGGCCGAAGTGAGCAGCCTTAACGGCGGAATGTCAGGCGATTCGGTGTCGCTCGTATGGCGCAACCCCGAAGACAACGATTTTGCCTCTGTTCGACTACGCTGGAAAAAAGCGGGCGCCGACCGCTATGGCGATCCAATTGATGTGGAACAAGGGCAACAATGGGCCGTTGTAGACCATTTGGACGACACCGAGGCGTATGACTTTCAGGTGACGGCGGTCGACGAATCGGGCAACGAATCGGATGGCGTCCATTGGGGGTGGAATCCCGCCGAAATCCTCCCCGATCTAGGATCTCCGCCACCGGTATCTGAATTAATTGCGATGTCAACCGGAAAGGATACAATCAAGCTAACTTGGAACGATCCGACGGCCGAGGATTTGAAGGAGCTTCAAATTAACTGGTCAGGCGAAACTGACCTCGACCCGATTTGGTCGGCTAGAGCGATGCCCGGAACTAATGCGTATACGATAGCAGACCTGAAACCGTCGACGAAATATAAGATTACCGTAGTTGCGCTTGATGAGAGCGGAAACAAATCGGTCGCGACGGTTATAGAAGCGGAGACGAAGCCGGCAAGCAGCGGTCCAGGACCGACGCCTGGTAACTCAGGCGCTGATGACTCCGCCAGCGAGCAACTGGAAGGCTCACTAATCTGGGCGATTGGCAAGTCGGGAGGAACATTCAGTGCGTTTGACAACAAGCTAAATCTTGAAGTTAAGGCCGGAACGTTCGTCGGTGACATGAAGATTCATTATTCACGTATTGACGATCCGCAAGAGGTGCTGCCGATCGGTTATCACAGGTATTCATCTTCCTTCAAGCTGGGTGGTGGCGGTGCGAAGCCGGGCCTTCCGATGGTACTGACGCTTGCTTATGATCCTAGCGCTGTCGCGTCAGGGGATGTACGTAGGCTGGGAGTGTATGGTAAGGATTCGTCAGCACCGGCTGGCTGGACATACATTGGTGGAGTCGTGGACGACAAGAGGCACCTGATTACAGCTAAGCTGAGAACGTTTGGTGAATATGCCGTGCTGATGTATGACCATCCTTTTGCCGATCAGTCGGCGCATTGGAGCCAGCCTGACGTCGATGTGTTGGTTAGTCGGCAACTGGTGAACGGTGTGAAGGATAACCTGTTCGAGCCCGATCGTCCCATTACGCGAGCAGAAATGACAAAGTTGCTCCTGGTGTTGTTGGAAAGGGAGGGTATAGAATTATCGGTCGATCAGTCGATCGGTGCGAGCTTTGCCGATGTCTCTCGAGATGCGTGGTATGCATCGTATGTGGAACGCGCCGCAGGATTTGGTCTCGTTCAAGGCGCAAACGGGCGATTCCGTCCGAATGATCCGATCACCCGAGAGGAAATGGCTGTCATGTTTGTGCGGCTTGCCGGTCTTATGTCTTTCACTTTACCCGATATCGCGGATAACCAGGTCCTGAGCCGATTCGGGGACGCGGGTCAGTTATCGGAGTGGTCACGGGAGGCGTTCATTCATGCCGTCAGTCAGGGATGGATTCATGGGGTTGCTGAGACAGTAGCCGACCCGCGAGGCAAAGCGACTCGCGCGCAAGCGGCAGTTCTGCTACTCCGTGTGATGGATAGCTTGGGCCAATTATCGGTTCGTTCTTAAGGGCAGGGCCGATCTTACGTCGAGGTGTCTCAACCGTCCCCTTAGTTATCTTGTAGAAGGCCGTGTCCGTAATTGGAACACGGCTTTTCTTAATATGCCTGCAAAGAGGACAAAAAACAGGATCACAACTGTTTGTAGCAATAGGCCTGTCGCGATAGCTAACGCGCAGCTTGTCGGGTGACAAGAACATTATCTCATTAAAGGCCGCGAATATCGCGGCTTTTTGTATTTATGGGATCAAGTTCTTGTCAAAACCAAATGACAAGAACTTGATCCCATTACCGAAATTGACAAGAACTTGATCTCATTCCCGCGAACAGCTTGGAATTCGCATTAATGAAGCATCAAGCGAGAAATAACCGGCCGCGCTACGTTGAACTATTCCTGCTAATAGCTTGTCAATATTTAATCATTAATGGTCATTTCATAAGGTGATACAATAAAAAAAGGGCATGGGAAAGAACCGTCCTCCATAGCACGGACAACTGTTCCATATATATCCATTCCAAGGTTCTTACCCTAAACGAAATGCTTCTTTAGTAGTCAAGATGGCAAAAATCCAGTGGATGAGTTTATTCACGCAAGCGATTATCGCTACTTTGAACAGCTTTCCTTCAGCACGTTTTTTATCGTAATAAGCTCTTAGTTTTTCATTTCTATTACTCCGAATTCCACATCGTACTGCTTGGTATAGGGCAGTACGAAGCCTTCTGGAGCCATGTTTAGTTATTTTATTGATGGTTGCTGTAAACTTGCCTGAAGAAAAAACACTAGGATCTACACCGGCAAAGGCAATCAGTTTTTTAGCGTGATCGAACCGATCGATTTCCCCAATTTCAGCTAAAATTGTTGCAGCAATCTTAGTGCCAATACCGGGTATCGTTTGGATTAAATCATATTCAAGTAATTCTTCAGCCAGGGCCTCAATCGATTTAACAAGGGTTGCTAGATGGTCCTGGTATTGAAGAAGCAATTGAATGAGCAACTGCATGGAGATCAAATGGCTGGGGTAAGCTGTCTCCTTAAAGGGATTTCGCATTGCTGCAGCTACTAAGACTTGAGTGCGCTCCAGACACCATAAACCGGATTTACCACGTCCAGTAAGGCGCTGGATTGCTCCTGTAATCTCCTTTTCAGCCATTTCCAAGACCTCTTTAGACGTAGGATGTAAGGCCAGAAACCTAAGGGAAACTTTTGAATAAAGGTCACCAAATACGCCATGGTATTCAGGAAAAACCTGATCCAGATTCGCTTGAAATTGGAGCTTCACTTGAACATACATACCCGTTAAAGACTCATGCTGGCGCGTGAGATAGCGTAAATTCATAAGATGCTGGCCCCGTTTTTTGAAGGGTTCAAACTCTTCTTTATAAAATAGTGTCCCTAAAAGATGGGCATCAGCGGCATCCGTCTTTAACCGTCGTAAATTGGTTTTCTTGGCGTTATGTGAGATTAAAGGATTAATAACAATGTACAGATATTGGTGTTCATCCAGAAACTGAATAATAGGGCTGTGATAATGGCCTGTTGCCTCCATAACAATGGATGGACGCATCCCAGCAGCTGATTCAACGCCTTTAATGAAACGAAGGAACGACGCTAGCCCCTCAAGGTCATGATTAAACCTGAAGATCTTTCCATGAAGTATTCCACGGTCTAAAAAAGCTTGTGCATGGCTCTCTCCTTTGGACACATCTAACCCGATCACGGGATTCATAACATCACTCCTCAAGCTAATTCACCGGTAACCCCTAACCTTCTTGTCTTCCACACTATCGCATGTGATACGGGATCTTCGTCCCAACCAGCCTAACCATGGTTGAACAAGTGGGGGAATGAACTGAATAGCTCTCGGGATCTGAGTCCCACGGGCAGAAACGTTCGATTCCCGGCTACCGCAATCTTACGACCATACAAAAAAGAGGTCGACCAGAAAGATCTGGTGACCTCATAATACGAACGGGCAGGATACTTCCAATATGTGGTTGAATCTATCTAGAGACGTTTTTAAATATTTGCTGAAATAGTATTAGAAAAATAAATAATGATGAGGTGTATATCACATGCAAGCCTTTTGATGGTGTGGGACATGGGAAACAATTACGTGCTAAGACATGGGATTTTTGGGTTAATTGGATATTGAGCTAATTTACGAAGGTCACAAAAAAGACGTTAGCCGATAGAAGTTCTTAATTTAGGAGGAGACTATATGATTTTAGAAAAAGTTATAACTAGAATTGAAATACAAAATGAATATAAGGATTTTGTTGATAAGTATACAGATAATTTACTTACCGAATTTAAAGGTAAGATTCATAGCATCTATATGTGTGGCTCGATTCCAAAAGGAACTGCTAAACCTTTTAAGTCAGATGCAGACTTTACAATTGTATGTGCAAATCCCCAAGATATTGATTACGAAAGATTGTCAAATATTAAAGACAGGATGTTGGAAGAATATCCACTAGTAACTAAGATTGATACGATAATTTGCTCGATGGACGATGTATTAAGTAATCCAAATGATTGGGGTTTTTGGATTAAAATAATATGTGTTTGCATATATGGTGATGACGTTGGTGTAAAAGTACCACCGATAGTGATTTCTCCAGAGTTCATTATAGACTTAAATAGAGAGACCAAGAAGGAAGTAGATCGTGTACATAGTTCACTTTCTAATGTTAGTGATAGCACACTGAAAACTAGATATATTAAAGGTTACTCTAAGAGATTAATTCGTGCATTATACTCTTTGGTATTAGAAGATACAGGTGTATGGCAAGACGACATTATTATGATGAAGAATGCCATATTAAATTATTGTGAGATTGACTCCACTTTAGTTGATTATCTGTATGCTTGTTACTTGGATAGTGATGTACCTGTTGAAGAGTTTCTGGGAATTGCAGATGAAGTATATAGCTATTTTGAGAACGCCTTAAATGCAATGGCTGTTTCCAGAACTTCCTTCGACTAACACCATATTGACGCTCTGACTATTGAGCTAACTGGGAACGATAGTTCAATGAAAAATGGAGCAGATTGCCAGTGGCAGCGGCTCCATTCTTCATTGAACTAAAGGGCAGTTTAATAAACTGTTACGATGTATGTCTAGAAAGAAGTTGATATAATGTAATTTTCTTGAAAAGAGGAGGGTTAATTTTGAATGAAAATATTGAAGTGACTTCAGAGCATACAGTTTCATCAGACTCTATACAGCCATTTTTGTTATTAACTAATGCCCTTGAGAAAAATCTCTTGGATACGGCTTTCAAGATTCTAAATAGATACAGCAGTATAGCTAATTTAAACGATAAGGATGATCCCATAATCACAACAGCGGCACCGTGCGGCAATAAGGCGTTATTTGAGAAGTTAATCGCACACGGTGCGGATATAAATGCAATGAATCATGTAAAGTCATCTGCGGTCGACAGGGCTCTTTCTTTTAAAAATTATGAAGGTGTACGTGCTTTGCTTGAACTCGGCTTTGATATGAGATCTTACTCAGGTGGGAAGGCACTTCGTTCTGCTGCATGGAAGGGGGAGCTTGAAATGGTCCGGTTGTTCATCGAACATGGAGCAGATGTCAATTTCAATGGAGCGGATCAGGTTTTCCCGTATTGTACGACACCAGTCCAAATGGCCGCATCAAGTAACCATTTTGAAATCGTAAAATTTTTGGTGGAGAACGGCGCGGATGTGAAGATAAAAGACAAATACGGAGACCGCGCATTCCTGGAGGCGAAGCGGCAAAAGAACGTTGAAATGATGGAATATATAAAGCAACTTGAACCGCCAATCTGGCATGAAGCAGATAAGCGAGCAGCGGAACTCAAAAAGATGGGCTTGCCGATGGATATTATCAAATGGCTCGGAACTGAAAATCGTAGATTTGAATTTGGAAATGAATGTCCGATTGAACACATTGAATTCGAAACAATCTTTGACGTGAAGCCGATACAGTGGCAAGGTCGAATTTTTCTAGATTTAATAAAAGAGGTAGAAGGGTACAGCAGTACCGGTTTTTTTGTTTGGATTCCTGAACAAAAATGTCTCGGCAGTTACGATGTCGAGCATGAAGAGCTATTGCTATTCGAAGGCTTGAAATGGAACAAATTTGTTAAGAGGCTGCCAGTTTACATAAATCACGCGTTGAATGGTGAGCCAATTAATGATTTCTAGTAATAGAGTCAGATGATTCAACTAACGGAGAACGATAGCTGAATGAAGACTTAACGGCAGCCGGCCACGCGATCGGCTGCCATTGTCCATTGAAGTAACGGGCAGAATAACGCAACCATACTCACCCTAAATAGTATAATTATGGGAGACAAATAATCTAAATAAAATGAAGATAAACTTTGGGGAGAAATGCGATGATGAAAACAAAGTTTTTTTTGACTGCTTTGACTGTGGTTGCCGTACTGACGCCGTTTGCGCTACATGGGGTGTTGGCAGCGAACCAAAGCAATAAAAAATCTGTTCCATTGTCGCTTTCAGTGTCTCAGAATTTCCAATCTAAAAGCAATAATGATGGAGGCAACAACACTCTTAACATATTGTCCGGTACAGCTTCAGGTTCTAAAATAACCAGTTCTGCATTTGTAGTACCTGTTGGGTACGGGCATGTGAAATTGAATTTCCTTAACAAAGGAACAAGCGATACTATGGTAACGGTACAGCATTCCGATTCTGCTATGGTGTACTTTACAACAACAATTAGCGCAAATAAATCTTTTACTTGGAGAAGCACTGTAGATTTCCCACAAGGTATGCGTAGTGGTCATTATATCGTTAGCATTCGATCTTCCTCTGCAAATGTAAATGTTGCTTTCTCTGGATTTGCATCTGACAAGGAGGTGGAAGTTCAAGGTAAAGCAAATTTTTAGTAGATCTGATGATTGAAATAACGGGCACGATAGCTCAATCTTTTCAATAAAATGACAATCATCGTAGTTCAGAAATGATAGCAATCAAAAAGACGAGCGTTAGAAGTACTATACCTGCAATCGAAGCGATTTTGGTATAAATAATGGCTCCATCTGAAATATCAGGTTCTTCTTTATACATCCATCGTTTTCCGAAAAGCAGACTTTCTCGGGGGTCGAGGAATGACCAAATGAGTGCAGCGTACAAAGGTAACGAGAGTATAAAAAAGACAATGATTTGAGCCACGTTCAACACTCCTTTCCCACATACCTCTATATTACGGAGAATGTTGATCATAGTTGCCTCAAATATAATTTCCTTCATGTAAAGCTGATATGAACGAGGCGGTCAATACCTCTCTTCAAAAATCATTTTCTAAGGGGAATTGCTTTAAAATCTTGGCA
>NZ_JAAAMV010000004.1 GCF_009909185.1 Paenibacillus glycinis | reverse complement strand
AGCCCGCAAAAAACGCTGCAAGCGAAGGTGTTGCGATTGGGAGCGACTTTGGTCCGGAGGACCACGGGAGCGCCCAACGCAGACACCGGAGCCCCGCTCGAAGCCCAACCCGCAAAAAACGCTGCAAGCGAAGGTGTTGCGATTGGAACGACCTTGGTGCGAAGCACCACGGGAGCGCCCAACGCAAACACCGGAGCCCCGCTTGAAGCCCAGCCCGCAAAAAAAGCTGCAAGCGAAGGTGTTGCGAATGGAAGCGACTTTGGTCCGGAGGACCACGGGAGCGCCCAACGCAAACACCGGGGCTCCGCTCGAAGCCCAGCCCGCAAAAAACGCTGCAAGCGAAGGTGTTGCGAATGGAAGCGACTTTGGTCCGGAGGACCACGGGAGCATCCATCGCAACACCGGAGCCCTTGACAGCCGGTTTCCATCAAGATAGCATAGGTTCCATATTGACCCAATAAAGCGGTTTCATCCAATCGTAAAGGAGAGGGAACGATGTTTGGTTTCAACGGATTGGATATGGGCATCGGCAATTTGGCCAGGCTGTCGGACGCGAAGAGCCGGTCGATCAGCGCGGAGAATTTCACGGGCGAGGCGGGCAAGGGCGGCATGGCGACCGAGGGAACGGGCGAGAATTGCGCGCGCGATCTGGGGCTGGGGTGGAAGGTGTCGCCTTCGGTCGCTATCGAAGCGGGCACGACGTTCACGATGGGCGAGATCGACGGTCCCGGCGCCATCCAGCATATCTGGTTGACGTGCGCGCCGAACATCTGGCGCACGATGATCCTGCGGATGTACTGGGACGACGAGGAGGAGCCTTCGGTCGAAGCGCCGGTCGGCGACTTCTTTTGCAACGGCTGGCAGGAGCGCTGCAACGTGAATTCCTTCCCCGTGGCCGTCAATCCGGCGGGCGGCATGAACAGCTACTGGCAGATGCCGTTCCGGGAGTCGGCCCGCATCACGATGGAGAACACGGGGACGGAGACGGCCGTGCTGTATTTCCAAATCGACTATACGCTGACGGAGGTTCCGTCCGACATGGCCTACTTCCACGCGCAGTGGCGCCGCAGCAACCCCGTGCCGTACAAGGACGTGCACACGCTCGTCGACGGCGTGAAGGGCAAAGGCCACTACGTCGGCTGTTACCTCGCCTGGCAGGTCAACAACACCGGCTGGTGGGGCGAGGGCGAGATCAAGTTTTACCTCGACGGGGACAAGGATTTTCCCACGATCTGCGGCACGGGCACGGAGGATTATTTCGGCGGCGCCTGGAACTGGGAACAGCCGAAGGGCGAATACGGCACGTATTCCACGCCGTTCCTTGGCATGCATCAGGCCATCAAGCCGGACGGGCTGTACCGCAGCCAGCAGCGCTTCGGCATGTACCGCTGGCATGTGCAGGATCCGATCCGTTTCGAATCCGAGCTGCGCGTGACGATCCAGGATCTCGGCTGGCGTTCCGGCGGGCGCTATCTGCCGCAGCAGAGCGACATCGCGTCGACGGTGTTCTGGTACCAAGCGGAGCCGCATGCGGCGTACCCGGAACTGCCGGGCAACGACGAGCGCGAAGTTATTTAAACGCCGTCATCCGTCACCGATCGTCACAATGCCATCAGGGGTCGCTAAGCCTACGATTATCTAGCGCCACGGCGCCGACCTTTCGTCACCGGAATCGTCATTTAACGTCCTTATCCATTAATGGCGCGATTGATGAACGTCATCATCGCATGAAGCGCCATCCGTCCCATAGCCTTTTTTCGAGCGTCCCCGGGCAGTCGTCCGGCGGGCGCTCGCATTCTGTTTTCGGCCGAAAACATGCTATGATGAACCTATTCGAACACTTGGAAAACAGGAGATGTTGGCATGCCGGTGCGCACGCGTTTCTCGAAAAAATGGCTGTTGTTGCTGCTGCTCTACGCGATCGTCGTGGCGGGCTACGTCTGGTACACCTCGCCGAACAACGTGCCCCGCGCTTACGTCGGCACGGCGGCGGATCCCGCAACTTATTTCACGCCCCAGCAGTTGAAGGACAGCGAGGTGCTGAACCCGATCCGCAATTGGATTTTCTTCACCAGCGTGCCGTGGGAATGGCTGATCTACCTGTTCCTGCTGTCCGGCGGACTCGCCCGGTATTGGCGCGGCGCGCTGAGCGGCCTTCCGCTCGTCGTGCGCTTCCCGCTGTTCGTGCTGCTGGTGGACCTCGCCTCGTTCGTGCTCTATCTGCCCCTGCAGATATTCAGCTACGCCCTGTCCAAGCAGTACGGGATTACCACGCAGCCGGTCGCGGGTTGGATTCGGGACAAGCTCGTGTCGCTCGGCGTCGGCTACCTGACGATGCTCGCGGTGTCCGCGGTGGCGTTCTGGATCCTGTCGCGGCGCGGCCGCTGGTGGCTGAAGCTGTGGCTGATCTCGGTGCCGTTCACGGTCTTCATGATGTACGTGCAGCCGGTGATCATCGATCCGCTCTACAACAAGTTTACGACGCTGTCCGATCCGCAGCTGGAGGCCAAGATCCTGAATCTCGCGGCCAAGGCGGACATCCCGGCGGATCACGTGTACGAAGTGGACATGTCCAAGAAAACGAACGCGATCAACGCTTACGTGACGGGCATCGGGCCCTCGCTGCGCATCGTGCTGTGGGATACGACGCTAAAGCAGCTTACGGAGCCGGAAATTCTCCTCATCATGGCGCACGAGATGGGCCACTACGCGATGCACCATCTCGAATGGAGCGCGGTCGGCGCGGTCGGCTCCTCGCTCGTCGTCATCTGCATCGGGGGCTGGGTCTACGTCGCCGCCATCCGGCGCTGGGGCGAGGCCTGGGGCATTCGCGGCCGCTCCGACATGACGGCGCTGCCGCTGCTGCTGCTCATCATGGCGGTGCTGTCGTTCGTCTCGCTGCCGATCAGCAACGCCGTCTCGCGGAACGCGGAATCGTCGGCGGACGCGTACGCGATGCGTCTCCTGAACAGCGCGGAGGGCTCCGTGAGCATGCAGCAGAAGACGGGCGTCATCACGCTCAGCGACGTCAATCCGCCGCTGCTCGTGCGCTGGTTCCGCGACGACCATCCGAGCGACATGGAGCGGATCATCGCCGCGATGGATTTTGCGAAATCGCACGGCCAGAAGGGGCCGTAACGCGATGGAGCACGGGGAAAAGGAACAGGTCTCGCTCTATTTGCTCGCCGGTTTCGCGACCGCGCCGCAATTCCTGGAGAGCTTTCGCGGTTCGTTGCATGGTATACTGGAACGCGAAGGTTTCCGCGTCCGGACGTCCCAGCTGCTCTTCCCTTACGGCGACTGGAGCCGCCGCGCCGTTCCCCAGCTGTGGGAAATCAGCCGCGACATGCGGCTCGGCGCGGGCCGGTTCGGCCGCTCCATCGGAGGCAGGCGCGTCGTGGACGCGATCGGCGCCGATTGGCGGCCCGAGCCGGGCAAGGCCGGCCGCATCGTGCTGATCGGCCACAGCGGCGGCGGCGTCGCGGCGGTCCATGCCGCTTGGCAGCTGCTCGACCTGCTCGGGGGACCGCCGAGCCCGGTCGTCATGATCGGTTCGCCCCGCTGCCGCATTCCGGAGGAATTGCGGGCATCCGTGCTGTTCGTGTACGCCGGCGCGGGAGTCGGCTCCCTGTCGCCCGGGAAGCCGGCCGACGGCGTCAGCCGGCTGGGCACGTTCGGCGGCTGGCGCGGCTTCGGCCGCAGCGGCTCGAGCCGCCCGAGCGCCGGCGCCAGCGATTCGGCAAGCGCCGGAGCGACCGGTGCAGGCGAGGGCGGCGAGCTCGGCTCGCCGCGGTCAAGCGCAGCCGGCTCCGGTGCAGCCGATTCGGCCGCAAGCCGCGGCGCGGCAACCGTCGCCGGTTCGGCCGGCCGTGCGAATGTGCCATTGCCCGAACCGGAAGCAGCCGCCGGCCGCCGGTTCTGGCCGGCCTGGCTGCGGGACAAGCACGCGCCGGCCGAGCGGCGCGGCGTGCCGATTATCGGGAAGCACGCGGATTATTTTCGCGAACGGGAACCGTATATCAACGAGCTGGGACTGACGAATTTGCAACTGACGCAAAGCGTCGTCTGGCCATGGCTGAGAGAGAGAATCTAGAGGAGGAAGTGTGAGACATGCGCATAGGAGCAATTGAAGCCGGAGGCACGAAGTTCGTCTGCGGCATCGGTACCGAGGATGGAACGATTTTGGAGCGAGTGAGTTTCCCGACGGAACGGCCGGAAGTAACGCTGGCGAACGTCGTGAATTATTTTAAAGACAAAGAAATCGAGGCGATCGGCATCGGCTCCTTCGGACCGATCGACATCGATCCGGCAAACCCGACCTACGGGTACGTCACGACGACGCCGAAGCCGGGCTGGGGCAACTATCCGTTCCTGCCCGAGCTGCGCAAAGCGTTCGACGTGCCGTTCGGCTGGGATACGGACGTGAACGCGGCGGCGCTCGGCGAAGCGACGTGGGGCGCGGCGGCCGGACTCGACAGCTGCCTCTACTACACGATCGGCACCGGCGTCGGCGTCGGCGTATACGCGGAAGGCAAGCTCGTGCACGGCTTGGTTCACCCGGAGGGCGGGCATGTGCTGACCCGCCGCCACCCGGAAGATGCCTACGAAGGCTTCTGCCCGTACCACGGCGATTGCCTGGAAGGCATGGCCGCCGGCCCGGCGCTGGAAGGCCGTTGGAAGGTCAAAGGCAGCGAGCTCGGCGTCGATCATAAGGCATGGGAAATCGAAGCGTTCTATATCGGCCAAGCGGTCGCGAGCGCGGTCCTGCTGCTATCGCCGAAGAAGGTCATTCTGGGCGGCGGGGTCATGCACCAAATGCAGCTGTTCCCGCTCATCCGCGCGGAAGTGCGCAAGAACCTGAACGGCTACGTCAGCGCGGAGGCCGTGCTGGCCGGCATCGACGACTACATCGTGCCGCCGGGCCTCGGCGACAACGCCGGCCTCAGCGGCTCGCTCGCGCTCGGTTTGCGCGCGCTTGGCGCGAAGTAATCGAGGCGAACCCGGAGACCAGTCCGCGCAATTTCGATTGCGCCGGGCTGGTTTTTGATTTCCCATGCCGTGCCGCCCGCAATAGGCGGACACGAGCGAACGCGTTGCGGCATGCAGTCCGGCGTTTGGCGGCCACGGAGACCGCGATCGGCTCCCGGAAGCGGCCAAGCGGGAGTCTCATCGGCAAATGGCGTCATCGGAGTCCGCTGCATATGCAAATAGCCGATCAAGACCGGAATAGCGGCGCCGGAACCCGTCTTCTCCCTACTCCGCATATGGAACATCATGCATATCCGCGCGCCGCATAAGATAAACTACGCAAGTCTTCGCCGTTATTTCCGCGCGCCATGGCCCTGCGGACAGCCCCTGCCCCGCATCAGGAACAGGGGCTGTTCGGCTTCGCGGCGCTCGCTCGTCCGCGCCATGCCGGCCAAGGCGGACGGTTGGATTCTATTACGAAAGGGTGGAAAGCCATGCGGGGAATCGTGCTCGATTTGGACGGCACGCTGCTGAATGCGGCAAAGCAGGTGTCGGAGCGAAATGCGAACGCGCTGCTTGCTTGCAGGCAAGAGGGAATGAAGGTGATCTACGCCACGGGACGGCCGCCGAGATCCGTCCGGCATCTGCTCCCTCCGGAGCTGAGATCAGACGCGTCGTTCGTCTATTACAACGGCGCGCTGGTCGTGGACGCGGACGCGGGCATCGACGTCCATACGCCGATCGAACCCGAAACGGCCGCGGAGATTCTCGATTATTGCGCGGAACGGCTTCCGCAAGAGATCCGGATCAGCCTGGAGTCGCAGGATCGTCTCTATGCCAGCAGGGAAATCCGGGACCCCGCTTTCTTCAGCAAGTCGAACCGGCCGACGATCTGCGCTCCGAAGGCGATGAAACAATACGTCGCCACCAAGATCCTGCTCTCCGAGTTCGGCGGTGCCGAGGGGCAGCTGCGGGAGGCGTTCGCCGCGAAGACCCGGTTCATCGCCACCGATGGCGGCAAGCTGATTCAGATCATGCATCCATCGGTCTCCAAGGTGAGCGGCGTCCTGATCGTATGCGCGCACTACGGCATCGCGACGTCCGAGCTGATCGCGTTCGGCGACGATCACAACGATTTGGAGCTGTTCACCATGTCCGCGCACGCGGTCGCCATGGGCAACGCCGTGAATGAATTGAAAGCGCTGGCAACCGAGGTGACCGACACGAACGACCGGGACGGCGTGGCGATCGTGCTGGAGCGTCTGCTTGGCTGATCGCGCAAACGAATACAGGCTCACGAAAGGCCTCGCCAAAAAGGCTCACTGAAGGCTCATTGAAGGCTCATTGAACGCTCGCAGAAACGCTCGCAGAAACGCTCGCAGAAATGTTCACTGAAAGGCCCGCCGGAACGGCTCGTTCCGGCGGGCCTTTTACGCGTGCGTCCGCCCAGTGCATAAATCTGACAATTTTGCGCATAGTAACCTTGGATTATTCATGCAAATGCCAGGCGGTTCAAAGGGGGACTACGGATGTCGATGCGCAGCTGGGGCAAGTCCAAAGGGGATCGATCGCAAAAGGCCAAGCAGGAGCTCTCGTCCCCGATTCTGGAACGGCTGGCGGAGATGAAGGTAAGCGGCCGGCTGGACGATACGATCGAAGCGATCGAAGAAGCGATGCAGGACGATTTCGATTTCGTCGTCCGCCGCTTCAAGGCGTTCGGCCGCTTCCCGGCGGCGCTGTTGTTTCTGACCAGCATGACCGACCAGAACGCGATCAATCAGGAATTGATGAAGCCGCTGATGCACAAGTCTTCCGACCTCGCGGATGCGGAGATCGATTCGGGGCAGCTGCACGATATGATCTTGAACGAGACCCTCTATCACAGCAACGTCGGCACCGAATGCCAATTGGACGTGCTCGTCCAGGGCATCCTGCGCGGCGAATCGGTCCTCGTCGTCAACGAATTGAATACGTCGTTCATCGTTCGAACCTGCCATGTCGACAGGCGGGCCATCGATCAGCCGGCGACCGAGCAGGTCATCCGGGGCCCGCGCGAGGGGTTCATCGAGATGCTGGAGACGAATATCTCCTTGATCCGCTACCGGCTGCAGACGCCCGAGCTGAAAGTGCGCTCCATGACCATCGGCCGTCGGAGCAAGTCGCTCGTCGCCGTGTGTTTCATGGAAGGCGTCGCGAATCCGGAATTGCTCGAGGAAGTCGAGCGGCGGCTATCCGTCATCGATATCGATGCGGTGCTCGATTCCGGCTACCTGGAGCAGTTTATCGAGGATAATCACTACTCGCCTTTTCCCCAGGTGCAGTACACGGAACGGCCAGACAAAGTAGCCGCCAACCTGCTCGAGGGCCGGATCGCCATTCTGGTGAGCGGCTCGCCGCTGGCCCTGATCGTGCCGGCGGTATTCAACCAATTCTACCAAACGGTCGAAGATTACACGGAGCGGTTCCTCTTGATGAGCGCCATTCGCGTGGCGAGGTTCATCGCGCTCGTTTTCTCGCTCGTCTTCCCGGCCTTGTACGTCTCCATCATTTCGTTTAACCCCGAGCTGATTCCGACGGAGTTCGCGGTCGCCGTCGCCGGGGGAAGGGCAGGCGTGCCGTTCCCGGCCGTCATCGAGGTGTTGATCATCGAGATCTCCATGGAGGTGCTCCGGGAAGCGACGATCCGCCTGCCGCAGCAGGTCGGCGGCGCGTTATCGATCGTCGGGGTGCTTGTCGTCGGACAAGCCGCCGTAGCGGCCGGCTTCGCGAGCCCCATCACGGTGGTCATCATCGCGCTCACGACGATCGGCTCGTTCGCGACCCCCGCGTACAACGCGGCGCTCGCTTTGCGCCTGCTGCGGTTTCCGCTCATCGTCATGGCGGGCATCTTCGGGCTGTACGGCGTGATGATCGGCTTCATCCTGATCGCTAATCATTTATTGTCCCTGAAGTCCTTCGGCGTGCCTTACCTGGCGCCGCTCGTCCCGGGCAGCTTTCAGGGGATGAAGGATCTCGTCGTTCGCGCGCCGTTGTCCTGGATGTCGGAGCGGCCTTCCTTCCTGTATCCCAAGGACAAAGCGCGGCTGAGCGATGCGGCCATGGAAGAGATGAAGAAACAGCCGCATAACGCGCTTGATCCCATGAATCTAAACGATCAGCCGAAGGAGTCTTGAACGATGGCAAACATCCGCCAGATCACGGCGATTCAATCGTCGGCCGTCTTAGCCAGCACCATTATCGGGGTCGGCGTGCTGGCGCTCCCGCTATTTGCCGTCAAGGCGGCCGACGCGGGCGCGCCGCTCGTGACGCTGCTTGGCATGGCGCTGGGTTACATCGGACTGTATTTGATCACGCTGCTCGGGATTCGGTTCCCGAACCAGTCGATCGTGCAGTACAGCGAGGATATTATCGGCCGATGGCTGGCCTGGGTCGGCAGCGTCGCCATGATCGCGTTCTTCGCCGTGATAACGGCGCTCGGCGCGCGGGAGTTCGGCGAGGTCGTCGTCACCTCGGTTTTGAAGAACACCCCGTTGGAGGTCACGGTCGTCGTCATGCTTGCGCTGGCCACCATTTCCAGCCGAGTCAATGTCACGACGTTCGCCTATATCCATAACTTTTATTTTCCGCTGCTCTTGGGTCCGGGGTTTCTGATCGTGGCGCTGTCGATGAAGAACGCGGATATGATCAATCTGCAGCCGGTCTGGGGCAACGATCCGAGCGGGATGGTCCCGGGCATCCTGACGGTGGCGGCCTTGTTCCAGGGCTCTTTCGTCATGACGCTCGTCATTCCGGCCATGCGGAGGCCGGACAGAGCTTTGCAGGCCAGCTTCTGGGGCATTTTTATCGCCGGCAGCCTGTACGTATCGATCGTCGTCGCGGCCGTCGGCGTGTTCGGTTCCGAGGAGATCAAGCATCTGCTCTGGCCGACGCTGGAGCTGGCGAAGGCGACGACGCTGCCGGCGAATGTGCTGGAGAGGCTGGATGCGGCGTTTCTGGCGGTCTGGGTGACGGCGGTATTCACGACGCTGCTTTCCACGAATTATTTGACGATCCGGATGACGACCGAGCTGTTCCGGTTGAAGGACCACAACTTGTTCGCCACGTTCCTGCTCCCGGTCATCTTCGTCATGGCGTTGATTCCGAAAAACATTTTCCAGATGTACGCGGTTATCGAGCGCGTCGGACGTATCGGATTGGCGATTACGATCGCCTATCCCGGTTTGCTGTTTGTCGTGGCGCTCATCCGCAAGAAGCGGGGGAAACGACCCAATGAAAACGCGATGGAACCGGCTCGTTAAGCTTGCCGTCCCGATGCTGTTCCTCTTGCCTTTGATGACGGGTTGCTGGGACCGGCTGGAGATCGAGGACCGCGCCGTCGTGCTCGGGGTGTCGATCGATAAGGCCGGCTCGAATACGGGAAGCGACGATGTGACGAACAATCAAGGCACGCGGGAGCGCCTGAGCAGGGACTCGATTCGCGTCGCTGTCCAAATCGCGCTTCCGGGAAGGATTCCGCTCGGCCCCGGGGAAGGCGGGGGAGGCACGACGAATTCGCAGCAGACGGTCTGGGTGATTGACGTGGTCGGGTATTCGCTCGACGATGCGTTCATGAGGCTGCAGCAGCAGGTGTCGAGCCGAATCTTCTTCGGGCATCTTCGCGTCATAATCATGTCGGAGGAGATCGCGAAGAGCGGGATCGATAACGTGAACGATTATTTCCGGAGGAATTCGGAGGTCCGCCGGATGGCGTGGCTGATGATCGCGAAGGGCGAGGCGATGCCCCTGCTGAAGGCGGCCCCGAAGCTCGAGCGCATCCCCACGCTGTACCTCATGTCCACCTTGGACGAGGGAATCAACATGGGGAAATTCCCGCAGGACTATATCGGGATGTTCTGGAGCAACGCGTCGAAGAAAGGCCAGGAGGGCTATCTGCCGTACGTGGCGCTGAAGAAGGAACAAAACGTCGAAATCATGGGACTCGCCTACTTCAAAGGGGCGCATATGATGGGCAAGACCAAGCCGCTTCAGATCGGGGGGTATATGGCGATCAAAGGCATCAATCCCGCCGGATACCGCGTATTCGTGAGGCTGAGCGGAAGCTCGCGCATGGTCATGACCTCCACGACCCACCGCGATACGAAGTGGAAAGCGGCCATCCGCGACGGCCACCCCCATTTCATGATCACCATCGTGCTCGAAGTCAATGTGGAAGAGAAGCTGGACATGGAATTCAACCTGCATGACGAGGGCGTGCTGCGCGAGATCCAGGACGTCGAGTCCAAGACCGCGACCAAGATGTTCGGCCGGCTCATTCGGCAAACGCAGGAGGCCGGGAGCGATATATTCGGCTTCGGGGAATACATCCGCGCGAAGAAGCCGGGCTATTGGAACGCCAAGGTGAAGACCAAAGAACAATGGCAGGAGCAGTACAAGGAAATGACCTTCGACATTAAAACCTTCGTCAACGTCAGACGCGTCGGCATGGAAGCGAGATAATGACAATCCGGAACGGAGGCGGTCGGGATGATCATCAGCGGATATACCATCAACTTCATCAGCTACGCGGTGCCGCTGCTGCTGATTACCGGATTCGTGCTGATCCGGTTGGATGCGGGCGGCAACCGCAAGCAAGGAAACAAGACGGAGTACAAGCTGTCCCTGGTTCTCGGCTGGACGAATGTCGCGCTGGGCATCTTCATGTATCTCCTGCGGAACCTGCTTCATTGACCGCGTCAGGGGAGCCCAGCCCTGTTGAATGAACCGGGGCAGGAGTGCGGCGGGCCGCCGAAACAGCGGTCGAAAAGGTCCCGAAGACGAAAAAAATCCTGCACGAACGCAGGATTCCGGGGAGAGAGGCAAGACGCACGGGGGCGTGTCGCCCCTTACGCGTCTTGCCGGGTATATGCATGGTACGGAGTTGCGGGCTTCTAGCGCTCCGGCACGAGCCGGCTGCCGCTGCGGTTCTCGATCTCGACGGTCAAGCCGGGCGGGACCGACAGACGGTAGCAGAGGTTGCCGCCTTCCTTGCGCCAGCGGAGGACGATATCGCCTTCCGGCGTCGGCAGCTTGCCGCTGCACGAGGCCAGCGCGTTGTCTTCGAAGACGATGGTCAGCGTCCGTTGCTTGCGGCTGAACGACTTGATCCCGAGCGCGTCTCGGTACAGCACGCGCGCGACGTGGGAAGCGAATCCATGGTTGCAGCTCGCTTCCGTGCGGTTATGCTCCCAGAGCGTGCCCGTGCGGGCGGCCATTTTGCCGAAGTATGCCTTGACCTCCGCCAGCAGCTGGGCGGACAAGCCCTGCCGCGCCAAAAGCTCCATCCGCAGGTAATAGCCGATGAAGGCGTTGGCGGGATGGATGCCGCCGATGTCCGCGGTAAACGGTTCGTCCGGATTGCGGCTTGGACTGAAGTCGCGCATGAGGCTGTCGAACCAGAGCGGCAGTTCCTCCGCGTCCGCGATGCCGAAGTACGCCGCGTAATACTGGCCGACTTCGGTGCGGTTATCCGTGATCTCGAGCTCGCCGTGCTCGTCCTCGACCGCTTGGTCCACGAAGAATTCCCCGTCGTACGCGAATTCGCGCACCGTGCTTTTCAGGGCCGCGGCCTCTTCCCGGTAAGCTTCGATGCCATATAACCGGCCCGCGGCATCGAGCGCGGCGGCGTACAGCATGTTGGTCGAGAAATTGATTCCGCCGGTGAAATCGTTCGCCTTCGACCATTCGATGAAAACCCAGCTCTCCAGGTTCTCGAGCAGCCCGAATTCGTTGCGGAAGCCTTCGAAATACCGGAAGAGCGATTCGACTCTCGGCCGCAGCGCCGCGATAAGCGTCCCGTCGCCCCCGCGGTCCTGGAACTCCTCCAACTGCAGGACGAACCAGAGCGCCCAATTCGGGATGAACACGCCGTCGTTGTGATCGGCGGGATAGCACATCGGCAGCATGCCTTCCGGCAGGAACGCGAACGATTCCGGCAGCGCGTAGTTCTCGAAGAAATTGCCCTCGACGACGGAGCGGCCCGTCAGATCCGCCTCCACCCGGGCGGCGAAGAAGCTGTCGCAGAGCCAGCCGGCCCGTTCGCGGGACGGACAGTCCATGAAGTTGTCGACCGCGTTCTGGCGGAACGTCTCGCGCGCCGCTTCGAAGATCGCGTTCAGCGCGTCGTCGGAGCTTGCGAATTCGCCCCGGTCGGCATCGGGATTGGCGTATTCCCGGACGGAGCAGCCCGTCAGCGTGCAGTCGCCCTCCAGCACGAGCACCTTCAAGTACTGCAGCGTATACGGCTCGAAGCACTCGAGCGCGTAGGATCCCGGCTCGCAAGCCGCGTGAATGACGTTCGCGCAGCCTAAGCGGAGATGGTCGACATCCCCGTCCTCCGTCAGTATCTCGTCGAACGTCAGCGCGATCCGCGACTTCCCGGAGACCGTGAACTCGATCCCGACAAAGCCGGTCAAATTGCGGTCGAAGGCGAGCACCGCCGCCTGCCGCTCGCCGAGCCGCAGGGACTGCCCTTCATACCGGGCGGCGGTCCGTTCCCAGCCGGTCATCGCGAGCGCGCCGATTTCGTCGGTCGGGACGAGCGTTAGCTCGTCGATGCGGTAGCCTTTGAACTCAGGGCCGATCCCGGCGAGGGAGCGGTCCCGCCACGGCGGTTCCGGCGAGGCCGACTTGGCGAAATGGCCCGTGGCCAGGACGGCGCGCGGCGCTTGCACCGCGAATCGGGGATAGCCGACGCGGCGGGGAAGCAGCTGCTTTTCGCCCGCGGGCTCCCATTGCGCCGGAGGAGACGGCTGCGCGTCCGAAGTCCGCCAGTCATGGACGCCTGGGCCGAATTCGTACGCTTCGACGAACGCCCGCTGGAAGCTGTAGCGCTGCACGCGGCGCACGCGCTCCGGCAGCACGAAGACGTCGAACGGATGCTCCGGTTCGCCGGTCGCGGCCGCGATCGCGCCGCCCAGCTCGACCTCCGCCTGCACGAAGGAAGGCTGGTCGAGCGTATAGAAGCTGTTTACGTTATAGCCGGCGACTTCGATGGCGACATAGTTGACGCCGCTGCTCAGATAAGGCGACAGGTCCCATTCATCGACGCGGTAGTGGCCGTGCGGCGCGGTCGCGGGACCATGCCCGCAAAACAAGCCGTTCGCATAGACGCGGTAGCGGGAAGAGGCCGTGACGCGCACGAGCGCGGACGACCGCGTATCCGCCCGGAACCGCGCTCTGACGCCGCAGGCGACGTTCATCGTATCGGTCAAGCCTGCCGGCCAGATCGGACGAGCTGCTGCAAACACAAAAATCCCTCCAAGGAACGCAAGCTGCGTTCGGGTAGTATGGTGCCGGCACGGCCGGCAAAGTTCCGCGGCGGCGGGCAATGGCGGGGACGAGTTACGTCCGCGCCTTCGCGCCGCAGCTGCCGCGAACGATGAGCTCGGACGAGATGACGACGTTCTGCGCGCCGCGGTCTTTCTTGCGGGTCAGCAGCTTGTGCAGCAGCTTGGCGCCTTCCTTGCCGATCTCGTAGAGATCCGTCGTGACGGAGGTGATGTCGTACTTCTGGGAGAGCTCCGTGTTCTCGAAGCTGATCAGCGCGACGTCGCCGGGAATGGACAGCCCGTTCTCGCGGGCGTATTCGATGACGCCGACGGCCTGGATATCGCGTCCCGAGACGATCGCGGTCGGCGGCTCCTTCAGCGCGAGGAAGCTGTCGGCGGCGCGATAGCCGCTCCGCTCTTTCTCGTCCCCGATGAAGACGTACTCGTCGCGGTACTTGATGCCGGCCTCCTGCAGCGCGTCGCGGTAACCCTCCAGCCGGTCCTCGCACACGAGGAATTCCAGCGGTCCCGGGCTGATGAACGCGATCCGCGTATGGCCGAGACGGAGCATATGCTGCGCGTTGCGATAGGCGATGTCGTAATTGTCGACGTCGACGGAATTGATCCGGTTCTTGCGGTCGTTGGTGCCGATGATGACCATCGGGAATTGGTGCTCCGACAGCTCCTCGATGACGGAGGAGTCGTGGCTCGGCAGGCAGATCAGAACGCCGTCCATCGCGCGTTCGCGCATGAGCTTGACGAGCTTCGGCGTCTTGGCCTTATGGCCGATGTTGTCCCAGGCGATCAGCAGGTTGTAATCCTTCTGGTCGATCACTTCCCCGATGCCCTGGAGCAGGTCGGAGAAGACGCTGTTGCCCGAGAAGGAGAAAAAATCGGAGGCCGGATGGGGCGTGAACAGGCAGATGTTATTCGTTTTGCGCGTGACCAAGCCGCGCGCGGCGGAGTTGGGCTGGTAGTTAAGGCGCTTGATCACTTCGAATATGCGCGCTTTCGTTTCCTGCGCGACGGGGGCGGTGCCGTTAAAGGCGAACGAGACGGTGGAGATCGATACGCCTGCCTCGCGCGCGATGTCCTTGATGGTCACGCTGCGGTCCGTTTTTTTCATATGCGCACCCTTTAAAAACGTTTTATATGCTAAAAATAGCATACGCTTCCATGAGCGTCAATGAGGGGATACAGGCCAATAAAACCATGGCATTCCGATAAAAGAAAGCGCTGCTTTGGCATTAGGCGCAAGCATGCCGATTGCGATGCTGAACGGAATGAATTAAAACGTTTTAAGAAAAGGCGTTACATCCGCCGGCCTGCCTATTCATGGATCGCCTGCCGCCGGGGTATACTCGTGGTACGAGAGCTGGCGAATCATGCCAAGAGGAGGACGCGCGATGAACCGAATCGCCCAGACCGTGCCGTACGGCTACGAGCCGCCGGCCGATGGCCGCAAAGGCACGCTGATCGTCTACGATACGTTTCAGCATATGGCGGACGATGCGCTGGCATCGGCCGCGGAGACGGCGGCGAAGCGCGCCTTCGCCAAGCTGGTGCTCTATCCGCTGCACGAGGAAACGGTGCGGCGCATGACGAAGGAGCCCGTGCTGCCGTACCATAAGCGGCTGGACAGGCTGCACGACTGGAAGCGCGGATACGAGCGGGAGCACGGCCGCGGCGCGATTCCGATCGTCGTCGAAGGCCTCGAAGGGAAACGCAAGAAATACACGCCGATGGAGGCGGCGCTTCGTCATCTGGCGGAGGCGTACCCGTCGCCGCTATTCCTGTACTTGACGCCGGAGATGGCGAATCAGTTCGCTGCGTTCTCGTCGTTCGAGACGTGGATCGTCAAGCTGCGGCTGCTGCTCGCCTCGGAGCCGGCATCGCCGCATCCGCGGCTCGCGCAATACCGCCATCGGTGGGACGTCGCGGAGCCTAATTGAATAAAACCGGCATCGCTACATCAGCGGCTGACGAAGTACCGCCATCGGTGGGACGTCGCGGGCCTTACCTACACAAAACCGGCATCGCCGCATCCGCGACTGACGAAGTACCGCCATCGGTGGGACGTCGCGGGCTTTACTTAAACAAAACCGGCATCCTGCCTGCGCGCGGTAACAGGAGGTGCCGGTTCGTATTGGATCGGGAATGGAATCAAGGGCGGGATTAAGCGGCGGCCGGGCGCGCGAGGGGTTGCCGTTCGGAGAGCGTGCGGTCCGCAATGGCGCGGAGCTCGTTCAGGAGGTCGTTCAATTCTTCGCGAAGCTCGTTCAATTCGCGGTTGCAGCGGGCTTGCAGCTTGTCGAGCTCGTTCGGGGACAGCTGGTTTTGGCGGATCTGGTAAATCAGTTTGTTCGTCATCGTCTCGCTGTCGCAGATTCGGTTCGCATAGACGATGGTCGGGCTTGAAGTCATGGTCAGGGGCTCCTTTCGTTTGGTTGCCCTCAGTATATCGGCCGAATATTAACGGGCGATGATGCAAGTGTGAAGGGAATGTTAGAATATCGGCATTACGTTCGCACTAGGTCAACGGGCGGGGGCAAGGCTCGGGATTGCGCCTTCCGAACGAGGCCCTGCGGCCAAGGAAGAATCCCCGTCAACGAAGCGGATAGAGATTGCGGCAAGCGGGGTAATACAAGAACGAGAGGTGATGACCATGACGAGAACGTTATCCCGACTGGCGCTTGCCGCGCTGGCGACGGCGGCGACGCTAGGCGGATTCGGCGCCGGAGCGCCGGCGGCCTCGGCGGCTGCCCCGAATTCGCCGTCCGCGGCCTGCCGCACCGACGCGCACGGCCTTAGCTTGACGGCAATGAAGGATACCTCGGATCCGTCGCTGCAGTCGATCCAGTTCCTGAGCGCGAATATCGGACGCGCGGCGGGCAACGGCTTCATGATCGGCACGTCGGATGCCGGCTGCCACTGGCAGACGATCTATAACGCGGGCAAGCTTAGCTTTGCGCAAATGCAGTTCCTGACGAATGCGAAGGGTTACGTGCTGGCGCAGGTCGCGTACGGCAAGCCGAACACGCTGCTGAAGACGACGGACGGCGGGGCGAGCTATGCCTGGATTCCGACGGGCGCGCATCCTTTCGAGCGCATTCAGTTCCTGAACGAACGGACGGGCTTCGGATTTACGCGCGCCTTCACGTATAAGACGGCGGACGGCGGCGAGACATGGACGAAGCTGGCCACGCCGCCGAACACGCGCTACGTGCACTTCATGACGGAGCGGAAGGGCTGGGCTGTGGTGCTGGTCGCCGGCGGCTACGAGGTGAAGCGCACCTTGGACGGCGGCAAGCATTGGACCGATTCGCTGTACGCGAAGTCCGCGACGCTCGCGGGCGGGATGATCTACGGCACCGACAGCGCCGATGTCTGGGTGCTGCTGTACGGCGATTCGGGCATGTCGCAAACCTCGTATTCCGTCTACCATACCGCCGATGCGGGCGCCCACTGGAAACAGGTCGTCTCTCGTCCGACGGCG
Organism: Paenibacillus glycinis; assembly: GCF_009909185.1. Taxonomy (GTDB): domain Bacteria; phylum Bacillota; class Bacilli; order Paenibacillales; family Paenibacillaceae; genus Paenibacillus_Z; species Paenibacillus_Z glycinis. Next base: position 163,582 of record NZ_JAAAMV010000004.1, on the reverse strand, counting down.
GGCGGCGGTCCCGCCCCTGGCCCCGTCGCGCCGAGCGGCAAGCTGACCGGGCCGGCGGGAAGACCGACGGACATGGCGGTCGTCGGACGGCAGGCGGCTTTCCTCGTGGCGGGCAGCGGCGCGATCGACGATCTGCAATTCGGCCGCTCGCTGGACGACGGCCGGACATGGACCAATCTGCCGGGCGCCGCGCCGGGGTACGACGGCAAGCTGTCGTTCGTCTCGGCCGCGACGGGCTACCTGGCGGTAACGAGCTTCGAGCAGCCGGCCGTCTACAAGACGGCGGACGGCGGCAGCACATGGAAGAAAGTGTTCTCGCTGCCGGTCAAGCCATAATGCGCTGCATGCAAAAGAAGCCTTCGAGGCGCGGGATTCCGCGGTCTCGAAGGCTTCTTTTTGCCCGTGGCGGCAGGGCCGCAAGGCTGCCGTCGAACAGTGGGCCATGCGCCGCCTATCCGAAATGATACGCAAGGCCATTCCACTATCGTTGTCCGGACGATCAACGTCCGATCGGCGTCGTGCTTACTTGCCGTTATACGTCAAACCCCACTGGGCGCGGATGGCATCCATCGTGCCCATGATATCGACCGTTTCTTCCGCCGGCATGACCGCGCTCCCGGTTTTCCCCGCGCGCAGGCATGCCATCGCTTCGAGCGCTTGGAAGTTCTGGCCACGGAACGTCCGGTCGTCCTGGAAGGTCTCGGGTTCGCCGTCGTTCGGATAAAGCGTGGCCGTCTTCGCGCTGAGAAACTCGGGCAAATGGATTTTGCCCTTCGTGCCGTACAGCCAGGCATCGTTGTTCATCCACACGCGGACCGCGCCGTGCAAGGAAGCTATCGCGCCGTTCGCGTATTCGAACAGGACCGAATACTGCTCGTCCACGCCGGTTTCCCCGATGCGGGCGGAGCTCACGATCCGCGACGGCTGCGCCCCGAACACCATCGAAGCGAACGAGATGGGATAAATGCCGGCATCGAGCAGCGTGCCGCCGCCGAGCTCCTTGTTCAGCAGGCGGCCTTCCGGGTTCCAGCCGGCATCGAAGCCGAATTCGGCCTTGAGCAGCTTGACTTCCCCGATCCGTCCATCCGCCAGCCACTCCCTGGCCTTGACGACCGGCGGCAGGAAGCGCGTCCACATCGCCTCCATGACGAACAAGCCGCGCTCTCGCGCGTAGTCCGCGATTTCCTTGGCCTCGTCCGCGTTCATCGTGAACGGCTTCTCGCACAGCACGGCTTTTCCGCCGCGCAGGCATGTCATTACGTTGTCCCTATGGGCAGGATGGAGGGTGCCGACATAGACGATGTCGATCTCCGGGTCCTGCGCGAGCTCCTCGTAGCTGCCATAGGCGCGCGGAATGCCGAATTTGTCCGCGAAAGCCTGCGCTTTGTCCAGCGACCGCGCCGCGGCGGCGCACACCTTGGCCCCCGGTATGTTCACCAGTTCGCCCGTAAAGCTGTTCGATATGCCGCCAAGTCCCAAAATGCCCCAACGAATGATGCGTTCTTCTTGTTCCGCCACTTGCCTTCATCCTTTCGGTTTCGAGATGATAGATCGACCTGCCACAACCCCGCGTACCTCCGCCGCTCCCAAGAGCCGGCCGCGTCGTTCATGCCGTTCAGCGACTCTATTAAAATGTACTCCAACCGTCCCCGATAGAAAAGAGGAACGGGAAACTTTTCCGTTTGCCAGCGACTCTCGCTTCCGCAGCGACTCTCGCTTCCGCCGCGACTCCCGACCGGGCTCGTCCCGGAAGCCGCGGCATGCGTTCCGCCTCGGAAGCCCTCGCATATAGCCGAACGCCCGCGCATAAGGCGAATTAACTATCATTTCTTCCAAACGCTTCAGATAAGGTCGAAAAATGTCGATAAACCACTCACAAAATAGAAATAGGAGTGATCGGTTTTGAAACTCGGCAGCATGACATTCAGCGTGGGCAAGAAATTGTTTGTGGCGTTTATGATCCTCATCGTATTGCTGTGCGTACTGGGCGGGACATCGCTCTTGTCGGAGAAAAGCATGTCGGACAAGACGGAATCCATCGCGTCCAACTGGATGGCCGGCGTCGAGATCGCGAACAACGTGAATTACTTGACGGAGCATGTGCTGACGTACCAGTACAAGATCTTGACGGCCGTGGATAAGACGAAGAAAACGGATTACATGGTCGACGCCTCGAGCACGCTGCTCGCGATCGACCAGCAGCTGGATGCGTATGCCGCGACATACGCCAGCGACGAAGACAAGGCGACCGCGGAAAGCTTGCGGGACAAGTGGAACCGGTACAAGAAGCTGTACGAGGAAGCCGTCTCCGTCAGCGGCGGCGTCGATCTGATCAACGGCGCGAAGGCCAAGGGCGACGAGATCGTCCAGGTGATGGAATCGTCGGAGGAAGCGTACGCCGCCATGCAGGAAGACATGGCGAAGCTGGTGCAGCTCAATCACAAGGGAGCGGCCGACGCCGCGCAGGAAAGCAAGGACATCTACCGCAGCAGCATCGTGAAGGCGATCGCGGTATTGGCGGCGTCGATCGTCATCGCCGTGGCGCTCGTGCTGCTCATGAACGCGCGCATCTCCAAGCCGATCAAGCGGGTGTCGCAGACGCTGCTCCAAGTGGCGGACGGCGACCTCACGGTTCCGGCGCTCGCGGCGAAGTCGAAGGACGAGATCGGGACGCTCGTCCGTTCGGTGAACGGCATGACGGCGAACCTGAAGACGACGATGTACCAGATTCATCAGGCCGCCGGCACCGTGGCCGCTTCCTCCGAGGAGCTGCTGGCCAGCTCCGAGCAGAATGCGGAGGCGACCCAGCATGTCGCGGAGGCCGTGCAGGAAGTGGCCGCCGGCGCCGACCGGCAGCAGCATAGCGCGCTTGAGACGAGCCGGGCGATGGAGGAAATGGCGACGGGCATCCAGCGCATCGCGGAGACGTCCTCGACGGTATCGGAGCTGACGGTGGAAGCGAGCGAGCTTGCGACGCAGGGCAATCAATCGATTCTCTCGGCCGTCGAGCGGATGGACGCCATCGGCGGCTCGGTCGGCCAAGCCGGCGCGGACATCCGGCTGCTGGAGGCCCATTCCGGCCGGATCGGCGAGATCGTCGGCTTCATCGGCGATATCGCGAAGCAGACGAGCCTGCTGTCGCTCAACGCCTCGATCGAGGCGGCGCGCGCGGGCGAGCACGGCAAAGGCTTCGCCGTCGTCGCCGGCGAGGTCAAGAAGCTCTCCGAGCAGTCGGCGCAGTCCGTGCAGAACATCGCGGACGTCATCGCCCAGATCCAAACGGATACGCTCAAGGCCGTGCGGACGATGGATCAAAGCCAAAGCGAGGTCCGGCTCGGGATTCAGGCCGTCTCCGACGCGGAGCTGGCGTTCCGGCGGATCGCCGATACCGCCGCGCTGGTGTCGGACAAGGTACAGGAGGTCGCGGCCGCGGCGCAGCAAATGGCGGCCGGCTCCGAGCAGGTGACGGCTTCCGTGCAGGATATGAGCGCGATCTCGCGGAATGCCGCGGAATCGACGCAGGCGGTCGCGGCCACGACCGAGCAGCAGCTGGCTTCGGTCCAAGAGATCGCCGCCGCCGCGCAATCGCTAAGCGGCATCGCCCTGGAGCTCTCCGACCTGGTCGGCAAGTTCAAAGCGTAACGAACGCGGCGGCCCGTTCATGCTATAATAAGGCCAAAAAAGGCGGTGGACCTACGCGATGATTCGCCACGAAGGTATTCATCATGTCAGCTTGATCGTAACCGACCTGGAACGGGCCAAACTATTTTACGAGGACGTCATCGGACTGCGGGCCATTCCGCGGCCGGCATTCGATTTTCCCGGCGCGTGGTACGGGATCGGCGGCGGCGGGCAGCAGCTGCATCTGATCGTCCATGACGGGGAGACGCTGCGCGAGGGCGGGATCGATACCCGCGACGGGCATTTCGCCGTTCGCGTCGCCGACTACGACGAGACGATCGCTTGGCTCGACCGCTGCGGCATCGAGCACCGGGATAACCGGAACAGCATCACCGGGTTCGCGCAGATCTTCCTGACGGACCCCGACCGCAACATCATCGAGCTGAACGCCGCCCGCTAAGCGAGGCAGGCAAGCCGAAGCCGAACGCATCCGCCGGACGCGTTGGGCTTTTTTGTCTGCGTTTCGCGGGGCGGTTGTCGTGCGGAGGGGGAAGGCTTGCGCTTACTCGGCAGCCTTGGAGGCGGGCCTTGCGGCGAAGCAAGCGATGACGAACAGCAGCGGGATATAGCCGACAACGAAGTAGAAGCCCAGCGTGTTGACGATTCTCTCCAATGCGGCGAGCTCGGTCTGTTCGCTGAACATCAGCGCGGCGACGTACAGGAGTGCCAGGATGATCGGCAGAGACAGCCGGGGGTTAAGCGCGGCGACTCGTTTCATGATTCTGGTGCAGCACCAGATCGAGATGCAGACCGTAGGAACGATCGTCAGCAGCCACATGAAAATATAGAAATATTCGAACCTTGCAAAGAAGGACAGCTCGATGATTTTCGACATCGCCAAGGTCGGCCATAACGTATGCTTCAACAGTCCTTGACTGAAATACATGAGGGACACGATAATGATCGCGCTATATTTGAATGTCGCGAACAGCAAGGCGAAATGCGCCCACTTTGCGTTTTTCTCGGGCGATTTCAAGAAGGGAAAGTAAACGAGCAGGGCTTCGAGCCCGAAAAAAATGAGGCTGGTGCAGCGGGCCCCCTTCAGCAAATCCGGCAACGAATGGTTGAACGCGGGCAGCAAACGATGGAAGTCGCCTTGCCGAATCGGAAAGTAAAGCAATAGGAGCATCGGGGTCAACGCGATGTAAAAGAAGCTGTACCCGGCAACGACCCTGAACCCGCCGGATACGACATAATAAATCATGACCGTCAACAGCCCCGCCATCGCCCATGTTCGAAGGTTTGGGAATACCCACACTTGCACGATTTCGATATAAGCCCTGAAGTAGAAAAGGGCCATGATGAAGAAATAGCCGACCAGCAGCAAAGAAAAGCCGTTGCCCAGGAACTTGCCGAAAATCGTGCGATGCAGATCCATGATGTCTTGGGCCGGATGACCGAGCATCTTATAGACCATCCAGAGAACGAGATGCAGGCTGAGGCCCATGAGAAGAATCGATTGCCATGCATCCTGACCGGCATACTCGAGGATATGGTTTTGAAAATTAAATACGTTGGCGGCCGCTTGGCATACGCCGATCAAGAAAAACACGAAATACCCGGAAATCGCGTAATTGTCCTTTACCCGATGTTGCACTAATGGCCAACCCCTGCATGTAAGATAGTGATCTTCGGTTTAACGTCGAAATTCAGGTTCGGGTAGGTTTTCTCGTAAAACGCCTGCTCGCCGTACCTTCTGTCCTGCTGCCGGCAACGCTCCCCGAAGCCCGCCGGATCGACGCCGTTCTTTTGGAAACGGACGAGCATCGCTTTGATCGCCGCAGCGAATTCGGCTTCGATTTGCCGCTGGGCTTCATGCAAATCGCGCCGGTTTCGAACGTCCATTCCGTTCGGCAATTCTCTGAACTCGAGGAACAATCGAAGGGCTATCGTGACGTTTCCGTTGTGCGCGATCGTTATTTTCCGCTTTCCGTGCAGAATACGGAAGGAATACATGCCCTTCGGGCCGACCTTGAAGTCGTATTCGCCCGTCAGGGCTTTGTCCGCGAGCAGCTTCAAATACAAGCCTTCCTCGTTGGTTAACCAAAGCTTTAATTCATCTCCCTTGAAGACGCCGACGCCGTCCAGACGCAGGGACCCCCGATCCGTGCCGATCACGGGCAGGTAGACATCCTGGCCTTCTCCGTAATACTGATCGACGAAGGAGTGGTAATTGGTTATCGGCGTATTCCCGTGGACCATGTTTTGCTCGATCAGCTCCGACAAGAAGAAAGACGGCTTCTTCAAGGTTGCGGCGATGATGGAGCTTGCCGATTGTTTGGTCAGGACAAGGGTGGCGTTGCTGCTTTTGATGGTTTCGCGATTGATGATGCCGGCAAGCTCGGAGATGGCCTTGCCCGCGAATTCGTCGCTGATGACCAACGTGCGCATTTGGCCGATCTCGACCGGCTGGGACGACTTGGCGGTGAGGGCCGTGAACCCCCCGTAGATCACGTTCGATTCCGCGGATATCGGCGATAGCGACGGCTTCTGCGAGGTTTTGATATACGTGGGGTAAGAAGCGCTTATCTTATACGTTTCTCCCTCGACGTCCACGCCGATGCTTTGAATGATATTGATCCGGTCGACGATTCTCGTTTGCGCGCAGCCGGCCAACAGGCAGCAGCACAAGAGCGCCGGGAGATGCTTCTTCATGATTTGATCCTCCTGCCCGCGCAACGCTATTCATTGCTGTAGTCGTCGCCGATATCTTTGTTTTTCCGGATGGTATATCTGGTCGACGAGAGCGGACGCTTGAAGGAAAATCGTTTGGAGAGCAGGACAAGGGAAGAGCGGATGAAACTGTCGCTGTAATCTTGGCCGCGGAACGGGTACACGGGCACGAGATACGGCGCCCCGAGCGATTTCAAACGCAATAAATGGCCGAGGATGAACATCAGGCCGATCATGATGCCGAGACCGCCCCACAAGGATGCCAAGAGGATCAGCGGAAAACGCAAGAACCGGATCGTGTTGGACATTTTGAAGATCGGCGTGGTAAAGGAGGCCAAAGCCGACAGCGAAACGATGATAAGCAAAATATTGCTGGTTAAAGCGGCCTGCACCGCCGCTTGCCCGAGAATGATGCCGCCCACGATGCCGAGCGTTTGACTGACTTTCGTCGGCAATCTGGACCCGGCCTCGCGCAGCAGCTCGATGGTGATTTCCAAGAACAGCACCTCCAACAAGGGAGGGAAAGGAACGTTCGTTCTGGACTCGATGATCGGACCTAACAGATCCCTGGGAATGACCGTGTAATGAAAGGTTAGGATCGCCACGTAGAGGGAGGGAGCCAGCAGCGAAAACGCAACCCCGAAATACCGAATGAGACGAAAGGACGAGCCCAAAATCCATGGCAAATAATAGTCCTCGGGAGAAACGATGAAGCTGAACAAGTTGACGGGTCCCGTAATGACAACCGAAGAACCGTCGCATATCAGAGCTAATTCCCCGTTTAACATGGCATACATGATTCTATCCAAGCGCTCGCTCGGCAATAGCAGCGGGAAGGGAGAATTGGAGTTGTCCGTGACCAGTTGTTCCAGCAGCGAGCTGTCGAAAATCACGTCGAAATCCAAATCCGCGAGCCGCTGCCTGATCGTATCTATATATTGGGGATTGGTGACCCCGTCCAAATAAGCGATGGCGACCCTGGTACGGGAGTAAGATCCGATCACGTGTTCTTCGAAGATCAGTTTTTCGGTGACAAGCCCTCTTCGGAGCAGGGTCATGTTGGTATCTATATGTTCGACGAAGCCGACCTTCGGCCCGATGACGCTGTATTCGTTCTCGGTATCATTGTAGCCGCGTTGCCCCAATTTGAAGTCCGCGATGTCCACGATAAGTCCTTCGTCGAGGCGGGGAGCCAATTGAATAAAGATCGCTCCTTGCGCCAAACGCCGCGATATGTCTTCCAGGCTGGAAGAAGCTTGGACGCTCTCAATGGGGATCAAGGCGGTCAAATCCTGCAAATCGCGGAGTTCGCCGTTCGCCAGCTGAAAAATAGAAAGCAAATCATGATGGAACTGTTCGTGGCTGATCAGCGTGGTGTAGTACGTAAAATGAAGCTGCCTGCCTTTAATGGTCAGGGAAGTTTGCAGAAAATCATCGGATTTCGTGAGCTCGCTTAATGCTTTATGCAAATCGGGTCGCATGGCATATCACCTGCCTAAGAAAAATGAACTCGTCCTAGTATGAAGTTCCGAAGTGGGAATTATACCCTTTATTCGGTGCGCGACGGAGCGGAAAGGCGAAGAAATAGAAATAGTTGACAGATTAATTGAGAATGAATATCATTATTACCGACCTGTCTTAATGAGAATGATACTCATTATCGTAAATTGCAATCCGCAGGTCCAGCAACAGCACCGTATACATGAACGCCTCGAACGGCGAGATCCTGTACAAGACCCATCCGAACTGGGCGATCAATATCTATAACGCGTGGAGGAAAGGGCTGCATTTCGCGACCTGGGGCGGCTTGACGACGAGGCTGATTACGTTCGCCTTCGGCATGATGCCGCTCGTGCTGATGGTAACGGGACTGGTCGTCTGGCGGCTGAAGGCCGCCGCGCGCAAGCGCGGCAAGAACCGGAAGACGGACGCCGCCGCGGTAGCCTGACGACCGGCAGCCGGCAGCAAAGCTTCGGGGACGATTCGAGCGGAGGCTCTCCGTTGCGCGCAATTGTTGCAGATTAGCGGGTTGTGGTACACTGTTTATGACATATACAATTAATATGACATCTACATCCGTGGAGCCATGATAGGAGATTACGCTTATGCCTGACCGCAAGCCTACCGAGGATGAAGCGCCAGACCGCAAGGAGATCGCAGGAGACACGAACCGCAAGGAGATCGTAGGAGAAGCGGAACGCAAGGAGACCGAAGACGAAGCGCTGCTGCAGCTGCCGCGCGGCGTCGCCCTCAGCTGGGGCATCGTGAAGCAGGGCAAGCGCGGGCCCAAGGGCGAGCTGAGCATCAATCAGATCGTCGCCGCCGCCATCGCCATCGCCGATCAAGACGGCTTGCAGGCCGTCTCCATGAGCCGCGTCGCCCAGTCGCTCGGCTATACGACGATGTCGCTGTACCGCTATATCACGAGCAAGGACGACCTGCTCCTGCTGATGCAGGAGGCCGTGTGCGAGATTCCGGTTCCGGCGGACGAATCCGGCCAGGATTGGCGGGAGGGGCTGCGGGCGTACGTGAGGGAAAGCGTGGCCGTGTTCGTGAAGCATCCCTGGTACGGCGACATGCCGATCACGAGCGTCCCGGTCACGCCCAATATCATTGGCTGGATCGATTGGGTGCTCCGCGTCATGCGTCCGCTGCAGCTGGACGATTTCGAGAAAATGTCCATCATGCTGCTGCTCAGCAGCTATGCGCGTTCCACCGGCCTGATCCGCCGGGACATGGTGAACGCGATCCGCGCCGGGGGAAGCCCCGAAGATTTCATGGGCGTCTCCATGAGCGCCGCGCTCAAGCGGCTGGTAAAGCCGGAGCGCTATCCCGACCTGTATCCGGTCGTGATGTCCGGGATCTACGCGGGCGAGCGGGAAGCCGAAAGCACGGTCGGCGACGACCTCGAATTCGGGCTGGAGCGGATATTGGACGGGATCGAGCAATATTTGGAGCGACGGCGCCAGTCGAACGGCGATCGTTAAGGGCAGCAATGATTCAGGACGGCAAATAATCGAAAAAGCACACCGGTTCGCTTATGGCGGACGGTGTGCTTTTTGTGTTGCGGCTGCGGTTGCGATCGACGAGCGGCGGCAATCGGCGATAACGGCAAGCGATCCGGCGATGAAGGACCGCTACCTGCGGCCGGCTTTCCGGCGGAACGTCGCGAGGCTCCAAGCCAGCGCGAGCAGGAGAATGCCCAGGCACCAGACGACGGCCAGCCAGGCGCTGTGGCCGATCGGCGTGCCGGCGAGCAGGGCGCGTATCGTCTCGATGACCGGCGTGATCGGCTGATGGTTCGCCACCCCCTGCAGCCAGCCCGGCATCGTCGTCGTCGGCACGAAGGCGCTCGAGAGATAAGGCAGGAAGAGCAGGATGAAGCCGTAGCCCGAGGCGGCCGAAGGCGATCCGGCGACCAACCCGATCGCGGCGAAAAGCCAGGTCAGGGCCAGGATGAACAGCGCGATGACGCCGATCGCGGCCAGCCATTCCAGGAAGCCCGCGGAAGAGCGGAAGCCGACGACAAACGCGACGCCGATGACGACGCCGGTCGCGAGCAGGTTGCGTGCAAGGCTGGCGGCGACATGTCCGGCGATGACGCTCAGGCTTCGGATCGGCATCGTGCGGAACCGGTCGATTATGCCGCTCGTCATGTCCTGGGCGACGTCGACGGCCGTGCTGGAGGAGCCGAAGCCGGCGCACAGCAGGATGATGCCGGGCACGACGTAGTTCACGTAATCCCCGCCGGGATCGATGGCTCCTCCGAATACGTAGGTGAACAGCAGCATCAGCATGACGGGCAGCATGATCGCCATGATGAGCGCTTCGGCGTTGCGCAGGCTGAGACGGACGCTGCGTCCGATGAAGACGGCGTTCGTGACGGCAAGCGACGCATTGCGGACTGGCGCGGTACGGGATGTTATCATTGCGCGGCTTCCTCCAATCGGGTGGTCGTCAGGGCGACGAAGACATCGTCCATGCTCGGCTTGCGCAGGCTGATCCGGGTATCGGCCGGCACCTTTCCGGCCAGCTCGTTCAGCGTTCTGCGGATATCCTGGATGCTGCCGTCGGTCGCATGGACGGCCAAGAGCTCGTCGTCGGCGCCCCGCAGCTCGATCATGTCTTCGCCGACGCGGGATTTGAGCTCCTGCGCGGTGCCGGAGGCGACGATGCGTCCGCCGGCGATGACGGCGATGCGGTCCGCGAGCTGATCGGCTTCCTCGAGATATTGCGTCGTGAGGAATATCGTCATGCCCCGGCTGCGCAGCTGCAGGATCGTCTCCCACAAGGCGCGGCGGCTGACCGTATCGAGACCCGTCGTCGGCTCGTCGAGGAACAGCACCGGGCGGTCCGCGACGAGGCTGACGGCCAGGTCGAGCCTGCGGCGCATCCCGCCGGAGTAAGTCTTGACCAGCTTGCCCGCGCTTGCCTCGAGGTCGAACAGCTTGAGCAGCTCCGCGGTTCTGGCGCGCGCCTCGTCCGCCGTGAAGCCGGACAGCCTGCCCATCATCCGCAGGTTCTCCTTGGCGGTCAGCATGTCGTCGACGGCGGCGAACTGCCCCGTGAGGCTGATGGAGCGCTTGACCGCGTCGCGCTCCCGAACGACGTCGCGGCCGGCGACGTACGCGGAGCCGCCGTCCGGCTTCGTGAGCGTCGAGAGGATGTTGATCAGGGTCGTCTTGCCGGCGCCGTTCGGGCCGAGCAGGGCGAAGATCGTGCCGGCCCGGACGGTCAAGTCGATGCCGTCAAGTACCGTTTGCCGGCCGAACGCTTTGCGAAGCCCCTTCGTTTCGATGGCGAATTCGTGCATGCATACGCTCCTTTATGAATTGGTATATTGTATAAACAGTATATTGTAATAACAGTATATTATGCATACAGAAATTGCGCAACACCGGTTTTTTGCATGTCGCATTTCCTGCCGGGCAGGCTTCGCGAAGCGCGCGCAGGGCGCGGAATTGCGTGGACCGCGGAATGGGGGAGACGGGGAACTGGGACTTCCCCCCATTTCTGCAGTTAATTTCTCGATAACAAATCAAGCGTAAGGTGAAGAAAAACCCCCATGAACCGATCCGCTTTAGACGGCCGAAACAAGGCGTGGGACAAGGCAGGAAACGCCAGTGATGAGAGCAATTACCGCCAGGCTATTGAACATGGAGTTCAAAAACAAGCTGACCGTGCTGTTCATCACGGTCGCGATCATCCCGCTGTGCATATTGGGGTTGCTCGCCTACAGCCGTTCTTCGTACGCGGTGCAGGAGAAGGTGTACCAGACGCTGCTGGAGAGCACCTCCCAGGTCAATTACAGCCTGAACTATTTTCTCGGCGATATCGAACAGCTGTCGACGTATATCTACAGCAACCGGGACATTCAGGACGTGCTGTCCCGCGACGCGAAGCGAAGCATCGCGGACAAGCACGAGGACGAGCTGCGGATGACCCAAATCCTCGATTCGTTCGTCGGCTCGAAGGACTGGGATATCGAGATCTACATCCTGGGCTTGAACGGGGAACGGTACTTCACCGGCGACCTGCTGCCGAAGGAGTACGACCAATACAACGATAACTGGGGATTGTTTCGCAAGGTGAGGCAGGTCGGCGGGAATTCGGTCTGGGACACGCATTATTCGATGAAGAAGCTGTACGACTACGGGTCCGTGCTGAGCCTTGGCCGGATGCTGAAGAACGTCGAGACCAACCGGCCCGTCGGTTATCTGGTCATCGATATCATGGAGACGGCGCTGACGGACAAGTACGTGAAGGCGGAGCTGTACCCCGACAGCCAGATCTTCCTGATCGACCGCAACGGCAACGTCATCTCCGGCAAGCCTTCCAAGCAGCAGGTGGGCACGAAGCTGGAGGTTCCGTATCTGGATACGGTGCTTGGCGGCACGAAAGGATATTTTCAGGCGAAAGACGACGCCGGGAAGAAGGAAGCGGTCATCTACGACACGTCCGGCTCGACCGGCTTCAAGCTGATGAATATCGTCCCCGTCCGCGCCGTCACGAAGGAGACCAAGAGCATTCGCACGCTCATGATCGTCGTCATGGCGGTCGGCATCGTCCTCGCGTACTGGCTGGCGGCGATTCTGGCATTCCACGTGACGAACCCGCTGCGCAAGCTGCGGTCGCTGATGAGCAGCGTCGAGAGCGGAGACCTGAACGTCGCGTTCTCCTCCAAGTACCAGGACGACGTCGGCCGGCTCGGTCAGAGCTTCAACAAGATGATCTATCAAATCCAGCACCTGATCAAAGAGAACTACGAGAAGCAGCTGCAGGTGCGGGAGGCCGAGCTCAAAACCGTGCAGGCGCAGATGAATCCGCATTTTCTGTACAATACGCTCGACTCCATCAATTGGATGGCGCGGCTGCACGAGGTCGACGACATCAGCCGGACGGTGGTCTCGCTCGGGGAATTGCTCCGCTTCAGCATTCGCAAGGGCAATCATCTGCTGCCGATTCATGAGGATTTGAAGCAGATCCGTAATTATTTGACGATTCAGAAATTGCGGTTCGGCAGCAAAATCCAGATCGAGATCCTCGTCGATCCGGAGATCGAATCGTTCTATACGCTGAAGCTGCTGATCCAGCCGATCGTGGAGAACGCGATCATCCACGGCCTCGAGCCGAAGAAGGACGCGGGCACGCTTCGGATTATCGGGCGCAGCCTGGGAGGAAACGTGCAATTCGTCATCAAGGACGACGGCGTCGGATTCGACAAGGAGGCCGTTCGCCTGCGGGCCGCCCAAGCGGCGGCGGATTCGTCTCCGGGAAGCAGCACGGGCATCGGGCTGGAGAACGCCAGGAAAAGGCTGGAGCTGCAATTCGGCCAAGAGGCGTCCTTGCTCGTGGACAGCGAACCCGGCGTCGGCACGACGGTTACCATAGAGATTCCACAATTAGGAGGCGCGGGCGAAAATCATGTATAAGGTCATGATCGTGGACGACGAATGGCTGGTCAGACAAGGCTTGAGGCAAACCATCCCCTGGCGGGAAATGGGCTGCGAGGTCGTAGCCGAGGCGTTGGACGGGGAGGAGGCGCTGGCGCTCGCGACCCTGCACGAGCCGGATATCGTGCTGACGGATATTCGCATGCCGAGAATGGACGGCCTCGAGCTGGCCCGCCGGATCAAGCGGACGCATCCGGAGATCAAGACGATCTTCTTGACGGGCTTCGACGATTTCCACTATGCGCGCCAAGCCCTTCAGACGGGAGCGTTCGATATCGTGCTGAAGCCCACCGATCCGGCCGAGATCCGTCGGATCCTGCAGGCGGCGATGGCGAGCATCGCGGAGGACAGAAGCCGCTCCAGCTACACCCTGAACCTGGAGCGACGGGTGAGAACGAGCGAGCCGCTGCTGACCGAGAAGATCTTTTTCGACCTGCTGATGAACAGGGCCGACAAGGAAAGCCTGCAGCTGCTGCTGGACGTGCGGGGAAACGGGCCGAGCGCGTTCGATTCCTTCCGCGTCGTGCTGTTCAAGACGCCCGGGACGGGAGCCCCGAGAGGAACCGCAGGCACGACAGGAACGGCAGAAGCGGGAGAGCCGGCAGGCGCGCGGGAATCGGAAGACGCGGCTGGTCCGGAAGCGCAATCCGCCTTCGCGGCGCTGAAGGACCGGCTGCTGGAGGCGGCGCTGACGCCCTTCATTCCGCTCGGGCAGGAGATCAACGCCGTCGTCGTCAGCGCTGCCGGAGCGGAGGAGCTGGCGGCGGCGCCCGGCACCCTGCCGGCGGAAGTCCCGTCGCTCAGCCTGAGCTCCGTGCACCGTGGCTTGCAGTCGGTCGCGACGGCTTACGAGGAAGCGAGCTTCGCGATGCGGTTCAATTTCGGGCTCGGCCGGGGCCCGGTCGTCCGGTACGAAGCCATCGTGGCCGAGGCGCAGAGCCATCATCCCGCGGAATGGAGCGAGACGGAGGTGCTCGGCATGATCAAGTGGGACAACGCCGCGGCGATCCGCGCGAAAACCCGCAGCTGGCACATGACGCTGCTTCGTCAGTCCGCCGGCAGCGAGACGGCGCTGAGGCATCAAATGCTGCAGCTGATGTTCGGCCTCTACGCGCTGCTGATGCGCCATTTCTGGGAGTTGGGCTGCCTTCCCGATACGAAGAGCTTCCTGGAGAGCGCGAGCCGCGCCGATTCGCCGGAGACGATGCTCCGCTGGATCGAGGCCGTCTGCTGCGAGGTTCAAGCGGCCTATCTGCTCAGCAAGCAGCAGGGGAAGACGGAGTTCGACAACGTGATGGATTACATCAACGGGCATTTCCACAAGGAGCTCTCGATGCACGATCTGGCGTCGGGCCTCCATATGAGCGAAAGCCACTTCAGCCGCATTTTCAAGAAGAAGATCGGGAAGAACTTCCTGGAATATATCACGGATCTGCGAATGGAGAAGGCGCGGGACATGTTGCTGCATTCGGACCTGCGCGTATACGAGGTATCGCTCGCGGTCGGCTATCAGGATGCCCGCTACTTCAGCCAGCTGTTCCGCAAAGTGACCGGCGAAACGCCGAGCGATTACCGTCAATCCTTCTCGTATCAAGCCTAGCAAGATTACAAACAACTCGGAAAGTTTGCCGCATTGTTGGTCCACGGCGATCCTCTTATCATGAAAGAGTACTCACAACAGAAACCTGGAGGGCCAAAATGAACAGAGTTGAGGCAAAAACGAGAATACCGCTGGCATCGGGCGTATTGCTGCTTGGCGTGCTGCTGTCCGCCTGCGGAAACAACGCCGCGGATTCCGCGAATGCGGGCAATGCGGCGCAGTCGGCACCGGAGAATTCGGCGAAGAACGGCGCTGCTGACCCCGCGGCGAACGGAGCATCGAACGGAGCAACGAACGCCGCCGCGGGCGGAGCCGCGAATGCCGGGGAGAGCACGCCGCAAACCGGAGGCAAGCTGGTGATCTACTCGCCGAACGAGACCGAGATCAACAATCCGATCCTGAAGGAGTTTCAAGACCGGACGGGCATTCAGGTGGAGATGGTTTCCGGGGGCACGGGCGACCTGCTGAACCGGATCAAGGCCGAAGCCGCCAATCCGCTCGGCGATCTCATGTTCGGCGGAACCGTAGAGTCGCTGGACGCCTATAAGGAATTTTTCGAGCCGTACGAATCCAAGGAACTGGCGAACCTCAATCCGCAAATGACGGATCCGGCGCGCGGCTGGACGCCGTTCACGTCGCTGCCGATGGTCATTCTCTACAATAAGGATCTCGTCCCTGCCGGGAAAGAACCGAAGAGCTGGAACGATCTGCTGAGTCCGGACTGGAAAGGCAAGATCGCCTACGCCGATCCGGCCAAATCCGGCTCGTCCTTCACGCAGCTGGCGACGATGCTGACGGCCTTCGGCAAGGACGACGGCAAGGGCTGGGATTTCGTCGGCAAGCTGATCGGCAACCTGGACGGCAAAGTATTGTCGAGCTCGGGCATGGTTCCGAAAGGGGTCGCGGACAAGGAATACCCGGTGGGCATCACGCTGGAAGAGAACGCGCTGCGCTACGTGGAAGGCGGCTCCAAGGTCGGCATCGTCTATCCGTCCGAAGGCACCTCGGCCGTACCGGACGGCATGGCCGTCATCAAGGGCGCCAAAAACGCGGACAACGCCAAGCTGTTCATCGATTTCGCCGCGGGCAAGGACGTGCAGTCGCTGATGCAGAGCGAATTCAAACGCCGGCCGGTCAGAACCGATCTCGAGCCGTCGCAAGGCGTGACGCCGATCTCGGACATCAAGCTCGTGAATTACGACCTCAGCTGGGCGTCGGAGCAGCGGGCGGCCATTATCGATCAATTCACGAAGAAGCTGACAGGTCAGCAATAATTCGATCTCTATACGCGGAGTCCCGATGAGTTTCGTCATTGGGACTCTTCTTATGAACGACATCGGAGATTGGCTCACGGAGGATGACATGAACATTACGTTTGAACGGGTTTCCAAATACTTCGACCGGGCGAAGACGCTGCAGGACGTCGACTTTCAGATCGAGGACGGCGAATTTTTCACGCTGCTCGGTCCGAGCGGCTGCGGGAAGACCACCCTCCTGCGCACGATCGCCGGATTCTACAAGCAAGAGGAAGGCAACATCTACTTCGGCGACCGCCTGATGAACGGCGTGCCGGCCCATCGCCGCAACATCGGGATGGTCTTTCAGAATTACGCGATCTTTCCCCATATGAGCGTGTTCGACAACGTGGCCTACGGCTTGAAGGCGCGCAGGGTCAACAAAGCGGAGACGGAGCGGCGGGTAATGGAGGCGCTCGAGCTCGTGGAGCTTGCGCATCTTCGCGGCCGCAGCCCCTCGGAGATGAGCGGCGGACAGCAGCAGCGCATCGCGCTGGCCCGCGCCGTCGTCATTCGTCCCGCGCTGCTCCTCATGGACGAGCCGCTCTCGAACCTGGACGCGAAGCTGCGGATCAAGATGAGATCGGATATTCGCGCCCTGCAGCAGGAACTGGGCATTACGACCATTTACGTGACGCATGACCAAGAAGAGGCGCTGGCCGTATCCGACCGGATCGCCGTCATGCATGGCGGCGTCGTGCAGCAGATCGGATCGCCCCAGGACATTTACATGTATCCCGAGAACCGGATCGTGGCGAATTTCATCGGCACGTCGAATTTCCTGGAAGCGGAAGTGAGCGGCTATGACGCGGCCACGGGCGGGGCGCTCCTGCGGCTGCCGCCGGATCAAGCCTTCCGGCTGACGCTGGCGAAAGCGTACGAAGGCAAAGCGCTGCTCTCGATCCGTCCGGAGAACGTGAATATCTCCGGCGAACTCACCCGGGACGGACAATTCCGCGGCCAGGTGCAGCAGGGGTCTTTTCTGGGCGGCAAGGTCCACTACACCGTTCACATCGGCAACGGCCGGATGATCGAGGTCGAGCGGCATTTGACGGAACGGCACGAGCTGTTCAAAGCGCATCAGGGCGTCTACCTGGATTTCCAGCTGGAACGCGCCATCCTGTACGACGCCAAGGGAGAGGAGGTTCTCGGCCATGGCTCGACCAGGGCAACGCGCATCGTGGTCTGACCGCCTGAAGCTGCGAAGATGGGATTTCTGGACGGGCTTCACGCTGTTCATGTACGCGTTCCTGCTCGTCGTCGTCGTGTATCCGCTGTGCGCGCTGCTGATCAGCAGCCTCTACGATAAGCAGGGCGATTTCACGTTCGCGAACTATTGGGATTTCCTGCGGCTGAAGTATTACCGGAACGCGCTGCTGAACAGCTTCAAGCTCTCGTCCCTGTCGGCGCTCTTCGCGCTCCTGATCGGCGTTCCGCTCGCTTACGTCTCCGTGCGCACCGACATTCGGGGCAAGGGGGCGCTGAATATTCTGGTCATCATGTCCCTGCTCTCGCCGCCCTTCATCGGCGCGTACTCCTGGATCATGATGCTCGGCAACAACGGCTTCCTTAAGCGGATCCTGCATGCCGCGGGCATTCCGTTCACGTCGATCTACGGGCCCAAGGGCATCGTATTCGTCCTGGCGCTGCAGTTCTACCCCCATATCTATCTGTACGTGTCCGGGGCGCTGAGAATGATCGATACCTCGCTGGAGGAAGCGGCCGAAAGCCTGGGGGTGCCGGCATGGAAGCGGATATGGACGATCACGCTGCCGCTGATCCTGCCGACCCTGTCGGCCGGGACGCTGATGGTATTCATGGAGTCCTTTGCCGATTTCGGCACGCCGCTGCTGCTCGGCCAGGGTTACAAGGTGATGCCCGTGCTGGCCTACGATCAATTCATCAGCGAGATGGGAAGCAATCCGGCGATGGCGAGCACGGTCAGCGGCCTGATGATCGTCTGCGCGACGCTGATCCTCTTTATCCAGCGGTTCGTGTCGACC
The DNA here is from genome assembly GCF_009909185.1 of Paenibacillus glycinis. Taxonomy (GTDB): domain Bacteria; phylum Bacillota; class Bacilli; order Paenibacillales; family Paenibacillaceae; genus Paenibacillus_Z; species Paenibacillus_Z glycinis. The sequence goes on along the minus strand of NZ_JAAAMV010000004.1, from coordinate 145,377 downwards.
CGCAGGAATTACGCGATGACCGGCATGCGGACGCCGACGATCCGCTCGCTGCCGCCGGCGGTCCGCCGGCTGGTTACGGCGCTCGCGTTCGTGCCCGCGGGCATCTCCATCATTCCGCAGGCCACGGTCGCGGTCACGTCCTTCATCGAGACCAAGGGCCCGGTGTTTCAACGGGGCTTCAGCATGGGGAGCTACGCGGAGATCTGGTACCGGGTCAAGCAAGCCATTATGAACACGTACAGCTTCTCGCTGCTCGCGATCGCGGCCATGATCGTGTTGGGCGTGCTCACGGCGTACGTCCTGGTTCGCCGGAAATCCCGGATTACCGCGATGCTCGACGGCTTGATCATGGTGCCGTACGTCATTCCGGGCACGGTGCTCGGCATCAGCTTCATCCTGGCGTTCAACAAGCCGCCGCTGCTGCTGACCGGCACGTGGATCATCCTCGTCCTGGCATACGTGACGCGCAAGATGTCGTATACGATCCGTTCCAGCTCGGGCATCCTGCAGCAGCTCGACAAGAGCGTGGAGGAAGCCTCCATCAGCCTGGGGGTTCCGCCCGTGCCTACGTTCTTCAAGACGACGCTCGTCCTCATGCTGCCCGGCGTGCTCTCCGGCGCGATCATCAGCTGGGTCGCGGTGATCAATGAATTGAGCACGACGATCGTGCTGTATCACGGCGCGACCGCCACGATCGCCGTATCGGTATACAGCGAGGTCGTCACGTCCAACTACGGGACCGGAGCCGCGCTCGCGACGATCCTGTCCGTCACGGCGCTGCTTTCGCTGCTGATCGCGAACCGTTTGTCCGGCCGCAAATTGATGCTGTGACCCGAAGCCGATAAGGAGCTGATTCCGATGAAACGCTACCGCCAGTGGATCACCTGGAGCGTGCTTGCCGCGCTGTTGACGACCGTCGCCGTGCTGTACATGCCGCGCGGCAGCACGCCGCAATACGAGACCAAGAATACGGTCACGGTGCGAGCGTGGGCGTACAGCCCGTCGATTCCCGCCTATATGGACGCCTTCGAGCGCCGGCATCCGGGCGTCACCGTGCAGGTGAAAATGTTCACGTCCGCCGAACGGCTGTATTCGGAGCTGACGGCTGCGATCACGGCCAACACGGTCCCGCAGCTGGCGGAAATCGACAGCGCCTTCGGGATTGCCGGGCTCGCCGATACGGGAGCGCTCACGCCGCTGCGGCAGGAGCTGGCGACGGCGGACGGCAACCGGATCGATTCGCGGTTCACGGCTTCGTACCGGTACGAGAATCAGCTGTGGGCGCTGCCCTACGGCGGCAGCGTGCCCGTCGTCTACTACAATGCCGACCTGCTCGGCTCCGCGGGAGCGGCGTCCGCGTCGGCGCTCGCTCCGTTCACCTGGGGCAGGATGACGACGCTCGCGAAGGAGTTGACGCTCGATGTCGACAAGGACGGGGAGACGGACATCTGGGGCTTGGCCGCGGATCGGGATACCCCGTGGTACCTGGAGAACATGATGGCTTCCGAATCCGCGTCCGGTCGCGATCCCCGCGTACCCGCCTATCGCCTGTGGCATGATCTCGTCTATCGCGACGGCATCATGTCGCCCTTGGACAACCATCTGGCGACCAGCGATTTCATCAACGGGCAGGCCGCGTTCCTGTTCGCGTCGTCGGACAAACGTACGACGCTGGAACGATACATCGGCGGAAAATTCGAATTCGGCGTGCTGCCTTTCCCCGAGATCGAGGGCCGGCATGCCCTGCTGCCCCGCACGAGCGGATTCGTCATGCTGCAGGCAGGCGCCGCGGAGACGGCGATCTCCCGCCAGCTGCTGCAATACTTGATCGGCGACGAGGTGCAGTCCAGTCTCCTGGGCGACGGCGGCCAGTTCCCCGTTCGCGCCGATATGATCGGCAGCATGGAGCGGGATGCGGTGCTGTCGGACAAGGAACGGGCCGTCATCGGCATGATCGGACGGATCGATGCCGCCGGAGCCGCCAATCCGCGCGGCATCGACTGGCTGCAGCTGCTGGACGCGCAGGAGAAGCTGGAAAGCTCGTCCACGTTCGACGCCGGCGGGTAGGCACAATTTTTGACATGTCGGCAGCGTTGGCGCATTGTCGTTCCGTCGACAATTTGAAGACTACATTCACATTACAACTAGAAAACGACAGCCGATTATACCGGCTGTCGTTTCTTTGTGCTGCTCGAACTACTGCGCGTTGTAGACTTGCTCGTCGCGTTTCAACGCCTTCAAGTCTCGCACAGATGTAAGTAATCTGCTGTTTCTTTGATTGTAAAATAATAGGACTTCAATTCATGGTTTTCAAAAAAATCCATCTGCTTAAACTCAATTCACCTTTCCAAAACGCGCATACCGTTTATTTAGCCCGATAAAGAAAAAAGTGTTTAACCCCTCCGAAGATAACGAGTAATCCGAAGACAATGGCAAGTGTTCTTACAATAAATTCGGCAATCAATAAATTCCCCATGGTTTTATTGACATTGTACCAGTGACCGGTCACCAAAACGGGCGAAAGGGCGATTAATACGCCAATGAAAAGACTGCAAAGCAAGAATAAAGCAGGTTGATTCGTTCTCATAAGTCCTCCTCAATCGGCGCGTAGAAGCTTATCGTTCTGATCGTAATACTTATATTTAAATGCAAAGCGAGTACCGCTAGGTAAATCGATCCAAGTAACCGATTTACGATGCAGGCTGAACGTTTGTATCAGTACCTGTTTATTTACCTCTAATTCAAGTTTAGCGATCTTGTTTTCGTCATTCGTCACGATCATGAATTTGGCATTGGGGACTTCAACATCCGTATTATGGAATAAGAAGGCAGTCAAAGGTTGAACAGCATGTTTTTCGATATTTTGCCATTCATAATTGCCTGTTTGGTTTTTGGAAAATTGAATATAGGCAGGGTCATTATTGGATAAGAAGCCGACGATCCTTTTATCGCCAATGTCTTTAATGTCCAAAATTTCAACGGACGCGTCTTCGTAACCTTTAATAGAGTGAATGACTTTTTGTATGGATTCTTGATCATTCCCATACAGTTGCTTCGTACGGTTCAAAAAGCAAATCGCAATCACTGCAATCAAACTGACCGCGATTAACGCATATCCCATTCTCTTTGATATATCCAGATGCCGCCCCTCAAGCCGCATTTTATACAAGAGCTCCTACCAAATAAACGGCGAACACGATCATGCTTATCGTCAACATGACACCTCCGACCCGATAACTAAAAGTCGTTCCGAAATCGTGTGGATATTTCTTGGAGATGATTACTGCCGACAACCAAAACGCAATGGCAGCCATAAAAGGAATGTGAAAGCCTTGGCCTTCGTTCGTATAGATATCCCAGCCGAATAACGTAAAAAGATAATGGCTGACCATGAAGTCGTTTTGAAATTTAAAATTAAAGAAAAACCCTAAAACAAGCACGACTAAAGCAAATGACCCTGAACCAAGCGACTTTCCTACCGTCAATCCGCTTCGCTCCCTTAGTGAATTTCGGTTGTGGCATTTCCAATTATATTCCATACGCAAATAAAACGGACTTGTTGCGATTATTTGCCCCCTTTAATTTCGCGACAAAGCGAATGAACCGACGATGGATTCATTTCTCGGTGCCCCAACGTACCCGAATAGCGAAACAACGGAGGTCCCGGACGTTGCTGCCAACGTCTTGGGCCTCCGCTGCTTTTGGTTGTGCTCGCATTCATTATTAAGAGCGTTAATCTCCGGTAAAGGCGTGTCGCTGCATCCTTGCTCCCGAACTACCCCGAATACACGTCGATCGTAAGCTTTTCCTCGAAGCCGAGCTTGCGGTAAACGCTTTGACCCATGGCGCTCGCCTGCAGGATCGCCTGCTTCGCTCCCGCCGCCTGCCTATCGCGCAAGGCATGGGCAACGATCGCGCCGCCGATGCCTCTCGAACGGAATTCCTTTAGCGTCGCTACCGTGTAGATCCCGGTGACGTCTTCGTGATCGAAGGTCATCAAGGTCCCGACAGGCTCGTCGTTCAGATAGGCAAGGTAGTAGCGGGTCGATTGCGGTTCTTTGGGGTCATAGGCGAATATCCGGGTAACGGCCGCGGCCACTTCGTCCGGCAGCTGGTATTCCGCCACGAACACCCGCTTGAAGATCTCGAGTTCCTCGTCCGTATGAATCACGCCGATGCGCAGTCCCGGCACCTCGGCGTTCGCGACGATTCGGCCCTCCAAGGACAGCGACATCCCGGACATGCTGCCCGCGTGGACAAAGCCGTTCGCCTGCAGCGCGCCGAGCACCGCTTCGTCCCGAGCATGGGAATAGCTATGCCAGCCGCACTTCATGCCGCGTCTATGGTACGATTCCGCGATGGATTTCGCGTCTTCCCCGATATCAATTCCCTCGGAAGCCCGGTAATCGAACACGCGGTTGAAAATCGGGAACGGAATATCCGTCTCGGCCAAGCAGGCGTTCGGCGTGCGCGTAAAAGCGATGCGCGGATTATTATTGCTCAAATGCTCGAACGCCAGGATCATATTTTCGCGAATGGCTTCTTGCTTGTTCGCCAATGTGCTCTACCTCCGTCTGCTGTATCTTGTTGTCGGCAACTAGCTCAGCATGAGCAGTTCCTTGATCTCTTCCTCGGTCAGGGCGGACAGCGCCTCTTCGCCGGGTTGGACGACCTCGTCGATGAGGTGCTTCTTGCGTTCCTGCAGCTCGACCATCTTGTCCTCGACGGTGCCTTCGGCGACGAGGCGGATGACCTGCACGACGTTGCGCTGCCCGATGCGGTGGGCGCGGTCGGCGGCCTGCTGCTCCACGGCGGGATTCCACCACAGGTCGTACAGGATGACGGTGTCCGCGCCGGTCAGGTTAAGACCGGTGCCGCCGGCCTTGAGCGAGATGAGGAACAGATCGCGCTCGCCGTCGTTGAACCGGCTGCTCAGCTCGATGCGCTCGCGCGGCGGCGTGCTGCCGTCCAGGTAGAAATACGGCACGTCCCGCCGCTGCAGCTCCTGCCGAATAAGCTTCAGCATCTCGACGAACTGCGAGAAGACGAGCATCCGCCGGCCGGCGGCGCGGCATTCCTCGATCAGCTCCAGCAGCTGCTGGAATTTGCCGGCGGTACCTGCGTAATCCTCGACGAACAGCGCCGGGTGACAGCAGATCTGGCGGAGCCGGGTCAGTCCGGCGAGGATGCGGATGCGGTTCTTGTTCAGCGTATCCTTGTCCAGATGACGGAGCGTCTCCTCCCGGAGCTTCGCCAGGTAGGCGGCGTACAGCTTCTTCTGCTCCGGCAGCAGGGCGGACGCCTGCACCGATTCGATCTTGTCCGGCAGCTCCTTGAGGACGTCGGTCTTCACCCGGCGCAGCAGAAACGGCCTTGCGCGCTTCGCGATCGTCTCGCGTGCCAGCTCGCCGAATGCCTTGCGTCCCGGGAACAGGTCCGGGAATACCGCGTCGAACAAGGACCACAGCTCCTCCAGCCGATTCTCGACCGGCGTGCCCGTGAGCGCGAACCGGTTGCGGGCCCGGAGCAGCTTCACGCTCTGCGCCGTCTGCGTCGCGTAGTTCTTGAACGCCTGCGCTTCGTCGAGGATGAGCGTGTGGAAATCCAGCGCGGCATAGCCGACGATATCGCGCCGCAGCAGCGGATAGGACGTGATGACGACGTCGACCGACGAGCTGCCCGCCAGAACGGCGTCGCGTTCCGTCTTCGTGCCGTCCGCGACGACCGCGCGGATATGCGGGGCGAATTTGCGGATCTCGGCCCGCCAGTTGTAGGTCAAGGAAGCGGGCGCGACGATGATCGCGGGCAGCCGTTCCGCGCGAATCGCGGGCAGCATGGCGGCGAGGAACGCGATGGCCTGCACCGTCTTGCCGAGCCCCATGTCGTCCGCCAGGATGCCGCCGAATCCATAATGCGCGAGCGTGCGCAGCCATTGGTAGCCGAAGACCTGGTAATCCCGAAGGGGATGAAGCAGCTCGGCGGGTTCGGGAAAGTCCATGTTCTCCGGATTCCGCAGATTGTCCAGCAGCCGCCGGAACGGCTTGTCCAGCCGGACGGCGCCGCCCTGCCGCGGCGCGTCGATCAGATGCAGGCCGCGGAAGAGCGGGATATGGATGCCCGAGTCGCGCAGGTCTTTGACCGTGATCCGGCCTTCGTTGATGAAGCGGATAATTTCCTTCATCTCTTCGCTGTCCAAGGGCATGAGCGCGCCGCTCGGCAGGCGGTGATAAGTCCTTTTCTCGTCGATGGACTTCAGGATCGCCTTGATCTCCGCCTCCGGGATGCCGGCGATGTCGAATTTGACGTCGAGCCAATTGGAGCGCTCGTTCAGCTTGAGCGTGACGCTCGGCGGCGCGCCGCCGAGATGGATGCGCGTCCGGACGGCGGAGGTGGCATGGACGGTCAGGAGCTTCTCCAGCTGCGGCACGACATGGAAGAGGAAGTGGTACTCCCGCTCTTCGTCCCCCAGGAAATAGCCCGATTCCGTCTTGGCCATCGACGCCTCTTCCATCAGGGCGAGGATCCGGCGTTCCTTCTCGCCGTCCCGCATCAGAATCGGTCCGCTGCTGCGGCGTTCATGCTCCGTCTCCAGCGGATTGACGACCAGGTCGCCATAGTGGAATTCCAGCGCCGCGAGCAGCCGGTCCCGCACCCGATCGAGAAACAGCTTCGCCTGCAGCGGACGCTGCGTGATCCGCTCGGCGACGTCGTCCGCGATTCGGACGCTGCCGAGCTTCAGCAGGCCGGGCATGACCCGTTCCATGAACGGCTCGATCCGTGCCGGAGGCAGCGGAATCCGGTCCGGTTCGTCCGATCGCTCCAGCAGCGCCTGCAGCTCCAGCAGACGCGCGCACGCTTCGGGCGACTCGCGGAGCAGCTTGCCCCCGGTCAGGACGAGGCCGTATTCGTCCAGGATCGTCATCTCCGCGAGGCCCTGCACATGCAGGCGGTAGCCGGCCCCGTGGTCGTCCGCCTGCCGCGCCAGCTCGAAATGCAGCGGAAGCCGTTCGTCCGCCGCCTCGATGCCAGCATAAACGACTTTATTCAGCTCTATCACGGCGGAAGGGGCTGCGATGAGCGCGGGCAGGAGGGCCTCCCAGTCGGCGGGCGGGACGGGCAGCAGGCGCTCGCCGCCGATCGGCGCGGCGTGCATGGCGTATACGCCGGACGTCTCGCGGTACAGGCGTTCCTGCTCCGCCATCGCGATCAACTGCCGGAGGACGGCGAAGTCGGCCGTTTGAATGCTGTGCAGCCGCGGATCGTACACCAGGGATTTGGAGATGGCGCAGGATTCGCCGTCCGCCGCGCATTGCAGAAAGTCGCGGATATGCGGCACGGTCGCCGGCCGTTTGGCGCCGGCCCTGAGCTCGATGCCGAGCATCCGCCGGCCGCGGCTGGAGGCGAACGGCTTGCAGACGAAGGTCAAAGCGAACGGCGTGCGCGTATCGAAGCGCGTCTCGGATGCGGGGGCCGTCCGTTCCGCCGGCGGCGCGAACAGCTTGAGCAGGCCTTGGGCCAGCTCGTCACGCTCGGCTTCGGCGTAGACGCTGCCGCTCGGGAAGCGGGATTCGAAGCCCGCGTCGCGCTCCTGGTCGCTGCCGGCAGCGATGCTGCCGCGATGACGGACGGAGGCATCGCTTATCCCGATGGCGGCGCTCCCAGAGCCGCGTTTGCCGGAGGAGGCGACGGCTTTGCCCGCGCTTCGGACGTCGGCGTTGCTGCCCTCCGCGGATGCGCCCGGCGTCCGCCCGGCCTGCTGGGCGTCATGAATCAGCAGCAATACCGCCGCGACGTGGGAGCAGTATTTGCTGTAGGACGAGAGGGAAGGGCAGGTGCAGGAGGCCGAGACGTCTCCGTCATCGTCGATGCGCAGCGCGACCTCGAAGTTCTCCTGCAATCGCACGTTGGCTTCGCAGCGCCCGGCGTCCGGATCGTAATACGCGACCGCGACTTTGCCGCCGCGGAAGGCGGCTTCGCCCCGTTTGTACGAGAGTTGGCCGCACATGCCTTGAATGGCGGTCAGCGTCAGGCGGTGGTTCATGCGGCGATCAGCCTCCTTTCCTTGGCTTGCTTGATGGCGATGATGGTCCGGCGGCTTCGGTCAGGCGCGGTTATCGCGGACGGCTTGTTTGCGGTAGTCCGTCGGCGTGCGCCCCGTGAACCGTTTGAAGAAGATGCTGAACGTATGGATGGACGAGAAGCGCAGCTCCTCGGCGATCTGCGTGACCGGTTTGTCCGTGGCGCGCAGCTCGAACTTGGCCTTGTCGAGGCACAGGCTGCGCATGTACTCGCCGACCGGCATGCCGATCGCGCTGCGGAACTCGCGGGCGAGGTGGGAGCGGCTGATCGGGATGGAGCGCGCGATCGCCTCGATGTCATGGTCGTAGCGGATCTCGCCGTGCAGCCGGTTCATCACTGCGATGACCGCGCCGCCAAGCGGGCTCGGAGGCGCGTCCCTTCGCTGCGCGATATCGTGGAACAGCCGCGACACCGTCACGAGCAGCTGCAGGAGCAGCCCTTCCGCCATGTGGAAGCTGAGCCGCGGACGCGTGCGCACTTCGCGCAGCAGGCGCTGCAGGATCCAGCGGACCGCCCCGTCCTCGTCCGGAACGACGCGGCCTGCGCCGAGCTGGTAGAAATCCGGCTGCAGCGCCTTCATCCACTCCAGCTTGAACCCCATGTAGAGCAGGCGAAACGGCGCGTCCTTGCCCGCCAGCCCGTAATGCGTCTCGCCCGGCTTGGTCAGCCACAGGTCGCCGGCATGAATGCGGTACAGCGTCTTGTCGATCTGATACTGGCCGTGGCCATCTTCCAAATAGCACAGCTCGAAGTGGTCGTGGTAATGCGAAGCGGTCCCCCAGTTCGGCATCAGCTGCTCGCCGATGTAGCAGAGATTGCTCGCCTGCGCGTCGAAGGGCAGTTCCGCCCGAAATTCAAGCTCGTTCTCGATTCGGCGCGGCCGATTCGGCGCATGGTCGAAGTAAGGCGGTTTGCTCGGCAGGGACATGTGCATGCGGCCTCCGGTGAATTCGATTGCTTTCAGTATACCGTTCGGCTCGGAGGTTTGAAAGGGCTCAGAATGATCATAATCTTTAAATTCATGCCTGCGGCGGGCAAAGACGCCTGCCTCTTCGGCATCTAAAATGATAATCAGAAGCGAACGATACTTGAAACGAAAGGTTGAGGTGGCGCAGCGCATGACGACGGAGCGAAAGCAAGTGAATGACGTTTGTCTGCCGACGGAGGCGGACGTGGAATTTTTCGACCGGAACGGCTACTGGGTGTCCCCCGCGGTCTTCTCGGAACAGGAGCTGGCGGCGATCAGGGACCGCCAGGACCGGATCTATCGCGCGGAGTTCGAGACGGGACGCGCGCCGATCTGCAATTGGCTGGAGGGCGTGGACAATCCGCGGGCCCTGCGCAAGACCGACAATTCGCATTGGAGCGACGCCGTGCTGCGGGGCGTGGCCACGGATCCGACGATCGGTGCGATCGCGGGCAGGCTGATGCACGCGGATACGATCCGGCTCTGGCACGATCAGCTGCTGTACAAGCCGGGCAGAGGGCCGGGCCGCGAGACGGCTAACGTCGGCTGGCATCAGGATTTCTCCTACTGGCAGTGCGCGAAGGAGCCGACGCTGATCACGGCTTGGGTCGCGTTCACGGACGTGGATCTCTCGAACGGGTGCATGCAAATGGTGCCGCGCAGCCATCAATGGGGATTGCTCAAGATGAGCGATTTCTTCGAGCAGAACATCGAGCAGCAGCGGGCGGACATGGACATTCCGGAGCAGGAGCAGTTCACGACGGTGCCGATCGTGATGAAAGCGGGGCAAGTCAGCTTTCACCATGCGCTGACCATTCACGGCAGCGGTCCGAACGCGACGGACGACGCCCGCCGCTCCATGGCGGTTCATCTCATGACGGGGGAAACCCGTTATGCGCAAAGCCAGCGGGGGGACCTGCATTTCAACGCGCGGTTCATGCAGGGCCGGGACGGGGAGATCTTCGACGGCGACGCGTTTCCGGTGCTGTACGGCGCGCCGGGGGCGAAATAAACGCGATTAATCATTCGTATCGTATAGGAGTAGAATAGCAAGGGAAGTGCCGATATGCAGCCAAGCATGCCGGCACTTTCTTTTTGGCTGGAAGAAGCAGCGGGATGTAACGACGGAACCGCACCGATCGCCAGCCAATTGCCGAAATCATGAAAGGCCGCCCATGACAGGCGGCCTTTCGCGATTTCTGGTAAACTAGTGGCCGTACGTCGTAGAACCCGAGCTTCGCCAGCATGGGGGAAAGCTGGTTGTGCCGACGGAACGCGGCTGGCCGCGTAACGAAGCGACGGAACGGATCTTCGCGTCGATCGGGCGGCGCTGGGCGGATGTTCTAGGGGATGAACGAATCCATCGTTTTGGCTGGACATGCGGAAGCTGGCCGGCGCTTTCCCCAACGCGAGGGCAGGGGCGTTTCGGCTTGTGTGGTGATCGCGATCAAGATGCACGTTTCGGGGAGGCTGCCGGGAGGCGGCCTTTTCCTAGTGGGGAATAATTCGTCCGGTGTCAGAAAAAGCCATTTAATCGAGTTATACAGGGCAGAAAGGAGGGACAGCGTGGAGGATACAACTGCTCCATTTGCATCTCATATAAACGTGAATCAAGCCGTGATACGGGTTCAGGAAGGCGATATGGAGTCGTACGCCTTTATCATTCAGCACTTCCAACGAAAACTGTACTTGTACTGTTATTACTTGCTTAAGAATCAGGAAGAGGCGGAAGACGCTACCCAAGATATCTTTATTAAAGGGTTGGACCGAATCCGGCAATTCTCCCCGACCGTCTCATTCTCGGCCTGGATCTATAAAATCGCGCATCATCACTGCATCGACCTGATGAAGAAACGAAACAAAAGCCTGACCTGGTTCCTGCATCTTAGAAAAGAACCGACCGAGTTTAACGCTAGCCGGTATACGGATTACATTCATGAGTTATTGGAGCGATTGAATACCGTCGAGCGAAAAATACTGCTGCTGCGGGCATTAGAAGACTATTCGTTCGAAGAAATCGGGATCATCATGGGCCTCAAGTCCGCAGCGGTCCGCAAAAAATATGAACGGCTCCGCAAGAAAATGCGGAACGAAGAAGGAGGCGCGGCGCTTGAGCGGCATGTTTACCAGCATGGAGGAGAACGAATTTGACCAACTGCAAAAGATGATCAGAGAAACGCCGGTCCATGTGGATTTCACCGCTCGCATCATGAATCGAATGGACAACCGTTACGAACATTACAAGCCTCGCGCAATGAAACGCTATAAAGCTGCATGGATTGCGGCATCATTATTCGTCTTGGCCATTGCGCTGACGAGCATCGGTTTTGTTTCGCCGACGATGGCCGAGTCCCTTAAAAAAATTCCGGGAATCGCCTCCATTTTTCAAGCTGCCGGAGATAGCGGGTTGAAAACCGCGGACGAAGAGGGGCTTGTCAGATCCGGTTCGGCCGACGCGCATCAAGGCGTGACTTTGCAGGTCCCGGTCGCCATGTTCGACGGGACCCGGATATCGATCGGATTAAATCGCGTGATTTCGGGAGGAAAATCATCCGCTTCTACGATCAGGGAGCAGATCAAAGACGTGGACTTGTTCGTCGACGGGGAGCCCGTTCAATCGTTCAGTCCCCCGAATTCGAATTCGATCGGCGTGTATCTCTACCCCGGAATGAACGATGATTCGGCCATCGTCGAATTTTCCGATCTGCATAATCAGGGAGGCAAAGCGCTTCCGGATAAATTCAATCTATCGATGTCCATCGCCATGAACGGCATTCAAGCGCCATTCCTTCTTAACGTTCCAATGGAGAGAAGCACGAGGAATACGCGGGTTTGGGAACCTAATCGCGTTCGAAGCTTAAATAATATCGATTTTACGCTGATGAAGGTCGAAAGCACCCCGATTACGACGAACCTGACAACGACAATCGCGCTGTCTGATCACGCGCGGCTCACGCTGTCCGAGCGTTCAATTGGCATCGACGTATTCGACGACAAGGGGAATAAAATCAAGTTTATCAGCGGGAACGGCTGGAATGAAACGAACGGAAGCATGTTGCAATCCGATTATCGTTTCGAGCCGCTGCCAGCGAATGTGAAGTCCATCACGGTCAAGCCGTATGAGCATGCGTATCAAGCGAAAGATTCGAATCTGTTTCAGCTGGAAGCTGACGGTACTCCGGTTGTTCATTACCTGCCCGAACTCGAAATGACAGTGAAACTAAAATAGGCGTTCGACGGCTTTTCCCGTTAAGCCCGGCTCGCCGCGGGCTCCGGCGACCGCCGCTCCCGCAGCCGGCCCCACGACAGCGCGGCGAAGTAAAACAAGGTCTCCAGCGCCGTAATGTAGAAGCTCACGGGCGCGTTGGTGTAATAGCTGAGCACGAGGCCCCCCCAGACGCCGAGCACGCCGAAGGCGGCGGACCAGAGCATCATGCGCGCCACGGAATGCGTCATATGCCGCGCGGCCGCGGCCGGGGCGGTCAAGAGCGTGAACACGAGCAGGGCGCCGACGATCAGGATCGCCTCGGAGACGGCGACCGCCAGCAGCAGCAGGAAGCCGATGGACAGCAGGCGCACCGGCAAGCGCGCCGCCTGCGCGCCGGCGGGATCGAAGGAGTCGAATTTGAGCGGCTTGTAGAAGAACGCGAAGACGACCAGCACCGCGGCCGACAAGCAGACGATCTCGATCACGTTGTCCCGGCTGATGCCGACGACGCTGCCGAACAGCAGCGCTGTCATGGCCGTCGCCTTCTTCGCGGACATGGAGAGGAACAGCAGGCCCAGTCCGAGAAAGAGGCTGAGCACGACGCTGATCGTCACTTCCCTGCGGAACAGCTTGACCCCGAAGCCGCCGATGGCGAATGCGCTGGCGATCGAGAAGAGCAGCAGTCCGCCGATGGGATTCCAGCCGGCGAGTACGGAAAAGGCGGCGCCGGAAAAGCCGATATGCGAGAAGGTATGCGCGATGAAGGACAGGTTGCGGGCGATGACGAACACGCCGATCGCGCCGGACATGATCGCCACGAGGGTGCCCGCGAGAAAAGCGTGCTGCATGAAAGCATAGTGAAGCATGGTCCTCCTCCTTTCGTTAACGGCGTTCATCCTTAATGCCGGCAAATTGCGGGAACGGGGTCGCTCGATATGGTCACGAGCAGCTTGCCTTCCACGCGCAGCACGTCGACCGAGCTGCCGTAGAGCCGCTGCAGCACGGAGGTTTGCATGACTTCGTCCACGGTTCCGACCGCATAGTGACGCGGCGTCAGATAGAGAATGCGGTCCGCGTAGCGGTTCACGAGGTTCACGTCGTGGCTGATCAGCAGCACGGCGATGTTCCGCTCGCGGCGGACGCGGTCGATGACCGCGGCCATCTCCTCCTGCGCGCCCGGATCCAGATTGGACGTCGGCTCGTCGAGCAGCAGCAGATGCGGGTTGCGGACGAGCGCCTGGGCCAGGAAGACGCGCTGCTTCTCCCCGCCGGAGAGCCGGCCGATCGATTTGCGCGCGAGCTGCGCGGCACCGGCGAGATCAAGCGCGGCCTGCACGGAAGCCCGATCCCTGCGGTTCAGCCAAGGTCGGATCGCGTGCGGTAGGCCGAGCGCGACGAAATCCCAGGCATGCAGGGGCAGCTCGGGGTCGATCTGCCTCGCCTGCGGAACATAGCCGATCGCCGTATGCCCGGCTTCGACGGGACGGGGGAAGGCGATGCTGCCGGACTGCGGCTTGATCAGCTGCAGCAGGACGCGGAACAAGGTGGTTTTGCCCGCGCCGTTGGGCCCGAGGATGCCCAAGAATTCGCCCGAGTCCACGTGAAACGATACGTCGTTCAGGATCGAACGTCCGCCCAGATGAACGTCGATATGCTGCGCGATTAGCGCCGCGGCGGTCGCGGTCTCGGTAGCCCGCTCCGCCCTGGGAGAGGCCGGCGCGGGAGAAATAACGGCTAACGGGTTCATGATAACCATCCTTTCGGAAACAGCCGACACGACGGATTACCCGAGCGCGGCTTTGATTTGATCGAGAATATCCGTCATCCACGTCAGATAATTTTTGCCGGAGGGCAGGGTCTCGGTCACTTCGATGACGGGAACGCCGTTCTCATTCGCGAGGTCGACGAGATTTTGCACGGTTTGGCTCGTGGCCTGCGTATTGTTGACGAAGAAACGGATGTTCTTCGCCTTGATATCGTTCTGAAGCCGGGCGACGTCCTGCGGCGCCGGATCGGTCTCTTCTTCGGCGGCCAGCTCGAACTTCTCGTCCGTGATCTTCAGGTTGAGCGCCTGCGCCATGTAGTCGAAGACGGGCTCGGACACGGCGACGGGGAGCGGGTCGGCCTGCTTCAAGGAAGCGACGGCTTCGGTCAGCGGCGCAAGGGACTGCTTGTAGTCGGAAGCTTGATCGGCAAAATCCTGCTTATGCACCGGGTCCAGCTTGCCGAGTCGGTCGGCCAGATAATCCGCGTATTTCCCCATCGTCTCCGGGTTGTACCAGACGTGCTCGTTGTCGCCGTCCTGGTGCGCCATGACGTCGCTCGCGACCCGCACGACCGTTTTGTCGGCGGCTTTGCCGGAGGCGTCGATCAGCTTCTGCATCCATTCGTCGTAGCCGATGCCGTTGAAGATCACGACGGAGGCCCCGTCGACGGCCTTGGACGCGTCCGGCGTCGGCTCGTAATCATGCGGATCGGCATCCGGGCTCGTGAGCAGCGACGTGACGTCGACGTAATCGCCGCCGACGGCTTCGGCGACCTCGCCGTAGAAATTCTCCGCGGCGACGATGGCGATCTTGCTGCTGCCGATGCCGCCAGTATTATTGTTGCCGTTAGTGCTATCAGTGTTGCTAGCACTATTGCTGCCGGTACTGCTGCTATTGCCGGTATTGCTGCTGCCGCTTCCGCAGGCGCTGGCCAGAACAAGTAGCGAACCCAGCAGGATCGCGGTCGTGCTTATCTTCCAAAGCTTCTTTTTCAACGGACGTGTAGGCATCTCGGTCAATCTCTCCCTGTTCTATAATAGTAAAAATTACGATTTGAAACATGTTGCCATTATAGGCTGGCGAATTCTCCGTCGTCAACCTCTTTTCGTAAAAATTACATTTAAATTCCCCCTGCGATGGTTTGACTCGCTTCGGGATAGGCTGATATAGTAGAGTTATATTAGTAATATTTACTATTAAAGACGAGTGCGCAAGCGTGGAGCCATGGTAGCGCCGGCTGCGGCGGAGGTATCGGAATCATGAATACGGAAGTTCACGAACGGCGGTCGCATTGGAAAGTCAATCTGGTGTTCGGCTTTATTTTCGGCGCCGTTCTGATCGCGTTCCTGAAGCCCGAGCTGCTCGGAAATCTGGCTTTCCCGGACTTGTCCGGGCTGGGGACGTTCAAGACGATGTTCGTCGGCATCGTGCTGGAGGCGCTGCCGTTCATCCTGCTCAGCGTCTTCGTCTCTTCGCTGATGCACGAATTCCTTCCCGAGGGCTGGATCGGCAAGGTCATTCCCCGCAATCCGCTGCTCGGCATCGCGGTCGCCGGCTTGCTCGGCGTCGTGTTTCCGGTATGCGAATGCGGGCTGATTCCGATCGTGCGCCGGCTGATCGCCAAAGGCATGCCCTTGTACGCCGGCATCGTCTTCATCCTGGTCGGGCCGATCGTCAATCCGGTCGTATACGGCGCTACGTACACGGCATTCCGGACGCGGCCCGAGCTGCTGTACGGGCGAATGGGACTTGCCTTGGGCGTGGGGCTCGCCGTCGGGCTGTCCGTGTATGTCCTGGTCCGGGGCGATCAGCTGCGGAACGGTTCGCGGGGCGGCGATGCCGCGGGCACGAACCAAAGGGAGCTTGGCGAACCCGTTCATCGCCTCGACCATGACCGCGATGAAGATCCTGCGCACCGCCATCAAGAACATATACTACAACACCATAGGTTTCATCGCGATCAAATCCACCGCCATCAACATCGCGATCCTGCTCACCGGCCCAACCACAACGCCGACAACAGCGACAATTACAGCAACAATCCCAGCCATAACCACAGACATAACCACAGCCACGACCACGAACACAGCCACAATCATCCTGCTCACAAGCGCAATCGATTCTTCGCGGTCCTGAATCATGCCGGCGGCGAGCTGTACGATATGGGCGGTTACCTCATCTTCGGAGCGGCGATCGCGGCGGCGGTCCAAGCCTTTCTGCCCCGGGCGGAGCTGGCCGGCATCGGTCAAAGCGGCTGGGAATCCCATCTGTTCATGATGGGCTTCGCCTTCGTGCTCTCGTTATGCTCGACCTCGGATGCGTTCGTCGCTTCTTCGTTCGCAAGCACGTTCTCGGCCGGTTCCCTGCTCGCGTTCCTCGTCTTCGGCCCGATGATGAATCTGAAAGGGCTCCTCATGCTGTTGACGGCGTTCAAGGCGAGATTCGTCATCCTCGTCGTGTTGATCACGGGCGCGGCCGTCCTGGCCGGTTCCCTAATCCTCGCGCAAGCATACGGTCTGTAAACGATCGATAAGGAGTGGATACGCGCATGTCGACCATGGAGAACAAAAGGCTCGCGCGGCATTACGGCTTCCGCGGGCTGCTGCTCGGCGGATTTACCGTTTACATCGTTCACCTGGCCAAGAGCGGCAGCCTGCAGTATTACATCGCCCCGCGCATGATGATTTACCTGAAACTGGCCGCGCTCGGGCTGTTCGTGCTGGCGGTCTATTTCGTCTACGAGGCGCTGCAGCTGGGGTTCGGCTGGAAGGATGAGCCGGACGATTGCGATTGCGACCATGCGCCGTCGCGATCGAAGTGGCGGAATCTCGTGCTGTACGGCTTGTTCGCGCTGCCGCTCGCGTTCGGATTCGCGCTGCCGGATAAGGCGATGGGGAGCGACGTGGTAGCGGTGAAGGGCATGAACCTGAACGCTGCCGGAGCCGTCGGCGCGGCGAGAACGTCTCCTTCACCGGGCGGTACGACTCAGTCGAGGGCGGACGATACGGCAACAAACGGCAACGTGACGGTCGGACAACCGGCGGCGGGGCAGGCCGACAATGCGCCGGCGGCATCGTCCGCGGCATCGGACGGCGCCTCTTCCGCGAACGGCGCAGACCCTCAAAGCGAGGAGGCCAAGCTGCAGCAATTGTTCCCGTACGACGAATACAGCGAGGATTTCTCCAAACTGGGCATTCGGCTGTACAAGCGGGACCTTATCCGGGTCGAAGCGGAGGGCTTCCTCGAGGTATCGACGACGCTGAGCATGTACATGGACAATTTTCAGGGCAAGACGATCGACGTCAGCGGGTTCGTTTACCGCGAGCCGGATATGAAGCCGAACCAGTTCATCGTGTCCCGGCTCGCCATGACCTGCTGTTCCGCGGATTCGGTGCCGTACGGGTTTCTCGTGGAGTCGCCGGATGCCGGGCTGAAGGACGATACGTGGGTTCGCGTGACGGGGACCATAGGGAGGACGACGTACGGCGGGAATGCCATTCTGCGGATAACGGCCGGGAAGCCGACGAAGATCGAAGCGCCGAAGGATCCGTACGTCTATCCGTATAACGGGGATATCGTGCAATTGGCGAAGTAACGCGATGCCGGGGAAGGGGGAGCGGTGGAATTCTGCGCCGAGCAAGCGCCAAAAAGGGCCGACCCGTCAATCAACGGGTCGGCCCTTCATGTTTACTTGGTTCCCTCGACCCGCGCAAGCTCGGCCAGCACCAACGGCTTGACCTTCGTGCCGAGCAGCTCGATGGCGCGCAGCACGTCCTTGTGCGGCATCGTGCCGACGTTCACGTGCAGGAAGAAGCGGGTGATGCCCAGATTTTTGCGCAGCAGGACGATCTTCTCCGCGACGTATTCGGGATCGCCGAGGTAGAGGGCGCCCCGAAGGCTGCGGGCTTCATCGTACGTCGCGCGCGTGTACGGCTGGTTCCAGCCCCGCTCGCGGCCGATCTTGTTCATCTGGTCCCGCGTCGGCTTGAAGAACGAATCGGCCGTCGCTTCGCGGTCGTCGCCGACGAAGCCGTGGGAGTGCGTGGCGATCTGCAGCTGCTCGGGATCATGCCCGGCCTGCGCGGCCGCGCGCTTGTACAGGTCGACGAGCGGCGCGAATTTCTCCGGCATGCCGCCGATGATGGCGAAGGCGATCGGCAGGCCGAGCAGACCTGCGCGGACCGCGGATTGGGCGTTCCCGCCGCTCGCGATCCATACCGGCAGCGGGTCCTGAACGGACCGCGGGTAGACGCCGAGATCGTCGATCGCGGGGCGATGGCCGCCGCGCCAGCTGACCTTCTCCGAGGCGCGGATCGCGAGCAGCAGCTCGAGCTTCTCCTCGAACAGCTCGTCGTAATCTTCCAGGCTGTAGCCGAACAGCGGGAACGATTCGATGAACGAGCCTCGGCCCGCCATGATTTCGGCCCGGCCGTTCGAGAGGCCGTCCAAGGTAGAGAAGGCTTGGTAGACGCGCACCGGGTCGTCCGAGGACAGCACGGTCACGGCGCTCGTGAGCCGGATGCGCTTCGTCATCCCGGCCGCCGCCGCGAGCACCACGGCGGGCGCGGTACCCGCGTAATCCGGACGGTGATGCTCCCCGATGCCGTACACGTCCAAGCCGGCGCCGTCGGCGACGACGATCTCCTCCACGGCCTGCCGCAGCCGTTCGGCATGGCTGATGACCGCTCCCGTGTCCGGGTCGGGCGTGGTTTCCAAAAACGTACTGATTCCGATCTCCATCGGCTTTGCCAAATCGGCCATTGGGAATGCGCCTCCTTCTTTTTCTCCAGTGTACTAAATATCCGATAGCTTCTCAATATAAGTAAGTTAATTTCTAATCGGAAAGTTACTTCACCATGCCATGCCGCAGCGCCGTCACCACGACCTGCGTACGGTCCTCGCAGCCGAACTTTTGCAAAATCCGGTGGACGTGGGATTTGACCGTGCCTTCCCCGATGAACAGCTTCTGGGCGATGCGGTCGTTGCGCAGGCCGTACGCCATCTCCTGCAAAATCTCCTGCTCCCGCTCCGTCAACGGCTCCAGCAGCGCCGGCTCCGCGTCGGACCGCGGAATGAGGCAACCCGAGGAGACGGCCCGCGAGAGCGCGTCGGCCGCCAGGTCCGTCCGGTAGACGGCTTCGCCGCGATAGGCGGAACGGACCGCGCCCAGCATGTCCTCCACGTCCGCGTCCTTCAGCAGATAACCGACGGCCCCCGAGCGAATGACCTCGTAGATATAGTCCGGATCGTTAAAGGTCGTCAGGATGACGATTTTCGTCTCGGGCAGCTGCTTGACGATCAGCTTTGAAGCTTCGATGCCCGTCATGCCCGGCATCTGGATGTCCATCAGCACGATATCCGGCCGCAGCGCGAAGGCCTGCTCGACCGCTTCCTTGCCGTCGGCCGCTTCGCCGGCCAGCGTCATGTCGCCCTGCAGGCCGATGACGTAGCCGAAGCCCTGCCGGATCATTTTCTGGTCGTCCGCCAGCAGCACCTTGATCTTACCTTCCGTTGTGGGCATCCCGATCCTCCGTTCCGGAGCCGGCGGGCAGCTCCGCGATAATTTCGAACCCATGCGGCTTCGCGGCTCCGTAGGTCAGCCGTCCGCCGCGTTCCTCCAGCCTCGCCCGCATCATTTTCAAGCCGAATCCTTCCTGCACGGTCTCCGCCACGGCCTCCCCGTCGTCTCGGACGCGCATCGCGATCCGTCCCGATTCCGTCCTCAATTCCACGTCCACATGCGTCGCCCCGGCATGCCGAATCATGTTCGTAAGGGCCTCCTGCAGCACGCCGAACAGCAGCGCGTACGCGGCCGGGCCGGCGTCTTCCTCCCGCAGCTCGGCGCTGAACGCGTAGCCGATCGAGGTCGTCGCTTCCATCCGGGAGAGCAGCGCCTTGAGCGGCGCCAAGCCCGATACCGAGCGGTCGTCCGCCAGCGAATGGACGGACGTCCGGATGTCCTGCAGTCCTTGGCGGGCCACGCTCAGCATGCCGTCCAGGGACTGCTCCGCCTGCGCCGGATCCTTGGCGACCATGTAGCGCGTGGCCTGCAGCTGCACGACCAGCGAGGTCAAGCTATGCCCGACCGCGTCGTGAATGTCCCGGGCGATCCGGGTCCGCTCGTCGAGGACCGCGTTGCGCATCGACGTCACCGACGCTTCCTGCAGCTGCGCGTAAGCCGCCTGCAGCTCCGCGAGATGCTGCTTGTTCTGTTCGTACATGCTGTCGCGCTGGCGGCGGCTTCGGACGTTGATATAGAAGAAGAACGAGATGAACGCGAAGGACAGGAAGCTGGGCAGGTCCACGTTGCCGAAGGCCGTGTAAATGCCCGTAATCAGAATCATCGTCGCGAGCAGCGGGACGCGCGGCGAGGCAAAGGATAGGCGGAGGGCCGTCGTGAGCACAATAACGGCAAGAAAATAAATCAGCACCGTCTCGTCGTACCAGATCATGCCCGCGGCGGTCTCCAGCCCTGCCAGCAGGACGAACGCGACCGACATCCGTTTGGGACGCCAAAAATCCCGCAGCAGCAGCCGGCTGACGTACGTCGCGCAGATGAGCGCGTTGAGCGCGATTTTGACCGGGGAACCCGCGAAGAAATCGTTCAGGTACATCATGATGAAGATAAACGCGGTTCCGGCCGCCGTTCGCGCGACGGCGCGCGGATCTTGCAGGTCCACTTGAATCCCCCCGTTCCGCTCCGGTGCCGGCGCTCTTGTGGTTCCATTGTAGCCGCGGGCAGCGCCGGAAATCAATTCGGTCGAGGCCCGCGCCGCCGATTTCTATCTGCGGATATAGGGCCGAAGCGGCGAGATTCTACCCGGGGTTGGTCGTGGGGGCAAGCCGTTCCGGGGTACGATGGTAGCCGTGAACAACGAAATGAAGGAGGCGGCAGCGATGCAGCAGGAGCTTATCGTGATTTTGATCGTTTGTTTGGTGGGGTATCGAATTATACGGCGGGTGCGGAGCCAGTTTCAATGGATCGAGCTGCGGCCGCGGAGACTCGGGTTCAGGATCGCGCTGTTCGCGGCGATCGGGGTATTGTTCATGGCGGAAGGCGGCATGAGCGCCGTCGGTCTGGTATCCGACGCGCTCGGCATCCTGATCGGCGCGGCGCTGGGCATCGTCGGCGCGTCCATGACCGCGTTCGAGCGCCGGGGCGGCGAGCTGCACTATCGCGGGAATGCGTGGATCGGCGGCGTCGTGACGGCGTTGTTCGTCGGCCGGCTGGTCTACCGGATCTATTTTGCGCTTGCGAGCTCGACCGGAGGCGACTGGAACAGCGCCGACTTCTTCGCCGCGGGAAGCTCGTGGACATCGGGGCTCGCGCTTATCATGTTCGCTTATTACGTCGTATATTATGCGTTGCTCTTGAAGCAGCGGGGTCAAGCGACGGTCCGCGCGAGGTAACGGCTTCACCGGGAGTCGGGGGAAACGTATAGAATGTTCC
Organism: Paenibacillus glycinis; assembly: GCF_009909185.1. Lineage (GTDB taxonomy): Bacteria > Bacillota > Bacilli > Paenibacillales > Paenibacillaceae > Paenibacillus_Z > Paenibacillus_Z glycinis. The sequence continues at coordinate 123,907 of NZ_JAAAMV010000004.1, read as the reverse complement.
GGAGAATTGGTATAATGGAGGGAACTTAGCGACGATGGAAGGCGGTTGACGCGCATGAACAATCTCACGAAAATGAAAATCCTGAAGCCGGCTGCGGATGTCTATGAGGCATTCGTCGACCCGGCGAAGATCGGCGGGTTCTGGTTCACGTCCAGCACCGGGCGCTGGGAGGCCGGCCGGACGATCGGATTGCGCTATGCCGAGTACAATGCGGAGCTGGAGATTCGCGTGATGGAAGCCGAGCGGGGCCGCAAAATCGTTTTCCGCTGGGGCGGCGAGGACAACGTCGTGACCATGACGTTCCGCGAGATCGAGGCCGGGACGACGATCCTCGAAGTGAACGAAGAGGGCTTCCGCGAAGACGATCCGGCGCTGCTGGACAAGCTCGTGGGCAACAAAGAGGGCTGGGTGTATATGATGACCTGCTTGAAGGGGTACTTGGAGAGCGGGGTCACGCAGCTGCGGACGGGTTTGGTGCACGGTTAACGGGGATGACCGGAGCCGCGCGGGCGGGTGTTGAACGCCGGCAGCGGTGCTTCGGTTATGCTTGGGTTATGCCATAATCATGCTTGCCGCAATGATTCAAGCAAAGCAAGGACAGGCGTGCTCGCCCTGTCCTATTTTTATGGCGTTGGGGGAGCGGACATCCGTTCGCTATCGAGCAGCCTGAACGTAGACTCCGGCTTGTTCGAGGCGCCGATTATTTAAGCTCGGTCACACCTTCCGGAACCGGAATGACGGCAGCATTCCACCGCCCGAACGACGGGCCGCGAGACCGTCCCGAATGGCTTAAACTAGCAAAATAAATATGGTACACTATGGAAGAGAAGGGGGTTGAACAGCTGTGGTCAACATTCGAATCACATCCAAGGGCATCAAAAAGACGCTGCAAAAATTTGACTATTTACAAGCGATCGCGGAGTACATTTGGAATGGATTTGACGCGAAAGCGACGATTGTCGAAATCAAAGCCGAACGGAATGCTTTGGGCGGCTTGGAGAGATTGATGATTTCCGACAACGGCGAGGGCATCGACAGAACCGTGCTGGAACGGAAATTCACGCCTTTCTATGAATCCGAGAAGCAGATCGACGCGGCCAACAGGGTGCGGATGAGCTCGACGATGCATGGCAAGAACGGAATCGGACGATTGACTTTCCACAGCTTTTGCTCCCGGGCAACATGGACAACCACCTATCACGCGGGTGCCGGCAACCAGACCTACTCCATTCATATCGCCTCCGAGAGTCTGGATGCCTATACGCTGACGGACAATGCGGAGAGCAAAGCGAAAACGGGAACGACGGTAACCTTCGACTATATCCATAAAGAAATCGACTTGTTCGAGTTAAAACAATTTTTGAGCAAGGAGTTCGGGTGGTTTCTCGAGCTTCATGAAGGCAAGAAGTTCGGCATCGTGATGGAAACGGGCGATTTCCTGGATTATTCGGGCATTATCGGAGCGAAGGAGACGATGGAGCTCGAGCATCCTCCGACCCAAACCAAGTTTGCCATCAAATACATCCGTTGGACGGAGCGGATCAACAACGAGTATTCCAAACTCTATTTTCTGGACGCCAGGAAGAGGGAGAAGCACAAGCAGCCCACGAGCTTTAACAATAAGGGGGATTCCTTCTATCACAGCGTCTACATCCAAAGCAAGCTGTTCGACGATTTCGATTTTATGAGCGACGAGCAATACGGGCAGCAGGAAATGACGTTCGGGTTAAGCCGGAAGAGCGAGGTCTTTCAATATTTGCTGGAGCACATCAACCAGCTGATCAGCGGGAAGCGCAAGCCGTTTCTCAAGATCCATTCCGACCTGATCATCAGCGATCTGGTCGCGTCGGATGCGTTCCCCGCCTTCAAGGACACGCCGGAGGACGGCATCAGGCAGGAGGAGCTGAAGCAGGTCATTCAAGAGCTCTATCGGATAGAACCCCGCATCTTCGCCCGCTTGAATCCCGAGCAAAAAAAGGTGATCGTTCATTTGTTGAACTTGCTTATGGAAACGGCCGACCGCGGGCGGCTTTATCAAGTGCTGAACGGCATGCTGCCTTTGGAAGGTCCCGAACGGCAGGAAATGGCCGCGTTGCTGCACGCCAATGTTCGCCGCCAATAATTCCGCCGACCGGTCGCGGGCTTGATGCATGAACAAAACTGGACTACCCTAAAGATAGCCGATCTGTTACAATAACTGGGAAAATCAACCCAGGGAGCGTGAGAATGTGACGGGCGCGCAAGCGATGAAATGGCTGACAGGGGTATTCGAACTTATATTGGCGATTCCGATCATCGGCGGCTTGATTATCGTATCGAGCAGCTACAGCGCACTTGGCATCATGCTGCTGCTCCATATCTTGACGCTGGTGCTGTCCGCGATGAACAGGGAGTCCAAGTACGGTTCGATCATGGGCATCATTACCTCGGTGCTGGGCTGGATTCCGTTCATCGGCTGGTTCCTGCACTTGGTCTCCGCGATCCTGCTCATGGTCTCGGCGGCGCAGCGGAGCAGAGAACAGTAGAAGCGGCAGAAGTCCCGCGATGCGATCGCGCGGAAGCATGCAGCATCGGCGATTGTTGCCGGGAAAACGCGAGAACCTCCGTCCGCCAGGGACGAAGGTTCTTTTTCGTTTGACACGCGGATTCCCCGGGTCTATTCGCGCACGGAGCAAAACAGTAGAAAAAGCACTCCCTTTTATCTCCAATAATGGTACGATGAACAGGAAGGGCGAACCTCGTGCAATATTTCCGGGAGACCTTGCGGTTCTATTGGATCACGAACGCGCTCTGGCTGAATCTGGCGCTGATTGCAGGCTGGCCGAACGGGAGGTGACGAGCGTTGCGAAGCGAACGCGAAATGATGGATTTGATACTCGGCGTCGCGCGCGAAGACGGGCGGATCCGGGCCGCGTACATGAACGGCTCGCGAACGAATCCTAACGCGCCGCGCGATATTTTCCAGGATTACGACGTCGTGTACGTGGTGACGGAGACGGCTTCCTTCCTGCGGGACCGCGGCTGGCTCGCGGTCTTCGGGGAGCGCCTCATGATGCAAGAGCCGGATAAGCTGGATCTGGACCTGGGCCACCCAGCGGAGGTGGACCGTTCGTACGGGTATTTGATGCTGTTCGCGGACGGCAACCGGATCGATCTGACGATTCAGATCGCGGAAGAGACGCTGGCGACCTACGGGCAGGATATGCTGACGGTGCCGCTGCTGGACAAGGACGGGCTGCTGCCGGTCATCCCGGCTCCGACGGAGGCGGACTATTTCGTCCGCAAGCCGACGAAAGCGCAGTTCGACTTCTGCGCCAACGAATTCTGGTGGTGCCTGCAAAACGCGGCCAAAGGCATCTGGCGGGACGAGCTCCCGTATGCCAGGCAAATGTTCGAGCTGACGTCGCGCAAATCGTTGGAAGAGATGATCGCCTGGTGGATCGGGATGCGGCACGGGTATCGGGTATCCGCGGGCAAGATGGGCAAATACTTCAAGCGTTATTTGCCGCCGGATGTCTGGAAGCAATATGAAGGCACCTTCTCGGACGGCAGCCGCGAGCACTTCTGGCAGGCGATCTTCACGGCTTGCGCATTGTTCCGCGGACTGGCCGCGGACGTTGCGGCAAGCTGCTCGTTCGCGTATCCGCATCATGACGACGCCAACATGACCGCTTATCTCGAACGCGTCAGGAACCTGCCTCAAGACGCGACGGACATCTATTAAATCTCAATTCGGAGGGATCGTATGCTGCAGCGTAAATTAGGCAACACGGAGGTTCGCATTCCGGCAATCGGACAAGGAACGTGGAAATTCGGCGAAGAGGAAGGGAGCGCGAAGCAGGAGATCGAGGCGCTGCTGTTCGGCATCGAGCACGGCCTGACGCTCATCGACACGGCGGAGGATTACGCCTCCGGCGGCTCCGAACGGGTCGTCGGCCAGGCGATCGCGGGCATGCGTGACGAGGTGTTCCTCGTCACGAAGGTGGCGGCGCGCAATTGCTCGTACCAAGGCGTGCTGGATGCGGCGGAAGCCAGCCTGGATCGATTGAAAACCGGCCATATCGACTTGTATCTGCAGCATTGGCCGAGCGAGCAGCACGAGGTATCGGAAACGATGGCCGGCATGGCCGAATTGGTCAAGCGCGGGATGATCAAGCATGTCGGCGTGAGCAATTTCTCGATCGCCCTCTTGCGGGAAGCGCAGCGATGCCTGGGCGACATCCCGCTCGTCTGCAACCAGGTGCCCTATCATTTGAACGATCGGGGCATCGAGCGCGACAGCCTGCCTTACTGCGGGGAAGCCGGCATAACGGTCATGGGGTACTCGCCTTTCGGCTATGCGCCTCATGTCTTCGGCGGAGTCGGATTCCCCGAGGCGGGATCGGAGCAGCGGCGAGTCTTGGACGCCATCGGCGCCAAATACGGCAAAACCGCGTTCCAGGTCGCGCTGAACTGGGTGCTGCGGCAGGACAATCTCGTCACGATCCCGAAAGCCGCCAGCCGGACGCATATCAAGGACAACGTCGATTCCTTGGGCTGGGAGCTGGACGGCGACGATCTGGCGCGGATCGAGGCGAACTTCCCGGTCGATCGGCCGAGTCCGGCCGAGTAACCGCGCTGGAAGCCGGAAACGGCGTGCATGATCCGGTGACCGGTTCCGCATGCCGGCAAGCAACCGCGCGGGAAAAGGGATTCAAACGGGGCTTTCGGGCCGGACGGTTTGAATCCCTTTTTTTTTGAAAAAGAAAGAGTTGCGCAGGGGGTTATTTCCAGTATAATAAGAATATATGTTCGTATTGGGAAGGCGGTCGCGCAATAATGAACGAACGGGATATCATCCGGCTCGCCGCCGGGGACAAGTGGGCCATGAAGGTGTTGCGCGCCGCGCGGCAGCTCGATTTGCCCGACTGGTGGGTGTGCGCGGGCTTTGTCCGGTCCATGGTATGGGACCATCTTCACGGCTTCGCCGAACGGACGCCGCTGGCCGACGTGGACGTCGTCTACTTCGATGCCGGCTGTTTGGACGAGGACATGGAGAAGGAATCGGAGCAATGTCTGAGCGGCTTGATGCCCGGCGTACCCTGGTCCGTGAAAAACCAGGCGAGGATGCATGTCGTGAACGATAATCCGCCCTACGCGTCATCCGTCGACGCGATCTCCAAATTTCCGGAAACGGCGACCGCGCTCGGCTTATCCTTGGGCGCGGGCGACGAGGTGATCCTCGCGGCGCCGTGGGGGATCGAGGACGTCGTTAGCATGACGGTCCGGCCGACGCCGCTCTTCGGCTCGCGGCCGGAACTTGCCGCTTATTGCGAGGCTCGGGTCGCGAGGAAGAATTGGCAGGCCATATGGCACAAGGTGCGGACGCGGCCGGCTCTATAGCGATTAAGACCGGCATCCGCAGCCGCTTTCGATGCTGCCGATTCTGCCCGTAATGCGGAACAGCTGATGGTGCAGGACGTTGTCGCCGGTCTGGGGGGTCATCGGCTCGGCGCTCAGTCCGCTGACGTTCAGGATGACGTTCCGGTTGACGGACGCTTTCGAGATGCGCACCTCGTACTTGAACTCGACGCCGGTTACGTCGGCATAGACGAAGTCGGCCGTGCCCGGAGCAAGCGAGACGAAGCAGCGGGTCGAATTGCATGGCAGCAGTTTCAAAGCCACGGGCAGTCCCCGCGACCAATCGAACACTTGAACCGTCATTCGGCGCGCCACCGTGGCGCCGAGGTTGGCAAGATCGACCAGCGCGAAGGCCGTGCACGGATTGCGCCTGAGAATACCCGTCGAGAAGACGATCCGCCGGCTGATCCGCGCGCGCGGCCGAAACCGGGGGGTGCCTTTCTGCTGCCTGCAGCTTTTCGTTGCCGCCGCGCGGCTCTTGGAGACCGTTCGCATACGCTGAACGCTACCGCCGACAGCCCGCTTGCCGTATCCGCTCCGAGGCGGCTTGCTTGCCGATGATTTAATCGCGTTCGACATCCGTTTCCCCTGCTTTCCTCTTCATAGTAGAATGCTGACGTGCCTGTTAGTACTAATAGATGCAGATAGAGTCGAATGTGCTAGGGCAACCGCCGATAGCAATAGATTCCTAGATTCGAAGCCGGCAGCGGAGCATGATATTCAACCCGGGGCGACGAATAACGGCCTGCGTTTCAGCAAGTATCATCAAGATTTTGCCCGCGTGGCCGCGCTACAATAAGATCAGTCCAAGGGAGGTGCCGAGCTTGCCGACGAAACAGGACTACTTGGAGCGGATTCAAGCGACGATCGATTATATCGAGGCACATATGGCCGAGGAGCTTTCGTTGGCGCGGCTTGCGGCCGCCGCGATGTTCTCGGAGTTCCATTTCCACCGCGTCTTTCAAGTCATGGCAGGCGAGACGGTGATGGAATACGTGCGCAAGCGGCGATTGGCGCGCGCTGCCTTCCAAGTCGCCCATTCGGATGAACGGCTGCTCGACATCGCGCTGGAATGCGGATTTCAGAACCACGAGACGTTCACGCGCGCATTCAAGCGCATGTTCGACATGACGCCGGCGGACTATCGCAAGCGGGGGATTCAGCCCCCCGAGTACGGCAAGCTGAACGTGCTGCAGCGCAAGTACAATCCTTATTTGGGAGGCATTCAAATGGATTATCGCATCGCGAAGAAACCCGCATTCAAAGTGATCGGCTACGAGCTTCAAACGACGAACGACGGAGAGAACCTGAAGGAAATTCCGGCCTTCTGGCAGGAATACCTCAAGAACGGCTGGGAGAAGAAGATCCCGAACCGCGTCCATGCGGACAGCCCGGTCGAGCTTGGCATCTGCCACGGCTTCGACATGGACGCCGGCACGTTCCTGTACCTGATCGGCATGGAGGCCACGGACTTCGACAATGTGCCGGACGGCCTGATCTGCAGAGAGTTCGGCGAAGCGGAATATGCGGTGTTCTCAACGCCGAAGGTGCCGGAGGAGCAGTTCTCGCCTTCGATCCAAAGCACCTGGCAGGCGATCTTCGGCGAATGGTTCCCGCATTCCGGTTACGAGCATGCGGGCAAGCCCGAGTTCGAGCTGTACGACGAGCGCTGCGGCCCGGGCAACGAGCTGTGGCAGATGGACATCTACGTGCCGGTCAAACGAAAGAGCGAGTAAGCCGCAGGCTTGCGGCGGCACGTCAAAAAGGATGCGACCCCTAGTCGGGGCGGCATCCTTTTTCGTTTTCATGCCGGAAGCGGCCGGTCGCGATCATCGCAATTTCGGCGGGCCGCAGTCCAATCCGTGAGATGACCGCGCGCTGCCGTTGTAGTTCGGTTCCCTTGCTCGCTTGCGCTTCTGCGGTTCGAACCTGCTAGCGACGGCGAATTTCGAAAAACTCGCAGGCCGTCCGGTCGTGGTACGCGACGTCGCTGACGCTGGATTGGCTGACGACGATCGCCTCGTCAAATCGGACGATGATGCCGCCGGAGTCGACGATATGGTCGTCTTTGTAGACGCGCAGCTTGAACTGGCGCTCCATGGCCTCCGTGAAATCCTCGTCCGTCACTAATCGGCGGTATAAGGACATGCCGCTCTGCCTCCTCCCAAGAAAGCCAAGCCGTTGTTACAGCTTGCGTTCGAAATGTTCGTTCATCTTGCCGTCCGTTGCCGCGGGCTCGCTGCCGGACAAGCGGAAGTCATGGCTGTGCAGCAGCTCGAAATCGCCGAAATCGACCTGCTTGTAAAACTCGTAGCAGGGGAAAGCGTCATGCGTGCCTCTCATGTCCACGGCGCCGTCGTTGCCGTTCACGTTGACGTGCAGCTCGTAGCGGACGGCAGGCTCCTCCGGAAGCAGCGGGTTAAGGACGCGCGCCTGCATGACGAAATCGACGGACATCGCTCCCCAGCTCTCGCCGGCGACCGTAATGCCGTCCGTCGGCGCCGTGGCTTGTTCGATGCGGCTGATGCCGTCCGGCCCGGTCCGCTTCAACCGGGTCGTCCCGGTATCCGCGAACGCGAGCAGCTTGCGCCGCTCGAAATCGACGACGACCTCCTGCTCGATGCGGGAGCGTCCCGAATGACCGGCATGCGGCGTGAACTCTCGCGCATCGCCGGCCAGCTCGCGGGTGGCGCCGCTCTCGGGATCCCGTACGGCGGGCAGCCACTGCAAGCCGCCGATAAAGGCGCTGGCGCGAATTTTGACAATCGTTACCATCGAGAAGATGTCTCCTTTATGACGCGATGCGTTTATTTTACCATACGGTCCGGGGAGGCGCTTCCCGCTTGCGGCGTTTCACATAATTTCCCGCGAGCCGTGACATATTACAACCATGGACAAAGCTGGGAAAGTGGTGGAGACATTGATAAAACGTCGAGAGTGGATCCTGATATTGGCGGCGCTGATCATCGCGTCGGGCTTTGCCTTCTTGAAGCCGGCAGCGGCGTCGCCGGGCGGCGGGCCGTTTCATTTCGGCTTCAAGAAAAGCGTCGGCGGCGCGCTTCCTTCGATCAAGGAAGAGGGCTTCCAGAGCATTCTGCAGCAGCACGGGGCGATTTTCCTCGGGGATACGAAGCAGCGCGAGCTGTATCTGACCTTCGACAACGGCTACGAGAACGGCTATACGCCGGGGATTCTGGACGTGTTGAAGGCGAAGGGCGTGCCCGCGATATTCTTCGTGACGGGGCATTACGTGAAGGACAAGCCGGAGCTTGTCAAACGAATGGCCGCGGAAGGCCATCTGATCGGCAACCATTCGTGGAGCCATCCCGACATGAGCGCGATCACGAGCAGCCAGATCGGCACCGAACTGGCGAAGGTGAAGACCGCGGTCGCCGAGCTGACCGGACAGCAGGACATGACGTTCCTGCGTCCGCCTCGCGGCATCTTCAACGATCGGGTGCTTGCGGTCAGCAAGTCGCAGGGCTACACGAGCGTGTTTTGGTCCGTCGCCTACCGGGACTGGGAGCCAAGCGCCCAGCGCGGCTGGAAATACGCCTACGACAACGTGATGGCGCAGCTCCATCCCGGCGCGGTGATTTTGCTGCATGCCGTCTCCAAGGACAACGCCGACGCGCTCGGCCGCATCATCGACGCGGCGCGCGAGAAGGGGTACACGTTCAAACCGCTGAACGAGCTGGAGAGCAAGACGTATTAAGGCAGCGAAGAACAGGAAAGGAAAAAAGCCTTGTCCCTGAAAGGGGACAAGGCTTTTTGGCCGGGCGGCATTCCTTTGCCGGCGAACGGCGGTCGCATGGTCAGAACCACATGAACATCGAGCGGAACAACCCGCGCTTGCGCGACGAGGCGGCCGCTTGGGCTTTGGAATCCGCCGCTTTCGGCCGCAGGTCGTCGATCGCGGGCAGCGGCTCGCGCGCGTGCTCCATGGAGGAGGCAAGCTGCTCGATCATCCGGCGCAGCTCTTCCAGCTCCTCGCGGTGCTGGCGGATTTGCGCGGCGACGACCTCGTCGGCCTTCTGGTCCAGGCGGCGTTCGACCTGCAGGATGCGGGTCAGCATGTCGTCTCCCGCTGTCTCGAGCAGCGCGGAGCTTGCCGCCGTCTCGAGGAAGGCGTCGAGCAGCCGCGGCTGCAGCGCCTGTTCGGGCGCGGGCAGCTGAATCTGCTCCATCGTTTCTCCCCTTTCAATGGCGGACTTGATGTAGCCGAGCATTTCCATATCGCGATCGTTGAACGTATAGTGACCGAACTTATCTTTACGAAAAACAGTAGGGTAGTGGGAGGCCCAGCGTTTAACCGTCGTTTGACTGACGTTCAGCGAAATAGCAGCGTCCTTGCTCTTCACAAGATCCATTCCTTATCACTCCGCTTTCGTTGGATTGATAAAGGGTATTCGAGACGCCGCGTCCGCCTCCCTGCAAGGGCGACAAAGGTAGTGCCCATTCGCTAAACAAAGTGGTTTTGCGCGAAGGCTCGGCAGTTGTCGAGGGCGATCCGGGATCGGAGAGGCTCTGCGACGGAGCTTCCGACCGCGGACGACGGCCGCGACAGGCAATAGGCAGCGGGCGCCTTCTCGGGGCCAGCTGCCTGATCGTTTTATATCAGGGCCGGCCGTCTTCGGAAGAGGCGGTTGCATTCGCGTCGCCCGAACCGCCGGCGGTCTCGGCGTCCGGGGTTGCCTCGGCATCGGCATCGGCGCGCGGGGTTGCGGCGGTGCCGGAGCTCAGCGTGCCCAGGTCGATGAACGGCGTCGCGCCGCCCGTGACGCTCGGCAGCTTGCCGTCCCATTTCTCCACGGCCTGCTCCTGCACCTCCAGCTGCTTCAGCTGAATCAAGTCCGGCGTGACCTCCTGCTTCTTCAGCTTGAGCGATTCCGCGTCCGCCTGCGCCTGGGCGACCTTCTGCTGCGCTTCGATCTGCACGCGCTTGAGGTCGTTCTCGGCCTTGAGCGCCTGCTGCTGCGCGACCTGCTTCGCTTCGATGGACTGGTTGAACGCATCGGAGAATTTGAAATTGACGATATTAATGTCGTTCACGACGAGATCGTACCGGGCCAGCCGCTGCGTGAGGGCTTCGCGTATCTCGCCCGCGACGATGTCCCGCTTGGCGATCAGGTCTTCGGCCGGATAACGGGCCGTGACCTCCTTGACGATCTCTTGGATCGCCGGGTTGACGATCACGCTGTCGAAGGCGCCGCCGATATTGTTCATCAGCTTGTAGGCGGACGTCTTGTCGACGGAATAATTGACGGCCACATGCGTCGAGACCGGCTGCAGATCCTTGGACGAAGCGGACGTGTCGGTCTCCGCTTTGGTTACCTGCACGTTCACCTGGATAATCGTCTGCACGAACGGAATTTTGAGATGAATGCCGGGCAACAAGGTATTGTCGTTGAGCTTGCCGAACGTTTTGTACAGGCCGACGTTGCCGTACTGGACGGTCGCGTAGGAATTGAACACGACGATCAGCCCGGCGACGACGAGGACGGCGGTCCAGATAAGCGTTTTCAGAGGAATTCTTGGTTTCCTTACACTCGGTTCCACGACGTGCATCGATACCCCTCCCATGTATGAGCCAAGCCGCGCCGCTCTAAGGCGCGCCTAGAATGATGATACGCGGGCGGAAGGCGAAAGTGGCAACAATTTTTGGTAAAATGAAGGACAGGCGACGGAGGTGGGAACAAACATGGAACATACGGCGGACGAAATCGCGGCATGGATGCTGGAGGAGCTGAAATCGGCGGGAAAGCTATATCAGGATCAGGCGGTGGCGCATATTCAGGCGCATTACGGGGAGTCGTTCGTTTATGTCAACGAGAACGGCAACGTCTCGATCGATAAAGAAGTGAAGAAAAGATTCAAAAAGCTGCACGGCGGACGCGCGGCTTGGGAACGGGACGGCTTTTTCTGGGCGTGGATTTAACGGACTCGTTTGGCGCGAAGAGCGCTTAAGGCTCGGGCTGCTGCAACCGGTGCCGCGCCAAGCATGGCGCGTGCGTATGGCAAGGCGCGGATTCGCCCGATACCGGATGACGGTGCCGATCGGCGCCTCGCGCGCGAGAATGCGAGAGGCGCCGGGCATCCGGACTTGCCGCCCGAGTCAGACGTTGTAATCGATGCGGCCGTCCGCCCAGATGACGAGCTTGCGGGCGGCCGGGTCGTGCTCGACTTCCCCGTGCGTGGAGAAGTACCAGGTTTTGCGGTCCGTGGCGCCTTCGGGCACGAAGAAGATGTTCAGCTCGTCGCGATGGCCGCAGACGGCTTCGGCGACGGCCGCGTCAAGCACGTCGATGCTGATTTTCCAGCCTTCGCGGCCTGCCGCCGGTTCGATGACGAACGGCGTCTCGTGCTTCTTGGAATCCAGGAACAGCCTGCCGCCGACGGTATGGCGGATGTATAGATGGTCCATATTCTACCCCTCCTTGACAACTTAACTATAGCACAATATGATACTTACATAAAGTAAGTTAATGAGCGTTTCGTTCGTAAAATTCTGGCTATCTTAAGGAGTGTTTCATGATGATCAAGGTATATCCGGCGGCTTCCCGCGTTTCCGGCGACCACGGCTGGCTCCAATATAATTTTAGTTTCTCGTTCGCGGACTATTACGATCCGGACAACGTGAATTTCGGTCCGCTGCGCGTGTTCAACGAGGATTTCATCCAACCGTCCCGCGGCTTCGGCACGCATCCGCATCGCGATATGGAGATCGTCACGGTCGTCTTGAGCGGGGAAGTGAAGCACGAGGACAACTCGGGCGGATCCGGCGTGATCCGTCCCGGCGAGGTGCAGCGGATGTCGGCGGGCTCGGGCATCTTGCATTCGGAAGTGAATTCGTCCGAGACGGAGGTCGCCAACCTGCTGCAGATGTGGTTTCTTCCGGAACGGAAGGGGCTTACGCCGTCTTACGAGCAGAAGACGTACGACCGCGAGGGGATGAAGAACGCGCTCGTTCCGATCGTCTCGCAATCGATCCAGGGCGAAGCGGTCGTAAGCATCCACCAGGACATGACGATTTACTTGTCGCAGCCGGAGGCAGGCGCCACGGTCTCGTTCGAAGGGGACGCGGCCCGTAAAATCTTCTTCTTCGTCATGAGCGGCGAAGTGACGCTGAACGGCGAGCATACCCTCGGCAAAAGCGATTCCGCCCGGATCACGGACCTGTCGAAGCTGGACGTCCATTCATCGCGGGGCGCGCAATTCATGCTGATCGATCTGCCTTGAACGGCATCCGTGCGGCCGCGCTGAATAAGCCGTCTTCCTCCCGTCAACACTGAGGCGTAGCAGGATCAATCGCACGCGAGGAGGAAACGCGGATGGAGTTCAAGCCGGCCCAACTGGATCGCATGGCCCTGGCGCAGCTGCAGCAATTCGAGCACGAGCTGCGCGAGCGGACCTCGGCGGAGATCGTCGTCGTCGCCTACCAGGCTTCCGCGGATGCGGCGCAAGGCGCGCGTTCGAACGGGGAGCGGGAGCAATAACCCAGGATAGCAAGCGAAGGAAAGGCGCGAACCGTAACAAGTTCGTGCCTTTTTGCTTGCCTCGGGTGCAGGATTCGCCGATTGCCGGGGCGAAGGGAATAGGCGAGGATGGCAGGGTAAAGGAGCAAAGGGGTATGCGGTTAAGAAAAACAATGCTGGCGCTCGCGTGCGCGGTCGTATTCGCCTGCTTGCTGGCAGGCTGCGGCAAAAGCGAGACGCCGCTGACGTACGCGGACAAGGTCGACTCCACGGACCTGAGCGCCGAGCACGGCCAAGTCGCGCTCGGCATCGGCGAGGAGGAGCTCGTGAAGCAGCTGGGCAAGCCGATCCGGACGCTTAATGACGGCGGGCGCAGCTTTCTGTTCATGTACGAGGAGTATCAGTACACGTCGGTGGACAATACGGTCGTCGGCTACTCCCTCGGTCCCAAGTCCGCGACGGCCAAAGGCCTGAAGCTGGGAGCGGTCAAGGCGGACGTGGTAAAGGGATACGGAGAAGGCTACTACGAGCGGGGCGGCGAAGGACCTTCGGCGACCATCGGCTATATCGACAAGACCAAGCGCCTCGCGCTGGAGTTCGAGCTGAAGGACGGCATCGTGAAGGCGATCAGTCTCACGTCGCTAAGCATGTACGAGTAGCGCCGGTCAGGAGCGAGGGAAATAACGTACCATGTAGGTGGACCAAGCGAAGCAGATTCAGGCGCAGGGAACAGGATAGCGGCAGATCCCTCTTCCCGCGCATTAGCCGGACGAAGCCGTTCCGCGTGACCAAACAAGCAAACCGCTGCGCAAAAAGGGGCAATCCACCGCGAGTCATCGCCGGAGGGATTGCCCCTTTCGATTATGGACCTTATCCGCTTAGATGAGATCCACGTACAGCGGGCCGAACGTTTCTTCCTTGCCGCCGGCCGCCAGCTTCATCTCCAGCGTGTCGCCGTCCGTCAGCGGACCGACGCCCGCGGGCGTGCCGGTGTAGATCACGTCGCCGGCGCCGAGTCCCATGCGCGTGCCGATGAAGTCGATCAACCGCTGCAGGGAGAAGATCATGTCCCGCGGCGAACCGCTTTGCGCGATCGCTTCGTTCTTAACGAGGCTGAAGGTTAACGCCCCGAATGCTTCCTCGCCTTCGAACGGCCGGAACGGACCGAGCACGGCCGAGCCGATGAAGCCTTTGGCGAGCAGCCACGGATGGCGCTTTTCTTTCAGCTGCGATTGCACGTCGCGCGCGGTCAGGTCGATGCCGAGCGCCACGCCGTCGACCAGCTCGTTTACGGTCATGCCCGGTTTGTAGCCCGTCCCGATGCGGACGACAAGCTCCAGCTCGTAATGAATTTCCCCGATATCGCCGGGCAAGGCAAGCTTGCCGCTCGCCGGGTGCAGCGCGTGCGTCGGCTTCGAGAAGATCATCGGCTCCTCCGGCACGTCGTTGCCAAGCTCCTTCGCGTGCAGCGCGTAATTGCGCCCGACGCAGTAAATGTTGCGGATGTCTTCCGTCATTCCCTATTCTCCTTCGCTTGTTTCGTTCTGACCGTTGCGACCTTAACGGGCGCCGAATCGCTTGATCCAGCCGCGTTATCGGCACCCCGCCCGGCCGAAGGCCAATCGTTCCACCATTGCCTAATCATAGCATGCCGAGGGGACAAACTTCATATTTTGGCGGCCATCACCTTAAAAAAGCAAACCTCAGTCCTTGATTTCGCGCATTGTTGAAAAGGGGTTGGTACATGATAATAAGCGTATATTAACCCAAGGGGGATTCAAAGATGGTTAAAAAATCTACGAAAACAGCCGCATTTGCACTGACCGCGGCAGCGCTGCTCATGGGCGCGACGGCTTGCGGCAGCAATAATGCCAATAATACGTCCGACAATGCGAACACGGGCAACACGGGCACGAACGCAGGCGGCAACGCGGCGGCGGGCGGCGACAAGAACGTGACGATCACGTTCCAAAACATTTATCCGGATCCGGCGACGCCTTCCTACAAAATGCTTCATTCCATCGTGGACCAGTATCAAAAGGATCACCCGAACGTGAAAATCGAGCTCGACTCGCTCAATACGGACCAACAAAAGCTGAAGCTGAAAACGCAAGCGGCCTCCAAAGAAGTGCCGGACATCACGATCGTGAACCCGGCCGCGCAAATGAAGCCGTTCGTGGACGCGAAGCTGTTCGCGCCGCTGAACGACATGCTGGACCAGAACGGTCTGAAAGACACGTTCCAAAAAGGCCTGCTCGACTACTACAGCTTCGACAACAACATCTATGCGCTGCCTGACGGCAACAACATCGAAGTCGTGTACTACAACAAAGACATGTTCGCGCAAGCCGGCATCACGGCAACGCCTACGACGTACGAAGAGTTCTTGGACGACGTGAAGAAAATCAAAGCCAAGGGCATGACCCCGATCGCGATCGGCGAGAAGGATTCCTGGACGGGCTCGTTCTTGTTCATGAACATCCTGCTCCGCACGAACGGCGGCCCGGGCTTCCTGCAAGACGTGCTCGACGGCAAGAAAACGTTCAAAGACCCTGCATTCACGGACGCCGTGTCCGCCATGCAAGACCTGATCCAAGCCAAAGCCTTCGAAGAAGGCGCAACGTCCATCGACTACAACACGGGCGGCAACCTCTTCAAAACCGGCAAAGCGGCCATGATGATCATGGGTACGTGGGAAACCGGCGCCATCGACTCCTCGACGGTCGGTCCTAAAGTCGGCGTCTTCAAATTCCCGACGGTCAATGGCAAAGGCGATCCGGACCAATTCATGCTCGCGCCGGGCTCCGCGTTCGCGGTATCGGCCAACAGCAAGCATCTGCAAGAAACGAAGGATTTCCTGAACTACTTCATGACGGAAATGCCGAAGAAACAATTCGAGCTGAAAAACGCGGTCGGCAGCGGCCAAATCATCACCGGGGACTTCAAAGCGGCGGGCTACTCGCAGCTGGCCCAAGACGTGCTGGCCCTGTTCCAAAACGTCAAAGGCGGCGACCTCGCGTTCGACAACACGATGAAACCGGCTATCGCGCAGGCTCACTTGAGCAGCATCCAAAACATGTTCGTGCAAAAGGTCGATCCGGCAGCCGTGGCGGCCGAGCACCAATCGGCATTCGACTCGAACAAATAAGCATCGCGTTCCATCCATGAGCCTTGGTGAGGGGCGGCGTCGCTCCGGCGTCTCCGCCCCGCCCGGCTTTCTACGAAGCAAGCTTGCCGAATCGCAATCAGGCAGACGAAACTTCGCAATTCCGCTATGAATCAGGAGGCAACCCCAGTGAATGTTTTAAAAGTCCCGGCCCGTACAATCGCCGTATTCGTCCTGCCGTGTCTAATCATCTACATCGGTCTCGTGTTCGTTCCGATCATCGTATCCATCTACGACAGCTTGCTGGATTGGGACAGCATCAACAAGGCGAAATTCATCGGGTTGGACAACTTTAAAACGATGTTCGCCCACGACGCGAATTTCTGGCCGGCTGTCCGTCACACCTTGATGTATGCCGTCTTCTCCATGCTCGAGATTCCGATTTGTTTGTTCGTGGCGGCGCTGATGAACCGCTACGTGAAGAAAGCGAACACGCTCGTTTCGATTTATTTCGTACCTGTCATTCTCTCGACCGTCATCATCGGCCAACTGTGGAAAACGATCTACAACCCGGCTGACATGGGCGGCATGCTGAACGGCATCCTGAACTCGCTAGGACTCGAAAGCTGGACGCGCAGCTGGCTCACGGAGCCGAAAATCGCGATGTACTGCCTGTATTTCGTATCGCTCTGGCAATATTTCGGCTATCACCTGCTCATTCAATTCACGGGCGTGCAGAACATTCCGCAGGAAGTGTACGAAGCCGCCAAGATCGACGGCGCGGAAGGCTTCAAGTCCGACTGGTATATCACTTATCCGATGGCGGTTCCGATCTTCAAGATTTCTATCGTACTGGCGTTCATCGGCTCTTTGCAGCAGTTCGACCTGGTCTGGGTCATGACCGGCGGCGGACCTGCGCACGCAACGGATACGATCTCCACACACATGTACAACAGCTCCTTCCTGTCGCTTAAATACGGCTACGGCAGCGCGCTGGCGACGTTCCTCGTGTTCGTGTGTCTGGTATTCACGGTCGTCATCAATTCCGTGTTCAAAAAAGTCGAAGCGAAGTACAGCTAGAAGGGAGAACGGCAACCATGAAGGGAATTTCGAAAGGCATCGTGTACGCGGTGCTGGGGATCCTCGTAATCACGCAAATCTATCCATTGTTTTGGCTGGTTCTGTACTCGCTCAAGACGAACGAACAGATCCTCGGCTCCAGCTTCTTCTCGCTGCCGACGACGCCGCAATGGCATAACTATAAAGATGCTTACAAGAGCGGTCACTACCTGCAATATCTCGGCAACAGCGTATTGGTCACGGTCGTCACGCTGGTATGCGTCATCGTGTTCAGCTCCATGGTGGCGTATGCCATCTCCCGTTTCAAATGGAGATACGGCCCGATCGTGACGCTCATCTTCCTGATGGGCATGATGATTCCGATGCAGGCGACGCTTCTGCCGCTGATGGTCATCTTCAAGAACCTGCACATCCTGAATACGCGCTGGGCGCTGATCCTGCCGTATATCGCCTTCGCGACGCCGATCTCCGTCTTCATCCTGAGCGGCTTCATGCGGGGCATCCCGGCAGAGATCGAGGAGTCGGCGTTCATCGACGGCGCGAGCGTGTACCGGATCTTCCGCAGCATCATCCTGCCGATCTCGATTCCGCCGATCATGACGGTCGTCATCCTGACGTTCATCACGATTTGGAACGAGTACATCATGGCTGCGACGTTCATTTCGTCCGAGAAGTTGAAAACCCTCCCGTTCGGCATATATACTTTTGTGAGCCAGTACAACGTCAACTATGGCGCAATCGGCGCATTCCTCGTGCTGGGCGCGCTGCCGGTGCTGATCGTGTATTTCGTCCTTTCCGAGCGGATCACGAAAGGCATGGTAGCGGGAGCGGTGAAAGGGTAAGCACCCGGGGATGCTGCCTCACGGAAGGGCGGTAAAGGCGTGACGCGCGGATTTCATTCCATTCAATACCGATTGTTCGTGCTGTTCTTGATCAGCATGTCCGCAATCGTGCTTACGGTCAGCATCCTGTACTACAACCGGACGACGGTGCAATTTCATCAGAAGATCAGCAGCCTGTCGAAGCAGAACGTCTCGCAGACGGCAGGCTTGTTCGATCTCCTCCTGAAAGGGTACGACAGCTTGTCGAAATCCGTCATCGGCAATAACGATCTCGCTCGCATTCTGAGCAATCCCAAAGTCGACAGCCCTGCTGTCGATTATTTTAATGAGCAGGCCATTACGAATATCCTTGGCGCTGCTTTTTTGTCGCAAGAGGACATCATCGGCATCCACGTGCTGACCGATAAAGGGAAAGTGTACAACTACAGCAATTATGCCAACGTCATCAGCCCGGACTACAAATCGACCTCGTGGTACGCCCAGATCGCGGCGTCGGCCGGCAGCATGGTGTGGCTCGGCGTGTTCGACCATTCCATCATCGACCAGGTCGACGAACGGCCCGTCTTCGCGTTCGGCCGGCCGATCTACGACCTCAACAATCACCGCCCGGTCGGCATTGCCTTGTTCGAGACGAACCCGCAGGCGATCACCGCCGCGATGGATAACTTGAAGCTCGGCGAGCATAGCGAGGTGTACCTGATGAACCGCGAGGGGGATATTATCTCCACGACCGCATATCATTGGGATCCCGCTTGGCTGAGGAGCCTGCCGCGTCCGCAGGAAGGCGCGCCGGTCGTCGAGGAGCACGACGGTCAGCTCGTGGTGTCGTCGCAGCTGCCGTTCGCGGATTGGACGGTGCTCGGCGTTACGCCGGACCGGGACCTGAACGTCGAGCTGACGGAGACGAAGCGGTTCCTCATCATCGTGGGGGCGATTCTCGTCATCGTCTCGACGCTGCTGGCGACGGTCTTCTCGCGGACGCTGTCCCGGCCCCTCAAACGGCTCATCTCCGAGATGAAGCAGGTCGAGATCGGGAATTTCCGCGGATCGCTGAACGTGACGTCGTATCAGGAAATCAATATTTTGGTGGCGTCCTTCAACCAAATGGTGAATCATATCGCGGAGCTGATCGAGCGGGTCAAGGTATCCTCGGTCAGCGAGAAGAACGCGGAGCTGCAGGCGCTGCAATCGCAGGTCAATCCGCATTTTCTGTACAATACGCTCGACATGATCTATTGGATGCTCGACGAGAAGGGGCATGACCGGCTCGGCGAGGTCGTCCTGTCGCTCTCCCGCTTGTTCCGCTACAGCAGCCATTGGGAGGACGGCGCGGCCGTCACGCTCCGCGAGGAGATCGAGCAAATCCAGCATTACTTGACGATTATCGTGACCCGGCTCGAAGGGCGCTTGAAGGTCGACATCGGCGTATGCGAGCCGTGGATGAACATCGCGCTGCCCAAGATGACCCTGCAGCCGATCATCGAGAATGCCGTGAAGCATGGATTGGAGCCGCTGCTCGACCGGCCGGGCGCCCTGCGCGTCTATGCGGAGGAGGGCGAGCGTCAGCTGCGCATCCTGGTCGAGGATAACGGCGTCGGCATGGACGCGCGGACGCTCGAGCGGCTGAACGACCTGCTGGAGCGGGCGAAGGACGACACGGTCCGGGACGTGAACGAGGAATCGGAACGCCGGGAAGGCGGCATCGGACTCGTCAATCTGCAGCGCCGGCTGCAGCATATGTTCGGCGAAGCGTACGGATTGCAATTAAGAAGCAAAGCGAATGAAGGGACGACGGCGATCATTACGATCCCGCTCCCGCCGCAAAAGGAAGGTGGCGCCGCGCATGGCAGTGAATATCCTCATCGCGGATGACGAGAGCGTCATTCGGGAAGGCGTCAAACGCACGATCAAGCGGGCTTTTCCCGCGTATACCGTCCATCTGGCCGGCTCGGCCGAGGAAGCGGTCGGCATCATGGACAACCAGCCGGTCGATATCGTGCTGACCGATATCCTGATGCCGGGCATCGACGGCCTGGAGTTCATGAAGATGTCGCGGCGCCGGTATCCGCACGTGAAGTGGGTCGTCATCTCGGCGCATTCCGAGTTTTCCTACGCGCAGAAGGCGGTGCGTCTCGGCGCGCGGGACTATCTGCTCAAGCCGATCGGCAAGCAGCGGCTCGTCGAGCTGATGGAGCAGCTCGCGGGCGAAGCGAAGGCGGAGACGGAACTGTCGCGCGACGGCGAGCTCATGAAGCGCAACCTGAAGTATTTGCGCGAGGCGGTCTTCCAGCGGCTCGCCTCGGGGCTGGATATCGGCAATATGGACATCGCGCCGCTGTTCGAGCCGTATCCGCATTTTCGTCTCGTGCTGACGCATCTCGAAGAGGCGGTCAAACCCGTGCATTTGGAGCATTTCATCATCGAGAACGTGCTCTCCGAGCTGGTGGACCGCCACGGCGAGGGGTTCGTCGTCAATTTCGACCGGCAAAGCCTGCTTGCCATCGTCCATTTTCCGGATTCCGCCCAGGAAGAGGCGCTGCTGACGGAGCTGAAGACGCATCTGGGGCATTATTTGAAGGTGCCGTTTAATGTGACGTCCTCGTGCACCATCACCGACTACCACAGCATCGCGGCGGAAGTGAAGCGGCTGCGCCAATCGACCTCGGTGCCGGGTCTCGACCGCAGCGAGGGGAGCGACAAGGCCGTCGAGGTGGCGCTGCAGTATCTTAAGGCGCACTACAACGAGGAGCTGTCGCTCGAGCGCGTGGCATCCGTCGTGTTCCTCAATCCGATTTATTTCAGCCAGCTGTTCAAGCAGAAGACGGGGCAGGGCTACAAGGATTACGTGACCGGCCTGCGCGTCGAGCAGGCCAAGGAGCTGCTGCAGCAGCAGGGGCTGAAGCTCGCGGACATCGCGGAGCGCATCGGCTACGGGGACGTCCGGCATTTCACCCAGGTGTTCCGGAAGAAGATGAACGTGACGCCTACGGAGTATCGGCAGCAGTTTCTGGGGGAGCGGTAGATGGGGGCGCTGCCCCCTATGTGGCCCCGGGTTATTTAAAACCCTAAACATTAACCTTTTAAACCTTTCACAACCCCCTAAATCCCCCTTGCCTAAGGGGGACCCCAGGGATTCCATCCCTGGACCCGGAAGGGGCGCGTCTTCCACTGGGCCGTCTTCGAAGCTTCTTCGAGGGGGGCTCGTTTTCGTCCGCATTCGCGGACACACTTTACGTGCGGCGTGCTTACTTTGCTTGATGCCTATTTTCCGCAACACCTAAATTTCACAACCCCCTAATTCCCCCTTGTCTAAGGGGGGCCCCAAGGACTCCGTCCCTGGACCCGGAAGGGGCGCGCGTCTTCTACTGGGCCGTCTGTGCGTAGCGGAAGCGCAACCTGTACGGCCTTGAAATAACTGGAAAAACGGACTACACTCGGATTATCCGATTCGAAGGAGCGATGCAGTATGAGCACAGCCGCGAACGTGCGTCCGTCGGCGAGGTTCAAACTAATCTGAACGGCGGAAGCAGCCGCACATGCAGACGAAGTTATAATTGAAGCGCGCTTCCGTGTTCCTGATCATGGAGGTCATACGAATGAAGCATGAAAGTCGCAATCAATGGGAAGTTTTCTTCGACGCGCACGCGCCGCATTACTTGGAAAATGGTTTTACGAAGAACACGATCGCGGAAGCCGATTTTTTGATGCAGGAGTTGGAGCTCCCGGTAGGCGGCGCGATTCTCGACGTCGGCTGCGGCACGGGCCGGCATTCGGTCGAGCTGGCAAAGCGCGGTTTCAAGGTGACGGGCGTCGATCTGTCGGCAGGGATGCTGGCGGAAGCCCGAAAAGCATCGGCGGAGGCGAGCGTGGATGTCGAATGGATTCGCTGCGACGCGGCGCGATTCAATGCGTCCAAAGCGTATGATGCCGTCATCTGCCTGTGCGAGGGCGCATTCGGCTTGGTCGGCAGGGACGAGGACCCGGAGGCGCATGACAACGCCATTCTCCGCAATATCGCCGCCGCGCTGAGACCGGGCGGGCGATTCGTGCTCACGACGCTCAACGCCTACGCCAAGCTCCGCAGCCTCTCGCAAGCGGACGTGGCGTCCGGCAGGTTCGATCCGTTGACCATGCTGGAGCAGCATACTGAGGAGCTTGACCTTCCGGAGGGGAAGAGGCGGGTGGAGATCAAAGAACGCCGCTACTTTCCGTTTGAATTGAAGGGGATGTTCGAGCGGGCCGGGCTGGACGTCGCGCACATCTGGGGCGGCACCGCTGGCCATTGGAAGCGCGAGGCGATTCGGCTGGACGAGATCGAAGTGATGGTCGTCGCCGCGAAACGTTAAGCTTGTTTGCCGGCGCAGCGGCCATATTCGGTCGTTGCGTCCGGATCGACGATGAGATGCAGTCCGTTTTCCTCGGGGATTCTTCCCGGAAGACGGGCTGCTTTTTTTGTCGGCAGCCGGTTCTGATCCGAGAACGGCCGGAATCTTTGCAACGGGTTCGCTCAAAATGGTATGGTGTAAAGAGCAAGCATAGGAGGAAAACTATGGCGAACGAATCGAAGAAAAACAAACAATTTGCCAATATATCGCTCGGCGTGATGGCGACTGGCTTCGCGGCGACCATTCCGTTTCGCGCCGGGGGACTCGGGCTGCTGCATGCCGGCTTCGAAGCCGGCGTCATCGGCGGACTCGCGGACTGGTTTGCCGTGACGGCGCTGTTCCGCCACCCGCTCGGCATTCCGATCCCGCACACGGCGCTGCTGCCCCGCAACCGGAAGAAAATGTCCGAGGGCATCGTGCGCGTGCTGGAGGACCGGCTGCTGGCGAAGGAGAGCATGCTCGAGAAGCTGAGGCAGTTCGAGCTGGCGGAGCAGCTGCTGCCCGTCATCCGGGGTGCGCTGCATTCGGCGGTGCACAGCGAGCGCCTGCCGCAGCTTCTGGAAGGCGTTATCCGCAGCGTGGACGCCGATCGCATCGTTCCGCTGCTCTCGGACGAAATCGGCGCGGCCGTGCGCCGCATCGACCTGGAGGCGGCGCTGCGCGGCTTCCTGCGCAAAGCCGAGGAGGACGGCACGGACGAGCGCATGCTGGATCTGCTGCTGGAGCGGGCGGAATCCTGGATCGCGACCGAAGGGATGCGCCGCGAGCTGGGCAGCGCGGTCATGACGCTGATCAAAGGGCTGAACCTCGGCGGCTTGATGTCGTTCGCGGTCAATGCCTTCATCGGTTATTTGGAAGAGGATAAACTTGGCACCATGCTGCAATCCTTTGTGCTCTCGAAGATCCACGAGCTGAAGCTCGAAGGCACGGAGCGTCGTCAGATCGTCATGAGCAAGCTGCGCGAGGCGCTGGATATCCTGATCACGCAGCTGGCGGAATCCGGACAGCTGGACGCCATGCGCGACGAGCTGCTGGACGCCTTCGATATCGAGGGCGAATTGCACAAGCTGTTCGAGAGTTTGCGGGAGAAAGGCATCGCTTTCCTGCACGACGAGGATTTTGCCGAGAAGGCCTGGACGTTCGTGGACGGTCTCCTGAACCGGCTCGAGGCGAACGAAGGACTTGTCGACGAAGCCGAGCATTGGCTCAAGGGCCAAGCCGCGGCGCTGATCGAGCGCAACCATGCCCGGATCGGCTCCTTCGTGCGGGAGAATCTGGACCGGCTCGACAACGACCAGCTCGTCGAATTGATCGAGGACAAGGTCGGGCAGGACTTGCAGTGGATCCGCGTCAACGGCGCGCTTTGCGGGTTTCTGATCGGCCTGCTGCTGCGGGGCATCGAGATGGCGACCGGGAACGTTTGAGGCTGGGGGTCGAAGGCTGCGCCAGTGCAGGAGCTGGAGGATTAAAGCTATCGCTGCTCGAAGGCTGGCGAATGCCGCAGTTCCCGGTCTCCGCCAGGAAACAGGCGAATGCTGCATTTCACGACCTCCGTCGGCAAACGCAAACCAATCGACTCGAAGAAGCTGGCGAATGCTGCGTATCCTGGCCTCCGCCAGGATACGCAAACCAATCGCCTTAAAGCCCTAAATACGAAAAACGCTCATTTAGTGAGGTAGCGGGAGATTGCTGGCGCTCGCCGCCTTTGTAAGCGTTATATCCATGCTGGTTGCCTGCTCACGGGAGCGGATTACGTACGGGTTTCCTTTACAAAAAGCATGTGCTGGCGTAACATGAGTCATGCTTAAACTACGTAATTGACAACGCTGAATTTCCGAATTGGAAAACGGGGGAACCATTGGCATGTCAAGCCATCGAGGGCTTCAGATCGAGGCTTGCCATCAGGGGTGAATCCCGGGCGGGGCAGCTTAAAGCCGCCGCGTTCCGGGTAGGGCAGCTCTCATGTCCGAATCCGACAGCTAACCTCGTAAGCGACCCGAGAGAGGCGACGATTGTGCGTGCGAATAGACACTTTCTTAATATACTGTGCCTAGAAGCCGTGAGAGGCGTTCCTCTAAGTTAGAGGCCGTTTTTCGTTGGCTTCTTTTTTGATGTCCGTTTTCGCGCCCTCGCATAAGTTTCAAGCAATTCGCAAATCTATAGGTATAGGCATGAAAGGGGTATAACGTTATGGCCGGCTACCGGCGACAAACTCCGGAGGAACTGCTATTATCCATCTCCAAAATTCATCGCGGACGTCTGAAGATCTACATCGGCGCCGTCAGCGGATCCGGCAAAACCTACCACATGCTGCGCGAGGGCCAGGCGCTCAAGCAGCAGGGAATCGAGGTGGTCGTCTGCGCCGTCTCGACGATGCGGCGGCCGGAAACCGTGGAACAGCTGGCGGATCTCGAGCGCATTCCGAGCATCCATTGGATGAAAGGCGACGTGGAGAAGAAGGATTTGAATTTGGATGCGATCATCGAGCGCAATCCGGAGGTGCTGCTGGTAGATTCGCTGGCGCATGAGAACCGTCCCGGCGCCAAGTTTCCGACGCGGCGCGAGGATATTCGCTTTCTGCTCGGCCGCGGGATCAGCGTGATCACGACGGTCAACGTCTACGAGCTTGAAGGCGTGACGGAGCAGGCGCAGAAGCTGACCGGCATCGCGCCGGAATGCACGGTGCCCGCGGATCTGCTGGAGCTTGCGGACGAAGTGCGCTTGATCGACGTGTCCCCGGAGACGATCCTGAACCGGCTGAGCGAAGGCCGCCTGAACAATGTCAAGGATCCGGAGCTGCTGAAGCGCGGCAATGTCGGCAAGCTGCGCGAGCTTACGCTGCGCCTCATGGCGGAGGGCGTGAACGAATCGCTGGAGAAATACCGCGAGGAGCAGGGCTTCATCGGCCCCTCCGGCGCCTCCGAGCGCATCTTGGTCGCGGCGCAGTACCATATCAACGGATCGATCTATATCCGGCGCGGGCAGCAGATCGCCAAGCGGCTGGGCGGAGACCTGCAGGTCGTCGTCTTCAACGACGCCACCCAGGAGCCGACCAAGGAGCGGGAAGCGTTCAAGAAGTCGATCCTGAAGCTGGTCGAGAAGGTCGGGGCGGGCTTTCGCGAGATCGCCGTCTCCGGCCGGAAACAGGTCCCGCGCGCGCTGATCCGTTACGCCATGCTCATCAACGCGACCCGGATCGTCATGGGTCACTCCAAGCAGACTCGCTCGGAGGAGCTGATGCACGGCTCGATCGCGCACAGCCTGTTGAAGCAGATGCGCAACATCGACGTGTTCTTCATGGCGGATCGCGCGGAGCATGACGGCGAACGGGTGCTCCCGGCGAAGCGTTCCGTTTCGAAGCCGCCGTCGGAGCCGTACCGCAGACTGAGCACGCAGGAAGTCGAGAAGAAAATCGAGCGCATTCGCCGCGGGACGTTCAAGGTGTACGTCGGCGCCGCGCCGGGGGCCGGCAAGACCTACATGATGCTGCGCGAAGGCAACGCGCTGCTCCGCAAGGACATCGACGTCGTGATCGGCTGCGTGGATACGCACGGACGGGCCGACACGGAAGCCCAAATCGGCGGACTGACGACGATTCCGCGGATCCGGGTCGAGTCGAACGGGAAAACGGACGAAGAGATGGATGTCTCCGCGATTATCGCCCGCAACCCGGAGGTCGTCCTAATCGACGAGCTGGCGCACGAGAACGCGCAAGGCAGCCGCAACAAGCACCGGTACGAGGATATACGCCAAATCTTGGATGCCGGCATCTCCGTCATCTCGACGATGAACGTGCAGCATCTGGAGAGCCTGAAGGATGCCGTCGAGCAGATTACCTGCACGACCGTGACCGAGACGGTGCCCGATCAATTTCTGCGCCTCGCGGACGAGATGGAGCTCGTCGACGTCGCGCCGAGCGCGCTGCAGCAGCGTCTGCGCGACGGCTTGATCTACAAGGACGAGGACGTGGAAGGCGCGCTCGCCGGCTTCTTCAAGACGGGCAACCTGATCGCGCTGCGCGAGCTGGCGCTGCGGGAGATCGCCGACGACGTGGACGAACGGCTGGAGTCGTGGGAACGCAACGGCTCGCTGCGCGGCACGTGGCACCGCCACGAATCGATCTTCGTCGCGGTGACGACGGGCAAGAACGCCGAACGGCTGATTCGCCGCGGTTTCCGCATCGCGTACCGGTTAAAGGCCGACTGGCACGTGCACTACGTGCGCACCGAAGGCGACCGTTCGGAAGCCTGCAACAAGCGGATCGAAGAGATCAAGGCGCTGGTCGACCGGCTCGGCGGCAATTTCGAGGCGGAGAGCGGCGTGTCGGCCGGCAAGATTCCGGACGCCCTTCTGGCGAAGGCCAACGAGCTCAAGTGCACGCAGATGATCTTGGGCCAGTCGGGCCGCGGGTTCTGGAGCAAGCTGAAGACCAAGCCGGTCATCGATACGATCTTGCGCGAAGGCCGCCACGTGGACGTGTTGGTCGTGGCGGACTTCAATCCGAACATGGCGCTGGGGGAAGAGGAAGAGTAGCTTCCCGGGGACCCGGGAGAGGCAGAGCAGCTTTTCGGGGCGAACCGCTCGCCGGGCAAGGCGTTCGGGAGTTCTCGGCGCGATGCTGAACATGGAGCGAGTATCTTTGAGACGCAACGAATGCGATTCGCGATATTCGCCTTCATCTGGTTTTGATGTCCCTTGCAAGGGGTACTTCTTTATGGAGTGCCCTTTTTTCGTCTCGATTCATCTCATGCGGAAGCCATTTCGTATTCTATGGATTCGCGCTTGATTATAGGGAGATTATGGCTAGTAAAACCTCATCCATATGGCATTTGTGTAATATTTCCTAACACTATTCATAAAAATAAATTGAAACAACTCCCCAATCTTGATAGAATCGTATCAGATTACGACATTGACTAGGGGGAACCAGAATGAACAAACGATATACGTTAGGTATGTTAACGCTAGTTGCTGCCATCACCTTGAGCGGCTGCGGCGCCAAGAAAGCGAACGACGCCGAAGGCGCGGCGAACGGCGGCAACAACGGCGCGGCGAACAGCAGCAACGAGAGCAACGCGACCAGCGGAAGCGGCGCCGACGATACGACGTACCTGTTTGCCAGCGATGGCAGCTACGCGCCGATGGAATACATGGACAAGGATGTCCTGAAGGGCTTCGATATCGATTTTCTCGACGCGGTCATGAAGGAAGCCGGCCTCAAGTACGAAGTGCGCAACGTCGCATGGGACGCGATGCTGGAGAGCGTGAAGCAGGGCAAGGAGTACCAAGCGGGCATCTCCAGTATCTCGATCACCGACGAACGGAAGCAAACGTACGATTTCTCCGCGCCGTACTTCGAATCGACGAACGTCATCTTGGTGAAGGAAGACAGCGACATCAAGAGCGCGTCGGATCTGAAAGGCAAGAAGGTCGCCGTGCAGGGCGGCACGACGGCGGACATCCTGATGACGAAGATCATTGGCGAAGGCAACACGGATCTGAAGAAGTTCGACAGCAATGCCGTCGCGCTGCTGGAGCTGGATCAGGGCGGAGCGGACGCCGTCGTCGCGGACATCGCCATCGTAAGGGATTATATCAAGAACAACCCGGACAAGAAGCTCAAGGAAGTGTTGGATAATACGAACTTCACGCCGGAGTACTACGGCATCGCCTATCCGAAGGACAGCGGGCTGAAGGCCAAGCTGGATCCCGCGATCAAAGCGGTCATCGAGAACGGGAAGTATGCGGAGATCTACAAGAAGTGGTTCAACGAAGAGCCGGACACGACTCATCTGACGGAAACGGAATAACGAACGGATAGCGGAGCATGCGTAATCGAAACGTTGCGCATGTTCTTTTTTTCTCTACTTAGCGCAAGCGAAAGGGCGATCGGCATGGACTTCAGATTCGATATTATCGAAGATTATTTCCCGTTATTGATGCGGGGTACATTGTATACAATATGCATCTCGCTCGCGTCGATCGTGATCGGCTCGATTCTCGGCCTGGGCGTCGGCCTGGGCAAAATGTCGCGCTTTTGGTTCCTGCGCTGGCCGATGCAGTCCTATATCAACTTTTTCCGCGGCACGCCGCTGCTCGTGCAGATCTTCATCGTGCATTTCGCGCTCGTTCCGCTGTTCTACGGCAAGACCAACGCCATCGCGGCGGGGGTGATCGCGCTGTCGCTCAACGCCGCGGCCTACACGGCGGAAATCTACCGGGCCGGTATCCAGTCCATCGACAAAGGACAGACGGAAGCCGCCTTGTCCATCGGCATGACGCCTTGGCAGGCGATGCGCTTCGTCGTGCTGCCGCAGGCGATCAAGCGGATGATTCCGGCCTTCGGCAACGAATTCATCGTGCTGCTGAAGGATTCCTCGTTGCTCACGTTCATCACGGTGCCCGAGATCATGTATTGGAGCAACGCGATGAAGAATCAGTACATCCGGGTATGGGAGCCGTTCTTGACGGCGGCGCTCATCTATTTCATTTTGACGTACACGCTCAATAAGCTGCTGGTCTGGCTCGAAAGGAAGGTGCAAGCATGATGGCGGCGAACGCGATCATTCAAGTGGCGAATTTGTCCAAGGCGTTCGGCGAGAACGAGGTGCTGCGGGATATCACGGTCGACGTAGCGCCGCGGGAGGTGCTCGTCGTGATCGGTCCCTCGGGGTCGGGCAAATCCACCTTCCTCCGCTGCCTGAACCTGCTGGAGCAGCCGAGCGGCGGCGAGATCGTCATCGACGGCAAGCCGCTGCTCGCCAAAGGCACGGATATCGTCGCCATGCGGGCGGAGCTCGGCATGGTGTTCCAGCAGTTCAACCTGTTCCCGCATCTGAAGGTGCTGGACAACATTACGCTGGGGCCGGTGCGGATTCGCAAATGGCCCGTCGCGAAGGCGCGGGAGAAGGCGATGGAGCTGCTGCGCAAGGTCGGGCTGGAGGACAAGGCCGAGGTGTATCCGGCGTCGCTCTCCGGCGGACAGGCGCAGCGCGTCGCGATTGCCCGGGCGCTCGCGATGGAGCCCAAGATCATGCTCTTCGACGAGCCGACCTCGGCGCTCGATCCCGAGATGGTCGGCGAGGTGCTCGCGGTCATGAAGCAGCTCGCGAAGGAGGGCATGACGATGGTCGTGGTCACCCACGAGATGGGCTTCGCCCGCGAAGTCGGGGACCGGGTCCTCTTCATGGAGCAGGGGCGGATCGTCGAACAAGGCCCGCCGGAGGCGTTGTTCGAACGGCCGCAGCAGGAGCGGACGAAGGCGTTTCTGTCGAAGGTGTTGTAAGGTGTAAGGGATAACAGGCAAATAGCCTACATTCCGCTCGTTGGCGGAATGTAGGCTCTTTTTCGCGCTTGCGAGGTGTTGCGTATCGGGTAAACGCCCCGATCACGACGCTAAGGCCTTCTAGTCAGGCCTTCGCGCGAAAAAACGGCCGTACAGGCGTATTTGCCTGTACGGCCGTTTTGGATTTCGCATCGTACGGGGCTAGATCGCCCAGTTGCCGCCGCGGAACAGCGGCTCTGCCGTGCCGTCGGCACGAATGCCGTCGATGTCCAGCTCGGCGGAGCCGATCATGAAGTCGACGTGCACGAGGCTGGAGTT
Source organism: Paenibacillus glycinis (assembly GCF_009909185.1). Taxonomy (GTDB): domain Bacteria; phylum Bacillota; class Bacilli; order Paenibacillales; family Paenibacillaceae; genus Paenibacillus_Z; species Paenibacillus_Z glycinis. The sequence continues at coordinate 94,016 of NZ_JAAAMV010000004.1, read as the reverse complement.
GAGGCCGGCCGCGGCCTGCTCTTCTTCCGTCATCGCTTTGCCGCCTTCGACGCAGAACGCGTACGCCTTGCCGATGGCCAGATGGCAGGATGCGTTCTCGTCGAACAGCGTGTTGTAGAAGATGATGTTCGTATCCGAAATCGGCGAACGGTGCGGCACGAGCGCGACTTCGCCGAGGAAGCCGGCGCCTTCGTCGGTGCCGATGAGGTTCTTCAGCACTTCGAGGCCTTCTTCGGCCTGAATGTCGACCACTTGGCCGTTCTTGAAGGTGAGCACGAAGTCTTTGATCAGGTTGCCGCCGTAGCTAAGCGGCTTCGTGCTGGTGACGGTGCCGTTCGCGCCGCCGCGAAGCGGCGCGGTGAACACTTCTTCCGTCGGCATGTTGGCGACGAAGATGTCGCCTTTGGCGTTCTCGCTGCCCGCGCTGATCCAGATATGGCCGGGCGGCAGCTCCAGCGTCAGATCCGTGCCGGGACCGGTGTAACGGAGCGCGAAGTATTTCTTCTCGTTGAGGAACGAAGCCTTCGTATCGAGCACCTCGATATGCTTCTTCCAAGCGCCGACGGGATCGGCTTCGTTGATGCGCGTGGCGGCGAAGATGGCTTCCCAGAGCGCATCCTCCTGCTTGTCGGACGCGACTTCGGGGAATACCTTGGCGGCCCAGTCCGGAGAAGGCACGGCCACGATCGACCAGCTGACTTTATCCGACATCGTATAGGTGCGCCAGGTCTTGAGGGCGATGCCGGCCGCTTTGTTGGCGTTCGCGATCCGCTCGGGGCTGATGCCCTTCAGGAGATCGGGGTTGGCCGCCACGATGCTCAGGAACGCCGCGTTGTCCTTGGCCATGTCTTCCCAGCCTTGGGCTCTCCATTGCGGGTACTCCAGGAACGCTTCGTCCGGGGCGAGCTCGTATCTGGTCCGGGTGACGACATCGTCGTTCCACTCGACGTGGACGTTCTTGGCGCCGACTTCGTAGGCTTTCTTCACGACCATCCGCACGAACGGCGCGGACGAGAGGCCGGCGGTGACGACGAGCGTTTGGCCGGGCTGCACGTTCACGCCGACCTCGACGGCGAGCGCCGCATATTGTTCAAGTTTTTGTTGGAAATCATTGATCATTGAAAAACACTCCTTACTTCCGAATAGCCCTATTTTAGCATAAAAGTCGCGCAAACTCTAAAAGGGGAAGGGATAGGAAATAAATACCAAACGGCGTTAAGGGCATGTAAAGAGCGCCATGTTAAAATGACTATTTATGGTAATACAGTCTCATTTATTCATGTCCTGAAGCTTCGCGAGACTTCGACAGCGAACGTGGGCTATGCTGGTCGAGGTAGCACGAATGCCTGCGGACGAAGTCAGAGCTCCTTGCATGGATCGCCAGTCAGAAGGATTTCCATTCGGAGATTGGGAGATGAAAAAGGATGCCGAAAGACAATCAGGTTTTTGCTTCGCCCGCAATGATCGGTTTGAAACGACTGGCTCAAGGGGAGCAGGTCGCGCAGCTGCAGACGTTCCTTCACCGGTTCGGTTATTTGCAGGTGGAATCGCGCGACGACGGCTTCAAGCGGATCCAAAACCCGAGCGCGCCTACTGCGCCGATCGGCGTCTTCGACGAGGCCACGGAGGAAGCGGTACGCAGCTACCAGCAGTTCCACGCGCTGCCGGTAACCGGCGTGCTCGACGAGCGTACCGCCGAGGAGATGGGCAAGCCGCGCTGCGGATTTCCGGATCATCCGCAAACCGCGGGCGTAAGCGACTTTGTCGCGCAGGGCAATAAATGGGACCACGCGAATATTACGTACCGGATCATGAACTTCACGCCGGATCTGACGCAGAACGAAGTGCGTACCGCGGTGCAGCAGGCTTTCGCGGTGTGGGCGGAAGTGGTGCCGCTGACATTCACGGAAGTGACGGGCAGCGCCGACATTCTGATCCGCTTCGTGTCGGGCGATCATGGCGACGGCACGCCGTTCGACGGGGCAGGGCACGTGCTCGCGCATGCGTTCTATCCGCCTCCGAACGGCGGCGACATCGCGGGCGACGCGCATTTCGACGAAGCGGAGACATGGACGGTGAACGGTTCCGGCGGCTTCGATCTCGTGTCCGTCATGGCGCATGAATTCGGCCATTCGCTCGGCCTTGACCATTCCACGGTCGCGAACGCGCTCATGTTCCCGACGTACCATGGCTTGCAGCGGTTTTTGCAGCAGGACGACATCGACGGCATCCAGAGCATCTACGGCAGGAGATACGGCCAGTGGCAAAATATCGACAAAAACCCGGCGACGACGGCGATCGCGGCGGATGGAGACAGCCTCTATCAGCTCCATGGCAGCGGCCGGATATGGACGTATACGGGCGTGCCGATCACCGGCTGGCAGGAGCTGGACAATAATCCGGCGACGCGGGCGATTACGGTGTCGGCGGGCCATCTGTACCAGCTGCACAACAACGGCCGGATCTGGCGTTACACGGGCGTGCCGCATACGGGCTGGCAGGAAATCGACAACAACCCGGCGACGGCGTCGATCACGGCGGCCGGCAACGAGCTGTACCAGCTGCATGTCAACGGCCGGATCTGGCGCTATACGGGCGTGCCGCATACGGGCTGGCAGGAGCTGGACAATAATTCGGCGACGAAGGCCATCGCGGCTTCGCCGAATCACCTCTACCAGCTGCATGCCAACGGCCGGATCTGGCGCTACACGGGCGTGCCGCATACGGGCTGGCAGGAAATCGACAACAATCCGGCGACGGTAGCGATCGTGGCGGACGGGGAGAACCTCTATCAGCTGCACAACAACGGCCGGATCTGGCGTTATACGGGCGTGCCGCATACGGGCTGGCAGGAAATCGACAACAACCCGGCCACGAAAGCGATCGCGGCGGCCGGCGGCCGGCTGTATCAGATCCATCAGAACGGCCGGATCTGGCGTTATACGGGCGTGCCGCATACCGGCTGGCAGGATCTCGACAACAACCCGGCCAGCAAATCCATCGCGGCCGGCGGCACGCATCTGTACCAACTGCACAACAACGGCTTGATCTGGCGCTTTACGGGCAATTAAGGCCGTCATGATCCGCGCCGCCTTGAGGATCGCTTAGCTTCGCATTATAATAGCCATGCCACCCGACGTATCCAGGAGCGTCGGGTTTTTTCATTTTCTTGCCCGGTGCGCGGTCGGAATCCAAGCGGTTCGGCCGAAAACATTACGAACATATTTTCGCATAAATTGCGGCGCGAACCGGGGAAGTACGCTATAATAGGAAGAAATCTGGAATCGGCTTTTCGCGAGACCGGAGTTCGAAAGGAAGGATAGGGCCGTGACGCCTTTTACAGCAGACGTATTGAAGGTTATCCTGGGCATTCCGCCGGGGCAAGTCATGACCTACGGGCAAATCGCCGCGCAGGCGGGCAGCCCGCGCGCCGCCAGGCAGGTCGTGCGGATTCTCCATTCCATGAGCGACAAGCACGCTCTGCCCTGGCACCGCGTCATCAACGCCAAGGGCGAGATTGCCATCGGCAGCGACGAGGGCCGGTTTCTGCAGCGCGCGCTGCTGGAAGAGGAAGGCGTGTACGTCAATCCGGCGGGGGCCGTCGATCTCGACGAATACAAGTTCGAGCCCGACTCGCCGCCCCATGAATCCGTTTAAGTTAGCGAACGGCATACATAGCGACTTGACCGCATGAACGGCTGACGGACGTCGTTCCGACGGCAACCAAACAAGCCCGCGTGGGCAGTAGAAACGGAGGGAATCGGCATGTCGTTCGTTATGCGGCTGCAATGGTTTTTCAAAACAAGATGGATCTATTACGCGCTTGCCATCGGCTTGATGGCGGGGGTCAATTTGCTTCAGACGATTCCGCCGAAGATGATCGGCAACACCATCGACAATATCCAGAAAGGCAATCTGACCGCTTCGGAACTGAGCGGCACCGTCCTGCTGCTGGTGGGACTCGCGCTCGGCATGTACGTGCTCGTCTATATCTGGATCACGACGCTGTTCGGCAATTCCGTGCTGCTCGAGAAACTGCTTCGGGGACGCTTCATGGCGCACCTGACGCGGATGACGCCGGGCTTCTTCCAGCGCAACAGCACGGGGCAGCTCATGGCGCTCGCGACCAACGACATTCTGGCCATCGGCAACACGGCCGGCTACGGCGTCATGACGCTCGTCAACACGCTGGTCGGCGCGACCGTCGTCATCGTCACGATGATCTCGCTGATCGATTACAGGCTCATGCTGGCGGCGCTTATCCCGTTGCCGCTGCTGGCGGTCGTCATCAGCTTCCTCGGCGGGAAGGTAAGGGTCCGCTTCCTCGCGGCCCAGAACGCGTTCGGCAAAATGAACGATCACGCGCTGGAGTCCATCTCCGGCATCCGCGTCCTGCGGTCCTACGTGCAGGAGAATCGCGACCTCGCGGCATTCGACGGCGTGACGACCGACGTCATGGACCGCAACCGCGAAGTGTCGTTGCTGAACGCGCTCTTCCAGCCGATTATTTCGTTGATCGTCGGCGTCAGCTATACGATCGGCATCGGCTACGGGTCTTATTTGGTGTTTCATCACGAGATTACGCTGGGGCAGCTGATCAGCTTCAATATTTATTTGGGCATGCTCATCTGGCCGATGATTTCCTTCGGGGAGTTCATCAACGTGCTCCAGCGCGGCAACGCGTCCGCCGACCGCGTGGAGAAGTCGTTCCTGCAGCAGCCGGATTTGACCGATCCCGAGCATCCGGTCCAGGTCGACGTGCCGACAAGCATCGAGATGCGCGGGCTCTCGTTCACGTATCCGACAGCCGATCATCCGAGCCTGAAGGACATCTCGTTCAAGCTGGAGCGCGGGGGAACGCTGGGCGTCGTCGGCCGCACGGGAAGCGGGAAGAGCACGCTGTTGAAGCAGCTGCTGCGGCAGTATCCGCTCGGCGAGGAGCAGCTGTTCGTCTCGGGCGTGCCCGTGGAGGCGATCGCCCTCGACCGCGCGAAGCAGTGGGTCGCCTACGTGCCGCAGGAGCATCTCCTGCTGTCCAAGTCGATTCGCGACAACATCGCGCTCGGGAAGCCGAACGCGACGGACGCGGAAATCGCCAAGGCGGTGGAGATGGCGTCCTTCGCTTCGGACATCGCGATCATGCCCGAGGGCATGGGCACGATCGTCGGCGAGAACGGCGTCATGCTCTCCGGCGGCCAGAAGCAGCGGCTCGCGATCGCGCGGGCGCTGCTGATGGACGCGGAGATCCTGGCGATGGACGACTCGCTGTCGGCCGTCGACGCCCGCACCGAAGCCCGCATCCTGCAGCATATTCGGCGGGAGCGCGCGGGAAAGACCACTCTGATCACGACGCATCGCCTCTCCGCCGTCAGCCACGCCGATTGGATTCTCGTGCTCGACGAAGGGCGCGTCCTGGAAGAGGGCACCCACGAAGAGCTGATGCATTTCGGCGGCTGGTACCGCAAACAGTGGGACCGGCAGCAAATGGAAGCGGGACTGGAAGAATCCGAATAAACGCCCATCGCGGCGATACGTCAGGAGGACGTGCACGATGAAGCCATCCACGACGCGCAGGCTGGCAAGCTATGCGCTCGTCTACAAATACCGCATTATCGCGGCGATACTCATATTGTGCTGCGCCGTCGTCTCCGAGCTCGGCGGTCCGTACATCGCGAAAATCATCATCGACCGGCACCTGTCGTCCGGTGAAAACGACATCGCCGCCGTCTTGCGGCTGCTGGCCTTGTACATGGGGCTGCTGCTGACCGCCAGCGTCTGCAATTTCACGCAGTCTTACATGCTGCAATCCACGGCGCTGCGCATCATCAAGAACATGCGGATGGACCTGATGAAGCATATCTCCCGCATTCCGGTGCGGTACTTCGACAATACGCCGATCGGCCAGGTCGTTTCGCGGATCGCGAACGACACGGAGGCGATCCGCGACCTGTTCATGAGCTTCATGGCGACGTTCGTCGTCAGTTTCGTGCAGCTGACCGGCATCTACGTGGCGCTGTTCATTCTGGATGCCCGGCTGGCGCTGATTACGTTGCTGCTGCCGCCGATTTTCGTCGGCATCATGTATGTTCATTTGAAATATTCGAAAATCTACATTACGATCATGCGCGCGCGGCTGAGCGACATGAACGCCATGTTCAACGAGACGATCAACGTCATGCCGATTATCCAGGCGTTCCGCCGGGAGAAAGTGACCATCGCCGAGTTCGAGACCCTCAATCATGACCGGTACGCCAATCAAGTGAAGCAGTTCCGGGTCTTCTCGCTCTCCTCGCGGAATATCGTGGGCACGATCGGCGGACTGTTGACCGCGATGGTGATCTGGTATTTCGGCAACGAGTCGCTGACCGCGGCCTCGATATCGTTCGGCGTGTTTTACGCCTTCATCGATTATTTGGGCCGGATATTCAATCCGATCATCGGGATTTTCGACCAGCTGATGAACGCGCAGCGGGCCTTCGTGTCCGGCGAGAAGGTGTTCGCGATCATGGATATCGAAGGACGGGACGTGGAAGAAGCGGAAGACGCGGCGCGGCCGGAAGGCATCGTGAAGTTCGACAACGTCACGTTCGCCTACAAGGAAGGTGAGAACGTCCTGAAGGGCATCTCGTTCGAGGCGCGCAAAGGCGAGACGGTGGCTTTGGTCGGCCATACCGGCTCCGGAAAAAGCTCCGTCCTGAACCTGCTGCTCGGCTTCTACGAACCGCAGCTGGGCGAGATCTCCATCGACGGCCGCAATATCGCGACGTTCTCGAAGCAGGCGCTCCGCAAGCACATGGGCATCGTGCTGCAGGACCCGTTCCTGTTCGCGGGCGACATCAAGTTCAATGTCAGCCTCTATAATAAAGACATCACGCTCGACCGCGTGAAGAGCGCGCTGCGCGAAGTCGGTGCCTCGACGTTCATCGAGCAGCTGCCGAGCGGCTACGACGAGCAGGTCGTGGAACGGGGCAGCACCTTGTCCTCCGGGCAGCGGCAGCTGATCTCGTTCGCCCGGGCGCTGGCGTTCGATCCGTCCATCCTCATTCTCGACGAGGCGACGGCGAGCATCGACAGCGAGACGGAGGGCTTGATCCAGCAGGCGCTCAAAGTCGTGAGCGCGGGACGGACGACGCTCGTCATCGCGCACCGCTTGTCGACGATCCGCGAAGCCGACCAGATCCTCGTGCTGCATCGGGGCGAGATCGTGGAACGCGGCAATCACCGCGAGCTGATGGCGCTGGAAGGGCGTTATTATAAGATGTACCAGCTGCAAACGGGAGAGGGCGCGGTATCCTCCCAAGCCGTTCAAACGTCCGTCGTGCAGACGGACGGCACGCCGCAAGCCGGCGGGGCGCCGATCGTCATTTAAGGCGGTGCATGGCCCGGGCAGAAGTTATGGGAGAGGACGATTGGGATGAGTGAGTTGGTGAAGCCGGACGGCACGCTGAACGAAGCGGCGATCGCGGAACGGGAGACGTTATATACGGGCATGAACGGGCAGCGCGTGGAACGGCTGTTCCTTGTCACGGGGGAGCGCGTGATCTTCAAGCCGCTGACCAATGACAGCCAGCTTGGACGGGAAGCCTGGGTGTACGCGCATGTGCTGCCGGCATTTCCGCCGATCTATCCTCGCTTGCTGGCGTATTCGGGCATTACGGTCGCCGGTTATGAGAATGCCGGGCAAGGCGCTTCGGCGACGGCTGGGCTCGCCGGACATGAAGCGGGCGAAGGCGGCGGCTGGTGCCTGTTCGAGGACTTGGGCCGGCTCTCGCATGACTTCGAGGTAAGCGCGGCGGAAGCCTTGATTCCGCGCATCGCGGAGTGGCATGCGCTGCCCGTGGAAGGGCTGCTGGATGCTCCGCTGCTTGGACCGAAGCCGATGATAGACGCGCTTCTGCGGGACGTTTTGAGCCGGGAGGCCGATCTGAGGAAGGCCTTGTCGGCCGTGTCTGCCGGAGTGGAGTCGTTGGAGCTGGTCCTTGCCCCGCTGAAGACCGGCGGAACGTTCGATCCGCGGGAATCGGGCTGGTCCGCGCGGGTGCTGTCGCACGGCGATCTGCATCTCGGCAATTACGCCCTGGCGAACGGGCAATTGAAGGTGCTGGATTGGGAGCATGTTCATCTCAACAGCCCCTATTGGGATCTGTATCATCTGCTGGATTTGTCGCACCCGGTGTTTCCGAAAGCGATGGAAGCCGCCGACAGGGAGCGGCTGCTGGAGCTCTATGCGAACGAATCGGCCCGAAGGGGCACGGCTTTGCCGCCCGACTTCAAACGGGCGTATGCCCTTTTTGCCGCAGTGTTCTCGCTCTGGATGCTGCTGCTGATCGAGAAGGACCTTGCGGCGCTGGCGGTATCGGCGGATCTGCCGTCGAAATGGTCGCCGGAACAGCTGAGGCGGCAAAGGGCGGAGACGCTGGACAGCTTCGCTCAGTGCGCGTCCATGCTCGGGGATCGATGACGGGAGGGTGAGCCGGCACGATGGGATTGGAGAATCGAGGAGATCTCAACCGGATATTGAACCGCTTGAATCAGCCGGATCTTGCGCGGATGCTGGCGGAAGAGCTGTCGGGCAGCGATCTGAACACGCTGCTCCTGGAGGTGTTCCGCGAGCGAACGGGAGCCTCGTCGGCCGCGGATCTGTTCAGGAGATACACGGAGAACCGCTTCGTTCATCCGGCTCAGGCCGATCCGATCGCCTTGAAGCAGCTGGAGCTCGACGTGCTCAAGATTGCGGCTCTGCGGGACATGACGCCGATCCAGCTATCGCCCGTAGCGCCGCTCGGCACGGCTTCGGTGATGGCGAAGGTCGATCAAAACAACGTGATATCCGCCTTGAGGGGAACGGAAGCGGTATCCGATGCCACTAATCTCCTCGCGCTGCATATCTGCGAGGTATTGCGGGGAGAAGGCGAATCGCATAAGCGAAGCGGCTTGATGCGGCTGTGCACGACGCATCGGCATGTTCGCGCGCAATATTTCGGGGACGTTCCGGGCATGCTGCCGCATTTTCATTTGTTTTGCATGGTGAGCGCCGGGCTGGACACGGGTTCCTACGGCTTCGAGAAGCAGGCGTTCTGGGAACAGATCGAGATTTACCGGGCGATCTTCCGCCAGCGATTCGGGTCGGACGTCGAGCTGATCTTCAGCGTGCGCGGCGGGCACCGGGACGCGGAAGGACTGGCGGCTCGGATTATCGCGGAGGGCGAAGCGCGCAATTGCGGCGTGAAGCTGACATGGGGGATGGCGAATGCGGACAACCGCTATTACGAGGGACTGCAATTCACGATCAAGACGACGATCGCGGGCAGAGAGCTTCTAATCGGCGACGGAGGTTACGTAAACTGGACCCAGCAGCTGCTTGGGAATCGAAAAGAGCGGCTGCTGATCAGCGCCATCGGCCTGGATCGGCTGCTGCTTCCTTGACCGTCGCTTCGCGTTACGGCTGTTCTTGGCGCGATACTTCGCGCGATGCCGCGGCGCTTGTTGAAAAGCCGCGCATGAGCTTGGATGATAGATCACGAAAAAAGCACTCCTTCGACAGGTTAGCGCGGTCGGAGGAGTGCTTTTGCGTCGTTTAGACGGTGGATTGAAGATTGCCGGCTTCGGCGATGATTTCGAAGGAGCGTAGACGTGCCTTGTGATCGTAAATCTGAGAAGTGACGATCAGTTCGTCGGCCATCGTGTCCTTGAGAATCTCGTTCATGCGGGCTTCGACGGCGGCCTTCCCGCCGATCGCGCCGAAGTTGAATTTGGAAAGCAGCGCCTCGCGTTCATGCGGCTGCCACAGCTGATCCATATTGTCGACGGGCGGCTTCAGCTTGCCGGGCGTGCCGCGAATCAGGCTGAGGAACTGCAGCTGCTGCGAGGTCGCCAGCCGCTTCGCTTCCTCGTCGGTGTCGGCGGCGATGATATTGACGCCGACCATGACGTACGGCTGCGACAAAGCTTCCGAAGGCCGGAAGCTGCTGCGGTAGAGATGGATCGCCTGCATCAGGTACTCCGGCGCGAAATGGCTGGCGAACGAGAACGGCAGGCCGAGCTCGCCGGCGAGCTTCGCGCTGAAGCCGCTGGAGCCGAGCAGCCAGATCGGCACGTTCAAGCCTTCGCCCGGCGTCGCGCGAACGGGCCGGTATTGATCGGCCGGCGGGTGGAAGAACGCCCACAGCTCGGTGAGCAGCTCGGGGAACTCCTGTCCCTGCATCGACAGGTCGCGGCGCAGCGCCCGCGCGGTCGTCTGGTCGGAGCCGGGCGCGCGGCCGAGGCCAAGGTCGATCCGGCCGGGGTACATCGATTCCAGCGTGCCGAACTGCTCCGCGATGACGAGCGGCGCATGATTCGGCAGCATGATGCCGCCGGAGCCGACGCGGATCCGCTTCGTGCCGCCGGCCACGTAGCCGATGACCACGGACGTGGCGGAGCTGGCGATGCCCGACATGTTATGATGCTCGGCGAGCCAGTAACGGTTATAGCCCAGGCGCTCGGCCAGCTGCGCCATTTCCATCGTACGCCGGAAAGACTCCGCGGGCGTTCCGCCCTCTACGACGGAAGCAAGATCCAGGACGGAAAGCGGAACAGATCGTTCAAGTGGCATGATGAAACCTCCTCCAAGTTTTGCGGCTATGCCGCTGCCGGGAGTACCGGCAAGATTAGCAAAACTACTTCGAAAGCATAAGCCAAGTTTTGTGGGCGAAGCCTCGAAGCCCGGAATACCGGCAAGAAAACAAAACTACATCGAAAGCATAAGCCAAGTTTTGCGGGCGAAGCCTCACAAAAAACCAGCGTCCATATCTTCAATAACGTGCTATTAAAGTGTACTTTATATTATGGAGCAGGAACAAATATTAATCAAGCTGCTAACTATTAGTTAGTGAACATCCGCTTCTAGCTATACCTTCATCCGCTTCTAGCTATACCTTAACCAGTCTGCATGACAACATATCCAGCCCTCCGAAGCGACGAACGAAACGAGTCGACACCGCTCGCATACGTTTCGCAACCATCCGCCACCGCCAAATAAAGGCGATTGCCCCCCTTCCGCAATCCCGATATTCCGCCAGTCCGCGCTCCCTCCGCTGGAAAGATGGTCCATGTATTTCACCTCCTATTTTTGCTATAGTGAGGGAAAGTTATCCATAAGCCGGGGGTGTCCACGCTGATCATCCTGAAACGTTTGGCTTCGTTGTCGATTCTGCCCAAGCTTGTCCTCACCTTCTTGCTAACGCTCGCCCCGCTCTACATCATCGGCTGGAGAATGAACGAAGTCGGCTCCGATCACGTGCAAAAGGAAATCACCGACTCGCTCGTCTCCCGCACCTCCCTGTACATGAACATGCTGGAATTCGACCTGGACGGCGTCATCCGGCAGCTGCAGGAATACGTCAACGACGACGACCTGATGAAGCTCACGTCCGCGTCCGAAGTGATGAACGAAATCGAGAAAATGCAGGCGCAGCTGCGGCTCAAGAGCCGGCTCGACCTGCTCAAGAAGTCCAGTAAGTTCGTTGAAAATGCAATCGCTTTCATTCCGGAAATGAACCGTACCGTATCCGCGAACGACAACGTGATCGGCGACTTCGACGAGGCCCAGTTCGATGCCCTGACCCAGTCCACCAACCGGTTCGAGGCGCCGTTCCTCGTATGGCGCGACCGGATCTTCATCAGCCTCCCGTACCCCGATCCGGCGATCGCCGGCGCGCAGAAGCCGGTGTTTCTGCTGGCGGTGGAGATCTCCCGAAGCAAGCTGGAGTCGGCGCTCCAAGAGTTTACAAATGAAGGCGGGCGAACGGCGCTTGTCGGGAACAAGCAGCCTTTTCTCATCACGGGGGGCGAGACGGCGGTGGACGAGGAGCTCGTGCGCGATTTTCAGCGGGAGGGCGAGAAGGCTTCGGAGAAGCAGCTGCAGTCCGTGAGCTGGAAAGGCGAGCCGTATCTGCTTGTATCCAACCATTCCTCCAAGCTCGACATGAGCCTGCTCATGTACGTGCCCGAGACGAAAGTGAACGCGTCGCTGCAGGTGTACCGGTTCTGGTTCTACGTCCTCTCCGCGGTCTCCGTTTTTCTCGTGCTAATCTTCTCGTACAGCATTTACCTCATCATCCATCAGCCGCTGAAGCGGCTCGTTCGCTCCTTCCGGCGCATCGAACAGGGGCAGTTCAACCTGGAGGTGCATTATCCGCTGCAGGACGAATTCGGTTATCTCTACGGGCAGTTCAACGGCATGGTGAGGCGGCTGGACGTGCTGGTGCACGAGGTGTACGAGCAGCAGTACCGGGCGCGCCTCGCGGAGCTGCGGCATTTGCAGTCGCAGATCAACCCGCATTTTCTGTATAACAGCTATTTCATCCTCTATCGCATGGCGAAGCAGCGGGATCACGACAACGTCATTTACTTCACGAAGCACCTCGGCGAGTATTTTCAGTACATCACGCGCGACGGCTCCGACGAAGTGCCGCTGGCCAGCGAAATTCAACACGCCCGCACGTATGCGGAAATTCAGTCCATCCGGTTCTCCGAGCGCATTGCGGTGGAGTTCGACGACGTGCCGGAAGCGATCCGGGGATTTCCCGTCCCGCGGCTCATCGTCCAGCCGATCATCGAGAACGCCTACAACCACGGCCTCGAGAACAAACGCAAGGGCGGGCTCATCGCCGTGCAATTCCGCGAGCGCGAGAACGCCATCGACATCGTCATCGAGGACAACGGCGAGGACATGAACGAGGACAAGCTCCGCCAGCTTCAGGCGAGCCTGATGGACAAGGCCGAGCCCAGCGAGCACACGGGACTGCTGAACGTGCACCGGCGCATCATCATCCGTTACGGCGGGGGCGGGCTGAAGCTCGAGCTCGGCGCGGAGCGGGGATTGAAGGTCAACATATCGATTCCGAGAGAGGAAGGTGGCGGCCATGTACCGCTTAATGATCGTTGACGACGAACGCTTCACGGTGGACGGATTATACGAAATGCTCGAGGAAATCGAAGACTTGGAGCTTGATCTCTACCGGGCCTATTCCCCGGAGGAAGCGCTGGACTGGCTGTCGCGGACCCGCATCGACATCGTGCTGAGCGACGTCCGCATGCCCGGCATGACGGGACTCGAGCTGCAGAAGCGAATCGTCGCGCAATGGCCGCGGTGCAAGATCATTTTCCTGACCGGCATCCATCAGCTGGAGACCGCGCAGCATGCCATCCGGACCGGCTCCATCGATTACATCCTGAAAACCGAAGGCGACGAGGCCATCGAGCGCAGCATCCGCAAGGCAATCGATGCCTTGGACGCGGAATCGGCCAACGAAGGCTTCCTGCTGCAGGCTCAAAGGCGCCTAAGCGAAGCGCTGCCCCAGCTTCACCGCGACTGGCTGCAGTCGGTGCTGGAGCTGCGGGCGCCGGTCGGGACGAACGACAAGCTGGCGGAGCTGCGGATTCCGCTGCTTGGCGAGCTGCCGGTCATCCCGCTTATCGGCCGGATCGATTGGCCGGAGGCCGCGGATTATCGGGACAGGACGCTGCTGCTGTACGCGGTGCAAAATATCGCGGCCGAGTATTACGCCTCGCTGGCGTTCTTCTCCGCCAGCTTGGACCGGCTTCATTTCGTATGCTTGCTGCAGCCGCGCGGCGAAGGTCTTTGCCATTTCGGGGACCATTTTTCCGGTCGCGACGAGCGTGAGGCGCCAGACCTTTCCGGCGCGTGTTTCGATCCTGCTCCGGACTCCGGGTCCGCGACCGCGTTCTCGGCCGCGCATTGGCAGCAAGCGGCCGGCTTCGCGCACGGCACGATGGAGTCGATCCAGCAAACCTGCGGACGGCTGCTGCAGCTCGACGTTTCGCTGATCTGCTCCGTGCGGCCGGTCGACTGGGGTTCGCTCCCGGGCGTCTGCGACAGCATGAAGAAGCAGCTGCTCATCGGCCTAGGCTCGGGGGACCGCATGCTGCTGCTCTGGAAGCCGGGCGAGGAAAGCGAGCAACCGACGGGGCTCTTGCCGCTGCCGCCGCTGCGCATCCTGAGCTCGCAGCTGGAGCGACTGCTGGAGGAAGGGAGCGAAGCGGAATTCGAAGCGGCCGTGCGGCATTACCTGTCGCTGCCCGCCCGGTACGCGGATTACGCGCTGGTCTATTACGGCATCGCCGGCGTGCTGCTGAGCCACATGACGCAGGGCAGTCCGGACCAGACGGATGCCGGCATCGCCGATATCGACGCCTTGATGAATCTGTCCGCTCACCGGACGAGGGAGGCCGCCCTGCAGCATCTGATTCATGCCGCCGCGGGGATCTGCGAGCGGCGCAAATCGGCGCAGACGGAGCGCACCCGGCAGCTGATCGCGAAGCTGCAGCATTACATACGCGCCAACCTGGGAGGGGACTTGTCGTTGACGCGTCTGTCCGAGGTCGTCTTTTTGAATCCGGCGTATTTGTCCGTGCTTTACAAGCAGCAGACGGGCGGTAACCTGTCGGAATACATCGCCGAGGCGCGTCTCGACAAAGCGAAGGAGCTGCTGGCCACGACGCCGTGCAAGATTCACGAAGTCGCCGACCAGGTCGGCTTCGAGACGGCGGGTTATTTCAACCGCTTCTTCAAGAAGCGGCTCCATGTGACGCCGCAGGAATTCCGAGCCCGGGAATAGCCCGGGCTTCCCACTTTCTATACAGGAGAGAAGGAATCTATAGATTGTTCCATAGAGATATGAAAGCGCTGTCTTCTATACTGGGATGGAAAGGGAGATTGCGATCAAAGGGGAGGATTCAAGCATGCGAAAGACTGTAAAGTGGACGGCGGCGACGGCCATGGCATCTCTGCTGATTTTGGCGACCGCCTGCGGCTCGAACGACAACGGTACGGACAATGCTTCCGACACCAAGGGCAACAATACTTCCAATGCCACGAACGAGACGAATACGACGAACGCGACGAACACGACCGATACGACCGACGCGACGAATACGGGCGCGAACGCGCCGGCCGAAGCCGATCCGTTCCTCGGCAAATACGACCCGCCGATCACGCTGACCAGCGTGCGGATCATCAACGACACCTATAAGTTCATGGAAGGCCAGACGATCGACAATAACATGTGGACCAAGGCGCTCGAGGATAAACTCGGCATCAAGATGAAGTACGACTGGGTCGTCAGCGGCGACCAGCCGGGCGGCCAAGGCGAGCAGAAGATGAACGTCTCCATCGCCTCCGGCGACCTGCCGGAAGTCATCCCGGTCAACGCGAAGCAGCTGCAGCAGCTGCAGGACGCGGGCGAGCTGGAGGACCTGACGGCGGTCTACGACAAGTACGCCTCGCCTTTCCTGAAGGAAATATTGAACCAGGACGGCCCGTCCTCGCTGGCGTCGGCGACCTTCGGCGGCAAGCTGATGGCGATCCCGAACACCGGCTCCTCCATGGACGGCGCGGGCATGATCTGGATTCGGACCGACTGGCTGACCAAGCTGGGGCTCGAGCCGCCGAAGACGATGGCCGACGTGCTGAAGATCTCGGACGCGTTCACGACGCAGGATCCGGACGGCAACGGCAAGAACGATACGTACGGCATCGCGATGAACAAGGACCTCTACGGCGGCTTCGCCGATATTACCGGCATTCTGAACGGCTTCCACGCCTATCCGAAGCAGTGGATCAAGGACGCGAGCGGCAATATCGTATACGGCAGCATTCAGCCCGAGATGAAGACGGCGCTCGGCACCTTGCAGGAGTTGTATAAGAAAGGCCAGATCGACAAGGAATTCGGCGTCAAGGACGGCGGCAAGGAAGCCGAACTGACGTCCTCCGACCGCATCGGCATGGAATTCGGCCAGATGTGGAACCCGCTCTTCCCGCTCGTGGACAACAAGAAGAACAACGCGAACGCGCAGTGGCAGTCGTTCCCGCTCGTCTCGAACGACGATCAGCCGGTGACGCCGCAGGTCGGCTTCGCGACCGGGCAGTATTTTGCCGTGAAGAAAGGCGCCGCGCATCCGGAAGCGGTGCTCAAGGCGATCAACCTGTTCGTCGAGACCGGCTGGGGCGAGACGACGACGCCGGAGAATTACGCGGCTTACTTTACGGGCGACGGCTTCGAGAAATTCAAGATGATGCCGTTCCAAGCATGGCCGTCCCGCAAAAACCTGGACATCTACCTCCACGTGACGGCCGCCATGGACAGCAAGGACACGTCGAAGCTCAACCCGGAAGAGAAGGACAACTACGGCAAGATCGCCGCATTCCTCGACGGCACGAGCAAAGACCCGCTGGGCTGGGCGTACGAACGGATCTTCGCGAAGGAAGGCTCGTTCAAGGTCATCGACGGCTACGTCAGCAACAGCCAGCTCAAGATGCCGGAGTTCTTCGGCGCGCCGACGCCGGCGATGGTCGAGAAGGATTCCAACCTGCAGAAGCGCGAGATCGAGACGTTCACGAAGATCATCATGGGCGACTCGCTCGACAACTTCGATAAATTCGTGACCGAGTGGAAGAAGCTCGGCGGCGACCAGATCACGCAGGAAGTCAACGACTGGGCGAAAAACAAATAAGAGGCGTAAACGGGCAGCACGCGGGGGGAACGCGATTCCTCCTGCCTGCCGTTGCCTGTCGAATGAAGCGGAGCAGGGAGGAACAACGCCATGTCATGGAAAAAAAAGAGCGAGCGGCTCCCGCTGCACCTGATGATTTTGCCGGGACTCGTCCTCGTCGTCGTTTACTGCTACGGCCCGATGCTGGGGCTCGTCATCGCTTTCGAGAAATTCGTGCCGGCCAGGGGCATCTTCCATTCCAAATGGGCGGGCCTCGATAATTTCCGCTATGTCCTGGAAATGCCGGAATCCAGCCGGATCATCATCAATACCGTGCTGATCGCGCTCATGAAAATCGTCGTCGGGCTCGTGGCCCCGATCGTGACCGCGCTGCTGCTGAACGAAGTGCGCAAGGAAGTGTTCAAGCGCGGCATTCAGACCGTCATTTACTTGCCCCACTTTTTGTCGTGGATCATTCTCGGCGGCATTCTGATCGATATCCTGTCGCCGACGGACGGCATCGTCAATCAGGTGCTGGGCTGGTTCGGCATTCAGCCGATTTATTTTCTCGGGGACAACGGCTGGTTCCGGTACGTGCTCGTGGCCACGGATACGTGGAAGGAATTCGGCTTCAATACGATCGTGTATCTGGCCGCTTTGACCAGCATCAACCCGTCGCTCTACGAAGCGGCGATCGTGGACGGCGCCGGACGCTGGAAGCAGACGCAGCACGTGACTTTGCCTGGCATGATGCCGATCATCGTCCTGCTGACGACCTTAAGCCTTGGAAACGTGTTAAACGCCGGGTTCGACCAGGTGTTTAATTTATATAGCCCGCAGGTGTACGAATCGGGGGACATCATCGACACGTTCGTCTACCGGATCGGCCTCGTCGATTCGCAGTTCGGCGTCGCGACGGCGGTCGGGGTGTTCAAATCGGTCGTCTCGCTGATCTTCATCTCCGCGTCGTATTATCTGGCCTACCGGTTCGCCAAATACCGGATTTTCTAGCGAAAGGAGCGGGTATGCATGCTGGAGCATTATACGTTCAGCCGCCGGTTGTTTCTGTCGTTCAATTACGTGTTCCTGGCTTTCCTGGGGATCCTGTGCATCCTGCCGATCATTCACGTGCTGGCCTTGTCGTTCAGCTCGAGCAACGCCGCCCAAGCGGGATACGTCAAGCTTTGGCCGGTGCAGTTTACGCTGAGCTCCTATGATTTCGTCACGCATAAAGCGGCGTTCTGGAAATCGATCGTCGTGACGCTGAAACGGGTCGGCGTCGGCGTGCCGGTCAACATGCTGCTGACGGTGCTCGTCGCCTATCCGCTCGCGAAGGAAACCAAGAAATTTCCCATGCGCACGTTCTACGCCTGGGTGTTCGTCGTGACGATCCTGTTCGGCGGCGGGCTCATCCCGCTCTACATGACGGTCAAATACACGGGCATCATGGACAGTCTGTGGGCGATGATCCTGCCGGGCGCCGTGCCGGTCTTCAACGTCATCCTGCTGCTCAACTTCTTCCGCGGCCTGCCGAAGGAGCTGGAAGAGGCGGCGTTCATGGACGGGGCCGGCCACTGGACGACGCTGTGGCGCATCTACCTCCCGCTGTCGCTCCCGGCGCTTGCGACGATCACGCTGTTCGCGACGGTCGGCCACTGGAACTCCTGGTTCGACGGCATCATCTACATGAACTCGCCGGACCATTACCCGCTGCAGAGCTACCTGCAGACCGTCGTCATCAACCGCGACCTGACGCTGATGTCCTCGTCGGACATGAAGTCGCTCGCAGAAGTCAACGACCGCACGGCCAAGGCGGCGCAAATCTTCCTCGGCGCGCTGCCGATCCTGCTCGTGTACCCGTTCCTGCAGCGGTTTTTCATGAAAGGAATCGTGCTGGGCAGCGTGAAGGAGTAACTTGGTCGGCGGAGCCCGGCGCGTGGACGAGAGTCCGCGAGCCGGGCTTTTTTGCGCTTGCCGGCGAGAAGACAACAACGATAATGCCTTAACGAAATCTACCCATCGCAATTTCCCAAGTTATGCTAAAATAGGTCGTCGACAGTTCATGCCGCGGGTTTCAAGAAAGCATGCCGGCCGCGGGGCTGCGACGGTTCAAGCAGAGTAGGGTTGTCCATTTTCGATCATACGGGGGGATCGCCATGAGCGAATTCAGCGAAAGCTATCATCTGATCGGGCGCAGCGAACAGGAAGGCATCGACCTGCTGAAACGGGCCGGACAAGGGGGATTGGTATTTCCCGCGGCCAACGATTGGGTGACGATGCTGCCGGACCATCCGATTTATACGCCGAACGCCGACCTGATCCGGCACAATGCCGGCGTTCTGCTGCACTATGTTTTTGCCGAAGACCATGGCTGGTCGTTTGCGTTATATGAGCGCGACACGCTCGTTTCTTCCTACGAGTGCGATTGGAACGAAGAAGATATCGTCAACCGGGACGGCGAAACGAACTTGCCCGCTCTGCTGGAGGTGCTTAACCGCAAGCTGGAACGGGAGCAGGCGATCAAGGAAGCCGAGATCGCTCGTCTGCTCGCGCCCGCGGACTTCGAGGAAGTGTCGGAGCTGGAACCGGCTTACTCGTTTGCCGAATTGTTGGGGCTATCCAACTATGCTTGGCTGTCCTTTCACTATGCGGAGCGGGATTACGCCGATCAAGCCGATTACATCGCGGGCAGCGGGGTAATAAAGGTAGATTGACCGTCAAGAGGATTGACCGCCCGGGAGGTGCATCATGAAGATTCTGCCTTACGTCATTCGAGTAGTGTCCATTCTTGAGGCACTCGGGTTCCTGCTGTTATTGCCCGTCGCGTTCGCCTTCAACGATACGGGCGAGCCGGCCGCGACGATCGTGGCGATCTATGGCGGCTATGCGATGATCGGCATCGGCGTCTTCGTCGCGAACGAGATCATGATTCGGAAGCAGGCGTTCCAAAGCCGCTCTTTTCGGATCGGCTATCACCTCTTCTGGGCTTGCGCCGCGTTGGCGGCGGCAGTCGCGTGGACGGTTCTCGCGAATGCCTGACCTCGCAAAGAAGCACATTCCCGGCGAAGGAGCGTGCTTCTTTGCGTAGTCGGGAATTCGTGTTCGCCGCGCTCAGCCCCGCCGCACGCGCACGAGAAGAGGCTGACCGCCGTCATCGTAGGATGATCGGGCCGGTCAGCCTCTTTGGCATGTCTTTGAGATGCGAAGCTAGACCTGCAGCATGAGCAGGATAATCGAGGACAGGCTTAGGCAGCCGCTGATCAGGTACAGGAACATCACGGCTTGCTTCGGGCTTAAGCCCGCCCGGAGCAGGCGGTAATGCGCTTGGCTGGCATCGGCTTGATAGATCGGTTTGCCGCCGAGGAAGCGTTTGATCACCACGAAGATATTATCGAAGATCGGCACGCCGAGCGCCAGGATCGGAATCAGGATCGAGAGCACCGTCGCCTGCTTGAAGGCGCCGTCGAGCGCGATGACCGCGAGGATGAACCCGAGGAAGGTCGCGCCCGCATCTCCCATGAACACCTGCGCCGGCGGCTTGTTGTAGCGCAGGTACGCGATCGTGACGCCGACCAGAATGATCGCCATCATGGCGGAGTCCGACTGCCCCATCGCCAGGGCGACCACGAACAGCGTGCCGGCGGATATCGCCGAGAGTCCCCCGGCCAGCCCGTCCATGCCGTCGGAGAAATTAATGACCGTCGTCACGCCGAAGATCCACAGGATCGTCAGCAGGAACTGCAGCACTTCCGGCAGATTCACGAACGCCCCGCTGATGGGATTGTAGAACCCGCTGAACGTAATGCCGGACGCGTAGACCACGACCGCCGCGGAGATCTGGACCAGAAACTTCGGCAGGGTCGGGAAATCCTTCCCGTGCGTCTTGTACCAATCGTCGACCGTGCCGATGGCGATCAGCAGGACGGAGCCCAGGACGATGGCCCCCGTCTGGAGCGTGAACCCCTTCAGATAGAACAGGTACGTCACGATAAAACCCGCGAAGATGGCGTAGCTGGCCGTCAGCGGGATCGGTTTGCGGTGGATTTTGCGCTCGACGTTCTCCCGGGGCTTGTCCACGAAATCAAGCCGGAACGCCAGCCTCCCGAGCGGCGGAATCAACAGATAGACGATAAAGAACGATACGGCGAAAGCGATAACGTATGAAATGATCATCAGCCCCAATGCCAGGTTTTGGATGTCACGTTCAGGATGCGCCAATTGCCTAACGGCTATTCTCTTCTTATTAACGATCTTATTCGGCAAAAGGTTACCGAATTGTGGATATTTCTTATTCCATATTATGCTAAAATGGATAGAGAAGTGGGGATAATCGACACCACCTCATCCCATCCCTCGGAGGTCCCTATGAAGAAAATGCTGATTCAGATCTTGTGTTTGATCGGGGCAGTCGGAATCGTATCCAGAATGGCCGTTCGATGGATCGAAGAACGCTGGGGATATGCGCTCCTGAACGAGTCGTTTCTGGATTGGGTCGAGTACGTGCTGACCTTGGATTGCATCCTGGTCGGCGTCCTGATTCTTCATAAGTACGCGGCGAAAGGGCGCTATCACGCGATGCTGCTGGCGATCGGCGCGGCGATCCTGATAGCGGAGTATCAGTCGCCCGTCTTCGGCGCCGCGATGCAGTCCCCGGGCGACCGTTATTATTTCAGTTCCCCCACCCATCGGTACCAGCTCCTGCTCGAGCAGGAAGAGGCGGAAGGCTCCGTCGTCATCAGAGCCTACCAAGTCGAGAGCCGCTGCTTTATCCGAACGGCGGACGGGGCCTTCGCCGCGTTCGATGCGCCGGGCAGCCCGATTAAAGCGGCGGACATTCAAGTCGAATGGGTGCGCGAGAATACGGCGAAAGTCACCGTCGCGAGCGGCGGGCAGGCGAGCAGCTTCCAACTGGCCTTCGACGGCGAAGGGTTGTCGCAGGCCGTCATGGACCTATTCCGCGGCGGCGCGGCCCCCGATGCCGATTCGGACCGGACGCCCGCCTGAGCAACCAGCCGGCAGCCGCATGCTCGCCGCACTTTCCGGAGCCGCATGCCCGCCGCAATATCCGGTCGCATACCGACGCCTTTCTTTATTTCCGCGCCTTCAAATTCCCGGTGTTCCGCACGATGGTTTTCACATGGAGGTCCACCTTCATATTCGGCAAATAATCGGTTCGCCAGCGAGCCAGCTGCGGACGGGTCAGATCATCGCGGAAATGCTGGCCGAGCCCGAAGACATCGGCACCCGCTTTCTGCACCTTCTGGAACAATAGCATGAATTCCCGCGTTACGAGTTCCTGCAGCTCCTTCTTGATCAGCACCATCGAAGGGTTCCCCCGGGTGTCCATCACGGTGATTTTGAGATGGACCGTGCTTCTCAGACGGGGCTGGTCTTGCTCGAGGCTGCTTCGGTTTCCGATGCGGCTGCTGACGATCTGGACGGTGGCATGGCCCATCACTTCGATTTTCCCCTGGGTGTTCACGCCGTTGAATACATTGTAGAGCAAGGTTTCCTCGTTGGTCAGTTTTCCCACCATTTTGCCGTTCTTCATGATGGCCGAGCCCGTGCTCTTGATCACCGTCGAATCGCCGGATTTGATCATGGGAATGACGACATCGTTGGTGTAGGAATGGATGCTTCTGAAGATCCGCCAGGTCGGCGTGTAGGCGATGTCCGGGCTCCACCCGGCGTTTTTCTGGAAATAGTCGTAGATGGCCGTGCCGTCGTCCGTCGAGCTGGCATCGATATGCTGGAAGAAATGGTCGAGCGGCTCGTCGCAAATGACGAACATCGTTTTAGGCGCGATATACCTCGAACGAATGATACTCGCGATGCCTTCGGATAAGCCATGCTTCGCGAATGCCTTATCGACAAGGATCACTTTCAAGTGGAGCAAGTCGACCTGGCTCTCCATGTTCATGCTGATGTGGTCGATGACTTCGTTGATGGAGTCTCCGTGATCGGAGATGATCTGGATTTTCTCCTCGTCCTCGGTCACGCTCGGAATATCCAAATAGATCGTGTAGCTTCCCTGATTGTACGAAACGCCCATGGCGATCGGCAAAGAACGGTGATTGATGTCTTTGTTGTCCCAACAGCCGCTGAGCAAGAAGAGCAAGACGACCGCAACCATCCGCATTAGCATCATCTTCATTTTATTTCCCTTTTCATTTGCTTGAAATGGTGGCGCCCCGCAAAGAGAACGACAAGCGGCGTGACGATCGATACGTACCCTAGAAGGATGGTTTCCCATTGGAGGAATTCCTCGGTTGTTTCCAAGTCGGGGATAAACAGGCATACGCCGAATGTCAGGACGGAGACGAGCGGAACCAGGATTTTCGGCTTTAGGTCCTTGATGCTGTGCCGGAAGATGTTGGTCAGCAACCAGAATACCAGAGAGATGAAGAGCATGATGAAGGCCAGCAGGCTAAGCACGAGGAACATGGTGACCCGGTCGAACATCAGCCAATCGATCTCGATCGTATCTATCGTGAAAATAAACGGGAATTCCAGCTGTCTCGCGGTTTCTTCACCTAGCGTCAGAATCGGGATATAGACGGCCATCAGGAATAATGGCAGGAGCAGCAGGCTGGCGATAAAGACGGTTTTCGGTTTATAGGCGACGTAGGGCGGCACGAACCCCAGGAAGAGGAAGCAGCCCGAGAACGCGAACAAGCATTTGTAATAGGAAGGATGGACAAAAAACGAGAAGTCCTTCGGATCGTCGGGAAGCAGCGGCAGCGCGTAGCGCGGATCGATGTTCTGGAAGGCGTACGCGAGCACGAACAAGATGGAAATGAGAAATAAGAGGCTTAGCAGCAAGCCGGTTCTCATCAACCCCCGCACGCCCCCATGCATGACAATGTAAGTCGGAATCGTGATCAGCAGGCACATGAGAATCCAAAGCGGCGTATTCGATAGGAAAATAATCGAGATGATCTCCGCGTAAATCCTGACCGTCAGGACGGCGATGATCCCCAGGTGCAGCAGGACCGGCAGCAGCGTTGCCCAAGCCAGCCACCTGCTCTTCTTCATCAGCACGTGGATGATATTCTCATTGCCGAATAAGCGGATGCCTTTCAAGTACACGGCCATGATCGCAAGTTGAAACAGAAATCCCGTGAAGATCGGCACCCACTGGGTCTCCTTGGAGCTTGCGATGAGGTCGGTCGGATACAGGAAGAAAATCAATCCCATATGCGTTATAATGAAAACAATGGGAACTTGTAAATTTTTGAGCATCTCAGTCACCTTTGGGCTTTGTTGATTGCAGATAGGGCAGGTTGAACGTTTTAAACCCGGCATGATACGAGCAGAGAACCACGAGTCCCGACATGAGGCCCAGTACGCCGAAAGCGGCGGCAAGAAACAAAAGCAGATACTTGAACACCCGAAGCGATTGCGAATTCTGGATGCCGACGACCGTTGCGCTCGAGATGGTGATGACGGCCAATACGATAATGAGCAGGTTGCTGACGAGCTTCGCGGATACGGCTGCCTGCCCCAGCACGATGCCCCCGACCATCGTGACGGTCGGTCCGATGCTGGATGGCAGCCGGATAATGGCCTCCATCAGCAGCTCCAGAACGATTAATAACAGCAGCGTTTCCACGATTGCCGGATAGGGCACGTCCAATCGGCTTTTGGCAATCGAGTGCGCAAGCTCGAACCTAAGCACGTCCGGATTGACGGATACGAGCGCGACATACAAACCCGGGGCGATGAGCGTGGTGAGGATGCCGAACAGGCGCAGCAGGCGCAGCAGGACGGTGTAGATGGGCGTCAGATTATTATCGTCCTCGGACATGTACAAATCCGCGAAAAGGCTCGGCAGCACGAGCGCGAACGGGACCCGTTCGATGAAGAGCACGGCCCTGCCGTTCCTCAGGGCTCGCATGGCGGATTGCGGCATCTCGGTCGTATGGTAATGGGTAATCAAATTAAAGGAAGACAGGCCTAGCACTTTCGTGAAATCCTGCAGGTTGTTCACTTCCAGATGCAGCCTCGATTCGATGGCCTCGATTAACGTTTGCAGGAACGCGGGATCTATGGCGCCCTTCAGGTAGGACACGGTCACGCGGTTTTTGACGGTGCTCCCGAACATATAGGTCTTGAGCTGGAGGTCGTCCGCGTTCGTATATTTTCGAAGCAGGCCGACGTTCGTTTCCATGCTCTCGTTGAAAGCGCTGTTCGAACCCGAAATGCTGTTTTCGGTCAGAGGCGCCGAGATCGAACGGCTGAGCGTCTGCGGCACCGGAATCAGGCTGACGCAGGTTTCGGAGTTCTCATGAACGACGAGCAGCATGCCGAGCTGAATCTCGGTGACGAGCTTTTCGAAGACGTGGGACGAGCAGTCATCTCCCAGTCCGACGACGACGTCCCGCATGTCGTGGTCGGCCAGATCGTCGACCTGGATCAGATCCCGGATCATGGAGATCGTCTGAGGGAAGTCGATCAGCGTTTTCAATCCCATCACCGCGATGACTTCATTTCCGAGGTGGATTTGGCGCAGTATGAAATCGTTGTCGTGCACGAAATGACGCTGCAGCTCGGCCGCGATAGACAATGAATACACGCTCCATCCTGATTCTGCCATGTTGTTAGGCGATATTATTCCAAAAAAGGGTATAAATATGCGGAAGGGGAGTTTATTCGAGGCGACCGGGATATCCCGTTGATCGAAGACGAGGCGCTCATGAAAGCGAGCCTTGGCGTCTGGGAAGGCATATCGCAGGAGGAAGCCAAGTCGCTGAATCCGGCGCAGGTCGAATTATTTTGGCAGGATCCCGAAGCACCCGGAGCCGCCCGAATCGATGGCGGATTAACGGGCAGCTCTAACCCGCAAGCAAGGGAGGACGCATGGACATTCAACTCAAGCAAGTGGAAAGCGAAGCGCTCAAGGCGATATGGAAGGCTTCGTTCGAAGCCCGGCATATCTTGCGGGAGGACGAATATTACGATCGGTGTTTGCTTGAGAATATATCCGGACTC
The DNA here is from genome assembly GCF_009909185.1 of Paenibacillus glycinis. Lineage (GTDB taxonomy): Bacteria > Bacillota > Bacilli > Paenibacillales > Paenibacillaceae > Paenibacillus_Z > Paenibacillus_Z glycinis. The sequence goes on along the minus strand of NZ_JAAAMV010000004.1, from coordinate 68,531 downwards.
CGCATGACGCTGCTGGCTTTCGCCGACGGGCAAGTCGCGGGCTGCGCGCATTTGAAGTACGAGTCCGGTTATCCGCATTTCAGGAACAGGCACATTCCGGAGATCAACGACCTGCTTGTATTTCCCGCGTTTCGAAAGCACGGCGTCGCCAACCGGCTCATGGAGGAATTCGAGACGATCGTCAACCGGCATCATAACCATATCGGGATCGGCGTGGGGCTGTACAAGGATTACGGCGCCGCCCAGCGCATCTATTGCCGGAGAGGCTACATTCCGGACGGGCACGGCGTGATGTATCAAGACAATGAGGTGAAGCCGGGAGACATGGTGCGGGTCGACGACGAGCTGGTGCTGTATTTCGTGAAGGAACTGGATTATGATTGACCGGGGCATTCCGGATCCGGAGACCGAGGTTCGCCGCATTAATGAAGTACCTGCGCTTGGCCGATAAGAAGGTCAGAGTCCGGTCATTCGAGATATCCCGCGACCACCGAGAGGAGCAGCCGTCTTGCAGAAGCCAAAGCGCATCATCGTCATCTTCTCCGTCGTGATTGCCGTCCTTGCCGTTATTCTGATCAATCGCGTCATCAAGCAAAATCGGACCGCGGCCGACTTGAACGTCCTGCAGCAAAGCATAGACGCGGCGTTCAGGACGCAGCTCAGCCTCGCGACGTCCAGCTTGGGCACGGATTTCGACGAGGATGAATCCAACTTCAACGCCTGCGTAGCGGCCGTCTCGGCCGCGGCCGCCTTGGCCGACCAGACGACCTACGAGTCGAGGAACGACCTGATCGACGTGGCGCTGAATCGTTTCAGCAAAATTTTGCTCAATCCCGAGAACAGGCAGACCGTCTCCCAGCACTCGCCCGAGCTGCGGAGCCTGTTCGTGAAACTGACCATGAATCCGGCCGACGTCGAGACGACGCGAACGTTGTCCGCTTTTATCGGCAACGTGAAGTAAGCCGGTTCGGCGTAAGTCGCGGGTTGTAATCGCCAGAGGAGCTGCCGGGGAGGCAGTTCCTTTTTCCTATGCCTATGTCCGAAGACCCTGGCGCGTCGGCGAATCTTAACACAAAACACAAATGGAAGGGCCGAAATGCGCTTTGCGCGGCGGAGCCGGATATGGCAAGATAGTAAAGCACATTGAACAAGGAGCGTGGAACGCATGCGTAAAATAATCGTGCTCGGCGGAACGAGGTTTTTCGGCAGGAAGCTGGTGGAACGGCTGCTCGCGGCCGGAGACGAAGTCGCCATACTGACCAGGGGCGGGCTGCCCAATCCGTTCGGAGACCGCGTGAAGCATATCCAGGCCGATCGGAAGGATGCGGCCGCGCTGCGCGAGGCGCTCGGCGACGAGAAGTACGACGTCGTCTACGACAACATCTGCTACCTGCCGCAGGAAGCGGAGGAAGCCGCGGAGCTGTTCGCGGGCCGCGCCGGCAAATACGTGGTAACGTCGTCGCTCAGCGTATATCCCTACGGCGGCGCGGGCAAGACGGAAGCAATGTTCGACGCGCGGGGCTACAAGCTGCCAAGCCCTTATCCGGCGGACATCGATTATAGCGAAGGCAAGCGGCTCGTAGAGGCCGTGCTGCTGCAGAAGGCCCCGTTCCCGGTCGCCGCGGCGCGGTTCCCGATCGTGCTCGGCACGGAGGATTATACCCGGCGGCTGCATTTTCACGTCGAGCATGTGCTGCAGGGACGGCCGATCGGCATGCCGGCTCCGGATGCTCCGATGTCGTTCATCTTGGCGGACGAAGCGGCGGAGTTCCTCGATTGGCTCGGCCGGTCCGCGGCCGAAGGGCCGTACAATGCGTGTTCGCGCGGAGAGATCTCGCCGGGCGGCGTCGTGCGGCTGATCGAAGAGGCGACCGGCAAGTCCGCAAACGTCGTGCCGGAAGCGGACGGGGAGGATCAGTCGCCGTTCGGCATTCCGGCGCCTTGGTACATGGATACGGCGAAGGCGCAGGCCGAAGGCTTCGCGTTCCGGGAATTAAGCGACTGGCTGCCTCGGCTGATCGACCGGCTCGCGCAGGAGGAGCGTACGTCCCCATGATCGTGAACGAACAGATCAAAGCGTCGGAGGTGCAGCTGACGGGCATCGAGGGGGAGGATCTCGGCATCGTGTCCCGCAGCGAAGCGCTCGCGCTTGCCAAGCGGCACGACGTCGACTTGGTGTGCCTATCCTTGATGAGCAGTCCGCCGCCCTGCCGGCTCGTCAGCCGCAGCGCCGCGAAGCAGGACATGAACGCGCGAAAGCGGGACGAGAAGCGCAAGGAGCAGCCGCTGAAGACGAAGGAGATCCGCCTGACGCCGCATATCGAAGAGCATGACTACGAGACGAAATTGCGCCAGGTGGAGAAGCTCCTGGAGACCGGCCATGCCGTGGAGCTGACGGTGCGCGTGCAGGGCAAGGAAGGCCAGCAGGCGAAGGCGCTGCTGGAACGGCTGCTTGCCGATCTCAAGGGACGCGGAGCCAAGGAAACGGGCATTCAAGTCAGCGGCAAGGGCGCGGCCGTAAAGGTCGTCCCGACGCCATCGCCATAAGGCGGCAGGCGGCCGTCGTGCACGGATGCCGCAGCTATAGGAAACTTCAGCCCTCGGATGGTTGAAGTTTCCTTACATGTTATGGCAGTATTTGTTGACTTTTAAGAATCGCTAAATTACTATAAACCTGTCAGATAGGATGCTAGGAAGAGGAGGGCAGGAACCATGCGCAAAATTCAGAAGATTCTCGTGCACGAGCAAGTCTCGCAAGAGATTCAAAACTATATTCAAGAGAAGGAAATGTCGGATGGCGACAAGCTTCCTTCGGTCGAAGAGATGACGCATATGTTCGGCGTAGGCCGTTCGTCGCTGCGCGAGGCGCTGCGTTCCCTCGAAGCCTTGGATATCATACAAGTCGAGAACGGCAAAGGGATTTTCGTCCGCGACGTGAATACCTTCCGTTTCATGGGCAAAGTGAAGATCGAGCAGGAACGCAATTTCCTCCTGGATACGCTGGAGGTGCGCAGGGCGCTCGAGGGGCAGGCCGTCCGGCTGGCGTCCAAGCGGATCAACGACAACCAGATCGCGGAAATCGAGGCTTGCCTGGAGGAGTACCGGAGACAGAAGGAAGCCGGCGACGATACGTCGCGGATCGATCTGGCGTTTCACCGCGCGATCATCAAAGCGACCGGCAACCAGGTGCTCGAGAGCGTGCTGGATTCGTTTTCCGTCATGTACGAGCGATTTTTCAACGAGCCGCTCGGCGACAAGCAGCTGTTCGACGACACGTATCCCTTTCATATTACAATGTTCGATGCAATTAAAGCCCATCAGACGGAAATCGCCATGCAGGAATTCTATAAAATGATGGATTGTATCGAAAATAAGCTGAAAAGTGTCTAATATGCGAAGGTTTTTATTGACAGAACTATAACGCTTTCATATAATCAAACCTATCAGACAGGATGACTGTATGATACATCTGGATAGGGGGAAGATCAATATGACAAGGCGTAAAAAGTATTCGGCTTTACTGCTATGCGGTGCTTTGTCTGCCGGACTTTTGGCGGGCTGCGGCAGCAACAATGACTCATCCGCCGGCGACAACGGCGCCGGCGACGAACAAGTCACGCTTCGAATGATTGAAAGTTTGACCAGTCCCAAGCGGACGGAGCTGCTTCAGGCTTCCATCGACAAATTCGAAACTGCAAACCCGAACATCAAAGTGGAATTGATCTCGCCCCCGTTTGACCAAGCCGACAACAAAATCAGAACGATGCTTGGCGCCAAGGAAGATCTGGATGTCGTCGAAGTGCGCGATTTGACCGTAGCGGAATTCGTGAACAACGGGTTTATCGAGCCGCTGAACGATTATGCCGACAAATGGTCGGATTACTCGACGGTCAGCGCGATCTCGAAGTCGCTCGGCTCCGTCGGGGACAAGCTGTACTTCGTCCCGAACGGTCTCTACGAGCGCCAGCTGTTCTACCGCGCGGACTGGTTCAAGGAGAAAGGTTTGAACCCGCCGGCAACGTGGGACGAGCTGTACGAAACGGCCAAGAAACTAACGGATCCATCCAAGAACCGCTACGGCTTCTCGTTCCGCGGGGGCGCAGGCTCCAACGGCACGACGGACGCGATGGTGCTGGCTTACAACGGCGACAACGTGAATCTCGAAGATTCCATGTTCACCAAGGACGGCAAAACCATCTTCTCGACGCCGGAAGCCAAGGCTTCGATGGAACTCTACCTCAAATTATATAAAGACGCTTCGCCGCCTGACTCCGTCAACTGGGGCTTCCAAGAACAGGTGCAGGCGTTCACTTCCGGCGTAACCGGCATGCTGCTGCAGGATCCGGACGTTATCCAATCGCTGCAGGAGAAAATGGCCGAAGGCACATGGGCAACGGCGCCGCTGCAAGCGGGACCGACCGGCAAAGCGCTGCTCGCGGCAGGCGGAGCAGGCTGGGGCATGGCGGCCAACTCCGAGCACAAAGAAGAGGCTTGGAAGCTGATCTCGTTCCTGTCGAGCCCGGCCGAAAACACCGAATTCTCGAAAGCCTACGGCTTGATTCCGATTCATACGTCGGCAGCCGAAGACGAATTCTTCAAAACCGGCCCTTACAAAACGCTGCTCGACATGTCGAACGCGCCGGACAAATTCGTGAACTTCAAACCGCCTTTCGAATATCCGGGCACCGGCCAATGGGGCCAAGTGGAAATGGAATCGGGTCAAGCGCTGCTGCTCGGCCAAGCTTCCCTGGACGATACGCTGAAGAAATGGGACGAGTATTGGACGGATCAGAAGTCCAAGTTGGGCAAGTAACGTCGGTCGATCGATTCGGGAAGGGCGGCTCAAGCCGCCCTTCCTACATTCCAGAAGCAAGGCGGTGCGAATATGAAAAATCAAAAGATCTTTATACTATCGGGGCTGATCCCCGCCTTGTTATTAGTATTGGCATTCACGTATTATCCCTTCCTGAGAGGGATCATCATGGCGTTCCAGGATTATAAGCTGTTCGACCTTCGTCATGTCCGGTTTGTCGGATTCGATAATTTCAAGGCGGCCTTCCATGATCCCAAGTTTCTCGTCGCGCTCAAGAACAGCGGGTACTGGGTATTCTTCTCGCTGATTTTTCAATTCGTGCTCGGCCTGTCGCTGGCGCTTCTCTTGAAGAAGCCGTTCAGGGGCAGAGGCATTTTTCAAGGCTTCGCATTCTATTCCTGGGCCTTGTCCGGCTTCCTGATCGGGATGATCTGGAAGTGGATGTTCAACTCGCAAATCGGCGTCATCAACGATCTCCTGCTTCGCGTCGGCATCATTCACGAACGGATCGGATTCCTCTCGAATCCGAAGTGGGCGATGACGTCCGTCATTATTGCCAATGTCTGGTACGGCATCGCTTTCTTTGCCATCATGCTGCTCGCGGCGCTCCAATCCGTGCCGTCGGAGCTGTACGAGGCGGCCGACATGGACGGCGCGACGGGCATTCGCAAGCTGTGGAACGTGACGCTTCCATATATTCTGCCGACCATCATCGCCACGACGCTGCTGCGGGCGATCTGGATTTTCAACGATCCGACGATCATCTACGGCTTGACCAACGGCGGTCCTGCCGGAAGCACGCATATTTTGTCCTCGCTTATGCTCGATAAGATCATTTATGCCGGCGATTACGGGGCGGCTTCGGCGATCGGCGTCATCATGATCGTGCTGCTGTTGTTGTATACGATCTTCTTCCTCACCGTCACCAAGGCCGAGAAAGTAGGTGACTTCTAATGACGGGATTGCAAAAGACGCTCAAGGTCGTATTTCTGGGACTGTACCTGCTGGTCATGGTATTCCCGCTGTATTGGATCGTCATCACGTCGCTCAAGCCGCAGAAGGATATCTTCTCCTTCCCGCTCCGGTATTGGCCGCAGAAGTTCACGATGGACAACTACGTGAACATCTTCAAAATCTCGAAATTCCACATCTATATCGGAAACAGCTTGATCGTGGCGATCATCGCGGCGCTGATCGTGCTCGTCATCTCGGTGCTGAGCGCCTACGTGCTGGCGCGGTTCAAATTCCGCGGCCACAGCCAAATCATGCTGGCGTTCTTCTTGACCCAGATGCTGCCGGGCTTCATCGCGCTGGCGCCGCTGTACCTGATGATGAGCAAGATGGACCTGTTGAACACGCGGTTCTCGCTCGTGCTTATGTATACCGTCGGGCTGATTCCGTTCTCGACGATCATGCTGCGCGGCTTCTTCCAGCGAATTCCGTCCAGCCTGGAGGAAGCGGCGATGATCGACGGCTGCTCGCGCTGGTCGGCCCTGCTGCGGGTCATCATTCCCGTCATGCTGCCGGGGATCGCGTCGACGTTCATCTTCGCTTTCGTGCAAAACTGGAACGAGCTGTTCCTCGCGGTCATGTTCATCGATAACGATGCCTTGAAGACGCTGCCCGTCGCGATGAACTCGTTCATCCTGAAATTCGACGTCGACTGGGGCGCCATGTCGGCCGGAGCGGTGCTATCCATCATTCCGACCATCGTCATCTTTGCGTTCGCCCAGCGTTTCATTGTAGAAGGTTTAACACAAGGAGCCGAAAAAGGATGAGCAACACGGACAACAACCAACCAGACCGCAAGCGCGGCAACATCGAGAAGCAATTTACCAAAACGGCTTACGATCCGATCGATACCCGGCATCAAGGCGCGATCCACGTGCCGGTCTACCAGAACAGCCTGTTCGCCTTCGAGACGTACGAGGCGTTCAGCGACGCGGTCAAGCAGCCGATGCACAATCACGTTTATTCCCGGGGAAATAACCCGACCGTGGAATACCTCGAGAACAAGCTGGCGGACCTGGAAGCGGCCGAAGCGGCAAAATGCTTCGCCTCCGGCATGGGCGCGATCACCGCGGCCATCATGTCCTTCGTCGCGCAGGGCGACCACATCGTCTGCGTGGACCAAGCATATGGACCGACCAAGGAATTCCTGTCCGTATACCTCAGCCGCTTCGGCGTGGAGACGACGTTCGTCGACGGCCGGCTCCTCGAGAACATTCGCGAGGCCGTGAAGCCGAACACGAAGCTGATCTACCTGGAAAGCCCGACGACGATGTTTTTCGAGCTGCAAAACCTGCGCGAATGCGCGGAATACGCGCGGAGCATCGGGATTCACACGATGATCGACAATACGTGGGCGACGCCGATCTATCAGAACCCGCTTGCCCATGGCGTCGATCTGGTCGTGCATTCCATCACGAAGTATATCGCCGGACACAGCGACTGCGTCGGCGGGGTCGTCCTCGGCTCGCGGGAGCTCGTCGACCGTATCGGCAACAACGAATACATGCTGTTCGGCGCAATCATGACGCCGCAGGCCGCGGCCCTCATATCCAAAGGACTGCGAACGCTGCCGCTTCGGATGCAGCGGCACGAGACGAGCGGCTTGACCGTCGCGGAGCATGTCCGCACGCTGCCGTTCGTGCATCGCGTGAATCATCCCGGCCTGCCGAACCATCCGCAGCACGAGCTGGCCGCCAGCCAGATGTCGGGTTACAGCAGCTTGTTCTCCTTCATTACGCAGGTGCCGATCGAGACGATGAAGGCTTGGGCGGACAAGCTGAAGTATTTCAAAATCGGCGTCAGCTGGGGCGGGTTCGAAAGCCTCGTCACCGTGAATCCGGCAGGCAAGCAGCAGGAGGACGGCAGTCTCGTCAGGCTGTACATCGGCCTTGAAAGCCCGCAGGACCTGATGGCGGATATCGACCAAGCGTCGGAATCGCTCTCCCTGCTGTAAAGCAGCGCATGCGAAAATCGCCCCTTCCCGGCCGATAGGCCGAGAAGGGGCGATTTTTTGTGATCCATCAATAGGAGTGCCGGTCATAACGCGATTGCTGATTCGACAGCGCGCGATGATCGTACTCGTCCGGCTCGCGCTCGAGCTCGTCGGCTTCGCCATGCCCGCTCCTGCTGCTGCCGTCGAAGGCATGCTGCACGTTATCGACGAATTCCCCGACCGCGTCGCTGACCATATCGAGGGGGCCGGAGTCTTCGTGATCCTTCGGCGTATTGATGCCTGCCGCGGTGTTCGAGGTTTCATTGTATCTCTCGTCGTAGTCGTCGCGATTTTTCTTCTTCATGGGTGCGCACCGCCTTTCTGCTTGATATGGAGGACAGTACCAGGCGCATCGCTACTATATTACCCGATACGGGGAATTACAATCCGAAACGGGCCTCGCGATCGCGAAGGTCAGCGCAGGGCGATATCCTCGAACCGGTTCTGAATGCGTTCGCGCATGAGCGACTTCATGGAGGCGATAGCTTGGTCCTCCAGTGCCATGGCTTCTCGCAAGAGGCGAACGGCGCGGAGATCATCCCCCGCCGGCAAGCAGATCGACAGTCGGGCGAACAGGTTCGATACTTGCGCGTAGCAAGCGGCGATCGACTCGCATGCCGGCCAGATCATGGCCAGCCGGTCGGCGTAAGCGGAAATATCCCGCTTTGCGGCTGCATACCGGGTGATCAAACTCGCCGCCTCATGACGACGGTATACTCCGCCGTCTATGCATGCAATAAACGCTGCATAAGCTTGTTTGCCGCAGGCGTAGGCGTGCTCCGGGAGCATCGGGTCATGGGTTTCCCATTTGTAGATCGCCTGCATGAACGATTCCCGATAGATCTCCAGCTCGTCGACCGCCAGCTGCGCTTCGAGCGTCTGGTAATACCAATAAGGCGATGCGTTTCGTCCGAAATCGCCGTAAGGGAGACGGTGCAATTCCCCGTCCGGATCCGACCCGTCATCATAGAGGAGCGCGCCTTCTTCATCGTCGTAGCCGGCGGCGATCACGAAATCGTCCTTCCAGAAGACCGCGCCGATCCCGTCGTCGATGGATTGTTTGATCATGGCGACGGCATGCTTTTGGTATAAGGGAAACGTTGGGGCGAAGCTGAAGCCGGCCTTCGAGGAGGCGGTAACGCCGATGAAATCGGCCGCGAGAAAATGCTCGGCTACCCAGTTGTAGGCATGCCAGGAATCCGCGTTCAGCTCGCGGTCTACCGTGAACCGAAAGCCGCTCACGGTCATGCCTGCCAGCATCGCCTTGGATTGCCGGAACCAGCCGCGATGCGTCAAAATGCTATGCATCGCATCAATATAAGAAAGGGATTCGCGGGTCATCCGCAATCCGGTCAGCCGTGTGTTGCCCATGGTCCTCGGGCCTCCTGTCGTTAGCGAGGCGTATGGGCGCCCCACCGTGGGATCGTGGATCGTGTCGGATCCGGGTATTGCCCCGAGATGCGGCGAAAGACGGCCATTGCTTGTTCCTCCCACGTTTCGGCCTGCCGCATGACGCCGCATAACGCGGCGATGCGGGCGGGATCGATGCGCTTGCCGTCCGCTTCCGCCGTCCAACAATCGTGGACGGCCACTAGCTCGCCGCGCAGCTTCGCGTAGAGCGCGGCCGCTTCCTCCAAGCCCGGCAGCGCATGCTTGACGTCGTGCAAGTAATCCGCGATCTCGCCCCGCGTATACACGTAATCCCGCAGAATATAGGCGGCGCCGCGTTCGTCGTAATCCCCGCGTTCGAGTCCCTCCGCGAAGAAGGCGAAGGCCAGTTTGCCGGAAGCCAGCTCGGTATCGGGCAGCGTTTTATGAGGCGTTTCCCAGTCGCGCACGGCGAGCCGAAGCGATTCCAACGCCGCATCCGCGAGCTCGATCTCCACGCGCTCCCCGAACGCTTGGCAGTACCAGAATGACGTGAAATTCAAGCCGAAATTATCGTACAATACGACGCTATTGTCCGCATTCCAGCCATCTTGCACGTAGAAAACCTCGTCGTCGTCGTCGTATCCGCAGATGACCCCGAACTCGGGTATCCAGTAAATGACGCCGATCCCCGCATCGAGGGATTTCTTCGCCCAGCTCACCGCGTCGCGCTGATAATGCGGAAACGTGGGATGGCGCGTGCGTCCGGCATCCGAGATCGTGAATAGCCCGAGATTCTCGACGGCGGGCTCATGCTCGTTGCCCCACTGTCCGTAAGCCGAGACGGAGAGGGGGAGGAGCCTGCGGTGTACCGTGAATTTGAACGCCATCGCGCTCAAGCCGGCGAGCATATACTTCGGGCCGTCGAACAGTCCGGCTGCCGTCAGGATGGCATGGAGGCTGTCCACGTAGGATTTGGATTGGCGTTTCATTCGAATCGTGTCCAGCATGATGCGTGACATGAGCGGCATTCACTCCTCTCTGGTTCCGTGCAGTCGCTCGAGGATGCCGCTGCAGGTTCGCTCCAATTTCTCGCGGAGCCATTTGGGCGCGAGCAGCGCTTCCCAAGCGTCGCCGGCGATCCATAGCTGCTGAAGGAAGGCGTCCGCGTCATGGAATTCCACGATCGCCACAAGGGGCTCGGGGAAGCCGCGCACGCGGTAACCCTGCCAAGTCGAACCGTCGGCCGGCGCGCCCAGCTTGAGCTTGGCGGTGAACGGCTTCTTGGCGGTTCCGGCGCCGCTGCCGCCGCTCCATTCCAGCGCTTCCAGGCCGGCAGGATCGAACCGCGCGGAAGTCGCCGTCAGGCTCACGATGCAATCCAACCGGAACAGGCGCTGCCGCTGCCGCGTCGCGGAATACGCGTCCACGTAATCGCAGTTATGGCGGGAGACCAGCTTTAGCGGCCAGATCGCGTGCGTTTCGGCTTCCGGACCTTCCTTGTACGTCATCGTGACGACGGCATGACCGGCAGCCGCGGCGTTCAGCCGTTCCATATGATCCATCATGCGGGGGTTCATGTCGAAGACCGGCAAGCGCAGCTCCGGGGCTTCCGGAGCCTCCGGGGTGAAGCGGTCGAGCAGATCGGCGATCCGCTTGGCCGCCGTCGCGCCGTCGTAATCGTACTGCCTGTAACGGCGGGCCAGATAGTTCAAAATCTTCTTCTCTTCATCGGTCATATACAGCAGCGGAAGCGCGTATGTTTTATCCTCGTAGCAATAACCGCGGTACTTCGCAACATAGAGCAGGGGGGCTGATAAGGAATAGGCCAAGTATTCGATATCGCGCTGCGCCTGGCGCTTGGATATTTCGAACCGCTGCGCCAGCATGGAGCTGTTCGGATAGCTGCCTTCTCTGACCTGACCGTCGAACCACCGGATCCGGTGAAGGTTGCTCATTGGATCACCCCTATTTTTGCAAACGCATTCTGGTTACGACTTATTACAACATTGCGCTTCGCGCGAGGCAAGCGGATTTTATCGGGCCATAGCCGGGAAGCCCGGCCCGCTCCGGGAAGAAGCGGGCGCGGACATCAGATTGCGTGTTCGTCGACCTTGCTCTGCGGCGCATGGATGCACCGTTTGCATACTTTGATCGACGTGCCGTCCGATTTGGCTCTGGGATAAAGCAATTTGATTCGCGTTCGGCTGCAGATGGGGCAAGTTCCGCGGCCTCTGGCGGGCAGGCTCCATAAGATGCGGCCCCGTTTGGTTTTTGCCATTGGATTGGCGACCCTCGTTTCGTTGTACAGTGGTAGGTGCAGTTCCAGTGTATACCGGCCGGTACGACATAAAATGTCGCAGCGGAATGTAACGCGACGCTATGATTTGCCGTATTGGTTTCTAACGCGTCACAACCGTCGTATGAAAACTTACCGCGGCATGGCTGTCGCATTGGATTGTAAGGTTTTGGTTTATGCGGGCGGCTATGGTATAATCACAGGCAATTCTATAACCGTTATCCGGAGGCGATTATGCTTAGTTTCGAACAGAAGCTTACGATATTGGAGTCCTTTCCCGAGCTCAGCCGAAAGGACGTGTCGCTCGGCCGCGTCAATTACCAGTACGAGGAGAGCCTCTACGACAAGAAAAACGTCGCGTTTCATCTTCATCCTAACGGCAACGGATTTATTTATGCCGGTCATCTGAGCGGTTACGATATGGACGACAAGGGCTTCGTGAACATTCGCGATTACGACGAGCCGGCCTTGCGCAAGCTGGTGGAGGAGGCGATCCGTTCCTTGTCGGTGCGCGAGCCCGAGCCGGCCGTCGCGTCCAAGAAAACGTCGGCTTCTTCCCGCGGAGGCGGCAGGGGGAGCGCGTCGACGACCGTGTGGCACGGCGCGGATAAGCAAACGCTGACCTTGAAGCACGAGGACGACCTCTGGTACGTGTACGCCGGCGCCAATTTGGAGATGGTCCTGGAAACTTACGAGGAAGCGGAGCAGTATTTGCATGAGGAAGGGTTCTTCCTGCTGTAAGCTCCGCGGATACGCACGAATAAAACAGCCCGGCCCGTTCGGTTGAACGGGGCCGGGCTGTTTTTGGTTTTCGTGACGCCGCTGCGCTTGCATTATCCTGCATAAAACCCGCGCGTTCGCACAGGTTTTTGCGCGGTTCGAAAGAAACGGCGACTATGCGCAAGGCTTACTCGGAATCCGTCGGCAGCTTTTTGCGAAGCAGCTCGAGCTGTTCGTCGACGAGCGAGGCTTTTGCCGGGTTCGCCGTGCCGGCGGATACCGGGCCGCCGTAAGGAGCGCCGTATGTTTGCGTCGCGTACGGGCTCCGGGAAGCTTCGAGATGGGCTTCCCACAGCGCGATTTTTTCTTCCATGCGCTGGAAGCCGCGCGAGGCGCTGCCGCCGTCGAGCACGGCAGGACCCGCGCTGAAGCTCGGCATGGAGGTGCGGGATTTGGCCGCGGCCTGCTGCATGCGGTTGATCAGCTCGTCGCGTTTCTTCAACAGCTGCGGCAGCTCGGCTTTGGCCGTTTCCAGCCGGATCGCGAGCTCGGCAATTTGCCGTTTGGCGTTGTCGTGCCAGGTGCCGTATTCCTTTGCCTTCTCCTCGTAATGCAGTTTGGCCGTCAGCGCCTCGCGGGCATGCGCTTCTTGGCCGGCTCTCATGGCCTCCAAGGCGGTCTTTTCATATTGGTCCGCCAGGACGGACGCTTCGTGCGCCTGCTGCTGCAGGCCTTTGGCGAGCGCCTCCTGCTTGAGCAGCTCGTGCTGCGCGTTCGCGATTTCGTCCTGCATGCGGCGGACGTACTGATTCATCATCATGGCCGGGTCTTCCAGTTTATCGAGCAGCTCGTTGGCCGCGGCCTGCGTTATATTGAACAAGCGGTTAAAAATTCCCATTGCGTTCATCTCCTAGGATAGTGAGTTTAGGCATTGCGTCGACTGCGTGAACGATCAACCGTAATAACGCAACGGATCGGGGCTCAGGACCTCGAAGGGCGCTTTCGGTACCAGCACGCTGGCCACGATGTAGACCAGCAGCGTGGCGCCGAGGCTGAATACCCCGGAGATCAGGAGCAAGAGTCTGACGATGGTGGCATCGACGCCGAGCCATTGGCCGATCCCGCCGGCAAGGCCGGTCAATTTGCGGTCCAATGTGGAACGATAGAGCTTTTTCATGAAAATTCTCTCCTTTGCGGATGGTTTGATTACGATTTCTGCTGCCTTGTTAGCGTCCTTGTTATGGTGTCAACCGATATCCTTAGTGTAAAGGGAGCGGCACCTTCCCGAAACGGTCCAGCGGCGGTTTTGGAGTCTGGCCTTAAGGCGGGGAACGACTACGACCTGAGGCGGCCCGGAATGCCTGGCAAGCAAGCGCCGATCGTCGAAGCGCGGCTTGTCGACGCCCAAACAAAAGGAGCCGCCCTTGGGGCAGCTCCTGTAATGATCATGCGCTATCGCGCCGTGCACGCAGCGTTCTTCGGACGAGTTCCGCCTTATGCGGACTCGCGTCGTGGCGAGCGCGCGGTGTATTTCTCCACAACACGCAGTCTTACGACAGCAAATGAAACATCGCGAACGGCGCCGTACTTCTTGCCGTCGCGCGGCTAATACGCGGGTAGTTCATCATCGCGGACGCGCCTGCGCTTCTTGCCATCATGCAGCCAAGTACGGTGGTGTACATCATCGTAAACGCGAGCATGCTTCTCGCCGTCACGCAGCCATACGGCGGCGATTCGCGCTTCGCAACTCATCAATGACGGCACGGCGTCAGGCGATCGTAAGCCCGCCGTCGACCGCGATGATTTGCCCCGTGATCCAGTCCGCCTCGGGATCGGCCAAGTGCGCGATCCAGCGCGCCACGTCATCCGGCACCCCTCTGCGCCCGAGAGGGATGGATTGAACCTCCTGCTCCTTGACCGCGGCGATCTGCTCGTCGGAGAGCTTCATGCGATCGCGCAGGAACTCCGTCTCGACCGGCCCGGAGGCGATCGCGTTCACGCGAATGCCCTTCGGCGCGAGCTCGAGCGACCAGCACCGCGTCAGCTGTTCCACGGCCGCCTTGCTCGCCGAGTAGAGCGACAGCTCGGGGGCCGCCTTGCTTCCGAAGGTGCTGGAGATGTTGATGATCGTGCCTTTGCTCTTCTCCAGATGCGGCAGGGCGGCCGCGGCAAGCAGCGTCGGTCCCGCGACATTCACGGCGAAAATATCGTTAATCGCTTGCGCGTTCACCGTCGCGAGCGGCTGAATCGCGCCGCTGCCCGCGTTGTTGACGACGATATCGAGTCGTCCCCAGCGCTCGATGGCCGCGGCGACCGTCCGGGCGGCCGCTTCCGGATCGGCGGCATCCGCCGCGAAGCCTTCGATGTTCGGATGACTGGCGGCGATCACGTCCAATACGCTTGTTCTGCGCCCGGTAATCAGCACCTTCGCGCCTTTCGAGGCGAGCAATCGAGCCGCCGCCAATCCGATACCGCCGCTGCCGCCCGTGATAATCGCTACCTTGTCTTTATACATGTCGTATAACATCTCCTTTTGGTGTGTGTATGAGTCTAAGCTTCGTGAACGGAATACGCCGCTTATATTAGCTATTTAATAGTTAATTAATTAATCAAAGTCCGGTCACCGCCCTTTCATCGAAAGGCGATGGAACAGTCGTCAATACAGTTTTTTCAGCAGTCCCTTTAGTTGTTCCTGCTCCTGAACGGTAAGCCTTTCGCCGATATTTCCGGCGATCGTGCGTTCATAGACCGGCCATACGTCGGTAATGAGACGGTGGCCTTCGGACGTCAATCGAACCAGAATTCTTCTTCTGTTCGTAGGATCGAATTCCCGCTCGATCCGGCCAGCCTTCTCCAGCGCGTTCAATAAATTGCTGATGTTCGCTCTCGTTACCGCGAGGTCGTCGCTAAGCTCGGATGGGAGCATCGGCCTATCGCCGGAGCGGAGCGCTACCAGCAGGCACCACCGGCCAAGCGTCAGGTCGAAGCTCGCCAGACGTTCCTCCAGCTGTCGAACCAGATGATGATTGGTCTTATACAGCGTCAGAAAAACGTCGACCGTCAAGGCGGGTTGTTCGAATGGATTCCATTTCTCGCTCATAAAACCTCCTCTGCCGCAAATGACGCGATTTCGTGCATGAATAGGAACTGACGATAAACAGTTAATTAATTAACTATTCGAAGATTAACAGTAAATGAGTCTCTTGTCAACCTTGCGAACCCAGCCGTAAAGGTAGGCGCGCAATACGGTATTGACTCACTTTGATCCGATTGCCGTAAAATTCATCGGATGCGCTGCGGACATATATGGGCGAACAAAAAAGGCAGTCAGGACGTCGTCCGTCCGTAACTGCCTAGGATCGTATTCAGTCGGCGACGAAGGTCAGGAAGCCCGAAATCGCTGTTTTGCGTGTGGCATTCAAAGCAACTTCACCGTATCGAAGTTGTCCTCGAGCAGGAGCCAGTTCTGCGGAAAGCTGAGTCCGAGCTTCCAATAACTGATGCCGCGCAGCTTCAATTCTTTCAACAAATCGAATTTGGCTTGGATCGAACGGGCGTCCTCGAACCAGACCCGGTGTTCCTTGACCTTGTCGTCCCAGTACGTAAAATACGGCGCTTGAGCCGTCGCGTCGTAGAGAATCTCCGCATTCCGCGTTCTCGCAAGCGCAATGGCGGCCTGCGGGCTGAGCGCCTTGGCAATCGGGCCGCCGGACACGTAAGGCAGCGTCCAGTCATAACCGTATAGGTTCTGGCCCATCAGGATTTTCCCGGCGGGCATCTCGGTGAGCGCGTATTCCAGCACGGTCCGGACCGGGCCGATCGGAGACACCGCCATCGGCGGACCGCCGCTGTAGCCCCATTCGTAGGTCATGATAACGACGAAGTCCGCAATCTCGCCATGCGCCCTATAATCGTGCGCGGAATACCAGGCGCCTTCTTGGGTTGCGCTGGTCTTGGGCGCAAGCGCGGTGGACATGGTGAGACCGGCGGCATGAATGGGGATTGCGGCCTTGCGCAGGAACCGGTTGTAGGGCTCGCGGTCTCCCGGATAGAGATGCTCCAGATCGAAATGGACGTCGCGGAAATCCAAGTCTTTGGCCGTCTTGACGATATTCGCGATCAGCGTGTCCTGCAGCGATGAGTCGCTTAGTATGGCATGCCCGAGTTCGTCGCTGAATTGATCTCCGTCCAGGTTGGTGACGGCCAGCATCATCGCGGCGCGCTGCTTCGCGGCGATCCCAGGGAGGTCCCCGAGCGGAGGCGGCTGCAGGCTGCCGTCGCGCTGAACGCGGAAGCTGGACGGAGCCAAGTAAGTCAGATGCGGAGCGGCCTGACGCGCAGATTCCGTCAGCGCGGCGGAAGGCGTCGCGCCGAACGAATCGAGGTACGCGTTCACGTAAGCCTTCCGCTTCGGCATGGGCGGGATATAGAGCCTTGTCCCGACGCGCGGCTGCGTTCCTTGCCCGATGTCGTTGACGGAAGCAAGCCTGCCCGCGGTCGATCCGAATTGGGCGGCGATGGAAGCCAGCGTATCTCCGGGAGCGACGTCATAATAACGTCCGACGATGGGAATGACCAGAGCCTGTCCGATCACCAGCGTCTGTTCGGGCGATAGTTCATTGGCGGACGCGATATCGTCGATGGGAACGCCGTAAGCCTGCGACAACCGGTAGAGCGTCTGTCCTGCCTGCACGACATGAATCTGCATAACCGTTCTCTCCCCCTCCGCAACCGAAGCTGTAAAACGCCTTTAATAAGGTATTCGCGGCTTCGAGCCTACATGTCAGACGTTTGCGCCGGGGGAACGGCTTAGGATTTGGAAGGGATTTGCGCGTTCACTTTGTTAATGATGGCCGTAATCTGATTTTCGTATCCGACGATGCGCGATTTCTGGTCGATGATGCCTTTGGATGAAGCGACGAGCGTCGTCAGCGATTGAAGCGTACCGTCGTGGGAATCGCTCTTGACGCAGGCATTCATCGTCTTCACGACGTCAGGGAGGCTCTTCTTCGCGCCGGAAACGACGGACTGGGCGGTCTTCGTCTGCGCATGCAGCGGGGTGATGGCGGCGAGGCTCGTCTTGAGCGCCTTGACGGTCGCGGCGGTCGCGGCCTTGGCCGCCTTGAGCGCGGCCTCGCGGACGCGGATATCCTCGCGCGCCAGCTGCGTCGCCGGCTTCATCAACTCCGCTTGCGTGGTCAGCATGGAGGTAAGCTCCTTCAACTTGAGCTTCCGCGCGTCGGCGATTTGCTTATTCAGCGAGGTGTAGAGCGTCAGCAGGGGCTGATAACGCGCGCGCGTCGCGTTCAGTTCGTTGGTCAGCCGGCTAATCTTGTCGGCGTCGATCAGCTTGATGCGCTTGTTCACGGCATCCAGCGCCGCGGCGTTGCTCGCGTGCAGCGTCTTGTACTGCCCGTCCAGCGTATTCTCTTGCCGCTGATTGGATTGCAGGCTGCTGTACTGGGCATTCAGCTTGTCCTTCATGGCGGCGGGCGCCGCGGCGATATGCTTGGCGAGCGCGGCCTGCGCGGTCTGGGTAATCGAGACCGAGGCGGCCGAGACCGCGCCCGGGACGAGCAGGGTGAAGGCAAGCAGTGCAAGCAGCATGGATGAAAACGCGCGCAATCTCATAGACTTTATCATACGTAAAACTTCCTCCTTCGCCGCGGAACGCTCCGGGAACGCAAAAAACCCGCAAGAAAGGCATCGAATGCCTTGCTTACGGGTGCTTCCGTCGTAAGTGAACCGCGAACATATGTTTTTATAAAATATAGCCGATTCCCGATATATAGTCAAGGCGAACAGCGAACGGAAATTGCCGATTGCGTCGATCGCGCAGGTCGGCGGGTACGCCAAAGCACGATTTCAGGGAGGCTGAGACGATGAACGAAGGATCGGATCGCAGGCTGTTATTCGTATTTACGGGACCGGACGGGTCCGGACGCAAGACGGTGGCGGACAGCGTCGGCGCCACGCTCGGCATCGCCAAGGTGATCTCGTACGCGACGCGCAAGCCCCGGCCGGGCGAAGCGAACGGACAGGATTACCACTTCATTACCCCGGAGCTCTACGAGCAGTTCGAACGCGCGGGCGATTTTATCGAAAGCATCCGCATGAACGAAAGCCGTTACGGCCTGCGGGGCGCGGACATCGAGCAGAGCCTGCGCGAAGGCGGCAGCATCTACCTCGTGCTTAATCCCGAAGGCGCGCAGCTGCTGAAGGAGCAGTACGGCGACAGGGTCATCCGGCTGTTCATCTACGCCGACCGGCGCACGGTGGAGCAGCGCCAGCGGGACGCGGGCATCGATCCGGCCATCCTGCAGTTCAAAATGGACCAGTATGCCGCGGCGATCGCGTATCAGCCAAGCTGCGAGCATGCTTTCGAGAACTATGATCTCGCGCATACCGTGTTCGAGATCGCGAACACGCTGGAGCATTACTTGCAGCGCAATCTGGTGGAGCGGGATTAGCCGGATCGGCTCCGACGACGATCCGAGAGCCATCCGTCGGACGCCGAAGGATGAATTCGCGCCTGGCGCGAATTGACAGCCGTAATCGATGCCAAAATGACATGCATCGCCCAGCAGCAATCGGAACAACCCTCTGGCCGGGTTGCCCGACCGCTTCCGGGCGATGCGTTTTTCATTTCCGGTGTATTGAAGGCAGCCGCATTGCGGGGCAGTCCGCCTAACCCATCCGCGAGCGGTACGTCGTCGGCGCGGCGTCCGTGAATTTCTTGAACAGCCGGGAAAAATAAAACATATCGGAGTAGCCCAGCAGCCCGGCGATTTCCATGACCGTTTTGTCCGTGTTCAGCAGCAGCTTCTTCGCCTCGGCCACCTTCAGGCGATGGACGAACTCCCCGAGCGGGTAGCCGGTATATTCGTGGACGATGCGCCGCAGCGTCGGGACGGAGATATGATGCCTCGCGGCGATCTCGCCGCCGTTCGGCTTCCCGTAGACGGTGCCGGCCAAGTCGTCGAGGAGACGGTGAACGAAGATGGAGCGGCTGCTCGTGTCCGGCTCTCGGAAGCGCAGCGACATATCGAAAAGCAGCGATTCCAAGGCGAGGGCGGCGCGGTCCAGGTTCGCGGGCACCGCGCTCTCGAGCAGCCCGAAGATCAGCTCGATCTTGCTGAAGAAGCTCTCGTCCGTGCCGGCGAATTTGACGGACTCCGGTTGCTCGTACCAGCTCGAGAGCCACTCCCGCACCCGTTCCCCTTCCAGGGTGAAGTAATATTCGTCCCAGAATCCGCCTTCCTCCGGTCCGTATTGGAATACCTCGCCGGGATACAGGCAGAACATCGATCCGGCTTCCACGGATTGGCGCGCGCCGCTCCCCGCCTGATAATAGCCCCGCCCGGCGCCGACGTAGACGAACGCCCAATAGCCGAACGACGCGTCGGCCCTCTGTTGGATGCGCCCTGGCAAATGCCCGGCATTGCGGATCAGGAGCGACTGCACGCGCAGCTTCTTGACATCGATGACGTTATCGTACAGACGCATGGGCAGCGGACTGATCATATTGTCCATGTAGGTTGGCATAATGTACATTCTCCCGGCGGAATCGTCATGAT
Source organism: Paenibacillus glycinis (assembly GCF_009909185.1). Lineage (GTDB taxonomy): Bacteria > Bacillota > Bacilli > Paenibacillales > Paenibacillaceae > Paenibacillus_Z > Paenibacillus_Z glycinis. The sequence goes on along the minus strand of NZ_JAAAMV010000004.1, from coordinate 48,750 downwards.
AAGGTAGAAGCAGGTTTTAATTACGATAGTCATGCAAGCTAATTATAGCCGGCGTTCGGCCGGAACGGAAGGGAGCAATTCATGGTGGCGACGGAGGGCAATAAACTGCGCGTGGGCGTGGTTGGCGCGGGGTCGATATCGGGCCTGCATTTGGAGGCGTACCGGCAATGTCCGGACGCGGAGATCGCGGCGATTTGCGATCAGAACAAAGAGCGCGCCGAGGCGGCGGCATCCAAGTACGGCGCGGAGCGGGCTTACGCGGATTACCGCGAGCTGCTGCGCGACCCTAGCATCGATGCGGTCAGCATCTGCACCTGGAACGACAGCCATGCGGAGATCAGCATCGCCGCGCTGGAGGCCGGCAAGCACGTGCTGTGCGAGAAGCCGATGTGCAGAACGGTCGAAGACGCGGAGCGGGTGCAGGAAGCGGTTCGGCGTTCCGGCAAAGTGCTGCAGGTCGGATTCGTCCGCCGGTACGCCGGCAGCGTCGACGTGCTGAAGCGCTTCATCGACGCGGGCGAGCTGGGCGAGATCTATTACGCCAAGGCCTCGTGCCTGCGCCGGCTGGGCAATCCCGGCGGCTGGTTCTCGGACGCGAGCCGCTCCGGCGGCGGACCGTTGATCGACCTCGGCGTACATATCATCGACCTGTGTTGGTACCTCATGGGCCGGCCTAAGCTGGTATCCGTTACCGGCAACACGTACCGCAAGCTCGGCAACAGAGCGCATATCCAGAATCTGTCGTTCTACAAGGCCGCGGATTACGACGCCTCGCGCAACGACGTCGAGGACGCCGCGAACGCGGTCATTCGGTTCGAGAACGGCGCTTCGCTGATGGTCGACGTCAGCTTCACGCTGCATGCCGCGAAGGATGAGCTGTACATCAAGCTGTTCGGCGACAAAGGCGGCGCGGAGGTCGAGCCCGCGCTCGTCATCCTGTCGGAGAAGCACGATACGATCGTGAACGCGACGCCGCAGATCGACCATGCCAGCTTCGACGCGAACGAAGCGTTCGGCAGGGAAATCGCGCATTTCGTGAACAGCTGCCTCGGCCGCTGCGAGACGCTCAGTCCCGTCGAGGACGGGCTGGAAGTGACGCGCATGTTGAGCGCGGTATACGAATCGGCGGGGCTCGGCAAAGAGATTCGATTCAATTGAGGCTGAATTAGCGAAACCGTCGCGGGCCGGAATGACGGGCAGCGGATGCCGCGAACCGTTTCATCCGGCGTCGCGCGGGTAAATTGGAGATAAAGGAAGGTTGATGGAGATGGCAAATCCGTTACGGAACAAGATCGGCGTGATCGTGGACAGCTTCGGCGTCGGCGTGCGGGAAGGCTTGCTGAAAGCGAAGGACGTCGGCGCGGAAGGCGTGCAGATCTACGCGGTCTCCGGCGAGATGGACCCGGCGCTGCTGGATGCTGCGGCCCGGCGGGAGCTGCGCGACCGCATCGACGGGCTCGGGCTTGAAATCTCGGCGCTGTGCGGCGATCTCGGCGGTCACGGCTTCCAGGACGCGGCCGCGAACCCGGCCAAGATCGAGAAATCGAAGCGGATTCTCGATCTGGCGGTAGAGCTCGGCACGACGATCGTGACGACGCATATCGGCATCGTGCCGGACGACCGGAACGGCGCCGTTTACGCGGCCATGCAGAGCGCCTGCGACGACCTGGGCCGGTACGCGAAGAGCATGAACGCGTACTTCGCGATCGAGACGGGCCCGGAGCCGGCGGCGCATCTGAAGCGCTTCCTCGATACGCTCGGCACGAACGGCGTCTCGGTGAATTTCGACCCGGCGAACATGGTGATGGTCACCGGCGACGATCCCGTCCAAGGCGTCATTACGCTGAAGGATTACATCGTGCATACGCACGTGAAGGACGGCAAGCGGCTGCGCGTCGTCGATCCGCGCCAAGTGTACGGCTTCCTCGGCTACGAGCAGATGTCGCACGAGCGGATCGCCGAGATGGCCTCGGAAGGGCCGGATTTCGCGGAGCTGCCGCTCGGCGAGGGCGCCGTTGATTTCGACGCGTATTTCAAGGCGCTGCAATCGATCGGCTATGAAGGGTATTTGACGATCGAACGCGAAGTGGGCGATCGGCCGGAGCAGGACATCCGCAAAGCGGTGGAATTCATTAAACGGTACCGCTAAGGTGCCCTGGAGGCGGAACGAGACGATGAAAATTTCGGTAAGCGTATGGAGCTGCCACAAGTATTTGCAGGACGGCACGTGGACGAATGCGGATTTTATCGATTATGCGGCGAGCATCGGCGCGCAGGGCGTCGAGCTGCTCAGCATCTTCTGGAACGCCGAGACCGACGTGCCGGCCGTTCGCGAGGCTTTGGCCCGAACGGGTCTGCAGCTGGCGTGCTTCGGGGCGTGCAATGATTTTGCCCGGTCTTCGGCGGAAGAACGCGCGGTCGCGCTCGCGGACATCAAGCATTCGGTCGACGCCGCGGCGCTGCTGGGCGCGCGGGTCGTGCGCGTCTTCGCGGGCGATGCCAAGGACGGGATCGACTACGAGCAAGGCAAGGTCTGGATCGCGGAGGGACTGCTGGAAGCGGCGGCTTACGCGCAAAGCAGGGACGTCGTCCTCTGCCTGGAAAATCACGGCGTGTTCGCCGGCCGGAGCGAGCAGGTGCTGGAGCTGATCCGGCAGGTGGACTCGCCGGCGCTTCGCAGCACCTTCGATATGGGGAACTTCCTGCTCGTGGACCAGGAGCCGGGGCCGTCCTTCCAAGAGCTGGCGCCGTACATCTCCCACGTGCACGCGAAGGATTTCAAGCTGGCGGCCGAAGGCGCGGCAGGCACTTACCGTACGCTCAGCGGCAAGGCTTCGTATATCGGCGTAGCGCCGACGGAGGGCGATGCGGGCGTGGAGGACCTCGTCTCGAGGCTGGAGGGCATCGGGTACATGGGCTGGCTGAGCGTCGAGTACGAAGGGCTGGAAGAGCAGAAGGCCGGCACGGCCAAAGCGGTGAAGCTGCTGCACGGCACGGTGCCGGATTCGAAAAAGCACGTGTAGCTTTGCTTGGAAGCGGGTAATGATCCTTGTACGCATTCGCGATTTTTCGAAGAAAGCGGGGGATTGCCATGAAGCCGCTCATCAAGAAAGACCTGATTGGCGTGATGCACTATGTGCAGGATTTGGACCATGCCAGCGCGTGGTACTGCGAGAAGCTCGGCCTGGAGCTCCGGGGCTACGGCAAGAACGATTTCGTGGAGCTCGGGCTGGACGGACAATACGTCATGCATTTGTTCAAGGATGCCGCCGCCGCGCCTGCCGGACGCGCGACGTTCGCGTTCGATACGCCGGACATCGAGGCGGCGCACGGCATGCTCGCGGATCGCGGCGTGGCGGTGGATCCGTTGAAGCGCCATGGGGACCATGCGTCGTTCACGTTCAGGGATTGCGACGGCAACGCGCTCATGATGAGCCAATATTTCGATCGGGATCCTTTATTCTAAGGGGTGCGGCGAAGTCCGCGCCGGTGCTTGCGTCAGCTGCTGCCCATGCTGATGCGGACCGGCGCGGGCTTTTTGCATGCTTCATTTGCATTACCCGGCATGCAACCTTTGAATTCATGTAAGCGTCAACGTATCGAGTAGGCAAACGGTTTACGTCGTGACGCTCTATGCTCCGAATGCATGCCCGCACGCGGATCTCGCGCCGATCGTCAGCTTCATCGCGGTCGTTCCGCCCCTGAGCGTCTAGCGCACGGCGTCCGGCGCATGAGGTCCTGCGGGAAAGGGCATTATGGGGATTGTCGCGGACTGGAGGGCATCGGGAGATTAGGCCGGCACGAGCAGCGGCGATCCGCAAGGGAATCGACTTCCCGGGCAGCCATGTGCCATGAAGACCTGCCATCCGAACGGCGGCCAAAGAATCGCCGACTGCCCGACCCGCGTCATTCCGTCATTCAATGCTCTTTTGCTGCTATTTGGCCATATACCGCTTCGCGAATCCGTTCATCGGTCGCGTGCCAAGAAAGGGGATCCTCCCATGAATCAACGGTTCAAAAGGTTGCTGATCGCGACGTTGGCCTTCGGCATGCTGCCGATCGGAAGCGCGATCAGCTCCGAGTCATCTGCCGCTGCGGCAGTAAAACCCGCGGTAACGGCCGCCGCAGCCGTGAATCCTGCGGCCTCTCCGGCGACGGCCTCTTCGGCCGTCGCAAACACGGCGTTCAAACAAGTCCTGGCAGGCAGCTATTATTCCTTGGCCTTGCGCAATGACGGCACCGTATGGGCTTGGGGCCGCAACTTGCTCGGGGAGATCGGCGTGCTGCAGCAAAACGCGGTCTCGACCATCGCCGCGCCCGTGCGGCTGCCGAAATTGTCGGGCATCGCGGCGATCGCGACGAACGGCGGGGGCATGAACGTCGGGTTGAAATCGGACGGCACGGTATGGGAATGGGGCTCCATAGCCGGACTGAAGGCTTCGCCGCGCGATTCGGCGCTGCCGGCGCAGGTGCCGGGCCTCGCGAATGTCGCCGCCGTGACGGCCTTGAACGGCGCGGGCGTCGCGCTGACGGGCAGCGGCAAGCTGCTGATATGGTCGCATGACGCCGCGACCGGCAAAGCAGCCGTCGTACCCGTCGCCGGAACGTATAAATGGAACCGCCTGATCTCCTGCGGGGATGTGGCGTTCGCGCTGGACGACACGGGCGGCGTCTGGGGACTTGGGGCGCGCCGCGAACCGGACGGCGGCGTCACGCTCGTGCAGCCGTTCAAGCTGAAGGGCATTCCGGCCATGAAGCAAATCTCGGCCTACGCCAACTACGGTCAAATGTACGGCGTGGACCGCAGCGGCGGCGCTTGGACATGGAAGCTGAGCGCGAACGCCTATTATCAAGGATCGAAGCCGGGACCGGCGAGCGTGTCCGGCAAGCCGTCGCGCCTGTACCCGCAGCTCAAAGCGAAGGAGATCCAAGCCGGCGGATACGGCATTCTGTTGACCGAGGGAGGCGACGTATGGACGATCGGCAAAGGCCCTACGGGCAAATCCGGCCAGGTCAAGGGACTTTCCGGCATCGCCTCGATCGCGTCCGGCTATTATCATAACCTGGCCTTGGACGCCAAGGGCCGGGTATGGGGCTGGGGAGCCGACAACTGGAACGAGACGGGCAGCTTGCGCCCGCACGGCGACGGCATGATGTATGCCCCTGCGCTTATCCAAACGCCGATCAACGTCTACGTGGACGGCAAGCTGCTCGTCTCGGCATTCCCGGCACGCATCGACAACGGCAGCGTATCGGTGCCGATGAAAGCCGTCCTGCAGGCGCTTGGCGGCAGCTTCTCGTTCTCGAGCGATTACAAGACGACCATCCTGTATAAAGGGACAACGGCGGTCTTGCATCCGGACGACAACCTGGCCGAGGTCAATGGCGCGCAAGTCGGGCTTCCTCCCATCGTGCGGGGCTTCACCGGCGTCTCGATGATTCCGGCGGGCTTGTTGAAGCTGCTCGGCGTCCATGCTTCGTGGGACGCCAAGCTCGGCGAGCTGAGGCTTGTCTCCGCCTGACCCGGCAGGGGAATAAGCAAATACGGGAAACAGGAGCCGGGCGAGTTTCCCGATTCCGGCTCCTCTTCACGACCGGATAATCCGGCATGCCTCGCGGAAAACAGGTGCCTGCATACGATACGACGCCAGCCCTCCGTCAATCGGCCGATATCCGGTCGCGGAGGGCTTTTCGAGCTGGCAGGAACGAGGCGTCGTTTATGCAAGATTCAGGCAATGCAGGGAATTGGGCCGGACGTGAAACCTTTCGCGGACCCTTGCCGTCTACTTACCAACGAATAAATGTTAGGGGTGTCGGCATGAGATTTCTACAAGCGGTATATGCCATCCTTGCGCTTGCCCTGCTCGGCGGCGCGACGACGGTTCTTGCCGACGGCAGGGGCGGACATGCTTCCTATATCGGGAGCAACGCGGACAGTCCGGTCCAGGTGCCGGACGCGGCGGCGCTCTGGTCGCAGGCGATGGATAAGCCGGCGGGCGATTACTTGATGAGCGGCGGCGTGGCCGCGACGGACGGGGAGCGGGTATTCTTCCTGCAGAACGGCAGGCTCACGGCGGTGCAGGCGAGCACGGGCAAGGTCCTGTGGACGACCGGTTCGCAGCTGAAGGCGCCGCTGCTCGTCGACGGCGGTCATGTGTTCGCGATGTCCGAGGACGGCAGGGCGATCGCTGCTGAGGCCAAAACCGGGCGCAAGCTATGGGCAGCCAGGGTGCCTGTGCGGGATGCCCGCGAGCTTTACGCCTATGAAGGCCAGCTTTACGTGCAAAGCGCCGACGTGACGGCATTCCGAATCGCCGATGGCGCTTACTTGTGGAAGCAGGGGGAATTCTACGGGGAGCTCATGTTTCACGGCGGGTACATGCTTGCGGCGCAGTTCGTTTCGGGCGCTTACAGCTACGACGTGCTTCACGCCTACGACTGCAAGACCGGCAAGCAGGCTTGGGAGCTCCAGAACGAAGGCCTGCCGATCGACGCGCGCGGTAACATACTCCTCTCCGAGCGGCAGCAAACGATCTTCGATCATGTCCTGCTGACGACGCTGGATTCCATCGATCTGAAGACCGGCAAGATCGTGAAGACGCGCGTGTATAATCCCGAAGGCGTGAATACGGCGAAAGAAGACTTCTACGGACCCGGTCAGGCTTGGATGCAGGGGGACGACGTCTACATCGCCTACGGCAAAACGGTGTACCGGTATCCGCTGTTCGCGGATTCGGTTTTGACCCGGCCGGACAGCTACGTCGCCCAAGGGAGCGCCGGATTGCGTTATGCGGCAGGTCCCTTCGACGGACGGCTGCTCTACTCGGACGGGGAGGGTATCTACGGCGTGAAGCTGGCGAACAAAATTCCCGTGTTCTATAACGCCGGGCTGTCGAACCCGATTGCCCGCTTCGACCTGATCGGCCACGGCATGTACGTCGCCCAGACCGACGGCAGGCTGGTCGCGATGGACCTGATTACGGCAAAGCCGCTCGTGCAGGTACGGACCGGCGCGCGCGTGTTCGGTCCGACGTTGAAGGCGGGCGACGTGATCATCGTGCAGGCGAACGGCAAGCTGATCGCGATCAAAGAGCCGGCGCAGCTGGGATCCAAATAAGCGCGGCCATCGAGCGCAGCAAAAGCGCGGCCACCGAGCGCTGCAAGAACCGCTGCGCCGAGCGTTGCAAAATACGCGACAACCGAGCACTGCCCCTTTCGCGGGCGGCGCTCTTTTTTTGCGCCGGTCCGCGCATCCGCAACCGCAGGCGCGCGGCGAAAATCGCGCTTTTCAAATCGACTTAAATTGTTTAAAATAACATTGTATAAAACCAAATGAGGTGATTCGTGATGAGCGTTTATGATTTCACGGTCCGAACGTCCCGAGGCGAACAGAAATCGTTGGCCGATTATCGCGGCCAGGTTCTGCTCATCGTCAATACGGCGACGAAATGCGGACTGGCCCCGCAGTTCAAAGAGCTCCAGCAGCTGCACGAGAAATACCGGGAGCAGGGCTTGACCGTGCTCGGCTTTCCGTGCAACCAGTTCATGGACCAGGAGCCGGTCGCGAACAGCGAGATGCAGGAAACCTGCGAGATCAATTTCGGCGTCACTTTTCCGCTGCTCGGCAAGGTCGACGTGAACGGGGCGAACGCGGATCCGCTGTACAAGTATCTCAAGAAAGAAGCGTCCGGCTTCATCGGCTCGGGGATCAAATGGAATTTCACCAAGTTTCTCGTGGACGCCGAAGGGAACGTCGTGAAGCGCTATTCGCCGTCGACCAAGCCGCTCAAATTCGAAAAGCATATCCAGAAGCTGCTCGAAGACGCCAAATCCGGCACGCCGGTGGGCTAAGCCCGGCCGCGGCCCGCTGTTGCCGAAATGCAATAAATAACCCGCTCCTCGCGTGATTCGCGCGGAGCGGGTTTTGTCGTTGCGGCGTGCCGTGCCGGCGCCGAGGCGAACGGCGAACGTCGCGTTAATGCGACGGCTCGCCATCCTCCTCCGCTATCCGGTGCCCGTGCGTGTACACGTTCATCTCGTGGCCGCGGATGAAGCCCGCGCAGGTGATGCCGAGGTCGTTCGCCAGCTTCAGGGCGAGGTCCGTCGGCGCGGATTTGGAGAGGAGGATGCCGACGCCGATTTTGGCCGCTTTCAGCACGACCTCGGAGGAGAGGCGGCCGCTGAAGGCGATGATCTTGTCCGCGACGGGCAGCCGCTCCTGCAGGGCGTAGCCGAACAGCTTGTCGAGCGCGTTGTGGCGGCCGATATCGGTGCGCACCGCGATGAGCGCGTCCGCGGTGCAGAGCGCCGCGTTGTGCACGCCGCCGGTCATCCGGAAGTCGGCGGAGCTGTGCTGCAGCAGCCGCATGAGCGCCATGCACTGCCCCGGCGTCACCGTCATGCGGGTCGTCGAGGTCCGGGCCGTGCGGGCATCGCTGCGAAAATAAAACTGCCGGCTCTTCCCGCAGCACGAGCCGATGAACCGTTTCGCGTAATCGTCCTTGCCCGTCGATTGCGGCCGATGCAGCTCGGCGTACGCATAGCCGCGTTCCTCGTCGATCCGCAGCTCCTTCAATTCCTTCGCTTCGCGGATGACGCCCTCGGAGGCGAGAAAGCCGACGGCGAGCTCCGTCAGATCCGTCGGCGAACAAACGATCGTGGCGAATTCTTTGCCGTCCAGCTCCAAGGTGAGCGGGTATTCCGCCGCGATGTCGTCCTCCCGCTCGTGAATTTCCCCGTCCGCATACTTGCGGATCGCCCAGGTCGTCGTGATATGGGGCAGCATGCCGTCATCTCCTCCCTGATTCGGCCGGCGGCTCCTCGTCCCCGTCCAGCTCATGATCCAGCTCCGCGATTCTTTTTTCCACGTAACGGGTATCCTTCAGCGCGTGGAACGTATCCGCCCGCTCCATCACGACCGCCGTATTGTATTCCGGTATGCCGGCATGGGGTTCGTACACCTTCTTCGGCATCAAGGCATTGCATTCCGGCCAATACAGCTCCAGGTTGCCGGCGGCGATGGAGGCGAACTTGGCCCTGCCGTGGAACGTGCCGGAGCCGTTGTAGAGCACGACGGCGTCGCCTTCCTTGATGGCGTGCTTGGCGCCGTCGTTCGGATGCATCAGCACGTCGTACCGGTCGGCCGCGTTGAAGGGATCGGTGCTGCTGTAGATCATGGAATTGAACTGCTTGCCGCGGCGGGAGGTGACGTAGAAATGGCCCTCCGGCTTGCGCAGCTCCGGCAGCTCGATCGGCAGCAGCTGGCCGCGGCCGTCCCGCGTCGGGCAGACGCCGCCCTCGCAGAGCCAAGCGCCGCCCCATTGGAATACGTCGCCGCGGTTTTTCAGGAACTGAACGCCGTCGTAATTCGGCGCGGCGAGCGCGATCTCCGAGCGCAGGGCATGGGCGCTCCGGAACGTGACCGATTTGGCGCGCTCCGGGTAGACCCGCGCCGCCAGATCGCAGTAGATCTGCCACTCCGCGCGGGCTTCGCCGATGCGCGGACCGTCGATCTCCGGCGAGAAATACACCATCCGTTCCGTCGAGGTGGACGTGCCGCCCCCCGGCTGCTCGTAGCGGGTCATGGCCGGCAGCACGATGACCGCTTCCCGCGCGTCGGCCAGCGTCGACGTATTCAGGACGATATCCTGATGGACGCGGATATCGACCGCCTCCAGGCAGGCGCGGACGAAGTCCGGATCCGGCATCGTCTCCAGGAAATTGCCGCCGGAGGTGTAGAACAGCTTGAGCTTCCGTTCGTGGTCTTCCGGGAGCATCGCGTTCTCCAAGGTCACGCCGACGATATCGCCCTGCCATTTCGGCAGCGGAAAGCCCCAGATGCTCTCCATGCGCGGAATGTTCATGCCCGCGAACTCGCCGCCCGGCAGGCTGAACGGATCGGCCCCCATCTCGCCGGAGCCCTGCACGCCGCTATGGCCGCGAATCGGCATGAGCCCGCAGTGCTCGCGGCCGAGGAAGCCGCGTAGCAGCGCCAGGTTGGCGACCTGCGAGATGTTGTCGGTGCCGAATCGGTGCTGCGTCAGCCCCATGCTCCAGACGAAGACGCCGGACTTCGACGCCGCCAGCAGCTCGGCGAACTCGGCCATTCGCGCGCGGGACAGGCCGGAGGAGCGCTCCAGCTGCGCCCAGTCCTGGCGAAGCACATGCCCGCGCAGCGCATCGTAGCCGTTGACGTGCTCGCGCACGAACGCGCGGTCGATCGCGGAGCCGGGCCGCTCCGCCTCCATGTCGAACCAATGCTTCATGACGCCCTGCATGAAGGCGATATCCCCGCCGATGTTGACCTGGTAGAAATCGTCGGCGATTCGCGTCCCGAACAGCGCCGACTCCGCGATGGAGGGCACCCAGTAGCCGTCCATCGCCGGCTCCCGGTACGGGTTGATCACGATGATCCGCGTTCCTTTTCGCTTCGCCGCGTACATGTATTTGGTGGAGACCGGCTGGTTGTTCGCAGCGACGCTGCCCCAGAAGACGAGCACGTCGGTGCCGATCCAATCCTTGTAGTTGCAGCTCGAGGCGCCGATGCCGACCGACCGCTTGAGCGCGGTCTTGGACGGGGAGTGGCAGATGCGCGACGCGTTGTCGATATTGTTCGTGCCGAGGAAACGGGCGACCTTGGCCGCGGCGTAATACGACTCGTTCGTGATGCCGCGCGCCGTCAGGTAGAAGGCCAGCTGCTTCGGGTCGATGGCGCGGATCCGGGCAACGATCGCGTCCAGCGCCTCGTCCCACGACAGCCGGCTGAAATGCCGTTCGCCTTTTCGCCGAATGAGCGGGTAAGGCAGACGGCCGAGCTTCCGCAGCGCCGCGCTGTCCATCTTGCGCAGCTCGTCGATATCCGCATGGAGCACGGCGGGCTTGATCGCGGGCATCGTGTTCAGCCGCAGCAAATTCAGGCGCGTCGTGCAGACATGCGGACCGGCGAGCGTCCGGTCGTAGAGGCCGGACACGCCGAGCGCGCAGCCGTCGCAAACGCCCTGCGTCAGGATGCGGTAGGCGTACGGCAGATTGTCGCGGTTCTCCGCCATCACCTTCAGCGTGTCGCGGATATGATGCGGCTTCACCTTTCCGAGCCCGAACGGCATTTTGCTGACCCACAGCTTGGGATCCGGCCGGCTGGGCAATTTGATCGGTCCCGTATGCTTCGTTTTCCCCATTGGAACGAACCTCCTTGTAATCGCGTCTTGCCCCGGCATTCGGCCGGGAGAAACGAAAAACCGCGCCGAGCCGGTTTTTTCTTTCGAATGAAGCCCGCGGCGGCGTCCCTTTGCAGGAAGCCGGCGTTTCATCAGCCAAGAAAAAAACGTCTCGAACGCGGTTCGTCTCTCGCAGGTTCGCTGCCAAGCGCCAACACGCCTCAATTAACGGCTGCTGCCGAATTTGCGCTCGATGTCCTGATCGAACACGAAGATCGACATGCCGAAGTCCTTGTCAATATCGATATCCACGTACAGCTCCAGATAGCGCGCGCCGAGCAGCGCCTCCATCTCGACCGGCGGATGGTTGCGGTAAATGTCCTTCACCCACTGCGTGCGGGCTTCGCGCAGCATCTGCTTGCCGTCGCTCGCCGTCGCGATGAACTTCTCCACCGGCGACAGGTTGCCTTCCATCTCGCAGATCGCCCAATGCTTGCAGAAGGTCGTCGTAATGCGGCCGGGGCCTTTGCCCATGTGCCGTTTGCGGTATGCTTTGACCAGGTTGCTGAATTCCGCTTCGGCCTTGTTCATGCCCTGCACCTCGTTTTGCCCGCAGAACCGGTTCCGTATCGTGCGGCATCGGCTGATCGCTTAGCTTCATCTAAGTCGCAAGCCTCATCTAAGGTTAATCTTAGCAAGAAAGCGCAATCAAGGCAATGCAAGAATTACAAATTTATGCCAATTATTGCGATGAAAAACAGCGTCAGCGGGAGGAAAATGAAAGCGAGCACGGCATGGGAGGCTTCGAAATCCCTGCCGCGCGCCGACAAGGCGATATCGACGAGGAAGAACGCGGCGGCGCACGCCATGCCTACCCGGCCGAACGTCTCGTGAGCAAGGCCGAAAAACATCGCGGGAAGCAGCCACCCGAAGCAGACATGGGCGCAGAGGGACAGGACGCGGTGCGGCCATTTTCGCTTCCGCAGCCCGAACAGCGCGAATTCGACGAGCATGGAAGTGGGCACGCCGTAGAGATAATAAACGGGCGTGACGTAAAGCAGCAGCGCGGAGGCTTTGCCGAGCCAATCGGCGATCGATTCCGGCCCATAACCATCCGAGCCTCCGGCGTTATAAACGGCTGCCCAACACGAGGCGACCACGACCGTTGATATGGCAGCGCAAGTCAGTTTACGGCACAACCAAGGCTTGACGGCTTCGGACAACGAATTTACGGGCAGCGTCACGGGAATCACTCCTGCATGAAGGGTTGATCCCATCGTACCGCCGCCGGACGAAGCGGGGGAGTTCTAACTTTCATGGTACCCGGCGCCCGCCGCTGCCGCATATATATGCGTTTCGCGCCGATTTATGGTACGCTTTTGTACAAAAGAGTGCGCATGCATAGGAGGATCCCATAGATGATCGCTTTAGCTTATGCCTTGCTCGGCATGCTGGCGCGCAAGCCCTGCTCGGGCTATGAGCTCATGAAGCTGCTGAAGCTGTTCTGGCAGGCGCAGCACAGCCAGATTTACCCGCTGCTCGCGAAGCTGGAGAAGGAAGGCTTGGTCACGTTCGAGCTGATCGGCCAGACCGGCAAGCCGGACAAAAAGCTCTACAGCATCACGGATTCGGGGATCGACGCGCTCCGGGAGTGGATCCGGGAACAACCGCCGACCGACAGCACGGAGCGCGACGAGTTCCTCATCAAGATCTACGCGATCGGCCTCGTCGATCCCGAAGCGGGACGCGACCTGTTCTTGGAACGGCGGGAAGCGCTGGTCGCAAGGCTGCACCGATTGGAGGAGAGCATCAAGCTGATGGAAGAGGAACCGGGGATCCCCGTGACCGACATCGCTTCCAAGCAGTTCGGCCGCTACCTGCTCCATCAGCGGAAGGTGCGTATGGTCCGGGAGGAGATCGACTGGCTCGATTGGTCCTTGCCGTTGTTCAAGCCCTCGTCGGCGCAGACGCCGGACCATCCGTAAGTGCGGATCCGAGCATGGGTATCGGCTGGCCGTTGAGCTCGTTTACCCGTAGCCGGCGCGCGGACCGCAGCCCGGACGGTGTCGGGTTCAACCAGGCCCGCGCGTTTCGCAATCAATCCGCAGTCGGGCGTTTTAAGCTGCCATAGAGGATCGGCCTCCCGCGAGGGAGGTCGATTTTTTTGTATTGTATTTCCGCGCGGAATCCGTCACACTGTTGTCAGATTATCCAAATCCATCCTATGGAACGGAGACCGGACCATTCATGAGACAAGAGCGCAGATGGGTGTACTATGTCGGGCTGGCGGTCGTGGCCGCGATCTGGGGAGCGAATTTCGGGGTATCGCGCAAAGGGATGGAGACGTTCGATCCGGTGCTGTTCGCCTTCCTGCGCTTCTCGCTGGCGCTGCCGTTCTTCTTCCTGCTGCTGAAGCTGAAGGAAGGCAACGTCGGCATGCCCGCGAAGACGCTGCTGCGGCTGGCGGTGCTCGGCTTGGTCGGCATCACGGGACTCGAGATCGCGGTCATGTACTCCATTAAGTACACGACGCTCGCGAACGCGTCGCTGCTGAACGTCGCGCCTTGGCCGATCTTCGCCGCGCTGTTCGGGCCGTTCTTCCTGCGCGAGCGGATCACGTCCCGGCTCGTGACCGGCGGCATCGCCGCGATCATCGGCGTATGCTTCGTGATTCTCGGCGGCGGGGAAGGCTTTGACGTCTCGTCCGGGAACATGCTCGGCAATCTGCTGGCGTTCGGCGTCAGCATCGTCGGCGCGTCGTTCAATCTCGCCTGCATGCCGCTCATGAGGCAGTACTCCGCGCTGCGCGTCAGCACCTGGTACACCGCGTTCGGCGTCGTGTTCATGTTCCCGCTGACGCTCCCGTCCTGGGGCAAGGTCTCGTGGACTGCGCTAGGCGGCAGCGAATACACGGCCATCCTCTTCAACGTCTTCGTCTGCACGGTCTTCGCGTTCATCGTCTGGAATGCCGGCATGTTCAAGATCGGCGCCGCGCGGGCGAATTTCTTCCGGTACGTGGTGCCGGCATCCGCAGTCGCGGCCGGTTACCTGTTCTTCGACGAATCGGTCAGCGGCTGGCAGCTCGTCGGGACGGCGTTCATGGCGGCGGGTTTGGTCTGGATCAGCCTGGAGCGCAGGGCGCCGACGGCCGTTCTGCAATAAGTCAATAAAGTCCCCGGAAATTGGACGACCCCCGCTTCGTCCCGAAGCGGGGGTCTGTTTTTGCGTTTGCGGGGCATAGCGCCGGTATTCCTGCAGCACTGCCCTGTATGGTAAGCGTAACCGCCAATGTCTTCCTACTTTCATAACTAAATCATGCACGAAAGCAACGAAAGCCCTAACCTCTCTAACGTCCTTGCGGTTCCTCGACCGCGCCAGTGTGAATCCGTGTTCCTTCAAGCAGCCGTGTTTAAAAGGAAAATTAACTGTTGGTGATTTTGGAGGGTAAATCACGATCAATCCGAGGAAAAAACCAGAGGTTACACTTGATACAAATATAAATTATACACCTATAAATGTAAATCGTCAAGTTACAGTCGTGGCGTCAGCCGGATGACAATTGTCATGCGAAACGCATTACATTCATGCATACCGGGCCGGCCATGCCGCGGGGTACAATGAGGACATCAGAAAGACGACAAGGAGTGAACGATGCATGAAAGCAGCGATTCAGCTTAACGGCGTAAGCAAGATCTACAAGGACAAGAAGGCCGTCGACAACTTGACGCTCTCGATCGCGGAAGGCACGGTCGTGGCGCTGCTCGGTCCGAACGGCGCGGGCAAGACGACGACGGTATCGATGATTCTCGGCCTGCACAAGCCGACCATGGGCACGGTGAAGCTGCTCGGCGGCGACCCGGGCGACACCCGCGTCCGCGACCGGATCGGCGCGATGCTGCAGGACGTGAGCGTCATCGACGGCTTGAAGGTCGGCGAGAGCATCAATCTGTTCCGCAGCTATTACGAGAAGCCGCTCCCGCTCGCGTACTTGCTCAAAGTGTCCAACCTGGAGGCCGAGAAGGATAAGATGGCTTCCTCGCTCTCCGGCGGGCAGCAGCGCCGCCTCGGCTTCGCGCTGGCGCTGGCCGGCGATCCCGAGGTCATCTTCCTCGACGAGCCGACGGTCGGGATGGACGTCACCTCCCGCCAGCTGTTCTGGGATACGGTGCGCGCCATGGCGGGCAAAGGCCGGACGATCGTGCTCACGACGCACTACCTGGACGAAGCGGACAGCGTCGCGGACCGCATCGTCGTGATCAACAACGGCAAGATCATCGCCGACGGCACGCCGGGCGAGATCAAATCGGAAACGACCGGACGCGTCATCTCGTTCGTAGCGGGGCCGACGGTCAAGACGGAGGCGCTGCTCGCGCTGCCGAGCGTCACGGACGTGGAATGGAGCGGACGCAAAGTAAAGGTGTTCGGCACCGACACCGACCGGCTGATCCGCGCGCTCGTCGAAGGCAAGTTCGACATGCGCGATATCGAGATTCATAGCGGCGGTCTGGAAGACGCGTTCCAAGCGCTCGTTCAGCAGGCCAATTAGTCGGCCCGGCCGAATCGCATACACCACCACTTATAAGGGGATGAATACAAATGAATCAAACGATGCTTCGGGCGACGGTCGCCCAGTGCAAGGCGGAGTTGCTGCGTACGGTCCGCAATAAACGATTCGTCATTTTCTCGGTCATCATGCCGGTAATCTTCTACTTCCTTTTCTCGAGCACGATCGGGGACCAGGATATCGCCGGCACGAATTTCAATGCCTATTACCTCATGTCCATGACCTGCTATGGCATCATCGGCGCGAGCTTCACTACCTTCAGCATGCGGCTCGCCCGCGAGCGCTCCCAAGGCTGGATCCGGATGCTGAAGATCACGCCGCTCCCTTCGTGGGCGTACATCGTCTCGAAGATCGGCGCGCAGGCGCTGATCAACCTCTTCATCATTGTCATGATGTTTTTGATCGGCGGCATCGGCAAGCATATCGACCTGCCGGTATCGACTTGGCTCTCTTGCGGCGCTTGGATCTGGATCGGCGGCATGTCGTTCATGGCGCTCGGCACGCTGTTCGGCTCGATGCGCAACCCGGACGCGGTGCAGGTCATCAGCATGATCGTGTATATGGGGATGTCCGTGCTCGGCGGCTTGTGGATGCCGGTCACGACGATGTCGGCGACGATGCAGGATATCGCCAAGGCGCTGCCGACGTACCGGCTCGGCCAGGGGGCGTGGAACATGCTTTCCGGCGGCGCGCTCGATTGGGGCGGCATCGGAATTTTGGCTGCATACGTGGTCGTGTTCATGGTAGTATCCTCTTATATCATGAGAAAGCAGGAAGCGGTGTAGTTCATGCGCAAATGGTTGAACGGGCGGCCCAATTACCAGGGACCGCCTCTCGTCTTTACCCTGGTCTGGCTCGTCTACCTGGTGTTTCCGCTCGTGTCGTTATTTCAGCTGCCGGCCGTCGAGATCGTCGAAGGACTCGGCGCCGTGCTGGTGTTCGTAGCCTTGTACATCTGCGGTTACTTGTACGAACGCCCTCGCCTGGTCGCGGTGCTCGGTTTGCTATTGATCGCGCTGCTGTTTTGCTTGAAGTTCGATGCCACCGGCGTCTACCTGGCCTTCTACCCGTCCCCGATCATCGGGCAGCTGAAGAAGCGGCGGGACCTTGTCGTCGGGTACGCGGCCATGCTTTCGTTTTTCACGTACGTGATCGCGCATTTCCAGGTGTACAACGACCAGGATATGCTCGTGCAGCTTCTGCCCGCCATGCTGGTGATGCTCATCATGCCGGTCGGTTTCAAGCTGGGACAGCGTTCGAAGGAGCTGCGGATGAAGCTGAACCTGGCCAACGAGGAGATCGCGCGGCTGTCCAAGAACGAGGAACGGCAGCGCATCTCGCGGGATCTGCACGACACGCTCGGGCACACGCTTTCGCTGATCACGCTCAAGAGCGAGCTGGCCGAGAAGCTGATCGGGAAAAATCCGGAGCGCGCCGCGCAGGAAGTGAAGGATATTCAGATGACCTCGCGCGCCGCGCTCAAGCAGGTGCGCGAGCTGGTCTCGGGCATGAACGCGGTGACGATCGGCCAAGAAGTCGACCATGCCAAGCAAATTCTTGCCGCCGCGGGTATCGTGCTGGAGCAGCGCGGCGACCTCGCAACCGGAGTGCCTGCGGATTCCGGCGATGACGGGCGGAGCGATCCCGAGACACGGAGTTCCTCTCCCCTGATAGAGAACATTCTCGGCATGTGTCTAAGGGAGTCGGTCACGAACGTCGTGAAGCACAGCCGGGCCAGCGTATGCACGGTCGAGCTGCGGCGGGAGCCGGGCAGGCTGCGGTTGACGGTCGAGGATGACGGGGTCGGCCTGCCGAGCAAGGATGAAGCCGCCGCCGGCTGCAACGGCATGAAGGGGATGCGCGACCGGCTGAAGCTCATCGAAGGCGTGCTGACGGCGGAGCGGTTGGATGCGAAGCATGGAACGCGGCTCGTGTTCGCGGTGCCGCTCGTGGATAAAGCAGGGGAAGGCGGATAGCGTTATGAAAGTCATCGTGGCGGAAGATCAAGGCATGCTGCGCGGCGCGCTGAGCGCGCTGCTGGATTTGGAAGACGACATCGAAGTCGTGGCGCAGGCGGAGAACGGGCGGCAGGCGCTCGAGCAGATCGAACGGCTCCAGCCCGACATCTGCGTCATGGATATCGAAATGCCGCATATGAGCGGCTTGGATGTCGCGGAGAAGTTGAAGGAGCTCGACCATTCCTGCAAAGTCGTCATCTTGACGACGTTCTCGCGCTCGGGCTATTTTCAGCGGGCGATGAAGGCGGGGGTGCGCGGCTTCCTGCTCAAGGATTCGCCGATCGACGAGCTCGGCGCCGCGCTGCGGCAGGTCTACAAGGGCGGCCGGGCGGTCAGCCCGGAGCTCGCCATGTCGTTCTTCGACAGCGAGAATCCGCTCTCCGAGCGGGAGCGCGAGGTGCTGAAGCTGGCCGCGGAGGGGCTCTCCGCTGGCGATATCGCCGGCAGGCTCTACCTGTCCGCCGGCACCGTGCGCAATTATTTGTCCGAGGCGATCCAGAAGCTGGAGGCCAAAAACCGGATCGACGCGATCGGGATCGCGGAGAAGAACGGTTGGTTGTAAGTCGATGCCCCCGACGGCCGAGTCTAGGCCGTTCGGGGTGTTTTTGCGTTCACGGGGTTCAAAATATTGTAAAAGGTGTGGAATTTTATGTTAAGCTAGTAACGGATTCGGCTTGCTAGAATGCTAGTTTTGCCGAAATCCCGCTTGCGGAATGCATCGTATGCGGGATGCATGGATGACGAGATGCGAGATGCAAGGACATTGCCTGCCGGGAGGATATTCGAAGCGAAATGCGAAAAATAGCGATTGCACTTATCATGGTCATGGCATGGACAACGATTCTGGCCGGCTTCGCGCCGAACTCGGCCGCTGCGGCGGCATCCGGTTCGCCGAGCGCTTGGGCCAAGCCGGAGATCGAGGCGGCGATCTCGAGCGGATTGATCCCGCACGGTTTGACGAATAGCTACCAGCTCGCGCTGACGCGGCAGGAATTCAGCGATATGGCGGTGCAGCTCTACGAAGTGCTCACGGACGAGCAGGCGCCGGCGCCGGGCGCCAATCCGTTCAAGGATACGAACAGCGCCGCCGTGCTGCAGGCGTACGCGCTGGGCATCGTGAAGGGAACGGGCGGCAGCCGCTTCTCGCCGAAAGCGACGATCACGCGCGAGCAGATCGCGCTGATGCTGTACAACACGCTCGTGAAGGCAGGCTTTCAGGCCGAGCTGGCGGAAGGTCAAGGCGATTCGCCCGTCTTCGCGGACGCGAAGCAGCTGGCCGCTTGGGCTCGCGGGGCCGTCGGGACGCTGACCGCGAGCGGCGTTATGAAAGGCAACGGAACCGGCGCTTACGCGCGCTTCATGCCCAAGGATACCACGACGCGGGAACAGTCGATCGTGCTCGTGTACCGGATATTCGAGCAGTTCGGACGGTATTTCGTCCGGGACGAGTCGGATCTGCTGAACGCGCCGCTGCAGTCGAAGCCGGTGGTCATCAAGGATGACCGGGCACGAACGGTGGACAAGGCCGCGCGCGAGATCTTGGCGGCGATCATCGGGCCGGATATGACGGACTACGAGCGCGAGCTTGCCATCCACGATTACATTTTGCTCCACACCGCATACGATTACGACAATTACCGCAAGGATACGGTTCCGGCCGACTCGTATACGATGTACGGCACGCTCGTCAACGGCATCGCCGTGTGCCAAGGATACGCCTACACGGCCCAGCTGCTGCTGCGCATGGCGGGCATCGAGACGTATTACGTGCGGGGCACGGCGGGCGGAGGCGCGCATGCCTGGAACAAGGTCAAGATCGACGGGGCGTATTACAACCTCGACGTTACGTGGGACGATCCCGTGCCGGACGTGGAAGGAAGGCTGGCCTACGGGTATTTCAACGTGACGGACGACGAGCTTCGCCGCGATCACGAATGGACCGACAAGCTGCCGAAGGCGACCGCGGCGGCGCTCAATTACTATGCCGTCAACGGCTTGACCGTGGATACGCCGGAAGCGTTCGCGGCGAGAATCGATGCCGCGATCGAAGCGGGCAGCGAATCCATCACGCTGAAGCGTACCTACTTGGACGCGGAAGGCCCGGATACGTGGAACGACATCATCATGAACCACGACGGCATCCGGAGTTATACGTATACGCTGGATAACAGCGGCGTCGTGAGCTTCAAGTTCTTGTATCGCTGACTCTGGATGAGGATCGCCGCAGAGGCTGCCTCGGTGCCCTTCGGCCGCGCTCGGGCCGAGGTGTTTCCTGCGCCGCATTGCTTCGGGAAAATCCATAGTGCTACACTATAGGAAAAACAGATGGAGCGACCGCATCATGATTCGAATCATAGCCATAACGGACGATCGGCGCATCGTTCACTTGACCTCATTGGATAAACTGGCGGATTATAACGTCACCTGGTATTGGGCCGACTTCTTGGCGCCGTCGCCCGAGGAAGTGCATTTGCTCGGCGAAGGCTATTTTCACTTTCATCCGCTCACGATCGAGGACTGCCTCTATTACCTCCAGCGCCCGAAGATGGACCATTACGACGACGTGCATTTTCTCGTGCTGCATGCGATGATGCAAGAAACGATGGAGACGCAGGAGGTAGACCTGTTCATCGGCCCCAATTATTTGGTCAGCTATCATGTGCATCCGCGCCGCGAGATCGAACGGGCCCGCGAGAAGATTATCCAGAAGCCGCACTGGGAGACGCACGGCTGCCTTCATGCCGCGTATACGGTCATCGACGAGCTGGTCGACGAATATTTCCCGACGGCGCAGGCGATCGAGGATCAAATTTTCGAATTCGAGACCGGGCTTCAGGAGCAGAACATTCAAGCGAAGCTCGTGCAGGTGTTCGAGATCCGGAACAAGCTGCTGAAATTGCGCAAGACGGTCGTGCCGATGCGGGAGCTGGTGTATCGGATTCTCCAAACCCAGCGGATCGAGGATTTGCGCCAGTATCATCTCTTTTTCACCGACATCTACGATCATCTGCTCAAGCTCGTCGAGATCGTCGACTCCAACCGCGAGATGACCTCGGATTTGCGCGATCATTACATGTCCTTGAGCACGAACCGAATGAATACGATCATGAAGACGCTGACCGTCATCACGGTCATCTTCATGCCGCTGACGTTCATCGCGGGCATCTACGGCATGAATTTCGTCAATATGCCCGAGCTGACGTGGCATGCGGGCTATTACGCGGTGCTGGGCGTGATGGCGGTGCTCGCCGTCCTCATGTACGGCTGGTTCAAAGCCAAAGGCTGGTTCAATTGACGCATAAGCGGCTGCCGATTCGGGGAACGTATGCTTAAACGATTTCCGAGGAGGCAAAGGCAATGGCAAGACGCAGTCGGAGAAAACATCTCGTCCCGGGCGCGGATGCCGCGATGAGCGCGTTCAAGGCCGAAGTGATGCGCAAGGAAGGCTTCGTCGTGAATCCGAGGCAGCCGGACGACGTGAAATTCGAAGTGGCGCAATCGCTCGGTATCCCGCTGGAACGGGGATACAACGGAGGCGCGTCCACGGAGTCGATGGGCCAGATCGGCGGGCAAATCGGCGGCGCGATGGTCAAGGAGCTCGTGCGCATGGCGCAGGAGAAGCTGGCGAATCGCCAGCCGTGACGCATGAGAATCGCGCGGAGAAGCTGGCCAACCGCTAGCCGTGACGCATTAGAATCGCGTGGAGAAGCTGGCGAACCGCCAGCTGTGACGCATGAGAATCGCGCGGAGAAGCTGGCGAACCGTCAGCCGTGACGCATGCGCATTGCGCGGAGAAGCTGGCGGCCTCTACCAACCGTAAAGGGCCGAGCTTTGCCGGTGCAGCCGGAATTGGCCGACATGGCCGTATGGCAGAGCTTCGTCACGCTGGACGGCATCAAGTTCGCCGTAGTAAAGCAAATACGCAAACAACAGGGAAATAAACAGCAAACCCAACCATCGGCGCCGGCGCGCAGGATGGTTTTTTTCTGCGTGCCTGCTCCTATTTTCGCACGCCTAATTTCGCGCGCGCTCGGTTTTCAGCTAATTTTCAGATTGGCTTCAGTCGCGTTTCAGGATCGGTGGCTATACTTAGTCCTATCTTAGTTCAATGGGGGTTGTTTGCTTATGCCCGCGGCTATTCTTGTCATCGAGGACGATCACTATATTCAGGAGCTCATCGCCGAGTTTCTAAGAGCCCAGCAGTACGAGGTCGACGTGGCCGAGGACGGGCTCGAAGGCTGGGAGAAATTTCAGTCCGGGACGTACGACTTGGTGATTCTCGATCTGATGCTCCCGACGTTGGACGGTTATACGATCTGCAGGCGCATCCGGGAGAAGGGCGACACGCCCGTTATCGTGCTGACGGCGCTTGGCGAGGAGAAGGACCAGCTCCGGGCGTTCGAGGAGGAGGCCGACGACTATATCACGAAGCCGTTCTCGTTCCATGTGCTGACGAAGCGGGTGGAGGCCGTGCTGCGCCGCACGCGGAGCGCGCAGTCCGGAGAACAGCTATGGAACGGCAGGCTGCGGCTGGACGCCGATGCGTACAAGGTATTCGTCGACGGCAAGCTCGTGGAGACGACGACCAAGGAGTTCGACATCTTGAACACGCTCATTCATAACGCCGGCCGGATCATGACGCGGGACATGCTGCTGGATAAAGTATGGGGCTACGACTTCTTCGGCGATTCGCGCATCGTGGACGCGCATATCAAGAACATCCGCAAGAAGCTCGGCATCTCCATCATCCGCACGGTCAAAGGCGTCGGCTATTCGCTGGAATCGGAGCTGGCCGGGGTGGGGGGATGATCCGGCGCAAGGGCATCCGGTTCAAAATTTTCCTCGTCACGACGGCGCTGCTCGTCGTCTCGGCGGTGCTGATCTACTTGACGCTGTATTTCATGCTGCCGAGCTATTACAAGTACATCAAGCAATCGCGGCTGGAAAGCGGCGTGAACGAGCTCGTTCGCTCCGTGAACGGACAGCCGGTGGAGGACGCGCTGCCGCTGATCGCCCGGTTCGGTCAGGAGCATAACGCCGTCATGATGCTGCGGGACAAGGACGGAGGCGGCTATTACATACCGCCGAATTTTCGTTCGTTCAAAGGCTGGCTGGCCGGCAGCTCCGGCGTGGGCGGCTATCCGCTGCTGCGCAAGCAGCTGGAGACCGGGCGCTTCGTGGACGGGCGCGACGGTTCGGTGCGCGTCGGGCCGGCGGGACCCGCGGGCGACGGGGAGACGCATATTCTGAGCGCCGAACGGAAGGTCGCGTTCGCCGAAAGCGACGAATCGTTCACGCTGTACGTCGACGCGCCGCTGCAGCCGATCGGGGAAGCCGCGGACGTGATCCTGCTGTTCCTGCCGTACATGCTCATTCCGATCCTGCTCATCGCGATCGGAGGCGCCTTTATCTACGCCCGGCTGATCGCCCGTCCGCTGCTGTCGCTGAACGGCGTGGCGCACCGGCTCGCCAAGCTGGACTTCACGGTGACGGAGCCCGCGTTGAAATCGCATGACGAGCTGGGCGAGCTGTCGCTCAGTTTAAGCAAGCTGGCGGTCAACCTGCAGTCGACGATGGGCGAGCTGCAGGACGCCAACGCCCAGCTCAAGAGCGATATCGAGCTTGAACGCGAGCAGGAGGCGAAGCGGCGCGAGTTCGTGGCGACGATCTCGCATGAGCTGAAGACGCCGATCACCGCGGTCAGCGGCCAGCTCGAGGCGATGATCGGGAACGTCGGGCCGTTCCGCGACCGCGATACGTATCTGCGCAAGTCGTATTCGATCATGCAGGACATGGACAAGCTCGTGCACGAGCTCTTGGAGCTCTCGAAGCTGGAGAGCCGCGAATTCCGGCCGCTCATGCGGAAAGTAGACTTGTCCGAGCTCGTGCGGGAAGCGATGAACAACATGAGCTACCTCGCCGGCGTGAAGCATATGGAGCTTGCCTGCGACCTGCCGGAGGAAGCGATGATCATCGCCGACGAGCGGCTGATCTCCAAGGCCGTGTCGAACATCATCACGAATGCCGTGCAGTATTCCGGCGAGGGCGAGCGGGTGTACATCAGGCTTGCGGAGGAGCGGATCACCCTCCCGCCGTCGTCGGCGTTGACGGAACAGACGGCGGAAGCGGCGCGGCGGAAGGACGAAGCGACGGAGCGGAAGGTCGAATCGACGGAACGAAGAGCGGGAGCGGTGGATTTTGCGGACTTAAAAGCTAGCGTCCCCGGGAACGGGGTCACGCTTGAGGGGCAGCCGGCGACAGCGTCGGAGCCGCCGATCGGCTTGGACGCCGTCCCGCTGCTGCGTTTCCGGCTGGAGGTGCTCAATACCGGCGTTCAGCTGGACGAATCGAAGCTGCCGCGCCTGTTCGAGCCGTTCTTCCGCGCCGAGCAGTCGCGCAGCCGCTCCACGGGCGGCAGCGGCCTTGGGCTGTATATCGTCAGCAAAGTGCTGGATGCCCACGGCGCGCAATACCGTATCGGCAATACGCCCGAGGGCGTCCGGTTCGACGTGGTTTTGCCGGGAGCGGCGTAGACGCGTCCGTCGGGGATCGGAGAGGTTCCTGGGAGAGCCGGGAGGGGGATTTGCTAGGCTCTGAAAGAGTCTGCAAGAATGCGGGTCTCCGGACTCTGGAAAAGGTCCATAGGATTGCAAGACTTTGGAAGGGCCAGGGATTGCGGGTCTTCGGAAAGGTCCCGTATGAGTTTAGAAAGGCAAAGCAGGGATTGCGGGTCGGGATAAGCAGGGATTTGCGGGTCTTCGGATCGTTCGAGTCAGGCGAGCAAGCAGGATTGCGTGGGGGTCTTCGTGAAGGGGCTGTATGTGTTTAGAAGAGCAAGCGGGATTGCAGGCCTTCGGGAAGGGTCTGTATGTGCTTAGAAGAGCAAAGCAGGGAGTGTGCGTCTTCGGAAGGGCCCGTATGAGTTTAGAAAGGCAAAGCAGGGATTGCGGGTCGGGACAAGCAGGGATTTGCGGGTCTTCGGATCGTTCGAGTCGGGCGAGCAAGCGGGATTGCGTGCGGGTCTTCGGGAAGGGTCTGTATGTGTTTAGAAGAGCAAAGCAGGGAGTGCGCGTCTTTGGAAGGGCCCTTATGAGTTTGAGGAAAGCAGGGATTGTGGGTCATCGGGGAGGGTCCATACGAGTTAGGCAAGCAAGCAGGGATTGCGGGTCTTGGGAAAGGGACGCGCAGAGATTGGAGTCTCCGGGGAGCTCGCGGATTGCGCGGCCATTCGGAGGCTTCTTTCGTTTGCGGGAAGAAGCGGTTGGGGAGCAGGGCTCGACCGAGTAGTCGAATGGGTGAGTGCATTCGTACGCTCGGGGGGATGGGATTATTAGGTGAGGAATTGCTGCAAATCTGCAGCAATATGCAAGCCGGATCTAGTCTGGGAGAAAATTGCGGCGATAATGCAGCAATTTTACATGCGCATCCTCGAAATCGAACATTAAGCAGTAAATTGCTGCACTTTCGCAACAATAAGGCGCTGATCAGACGTTTTCAACGAAAATTCCTGCATGATTGCAGCAATCTGTGCTTACGCGTCATGGCGCTGAAGGCGGGATGTGTCAGAACGCAGTTCAAAGCTCGAAGCCTCAAAGCTCGAAGCTCGAAACTCGAAGCTCGAAACTGAAAGCTCGAAACTCGAAGCTCGAAGGCAGAGGTAGAATGCTACTCCGTAATTTAAGAGGTTTACCTCCGCCCTGGCAGCTCTAATCGATGTGCAAGCTCTCGGCCATCATCGTGTTCCTCTTCCTTAATTGTCTTATCCTGCAGAGTTTCGTTTCCATCGTGCACTACACATCTCCAAAATACCGCCGCGCAGCTTGCGATGCCTTACCAGTTATCCCCGAGGCTTACTCCATGAACTCGAGCCGATTGCCGAACGGGTCGTTCAGGAAGAAACGGCGGACGCCTTCATCGGTTCTGGCCTCGTCGCGCGCGATCGGCAAGCCGAGTCCGTCAAGATGCCGCATCAGGGCGTCAAGCTGCCGGACGACGAAGGCCGGGTGGGCTTTCGTCGCCGGAATGAAGTCCGGCTGCACGCCGACGTGAACCTGCTGCGCGCCGCATTGAAACCATGCGCCGCCGCGCTGCCGAAGCGATTCCGGCTTCGCGATCTCCGGCCAGCCGAGCACGCCGGCGTAGAATGCCCTTGCGGCGTCCTCGCAACCCGCGGGCGCGGCCAGCTGGACATGGTCGATTCCGATAAACGAGAAGCTCATGCATAGTCGCCTCCGATAGATTATGCAATAGTTTCATACCTCGAAACAAAGTTTCATTATAATATTATAATACGTCCGCGACCGCCGGGATAGCCAGCCTGTTTTTCGTTATGCCCATCATCGAACAAGGTCCGGCTATTGCGAAGGGCCCTGCTTTAATCAAAGGCATTAATTTCTATGACGCAACAAAAACGCTTCATTGCCATGACGCAGCCGTAGACTAAGGCGCTACAATAACAAAAAGGCTTAGTTGCCATGACGCAGCCGTAGACAAAAACATGCAGTTGTTAAGGCGCTGCGATAACAAGGACACTCAATTGCAAAAGAGCCGCCGCGCCTTCACGCGAACATGAAGGCGCGGCAGCTCTTTTGCGTTTAATCTTGATGCCGCGCGAGGTGATCTCGAACGACGCGGCGACGTCGAACGCCGTCTGCTTGTAATCCCGGCCCCGGTTCACTTTCTTCCATGCCTGCGGATGGAAGGCGATGAGATCCCTGCCGACGCCGAGCGCATCGGAGTCAGCCAGCTTCAAACGCTCCACGGCCGCTTTGCGTTCCTCGCCGATCAGCTTGGCCAGCGCTTAGCCGGCGGACAGCTTCGCGCGGATTACGTTCCAGGACGCTTTGCCGAGCGAAGCGCGGATGCCGCTGCCGTCCGCCAAGGCGCTGCCGCGCGCGTGCGGAGCGACGCGATCCGGCGCATCCTGCGTATTGGCGGCTTTCAGATCGTCGCTTTCCAGCACGAGATGCTCGAGCACCCGGAAGTCGCCGAAGCTGCGCAGGTCGATATCGAGCGGCAGCGATTCGCTCAGGTGGCGGTTGACCGCGAAGATCGTCAATTCGCCGGCCGCCTCGTTATGCACCGCGACCGCGTCGAGATACGGAACGTCGGTGTAGTCCGTGGCGTCGTATTTGGGCGACGTCACGAGCGGTACCAGTACCGTGCCGCGCCCGAAGACGCTGGCATGCATGTACGGGTAGTAGATCGTCTGTTTCCAAGCGCCGCCTCCGTTTGCGGTCATGATCGGCGCGATGACGTTGACGAGCTGCGCCATGCAAGCCATCCGCACGCGGTCCGCCCGTTTCAGCAGGCTGATCAGCATGCTGCCGACGAGCAGCGCGTCCTCGTGATTATAGACGTCCTCGAGCTGCGGCGGGGCGACCGACCACGGCTCGAGCTTGGAGTCGGCCGCGTTGGAGTGGTACCAGACGTTCCATTCGTCGAAGGAGAGATGAACCTTCTTCTTGCTGCGCTTCTTCGCTTGAATGTAATCGCAGGTCGCGATAACGGTATTGATGAAGGAATCCATGCCCATGGATTGGGCGAGGAAATTCGCCGTGTCGTTGTCGCGATTGCCGTAATACTGATGCAGCGACAGGTAGTCCACCTGGTCGTAACAAAGATCGAGCACCGTGCGCTCCCATTCCGGGAAGGTCGGCATGGCGAGGCTGGAGCTACCGCAGGCGACCAGCTCGATGGACGGGTCGACCCAGCGCATGGCCTTGGCGCTTTCGGCCGCGATCCGGCCGTATTCCGTGGCAGTCTTGGCGCCGATTTGCCAAGGGCCGTCCATTTCGTTGCCGAGGCACCAGGTCTTGATGCCGTGCGGCTGCTTATAGCCATGCTGCGCGCGCAGGTCGCTCCAATACGATCCGGACGGATGGTTGCTGTATTCCACGAGCTGCCGGGCTTCTTCGGGTCCGCGCGTGCCTAGGTTGACCGCCATCATCGGGGACGTGTTCGCCTTGCGGCACCAATCGACGAATTCGTTCAGGCCGATCAGGTTCGGCTCGACCGTGCGCCAGGCCAGCTCGAGACGTTTCGGGCGAAGCTCCACGGGACCGACGCCGTCCTCCCAGTTGTAACCGGATACAAAATTACCGCCGGGATAGCGGACGATCGGAACGTCGATGCCTTTGACCAGCTCCAGCACGTCGCTTCGGAAACCTTGTTCGTCGGCCGACGGATGCCCCGGCTCGTAAATGCCGCCGTAAACCGCGCGCCCCAAATGCTCGATGAACGATCCGTAGATTCGTTTGTCCACTTCGCCGATCGTAAAATCTTTGTCCACGATCATTTTCGCTTTCATTGACACCATGGCTCACCTCGTTGTTTAATTAACAGTATTATTAACTACTTAACATAATTGCATGTCTAACCCTATTAAACATCATGCCTTCGGCCGCGCGCAAGCTTTTCTTTCCTCCGGAATTGAATTAATATAATGGTTAACTTAACTAGAGCGAGAGCGGAGTGAATAGGATGATACGCGCGAATTTGGACCGAAAATGGCTTCCCCTCTACGAGGCGCTGGCGAGCGACGTGCGCCTGCGGATCCTGGAGCTTCTCTCGGCCGAGCCCATGAACGTGAAAGAGCTGGCCGCGGCGCTCGGCCTCAGCAGCGCCATCGTGACGATGCACACGAAGAAGCTGGAGAAGGGCGGCCTGATCCAGACGAAGCTCGTCCGGCGGGGCGGAGGCACGCACAAGATTTGCTCGTTGGCCGTAAGCCTGGTCGAGCTGACGATTCCGCAAGCCGCGGGCGAGAAGCGGGAATACCAGGAGGTGTCGGTGCCGGTCGGGCACTATACGGGGTTCGAAGTGCACCCGACCTGCGGGCTCGCGACGACGGAGCGGGTCATCGGGCAGTTCGACGATCCCCGGTTTTTCATGGAGCCGGAACGGATGCACGCGCAGATTCTCTGGTTAGGCAAAGGCTTCGTCGAATACCGGATCCCCAATTACGTGCTGCCGGGCCAAACGCTCGAGGAAATCGAGATCTCGTTCGAGATCGGATCGGAAGCGCCCGACGTTCGGGTGGACTGGCCGTCGGACATCCATTTCTATCTGAACGACACGCTGCTCGGCGTCTGGACGAGCCCGGGCGACTCCGGAGAAGGGCGCGGCCGGCTGACGCCCGCCTGGTGGACCGTCAATCAATACGGCTGGCTGAAGGTGATCCGCATCACGAACGCGGGCACCTTCATCGACGGGCAGCGGCTGTCCGGGGTGACGCTGCAGGATATCGTCAGGGCGCGCAACGACTGGCAGCTCCGGTTCGCGGTTCCGGAGGATGCCGAGCATGTCGGGGGACTTACCCTCTACGGCGAAGGCTTCGGCAATTACAATCAGTCCATCCTCTTCCGCACGTACCGGAGCGGAGGGAACTGAATGAGTGGGAATATGCAAATGGAAGCGGAAGGAAAATATCTCTACCCTGTCGCCTCGCATGAGGACGAAGACGAGTTATTCCGCATGGAGATGCGCGCTTTGTTTGGCGTCGAGCCTGAGGAGGGTTGTGTGATAATCGATAAAAAGATCGAACCGAGCCGAAGTCCGTTCATCCGGGGCCGGCTGAGCGTCATGCTCTGGGCCAACGACCTGCCGGGCATTGCCGAGCAGGTCGGCGATGCCGTCCGGTTGGACGGCCGCACCTTCAAGGTAACGTTCGTCGGCGGTGACGCGGACTACGACAGCCAGCGCGCCGCCGAGAAGGAAGTCGGCTGGCGCATCCGGGGCAAGGCCGACATGCGCCGTCCGGAGCGGCTGTTCGGGCTTGCCTATGCGCAGGGCCGATATTGGTTCGGCGAGTACGGGAAGAGCGAAGCGGTATGGCTGCGGCATAACGACAAGCCGCAGCCGTACTCGACCGCGCTCGGCACGCGGGTCGCGCGGGCGGTCGCGAATATCGCGGCGCCGGATATTCGGAGGGGCTTGCGCGTCGTCGATCCGTGCTGCGGCATCGGCACGGTGCTGATCGAAGCGATTTCGATGGGCATCGACATCGTCGGATTCGACCTGAATCCGCTCGCGCTGAAGGGCGCGCGGATCAACCTGGCGCATTTCGGCATGCCGGACGTCGTGAAGCGCGCGGACATGCGGACGCTGGAGCCGAGGGAGGAAGGCCCTTACGACGCGGCGATCCTGGATTTGCCGTATAATTTGTGCTCCGTGCTGACCGCCGGGGAACGATTGGCGATGCTCGGCAGCGCGCGCAGGCTGGCCCGCCGCGTCGTCCTCGTCACGACGGAAACGATCGATGACGACGTCGCGCGGGCCGGCTTGACGATTACGGACCGATGCGTGGTTCGCAAAGGCAAGTTCGAGCGTCAGATCCTTGCCTGCAAGCGGAGCTGAGGCCGGACAAAACCGTCGCAAGCGCGCGAGGGAATTGGAGCCGAAAGCCGCAATAATCCATAGCAGGATCGACAGGCAGGGGCCGATATTTCCTGCCCCGATCTTGCCGAACGCCGGGAAGTTCCGAATGGACTTGCCGGCTTTTTTTGTTTGCATCCTGGTGACACCGGTGTAGAACGGCACCGGCGTTGCTCTTGCCGCGCAACCGGACGCTTTCAGTGAAAGAACAGCACCCAGTACCGTACATCCAAGCAACCGACCGCTCTCGCAGAAAGAACAGCACCAGCTGCCGTACACCTCGCGTGTAAGCCGGCAATTCCGCCCGCATCACCGCCCTCCATCTACCCCGCACGCCGCCCTTGCGGGCAATTACGGCGGCATCGGCCGCAGAGCGCGCCCGGCGCGCTCTTTTTCCAATCTGAACCTTGTCGGGCGGGCTTGGCCGCAGTACACTGGAATCAATCTAACAAGGCTGTGACTTACTGGTACCGATAAGGTCAGGGGGAATCGCAACGTGTATAAACTGCTGATCGTGGATGACGAGAAAGAGATTCGCGAGGGCTTGGCGTCGTGGTCGTGGGATGCGGTCGGGATCGAAGTGGCAGGCAGCTGCTCGCATGGTTTGGAAGCGCTTCAATTTGTTGAGGAGCGTCCCGTCGACATCGTCGTGACGGACATCCGCATGCCGTTCATGGACGGCATCGAACTGATGACCGCCTTGAACGCGCGCTATCCGTTCATTCGCGTCGTCATTCTTTCCGGTTACAGCGATTTCGAATATGCGCAGAAAGCGCTGAAGTTCGGCGCGATCGATTATTTGCTCAAGCCGCTGCAGTTTCAAACGCTGCACGATACGTTCGCGAAGGCGGTGGAACGGCTGCGCGAGGAGAAGCAGGCGGAATTCCGCGTATCCGTGCTGAACCGCAAGGCGGAGATGCTCGCGAAGGTGCTGCGCGCGGATTTTCTGCGGCGCCTGTTCCAGGAGCGGCTCTCGGAGCTGGACCTGGAGGAGGGCTGCGCGGGCGGCGAGGTGCTGCTTGGGGGCGGGCGCTACGCGGTCGCGGTATTTCGCCCGAATCGCCTGGCATCGCCCGTACCGGGCATGGGCGACAAAGAGAAAAAGCTCCTCGCGTTCTCGCTGGATAATATCCTGGCCGACTTATGGGAAGGCAAGGAGCTCGGCTATCACTGGGTGAACGCGCAGACGGGCGAAGCCTACGTGCTGTCCGCGAAGCCGGAGG
This sequence comes from Paenibacillus glycinis, assembly GCF_009909185.1. GTDB lineage: Bacteria > Bacillota > Bacilli > Paenibacillales > Paenibacillaceae > Paenibacillus_Z > Paenibacillus_Z glycinis. The sequence continues at coordinate 17,414 of NZ_JAAAMV010000004.1, read as the reverse complement.
CCGAGACGCATTTCGCCGAGCTGCTGCCGCACTGGCGCAAGTACAGAGGACTGTTCAAATCCGCCTTCTCCGGCGGCATCGGCCATCCGGTCGATTCGCCCGCGGATATCTGGTTATCCGCGCAAGCAGCGTCATTGGCGCTGGCCGCGAACGCCGAGGAGGGAACGCTGGCGGCGTTCCGGCCAACCACGGCCGCGACATTTGCGGCACCGCCAGGCACGTCCGCCAACCGGCCCGAGCCGCCCGTTCTCGCGAGCAAGGATCAGGCGGTTGCCTCGCTGGACGGCGGCGTCGACGCCTTCGCTCCGAGCGTCGCCGCGGAGGAACCGGTCAGCATGCTGCTGATGCAGGCGAAGCAGTACATTCGGGCTAATTTCAACCGCAGCCTGACGTTGAAAGAAGTCGCGGACCAGGTGCACATCTCCGGCAGCCATCTGTTCGCGCTGTTCAAAAACTCCGGTCAAACCTTCCTTAGCTTTCTGACGGCCATCCGTTTGCAGCGGGCCATGGAGCTGCTCGGCGGCACGAACCTCAAAATCTACGAAATCGTCGAGCAGGTCGGCTATTCCGATCCCGCGTACTTTACCGAAGTGTTCAAGAAATACACGGGCCGCACGCCGCATGAATACCGCAGCAAATCGAGGTAACCCCGGAGGGACACGGCATGATCAACCGATTCGGTCCGACGCTCAGGCGGATCGTCATTCTCGCGGCGGCGCTCACCCTGGTTACGCAGCTCGCGCTGGCTTACATCGGCCTCACGTACATGGACGCGATCGACAAGTCGCTGCACGAGAAGCGCTCGCAGGACATGCTCTACCAGTTTCAGCAGAACGTGCTCGTCCAGCTCAACAACATCGATAATTTGATGCTGCTGCTCCAGACGCCGGAATTCAGCGATTATTACAAGAATCTGATGCGGCTTCGCGCGGACGACGTCGCGGCCTTGGGGGCCAAGGAGCTGCAGGCGAAGTTCGACACGCTGGATCTCTCGCCGGATTCCGTGCAGGCGGTCTATTTTCTGGGGCAGAGCTTCGTCCAGCGGTCCATGGCGCAGCAGATCGCCTCCTCGACGTTCGCGGATCTGCCGCGGCTCGATCAGGACCGGCTGCATTATGCCAAGCTGGACAAGCTGATTCTCCCGGATCGCGAACAGCTGACCAGGTACACGCAGGCGGATTTCGAGCGGGCGTTCCGTACCGGCAACCCCATGCTGGAAAAGGCCGACATCAAACAGCTGAAAGCGTTCATGGCGGCTCTCCAGGACCGTCTCGTGTTCTCGAACGGCAACGAGAACGGGGTGCTCACCATCATCGTGCTGAGCGACCGCTTCTTCCAGCAGGCGATTCCCGAGAAATCGCCGGAGGGCACGTATTTCTCCGTCGTCGGCAAGGACAAGCGGCTGCTGTGGACGACCGCGCCCTCCAATCCGCTGAGCGATCCCGAGAATGCCGTCGCGGCGGGCCCGGAGACGGAAGCGCAGGCGCAGAACGTCGTCCCCTACAATAACGCGATCCAACAACTGGCGCCGTTCAATCTCAGCATCGTCTACACGGACAAAGACGGCGAATCCGGCGCGTTCAGCGGCGAACGCGTCTATCAAGTCGCGATCCTGTCGCTGTTTACCCTGCTCGTTACGGTGCTGTTCAGCTACGTCTACCTGAAGCAGGTGTTCAAGCCGTTCCGCATGATCTCGAAGCAGATCAAGAACTTCTCGCTCAGCAACGATTGGCTGCTGCGGACGCTGCCGGACGACCTGATCAAGAAAGGATTCCACGCCGTATCCATGCGCAACAAGATCATACTCGCGCTGATCGTGGCGGTCGGCTTGCCCGCCGTGTCGGACGGCGTCCTCTATGCCTGGCTGTCGCAGCACGACATCAAGCGCGAGATGGAGGCGTCCGTCGACGTGACCGGCCGCTTCTCGGCGGTCAGCATCCATAACCGGCTGCAGTTCACGGAGACGATTCTCAAAGAAATTTCCGCCAGCCGGCAGCTGCAGGATTACGTGACGAACAACTACACCACGCCGCTGCTGACGGGCGGACTCTCGCCGAGCCTGCTCATGTACCCGGGCTTGAACGACATCTCGTATTTCGTCCTGCTCGACGAGAACGGGAACTGCATCTATTCCTCCATCTTCTCGAACAACAAAAGCGCCTTCAACACCGACACGGATTATTTGACGGACCGCGACGATCCGTATTGGATCACGAATTACAAGAACGTCTTCAATCCGATGTCGACGGCGCTCGTGAAGCGGCTGGAGGGACCCGGGGTGAACGGAGAGGCGACCTACCTGCTGATGGTGCCGAAGCAGTCGATCTTCGAGAGCATCGATTCCGGCCTGATCAATACGTCGTACGCCATCTCCGATGCCCAGGGCCGCACGATCTACGAGTCGCGCGCGAACGGCGCGGGCGACGATACCGGGCGGTATGCGTACGCGAGCGGCATCCCGAATACCGACTGGAAGCTGTCGATCGGCTTCGTGTTCAACGACGTGCTCGAGAAGAACCGGGAGTATCAGCAGCAATTCATGCTGTTCACCTCCATCGTCCTGCTGCTGTCCGTCGCCGTGGCGATCGCGATCGCGGTTCAGCTGGTCAAGCCGATCCACCGGCTGAAGGAGACGATGCTGCGGGTCGGCGAAGGCGATCTATCCCTGCGGCTCGAGGATGTCGACAATACGGAAATCGGCGGCATCGTGCGCAGCTACAATCGGATGATCGATCAGCTCGACCGCGTCATAAGCGAGGAGAACGACCTGATCGCGATGAAGACGAGGGCCGAGCTCGACATGCTGCAGGCGCAGATCAATCCGCATTTTCTGTACAACACGCTGGAAGTCATCAACATGCGGAGCATGAAGAGCGGCAATCTCGAGGTGAGCGCGATCGTCGGGGCGCTGGCGGATTTGTTCCGCTACAGCATCGCCAAGGGGTCGGGCATCGTGGAGCTGGAGAAGGAGCTGGCGCATGTCGCCAATTACGTCACCATCCAGCAGATTCGCTTCGGCCACAGCTTCGAGGTCCATTACGACGTGCCGGAGGAGCTGCGGGGCATGTCGATCGTGCGTTTCGTCCTGCAGCCGATCATCGAGAACGCGATCAAGCATGCTTTCGAGGGCTGGGAGGAAGGCGGGCGGATCGTCATTTCGGCCGCGGCCGCGGACGGCATGCTGAAGGTGCGGATCGCCGACAACGGCATCGGGATGGACAAGGAGACGCTGGCGCACGTCCGGACCGACATGGAGCGCGAATACGGGAAAGCGCAGAGCGAGGAGAACGGCATCGGATTGCGCAACGTGTACCAGCGGCTCAAGCTGATTTACAAGGAAGGCACGTCCATGACCATCGAAAGCGCGGAAATGCGGGGCACGGCCGTCACGTTGACGGTGCCGCTGCACAACCCGTAGCAAATTTGCAAGAAATACCCTTGAAATCGGATGATCGCCATATTAATCGCCGCTTCTTGTTGTGCTATCCTGTAACCGTATTTTGGTTCAGGAGGGGAGGGGTCCGCGAATCGAACGCAAGGTTTCATAACTTTTGATCGCAAAAGGAGATGAAGATTGCAATGACGTTCAGCGGAAAAAAAGCGATGGCGAAAATGCTCTTGATCGCGCTCCTGCTGTCCGTGCTGCCGATCGCTTACGGCATCGCGGACGCATCGCCCTTGCCGACGGGATGGACGAACGCCGACATCGGCACGACGGGACTCGCGGGCAGCTCGGACTACGACGCGTCCACCGGAACGTTTACGGTCAGAGGCGCGGGCAGCGATGTCTGGGGCAAGAACGACACCTTCCAATTCGCCTCCGCGCCGCTCAGCGGCGACGGAAGCATCGTAGCGAAGGTCGCCACGATGCAGTACACCCAGTCCTGGGCCAAGACCGGCATCATGATTCGCAACGACAGCTCCACGGGCGCCGTCCAATTCTCGATCTTCTCGACGATGAACGGGCTGCTCATGGTCTACCGGAACACGGTCGGCTCAGATGCCCAAGGCGTTCAGGTAGGCGGCGTATTCTCGCCGGTCTGGCTGAAAATCACGCGCGCGGGCAACGTGTTCACGGGCTTTTATTCGTCCAACGGCACGAGCTGGACCCAAATCGGCACGCCGCAGACGATCGCGATGGGCGCCAATACGCTCAAGGGGTTGGCGGTCACCTCGACGGATACGTCGCAGCTGAACACGTCCACGTTCACGAACGTCGACGGCACGACGACAACGACGCCGCCGACGGGCACGACGTATTACAAAATCCCGAGCCGCTGGCTCTCGACCCAGTATCTCTATGACGGCGGCACGCGGGTGAACTACGGCACGGGCAGCGGCGATACGTACCTTTGGAGTCTCGAGGACGCGTCCGGCGGCTATTACCGGATCAAGAACAAATCAAGCGGCGAATACATGGAAATCAGCGGCGGCGCGACGCAAGTCGCCACCTCCAACATCGCGTCGGCCAATACGACGAGCCACTGGGCGGTCAACGTAATCTCCGGGTCGTTCGTATCGATCAAGAACCGTTCCAACAACGGATATCTCAACGTCGAGGATCAGTTCGGCTATCCGACGGCCAATCGCACGACGGCGCCGGACAACAACAACTGGTGGTCGGAACAGTGGAAGCTCCAGTACGACAGCGGTCCGACGCCGCCGGCGTTCTATCCGCAGAATATGGTGTCCGTCTCGTCGCCGGCCTACGGCGCGAACGTCAGCGGCAATACCACCATCGACATCGTGGCGCCGGGCCTGACGACGGCGAACGCCAAGAGCTGGCTGCCCGGCGGCACGTACGGTTCCGACAGCACCGTCGCCACGGTGACGCTGGACGCTTCGGGCCACGGCTCGTTCGTCTTCCCGGCGAACAGCTACCCGCACGGTCCGATCTCCGTGCGCATCACCGGCACGAACGGCAGCGTGTCGGATACGAGCTACCTGCAGCTGTACAACACGGGCGGCGTAGCCTGGAACGAAGGCATGCCGTCGACGGCGCCGGCGCAGGCAAGCGGCATGTCGCTCGTGTTCTCGGACGACTTTAATACGATGCCGTCCATCTCCGGCAACGGCAGCGGCGCGACGTATGCCGCGCACAAGCCGGGCGGCGGCGACTTCGGCCTCATTCCGTTCGCCGATCCGACGGGCACGGGCAATCCGTTCTCGCAGGTCGGCACGTACCTGCGCATCCGGGCCGACGCCAACAAGAACACGGCCGGCTTGATCTCCTCGCTCAAGCTCGACGGCACGGGCATCACGGCCCAAGCGCCGGCGTACTTCGAAGCGCGCTTGATCGGTCCTTCCGCGCCGGGCAGCTGGCCGGCGTTCTGGCTCATGACGAAGAACACGTATCAAGGGCTGTCCGTGCCGGCGGATGAGCTGGATACGATCGAGGCTTACGGCGGCGGAGGCGCGGGCAATCCGAACCAGGATTACGGCTACTGGACGTCCTCGCATACGTGGAATTACACGAGCACGGTCACGGGCGGCATTTACCAGCAGCAGCCGATGAACACGATCGGCGGCGGCGGAGGCTGGGCCATGACGCCGCATGTCTACGGCACGAAGATCACGTTGACCGATACGATCTACTACCTCGACGGCATCGAGGTCGGGCGCCATCCGACGACGGACCTGTCCAAGACGCAGCCGCTGTTCTTCATGCTTAACCTCGCTGCGGGCGGCAATGGCTGGCCGATGGATCTGTCCCGCTATAACGGCACGATCGACATGTTCGTCGATTACGTGCGCGTGTATAAGCAGTAGACGCGAAGGCTGCCTGCAGGCTCGAAAGGGCTGCGGGCGGCCTTTTCTCACGCATGCACGGACGGCGGCGAAACCGTAAGAATCCCGTCTCCCGCCGCCGCGCCATACCTGTAAATTCTCGCCCGGAACACCATACGATTACCCGGTAAAATTGGAGTATCCTCTTATACAAACGCTTTCATTCCCCATGCTATCCTTAATTCAGCAAGGAACGATCACGACTTCTCCAAGGGGGATAAGAAATGAGAAAATGGTCCATTATGCTCACGATGGTGACGGCCGCGGCCGTCGTGCTGTCGGGCTGCGGAAGCAACGACAACGGGGGCAGCGGGAATAACGGCGGGAACGCCGCGACGACGAATGACAGCGGAGGCAATAATACCGGGGGCAACGCCGGAGGCAACGCGGCGGCGGGCAACGATGCCGGAAGCGCGAACAGCGGCGAAGTCGTAACGATCCGCACGAACATCACGGACGGCGAGCTCTCCAAGGACCAGATCGCCGAATTCGAGAAAGCGCATCCGAACATCAAGGTCGAGATCGAGACGGTCGACGCGACCAAGCTGGCCGCGGAGCTCGCGACCGGCGACGCGCCGGACGTCATCCGACTCTCCGGGGTATTCGACCTGCCGAATTACGTCATCAAGGGCATCGCGCTCGACCTGACCGACCGCATGAACACGAGCACCGTTATCAAGCAGGACGACCTGCTGCCGATCTCGAACGTGTACCGCTTCGACGGCAAGACGGTCGGCGCGGGCCCGATCTACGGCCTGCCGAAGGACTGGTCCAACGACTATGCGATCTTCTACAACAAAAAGCTGTTCGACGCCGCCGGCGTAGCGGTTCCGGATCCGACGAAGCCGCTTACGTGGCCGGAAGTCATGGACCTGGCGAAGAAGCTGACGATCAAGGACGGCGACAAAGTCAAGCAATACGGCCTGGCCGCCAACGAATGGGGCAAGACCGAGCCGAACTTCAATAACCTGCTCCAATACCTGCTGAGCGCGGGCGTCGACGTCAGCGCGGCGGACGGCGCCTCCGTCGACTTCAACCAGCCGGCGGTGAAAGACTACATCGACATGTGGGTCGACGCGGTGAAGAACAACGTCGGACCGAACTCCGTCAACAACGACCAGACGTCCGGCGGCGACCTGTTCTTCAAGGATCAAGTCGCGATGATCATCGACGGTTACTGGTACAGCGGCGCGATTCGCAATAATGAAGGCGCAAAAACGCATCTGGCCGATTACGGCATGCTGCCGACGCCGACGGCGCCGAACGGCACGCGGGTGGCACCGACGGGCGGCGCGACCGGCGCGATCATCAACAAAGCGTCGAAGCATCCCGACGAGGCGTGGACGTTCTTCGAATGGTTCTTCGGCGGCAAGCCGGCGGACGACCGCGCTTCGACCGGCTGGGGCCTGCCGATCTTCAAGAGCAAGATGGACCTCCTGCCGAAGGACACGGACTTCGACAAGCAAGTCAACGCGGTGCTCCAAGACGAGCTGAACTACACGAGCGAATACCTGAAAGTCAACCCGTACCTCGCGGGCGGCGGCTGGTCGATCTTCGACAAGTACGTGCAGCCGCTGTACTTCGGCAAATCGAACCTGGACGAAGCGATCAGCGGCATGACCAAGGACGCGAACGTCGCCATCCAGGAAGCAAAGGACGCCGTCGAAGCCTCGCAGTAACGCCTACCGGGGAGAGTTCCCAGCGGAACTCTCCTTTCTTCGCATAAAGGAGTGGAAAGCATGAAGGAGAAGACGAAGCGTACGATCGCGTTCTACTCGATGATCTCGCCGTGGTTCGTCGTGTTCATCATTTTCGGGCTCTACCCGATGCTGTACGGGCTGTACCTCAGCTTTACGAATTACTACGGCTTCAACATCAAGCATTTGAAATGGATGGGCCTGCAAAACTACCACAAAGCGTTCACGGACTCCGATGCCATGTACTCCCTCGGCCGAACGCTCTACGTCACGGCCTTCAACGTCCCGCTCAGCGTGGCGATCGGCCTCGGCCTCGCGCTGCTGCTGAACCGGCAGGTGCGCGGCGTCAGCGTCTACCGGACGATCTTCTATCTCCCCTCCATCGTGCCGGCGCTCGCCAGCGTCATCATGTGGAAGGTCATCTTCTCCAGCAACAACGGCATTCTGAACGGCATCTTGAGTACGGTCGGACTGCCGGAAGTGAACTGGCTTGGCTACGACTATGCCACGACGTCCCTGCTCATCATGCTTCTGTGGGGCGCAGGCGGCGGCGTGTTGATCAATCTGGCGGGGCTGAAGGGCATCCCGCGGGATCTATACGAGGCGGCTTCCATCGACGGCGCGACCCCGATCAAGCGGACGATCTATCTGACGCTGCCGCTCATGACGCCGGTGATTTTCTTCAATGTCATCATGGGCATCATCGGCTCGCTCCAAATCTACATGCAGCCGATACTGCTGAACGGCACGGAGCTGCTCGCGCGTCCGATCCAACCGAACTACCTGTACTTCGTGCACGCCTTCCAGCAGATCTTCGCCTTCCAACGGTTCGCGTACGGCATGGCGCTGCTGTGGATCCTGTTCCTGGCGATTCTGGCGCTGTCGGTCGTCGTCTTCACGACGAGCAAATACTGGGTTCATTACGAAACGGATCAGGAGTGATAGGACGTGAATACGCAATCGCAAACGCAAAAAGGAAGCGTCCCGCTGTACGCGGCGCTGATCCTGTTCTCCGCCGTCTTCCTGTTCCCGATGTACCTGGCGGTCGTCAACGCGTTCAGCGCCTGGAATACGACGCCGGGCCTGCTGCCGGCGGGCTTTCATCCGGAAAACTTCAAATACGCGGTAACCATGATCGACTTCTGGAAATTCGGCCGAAACTCGCTTATCCTGCTCGTGATCACGCTCGGCACCTCGACCTTCACGAGCGGTCTCGTCGGGTACGCCTTCGCGCGCATCGCGGCGCCGGGGCGGAACGCGCTGTTCATGATTATCCTGTCGACGATGATGCTGCCGGGCATCATAACGCAAATCCCGCAGTACATTCTGTTCCACAAATACGGCCTGCTCGATACGTTCTGGCCGTGGGTGTTCTGGGGCATCGGCGGCAACGCGTTCTACATCTTCCTGTACCGGCAGTTTTTCGCCTCGGTGCCGAAGGAGCTCGAGGAAGCGGCGCGTATCGACGGCTGCTCGATTCTGCGGACATACTGGAGCATCTTCCTGCCGATGTCGCTGCCGGTCGTGGCGACCGTCGCGATCCTGAATTTCCAAGGGTCGTGGGGCGACTTCATCGGCCCGTTCATGTTCCTGAAGCAGGACCATTATCCGCTCGCGACCGCGCTCAGCACGATCAGCTACACGCAGAACGGCTCGAAGCTGGTGCTGCAGTCGGTCACGACCGCGGCGGCGCTCCTTATCCTGCTTCCCGTGCTGATCATCTACTTCTTGGGACAGCGGTTCATCGTCGAAGGCATCGTGACGACGGGCGTGAAAGGGTAAGCCGAGCTTGAAGCGGCACGCGGCGCGCATCGGACAACGGTGCGCGTTTTGCGGTTTTCGGGGAGAGGCGGCGGGAAGCAGGACAAGAGACGGCATCCGAACCGATCGGGGCCGATTGAGGAGGCGGCAGCGATGAAACTCGATCTCGCGATCATGTCCTACAGCCGTCCAGGCGCATGGCTGGAAATCGTGCGCCGGGACGGCTTTTATCCGGGGGCGGAACCCGGCATTTACATCGGCACGATGCAGAGCGACGCGAATCCCCGCGAAGCGTTCCAGATCATCCCGCTCGGACCGGGCGGGCAGCCGGAGCCGTTCGCGGTGGAAGCGACGCCTGCGTTCGTGACGCTGCGGACGGCAAGCGGCAGGTTGGAGCTCGTGCTGGACGCGGAGGGCAATTTGCGCGTTCGCGGGACCGGCGCGGGCTTCCGGCTGTACAGGCGGGAGCCCGAGGACCGCGGCTACAAGGCGGATTATCCGTTCGTGTGCGGTCCGAACCGGATCCAAGTCAACGCGTTTCGCTCGCGCAAGCAATATATGATCACGACGCTGCAGGGAAGAAGCGGTATCGACGCGCCGTGGGACGGCATTACGTGCGAGACGATGGCGCTCGATTTCGCGCCGGATGCGGCCGGCGGCATCGCGGAGATCGCGCTCGAGCCTTTCGATACGAGCTGGCGCGAGCGAAGCTACCCGCGCGGGTTCGACGAGTGCTTGGCCGAGTCGGAGCAGTCGTTCCGGCGCTGGCTGGCGCGGTGTCCGGCGGAAGATGCCGGATATCCCGGGCTGCGCGAGCTGGCGGCGTATGCGCAGTACGTCCCGATCGTCTCGCCGTCCGGCCTGCTGACGCGCACGACCATGCTCATCTCGCCGGGCTTCAACGGCGTCTGGAGCTGGGACCACTGCTTCAACGCGATGGCGCTTGCCCGCCTGCAGCCGGAGCTGGCATGGGAACAGCTCGTCATCCCGTTCGATTACCAGGACGAATACGGCGCCATCCCGGATTTCGTGAAGAACCGGGAGATCGTCTGGAACTACGCGAAGCCGCCCGTGCACGGCTGGGCGCTCCTCTACATGCTGGAACGGACGGAAGCGATCGCGGCCAGGCAGCTGGAGGATTTCTACCCCAAGGTGGCGGCGTGGACGGAATGGTGGTTCGCGCACCGCGATTACGACGGCAACGGCATCCCGCAATACAATCACGGCAACGACAGCGGCTGGGACAATTCGACCATGTTCGGCGTGGCCGGCGCGGTGGAGAGCCCGGACCTGTCGGCGTTCCTCGTCATCCAGATGGAGGCGCTCGCCGAGGTCGCGGCGCGGATCGGCCGGCCGGCCGAAGCGCTTGCCTGGCGGCAGCGCGCCGCGGATTTTCTTGATCGGATGATCGCGTATTTCTGGAACGGCGGCAAATTCGTCGCGAAGCGCTGCGCGGACGGCGCGACGATCGATACGGCGAGCCTGCTGCACTGGATGCCGATCATTCTCGGCGCCAGGCTGCCGGAAGCGATCCGGCAGCGGATGGCGGCGGAGCTTGGCCCGTCCGGTCCGTTCCTCACGGCATGGGGGCTGGCGACGGAGCGGCCGGACAGCCCGCATTACATGTCCGACGGCTACTGGCGCGGCCCGATCTGGGCGCCGGCGGCGTTCATCGCGGCCGACGGCCTGCGGCATGCCGGCGAGCGCGAGCTGGCCCGCGAGATTGCGCGGCGGTTCGTCGCGCTGTGCGCGCGGAGCGGCATGGCCGAGAACTTCGACGCGCTGACCGGCGCCGGCCGGCGCGACCGGTTCCATACGTGGCCGGCCAGCGTCTATCAGATGTTCGCGGTCGATTTCATATAGGGAAGGCACGGTGAACAAGCGAATGAAACAACCGTTATGGACGGCGGGCAACGCGTCGGTGCGGCTGCGTTTCTACGGGGAAGAGGCGCGTTTCTGGAGCATGGCGCTCGTCTCGGGGACATCCGGCGGCGGGCGGGAATGGACGATCGGGGCGCCGGCCTTCGAGGTGAACGGCGCGCTCGTGCCTATCGTGCTGGACCGGATCGAACCGTTGGCGCCGCCGAGAAAGCTCGGCAACGGCACGACGGAGTACCGGCTCGGCGGGATCGTCAAGGGCATGGCCGAGGCCGAACGAGCCGGCATGCCGGAGCTTCGCTTTGCCTGGATCGTGCGGATCCCGGACGGGACGAATCCGGTCGTCCGTTTTCGCTACGAGCTGTCGTCGCCGGGGGATGCGCATCTGACCAAGACGACGGGTCGGGACCGGCTGCGCTATGCGTTCGTCTCCTTGACGGGCTGCACGGAAGCCGCCGAGCTCCGCTTCTCCGAATTCCAGGAGATGACGCACAGCTTCAGCCTGTCCGAGCGTCCGCTCGACGAGCGCCATTTCGACAACGGCGAAGCGGTCATGGGGCCGATGCTGACGGCGGGGGACGGCAGGGAGCATCTGCTGCTCGCCTACGAGCACGGCTCGCAGCTGCCGGAAGCGTTTCTCCGGTTCCGGCTGGACGCGGACCGCGGCGCGACGATCGAAGCGGTCAAAGCCAATTATTTGGACGGCCAATCGCTGCAAGGCGATCCTTACGGCACGCTGTGGCTGCAGGCTGCCTGCGCGGCGGGAGGCGAACGAGAGCTGGCCGCCGCGTACCGGGACTTCGTGCTGCATCATTTCGCGCTGCATGAGGCGAGCCGGAAGCCGTACATCTTCTACAATACGTGGAATTACCAGGAGCGATTGCGCAATTGGCAGGGCAAAAGCTACCTGGCGGAGATGAATCTCGCGCGCATGCTGCTGGAGATCGACGCGGCGCACGAGATGGGCATCGACGTGTTCGTCCTCGATACCGGCTGGTACGGGAAAACGGGCGATTGGCAGGTTAACCTGGAACGGTTCCCGGACGGACTGCGCCAAGTGAAGGCGCGCTTGGATGCGTACGGGATGAAGCTCGGCCTATGGTTCAACCCGACGGCGGCTGCCGTCTCGAGCCGTATGCTGCGGGAGCATCCGGACTGCATCGCTTCGTGGAACGGGGTCAAGGGGGATCCCCAGCCGATCTGGGAAACCGAAGCGAGCCATATGCTTTGTCTCGTCAGCCGGTACGCGGACGCGTTCGCGGAGGAGCTGATCCGGCTCGTCCGCGAGGTGGGCGTGACGTACTTCAAATGGGACGGCATCGGCCAGCACGGCTGCGACGATCCGGGCCACGACCACGGCACGATAGGCCATTCGCCGCAGGAGCGGGCGGACAGCTACGCGTTCCGGCAGGTGCAGGCGATGGCGCGGATCGCGGATACGCTGAGCGAGGCCTGCCCGGAGGCGATCGTCGATTTCGATATCACGGAGGGGCATCGTTCGGTGGGGCTTGCTTTTCTCGCGGTCGGCAAATATTTTCTGGTCAATAATGGGCCGTATTTCCACAATTACGACGTGCCGATCGACATGGCGAGCGACAACTGGAACTTGTTCTTCTACCCCGGGGCTGCCCGGGGCCGGATCTGCCGCGCGCCGCTCGGCTACGACAAATGGATTCCGTCCGTGCTGTTCCTGACGCATTACCTGCCGGACGATCCCGCGGGCAACCAGCTGATGTCGCTCGGTTCGCTGATGCTGGGGCAAAACGGCGTCTGGGGCGATCTCCCGGCCGTGTCCGAGGCGGGCAGACGGCTCTTCGGCAGCGTGCTGGCGCGGTACAAGGAGATTCGCGACGACATCACGGCAAGCGATCCCGCGCGGGAAGGGATCGTCGGCGGCGATCCTGAAATTCATGAGAAGATCCACGCGCCGACGGGCAGGGGCGCCGTCGTCCTCTTCGCTTCGGAGCCCGGCATCTACCGCTACGTCACGCGCGGCCGGCCGGACTTCGGCTCCCTCTGGCATACGGACGGGGCCGCGGTGACGCGCGACGCGAAAGGCAGGGCCGTCATCGAAGCGCAATTTCGGGCAACCGGCGCCCATATCGTACTGTTCGGCGCAAGCCAGTAGAGAAGGAAGGGTGACGCAGCATGATCGCAATCGAACGTTATTGGGAAAATCCCGGCCTGCTTCACGTCAATCGCGAGGCGCCCCGGGCGTATTACATCCCTTACGGGGATGCGGCTTCCGCGAGGCGGCGCAAGCGGGGCGGCTCGCCTTATTACCGCACGCTGAACGGCAGCTGGAAGTTTCGATACCATGATTCCGTGCAGCATGTCGAGGAACGCTTCTGGGAGGAGGAAGCGGACGTCTCCGGCTGGGATGATCTGATCGTGCCTTCCTGCTGGCAGTCGAACGGCTACGACCAGCTTCACTACACGAACGTGGCCTATCCGGTCCCGTGCGATCCGCCGTACGTGCCCGACCGGAACCCCGCAGGGCTGTACGTCCGGGATTTCCGGCTCGGCGACGACTGGAACGGCAAAGAGCAGTACGTCGTGTTCGAAGGCGTCAACGCCTGCTTCTATCTGTGGGTGAACGGCGAATTCGTCGGCTACAGCCAAGGCAGCCGCGTGCCGGCGGAGTTTCTCGTGACGCCGCATGTCCGCCCGGGCGCGAACCGGATGGCGGCGCTGGTGCTGAAATGGTGCGACGGCACGTATATCGAGGATCAGGACCTGTGGCGGTACAGCGGCATTTTCCGGGACGTGTACCTGCTGGCCAGGGACAAGGCGCATATCCGCGACGCGTTCAATCGCCAGTCGTTCTCGGAGGGCCTCGGCCGCGCGACGCTGCGGGTGGAGATCGACACGACCGGCGACGCGCGGGTTCAAGCGGAGCTTCGCGATGCCGGCGGCAGTCCGATCGCGGCGGGAGAAGCGCGGATCGACGGACAAGGCGAGATCGCGCTGGACGTGGAGGCGCCGGTGCTGTGGAACGCGGAAGCGCCGTACCTCTACGAGCTCGCGCTGCGCTGCGGCGGGGAGACGATGCTGTTCCCGGTCGGCTTCAAGCAGGTGACGACGGACGGGGGCGTCTTCAGGATCAACGGCCAGGCCGTCAAGCTGAAAGGCGTGAACCGCCACGACTCGCATCCGAGCCTCGGGCAGACGATTCCGCTCGCGCATATGATCGAGGACCTGAAGCTGATGAAGCGGCACAACGTCAATACGATCCGCACGTCCCACTACCCGAACGACCCGCGTTTCCTGGAATTGTGCAACGAATACGGCTTCTACGTCGTGGACGAGGCCGATCTGGAGTGCCACGGCATCGGCATGGCGGAGGATTGGAAGGACGGCGCCTTGCACCGCTTGTTCAACGATCCGGCGTGGAGGGACGCGTTCGTCGAGCGCGCCTCGCGGATGGTGGAGCGGGACAAGAACCAGCCTTGCGTCGTCCTGTGGTCGATGGGCAACGAATCGGGTTACGGGCCGAATCATATCGCCATGGCGGAATGGACCCGGACGCGCGACGGCTCGCGGCCGGTCCACTACGAAGGCGCGGCGGCGGGGTATAAGGGACACGAGGATACGAGCAGCCTCGACGTCGACAGCCGGATGTACGCGTCCGTGGAGGAAATGATTCGTTACGGCGAGGATCCGGGCCAGTCGAAGCCGGTCTTCTTGTGCGAATACAGCCATGCGATGGGGAACGGACCCGGGGATCTGCAGGATTATTGGGACGTGATCTACCGGTACCCGAATCTCATGGGCGGCTGCGTCTGGGAATGGTGCGATCACGGCATCGCGCAGGTCGCGGCGGACGGGCAGGCTTACTTCGCTTACGGCGGCGATTTCGGCGACAAGCCGAACGACGGGAATTTCTGCATCGACGGGCTCGTCTCGCCGGACCGCAAGCCGCATACGGGACTCTTGGAACTGAAACAGGTCATCGCGCCGGTTCGGTTTGAAGTCGGGGATGCGGCGGATGCGGAGAACGGTTCCGTGATCCTGACCAATCTGCATGATTTCATCGGCTTATCGCATCTCGCGCTGCACTGGAAGCTGGAGCGGGACGGCGAGCTGCTGCGCCAGGGCTGGATCCACCGGCTCGAGGCCGCGCCGCATGCATCGCAAGCGCTGAAGCTGCCGGTCGGATGGAGCGAGCCGGCCGACGGCGCATGCGACCTTACGCTGTCCTGCCGGTTAAACCGGGAGACGGCATGGGCCGAGGTCGGCTATGAGATCGCCTTCGGGCAGTTCGGGCTCGGCGCGGCTGGGCGGGGATCTGCCGAGAGCGGCGGCGCGTCCTCCGCAGGGCAAGCCTTCGCCGGATTGCCGGCGGCCGGCGGCGCCGCAGTCGTGCGCGCTAGCGGGGCGGCCGCGCTGCAGGCCGTCGAAGAAAACGGCGTCCTGCACGTAAGCGGACTCGATTTCCGCCACGCGTTCGACCTGCGCCTGGGCATGTTCGCCGGCATCTCGAAGAACGGCGTGCAGCTGATCAGGGAGCCGGCGCGCTTTCAAATCTGGCGCGCGCCGACCGACAACGACCGGAACGTCCGCGCCGCGTGGGAGAACGAAGGCTTCCGCCGCGCCGAGATGAAGGTCTACGATTCCGCATGGGAGCGCCGGGCGGACGGCACGATCGCGGTCAAGGTCCAGTTCTCGCTCGGCGGCTACATTCGGACGCCGATCCTGCAGGGCGAAGCGCGCTGGACCGTGGACGGTTCCGGGGTCATCCGCCTGCACGCGGACGTGAAAGTGAAGGAAAGCGCGACCCATCTGCCGCGCTTCGGCCTCGAGCTCGTCATGCCGGAAGGCAGCGAGGCCGTGGAGTACTTGGGCTACGGGCCGCATGAGAGCTACGTCGACAAGCGACGCAGCGTGCGGCGCGGCAAATTCCGGACGACCGTGGACGGCTTGTTCGAGTCGTACGTCATGCCGCAGGAAAACGGCTCGCGCTACGGCACGGAATGGGCGGCGGTCACGAACGCGCTCGGCATGGGCCTGCGCCTCGAGGCTCCGGATCGCTTCTCGTTCCAGGCGTCGCATTATACGGCGCTGGATCTGACGGAGGCGGCGCATACGCACGAGCTGCGGCGCCGCATGGAAACGATCGTGAACGCGGACTGCCGCATGGGCGGCATCGGCTCGGCGTCATGCGGACCGGAGCTGCTGCCGGCGTATCGTTTCGACGAGAAGGCTTTCTCGTTCGAGCTGACCGTGCGGCCGGTGTTCGCGGAGGACGAATAGGGCAAGGTGTTCTAGGGTGGCGTTCGCGGGAGCTCAGTTGCGGAGCGGTTAGGCTGCGCGCGGGTACTGGGTATCGCATCGCGATGCGTACGCTGCTTCGCAGGGCTGAAAACTGCTGCACGAGTCGGAATTGTACCGCAAGGTGAAAGTGAAATGGTGTTCCGTGGGGCGAATCGTGTTCGTTGAAGCGAAAATGCTGCTACACGAGTCGGGAATTGTACCTCTAGGCGGAAGTGGAAAGCTGCTCCGTGGCGGGATTTGTACCGCAAAGTGAAAGGACTGCTCAGCGAGGCGAGATTTGTACCGCAAAGTGAAAGTGAAGCTTCTCCGCGAACTGAATGCGTTCCGCGAAGCGAGATTTGTACCGCAAAGTGAAAGTGAAGCTTCTCCGCGAACTGAATGCGTTCCGCGAAGCGAGATTCGTACCGCAAAGTGAAAGTGAAGCTGCTCCGCGAACTGAATGCGTTCCGCGAAGCGAGATTCGTACCGCAAACTGATAGTGAAGCTGCTCCGCGAACTGAATGCGTTCCGCGAGGAGAAAATGCTGCTATTATGCAGGAAATTCCGCATAATAGCGTTCGTTTGATCTGAAATACTGCGAAAATACAGCAATTTCGACGGCTGGATGTCATCAGGCGTGATTCAACCGTGAAATGCTGCACATTTGCAGCATTTCTGTTCCATTTGAGCGTCAGGCGTGAAATTCCTGCGCTTTTGCAGGAAATTGCATAGGAAAACGGGTCTGGCTCCGGTCGTAAGATGACCGCAGCCAGACCCGTTTCTTATCACGATCATGGCTCGATACTCGAGGTGAAACCATCCGCGTCGAGCATGCGCCTCTCATCAATTGGCGCACGCATCCGCGCCACGCGCCGCAAGCCCGCGCCAAGCGCCGCAAGTCCGCGCCAAGCGCCGCAAGCTCGCGCCAAGCGCCGCAAGCCCGCGCCAAGCGCCGCAAGCCCGCGCCAAGCGCCGCAAGCCCGCGCCAAGCGCCGCAAGCCCGCGCCAAGCGCCGCAAGCCCGCGCCAAGCGCCGCAA
>NZ_JAAAMV010000039.1 GCF_009909185.1 Paenibacillus glycinis | reverse complement strand
GAGCCGTGGTGTAGTGGCCCAACATGCCTGCCTGTCACGCAGGAGACCGCGGGTTCGAATCCCGTCGGCTCCGCCATTTATTTTCAAAGTAAGGCTCGGTAGCTCAGTCGGTAGAGCAGAGGACTGAAAATCCTCGTGTCGGCGGTTCGATTCCGTCCCGAGCCACCATATTTACTTAAGGCATATAGCCAGGTAAGCATCGTGGAGGGCTAGTGAAGTGGCTAAACACGGCAGACTGTAAATCTGCTCTCTCTGAGTTCGGTGGTTCGAATCCATCGCCCTCCACCATTCCCTTTAACAGCAAGAGCCATTAGCTCAGTTGGTAGAGCACCTGACTTTTAATCAGGGTGTCGTAGGTTCGAGTCCTACATGGCTCACCATTACGACACTTAAAGTACCTGTAGGTCAATGACCTGCAGGTTTTTTGTTGTTTTAAAGGCGGAGTATTTCATTCGGCTGCGGGCAAACTGAATTCAAACACACAATGGTTGGTTTCAGGGGGTTGTATCGCAAGATGAACTATGGTTTGTCCGCGTTGTTATGCTTCGGTATCGTTGCCGTACTTGTGCCGCTCCTTCGTAAATTCGCCATCCGTTATGGCTTTGTCGATCGCCCGACTGCCCGAAAAATTCATAAGACTCCCGTGCCGTTGATGGGCGGGGCTGCTTTGTATGTCGGGATTGCAGTGACCCTATTCCTCTTCCAAGGCGTAACTCCGCTGAGTTTGACGATTGGAATCGGAGGTTTCGTTTTGGTTTGCATCGGCTTGCTGGACGATGCGGCCAAAGCAAGCGGGTCGGAGTTCCCGGTCTGGCCGCGGGTTATTATTTATCTGGCGGTCGCGGCTTTGCCGCTATTGTTCGGGATTCGGATCGAAGGACTTTCCAGCCCGCACGGAATGATTTTTTTTCCTTACTGGTTAGGCGTTGTCGGTTCGATCGTGTGGGTGTTCGCGTTGATCAACATGATTAATTTTATTGACGGCGTGGACGGATTGGCCTCGGGAGTAGCGACATTGTCATCGTTGACGCTTTTTGTAGCTGCGTTGTTTAAGCAGCAATATTCGACTGCGCTGCTTGCAGTGATTTTGGTTGCTGCCTGCGTGGCTTTCTTATGCTATAACTTTTACCCTGCGCGTATCTTCATGGGGGATGCCGGGGCGACGTTTCTCGGTTACTCCTTGGCCGTTACGGCGGTGGACGGCGCATTCAAAAGCGCTACGCTCGTCACGGTCGCGGTACCCTTGCTGGCGCTTGGCGTGCCGATACTCGACACGGCCGTGGTTATGCTTCGCAGGCTATTGTCCGGCAAAGGGCTGCACAGGGCGGACAAGCTTCATACCCATCACGTTCTAATGCGCTGGGGATTAACGCAGATCCAAACGGTATCCTTCATTTATTTGGTGGCGGCGTTGTTTTCCTTGCTGTCGCTTGTCGTGTTGCTGGCCCTTAGCTGAAATAACCGGTCGTATATGGTATACTGTGCAGTAAAAAGCGCACATTCGCGCCGATGGATAGGGGCAAGCCCATGAGTGATGCAAAATGGATTACGCAATTGCAAGCTGTTCTGGATTGCCCGGTCCGAGAGCATCAGCTCCCGATTCATGACTGGCGATTACTGAGCAGCGAACAAGCTCGGCAACCGAATGAACGGTTGCAAAAACCGAAAACGAATGCGGTTACAATAGGAGATTATGTAAGCGGTCCCGAAGGAGCAACTTGGTTTGCCCTTGAACAGCATGCGGATCATGTCCACGTGCTCGAGATCAATCGGCAGCAGCGGTTAAGCGAGATGGAAATTCGCCTGATTGGATGGGCGGTCAATCAGATGCTCGCCGAGAGCAGCAAGAATTACGAAGGCTTTTCGGAATCGGAACGCTACGCCAGCGAGCTGGGGACCTGGATCGACGAGCAGCTCGACGCCAGCGAACCGAAGCTCCTGCTACCGGATCGTCTGATATCGAGGGGAAGATTGTTCTCGTCCATGATTCCATTTCTCCTCGTATGCGAGCAGGCCGAGTCTGGCCGAGCCAGCTTCGGAGAACTCGAAAAGCTGCTTCGCACGTTCCTAGCAGAGGACGTGCTGATTATTCCGCTGAAGGAGCAGGAATGGCTGATTCTTGGGCCTGCGTCGCTCATTCACGATGCGCAGTCCGGCGAGCGGGACGAGGAAGAAGAGGAGTCTTTAGAGGAAAGCTTGGCGTCGATCGCGTTCGGTTTGCACGAAATGCTGGCAAGCGAATGGATGGGGGATTGTCATCTGGCAATATCTCACCCGATCTCGCCAGCCAATTCCATTATCGGAACGACGGCTCTTCTCAGGGAAACCGTTCATCTCGGACGAGCGTTCCATATCGGGGCCAATATTCATTTGCCTTGGCTGCTTCATTTGGAGCGATTGCTCAATACGATCCCCGAAGCGCATCGCATCAAATTCGTGGAGCAAGCTTTGAAGCGGACGGATGCCTTTCTGGATCCGGAAATCCTGACGACGCTGGAGACGTTCTTCGCTTTGGACTGCAACGTCAGCGAAACGGCAAAGAAGCTTTATATTCACCGGAATACGCTGCTTTACCGGTTGGACAAACTAAAGCAGGAGACGGAGCTGGACGTGCGGCAGTTCCGCGATGCCGTACTCGTCAAAATTATTTTGCTATTGTATAAAGTGACGAAAAGGGCGTAGTTTTTTTGTAAAGTATGTGCATAGTCATATGGACAGCACTGATATAAACTAAGTGTAATGAACGACAATAATCGTTAGGGGGAAATACAAATGGCTGGTGTACGCTTAGAACACGTTTACAAAAAATATGCGGGTACTGATCTCGCTTCGGTTAAAGACTTCAACCTCGACATTAAAGACAAGGAGTTCTTGGTTCTTGTCGGTCCTTCCGGTTGCGGTAAATCGACGACGCTTCGTATGATTGCCGGTCTTGAAGAAATTTCCGAAGGTAAACTGTTCATCGGCGAACGTCTTGTTAATGACGTAGCCCCTAAAGATCGTGACATCGCGATGGTATTCCAATCTTACGCCCTGTACCCTCACATGAACGTTTACCAAAACATGGCGTTCGGCCTGAAACTTCGTAAATTCAAAAAAGCGGAAATCGACAAACGCGTTCGTGAAGCCGCTAAAATTCTCGATATCGAGCACTTGCTCGACCGTAAACCTAAAGCATTGTCCGGCGGTCAACGTCAACGTGTCGCCCTCGGCCGTGCAATCGTCCGTGAACCGCAAGTCTTCTTGATGGATGAGCCTCTTTCCAACTTGGATGCCAAACTTCGCGGTCAAATGCGCGCGGAGATCTCCAAACTGGCTAAACGTCTGGAAACGACCGTTATCTACGTAACGCATGACCAGATCGAAGCCATGACAATGGGCGATCGTATCGTCGTTATGAAAGACGGTATCATTCAACAAGCAGCTTCCCCTGAAGAGCTGTACAACCACCCGGTTAATATCTTCGTGGCAGGCTTCATCGGAGCTCCTTCCATGAACTTCATTACGGGTTCGCTTGCAGAAGCCGGCGGCGCTGTTCGCTTCAAAGCGAATAACATCGATGTTCTTGTTCCGGACGGCAAAGCGCAACAACTTCGCGAAAAAGGCTTGATCGGCAAAGAAATCATTCTTGGCATCCGTCCTGAAGACCTGCACGAAGAGCCGGTATTCCACGAGGCTTCCCCGCAAACGATCGTGAACGCTCACGTCGAAGTTGCCGAGAACCTTGGTCACGAAATGTTCCTCTACCTGAACGGTCTGGGCAAAGATTCCGTTATCGCTCGTGTTGACGGACGCTCCGGCGTTAAGGAAGGCGTTAACGTGAAACTCGCTTTGGATATGAACAAGGTTCATATCTTCGACAAAGAAAGCGAACTGAACGTATTCGAAGTATAAAATAAGGCACTCCCCTTGTCGAACAGCCGTCCGATCCGATCGGACGGCTGTTTTTGTGCGATTATACGCTCCTATACGATACATAACCGGTTTCTGACGAGCCAGGACGTTGATTTCAGTTCTTATTTCCTATAGGATGAATACATCTGGATTTTTAGGAATGACCACTATACGCGTAGCCGGCTGCGATTTTGAGGAGGCCAAACATGGGCAAGAAAGTGAAAGTTTCGGATCTTGTAAGCCAGTTCCAACTCGAGATCCTAGGTGGCGAAGACGGCCTGAAACGCAGCATTACCCTGGATGACTTGTCGCGTCCGGGACTCGAAATGGCAGGTTACTTCGACTATTACCCGAGGGAACGGGTGCAGATTCTCGGGAAGACGGAAATTACGTTCATGGACACCCTCTCCAAGCAAGAGCGGATCGACCGGATTGAGCGGCTGTTTGACGATGAAACC
This sequence comes from Paenibacillus glycinis, assembly GCF_009909185.1. Lineage (GTDB taxonomy): Bacteria > Bacillota > Bacilli > Paenibacillales > Paenibacillaceae > Paenibacillus_Z > Paenibacillus_Z glycinis. The sequence continues at coordinate 35,645 of NZ_JAAAMV010000039.1, read as the reverse complement.
CCTTGCTTTATCATTACGCGCGGCCTGGATGCGCCTCCGGAGCTGTTGGAACAATCGAACGTTCGGCAAATTCCGGTATTGCGCAGCAACGCCGCAACCACGATCTTCTTGAGCCGCATAACCAACTTCTTGGAGCGCAAGCTTGCGCCTTCCGCGACGATTCACGGCGTTCTCGTGGATGTTTACGGGGTGGGCATGCTCATTACGGGCGGCAGCGGCATCGGTAAAAGCGAAACGGCGCTCGAGCTCGTCAAACGGAGCCATCGCCTCGTAGCGGATGACGCGGTCGAGATTCGCCAAACCTCCGACAATCAGCTTCACGGTACGGCGCCTGAGCTGATCCGGCATTTGCTTGAAATCCGCGGCCTGGGCATTATCAACGTCATGACCTTATTCGGAGCCGGCGCGGTGCGGAACAACAAACGCATCAGCGTTGTCATCAAGCTGGAGAACTGGCAGGCCGACAAGCAATATGACCGGCTCGGCTTGGACGAGGAGACGACGCGCATCATCGATACCGACGTGCCGATCGTGACGGTACCGGTTCGACCCGGCCGAAATTTGGCTGTCATCATCGAAGTGGCGGCGATGAATTTCAGGCTGAAACGGATGGGGTATAACGCGGCGCTGCAGTTTACGAACAAACTGACGGAAACGATCGCGGAAGACTCGGACGATTTCGACTGATCGGCGGGGTTCAGCGCGACCATGGATGACCATTACGGATAATTGAGAAGGAGCCATTGACGCATGTTTGGATTACGATTAGATCCGATTGCTTTCTCGCTGGGTTCGATCAGCGTGCACTGGTACGGCATCATTCTGGGAACCGCGGCGCTCGTCGGTTTGCTGCTGGCGGTGCAAGAGGGCAAGCGCTTCGGGCTGTCGCCGGACTTTTTTATGGATTTATTGCTGTTCGGGGTGCCGTCCGCGATCATCGGCGCGCGCATTTATTTCGTCGCCTTCCAATGGGATGAGTACAAGAACAACCTGATGGACGTCTTTAAAATATGGAACGGCGGGATCGCGATCTACGGCGCGTTGATCGGGGCCTTTGCCTGCGGCATTATATATTTCCGTAACAAAGGGTACAGCTTCTGGCGGATTGCCGACATCTGCGCGCCATCCCTGATTGCGGGCCAAATGATCGGACGTTGGGGGAACTTCGTGAACCAGGAGGCGTACGGCGGCGAAGTTAAAGAAAGCTTCCTGCGCAATACGCTTCATCTCCCGGATTGGATTGTCAATCAGATGAATGTCGCGGGCGTGTTTCATCACCCGACATTCCTATATGAATCGCTTTGGAATTTGGTTGGCCTTGTGATCCTGCTCGTGATTCGCCGGCGTCCTTTCCTGCGTGCGGGAGAACAGCTTTTCTTCTATTTTATTTGGTATTCCCTGGGCCGCTTCTACGTGGAAGGCCTTCGTACGGACAGCCTCGCTTTCCATGGCGCGGATTGGGCGGCTTCGCTTATGAACGGGCTATGGTCCCCGATGAAAGCGATATTCGGCGAACAAGGCTATCTGGATCCGTCTTACGGGAATATTCGAATCTCGCAGCTGTTGGCATTGCTGCTCGTGATCGCGTCAGTCGCGATGATTATCATTCGGCGCCGTACGGGCGCGGCTTCGGAGCATTATAACGATCCGATCATTAATTTTAAAACCGGACTCCCCGCGGGCGCGGAGAACAAGAAGAACTCGGATGAGCCGAACCCGAAACCGCCGATCGAACATAACGGCGGCAACGCGGCGAACGGATCCGGCGATACGTCGATAAAGGAGTAATCTGCAGGCAATGGCGACGGAGATCAAAGCGATTTTGTTCGATTTGGACGGTACGATCATGGATACGAACGAACTGATTATTCAGTCCTTTCTGTACGCGCTGAATGGAATCGTGCCGCATGATTTCAATCGGGAGCATATCATCCCGAGCATGGGACTTCCCCTGTCGATGCAGCTGCAGCAGTTCTCGGGGCGCGAGCAGGTCGAAGACCTCGTAGCGGCATACCGCGAAGTCAACTTACGGCTGCATGACGAATACGTACAGGCTTTCCCGCATGTGAAAGAAGTCTTGGCGAGGCTGCATGAAGCCGGGATCAAAATCGGAATCGTGACGACCAAGATTCGCTTGACGACCGAACGGGGACTGCGCTTTGTCGGACTATACGATTACGTGGAACCGGGCGCGATCGTTACGATCGAAGACGTGACCCGTCCGAAGCCGGATCCGGAGCCGATACGGCTTGCGCTGCAAGCGATCGGCACCGCTCCCGGAGAGACGATGATGGTCGGCGACAGCGTCGTGGATATCCAATCGGCCGAGGCGGCCGGCGTCGTCTCCGTTGGCGTGGCGTGGTCCCTTAAAGGCGAGCAGGTCTTGAAGGAGAGCGGCGCGCGCCATATCATTCAGGATATGCGCGATTTATATGCTTTTGTCGGATTGGAGTAAACGCCGTTGAGAAACGTGGAGCGTTATCCCGTCGAAGGGCCGAACGCGCTCTGGCAGGTGTATCGTACCGTCAGCCGCTGGAAGGCCGTACGGAACTTTGCATTCATACAGGCGGCGCGTTACTGTCCGTCCTTGCCGGTCAAAAATTGGATCTATCGGCGTGTGCTCGGCATGCGCGTAGGGCGCTATACGGCGTTCGCGCTGATGGTCATGGTCGACGTCTTTTTTCCGGAGAAAATCTCTATAGGAGACAACTCGATCATCGGCTACAATACGACGATCTTGACGCATGAATATTTAATCGGCGAATACCGGCTCGGCGCCGTGCGAATCGGTTCCAATGTCATGATCGGGGCCAATACGACGATCCTGCCCGGCGTTACGATCGGCGACGGAGCGGTCGTGGCCGCGGGGTCGATGGTGCATAAAGACGTTCCGCCCGGTGCCTTCGTCGGCGGCAACCCCATTCAAGAAATTCGGAAGGCTTAGGGAACGCGGCTGCGTGCCGGTCAAGCGTCCCCCGTGATCCAATCATCGAATTCAGTTGCCCGCAAGAAAACCGGGAAGCGACGCTTCCCGGTTTTTGCTGGGAAAAGTGCGTTTTCGGTAAAGCGAGGCAACATATCGCGCTTAGGAAGCTCCGGTGTAGCGCATGCGAGGACTAACAAGGGCACGGATTGTTTGGCAGACGAGACCTTTGCTGGCCGCTGGCGAGAAGCCCGCGCGCGGCGGAATCGACCCGCAAAGCAGCGACGATGCCGCATGAAGCGTTATTGACGGAACACTTGGAGCATGGTATCATTACGACTAAACTCTTTATTTTGGCAGTATGGTAATATGGTAACGCGTTAATATACTAAAGTCATGTGGGTGAACTTAAATGTCCAAACCGAAGGTGTTCGAGAAACCGATTGGGGTTAAGGATTATTTGCCGCATGCGGTGGCAAAGCTGCGACAGATCGAAAATCAAGTGCTTGCATGCATGCATTCCTGGGGCTACGAGCAGATCATGACCCCTACGATGGAATATTACGATACGGTTGGCGTGGCAAGCTCGACGTCCGACCAGAAACTCTTCAAGCTATTGAACAACCGGGGCACGACGCTCGTGCTTCGATCCGATATGACGGCGCCGATCGCGCGCGTCGTCTCCTCCGTGCTCAAAGACGTGCAGTTCCCGATTCGCTTGTCTTATCACTCCAACGTATTCCGCGCGATCGAGGAAGAGGCGGGCCGCGAAGCGGAGTTCTTCCAGACTGGCGTGGAGCTTGTCGGGGATGCATCGCCGGAAGCCGATGCGGAAGTGGTCGCGCTGGCGATCGCCTCGCTGAAAGCGGCAGGCGTGAAACGGTTCAAGATTGCCATCGGCCATGTCGGCTTCCTGAACGGCCTGTTCGAGGAGACGCTTCCCGGTCAAAGGGCCGCGCAGGAGGAACTGAAAGCGTACCTGCTCGGCCGCGACTACGTCGGCTATCGGGAATGCTTGCGCTCGCTCGCGATATCCGAAGAGATGCGAAGCGAGCTGGAAGGCATTATCCGCCTTCGCGGCGGACGGGAAATTTGCAATCAGGCCATGGCGCTTAGCTTGGACGATATCGCTCAGGCATCCGTCCGTCATTTATGCGAGATGTGGGACGTCCTGGAGGCGTACGGCGTATGCGAGCACGTGCTGATCGATTTGACGATGATCGGCGACTTCAAGTATTACACGGGCATGACGTTCGAAGCCTATGCCGCGGATCTGGGATTCCCGGTGGCGAGCGGCGGCCGTTACGATAATTTGCTCAAGCAGTTCGGACGTCCGGCTCCGGCTACGGGCTTCGCGCTGAAGACGACGCGAATCCTCGAGCTGATCGGAGACGACGATTGCGAGTCGAACGAGGAGCGCGTGCTGATCGGTTACGATGCCGAAGGCCGGGCGGCCGCGCTGGATAAGGCGCGCGAGCTTCGGGAAGCGGCGGGAACGTCCGCGTTGATCGTGACGGAGCGCATGGACGCCGTCTCGCAGCAAGCCGTACGCGACTCCGCGGCATCCGCTGCAAGCGGAATGGTCATTTACAAAGGCGTCGCGTTTACGAAGCTGCTGTCATACTTCGGCGGCGAACGGGAAAGGGAGTAGGGCTGAATATGACGATGAACGAACCGCGGGCTTCCTCCGGCCGGGAGCTGTTGAAGGTAGCCATGCCGAAGGGCCGCATCTATAAGGTGGCCTCGAACTTGTTCAGGGAAGCGGGGGTTCCGATCCCGAGCGATTTCGACGATACGCGGAAACTGATCATCGAGCTTCCCGAAGCGGGCATGTCATTTATAATGGCGAAGCCCGTAGACGTGCCGACTTACGTCGAATACGGCGTGGCCGACATCGGCATCGTGGGCAAAGACGTGCTGATGGAGGAAAACAAGGACGTCTACGAGCTGCTGGATCTCGGGATCGCGAAGTGCCGCATGTCCGTTATCGGGCTGCCGGATTGGAAGCCGGTCATTCATCCCCGCGTCGCGACGAAATATCCGAGCGTAGCCTCGCAGTACTTCCGCGAGCAGGGACAACAGGTCGAGGTGATCAAGCTGAACGGCTCCATCGAGCTGGCGCCCCTGATCGGACTGGCGGACCGGATCGTCGATATGGTGGAGACGGGGCAGACGCTCCGCGAGAACGGCCTGGTGGAGATGGAGACGATCTTCGGCATCACGAGCCGGCTGATCGCGAACCGCGTCAGCTACCGCATGAAGAACGAGGCGATTCAGAACCTGTGTGATAAGCTGCAGCATGTGATCGCGGCGAAACCGGTCGTTTAGCATTTATGAAGAATATCATCGGTCGCTTAGGCAACGGCCGGACGGAGCAGTGACGGAACCGCTTGCGCATGGATGGATTGGATTCGCTACGGCGGTTCCCGAGGATTGCACACGAATAAAACGCGGAAGGAGCGAAGCGGCATGCGAAAGCTGCGGGCGGAACAATTTGGTTTAACGCGCAAGGTGGAATACGGTTCGCCTGAACAAAACGAAACGGTCGCGCGCATCGTCGAGGCGATCCGCACGGAAGGCGACGCGGCGCTGCTGCGCTATACGGAAGAACTGGACCGTGTCCGGCTGGATACCGGGACGCTGCGCGTCACGAACGACGAGATTCAAGCGGCGTACGATCGCGTCGACGCGGATTTCTTGACGGCGATCCGTCAGGCCGCCTTGAATATCCGGGCATTTCACGAAAAGCAGCTGCGGCAGTCCTGGGTGGACGTGCAGCCGGACGGCACGATGCTGGGTCAGCTCCTGCGCCCGTTGAAGCGCGTCGGCGTTTACGTGCCGGGCGGAAAGGCGGCTTATCCCTCCTCCGTACTAATGAACGTCATTCCGGCGCAAGTTGCGGGCGTGCCCGAAATCGTGATGGTGACGCCGCCCGCAACCGGAGGCAAGACGGGCATCGACCCGTATATTCTGGTCGCGGCCGCGGAAGCGGGCGTCAAGGAAATGTACCGGATCGGCGGCGCGCAAGCCGTAGCCGCGCTGGCGTACGGCACGGCAACGATCCCGCCGGTCGATAAAATCTGCGGGCCAGGCAACATCTACGTCGCGCTTGCCAAGCGCGCGGTGTTCGGGGTCGTGGCGATCGACAGCATTGCCGGCCCGAGCGAAATCGTCGTGCTGGCGGACGAGACGGCGGATCCCGCTTATGTCGCCGCAGACCTCCTATCGCAAGCGGAGCATGACGAGATGGCCTCTGCCATCCTTGTGACGACTTCGGAGGCGCTGGGCGATGCCGTAGCCGTGGAAATCGAGCAGCAGCTGTCGACGCTGCCGAGGGAGGGCACGGCCCGCCAGTCTATCGACGGTTACGGCGCCATTCTGTTGGCCGATTCGATGGCGGAGGCGATTGCCGCGGTCAACCGCATGGCGCCCGAGCATTTGGAGATCATGACGGCCGACCCGATGACGCTGCTGGGCCGAATCGAGAACGCGGGCGCGATCTTCGTCGGACCGTACAGCTCGGAACCGGTCGGCGATTATTTCGCCGGTCCGAACCATATTCTGCCGACCAACGGAACGGCGCGCTTCTCCTCGCCGGTGAACGTGGACGATTTCATGAAGAAGTCGAGCCTCATCCACTACAGCAAGGACGCGCTGCTGGCGAACGGCGATCAGATCATCACGCTTGCCCGGCATGAGGGCTTGGAGGCGCATGCGCGCGCTATCGAGATCCGCTTGGAGCGGGAGCGATAGTCCCGGCAATGCGTTGACCGGACCGTCGGAGGAAGCAGCCTGCAATGCTTGCGGGCGAGACGGCTCCTGCACGAATAGACATGATGCGAAAGAAGGATGTTTACTATGGCGGATAACGTGATTCGCGCGGCCGACGTGGCGCGCAAAACGAACGAAACGGACATAACGCTCGCATTTGGCCTCGACGGCACCGGTATTACCAAGATCGAGACGGACGTGCCCTTCCTGAACCATATGCTCGACCTGTTCACAAAGCACGGCCAATTCGATCTGACCGTCGAAGCGCGCGGCGACGTGGATATCGACGATCACCATACGGTCGAGGACATCGGCATATGCCTTGGGCAGACGATCCGCGAAGCGCTCGGCGACAAGCGCGGCATCAAGCGTTACGCTTCAGTGTTCGTGCCGATGGACGAGGCGCTGGCGCAGGTCGTTATCGACCTGAGCAACCGGCCGCATTTCGAATACCGGGCGCAGTACCCGTCCCAGCAGGTCGGCAGCTTCTCCACGGAGCTCGTGCATGAATTCCTCTGGAAGCTGGCGCTCGAAGCGCGCATGACGCTGCATGTCATCGTGCATTACGGTCACAACACGCATCACATGATCGAAGCGGTGTTTAAGGCCCTCGGCCGGGCGCTTGACGAAGCGACCGGCATCGACCCGCGCGTGCAAGGAGTGCCTTCGACGAAGGGAGTGCTGTAGATGATCGCGATCATCGATTACGGCATGGGCAATCTGCACAGCGTCAGCAAGGCGGTAGAGCGGCTCGGCTACGAACCGGTCGTCACGGCCGATGCGCAGGAGATCATGGAAGCGGACGGCGCGATTTTGCCGGGCGTCGGCGCATTCGGCGATGCGATGCAGAATTTGCGGAACACCGGTCTGGACGAAGTGACGCGGTATTACGCGTCGTCCGGGAAGCCGCTGCTCGGCATTTGCCTCGGCATGCAGCTGTTATTCAGCGAGAGCGAGGAGTACGGTCCGCATAAAGGCTTGAATCTGCTGCCGGGGACGGTCATTAGGTTCAAGGGCGACTTCAAAGTGCCGCACATGGGCTGGAATAAGCTGGATTTCCGCCAGGAGAACGCGCTTTTCGAGGGGCTCGAGCCCGGGCATGTGTACTTCGTGCATTCTTTTCACGCGAAGCCGGGGCGGGAGAGCGATCTGCTCGCGACGACGGACTATAACGGGCAGGTAACGGCGATCGTCGGCAGCGGCAACGTGTACGGCATGCAGTTCCACCCGGAGAAGAGCAGCGACCTCGGCATGAGCCTGCTCCGCAATTTCCTGGCCCTGACGGGCGTGCGCGAAACCGTGCGCTAGCCGCTTGCGGCCAAGCGCGGAGGCCGAAGCCGATTAGAGCTTGCAGGCCGATAGAAGCATTGCTTCCGAAGCAGCATTGATTAATCTTTTAGGAGGGAGCGTCCACAATGTTAGCCAAACGGATTATCCCTTGTCTGGACGTGAAGGACGGACGCGTCGTCAAAGGCGTTAATTTCGTGAACCTGCGCGATGCCGGCGATCCCGTCGAACTGGCGGCGATTTACGATAAGGAAGGCGCGGACGAACTGATCTTTCTCGATATTTCCGCGTCGGTCGAAGGAAGGGCCACGATGGTGGAGGTCGTCAAACGCACGGCCGGCGAAATCACGATCCCGTTCACGGTCGGCGGCGGCATCTCGCATGTCGACGACATGAAACGGCTGCTGCGGGCCGGGGCCGACAAGATCGGCATCAACACGGCGGCCGTGAAGAACCCGTCGCTCGTCAGCGACGGAGCGAAGAAATTCGGTTCCCAGTGCATCGTGGTCGCGATCGACGCGAAGTTCAATCCGGCTTGGGGCGAGTGGGAAGTGTACACGCACGGCGGACGCTCGGCGACCGGCATCAAGGCGCTGGCCTGGGCGAAGGAAGCGGAACAGTTGGGCGCCGGGGAAATCCTGTTGACCAGCATGGATGCGGACGGCACGAAGGACGGCTTCGACTTGAAGCTGACGCGCGCGGTGTCGGATTCGCTGGGCATCCCGGTCATCGCTTCCGGCGGCGCGGGCAGAGTGGAGCATTTTCATGACGTATTCCTGCAGGGGCATGCTGACGCTGGCCTTGCGGCGACGATTTTTCACTATAAAGAAATGACGATCCGCGACGTGAAGGACGACTTGCGGCAGAAAGGGGTCGAGATTCGATGAGCACCGGAAAAACGATTGCGGCGGTTGCCGAGGAGATCAAGTGGAACGAGGCGGGCTTGGTCCCGGCCATCGTGCAGGATGCCAAGAGCAAAGAAGTGTTGATGCTGGCCTACATGAACCGGGAATCGCTGACGCTGTCCGCGGAAACGGGTGTGACCTGGTTCTGGAGCCGTTCGCGCGGCGAGCTCTGGAACAAAGGCGCGACGAGCGGGCATACGCAGCGCATCGTCGCGATGCATTACGACTGCGACGGCGATACGCTGCTCGTGCGGGTCGAGCAAACCGGTCCGGCCTGCCATACGGGCACGTACAGCTGCTTTACGGGCGAAGTGCAGGGCATTAAGGACACGGAATCCGGCGCAAGCTCCTTCCAGCAATCCAGTGACCGGTTCGCGATGCTGAACCAGCTGGAGGCGACGATCGCGCAGCGTTACGTCGAACGTCCCGAAGGCGCCTACACGACGTATCTGTTCGAGAAGGGCGTCGACAAGATTCTGAAGAAAGTCGGCGAAGAGACCGCCGAGGTCATCATCGCGGCCAAGAACAAAGACAACGACGAGCTTCGCTGCGAGACGAGCGACCTGATCTTTCATCTGATGGTGCTGCTGCGCGAGCGCGGCCTGTCGCTGGACGAGGTCATGGCCGAGCTCGGACACCGCCACAACAAAACAAAGCCGTCCTCTTAGTTCGTCCGGAGCGACCGCAGCCTTGGCCGAGCCGCCGGAACAGCGCGCTCGGTTCTGCCGCGTTCCGGCGTCCCTGTTCGCGGATGCGCCCGACAACGGGAACAAACCGCGCCAGATGCCGCAAAGGGACGGGATCGGCAAGTTGAAGGCGGTTAGGGCCGGGTAATCCCACAAGATCGTTTTTTGAATTCTCGATGATTCCATGTATAATGAAAGTTGTCGAAACAATGCGGTGTTTTAAGATGCCGAAGTCAATCGTTCCGTTGTGCTTCCCTGTCAGCATGAAGGGACAGAAGGTTATTAATTTAGTGGTCTAATCGCTCAGGAGGGTATTATGTTGTTTAGCGACAAGCTGCGTATTTTCTCGGGTTCCTCGAATCCCAAATTGGCTGAACGAATCAGCGAAGAGCTCGGGCTGCCGCTCGGCAGAATCAAGGTTTCCCGGTTTAAGAGCGGCGAAATTTATGTTCACTACGAAGAAACGATCCGTAACTGCGACGTGTTCCTGGTTCAGTCGTTCTCGCATCCCATCAACGATCATTTCGTCGAACTGCTCGTCATGATCGATGCGGCAAAGCGTGCTTCCGCCCGTACCGTAAACATTATCGTTCCTTACTACGGTTATGCGCGCCAAGAGCGCAAAGCGGCTCCGCGTGAACCCATTTCCGCCAAGATGCTCGCTGACGTGCTGACGACCGTCGGAGCGACGCGCGTCATCACGATCGATCTCCATGCGCCGGCCATTCAAGGATTCTTCAATATTCCGGTGGATCACCTGACAGGCCTCGACCTGATCAGCGACTACCTGAAATCGAAGAACATCAAAAACCCAGTCGTCGTCTCCCCGGATGCCGGTCGTGCTTCGACGGCGGAGAAGCTGGCGAACTATCTGGACGCGCCGTTCGCGATCATGATCAAGAAACGTCAGGCTCACAACGAGTCCAACATCACCCACGTTATCGGCGATGTCGAGGGAGGCACGCCGATCATTATCGAGGACATGATCGATACGGGCGGCACGATCGTCAACGTCGTGGAAGGCCTCAAGGAACGCGGCTCCGATGACGTCTACGTGTGCGCAACGCATCCGCTCTTCTCGGGCCCTGCCCTGCAGCGATTGGACCATCCCAATATTAAAGAAGTCATCGTCACCGATACGATCGCGCTTCCGGACAACCGTTCCGATCGTTTCACGGTACTGTCGGTCGCCCCGATCCTGGCGGAAACGACGCGAATCATTATCGAAGGCGGCTCCATCAGCACGCTCTTCAAAAACGCGGGCATTTAGCATCGGAGATGCCGGTTTTGTTCGTCCCATAGGGCCGCGATTAGCGGCCAACCACCTGAATCGCGGGCGCCTGCCCGCGATTTGCCACATATTCTTGCGTGTAAGGATAGGCCGCGCTATGGTATAATCGTAGAAACTTTGCATGAGGGCTGGTCGTACTAACGCGCATAATACGTTATGCGCGTATATGTACTGCTGGCCTATGCAGCCGAGGAGGTGCCTTGTGTTATGAAAGAAAAGAAAATTGCGCTTGCCGGTCGCAGCACGAAAATCATTCCCATTCAGTGGGACGCAACGTTCTTCTTCGAGCGTGCGGTGCGCTCGATGGATCGATATCATTATGACAAGGCACTGAAATACTTCCGGCGCGCGGCCGAATACGAGCCGGATAATCCCGTCAACCACTGCAATATGGCGGGAATTTTGTCCGAGATGGGGAATTACGAGGAATCCAACCGCATTCTCCAGTCGATCGTCGACGAGCTCGATCCCGAAATGACGGAATGTCATTTTTATATGGCGAACAATTACGCCAATATGGAATTGTACGAAGCAGCCGAGACGTCGCTTGTGCGCTACCTGGAGGAAGACGCCGAAGGGCAGTTTCTCGAGGAAGCGGAAGAGATGATGGAGCTGCTGCACTTCGAATTGGAACGGCCGACGAAGCTCGCGTTCATCAAGGCGCGCGAAGGATTTTTCGAACATGACCGGGCGAGGTCGATGCTCGAGGAAGGCAAGTTCGTCGAAGCCGTTCGCCTGCTCGAGAGCATCGTCGAGAAGAACGCCGATTTCCTGGCGGCCCGCAACAACCTGGCGCTTGCCTACTATTACATGGGCATTTTCGACAAGGCGATGGTCACGATCAAGCAGGTGCTGGAGCTCGAGCCGGGCAATCTGCACGCGTTGTGCAACCTGGCGATTTTCTACCAGCACGGCGAGGAGGCGGAGGAACTGGCGCCGCTGGTCCAACTTTTGTGCAAAACCGTGCCTTTCCACCAAGAGCATGTGTTTAAGCTGGCGACGACAATGGGCATTCTAGGAGAGCATGGCGAAGCTTACCGCCATTTCGTGCGGCTTCTGAAGGACGGGGCGCTGAAATCGGACCCGTGCCTCTACCATTACGCGGCCGTGGCGGCCTGCAACATGGGGCGCTACGAGGAAGCTCGCCGCTTATGGCAGCAGGTGCGAAAGCTGGATGCCGACTCTCACGTGCCCGGCTATTATTTGGAGCAGCTGGAACGCATGAAGGACGGCCAGCACGCGGCGCCGGCGAGTTATCACTACCATCTTCCTTTCGAGGAGCAGTTCAAGCTGTGGGAGAAATCGACGGAGTCGCTGCCGGATCATATGAAGCGCGATCCGCTCGTCCGCTCGTCCTTCTTCTGGGCGCTGCGCCACGGCGACCGGCATACGAAGCTGCAGGTCATTCAAGCGCTCGGCATGATTGCCGATAATGAAGTGAAGGATGCGCTGCGCGAGTTCATCGTCGAACCGCAGGAAGACGATTATCTGAAGCGGATCGCCATCTTCGTGCTCCGCTCCATCGGCGTGCACGAATCGCTGAATGCGATTCTCGAAGGCAAGGAGACGGTCATCGAGCACAGCCGGATGCCGTCGCGACTGCCGATCTGGGAAGACAAATGGCAGTCCGTGCTGGAAGCCGCGCTCATGCGGATGAACAAGCAGTACGATCTGGTGCAGCAGCATGACCTGCTTACGCTGTGGATTGAATTCCTTTCGCGGGTATACCCCGACGTGCCGAAGCTGGGGAAAGTGGAAGGCTGGGCAGCCGCGCTGGAATACTTGACCGCCAAAATGCACCGCCGCGAAATTTCTTACCACGAAGTATCGCAGCGGTACGGCATCTCGATCGCGACCGTCAGCAAATGCGCCAAGCGCATTGATGAAATATGCGGGATCAAAGAAAAAATGAGAATGACCTTCCCGGCGCTCGCGGATCACCGCGACTAAGGGAGCTTAATCGCAAAGGAGGCACTACTCGTGTACAAAGCAATAATTATCGGAACCGGCCCTGCAGGCCTTACGGCAGCCATCTACCTGGCCCGCGCCAACATGAACCCGCTCGTCATCGAAGGCCCTGAGCCGGGCGGCCAACTGACGACGACGACGGAAGTCGAGAACTTCCCCGGATTCCCGGAAGGCATCATGGGTCCCGATCTGATGGCGAACATGCGCAAGCAGGCGGAGCGCTTCGGCGCCGAATTCCGCACCGGCTGGGTCAATTCCGTCGATACCTCCAAGCGCCCGTTCACGCTGCAGGTCGAAGGCCAAGGCGAGCTTCAGGCCGAAGCGCTGATCATCTCGACCGGCGCCTCCGCCAAATACCTGGGCATCGCCAACGAGCGCGAGAACGTGGGACGCGGCGTCAGCACGTGCGCGACCTGCGACGGCTTCTTTTTCCGCGGCAAGAAAATCATCGTGGTCGGCGGCGGCGATTCCGCCATGGAAGAAGCGAGCTTCCTGACGCGCTTCGCTTCCGAGGTCGTGCTGGTTCACCGCCGTCCGGAAATGCGCGCTTCCAAAATCATGCAGGACCGCGCCCGCGCGAACGGCAAGATCAGCTGGGCGCTCGACCGCACGCCGCTTGAAGTCGTGGCCGGCGATATGGGCGTGACGGGGCTGAAAGTGAAGAATAACGAGACGGGCGAAGAAGAAGTCATCGAGACGAACGGCATTTTCGTCGCGATCGGCCATACGCCGAACACGAAGTTCCTGAACGGCCAGCTGGAAACGGACGAGACCGGTTACCTGGTGGTGAAACCGGGCACGTCGGAGACGCAAATCCCGGGCATCTTCGCTTGCGGAGACGTGCAGGATCACAAGTACCGCCAAGCGATCACGGCGGCGGGAAGCGGCTGCATGGCGGCGTTGGATTGCGAGAAATTCCTGGAAGGCCACGCGGTGCACGACTGGAGCCAGTCGTTGTAAGCCCGGGTTCGACCGGTTAGCAGACGAGCAACGGGGCGCTGTCCGGACTACCGGACAGCGTCGCTTCATGTAAGCGAGCGTGCGGCGAAAGGCTGCATTTGGCAGGGGCGGCTTATTCTTGACCAGTTGGAAGCGTTCGCTTATAGTTTAGTTGGAACGGAAACAGCAATAGATCCTTATATTATTATAGAGGTGGCCCATTCATGTCCGAGAAAATTGTCGTTGGTGTAGATATTGGCGGTACGTCCATCAAGGTTGGCATTTGCGATAGCGAGGGCGCGCTGCTGCATACGTACGAAGGTCCGACCGAAGTCGAGAAAGGTTCCGACGCGGTTTGCGATAACATCGCGGCGTATGCCCGCCTGATCGTGGAACAATCGTCGTACGAGTGGGATCAGGTGGAGGGCGTCGGCATCGGCATCGCCGGCTTCTTGGACATTCCGCGCGGTTTCGTCCACAAATCGGTCAACCTGTTCTTCGAAAACGTGCCGCTTAAAGATATTTTGGAAGCGAAGCTGAACAAGAAGGTGCTCGTGAACAACGATGCGAACGTGGCTGCGCTCGGCGAAGCTTGGGCGGGCGCGGGTCGCGGCATCTCGGATTGCGTATGCTACACCCTTGGAACGGGCGTCGGCGGCGGCGTCATCATCAATGGCAAGATCGTCGAAGGCTATAAAGGCATGGCCGGCGAGCTGGGCCATATGGCGATCGTGCCGGACCTGGAAGCGATCCAATGCGGCTGCGGCAACAAAGGCTGCCTGGAAACCGTCTCTTCGGCGACGGGCATCATCCGGATGGCCAAGGACGCCGTCGAGCGCGGCGACCGGACGTCGCTGTCGTTCGTGGAAAACATTATGGCGAAGGATGTCATCGACGCGGCGAAAGCCGGCGACGAAGTGGCGGCGCGCATCGTGAACCGCGCGGCGTTCTACCTGGGCAAATCGATGGCGACGGTCGCCGTCGTGCTGAACCCGCAGCGCTTTATCATCGGCGGCGGCGTGTCGAAGGCGGGCGAATTCCTGTTCGAACAGATCCGTGACGTATTCCGCAAATCCACGCCTAACATGGCGCAGGAAGGCGTGGAGATCGTGCCGGCCATTCTGGGCAACGATGCGGGCGTCGTCGGCGCTGCAGGCCTTATCATTCGCGCATAGGCAAGGGCTGCGATTATCCTCCGCATGCGGATCATTCACGTTTATCAGGATTAATAGCGGTGCAGGTTTTTCGCGGGTTAGGAGGAATTGACGATGGAATCGGCAACAGCGAAGGCGAAACTCGTCATTATTACGGGCATGTCCGGCGCCGGCAAAACCATTGCGGTGCAGAGCTTGGAAGACCTTGGCTTCTTCTGCGTCGATAATTTGCCGCCGGTGCTTATTCCGAAGTTCGCCGAATTGATCGAGCAGTCCAACGGCAAAATCGGCAAGGTGGCGCTGGTGATCGACCTGCGCGGACGCGAGTTTTTCACGGCCTTGTCGGAATCGCTCAGCTACGTGAAGGAGCATTTCACGATCGGCTACGAGATTCTGTTCTTGGATGCGACCGACGGCGTGCTCGTCCAGCGCTACAAGGAAAGCCGCCGGATGCATCCGCTGGCGACCGAGGGACTTCCGCTTGAGGGGATCAAGCTGGAACGCCGGATGCTGGAGGACCTGAAGGGCTGGGCGACGCAAATTATCGATACGAGCAACCTGAAGCCCGCTCATCTGAAGGAACGGATCATGTCCCGGTTCACGAACTCGGACATGAGCACGATCTCCGTGAACGTCATTTCCTTCGGCTTCAAATACGGCGTTCCGATCGACGCGGACCTGATCTTCGACGTTCGGTTCCTGCCGAATCCGCATTACGTCGATCACCTGCGTCCCAACACGGGCCAAGATCCCGAGGTCTACGAATACGTGATGAAATGGCCGGAGACGCAGGCGTTTCTATCGAAATTGCTGGATATGCTGCAATTTCTCATTCCGCTTTACCGCAAGGAAGGCAAGAGTCAGGTCGTGATCGGAATCGGCTGCACGGGCGGCAAGCACCGTTCGGTCGCGATCGCGGAATATTTGGGACGCATGCTTGGCAGCAGCGATACGGAAATCGTGCGCGTCAGTCATCGAGATGCAGACCGTGATCGGAGCTGAGGCATACCATGGCGGAACGTAGTAAGGCGCAACAGCCCCGGATCGTCGTGATCGGCGGGGGCACGGGACTCTCGGTCATGCTGCGCGGCCTGAAGGAGAAGCCGCTCGACATCACGGCGATCGTCACGGTCGCCGATGACGGCGGGAGCTCCGGCATCCTGCGCAATGAATTGCAAATGCCCCCGCCCGGCGACATCCGCAACGTGCTGATCGCGCTCGCGGACGTCGAGCCGCTGCTGTCCGACGTGCTGAAGTACCGGTTTAATTCCGGTACCGGGCTCGCGGGGCACAGCCTGGGCAACCTGATGCTGGCGGCGATGACCGATATCACGGGCGATTTCGTTTCCGGCGTCCGGATGCTGAGCAAGGTCTTGGCCGTTCGGGGACGGGTGCTGCCTGCCGCGGGCGAAGCCATCGTGCTCAAGGGCGAGACGGTGGACGGCACGATCATTACGGGCGAATCCAACATTCCGAAGGCCGGCAAAGCGATCAAGCGGGTGTTTATCGAGCCGCCGGACGTGGAGCCGCTGGAGGAAGCCGTGGAAGCGATCCGGGAAGCGGACGCGATCCTGATCGGGCCGGGCAGTTTGTATACCAGCATCATTCCGAACCTGCTCGTGCCGAAGCTGGCGCAGAGCATCGTGGAATCGTGCGCGGTCAAAATGTTCGTCTGCAACGTCATGACGCAGCCGGGGGAGACGGACAATTATTCGGTGAGCGATCATCTGGCGGCCGTGCATGCGCACGTGGGCCATCATTTGTTCGATTACGTCATCGTAAACGATGGCGAGATTCCGGAGCAGGTGCAGCTCAAGTACGCCGAGATGGGCGCGAAGGCCGTGCATCTGGATTTGGACGAAGTAAAACGACGCGGGTACGAGGTCATTGCCGACAAGCTCGTCTTGTTCCGCACCTATCTGCGGCATGACGCGGCAAGGCTCAGTCATCATATTTATCAGCTTGTGGAAAACTGGATGGAACGAAAGAGGTGAGGGTACGTGTCTTTTGCGGGACAAACCAAAAAAGAATTGACGCTCATCGAAGCGGATGCGTGCTGCGAATTGGCAGAGCTGTCTGCGCTGATTCGCATGAACGGTTCGGTCTCGTTGTCCAGCCGGAAGGTCATCCTTGATATTTCGACGGAAAACGCTGCAATCGCAAGACGGATCTATTCCCTCATCAAGAAGCAGTTTGCCGTGCACACGGAGCTGTTGGTTCGCAAAAAAATGAGGCTGAAGAAAAACAATGTGTATATCGTGCGCATTCCGACCAAAGTGCAGGAGATCTTGGCCGAGCTCAAAATCGTGTCGGAAGGGTTCGTGTTCAATCAAGGCATCGACAAGGAAATGATCCGCAAATCATGCTGCAAACGAGCCTATCTGCGCGGCGCGTTCCTGGCCGGCGGCTCCGTCAACAATCCGGAGGGCTCCTCGTACCATCTGGAGATCGCCACGATGTACGAAGAACATTGTCAGGCGCTCGTGGAGCTGGCGAACAAGTTCGACTTGAACGCCCGCTGCATCGAACGGAAGAAGGGGTTCATCTTCTACATGAAAGAGGGCGAGAAGATCATCGAGCTTCTCAGCATCATCGGAGCGCATCAAGCGCTGTTCAAATTCGAGGATGTCCGAATCATGCGGGATATGCGGAACTCCGTCAACCGGATCGTGAACTGCGAGACGGCAAATTTGAATAAGACGATCGGGGCGGCTGTCCGCCAGATCGATAATATCAAGCTGCTGGAGCGGGAAGTGGGGCTGGATTCGCTCCCCGAGAAGCTCCGCGAAGTAGCGAATATAAGAATGATGCATCCGGATCTGAATTTGACCGAAGTCGGCGAGATGCTCAAAGGGAAAGTGAGCAAGTCCGGCGTGAACCACCGGCTGCGTAAAATCGACGAGCTTGCGGAAAAATTAAGGAACGGATAGGCAATGGCTAGTGTACAAAGCAAAAAAGTGATATAATAGTGAGTAAAATGACGTTTGTACGCTTATAAGGGTTGAATTTCGTATAGGGGGTAAGGTTTCCATGACAAGGCATCCGGTTGTCGTTCGACTGAAGACAGGTCTTCATGCAAGACCGGCCGCACTTTTTGTTCAGGAAGCGAACAAGTTTTCTTCCGAGGTCTTTGTTGAGAAGGACGATAAAAAAGTGAACGCAAAATCGATTATGGGCATTATGAGCCTTGCGATTAGTTCAGGGACTGAAGTCACGATAAGCGCGGAAGGTTCGGATGCCGACCAAGCTGTAACCGCTTTAGTCAACCTGGTCAGCAAGGAAGAGCTCGAGAACCAATAATGGCGAAATTGCAGCCCGTTCGAGGTCGTAATTTTGATACGAGGAAACTCCCTAACGGGGGTTTTTTCTGTTTCTATCCGGGGGAGGCGATAATTCTTCTCGGACAACCGCAACATCGCGGGGGAGCGGCGCGTCTTACATAACAAGAACACCTATTTTTGGCAAAAAGGGGCGAAGACGATGATGAAGATGAAACCGAAATGGGCGTTGGTGCCGGTATTGGCGCTGGCGGTAGGAGTTGGCGCGATGTTTGGCGGGGCAGGACATGGCAGCAAGCCGGTCTACGCGGTCGACAACGACGCGCTCGTGCAGAAGAGCACGATTACGGTCTCGGGCAGCGGCAAGATCGAGGCGGCGCCGGACGTGGCGTACTTGAGCGTGGCGGTGGAAGCGAGGGCGGCATCGGCCAAAGAAGCGCAGTCGAAGAACGCATCCCAATTCACGGGGCTGACGAAGCTGCTGTACGACACGTATAAGGTCGCGACGAAGGACGTCAAGACGACGGGCTTCACCGTACAGCCGGAATACGAGTACAACAGCAAGGACGGCACCAGCAAGATCAAAGACTATCTGGCGGTGCATACCATCCAGGTGACGACCCGCGACTTGAACGGGATCGGCAAGCTGCTCGACGATTTGTCCGCATCGGGCGCGAACCGCGTGGATGGCGTACAGTTCGATACGGAGAAGCAGGATCAATACGAGCTTCAGGCGCTCGACAAAGCGATGGCGAATGCCAAAGCGAAAGCC
This sequence comes from Paenibacillus glycinis, assembly GCF_009909185.1. Taxonomy (GTDB): domain Bacteria; phylum Bacillota; class Bacilli; order Paenibacillales; family Paenibacillaceae; genus Paenibacillus_Z; species Paenibacillus_Z glycinis. The sequence continues at coordinate 16,671 of NZ_JAAAMV010000039.1, read as the reverse complement.
GAGACGCTGGCCAAAGCAGCCGGCAAGCAAGTGAAGGGCGTCTTCACCATCACGCAAAATAGCGCCAATAGCGGACCGATCTTCATCGGTAAAGGCGAGATGGCAGCGCCGGCGGCGGATGCGGGCAGCGCCCCGAGCACGAGCGTGCAAACCGGCGAAATTACCGTGACCACGGACATCACCGTCGTCTACGAGATGCAATAGCAACAAAAAAGGCAGACCGGCCTCCGGCTTCGGAGGAAGGTCTGCCTTTGCGTTTGCAGGGATTATGCGAGGGATTTGCGGTCGTCGTTGACGTTCAACCCGCGCTGCTCGATCGCATGTTCGATCAAAGAGATAAACTCTTCGGAAAGATGCATGGCCTTCGCTTCGTGATACACTTCGATCAGATGAGAATCGCTAAGCGGCCGAAGTAAAAGTGACCTGTCCTGCATCGGCAAAAACAGGTTTTGCGTATCGGGTTCTGAAGAAGCATGCTGATATTTGGGTTCGAACGTTGGCGCGTATGGCGTAAAAGCATTGCCCGAGTCATGAGGTCGAATGAAATTTCGCACGCTTGCGAACGGTTTCGTAAGTTTCATGCGTGTGCAACTCCGTTTTATAGATTTCAATACGTAGCCTAAGTGAAGGAGGATATGGAATCATTTAGTACATATTAACATGATTTTAAGGCATCGTGCTTAACGGTTCATGCTTGTGAATAACTCTTGACAGGCGCTGGGATTTATGAATCGAATTAGCGGTGCTGGTGAAGTGCAGGGGCATTAATAAAAAAGAGCGCTAACCCTTTAGCGGGTTAGCGCTCTTTGCGGCGGAAGAAGCGGATCTTACAGCTTCTCGATCACTTTGTCGACCAGACCGTACGCAGCGGCTTCGGCAGCGGACATGAAGTAATCGCGGTCGGTGTCGCGCTCGATTTTCTCAAGCGTCTGGCCGGTGCGTTCCACGAGGATGCGATTCAGCGTGTCGCGCGTCTTGAGAATATGCTTCGCGCGGATCTCGATGTCGCTGGCTTGGCCTTGCGCGCCGCCGAGCGGCTGATGGATCATGACTTCGCTGTTCGGCAGGGCGTAACGTTTGCCCTTCGCGCCGGCGGCGAGCAGGAAAGCGCCCATCGAAGCGGCCATGCCGACGCAGATCGTCGAAACCTCCGGTTTGATGAAATTCATGGTATCGAATATGGCAAGACCTGCCGAGACGGAACCGCCAGGACTGTTAATGTAGAGCGAGATGTCTTTCTCGGGATCGTCGGCGGCAAGGAACAGCAGCTGCGCGATAATGGAGTTGGCGACCATGTCGTTGACAGGCGTACCGAGGAATACAATCCGATCCTTCAGCAAACGGGAGTAAATGTCGTAAGCGCGTTCTCCGCGGTTGCTCTGCTCAATAACCATGGGTACGAAATTCATCGATTCCATCGTAATTCCCTCCTAAAGCAAAATGGGTTGAGATAGTGGCGACTTGTGTAAAAACATCATAACGGATTCGATCGTAAAAGTCAAAGAAGGTCAGGACATATAGTCAGAGAAGGTCAAAACATCGTCGAACCGCTTGATAACCGGGCGATACGAGGTTACATTGCGGCGGATTTGGAGATGCTGTTTGAGGGACAAACGGCGTAGGCAATGAAAAAGAGCCCCCGTTATCGGAAGGCCCTTCGTTATGTAGTCGAGCGTATTTGATTAATGGCGCGCCCGCGAGGAATTGAACCTCGATCTCAGGCTCCGGAGGCCTACGTCATATCCATTGGACCACGGGCGCATTTGTGACAGCAAATATGATTATAGGGGAAAGCGAAGAGAAAAGCAAGACGTCATTGCAAAATAATATTGTGTAAATCGTGACGGTAATCGTTTTCATTCGGGAAAACGACCTTGCCCCCTCCTGTCGAATGGGTTACAATAGTGGTGGGACTTAAAACGATCATATGGGACGTTTTATGTCCACGTTGATAGACCGGAATTAACCCATGCTCTTCTGTAACAGGAGTTGATGTTGAAAGATGCACTCGCTCATCGCCATACAACAGCAGCTTCTGCCGGATTTGCTCGTCGTCATGCGCAAACGATACCTCATCCTCCGTCAAGTGATGCTTTCGGACATGATCGGGAGACGTTCGCTCGCCGCATCGCTGGAAATGACGGAACGCGTGCTCCGCGCCGAAACGGACTTCCTGAAATCGCAGGAGCTGCTGATCATCGACGCCGCCGGCATGCGGATCAGCGAAGCGGGGAAGCGCCTGCTGGACGAAATGGAGCCGTTCTATAAGGCGATGTTCGGCTTATCGGAGCTGGAAGAGAAGATCCGCAAGCATTTCGGCTTGAAGCAAGTGGTTATCGTCTCGGGCGATTCGGACGAATCTCCGGCAACGGGCAGAGAGCTTGGAAGAGCAGGCTGCAGCGTGCTAAGGAAAGATATGAAGGCAAACGACGTCATCGCCGTAACGGGCGGATCGACGCTTGCGCAAGTGGCGAACCAGCTGACGTCCCAGACGCCGCTGAGAAGCAATTTGTTCGTGCCGGCGCGCGGGGGACTCGGAGAAAGCTTGGACTACCAGGCCAATACGATCGCTTCCACGATGGCGAAGCGAACCGGCGCGCAGTACAGGATGCTTCACGTGCCCGACCATTTGGGCGAAGAAGCGTACAACTCCTTGATGCAGGAACCGAATGTCCGGGAGATCGTGGAAGTGATCCGCGAAGCCCGCATCGTCGTTCACGGCATCGGGGACGCTATGGTGATGGCAAGGCGCAGGCGCGTCGACGCGGCGGTCGTGGAAGCCATGAAGGCGGAAGGCGCGCTCGCGGAATCGTTCGGCTATTATTTCGACCGGCACGGCGAAGTCGTCCACAAGATGCTGACTGCGGGCTTGCGGCTCGAGGACATCATGGAGACCGAGGTCGTGATCGCGATCGCGGGCGGACGGAGCAAAGGCGAGGCCATCGCGGCCGTGATGCGTTTCGGCCATGACGACGTGCTCGTAACGGATGAAGCGGCCGCGCTTGAGATCGCGGCAATCATCGAGAAGGAATCGCAGTAATGCAGCAACGTGATCTTGACGAATCGGAGGGCGGCCCCGCCGGCTTTCCTGCGATCCTCGTCTTGAGATAAATGAAATCATGTCTAGGAGGAAACAAAAATGGTAAAAGTTGGTATTAACGGATTTGGTCGCATCGGTCGTAACGTATTCCGCGCAGCCCTGAACAACCCGGATGTTCAAATCGTCGCAGTCAACGATTTGACGGACACGAACACGCTGGCCCACCTGCTTAAATACGACACGACGCACGGCAAGCTTGACGGCACGGTCGAAGCAAAAGAAGGCGCGCTGGTCGTGAACGGCCGCGAAATCAAAGTTTTTGCTGAACGTAACCCTGAGAACCTTCCATGGGCATCCGTAGGCGCGGAAATCGTCGTTGAATCCACGGGTATCTTCACGGCGAAAGAAAAAGCCGAGCTTCACCTGAAAGGCGGCGCGAAAAAAGTCATCATCTCCGCTCCTGCTTCCAACGAAGACATCACGATCGTCATGGGCGTTAACGAAGACAAATACGATGCAGCCGCTCACACGATCATCTCCAACGCATCTTGCACGACGAACTGTCTGGCTCCGTTCGCGAAAGTGCTTAACGACAAGTTCGGTATCGTAAAAGGCATGATGACGACTATCCACTCGTACACGAACGATCAATCCGTTCTCGACGTTCCGCATAAAGACCTGCGCCGCGCTCGCGCTGCCGCAGAAAACATCATTCCTTCTTCCACGGGCGCTGCAAAAGCGGTATCCCTTGTACTGCCTGAGCTGAAAGGCAAATTGAACGGCATGGCCATGCGCGTACCTACGCCTAACGTTTCCGTAACCGACCTGGTTGCCGAGCTGAAAGTCAACGTTACGGTCGAAGAAGTGAACGCAGCGCTGAAAGACGCTTCCGAAACGTCCCTTAAAGGCATCTTGAACTACTCCGAAGAGCCGCTTGTATCGAGCGACTACAACCACGACCCTGCTTCCTCCACGATCGATGCGCTGTCGACGATGGTCGTTGAAGGCAACATGGTCAAAGTCATCTCCTGGTACGACAACGAGTGGGGCTACTCGAACCGCGTCGTCGACCTGGCTGCATATATCGCATCGAAAGGTCTGTAAGAGGGACCATCCCCCTAATTCCCCCTTGCAAAGGGGGATTCCAAGGGTTCCCCTCTGGACACCCGATGTTGGCGAAGGAGCTACTGATGTAGCTCCTTCGCGGTGGTTTACGGGGGCCCGCCATACGCCCTTGATGCTTCGCCCTGCGGGGCTCCGCGGGGGCTTAAGCTTTCATTTCGGCGCTCCCTTGCGACTGGAAGGTCAAGAGACCGCGAAGGTTGTTCGCGGGGCTGGGATGGCCGCATCGGCGCTTCGCTGATGCTTGGGAAGGGCGTATGGCGGTTCCCTATTGGAACCTGGACGGCAAGATGCGCTGCGGCATGACGGAGCCATTGATAGCATGGCGCCTGCGGCACCGCAATGCAAAGTCATGACACCTGCGGTGTCACAAAGTAAGAACACGGCGCCTGCGGCGCCTTACACATAGAGAAATAGACCGCCATAGCGGGATGGATAGCGTGGAGAATTTGAATACACTTTGACCTTTTTTCGCCTTGCGGCGGCTTGGGTACCCGGGAGGAATTCTGCTTATGAACAAGAAGAGTGTGCGTGACGTTGAAGTTGCAGGCAAACGTGTATTTGTTCGTGTGGATTTTAACGTGCCGATGGAGAACGGGGCAATTACGGACGATACGCGGATCCGCGAGACGCTGCCGACCATCAAGTATCTGATCGAGAACGGCGCGAAGGTGATTTTGGCGAGCCACATGGGTCGTCCGAAAGGTCAAGTCGTGGAAGACCTGCGCTTGACGAAAGCCGGCGAGCGTTTGTCCGAGCTGTTGGGCAAGCCGGTCGCGAAAGCCGACGAAGCGATCGGCGAGGCCGTCAAGGCGCAAGCAGCCGATCTCAAGGAAGGCGACGTGCTCTTGCTCGAGAACGTTCGTTTCTACGAAGGCGAAGAGAAGAACGATCCGGAGCTGGCGAAAGCTTTTGCCGAGCTGGCGGACCTGTTCGTTAACGACGCGTTCGGCGCCGCTCACCGCGCGCATGCTTCGACGGAAGGCGTCGCGCACTTCCTGCCGGCCGTATCCGGCTTGCTGATGGAGAAGGAGCTGGACGTCCTCGGCAAAGCGCTGCTCAATCCCGAGCGTCCGTTCACGGCGATCGTGGGCGGCTCCAAAGTCAAAGACAAAATCGACGTCATCAACAAGATGATCGAGATCGCGGACAACATCATCATCGGCGGCGGCCTGTCCTACACGTTCTTCAAAGCGCAAGGCCACGAGATCGGCCAATCGCTGTGCGACAACTCGAAGCTGGACCTGGCCCTCGAGTTCATCGAGAAAGCGAAAAAACTCGGCAAAAACTTCCTGCTGCCTGTTGACGTGGTCATCACGGACGAGTTCAGCGCGAAAGCCAACACGAAGATCGTCGACGTCGACGGCATTCCGGCCGACTGGGAAGGCATCGACATCGGACCGAAGACGCGCGAAATCTATGCGGACGTCATCAAGAATTCCAAGCTGGTCGTCTGGAACGGACCGATGGGCGTATTCGAGATCGAGCCGTTCTCCCACGGCACGCGCGCGGTTGCGCAAGCTTGCGCTGAGACTTCCGCATACACGGTCATCGGCGGCGGCGACTCCGCTGCGGCAGCCGAGAAGTTCCACCTGGCCGACAAAATGGATCACATCTCCACGGGCGGCGGCGCCTCGCTGGAATTCATGGAAGGCAAAGCGCTCCCGGGCGTCGTAGCCTTGAACGATAAATAAGACCGAATACACGAGTAAGCCGAAGGAGCGATAATGACTATGCGTAAACCGATTATTGCGGGGAACTGGAAAATGTTCAAAACCGTTTCCGAAGCGACGGCATTCTTCGCGGACGTAAAGGGCAAAGCGGAGGTCGACGGCGTCGAAACCGTCATCTGCGCGCCGTTCACGACGCTGCCAGCGCTTGTGGAAGCGGCGAAAGGCACGACGATCGCCATCGGCGCGCAAAACGTCCATTTCGAGGACAACGGCGCGTACACGGGCGAGATCAGCGGCATCATGCTGAAGGACCTTGGCGTGAAGTACGTTATCATCGGCCACTCCGAGCGCCGCGCGTACTTCGCGGAATCGGACGAGATCGTGAACAAGAAAGTGCATGCGGCATTCAAGCACGGCTTGAGCCCGATCGTGTGCGTCGGCGAAAAGCTGGAAGAGCGCGAAGCCGAGCAAACGAAAAACGTCTGCCAAGTGCAAACGGAAGCGGCTTTCCAAGGCCTCTCCGCTGCGCAGGCAGCTGAAGTCGTCGTGGCGTACGAGCCGATCTGGGCGATCGGAACGGGCAAATCGTCGACGTCCGCGGACGCGGAAGACGTCATCGCCTTCATCCGCGGCGTGATCGCGGGCTTGTACGATGCAGCTACCGCGAATGCGGTCCGCATTCAATATGGCGGCAGCGTGAAACCGAACAACGTAAGCGAGTATATGGGTCAATCCAACATCGACGGCGCCTTGGTAGGCGGAGCGAGCCTCGAGCCCGCTTCCTTCATTCAGCTTGTCGAGGGGGCGAAGTAACATGACGGCACCCGTAGCACTGATTATTTTGGACGGCTTCGGCCTTCGCAACGACGTGACGGGCAACGCGGTCGCACAGGCGAACAAGCCGAATTACGACCGTTATTGGTCGACTTTCCCGCATACGACGCTTACGGCGAGCGGCGAAGCCGTAGGTTTGCCGGAAGGACAAATGGGCAACTCTGAAGTAGGTCACCTGAACATCGGCGCAGGCCGGATCGTGTATCAGGATTTGACCCGCATCAGCAAGTCGATCCGCGACGGAGACTTCTTCGATAACGAGACGCTGCTCGGCGCCGTGCGCCACGCGAAGACGAACGGCAAAAAGCTGCACCTGTACGGGCTGTTGTCCGACGGCGGCGTTCACAGCCATATCGCGCATCTGTTCGCGCTGCTGGAGCTTGCGAAGAAGGAAGCATTCGAGGATGTCTACATCCACGCGTTCCTGGACGGCCGCGACGTGGCGCCGGACAGCGGCAAGGGCTATCTGGAGCAGCTGATCGCGAAGATTCAAGAACTCGGCGTAGGCCGAATCGCTACCTTGCAAGGCCGCTATTATGCCATGGACCGCGACAAGCGCTGGGAGCGCGTCGAGAAATCGTACCGCGCGATGGTGTACGGCGACGGCCCGCAATACGCCGATCCGATCCAAGCCATAACGGAATCCTACGAGAAGTCGGTGTTCGACGAGTTCTTCGTGCCGTCGGTCATCGTCAAGGAAGACGGCAGCCCTGTCGGCACCGTGGAATCCGAAGACGCGGTCGTTTTCTTCAACTTCCGCCCCGACCGTGCGATTCAATTGTCGCAAGTGTTCACGAACGAGGACTTCCCCGGCTTCGACCGCGGCCCGAAAGCGCCGAAGAACCTGTACTTCGTCTGTCTGACGCTCTTCAGCGAAACGGTCGGCGGGTTCGTCGCGTATAAACCGAAGAACCTGGACAACACGCTGGGCGAGGTGCTCGTGCAAAACAACAAGCGCCAGCTTCGCATCGCCGAGACCGAGAAATACCCGCACGTGACGTTCTTCTTCAGCGGCGGCCGCGATCACGAGCTTCCGGGCGAGACGCGCATCCTGATTCCGTCGCCGAAGGTCGCCACCTATGACCTGAAGCCGGAGATGAGCGCGTACGAAGTCGCCGCGGCCGCGGTGAACGAGATCGAGAACGACCGTCAAGACGTGATCATCCTGAACTTCGCCAACCCCGACATGGTCGGCCACTCCGGCATGCTGGAGCCGACGATCAAGGCGGTCGAAGCGACGGACGCCTGCCTCGGACAAGTCGTGGAAGCGGTGCTGGCCAAAGGCGGCGTCTGCCTCATCACGGCGGACCACGGCAACGCGGACATGGTCATCGACGAGAACGGACGCCCGTTCACCGCGCATACGACGAACCCGGTTCCGTTCATCGTGACCCGGCAAGTCGGCCCGCTGCGCGAAGGCGGCATCCTGGCGGACATCGCGCCGACGATCCTGCATTTCGCGGGTCTGAAGCAGCCGGAAGAAATGACCGGCCGGTCGCTTGTCCAAGGCTAAAAGATACAGTACAATCTTAGACGACAAAGACCGGCGGGGCCGAACCGCGAGGACGCGCCCGGCCGGCACAAAAAGATAACCTTTGAAGGAGTGTTTACGAAAATGTCTATCATTACCGACGTTTATGCACGCGAAGTACTGGATTCCCGCGGCAACCCTACCGTTGAAGTCGAAGTTATGCTGGAGTCCGGCGGCAAAGGCCGCGCTATCGTGCCATCCGGAGCATCCACTGGCGCATACGAAGCCGTGGAGCTTCGCGACGGCGACAAATCCCGCTACCTCGGCAAAGGCGTGCTGAAAGCCGTCGAAAACGTGAACACGATCATCGCTCCTGAAATCATCGGCCTGGACGCGCTGGACCAAGTGCTGATCGACCGCAAAATGATTCAACTGGACGGTACGCACAACAAAGGCAAATTGGGCGCCAACGCGATTCTGGCCGTATCCATGGCTTGCGCGCGCGCTGCGGCCGACGCGCTTGACGTGCCATTGTACACGTACCTGGGCGGATTCAACGCCAAGACCCTTCCGGTTCCGATGATGAACATCGTCAACGGCGGCGAGCATGCCGACAACAACATCGACGTGCAAGAGTTCATGGTTCTGCCTGTCGGCGCGGAAAGCTTCAAAGAAGCGCTTCGCATCGGCGCGGAAATCTTCCACAACCTGAAATCGGTTCTGAAAGACAAAGGCCTGAACACGGCCGTCGGCGACGAAGGCGGCTTCGCGCCGAACCTGGGTTCGAACGAAGAAGCCATCACGACGATCATCTCCGCGATCGAGCGCGCGGGCTACAAGCCGGGCGAAGACGTATTCCTCGGCATGGACGTAGCGTCCACCGAGTTCTATAAAGACGGCAAATACCATCTCGAAGGCGAAGGCCGTTCGTTCACGTCCGCCGAGTTCGTCGACCTGCTCGCTTCGTGGGCCGATAAATATCCGATCATCACGATCGAAGACGGCTGCTCCGAAGACGACTGGGAAGGCTGGAAATTGCTCACCGAGAAATTGGGCGGCAAAGTCCAACTCGTCGGCGACGACCTGTTCGTAACGAACACCGAGCGTCTGTCCGACGGCATCGAGAAGGGCGTAGGCAACTCGATCCTGGTTAAAGTCAACCAAATCGGTTCCCTGACGGAAACGTTCGATGCGATCGAAATGGCGAAACGCGCCGGTTACACGGCGGTTATCTCTCACCGTTCCGGCGAGTCCGAAGACAGCACGATCGCGGACATCGCGGTAGCGACCAACGCCGGCCAAATCAAAACCGGCGCTCCGTCCCGTACGGACCGCGTCGCGAAATACAACCAATTGCTTCGCATCGAAGACGAACTGGGCTCGACGGCGCAATACGCCGGCAAAAGCGCGTTCTACAACTTGAAAAACTTTAAGTAAGGTTTTTGCGTCAGCAGGAAGCCGGATTAAGAGGCATCCAAAAAGCAAAAACAGCTTCGGGAGCATAAGCTTTGGTTTTTGCGTCAGCGTCAGCGTGAGGCCCGATTACCAGGCATCCTAAAGCAAAAATAGCTTCGGGAGCATAAGCTTTGGTTTTTGCGTCAGCATGAGGCCGGTTGATGGTGGCTTTAACTATCCAGCAAAAGCCAAAATGACAAAAGAATGTCCCAAAAGGCGCGGTAGTTAAACCTTGGGGGACGGCTATAATTAGGGGAGAGCGACGCGGGTATGGTTTGCGTGTACAACCGGGGGTTGGACATGCGGCATACCGCGATCCGCAGGGCGCAAGGACCTGCAGCTCTCCTCTTTTTTTATTGGCCGAAAGACGGGCAAGTGGCAGACTATACTCATTATTCGAGGTGGATATCGTGGCAAAACCGGTAGTAGGCTTGCAGTTGTACACGCTTCGCGATCAAACGGAGAAGGATTTTCTGGGCACGATTCGCAAAGTGGCGGAAATGGGCTATACCGCGGTGGAGTTTGCGGGGTATTACAACACGCCGGCGTCCGAGCTGAAAGCGGTTCTCGACGAGTTGAAATTGGAAGCGCCTTCGGCGCATGTCGGATTGAATTTCGGCGAGCCGGAGTTAATCTCCGCCGATCTGGAGAAACAGATCGCATACGCCAAGGAGCTCGGCCTCAAGTACATCGTGACGCCATGGGCGCCGCTGCCGGAAAACCCGACGATCGACGACGTCAACAAACTGGCGGGGATCCTGGAAGCCGCCGGCAAGCAAGTAACGGAAGCAGGCCTCAAATACGGCTATCACAACCATGACTTCGAATTCAAGAAGGTCGATGGCAAACCGGTGCTCGACTGGCTGTTGGAAAAAGTACCTGCCGAATACCTGATCGCCGAGTTCGATCTGGGCTGGGTGCACATGGGCGGCCAGAAGCCGGCCGAGTACGTGACGCGCTACGCCGGCCGCGTGCCGCTGGCGCATTTTAAAGATTTCGGCCAAGGCCGCAGCGACACCGAGGTGGGCGCCGGCGTCGTCGACTTGAAAGGCGTCATGGCGATCGCCGAGCAAGCCGGCATCGAATACTTCATCGTCGAGCAGGAAGAGTTCGAGAACTCCTCGCTCGAGAGCGCGAAGATCAGCTTGGATTTCTTCCGCCAAAACGGTTATTGATAGGACTGCCTAAGAGGAAACGGCAAGTAATGCAATTGGCGAAGCAAAGGTAGCCGGACGAGGTTGGCCGAAGTTTCTCTCAGAAGGTAACCAAATGAAGGTCCCCATCTCCCGCAGTGCGCGGGCGATTGGGGACCTTTTTGATTGGCGGGGGAATCATCCGTCCGAGATGGAGCCAAATCCCCACAGTCCCGTCGGCCGGCAGGCGGATGCTAGGGGCAGAATTCCACGAGGTCCTGAGTTAGGCTAAGGGGAGGCGACTATGGGTGGAGACACCGAGAGCGCCTTTGAACCAACCTGCTGCGCAGGTTTTGCGAATAGACGCGACTTTGGCGCGGAGCACCGCGAGAGCGTCCTTGAATCACTCTGCTGCTTAGGTTTTGCGAATGGACGCGACTTTGGCGCGGAGCACCACGAGAGCGTCCTTGAACTCCCCTGCTGCGTAGGTTTTGCGAATGGGCGCGACTTTGGCGCGGAGCACCACGAGAGCGTCCTTGAACTCCCCCTGCTGCGTAGGTTTTGCAAATGGGCGCGACTTTGGTGCGGAGCACCGCGAGAGCGTCCTTGAACTCCCCTGCTGCGCAGGTTTTGCGAATGGGCGCGACTTTGGTGCGGAGGACCGCGAGAGCGTCCTTGAACTCCCCTGCTGCGCAGGTTTTGCGAATGGGCGCGACTTTGGTGCGGAGCACCGCGAGAGCGTCCATCGCAAAACCGGAGCCCCATCGCAAAACCGGAGCTAGATGAAACGGCTCCTGCTCCTAAATTTACCCGGAGGCAGGCCGGTATGCTGTTTGAACCATTTGGTGAAATTGTGGATGCTGCCGACTTCCAGTTCGTCGGCGACGTCCAGGAGCGGGAGCTCGGAATGGGCAAGCAGGTCTTTGGCCAGCTGCAGCTTGCGGCTCATGAAGAAATCGTACGGCGTGACGCCGAGCTGTGCCCGGAACTGACGGGCGACATGATCCGGATGATACGAGCTCCACTCGCCGAGCCAGCGATGGTCGTATCGTTCGCGGGCATGAGAAGCGAGCCGCTCCGCAATGGCCCCGATGATCGGCGTGATCGGCTGCCCTTGGTTGCCCTGCCGGTCCCACTGTTTCATAGCCGCCAATAATTCGAGCAGCAAACCGCGCAGCATCGAGGCTTTGAAGCCGCTCTCATCCATGCCGTAGCATTCCGCAATCCGGGCAAAGCGAGGCTCGAAGCGCTCGATGGACAAGGTCCGGATATCCGTTATCAGCAGGCACCCCTCGGGCTGTTCGGGATCTACGATCAAGTATCGGTTATCTTGCTTGGCGTCAACCGAAGGATCGAACGAAACCTCCCGTATGGAGATGCCTTTCCCCGCCTCCTTGTAATTCCCCGTCCAGCTGAAATGAAGGCCATAAAGCAGAAACGGCTTCTCTTCATCCGCGATGAAATGATGAACCGTATCCGGTCCATAGTAGAACAGGCTTCCGGGCGCCGCTTCATAACGCTCCCCTTGGATCCAGGCCGTCCCGAACCCGTCCGCCACGAGGATGAACTGATGCTCGTCGATCACCCGCGGCCCGAAGGCGAATCCCGGCTGGCATTGCATTCGGTTCGCGTACCAAACGACCGGCTGCAATTCGTCCCAAGCCAGCGTCGCCGATGAACGGCTTTCCATGTTTTCGCTCATCATGGTCACCTCGCATTCGAGAGGATTGCGCTTGCAGAATATCGATGAAAGTTAAATGTATGTCGAACATAAGCAAATACGTACAGTTATTCTGAGCATACAATGATTATATAAAGTCGGCAATGGTTAAGATGCGAATTCGGAATGGCGGCTTTTGCGCGCTTAGTGCCCTTCTTTGCTCTAACTCCTCCATAATCGCCGCAGAGACGAAAACAAACGTTAAGGCCGACAATCGTTAACCACTTTAATGAAGAGGGCGGGATGAGGATGGATCCGGCAATCAAACCGGCTACGCGGGCGTTCGAAGATGCGACGCCGCTGCTGTCGCGGCCAGAGGAGCTGCGAAGAGTCGCGGCGGAGAAAGGGTACCTGTTCTTCAAGCATTTCTTTGCGCGGGACGAAATCATGGCGATGCGCTGCCTGCTGCTGGGCGTGCTGCAGGAAGAGGGGCTGCTCGACCCGGGGAAGCCGCTGCTCGACGGCATCGGCAACCAACCAGCCATCGACGGCTTGCAACCGGAGGAGATCAACTGGAACGGCATCGGCACGACGCAGCAGGTGTACCGCAAGGTGCAGAAGCTGGAAGCCTTCCATGCGTTCGCGCATCATCCCAAGATGCTGGCCATGTTCGGCGGTTTGTTCGGCGAACGGGCATTTCCGCATCCGCGCAACATCGCGCGCATCATGCTGCCGAGCGAAGCGCTCAAGGTCACGCCGCCGCATCAGGATTTTCTTCATATCCAGGGCAGCGCCGATACCTGGACCTGCTGGGCGCCGGTGGGCGACGTGCCGCGTTCCCTCGGGGGACTGTCGATTCTGGAGGGCAGCAATAATGCCGGCCTCCTGGGCGTGACGGCCGCCGAAGGCGCCGGCGGATTGGAGACGATTCTGTGCAACCTCGGCTACGAGTGGGCGGAGGGGGATTACGAAGCGGGCGACATGGTCGTCTTCCACAGCCTGACCGTGCACAAGGCGCTGCCGAACCGGCATCCCGGGCGTGTTCGCCTGTCTCTCGATCTTCGCTATCAACCGGCCAGCCAGCCGATCGAGAACGCCTCCCTGATGCCGCACGGGCCTTTCGAATGGGATGAGCTTTACGAAGGTTGGACGCGGGAGGATCTGATGTATTACTGGAAACGGGAAGCGTTCGATTTCGTGCCGTTCGACGAGTCGATCCGGTGGCAAAAGGATAAGATTTGCTAGCTTGTATTCGATTTCTGCCTATGATACAATAATATTGCTGTTTCTAGGTCTTGTCCCCTCTATCGACAAGGCAGCGGCAAAGAAAATTTGCTCCTTGTGCAGGAGGTGGAACGATGGATATTACGTTTAAAATTTTGCTCGTTATTTTCGCGCTTGCTTTGATTTGCGTAGTTCTCCTTCAAAAAGGGAAGAGCGCAGGGCTCTCCGGCGCAATCTCCGGTGGTGCCGAGCATTTGTTCGGAAAAACGAAAGCGCGCGGTTTGGACCTGTTTTTGCAGCGTCTGACCGTAGGGGTAGCGGCGGGCTTCTTTATTTTATCGCTTGTCGTTGCTTATCTGGTTAAAGTTTAATCACGTGAACGAAAGCGGGCTTACGGCCCGCTTTTTTTGTGTATGCGGATGAATGCGTTTACGAATGGCCGCACCCGCAGGCTGCCTTTTCGGCCCGATCGACGCCTATCCGGAGACGCCGACGCCGCTTTTGGACGCTTTTCGTTTGCGGCAGGCGTTTATGGGGTAATGATGCAAGGGTAATTTTGTAATTTGGCGGGGCTGCCGCGGATGGTCGGCCCCGCTTTCGTGTATACTATATGGTATATGATAATCTATCAACCGACTGCTGCAATTGTGTATGGACGGCATCGCGGTATTATGAGGTGAGAAAGAATGGTAACAGAGCAGCAGCTCCTTGATTATATGCGCGAGCAAACGTACAAGCCGATGACATACCAAGAGCTGGAAAAGCAGTTTGGCGGAGCAGGCAGCGCGGAATCGTTCCGGACGTTTCTGGTGTTGTTGAACGAGCTGGAGAACGAAGGGAAAATCGTCCGCAACGCGAGCGACCGCTATGGTCTGCCCGAACGGATGAATTTGGTGCGCGGGCGCGTTCAGGCGCATGCGAAGGGTTTCGCTTTCCTGATTCCCGAGGATAAGGCGCACGGCGACGTGTATATCGGCGCGAACGATCTGAAGAGCGCGATGAACGGCGATATCGTGCTGGTGCGCATCACGTCCCGCAGCGAGGCGGGCGGCCGCATGGAAGGCGAGGTCGTGCGCATCGTGGAGCGCGCGGTAACGCAGCTTGTCGGCACGTTCCAGAATCACGAGGTTTACGGCTTCGTGCTGCCGGACGACAAACGGATCAACCGGGACATTTTCATCCCGGAAGGACAGTTTCACGGGGCGGTAACGGGACAGAAGGTCGTGGCGCGCATCGTGACGTATCCCGAGGGACGCGCGGCGGCGGAAGGCGAGATCGTGGAAGTGCTCGGGCACAAGGATGATCCCGGCATCGATATTTTATCCATCATCCGCAAGCATCAGCTGCCCGAGAGCTTTCCGGACGACGTGATGGCGGAGGCGGAAGCCGCACCGGACTCCATCACCGACGACGAGATCGTGCGCCAGGGCCGCCGCGACCTGCGGAATAAAGTGATCGTCACGATCGACGGCGAGGACGCCAAGGATCTCGACGACGCGGTCAATATCGAACGGCTCGAGAACGGCAATTACGTGCTGGGCGTTCATATCGCCGACGTCGGCTATTACGTGAAGGAAAACTCGGCCTTGGACCAAGAAGCTTACCGCCGCGGCTGCAGCGTCTATCTCGTCGACCGCGTCATTCCGATGCTGCCTCACCGGCTCTCGAACGGCATCTGCTCGCTCAATCCGAAAGTGGACCGGCTGACGATGTCCTGCGAGATGGAATTCGACGCGACGACGCTGAAGCGGGTGCGCCATGACGTCTTCACGAGCGTCATTCGGACGAAGGAACGGATGACGTACACGAACGTGCGCAAGATTTTGCAAGGCGAGGATCCGGAAGTCGCGGAACGCTACGCCGAATTGACGGACACGTTCAAGCTGATGGAGGAGCTGGCCATGCGGCTGCGCGATATGCGCATGAAGCGGGGCGCGATCGATTTCGACTTCGTGGAAGCGAAGGTCATCGTCGACGAGCAGGGCAAGGCCGTGGACATCATCAAACGCGAACGCTCCATCGCGGAATCGATCATCGAAGAATTCATGCTGGCGGCGAACGAGACGGTCGCGGAGCATTTCTATTGGCTCAAGGTGCCGTTCATCTACCGGACGCACGACAATCCCGATCAGGAGAAGCTGCTGAATTTCGTGCAGTTCGCGGCGAATTTCGGCTACTCGATCAAGGGCAAAGGCGGCAGCGCCATCCATCCGAAGGCGCTGCAGACGCTGCTCGAGGATATCCGCGGCTCGAAGGAGCAGACGGTGATCTCGACGGTGATGCTGCGATCCATGAAGCAGGCGAAATACGACGCGGAAAGTCTCGGCCATTTCGGGCTGGCGGCGGAATTCTATTCCCACTTTACCTCGCCGATTCGCCGGTACCCTGATCTTGTCATCCACCGCGTCATGCGGGAGGTGCTGGAGCATGGCGGGGCGCTCACGGATGCGCGCCAAGAAGCACTCGCCGCGCGGATGCCGGACATCGCGCAGCAGTCGTCGGAGCGCGAGCGCGTGGCCGTCGATGCGGAGCGCGACACGGAGAAGCTGAAGAAATGCGAGTACATGCTGGATAAGGTCGGCGAAGAATTCGAAGGTATCGTCAGCAGCGTGACGAGCTTCGGCATCTTCGTGGAGCTGCCGAACACGGTCGAGGGGCTTATTCGCCTGAGCGAGCTCTCGGACGATTATTATCACTTCCACGAGCAGCATATGCTGCTCATCGGCGAGCGCACGTCGAAGACGTTCCGCATCGGCGACGAGGTGCGCATCCGCGTGGAGCGCGTCAATATGGATGAGCATACGATCGATTTCACGATGCTCGAGAACTTGGAGCGCGGCGCGGGCAACGGCGACCTCGCGCGCGAGCTCGGGTTTGGCGGCCGCGAGCGCGGTGCGTCGCGCGGCGGGCGCGGCGGCCGGGGCGGAGCCGGCCGCGAAAGCGGCTCCGCGCAGCGGAGCGTGGTGCGCGAGCCGCGCGCGGGCAGTCCGCGCGGCGAGGGACGCGGCGGCCGGGGCGGAGCCGGCCGCGAAGGCGGTGCCGCGCAGCGGGGTGAGCGC
>NZ_JAAAMV010000038.1 GCF_009909185.1 Paenibacillus glycinis | reverse complement strand
CATTGTTCAGTTTTCAAGGAACAAGTTCTTTTCTCGTATCGCCCATGTCTCAGCGGCGACTTGATTAATATATCACAAGGCTAAGAAACAATGCAAGGGTTTTTTGATATTTTTTTGTACACCTGTGAATAACCGTTTGAATCAACGGTACATGCGCATATTGAGCACATAGCGGGACAATTCTTTCGGGGAGGCGATTCGGGCAAACATGCGAAAAATGACCTTGTAGCGTTTGGCAATGGCCGTCTTGATATCTCCGTCCAGCCTGGAATCGTTCAAATCGAGCAGCATTTCGTCAAGTTCTTTGCGTAGTACGTAGTCGAGTTCTTTGCATTCTTTGTCGTTGAACAGTATTCCGAGCATAACCTTCCGGCAGCCCCCTTCGCTTATTCGGCCACAACGGCCAACGAAACGAATCCGCGGCAGCGATTCAACCGCGCCGGATCGTTTCTTCGGTCACGGGAACGCGCAGCGCTTACCCGGAAACCAAAAACGGCGTCTATCGCAAGTCGCGATAAACGCCGCTTTATTGTTATGCACAGAAAATGGAAATTTTATTACTCGCCGAGCAGCCAAACCGTCACGGTGCTTTCAATGATTGCCGCTGCCACCAACATTACGGCTATCAGGACGATAACCGGAAGGGTGCGCTGCATGAATTTCTCGAATTCTTGTCCCCACCCGCTCTTGCGCGTAAACACCGAACCGATTCCTTGAAAAATCATTTTGCCGAACCGCAGTCCGTATGCACAAGCGATTACGATGGCAGCCAATTCGATAATGCCATGCGGGAGAAGCCCCTTGACGATAACGTCGAATAAC
The DNA here is from genome assembly GCF_009909185.1 of Paenibacillus glycinis. Classification (GTDB taxonomy): domain Bacteria; phylum Bacillota; class Bacilli; order Paenibacillales; family Paenibacillaceae; genus Paenibacillus_Z; species Paenibacillus_Z glycinis. Next base: position 60,010 of record NZ_JAAAMV010000038.1, on the reverse strand, counting down.
ATCCCGTTTCCCTGATCCGCCGTCTTGTGAATCAAATAGCCGATCATCATCCCGTTAATGGCTAGGAAGACGACGGGAATTATGCCGAAAAACGCGCCGAGGTACATTACGAAGACCGCTTTAATGACGTTATTCAATAAGATGAACAACATTAAATACAGCGTCGGATGACTGCTGGAGTCGATGTTTTGCGCGATGTCCCGCAATCCGCTCATCTGGCTTTGCATAAAGCTGTCCAGCGCCGGATTCGTCGCGCCGACGACCATGCCGGCAAGCAAAAAAATCGTGCTGAAGGCGAGGTAATGACGCATGGACTTCAAATGGCGCAAAATTTCACGTGGAGCGAACATACTTGGCTTCTCACCTCTGCTGGGGCTGATTTTGGCTTCAAGACGAATAAGTTGGTCGTACGAGCATAGATTGTACTAATACAAGCCTAAGGAGAGGAGTGCCGATCCATCCATGAATATGTTTTATGTCATGAACGGAAGAAAATTGAAGCGATATTTTCTGATGACAGTGGGGATCATGTTCGCGGCAGGCGTCATTTACGCCGAAAAGGACAATATTACGGTGTTCGCCGAAGATCAGCCGGCAGCGATTTACAGCGTTCCGACAGACAAAAAGGTCGTGGCGTTGACCTTCGACATCAGCTGGGGTGAAAAACGCGCCGAGCCGATTCTCGACGTCCTGAAAGAAAAAGGCGTCAAAAACGTGACGTTCTTTCTCTCTTCCCCTTGGAGCCAAAGCCACCCCGATATCGTGAAAAAGATCGTAGACGCCGGTTATGAAATCGGGAGCCACGGCCATAAGCACGGCAATTACAGCACCTACAGCGACGAGGAAATCCGCACGCAAATCGAAACGGCGCAGACGATTTTGACTCAGGTGACCGGCAAAACGCCGACCCTCATCCGGATGCCTAACGGCGATTTCGACAAGCGCGTGCTGCGGATCGCGGAACAGATGAATTATAAGGTCATTCAATGGGATACGGACTCCCAGGATTGGATGAATATCGGGACGGACAAAATCGTGAACCGCGTCGTGTCCAAAGCGCATCCCGGCGATATCATCCTGATGCACGCCAGCGATTCCGTCAAACAAACGCACGAGGCGCTTCCCGCGATTATCGATCAACTTCGCGATAAAGGCTATGAATTCGTAACGGTATCGGAACTGATCGCGCAAACGGAGCTGCAGGGCAAAACGGTCCAAGACAAGACCGCCATGTTCGAGCAGCTCGATGCTTCGGCAGCGCAGTGATTTCGATACGAACGTTAATTAAGCGACCGGTTTCGCATTGGACGATGCGGAGCCGGTCGTTTGTTCTTTGCGCAGCAATCGATGCAGCCACATGATTTGATACGCGTTGCACGCAAACATCGGAATGACCATGAACGCCATTGCCGTTACATTGCTTTGGAGCGCTTGCCACGCTTCCAGCAGCGTCACGACGACCAACAGAAACACCGTCGGAATGAACGCGGTGCCGTTGGTCTGTTTCGCTTTGACATAAGCGACTGCCGAGGACGCGATGGCCAGCGCCAGCGGAAGCACCCAAAATATCCAGCCGTTATTTAATTTCGCGCGGTCCTGATACAGCATATACCCTATTCCGCCAAGCGCGAACAGCGAAGTGTACGCTTGCAAGGCGTTCCAAAGGTACCCTTTGCGAAGTACGCTGAGCGCGATGTAATTGAGCGTTAGATACGAAAAAAAGCCCATCTGGCTGAACGCGCCGAACAGCAACCCGACGAGCGCCATGGTCAGCAGGTTAAAGCCCGTTGCTTTCAGGCCGAGTATGCCGAAATCAGGATCGATCCATTGCATGAAGGTGCCGATAATGGCGGACACGACACCTCCGACCGCCATCGTGCTCCAGAATAAAAAAAACCATTTGCGTAAGTTCACGGTACATGTCTCCTAAATGTTTGTTGCGCCTCATCCTTGCCTATTCGTTACTAAGCATGGAAGCGCTGACTTCTTATGGCTTGCATCCGTATGAAATTCTCCGTCTGCTTGGTTCATCCTGGCAGCAAATCATTCGGAGATGCTCGATATTTCAGCGCTGCCATTGCCCAATAGCCTGGTCTTTTCCATTTTACCACGTCCGCCTTAAAAAGCTACGCCGCGTCCATGATAATCCCTTGAACAATGTCGCATACTACACGCAGGACAATGTCGTAATTTCAGAAGGGAGACAGGGACATCATGCTCAAGCGTTTCGTATGGGTGGGTGCCGCAATAATTTTATCCTCCATGCTGTCAAGCTGCGGCTCCGAGCCGTCCAGTGCATCAAGCGAACCGATCAGCTACAAAGACATGAAGTCGATGGTAATTGACATACTCAAGACGGAAGACGCGCAAAAGGCGCTTCAGGAATCGGCCGTTTCTTCCACGGGCAATAATGGCATGGGCTCGAAGCTGCTTACGGTCCAAGACCAAGAGCAGGTGCGCATGGCCGTCAAAGAAACCTTGGTTTCTCCGGAGTACAACAAAGTCATCGAAAAGTTGATGACCGATCCGCGGTTTGCCGGCGAGTTCTCGCAAGCGGTCAATAAACAAAACAAGCAAATCCACAAGGACTTGCTCAAGGATCCGAGCTACCAAAAAGACATGATCCAAGCGATGAAAAGCCCGGAAATGGATAAGATGATTCTGGATGTCCTCCAAAGCAGCCAATATCGCAAACAAGTCATGACCATCATGCAGGACTCGATGCAAAGCCCGCTATTCCGGATGGAAATACTCGACCTGCTTAAAAAAGCGGTACAGGAAGAGCTTAAGCCGAAACCGGACGAAAAAGTCACCAAATCCAAAGAGGGCGAAGGCGGCGGCGGCGAAGGCGAAGGCGGCGATCAAGGCGAAGGCGGCGATCAGGGCGACGGCGGCATGGGTGAACAAGGCGGCGGATGATGACCCCTGCTCCTGTTGCATGGAAGGGTCTGCTGTGAACGTGCAACGTGAAAAGCCAACATGCTCACGGATCGTGAGCCATGTTGGCTTTTTCGCTGTCGTATCGCCGACTATGCCTCGCACTTGGCGATGACGCGGTCCGCGATCTCCAGGTAAATGCGACCCGTGTCGGTATCTTCCTTGTACACGGACGGGGAAAAATCCGGCTCCGAAACATGGTTGTCCGGCGCTCCGAGCGGAATCTGGGCCATTAACTCGGCATTGAGGGACTCGGCCAACCTGGCACCGCCACCGCGGCCGAAAACATAATCATGCTCGCCGTCTTTATTGAGGTAGTACGACATATTCTCCACGACGCCGATGATTTCATGCTCGGTTTTGATTGCCATTGCACCTGCTCGGGCTGCCACGAAAGCGGCCGTTGCATGCGGCGTGGTCACGATGATTTCTTTGCTTTGCGGAATGAGCTGGTGCACGTCGAGGGCGACGTCGCCCGTTCCCGGCGGCAAATCCAGGAGCAGGTAATCCAGCTCGCCCCATTCGATCTCGGCGAAAAAGTTGCGCAGCATCTTGCCGAGCATCGGTCCGCGCCATACGATCGGCGCGTTGTCTTCGACGAAAAAGCCCATGGACATGACGCGCACGCCGAACTTCTCGATGGGGATGACCCGCTCGTTCACGATCTGCGGGCGTTCTTCGATCCCCATCATGTCCGGCACGCTGAAGCCGTAAATGTCGGCGTCGATGATTCCGACGCGTTTGCCCTTGCGGGCCAAGGCGACCGCGAGATTCACGGTCACCGTGGACTTGCCGACGCCGCCCTTGCCGCTGGCGACGGCAATGAACTGCACTCCGCTGCCTTCGGCGAGCAGCGGGTGTGCCTCGAGCCCGGCCCCGTGACCGCGTACGGGGCCTGCGCCCTTCGGCGGCGGCGCAGCCTGCCCGGCGCCGCCGGGAGCGCCTGCGGCGGGCGCAGCGCCCTGCGTGCCCGCCGGGGCGGCCTCGCCGGCCCGAAACCGGCAGTGCACGGTTTCGGCGCCGGCCGCGGCAAGCGCTTCGCGCAGCGCAGCCTCGAGCGCGCGCTCCGCGGGCGCGGGCGCGCCAATGACCGTGAGCGATACGCCACGGTCCTTTACGACAACATCGCGGAAGACGATCGTGCCTTCCGCATTATAAGGGGCCGCCGCGGACTCGGCGGCCTTTAATGCTTCCTCGCGGGTAATCATGGCAGCTTCTCTCCTCTATCCCAGTGATACTGGCTCATCCATTATAGCAATACGCCGGAGCCGTTCCAAGCGGGGTCAGCTTCCGGTTTTGCCGCCGGCCGCGCCTCCCGGGTTGCCCGTCCCCCATTTTTCCCCCGCGGTAAACCGCAGCACGCCTTGATATATGGAAGCCGCAACCTTCTTCTGGTATTCGGAATCCGCCAGACGCGTCGCTTCGCCGGGGTTGGACAAGAACCCGACTTCCACAAGCGCGCTCGGCACCTCGTCCATCGCTTTCAGCAAATAAATCGTATTGACCGTGGCCGCGAGACGCTCGGTATTGCCCAGATTTCGCCGGATCTCATCCTGAATCAGGGAAGCCAAAATAGCATTTTCAGGCTGGTTCGGATAAAAAAACGTCTGCGCCCCCGACCATTTCGGCGATGGAATGCTGTTCATATGGATGCTAAGCAGCAGCGAAGCATGCTTGTCTTTGACGAACTTGGCGCGATTAAGCAGATCCTGCGTCTTCCGCTTGCTGATCTTGGACGTGCCTTCCTCCGCGAGATCGTAATCGCCCTCCCGCGTCATCACGACGATCGCCCCGGCTTGCTGAAGAAAATCCCGCAGTTGCAGCGCGATTGCCAGATTAAGATCCTTCTCCACCAAGCCCTGCTTGCTGACCGCGCCGCCGTCCACGCCGCCATGACCCGCATCAATGGCAATGACTTTGCCGGATAACGGCAGCGTCCAGTAGGTCCACGTCCGCGTCGCGGGCACTTCTTGCGTCAATAATACGACCGTGAGCATGACTGCCGCGATGCCTAACCCGATTCGCGCCGCGCCCCGGTACGAAATCCAAACCAACAACCGTTTCCGAACTCCGCGCATGCAAAAAGCCACCCCTATCTCCATCCGATGATCGTGCAGGAGGCTGTCCTGCGTTCTTTATCATCTTATGGGACGAGGCGGCCACTTATGCGGACATCCTGTTTAAATTAAACCGGTTGGCTGGACATGCCTTCGATCAGAATTTGAGCGACTTCCGGACGCGAGAACTCCGGCGGCGGGCAAATGCCGTCACGCAGCAAAGCGCGTACCTTCGTACCGGATAGCGTCAGATGGTCTTCCTTGCCATGCGGGCAAGTCTTGCTGGAAGCCATGTTGCCGCATTTGGTGCAGAAGAAGCTGTGTTCGAAGAACAGCGGCGTAATGCCGAGATCATCGGCAGGGAACGACCGAAGCAAATCCTGCGCCTCATACGTCCCGTAGTAATCGCCTACGCCCGCATGGTCGCGGCCGACGATGAAATGCGTACAGCCGTAATTCTTGCGGACCATCGCGTGGAAAATCGCTTCCCGCGGTCCTGCGTAGCGCATTGCCGCCGGAAACACGCCAAGGAACGTGCGATCTGCCGGATAGTAATTCTCAAGCAACGCGATGTAGCTCTTCATCCGGACATTCGCCGGTACGTCGTCGGATTTCGTTTCGCCGACAAGCGGGTTCAGAAAAAGCGCATCGACGATCTCCATGGCGCATTTCTGAATATATTCGTGTGCCCGATGAACCGGATTCCGGGTTTGGAACCCAACGATGGTCTTCCACCCCTTCTCCGCGAATATCCGCCTCGTCTCCGCCGGATCAAAGTAGAATTCATTGAACTTCTCGGGTACCGGACGATTCAACACGGTGATGGATCCGCCGACATACGTCGCAGGACGGCTGAACAATTTGGCGACGCCTGGATGCTCCACATCGTCGGTCTTGAATACGTTGAGCGCTTCATGCTTCTGGTCGACGGCATAGATGCTCTCGATCTCGATCACGGCATAGATAACGCCGTCTTCGCCGACAAGCGCAGCGCGTTGACCCGCGGACAATTCGGATGCCTTTGCTTCTTCTACAGCCAATGTAATCGGTATGCTCCATACCGTGCCATCCGCAAGACGCATGCGTTCGACGACCGAGCGGTAGTCCGCTTCGTTCAAAAACCCGGTAAGCGGCGAAAATGCCCCTACGGCAATCAAATCCAAATCCGAAATGGTCCATGTATTGACGACGATGGACGAGAGATTTGCCGCTTCGGAGAGCAGCGCGTCGCGCTCGGCTCCAGTCGCGACTCGATTGATGAGTACGCCGCCATGCGGCTCAATGCTGCTCATTGTATGCAAGTGCCTCCTAAGGTTTTATCGCGTTACTGCCAGGTTAAGCTTATTTATGCAATCCGCACTCCGTTTTCTCTTGTCCCGCCCAACGTCCCGCACGCGGATCCTCGCCCGGCATGACTTGACGCGTGCAGTATTCGCAGCCGATGCTTGGATAGTTGTTGTCATGCAACGGGTTGTAATAAACATTGTTCTCGCGGATATAGTTCCAGACATCTTCGGTCGTCCAATCCGCGATGGGATTGAATTTCACCAAACCGAATTTCGTGTCGTATTCGATCTTCTTCGCGTTCGCGCGCGTTGGCGCCTGGTCGCGGCGAATACCCGTAATCCAAGCTTCGTACTTGGACAGAATTTGCGTCAACGGCTGCACTTTCCGAATATTGCAGCATTCGTTCGCATTGGATTTCCACAGCTCTTCGCCGTATTGCGCCGCTTGCTCCTCCGGCGTAATGGCAGGTTTCACTTCAACGAATTCAAGACCGTAGATTTCGGCCATTTTATCGCGCGTCTCGTACGTTTCTTTAAAATGAAAATCCGTATCCAGGTAGAAAATGTCCGTCTTCGGGCTGATTTTTTGCAGCATATCGACAAGCACGACATCTTCCGCGCCAAAGCTGCATGCAAATGTGATATTCGGGAATGTTTCAACCGCGTATTTTAAAATCTCTTGCGGCGTCGCACTCTCCAGTTCTTCCGCTTGCTTGGTAATAAGCGCTTCTTTCTCAAAAAGGTTCATGGATGAGTCCCTCCGTTTGCAAATTCCAAGTAAATTGATCTACATTAAATTATACGTCCATTGGTCATAATGTTCAATGACTGAAATACGCCAAAATGATGAAAAAAATGCCTCCACTGCTAAGCAGCGAGGCATTTTGTCGGTATAGATTAACGTTTCGAGAATTGTGGTGCACGACGAGCAGCTTTGAGACCGTATTTTTTACGTTCTTTCATACGTGGGTCACGCGTCAGGAATCCGGCGCGTTTCAAAGCTGGACGGAATTCCGGGTCTGCTTTCAGCAGTGCGCGGGAAATGCCGTGACGGATTGCGCCCGCTTGGCCGGAGATACCGCCGCCATGCGCAATAACCAGGATGTCGTACTTGCTTGCCGTTTCAGTCAGTGCAAGCGGTTGTTTCACGATCAGCTTCAACGTTTCCAAGCCGAAGTATTCATTCAGGTCGCGCTTGTTAATAATGATTCGTCCTTCACCCGGCACGAGACGTACACGTGCTACAGAGTGTTTACGACGACCCGTTCCATAGTATTGAACTTGTGCCATGAAACTGTCCTCCCTCTATTTACCCGCGAAGTTCGTAAACTTCTGGATTTTGTGCTTGATGTGGATGTTCTGCGCCGGCATAAACTTTCAGCTTCATCTTCATTTTGTCGCCCAGACGATTCTTAGGCAACATGCCGTAGATCGCTTGCTCCAAAACTTGGTCCGGTTTGTTCTTGATCATGTCTTGAGCAGGGGTTACTTTCAAACCGCCCGAGTACATCGAGTGACGGTAGTACATTTTGTTTTGAAGCTTTTTGCCCGTCAGGTGAATTTTCTCTGCGTTGATGATCACGACGAAATCGCCAGTGTCAACGTGCGGAGTAAATTGTGGTTTGTGTTTGCCGCGGATGATGCTTGCCGCTTCGCTCGCAAGACGGCCAAGCGTTTTGCCTTCCGCGTCAATGACGTACCATTTGCGTTCAACTTCATTTGGCTTAGCCATATAGGTAGTGCGCATGGATGATCCTCCTTCTTCATTCAAACGATCGATTCATTTATAACATTAGTTGCCGTTTCACCGGCTTCAATTACGTTCGTAAGCATTGCTATTGGCGGCCATTCTTAGTCGGGGCTGTGGGAGAGCCACTAAGAAAGCACAAGTTATATTCTACTACATTGGCCTAGCAAGTGCAAGCTCTTTCTTAATTGGACAAACCTCGCCGGATTGGAAAAATCCTGGTTAATCGTCATACTCCACGTCCCACAGCATCAAGCCATGCGCCATTGCCGTAGGACCCGCCGCCGACCTATCCCGAGTCTCGAGGATTCGTTTGAAATCGGCAGCGCTCAGCTTGCCTTCCCCAACCCAAAGCAATGTCCCCACGATGATCCTTACCATGTTATACAAGAACCCGTCCCCGGTGAGGAATATATCCAACTTGCCGTCGGTCTCCTCTATGCGCGCATCCAGAATCGTGCGCACATGCGTCGTTTTCGTGGAACGCTTCGAGGCAAAGGACGTAAAGTCGTGTTTTCCCTTCACGCAGGCGATGGCTGCTTTCATTTCCTCGAGAAGAAGCGGCATCGGATAATGCAAACGATACTTCCGTTCGAACACGTTGCCGAACTTGCTCGTATCGATTCCATATCGATAGGTTTTGCGTTTGGCAAAGTAAGAGGCATGAAAATGCGGGGGCACCTCGTCCGCCTGCAGAACGACGATATCATCCGGCAGCCTGGAGTTGAGCGCAAGCGCCCAACGATCAACCGGTATGGGCGATGAGGTTTTGAAATTAATCACTTGGCGTCTGGCATGGACACCGGCATCGGTTCGACCGGAAGCCGTCATGTCCACGTGTTCGCCCGTAAGCACGCGTATGGCTTGCAGCAGCACATCCTGAACGGTATTGCCGATCGGCTGCGTCTGAAAGCCATAATACGTTGTTCCGTCATAACTGATCGCCATGCGAATATTGCGCACGCCGCTCCCCTCCACAGAAGCCATCTCGGGCAACAAAAAAAGGTGGCCGCAAGGTCCACCCTTCGTTTGCTACGCGCGATCCACCAGTTCCAAATAAACCATAGGCGCCGCGTCACCGCGACGAGGACCTAGTTTCAAAATACGCGTATAGCCGCCCGGACGCTCCGAATAACGGGTAGCAAGCTCGGAGAACAATTTTTGAATTGCATCCTGCTCACCTGCTGCAATGGACTCGCGGCGAACAAAAGCTGCCACTTGACGACGTGCATGCAGATCACCGCGTTTCGCAAGCGTGATCAGCTTTTCGGCGATAGGACGAAGTTCTTTCGCTTTCGCTTCCGTCGTTTGAATACGCTCATACAAGAACAAGTCAGTGACAAGATCGCGGAACAATGCTTTCCGGGAGCTAGCGTCACGGCTCAGTTTTGAATATGCCATCGAAATTCCCCTCCTTAAACCAGTCTTACGACCTTAGTCTGTGCTGCTCTCTATTCCTCCATGCGAAGGCCAAGACCGAGCTCTTCCAGCTTCTCTTGAACTTCCTCCAAAGACTTGCGTCCGAGGTTGCGGACCTTCATCATGTCTTCTTCGGTTTTCGTGATCAGCTCTTGAACGGTATTGATTCCCGCACGTTTCAGACAGTTATAAGAACGTACCGAGAGATCGAGTTCTTCGATCGTCATCTCCAGCACTTTCTCTTTCTTGTCTTCTTCTTTTTCAACCATGATCTCGGCATCTTTCGCTTCGTCCGTCAGACCGACGAACAGATCCAGATGCTCTGTCAAAATTTTGGCGCCGAGGCTGACAGCCTCTTCCGGACGAATGCTTCCGTCGGTCCAAACTTCAAGTGTGAGCTTGTCGTAGTTCGTCACTTGACCAACACGAGTGTTCTCAACCGTGTAGTTAACACGGGTAATCGGTGTGTAGATCGAATCCACGGGAATCACGCCGATCGGCTGATCTTCCCGTTTGTTGCGATCTGCTTGCACATAACCGCGTCCGCGATTAGCAAATACCCGCATGTGGAGCCGTGCACCGGAGGCCAGCGTCGCGATATGAAGATCTGGGCTTAAAATCTCGACATCGCTGTCTGCGCGAATATCGCCAGCCGTAACGTTGCCATCACCTTCCGCGTCAATCTCCAATACCTTCTCTTCGTCGGAATGGATTTTCAGCGAAAGGCCTTTGAGGTTCAGGATGATTTCAGTTACGTCTTCCATCACACCTGGAACCGTAGAGAACTCGTGAAGTACACCGTCGATTTGAACTGAAGTTACAGCTGCGCCGGGCAGCGACGACAGCAGGATCCTCCGAAGGGAGTTCCCGAGCGTCGCTCCATACCCGCGTTCAAGCGGTTCAACAACGAAACGTCCGTATGTGCCATCCTCGTTCAATTCTACGGATTCGATTTTCGGCTTTTCGATCTCAATCACTAATAGTACCCTCCCTCAAAACGTCGCTCCGTTACCATTATCGCGTATGCAGTCAAATCATGTAGTATGGCAAACCTTCACAACCATTATTCACAAGTTGCAGTAATTTGATACCACAAATTTTGGAACTATACGCGACGACGTTTTGGCGGACGGCATCCGTTATGCGGAACCGGCGTTACGTCTTTAATGAGGTTAACTTCAAGGCCTGCTGCTTGCAGGGAGCGGATTGCCGCTTCACGGCCAGCGCCTGGACCTTTAACCATGACTTCGACAGTTTTCATGCCATGTTCCATAGCCGCTTTCGCTGCGGATTCTGCAGCCATTTGAGCGGCATAAGGCGTGCTCTTCCGGGAACCTTTAAAGCCGAGGTTACCCGAGCTTGCCCAAGAAATCGCATTGCCGTGCGGGTCGGTAATCGTAACGATCGTATTATTGAACGTCGAGCGGATATGCGCCACGCCAGAGTCAATATTTTTACGGTCACGACGTTTCGTACGAACCACTTTCTTTGGTTTTGCCATTTCGGTTATCCCCCCTTATTATTTCTTCTTGTTCGCTACAGTCCGACGAGGACCTTTACGCGTACGAGCATTTGTTTTGGTCCGTTGACCACGAACCGGAAGACCGCGACGGTGACGAACACCACGATAGCAGCCGATCTCGATCAGACGTTTGATGTTAAGCGAAATTTCGCGACGCAGGTCGCCTTCCACTTTAACCGTTTTGTCGATCGTTTCGCGCAGTTGGCTAACTTCGTCTTCCGTCAAATCGCGAACACGGGTATTTTCGCTAATACCGGTCGTGCTCAAGATTTTGTTAGCAGTCGTTCTGCCAATACCGAAGATGTACGTCAGCGCGATGACAACGCGTTTATCACGCGGTAAGTCTACACCAGCAATACGTGCCATGTACCGTTATCCCTCCTTTATCCTTGTTTTTGTTTGTGTTTCGGATTTTCACAAATAACCATGACATTGCCTTTGCGGCGAATGACTTTACATTTTTCGCAAATCGGCTTGACCGACGGTCTAACCTTCATTGTGATTACCTCCCGAATTCTTTCGTCGGCAGACCGCTGACGGCCTACTTCCGATAGGTAATGCGTCCTCTGGACAAATCGTAAGGCGACAACTGAATGACTACTTTATCTCCGGTCAGAATGCGGATGAAGTGCATTCTGAGCTTACCCGAAACATGGGCGAGAATCTGATGTCCGTTCTCCAGTTCCACCTTGAACATAGCGTTAGGTAGTGGTTCGATGACCGTACCTTCGACTTCAATGACGTCTTCTTTGGCCATAGTCATTCTCCTTTCCCTTGCACTGCCTTCTGAATGGCATAACGCAGTTTCGCGTTTGTTACACGGCCGGTTTCCCGCATGCTGTCAATCACTTCATGACTGACGACCGGCTGCATCTCGAGATGCAGAATGTTTTTCTTCTTCGATTGATCGAAGCGACGTTTGTCTCCGTCGGCCACAAGTACGAAACGTTCGTCCAGCAGTTGAACGATCACGGCGTATGAGCCCTCGTCTTTTCCCCGCAGCACTTTTACGACTCGGCCAATCTCCGGTTTATTCTCCAAGCGTTCTCAACCTGCCTGCTCCCTGGTTCGGGTTAAAATTTCACAGCCATCCGCCGTTACAGCCACCGTATGCTCGAAGTGAGCGCACCATGATTGATCTTCGGTGACGACTGTCCAATTGTCCGCCAGTGTGCGCACGTACCGCTCTCCGATGTTGACCATCGGTTCGATCGCCAGCACCATACCCGGCTTCAGGCGCGGTCCGCGGTCAGGCATGCCGTAATTCGGAATTTGCGGTTCCTCATGGAGCTCAGCTCCGATCCCATGACCGCAATAATCGCGAACGACGGAAAACCCGGCCGCCTCGATTGCTTGTTGGATCGCATGCGAGATAGTAAACAAGCGAACTTCCGGTTTCACGAGTGCGAGTCCCGCATAAAGCGACTGTTCTGTAATGTCGAGCAGCCGTTGCGCCTCTTCACTAATACGGCCGACGCCGTAGGTCCACGCCGAATCGCCGTGATACCCTTTATACTGCGCCCCGATATCAATACTGATGATGTCGCCATCGTTCAGTTTGCGCGAGCCCGGAATGCCATGTACCAGCTCATTGTTCACAGAAGCGCAAATGCTGGCAGGAAACTGATTGTACCCTTTAAAAGAAGGTGTTGCGTCCTGGCTGCGAATGTACGTTTCAGCGATTTCGTCCAATTCCTTGGTGGTCACGCCCGGCCGAACCGCCTCTTTAAGCAAGCGATGCGTAACCGCTACAATTCGTCCAGCTTCTCTCATATACTGCAATTCCGCTTCGGACTTGCATACGATCATTCCGCAGTTCCCCGCAAGCAGTTCACGATGTCCGCCGTTACCTCGTCGATTTCCTTCTCGCCGTCCACTTCGCGCAAAACCGCTTTGCTTGCGTAGTAATCAAGCAATGGAGCCGTTTTGGAGATGTATTCGTCAAGACGCGTGCCTACTTTCGCTTCCGTATCGTCTGACCGCTGATACAGCTCGCCGCCGCATTTATCACAGACGCCTTCCTGCTTCGGCGGGTTGAACATGACATGGTACGTGGAGCCGCACGATTTACAAATGCGACGACCGGTCAGACGCGCAAGCAGCAAACCGCGGTCAACCTTCAAGTTAACGACGTGATCGATACTGCGTCCCATTTCTGCCAACATTACGTCCAGTGCTTCTGCCTGCTGCAGCGTGCGCGGAAATCCATCCAACAAGAAGCCTTCGTTGCAATCCTCGAGCTGCAGGCGTTCGCGAACGATGCCGTTCGTGATTTCATCCGGTACCAAGAGACCTTGATCGACGAATTCTTTCGCCTTTTGTCCGAGCGGAGTGCCTTGCTTCATTGCCAGACGGAATGCATCGCCGGTCGAGATGTGCGGGATGTTGAATGTCTCCACGATCCGCTCTGCCTGCGTGCCTTTTCCGGCTCCTGGAGGGCCCATGAATAAGATGTTCATTAGCGTGTTCCTCGCTTTAAACATAATAGGCTCGGCCGGGTTCCGTCATCCTGCAAGATGCTCGGAATCCCGCTTGCGAACCTAGTGTTATTTATTGATAAACCCTTTGTAGTGGCGTTTGATCAGCTGCGTCTCGATTTGCTTCATCGTATCCAGCGCAACGCCGATTACGATCAAGAGCGAGGTACCGCCCAGCTTCACGTCACGAGGCAAATCCGCGAGGGTTCCGAAGAACACCGGCAGAATCGAGATGACCGACAAGAAGATCGCCCCGCTCAATGTGATCCGTGACATGACGCGCGTAATGTAAGAAGAAGTCGGTTTGCCTGGACGAACGCCCGGGATATAACCGCCATTTTTCTTCATTTGATCAGCCATCTGCACCGGATTGATTTGCACGAACGTGTAGAAGAACGTAAACGCAATAATCAAGATTACGTACAACACCATGCCAAGCGGCTTGTCGTAGTACATATGCGTTTGAATCCATTGGGCCCACGGACGAGTCGACCAGAAATTCGCGATCGTAACCGGGAACATCAAAAGCGATACCGCGAAGATGACCGGGATAACGCCTGCGCCGTTTACTTTCAGCGGAATATGGGTCGATTGACCACCGTACATTTTCCGGCCAACCACGCGCTTCGCGTATTGTACCGGGATTTTGCGAATCCCTTGTTGGACGAAGATAACGCCCACAATGATCGCCATGATCGCAATAATGATCGCAACCACTTTAACGATCCCCAAGAAAAGCGCGTCGCCCGCATCCACGAACTCTTGCGAGTAGATGGAACGAGCATGTGCCGGAAGTCGTGCTACGATACCGGCAAAGATCAGGACAGAGATCCCGTTACCGATGCCTCTCTCCGTAATTTGCTCACCGAGCCACATGAGGAAGGCTGTTCCTGCCGTCAGGATAATCGCGATCACAATGTAATCCGTGACGGTTGCGCCAGGAATCATATCGTACTGATACTGCCGGTTAAATCCGATTGCGGTACCAAAGCCTTGGACAAGGCCAAGAATGATTGTTCCGTAACGGGTGATTTGTGCAAGTTTACGTTTTCCGTTCTCGCCTTCCTTCGCCCATTCGGCGAATTTGGGGATAACGTCCATCGACAGCAGCTGCACGATGATGGATGCGGTGATGTAAGGCATGATCCCGATCGCGAAGATCGAGAACTGGAACAACGCCCCACCCGAAAACGTATTTAACAAACCAAACAATTCAGAACCGGCCTGGTCCGTCTGAGTGAATACATCCTTATTGACGCCCGGCACCGGAATAAAGGAACCGATACGGTAAACCAACAAGATGAACAGTGTGAACAGGATCCGTTTGCGAAGGTCTTCCACTTTCCAAATGTTAGACACGGTCTTGAACAATTAGATCACCTCGGTTTTACCGCCGGCAGCCTGGATTTTCTCTACCGCAGATTGAGAGAACTTGCTTGCTTTTACCGTAAGTTGAACCGTGATTTCGCCATTACCCAAGACTTTGATGCCGCTTTGCGGGTTTTTAACGATACCTTGCTCCAACAGCAGTTCAGGCGTTACTTCAGTGCCGGCCGCGAAGCTGTTCAACTCATCGATGTTCACAATCGCATACTCTTTACGGAACGGGTTGTTGAAGCCGCGTTTAGGCAAGCGACGGTACAATGGGTTTTGACCGCCCTCGAATCCTGGGCGAACACCGCCGCCGGAACGAGCATTTTGACCTTTGTGACCGCGACCCGATGTCTTACCGTTGCCGCTACCGATACCACGGCCAACGCGGAAACCCTCTTTACGAGAGCCCGGTGCTGGTTTGAGATCATGCAATTTCATCGTCGTTGCACCTCCTTAAAGTTTTGCATTGCTTTCTGACAAAGCCTGCTGGATCAGCAAAACTCTCCACGAAAGCATTCGTATTCATGTTTCGCCCCGATTGGCGATTATGCTTGTACTTCTTCAACTTTTACCAAGTGGCTGACACTGTTGACCATGCCGCGGATAGCCGGGCTGTCGTTGTGGACAACCGATTGACGAATTTTGCGAAGACCAAGCGTAGCAACAGTCGCACGCTGAATCTCGTTGCGACCGATCAGGCTGCGAACGAGGGTGATTTGCAATTTTGCCATCGTATTCTCCTCCTTAGCCCAAAAGCTCTTTCACGGTTTTTCCACGAAGTTTAGCAACGTCCTCGGCACGTTTCAGACGGGAAAGTCCTTCAAGTGTCGCGTTAACCATGTTCATGGAGTTCGAAGAACCAAGCGATTTGGTCAGAATGTCGCCCACGCCCGCAAGCTCAAGAACTGCGCGAACAGGTCCGCCTGCAATTACTCCTGTACCTTCGGAAGCTGGTTTGAGCAATACGCGGCCAGCGCCGAAATGTCCAAGTACTTGGTGTGGAATGGTTGTTTTTACGAGTGGAACATGAATCAGGTTTTTCTTGGCGTCTTCGATACCTTTGCGGATCGCATCAGGTACTTCGCCAGCTTTACCGATCCCTGCGCCAACGTATCCTTTACCGTCGCCTACAACTACCAGCGCGCTGAAGCTAAAACGGCGTCCGCCTTTTACTACTTTCGCTACGCGGTTGATTTGAACTACCTTCTCGGTGAGTTCCAACGAGTTTGGATCAATACGCAAGTCGATTTACCTCCTTCATAAGTATTATCGATTAAAACTCAAGGCCTGCTTCGCGAGCTGCATCAGCCAGTGCTTGAATTCTTCCGTGGTACAAATATCCGCCGCGATCAAATACGATTTGGTCTACGCCTTTCGCTTTTGCGCGAGCTGCGATGACTTCGCCGATTTTACGAGCTGCTTCAATGTTGCCGCCATTGCTGATTTGTTCTGCGACTTCTTTGTCGACCGTGGATGCCGATACGACCGTTACGCCTTGAACATCATCGATGAGTTGAGCGTAGATGTGTTTGGAGGAACGGAATACAGAGAGACGCGGACGCTGCGTAGTGCCGTTGATTCTCTTGCGAACACGCAGGTGACGTTTGTGACGTGCTTTGTTTTTATCGCCTTTTGTAATCATTCGTTGTACACTCCTTTCTGCTGTCTTTATGCTATCCGATTAAGCTGCCCTAAGCGGCTGCTTATTTTTTCTTACCGGCTTTACCTTCTTTACGAAGGATGCGCTCGCCTTCATACTTAATCCCTTTGCCTTTATACGGCTCAGGCTCGCGTACGGAACGGATCTTCGCAGCAGTTTCGCCGACGAGTTCTTTGTCGATGCCTCTTACGATGATCTTCGTATTCGAAGGAACTTCGAATTCGATGCCGCCCGCAGGCGTGATTTCAACTGGATGCGAGTAACCAACGTTAAGTACGATTTTCTCGCCAGTTTTATTTGCACGGTAACCAACGCCTACCAGCTCCAGGTTTTTCACAAAACCTTCGGTTACACCGCTAACCATGTTAGCGATGACGCTGCGAGTTGTACCGTGAAGAGAACGATGCAGTTTATTGTCGGAAGGACGTTCGATCGTGATGACGCTGTCCGCTACTACCACTTTCATGTCTTTGTGGATCGGGCGGCTCAGGGTACCCTTCGGTCCTTTAACTGTGATGACGCTGTTGTCCAAGTCGATGTTTACACCACCGGGAACTTGGATCGGTTTACGGCCAATACGAGACATTGTTACACCTCCAATCTGTGACGGTTAATTACCAAACGTAGCAGACAACTTCGCCGCCGGACTTTTGTTGGCGAGCTTCTTTATCAGTCATAATGCCTTGGGACGTGGAGATGATCGCCATTCCCAGGCCGCCAAGCACGCGAGGCACTTCAGTGCTCTTCGTGTATACGCGCAGACCCGGTTTGCTGATGCGTTTCAGCCCCGTGATGACACGCTCTTGGTTCGGGCCGTATTTCAAGAAAATACGGATAATCCCTTGTTTGTTATCTTCGATATACTCAGCATCACGAATGAAGCCCTCGCGTTTCAAAATTTCTGCGATTTGCTTCTTCACTTTCGAAGCAGGCATTTCTACCGTCTCGTGACGCACAACGTTTGCGTTGCGAATGCGTGTAAGCATATCTGCGATCGGATCAGACATAACCATTGTGTAAACCTCCTTCCCGAACTAGGCTGATTACCAGCTTGCTTTTTTAACGCCAGGAATCTGGCCTTTGTATGCTAATTCACGGAAACAAATCCGGCAAATTTTAAACTTTTGCAAAACGGAATGCGGACGGCCGCAACGTTCACAGCGTGTGTAAGCCTGCACTTTGAATTTAGGAGCACGTTGCTGCTTAACCTTCATCGAAGTTTTTGCCACTTGGTATTACACCTCCTGTGGATTACTTCGTAAACGGCATGCCCAATTGGGTCAGCAGTTCACGAGCTTCTTCGTCCGATTTTGCCGTCGTGACGATGACGACGTCCATACCGCGAACTTTATCTACTTTATCGTATTCGATCTCTGGGAAGATCAATTGCTCTTTCAAGCCGAGTGTGTAGTTGCCGCGGCCGTCGAACGCTTTGTTCGAGACACCGCGGAAGTCGCGTACGCGAGGGAGAGTGACATTGAACAGTTTATCCAGGAAGTAGTACATGCGCTCGCCGCGCAGCGTTACTTTAACCCCGATTGGCATATTCTCGCGAAGTTTGAAACCGGCAATCGATTTCTTCGAGCGAGTTACAACCGGTTTTTGACCCGAGATCAGACGCATGTCTTCAACGGCGGCATCCAGTACTTTGGAGTTCGAAACCGCTTCGCCGACACCCATGTTGATGACGACTTTCTCGATCTTAGGCACCTGCATAACCGTTGTATAGTTGAATTTCTGCATCAAACCAGGCGTGATTTCATTCAGAAAACGATCTTTCATTCTTGCTGCCATGTAACGTGAACCTCCTTTCCTTCTCGGTCAATTAATCGATAACTTCGCCGGATTTTTTAGCGACCCGGACTTTTTTGCCGTTATCAAGCACTTTGTATCCGATACGAGTTACTTTACCGCTCTTCGGATCGATGTGCATAACGTTGGATACGTGAATCGCCGCTTCTTGCTCGATAATGCCGCCTTGCGGATTAGCTTGCGAAGGACGCGTATGTTTCTTCACCATATTGACGCCTTCGATAAGAACGCGGTTTTGACGCGGATACGCAGCAATGACGCGGCCTTTTTTGCCTTTGTCTTTGCCCGTGATGACCATAACCGTGTCGTCTTTCTTCACGTGCAATTTATTGTTGTGGGACTCCAACACTTTTTTCAACCGTGGCATGAGTTACACCTCCTGCGTGCTTGCGCCGAACGCGCAAAGTCTTTATTAGATAACTTCCGGAGCAAGCGATACGATTTTCATGAAGTCGCGGTCGCGAAGTTCGCGAGCTACTGGTCCGAAAATACGTGTGCCGCGCGGGCTCTTGTCTTCCTTAACGATAACAGCTGCGTTTTCGTCAAATGCAATGTAAGATCCGTCTTTACGGCGAACAGCGCGTTTCGTACGAACGATAACCGCTTTGACTACATCACCTTTTTTGACAACGCCACCGGGTGTTGCTTGTTTGACGGAACAAACGATCAAATCACCGATATGGCCGACACGACGTCCAGTACCACCGAGCACACGGATGCACATCAGTTCTTTCGCGCCGGAGTTGTCAGCGACAGCCAAACGTGTAAATGGTTGAATCATTTCAACGTCCTCCTTTCGGGAAAATGCTTACCGGGAAGCATTCTTACAGAATAACAGCAGCTTCAACGATTTCGACCAGGCGGAACCGTTTGTCTTTCGATAACGGGCGAGTTTCCATGACTTTGACGATATCGCCGATCTTAGCTTGGTTATTCTCGTCATGCGCCTTGAATTTCTTCGTGTATTTAATCCGTTTATGGTACAGATCGTGTTTTTTGTACGTTTCAATCGCAACTACGATTGTTTTGTCCATTTTGTCGCTCACGACTTTACCGATTTGAACTTTGCGGGCATTGCGTTCGCTCATGTTCATCCTCCTTCCATACATTCGTTATTCGTCACGGACGATCGCAGACTAGCTGCTGATTCCGAGTTCTCTTTCACGAAGAACGGTTTTGGCACGAGCTATATCCTTGCGCACATCGCGGATACGAGTTGGGTTTTCCAATTGGCCGGTAGCCAATTGAAAACGAAGGTTGAATAGCTCTTCTTTGAAGCCAGCGACTCTTTGTTCGAGTTCAACAGAGGTAAGGTTGCGGAATTCATTAGCTTTCATTTGCTTCACCACCCACTTCTTCGCGTTTCACGAACTTCGTTTTAACTGGCAGTTTATGTGCTGCAAGACGCATTGCTTCACGTGCGATCTCTTCGGATACGCCAGCAAGCTCGAACATGATTTTGCCCGGTTTTACGACTGCAACCCACTTCTCAACGTTACCTTTACCGCTACCCATCCGAACTTCAAGAGGTTTTTGCGTAATTGGTTTCGCTGGGAAGATCTTGATCCATACTTTACCGCCACGTTTGATGTAACGAGTCATCGCGATACGCGCTGCTTCGATCTGACGGTTGGTGACCCATGCAGGCTCAAGCGCTTGAAGGCCGAATTCGCCGAAGGCTACATCCGTGCCGCCCTTAGCGCGACCTTTCATATGACCACGTTGTTGTTTACGGTGTTTGACGCGTTTTGGGACCAACATGATTAGTTGCCTCCTTCCTGTGGAGCTTTCTTCTTAGTCGGAAGGATTTCGCCGCGATAGATCCATACTTTTACGCCGATACGGCCATAAGTCGTATGTGCTTCCGCCGTTCCATAATCAATGTCTGCACGCAGCGTATGAAGTGGAACCGTACCTTCGCTATAGCCTTCCTGACGAGCAATCTCGGCGCCGCCCAAACGACCGCTAACGGCAGTTTTGATACCTTTTGCGCCAGCGCGGATTGTACGTTGAATCGATTGTTTCATTGCACGACGGAACGAGATCCGGCGCTCAAGTTGTTGCGCGATGCTCTCGGCAACGAGAATGGCATCAAGTTCCGGATTTTTGATCTCGGAGATGTTGATGTGTACCTTTTTGCCTTTTGCGATTTTGGAAAGCTCGGAACGCAGGTTCTCAACCTCGGATCCGCCTTTACCAATAACCATACCAGGCTTAGCTGTATGAATTGTAACGTTGACGCGATTGGCCGCACGTTCGATTTCGAACTTGGAAACAGCCGCATCTTTCAATTTGTTTTTGAGGTGCTCACGGATTTTCACGTCTTCCATAAGCAAGTCGCCGAAGTCTTTGCCAGCGTACCATTTGGATTCCCAATCACGGATAACGCCGATACGAAGACCGACCGGGTTTACTTTTTGTCCCACACGTTGTCCCTCCTTATTTTTCGGATACCACCAATGTGATGTGGCTGGTTCTTTTGTTAATCCGGCTAGCGCGGCCCATTGCGCGCGGACGGAAACGTTTCATTGTTGGACCTTGGTTAACGAACACTTGCGAAATGACAAGCTTGTTCACGTCCAATTGGAAGTTGTGCTCCGCGTTTGCGATAGCAGAGTTCAGCAGCTTCTCAACGATTGGGGAAGCCGACTTGGGCGTGTGACGCAGGATTGCGATCGCCTCGCCAACTTGCTTACCGCGAATCAAGTCCACAACCAATTGCGCTTTGCGAGGAGCAATGCGGACATGGTTAGCGAATGCTTTTGCTTCTGGCATGGATGAACCTCCTCTCGATCATTAATCCTAACTATTCAAACGATTAACGACGACCCGTTTTCTTGTCATCGTTTCCGTGACCTTTGTAAGAACGCGTTGGCGCGAACTCTCCGAGTTTGTGTCCAACCATATCTTCCGTAACGTAAACCGGCACATGTTTGCGACCGTCATAAACAGCGAAAGTGTGTCCGATGAATTGCGGGAAAATCGTCGAACGGCGCGACCAAGTCTTAACAACGGTTTTCTTGTTGGACTCGTTCAGTACTTCAACTTTCTTCAGCAGGTAACCGTCGATAAACGGACCTTTCTTCAAACTGCGACCCATGGATGATCCTCCCTTCACGCTAGCGTTACGCGACGCTGCGCGTCACGCAGATGACGCCAAGGCGCCTATTATTTCGTGCGACGACGCACGATGTACTGGCTCGATGCTTTTTTCTTTTTGCGTGTTTTGAAGCCCAGTGTCGGCTTACCCCAAGGAGACATAGGGGATTTGCGTCCGATTGGCGCACGGCCTTCACCACCACCGTGTGGGTGATCGTTCGGGTTCATGACGACACCGCGCACTTCAGGGCGCTTGCCCATCCAACGGGAACGGCCGGCTTTACCGATTTTCACGAGTTCGTGATCTTCGTTGCCAACGGAACCGATTGTTGCACGGCAAGTTTTCAGGATACGACGAACTTCGCCGGACGTCAAGCGAATCGTGACGTATTGCTCTTCTTTACCAAGAAGTTGAGCGTCCGTTCCAGCTGCGCGAACCAGTTGTCCGCCTTTGCCGGGTTTCAGCTCGATGTTGTGGATAACCGTACCGACTGGAATATTCTCAAGTGGCAACGCATTGCCGATCTTGATGTCCGACCCTGGTCCGGATACGATCTTATCCCCGACTTTAAGACCTTTAGGAGCGATAATGTAGGCTTTCTCGCCATCCACATAGTGGATAAGCGCAATATTGGACGTACGGTTCGGATCGTATTCGATCGTCGCGACGTTGCCAACAATACCGTCCTTGTTACGTTTGAAGTCGATAATCCGGTATTTACGTTTATGGCCGCCACCATGATGACGAACCGTAATTTTACCTTGATTGTTACGACCGGCTTTTTTGAAAAGCGGCGCAAGAAGCGATTTCTCCGGTGTGCTTGCTGTAATCTCTTCGAATGTCGAGACGGACATCGCACGACGTGCAGGAGAAGTCGGTTTATACTTCTTAATTGGCACTTCGATTCCCTCCTTACCGATATCTTGTTAATCACGTAAGCCGTATGGCCACTACGTTAATTAAACCGATTCAAAAAATTCAAGCTCGTTGCTGTCAGCGCTCAGTTGAACGATCGCTTTTTTCCATTCGGATGTATATCCGCTATGTTTTCCGTAACGCTTCGGTTTCGCCGGCATGCGCAGCGTGTTCACGCTCGTTACTTTAACTTTGAAAATTTGTTGGATCGCGAGCTTGATCTCGGTTTTGTTCGCACGAAGATCAACTTCGAAAACATAGCGTTTGTTCGCCATGAAATCGCTCGTTTGTTCCGTAATGATCGGGCGCTTGATAATATCGCGTGGATTTTTCATTACGCAAGCACCTCCTGTACTTTTTCGACCGCTTCTTTAGTGATGATCAGCTGGTCGTATTTCATAACGTCGAGAACATTGATGCCATCTGCTGCAACAAACTTCACGTTAGGAAGGTTGCGCGCGGACAGTGCAACGTTATCTTCGTAATTCGCCGTAACGATCAGTGCTTTGCGAGCCACTTTCAGGTTGCTGAGGATCGCCGCGAATTCTTTCGTCTTCGGTTGCGCAAGCGCCAATTGATCAAGAACGATGATTTCGTTGTCGATCACCTTCGAAGACAATGCGGATTTAATTGCCAAGCGACGAACTTTTCTAGGAAGTTTGAAGCTGTAGCTGCGAGGAGTAGGTCCAAAAACCGTACCGCCACCAACCCATTGCGGGGCGCGAATGGAGCCTTGACGTGCGCGTCCCGTACCTTTTTGTTTCCAAGGTTTACGACCGCCGCCGCGTACTTCGGAGCGTCCTTTCGTCTTGTGCGTGCCTCTGCGTTCAGAAGCTTGCTGAAGCAATACTGCGCTATGCAGTACGTGAACGTTCGGTTCAATTCCGAAAACCGCTTCGGACAATTCAACCTCGCCGACTTGCGAGCCGTTCACGCTATAAAGTGCTACTTTCGGCATTTCATGTTCCTCCTTTCTTGAACGATTATTTCTTCACCGTGGATTTAACTTTTACAAAGCTGTTTTTAGGGCCCGGAATGGAGCCTTTAACGAGCAATACGTTACGTTCAACGTCAACGCGCACGATTTCAAGGTTTTGAATCGTAACGGTTTCGCTTCCCATGTGCCCCGGAAGGTGTTTGCCTTTCGGTACGCGGTTCGCTTGGATGGAACCCATCGAACCTGGTCCGCGGTGGTAACGCGAGCCGTGCGCCATCGGGCCGCGGCTTTGGTTCCAACGTTGAATCGTACCCGTGAAACCTTTACCTTTGGATGTAGCCGTTACGTCAACGAATTCGCCAGCAGCGAACAGGTCGGCCTTGATCTCTTGGCCAACTTCATATTCCCCGTCATTAATGCCGCGGAATTCACGAATGTAGCGCTTAGGAGCCGTTTCGGCTTTTTTCGCGTGGCCGACTTCCGGCTTGTTTGCTCTGCTTGCTTTCTTATCAGAGAAACCTACTTGGATGGATACGTATCCATCGTTCTCTTGGTCTTTCTTTTGCAAAACAACACAAGGACCTGCTTCGATAACCGTCACTGGAACTACGTTACCATCGGCAGTGAACACTTGCGTCATTCCAAGTTTTTTACCTAAGATACCTTTCATGTTGACACCTCATTTCCTTTCCATGTTGAGAATATTACAGTTTAATTTCGATATCTACACCGGATGGCAGGTCAAGACGCATCAATGCATCAACCGTTTGCGGCGTTGGGTTAACAATGTCGATCAAGCGTTTGTGTGTACGCATTTCGAATTGTTCCCTAGAATCCTTGTACTTGTGTACCGCACGCAGAATGGTGATGATTTGCTTCTCGGTCGGAAGCGGAATCGGCCCAGACACGCCTGCACCGGAACGTTTCGCAGTTTCAACAATCTTCTCTGCGGATTGATCCAGAATTCTATGATCGTATGCTTTCAAGCGAATACGAATCTTTTGCTTAGCCATATAAGTCCCTCCTTCTATCGCCCAATTTAGTATCGGACATACTCCGCAAGAAAACCCGACACGCCCCTCATGGCAAAGGAGCCGTGTGTGTCGGCAACCTCTCGCATCATCGCAACGTCACAGACCAACTTCACTATTATATCTAAACCGGTGGGCGAATGCAACAAAAACCTTGTCTTTTCAGACATTTTCTGAATGACTACATTTTCGATAATCCACATCCATGCAGAAATGAATATTTGCTCCACTATCTCTTGCTCAATTCGCCGCTCCAGACACGACTTCCCCATTATTAATGAAGAAACGCTTTCACAGCAAATCACAAAATATAGAAAAAGCCCTCACCGAGGTGAGGGCTTTCTTTACCGCAGCTTACGCTGCAGCCGTATTATTTTTGGATCGATGCTACCGCGCCTGCACCAACCGTACGGCCGCCTTCGCGGATAGCGAAGCGAGTACCGTCTTCCAGTGCGATCGGAGCGATCAGCTCAACCGTAACTGTGATGTTATCGCCAGGCATAACCATTTCCGTGCCTTCTGGCAGGGAGATGATACCCGTTACGTCAGTCGTGCGGAAGTAGAACTGTGGACGGTAACCCGTGAAGAAAGGTTTGTGACGTCCGCCCTCTTCTTTAGTCAGGACGTAAATTTGAGCCGTGAAGTTCGTGTGTGGTTTAACGGAACCTGGCTTTGCCAGAACTTGACCACGCTCGATGTCTTTACGGTCAACACCGCGAAGCAATGCGCCGATGTTGTCCCCGGCTTGTGCGGAGTCGAGCAATTTACGGAACATCTCAACGCCCGTTACAACGCATTTGCGAGTTTCTTCGGCGATACCGATGATTTCGATCTCGTCAGATACTTTAACTACGCCACGCTCAACGCGTCCTGTAGCAACCGTACCACGACCTGTGATCGTGAACACGTCCTCGACTGGCATAAGGAACGGCTTGTCAGTATCACGTTGTGGAGTTGGGATGTAAGTGTCGACTTGTTCGAACAACTCGACGATTTTGTCTGCCCAAGGACCATCTGGGTTTTGCAGCGCTTCACGAGCTGCACCGCGGATGATTGGCGTGTCATCGCCTGGGAACTCGTATTCGCTGAGCAGGTCGCGAACTTCCATCTCAACGAGTTCAAGCAACTCTTCGTCTTCAACCATGTCGCATTTGTTCAGGAATACGACGATGTAAGGTACGCCTACTTGACGGGAAAGCAGGATGTGTTCGCGCGTTTGCGGCATTGGGCCGTCAGCTGCGGATACAACCAGGATTGCGCCGTCCATTTGAGCAGCACCCGTAATCATGTTTTTAACATAGTCGGCATGGCCTGGGCAGTCAACGTGTGCGTAGTGGCGGTTAGGCGTCTCATACTCAACGTGAGCCGTGGAGATCGTGATACCGCGTTCGCGCTCTTCCGGCGCTTTGTCGATTTGGTCGAATGCTACTGCAGCTCCACCATATCTTTTGGAAAGTACAGTTGTGATAGCAGCAGTCAGCGTCGTTTTACCATGGTCGACGTGACCGATTGTACCGATATTTACGTGCGGTTTATTACGTTCAAATTTAGCCTTAGCCATTGAACTCTTCCTCCTTCATATTGAGAAGATTATGTGATCGGCCGAATGGGAGCCGTTAGGTCTTCCATCATCCGGCCAAAATGCAACTTATGAGCAACAAGTTGTTTAAAGGGCTGTTATTGCGCAGCGCCTTTGGATTTGGAGATGATCTCTTCCGAGATCGAACGCGGTACTTCTTCATAGTGCGAAAGCTCCATGGAGAACACGCCGCGTCCTTGCGTACCGGAACGAAGTGTCGTGGAGTATCCGAACATCTCGGCCAGAGGCACCTTAGCACGAACGATCAACGCGCCGTGACGCGTGTCCGAACCTTCGATGCGACCGCGGCGGGAGCTCAGCATACCCATTACGTCGCCCATGTACTCTTCAGGAACAGTTACTTCTACTTTCATGATAGGCTCAAGGAGAATCGGAGCACATTTCTCTTTCGCTGCTTTGAGCGCCATCGATCCAGCAATTTTAAACGCCATCTCCGAGGAGTCGACGTCATGGTAGGAACCGTCCACTACGACTGCTTTGATATCAACAACCGGGAAGCCGGCGATGACACCGTTTTTCATCGATTCTTCGATACCTGCTTGAATTGGAGCAATGAACTCACGCGGAATGGAGCCGCCCACGGTTTTGTTTTCAAAAATAAAACCGGATCCTGGCTCAAGCGGAGAGAATTCAACCCAACAATGTCCGAATTGACCGCGTCCGCCGGATTGACGAACGAACTTGCCTTCGACCTTCGCAGCCGTTTTGAACGTTTCGCGATAAGCAACTTGCGGCTTACCAACGTTTGTTTCGACTTTGAATTCGCGAAGCATACGGTCAACGAGGATTTCAAGGTGAAGTTCACCCATACCTGCGATGATCGTTTGGCCGGTCTCTTCGTCCGTGTGCGCACGGAACGTAGGATCTTCCTCGGACAGCTTTTGAAGAGCGATACCCATTTTATCTTGGTCAGCTTTCGTCTTTGGTTCAACCGCGAGCTGGATAACCGGCTCTGGGAAGTTCATCGACTCAAGGATAACCGGGTTCTTCTCGTCGCAAAGCGTATCGCCGGTCGTTGTATCTTTCAAGCCCACCGCAGCCGCGATGTCACCGGAGTAAACTTCGCTGATTTCTTGACGGCTGTTTGCATGCATTTGAAGGATACGTCCGACCCGTTCGCGTTTGCCTTTCGTTGCATTCACTACGTACGAACCGGAGCTAAGAACGCCGGAGTATACGCGGAAGAACGTCAGTTTACCAACATACGGGTCAGTCATGATTTTGAACGCCAGTGCCGCGAATGGCTGGTCATCGGCAGACTTGCGGATCGTCTCCGTACCATCTTCAAGGTGACCCTTGATATCCGGAACGTCAATCGGTGATGGCAAGTAGTCGACAACTGCATCAAGCATCAGCTGAACGCCTTTGTTACGGTACGAAGAACCAACGATAACCGGGAAGATCTTCACTTCGCAAACACCTTTGCGAAGCACGGCCTTCAACTCGTCAACGCTGATTTCTTCGCCTTCGAGATATTTCATTGTAAGCTCTTCATCAAGCTCAGCAACTTTCTCGATCAGTTCCAAGCGAAGTTCTTCCACTTGCTCTTTGTATTCTGCAGGGATTTCAATCTTCTCCGGATCTTTACCCAGATCGTCTTTGTACTTATAAGCGACTCGTTCGATCAAGTCGATTACGCCTACGAAGTCGTTCTCTGCGCCGATCGGCAGTTGAATTGCTACCGCATTTGCATTGAGACGCAAACGCATGTCGCTAACAACGTTAAGGAAGTCCGCGCCGATAATATCCATCTTGTTGACGTATGCGATCCGCGGTACGCCGTAACGGTCAGCTTGACGCCAAACCGTCTCGGATTGCGGCTCAACGCCTTCTTTCGCACTGAAAACACCAACGGCCCCGTCCAATACGCGCAGGGAACGTTCAACTTCTACAGTGAAGTCAACGTGTCCCGGGGTGTCGATGATATTGATGCGGTGACCATTCCATTGAGCAGTCGTTGCGGCGGACGTAATCGTGATTCCGCGCTCTTGTTCCTGCTCCATCCAGTCCATCGTCGCTGCACCTTCGTGCACCTCGCCGATTTTGTGGGTACGGCCTGTGTAGAACAGGATCCGCTCCGTCGTGGTAGTTTTACCTGCGTCAATATGCGCCATGATCCCGATATTACGCGTATTTTTCAAGGAGAACTCTCTTGCCATGATCCAGTCTCCTTTCGATTATGCGGATACTACCAACGATAGTGAGCGAACGCTTTATTCGCTTCAGCCATTTTGTGTGTATCTTCGCGTTTTTTAACGGATGAACCTGTGTTGTTCGAAGCATCGATGATTTCGGCAGCCAGACGCTCCTCCATCGTTTTCTCGCCGCGGTTGCGCGAATAGTTCACGAGCCAGCGGAGACCAAGCGCTGTACGGCGCTCAGGCTTAACTTCGATCGGCACTTGATAGTTCGAGCCGCCGACACGGCGTGCTTTTACTTCAAGTACTGGCATGATGTTCTTAATTGCTACTTCAAAAACTTCCATCGGATCTTTGCCTGTACGTTCGTTGATAAGCTTGAACGCATCATACAAAATCGTAGCTGCTACACCGCGTTTACCGTCGACCATGATACGGTTGATCAAACGAGTAACGAGTTTGCTGCTGTACATCGGATCCGGCAAAACGTCGCGTTTTGTTACAGGACCTTTACGTGGCATGTGGAAGTCCCCCTTTCTTCTAGTTTTTCATTTTTGAACGAGAATAACCGTCACCGGCTATGCTTGCCTTATTTTTTGACTTTAGGACGTTTTGTTCCGTATTTGGAACGAGCTTGTTTACGGTTGTTGACGCCTGCAGTATCAAGCGCGCCGCGAACGATATGGTAACGAACACCCGGAAGATCTTTTACCCGGCCGCCGCGCACCAATACTACGCTGTGCTCTTGCAGGTTGTGGCCAATACCGCCGATGTATGCCGTAACCTCTACGCGGTTCGTCAAACGTACACGCGCGTATTTCCGCAATGCGGAGTTCGGTTTTTTCGGCGTCATCGTGCCTACACGTGTGCAAACCCCGCGTTTTTGTGGCGAGCTCAGGTTTGTTTCTTCACGTTTCAGCGCGTTGAATCCTCTTTGCAAGGCTGGCGATTTCGATTTAACGACTTTCGCTTCACGGCCTTTGCGGACTAGCTGATTAATTGTTGGCATGTTGCATCCCCCTTCCTCACTTAGTAAAGCATTCAAGACATATTGGCTTATTAAGCCCACAGATCCAGGCGGTTCATAAAGAAACAAACGAAAGTTTTTACTTCCCCTTTCGGTTCAGTAAAAACGGTATGTTCTTATTCGATTTCCGGTATAACCGCTGCCATCGCCGCTCCAACTTCAATGCCGCAGGTTTCCCCAAGGCTTTTCATTGTCTCCGACCACGTAATCGGCACTCCTGCCATCTCGCATAGCCGAACAATATTGTTCTTCAGCCGCGGATCTGCATCTTGCGCAACGTAGACGAGATTGGTTTTGCGTTGCTCCACCATTTTCATCGTCTGTTTACTACCTATAACGAATCGCATAATAACCTTCCTTCCAAGTCAATCAAAGCTGACAAGTGCAGAGGTTGTGCGATTAGGCACACTACGACATATTATCATCTTGGCTTGGGCCATGTCAAGCTCTGACGAATCCTCGTCTCATGAAAATTAAGTAAACGATCCGCCGCATAACGGAACGAAGAGCGAAGAGACTCTCCCATTGGAGATGCCTTTTCGCTCTTCCCCTCATGCTCGGCCGCTAGTTATTAAGACTCGACCGATACCGTCTCGGCTTCGTGCTGCTGTTCTTCGATCGGATCATCGTCCATTCCGGCTACATGAACGCTTCTATAGCGCTGCATGCCGGTTCCGGCCGGAATGAGCTTGCCGATGATGACATTCTCTTTCAAGCCCAGCAATTGGTCGACTTTACCTTTGATCGCGGCATCCGTCAAGACGCGCGTTGTTTCTTGGAACGATGCAGCGGACAAGAAGGAATCCGTCTCCAGCGATGCCTTCGTAATACCGAGCAGGACCGGTTTCGCGACTGCCGGCTCTTTGCCGGACAGAATCGCATCGCGGTTCGCCGCTTCGTACTCATGGATATCCACGAAAGCGCCCGGAAGCAGCATCGTATCGCCAGCTTCGATGATGCGGATCTTCCGAAGCATCTGCTTCACCATAACCTCGATGTGCTTATCGTTGATTTCTACCCCTTGGTTACGGTAAACACGCTGAACTTCTTGCAGGATATAGTTCTGCACGCCCCGGATGCCTTTAATGCGGAGCATATCCTTAGGGTCGATGGAGCCGTCCGTCAATTCATCGCCGGCCTCGATTTGCTTGCCTTTGGCTACGCGGATACGGGAACCGAAGGTGACCGCATACGTCTTGGACTCGGCTTCGCCCTGCACTTCGATCTCGCGACGATCCTTTGTCTCGCGGATGTCCTTGATGACCCCGTCAATCTCGGAAATGATCGCTTGACCTTTCGGATTACGCGCCTCGAAAAGCTCCTGAATACGCGGCAAACCTTGCGTGATATCGTCTCCGGCTACGCCGCCGGTATGGAATGTACGCATCGTGAGCTGCGTTCCCGGTTCGCCGATGGATTGCGCCGCGATGATGCCGACCGCTTCGCCGATTTCAACGAATTTACCCGTTGCCAGGTTGCGGCCGTAACAGATTTTACACACGCCATGGCGCGCGCGGCAGCTCAGTACGGAGCGAATTTGAAGACTCTCGACGCCGGCAGCGATAACTTCCTCTGCTTTGTTCGAGTCGATCAATTGGTTACGGTGAAGAATGACTTCGCCGTTCTTCGGATTGCGAACCGTCTCAAAGGAGTAGCGACCTTCAATACGATCGTAAAGGTCTTCGATAACCTCTTTACCGTCTTGAATTCTGCTGACTCTGAAGCCTTTATCCGTTCCGCAGTCGTCTTCGCGTACGATAACGTCCTGTGCGACGTCGACGAGACGACGGGTCAAGTAACCCGAGTCAGCGGTACGCAGAGCCGTATCGGCAAGACCTTTACGCGCACCGTGCGTCGAGATAAAGTACTCGAGGACGGTCAGGCCTTCACGGAAGTTCGATTTGATCGGCAACTCGATAATACGACCCGATGGGTTGGCCATCAGACCGCGCATGCCGCCAAGCTGCGTGATTTGCGATTTATTACCCCGCGCCTTGGAATCTACCATGAGCATGATGGAATTGTAGCGATCCATCGATTTCATGAGGATATCCGTGATCTGATCTTTCGTTTTGCTCCAGATCTCGATAACGCGGTCATAACGTTCTTCGTTCGTAATCAAACCGCGACGGTATTGATTCGAAACGACTTTGACTTTGTCTTCGGATTCTCTCAGGATGTCCTGTTTCTCCGTCGGCACGATAACGTCGGAAACGGCTACCGTGATACCCGCGCGCGTGGAGTAGGTGAATCCAAGTTGTTTAATATGGTCAAGCATGACGGAAGTACGCGTCGTGTGATATTGGCGGAAACATTCCGCAATGATCAGACCGAGGTACTCTTTGCCCACGCCGCCGATTTGAGCAATGCCATTCATGAACTCGATCAGGTCTGCGCCCTTCTCATGAACGAAATACTTATCCGGCGTCCCTTGAAGCAGGTTCACTTTGGTCGGTTCGTTGATGAACGGGAAGTCGGCCGGGAAGATCTCATTGAAGATCACTTTGCCGACGGTCGTCGAAATCAGCGCTTTTTGCTGCGCGTCCGTGAAGGACGTCTTCTTCAGCACTTTAACCGGGATAAAGATCCGCGCATGCAGCGATACGATACCGCGTTGGTACGCCGAGATCGCTTCGTTGACCGACGCGAAGACAGACCCGCTGCCTTTGCCTTCTTTGTTATCCATCGTCAAGTAGAAGCTTCCAAGGACCATATCCTGCGAAGGCGTGACGACCGGCTTGCCGTCTTTCGGGTTCAAGATGTTGCCCGATGCAAGCATCAACAACCGGGCTTCGGCTTGCGCCTCGGCGGAAAGCGGTACGTGAACGGCCATTTGGTCACCGTCGAAATCCGCGTTATAAGCGGTACATACGAGCGGGTGAAGCTTGATGGCGCGTCCTTCGACCAAGATCGGTTCGAATGCCTGGATACCGAGTCTGTGAAGCGTCGGGGCACGGTTCAGAAGAACCGGGTGCTCCTTGATAACTTCTTCAAGGACGTCCCACACCTCAGGGCTTACGCGTTCGACTTTGCGTTTCGCGCTCTTGATGTTATGAGCCAGGTTTTTGTTGACCAGCTCTTTCATGACGAACGGCTTGAAGAGCTCAAGCGCCATTTCTTTCGGCAAACCGCATTGGAACATTTTCAAGCTAGGTCCGACAACGATAACCGACCGACCGGAATAGTCGACCCGTTTACCGAGCAAGTTCTGGCGGAAACGTCCTTGTTTCCCTTTCAGCATGTGGCTGAGCGATTTAAGCGGACGATTGCCCGGGCCCGTTACAGGGCGGCCGCGGCGACCGTTATCGATCAGCGCGTCAACCGCTTCTTGCAGCATCCGCTTCTCGTTCTGCACGATGATGTCCGGCGCGCCGAGGTCGAGCAAACGTTTCAAGCGGTTGTTGCGGTTGATTACGCGACGGTACAAGTCGTTCAAATCGGATGTCGCGAAACGTCCGCCATCCAATTGAACCATCGGGCGAAGCTCCGGCGGAATGACCGGAAGCACGTCGAGAATCATCCATTCCGGCATATTGCCGGAATTGCGGAACGCTTCGATGACTTCAAGGCGTTTGATCGCGCGGTTGCGGCGTTGGCCTTGCGCCGTGCGAAGATCTTCCTTCAGCGTCTCGAGCTCGCGTTCGACGTCGATATCTTGAAGCAGCTTCTTTACGGCTTCCGCGCCCATGCCCGCTTGGAATCCGTAACCGTATTTCTCGCGGTAGCTGCGGTATTCCTTCTCGGACAATAGCTGTTTCTTCTCGAGCGGCGTATCACCGGGATCGGTTACGACATAAGATGCGAAATAAATGATCTCTTCCAGCGAACGAGGCGACATGTCCAGCGCCAGCCCCATGCGGCTCGGAATCCCTTTAAAGTACCAAATATGCGATACAGGAGCTGCAAGCTCGATGTGTCCCATCCGTTCGCGGCGAACCTTCGCGCGCGTGACCTCAACGCCGCAGCGGTCGCAAACGACGCCTTTATAGCGCACGCGTTTGTATTTGCCGCAATGGCATTCCCAGTCCTTCGTCGGTCCGAAGATCTTCTCGCAGAAGAGACCTTCCTTCTCCGGCTTGAGCGTTCTGTAGTTAATCGTTTCCGGTTTCTTTACTTCTCCGCGGGACCACGATCGGATTTTATCCGGAGATGCCAATCCAATCTTCATATACTCGAAGTTGTTCAC
The DNA here is from genome assembly GCF_009909185.1 of Paenibacillus glycinis. Classification (GTDB taxonomy): domain Bacteria; phylum Bacillota; class Bacilli; order Paenibacillales; family Paenibacillaceae; genus Paenibacillus_Z; species Paenibacillus_Z glycinis. The sequence continues at coordinate 26,785 of NZ_JAAAMV010000038.1, read as the reverse complement.
GTCCAACAAGGAGCAACCCTCCTTCGTCATGGTTCACTTTGTTCTTGCTGCTCGAATGCCGTGCGGCCGGATCATGCCCGCGAAGGCATTCCCCGGCTTGATTCGCCCGTGAAGACGAATCGGCATCGTTTATCCAAAGGCAGTGGAAGCTGTTACTCCACGCCGACTTCCGCACCCTCAAGGTTGAGGTTGAGCTTATCGTTCGCTCCGTCGTCATCGTCGTCGATTTCTTTCATCTCGATCTCTTCTTCGTTCTCGCTCAGGATTTTGACATCCATGCCCAAGCTTTGAAGCTCTTTGATCAAAACTTTGAACGACTCCGGAACGCCCGGCTCCGGCACGTTCTCGCCCTTCACGATGGACTCGTACGTCTTGACGCGGCCAACGACATCATCAGACTTGACGGTCAAGATTTCTTGCAGCGTATACGCGGCACCGTAGGCTTCGAGCGCCCAAACTTCCATCTCCCCGAAACGTTGACCGCCGAACTGAGCTTTACCGCCCAGAGGCTGTTGCGTAACGAGCGAGTAAGGACCCGTGGAACGGGCATGGATTTTATCGTCGACCATGTGCGCCAGTTTGATCATGTACATGACGCCTACGGTAACTTCGCGCTCGAACGGCTCGCCGGAGCGTCCGTCGTAGAGAATCGTTTTACCGTTGCGCTGCATGCCGGCTTCTTCCATGGAATCAAAGACGTCGTACTCGCGCGCTCCGTCGAATACCGGCGTAGCGGCGTGAATGCCAAGGCGTTTGCAAGCCATGCCGAGATGGACTTCCAGCACTTGACCGATATTCATCCGGGAAGGTACGCCGAGCGGGTTAAGCACGACCTCGACCGGCGTGCCGTCCGGCAGGAACGGCATATCTTCCTCGGGAAGGATACGCGCGATAACCCCTTTGTTACCGTGACGGCCAGCCATTTTATCGCCTTCGGAAATCTTGCGCTTCTGAGCGATATAGGCACGAACCAACTGATTTACGCCTGGAGGCAGCTCGTCGCCGTTCTCGCGGGTAAATACTTTCACGTCTACCACGATGCCGTCGGTTCCGTGAGGAACGCGCAAGCTCGTATCGCGAACCTCGCGCGCCTTCTCGCCGAAGATCGCGTGAAGCAAACGTTCTTCCGCCGTCAGTTCCGTAACCCCTTTAGGCGTTACTTTACCGACGAGAATGTCGCCTGCGCTGATCTCGGCGCCGACGCGGATAATGCCGCGTTCGTCTAGATTGCGAAGCGCTTCTTCGCCGACGTTTGGAATGTCGCGCGTGATTTCTTCCGGTCCGAGCTTCGTATCGCGCGCTTCGGACTCGTATTCCTCGATATGGATCGACGTATAGACGTCTTCTTTAACGAGCTTCTCGCTGAGCAAGATAGCATCCTCGTAGTTGTAGCCTTCCCACGTCATGAATGCCACGACGACGTTGCGTCCGAGCGCCAATTCGCCCATTTCGGTGGAAGGACCGTCCGCAAGGATGTCGCCCTTCTTCACGATATCGCCTTTATGGCAAATCGGACGCTGATTGATGCACGTACCTTGGTTGGAACGCATGAACTTATGCAGCTTGTGCTTGATCAAGTCGCCCGTAACCTGCTTGCCGTCGACCATCTCCACGCGGCGGACCCAAATTTCATTGGCGGATACGCGCTCGACGATGCCGTCGTGTTTGGACACGATACACACGCCGGAGTCTTTGGCGGACTTGTGCTCCATGCCGGTACCGACTAGCGGCGACTTCGGAATGAGGAGCGGAACGGCTTGCCGCTGCATGTTGGAACCCATGAGCGCGCGGTTGGAGTCATCGTTCTCAAGGAACGGAATGAGCGCCGTAGCCACGGACACGACCTGTTTCGGCGATACATCCATATAGTCTACGCGATCGGTCGGCATGGTCAAAATATTGTCCGCTTGCTTGTTGTAACGAACGATTACGGCATCTTCGACGAATTTGCCCTCTTCGTTCAACTTCGCATTCGCTTGCGCGATTACGTAATTGTCTTCTTCATCGGCGGTCAAATACGCGATTTGTTCCGTAACGACGCCGATTTTCGGATCAACCCAGCGGTAAGGCGCCTCGATGAATCCATATTCGTTAATCCGGGCGAAGGTCGACAAGGAGTTGATCAACCCGATGTTCGGACCCTCCGGCGTCTCGATCGGACACATCCGGCCGTAGTGAGAGTTATGAACGTCACGAACCTCGAAGCCCGCGCGTTCACGCGTCAAACCGCCCGGTCCCAAAGCGGACAAGCGGCGTTTGTGCGTCAACTCGGCAAGCGGGTTCGTCTGATCCATAAATTGCGACAATTGGGAAGAACCGAAGAACTCTTTGATCGACGCGATAACCGGGCGAATGTTGATCAGCGCCTGCGGCGTGATCGCGTTGGCATCCTGGATGGACATCCGCTCGCGAACGACACGCTCCATACGGGACAATCCGATACGGAATTGGTTCTGCAGCAGTTCGCCAACCGAACGCAAACGACGGTTGCCCAGATGGTCGATATCGTCCGTGCTTCCTACGCCGTGAAGCAAGTCGATGAAGTAATTGATGGAAGCAATGATGTCCGCAGGCGTGATATGCTTTACGGCTTTGTCGATGATTCCATTCGCAATGACCTTAATGACTTTGCTCTCGTCCAGCGGCGAGAATACGCTGACGGTTTGAAGAGGTATACTATCCGCATCAAGTACCCCATTGGCAACATGGTATGTTTTGAAGCCCACGTTGTTCTCCAAGTAAGGAATCAGATCATCCAGCAGGCGACGGTCGATCATTTGTCCTGCTTCCGCCAGGATTTCCCCCGTGCTCGGGTCGATCAAGGTTTCCGCCAACCGCTGATTGAACAATCGGTTCTTGATGTGCAGCTTCTTGTTGATTTTATAGCGGCCAACGTTGGCCAGGTCGTAACGCTTCGGATCGAAGAATCGCGCGACAAGAAGGCTCTTGGCATTATCCAATGTCGGCGGTTCGCCCGGACGAAGCCTTTCGTAAATTTCGATAAGCGCCTTTTCGGTGGAATCGGTGTTATCTTTATCGAGCGTGTTCCGGATATACTCGTCATGTCCCAGCAAATCCAAAATTTCGGCATCCGTGCCAAAGCCGAGCGCGCGAAGAAGGACCGTAACCGGAATCTTGCGCGTGCGATCGATACGGACATAAATAATGTCCTTCGCGTCGGTTTCGAGCTCCAGCCATGCGCCGCGGTTCGGAATCACCGTCGCCGTATAATTTCTTTTGCCGTTTTTGTCCACTTTCGTGCTAAAGTAAACGCTAGGCGAACGAACCAATTGGCTGACGATGACGCGTTCCGCGCCGTTGATGATGAACGTGCCCGTTTCCGTCATCAGCGGGAAGTCGCCCATGAACACTTCTTGCTCTTTCACTTCGCCGGTTTCCTTGTTAATGAGCCGAACTTTAACACGCAGCGGTGCTGCATACGTCACGTCGCGTTCTTTCGACTCATCGACAGAATACTTAGGCTCGCCAAGTGAATAGTCGATGAACTCAAGCATCAAGTTACCCGTAAAATCCTGAATCGGCGAGATGTCCTGGAAAAGCTCAAGCAAGTCCTTCTCCAAAAACTTCTCGTACGACTTTTGTTGGATTTCAATCAGGTTCGGAACTTCGAGCACCTCGCGGATGCGGGCATAGCTTCTACGCGTGCGACGCCCATACTGAACAAGTTGTCCTGCCAACTTAACCTCACCCCTCATGTCTGCTTCACAGAAAGTGAACAATGACCTTGTATACACAAACATTGCTGTAACCAGAATGTGCAGCAGGCAAATTCTGATTCAAATAAAGAAAAGCCCTTATCGAAAATTCGAAAAAAGAGCATGCTTCTGTCAGTCAATCTTCTACGCGCACAACCCGTAAAAGTCTCATATCAAGTAATTTTGACCCAAAACGTAAACATTATACGTCAAATTCGCTACTTTTATACACTTAAAATAGCGCTTGACATTTTAGTCGACTAAAGAGATTGCACCCATTTTAATGCTGACATTTTATAATGATACCACATCAGGCAAGTCGAGTCAACAAATGATTCCGTTTCCCTATTGCTCTTTCCTGGCCCTGAAGATACGGTACCCTTTTTCTTTCGTTACCTCTTCCACATTGCCGAAGACGGCTTCCAACTTCGCTTCGGCGGACGGTGCCCCCTGCTTCTTCTGAATGACGACCCACATGGATCCCCCCGGCTTCAGCAGAGCAGCTCCTTCTTCGAAAATCCGATGGACAACCACTTTCCCTGCTCGGATCGGCGGGTTCGTAATGATCGTATCGAACGCTTGATCACGAACGCTTTCGTACACGTCGCTTTGCAACACCACCGCATTCGTTACGCCGTTAAGGTGGACGTTTTCCCGAGCAAGCGCAACCGCGCGTTCATTGATATCGATCATCGTTACATGACCCGCCGGAGCGAGTTTTGCCGCCGTTATGCCGATAGGTCCATAGCCGCAACCGACATCCAACGTACGTCCGTTTTCGTCAAGCTCCAGCGCATCGATGAGCACGCGGCTTCCAAAATCGATGCCCGTTTTCGAAAATACGCCGGCATCGGTCATGAAACGCAGCTTGCAGCCGCGCAGCACCGTTTCCAATACCTGACGATCGTGCTTGGTTCCGGGCGATTGCGTATAGTAATGGTCCGCCATATCATCCCTCCTGATTCCGCCGGCAAGTCAACTCATAAGGAAACCCCTTGAAGCGTTCGCTTCAAGGGGTTTGCCGCCGATAAGCGGGTTATTACTTCACTTCTACGGAAGCGCCAGCTGCTTCGAGTTTTTCTTTAACAGCTTCAGCATCCTCTTTGGATACTTTTTCTTTGATGGCTTTAGGAGCGCCGTCAACAAGATCTTTCGCTTCTTTCAGGCCAAGACCCGTGATTTCGCGAACGACTTTGATAACGTTGATTTTGGAAGCGCCAGCGTTGTTAAGGATAACGTCGAATTCGGATTGCTCTTCAACGACAGCTGCTGCTGCTCCGCCGCCCATTGCTACAGGTGCTGCAGCAGTTACGCCGAATTCTTCTTCGATTGCTTTAACCAGATCGTTCAATTCAAGAACGTTCATGCCTTTGATGGCTTCCAAGATTTGCTCTTTACTCATGAGATAAACCTCCAATAATTTGTTTTAGTGTGGTCGTGCCTGTTATCCGGCGAGCCGGGTTCGTAATTGACGATTAAGCTTCTTGTTTTTCCGCGACAGCTTTAACCGCAAGGGCGAAGTTGCGCATAGGTGCTTGGAGCACGCTGAGGAGCATGGAGAGCAAACCTTCGCGAGAAGGCAGATCTGCCAGCGCTTTGATTTGATCCGCGTTGAATACTTGGCCTTCCACAACGCCGCCTTTCAATTTCAGAGCGTCGTTCTTCTTGGCGAAGTCAGCCAAGATTTTGGCTGGAGCAACAGCGTCTTCTTTGCTGAAAGCAACGGCCGTAGGACCAGCCAGAATAGCATCCAAGTCAGTCAATTCCGCGTTTGCAGTCGCACGGCGAACGAGCGAGTTTTTCAAAACTTGAAACTCGACGTTTGCTTCGCGCAATTGTTTACGCAGTTCCGTTACTTGCGCAACGTTAAGACCGCGGTAATCGGCCACGACCGTGCTGGAGCTCTCGCGGAGTTTCGCCGTGATTTCCGCAACAGCCTGCTCTTTACCTTGAATAATTTTTGCGTTTGCCAAAATGTACACCTCCCGTTATGTTGTCAACATCCCGATTGTTGCAGCGGATTCCTTCCCCGCGATGCATGAGAAAGGCCCCCGCAGACAGTGCGAAGGCCATGATGGTCCGTTACTCGCCCATCCCAAAGGAAGGGCGCACAAACACGTTTATCATAACACCTCGGTAGGAAATTAAGCCGGTGGCCGGCACCTACTGTCTTCGGTATGCATATTCGATTCTAAATTTCCGTTCAGTCTCTTAGCGGAACGAAGCGGCGTTCAAACGAGCGCCAGGTCCCATCGTGGAGGAAACGGAAATACCTTTCAGGTAAACCCCTTTAGCCGCAGCCGGTTTCGCGCGGTTGAGTGCGTCGATCAGCGTTTTCAAGTTCTCGTTCAGCTTTTCGGAGTCGAACGAAACTTTGCCGATTGGCGCATGGATTTGACCTGCTCTGTCAAGACGGTATTCAATCTTACCAGCCTTGATTTCTTGGACGGCTTTCGTAACGTCGAACGTTACGGTACCCGCTTTCGGGTTAGGCATAAGGCCCTTACCGCCGAGGATACGACCGAGTTTACCCACTTCGGCCATCATGTCCGGAGTCGCAACGCAAACGTCGAACTCGAACCAGCCTTGTTGGATTTTAGCGATTACGTCAGCATCGCCGACATAATCCGCGCCAGCCGCTTCTGCTTCTTTGGCTTTTTCGCCTTTCGCAAAAACGAGAACGCGTTTGGTTTTACCAGTTCCGTGCGGGAGTACAACGACGCCACGAACGGCTTGGTCTTGTTTCTTAGGGTCTACGCCCAGACGCACCGCGACTTCAACGGTTTCGTCGAATTTCGCGCTAGCGGCTTTCTTCACGAGTTCGATCGCTTCGGCCGACTCGTACGTTGCTTCAACATCAATCAGCTTTGTAGCTTCTTGATACTTTTTACCGTGTTTAGCCATTAGAATTCTCCTCCTTATGTGGTAATAACGGAAATTCCTCCAACTGTTCCTGGAGACCCTCCCACCCGACAAAACGCATCGTTTCGTCGGTCAGACAACGCACTCTAGCGTGTCTAATGCAGATGACGATCGAAGATTAGTCCTCGATAACAACGCCCATGCTGCGTGCAGTACCTTCGACCATGCGCATAGCTGCCTCTACGGAAGCCGCGTTAAGATCGGGCATTTTTTGTTCGGCGATCTCGCGAACGACGGAACGTTTAACCGTTGCGACTTTCTTCTTGTTCGGCTCGCCGGATCCTTTAGCGATCTTAGCGGCAACTCGAAGCAGTACAGCAGCCGGCGGCGTTTTCGTTTCGAAAGTGAACGAACGGTCCTCGAATACCGTAATTACAACCGGAATGATAAGACCCGCTTGATCGGCCGTACGAGCGTTGAACTCTTTACAGAACGCCATGATGTTAACCCCTGCTTGACCAAGCGCTGGACCGATCGGCGGAGCCGGATTCGCTTTACCCGCTGGAACTTGCAGTTTTACCAACTTAATGACTTTCTTTGCCATGATGAACACCTCCTTGCCGTAGTAATCACATGCTCTCAGCAGAAAACAGGCTTATTATACCTTCTCCACTTGCCCGTAATCCAGCTCAACCGGAGTTTCCCTGCCGAACATGTTGACGTGAACCTTCAGCTTGCTTTTGTCGAGCAGAATCTCTTCCACCGTTCCGACAAAGTTAGCGAATGGCCCGACTTTAACACGTACCGTTTCCTTCAAATCGAATTCGATTTTAGGTTTCGGTTCTTCCATGCCCATGTGCTTCAAAATTTGTTCCACTTCATCAGGCAAAAGCGGAGTTGGTTTTGAACCAGAGCCCGTTGAACCGACAAACCCGGTTACGCCCGGAGTGTTGCGAACGACATACCAAGAATCGTCGGTTTGAATCATCTCGACGAGGACATATCCGGGGTAAACTTTACGCATGACGGTTTTTTTCTTGCCGTCCTTGTCTACCACTTCTTCCTCCATCGGGACGAGCACGCGGAAGATTTTGTCTTCCATGCCCATGGATTCAACGCGTTTCTCGAGGTTCGCCTTCACTTTGTTCTCATAACCCGAATACGTGTGGACTACATACCATCTTTTTTCCATCATTTCCATAACAAGCCACCCTTGGCCCCTTCTTAAACAATCAGTTCGACCAATGCGGAAATCCCGATGTCAAGTACCCAGAAGTAAATTGTCACAGCTATAATCGTGAAGAATACCACGAGGGAATAGCTTGTCAATTCCTTGCGGCTTGGCCAACGGACTTTCTTTAATTCCGCGAAGCTGTCGGTGAAGAAGGAAAACGTCGACCCGAAGCTTTGCTTCAGCTTAGCTAAAAATGCCACGTCCACACCTCCAAATTGACCTATCGTGTTTCGCGATGAGGAGTATGCTCGTTACAATACTTGCAAAACTTCTTCATCTCAATACGGTCAGGGTGATTTCGTTTGTTCTTGCTGGAAGCATAGTTTCTTTGTTTGCAGTTTGTGCAAGCCAACGTAATAATTACCCGCATTGTTGACACCTCCCAAACTAAGCATCGATAAAGTTTAAAGCACTGTATGTGAAACTAGCCTGATTGACCCATAATAAAAAAAGACCTATTTAGGGCTACCAAAACACTTTATCACAAGCAATAGGGAGTGTCAATGCAAATCCGTTCCGAAGTACCTCTCTATTAGCCCGTAAAATGTATGTCGCGGTACAAGGCAACAACGCAAAGCAGGCGAAAATTTCCTCTTCGTCCGTATCAGTATCGTCACCGGGCGGCGGTTTCAAACGCAGATAAACCCTTCCCATAAAAAAAGAGCCTTGCTCGGCTCTTATCAGACAGGTATTAAATTCCGATGTCGCGGACTTCCAAATACCGTTCCAGCTTTCGCTTCACGCGCTGCAACGCGTTATCGATCGACTTCACGTGGCGGTCCAAATCGACGGCGATCTCCTGATAAGACTTGCCATCCAGATAAAGCATCAGCACCTTGCGTTCCAGATCGCTGAGTATCTCGGACATCTTATCCTCAAGACCGACGAATTCCTCTTGGTTGATGATCAATTCTTCCGGATCGGACACCCGCGTTCCGCAAATGACGTCCAGCAACGTCCGGTCGGAGTCCTCGTCATAAATAGGCTTGTCCAGCGAAACGTAAGAGTTCAACGGAATATGCTTCTGCCGCGTGGCCGTCTTGATGGCCGTGATGATCTGCCGCGTGATGCAAAGCTCGGCAAATGCCTTGAAGGAAGCAAGCTTATCGCCCTTGAAATCTCGTATCGCCTTGTAGAGTCCGATCATGCCCTCTTGGACTATATCCTCGCGGTCGGCCCCGATTAGAAAATAGGAACGCGCTTTAGCCCGGACAAAGTTCTTGTACCTATTGATCAAATACTCCAACGCTTCGCCGTCGCCTTCGCGAACCATTTCGACAACGTCTTCGTCCGTTTTGCAGTCAAAGTCCAGCGTTTTCCATTCTCTGAGGTCGATGCTCACGAACAATCCCTCCGGCTCGAAAGGCGTAAATGCCTTTAACTTCAGCAGCGCAATAATTAACCGGCCCGCAATGTAGTAGTTACAGATCGTGTACGCCAAGATCGTATCGGCACAATCTAGCAGCAATCCCCGTTCAGAAACATAGACTCAGTATACATTACGTAACCTTTAACCGTCAATGACGATCATGCCTCGGCACTGCTAATTATCTAGCAAAAATGGGATTTCGCACCTGTAAAAAGAGCATCCGCGTCATCTAATTTCACTCGAAGATTACGCCGAATTAACATTGTCATTTTCCCCTGCGCCACTTTTCCAGTTTCAACCGAACGTCCATGCTCAGATTCCCGTCCAGCTCGTTTCGCGCTTTATTTTTTTGATCTACCTTCTGCTCGATGGCTTTGCGGTTCTGCTTGATTTCGATGAGAAGCTCGCGGGCCGAGATCCGGAGCGCGCCTTTGCCGAAAGCGACGTGCTGCTCCACCAAGTCGGACGTGGCGACATGAATGTTCCGGCTGCGCATGGCCATCTCCGAAGCAAGGCGCTCGATGCACGAATCCGCCGTTTCCTTCTCCTTCGTGTATACGACCGTCAACCGATGCTGCTTGAACGTGGAACCGATGCCCGGAACCTGATGCGCGTCGAACACGACGATGACCGTCATCCCGGTAAAGCCCTGATAGTCCGCAAGCATCTCGAGCAGCCGGTCGCGCGCGTCTTCCAGGTCCTTGTCCCGCAGAGCCGCCAGCTCCGGCCAAGCTCCGATCATGTTATAGCCGTCGACAAGAAGAACGTCATCGCGCCGTTTCACGGTTACTTGCCAAGACGCTGCCGCAATACTTCATACATCAGCACGCCGGCAGCGACGGACGCATTCAACGAGTTCAACTGCCCGTGCATGGGAAGCTTGATCAGAAAATCGCATTTCTCCCGGATCAATCTTCCGATCCCTTTCGCTTCGTTGCCGATGACGATGGCAAGCGGCATATCGAACTTCATGCCGGAAGCGAACACGTCCCGCTCCGCGCCGACGTCCGCGCCCGCAACCCAGACGCCCGCTTCCTTGAGCTTGTCGATCGTTTGCGCCATGTTCGTAATCCGCGCAACCGGCACGTATTCGACCGCGCCCGCCGAAGTCTTGCTGACCGTTGCCGTCAACGAAGCGGACCGGCGCTTCGGAATAACGACGCCGTGCACGCCCGTGCATTCCGCCGTCCGGAGAATCGAGCCCAGGTTGTGCGGATCCTCGATCTCGTCGAGCAGCAGGAAGAACGGCATCTCGCCGCTTTCCTTCGCGCGCTCCAGCAGCTCTTCTACTTCAAAATACCGGTAAGCCGCCGCCTGCGCGACGACCCCTTGGTGGGCCGCGCCGTCCACCATTTGATCCAGCTTCCGCTTATCGACGATCTGTACGACAAGCCCCGCTTTCTTGGCTTCCAGCATAATCGGCTGAGCGTTCTTCTGCGCTTGTTCCGCCACCCAGATCTTGTTGATCTCGCGTCCGGAACGCAGCGCCTCCATCACGGGGTGCTTGCCCGCGATCCATTCCTGCGAATCTTCTTCATGCTCGCGCATCCTGATTCTCCTTCGTCTTGCCGTGGTCTTCCGCTTCGATGGCATCGCCGATCGCGATCGCCATCAGCTCGCGCAGACGCCCGACCTGCTTTCCGTAATAAAGGTATCCGACGAGGCACTCCAGCGCCGTCGCCTGTTTATAGTGAGCGGGATCCGCATTTTTCGGCACGGTGCCGGACTTCGCGTTGCGTCCCCGTCGCACGATGTCCGCTTCCTCTTCCGTCAAATGCGGCCGCCATTTCTCCAAGATGAGAAACTGCGCCTTGGCCGACACGAATTGCGTCGCCTGCTTGTGCAGGTGATGCGGCTTATGGTTGGGCAGCGAAATGAGATATTGCCGCACGAACACCTCGTATACCGCATCGCCGATGTAAGCGAGCACGATGGGATTCATGAGGTTGACGGGCTTCGTCGGCTCGTGAAACCAAAGGTCCAGGTCTTCCGGATGCCCGTCGGTCATTTGCGTTTCCAACGAATGCCTTGCGGCGTGTCTTCCAGTATAATGCCTTGGTCGGCCAACAGGTCGCGAATCTCGTCGGCCCGTTTCCAATTCTTCCCGGCCCGCGCTTCCGTCCGTTCCACGATCAGTGCGTCGATCTCGTCGTCCAGCAGCTCTTCCTCGGCCGGCAGTAGTCCGAATACGCGATCGAACGACTCGAACGCTTCAAGCAACAGCCGCAGCGCTTCCGGGGAGACAACCGAACGCTGCAGGTGCAGATTCGTCTCGCTCACCAGCTCGAATACCGCGGTGATGGCATCCGGCGTATTGAAGTCATCGTCCATTTTGGCATTGAACTGTGCCTTGATGTCGGCGATGCGCGCTTGCAGCGCAGCCAATTCTTCTCCCGGCGCGCTGACCGCGGCCGCCATCCGGTGCTTGATGTTCGCTACCGAATTGGCGATGCGTTCGATGCTGTTCTCCGCCTGCGCGATCGTTTCGTCGCTGAAATTAAGCGGGCTGCGATAATGCGCCGACAGCATGAAATAGCGAATGACCGCCGGCTTGATCCGCGTCAGCATATCTTGCACCGTGATTCCGTTGCCGAGCGACTTGGACATTTTCTCGTTGTTGATGTTGATGTAGCCGTTATGCATCCAGTAGTTGGCGAGCGGCTTGCCCGTCACCGATTCCGACTGCGCGATTTCGCACTCGTGATGCGGGAATTGCAGGTCATGCCCGCCGCCGTGGATATCGAGCGTATCGCCCAAGTATTTGCGCGCCATCGCCGAGCATTCGATATGCCAGCCCGGACGGCCTTGGCCCCAAGGGCTCGCCCAGTTGATCTCGCCGGGCTTCGCCGCTTTCCAGAGCACGAAATCCTGGCCGTTCTCTTTGCGCTCGTCCACGCCGATCCGGATGCCGAGCTGCAGCTCCTCCAAATTCTGATGCGACAGCTTGCCGTAATCCGGGAACGTGCTCGTACGGAAGAAAACGTCCCCGCCGTTCTCGTAGGCGTGGCCGTTCGCGACCAGTTCTTCGATCAACGCGATGATTTCCGGAATGTTCTCCGTCACCCGCGGGTTGATCGTCGCTTTATGAATGCCCAAGCCTTCGATGTTCTCGTAGAAAGCCGCGATGAAGCGCTCGGCCACTTCCGGTACCGTCGTCCCGAGCTGCTCCGCTTTGCGGATCAATTTGTCGTCGACGTCGGTGAAGTTAACCACGTAATTCACGTCGTAATCGAGCGATTCCAAATAACGGCGAACGACGTCGAAGAAAATCGCGGGACGCGCGTTGCCGATATGAATATAGTCATAGACCGTCGGTCCGCATACGTACATCTTTACTTTACCCGGCACGAGGGACTTGAAATCTTCCTTCTCGCGAGTCAACGTATTATAAATGCGTAGGGTCATGGTCTTGTTTCTCCTCCGGCTACAGGCTGTTTATGTTTCTCGTGTTTCTCGTGTCTCTCGTGCTTATCCTGTCTTTCTTGCTTATCCCGTCGTTCCTTCTCCAATTCCGCCCGCAGTTCCGCCACTTCCTTCTGCATGGCGCGCAGCATCTCGATAACGGGATCGGGGAGCTGCGTGTGGTCGAGCCGATCGGCGACCCGGGCGCCGTTGCGCTTGACGATCCGCCCCGGGATGCCGACGACCGTGCTGTTGGCCGGAACCTCCCGAAGCACGACGGAATTCGCGCCGATATTCACATTGTCTCCAACCTTGAACGAGCCTAGAACCTTGGCGCCGGATGCAAGGACGACATTGTTGCCGATCGTCGGATGCCGCTTGCCCTTTTCCTTCCCCGTGCCGCCCAGCGTGACGCCTTGATAGATGATGACGTTGTCGCCGATTTCGCAGGTTTCGCCGATGACGATGCCCATCCCGTGATCGATGAACAAGCGTTCGCCGATTTGCGCCCCGGGATGAATCTCGATTCCGGTGAAAAACCGGCTGGTCTGGGAAATTATCCGCGCGAGCGTGAACCACTTGCGCTTGAACAAGGCGTGCGCGATCCGGTGCGCCCAGATGGCATGCAGCCCCGAATAGGTGAATACGACCTCGAACATATTACGGGCGGCGGGGTCGTTCTCAAGCACAGCTTGGATGTCGGATTTCATATTGCGCAGCATGGTCAAGCCCCCTCTCTCTACCGAACCAAGATGACAATCTTTGCCCCGAATCTGAAAGCGAAATAAAAAGCCCCCGCAGCCTATTCAGGCTGCAGAGGCGTATTCACGCGGTTCCACTCTGCTTCGCAGCGCCTGCATGGGCAAGCGCGTACGTTCTTATTCGCCCGTAACGAGGACGATATCGTCATCACCCACCCTGCGCGCGGCAGTTCGGAGATGCGGCTCCCAGGCGCAATGTTTATCTCCGGAAATCGGCGACTTCCACCCGATCGAACGTTAACCATGCATGCACGGCTCCGTTCGAAAGGTCGCCATCTCTGAAATTCCCGTTTGAAATAAACGATCCTGTTCGTTGCCTTATGGATGTAAACGAAGCTGCTCGAGTTAAAAATGATTACCTCAAGTATAGCCCACAGTCCTAGAACTGACAAGTGGCCTCCGCCCGGACGCTGCCTACATCCGGCGATTATCCCAAGCGCGCCAGCAGGCGTTCCTGCACCTTCGCCTGCCCGAGCAGGACGATGGTCGCATTCAAATCGGGCCCGTGCGTCTGGCCCGTCAAGGCGGCGCGAATCGGCATGAACAATTGCTTGCCCTTGAAGCCGGTCGCCTGCTGCACGGATTTGATGGCCGCTTTGATCCCCTCGACGTTCAATTGCTCCATGGCCTTGACCTGATCCAGGAACGCCGCGAGCACGACCGGAACCTGTTCTTCCGCAAGCACGGCGATCGCTTCTTCCTCGTCGGCGGGACCGGGCAGGAAGAACAGCTCCGTGAGCGGCACGATTTCCGAAGCGAAGCGGAGCTTATCCTGATACAGTGCCACGAGATCGCTGACCCAGGCGCGCTGGCTTTCGGACAAAACGCCGGTCAGCCGTCCCGCAGCTTCCAAATGCGGAAGACAGAGATCCACGACCCGGGGAAGTTCGGTCTTCTTCATGTATTCATTGTTCATCCAAGCCAGTTTGTTCGTATCGAACACGGCCGGGCTCTTGCTCAACCGGTTAGCCGTGAACGCGGCAATCAGCTCTTCGCGCGTGAAGATCTCCTGCTCGCCCTCCGGCGACCAGCCCAGCAGCGTGATGAAATTAAACATCGCTTCCGGCAAATAGCCGAGCTTGTCGTACTGTTCGATGAACTGAACGATGGACTCGTCGCGCTTGCTCAGCTTCTTGCGAGTTTCGTTCACGATCAGCGTCATGTGACCGAAAACCGGCGGCTCCCAGCCGAACGCTTCGTAAATCATCAGCTGGCGCGGCGTATTGGAAATATGGTCTTCCCCGCGGAGCACGTGGCTGATCGCCATCAAATGGTCATCCAGCGCCACGGCGAAATTGTAAGTCGGAATGCCGTCCTTCTTCACGATGACGAAATCGCCGATGCCATCGGACTCAAAGCTGATCTGTCCTTTGACCAGGTCGTCAAACGTATATGTTTTGTTGTCCGGAACGCGGAAACGGACACTCGGAATACGGCCTTCCGCTTCGAACGCGGCCCGTTCTTCCGCCGACAAGTTGCGATGTTTGCCGGAATAGCGAGGCATCTCGCCGCGCGCCGTCTGCTCTTCCCGCTCCTGCTCCAGCTCTTCCTCCGTGCAATAGCATTTATAAGCAAGGCCGCGATCGATCAGCTCCTGCCAGTATTCGCGGTAAATATCCAGGCGCTCCGTTTGGCGATACGGACCGTAGCCTCCGCCGATATCCACGCTCTCGTCCCACGTAATGCCGAGCCATTTCAAATACGTCAGCTGGCTCTCCTCGCCGCCGGCGACGTTCCGCTTGACGTCGGTGTCTTCGATCCGGATAATGAATTTCCCGCCGAGGTTGCGGGCGAACAAATAATTGAATAAGGCCGTTCTGGCATTGCCGATGTGCAAATGTCCCGTTGGCGACGGCGCATAGCGCACTCTGATTTGATCGGACATGACCTGCCGATTCCTCCCGTCATCTATCGTATTGGTGAATCATAGCATAACCTTCACGAGGCAGACAACCGCCTGCGCGGCAATCCCTTCGCCCCGCCCGGCGAACCCGAGCTGCTCCGTCGTTGTCGCTTTCACGTTCACTTGCGTGCGTTCTTCCGCTTCGAGCGCGCCTGCGATAACCTCGACCATCTGCGGGATGTACGGCGCCATCTTCGGCCGCTGCGCGATGATCGTCGCATCCACGTTGCCGAGTTTATAGCCCCGTTCCTTGATCAGCGCCCAGATATGTTCCAGAAGCTTCAAACTATCCGCGTCCTTGAAGGCCGGATCCGTATCCGGAAAATGCTTCCCGATATCGCCGAGTCCCAGCGCCCCAAGCACCGCGTCGCTGATCGCATGCAGCAGCACGTCCGCATCGGAATGCCCGAGCAATCCCCGTTCGTACGGGATCGTGACGCCCCCGATGATGCAAGCTCGTCCTTCCACCAGCTGATGCACGTCAAACCCTTGTCCCACTCGAATCATGTGTCCGCTCTTCTCCCCCGCTCCCGGCTTGCCAGCAGAAATTCCGCGTATGGCAAATCGTCCGGCGTCGTTATTTTAATATTCGTGTAATCCCCTTCGGCAACCGATACCGGTACGCCGAGCCGCTCGACCGCCATCGCGTCGTCGGTTCCGACGAAGCGATCGGCCGCCGCCTGCCGCAACCCTCGTTGAAGCAGAGAACGGCGAAAAGCTTGCGGCGTTTGAATCGCCCACAAGCTTCGCCGTTCAGGAGTCGCGGTAATAACGCCGCCTTCGTTCACCTGCTTGATCGTATCTTTCACGGGAACGGCCAGCACGGCGGCGCCCGTCGCGGCCGCTTTCGCCATGCAGGCGCGAACCGCCCGATGCGTCGCGAACGGCCGTACGCCGTCATGCACCATCACCCAATCGACGTCTCCGCTTAAGGCTTCCAGCCCCAGCTGCACGGAGTGCTGACGCTCGCTGCCGCCCGCGGCGACCGATTTCACTTTATGAAGTCCATACTGGGGAATCCATCCCTCGCAGCGTTCGACGTCCTGCTGACCGACGACCACGCAAACTTCCGCGATCTCGTCCATGGTTTCGAACGTCTCCAAGGTGTGCACGAGAATAGGCTTGTCCCGCAACAGCAAATACTGCTTGCTCTCCGCCGTCCCCATCCGGGTTCCGCGTCCTGCCGCCACGACGACGACGCCCCATTTTGCAACTGCCTCTGCCAATGCCATCAACCGCCCCGACGCAGACTTCGATCATCCCTCGGCCAAACGAGCGCCGGCAGGGAAAATCATCCGTGTACTATCATACCGCGTTACTGCGCTTTTTCCAACAGCTTCGGCTTGGCAAAGATCATTCTTCCCGCGGAGGTCTGCAGCACGCTCGTCACCAGGACTTCCATCGTGGTGCCGATATAGTCGCGGCCGCCTTCGACGACGATCATCGTGCCGTCGTCCAGATAAGCGACGCCTTGACCGTGCTCTTTGCCGTCCTTAATGACCTGCACGACGATTTCTTCGCCTGGCAGCACGACCGGCTTCACCGCATTGGCGAGATCGTTGATGTTCAGGACGGATACGCCTTGAAGCTCGCAAACCTTGTTCAGGTTGAAATCGTTCGTCACGACTTTGCCATGCAGCACCTTGGCCAGCTTCACGAGCTTGCTGTCCACCTCGCCGTCTTCCATGTCGCCTTCGTAGATCAGCACTTTGACGTCGAGTTCTTTCTGGATCTTGTTCAGGATGTCGAGCCCCCTGCGGCCGCGGTTGCGCTTGAGAAGATCCGACGAATCCGCGATGTGCTGCAGCTCCTCCAGCACGAACTCCGGAATGACGAGCGTCCCTTCGATAAACCCGGTCTTGCAAATGTCCGCGATCCGGCCGTCGATGATCACGCTGGTATCCAGAATCTTGTGTTCCTCGTACGTGCTCTCTTCGTCCTGCTGCCGAACCGCCTTCGCGTTCCTTTCGGTAAAGGCTGCGATGCGTTCCGCCAATTCTTCGCGCTTGTTCAACCCGATTCGCATGCCCGCGTAGCCGAAGAAAACGGTCAGCGCAACGGGAATCATCATCCATGCGCCGCTAAGCCCGGACAGAGCCGGATACAAAAGTGCCGAAAGCGCCAATCCGCCAAGAAGCCCGGCTCCGCCGGAAAACAATTCACCCGTCGGTACGGCCGAAACCCGTTCCGCGCCTTGCCGCATCCATTTCTCCATTGGAGCCGCCAATACCGATGCCAGCACGAGCCCGCATACCGCTCCGATGACCACGCTGTAATAGTTTCCGGAATGCTGCATAATGCCGCCCGCAGGCACAGCCCAGCTTAAGCCGCTGTTAACGGAGCCGAATAGTTGTGCTCCCATAACGCCGCCGAATACCAATCCCATCCCTTGAATCATTCGTTTCATCATATAAATCCACCTCCATTACAATTATGTTCCAATTATTGTCACGTTAATCGCCTGGAGGGCGGGAAAGCATTAGAAATTATTAACTTCGGCGGTTATGGGGACAAATCGGTCAAATCCGTTTTGAAATGATCCGCGATGAGGCTTATAATAATACCAAAGCAACCCATTCCCGAAATGAGGTGGAACCGATGAATGCACCAACGTTGGAGCAATTCCAACAGCAAGTGTCCGAACTGCTGCTGCGTCATCGCAGCTTGCTGGACGTCATGTCCAAATACGGCCAGTCCGGCGCTTCCGTGAACCGCGCGGTCGCCAAATCCGTCACTGAATGCGGATGCATCGAATTGAACGCCCGCAAACAGCAGTATGAAGACGATTTCAATTTGGAGAAGGCCAAGACGAAGCTTCATCACCACATCACCGGCGAGCTGTGCGAGCACTGCAAAGAAGCCATACAGAACGAGCTGGGACGCAACCTCTTCTATATGTCGGCCATGGCGAACCTGCTCGACATCAAGCTCGACGACGTTATCGAACGCGAATCGGATAAGTGCAGCACGCTTGGACTGTTTAATTTAACGTAATGAACGAACCGTCGGCATTGGAATCGGAAATAGGAACCTAACAAAGACCGCCCGGCCTCTCGATTAGGAGAGATCGGGCGGTCTTTATCATGCCGTGCGAATCAAGCGCTGTGTTCGCTGTGAACCGCCGGTTCTTCTTGAAGCTGATTTTCCAAACGGCGTTTGCGTTTTTTATTCGGGAGACGGCGATCAACGTTTTTTTTTAAGCCATAGAGTGCATAAAGCACCAACGGCACGAAGATTATTTTGGATAAGTGGTGCGGGAACAAGATGCCGAGGGCAACCGCGACGACGACGATGATCGGAACGACCCAGATCGCATTCTTCGGAATGCCAAGCTTCTTGAAGTTGGGATAGCGGATCGTGCTGACCATCAGGAACGAGAGGACGAGCGTGCTGATCATCAACACGGAGATCGAGATGTCCTTGTGAAATAACGCCAACGTAGCCAAAACGCCGCCCGCTGCCGGAATCGGAAGGCCGATGAAATAACCCGGCATGCTGGAAATAACGTTGAACCTCGCCAACCGCAGCGCTCCGCAAATCGGAAACAGCGCGGTGATGATCCATGCCGGAGCCGGATTCAATTCTTGGAACGCGACGCTGTACATAATGAATGCCGGCGCCACGCCGAAAGAGATGACATCCGATAAAGAATCCAATTCTTTGCCAAATTCGCTTTGCGCGTTAAGTGCCCGCGCTACCCGTCCATCGACGCCGTCCATGAGCATGGCGATGATAACCATCATCGCGGCCAGCTCCGGCTTGGCGTTATCGGGAAAGATCAGAATAACGGCAATTATGCCTAAAAACAAATTCGCCACCGTAAAAAGACTCGGTATCGACTTCGTGATCATTTGCTCCACCTCATCTTTACTATGCCCCAAAACTGCAAAAATACAGTAATGGAGGGCAAACTTGAGAAAAAACTTCTATTCTGAAGTTTCGCTAGCGACAAAGGTGTGATTTGTAAGTTGTGCCCAGCTTCTGTCTGCATTCCCTCATTGTATGGGATTTAAATTTGTCTGTCAATGAACATCTGCTCTTGGATCCGCTTCAAGCCTTCCTTGATCGTTCGGGCGCGCACCTCGCCGATGCCGTCCACGGAATCCAATTCCTCGATCGTCGCCATCAGAACATGCGGCAGCGTGCCGAACCGTTCGACCAAATTATTGATGATTCCGGCAGGCAATCTCGGAATCCGGCTGAGCAGCCGGTACCCGCGCGGCGCCACCATTTCCTCGGAAACCGCGTTAAAGCCGCCGTAACCCAACAGCTTCAAAATTTGCGGCAGATCGAGCAGCTCCTCCGAGCTGAGCTTGCGGATATTCGTGCGAATCTCCTTTACGCGATCCTCGGAAGGATCCTTCGCGTAATCCTTCAGCAGGAACCAGGCTTCCTCCTCCACGCCGCCGACCAATTCATCCATCTGCATGCTGATCAGCCGGCCTTCAGTTCCGAGCTCGTTGACGTAGCGTTTGATTTCCATTTTGACGCGGATAACCATTTCCACCCGCTTGATGACATGTGCCACTTCCTGCAAGGTGACCATTTCCTCGAACTCCAGCGCGGACAAGTTCGTGAAGGACTGGCCGAGCACCACTTTATATTTCTCGAGCGTCTGTATGGCTTGATTGGCCTTCGTCAGAATGACGCCCATTTCCTTCAGCGCATACCGGAATTGCCCCTGATACAATGTGATGATATTCCGCCGTTGCGAGATGGATACGACCAGCTTTCCCGTTTGCTTCGCCACGCGTTCAGCCGTCCGATGGCGAATCCCGGTCTCGATGGACGAGATCGAGCTGTCCGGGATGAGCTGCGTGTTCGCGTACAAGATCCGTTTGCGGTCCTCGCTCAGTATGATGGCGCCGTCCATCTTGGCCAGCTCGTATAAGTAGTTCGGGGAAAAGTCGCAGTTGATGGAAAATCCGCCATCGACCACCTCCATTACTTCCGGACTGTAGCCGACAACGATGAGCGCCCCCGTCTTCGCCCGCAGCACGTTATCGAGCCCTTCGCGAAACGCCATCCCGGGCGCGACCATCTGGAGCAGCTGATTGACCATTTCTGCCTGGTTCGACTCTTTCATCATCTTCCCCCCCTTTATCCGAATGCCGCGGACAGCGCTTCTGCTACCGTCTCGACGCCAATGATCTCGATCCCCTTTGGCGGGGTCCAGCCCTTCAAGCTCTTCTTGGGCATGATGACGCGCTTGAAGCCCAGCTTCTGTGCTTCCTTCACCCGTTGTTCCGCGCGTGAAACCGCCCTTACTTCGCCCGTTAACCCGATTTCGCCGAAAAACACGTCGAACGGTCTTGTCGGCGCATCGCGAAAGCTCGATGCAATGCATACCGCCGCCGCCAAATCGACCGCCGGTTCATCAAGCCGAATCCCGCCCGCCACGTTCAGGTAGGCATCCTGCGTTTGCAGGAACATGCCCATCCGTTTCTCCAGCACCGCGACGATCAGGGTCATGCGGTTGTGGTCAATGCCTGTCGCCATCCGCCGGGGCGAGGGGAAATTCGTCGTTGCCACCAGGGCCTGCATTTCGACAAGGACCGGCCTCGTACCTTCCATGCTGGCCACGACGGTAGATCCCGATACGCCCATCGGCCGCTCGGACAGAAACAGCTCGGACGGATTGTTTACTTCCCGCAGTCCTTCTTCCACCATTTCGAAGATGCCGATTTCGTTCGTGGAGCCGAAACGGTTCTTCACCGCCCGGAGCAACCGGTAAGTATGATGACGCTCGCCTTCGAAATACAGGACGCAATCGACCATATGCTCGAGCATCCGCGGGCCCGCGATGGCGCCTTCTTTGGTGACATGGCCGACCAGCACGGTCGCAATGCCTTTGATCTTGGCGACCCGCATGAAATGCGCCGTGCATTCCCGGACCTGCGAGACGCTCCCCGGCGCCGACTGCACTTGCGGATCGTACACCGTCTGAATGGAGTCGATGACGAGAAAATCGGGATTGACCGATTCGATCGCGTCGTTGATCTGCTCCATGTTCGTTTCGCACAGCACGTACAGCGTTTCCGACAACGCGCCGAGGCGGTCGGCGCGCAGCCGCGTCTGCCTGACGGACTCTTCTCCGGAAATGTAAAGCACCGTCAGCTGCTTGGAGGCCAGCGCATGCGACGTTTGCAGCAGCAGCGTCGATTTGCCAATACCCGGGTCTCCCCCGACCAAAATGAGCGATCCCGGAACGACGCCGCCCCCGAGCACGCGGTTGAGCTCTTGATTGGTTGTCTCGATCCGCTTCTCCTGACCACTTTCTATATGTATGATAGGTCGCGGCTTTTCTTTCGTCTGAATGATCGATGAGCCCATGCCTTGCGTTTTGACGACCGTTTCCTTTTCTTCCACCATCGTATTCCATTGTCCGCATCCGGGACATTTTCCCATCCATTTGGGCGATTCGTTGCCGCATTCGGTGCATGCGAACTTGGTTTTAAGTTTTGCCATGAGCGGCTCCTTATGCAAAAGACGTATCTTTAAAAGTTTACCATTTCTATCGATGCGATTAAACCTTAATTTACGCTAAAAAATACCCTCCATCCCCTGCCTTGAAGCAGAATGATGAAGGGTATTCGCGACCAAAATTATTTCGTTGCCGTTTCTTCCGCCGCAGGTGCCCCGTCGGCGTGAGTCACCGTCAGCTCGCCGTCCTTCTCATCGATGATGAGGGTATGGCCCTTGGAAATCTTGCCGAGCAACAGATCCTCGGAGAGACGATCCTCGATATGCTTTTGGATCGCTCTGCGCAGCGGACGCGCGCCGTACTGCGGATCGAAGCCTTCCTTCGCCAGGAACGCTTTCGCGGAATCCGTAAGCGTGAAATCGACTTCCTGCTCGCGCAGCCGTTTGCGAAGCTCCTCGGACATCAACGTGACGATTTGCGCGATGTGCTCTTGCTCCAGCGAATGGAACACGATCGTTTCGTCGATCCGGTTCAGGAACTCCGGACGGAAGCTCTTCTTCAGCTCAGCCAGCACTTTATCCTTCATGATGTTAAAGTCGCGGCCCGCGTCCTGCGCGGCCGTGAAGCCGAGCGAGGAATTGCGTTTGATTTGATCGGCGCCGACGTTGGACGTCATGATGATCAACGTGTTGCGGAAGTCGACGACGCGGCCTTTGGAGTCCGTCAGGCGGCCGTCTTCCAGCACTTGGAGCAGGATATTGAATACTTCCGGATGTGCTTTCTCGATTTCATCGAGCAGCACGACCGAGTACGGTTTGCGGCGAACCTTCTCCGTCAACTGGCCGCCTTCTTCATAACCGACATAGCCCGGAGGCGCTCCGACGAGTCTGGACGTGGAGTGTTTCTCCATGTATTCCGACATGTCGATCCGAATCACCGCGTTCTCGTCGCCGAACATCGCTTCGGCGAGCGCGCGCGCCAGCTCCGTTTTGCCGACCCCGGTCGGGCCGAGGAAGATAAACGAGCCCATCGGACGCTTCGGATCCTTCAATCCTGCGCGCGCTCTGCGGATCGCGCGGGAGACCGCTTTGACCGCTTCGCTTTGACCGATGACGCGGTCATGCAGGATATCTTCCATATGCAGCAGGCGCTGCGTCTCTTCTTCGGCCAGCTTCGATACCGGAATGCCGGTCCAGCTTGCGACCACTTGCGCGATATCTTCAGGCGTCACTTCGGAATCGGTGCGGCCTTGTTTTTCTTTCCATTGGTTCTTCGTCACGTCGAGCTCTTCGCGGATCTTCTGTTCCGTGTCGCGGAGCGCGGCCGCTTTCTCGAACTCCTGGCTTTGAACGGCGGAGTCTTTTTCCTTGCGGATATCCTCCAGACGGTTTTCCAGTTGTTTGAGGTTAGGCGGTACCGTGTACGATTTCAATCTTACTTTGGAGCTCGCCTCGTCGATAAGGTCGATCGCCTTGTCCGGGAGGAAGCGGTCCGTAATATAACGGTCCGACAATTTTACGGCTTGCTCGATGGCTTCGTCCGTAATTTTCACCCGGTGATGCGCTTCGTAACGATCGCGAAGCCCGTGCAGGATTTGAACCGCTTCTTCCGGCGACGGTTGATCGACCGTGATCGGTTGGAAACGGCGCTCAAGCGCGGCATCCTTCTCGATATATTTGCGATATTCGTCCAGCGTCGTGGCCCCGATGCACTGCAGCTCGCCGCGGGCAAGCGCCGGCTTCAGAATGTTCGAAGCATCGATCGCGCCTTCCGCTCCGCCTGCGCCGATCAGCGTATGAAGCTCATCGATGAACAGAACGATGTTTCCGGCTTGTCGAATTTCGTCCATGATTTTTTTGAGGCGGTCTTCGAATTCGCCGCGATACTTCGTGCCCGCTACGACGGAGCCCATATCGAGCGTCATGACGCGTTTGTCGCGCAGCGTTTCCGGAATTTCGCCGGCGATGATCTTTTGGGCAAGTCCTTCGGCGATGGCTGTTTTACCGACCCCGGGCTCCCCGATCAAGACCGGATTGTTTTTCGTTCTGCGGCTGAGCACTTGGATGACGCGCTCGATCTCTTTGCTCCGGCCGATGACCGGATCCAAATTGCCGTCTTTGGCATATGCCGTCAAGTCGCGCGCAAGTCCATCAAGCGTCGGCGTGCTGACGTTAGCCGGCGCACCGTGATTGCTGGATACCGCTTCGCTGCTGCCAAGCAGCTGCAGCACTTGCTGGCGAGCCTTGTTCAGGCTGATGCCGAGGTTATTGAGCACGCGCGCCGCGACGCCTTCGCCTTCACGAATCAAGCCGAGCAGGATATGCTCCGTGCCGACATACGTGTGACCCAGCTTGCGCGCTTCGTCCATCGAAAGCTCGATGACCTTCTTCGCGCGCGGCGTGTACGCGATATTGGTAGGTTGTTCTTGACCGCGTCCGATAAGGGTTTCGACTTCGTCTTGGATCTTCTCAAGGCTAAGTCCGAGCCCAATCAGAGCTTTCGCCGCGATTCCTTCCCCTTCACGGTTCAGACCGAGCAAGATATGCTCCGTGCCGATATTATTGTGACCGAGACGAACCGCTTCTTCCTGCGCTAATGCGAGCACTTTCTGTGCACGTTCGGTAAATCTCCCAAACATCATGTTCACACACCCCCATGATCGGATTCGCTATGCAACTGCTTGCGTATAAGTTCCGCGCGCCGGATATCCCGCAATTCAGGCGACATTTTCTCATGAAACACCTGTTGAAGGAACCCGGGCTGCGTTAATACCATCATTTCATTCATCGCTTGCGGCGTTACGTCGCTAATCAACCCCAAGTCGATACCCAATCGAACATCGGACAGGCGCTGCGCCGCTTCTTTGGAGTCCATGATCATCGCATGGGACAGGATACCGTAAGACCTTTGTACGCGATCCTCCAGCCGTACCCTGGAATCCTCCAACAATCGCAGCCGCGCCGCGCGTTCGTGCTCGATGATTTGACGGGCAACATTGTGCAAATTCTCGATGATTTCCCCTTCGGACTGACCGAGCGTAATCTGATTCGAGATTTGAAACAAATTGCCGGTCGCTTCGCTGCCTTCGCCGTAAATGCCCCGAACCGCCAGGCCTACCTGCGTGATCGCCGACAGAATCCGGTTGATTTGCTGAGTCAGCACCAACCCCGGCAAATGCATCATGACCGACGAGCGGATCCCCGTGCCGACATTCGTCGGGCAGCTGGTTAAGTACCCTCTGCGTTCATCGAACGCATAATCGGTGACATCTTCAAAAATATCGTCAATGCGGCTCGCTAGCCCCCAGGCCTCCTTGATTTGAAACCCGGGATACAGGCATTGGATCCGCAAATGATCCTCTTCGTTCACCATAATGCTGACCGCTTCGTTCTCGCTCAGCATGACCGCTCCGCTGCGTGATTCATTGGCCAAATTCGGACTGATCAAATGCTTCTCCACGAGCACCCTGCGTTCAAGCTCGCTGAGCTGCGCCAACTCGATCGTCTCGAATGAACCGTAATCCTGCAGCTTCCCGGTGTCCGCAACCGCAATGAGCTGCTGCATCACGTCGTGCGCTTGCTGCTTCGTAGCCAGCATCGGAAACGGATGTCCCGTTAAATTACGGGCGATGCGAATCCGGCTGCTGATCACCACATCAGCGTCAGGGCCGCTGCCTCTCATCCAGTCGCTCAACGCTTCTTCGACATAAGACCGCTTCGACACTCTGATTCACCTTCCTAACCGTGCCTTTCCTCGACATCGGCTATATTGCGCTCCAGCTCGCGAATACGGTCCCTGATTTGGGCCGCATTCTCGAAATCCTCCTGCTCGATCCGTGTCTGCATATCCCGTCTAAGCGTTTCGATTTCGCGCTTGACTTGAATTTGCTCGCCGGCTCGCTTCGGGATTTTACCGACATGCGTCGTATTGCCATGTACCCTTTTCAGAATCGGGTCAAGTTTGTTTCCAAACTTGGCATAGCAGCTACTGCAGCCAAACCGGCCCATTTTACTGAATTGCGTATACGTCAGCCCGCAGTTGTCGCAGCGGATCGGCTGAGGTTGAACGCCGAGGGCGTTCATCGCGCCCGCCTGCTCGAAATCCAGCAAGCCCGACAACAAACTGTGGATGGAGAATCCGTTCGCCGTACCGGGAATGCCTTCTCCCCGTTCGCGCGCGCAAGCTTCGCAAATATGAAACTCCGTTTTCTCCCCGTTCACGATCTTCGTAAAATGAAGCGTAGCCGGCTTCTTCTCGCATTCCTGACAAAGCATCCGCACTATCCCCTCCTCTTGCAAGGCTGCGCAGCCTACTTCATGAGCAGCGTGACAAGCATTGCCCGAAGCAGCCGCGCACGAATTTCGTCTCGCAGCGGGAGCTTCACAGCCAAGGAATCGCGGGAGACCGCCGCTCGAAGCAAGTTCGCTTCTCGCCGGGAAATCAGTTTCCCTTCCTCCAGCTGATAAATAACCCCTTCCGCCGTATCTTGGTCCACCTGTTCGCCGATTGTCTGGCCCAGGTGCTCCTGAAGGGCGGATAACGTCGGCAATTCCACTCGTTGGATGCGGATATACCCGCCGCCGCCTCGCTTGCTTTCCACGAAATAGCCTTTCTCCAGCGTGAAGCGGGTACTGATGACGTAATTGATTTGGGACGGCACGCAAGAGAAGCGGTCCGCCAAATCATTGCGCTGCAGCTCCACTGCGCCGCCGGGGCTTTCCTTTAGCATATGCTTGAGGTACTGCTCGATGAGATCGGAAATGTTGCGCATTTCGCCAACCTCCCTAAAATGCCCAAACCACTCATTCAGCCAAGAAATCAAAATTTTTAGTCAAATTGACTTTGACTTTCTTTGACCTTGATTTTATTATACGCAATTTTCCCAAAAGGTCAAGCGGCCATCTGAATCGTTTTATCCCTTACCTTACTAGCTTGGGCGGATCGTGCCTATTTATACGCCTTGATGCGCGTATCCACAACATTCCGTGCAGCCTTATGCATACCACTATATGATTAACCATTCAAAAAAGATTGCTAAACAACAAAAAACCGACTGCAGTTCTGCAGTCGGTTCATCGTGCTTGGCAACGTCCTACTCTCCCAGGACCCTGCGG
>NZ_JAAAMV010000037.1 GCF_009909185.1 Paenibacillus glycinis | reverse complement strand
GCAAGTTCATGACCGAGAATGCGCGGATAGGAGAAAAAGGGCTGATTCCCCTTGTAAGCATGCAAGTCCGTCCCGCAAATGCCCACGCGTTTGATCTGGACGATCGCATGCCCTGACTCGCATACGGGCTCCGGCAAGTTATCCGCCAACTCGAATCGATCGATTTCCGCGCAAATGATGCCTCTCATGAACGGTTCACTCCAATCCCTTCATTATATTCAGGCCGGCCGCTTATCCAGGTTTCATTATGGATGGGTTGTAACATCTCCAATACGTGCTGAAGCAGCTCTTCATCGATAGGTTCGTCCGTCCACATGGCATTGTTGCGAATGTTCGCCGGATTCGCCGTACTGACCAGCGTCGTAGGAATGCGTTCGTTTCGGGTCGAGAACTGGACGGCCAGCTTCGCGATGTCCGTGCCTTGCGCCGCGCAATATTCCGCTGCTTTCATGCAGGTTTCTTTTACGAGCCGACTCGCCGGATGCCAATCGGGCGCGCCGCGAGTGCCCAGTAAGCCCATCGACAGCGGGGATGCATTTACGAGACCGATTCCGTTCGCTTCGAGTAAAGGCAGCAGCCCGAGCAACGAAGTATCGTTCATGGAATAATGGCAATAGGAGATGATGGCATCCACGTTTACTTGCGGCAGCATCTTCTTGAACAATTGAACGGGAAGTCCGCAAATGCCGGAGAACCGGATCTTGCCTTGTTCCTTCAGCTTCAATAGCGTCGGAACAGCCTCTTCGATAATGATGGCGGCCGGCACGAATTCGATGTCGTGTAAAAACAACACGTCCAAGTAATCCGCATGCAAGCGGTTCAAGCTTTCCTCCACGCTGCTCACGATCCGCTCACGGGAAAAATCGAAGTCATCCGTGCCGTAACGGCCGGCTTTCGTAGACAAGAAGAATTTATCTCGCGGAATCTCCGCAATCGCCTTCCCCAGCACGGTCTCCGCCTTCGTTAATCCGTAATAGGGAGACACGTCGATCAGATTGATGCCCGCGTCAACGGCTTCGTGTACGGTGCGAACGGCTTCGTCCTCGTTGGTATCCCGGAACACGGAGCCGAGCGAAGAAGCCCCAAAACTCAGAACCGAGACGTCAAGTCCTGTTTTGCCGAGTTTACGATATCTCATGCTACAGAATCACCCCGTCTTTAAATAGTGCAATCTCGCGAAATCCATTTCGCTCATTGTTTGTCTGTAAGTCGCCTGAAGCAATCGCTATGATTTGCTCCCACAAGTCATCCGTCAATTGATTCATGCTCCGATCCTCCAACAATCTGCCTGCATTGAAGTCGATCCAATTCTTCTTCCGCTCGGCAAGCTCGCTATTCGTTGCAATCTTCACGGTCGGTACCGGACCGCCGAAAGGGGTTCCTCTTCCCGTCGTGAATAAGACGATATGCGCACCAGCTGCGGATAACGCGGTTACGGACACCAGATCATTACCTGGAGCTTCGAGTAAATTCAATCCGGGAATGGTCACGCGTTCGCCGTATGAAACAACCTCCGTTATGATAGCTTGCCCGCCTTTTTGCGTACACCCGAGCGATTTCTCCTCTAATGTCGTTATTCCTCCGGCTTTATTTCCGGGTGACGGATTCTCATAAATTTCTTGGTCATGGCGTATAAAATACAGCTTAAAGTCGTTAACCAAAGCCACAATCTCTTGAAAAACCCGTTCATCCGCGGCGCGGTTCATCAGAATCGTCTCGGCACCGAACATCTCCGGAACCTCTGTCAAAATTGCCGTTCCGCGGGCAGCAATTAGCCGGTCCGATACGGCCCCTACCAATGGATTCGCCGTGATGCCTGATAAACCGTCCGATCCCCCGCACTTCAATCCTAGCTTTAATTTTGCCACGGGCACTGGCGTGCGTTCAAAGCGCTGGGCTTGCTGGACCAGTTCACCGATTAACGCGAGACCATGCTCGAGCTCATCATCCATATCTTGTGAACGCATGAACTTTACGCGTGACGGATCATAATCGCCGATTGCCTGCTTAAAGCTATCAATTTGATTATTTTCGCAGCCAAGTCCGACAACAAGTACGCCTGCCGCATTCGGATGGTTCACAAGCGAAGCAAGCAGTTTCTGCGTGAACTTAAGATCATCTCCAAGCTGCGAACAGCCGAAGGGATGGGCAAAATGATAGACACCGTCAATCAGCGCACCGTGCGCTGCCTCAGCCTTTCTAGCAATCGCTTCGCATGTTTTATTAATGCAGCCCACTGTATTAATGATCCATATCTCATTGCGAATGCCAACCTCTCCGTTCTCTCGAACGTAACCTTGGAATGTCCTATCCGCACCAGTGAGATCCGTAAGGGTGTTGAAGCTCGCTTCATATTTGTATTCCAAGAAACCTTTTAGCCCTGTTTGGAGATTATGCGTATGCACCCACGATCCCGCAAGCAAGTCAGTTTTGGCTTTTCCGATCGAATAACCGAACTTAAGGATATGTTCACCTGCTGCTATGGGAGTCGTCAACAATTTATGTCCCTTCGGAATATCCTCTGATACTTGAAGTTCTACTCCGTATTCAAGTTCGATAAAGTCGCCCTCTGTCAATGACTGCAGTGCAATGACGACAGGATCGTCGGGATGCAATCGAACCCATTTATTCATATGCACTTGCCTCCATATCCAAAATGCAACGTGTTACACGGTACATAAGCCCATCAATGGATGAAAGGTCATAAGCCCACACTTCCTTTAGGCTAAGCAATAAAAATATCGTTTCTTCAAGAGGCAGTTTCTGCGCCCAAATCCGTGCAATGAGTTCCAGTAACGCAGGATCATCCTTTACTTCGTAAGCAGATCCGTGTAGTGTATGTCCCGTAAAACGCTCATTACCCTTGACTATTTTGTAATAGCGAAGCAACGCCGCAAAGGCTTCGATGATACGATTCGGAATTTCGTCTCCTTTCTCAAGATACGTTATCATCGCCGGCAGAACTCGTGTTTTGAATTTGCTCAGGCTATTCATGGCAATGTCGGATAATCGGTGATCAATGAATGGATTTAAGAAGCGTTCATACACCGATTCCGCATAACGATTCAATGCCTCAGCGTCCAATGGAATCGTAGGGATAATGTCATTTGCCACAGTCTCCCTTACGAACGTTCCCAACCGCGGGTGCTCCATGACTTCTCGCACGATCTTCAAATCTTGCAGCAAGGCAAGCGGCGTCATTAGCGTATGGGCACCGTTAAGTATGCGAACCTTCCGAAGCTGATACGGCCGAAGGTCATCCACCCAATGTATATTCAGTCCCGCGCGCTGCAGCGGCAGCTCCGTCTCGAGCTCTTGCTCTGCTTCAATCGCCCAGAAATAATAAGGTTCCGCTGTATTCAGCATCGCATCTTGATAGCCCCACTCTTCGAACCACGCTTCCGCCTGGTCGCTCGGATATCCGGTAACGATACGATCGACTAGCGAATTAAGGAATCGATTATGATTTATGATCCATTCTTTAAACGCCTCGGGCAATGACCAACTTTGGCAATACTTCAGAATACATTGCAGGAGCGTATCTCCATTACGTTCAAGAAGCTCGCAGGGCAGAAAAATCAGACCACTATCGGCAGTCCCGCCTAGCGCCTTAAACCTACGGTAAAGAAGCCATGTCATTTTACCGGGGAACGATTGTATCGGAGTTCCTTCCATCAACTGCTCGGGCGTATAGACCAAGCCCGCTTCTGTCGTATTAGAGACAACAAATCTCAGCGAAGGGCTCTCTGCGATCTCAGTGAATTGATTCCAATCACTGTAGGGATCGAAGACGCGAGAGAAGGACGAAATGATTTCTTTGCGCTCCACCCTTTCACCGTTTTCAAGTCCGCGGGTTACCAAGGTGTACAGACCATTTTGGGCAGCAAGCTTCTCGATTTTCGATTTTCCTCCCGGCCTCGGCTGGGTCAAAGCAATGCTGCCGGGGAACAGTCCCTGCTCCCTGGAACGATGAATCATCCAATCAAAGAAACCGCGGAGAAAGTTTCCTTCACCAATTTGCAACACGGTTACTGGGCTTTCTTGAACAGCATCATAAGCCTGTTTATTCCGGTCACTTAAGATCTCCCTATGAATCCATCTCATAAACGATAAAACTCCTTTGCGTTTAATCCGAATAGTCGATCCTGATCTTCCTTTGTCCAAGTTTCCGGCATTGCGCGCTCCAGGATCTCAACCACCTCGGCGTACCCTGCTGCAAGCAAGCACACTGGCCAATCGCTCCCGAACATCGTTCGCTGCTGCCCAAAACAGTCTAGTATGAAGCGGATGTAGGGGACGAATTGTTCGTATTCCCAGCTGTGAGGTTCCGCTTCAGTGACCATGCCGGACAATTTACAGTAAATGCCGGGATACGAGGCCAATACCATCATGTTGCGCGCCCAGAAATCAAATTCTCCCTCGGCGATTTGCGGCTTGCCGATATGATCGATAACCCCGCGCAAATTTGGAACTTGCTTCAATAATTCGGTCAATATCTGTAATTGATTGGACGTTACAAGTAAATCGATAGGGACGCCTAAATCGGCATATACCCGTAGTGCATTCACAAATCCGGCTTCGAGAATGATTGCGGGGTTGACCATGTCCTGAATCATGATCCGAAAACCCGCATATTTAGGATTGGCACAAAACCGCCGATAATCTTCGAAATGATTTGGGGATAGAAGGTCAATCCAGCCGACAACGCCTTTGACTGATTCTTCTCGTTCAGCAAGTAACAGTAGAAAGGCCGTTTCCGCGAGCGTCGGAGCTGCTTGCACAAGGATAGTACCGTCAAATTGATGCTGTTCCAGGCTAGGATTAAGATCCTTCGGTAAATAATCACGGTACATCATTCGGTTATCGGGCGTTATCCACCCGTAATCACCTCGGTGTATCTTCCAATAATGCTGATGCGCATCAATTCTCATTGCCGTTGACTCTCCTCGCCAAATCCGAATATACTCTCTAATTTAACAGCAAAAAGAATTAATAAAATATTGAAGAATTGCAATATCATACACTTTTTTGCTATCTTTTAGAGACGGATGAAAATGTAAGCACGATTTACGAACCGTGGATTCGAGAGCTTGCCCCACTTCCATCAAGTCTTCAATAAGATTGTTGGCGTAACGCCAAATCAATTCCGACGAACTTGTATCTGAAGATGTTTTGCGTGGCAAGCACGTGAAAAGCGCCCCCGTCAATGAGAGCGCTTCGTTTGAACTGTACTTTCAATTGATTGCAGCCAAGTTCGACCTTTAAGTTGGTCAAAGCACAAGTGGTTTATTCTTTTATGGAGCCCACAAATACGCCTTGAACAAAATACTTTTGGACAAACGGGTAGATTAAAAGAATCGGAATTGTCGTAATGATGATC
This sequence comes from Paenibacillus glycinis, assembly GCF_009909185.1. Lineage (GTDB taxonomy): Bacteria > Bacillota > Bacilli > Paenibacillales > Paenibacillaceae > Paenibacillus_Z > Paenibacillus_Z glycinis. The sequence goes on along the minus strand of NZ_JAAAMV010000037.1, from coordinate 62,629 downwards.
AGAGAATATTTGAGCAAGGTCTCCATATTTTGCATGACCACAAGTTTTTGCGTATCCATCGACGCGGACATGCTCGTATAATCGATTTTATTTTCCACCAGTATTTGACGGAGTACGAGCTGCAAAGGATATAGCGAAGGCGAGTTTAAAAAAATCAAGGCATTAAAATACGAATTCCATTGACCGACCGCTCCCCATAAGACAAGAACGGCTAGTATCGGTTTGGAGAGCGGAAGCACCATGCGCGTCAAGAACCGAAAATCGCCGCACCCATCCAGTTGGGCAGCCTCGTACAGTTCTTTCGGCAAGGAGTTCTGGAAGAAAGTCTTCGCGATAATGACGGCAAAGATATTAAGGGCGGTCGGAACGATGATTGCCCAACGCGTGTCTACCATTCCAAGATCTTTAACGACGAGATAGAACGGGATGAGACCTCCGTTAAACAGCATCGCGATGAGGATACCCCAGATCCAAACGCCGCGGCCGAACATCTCCTTTCTGGACAGAGGATATGCCATCATAATCGTCAGGCTCACGCTTAACGCGGTTCCGCAGACCGTATAAATAATAGCATTCAAAAACCCGGTCCAAACGGCGTTATATTTAAAGACGCCGACATATCCATCCAATGTAGGATCGATCGGCCATAGCCATACCTTTCCACTCTGAACCGCCGCAGCCGAACTAAAAGAAGAACTGACAATATACAGGAGCGGATAGAAGATCAGTAAAAGGATCACGCTCAAAAAAATATACACGCAGCATAAAAAAATTCGGTCTTGCCCGGATTCCCGAATCGTTGATTGCAACGGACTTCCCCTCCTTCCTTAAAACAAGCTACTGTCCGAAACCTTGCGAGCCGTATAGTTAACAATCGAGATCAAAATCAATCCGACGACGGAGTTAAACAAACCGATCGCCGAGGCAAAGCTGAAATCGGCATTGACCAGCCCCGTTTTATAGACGTAAGTCGAAATGATTTCGGATTTGCTCAAATTCAAATTGTTCTGCAGAAGAAATGTCTTTTCGAATCCCACGCTCAACAAGCCGCCGACGCTCAAAATCAATAAAATGATAATCGCCGGACTGATCCCCGGAAGGTCCACGAACCGAATTTTCTGAAGCCGCGACGCGCCGTCGATTTTCGCCGCCTCATAGAGTTCCGGATTCACGCCCGCAAGCGCCGCAAGATAGATGACGGCTCCATATCCGGTCTCTTGCCAGATTCCGGACCACACATAGATGGAGGAAAATCCGCTTGCGCTTCCCAGCAAATTAGGAGGGTTGGATATGCCGAATTGATGGAAAACGAGCGCAAGCGGTCCGCTTGTCGGAGAAAGAATGATTTGGATCATGCCGACGAGTATGACCGTCGAAATAAAATACGGCGCATACGTAAACATCTGCACCACTTTTTTAAATCGCACGCTCCGCACTTCGTTCAAGGCGATTGCGAGAATCACCGCGCACGGGATCGAAACGGCAATATAGTAAACGCTCAAAGACAGCGTATTTTTAACTAACGGCCAAAAATAAGGGGACGAAATGAACGATTGGAATTGATGGAGACCTATCCATGGACTTTTCCATACGCCAAGTACCGGGCTATACTCCCGAAAAGCGATTTGAACCCCCAACATCGGCCAATAGCTAAATGCGATCAAGAAGGCTGTCGGCAGCGATATAATTACATATAACGGCCAATGCCTAACGATACTCCTCTTCATCGCAATACCCATTCTCATACTCACCATTCCCTCGTAAAAAAAGTTGCATCATCCTCCCTGAGCCCTTAAGAGGATGACGCCAATCCATGCTAATCAAAGGTCAGAAGGGGTCGACCTGGTCCGGGGTTACTTTATAGACTCCAGAAACTTAACCACTTCTTCGTCTTTCTGGAACGTACTCGTATCGAATGGCTGAACCATTGCGGATTCGGTAATGTCGAGGTACTGATCGAGACCCAGCTTTTTAACGCCGGAGACGTAGCCATCCCAATCCTTGTCAAGGGATTTATGCCCGACAATGAATTCGGCCGTCCATTGCTTTACATAATTATTGATGCTCGTCTTCAACTGAGCATAGGATTGCGAATCTTCGGGCTTGATCCATATGGAAGCGGGCACCACTTCCTTCGGTTGTTTGCCTGCATAATCCCTTAAGGTGTAATACTGAAGCAAGGCCTCCGAACCGGAACCGTCAGTCGCGAAAGGCGGCTTGGCCACAATGCCGTTTCGCCATTCTTCCGACTGATTGAACGGCCCCAGCTGGTCCCAACCCCAAGTAAAAGGACTTGGCGGCTGGGATGTCAAATTGTACGCTGCCTGAGTCCCCACCAATCCTTTCTCGCCTTCGTTGGCTTTGGACCAATACTTTCCTTCCGGACCAAGATTGGCGATCGTCGTTCCTTCTGTCGTCCACATGTAATCCAACAGCTTCATGATCGCGATTTTTTCATCCTCTTTGGCGCTGTTCGTAATCGCAAACACGGCGCCGCTGACGCCATTTCCTGCGAACGAGGCATACTGCACGCCGTCCGGCCCCGCTAAAGGAGGGATCGTCTCCCAATTTACGATGTCGCTCATATGGTCGGCACCGACAACGCAGTTCATACAACCCCAAGGAACCACGCCGACCTCATGGTTGATCGCCTGTTTTGCCAGCACGTCATTGGTTTGCGTGAAAGCGGCGGTGCTAATCAAACCTTTCGAATACAGGCCGTGAATATATTCAAGCCCTTGCCTCCACTGATCCTGGATCGGCGAGAATCCGATTTTGCCATCCGTAATGTTCAGATGATCGCCGCCATCGTCGTAGATGAAGGAATTCATGAGAAATGTAGTCGGATCGGAATTCCAGCCGTCCGTAGAGCCGGTTAAAGGCAAAATTCCGTTCTCTTTAAACACCTCAAGCATATGGTCGAAATCCTCCGTCGTCGCAGGGAGACTGAGATTGTATTTGTCCAGCAGCGGCTTATACACCCAAACCTTGTGCGAGTAATAGCAATGCAAGCAGTAATTATAGAACGGCAAGCCATAGACGTTTCCGTCCGGCGCGAATATCCCTTGCTTGAGAGCAGGCGTGTTCTGAATGGCGTTCCACACGTTTGGAGCATATTTTTGAATGAGATCGTTCAAGGGGATTAGCACGCCTTGCTTGCCGTACTTCAATAAATCAGCGTTGTTAAAGGACCCCGCCCAAAAAATATCGGGATATTGACCGCTTGCCAGAAGAATGGGCTGCTTCGTGCCTATGTCCGTATTAGGCACGACGGTCCAGTTAATATCGATATTAAACTTTTCTTCCGCATATTTCGTGAACCAGTTGGTATCCAGGTTACCGTTGAAGCTGGACGTACCGGCGAATAAATTCACGGAAACAGGCTTGGAGCTGTTGGATGCCGGTTGTGAACCGGATGAGTTGGAACTGTCATTGGAACTGGAAGCGCTGCCAGAATTATTTTGAGAACAAGCGGCAAGCAGAACGAGAAGCATAGTAGCAGCTAGGAATAGCGATAGCCATTTTTTTGCTTTCAACGCAAACACCCCTTTTTCGATTTGATTATCCTCGATATGCTGTGCCAAGCTTCACGGGCACGGAATCCCCTCCTTTCATAGTGTCTTCCCCGAATGTCATGTACCAGCCACCTCCACATCCTTTCATATAAATATTTGATTTCATCTCCTGCGAATTGCAGCCGTAGCACGCCAATGGCATCCCTCTCCATTTGTAAACGCTTCCATTTTATTCTCGTATAATGCCTCTATTCATAATCCGCTACTACGAACCATTTACTCACCTTATAAGGACAACCTTCCTCTTACTCTCAACTAAATAATAAAGGATGACTCACCGATATAAAATCTTGTATAATTCTTATAACATATAAAAAAATGAAAGTCGGTGATCCGTTGCAGCACTACATGAAACAGATGCTGGTGACGACCTTGGATCGTACCCTCCCTATCTTCATTGAATTAATGGGCTGGAATGAATGGCAGGAGGAATTCGTCCGACCGGATGGTTACCACTGTTACCATTGGCTGCAGACTACCGGCGGAAAAGGTTTGTTCGAATGTTCGGGTAAAACGATCACCTTGTCCGAGAATCAAGGCGTTCTGTTGCCGCCGCACGTTCCACACCGTTATGTAACGCTTACGCATCCTTGGTCGACCTGGTATATTACGTTCAATGGGAATTACGCCCCTTTTATTGTTTCTTCTCTGGGTCTGGCAACTTCGACCGTTATTCAATGGGAACCCCATTCTCCGCTGTCTTCCTTGCATAAAAGAAGCCGAAATTTGGCCTTGCGAAACTTGGATTTCAACGGAATGGACGGTTCCGCGTTCGTCTATCGATTTCTGATCAATCTGAAGCGATACGGACAAGTCGACAATCAACGTTCGCTTTCCCAGCATAATCTCAGGTTGATGCCCCTTTTCCGATTCCTTGACGAGAACTATTCCGATCCCAATCTTGGGTTGACCCATATGGCCGATTATGCCGGTGTCAGCCCCCAACAATTGAACTTCCTTTTTCGAACGGCCACGGGGATGAGCCCTTATCAATATCTCATCCACCTTCGCATTCTGAAAGCAAAGGAATTTTTAATCAACGAAGAAAAACTCACCATTAAGGCGATCGGCTTGTTGGTCGGCTTTCTGGATACGAGCCATTTTGTTTCTTCCTTTCGCAAACTTGAAAACATACCTCCGGGTCAGTATAGGAATATCCATCATAATCATGAATAACAACGCGTTATTTATCTGCCGCCGAGCATGCGCACACAACGGTCGAACTCATCGACAGGAGCACCGAGAACGCCAATAAAGCCGAGACCGTTGTGAGCCGGTCTCGGCTTAAAATGATGACATCCAGGCGGCGTGTCAGGAATCAATCCCTGAATTCTTGCGGCGTAACGCCAAAATGTTCCTTAAACACCTTGATGAAGTACGTCGGGTTTCTATAGCCTGAAAGGCTCGCCACTTCATAAATTTTGTGTCGGCTTTCCTTCAGCAAAAATACGGCCCTCTCCATCCGCAATCGCAGCAAGCAGTCGGAAAGATTCTCCCCTGTTTCTCGTTTGAATACTTTCGATACATGCGTGGGATGCATATAGACGTGATTGGCTATTGCCTGAAGCGAGACATCTTCCGATAAATGCTCCTGGACGAATTGCTGAATTTGAGCCACAAGCGAATGACGGGATTCGGATAACTCCGTGTTCATCTCTCCCTGCAGCCTGTCCAGCAAGCTTTTGGCCCAATACTCCAGTTCGCCCGCGCCTTTTATATCCATTTCCGCCTGCAAATCATAATCCGCGAGCAGTCTGCCGCATTTATGCACAAAGTAGGAGTACGCAGACTTTAACGAATAATGAATCTCGGACAAATGCTCCTTCGAACCAGAATACTTCCTCCGCCATTCGCAAAATATTTCCTCCAGCTTTTGGCTTGCGGCACTCCAATTTCCTGCTTCGAGCAAGTGCGCTAACAAAGGCGGTGAATATAACGAGGCAACGACATGGGACACCGGCTTCTCGCTATCTCCGCTAAGCCGGACCACAAGATCGCTGTCGTAACCGATTTGAGAACGTACCGTGGCCACGCAGCGTTGGTACAGATCTTCGACGAAAGCGGGAAACGTTCCTAGCGGTGACAGAATGACGGAAATGGTCAGATGAAGCAATTGACTGACGATTCGCCGCATCTCGTCTGCGAGTCGTTCTAGATCTCGCTCGTTCCTCATCTCCGCTCTGCGGTTCACGACGAACAAGATATGGCCATACAAATCCTCGCAGTTCCAGCTCTCGTAAACGTCAGCCAGCATTTCCTCGATAATGTTCGTCACGGCAAAGCCCATTACCATCATATCTGCAGGACGGTAACGATGGTCGTAATCCTCGATGCGAATCAGGATCAACGATACGGTGTCGCCGATCCGGATCGGGATACGGTATAAAAGCAATTGCTCGGCTAATTTTCGTTCCGGCCAAGATCGACCCTGAATCAGATTGTTCAGTAAATTGGAACGCAAGGAAGGCAGGTTGCGGTGCACCATCGCCTTCGACTGTACGTATTCCCTCATCCGCTCCCGTTCCGATAGCAACGTATCTACCGTTTCTTTCACGGCAGCGAGCAACTCGGCATCCTTGACGGGCTTGAGCAAATAATGTGAAGCCTTGTGCTTCAACCCCTCTTGAGCGTATTCAAACTCTGCATGGCCTGTAAGCAGCATGCATCTAATATGGGGCCGTTTGCTATTGATTGCGCGTATGAGCTCAATGCCGCTCATGCCGGGCATTCGAACATCGGTTATGACAATGTCCGGCTCCTCCCTGTCGATGACGTCAAGTGCCTGCCTGCCGGAATAGGCGGGAAAGACGTCGGTAATGCCCGTCTCTTCCCAAGCTATGCTTGCGATCATGCTCTCAACCATATGCTCCTCATCGTCAACAATCAGCAGTTTCACCGTCGCCCTCCTCTCTCCATAGAAGCTCTACCCGAAGTCCCGATGCAGCGTTTATCGAAAGCCTTAAACCGGATTCGTTTCCATAACGAAGCTGAAGCCGTCGATGCACGTTTCGCAAGCCGCAGCTATTCGACCATTCGTCGTTGGAACCTGCTAACATCTTCTGCAAAATAGAAAGCCGCTCCTTGGTCATAGCACTTCCGTTATCGTCTACGATCAGCGAATACCGATGATCCGAGTGATAGCCCGTTATCGAGATATCCCCTTCACCCTCCAGCGCTTCGATTCCGTGAATCAATGCATTCTCTACAATGGGTTGAAGGATTAATCGAGGAACGACAATGCCCATCATGTCGTTTTCCACATCTATTTCAAAGCGAATTCGATTCATCCGCATTCGATGAATGCTTAAATAGTCCGCCGCGTTCTTAAGTTCCTCCTCGAGCTTGACCAATTGATTCTCCACCCTGGTCGAGTAGCGATAATAATCGGACAAATGATAAGCCATCTCCAAGATCGCATCTTTTCGATTGAGCTTGGTCATGCTGATCATGTACGACAAGCTGTTGTATAAAAAATGCGGATTGATTTGCGATTGCAATTGTTTGAGCTCTGCTTCCCGAGCATGAATGCGCTGCTTCAGCACGTTCTCGATGAGCTGCTGGATCTGCTCTGCCATCTCATTGAATCTGGAGATAATAAGCCGGAATTCATTATTGGCCCGTAGCGAGATCCTATGTTTGTAATTCCCCATTTTGATGAATTGCACACCCTTGACGAGCGCGCGCAAAGGGACCTGGACATTGCGGTAAAGCACCCAGGATACGGCTATGCCAACGATGAGCAGCAATCCAAGGACAAGATAGGTGAAGCGATTGGTCATATGCAACGGCGTCAGAATCTCGGATAGCGGAACCATGCCTACTACATATCCCTCGAGTTCCCGCACCTCGGAATAAGCAAGGAGATAGGAAATGCCATTCCATTGAAATGTAATGTCGCCCTGATCCGCCAGCTGCGTTCGCTTCAATGCGAACACAGCTTCCCGAAGAAGATCCGGAGGGCAAGAACTTGACGATAACGAAACTTCGTTCGGCTTATAAAATAAGGCATCACCGTTGCCTTGAGACTTGAATTGATCTAAAGCCCGGATGATATTGCGCAAGTCAAAGCTGATCTCGATAATCGAATTCGCCTTTCTGATCCCGCCTTCCTTAACGTACGGTTCGACAGTCAGGTGGATCAGCTTGGCCTGCTCGTCGGCCTTCCCATCGTGCAAAACAAAATTCCAATTTTTCTCGCTCAGCTTCTGCAGACGCTCCGGATCGAATGCAGCGCCGTCAACGGTCGATATCGTTTGGCCTGATCGAGGAGAATACACGGTAATATCGTGAACCCAATCCGCAGAGGCGCTTTGCAGGTATAGCTTATCCTGAATGGTTTTGATTTTTTTGATTCGATCGTAATATCCGGAATCAAGCAAGGATAAATCCTGAAATTCAATGACGTTCGGATCGCGAATCAAAATTCGCGAGAAGGTCTCGAGTTGCAGAAGTACATTATCCATCTGCACGGCCAAGGTCGACAGCTGACCGATACTCGACTGCTTAATTTGCCCGGTTATTACTTTTTCATTGACTCTATTGGAATACAATAACAAAATCAATACGGGAAGTAGCAATAAAATGAGCGAAACGACTAGCTTGGAAAAAAGACTGCGTTCCTGGCTGTTCATTCTCTTCGGCTCCCTGGTTTTTGCCTAACTTTATTCCTTGACGGCCCCCATCGTCAACCCGTGAACGAAAAAGCGTTGCAAGAACGGATAAACAAGCAAGATCGGTAGTGCTCCGATCAGAATTTGAGAAGAACGAACCGTTCTTTCAGACAAGACCTGCAGCGTCCCGGGATCGATGTTCGTATTTCGCATGTCGCCGCCCTGGATGATCGTCTGTAAAAACGTTGCAAGCGGGTAATGTCGATAATCGGTGATATAAATCAATCCGTCAAACCACGAATTCCAGTGCCAGACCATCGCAAACAACGATAAGGTGGCCAAGGAAGGTAGAGATAGCGGGAGATAAATGGTCACCAAAGATCGCAAATATCCAGCTCCGTCCATATGGGCCGCTTCCTCCAGTTCCTTGGGTATAGCGCGGAAAAATTGCATCATCAGGATCGTGTTATAAACGTTCACGGCAGAAGGCAGGATCAGCGCCCACATCGTATTGGTCAAGTTAAGATTCGTCACAACCAAATAAGTGGGGATTAAACCACCGTTAAACAGCATCGTAAAGACGAAAAACCAGGAATAAAAAGCTCGTCCGGAAAACGTTCGCGATAGAACATATGCCGCCGTCACGGTCAAAGCCATAGAGAGTAGAGTCCCTGACAGCGTTCTCTCCACGGATTTGAGCAGCGAATGCAGGAATATAGGATTCTCAAGCGTTCGAGTATAGGCTTCCGCATTAAAGCCGACCGGCCAAAAAAAAACTTGGTTGGCGCTTGCAGCCGAGCTTGAACTGAGCGATACGGCTGCAACATGGACAAGCGGCAATATACACAGAATGGAGATTAAAGTGAGCAATGTCGCGTTAAAACCAGTAAACCAACGATATGCGATTGTTTTTCGATACATACGATTAGCCTCCTTTACTCAAAAAATTCGGTAATTGCCAAAGCGGTAGGCAAGCCGATAAGCCAGGACGATCAGAACGAGACCGACGGCGGACTTGAACAAGCCAACGGCAGTCGCGAAGCTGAACGAACCGTTCATGAGGCCGATCCGATATACGAAGGTATCGATAATATCTCCTTCTCGATAAACGAGCGGATTGTACAAATTGAAAATTTGGTCGAAGCCGGCATTCAGGATGTTGCCCAGCGCCAACGTTCCGACTACCAGAATTACCGGTACCAGCGCCGGCAAGGTGACATGAAATGTTTGTTTGAAGCGGCTCGCGCCGTCCATTTCCGCTGCTTCGTACAACGACATATTGATGCCGCTCATCGCCGCAAGATAGATAATCGTGGAGAATCCGAATTCTTTCCAAATATCGCTAACCACGACCGTAATTCTGAACCAAGTCCCGTTCCCCAGGAAAAAGACAGGATCGGCACCCAGATTAAATAATAAGTGATTTACGATCCCTTTGTTGCCCAGCATATCCGTCAAGATGCCGCCTAAAATAACCCAGGAAAGAAAATGCGGAAGGTAAACGAGCGTCTGGACGAATCGCTTAAAAAACAAAGCGCGAACTTCATTGAGGAGCAGGGCGAAAACGATTGGTACCGCAATATTGGCCGCTATCTTGAGAGAAGCGATAAGCAGCGTATTCCAAATCACTTGAACGCTGTCCGGATAAGTAAACATGTATTCAAAATGGCTCAACCCGACCCATGGGGAATGGAGATAACCGAGTCGAGGCTTAAAGTCCTCAAAGGCCATGACGAGCCCAGCCATCGGGTAATAATTAAACAGGAACAAACCAATTATGGACGGCAGGATGAGCAAATGCAGAGGAAGTTGCCGAATCATCTTACTCCTGCCCTTCTTCGTCTCCATCATGCAAGACATCTCCTTCATATCAACGTTAAGAAAAAACAGTAGGCTTACGTCGAACGAGGACCGTAAAGCCTACCATAAATCATCTCCTTATTCGTGTACCTCTTGGAACCACTCGTTCGCTTCTTTGGTAATGTCGTCCCCTCCGGACGCCTTCCACTTGGCTACGAAGCTGTCGAACGAATCAACGGGCTCTTGGCCGTAGATAATTTTCAGGAAGGTTTCGTCCTCCATTTTGCGGAGCAATTCTCCCTTTTGAGCCATTGTTTTCGTCGGATGTCCGGTAAACTGATCGAAGACCGAGGCTTGGTCGATATAGGTTTGCAAGACCGCGGCCGCTTGGGCCCACTTCTTCGGCCTGCTAGAGAAATACTTTTCGTACGGGGTTTCAGGCGCTTCTCCCCGGCCAAGCTTCGCCATGATTTCAAGCTCTTTTTTCGGCGTTTGGATATCGTTTCCATAGATCGTGTACTTCTTCACATCAACCCAACCGCCCGGAATTTTAGCTGGATCATATACAGGCTTGCCATCCACGAGGACATAATCGTATCCCTCCGCCCAACCGTTGGCGAATTCAGAGGATGGATCGTAGAAGCCTGGCCCCATTATGGCATCCAAATAGTCGAAGAAGGCCTTCATATTTTTGAAATCTTTACTGAAGTAGAAACGCACGGAAGATTGCGGCTCGCTGCCGAATCCCATCTTTCCGTCAACACCCGCCGGGATTGGCACCGGTTCATAATCGAACTTCATATCGCCGTTGAATGGATATTGGGCCATCCAGGTAGGTCCGAAAACCATGCCGGATTTACCTTGTACAAAGCTTTCCGCCGCTTTGGCTTCATCCATCGTTCCCGCGTCCTTGTCGAGATAACCTTTCTTCATCCACTCGCTAAGCTTGGCTAGCCCTTCCTTGACCGTCGGCTGTACGGAGCCATACTGAAGCTTTCCGTCAGTTCCCTCGGACCAATATGTCGGAATGGCCGAATGGCCGAATAAGAAATCGCTTGATGCCATGTAGGAATCCTTTACGGCCGTTACGCCTTTTTTTAGGGACATGGACAATCCGATGGTATCTTTGACTCCGTTGCCGTCGGGATCCTGGTTGACGAACGCGTCCATAACCTTCTCCATATCCTCGATGGTCTTCGGCGGCTGCAGTCCCAGTTTATCCAGCCAATCCTTGCGAATCCATAGAACGCTAAAGGAGCTCACGGCATTAAACGTAGGAAGGCCGTAATGTTTGCCGTCGTACGATACGGTGTTCCAAACTTCGGGGTACTTGGCGTATAGCTCTTTGATTCGAGGCGAAGCGTATTTGTCGAAGGCTTCGCCAATATCCATGACTCTTCCGGAATCGACCATCTGATTCTCCAGCGCCGGATCATTCAACGTAAAGACGTCCGGCAGCTTTTCGTTCGAGGTAAGCAGAAGACGAAGCTTAGTCGTGTACGCTTCTCCGGTTCCTACGGCCCAATCCTCCTTAAAGTTGATACCGAATTTTTCTTTGGCCCATCTGGTGTGAACATTATCTTCGATGGTCTCTCCGTTTTTGAATTTGTTATCGGAGCCTACGACTCTTCCCAAGGAGATCGTCACCTCTTTGGGGCTTCCCGTATCCTCATTGTTCGATTGGGCATTTTGCTCAGAGTTCGAAGCCGAACTGCAACCTACAACGGACATGAGGGCAATTCCCGTTACAAGCCCAACCCACGCCCGCTTCGTCAACCTTTTTTTCATCCAAAGACCTCCCATTAACGAATCTGGGTTTAGTATATCTTTCCTCGCCAGAATTCATATATATCAAAAATAAGAGAATTATATAAATATATTGGCTAATATTAATCAAACTCATTTTTTTATATGCTTCACGCCAAATCTTATATTTCATTTCATAATTACACAGATTATGATACCTCATGTATTTGAATATTTTTATATGGCGGTGATAGCTTTGTTATTTGCAGGAACCAATTACCATCCGCATGATTGGCCTCCGGAAAGATGGAGCCAGGATATTGATCTCATGCGAAAGGCTTCGTTCAAGATCGTTCGGCTTGGGCATTTGTGCTGGGATAGCTTTGAACCTGCCGAGGGAAATTATACATTCGAGTGGTTCGATGAGGTGATGGATCTTTTCCATGAAGCAGGTATCCGGGTCGTCCTTGATATCGCGACCCGCCCCGCGCCGACATGGCTGCATAAGAAATATCCCGAGATTGATCTTTCGGATCCGAGCGGTATTCGCTTAGAAGCGCAAACGAGATATATGGATGACATCGGCCATCCGACTTTTCAGGAATATGCTTTCAAGTTCGCAGAACGACTAGTACGTCGCTATCGCAATCACCCGGCGCTTTATGCCTTCGGCTTATGCAACGAACTCGGCTCGGGCTCGCCGTCTTATTCCTACAAGGCCCGAGACCGATTCGAGGCTTGGTTAAGGAACAAATATAACACCATCGAACAACTGAATCTGGCGTGGACGACTCAACGATGGTCCCGCAAGCTGAGCAGCTTTAACGACGTCGTATTGCCCGTCTCCGGCTCCATTCAAGGCTCTCCGGAACGATTACTGGATATGTGGCGCTTCTATTCCGACGAAACCTTAACCTATATGCACGATTTAAGCAAGCTTGTCAGACAATTGGCGCCGGATGTGCGGGAATCGACGAATCATTGGTCCGAAAACCCAGGGTACGGGTTCGACTATTTGAAGCAATACGAGGACATAATCGATCTTCCCGGGATCGGATTCTATCCTGGCACCAATCCGGAAGATCGCAGAGCTTTGATAGCGGCATGCTTCTTTATGGATCACCGGATAGGGGAACTCGACCGGCCGATCTGGTGCCTTGAATTCCAAACTGGAGACTTCGGAGGTTACGGTTCACCTCGAAAAGCTATGAGAATGTACGCTTACCTCTCCCTCGTTCACAGAGCTCAAGCGGTGTGCGCCTGGACCTGGCGCTCGATGCTGGGCGGCGAGGAACAGTACTTGTTTGGTCTAGTGGACCATGACGGCGTTCCGGGATGGAAGTACGAGGAGTTCAAACAGATTGCCGAGGAATTTAATCTGTTAGAGGATCGCGGTCTTCCGAGAAAGATTAAGCCCGAGATCGCCATCGCCTATTCGTTCGAAAGCTTGAAAGTGATGGCAGGCAACCGAAGCTTCTACAAGACGGAATATACGCAGCAAGTTTTGCACGCCTATGAAGCCCTTACGCTTGCCAATCTCGACTGCAATATCGTAAATTTGCGCCAGCTGCGTAAGGACTATAAAATCCTTATCGTGCCTGGACACGCCGTTATGGACCCGGCATCGGCAGCCACGATCCGCTCCTTCGCCGAGAACGGCGGCACCGTTATCATGACTGCCTATTCTGCAAAAGTCAACGAGCACAACCGCGTGTTCGACACGCCGCTGCCCGGAGAGCTTAGCGACGTATTCGGCATTCGCAGCGGCGCATTCATGAGAACCCGAAGCCATACCCCTGCAGAAAATGCTGGGGGTCTGGAGAAAACGGAGCTCGGCCTGGAACGTGAGAAACCGAGCATTTTCCTTGACGGATGCGAATATCAACCGGATATCGATTATTATGAAATACTTGAAATCCGCACAGCCGAAATTCTGGCGACATTCTCCAACACATTGGAGAAATCACCGGCTGTAACGCGGAACCGGTACGGTAAGGGTGAAGCTGTCTACGTTGCTATCCCTGCAAATACGCATTTTCTTGAACTACTCCTAAAGTCTTTCTATCCAGCGCTTGGAATACAGCCCGGTCCGGCCACTCCAATCGGCGTAGTCGCGCGTACGTTGGAAGACGGCTCTATACTCTATGTGAATACAACCGGTGCCGCTCAAACCGTGAAGCTCGAAACCCCGGGCTCCGGGCTTCTATCCGGCACAAGCTTCGTGAATTCGTTAACGTTGGACGCTTATGAAGTGGAGCTATTATTGAGTAATCAAACAGCTATCGAAAAGGAGAGTCGACTATGAATTCACCGATCCAAAACGCAGCCCGAATCGTTCCGTCCGCAAGACAGCTTGCCTGGCAGGAACTCGAGTTTTATTCCTTTATTCACTTTGGTGTCAACACCTACACGGACAAAGAATGGGGGCTTGGAGACGAGGATCCAACGATCTTTAATCCCGTGGAGTTTGACGCGAAACAATGGGTGGACGTCTGCAAGTCAGCGGGAATGAAAGGGTTGATTCTGACTTGCAAACACCATGACGGCTTCTGCCTCTGGCCCAGCGCCTTCACGGAGCATTCGGTTAAAAACAGCCCGTGGCGCGGCGGGAACGGAGATCTCGTCAAAGAAGTCGCCGATGCTTGCCGCGAAGGCGGGATCCGGTTCGGGGTTTATCTGTCTCCATGGGACCGCCATGATCAGCGTTACGGTTCTTCGTCGTACAATGACTATTTCAAAGATCAATTACGCGAATTACTGACTCAATATGGAGATATCTTCTGCGTCTGGTTCGATGGCGCGTGCGGCGAGGGACCGAATGGTCTGAAGCAGGTTTATGATTGGGACGGTTACTATGAGGTCATCCGCGAATGTCAACCTAACGCAGTGATATCGGTCTGCGGTCCCGATGTTCGATGGTGCGGCAACGAGGCGGGGCACACCCGAGAGTCCGAATGGAGCGTCGTTCCTGCGGAGCTTCAGGATTGCGAGAAAATTCAAGAAAATTCGCAGCATGTAGACGACGGCGAATTCTCTAAACGCGCGAATTCCCGCGATGAGAATTTAGGCAGCAGAGATGCCATCGCTGGGAAAGACAAGCTGATCTGGTATCCAGCCGAGGTGAATACGTCGATTCGGCCAGGCTGGTTCTATCATGCCTCCGAGGACGAGCAGGTTCGGAGCTTGGAGGAGCTATTGAATATTTATTATAAATCAGTCGGCGGAAATGCGACGTTTCTGCTGAATCTCCCTCCTGATATGCGTGGACTAATTCATGAAAACGACGCGAGGCGAATGGCAGAGCTCGGACAGACGATCCGTTCTACGTTCCAGCATAATCTCGCTTCTAATGCACACGCATCGGCAACGGAAGTCCTCAACGAGAACCATGCGGTTGATCGACTATTCGACGGCAACAAGGATACCTTTTGGTGCCCCCGCGAAGGGACGGAGCATGCCTCGATCGAGATTGATCTCAAAGAGGAGCAGACCTTTGATACGATCGTCCTAAAAGAGCAGGTGTTATCCGGTCAACGAATCGAAAAAGTGAGACTGGAATATCTGGATCAAGGTATTTGGAAACCTCTCATCGAATGCACGACCATCGGCTACAAGCGCATCTGCCGATTCACGCCGGTCTCGGCAAGACATATTCGACTGACGATCGAGGAATCCCGCTGGTTCCCTACTCTCTCGGCATTCGAAGTTTATCTGAGTCCCCGGAGCGTTACGGCATCATAACCATCCACTAGTCAAGTAGACATCAATTAATAGCTTCTAAGTTGCGACTGCTTCTCGGTATTCTACTGGGGAGCGGTCGTTTTTTTCTTAGACCTATACAGGCTATACTCCTTTTAAAAAATAAAAACTCCAGATGAACTGGAGCTTCATTGGTACGGTTCTACGGAAGCATTTATCCGCTTGCATCAGAAAGGCGTCGTTGCTTTCTTTCTTCTCGCACCACAGATCTTCAACTAATTCAACCTTTTACGGACCCGTTAGTCATACCTGCAATTATGAACCGCTGCCCAAGCAAATAAATAATTACGATCGGCAAAATCGTCAATAGAATATCCGCACTCACCAGATTCCACGATTGCTGGAATTGTCCGAAGAAATTATAAACAGCCAAGGTCATCGGCCATTTTTGGGCGCTATTCAAGTAGTAGAGCGGCAATACAAACTCATTCCACGTATTAAGGAAGGAAAGTATAAAGACCGTAACTACTGCCGGTTGAAGCATGGGGAAGATCACTGAAAAGAACAATCTTTTCGGACCGCAGCCATCGATAACGCCCGCCTCGTCAAGTTCTTTCGGCAATGATCCGATAAAACCATAAATAATAAATACACTAAACGGAATTTGGGTTACCATATAAAGCACGATAATCCCCGCTCTGGTATTAAGTAATTCAGTCCATTTCATAACATCGATTAAAGTGAAATAGTTTAACGGTAACGCGATCCCCATGATAATAAATAAATATAAAAATCGGTTCAAACGCGTTCTATTGCGAACCAGAACAAAAGCAGCCATTGCGGAAATGAAAATACAAACGAATGAAGAGATACTCGAATACATCAAACTATTCAAAAACGAGTGGCTCAGCTTCCCTTTTTCTATAACTGTCGTGAAATTTTCAAACTGTATCCGGCGTGGCAAAGCAAAATTCATCGAACTGGATTCGGAAACGGTTTTCACTGCATTTATAAAGATGAGCAAAACAGGGATAACAGCAATAAGGCTGATAATCCATACGGTAATATTCTGAATCAGACTTTTTATAACTATGCTTTTTATCACCCGTTGTACTCCTCTCTCGACATTAACCTGATCGCTACATATCCTAAAATCGTCATAATGACAAACAACACCGTAATTAAAGCCGTACCTACACCGTAGCTCCCGAGAGAAAACTGACTGAACACCTGCGTATATACGACATCCGTCGTGTAACCTGGTCCTCCATTTGTAAGCACATAAACCGTATCGAAAATTTTAAGGCCGTAAAGTAGATTTAATACCGTTGTAACGGTTAGTGCAGGCAAGAGCAGGGGGAGCGTGATAAATCTGAACTTCATCATTGCAGTTGCCCCGTCAATTTCCGCCGCCTCATAATATGAATGCGAAATGGACTGAAGGCCTGCCAACAAGATAACCATGATGTATCCTGTGCCTTTCCACACGTCGACCGCAATGATGGATTTAAATGCCCATTGCACGTCCGTCAGCCATTGTTGCGTCCATTGGCCCAAACCGATCGTCCTTAGAGCCTCGTTGATCAATCCATACTCCGGATTAAAAATGGATTTGAAAATGATGCCTACAACAAGCATTGGGATTATAGCGGGCATAAATATGAGGACACGATGAAGATTTTTAAATTTGATTTTTTTATTCACGAGCTCAGCTAGAAACAAACCAATAACGGTTTTTAAAATGATCGTAGAAATCGTAAACACAATGGTATTTTTAATGCCATGCAAGTAATTCTCGTCGGAAGAAAAGATGGTGGCAAAGTTATCGAATCCGATAAAATGGGTCACTCTCGAATAGCTGTTCCAATCCGTAAAGGACAAAAAAATTCCCATCAAGCTTGGAATTACGGCGAATACCAGATAAAAAACCAATGCAATCGCAATGAAATAAAAAGGATACATACGTTTAGTCATGAATTAGTCCCGTTCCTCCCTACAGAAGACAAGAAACAAGGCTCGATATAACCATGGTCATGATCGAGCCCTTTCTCGTCTCATTTCTTATTTCCAGTTCGCGTCCTTTGCAGTTTTCGCTTGCTGTTCCCTTCTTTTATCAATGTTCTTCAATACATCTTTCGGTGTTAGTTGTTTGACCATCATTGCGGACATGTCTTTTCCAATATCTGTCCATTGCGGATTGAAGTAATTGATAGCCGTTTGATAGACAGTTCCTGTCTTCTTGCCATAGGTATCAAAAAATTCTTGTTGGTCAGCGTTGAATTTGGCTTTGACTCCTGGAAAGTTAAGCGCCGTAAATTTCGGCTCGTTGTCCAGGTAATATTGCATATTCTCGGGTTGTGCCAAGAAAGCGAAATATTGCTTGGCTTCTTCGATATGCTTGGATGTGCTGGAAATAAACTTGCTCGGTGCCGCCGGATTGACATTAAGATCCTGGTTGTCATTGAGCGGGATTGGGAAGAACCCGTAGTCGGATGCATGGCTGCCGGGAACCGCGCTTTCAATTTGGGCAGGCAAGCCTATCGTGTACAGCGTCATTGCATACTTGCCGGCAGCCATATTCTTTTCCGTATCGACGTAGGTATTGGAAAGTGCATTTTCACCGAAATACCCCTTTTGCGTAAGTTCGTTAAATTGCGTAAGCGACTGCTCAAGCACTGCTGCATCCTCGAACTTTTCTTGATTCTTGATCAACTTGTCGGCGAGGCCGGGATCTTGCTCTTGGTATCTTACGCCAAGTTCAGGGAACCAAAGGACATGATGCCAACCGTCGGAGACCGGTTCATAAATCGGCGTCACGCCGGAAGCTTTGATTTTTTCGCATGCGGCGAGAAATTCCGCATAGCTATGAGGAACGTTTAGACCGAGGTCTGCAAATATTTTTTTGTTGTATACCATAATCCAACTGGAGCTAGGATCCCAAATTGTTAACGCATACACTTTCGAATTCCAAGTTGCTTGTTCAATGTAAAGAGGATCTTCCCGCTTCACCCATTCTTCGTTGGTTAAATCGACTGCATTATTCTCAACATCGTATAGCGGTCCCAAATCAAATTTACCGCTCTGACCGCCGAATATATCCGGCGCTTCGCCTGCGGCCATCTTCGCTTTAAGTACATTGGAGTATTGATCCGAAGGAACGATCTGGTAGTCGATGTGAACCCCCGTTTGCTCTTCGAATTTTTCGGCCAACTTCATTTCCGAATCTTTAATCCAGTCTTGGCTCGCCAGATAAGACAACGTTACGTCCTTTTTGGCAGGAGCCGAGTTCTCATTCGATGACGTGCCGGATTCATTAGTCGGGTTAGCCGAGGAATCCGAAGGTGAATTCGAATTTTCGTTGTTTCCATTTGTGCCGCAAGCGCCGAGAATGCCGCTAACTAGACCAAGTACCAAAAGCGTGCTTGCTATTTTTTTCAAAACCAATCTCCCCTTTTCAGTATTGTAACCGCATTCAGCATATTGCCTTTTCATTATAATAAAGCGCTATCAATGGCTCCATGCACACGCTTGTGTATTTTTTTTGTACTAATTTGCCGAGGGAGTTGACAGGCTTGCCTAGGGGTTGACATGTAAATCATGCTGGATGCATAATTGGAAGCAATTCGTTTTATATGAACGGGGGATGAATTTTGATACGAAAACCGCGTTCCATCCGTTCGATATTGTTTCTTACTTACTCGTCGATTATATTAATTGGAATCGCTTTATTATTTGTGCTTTTTTATTTGTGGTCATCTAATTTGTTGAAAAAGGAAGCTTTTAACTCCATTTCCGAATTATCCGCGTCGCTGCAAAAACAGTTGGATTTAGAGGTACAGAAACTGGATTCCGTATCCGTCAGCATCTTGTATTCAAATCTGATTTCAGATCGAATCTCAGAGTACGATCTTCCGAGCACGAATACGGATCTCCCCTACGGACCGGAACAGGACCTCAATCGCCTAAACAAATCTAAAACGGATCTTTACGATATTTTGGTTGCCCTCGTTGGTCCTTCTTATCCGGTACAACAAGTGTATCTGCACTTATTTTCCGGTGTTTCTATCGGGGTAGGCTTTGATAATAGCCAGAGGCGCATCGACTTACCCTCTCAACCGTGGTTTCATGCCGTTAATGAAAACAAGAAACAGAAACTATTCAGGGTATCAGTTTCGGACACCGGTTCCCTGAGTCTGAAAAACAATGTTTCATTATCCTTATTTCGTTATTTCTCCGATAAATACAACACGCCCAAGGGTATTGTAGAAGTAAAGCAAAGCTACGACAAAATATTTGGAAGCTTTATCCAGTTGAAGAAAAACAACCCCTCGCTCAAAAGCGTACTCATATACTCCAATTCCGGGGAAATCGTATATCCTCGTGTTCCAACTAAACAAGATCAACAAATCGTAGATCAGATCCAGAAAAATTCTTCCATCAACAACTCATCAGATAAACAAACGTTTATTAACGACCCCGTCACGAATGACAAGATTCTATTGACGATGGAACATTCCGACTTGACCAACTGGAGTATCGCAGTCATGATTTCCAACAAGTCTTTGTTGTCCCCCCTTAATAAATTCACAAAAATCGCCATCTTCGTGACATTCATTATCTTATTATTTCTAATTATTTTGTCTTACTACGCTTCAAAAAAAATTACAGGACCTTTACATTCACTCAATAAGACCATAAAAGCAATGAGTTTGGAATCTCTCGTTTCAGGAGCAACCGTTGAACTGAATAGCGGAATGAATGAGTGGGACAGGCTGAACGCATCGTTCATTAAGATGAATTCTCGGTTGAAAGAATCGTTCGAGCAGTTGCTGCTTTCGCGCACGCAAGAACTCCAAGCCAAGATGACCGCACTTCAGTCGCAAATGAATCCTCATTTTCTATATAACTCTTTAGCGACAATAAGCGCGATGGCCTATGAAAAGATGCATGACCAAATAATTCTCATGTGTGACAACCTTTCTGACATGATGAGATATATTGCAGCCGATGATAGTTCCTTGGTGGAAATGCAAACAGAGATTCACTATACCGAAATGTATCTGACATGCATGAAGCTTCGTTACGGCGATATGCTTACTTGCAAGATTGATTTCAATACTTCGCTTCAACACATTCATATCCCTAAAATTATCATTCAACCGCTAGTCGAAAATGCCCTGAAATACGGCACAAAAACAAGCCCTCCTTGGCTGATTTCCGTCAACGGCAAAGTTGTTGAAAATCGTTGGATTATTGAAGTCAAAGATAATGGCCATGGTTTCGATGAGCAAGAACTCTCTCGGTTCTATGCGCAACTTCGCCATATTGAACAAACCAATGTTCTTCCGGCGCTAAAGTTGCAAGGTATGGGATTGCTTAACGTATTCATTCGATTAAAATTGCATTTCGGAAATCAAATGTATTTCGATGTTCGTAATTTACCGGATCGCGGCGCCGTTGTTACAATCGGTGGACCGCTATATTTCAAGAAAAAGGAGGTGTAATTGCATGAATCCGATTCATGTAATCGTAGCCGAAGACGAACCTTTATTGCTTAAAACTCTTGTTGACCAAATTCAGCGTACAGATGAATTATTTCGTGTGATTTGTGCCGCAAGAGATGGAGAATATGCTCTTAACCATATGAAAAATGTCCAAGTGCCCGATATGATCGTGACCGATATTACCATGCCGGTTATGGATGGAATCGAATTGATAAACATAGTGGAAAGAGACTACCCTCAGGTAAAAAAAGTTATCATCAGCGGTTTCAGTGAGTTTGAATACGCGCGACAAGCTTTAAAAATGAACGTTATTGATTACCTCCTCAAACCCGTCAAAAAGAAAGAACTTGAACAGGTTCTTTCAAAGTTAAAAATGATTTTTGAGAACGAAAGAATGGCGTTAAAATCACCGAATCCATTAGCGAATCGGAAATACTCCCCAGAGGACATCGTAAATACCGTAGCGGAGTTTATTAAATCCAACTACTCCCGAGAATTGAGTTTGGAAGATATAGCAAAGCAATTCAACATTAACGCGCCGCATTTAAGCAAGTCTTTCTTAAAATACGCAGGAGAAACGCCTTCAAAGTACATTATGTCGCTTAGAATAAACGAAGCGAAACATTTACTGTCATTGAAAAAAGAACTCTCCGTGAAAGAAGTCGGAGCAGCGGTTGGCTATCCCGACCCGTTTTATTTCAGCCGCATCTTTAAACAATTGACCGGATTAGCGCCTAAAGAGTATAGAAATCGCTTAGAACAATGAAGATCGGTCACTCTCCTGACAGCTGTTACCGTTTCATCTCTCACTGTCGCGGTACGCCACGAAAATCGGAATTCGATCCTGAAGAGCCCTCTTAACAGATGTTTAATCATCCGTTAAGAGGGCTGTATTTTCAATCTTCCTTATGCCGACATTTTCGTCGAAATTGCCTCGCGCTCCGTTTTAATCCACTCCCATTGACCCGTTGCCATTCTATAGAAGGCGATACCTGAGGCCGCTATCCATACGGCCGCCGTGTAGATCGAAAAGGCAGCCACTAATCCAGGAGCGGCATACCAAGGAATTTTAATTCCGGCTGCTCTGCCGTATGACGGTAGGAAGATCAGCTGAATGGAGAACGCCATGAGAAGCTGAACGGTTACCGGAACCCAACTGCCAAACTGTCCAAGCCAACTCATCGTGTCACTGTAGGTGTAAACCCAGCCGAATATAGAAGCGATCCCCACGGCATAATCAGCTGCCAGAATTAAAGGGATGACAATCATCATTAGATAAAGCGTAGCATCCAGCTTGGTTATGAGGCGGCTATCGCTGCGCCACAATGCGCCGATTCGTTTCCATACTTGATAGTGCCCTTGAACCCACCTTGATCGCTGCTTCAATAAGCTCCTGAAATTAGTTAACCCATGCTGTACCACAGGTGTTTGACCAGTAAAACAAATGCGTTGGCCTTGACCCGTCAAGGCCATGCCCAAGTCAATGTCTTCCGTTAAAGCTCGACTCCATGGACGATCACCCAACGTCTTCATCGCACGATAGCGGGTAAACTGCCCATTCCCCCCCATCGCGACCGAAGAAATCCAGTTTCGAGCTTTCTGAATAAAATGAAAAAACGCCCGAAATTCAATGTCCTGCATAAGCAACCACAGACTCTCGTTCGCTCCTTTAATCGACACTGGAGCTTGTACGGCTCCGACGTCCGATGCGGATTGAAACGCGGCCGTTACCTCGCTGATTACATTCTGATGTAAGTATACGTCTGCATCCGTTACGCCAACAATGATTTGATCGTCATTCAAATCCGGAAACCAGTCCTTAAATTGCGTTTGAGCCCACGCATACGCCATGTTTAGGGCCATTCCCTTCCCTTGGCGCGCTTCGGGACTCCTACGTTCGAACAAATGAATCCGATCCCCTGCGTGCGCGCGAACCATGTCACCCGTTCCATCATCGGAGCCATCGTCAATAACCACAACATGCAATCGAGCACGAAGTTTCTTCATCTGCGCGCATGTATCGCCAATAACCATGGCCTCATTCAAAGCAGGTACAAGCAAAACGAATCCGAATGCATCGTGATCGGGAGCAGGCGTCTTGAACTTCTTAAACGACCATATATACATCACCAAGTAATAGAGAGAGATTAATCCGAAAATCACAATGAAAATATCCGCGTTTACAGACATTTGCTCCCACCTTAGGTTTAGTAGCTGAACGCAAGCGTCGCGAGTTGAGTAAAGGACTTGTTCGTTTTTAAACTGAACGAGAAGCCTGGACTGTTCCTTTTAATTTTGAATGTATGCTTAATGACCGGTTTCGTCGTACCTTTGCGGATCCATTTCACAATGACGAGATCCGTGGCCGGGCGTTTTACACTGAGATAATAATAGCCCTTCTTATCCGTTAAAGCCGTACCTGCCGTTTTCCATACAAGCGTGTGCTTATGGGTCTTTTTGTCTATCACATCCACTTGCGTTGCGATACTGACCTGCACATTCGGTACCAGCTTACCGCTTTCGTTCGTCACATGCCCCGACATCGTTACATACGTGCTTGTTGCACTCGCCGCACCGTACGCTTCAAATGCCGTTTGATTCAGCCCGAAAAGCGCGAAGACTAACACCGCCATACCCAGAGACATCATAGCCAAAAAGGTTTTGCCCTTCTTCAGCGTTTTCTTCACGGAAACTTTTTCTGATTGCATATTTTCTTCAGCCTCTCTATCTTGTCGTCTAGTAAAATCTCTCTGCAGAGGGAAGCCGCCTGAGCTTCTTCCCTCAATTCAGAGAGACAGTTACTAGCCTGATTTACCGGTAACAAATGCTAACAATGCGTTAACGCCCGTGCTGTCATTGCCCTTTGCTGCAATTTGTTGCAAATAATATTTGGCGTTGTCGTAATTCTTTTGATCCAAGTACCACAGCGCATCCCCATAATCGCTATCGCTCACGTCAATACTCTTACCCGCGTCCTCTGCAATCGCTGCCGGGACGCCTGTCGTGGTTGACAGCGAGAAATAAGCGTTATAACTCTGCTCAAACGAACCCTGCGAAGCCGTTTGACTTTGTGCCTGCTGATGCAGCTTTTGTGCTGCAAAATCCATCAACGCGGTCACGCCGGTACTGGCGTTCGTCTGCATTGCACTGCCTAAATAGTATACGGCGTTATACCAATTGTTCGTTGACAGATAGAACCACGCCTGCCCTAAACTCTCATCGGTAGCCAGACTATTTGTCGCATCCTGTGCTACGTCCATTGGAACGCCTTGACTGCTCGCCAATAATTGATAATCCGTATAGGCGCTTTCAAACTGCCCTTGCTGCATCTCGCTTTGCGCTTGTACTTGCAACTTTGCCGCTACATAGCCAATCAGAGCACTGATACCTGTACTTTGATTGCCGTTTACTACTTCTTGGCTCAAAAAGTACACGGTGTTGTAGAAATTGTTCTGATTGAAGTAATACCAGGCAACGCCTATGTTGTCATTGGAGCTCATACTCTTCGTCGCATCATCCGCAACATCGGAAGGAATGGCTGGACTCGTGGCCAAGAGCTGGTAGTCCGAATAGGCCCGCGTGAACTCCCCTGCTTTCATAGCGTTGCTCGCTTGCCGCTGGAGTTGCCGTGCTGCAGCGCCCATCTCTGTTTCGAGTTCCGTATCTCCATTGCCGATGGCCAATTGATAGTAATACACAGCGTTATACGCATTGCCTTGGCTCGCGTAAAATTGCGCTAGTTGCAAATTAAGGAGATCTGGCACATCAGTTAGCGAATCTACTTGCAGTGCAGTTGTTTTTGCGGTTCTTCCTCCGTAGCTGACCGTAAGTGTTTTACTATCGCTTTCCGCTTGTGTAAGCGCACTTCCGTTCTCGATTGCCTCGCCGCTTGTAAGATGAACCGATACTCCGTCATCGTTATAGGCGAGTGTTTTCATGCTGCCGTCTGAATATGCCGCGGTAATCTCCATTCCGGAAAGATCCAATGCCGATCCATCAAGGTAAGTCAGCTTTGGCTGCTTATCGACCTTGATATAAGTCACTTCCGGATCGCTGGTTGGACCCCAGACCTTAAAAGCATCAACGATCATATACTGACCGGTTTGCTTGACAAGCTTGAGCGTATGATCTCCAAGGGGCAGTCCGGTAATGGAATAAAGCGGGTACTGGGAATCCCGGCCTCCGGTTTTATAAGCGGTTACCGTCCCCTTGTCCTCACCGTCAAGATAGACTCTTACCTCGCCCATATCATTGTTTCTTTCGGTGAGATACGCAACGCCGGTTCCGTGAAACGGAAATTCGATATAGTTGCCGATACCGCCGCTGGAAGCGTTGCCGGAAATATGGGCGTCGCCCTTATACGCGCCTTCGCCCGATCTGTTGCTTGTGTAAAACCAAGCGCCGTTAGCCTGTGAAGTTGCCCCGGACGCATTAACGTAGGATACGGCACCTGGATCGTTGTCATTTATCGTGGTCGCGTTGAGACCGGTATTGCGCCGGATTCCGAAGGCATCGACGATCATACGCTCCCCGGACTTCTTGACAAGCTTGATCTTGTGTCTGCCATAGTCCAAGCCTATGTTGACATAAGCGGTCTGCTGGCCTAAGGATTCCTCCGAGTAACAGTTTACGGTTTTATCGAGTTTGCCATCGATATATACCTCGACTTCGCCCATATCTGGACCCATTTCCGTGATGTAGTCGATGCCGGCTCCGTAAAACGTGAACTCGGCGGAGTCGCCATCGGTTTCGGTATAATGAATGTCGTTCCCGTAATCGACTTCTGTGCCGCTGCCGACTTCCCATGAGCCTGTGTAGGCAATATTTTTGTTCGTATCGTTCGCCACGGTGTATACGGAGTCAGCCAGGTCGGAGGTTCTATACGTGTCAGGGGTTGTACCTGCCCTCACCAGCACGATATCCTCGCCTTGCTCTGTATTAAACGCTAGCAATTGATTCTCCGTGGCGGATATCGTTTCCGCCTTTACCCCGTTACGGTACAGAACAATATCGGAATCCCACGGGCTTCTGATGCGGCCGACTCCTCCAAGCTGCGACTCGATTTCCACATATTGAATATCACCCGACTCCATGGAGGAGGATACCAGGAAACCATCCTTGCCCAGCAGCTTGTATTTGGCGTCCCACGCTTTAGGCCATGCCGGGAACACCCGAATCACCGGTTCTCCGCCAGTCGTGGCGCTGAGGCTTTGATTGAGCGCTTCCTGAATCGCGGCGGAGAAAGTTCCGTAGCCTTCCGCCGAATAATAATCTCCTTGGTCAAAAAGCAGGTTAGGGTGTTCGCCGTTGGTGCTGAACACGCCGTATTGCGTATTTAATATCATCTCCATATCATCTGCGCGCCCAAGTTTGGCGGCGTCCACATGAAAGCGGCTGGAACCGTTTCTGTCAATCACCTGATTTTTGTACTGGTTCAGGTAACCGGGAGAATGCAAATACGTATTAAGCGCGATATCCCAATCGCCGTTGTCCAGACCTTCGTCCCTTGTCTCCAGGTTGAGCACGTCATATTTTTCAAGCATCTTGAAGATCGGGCTTTCAGTGCCTTGTAAATCCCTTGTGAAGTATGCAGGCGAAAGGCCCTGCGCAAATGCGGGCTTATCTGTCGCGAGCTTGGAAGCCATCGACGAATCGGTGGTTGCCGCCCACAGAGCGCCGGGGTCAGTACGTAACGGATAGTCCGCGAGATTGTCGAGAATCTCCTGCCACTGCGAACGCATGTCCGCGTCTACGCCAAGCAGCTCGGAAGACTTGATCGCAGCCGCAAAAACGCCCCTTGCCATGGACAAGTCATCGATTACGTCTTTACCGGCCCAGATATGCTCATGGAGATTGGTATTGTAGATATGATACTTTCCGTCGGCGTCTTTTTTAAAACCGGGATAGGTGTCGTAAAGCTCCGCCGCGCCCTTGATGAAAGGATAGGCCTGTTCCCGCAGCCAGTCGAGGTCCTTTGTGTAATCGTACACCTGCCAGTAATACTCGGCGGTTTCCTGGGTCGCCATCATGGTATGCGAGACATAACTTGCCTGGTTATTGCCGCTGCCAAAAACGTTCCAGTTCCATGCAGGGAGGAAGGTGTTTCTTTTCTTTGTAAAATCGGTGAATTCCTGCGTCCGGGTGTTGGTTTGGAACGTATAATACTGCTTCACGGCATCGGCAATATTATCCGGCAACGTTTCCCAGCCCAATACTCCGCCCGTCTCGCCGATGAAAATGCCATCGCTGCCCCACATTTGCTTTGCGGCGGTTTCGTATTGTTCATAGCTTGAATCCCGCATTTTAAACATCGGTTCCATCAAATCGATATGGTTGGCTGACATCAGAGGTTGATACAAGGAATCCTGGTTCCAGTTCCAATAATAGCTGCCCCAGTCCCGCCGATCCTCCTCGCCAATCCAGATGCCGCCGTTATACTTGGAAGGATATGAGCCTCTGCTGGAAATGGCGGACAGATACATGTAATAGTTCCGCCTCTGTTCAAAATCCGCCTGCGATGGCAGATAAACATATGATTTCTGCCAGAAGTCGCTCCACCATGCCCGAGTGGCCGCATATATGCTGCCATAGTCCGGGGAATCGGCCGCATTCGCGATTGCGCGAGCTTTCACGTCCACCGTCTTATCCATGGTTGAGCCTCCGCCGATGATGACGGTGAAGGTGCCGCTCTGCGCGGGCAAATTCAATCTAAGCGCTTGACGGTTACCGACCATGCTGTTGGAAACCGATGAAACGTCTCTGCCTTGCACGGTTGCCGCAACGGCTGTGTGGTTGTAAAAATCATTCACGGCCATGCCCGTATCGCTGGGTTCCTGAATAACCTGTTCCAGTACAACCGTTTTATTGTCCGCTGCCTTGGTCAGCGTGGAAACCGCGGAATGATTTCCCCAGACTTGATTCGCATCGCGAAGCATGGTCAAATCAACGGTGATTCCCTGAGGCGCGGGACGATAATCCGTTATTTGGAGCGCAATCGCATCCGAGCTCATGTTTGCGATTACATTGACGTCCACTCCGGCGCCATTAATGCTCAGTTTGCCGTCATACAAAGATAAATGCTGCTTCGTGGCGTCGTTAAAAACCGTACCTGTCCCAAAGCCGACATGGACCCTCCCCACGGCGCCTCCGCCCGAGTTCGCATGATCTTTGGAAGCCGAGGAGGCATCATTGAACATAAAGCTGTCCGTGTCGTTCAGCTGCATGGAAAGCGTATTGCCGCTGTTCTGCCAAACAGGCCCGCCGAACCTTCCGTTCGCTATGGGCATTCCCTGGGTACCCGTTGTAATTCTTCCCGTATAAGCAAGGTCGGACCGCCCGATCAGCTTGCTGTAATCCGGATTGAATATAGGGGTTACTCCATTGTTCGAATCAGGGAAGACAGGAGTTGTTGGGTCGCTGTAAACCAGGCTGGACACAGAGGCTGATTCGTCACCGTAAACCGCGTCGGGAACTGAGGTTGACGGGGTTGCGCCTTCCGCTTGCGTCCATGTCGGAAAGGCTGTAACCGTTTGCAATATCATGATTGAAGTAAGCAATTGAGATAAAATTGATAGGGTTCGTTTTTTTGCCATTCTGGTACCTCCTCTAAATTAAGCAAGCCTCTCCGAAATCATCATTCCGCATCGGGTATTTGTCCTGTAGACATTCTACTTACCAAATCTCTTAGAAAATATCGCTACATCCCCTTTTTTTGGTGGTTGGGAAAACATGAAATTAACATCGTTTGCATTAATGGCATCGCAAACAACATTTTGAAAACGCATTCATTTGATAGCGTTTTTATTATAGCTAAGCGCTTTCATGCTTTCCATGCAGATGTTTGTGTGTTTATTTGCACATTTTTTCCACGGATGTATAGGTATCTTGCAAAACACAACAAAGAAAGCCTCACCATCAAGACGATTGCCTCTATGGTAGGCTTTCTGAATAACGAGCCATTTTGTCGCAACATTAACATTAAATTGTCTCTCTGAATCTGATGATTGTGTTTATTTTAACTGAAATCTTTAAGATAGATTTTCCTGCCTGTTCTTGCGCTCTCTACAGCGCCCAGAACCATTTCAATACTCTTGATATTATCCCGGCAATCTGTTTCGGCGGGTCGCCCTTCCTTCAGGGCAGCGAACATCTCGTCGAGGCAGCCGGCATGACCCAAGTTTCCTTCCCATGTATAATCGCTCTCAACGCGAGAATATTCATAAATAAATTTGTCCTTTTGTTCCCTCGGAGCAACGATCTCGGCATACGGTGCCGTGAAGCCATCCCAGATCGCTGTCCCTCGTTCACCTGTAACCCGCCAGGAAGCTTCCCATGAAGTAGGAACCCCCTCCGCACACCAGGAGCCCCGGTAACAGAAAACGGAACCATCCGACATTTCAAATATGCATATAGCTGACGCATTGCCCTTGTACCACGATCCGGGCGGATTGTATTCATGGCAATATACGGAGACGGGATCGGTGTCGGTAATAAAGCGCGCTTGGTCAAAAGTATGAATGGCCATATCAAGCACCAGAGGACTGTCCATCACGGCACGAAACCCATCGAAATGGGCACCGATGAAGAAATCGGCGCCAATATAACCAGGTTTGCCAATCGTGCCCGAATGTACAAGATTACGATAAGCGCGAATGTTCGGATCGTATCTACGGTTTTGCATAACCGAGAATGACTTCCCGCTTCGTTCGGACTGGAGAATCATCTCATGAGCTTCCGCCATCGATGCCGCTAACGGTTTCTCGCTGAAGACGCTGCAACCAAGCTTCAATGCAGTCGTACATACGCTGAAATGACTCGCAGGTATTGTCAAGTCAAACACGACATCGGCGTTCGTCTGGGAAATGGCAGTAGCTGTATCCGTAAACGTAGGGCATGTTAACCCATAGCGTTCAGCCATTGCATCTGCTGAATCTTTTCTGATGTCCACCAATGCAACGATTTCCATGTCTGTTCGGGAGAGCACATTTTTCATCCATTCGTTCGCAATAATGCCGCAGCCTACGGATACGACTTTAAATTTTACCATTTCAAATATCCCCTCCTTTAATTTTTGGGATTGGGGATCCAAGCGCCCCCGCGACAATGCTTCAAATAATTCAATGCATGCACTTGGCCTGTCATTTCCAAATCCCCCCGGTATACGGGATCGTGCCAGCCTTCGATATCAATCGTGCCCGTATAGCCCGCTTGCCGTAATATGGTAATAATGTCGGTCCAATTGCTATCTCCGAATCCTGGAGTACGATGCCAGACAAACGGCTTGGGACCATGGATACCATGTTCTCTAACGATATCCCACGCTATCGTGGCGTCTTTTCCATGAACATGGAATATTCTATCAACCCATTTGCGCAGCTGCGGGATCGGATCGATCAGGCTGACCATTTGGTGAGCAGGCTCCCACTCCAAACCTATATTATCCATCGGAACTGCATCGAACATCATTTCCCATGCAGTCGGATTAAGCGCGATATTCCAGTCGCCTTTCTTCCAGTCGCCATCCATGTCGCAATTTTCAAATGCAAGCCGGATGCCCTTATCCATTGCTCTTTTGGATAGTTCTCCAAAAACCTCTTTGAATCGAGGAATGGATTCGTCGATCGGCCGGTCTGTCAGACGTCCCGTGAAGCCGGTTATGAGGTCAACGCCAAAAAGATGAGCATGATCGATTAAACGTTCCCAACTGGCAATCGCGTCCGCGTTGCTTCCTTCGTTAGTGAGCGGGTTCCCAAATATCGTAAGACAAGAGATAATACAATTTTGCTCGGCTAATTTAGCTTGCAGCCGTTTGGCCAAGTCCTCAAGATCAGTGTTACCTGTCGTCTGCCAGAATGCGAGCTCAAAACATTCAAACCCGTGAGGAAGAATTTGCGGGATGACATTTAATGCATCTTCACCCCAGACCATTGTTCCAATACGTAAAATTTGCACGGCGAAACTCCCCTGTCTGAAATAAAAATAGCCATCTTTGATTCATTTACTCACCGTTAGTTCTATTTCTTTCTGTCCACGAAAAATGGTTACACCAAAACTCTCGCCTGAAGGGCAGGCTTCGTATAATTGCAAAAGATCATCAACCGTATCTACTTTTTTTTCATTTATCCCCAAGACTACGTCCGCAACCTGAAAACCTTTTTCCATCTGCCAACTGCCCCAGGGGAGAGATTCAATGATAATCCCTACTTCTGCCGGTAAACCGGCTGCGGATACTTCCCCCATCCCCACAATGTTCTTAACTTTGCATCTTCCCCAAAGCGCAGTCTGCGGAAGACGGCCGGATTCGCTCATAATAACGCCGAGTTCAGGAAGCTTTGGCGTTTTGGCGATCTTTTTCAATCTCGGTTTGTGCACTCCGAACTGATCCATCGGGAAATTACGGAATCCCAAATCAAGCGCAGGAGATTCTTCCCGAACCTGATAATTTCCAGAAGCCGTATGAACAAATAGCGCATCCGCAATGATCGAATGGTTATCCGATCCGCTCTGCACTTGGACCGTCAATGCAGGTTTCTTTTCCAGCAGGTCAGCTTGATGAATCAGGTTCCAATCGCATTCTTTCCCCCACGGCTTCGGTACGCGAATCGGTGCATATTCGCTAAACACGATATTGCAGCGAAAAATGTCCCTGCTCCCCTTAAACCAAACATGGGGATGAAACGTGTTGTTTACCATGATATTGTTTTCGCATGTACGGTAAAAACCCTCTCTTAACTTAATGCCTCCGCCTAGGCACAAGTTATTGTAAATTTGGTACCATGTGCAGCCATCGTCAAGATCGATATCCCATCCGTAGTCGCAACGCCATCTGTTATTCCGAATCGTAATCGGCCTTACCATGTCCAATATAGGCAATATACTGTCAGCCGTTTCGTTGTCCGGGTTAATTTTGTCCATATCCGCGTCTTCCAGCAACCAGTACCGATCTCTTCCCCACGCGTTGAATGAACCATGATCGCCGGTTTCCAGCACAGTATCGAATACATCGCAAAATTCGATGATATGTCCTCCGAATGTCCCTTCGGAAATATTAATTCCCGCTCTGGGAACTTCATAAATACTGCAATGCCGGACCGTTATATCCAAAGACATGGATATTTGGATGGGAGCGGATTGTTTTTCCACCTGCCCTACTCTGGATATCAGGCAATCCTCGACCAGACACTGGGCAGGATAATGATTTGTTCGGGGTCCAGGGGTTTGGTCCATGTCCTTCAGCATTTGACGTTCGTTATATTCAAATAGCGGGCTGCGGACCGAATCCGGATTACCGACAAAAGCAATACCATTTGCCCCTACATCGCGAATCAGACATCCTCTAATCATCGCATTGCGATTATAATCATCGACGAATATCGCATTTCCGCCCAATTGAACAAAACCACAATCATCAATCGAACAATTCTCGGATCCGTGCAATACGATTGCCCCGCCACGATACGTGGTCCAATCGCTGCGCAAGAGAGGCTCGCGATTGTCCATAAAGGTTCTTGCAGCATGTTTAAAGGTAAACCCCTTAAGCGCAATATAACGAACTGGGGAATCCTCGCTGCCCCGAAACTCAACTAAATGAGCTAATCGAATGCCTTCGATTGATGACTCTTGAAGGATCGTATCCGGGTACGGATATACATAAAGCGTTCCGACTTTCTCGTCATAGAACCATTCCCCTGGCGAGTCCAGCTCTTCAAAAATATTTTCAATGTAACGGTAGTCATCATGCATACCCATCTTTCGGTTGTTTTGCCAGCCGCCATCAAGGATAAGCCGGTCGTTCTTGTCCTTTCCTTTTATCAGATAACGATAGTCTCCCCACAAGTGCTTATGCATGGCATGCACATATCCGCCCGCGGGATTTGCCCACCGTGCGACACGCTCCGGACTCATGCAATCCTTGGCGTATCCGTTCATGATTCGGGTATGCTCATTAAAGCTCGGATACCTCGCCATATGCATCTGTCGATTATTTATGAATAACTGATCCATTTTCAAACCAGGCGAAAGTGAATGCGTTTGCATAATACCTCCTTCATACGAACGCCATTGAAGATCCAGCTTCTCCCCTCCGCTAATCGTAACGTTCTCGCCGGGAACCGCTTCATAAATCACAAGAGCATCCGCAGATCCCGAATCCTCCGGCAAAAAAAGCATGGTTTCCGAAAGATAATATATGCCCCCATGCACCCAGACATGGACCGGCTTTCCTTGTCCCGCTGCGGATCGTGCTTCGATTTGCGCTCGTTGCAATGTTGCGAAAGGATTTCCTTCGGTTCCGTCGGCAAAATCATTACCGTTGGAAGAGACATATATATTTACCGTGGAATTTTTCATTTGTGCTCCTTTTCTGGTCGAAACGACCGCTCTTATTTACTTTCATCTGATTCCTTATTTGGTTCCGCCCTCCAACAGTTATTGTTATTGATTAGGTATAGAAATTATATTATTAATAAGCCTACGAAATCTAACAGAAAATCACGTTTTACTAACACAATATTATTATCCAAGGTGTATCTATGTGCGCGCTTAAGTTCAGGTTAAGGTATTGTAAGAAATGCCGCATGCAGTTTGTATATCCTGTTGAGTAGAGCAATTCATCTTGTCGCTCGTTCGTACGATTCCCTAGTTAATTTCTTACGTGCATGAAATTAAACATAAAATTGTGTATACTTAACACAATTTTATAATTGTTCTTATTGGAGGTGGCGTATCCATGTACGAACATCGTTATCGGGAGAATTCGCATCATGGATTTCCAGACTTTCCATTTCATATTTATACCATTGAACATCCGGGCAATATCCATACAATCCTACCTATTCATTGGCATAATGAAATGGAGTTTATTTACATGAAAGAGGGGAGCGCCGTATTTAAAATCGAGAATCAGGATTACAAAATAACCACGGGAGAAGCAGTAATTGTTCATCCTGGCGAATTACACTCAGGTGTAAGCGATGATTGTGAGGGGGTCTTGTTTTATTCGATTGTGTTTAAATTATCCTGGTTATCCTCCCTTCACAGGGATCGGATACAGGAACAATTTTTAATTCCGATTCTGAGCGGGGTTTCCAGATTGCCTACTTTTTTATCTACACACAAAAAAGAGCATCTTGAACTGCTATTTTATATTCGGCAAGTACTTTCAAGTTTTGCATGTCGATCCCTCGCTTACGAAATGAGTTTGAAGGCCAATATGCTTTTATTTATCGCAGATAGCTATCAATTTGAATTGGTTGAGTCTAAAACAATTTCAAAAAAACGGCATGGTCAAGAAAATCGACAAATAAAACATGTTCTGGCTTACATGGAGGACAACTCCTTCAATAAGCTGGATTTAAATCAACTATCGTCAATCATATCTTTAAGCAAGTCCCACTTTTGTAAATTTTTCAAAGAACGAACCGGAATGCGGCCAATGGAGTATTTGAACTTTATTCGGATCAATAAGGCTGCAACTTTGTTACGAACTGGTTCTTACAATGTAATAGAAGCTTCATTAGAAGCTGGTTATCAAAACGTTAGTTACTTTTCAAAATGGTTTAAAATTTACATGAATATGACACCATCAGCGTATAAAAACATGTACTCAACTGGGGTATAAAATCGTCCTGGTGAATAAACAACAACGACCTTTCAAAAAAACGGCCTCAGTCCTGTGGAGATCAGGACGAAGGCCTCTTAATTACTTTAAATTATTTGTACTGTCTTCTTGACGGGGTGCTGTTCAAAGAAGAGACCGACAGCCTCTCACGAGAAAGAGGTTAACTTTCGTCGCCGTCGCCTGCATTCCCCAAGATTAAGTAATTGATTCAACCGGGAAGTAGACCGTATAGGCCTCATCCCTAATTTCGTACAAGGGGACAAAACGTATCCCCCGCGCCTGGCCAATCGTTCGATAATTGCCAACATTCCACCAACCATGATGACGTTCGCGATCCGGTACGAGCATGGAAGAGGGCAATTCCGAATCGCCTGTTAGGCGACGCTCCTCGTCGACCAGCCCTGCCAACACGATTGGTCCGTCCATAAAGGCAAACGTCTTTGTCTCCCCCGGTAATGGCTCGGCAGTCAGACGCTTCGGAAATTCGATGTTTACCCGATCGCCATCCTTCCACTCCCGCTTCAGTTCCAAGAAAGAGGTTGGGGTACCTTCGATGTCCAATGTTTGTGCGTTCATCTGGATACGAGGCGTGCCGCTAAGCCACCAAGGAAGTCGGAGTTTGAGCGAGAAGGAAACTGAAGAGTCCGTTTGCACTCGAATCGTATAGACGTAACGGTCAGGCCGGGATTCAGGGATCGAGGGAACATGTACTTCCGTAATCGCGCGCATGCCTTCAACCGACCAGCCGTTCAAGGGATGAACGCCGAATTGGGCATCCTGTTCCAATCGTAAACCGACCTTCACGCCAGAGAGGACCAGTGAGGTCTCTGCCGGAATCCACTGACTGATCGCGATACCATCCTGGTGCTCCAGAAAAATTTGGCGCTCATAGGATGCGTTTGCTTGCATCAGCGTGCCGTGGCAGCACCAAAAGTGCTGTGTTGGCGTTCCCCAGGTTTTCTGGCTTCCCGCCCCTACGCCGAGGAAGTAAGCGATCATCCCATTCTCACCATGCTGCTGGGCAAGTACGCCATTGTAGAATCTTCTCTCCCAATAATCCGCATATTTCGCATCGCCGGTCCATCGAAGAAGGATATGCGCCAGCCGCATCATATTATAAGTGCAGCAGTGCTCTTGACCGACCCCCAAACGCAAAGCCATCTTTTCTGGAGGCATCCACAATTCTGCGTTGTCGCCGGCTCCAGTACAAACATATCCTCTAGTTGTAACTGCCTGCGCCCAGAAGGCTTCAACTGCCTGCCTATACCGTTCCAAGCCTGTGACTTCCCAAGCTCTTGCCGCTCCTAGGATTTCGGGAATTTGTGTATTTGCATGTTTATTGGTCAATACATCCTTGCCTTCAATAAGCGCATCAAAGAAACGCCGCCGATCGTAGCGGTGAATGAGCTCCAAATGGCGGGGCTCCCCGGTTATCCCGTAAAGCTCAGCCCACGTCTCCAGCATGCCTCCCGTCTCCAAATCGAGCAAATCGTCCATTTCTTCCCGGCTGAACGAGCCCGTCCAACGATGAAACCAAGCAGCTATTCCTTGCATGACAGTGAGCGCAGGTTCGCTGCCGGCGAGCGTATACATCTCGAGCAGCCCCATTAGCAGCTTATGAATTGTATAGTGAGGCGCCCATACCCATTTACCTTGCGCGATCCGGTGCATGTAAGTCTCGGGAAAGGCGGCTAGCCACTCTCCTCCGTTCGCTTTCTGGCAGCGTGCCAATTCGTCTACGATCGTATCGGCCTTCGCCTTGATGAGCCGGTCATTGCTTTGCGCATATATTCTGGCCGCCGCAGAGAGCCAGTGCCCCATGATATGGCCTCGCAGCTCACAGGTCGGAGATTCCCAACCCCAGTGCCAGTGCTCGGGGCCAACCGGTCTCGTCGTAGAAGTCGTCGTTCCACCATTGCCGCTGTAGCTCCATAGACCGGCCTCCAGGTAAAAATTGCGAAGCAGGTTATCGTTGGTCAAACTCATGACGTATTTGGTATTCAATTCGAATCTGTTGGTCAAGGGGCCAGGAACCAGCTTCGACCTGCCCGACGGCAGTTCTTTGAATATGTCGCTTCCTATCACAGATAAGCCTCCATTCTTCGTTTTATATTTCAAACAATATTGTAAATGCTGAAGTATGAAGGGAGAATGCAGCTTATTTGTGATTGCATACACTTTTTTTAGGAATTATACTTTCTGCATGCCGCGTTTTGCTAGAGAAGGGAGGAACGGAATGATTACGGACGTATACCTGACTGCCGACAGATTCCCGTTGGTCAGGGACGTAGGTTATCATCGTGTGGAGGGAACCTACGCGCACCATGATCGAACACTGGATTTCGATGTTTTCTTCTATGTGGTAGAAGGCAATATGCAGGTAATCGAGGAAGGTCGTGAATTCTTTGTCCAGGAAGGGGAGCATCTCTTTCTTCGCAAAGGGCTTCATCATTGGGGAGAACCGTTCTTTACGCCCGGAACGAGCTGGTATTGGATCCATTTCGATACGCCGGCTTCAAATGTAGCCGCGTTGAACGAGTATGAACCACTGCAGGGACTTGGCGCTTATTTTCCCGACCACTATGCCTATCACATACGATTGCCTAAGCACGGTTCATCACCCTGGCATCTGTCACTTCGTCAGCTGCTAGATGCTATTATCCATAAGTTTCGGGAGCCTGAAGCCAATGCGATGACATTGGTCAGCATCGAGGCCTATGCCCTATTCCTTCAGTTAAATAAGGCGATGTTAGGTAGCCGAAATTCCGGGCGTTCCGATGCCATTTCGAAGCAAGTTATGGCCTATTTGGCGGAACATGCGGACCGACCGTTCGATTCCGAAGTACTGGGACGGCATCTTAATTTGAACTATAGCTACTTATCGTCCGTGTTCCGCCGGGAGACGGGTCAGAGCATAATCGAAGCGCATACTAAACTGCGACTCAACAAAGCAATTGAACTCATGCGCGGAACCGACTTAAATATAGCCGAAATCGGTGAACGGCTTGGCTTTCATAACCCTTTCTATTTCAGCAGGGTCTTCAAAAAAATACTGGGATCCTCCCCGACAGAATATCGGAAACGGTTCTACTAGAAAATATTTTAGCCAAAAAGGAGACATCGCTATGTCGCGTGTCTCCTTTGAACTGAATGTGCCACGTTCAACACACAATTATTGTTTCTTTTGGGTAACCACTTTTCGTATTCATTTCTTCACTTTATAAAACTCATGATATAGCTTCATCAGCGCCCGCTTCTCGATTCGTGACACATACGACCTCGAGATGCCCAGCTCCTTCGCGATCTCACGCTGCGTCCGCTCTTCCCCACCGGTGATGAGACCAAACCGACCGACCACGACTTCCTTTTCGCGTTCATCCAGGATGTCGAGATTTTTATATATTTTACTTTTTTCAATTTTCAATTGCACTCGATCCGCGACCTCGTCGGCTTCCGTCCCAAGGATATCGATCAAGGTGATTTCATTGCCTTCCTTATCCGTGCCGATCGGATCGTGCAGGGACACGTCCTTGCGCGTTTTCTTGAGCGACCGGAGATGCATCAGGATCTCGTTCTCGATGCAGCGCGCCGCGAACGTCGCAAGCTTCGTGCCTTTTCCCGTCTGGAAGCTCTCGATGGCTTTTATCAATCCGATCGTACCGATGGAGATTAGATCTTCGAGACCTTCGCCCGTGTTATCGAATTTTTTGACGATATGCGCGACCAATCTCAGGTTGTGCTCGATCAGCAAATTCCGCGAGTGTTGATTCCCCTCAGCCATTAACTGCAGGTGCCGGAGCTCCTCTTCTTCTTGCAGCGGCTGGGGAAAAGCGTTGTTTTTGACATAGGAGACAAGAAGCGACAATTGTTTGATGAACAGCGCGACTGCGGCAAAAAATCCAGGCATAATACGGCCACCCCCAAGATGTAATGGCCGGGCAGGATTCACGCCCTCCCCGACTTTTCGAGACTGTTCTTCATTCTATGTGGGCGCAGGCCTAGAAGTGCCTGTACGGAAAAGGATGTTGCAACGAGCCGCAATCTGTCGATTGTCTTCTTGTCTCGAAAGTCCGCTTAGCGCCGCAAGTGCGATCCTTCTGAACCGCACGAAGGCGGGCTACGCTTTGCGCCCGATGTACAAGAGATGGGACGAATGGCCGAGAATATACGGATTCTCCGACTCCTTCATGACCAGCTGCATGATCGCGTCGTATTCCTCGTCGCCCCGCTGCCGCCAATACGCCCATTGCTCCGGACCCAGCGCGCCTGCAATGCTGCCCGAGCCGATCAATTTCTCGGTATGGAAACCGTGCGCTTCCATGAACGGCTTAATCGCGTCGGTGTCGAAATAATAAGCGCCCGTGAACCGTCCGGGATCGGC
Organism: Paenibacillus glycinis; assembly: GCF_009909185.1. GTDB lineage: Bacteria > Bacillota > Bacilli > Paenibacillales > Paenibacillaceae > Paenibacillus_Z > Paenibacillus_Z glycinis. The sequence continues at coordinate 23,696 of NZ_JAAAMV010000037.1, read as the reverse complement.
ATGGTTGAAGGCGCCCGTCTCCAGGAAGCCGCTAATGCCCGCCGCCGTGTGGTTCGGTTTCCACGCTTCCGGAAACATGAGGGACGTCGCCAGGAACCGCGTCCGCGACATGAAGGCGACGAATACGCGGCCGCCCGGCTTCGTCACGCGAAACAACTCGGAGACGGCGCGTTCGCGGTCCGCTTCCTCCTGCAGATGATAAAGCGGCCCCAGCATCAGCGAAGCATCGAAATGCGCGTCGGGGAATCGGCTCAGATCCCGGGCATCCGCCGGGTAGAAGCCGTCGAATTGCGGTGCCAGCGCCAGTTCCTGGGCCTTCTGCCTCGCGAACTCCACGAGCCTCGGCGTCAAGTCGGTCACCGTCATCCGGTAGCCGAGCTTGGCCAGCGCCATGGCGTATTTCCCCGGTCCGGCCCCGTTATCCAGGATCCTCCCCCGCTCCGGAAGGCGATTCACGATATGATGGAGATTGACTTTGTATTCCAGCGGTTCGCGGTCAAGCCTGCCCCACTCGTCGAACGCGTTATAATAGGCAATGATATCGTCCATGTCCGTCAATCCTCCACGATACCGAATGAAATCATCATATTGTCCGCGCCCGTCAGCCAAGACGACGACGTGAAAATTTCCGCCAGGCGGCGCTCCGCTTCCGCTTGCTCGGCAGCCTCTTCCTCATCCAGTCCCCGCTGCCTTAATCGCGCGACCATCTCGACAAGATCTGCCGGCTCTTGCGCGAAGCCGCCCTCCCGCAGAGCGAAGTAGAGCGCTTCTTTGCCCTCGGGGTCCATATGCTGATCGAGAAAGTTCACCCGGTCGCTCATTCTGCAGCCCACCTGCTTCATTCCCAGTTGACTCATCAGGATCGGCAGTCGCATGCCGATGTTGCCGTCCTTGCTGGTTCGCGCCGCATCGGTCTCGTACAGCTTCTGCAGCACGCCAAGCGGAATGATGGACGACTGCGCGGCGCCTTCCAACGCAAAATTAGCCATGCAGCCGATCCAGTGCGGCTCGAAGCAAATGACGCGCCCGCCGTTCACGACGCTGTTCCTCATCTTCCGGAGGATGCGCTCCGGCTCGGTCATATGCAGCAGGAAGGCATGGCTCAGGGCGATGTCGTATTCGCGCGCGATCTCGATCGTTTCGATATCTCCTTCGATAAACGCGGACGGATAGGTCAGGCGCGAGAACAGCTCTCTCGCTTCGCCGAGCAGCCGCACTCCCTTGTCGATGCCCGTGTAACTCGAGCCCTCCGGCAGCAGCGGCAGCAGCTTTAGCCCGAGATAGCCGTAGCCGCAGCCGTAATCGACCAGCTTGACGGGCTTGTCGATTTTCCAGACCCCGCGAACCAGGAACTCCAGGTAATCGTCGTTGTAGAATAACCAGCGCGTATTGCGCAAATAGGCGATCCGCTCATCCCATTCGTAAGCCGTCATTCGCTCAGCTCCTCATCCTTGATCGTTTGCCTGCCGATCTCCCCCAGCATGTAGGACGCGAAGGACAGGAGACGCTCCTCGTCGATCGCCATCTCCGCGCGCTCGCCGCGATAGACCGCCAGGCTGCCAGCGATGACATCGCGGTAAGCCCGGGGCACGATAGACGCAGCCCACTCGCCGCCCTCGCGCTTGGAGGAGATCGCCGATTCCTGCACGTACTGCAGCGTCCGGCATAAATTCAGCACGTAATAGACGGGATTGCGCGTAATGCCGGCGGCCGCCTCGCGTACGTCCGACAGTACCGACTCCCGAAAAAACCGCCCGTCAATTCCCGAACCGGCTGGCCCCAGAGCGCGACTCCCCGGCTATAGGTCACGGCGAAATGAGCGGCCAGATCGGGATCCGCCGTTCCGCCGCATACGTAATCCGCCTCTTCCTTGTAGCGGCTCCGGTGATGCGCGGAGTAGTGGAACTCGAACGGAGTCGGATGCACGAATGCCGCCGCGTACGCTTCCAGCACGATGCTCAGCTCGATGCCCGCTCCGACAGGCTGTTCTTCCTCCAGCCGGAGCAGCTTATCCGCAATCCGCCTGTATGTATGCCGCTCGCTCGGTTCGCGGACGACGACCAGCAGATCGATGTCGCTGCGCATCGGATTGAAGCCTCCCATCGCCAGCGATCCGTGCGCGTAGATACCGATCAAGCCGGCCGATAGTTCTTCCCGCAGCAGTCGCACCGCGCCTTCCAGCAGCGTCCGGACGCTTTGGTCCATGCTGCACCGCCCCCTCTCCGTCTCGAGCCAATGCTTTGCAAGCGGTTTCCCGTCTAAGCAGATGAAGAAAGCCGCTCATGCGCGGCTCTGCTTCTGGGATATTTATAAGGATACTCGCTAGGAGCCCTTTAAGACGCCGGACTTTTATTTCCGACGTAGACATACATCGTAATGCTGTAAAAGAATTGGTCCCGGTCGTGCAGCGCCGTCAGATTCGCGAGCAATTCCTCGTACGCCTCCGTCCGGATCATCTTCCTTCTGGCCAGGGCCGCGAAATCCACGATCATGGCATGCCCGTAATACGGCGCTTCGAATCTCGTATTCGTCAGCACGAAGGTTTCGATTCTGCCCGTAAACAAGCCGGACTGCTGAAAGGTACGCCACAGCCGCCGGCCCATCCACGAGTCGATGTCGGTCATCCAATCCTGCTTCCATTCGTTGTACGCATGCGTGATCATCCGAATCAAGTCTTTATTGTCGCCGTCGACCGATTGCGAGTCCCAATCGAAATGCGCGAAGACCGCCTGCCCGCCGGGCTTCAGCACGCGGTGCGCCTCGCGCAGCAACGCCTGCTTGTCCGTGATGCATTCCAGCATGTTGTTGGAATAGACCGCATCGAAGCTGCCGTCCGGAAAAGGCAGGCCCTGCGCGATATCATGCCGGACAAAACGCAGGCGCGCATCGCCGCCGTATTGCCCGGTCGCCTTCTGGATGGCTTCGTCCATCGTATCCAGACCGACAAACCGGCTGTCGGCATCCGCCGAACGGGAGAGCTGGAACAGATCGTATCCGTGACCGCAGCCAAGATCCAATATCGCGATTTGCGGTTTCATGACGATCTGGTCGAGAATAAACGCGCGCATCTTCTCGTTGTTCGGGTCCATGGCTGCCGCCTCCTTTCGGGGATCCATGATCGTTCGCTTACAGGTAGGCGATCGTGCCCTCGCCGCTGCCGACGATGACGGTTTCGGTCATCTTCACGAACAAGCCGTGCTCCACGACGCCGGGGATCGACTTCAATCGGTTGCTCAACTCCGCCGGACTTTCGATCACGCCGAACGCGCAGTCGGCGATGTAGTTGCCGTTATCCGTCACGAAAGGTTTCCCTTCGGAGCTGCGAAGCGTCGGCTTGCAGTCCAGCGCCGCCAAATTCCGCATCGTCAGCTCGTACGCGAACGGGATGATCTCCACCGGCAGGGAAAATGCGCCCAGCCGGCGAACCAGCTTCGAGTCGTCCACGATGACGATGAATTTCCGGCTGTTCGCCGCCAGAATCTTCTCCCGCAGCAGCGCCCCGCCTCCGCCTTTGATCAGATTGAAGTTTTCATCCACCTCGTCGGCGCCGTCGATCGTTACGTCGATGGCTTCGATATCGGAGAACGGCAGGATCGGAATCCCAAGCTGCCTGGCCAGATCCTCGGAGCCCTGCGAGCTGGCTACCGCTTGAATGCGGAGTCCTTCCTTCATACGCGCAGCCAACCCGAGGATGGCGAAGTACGACGTCGAGCCGGTTCCGAGTCCGACGATCATGCCGTCTTCGATATGGGTGACGGCTTCTTCGGCCGCCAGTTGTTTAGCGTTCATTGCGATCACCTCTGTTTTCTGATGGTACTGCCTGTGCCAAGCGCCGCATGAACCGTCCGGGAATCGACTCGAATCCGTATTTCTCGTACAGGCCATGCGCATCCTTCGTGCCCAAAATCCCTGTCATCCATTCATACTCCGGGGCGTGCACGATCGTTTCGATCAGCTTCTTCCCCAGCCCGCTGCCTTGATACGCCTCGAGCACGAACACGTCGCACAGGTAGAACATCGTCGCGCCGTCCGTCACGATGCGGGCAAATCCAACCTGCCTATCCCCATGATAGACGCCATAACACACCGAGGCTTCGATCGATCTCAAAATCCGTTCCGGAGCCCGCTCGTTCGCCCAGTAGCTTCTGGCCAAGTAATCCAGGATGACGGCGCGATCGAGCTTTTCCTTGCGGTCCGAGATCAAATAATCGCCGAATGCGAGTTCCATGCAGACGCTCCTTCGTTCTAAATTGCCGTGAAAGCCACCTGTTGCTCCGTCCATTCCGCCTCCTGGTAAGCCTCAAGGAGCCCCACGCGCTGAATGCGCGCTTTTGGCACCTCCTTCTGCACGAGCGTAGCCGTAAAAGCTTGCTCGAACAAGGACGGAGCGACGCGAATTTCCTGCTCGTTCAGCCAGTTCGCGATATAGCGTTCGCCCGGGACCAGCGTAATGGTGAACCCGTCCTTGTACCACGGATGCTCGTTCTCCTTCGCGGCTCCGGGCTCGTTCAGGCACACGTAGAGCGACAAGCCGTCGCAAAGCTTCAATATGCGCAGCTGGCGCTGGATCACATCCTCGTCCAGCGGAGCCAGCTTCGCCCGGATCCGATCCTGCCTGGCTGTCTCATGGTCATGGAAGCGCACGACTTCCGCTTGCCGGGAGGTCTGGATGAGCTCGAACGTCGAATAATGGAGGCTGCACAATAAAGCCGCGTAATCGTGCCCTTCTTCCACTTCGTCGATGCCATGCCGATAGCACAAAAGCTTCGGCAGCAGCGGATAATCCATGAACGTAAACGGAGCGGACTGCCCGTCATTCCAAATCGGCGTATCGTCCATCGGGATCCATCCGCGATCATGCTCGTACACGGCAGTCAGCGCTTCCGCGATTCGGGTCTCGTCCATGAACAAATGGGTATGAAATCGTCTAGCAATTTCGCCCGACAACCGGGCGTGCTCATGCTGATGGGTCATGATGAACGCTTGTTCCGTTTCCCGAATAATCATGGCCTCACTCCCTTCATGATCTCATCCCTATTATACCTCGTTCTTTGCATAGCCGGCGCATGCGCAAAGTCATTCTTAGCATGACCAAAAATTACCGTTTTCGCGTAAGCGGCCAGTCATCGATTAAAGCTACGCCGAGCGGACTCAGTTGAATCCAACGCCCCCTGTACCGGATCGCGGTTTACGTCCGCAGCCCGCGTTCCAGATCCTCCACCACGCCGAGCCAATTCCCGTAATCCTCGGTTTTATAATCCGCCAGCCACTCCTCCAATTCCTCCGTCAACGAGGAATTGTCTCTGACTTCCCGTCCCGGTTTTCCATGCGCTGCCGCCAGCAGCTCGATCGCGCCTAATGCATTGGAAGCCAGATCGACTTCAACATACACCATAAAAGCAATATATATGGTAGTATATACCATTCCAGTTAAGCCAGCATTAAAAAAACGCCTGAAATGCCACAAAGAGAAGCCTCCTCCTTATGGCGCTTGGCGTAATCACGAACGGTATTCACGGCCTCTCCGGGCTTGGCTAATATTTTTTTTCGGCAGGAGCTTGTTTCATGGATTTCGGACGCACACTCTCTATTAATTCTTCATCTATTATAGAGAAGTCTGATAGAAACGAGGTGATACGAATGGCTCGTACAAAAGCTGTTCAACAAACGGATCTCGTCTTGATCAGTTGGTCCAGAAATCCGCTTGTCTCCGGTTCCGCCCGCAGGATCACGGCCTCGCGCGTGATCGGCAGTTCCAGACCCTGCACGTCTCATTTAACGGCCGGCACGCTCCTTAGCGCCGCGTTAGCCTGCTTGTTGGATCACGATATCGGATTCAAAATCGTCTTCAGCAAAAAAACGTCCAGCATCAGCGGCTATTTGTTATTGCAGCGGAAACGCTAATCGGGATCCAAGGGCAGCGGCCGCGCTGCCCTTTTTAGCGGCCAGATTCGGCCGGATCATTTTCTCGTCCAACTTTTCGATCTCCATCGGGACGCCAAGGGCATCCCCGACGCATAAACCGAGTATTCCGGCTTGTACGCTGCTCACTGCATCACCCGCTTTCTTACGCATTTGATCATCATTACACCGATTTCCGCTAATCTTAAAGGGGCATTCAAGCTATTTGAAGCCGAGGTGGACATGATTTACTGAGAGCCGCTCGAGCCCGGACGCAGGACGAGCCGATACACGAGCTCGCCGTCGTGCACCTCACCCGTTTGCTTGAACCCGCATTTTTCGTAGAGCTTTCGGGCAGCGGCATTATCCGGATATACTGTCAAGTTCAAGCATTCGCTTTGCGGATAGCGGGCGCGAATATAACCGATCACCGCATTCATGGCCGCCAATCCGTAACCTTTGCCCTGCTGCCGTCGATCAAGAACCCGTTCAGCCAGTAGGACCAGGAGGTTGTCTCATCCGCCGTCACCATGACGAACCCGACCAAGGTTTGGTCGAAAGTATAGACGCAAAACGGTGCGTATACATAGGCATCGCCGTCCGGACGAATAGACACCTTGGCCAGCGATACCGCGACCGAAGGCACGTAATCGACTTGCTGCGCATCTACGTGCAGGCGCAGTGCAGCCTGCCAGTTTTTTCTAGTTGTGGGTACCAAGATAACCAAGCTCATTTCTCCTTGTACGTGCGATTTTCGTTGAACTGATCATTCGGAGGCTACTCGTGCTGCGAGACATCTACGCCTTGCTTTTCATCCGTAACGATGGTCCGGTCAGCCCGCTGCGGTTCTCCTAAGCAGCTTGAACCGAAGCGACGTACGTCTCCCCATTATAATTGAAACGGGGCTTATCAGTTCTGCGCGAACCTCGAGCTCCGCTTCTTTTCTTCTCTCCGATACATGTAGAAACCTGCCAAGGCAAAGGGAGCGGCGGAGAGGGCAAATATGCCGAATGTCTTGAACGATGCCAAGAGCTCCTTGCTGAAGTCGGCAGCAACGTCAGCTTGGCCGGAGAATACGCTTGCATTTGCGTACCCATGTCGATCGTATAACGATCTGCCCGGTTTACCTGAAAGCCTGCAAAGGACTCGCCTTTTCGACTGTTCCATGTATAGCTCATGGAGGCATTTGCGGCTATCGGGACGATATCGTGCTTGCTGTTCGTGATGCTGATCGAAGGGGATAATGGTGGATCGGCAGGTTTATCACTCTTCGTGATTTCGACGGGTCCATATTGTTGCTTGGATTCATCATATTCGTAAAACAATGCATATTTGCCTGGCTCAAGGTCGATTTCCGTTATAGTTGCCGAATGCCTTTCACCTCTCTGATTGTTAGAACAGCTATCCGGTTCGCCGAGAGTCTATAGCTCCTTCACTTTCGTCCTTGCGACGTAATCATGAATACCTCTTCGGCCTTTATTGGCAAAGAGCACCACGATATACGCGACGATCAGCAGATTCGGAATGAAAATCAACGCCTGATTGGAAGGTTCCTCGACATCCCACCAAGGATCCGGAACCAATATAATGAGATGCGTCAACTCCCACGGCAATAAGCGGACGAAGGTTCTGCCTAACGCTTGGACGAAACTCAACGTTGATTTCCGTTCATCGACGACTACCAATTTCAGTAATCGTTTGCCGAGCGTTTGCCGTCTTGCCTTCTCGAAGGAGATAAAATACGCCCAGACCGGCAGCGACATCGACAGTACGACCCAGCTCTCGATTTCGAAGCCTTTGTCGAAGTAATCGAAAGGGAAACCGGACGTTACGGTATAGAGCAGCAGCTGCACGCCGACAAGCACGACGGCGAGGATGACAAAATCCAGCCAATAGGCGATTAAGCGCTTCAGGGATAGTTTCATGATTGCTCCTTGGTCTTGCCTGGATAGTGGGTAGAAGTCGGTTCTTACTTCACGCCTTCGTTTACATACGCGATTTCATTTCCATCGATAAGCCGACGAAAACCGTCCCTGCTCCACCGCTCCGCCCGGAAGCGACCCGCTGTCATGATCGACGTTCTTAACCATCAATACCTTCGTCTTCGAGGAATCGGTAATCAAACAATACGTGACATCGACTCTTTGCATGTTCGGGCATCCCTTCCGATTCATAGTATCGCTGCTGTTATGTACATGCGGGGAATAACCAGCGTTTTAAGTAACGGTTCTTTATACGCTTGCTGCATGCTTTTGTTCCATTTCAGGATGCACGACTAATAAAGCACTTCTAATTGTTTATATTCTTTTGTTGGTGACCGCTTAGTTAAGACCGCCTTATCATGACTATGCGCGTTGAAAAGATTCACGATTTGCAAGCCTAATCGTCCGTTATATGTGATTCTTCCGTACTCGCTGCGTTGAAGTCCGAAGGCTTTCTCGGATAAGTAATGATGCCTTGCATCGTACCGTATTGGCTTGCCGCAGGAGTCCGAGTATTTAAAATACACTTCTAGTTCGTCGTTTTTGCGTTGAATTTCAATGTTTGCAAGCTTCCAATTTTCCAGTTGAGCGTCCAGATAATCAACGTTATTCTTTATCGTTTCAAATCCCTTTTCGTTTTGCAGAATTGTTATTGCCTGATAAGGAATCGTAAGGTTTGACTTGTAATCGACCAGCTTATCCGAAACCGAAAACGATTTATCGAATCTATTCTCGAATTCCCGAAAAACAAAAAAACAAAATAACTGCAAAGCCAGCTACTCCTACGAATACAAATAATAATTTGAAAAAGAGATTCATTTGCTCGTTTTCAATCGCCGCTATATGCCCCTTGCTAAGATCAAAATGATGCTGTAGCCATTTCCGATCGTATTTCGCATTCGCCTTGCTGTATGACCATTCCCATACGACTTCTCTTTTACCCACCTCAATCTCGCCGATATTCGAATCATTCCAATTATCAAAGTACCCGACGAACAAAATAAGCATGTCTTTGAACCGCAAGAAGTCGTCTAACAAAAACAACGCATAGCGATCAAGATTATTTCTTACGCGCAGGCTTTTCTCGATTTGTCCAATTTGATTGCCTTCCAAAAAAATAAGAAGATGCAGGTTATGCTTTTTGGTGACCTCATAGATTTTCACATGCTCATCCTTTAAGATCACTTCGTTGTAACTGAGCAGCGCTTCCTCCTGGACATTCCGCATTGCTCCGATGATGTTCCCGTTTCGATCACAAACCAAACAGGCTTCGGATATCTGTTTACTCCAGAGCCACTTAAACGGAATAAGGTTCTTTAAGTTGTTACCGAGTTGGAAACTTGTACGATACACTAAATCGCCTTTGGACGTCATCGTTGTTGAAAAAAACTTCGCCGTTGCAGGCATATTGATTTGATAAATTAGTTCGCCATCTTCTTCGACTTCGATTACTTTTTTAAGATTCGTTTTCGTCTGGTTAAAATGTATGATCATCTACACGTTCCTTTGGTATTTTCGCGTTTCGCCTAACGTTCTTGTAATCAAGAGCCGTATTGCCTTATGCGAACAACGACGTGTTGCCGCGATACGATTAGGTCGTGCAGGCACTTCCGGCTGATTCCTGTTCCCCGCTGAAAACTCTCATGTTCAAATTCACACTTAATTTCAACAGGACTGAGGGACTTATTCGATTCTTCTTATAAATTCATCTCTTATTGGCTTCGTTATCTTATCAAAGTAGTTAGCATCTTTCATATCAATCCATTGAACTTCAATTATGTCCTCGTTATATGGTTCATTAAATTCAGTTTTCAATGTTCCGCCGATGATCTCAGCGCGATATGTATATTTTTCTTTTTTCTTACTTATGAGCTCGATGATTTTAATTTGAAAGCCGGTCTCCTCTGCTACTTCCCTTACGCATGCTTGTTCTGGACTTTCTCCATCTTCAATACCTCCGCCTGGAAAATTCCAAACGATATCTCCACGCTCTACGTATTGTCTAACCATAAGTAAAGAATTTGGCCTATCATAAATGATTGCTTGAGCGATAATTGAGGATTCCCCCTATCCTAAAAGTTAACAGCGTGAACACGGTGTTAGATAAAACAGGTAACTCATTTGAATGACCCTCATGGTTTAATCGCCTTCCATATATACTTGTATTCCTTCACTTCAATTCTTCCATCGATTGTTTGTTCCTTAATCTTCAAGTCAAGCGCTTCAGCATATGCTGGCTTTGAATAGTCGGGATTGCCAGGTATCCCGGATAAAAACGTAGTAAACTCTTTTGGATCTTCGAATATGTATTTCGAATTGTTGAATTCCCTGATTTCGATACTAACAAAATGATTCTGATGCAACCTTTCCTTTACTGTTTCCAATGCACCGGAATGAATGCCGAAAATGGTTCCTCCGGATCTTAAGATCCGTGAATGATTAATGATTGAAGTTGGGCCTCTCCGATCATAGATTAAATCAAATTGGCCATCGGTAAAGGGTAAGTCTGTTTTTGTACTGGCTTCAATAAATACGACGTTTACTTGATCACTCTCTAGCTGCAGTTGCTGTGCAAGCTTAATCATTTCCGACGAATTATCAAACCCGATTAACGACTTTGTATATTTAGACATCTTTAACGTGAAATCACCGTGACCGCAGCCCGCGTCAAGTACCGATTCAAACTTAGGTAACATGCTTACGAGTCCTTCTTCAAAAATCTGCTCGGGAGACACACCTTCTATTGTGAAAATAGCATTGGATCTGTAACCGCCGTTTCGCAAGGCTATAGAATTGTACCAATCTACACTCATTAATCTGCCTCCGATCTAAAAAATACAGACTACTGGAACAAGAAAATCACTAGTGACATTGCAAGAATTAAAGAAGTTACTCTTCATTAAAATGAAAGGACTACTCTTTCAAGTCAGTCTGATCTATTGTCCTTTTCATTACCATGCTTAAAATTCCCGGTAATCTTAGCCATTACGAGTTGGATTTCTTTATGATCTTTATTCAAAATTCTTTGAAGAAATTTTTCGCTTTCCTTACCTGATAGTACTGTGACTTGCTTTCCCTTCCAATAAATAAATACTTTATTGTCTTTCGTTGTTTTATAGGTGAAGACTTCTTCATTTAGTCTATTTCGCTTGTCTATGTTACTAATAGGAACACTTCCAATCGTAAGATATTGAAATCAAAAGAACGTTGGTTAAAGTTGGACGGACTTAGGCGGTGCAGGCTTGTCGAGCTTATTCCACTTTCCCGAATTCCTTCTGCCGGACCGTGGTGCGCACGCCCCGTTGCCTGCTAACCTGAGGCACGGCTGCCGGATCGCCAAGCACGCGCCCCGCATAAAACCTGATCGCGCTGATCGCTTGATTGACATGCGAATGGGAGCAGCTCCGCTCCAACATAGAGTACCTCGACATTTTGTTTGCCCAATGCAATTTTCATCGTTGATCACCCTTTCAGTATAACAGTCCAGTTAAATACTGGAAACCGCAAACCAGCCCGATAGTCGTAGCTGCCGACGCAAAAAGGAGACCTCCCGCCCAGATGGACGAAGAAATCTCCCGATGCTTTCGGTTCGTATTCGAAAATCAGCTTACCAAGACCAGAAATAAATGCAAATGCCACAGTTTCCTGCATAAGGACATAGCGCTACCTCAAACTTGCTGCTTATCCGGCCATATTGTTCACGGTATCCGCGGGCGCGTACACCGAGATATGGTCCACTTTGCCCGTATCGGCCGGGATGATGAAGCGCAGCTCGAAGGTTTTGTTCGCTTCATAGGTGTAGACGGTGTCGCTGCCGCTCTTCGTCACCTTCGCCGCCTTGCCCAGCGCGGCTTCGATTTGCTTCAAGGTCAGCTTTTGCAGCTCGGGCGCGTTGGACCGGACATCGAAGATTTGACTGCCCTTATTGGAACCGATCACGGCATCTTTCTTCGCGTAGGTCGAATAGATACCTTTGCCGGCGAATTCCGTTTTATCGGCTTTGCCCCAGTCCTTCTCGACATCGTCGATCAGGCCTTTATCCGCCGCAAAAGGAATCCCCTTGACTTTGCCGTCCTTGGCCAACTCGAGCATTGCCTTGATGTCGCTCGCGGTTTGGCTGTCCGTATTCGACGGGGCCGTCGTATTGCCCGTGTCGCTGTTGCCGGCATTTCCGGTAGGTTCATTCGAAGTCCCGTTATTCGAAGTGCCGCCATTCGCGTTGCTGTCGCCGGTATCTGCAGCGTCGCCAGAATTTCCAGGATCCACCTGATTGTTCCCGGTATTCGTCGAATCCGCCGGCTGCGTCGCATTGTTTTGCGGCGCGGTGTTGGAATCGTTCGTCGCGTTGTTATTGCCGTTGGAGCAAGCGGACAGCATCATGGCTCCCGCCAGCAGCGCCGTAAACGCAAGCCGTTTAACGGATGGTTTCTTGTTCATCATGTTCATCTCCTGTATGTCTTGAATGCAAAGCTACTCCCTCTAAACGAGCTTGATTATGAAAATGTTTCAATTCCTTTTCCAAACTTTAGCATGCACCATAGTGAGCCAGGCTATGACATAAACCACACAAGCCATGCCTCGCCTATAATGTGACCGGGAATGCATTCCTCCGTCCCAACAAAAAAAGGAAGCGCATCGCGCTCCCCTCTTCAATAAAACCAACTACGTTTGGTTCGCGATCTCTTCCAGCGTAACCGGCCGATTTTCTTGCATCGACAAGTAGGCGCCGAACACCATCTGCATGGTCTTCAGGTTGTCCGCCACGCTGTTCTCCGGCTCGCGGTCTTCTTCGATGGCGCGCATCAGCTCGCCCATCGTGCCCATGAACGCATGCGGGAACCATTTGCCGTGCAGCCGCGGCTGGAACCAATAATCCTCGTGAATCGCCTTCGTATGAAAGCTCAGCGTATCTTCCCGGCCGACCGGATAGTTATACAGCGAGCCGTTCGTTCCTTTGATGATGCCTTCCGTGCCTTCGAAACGATAGGTCGCGTACCAGTCATCTTCGCCCGCGATGTGATTATGGTTATCGTGGATCAAGCCGCGCGCTTCGCCGGGAAACTTGATATGCAGCAGCGTGCGCGTCTCGCCGATCGTGCGCTGCCCCGGAAATTTCGCCCCGTCCGCATAGATATACTCCGGCGTGCCGAACAGGAACCGGATCGCATCGATATAATGAATGCTGTGGTACATGAATTCCAGCGTCGGCATCGTTCGCAGCCAGCCCCAGTTGGCAAAATCCTGCTTCACGTTCACTTGAATCGTCGCCTGCAGCAGCTCGCCCAGCCAGCCCCGCTGAATGATCGTATGGCTGGCACGAATGCTCGGCGACCAGCGCATTTGTTGGTTCACCGCACCCTTAATGCCATGTTTCTCGCAAGCTTCGGCAATACGTACCGCTTCGGCATACGACTCCGCGAGCGGCTTCTGACAGAGAATATGCTTGCCGGCCGCAGCCGCGCGCTCCGCGATGCCCGGCTGCACCTTCGCCGGTACGGCCAGATCCACGATGCGCACCGCGGGATCCGACAGCAGCTCATCCATGTCCCGATAGACCTTGGCGATTCCGAATTTCGCGGCCAGCTGCTCCGCGCGTTCCCGATTGAGATCATAAATGCCGACGACGCGCAGCCCGCCCATCTCGTAAGCCGGCAGATGGCAAGCCTCCACGATTTCGCCCGCACCGATGATGCCGATGCCCATTTCTTTATTTTGCGGCAAGGCCGGACGATAGTCCAGATCTAGCCAATCGCTCTTCACCGCGCCCATGCAGGGTAGCACCTCCGACTTCTTTTACAAGCTAGGACCGATCCGGTTAATGCTGAATTCCGTATGCCCCAGCACTTCCGCTTTCGTCCATTTGCCTTCCGCGACATCGACGATTTCCTGCCAGATCCGCTCGCCGGCCTGCTCCAGGCTGGCGCTGCCGTCCAACATATCGCTGACGTCGATATCCATATTGTCTTCCATGCGCTGGAACATCATTTTGTTGCCGGTGATTTTGATGACCGGCACCACCGCCGCGCCCGTCGGCGTTCCCCGTCCCGTCGTAAAGCAGACGATATGCGCGCCGCCGGCCGCCATGCCGGATACGCATTCGATGTCGTTGCCCGGCGAATCCATGAAGTACAGCCCATGATCCGGAATGCGCTCCGCGTATTCGATCACGCCTTGGATCGGCGCTTTGCCGCATTTGCTGATGCAGCCAAGCGACTTCTCCTCGATGGTGGACAAGCCGCCCGCGATGTTCCCCGGACTTGGATTGCCGCCGCGCATATCCGCCCCCATCCGCTCGACTTCTTTCTCGAAACGGTCGACGATGTAATAGAGTTTATCGGAAATTTCCGCCGTGACGCAGCGCTCCGCCAGCAGATGCTCGGCACCGATGATTTCCGTCGTTTCGCCGATGACGATGGAGCCGCCTGCCGCGATCAGCGAATCCGCGGCCGCGCCGAGCGCCGGATTGGAAGCGAGGCCAGAAGTCGCATCCGAGCCGCCGCATTTCACGGCAACCTTCAATTTATTCAACGGTACCGGCACCTTTTCCTGCTTCGCGAGATCCGCCATTAATCGTTTTGCCAGCTCCGCGCCATGCGAGATCGCTTTCACCGAGCCGCCGACGGACTGGATGTCGAACACTTCGACCGGTTTGCCCGTCGACCGGATCTCTTCCGCAAGCGCGATAGGATCCACGACCTCGCAGCCTAGGCTGATGATAAGAACCGCGCCTACGTTCGGGTTTTTCCCGGTGCCTGCCAACATGTCGAACGTCCGGGCTTTGTCCGAGCCGATCTGGCTGCAGCCGTGCTGATGGGGAATCGCCACCGCGCCCGGCACCAGCTGCATGATGCGGCTGCACACTTGATTGGAACAGATGACCGTCGGAATGATAAGCAGATGGTTGCGGATTCCGATATCGCCGTTCGCCCGTTCATAGCCCATGAATGTACGTGCCATATTAGTTCTTCTCCTTCGCGCCGAGGTCGCCGCGTCCGCGGATGCCTTCGATATTATGCACATGCACATGCTGCCCGACCGCGATCGGCGTCACGGCGCGTCCGATGACTTCGCCGTATTTGCGCACGTCCGCGCCGATCTCGACCGCCGCGACCGCTACTTTGTGACCGAACGGAATATCGTTCGATACGGTGACGTTTTGACTGCCCGCCCCATTCCGGTATGTGATCGTCTCGCCTGCCATGATTTCCCGAAGCGCCGTCACCACATGATCGCGTTCATCCATATAAAGCGCGTCCGCTCCGGTAGTGATGATATGATCCACCCTGTTCACCTATCCTTCGTTCAACGTATGGACATTCGAATGGCTGTCCCTTATAGTTTCATTATAGATCGTAAAAAACAGAATCTACATTGCGGTTTTCGCTGAAAGTATACCTTTTCTTGCACATATTGAGGCGTTTACCAAGATAAAAAGGAAGTGCACCGAATGGATCCCATGCGCAAGCAATTCGCCTCCGACGCCGCGCTTCCGATCGAGCTCGCGCTGCGCAACACGAAGAACCTCCAGGCGGAGCTCCCCGACCATTTGCACGACTGGCACGAGATCATTTACGTCCATGGCGGCGCCGGCTCTTTCTTCATTAACCAATCGTTCTACGAAATGCAGGCGGGCGACCTCTATCTCATTCCCGGCAATACGATCCATAAGACGCTCCCGCATCCCGACGCGCCTATTACGTCCTCGGTCGTGTTCTTCAGCGGCCAGTACGTGCAGGCATCCGCGATCGGCATGGATTCCTTCTCCTTCCTGCAATGCTTCGATACGGCGAGAACGAACCGCAGCTACAGACTGGAACTTCTCCCGGCGGAACGCGCGCGGCTCGAGGGGATCTTCGACGACATGCAGGCGGAGATTGCGGCCAAACAACCGGGATTCCGGCAAGCCATCCTGCTACTGCTGCAAACCATCCTGCTGCACATGAACCGCAACATCAACCCTGGCGTGATGAACCAAGCGCACAGCGATTCCCGGCCGGTCTGGCTCCAGAACGCGCTGCATGAAATCGACCGCCGTCTGGCCGACACGATCAGCTTAACGTCCTTGGCTGCCCTTGCCTCCGTCAGCCCTTCGTACTTCTCCCGGATGTTCAAGCAGTACACCGGACTTGGCGTCACTGAATACATCATCGCCAAACGCATCATGCATGCCAAGGAGCTGCTGGCCGAGTCCGACCGCACCGTCGCGGAAATTGCCGCCTCCTGCGGCTTCGAGAGCCTGCCGCATTTCTACCGCATGTTCAAGAAATTCGCCGGAGGCACGCCAGCCCGCTCCAAGCGGGAACAGTGATTGTCTCCTCGGAAGACCCGGCTCGCGGCCCATAAGCACTCGCCGCAAATTCAACCACTAACGCGCGAACGAATTATCGGCACTCCGCGCTCGCTCCCTAATGAATGGCATGCAAAAACGCTGCAATCGCGTCGGAATCGATTCCGCGCAGCTGCAGCGTTTTGTGTCTTTCGAACCCTTTTCATTTAACCCATGCCAGTTATACGCTCGCGCCCTGCCCAAGCCGAACGCCCGAATTAGCGGTCTGCCGGGAATACAAGTCCCTGCTGCCTTCTCGCTTCGTCCAGTACGTTCATGACGGCCAGCGAGTTGGCGAGCGTATTGATCGACGACTCCCCTGCCCCTTCTTCGATTGCCGCAATGAATGCCCGCGTCTCGTAGCTCATGACGAGTCCCTGTTCCGGCGCGTCGACTTCTTCCACCCGTCCGTCGCGGTAACGAATCGTCAGCTTGCGCGGCAAATTGATGGCGTCGATCGTCATCGTCCCGTCTTCGCCTTGAATTTCCGCGGGCAGCGCGGAATTGGAGATTTTAGAGTAGGTTATCGTCGCCTCCATCTCCTTGTAGCTCGCGATCATGCTGCCCTGCCCATCCACGCCCGACGCCAGCATCGTGCCGCTGGCGGCAATGCGCTCCGGTTTGCCGAACAGCAGGATAAGCGGATACAGGCAGTACACGCCGAGATCCATCAGCGCGCCATTGGAGAATTCCGGCTTGAACGCGTTCAAGACCTCGCCGGCCTTGTACTTGTCGTAGCGCGAAGAATATTGGCAGTAGCTGGCCGTGTAACGGCGGACCGGTCCAAGCGACGGCAGCAGCTCCCGAATCGCTTCGAAGCCCGGCATAAACGAGCTCTTCATCGCTTCCATGAAGACGACGCCCTGCTCGCGAGCCGTCTTGATCACCGCTTCCAGCTCGCGCGAATTCGATGCGGCCGGCTTCTCGCACAGCACGTGCTTGCCCGCGTTCATGCAGATCATCGCCTGCTCCGCATGGAGCGACGTCGGCGAAGCGATATAGACCGCATCTACTTCGCTGCTTGCCGCCATCTCCCCGATATCCGTAAAGGTCAGCGGGATGCCGTGCTTGGACGCAAAAGCTTCCGCTCGCTCCGAGGTCCGCGAGTACACGGCAGCCAGCGCGAATGCTTGCGTTTCCCGCGCCGCCTCGATAAATTGGTCCGTGATCCAGTTCGTTCCGATGATGCCGAATCGTATCATGCCATACTCCCCTTTCGTCGGAATCCATTTTACCCTTTTATCGTGCCGGGGGCAACGGCATGTCCGGCGCTTACCCGATCATAGCTTAAGCCGATAAAACGCCTTGTTCTCCAACCCCCGGACAGGCGTCGTCCATTCCTCGTGGTCCGCCGTCGTGTCTAGCGCGTCCTCGATCATCTGCAGCTTCGCGTCCAGGGAATCGATATAATGAAGCGCGACCGCCTCCGCGATCTGCGGCTGAACCGGACTGCCCCATTCGCCCAAGTTGTGATGCGACAGGACCAGATGCTGGAGCGCCATGACGCGCTCCGAATCCGTCGCGATGCCGGCATGGATGGCCGCTTCCGCGATCCAAAGCGATGCGAGCGAGATATGTCCGATCAATTTCCCCGTGATGCTGTAATCCGAGACGATCCCGAGCTCGGACACCATTTCCTCCGGCTTCGCGATGTCATGCAGGATGATGCCCGCTTTGACCAGATCCGCATTCAGGAAAGGCCGCTGCGCGCAAATAAATTCCCCGAGCTCGAGCATCCGCACGATGTGGTACGCCAGCCCGGCATAATACGCGTGATGATGCGATTTCGCCGCCGGCGAATGGATCAGCCGATCGCCTGCCTTATCCAGGCAATACGCCACGATCGTACGAATATCGGTATCCGCGATGCTATCTTTCACGTCATGAATGCGCGCAACGAGCGACTCCGGACCGACCGGCGCCGCGCGAACGAAATCGGTCAGCGATACGCCGTCCGCTTCCGTCGTTTTCCGAATGCGGTTGATCTTGACCTGCAATTTCTCCCGGTACAGCTGGACGATCCCCTGCACCTTCACGAGCGTCAGCGCTTTGAAGTTTTCCTTGTCGCTCTCTGCGGCATCCCATAGCTTCGCGGGCACTTGACCGCTGGAATCGGACAACGTCAAATTCATGAATTCCTTCGGCGGCGTCGTGTTCGTCTGCTTGACTTCGCTTTCCTTGATCAAATAATAACCGACAAAATCGTCGCCATCGCTCAACTCTATTATACGTGTCATAGGTAATCCCTCCCGATTCTTCCTCGCTCAATAGACACTATGAAAAAATCCCCTGCGGATGGCAGCGCTGAGTCCATCATACCATGAACTCTTTCGGCGCTGTCTACCGTCAGGGGAATCTTCCGAAAAATCGGGCATGCGCGAGCACGCCTATTCGATTGCAATTGCCGCACTCTCGGCCATAGCCTGACTTGACGACCATGTTGTCAAGATAAGGCCGTCAAGCTCGGCCGCTTCCGCTCATGAGCGGGAGCAAATGCGGCGCAACCGCTAGTTTATTCGACAAGCTCCAAATCCAAGCTCGCTTCCAGCGCCCGCAAAATGAGGACTACCGCCTCTTCACGCGTCGCGTTCGCGTTCGGCGCGAAGATATGCGGCCCTTTACCCTGCACGACGCCGGCTTCCGTCAAGGCCGCGATTGCCGGGGCTGCCCAGTGGCCGTTCGCGTCCGTGAACGGACTTGTGCCTGCGGCTTTGCCGAAATCGATAACCCGCGCCAGAATCGTGATCATTTCCGCGCGCGTGATGGACTGGTTCGGCTTGAAGCTGCCGTCGCCGTAGCCATTAATGAAGCCCAGCGATCCCAAAGCGCTGATCGCGCCATGCGCCCAATGATCGCCTTTCACGTCCGTGAATGCTGCCTGGTTCGCATCGCTCAGGCCCAGCGCTTTCGCGAGCATCGAAGCAAACTCCGCGCGCGTCACGTTCTTCTTCGGCAAGAATGATCCGTCCGCATAACCTTTCACGAATCCGGCCTTGGCGGCCAGAGCAATTGCCGAAGCGCTCCACGAGTTTGCCGGAACGTCGCTGAAGGTCACGGGCGTCGTATCCGCCAATGCCTTGGCGAGGTTCGCTTTCACCGCTGCCCCGTCCACGGAAGCATCCAGCACCGGCGTTCCCGGCGTCGGAGTGATGACCGGAGGCTTATCCTGATCCGGATCGGTAACCGGAGGCGCCGGCGGCGTAACGATCGGCCCCGAACCTCCGCCCGAACTCGCCTGCGTAACTGTAATCGTCAGGTACTCGTTGAAGCCCCAATAGTAGACGCGCAATTTTGCCGTACCCGGCTTGACGGCCGTGACGAGACCTTCCTTGCTTACGGTCGCGACGTCCGGATTCTTCGATTCGAACATCGCGAGATTCGTCACGTCAGGTTTGCTCAGATCGCTCATGGTCGCCGTTGCCGTTAATTGCTGCGTGCTGCCGGCCGTCAAGGACGTCAGATTCGGCGTAATGTTCAAATCGGTAGCCACCGGGGTCGCATCCGAATAGGTCGCGATGACCGGTACTTTAACCGGCACTCCTTTATACTGACCGATGACGTTGGTTCCGCCTTTGCGGTTCGTCCGCGCAATTTTGCCGTCTTCCGTAAGATCGGCGATCGTCGGGTCGCCGCTAAACCATTCAAGCTCCGCATTATTCAGCGTCTGTACGGTTGCATCGCTATAGATCGCTTTAATGACCGGAACGACCGGCTGATCGTCGGCGTCATCGAATACGTAATACGTCGGATCCGCGACAAGCGTCATGATTTTCGGCTTGATCGGATTCTTGGTCACGGTCACGTCGAAGGCGATCGTATGGCCGAAGTACTCGCCGGTCACCCGCGTCGTGCCTTCCTTCGTCCCGGCGACAAAGCGAACGTAGGGCTGCTCATCGTACACGGCGACGAGATCAGGATCGTCGATCTGCCAATTGACGAACCCGGATATAGGCTTGGTATGCGATTGGCCTTCTTTATCCGTATAAGTTTCATTCAACGCGACGAGCGACGAGCCCTGCGGATGAACGTCGACCTGATAGGCATCGTCCACTTGATCCGCATCGGCTTCGATGCCTTGCAGATCTACGACCTCGAAGTGCAGCGTGCGCGTGTATGCAATGCCGAAACGCTCATAGGTGAACACTGCATCGGTTTCGCCGGTTCCTAAGGCTTCAAAGGCGCTGTCCGCATTGACGTCAACGACGCCCGGCTGCGAGAACGTCCATGCGCCGCCTTCCGTTGGGAAGGTTTCGCCCGTCGTATCCAACGCGAACGGCTTCAGCTCATACGGGTTTTGCCCTTTGTACAACCTGAACGATGCTCCGTCGAAGTACCAGTCATATTCGGATGTCCGGAAGCCGATGTCGAGCACGTCGGGCTCACCCGGCTTCTCGGTTACCGAGACATTCACGATCGTCGGCGTAAAATCGCCGTAAGCGACGGTGAGGGTCGTTCTGCCGAATTTCTGATAGCCGCCTTCCGGATTCTCGTTTCCGGTCGATTTCCCTAGAATGCTGACCGCGCCGTTGTCTTTCACGACGTCGGCAATTTCCGTATCGTACACCGACCATTGCGCTTGATCGCTCACGTCCTCCGTTGTGCCGTCGCTCTTGACGGCAAGGAGTTGAACCGGGTATTGAGCGCCTTTTGCCACGATAATCTTCGTCGTCGACAACAGCAGCGCATCGACCGTCGGTTCCGCTGCCGCGCCTTCATCCGCCACTCTGACGTTGGAGGAGTAGTCGCCTTCCTTAACCGTTACCAGTACGGCGACGACAGCGCCGTCCAGCACCAGATGCACGCGGGTCGAACCTGGGGCTACCGGCGTCAAAACGCCATCCTTGACCGTTACCACGCCGGCATCCTGCGTCGACCACTTGCCCTGCGCCGTCACATCCGCGCTCGTGCCGTCATTATAGGCAGCCTGCACGGAAACCGCGCGAGGACCAGCCGTCACGTCAAGCGTAATTTGCGGCTCGCTTACGGTTACGCCCGTGATCTGCTTCGGCGTCTCCGGCTGATCGGTCGGCATGCCTTCGGCTGCACCCACCTCGATCGTTACCGATTGCCGCTGACCGCCGTACGAGACCTCGATGGCTGCCGTTCCTTTTCCGACTGCCGCGATCTCCCCTTTCCGGTTGACGGAGACCACTTGCGGGTTGGCCGAGCGATACGAAGCGGCCAGCGTTTTATCTGCCTTCTCTCCGTCTTCCATCACCGCTTCGACCGTCAGCGATTCGCGCTTTCCGATTTGCAAGTTCAGCGAACCCGGCGTAACGGCGATGGAGGTCGCCGTCTTCGGAGCCGCTTGCTTCACGATGACCGGAATAATGGCGATTTCATCGTTGTAGATCGCGCCGATTACGGCCGAGCCTACGGATTCCGCGACGATGGTTCCGTTATCGCTCCGATAGGCTACCGATGCATCGGACGCGAGCCAATCCGCATTGGCGATTTCGGAGGTGACGTCTTTGACCGTGCCGTCATTGTAAATCGCTTTAATGGCCGGTGCCTGAACGGGCTTTCCGTCCGCTATTTCCACGAAGGCCGGATCTGCCACCAAATTCAGAATCGCGCTTGCGGCCGCTTCCTTCGTGACCGTCACTTCAAACGTGAACGGTTCGAGCGACAAATAACGGCCGGTAATCGTCGTCGTGCCTTCCTTGTCGCCCGAGAAGACGCGGCCGGAATCGTTGATCGTCGCGATGGATTTATCCCCGACGGTCCATTCGATATCGCCCGTAACGTCGTCCGCGTTATAATTCTGGCCGGACCTAGGATCCTCGGAGTAGACGCCCATGATCGTAATTTCCTGATAGCTCCTCGGGGAGAGCGTGAGAGGGGAGTCAAGTTCCAACTGCTCCATCATGTCCGGCGTGAAGCGCTCCAGCTTGAACGGGCCGCCGACGAAGACCTGTACGCTCGTGACGAGCAATCCGTCATCGTAGCCATCCTCGCCTTCATTGCCGCTCGGAGCCGTGTACTTATACTCAAAATAAATATACGCCATGCCTTTGCCGACCGGCGAAATGTTGCCGTTCTGGTCGACGGTGGCGATGGATTCGTCACTCGAATACCATTTGCCCAGATTCGTCACTTCGTACCGATCCTGATCGGGATATTCCAGATCCGCGTACATCTTGTGCGGGGCGTCGGTCTCCATAATCTTCAACACGTCTTCCGAAAGCAGGAGGCCGAAGGTTTGGAGCGGAATCGGGTCCTTCTGAACGGTAACCGCGATCGACAGCGTAGGCAGGTCGCCGTATTTCACTTTGATGAATGTCGATGCACCGGCCTTGACGCCCTTGATCATGCCATGCGACACGGTCGCGACTTCAGGGTCGTCCGTGCTCCAAGAGGCTTCGGTCGTGATATCCCGCGTTGCTCCATCCGAGAACGTTCCTTGTAGATGAACCGGATAGTTCGTGTCCGCTTCCACGAATACGTTCAGCGTGGAGAGGAGGAACGTAACGAGCGTCGGTTCCGTCGGTTCCGCCGCTGCCGGCGCACCAGGCGCGGAGGTAACCGTGACGGGCACATTGACGACGGCATCGCCAAGGTTCAAACGCACCTCTGTCGAACCGGCGGCTTTTGCCGTAATGATGCCGCGTTCCACCGCGGCGATCTGGGGATTCAGCGACGTCCATACGCCTTGCGTCGTCACGTCTTTCGTTGATCCGTCTTTGTATTTCGCTTCTACCGTTAACGCATGATTTGCTTCCGACAAGGCGAACGTAACGTTCTTCTCGCTTGGCGTCACCGTATCGAACTGAGCTGTTGCTGCGTCTTGTTCGACCGAATTTGCTTTGGTGATCGCAGGCTCGGTATTCAAGCCCGAATCTGGTGAAGCATAGGTCAGGCTGCCGAATAACGAACAAAGGAGTACGATGATTCCGAGCGATAAGGCGAAAATTTTTCTGGCAACCTGGCGAAAATACATGACTTACCTCCTAGAGAGATTTTAGTTATATGAAAACATTTTCAAAAAATGCTCATATACAGATAGCTTCATAACATTTGCAGATAGCTTCATATTATTACTTAGTAGTATGTAAGATTTAATTAGTAATACATAAGTTTAAAAAAATATCTTAGACGGAATACAATAAATTTTCAGAATTATAATCGAGCTTGATTTTACTTGATTGTTAAGAATTTTTCAACGAATGCTGCAGAAATTTTTACCAAAACTACAAAAGTAACTACGAAAGGACTAGTTTCGCTTCATAAAAATAGGTATTTTTTCACAGACTTCTTGGCGCCGCTATGTCTCAATGCAATGCGTCTAGTACGCGTTTGATTCCACGAAAAAAAGGAAGACCAACGGTTAATAAACCCGTTGGTCTTCCTTTTTACCGATGCATTTCCACCCTGAAAACTGGATACGAACCTTTGCGAAAGGTGTCTTGCTTAGCTGATGTTACGCATGTCTTTGGATAAGCCCTCGACCGATTAGTATTCGTCAGCTCCACACGTTGCCGCGCTTC
>NZ_JAAAMV010000036.1 GCF_009909185.1 Paenibacillus glycinis | reverse complement strand
ACGCGCACCGATTGAGTATCGATGCGCGTTGGCTGCTTAGCTTTTTTCATTTGTCTACTTGACGGGGGTATGACCATATGCGCGGCTTTTGTTTTGTTGCTTTGTTGAATCGGCGGTCGACTAGCTCGGATTGTAGATATCCATGTCGTCCGTGGTGACGAAATCGATGTTCGTCGTGCCTTTGCCGTACATCGTTTGGTTCACGTTCAGAACCTCCAATGCCGGTGCTGCCCATTCTTTCTTTGCCGTTTGGTTTGCCATTGCGATAACCTCTCCTCTATTCTTGATTACCCCAACAAACAGTGGGAAATGGGGCTCTTCCCGCTTCCCGGAGGAAGTCTAATAATAGCATTCGAAGCCCGCGTCGAAATTGGGGTGGTCGCATGGAAGATTGCGCCAAAATTTTTGGAGAATCGTGGAGATCCGATGAATTATGCCGTCGGATTGCCGAAAATCGCGGTATTTCGTATGATGGGTTCATAGCAGGCGTCCTATTATATCAAATAGGTGGAGGGAAGATATGCGCAAAGTGCTGTTAACCGGCTTCGATCCGTTCGGCGGGGAAGCCGTCAATCCCGCATGGGAAGCGGTCAGCCGAATTCAACATCGGACATACGACGAATTCGAAGTGGAAGTCCGGCAAATTCCGACGGCGTTCAGGACTTCGTTGTCCGTGCTCCGGCAAGCCGTTCTGGTGGCGAAGCCGGATGTCGTGATCTGCGTCGGGCAAGCGGGGGGCCGAAGCGATATCGCGGTCGAACGCGTGGCCATCAACCTGGACGATGCCCGCATCGCGGACAACGAAGGGCATCAGCCGATCGACGAACCGATCGTCTTGGAAGGTCCGGCCGCGTATTGGTCGACCCTGCCGGTCAAGGCGATCGCCGCCCGGCTGCGCGAGGCCGGAATACCGGCCGCCGTCTCGCATACCGCGGGGACATTCGTATGCAATCATGTTTTCTACGGTCTGCAGCATATGCTTGCGACCGAGTTCCCGGCGGTCAGAGGCGGATTCGTTCATATCCCGTTCCTGCCGGCGCAGACCGTGGAGCGGCCGCATACGCCGAGCATGAGCCTGGACGTGATGGTGAGAGCCATCGAAATCGCCGCATGCGCAAGCGTGCAATATGATCGCGATATCAGCGCCGCCGAAGGTCAATTGCATTAGCTTCGTCTATGCGAAGCGGCAGTCGCCAACGAAAAGAGCAGACCACGACCATGGTCTGCTCTTTTCGTTGATGGCGCAATGAGCGCATCCATCGTCAGGCGCCGGTTAACGCTTGGATCGAAGTTCGGTCAGAAAGTACAGCAGCGCGAGAAGGGGAAAGAGCACGCCGATCCATGCGGATAGTGACCAGCCGCCATGCGCATAGGTTAACCCGCCAAGGAATGATCCGGCAGCCCCGCCCATGAAGAAGATGGCCATGAACAGGCCGTTCAGCCGTCCCCTCGTTTCGTTGCCCAAGGCATAGATCGCCCGTTGACTGACGACAAGGTTCCCGGAAACGGCCATGTCGAGGGTAATGGCCGTCACGAACAGCAGCACCAGCGAGAAGGTCGAATGGCCATGAAGTAACGCGATGACTAGAAACGACAAGGTCGCGAGCAGGATAGCGCCCATCGTCAACGGCCTGCTCCAGTCGCGGTCCGCCAATCTGCCCGCGATCGGCGCGGCGATCGCGCCGGCCACGCCGACGAAGGCGAACAACGCGATGCTTTGCTGGGACAGGCCGTATTCATCCGCCAAGTGCAGCGGCACCGTCGTCCAGAACAGGCTGAAGGCACCGAAGAGGCAGGCTTGGTAAAACGCGCGGCGTCTCAGAATCGGCGTTTGTTTGAATAGCGCTAGCAGGGAAGCCACGAGGCCGCCGTAGGACAAACTTTTATTCGGTCGTCGAACCGGCAGAACGCGCGCGAGCACGAGCGCCAGCAATGCCATTAGAACGGCCGAGACCACGAAAATCGTTTTCCAGCCCCAAAGGCCGGCAAGCAGGCTCGCGACCGGCCGGGCCAGCATGATGCCGAGGAGAAGACCGCTCATGACATTGCCTACCACGCGGCCGCGCTGCTCCTCGGTCGACAGGAAAGCGGCCAGCGGGACAAGAATCTGAGCGACCACGGAGCCCGACCCGATAAGCAGCGAGGCCGTCAGAAACATGGCGGATCCGGTGGAGAATGCGGCGCCCGCCAAGGCGAGGACGACGACGATGAGGGCGGTCACGACCAGGCGGCGGTTCTCCAGCATGTCGCTTAACGGCACGATAAACAGCAAGCCGATCACGTATCCGACCTGCGTGAGCGTGACGATAAGCCCCGCGGCTCCCGAAGGAAGCCCCAAGCCGGCGCTGATCGGGCCGACGAGCGTTTGGGAATAATACAGATTGGCGACGATGAGACCGCACGCGGCTGCCAAGAGCAGCATCATGCCGGTTGAAATGCTTTTCTTCTTGTCTGCGGCTGGCGTAGGCATGAATAATTCCCTCCTTAATTACTGAACGTTGTGTTCAGTTAATCCATTGGAGCCATCATATACTGAACGCCGCGTTTTGTAAATGGGAGGAATCCCTTTTTAATATCCATTAAAGCGAATATACTTATTCATATCGCGTTGAAAGGGGAGAAGCCCGATGCCTGCAAGAGGACGCCCGCGCAGTCCGGATGCCCAAAAAGCCATTCTGAAAGCCGCTTACGAGCTGCTGCTCGAAAGCGGCTTCGACGAGGTCACGGTCGAGAAGATCGCCGAACGCGCCGGCGTGGGCAAAGCGACGATTTACAAATGGTGGCCGAATAAGGCAGCCGTCGTCATGGACGGTTTTTTTTCGGCCGCGGCGGATCGGCTGCCCGTGCCGGATACGGGATCCGTTTACGAGGACGTGCTGATCCATGCGACGAACTTGACCGCATTCATGGTCGGTCCAGAAGGCAGGATCATCGCGGAATTGATCGGACAGGGCCAGTTGGATCCGGCCTTAATGCAAGCTTTCCGGATGCATTATATCCAGCCGAGAAGGTCGGAAGCCATGCTGCTGTTGAATCGGGGATCGCAGCGCGGGGAGCTGAAGGCGAATTTGAGCTTGGCTTTGGGCGTCGACCTGCTCTACGGTCCGTTGTTCTACCGCTTGCTCGTCACGGGCGAATCATTGGATCACGAAGGCGTGAAGGGAATCGTCGCGCTGGCCTTCAATGGATTGCGCGCTTAGCAGCCCGCCCGCAATGGCTGCCGGCGTGCAAGGACGCACGGGAACCGGCACCGTCATGGAGTCGGGTCCCCGCGTATCTTCGAAGCTTCGAAGATGGATCCGATCGCGGCGGACGCTGTTTGCGATTTCGAGTCCAAAGCGGACTATACCGTTTGCCTCGGGGCAACCGGCCAACGATCGGGGGAACGGCGCATATGCACCGATTGCCAATTGACAGAGCCGTTCCCCGATCCTATAATAAAGTCAATAAATTGACTATTGAGGTTGAGGCAATGACGAGTAATCAAGGCGAAGGACTAGAGATTATCGACAATGTTTTCCGGACAAATGTGTTATTGGAACGCATCGGGCACGGCTTGGCCTCGCAGGCCGGCTTGACCAGCCAGCACCAATGGTTTATTCTTCGCGCTCTTTCGGAAGCCGGCGATCAATCCTTCAAAGAATTGGGGAGCAACACGCTCGTGACCAAGCAAAACATGACGGGCATGGTGCAGCGGTTGAAACAAAATGGATTCGTCGCGACCTACGAGTCTCCGAAGGACAGGCGCGTCACCAAAGTCAGCATCACCGACGAAGGACGAAAAGCGCTGGCCGACGCCAATGCATTTTCCGTGCCGAAGCTCGAACGTACATTCAAAGGGTTTTCCGCGCATGAATTGACGTCGTTCGTCGGCTTGCTTGAAAGAATGATCGAAAACCTGAAAGAGATTTAAGGAAAAATTTTTAATCAATTAGTCAAGATCTTGATTGTCAGGATGTTTATCAATACAGGGGCTCAGGAGCTCCCGGAGTAGACGGAGATGCGACGTGAATAGAAACAAATTCATAACGAACAGCCAACTTTTATTCGGAAGATGGAATTACGGCATCGTCAACGAATTAATGAGCGGTCCGAAACGTTATTCGGAACTCAAGCGAACCCTGCCGATTACCGGCAAGATCTTGACCGGTCGGCTGCGTATGCTTGAGGGCGAGAACTTGATTCTGCGGCATATGTATCCGGAGATCCCGATGCGCGTGGAATACGCATTGACGGAAAAAGGGGAAGCGATGCGGCAAATGGTCGAAGCATTCGAACGGTGGTTTAGTCAATATATTGACTGTCATCGAATGGACGATGCTTAAACAGGCTTGAAAGGAGGTGACAAACATGAGCGAAATTAAGGGGAACGTTCCCTTCTATTTTAACGGCGATTTCGGGACCGGGGATACGATTAAAGGATGGGTTGCCGAATTCGATATCAACGCAGTGACCGGCCATCAGACGAATATCCGTAACGAAATCGCGTTTTATCAAGGCATATTCAGCGGAGAAGCGATAATCCGATTCGCATCCGAAGAAAAAATCCGCAGCGCTTACGAGGCATTGGCAGCCGGGGGCAAGATCGTCAAGCCATTGAGGGAGGTCCCCGCCGGCGGACTTTATGCGGCCGTAACGGATCGCAACGGCATCGAATGGAACCTGGAATATAACGGATGAGATGATGGGCATTATAAACGAACTTCCGAGGTTGGGAGCATCGAGAATGATATGGCATTGCAAAAAGCTGGCACCGATATGGGTGCCAGCTTTTTGCGATTGTTTTCATCCGCCGAACCTATTCATGCCGGCCGAGCTGCATCCTAGACCGGCTTGAGCAAGCCTTTAGATCACGACGCCGCCATCGACGTTGATGGTTGCGCCCGTGATAAAGCCGGCTTCGGGCGAAGCGAGATAAGCGGCCATGCTTGCGATTTCGGAGGGTTTGCCATACCGCCCCAGCGAGACCATGCCCGCGACGAGCGACGCGTAAGGACCTTCCGCCGGGTTCATGTCCGTATCGATCGGCCCCGGCTGAATCGTATTGACCGTCACGCCCTTCGGGGCCAGATCGCGGGCCAAACCGCGCGTCAACCCGGCCACTGCGGCTTTGGTCGCGGCGTAGGCGCTGTTTCCCGGGATCGGATTCCAATCGGCATTGATGCTGCCGATATTGATGACGCGTCCGCCGGCTGTCATCTGCGGACCCGCAGCTTGGATCGTGGCGAACACCGCCCTGAAATTCACGGCTACGAGCTGATCGAATTCTTCCATCGTCATCTGGTCGTAGGGCTTCACGTTCGCGATGCCGGCGTTGTTCACCACGATATCGATGTCGCCGAACGCGTCGATGGTTTCCGCGATGGCGCCCTTCACGGCGCCGACGTCGGCGCTGTCGGCACGAATGGCCAGCGCGACGCCGCCGGCTTCTTGAATTTCCCGCACCAATTCTTCCGCTTTGGTTTGCGCGCTGACATAGGTGAAGGCCACGGACGCGCCCTCGCTTGCGAACCTTCTTACGATTGCCGCCCCGATGCTGCGGGCTCCTCCGGTAACGAAGGCGACTTTTCCCGAGAGGGAATCGGATCTATCGTTCATCCTGCAAAACTCCCTTCAAAATAAATGAGATCACGAACCTTGATGTATTAATGTACATCTGTCTATAATTATATGTGAGTTCATTAATGCTGCAATTGTTAGATCGGCGCGATCTGTACATTACTGAACGCACGCGTTAAAATTGCCTATTATTTACGGAAAGTCCGGTGAGCCTACATTGTCCAAAGTGGATCGACGCATACTCAAAACGCAGGAAGCGGTCAAGAAAGCCGTTGTCGAGCTGATGGCCGAGAAAAATTTCGACGAAATTACGATTCAGGATATTTCCGATCGGGCCAACGTGAGCCGAGGGACGATCTATCTGCATTATTTGGATAAATACGATCTGCTCGATAAGCTGATCGAATCGCATTTCCAAGAGCTCCGCAATAAATGCACCGCTGGGGCAGGCGTCGATTATCTCGCCGGTTCGCCGGTCTGGACCGAATACTTCGAACGCCACTATCCCTTCTTCTCGACGATGCTGGCGAGCAAGGGAGCGCCTTATTTCCGGACTCGGTTTCTCGATTTTCTGGTCGAAGCGTTCGGGGGGGAGGCGGATGTCGCGCAAGGAAAAAACCAGGGGCTGCACGAAGCGGTGATCGTAAAGTTCGTTGCTTCGGCCTATGTAGGCGTCGTGGAATGGTGGTTCGCGAACGATAGACCGTTCCCGCATCAAGTGTTGGCCGAGCAGCTGGGTATCTTGCTGGAGCGGAATTTGTAAAGATCGAAGAAAGGCCGGGGGAAGGCCGAAGATATCAAGCGTTAATCGCCAAAGAAGCTGCCGATCGTTGCATCGGCAGCTTCTTTGCGTGCGTCGAGACGGATACGGCCGGCGTCCCGAACGCTCAGGTTCGCAGCTATCCGGGCGTCGAGCTTAACCGGATCGCGGCATAGTGGAGCTCCAGCATGTCCCAGAGCTTCCCCGCCATGACCTCCGGCGAGAGCGGCATTCGGTGTTTGATCCACCATTCCACGACGCCGACGTACGCGGAAGCCATGAACTGAACCGCGACCTCGTCCCGCGCTTCCCGGTTCGAAGCTTCGGTCAAGAGCCGTTCGATCAAGCCGTTTTGGACCATATGAATCAGTCGCTCCCGAAAGCAGGTGATTCCTTTGTCCGCCAGCATGGAGGAAAAGAACGCGTAATGCTCTTCGAAGTACCGGAACATCGGCAGCAGGGACCGCGCGATATCGGTGTCTTCCTCGCCCGGTCTCGATAACGTGCAGAACGTCGCCATCGCGTCCAAACGAGCCTGCATGCATTGATCGAGCAGATCGTACTTGTCCGCGAAATGCAAATAAATCGTCCCTCTATTAAGATCGGCCTTTTCCGAGATGTGGTTGATCGTGATATGCTCGAAGCTTTTCTCGGCCATCAGCGCGATCAACGCTTGATGGATGGCTTCCCGGGTCTTCTTGATTCTGCGATCCGATTTTGCCATGGCGCACGATCACCGTCCTTTGATAAACACTTTGCGATGCGGCGTTGATTAGTTAACAGTTCCCGGTCGATTAACGATTGAGATCCTGCCGGGACTCTCTATAATATAAATCAATACATGTTAATTAATCAACCGATGTTGATTTTGCTGTCGACAGCATGCGGACATGTGGATTGGCCCAGCAGTACAAAATGGAGAAAAGAGGCGAAAACGCATGAAAATCGAGGTGTGGTCGGATGTCATGTGCCCGCTCTGCTATATCGGCAAAACAAACCTGGAAGCAGCCCTGAATCGGTTCGCGCACAAGGATCAAGTCGAACTCGTCTACCGGCCGTTTCAGCTGTTCCCGGACGCCCCGAGCAACACCGGGCAAAATTATTACGAATGGACGGCCCGAATCCATGGCGGGGGAATGACCGCCGATTACGCGAGAGAAGCAAACGAATCGGTGGTCAAGATGGCCGGCGATGCAGGCCTTGCCTATAACCTCGACGACTTGATTCCGTCCAATACGACGGACGCGCTTCGCGTGGCCGTATATGCCCAATCACGGGGCAAAGCCGGAGCGTGGATGACCCGCGTGTCCAAAGCGTACTTCACCGATGCCATGGATATCGGCGACCGCGCCGTGCTTGCCGAGCTTGCGGGCGAGGTCGGCCTGCAAGCAGAGGAGGTGTCGGCGATGCTGGCCGGCGATCAAAACAAGGATATCGTCAAGCAAGAGCGGCAATACGGCTCGAGGCTGGGGATTGCCGGAACGCCGTTCTATATCATCAATGACCGGTATGCCGTATCCGGAGCAAGGACAAGCAGCGCATTCTTGGCTATCCTCGAACAGGCGTGGCGGGAGGAACATCCGCTGCAAATGCTGGACGCCGCCCCGAACGACGAATCGGGCGGCGGCTTATGCGGAGACGGCGTTTGCCGCATTTGACGGCAACGGCGAACGCAGTGGCAACGCGGCTATCTGTAAGCCCGTCGTTCTAAACGAAATCATCCATTCGATCAAAAGGAGATAACCTGCAAATGAATCCGAACCATAAACCAATCTTCGAACCCTTCACGCTCCCGTCCGGCGTCCGGCTCAAAAATCGCGTGTTCATGGCCCCGATGACCAACTCGTCCTCGCATCCGGACGGAAGCGCGTCGGAACAAGAAATTGCCTATTACCGGGCGCGCGCGGGCGGCGTCGGCGCCGTCGTCACGGGGAGCAGCCATGTATTGCCGGACGGCAAAGCGTTCGTGAACGAGCTCGGCGCGGATCACGACGCGTTGATCCCCGGACTCCGGCGGCTGTCGGCGGCGATCCGGCAGCAAGGAGCGAAGGCGATCTTGCAGCTGTTCCATGCGGGGCGGATGGCGCCGCCCGCGCTCATCGAGGGCAAGCAGCCGATCAGCGCGAGCGGCGTTGCCGCGGAACGTCCGGATTCCGCAGTGCCAAGGGAAATGACGGAAGACGAAATCGAGGCAACGATCCAAGCGTTCGGCGACGCGACGCGCAGGGCGATCGAAGCGGGTTTCGACGGCGTCGAAATTCACGGCGCGAACACGTTCCTGATACAGCAATTTTTCTCCCCGCATTCCAACCGTCGCGCCGATCGGTGGGGAGGCTCGCTCGAAGCCAGAATGGCATTCCCGCTTGCCGTCGTCGAACGCGTGAAACAAACGGTAGCGGGGCATGCGCACGCGCCCTTCATCGTCGGCTACCGGGTGTCGCCGGAGGAACGGGAGGAGCCGGGGATTGCCATGGCGGACACGCTTCGGTTGGTCGAAGCGCTGGCCGACCGGGGACTGGACTACGTTCATGTCTCCGTCAGGGGCTTCTGGGAAGGATCCATGCGGGACGAAGCGGATACGAGGTCGCGCGTGCTGCTTATTCAAGAGCAGGCCGGCCATCGCGTGCCCGTCATCGGCGTCGGCGGATTCTCTTCGGCGGAGGACGTAACCGAGGCGCTTGACGCCGGGGTAGCCTTTATATCATTGGCGCATGCCATCATCATGGAACCGAATTGGGTCGAGAAGGTACAGAACGGCCAAGCGCGCGAGATCCGGACCACGCTGCCGCGAACGGCTCAACGGGAGCTGGTCCTGCCGGATCCGCTCTGGAACATGCTCCTTGGCGTACCCGGTTGGTTCCCGGTCGAATAAGCTCCGTTGCGACACTGACCGTGCCGCATGCGCGTGCGTCCGTTGGCAGAGCGTTGAGATGACTGAAACAAAGCCGGCAGCGGATCACGCTTCCGGCTTTGTTTCGATTAAGAGGCCGCTTCGATCGCCATGCCTGTCCGCTAATGCTGTCGGGCAGGGAACCAGGCTGTTATGGCATTGCTTGGCGACAAACGAGCGTCCCGGTTCCGGTTCGGCGATTCGCCCGGCTGGATTAGGCTAGTGTCGCGGTTCGCCCGGCGGGCATACGATATCTCAAATGTAGTTCCTACAAGGAGGAAATGAGATCATGGCGTTCGCGTTCATTCAGCCGTCAGCTGATTTTTGGCATCGCGCCTTTCCAGGCGGCGGATTCCCCGGAGGCGGATTCCCGGGTGGTGGATTCCCGGGTGGTGGATTTCCGGGTAGCGGATTCCCCGGAGGTGGATTCCCCGGTGGCGGATTCCCGGGTGGTGGATTTCCGGGTGGCGGATTTCCGGGTGGCGGATTTCCCGGTGGCGGATTCCCGGGTGGTGGATTCCCGGGTGGCGGATTTCCGGGTGGCGGATTCCCCGGAGGCGGATTCCCGGGTGGTGGATTCCCCGGAGGAGGCTTCCCTGGGGGCGGGTTCCCCGGAGGCGGATTCCCGGGTGGTGGATTTCCGGGAGGCGGATTCCCGGGTGGCGGATTCCCCGGAGGAGGCTTCCCTGGGGGCGGGTTCCCCGGAGGCGGATTCCCGGGTGGTGGATTCCCCGGAGGCGGGTTCCCGGGTGGCGGATTTCCTGGGGGAGGTTTCCCTGGCGGCGGATTCCCCGGAATCGGCATTCCGCGAGACGACCATCCCGAACCCCGCGAACGCGAGATTTCCGCATCCGCCGGTTAATCGCGTCGAACATGGAGATATAGTACCGAGAAGTTTTCGAACAGCTTAAATTCTGCTGCCGGCATCAGCCGGCGGCATTTTGCCGTTCATTCGTATGCATAAGCCTGACGGAAGGTGGAAAGGAAGCCTTCGAACGAAGAGTCGACTCAGGACGGGATAACTGGAGATCCTTGCGCGCGAGCGCCGGGGTTTCTATTTTTTTTACGCGAAGCTAGCCGCTAGGCATCAGCCGTGATCGTACCGCCGTTCGATGACGAACTGGGACATGTCCGTGCGGAAAATGCTTTCGCTGTATTCGATCGGCGTGTTGTCCTGCAGGTAGGAAACGGTACGGATGTGAATGGAGGGGGAGCCCGGATCGATACGGAGCAGCATCGCGATCTCTTCGTCCGCGATGACCGGCTTCAGCGTGTCGACGGACCGGTCGATCTGGTGGCCGTACTTGTCCTTCAACAGCTTGAACAACGAACCGATTTCCTTCTCGTTCGACAGGCCCGGAGCCATGGACCAAGGCAGATAGATCGTCTCGTAGGCGACCGGCTGATCGTCCGCGAGGCGAAGCCGGACCAGCTTCGTGACGGGCGAGAGCTCGGGGATTTCCAGCAGCGATTGGAACGGGGCATGGGCGGGCACGACGGACGTCTCCAATAGTCGGCTCTCCGAACGGCGGCCCAACGTCTCCATAAGCTCGGAGAAATTGACGATCGGCGCGAGCATGTGGTGAACGATCTCCGATTTGGCGGCGGAAATGAACGTCCCCCGGCCTTGCACTTTATTGATGCGGCCTTCCAATTCCATCTGCTGCAGCGCCTGGCGGATCGTCGTGCGGCTTACGTTGTACAGCTTGCACAGCTCGTCCTCCGTCGGCAGCTGGTCTCCCGGCTGATAGTGACCGGACTTGATCGCGTCCAGCAGATGCTGTTTTACGGTGGCGTATTTGCTTGTCGACATGTCGTAACTCCTCAGTGGTCATTAATCGCAATCGATTCGTATCTTCGTATCGTAATAGAGACGAATTCATAATAACATGTCCATGGTATCTTCGGAAGCCGAGAATGCGCGGAAAACCAATGAATGCCAGAAAAATGTTGAAAAAATCGCCCGCGGCAGGTCTGGAAGCGTTCTGGAGGTTATCTGACCCCGAGCGCGAGGGCTGGAGATAGAAAAAAATGGATTGACGAATTGTAATAATGAATTTATATTAAATGATACATGTAATGACAAATCAGATAGACGATGGAGGCTTCGAGTCGATGAGAAAAGATCGGTTGAAAGTGGCGGTGATGGGCGGAGGATCTTCGTATACGCCCGAATTGATCGAGGGCTTTATCAAGCATCATCGCGAATTTCCCGTTCGGGATATCTATCTGGTCGATATCGAGGAGGGAAGAAGCAAGCTGGAGACGGTAGGCGCGCTAGCCAATCGGATGATCGGGAAAGCCGGCGTTCCGATTCGCGTCCATACGACGTTCAACCGCCGCGAAGCGATCGAGGGCGCGGATTTCGTCACGACCCAGATGCGCATCGGCATGCTGGACGCCCGTTCGCGGGACGAGAAGATCCCTCTGAAGTACGGGTTGATCGGCCAGGAAACGACGGGGGCCGGCGGGTTCGCCAAGGCGCTTCGGACGATCCCGGTCATCCTGGATATCGCCAAAGAGATGGAGGAGCTGGCGCCGGACGCCTTCATGATCAACTTTACGAACCCGGCGGGAATCGTGACGGAAGCCGTATTGAAGTACGCGAACATTCGCACGATGGGACTGTGCAACCTCCCGATCGGCATCAAGATGCAAATCGCGAAGTTATGCGGCGTCGACGTGTCCGAAGTGACGATTGAAATGGCGGGCATCAATCATTTGACCTGGACGACCCGCATCGCGGTAAGCGGCATCGATATTACGGCGGACGTGCTGAACAAAGCAGCCGGCGCAAGCGGCTTGACCATGAAGAATATCCCCGATTTCGGTTGGGACGCGGAGTTCTTGCGATCGTTGGGCGCGCTGCCCTGCAGCTATCATCGTTACTACTATATGAAGGATCTCGTGTTCGAAGAGATGAACAAGGCGTTTCTGGAGAAAGGAACGACGCGCGCCGACGACGTAAGACGCGTGGAGACCGAGCTGTTCGAGCTGTACAAGGACCCGAACCTGGCCGTCAAGCCGCCTCAGCTGCAGCAGCGCGGCGGGGCCTACTACTCCGAAGCGGCCGTTAACCTCATGACGTCCATCTATAACGACAAGAAGGATATCCAGACGGTCAACGTCCGGAACAACGGGATCCTGCCCTTTTTGCCGGACGAGGTATCGGTAGAGGTAAACTGCGTCATCGACGCCCAAGGAGCGCATCCGGTTCAGATCGGCACGCCGATCGCGCCTCAGATCAGAGGGCTGATGCAGGTCGTGAAAGCCTATGAAGAGCTGACCGTCAAAGCGGCGGCGGAAGGCGATTATTCGGCGGGCTTGCAAGCCTTGACGCTGCATCCGCTCATCGGCAGCGCGAAGCTCGCCAAACAAGTGCTGGACGAGATCATCGACGCGAACATACGTTACCTGCCGCAATTTCGATAAGCGGACGCCGACCGGCTTCGCAGCGATCGGCCATTACCGACCGCGAGCGGGAGCCGTCGGCAATTTGTCGCAGGCAGCCAACGCAAAGCGCGGCGAATAGAGCAGAGATGAAGTAACAACTATTTATGAAATCGTTTACATAATAATGAATTTGCATATTTACACCAAAGATTATAACCTTTATAATGAAACACATGATGTTAGATAGTCGAACATGAACGTATCATGAGAGGGAGGTGCTGCTAGAATCGGCAGGAAGACTGCCGCCAGGCCGCGATTGGATGAACCGGCAGGCCCTGCCCCGCACGGCAACGATCGAGAAACGGACGATAGGATTCGCTGAAGCCGCAGAGTTTTGGAGCAAGCTACCATTGACGATGCAAAGGGGATGAGACCCGATATGGCGAGTATGCGCTTTAGGAAGAAGACCGAATTGCGCGAAACGAAATATTTCTACTTTTTCATTTCTCCTTGGATCCTCGGATTGATTCTGTTCACGGGCGGCCCGATTCTGTTATCCGGCTACTACAGCTTCACGCGCTACGACATCGCCCACGACCCCGTTTTCATCGGCTTCGCCAACTACATAAACCTGTTTCAAAACGATCTCTTCTGGAAATCTTCCGGCGTTACCTTATATTACACGCTGGTCGGCGTGCCCGTCGGCCTCGCGGCCTCGCTCGTTCTGGCCATGCTGCTCAACGTCCGCGTGCCGGGGCAGCGCATCTTCAGCACCATCTTCTATCTGCCCTCGGTCGTTTCCGGCGTCGTGCTTTCCTTGCTGTGGGTCTGGCTGCTGGATCCCGACTTCGGCGTCGTGAACGTGCTGTACTACAACATCACCGGCATGACCGGGCCGCAGTGGCTGTCGAACGAGCACTGGGTCATTCCTTCCCTGATCATGATGTCCTTATGGACGCTGGGCAATAACGTGGTCATCTACCTGGCCGGCTTGAAGAGCGTCCCGCAGAACCTGTACGAAGCGGCCCAGATCGACGGCGCCTCGCGCTTCCGGCAAATGATCAACATTACGATCCCGATGATCTCGCCCGTCACGCTGTTTCTGCTGATCACCGGCATCATCGGATCGTTCCAGGTGTTCGTCCAGGCGGACGTCATGACCAAAGGCGGCCCTAACTACGCGTCTTACTTCTACGTGTACTACCTCTATCAGCAGGCATTCCGGTCGTTTAATCTCGGCTATGCTTCCGCGATGGCGTGGGTGTTGTTCATCTTCGTGGGCGTTCTGACCTGGCTCATGATGAAAGTATCCAGACGGTGGGTTCATTACGAAGGAGGCGGCGATTAACGATGACGACGCGCAAGATTTCGAGGAGCGGCTCCATATCCGCGGGAGAACGCACGGTCAAGATTCTGGCTTTCAGCATGCTTGTCATTTTGTCGGCGCTGATGATCCTGCCGCTCTACATCATGGTGTCCACCGCGCTCAAAACCCAGCAGGACGTTTTCTTGTTCCCCCCTAAGTGGATCCCCAGCCCGGCCGTCTGGCATAACTTCATCGACGCGATGCAAGCCAGGTCGTTCGGCCGCTATTTCTACAATACGACCTTGTATTCCGTAGTCGGCACGTTCGGCGAAGTGTTTTCATCGGCATTCGTCGCCTACGGCTTCTCCCGCTATCGGGGCATCGGCCGCAACGCGATGTTTCTGATCCTGCTCGCGACCATGATGATCCCCTACCCCGTGACGATGATCCCGCAGTTCGTGCTGTTCAAAAATTTGGGCTGGATCGATACGTATCTCCCGCTGAACGTGCCTTCCTTTCTCGGATCGGCCTACATCATTTTCCTCATGAGACAGTTCTTCAACACGGTGCCGGTCGATTTGTTCGAGGCGTCCAGGCTCGACGGCTGCAGCGAGCTTCGCACCTTCTGGAATATCGCGGTGCCCCTGTGCAGTCCCGCTCTGGCCAGCGCCGCCATCTTCGGATTCATGTACAGGTGGAACGATTACCTCGGCCCGCTGATCTATTTGAACACCGACTCCAAATTCACCGTTTCGATCGCGTTGTCTTCCTTCACCAGCATGTTCAATATCGTGCCGTGGCATCTGCTGATGGCCGCCGGGATCGTGGCGATCCTGCCTCCGACGATCATTTTCTTCCTGGCGCAGAAATATTTCGTCCAAGGCATCGTCGTGTCCGGACTGAAGTAGCAGGTTGCTTCGAAAGGGGGTGTTGCCGGCTTTGGGCTGAAGCTGCGTCGCAGGCAAATCGGGTTCACGATCATAGGTTAGGGGAGGGCTATACATGGCCAAGAAGTGGATGAGCATGGCAATCGTATTGTGCATCGGGGCGGTACTGGCGTTAAGCGGCTGCAGCTCGAATACGGGCAACGGCGGCAATGCCGATACGGGCAATGCGGGAGGCGCCAACGAGCCGGCGGGCGGCAACGGCAAGGACGACGGCAAGAAAGTCACGATCACCCTGCTGAACGCGCAGGACAACGGCATTCGCGACAAGTTTCTGCCGGACGTCGTGAAGAAGAAATTCGAAGCGGCCAATCCCAACATCAAACTCGAAATCATCAGCGTGCCGTACGATCAGTTCGACTCCAAGATGAACACGATGGTCGCGGGGGGAACGCCGCCGGATGTCTGGAGCCATTGGGGGCAGAGCGGGTTCGTCGACTACAACGTCCGCGATATGGTGCTGGATCTGACGCCCTACATGGCGACCTTCGACAATCCGAATATCTCGCAGTCCACGCTCGACATCTATAAGATCGACGGCAAACAAAAGGGCATCCCGCTCAATATCTACTCCAGCATGATCTTCTACAATAAAGAGCTGTTCGACAAAGCCGGCGTGACCGTACCGAACTACAAGCCGGGAGATCCCGCATGGACATGGGACAAATTCGTCGAGCTCGCGAAGTCGGTCAGCAAGGATTACGGCAAGCCGAGCGCCGTCTACGGCTTCACGTACGGCATGGGCGAGCATCTGCTGACGTACAGCTGGGATTGGGGCCTCGATGTCTTCGATCCGGCATATGCCACCGGTTTCCTGGACAAGGCGGATCTGACGGATCCCAAGCTCGTGGACGCGACGGCGTTTTTCCAGAACCTGATCTTCAAAGACAAGATCATGCCGACCAAAGCCGTCGAGGAATCGATCGGCAAGATCGGCGATCCGCTCCTGACGGGCAAGGTCGCGATGTCGCTCGTCGGCAGCTGGGTCATGGGCGGATTCAAAGACACGAACCTGAAGTTCGGGGTGCTTCCGCTCCCGACCGGGCCGGCCGGTACCTCCACGCCGTTCATCTATGCCGACCCGCTCATGATCTCGTCCAAATCCAAAAATCCGGACGCCGCCTGGAAGCTGGTGCAATTCATGACCAGTCCGGAGATGCAGCTGGAGATGACCAAGACGACCGGCTATCCGCCTTCGGACAGCGTCGCTTACGAGGAATGGTTCAAGCAGTACGCCGACCTGACGGATACCGCGTACCTGGAAGAGGTCAATACGGCCGCGATCGAGAAAGGCAAGGAATCGCCGAACCATCTCATCGCCGGCTACGGGGACATCACTTCGTTCATGCTGAACGAGCAGCAGGCGATCTTCAATAAAGAACAGGATCCCGCGGCCGTGCTGAAAGAGATGAATCCCAAGTTCCAAAAGCTGCTCGACGAGATCAAGCAGAAATCCGGCAAGTAACGCGAATCGCAATCATAAATTCGGGTAAGGTTTCGCGTGCGCGGAGGGCGGACCGGACTTTCCGGCCTTCCCGGCGCGCATTCGCGAACGCAACGCACGTAAGAGGAGCGTGAGCATAGATGAAGCTGTCCATCGGAGGGTATTCGTTCCATAACTCCAGGCAGGCGGGCATCATGGATATATTCGGGTATCTCGAGTCGGCGAAGTTCCGTTACCGGCTGGATGCCGTCGATCTGTGGAACGGTTTTTTCGCCAGCGGGAACGACGACGGACTCGTGATCCTGCCGGACGAGGATTATATTCGCAAGATTCGGAAGGCCGTCGACGACCGGGGGCTGACCGTCGCGAACATCGCGCTCGACGGCGTGCATCTCGTCGACCCGGACCCGGCGCGGCGCGAACGGCTGTACCGGAACGCGCTGCTTCATTTGCGCGCCTCCGAGATGCTTGGGGCCAAGACCGTTCGGATCGACATCTGCACGAACCAGACGGAGGAGATCGACGAGCGGGATTTCGACTATATCGTCAAGCGTTACCGGGAATATTGCGACAGGGGCGCGGAATTCGGCTATACGGTCGGTCCCGAGAATCACATGGGCGCGGCGCTGAATCCGCATCTGCTCAAGCGGATCGCCGAAGCGGTGGATCGCCCCAACTTCGGCATCCTGCTGCATTTGAAGCGCTGGAAGCCCGAGCATGCCGGCGGGGACGAGATCGTGGCGCCATGGACGGTGCATGCGCACGTCGACGCGAAGACCGTGATCGGCGGGGAAGCCGGCGTCTCGGTCCGGGCTTTGGAGCAGGCGGGCTACCGCGGTTATTGGGCGATCGAATACAATGCCGAGGCGAATCAGTACGAGGAAATCGAATGGATGCTGGCGGCTGTGAGAAGGCTGTTCTATCACAGGGCCGAATCCTGAGGGGGAGCGACTATGGAGACGGTCAAAATCGGGATCATCGGCGTCGGCCTGATCGGCAAGCATCATATCGAGCAATACGCGTCCATCGAAGGCGTCGAAATCGCGGCCGTATGCGATATCAATGAACAGGAAGCGCGCCGGGTGGCGGAGCAATACGGCATTCCGGGCGTATACGCCGATTACAGGGAGATGCTGCGCCGCGACGATGTGGCCGCCGTGGACGTGTGCTTGCACAACAACCTTCATGCGGTGGCGACGATCGCCGCGCTGCAGGCAGGGAAGCACGTCTATTGCGAGAAGCCCATCGCCGGCACTTACCGCGACGGCGAAGCCATGGCTAGCATGGCGAAGGCATGCGGCAAAATGCTGCACGTCCAGCTCGGCACGCTGTACCGCGACGAGACCAAGGCAGCCAAAACGCTGATCGACGCCGGTCGGCTCGGCCGGCTCTATCATGCCCGGTCTACCGGCTTCCGGCGGCGCGGGCGGCCGTTCGTCGACGGGTACGGCACCCGCTTCTTTACCCGGAAGGACACGGCGAGCGGCGGGGCTCTCCTCGACATGGGCGTGTATCATATCGCGCAGATGCTCTATCTGCTCGATATGCCGGAGGTGAAGCGAATATCCGGGTGCCTCTACCAGGAGATGGACATGGACCGCAAGCGCAGGGAAGAAAGCGCTTTCGACGTGGAGGAGTCCGCCATGGGCTTCGTCCGGTTCGAAGGCGGCGTCTCCATGGATATCATCGAAGCGTGGTCGCTGCATATGGGCGGCCTCGAAGGCAGCAGCATCGTCGGATCGCAGGGCGGCATCCGCCTG
This sequence comes from Paenibacillus glycinis, assembly GCF_009909185.1. Classification (GTDB taxonomy): domain Bacteria; phylum Bacillota; class Bacilli; order Paenibacillales; family Paenibacillaceae; genus Paenibacillus_Z; species Paenibacillus_Z glycinis. Next base: position 50,920 of record NZ_JAAAMV010000036.1, on the reverse strand, counting down.
CCGGCGTATTCGGACATTCATTCCAAGTCGGGGTTCGGTTTCCACTCGACGATCGACGACATGGATTTCGACAGCACGCTCGACCTGGCCGCCATGCGCGAGCGCCGGCGCCGCCTGAACCCGGACGAGGACGCCTACGAGTCCTCCGCCAAGCATTGGGCAGCCGCGCTGCAGGGCAGAGTCAAACTGCTGCCTACCGCGGAGATCGCGCTCAAGACCATGCTCATCAGCGAGGGCATGTATCTATCCGCTCGACTGGACCGTGAAGTAACCGCCGAGGAAGTGGCGGAGCAATCGCCGACCACGATTCGGAGGGAGAGTTGAATCATGCCATTCGAACCGTTATATAACCCCTATCCGTCGCAGCGCATGACGACATACGGACGCAAAGGCATGGTCGCCACGTCCCAGCCGCTTGCCGCACAGGCCGGGCTCGACATGCTCAAGAAGGGCGGGAACGCCATCGACGCGGCGATCGCGGCGGCGGCCTGCCTGACGGTCGTCGAACCGAACTCGAACAGCATCGGGGGCGATACGTTCGCCATCGTGTGGGCCGAAGGGAAGCTGCACGGATTGAATGCGAGCGGACCGTCCCCCGCGGCGATCTCGCTCGAGCAAGTCAAAGCGCAGGGACTGGAGCGAATGCCGGCCTATGGCATGGTTCCGGTAACGGTGCCGGGCACGCCGGCTGCCTGGGCCGCGCTGTCCGAGCGGTTCGGCCGGCTTCCCTTGACGGACGTGCTGCAGCCGGCGATCGATTATGCGGAGCAGGGATTTCCGGTTTCTCCGACGATCGCGAGATATTGGGCCGACGGGTTCCGGAACATCGGCGATCTGCAGGACGACTTGTTCGAACCGTGGTTCGACACGTTCGCGCCCGAAGGCAGAGCGCCAGCCGCCGGGGAAATATGGCGCTCCGGGGCGCATGCGCGTACGCTTCGTTCGATCGCGGAGACGAAGGCGGAATCCTTCTACCGAGGCGAGCTGGCGGACCGGATCGATCTGCACTTCCGGGAGCGGGGCGGGTATCTCCGGAAATCGGACCTGGCGGCATACGAGCCCGAATGGGTAGAGCCGATTCACGTCGATTACAAGGGGTACGAGGTGTGGGAAATTCCGCCGAACGGCCAAGGACTGGTGGCGCTGATCGCGCTGAACATATTGAAGGGCTTCGATTTCGCGGCGAAGGATACGGTCGAGACGTACCACAAGCAGATCGAAGCGGTGAAGCTGGCCTTCGCGGACGGGCTAAAGTACATCACGGATCCGCGAGCGATGCGCGTCTCCGTAGAAGCGCTGCTATCGGACGCCTACGCCGACGAGCGAAGAGCCTTGATCGGGGAGCGGGCGCTTGTTCCCGAGCCGGGCGAACCGCCGAAGGGCGGGACGGTTTACTTGGCCGCGGCGGACGGCGAGGGCAACATGGTGTCGTTCATTCAAAGCCACGCGGGCGATTTCGGGGCCGGCGTCGTCATTCCCGGCACCGGGATTTGCATGCAGAATCGCGGCTCGGGCTTCTCCTTGGACCCGGAGCATCCGAATGTCCTGGCGCCGGGCAAGAAGACGTTCCACACGATCATTCCCGGCTTTCTGACCAAGAACGGCGTCCCCGTCGGTCCCTTCGGCGTCATGTGCGGTTCGATTCAGCCGCAAGCGCATGTGCAGATTCTGCTCAACACGATCGAATTCGGCTTGAACCCGCAGGCGGCCTTGGACGCGCCGAGATGGCGGTGGCTCCGGGAGAAGATCATCGAGGTCGAGCCCCAATTCCCGGATTATTTGGCCCAAGCGCTGGCCAGAAGGGGGCATACCGTGCAGCGGGCAGTCGATTCCGGGATGTTCGGCAGAGGACAGATCATCTGGCGGGATCCGGTCAGCGGCGTGCTGGCGGGGGGAACGGAACCGCGGGCGGACGGCGAAGTCGCCGCCTGGTAGCTCGCCGCAAGGGGAGCCATCCGCCTGCGGCCTCGGATCCTTGCCCGGAGAAGCAGGGCCGCGCCGGCAGCGCGACGCTGGCAAGAGGATGAAGTCTATGAAGAAGGAGACGGAGCATATGGCTTATATCATGGGCGTGGACGGAGGCAACAGCAAGACGTTCGCGGTGATCGCGGACGAAGAGGGCCGGCTGCTCGGGCGCGGGCTGGCGGGCTGCGGGAATCATCAGGTTCCGGGCATCGACGAAGCGATCGCGAATATACGGAAGTCCGCCATGATGGCGCTCGAGCAGGCCGGATTGAACGAAGCGGATATCGATTATGTGCAGTACGGATTGGCGGGTGCCGACCGGGAGAAGGATTTTCGGATTCTCCGCCCGGGCTTGGCGGGGCTGCCTTTTCCGAACTGGGACGTCGTATGCGATACGTACGAGGGATTGCGCGCGGGAACGCCGGATAACGTCGGCGTCGTGCTGATCTGCGGAAGCGGCACGAACGCGGCGGGGCGGAACCGGGAAGGGTTGACGGTCCAGACCGGCGGCTTCGGGCATTTGTTCGGCGACCGGACCGGCGGCGGCGATATGGCCAAGGAAACCTTCAGCCATGCGGTCCGCTCCTGGGATCTGCGGGAAGCTCCGTCGATCCTCCCGGATAAAGTGGCGAAGCATCTCGGTTTTGCCGACATGGGGCAGGTATTCGACCATTTCCTCGATCAGGATATCGAGCAGGTTCCCGGGAGCTTGACGATCGTGCTCCACGAAGCGGCGGACGAGGGCGACGAGCTGGCCATCCGGCTGCTTCGGCGGGCGGGCGAGGAGCTGGGCCGCGGCGCGAATTCGGTGATACGCCGACTGGGCGGCTTCCCCGGCGACGCGATTCGGATCGTAACGGTCGGCAGCGTCGTGCAGGAAGGCCGCAATCCGCATCTGCTGGCGGCCATGCGCGAGAAGATCGCGGAAGAGAACGAGCGCTTCGAATTCATCATCCCGAAAATGGCGCCCGTCTACGGGGCCGTCTTATTGGCCATGGACCGGCTGGGGATCCCGGCGACGGATACGATGCTCCGACGCTTCGAAGCGTACGGCGGATATCAAGCCTAACGGCGGATTCGGAACGCCGGACCCGAACATGCGGATACTATGAGCCTCCCGGAGCTGCGGATTTCATCTGCGGCTTCTTTTTTTGATCTCGCGGCCATGAAGGAAACAGAACGCTCGACAGAGAAAGAGTGGGGAATGCCGGGCAGCGGAATAAGCCGCGCCGCCACGGTCGATCGGCTGCGCGGTTCCGAACCGGCACGAGACCGCCATCCGGCGGCGGCGAAAGCCGGCCATAACAAGTTCGTCAGCAGGAAAGGATGGAGCAAACGTTCATGTCATCTTCTTCGTTGTCCGCCAAACACTCGCTGGGCTTCATTAAAACGTTCAACTTCTTCATCTACGGGGCGATCGCGATTTACAGCACGTTCTTCCCGCTGTATCTGAAGGAAACCGGCATGTCCAGCTTTACGATCGGCCTGCTGCTCGCCGGCGGTCCGTTCATCTCGCTGCTGGCCAACCCCTTCTGGGGCTATTGGAGCGACCGGCTCGAGAATGCCAGGCGGGTGCTGCTGATCCTGCTGATCGGCAATGCGGCGGTCATGCAAATCGTTTTCTCGGTCCAGGCGGGTTATCTGATTTTCGCGTTCATGCTGCTTTATTTCTTCTTCCAAACTCCGTTGTTCTCGCAAAGCAACAGCCTCATCTTGGACGTGGCCGAGCAGACGGGGAAGAAATTCGGCGCGTTCCGGTTGTGGGGGTCGCTCGGTTGGGCGGTCATGGCGGTAGCCACGGGGCCGGTGATCGAGCATCTGGCCATTCGAAGGCTGTGGATCGTGTACGGCTTGATGATGCTCGTCTCCATTGTTCTGGCCTTGCGGCTGCCCCGCGGAGGCGCGGCGAATAACCGGAAGGGCGCTCCGACCGGCTATGGTCAGATCTGGGCGAACAAGCCGTTCATGCTGTTCCTTGTCATCGGCGTTCTTATCTCGATTCCGAACTCGATGAACAATACGTTCGTTTCCATCTATATCTCCGATCTGGGAGGCAAAAACGCGCTCATCGGCTGGTCCGCTTTTCTCTCTTCGATTTTCGAGATCCCGGTCTACCTGCTGTTCGACCGTTATCTTCGGAAAAGCCAGCGCGCGATGATCCTATGTCTGGCGGTCGTAAGCCTGCTGTACGCGCTGCGCTGGTTTCTCATGTCGGTCGCGGCAACCCCGTATCAGATCATCTTCATTCAAGCGATGCACTGCCTGACGTTCGCGGGCTATTATTACGTCGGGACGCAGCTGACCGTCCTGCTCGTTCCGAAGGAATTTCGCGCTTCGGGTCAAGCGGTGTACGCGCTGAGCTGGGGAGGGGTATCCGGGATCGCGGCAGGCGTTACCGGCGGTTGGATCTTCCAGCATCTCGGCGCGCATGCGATGTACCGGATCAGCGCCGCGACGTCGCTGCTCGGCGTGGCGGGCTTCGCGCTCCTGTTCCTCTCGATTTGGCGAAGCGCCCGCAAGCATTCGAATGAACTGGAGTATGGAGGCCATAAGCGCGAAGAAGCGCAGCTGTGAAGCCGGATGCCGTTACCCCCGGATCCGATTTGAATTAATTCTATACTGGTCGAAGTAAAATATCCGGCGAGGGACAGACCTCTTGCCTAACCGGGTACGTTAGTTTTATAGCGACATGCGGAGGCAGCCGGTCACAAGATCGGTTGCTTTCTCTCAATTTAATAGCAGTTGCGGGTAGTCATCCAATCCGGGGCGATAAGGACCTCTATCGATTAAGGACGGTTTTTAATTGGCCGGTTTGCTTCGGTTACCAATTGCTAGTTGAAGTGCTATGATAGTTGTAAAATGTGTTACCCAACAAAAAAAGGGGATTCCTCATGAAGGTAAGTATTCTAGGGTTTGTTATTTCGTTGGTTTTGCTTGGTATTCTAGCCGCATGTTCGAGTGATAAAGCAGGGGTAATGTCTACGAAACACAACGATAGTCATCCCACTAGCAGCGAAATACAAGCGACAGTTGGACCTGCAACGGAAGTTGTCGATCCAGGCGTCCAACCGGAAGCGGAGAAAGTAACCGGTACTGTGCCTGATGCCAATAGTTCTGCTTCTGAACAGAAGACATTGGATGTATCTGACAGTACTAATACGATTGACTCGAAAGTGGCACCAGAAGGAATTCCCGAAAAGCCAATTCATACGGATGTTTTCGATTTAGATGGTCAAAAATACTCCGTTCTATATTGGAACGAGGGCGAGTTTGACTACACCCGTTTTGCCATTATGAAGCAGGACATGATTGTTTTTGACAGTCAGGAGCAGGGGGTCACGTTCGAAGGCGGCGCCGGCGGGCAAACCGATGGAGAGTCCTGGTCGACAGGTTTAGTTTACAATGGCCACGCTGTATTTCTTTTTGACCTCGTAGACAATCGCCCCGATCCATATTCGATTCTTATCGAAGAGGTCGATGACGAGATCAAACTAACGATTCGAGACAATATCGAACTCGATTTTGCTCTAACCAAAGGAGTTCCCGAGTTGTTCGGCTTCCCTTCTTATGGTCAAATGCCGTTATCCCCCGCGCTCGACGCCGTGTACGTATGGCAATCCGACCATTATGAAGTTAGTGCGTCATTGACGCAACAGTACTGGGAAAAAGAGCTGCATAACAGGCAACTTGCCTTCAAGCAGGAGCCGAATGAGATGCGTCTGGATTCGCTTCTTTCTGCTTATCTGCTATTGAACCGCATAGAGGATGGCAGGCAATGGCTGGAGGAATATAGCCAGAACGATACTTCATCCGATAAGGAGTACTTACAGACCTACAAGGACTATTTAAATGACAAGGACATGGTAAATGTAGCCCAATATGAGCACTGGATGGACAAACTTCCTCCGCTTGCGAATGGCGACAAGCTTTCTTACGGCAACTGACATGGTTGGAATGGAGAAATTGGCTTATTTTATCGTCCACGGTGTCGTGAGAAAAAAGAATTAGACCGAGGTAACGAGCAGGATAGTTCAATCCTGTTATCGAACACCTAGGCAACGGGCGAAATGATGAAGTTGACAAACGCAACTTACATTGGAAAGCCTACCGGAATAAACGACAAGACGCACACAACGATAAGGAGTGAGGGTTATGAAATTATTGCTCACCTCTGCAGGCGTGAATAACAAAAGCATGCACGACGCGCTAGTCGACATGCTGGGCAAGCCGATCGCCGACTGCAATGCCTTGTGCATCCCTACCGCGATGTACGGACATCCATGGGTCGGACCCGGCGTCAAAGCCTGGCAGTTCATCAGCGGGAATTCCGAGAATCCCATGGTCGACCTGGGCTGGAAGTCCGTCGGCGTGCTGGAGCTCACGGCGCTGCCAAGCATCGCCAAAGAACGCTGGGTGCCGGCGGTGCGGGAGACGGAAGTCCTGCTGGTGTCGGGCGGGGACGCCCTCTACCTAAGCTACTGGATGCGGCAGTCCGGACTGGCAGAGCTCTTGCCGTCGCTGCAGGCCGTTTATGTGGGAATGAGCGCCGGGAGTATGGTGATGGCGCCCAATATCGGGGAACTCTTCGTGGGCTGGACTCCGCCCAACGGCGGCGATGAAACGCTGGGTCTGGTAGATTTTGCGATATTCCCGCATCTGGATCACGAGCTGCTGCCCGGAAACACCATGGCTGCCGCGGAGAGATGGGCCGCCGGGATGCAAGGGCCGACATATGCGATTGACGATCAGACCGCCATCAAAGTGATCGACGGAGCAGCCGAAGTCGTTTCCGAAGGGAAATGGAAATATTTTCCGCGCTGATATCCCTTGCCGTGGAGCCGGCGGATACGATTGCTCGATAAGATTGTTCGGCTGCTGGTTACATCGATCAGCTGCTCTTGAATTGAAGTAGGACATCCGGAAGAGAATCCGCATGCGCCGATCGAACATTTTGATCATCCAATTGGAGGCGAGCTGGTGAGGAAGCTGCGTTGGGGCATCATGGGGTGCGCTCAAATTGCCGCGAAGGCGTTTATTCCGTCCGTCCGGTCCTCGGACACTCATGAGATCGCCGCTGTTGCAAGTCGCGATGTAACAAGAGCGCGGACGTTTGCAGACAAGCATGGCATACCGGACGCTTACGGCAGCTACATGGAGCTGCTTGCCGATCCAAACATCGATGCGGTATACGTACCTTTGCCGAATCACATGCACCGGGAATGGACGATTCATGCCGCCCGGGCAGGCAAGCATGTGCTGGTCGAGAAGCCGATGGCGGTGTCGGAGCGGGATGCGGTCCAGATGGTTGAGGCTTGCGAGCAGTTCGGCGTTCATTTTCAGGAGAACGTCATGTATCGCTATCACCCGCGCTACGACCGGATCAAGGAAATCGTCCATTCCGGCGAGATCGGTTCGGTGAGGGCCATTCACGGCGTCTTTACATCGGACCGTTCCGCCATGGAGGGCGATATCCGATTCCGTCAGGAGATGGGCGGCGGCGGCATGTACGACATCGGCTGCTACTTGCTGAGCGCCGCCCGTTACGTGTTGGAGAAGGAACCGGCGGCTGCGACGATGCAGGCGTTATTTTCACCGGAACATGGCGGCGTCGATATGATGGCTTCCGGTCTCGTCGAATTTCCTGGCGACGCGGCTTTTACGTTTCAGTGCGGCTTGTGGGCGGACTTCGCCAATACGCTGGAAATCAGGGGCACGCATGGGACAATCCGGCTGCCTTCGGCATTCTCGCTTCGCAGCGATTTGAGCCCTGACATTCAGGTTACCGTGCGCGGCGAGATGCGGATCGAACCGTTCGAGCGCGGCAACCAGCAGCTGCTGCTGTTGAACAGGTTCGCGAGAGCGGCGCTTTACGGCGAGCCGGAACCGGTCAGTCCTTGGGACGGCGTGCGAACGATACGGGTCATCGAGGCATGCCTTGCTTCCGCGCGCGACAAGCGACGGGTGGTCATCGAGCCTTTCCAAGGTCGCGTCGGAGCGGATTGAACGCCCGCGGTACGATTTCGTTTTCTTGCAGTCAAAATCCAAATAAGGCTTCCAGCTATCTGGAAGCCTTATTTGCGTTTCAATAGATGCCTTCGATTCAGTGGATTCCTCGCTAAGAGGCAAAAATAATTCGGAGCATGTCTTCAATCATTTGGCGAAGCTGCGTCGAGTTTTTGGCGACGATTTTGAATCCTCGCGACGCGCTTGTCAGAAGGCGTGCCAACTTCTCCGGCGAGAGACGGTTGGGGTTGTCGGCGAATTGCGATTCCGATTTTAAAATCGAGGTCAGTACGACTTCAAGTTTATTGTAGCTCGCATCGAGTGCCTCTTGAGCAAACGATAAAGAGCTGTCGGTCATTTCTTTCACTTCGGGCGAACGCAACGATTGATCGAAATTGTGGATCGACCACACTTCGAACGCATATAAAATCTTGTCTTCAGGCGTGTTTTTGGAAGAAAGTCCTTCCTTTATTTCAGCGATGAGCGTGTCGCCATAGTGAAGAATCGTTGCGTTAAACACTTCCTCCTTGTTCTTGAAGTATAGATAGAGACCCGCGCGCGAAATACCGGCGGCTTCTGCTATTTCATTCATCGATACGCGCTTATAGCCATATTTGAAGTACACGTCTAATGCAACGGTTAGGATATGAAGCTTTTTTTTGTCGTCCATGGATACATTATTATACACTTTACAAACTTTGTCCAGTCGTATAATATGCACATATAGACATTATACGTTTATTGTCTAAATAAATATTCAGGGAGACTTGTCATGAAGACAACAAGTTAAGACGTCGCGGTTATTGTTCCTGTGGATAAAAAAACTTATGCATATGACTGACATACGCGAATGGGCCATCTACTTTCAAGACCTATCTTTCATTCGAACATTTAAAGGAGATCTATAAAATGACAACTAAGCAATCATCTATCGGCTCCGGCTTCGGAGCATCCTCAACGGCCGAAGAGGTCATCCAAGGTATCGACTTGAACGGCAAAATTGCCATTGTCACCGGCGGGTATTCCGGACTTGGTCTTGAGACCGTGCGCGTGCTGCGTGCTGCCGGAGCACAAGTCATCGTTCCGACGCGCGATCTCGACAAGGCCGCGACGGCGCTTGCGGGCATCGACGGCATCGAAATCGAAGCGATGGACTTGCTGGACCCTGCCTCGATCGACGCCTTCGCGGAGAAGTTTCTGGCCTCCGGCAGACCGCTTCACATCCTGGTAAACAGCGCAGGGATCATGGCTTCTCCGCTGAGACGCGATCCGCGCGGATACGAGTCTCAATTCGCGACGAACCATCTGGGCCATTTCCAGCTTGTAGCGCGGCTTTGGCCCGCGCTGCGCTTGGCGCACGGCGCACGGGTCGTCTCCGTTTCGTCCTGGGGGCATCACTTTTCTCCAGTCGTGTTCGATGATCCGAATTTCAATCATAGGGAGTATGACCGCTGGGCGGCCTACGGTCAGTCGAAGACGGCCAACGTTCTGTTTGCCGTCGCACTCGACAAACGCGGCCAGGCCGACGGCGTGCGCGCCTTTTCCCTTCATCCGGGCAGCATCGTAGGAACCGGTCTCGAGAAGCATCTTTCGAACGAGGAACTGCTCGCGGCAGGCGTCATCGACGAGAACGGACAGCCGGTCCTCGATCCGGCGAAAAATCTCAAGACGGTGGGGCAAGGTGCTGCTACCAGCGTATGGTGCGCAACGAGCGCGCAGCTTGACAATATGGGCGGCGTATACTGCGAGAATTGCGATATCGCGCCTCTAGGCCGGGACGCCGAGTCCGAATTCGAGTTGGACAACAATTCGACGTTAACGGACTCCGGCGTAATGCCATACGCGGTCGATCCCGAAGCGGCCGAGCGGCTTTGGAGCCTCAGCGAACAGCTGATCGGGTTAACGTTTGCCATCTAATAGAACGAAATGATCGGCCGAGGTCTGCATTCCGAAATGGGATCTCATTCTATATAGAACAGATAGAGCAAGGAGAATGAAAAATGGAAGAGACAAAAAAAGCCCTGACCAAAGCAGCCGTTACTTTCGCCAAGGATCTCGAATGGTTCGACACGATGCCGGGCGAACAAATGGCCATTCGCATCCACAGCAATCGAGTCGGAGGGGCGATCACCGTCATCGAAGCGCGCGTACCGGCTTTGATCGGTCCCCCGAAGCATATTCATAAGGAACGGGAAGAGGTATTCGAGATTCTTGAAGGAACATTCCGTTTCCAATGCGGGGAGGAAGAATTCGAAGCTGCTCCCGGAACGAGCGTCGTGGTTCCTCGCGGCGTGCCTCACGCGTGGGCTAACGTCGGAACCGAGACTGGACGTATCCTTTTCACTTTCGCGCCTGGCGGCATCGACGACTTCTTTCCTGAAATCGGCCGGCATTCGCTCGAGGATATCGGTCGACTGGCCGAGCGGAACGACACGCTAATTATCGGGCCTCCGTTGCTTCAGCAATCCAGGTAACACTGAAGACGGACAACTTCCAAAAAGAGAACACGATCCCATAGAAACGGCCCCCGTCTTGTTAACAAGACGGGGGCCGTTTTGGCGCGCGACGAATCCTCGCTCGCGCGTTCTTCATTTACCGCAACGTTCAAGACCAGGCTCGCAGCCCTTAGCGGGGCTCTTGGGATCCGTCGAAGTATGCGCCCGACTCCAGATCGTTCACGAATCGCTGGAGCCACTCGTAATAGCTGAGCGCATGCTTCAGCTTGTGCAGATCCTCGAGACACAGCTTGCGTTCTTCCTCCGAGGTATGGAGCGCCAGAATCGTCTCCGACAACGGGGGGATGACATCCTCGATCGCCTGCCGCATGACGTCGATCTCCCGCTGCAGCTTCGTCGTGAAGAAGGATTGGAACGCTTTGAAGAAGTTCGTCTCCGCGACGTAAAGATCCTTGCGCGCGTCTTTTTCCTTCAGCTTGGTTACCATTTTCGATTCGGTAAGCGAGCGGACGGCATAGCTCATGTTGCTCTTGCTCATGTTCATGTCCGTCTGCATCTCGTCCAAGGTCATGGGCCGATCTTCGAAAAACATAATGCCGTACAGCTGCCCGAAGCTGTAGTTAACCCCGTACAGGTCCATCGTCTGGGCGATCGCGTCGATTACTTTGGCTCGGAGCTGCTCGCGGTGCGAGGAAGGCTCTTTCATTCTACCGGATGTTTCTTTCTTCATCGTAACGCCTCCAGCTATGGCTCTCTATCGACAATTTTACACAAATTACAAGTAATTTTCACGTAGGCATAACCTTTCTCTCTCTTTCCTATCGTACAATAATTTTTGAATCGATACAAATAAAGAGATTAATAACCCGTAAAACCAGTATTGTTAAAATTTTATTGAACGTTGGGAGGTTAACATGAGAAAAAATAATTTTGCCGAAGAAGGAAAGGCGTTGTTGTTCACGCTGCCCGCCATGATACCGCTCGCCTTGTTCTGGTTCTTCCCGCTCGCTTACGTCATCTATTTAAGCTTCATGGAGTGGGACTTCATGAGCCCGGACAAGTTGTTCGTGGGGCTGGACAATTACCGCGAGATGTTCGCGGATCCGGCTTTCTTCCAATCGCTCCGCGTATCCGTGTTGTTCTGTCTCGGAAGCGTGCTGCCGATTATCGCGATCGGGCTCGGGCTCGCCTTGCTGCTGACGAGCAAGATCAAGGGCGGCGCCGTCTATCGGACGCTGATCTTCTCGCCCTGGGTCACGCCGACGGTCGCGGTATCGATCGTCTGGTCCTGGATCTATGAACCGGAGGTCGGGCTCGCCAACAGCGTGTTGAAAATGTTCGGGAGCGACGGCATCCGGTGGCTGGAGGATCCGAATTGGGCGCTCGTCGGCATCTTGCTCGTGACGATCTGGAAATCGGCCGGCTGGGCGATGATCTTCTACCTCGTCGCGATCCGCAACGTGCCGAACGATCTCAAGGAGGCGGCGGAGCTGGACGGCGCGGGCGTCTGGCGCAAGTTTCTGAACGTGACGCTGCCGCTCATCTCGCCTACGACGTTCTTCTTGATCATCGTGCAGATGGTGCAGGCGCTGCAGGCTTACGACCAGATCAACGTCCTGACGCAAGGCGGACCGGCAGGCTCCACGCGCACGCTGCTTTATCTCTATTATCAGTCGGCGTTCACGTCCTTCCAGATCGGTCAAGCCTCTGCCGTCGCGATCACGCTGGTCGTGGGCTGCGTGCTGCTCTCGCTCGCTTCCGGCCTTGTCGGAAGAAGAGCCGTTCACTATTAATCCGGCGCCTCGCAGGAAAGGAGCTACTCGTATGACGGTTTGGAGAAAACTAGGCGGATCCGCGCATTACGCGATTGTCGCCGCGCTCGCCGTGCTCATGGCGTTCCCGTTCTACTGGATGGTCACGAGCGCATTGAAAACGAACGACGAAATTTGGCAATTTCCGCCGACGTTATGGCCGCATGATCCGCTGTGGCATAACTTCGCGGATGCATGGGTCGCCGCGCCGTTCGCGCGTTATATGCTGAACAGCATCTTCGTCGCCGCCGCGATCGTCGTGATTCAGGTGATCAACTCCGGGATGATGGCCTACGCGCTCACGCATATGAAATTCCGCTTGAAGGGCGTATTCACTTCTTTGATTCTGATCGGGTACATGATTCCGGCGACCGCGGTGTATTTGCCCGGTTACATCATTCTGGGGAAGCTGCATCTGCTCGATACGTACGGCGGTTTGATTCTCTCGAACTGCGTCAGCATCTTCTCGATCTTCCTGATCAGGCAGGCGTTCCTGCAGGTGTCGCACGAGATGATCGAGGCCGGCCAGATCGACGGCGCTTCGCACTTTCGGATTCTGTGGACGATCCTGATCCCGCTGACCCGCGCTTCCTTCGCCGTACTGGCGTTGATCACCTTCATCGAGCAGTACAACAACTATTTCTGGCCGATGCTCATCACCAAGGATCCGAACCTTCAGCTCGTCTCGGCCGGGCTCCGCAGCTTCTTCGTGGAAGGAGGTGCATACGGATTGAAATGGCCGCTGATCATGGCCGCCAGCGCGTTCACGATTGCGCCATTGCTCGTGATTTTCGTCTTGACGCAGAAAACGATCATTCAAAGCGTCAATCTATCTGCGGGAGCCAGCAAAGGGTAAGGGTAGTGCAAACAGACAAAATAGTGGAGGGAACTAAACATGTCTACGATGAAAATGACTACGGCAGGGCTATTATTAACGTCTTTCTTGGTACTGACGGCTTGCGGCGCGACCAGCAATAACAACTCCGGCGCTTCCGGATCCGATTCCAACGCGCCGGCCAATACGGCCAATGCAAATGCCGACGCGGCGCCTGCCGAGACCGAGACGGAGACGCCGAAGGAGCCCGTGACGATCGAGTTCTGGTACGGACTCGGCGGCAAGCTGGGCGAGAACATGCAGACGTTGATCGATAAATTCAATGCGTCCCAATCGGACGTCATCGTGAAGCCGGTCGTGCAGGCCGACTACAGCGAGACCGAGAAGAAGCTGCAAGCCGCGATCGCGACGGGCCAGGTGCCTGCAGCCGTATTGTCCTCGAACGTCGACTGGGCGAGAAAAGGCTACTACGCGCCGATGGACGATCTGATCGCCGCGCAGCCGGATTTCAACAAAGACGATGTCGTCCCGACCTTCCTGGAGCAGGGCCAAGTCGACGGCAAGCAGTACTTCCTGCCGATGTACGGCACGACGCAGGTCATGTACTATAGCAAGGCAGCGTTCGAGAAGAGCGGCATCAAAGCCGAAGATATGACCACGTGGGAAGCGCTGGCGGCGGCGGCCGAGAAGATGACGGTCAAGAGCGGCGGCAAAACGACGTTCTACGGCTGGGAGCCGATGTGGAACCAAGATAATCTGATCGACGCCGCGTACAGCAAAGGCGGCAAAATCATCAGCGACGACGGCAAAACGATCATGATCGATTCGCCGGAATGGATCTCCACGTGGGAATTTTTCCGCAAAGCGATCTTCGACGACCAAACGATGCGCATTCACTCCGGCGGCCAAGGCTGGGAGTACTGGTACAAGACGATCGACGACGTCATGAAGGGCATGGCCGCAGGCTACACCGGTTCGAGCGGCGATCAAGGCGATCTGGACTTCACGAAGCTGGCCGCCATGGAACAACCGGGCTGGGAAGGCGTAGGCGCCGGCAAACCGGTCGCGCAAGCGATTCTCGCCGGCATCCCGGCAAAGGCAAGCCCGGAGCAGCAGCAAGCGGCGCTGCAATGGTTCGCGTTCTTCATGAAAGCCGAAAACACGGCCTTCTGGTCGATGAACACGGGCTATATCGCGGTTCGCCAATCGGCGCTGGACGATCCGGCTTTCGTCGAGTACAGCAAAGCGAATCCGCAAAGCACGATTCCGCTCAAACAAGCGGCGCATGCTTCCAAGCCGTTCCAGGATCCGACCGGCGGCAAAATCACCGACGCGCTCAAGATCGCCGCGGACAAGCTGGAGATCAGCAACGAACCGGCCGAGAAAGTGTTGAAGGAAGCGAAGGAAACCGCGCAGCGCGAGCTGGATAAATTGAACAAATAAAAGGAGGACGCGCGCATGCCGCGATTACGTGCAGCGGGCGCAGACGTTCCGATTCAAGCGATTCTGTTCGATAAAGACGGCACCTTGCTCGACTTTATCCACACGTGGGGGAACTGGAGCGAGCAGCTGCTCGCCCGGTTCTCCCGTCAGCTTGAGGCGAGGAAGCTGCCGCCGGTGACGGTCGATTTGCAAGGCTTGTGGGGAACCCGCCGCGCGGAAGACGGCGAGATCGTCGGTTATGACCGCAACGGTCCGCTCGCGATGGGAACGATCGAGGATTTGCTGACGGTGCTGGCTTGGCAGGGCTACCGGTCGGGATTGTCCTGGGCCGATGCGAAAGTGCTTGCCGGTGAATGCAGGGCTTACGCGGACGAACAACTGGCCGTTACCCGAACGGTCAAGCCGATCGCCGGGGTCGTACCGTTCTTGGAGCGGTGCCGGGCGAGCGGACTGACGCTTGGCGTCGTGACGGCGGACGAGACGGAGACGGCGCTTCGTCATCTGGACTGGCTTGGCATCGGGCATTATTTTGCCGCGTGCGTCGGGGCCGATCAAGTGGCGCGCAGCAAGCCGTACCCGGATCTGGTCGAGCTGGCCTGCCGGAGGCTGTCGCTGCCGAGCGCGCAAGTCGCGGTCATCGGGGATACGAACGGAGACATGCTCATGGCAAGGGCGGCGGGAACGGCGCTGGCCGTGGGAATCGCGGATCCGGAGCATTCCGGCAGGTCTATATTGCCAGACGCGGACGCGATCATCTCGAACTATGGCGAGCTTGAACTTAGGGAAGGCGAGTTATGAAAGGTGAGAACAGCATGGGTTGGCTATTGCTGAGCTGCGCGATCGTGCTGGAGCTGTCCGGCACCGTATCCATGAAGCTCTCGGAAAGCTTTACCCGCGGCGTGCCTTCCGTCCTGATGTTCCTTTTCTACGGAGCCAGCTTCACCTTGCTGAATTACGCGCTCGGATACTTGGGCGTCAGCACGGTATATGCGGTATGGTCGGGCGTGGGGATCGTCTTGATTACGATAGCCGGTTATTTCTTTTTCGGAGAAAAGCTGTCGATGTCCTCCTTGCTCTGGATCGGCGTCATCATCGTCGGGGTCATCGGCTTGAATATAAGCAATGAAGGACATTAGCGAGGAGGCGAATGAAGGGATGGGCAGTTCAGGCAGAGCGGAGCAAGCGGAAGCCGCGTCCATGACGCTGCCGCTTATGCGGTTTCAGGTCATCACGGACACGCACGTCAGATCGGAAGAGGAGCATCCCTATAATCGCCGCTTGGCGCGCGCGCTTCAGGATATCGCCGAGACGGCGCCGGACAGCCGCGGCATCATGCATGCCGGGGATATGACCGATCACGGATTCCCGGACGAATACGCTCGGTTCCGAAGCATCTGGGAGGCGCATCGGGACCGTCTCCCCGAGCTGCTGCTGACGATGGGCAACCATGACGTCGGCCTGGGCGAGCGGGAATCCCGATTCGCGAACTTCTTGGCGGCCTCGGGAATGTCCGCGCCGTATCACGATCATTGGATCGAGGGGGTCCACTTTATCTTCCTCGGCACCGAGGAGAATCTGGAACTCCATTGCTCGCTGTCCGCCGAGCAGCTGGCTTGGCTGGACGCGAGACTGGAAGAAGGCCGCGATTCCGCGATTCCGGCGTTCGTGTTCCTGCATCAACCGCTGCTGGATACGGTGGCCGGTTCCTACGCCGAGCAGCAATGGCACGGCGTCGTGCAGGACCAAGAGCTGAAGGCGGTACTCGCCAAGCATCGGAACGGCGCGATCTTGTTCACCGGGCATACCCATTGGGAAATGGAAGCCGCGCATAACCGCTTCGATGGCGGTCCGGCACTGCCGCCGATGTTCAATGCGGCTTCGGTCGCGTATCTATGGACGGACGAGAACGAACGCAAGGAAGGCAGCCAGGGCTACTACGTCGAGGTGTACCGGGATCGCGTCGTCGTAAGAGGCAGGGACTTCGAGCGAAACGCTTGGATCGACGAAGCCCGCTATGAATTGAAATACCCGTTGGAGTTTCCAATGGCATAAACGATAAGTGCAGGGCTCCCGCATTCGGGAGCCTTTTTTATTTCCAGCAAGCGGCCCATCCGTGCGGCCCAAGCCGGCAAAACCCAACCCCGTTGCGCGTTTCCAGCCTATTGTGGATGGAGTTATCACTTTTCACGAGCTTCTAAATAGCATATAATTATTAGAGATTAGTAAATCTTTTCACGAACTTTTGTCATTCATCGCGACGATCGGGTTAGGGTTGAAACGGAAAAGATGCGGCCGGGCCGTTCTTAGGCCTGGCAGGGTGCCAGAGCCGGGCGCCGGCATTCTTTCTGCAAATTTCAAGGTATAAGGACGGTAAACATGAGCAACATACAATCTAAAACTGACGTGATCTTAATTGGTGCCGGCATCATGAGCGCGACGCTCGGGACGCTGCTGAAGGAATTGGTGCCGGAATGGAAAATCTCCGTGTTCGAGAAGCTGGAGAATGCCGGGGAAGAAAGCTCCAACGAATGGAACAACGCGGGTACGGGGCATGCGGCCCTGTGCGAGCTCAATTACACGACCGAGAAATCGGACGGATCCATAGATATCAGCAAAGCGATCAAAATCAACGAGCAGTTCCAGCTGTCCATGCAATTCTGGTCTTATCTCGTGAACAGCAAGCTGATTCGCGACCCGCAGGATTTCATCATGCCGCTGCCGCATATGAGCATGGTGCTGGGGGACAAGAACGTGGCGTTTCTGAAGAAGCGGTTCGAAGCGATGACGGCGAATCCGCTGTTTCATGGGATGGAATTTTCCGATGATCCGAAGAAACTGATGGAATGGATCCCGTTGATCCTCCAGGATCGCCCGGCGAGCGAACCGATCGCGGCCACGAAGATCGACACCGGCACGGACGTCAACTTCGGGGCTTTGACGCGCATTCTATTCGACCACTTGAAGCGCAAAGGGGTCGAAATCAACTATAAACACAGCGTCGACAACATGAAACGCGCCGCCGACGGCTCGTGGGAGTTGAAGATCCGCAACGACAAGGGCATCGTCGAGCGCCACGCGGCCAAGTTCGTCTTCATCGGCGGCGGAGGCGGCAGCCTGCATTTATTGCAAAAATCCGGCATCCCCGAAGGCAAGCATATCGGCGGCTTCCCGGTCAGCGGCATCTTCATGGTGTGCAACAATCCCGAGGTCGTCGCGCAGCATCACGCGAAGGTCTACGGCAAAGCCAAGGTCGGCGCGCCGCCGATGTCCGTGCCGCATCTGGACACGCGCTTCATCGACAATAAAAAATCGCTGCTCTTCGGACCGTTTGCCGGCTTCTCGCCGAAATTTTTGAAGACCGGCTCCGTGTTCGACCTGGTCACCTCCGTCAAACCGAACAACCTCGTCACGATGCTGTCGGCAGGCGCGAAGAACATGGCCTTGACCAAATACCTGATCGAGCAAGTGATGCTGTCGAAAGAAAAACGGATGGAAGAGCTGCGGGAGTTTATCCCGAACGCCAAGACCGCGGATTGGGATCTGGTCGTAGCCGGCCAGCGCGTGCAGGTGATCAAGGATACCGCGGACGGCAAAGGCACGCTGCAATTCGGCACGGAAGTCATCACGGCCGCAGACGGTTCCATCGCGGCGCTGCTCGGCGCTTCGCCGGGCGCATCCACCGCCGTTCACGTCATGCTGGAAGTCATGCAGAAATGCTTCCCGCAGCGGATGAAGGCATGGGAACCGAAAATCAAAGAAATGATTCCGTCCTACGGCGTCTCCTTGAAGGACAACGAAACCCTCCTGCACGAAATTCATGCCTCGACGGCAAGCGCGCTCGGCCTGAGCGACAGCGCGCCGCATGCGTCGCGCCGATCCGTATCGGTGTAAGCCCAACGTACGCGTTCATCGACGGCATCCGAATGTTACAGCCATGATACAAGCAAGGATTCGCAATTTGCGAATCCTTTTTTTATTTCGCGATGCCGGCGCGGACGTCCCGTAACGGAGAAAGCCCGAAGAGGCGCTTGTATTCGCGAATGAACTGCGTCGCGCTTTCGTAGCCGACTTGCGATGCCGTTCGGGTCACATCGGAGTTGCCGCCCATCAGCAGCCGTTTCGCCTCTTGGAGCCGGATCCGTTTCTGGTATTGAAGCGGCGTCATCGCCGTGACGGCTTTGAACTTGTGATGCAGGTTGGATACGCTCATGTTGCCCAAGTCGGCTAGCTGACGGATCGTAAACGCGCTGTCGTAATGGGCGGTGATCCACTGGATCACGTGCTGGATCCCGGCCGCTTCCTGATGAAGCAGCATCCTGTTGTAGAAAACGTCGCCGCCCGCGCCGGTCAATAAACGAAAGAGCAGCTCGCGCTTCAGGGCGGGGGCAAGGAAAGCGATCGCGCGGGAATCGGCGGAGATCCGCAGCAGCCGCTCGATCACCTCGAGCGCTTCGACGTTCATCTCCCCGACGAATGCGCCCGCGCCCAAGGATTTGTCCGCATGGACGCCGACCTTCGCCTCCAAGGCGACCGACGTGACTTCTTCGGCGGTCAGGCTGATCTGCAGGGCCACGTACGGTTGTTCCGGCGACGCCTGCAGCACCGTGCCTTTGAGCGGCATGTGAATGCTCGAGGCCAGGTAGTTCCCCGCGCCGTACTCGATGCTATCCTGCCCAACCTGCAGCAATTTCTTCCCTTGAATGACCGCGCAGAACGAAGGGCCGAGCACGCCCTGCGCGACGGGAATGGGTTTGATTTCCTTCAGCACCGTCAGATACGGAATTTCCGTCCGGCTGGTACCGTCAATGAACGAATAACGAGACGCAAGCTCCAACAAGCGGCTCAAATCATGCGGCGCATCCGTGGCGCGGTTCTCCACCTTGGCACCTTCCTTTCGGTTCGGCAGTCCCACGTTCGTAGTCTTAGGCTATATTTAAGCACAATCGGACTATTTTTGCACCCGCATATACGTGAAAATAAAGATGCAAGCAAGACGGCAAACGCCAAACAAACCGAAGTCGTACCCCATCCATATCCACTACAAGGAGGCAACAATATGAAAGCCATGGTTGTGACGCAATACGGAAGCCCTGACGTCTTCAACGAAAACGAACTCCCGGATCCGCATCCGGGTCCTGGGCAGGTCAGCATCGACGTAACCCATTCCGCCGTCGGATTGATCGACGTCTTCGTGCGCCGCGGCACGATTCCCGTCTTCGCGCCGCCGTTCGTACCGGGCTTGGAGGTGGCCGGCACGATTCGCGAGATCGGCGAAGGCGTGACCGGCTTTCGGGTCGGCGAGCCCGTCGTGACGCTGTCCTTGATGAGCGTGGGCGGATACGCCTCCATAACGGTTGCCGATGCGGCGCTCACGATCTCTCTGGCCGGATTCCAGATCGACCCGGCGCTTGCCGTATCGGCGCTTCCGAATGCCGTGACCGCCTATCTGTCCCTTACGCGGGTGGCGCGCATGCAGCAAGGCGAGCGCATATTGATTCATGGCGCGATCGGAGGGCTCGCGGCCGCATATCCCGCCGTCGCGCGTTCGCTCGGCGCGTCCCGCATCGTCGGAACGGTCAGAACGGCTTCCAAGCTGGAGGCGGCACGGCGGTTGGATTATGACGAGGTCGTGCTGGCCGAAGAACTCGCCGCCTCGCTCGGAGACGAACGCTTCTCGCTCGTCGTCGATCCGGTCGGGGGAGACCTGCTTGCCGCGAGCTTGGAGCTGATGGAGCCGCTCGGCCGCGCTTTGCTTGTCGGCAACGCAAGCGAGCAAGCGTTGAACATCGCGAGCACTACGCTATGGTTGAACAATATCGGGGTCCAGGGCTTCAACGTGGGCGGTTACCTAAGCGCCAACCCGTCCGCCGGCCGGCCGGCGGCGGAAGCCGTGCTCCGGTTGGTGGAGGCAGGCTTGATCGACATTCCGTTGACCCGCCTTCCGCTGGGGCAAGCAGCCGAGGCGCATCGCCGGCTCGAGGCCAAGGACATCGTCGGCCGGATCGTCCTCCAGCAAGCATAAGCCGCCTCCGGGCGCAGCTTCGCATGTTTAGCATAAACAGAAGATTGAACCTGGAAACCGAGACAGCGATAGCCAAGGACGAGAAATAAGTCCTGGACTATCGCTGTTGTTTTTGTTAATACTGATTCACCCTCGCCGGAGACTGCGCTCTATTAGAGCTTCCCGTTCCAATAAGTCACTTTGTCTACTTCCAACCTCACCGAGGCGTGTCCCCGTTTCTTTGCTTTGCCGATCGCAATCATCAGCACGTTCACGAGATTGTCCGGAATATCGAATTCTTTGCGAAACGCTTCGACATCATAGCCGATCATAGGTAAGGTATCGTAACCTCTTGCTTTTGCGGCCAGCATAAACTGCATGGCTGCCAGACCGCTGTCGATCATGAGCCATTCCCGTTTCGCTTGTTCATCGGCATGTCCCGAAAAATCGTCCATGCTGTCATTGATTTTCTCCTTGACTTCTTCTGTCATGTAACCTCCGTCGACGGCATTTTGATTGAGGCGATCCGAATTTTCGACGGAGTACGCGTTCAGATCGCCTAGCAAAGCAACGACGGCAGACGCCTCGAGCACTTGTCGTTGTCCTAAAGCGATTTTGTGCAGCCTTTCTTTAAGGACGGGATCCGTGAATACCATAAATCGCCAGGTATTTAGATTGTGCGCGTTCGGAGCAAGGATAGCTTCGCCGATAAGTTCTTTGATTTCCCCTGCCTCCGTCTTCGTGTTGTTATTAGGTTCCTATAGTTCACTGCCGCTTGGCTAAACTAAATGGCTAACAGGGATTAGTATGGTATAGTACAACTACATTGAAAAGTAACACTTCATGGCAAGGAGATCAACGTGAAGAAAATATATAACAATCAAGTGGAAGTCGTGTTGGACCTGATCGGGGGCAAGTGGAAGTCGCATATTATTTTTCATCTGGGAAGCGGTCCCGTCAGAACCGGCGAATTAATACGCTTGGTCGCGGGAATAACGCAGAAGATGCTGATCGAGCAATTAAAAGAGCTTGAACGAGACGGTTTGATTTCCAGGAAATCGTACAATCAAGTACCGCCGAGGGTCGAATATTCCCTTACGAATTACGGTTCTTCATTGAAAGATATTTTAAAAGTCGTTTGCGATTGGGGAGATGACTACGTGAAGGACAGATACCCGACCGCGAAGTGACAATTAGGGCCAACGAGCAGGATACGCGCCATTAATCAAACGGCAACGGTTCTTGCATCGGTTGACGTCCTTCTATACAACGATAAAGCGGCGGCTGATCCTGATCGGCTGCCGCTACGCGTATTCAGCCGCATCCGTATCCTTGCATAAGGATTCGGCCGATTTTTCTTCGCGACATGCAGCGGACCGCGCGCGAAGGGCGTCTAATAGGGTGGAGGTGGTGATCCTGTGAAGCCGGCCGGCTCGAATACAAAAGCGCATTTCCCGCAAGACCCCGCGCAAGCGCTCGAACAGCTGATGGACAGCTTCGGCGCGATCGTCATGCGCACCGCTTATTTCTATACCGGCGATCGGCATCTTGCCGAGGATATCAGCCAGGACGTTTTTCTGCGCGTTTATCGAAAATGGACCTCGTTCCGGGGGGACAGCTCCGTGAAGACGTGGCTGACGACGATCACGGTCAACGTCTGCCGGGACAAGATGGGCGTCCGGATGTTCGCCGAGCAGCCGACCGACCCTGGCCGAATGGAGCAAGGCCGAACGATCGGCGTCGAGGAGGAGGCGCTTCGGCGGCTGGAGAAGAGCGAAGTGCTGCAGCATGTGCTGCGCCTGCCCTTGCCGTACCAAGAAGCGTTGTATCTGTATTATTATCTGGAATTGAGCACGCGGGAGATCGCGGAAGCGGTATCGTCGCCCGAGGGAACCGTGCGCAACAGACTGCACCGGGCGCGCGAGGCGCTGGCCCGGGAGATGAAGAAGGAGGAATAGACCGATGTCGGACATGGATGCGATATTGCGTCAACAGCTTCGGGAAGAGGCGGATGAACTGTTGTTTTCCGATATGGGATTAAGCGACCGGGTCAAGCGGAATATAAGGCAGCATGTAGGCGTGGAGAAGGTAGGCCGCCGGTTCGTTATGCCGAGAATGCGGGTCCTGGGAACGGCGGCGCTGGCCGTCGCGGTCATGATCGTCGCCGGATTTTTGCTGCTTCAACGGCCTGACGGCCCGGGTCCCGCTAATGGAGGGCTGCCCCCGGCAAACGGAGGCGTCGCCGGTTCGGAGCTGTCGCAGTTGATCTCGACCACGCTGAGCTCCGTGGAAGAAGCGAAAGCAGCCTTCGGAGCGGGCTTGAACGTGCCGAAGGTGCTGCCGGAAGGCTACGCGCTCTCGGAGATCGTATCGGCGGGGATAAAGAACGAGCCGGTAAGGGACGTCGTCTTCACGTACGTATCGGGCGAGCGGACGATGACGTTCCTGGTCAGCCGCGCGCCGGCCGCTTTCCCGAAGGAGATGTTCACGCCGACGAAGGTAGGCGGAGACGAGGGATTCGTGTTCGCGCAGCCTACGCTCACGGAGTTGTATTGGACGGCGGGCGGCGTCCAATACGGCATTACGGCTCCGATCACGGCCGACGAAGCGATGAAGGTCGCCGAATCGGTGAATCCGTAGGCATGCTTGCCTATATTGTCAGGGACCGATACAGGCAGCCGACGTGAGTCGGCTGCCTGTTCCGCGTTACGGGCCGCTGCATCCGGCAGGAGAACCCGCGTATTCGAACGCGCGCCGCGCCGGTTCGTCAACCGGCAAGAAAACCGCGACTCTGGGGTACATGCCGCTGCCGGCGGAGAGGAAGATTTGCTTGGTGCGGATCGGCACGAATTCGCCGGCGCTTGAAGTCCGGGCCAATACGATTTTGGCGGGAGGACCGCCCGTTTCCGGTTGCTTCGCCTCCATATTCCAATATTTGGAAGCGTCGTCGTAACCTTGAAATTTCCGAACCAGCTCCAGGTACCAGGCGTCATGCCGGGATAGCATGTGGTTTCGCTTGAACGCCCGTATACCGGCTATCGCATGCGATTCCCATTGCGCGAAGGATGCCGCGTCGAAGGTGGAGCGCGGGCGGACGGGCAGTTCGGCGTCGAAGTGAAAGTCGAAGAGGGTAAAGCGGTTGTCTTGAACGTAATCGCGGGAGATCCCGAACAATCGGCTGAAAGGCCCATTAACCGTCTGGATATCCAGGGTTTGGGTTATGAGCATGGCCGGATGGGTTACGTTTTCCATCAGCCGATGCGCATGCTCCAGCGCAAGTTCGAGGCTGCGCCCGGTCGTCAAGGAAAGTATCGGGAGGTATCCGGCGGCGGCGAGCAGATCGTTTCGCTCATCGGAGTTGCATTCGAGGTAGTCGGCGATCCGAAGCATCGTTTGGCGGTCCGGCAGTCTTAGCGAACGTCCGACAAGCAAATTTTTATAAGTCGGGCAGGCCTCGTCGTTCAACTCCTGCTGCGTGAACCGTTTTAACGACGGATGGGAGCGGTCGGCATATTGACGTTGACGCTTCATTCGGAGCGTCTCGATTTCTCCCAATGCGGTTCTCAGCGATTGCTCTCTATGCACGGCATTCTCCTCCTCTTGCTGGAATAGGTGTAGTTTTACGCTTGGGCCAAATGTTTTGTTCGAGTATACTCCTCTAGAAAACCGCGGTCAATTTAGATTCGCTTGAAGCCGCGGACAATCGGACAGGAGGAAACAACATGAGAGCAGTTGTGATGGACGAGTATGGGACGCCCGAGGTGCTGCGGGAACGGGAGCTGGCCGTACCGGCGTTGAAGGAAACCGAAGCGCTTGTGGAAATTCACGTCGCCTCGGTCAATTCGGGAGACCGCCTTATCCTCTCGGGAGCGTTCCGGGACGCATTGCCCCTGCGGCTTCCGCATGTGCTCGGTATCGAGATCGCGGGCGTCGTGAGCGAGGTAGGAGAGAACGTCACGCGCGTGAAGCGAGGCGACCGCGTCATCGGGCTGGCAGCAGCCGGCGGAGGCTATGCGGATTATGCGGCTTTGGACGAGAACCGTCTTGCCGTCATTCCGCCTGAGCTTTCTTTCCGTGAAACCGCCGCGTTGCCGGCAGTCGGATTGACCGCATGGCAGTCGTTGTTGCGGTATGGCCGGCTGCAGTCCGGCCAGCGCGTGCTTATTCATGCGGGAGCGGGAGCCGTAGGGCATATCGCCGTTCAGCTGGCCAAACTGCTCGGCGCTTACGTGATTGCCACGGCAAGTGCCCGTAATCTTGCATTCGTCCGGCAGCAAGGGGCGGATGAGGTGATCGATTATGCCGCGACCGAATTTTGGGATGGGATTCAGCCGGTAGATCTCGTGCTCGATATGGTGAGAGACGGCGGCGCGACGGAAAGGAACAGTTACGCGGCATTGAAGGACGGAGGCAAGCTGCTGTCCCTCGTATCTCCGGCGATCTCGCGCAATCCGGCGATTCGCGGCATCGAGGCGCAATTTGTCCGCCCGGAGCCGAACGGAAGCGATTGGTCGTCGTTGGTCCGCCTTGTCCAAGAACGCAGATTGAAGATTCATATTGACGGCATCTTTCCGTTCGGCGCCAAAGGCATCGCGGAAGCGTACCGCGTGCATGACGCCGGCGGCAAGAAAGGGCAGCTGCTCATTACTTGGGCACGTTAGCCGAGGGCGCGGTGCCGCGGTGCGGGGGCGCGTTCGAGCAGGTAAGGCAGAGGAAGGGAGACTTGGCAAACGCCCGTCCGTATGCGATCATGGGAGCATATTGGGTCTGGGGAGGATAAGCGAAGATGAAATGCGCCGTATTGGACGATTACCAGCAGGTTGCTTTGTCGATGGCGGACTGGTCGGCTGTCGCGGATCGCGTCGAGGTGAAGGTCTTCCATGATCATTTCGGGAACGAGGACGAATTGGCCGCCGCGATCGGAGATTGCGAGATCGTCGTCATCATGCGGGAACGGACGCCGTTCCGCGGGACGCTGTTCGAGCGGCTTCCCCGGTTGAAGCTGCTGGTCACGACGGGCATGCGCAACGCATCCGTCGATCTGGCCGCCGCGGCGGAACGCGGAATCGTCGTATGCGGAACGCGCGGGGGCGGCGAAGGCACGACCGAGCTGACGTGGGCGCTGATCTTGGGCTTGGCGAGAAGGCTCGTGCAGGAGAACGAGGCGCTGCGCGGCGGCGGACAATGGCAGAGCACGATCGGCGTCGACCTGATCGGCAAGCGGCTCGGCCTGCTCGGACTAGGCCATATCGGAAGCAACGTCGCGCGGATCGGCCAAGCGTTCGGCATGGAGGTTGCCGCGTGGAGTCCGAATCTGACCGCGGACAAAGCCGAAGCCGCCGGGGTGCGGTTGGCCGCGTCGAAGGAAGAGCTGCTGGAGAGCAGCGATTTCGTCTCGATTCATCTCGTGCTCGGCGATCGCTCGAGAGGCTTGATCGGCGCCCGCGAGCTCGGGCTTATGAAGCCGACCGCCTACCTTATCAACACTTCGCGCGCGCCGATCGTCGACAGGGAAGCGCTCGTTGCGGCGCTGCGCGGCGGCACGATCGCCGGAGCCGGGCTGGACGTATTCGAGACGGAGCCGCTGCCGGCGGACGATCCGCTGCGCTCGCTGCCGAACGTGCTGGCGACGCCTCACGTCGGTTACGTCACCGAAGCGGCCTATCGCGGCTTCTTCCGCGGCGTCGTCGCGGATATCGAGGCGTTCCTGAACGGATCGCCCGTGAACGTGCTGGGCTGATCGGTCGGATGCCGCGGCGCCGGATTGACGAAGCCGCAGCAAAATCGAAAGGCAGCCGACCTCGCGTCGGTTGCCTTTTTGCGATAGGAAAGAACGGCTTCTCCTCGCAAAGGAAAAGCGCCCGATTGCAGGGAATACTAAATGGGTAAGGAAAATGCGGCTTTGCATCCGATACGCGCTTGCCGTATCGGATTGAGCCAACGACGCCATACGACGAAAGGACGGGAAGATCGCCGGATGACCGACAACGCGAGAGAACGCGCCGCGCAGGATATCGCCGCTCAGCTCGAAAGCCGTTTCGGGCTGTCCGTGACGGGCGCGATGCCGATCGAGAAGGGCTGGCTCAACGTCAAATGGAAGCTGGAGACGGACCGCGGGCCGTTATTCGTCAAGCACTATCACCCCGACCGGTACAAGCTGCATGCCAGTCCGGACAGACGGAGCGAATTGGAACGGAATCTCGGGCTGCAGCACCGGATGAGCGAAGCCGGCATACCGTGTCCGGGCGTCTACGGCTACGCGGGAACATACATACAGGAAACGCCGTCGGGCCTGTACTATACGGTGCTCGATTGGGTGGAAGGACAAACGGCGGAAGCCGGGTACTTGAATGCCGCGCAAATGTTCGCGTTAGGCGACGCGACGGGGCGGATGCACGAATGGCTGCGGACCCACGTTCCGACCGGCAAGCTTGCCTGGAAACCGGACAAGCCAGCGTATTGGCGCGAATGGGAACGGAATCGGAAGAACGCCGAAGACGCGGAAGACCGGACGGTGACGGCGTGGCTGGAACGGTCGAAGGCCATCGTGACGTCATTGGATTTCGGCATCTTCGATTCATGTCCGACCGGCTGGCTGCACTGGGACCTGTGGGTCGATAACCTCGTGCTGCGCGAGCATGGCGTGGCCGGGATCGTGGACTTCGACCGGATGGCCGTGGCCTATCCCGAGATCGACATCGCCCGCGTCGTGCTGTCGGGCACCTTGCGCGACGGGCGGATCCGATCCAACGAGGCGCGGGCTTATTTCGAAGGGCTTCGCAGGCGGACGGAAGCGCCGAAGGGCATCCTCGGCAGATCGCTGCGTTTGCTTTATGTGATCGAATCCCTATGGTGGCTGCGCGCGGAGGTGCGGCGCGATAGCGAGCTGCGTGGGATGCTTGCCCGATTCGTCGAAGAAATGCATTGGATCGAAGCGCAGTGGGACTCGCTTTCCGAACAAATGGACGGCTACTGATCGATGCGCGTCAAGCAAGGTTATAACGATGGAACGGGAAGGGTGATAGGCGTGGCATTCGAAATCGAAGAAACGACGATCGCGGACATTCAAGCGGCATTCGCTTCCGGCGAGCTGACGTCCAAGCAATTGGTGCTGAAATACATGCAGCGAATCGCGGATCATGACAAAAGCGGCCTGCTGGTCAATTCCGTGCTCGCGGTCAATCCCGATGCGCTGTTCATCGCGGAGGCGATGGACCGGGAACGGGAAACGACGGGCGCGCGAGGTCCGCTGCACGGCATCCCCGTCCTGCTTAAGGATAACGTCGACACCGGCGACAAAATGCCGACGAGCGCCGGCTCCCTCGCGCTGGCCGACAGCTACGCGCCGGAGGATGCGTTCATCGTGCGGAAGCTGCGGGAGGCCGGCGCCGTCATTCTCGGCAAAGCGAACATGACCGAGTTCGCCAACATGATGACCGAAGGCATGCCGTCCGGGTACAGCTCCCGCGGCGGGCAGGTGATGAACCCGTACAACATCTCGACGCCGACCGGCGGATCGAGCGCGGGTTCGGGCGTCGCGGTCGCGGCGAACTTCTGCGCGGCGGCGGTCGGCACGGAGACGTCGGGATCGATTCTGAACCCGAGCAACCTTTGCTCGGTCGTCGGCATCAAGCCGACGGTCGGCCTGCTGAGCCGCACGGGCATTCTCCCGTTGTCCAACTCGCAGGACACCGCCGGGCCGATGGCCAGAACGGTCACGGACGCGGTGCTGCTGTTGCAAGCGATGACGGGTTACGACGAGCGCGACGCGGCGATGGGCGGCGGCATCGGCAAGCAGCCGGAGGACTACCGGGCGTTCCTCGATCCGGCAGGGCTGCAAGGCGCGAGAATCGGCATACCGCGGGATTATTATTTCGAAGAACTGACCGAGGAGCAGCTGGCGATATTCGACCGGGCGGTCGGGATCATGCGAGATATGGGCGCGACCATCGTCGAGTCCGCGAACATCGTCACGGCCCGCAGCATCGTCTACTCCACCGTGCTGCTGAACGAATTCAAGGCTTCCCTGAACGCCTACCTCTCGAAGCTCGGTCCGGGCGCCCCGATGCGCACGCTGAAGGAAATCATCGCCTTCAACCACGAGCACCCCGTCGAAACGTTGAAATACGGGCAAAAAACGCTGATCAACGCGGAATACCATTCATCGGGCACGTTGACCGACGTGCGTTACTTGAACGACCGAGCGACGGATATCCGTTTGTGCAAGGAAGAAGGCATCGACGCGACGATGAAGGAGCACCGCCTGGACGCGCTGCTGTTCCCCGCGGACTTCGGCTCGCGGCTCGCGGCGCGGGCGGGTTACCCGTCGATCGCCGTGCCGGCCGGTTATACGGAAGCCGGGCCTGCGTTCGGGGTCGCGTTCACGGCGAGAGCCTACGAGGAGCCGACCTTGATCCGTCTCGCCTATGCGTTCGAGCAGGGCACGAAATTCCGGCGTCCGCCGTCCTTGAAGAGCTTCATCGGTTAACGCGAGTCCCCGCCCGCGGCGCCCTGCCGCTGGCGGGGATTTTTTTGGCGAACAGGCATAGTAAGCAAGCAGGGCGGTACGACAGCCGATCCGTCAAGGATTGTCGCGTCCCGTTCCGCGGGGATTGTCGCATCCCGCTTCCGTTTCGAAGGGACTATCGCGTTCCGTTCCGCAGGGACTATCACAACCCGCTCCGCAGGTGCTGCCACATCCAATGAACTATCGCAACCCGCTCCGCAGGTGCTATCACGTCCCGCTTCGCAGGTGCTGTCACATCCCGCTCCGCTGTCTCGTTTTATAGATGCGGACATCGTCATGTCGGTTCCGCCAAACTCGATGTGCATAAAGGAGCTCTTCAGCATGAATCGAAACTCGTACTACTGGCGCAAGCTGCACTCACTGCTCGGGGTAATCCCCCTCGGGGGCTTCATTGTCGTTCACGCGTTGGCCAACTATCAGGCGTTCGAGCGCGGGCCGGAGGGATTCACGGGGGCCGTGCATTTCATCAACGGCCTGCCGCTCGTGCCCTTGCTCGAGATTTTCGGCATCTATCTTCCGATTTTGTTCCACGGCGTTTACGGGTTGTATATGGCTTACCAGTCGAACGTGAATCCCGGACAGTACTCGTACGGCCGCAATTGGGCATTCATGCTGCAGCGGCTAACCGGCGTGCTCACGTTCATCTTCGTATTCTGGCATGTCTACAATACACGCGTTCAGGTTTATCTGGGCAACGTCACGCATGAGGAGCTGGGCGCCACGATGCATGGCATCGCCACGCATCCCGCATACTTCGCGCTCTACGTCATCGCCGTCTTGTCGGCGGTCTTTCATTTCAGCAACGGCCTGTGGGCGTTCATGATCAGCTGGGGCATCACGGTTTCCCCGCGCGCCCAGAAAATATCCTCTTACTTCTGCATGATCCTCTTCGCGGCGATCTCCGCGCTGTTGATTCTGTCCCTGGTCGCGTTTACCGGCGAGGAATTCACGGCTTCGACCGGTGCCACGCAATCGCAGCTGCTGCACTGACAACGCGAATCCCCGTTTGCGGCACTGCGCCGCGAACGGGGATTTTTTGCTGCGTTTGTCGGATTTTCTCCGACTAAGAGGGCTCGTCCGAAGCCGAAGCCTTGTTTACGCGGAAGCGATACCTTCGGCCGTCGTCGAATCGGAGTCCGGCTAAGGGGACGGACTTCGTACGTTTACCATAGAAATTGGATTATTACCTTATGTAAGTGCTTACATCATTTCTTTATAATGATGATGGACAAAGCATGGCTGTCATTTCCAGCCGAGAAAGAAGGGGGTAACCGGTTCGAAGGCAGTACGTTCAAGGACGGGCAAATGGGCGATCGCTGCAGAAAAGGAATGAAAAGTGTCTGTCGCAAGTCAAGACTACGATCTATTCAGGGAGGTAGCCAAATGGGAATCAAGCGCGAATGGGGACGGCTTCATCGTGCCATGGCGTTTTTGCTGACGTTTTCCATGCTTATTTCGACCTTTATCGGCTTCGGCTTTCCAAGAACGGTCCGGGCTGCCGGCGATGACGGCGACCGCTTCACCACGGTCACGTCTCCGGCATATCGCTCGGACATTACGAGCAACGTCATTACGATTACGTTCCATAACGCGCTCGGCACGACCGCGAAGGTCTATTCGCAGAAGCAGCCGGGCGATTTGAACAATACCACGAACGGCACGAAGGATCTCGTCGGCGACGTCACGCTCGCGAACGGCGACGGAAGCGTCCAATTCCCCGCTTCCGAGTATCCGTACGGTCCGATTGCCGTGCGTATCCAGGTGTTCCAGAACGGCACCGAAATCGACAATGCCTACCTGCAGCTGAACAATAAGGTCGGCGTGCACTGGCGGGCCGGGCTCGACAACGCGCCGGTCAACCCGGTGACGAGCGGCATGGACGCCGTCTTCACGGACGATTTCAAGACGATGCCGACGATCAACAAGACCGGCATCGGCGCGACGTACGCGTCGGCCAAGGTGGACGAGGCGCGCGGCGGCATGTTCGGCTGGGCGGCGTTCGAGGATGCCGACGGCCCGAACAATCCGTTCTCGATCGACGACGACGAATACATGAAGCTGTCGACGGTCTATCACCCGACGGGCTACGTCCGCGACGACTATTGGAAGCAGAAAGTCAGCACCGGCTACCTGTCCTCCATGGACCAGGCGGGCGGCGGCTTCCATACGGAGGGCGGACGCAATCAATACTTCGAAGCGCGGATGTTCTTCGGGCCGAATCCGGGCATGTGGCCGGCGTTCTGGACGTTGACGGCGAACGGCTACGTTCAGAATCCGAATCTCGCGAATCAGCCGAGCGACGAATTGGATATTATCGAAGGTTACTTGGGCACGCCTTCCGGCTATCAAATCGCCTGGCATCCATGGGGGTACGACAAGCCGGCGGCCGCGGGCTACGACGCCAGCAAGCTGGGCGGCGGCTACAGCGCCAACCTCGACACGTCCGCGTTCAACAATATCAATTTGGCGATGGGCTTCCATACGCTGGCGGTCTACATCACGAAGGATTGGACGTACTATTACTGCGACAACGTGGAAGTGACGCGTCACAAGACGCTGCCATTCAGCTGGGAATACGGCAATTATTTCATTATTAACGCCGCCGTGTCCGATCATTACGGCATCAACGGCAACGCCGCGGATCCGTTCGAGCATTTCGACGTGCCGGGCGGGTTCACGCGCTATGGCAACGAGGCCGACACGTACGTCGACTGGGTACGCGTCTATCAAGACGCGCCGGGCACGGTTCGCTTCGAAAGCGATTCTTCCGTCAAGGCGCTCTCCGGCGACGTCGTGCGCGTCAACGTGAGTCGCAACGATGCAGCGAAGGCGCTCTCCGGCAATTACCGTGTCGATGCGCCCGCAGGCTGGAAGATCATGAACGGCGAGCAATTCGTCGACATGAGCGGTACGTATAACGCGCCCTTCGCGGCAGGCGCGAGCAGCGACACGCTGACCTTCCTTGTCCCGAACGATTACGACGAGACGGCGAATATTACGATTACGCCGGTAACGGGCGGAGGAACGTCCTACTCGCCGATCGTCGTCAGCGCGACGGCAACGGGCGCGACGGGCGAGTTGATCCGCGTCGACTCCAGCACTTATCCATATCGCAATACGGGCGGCGGCGATCAAGGATCGTGGGCGACGTACGACCCGAGCACGAACCTCGAGACGTACTTCAATTTCATCGAAGGCGGCTGGTGGCGGGACGGCTGGAGCTGGATGTACGTCAACGAGAACGCTTCGACGGCCATGGAGTTCAAATTCAACGGGACGACGATCTCGCTCGATATGACGAAGTGCAGCGAATGCGGCGAAGGCGATATCTACTTGGACGGCCAGCTGCAGCAGCATATCGATACGAACGCCACATCCGACCAGACGGTTCGGATCTTCGAGAAGAGCGGGCTGGCCGACGGCGACCATACGCTCAAAATCATGGGCGCGAACAGCACGGTCACGCGTTACCTGCGCATCGCGGGCTTTGAATTCCGCCATTTCGAAGACCCGAACACGCCGAAATTCTGGACGGAGGATACGTTCTTCAAGGCAGCTCCGGGGGATGAAATCGCCGTCGACATTAACCGCAACGGCGCGGCCGGCACGCGCTTCGGCACGTACGGCCTGACGTTCCCGACGAGCGGATGGCAGGTGAAGGTTGGCGACAATTGGCAGGCGGCAACGAGCCAGTCGTTCTCGACCAACCATTACGAGGATACGATTCAATTGAAGGTTCCTTCGAACTACGCGAGCAAGAACGGTCAGGTCGTCATCACGCCGACGAGCAGCGACGGTACCTATGATCCGATGAAGGTAACCGTGCAGGCACCGGACGCACCGGAAGCCCCGGCGATCACGGGGGTCGGCGAGAAGCGCACGGTCGACTCGACCACCTACCCGTACGTGAACGCGACCGGAGGGACGGACGGCGCGTGGACGTCGTTCAACCATAGCTCGCAGCCGATCGATTACTTCGCGTTCCATGGCAACTGGTGGAAAGACAGCTGGGCGTGGATGTATATCACGGCAGGTACCGATCAGGACGTGACGTTCAACTTCGAGGGCGATGCCGTAGGGCTGTACGCCCGCTATATCGACGGCGGCAGCGCGTTCGACGTGTATATCGACGGCGTCAAGCAAGGCTCGGTCGATACGAACGGCAGCAGCGGCAAGAAACGGGTATTCAGCAAGAGCGGTCTCCCTGTCGGAAACCACGCGCTCAAGCTGGTCGTCACGAGACCGGGCGGCTCCATCGTGCTGGAAGGCTTCGAGTACGATTACGTGAAGTCGAACGAGATTCAAACGATCCGCGTCGATTCGACGACGTATCCGTACAAGAGCACCTCGGGCGGAGACGGCGGCAATTGGGGACAATTCGATATAACGACGCAAGCCAAAGATTATTTCACGACGACCGGCGGCTGGTGGCATGACAGCTGGGGCTACATGTACGACAACGCCAACAACAACGGCGACGTGAACGCCTTCACGTTCGACGGCACGGCGGTATCCGTGTTCATGCGCACGTACGACAAAGGCGGATTGCTCGACGTCTATCTGGACGGCGTGTTCCAGACGACGATCGATTCCAAAACGGCAGCCACGGTATCGAATGCCAAAGTATTCGAGAAGACGGGCTTGCGCGGCGGTCAGCATAAACTGGAGTTAAAGGTCAAGACCGATGCCAACGGCGGCCGCGAGACCGCCATCGTGGACGGCTTCGAGTACGTATACGACCCGAACGCGGCCGTTCCCGGGTTCGCGGCGCCGGCTTCGCTGAACGTCGTGCAAGGCGAGAACGCGAGCATCGCGATTACGCGCGATGAAGCGGCGCAAGGGATGGCCGGCACGTACGAAGTGACGTTCCCGGACAGCAATTGGTCCGTCGTGTCCGGAGGCAGTTTCTCGGCCGGAAGCGCGAGCGACACGATCGTCGTCAGCGTGCCGGCGAGTTACGCGCTGCCGAACGGCACGATCAAGATCGCGCCGATCGTGGACGGCATCAAGTACGCGGAGCAGACGGTATCCGTCGTGGCGCCAAAGATTCCGCTGCCGGATCTGGTCACGCTGCAATCGCCGGCTTATCGGGCAGAGCTTGACGGCGAGTCGACGCTGAATTTCACGGCGAAGGGCGGCTATGCCGCCGCGGCAGGCTATATGCTGCATCAGCCGGACGCCGGCCATTCGGATTCGTCCGGCTACATCGTCAAGCTGGCCGACGTCACGCTGGACGGCGACGGCAAAGGCTCGATCACCTTCGACGCCGATCAATACCCGCACGGCCCTGTCGCGGTGAAGGTGACGGCGACGAAGGCGGACGGCTCGAAGACGATCGAGGATTACTTCCAGTTCTACAATACGGGCGGCGTAGATTGGAACATGGGCCTCGAGAACGCGCCGATGCCGTCGCAATTGAACGGTCTCGATATGCAGGTGACGTTCGAGGACGACTACAAGACGATGCCGACGATCTCGAAGACGGGCATCGACGGACAAGGCCAACGCACGACGTACGCGTCGCACAAGCCGGATTACAAGGATTACGGCAACGCCTTGTTCGCCGACCGCGGCAGCGCGTACGATCCGTTCGAGCAAGTCGAGGATTACTTGAAGATCAAGACGAAGTACTACGAAGAGAAGCTGCCTGCCAGCGTCGACGGCTACCAGCGCAACTATACGACGGGCTTCCTCAGCTCCGTCGGCGATGACGGCACGGGCTTCCGCACGAAAGGCTACACGGAACAATACCTGGAGGCCCGCTTCTTCGTCGGCGCCAACCCGGGCCAATGGCCGGCGTTCTGGACGCTGACCGGCGTGAACGACGAAGCGACCGACGAGCTCGATATTATCGAGGCGTACCCGCCGAACGTGTCGGGTTACTCCATCGCCACGCATCCATGGGGCTACGATAACCTGGACGGCGGCGGCAAGGCGGTCAACACGGTCGACCTGATCGGCAGCGACGCCGGCAACATCTCGATGGGCTTCCACACGTACGGCGTGCTCGTCGCGGAAGATTACACGACGTACTACTTCGACAACAAGGAAGTCTACAAGCAGAAGACGCTGCCGTTGTCGTGGCGCAAGGGAAGCTATTTCCTGATCAACAACGCCATGACGCAAAGCGACGCGTTCCCGCCAGGCTACGGATTCGACCGTTACGGCGATCAATCCGACATGTATATCGACTGGGTCCGCGTGTACGAGCAGCCGGCGGATCCGGCGGACGCGATCTTCGACACGGCCGTATTCAGTCCGGTTAACGTAACGCCGGGTCAGGACATCAGCCTGGACATCAACCGCGTGAGCGACGGCGCGAAAGCGCTAAGCGGCACGTATCAGGTCGAGATGCCGCAAGGCTGGACGATCGTCTCCGGCGCAGCGTTCGGCGCGGGCGCATCGAAAGACACGCTCGTGCTGCACGTACCGGATAATTACGCCAAATACACGTACGACCTGAAGATCACGCCGGTAGCGAACGGCACGAACTACAAGACGCTGACCGTGCAGACCAAGAACACGGACGATTCGATCGGCGTCGAGATTTATCCGGCGCAGAACGCGGCGAAAGACGGCTATGACGTCAAAGTCGCGCTGACGAACAAGCACGACTCGGGCAGCGTCGCCGGCGGCACCGTGCAAGTCGCGGCGCCGGCAGCGGCGGCGGGCAGCTACGGCTTCGTCGACATCGCAGGCGGCACGACGCAGTACGTCACGATTCCGGCCGCGATGCTGTCGGCGGACGGCCGCACGCATTTCACGTTCCACATTACGAACGCGGACGGTTACGACCGTACCTTCGACAAGGACATCAGCGATCTGACGGCAACGCGCGTCGATCCGGAGCATCCGATCCTCGTCGGCGGCGCGCTAGACGGCACGATCGAAGCGGACGCATGGTCCGGCTCGCAGGTCATCCACATGGACGGCGCCCAATCCGGCGACCGTTCGGGCGATCAATACGTCAAGTGGGACGACGACTACCTCTACCTGGCCGTGCAAGTGACGGACGACGTGCACAGCATGTCCGCGGCCAACGTCTACGATTCCTGGGGCGCCGACAGCCTGCAGGTGTCGTTCGATCCGGAACGTCCGGGCAGAACGGCCACGAGCGATAACCATCCGCGCTTCATCGCGTCGCTGAACGCGGCGACGGGCGAATCCGCGCTCGGCAACGAAACATGGGGACCGGTCACGACCGGCAACCTGAACGACATCAAGTACAAATTCACCCGCGACGAAGCGAATCACATGACCAATTACGTGGTCGCGTTCCCGTGGAACAGCATTCTCACCGACGCTCGCAAGCCGGCGACGGCGGACCTGACCGACCTCGGCATCTCCGTCATCGTCAACGACAACGACGGCGGCGGCCGCGAAGGCTGGATCTCCTACATGGACGGCATCTCGACCGGCAAGGATCCGCTGAAATTCGGCGATTTGATTCTGTCTTCGAGCACTTCGCTGCAGCCGGAGGAACCTGCGGATACGCTGCACGCGACGATTGCCGCGCCGGCATCGGCGCACGTCGGCGGGCCGGTCGATCTGAACGTCGGCATCGCCGGCGTGACGGACCGGTTCTCGATTGCCGATCTGACCGTGAATTACGATCCGAACAAAATCGCATTCGAGACGATCGCGGACGAGAACGGCAAGCGCAGCCTGGCCGAGAACGCCATCGCTTCGCTGAAGGACCATTTCGTCGTGCTCGGCACGGCGGTCAAACCGGAGCTTGGCCAAATCCGCATCCTGATGGCCGGCGAAGGCGCGAGCAACGGCGTGCAGACGGACGGCGACCTGCTGACGCTGCACGGCTCGATCAAAGGCGACGCGGCCATCGGCACGACCGCGGTGACGCTGTCGAACTTCACGATCGGCGACGAGGGCGCGACCGCGAGCGTCGATACGACCGGCGCGTCGGCCGGCATCGAGATCGGAAACGTCGACAAGAACGAGCTGAGCGCAGCGATTGACGCGGCGCAAAGCAAGCATGACGCCGCTGTCGAAGGCTCGCAGTCCGGCATGTATCAGCCGGGCGCGAAGGCCGAGCTGCAAACGGCGATCGACGCCGCTGCCGCCGTCCGGGACAACGCTTCGGCAACGCAGCAGCAGGTGAACGAAGCGGCTGCCGCGCTCGCGAGCGCGGTGACCGCGTTCAATGGCAAAGCGGTTGTCGTCAACGCCGACAAAACCGCGCTGATCGCGGCGATCAACGGCGCGCAAAGCAAGCACGATGCCGCCTCGGAAGGCACGAAGCTCGGCAAGTACGCGGCCGGGTCGAAGGCCGCCCTGCAGACGGCGATCAACAGCGCGATCGCGGTCAGGGACAGCTCCGCGACCCAAAGTCAGGTAAACCAAGCCGTGACGGATCTGAACGCCGCGGTGCAGACGTTCCTGACCAAGCTGAATACGCTCGTGCCGGGTCAGACCAGCATTACGATCAAGGACCTGTCGCTCATCGTGAAATACTTCGGCAAAAAATCGACGGACGAGGGCTGGGAGGCCATCGCCGCGGCCGACATCTTCGACAGCGGCGAAATTACGATTCAATCGCTTGCCGCCGTCGCCCGCATGATTCTCGATGACTGGCTTGCGGAATAACAGTTTCTTCCATCTAGCGGAGGAGGGCTTCCGAGCCTTCCTCTACGTCGAAATCTCGATTTGCTAAAGGTTCGCTAGCCGTTTCATACATGACTTCGCTTCATTGCCTAGCTTAGCGTTTCCCGCAATGAAACGAGCTCCGCCGTTTATTCCCG
Source organism: Paenibacillus glycinis (assembly GCF_009909185.1). Lineage (GTDB taxonomy): Bacteria > Bacillota > Bacilli > Paenibacillales > Paenibacillaceae > Paenibacillus_Z > Paenibacillus_Z glycinis. Next base: position 13,120 of record NZ_JAAAMV010000036.1, on the reverse strand, counting down.
ACGGCGAGCCGTTTCATTTTGGGTTAACGGATACAGAAAGGAAGTGCCGCCGCATATGCCGCGCAAACTAATTATCGGATTTCTCGCCTGCCTGCTGCTCTGTGCCCAAAGCCTTGCGCCTGCCCGGGCAGCGGCGGTTCCGGTCTTCGCGTTGACCGATGCTCCGGCCGCGCCGGCAGTCGGCCGGGAAGTAAAGCTCGCGCTGCAAGGGAAGCAGCTCGCCGATGTCTATGCCTTTGACGTTACGCTCAGCTACGATGCCGGCAGGCTGCGGTTTAAAGAGGCCTCCAGCGCGATCGCGGGAATGTCGACCGACCCGATCCTGACCGATGGCCAGGTTCGTTTCGCGCATACGAAGATCGGCAAGACGGCCGGCGTCGGCGGAAGCGCGACTTTGGCTACGCTCACGTTCGTGGCGATCGGGAAAGGAGAGGCCCAAGTCTCCGTCAAGGAGCTGAAGACGGTCGATTCGGAGTTGAACATGACAACCTTGCATCCGGTTGCGAAGACGACCGTTCATATCGGCGCGGCGGGCGCTTTCAGCGATCTCGGAGCAAAGTGGTCTTGGGCTGCGGACGCAATCAATTATTTGTCTTCCAAAGGTATCGTAGGCGGTACGGGCAACGGCAAATACGAACCCGCCCTGCCGGTGAAGCGCGGCGATCTCATGCTCATGCTCGTGCGGGCGTTCGGATTGAAGGCGCAGGCGGACAAGGGCGGATTTGCCGATGTCCCGCAGGGCAAATATTACGCGGAAGCGATCGCCGCGGCCAAGGCGCTCGGCATCGCCACGGGCGACGGCGCGGGCTTCAAGCCGGAAGCGGCGGTGTCGCGGCAGGATCTGATGGCGCTGATCGACCGCACGCTGCAGGCGATCGGCAAACCGCTGCCGAAGCCCGCGGGGACGGAGCTGGACGGCTTCGCCGATAAAGCCGAAGTCGCGGATTATGCCAAGCTGTCCGTGGCCGCGCTGGTGAAGGCAGGCATCGTGAAGGGCGGCACCGGCGGCATCGAACCGTCCAAAAGCACGAATCGCGCGGAAACGGCGGTCATCCTGTACCGGATCCTCATGCAGCAGCAAGCTTAGCTCCGCCTATCGACAGGGCCGCTTCTGTCCATCCGGGACAGGGGCGGCCCTGTTCGCGCTGCGTCGGAGCTCCGGCTCGTTGCCGGCTGCGGTCCGTCCGAAGCCGAGGCGCGTACGCGCCCGTTCAGGATTCGGCTATACCCTCGTGCCCGCGGCGTCCGCCATGCACCGAATTGCGGGCAAGCTGTCTTGAAATCGAACCGCGCCGACAAGTACAATCGGAAGAGGATACGCGGTTGCCCGGTCATGCGGCAATCGGACAAAGGAGAGGACGGCAGTGTGATTCAACTTGCCAGCGTCATCAGCGGCCATCAGGCGATCACGGTGTACGAGGCCAACCAGCTCTACGGGCAGACCGGAAGATTCCGGGTACTGCAGTTCGCGGACGATGCGGTCCAAGGGGCTCTCGATCTGAAGAACCCGCGGCGAATCGTGCTCGAGTACCCGCGGGCGCTTATCCATCTAATGGAGCATAACGAGCCGTTCTTCAGGCGGCTCTTCGTGATCGGCCATGGCATCGGCACGATCGCGGCGCATTATCCGGACAAGCAGGTCACCGTCGCGGAGATCGACGAGCAGGTCGTGGCGTTATCCCGGACCTACTTTCAATACGCGCCGGACAACGTCTTGATCGGCGACGGCCGGCAGCTGCTCGCGGAACAAGCGGACGGACGGTTCGATTATATCGTGCTGGACGCCTTTACGAAGGAGGGCACGCCGCGGCACCTGAGCACCCTGGAGTTTTTCCGGCTGGCCAAGGATAAGCTCGACGGTCGCGGCATGCTGCTGCTGAACGTGATGGGAAAGGAAAACGGCGACAAGGGCGTGGCGTCCGTTTTTGCCACGCTGCAGCAAGCGTTCGTCCATGCGAAGGCGTTCGTGCTGCCGGGCGAGGGGCAGTCGGGGCTGCGGAATATGGTGCTGGCCGCAAGCGGACGGCCGATCGGGTACGAGCGGCAGGCGATGGCCGGGTTTGCGGAGTTCGTGCCGGAGGACGGCTACGTCATCGCGGACCGACGCCGGTGATCGGCGCGCGGAGAGCAAGAATGAACGGATAATCAAGCCTGATGCGGGGGAGGGACCAATCGGTCTCTCCTTTTTTTATGGGCGGATTCGCGTTTCGTCGATCGATTTGGCGATATGGTCAACGGCCGGCGAAGAAATCGGCACGCGATTGGCGATTTTGCGCATATCGGACTGGTATGCCATCCGCTAGTCTGTGGGAGAGAGCGATGTCTCTCGTCACACATTCGATCATCGGAGGTTGAAGAAATGAGAAGAGGGTTGACTTCCGGCCTAATCGTCGTACTTTTAGGCACGCTGCTTGCCGCTTGCACGTCCGGAGAGGATAAAGCGGGCACGGGAAACGGGAATGGAGATGGGAACGAGAATGGGAAAGGAGCCGCGGCGGAACCGGCGAACGCGGCGGAGGGGACGGCCGAGACGGGCGCCTATCCGATCAAGACCGACAAGACGCTGTCGTATTGGGGCGAGATCACCGGCAATCTGGTCGGCGTCAAACCGTCGCATAACGAGATTCCGTTCTTCCAGGATTGGCAGAAGAAGACGGGAGTCAAGCTGGAATTCACGGCGCCGCCGTCCGGCCAGACGAAGGAAGCGCTCAACGTGATGCTCGCTTCCGGCGACCTGCCCGACATGCTGGAGTACAACTTCCTGGCGTTCCCCGGCGGGCCGGAGAAGGCGATCGGCGACGGCTACATCTTGAAGCTCAACGACCTGATCGACAAGTACGCGCCGAACCTGAAGAAGTTTCTGCAGGACAATCCCGACATCGACAAAATGGTCAAGACCGACAGCGGCAGTTATTATGCGTTCCCGTTCATCCGCGGGGACGAATACCTGCGCGTCTTCCAAGGGCCGATCATCCGCAAGGACTGGCTGGACGAGCTGGGCCTGCCGATGCCCGAGACGATCGACGATTGGACGACGACGCTGCGCGCGTTCAAGGAGAAGAAAGGCGCGGCGGCCCCGCTGTCGTTCGTCAGCAAGCCGAGGTTCTTCAACGAATCCGGCAACGGCGCGTTCATCGGCGCGTTCGGCGTAAGCCGCGGCTTCTACCAGGAGGAAGGCAAGATCAAGTTCGGTCCGGCCGAGCCGGGGTTCAAGGATTATCTCCGTCAGTTCCACGACTGGTACGCGGAAGGCTTGATCGACAAGAACGCCGCGACGGCGGATTCGAAGGCGCTCGACGGGAACATCGCGTCGGACGCGACCGGCGCCACGGTCGCCAACGCGGGCGGCGGCATCGGCAAATGGCAGCCGCTCGTCGAAGCGAAGGACCCGAAGGCCGTTCTGGCCGCCGCGCCGTATCCGGTGCTGAAGCGAGGCGATACGCCGAAGTTCGGCCAGCGCCAGCAGGCGTATTCGTCCGAGGGCACCGTGGCGGTCACGACCTCGGCCAAGGATCCGGAGCTGGCGGTTCGCATGCTGGACTACGGCTACGGCGAGGAAGGACGGTTGTTTTTCAATTTCGGCACCGAGGGCGTCAGCTATAACATGGTAAACGGGTATCCGACGTATACCGACCTGCTGATGAAGAATCCGGATAAGCTCGCGCCGGCTCAGGCGATCTCGATGTACGCCCGCGGCAGCTATAACGGCCCGTTCATCCAAGACAAACGCTACGCGGAGCAGTTCTTCGCGCTTCAGACGCAGCGCGACGCGATCGGCATCTGGGCGAAGACCGACGCGGCCAAGTACAGCCTGCCGCCGCTTACGCCGACGCCGGAGGAAAGCTCGGAATACGCCGCGATCATGACCGATATCGACACGCTCGTGGACGAGATGACGCTCAAGATCATTCTGGGCACCGAGCCGGTCGACAAGTACGACGACTACCTCGCCAAGATGAAGTCGCTGAAGCTGGACCGCGCGATCGAGATCCAGACCGCCGCATTGGAGCGGTATAACAGCCGCTGAGGATACAGAGGGGAGGGCGCAGCCGCCCTCTCCGAACGAAACGAGGTGAACGTTACCAAGCCATGGCCAATCCGCAAACGCTCAAAAACCGCTTCGTCCGGGATTTCATGCTGAACAAATACCTGTATCTGATGATGCTGCCGGTCATCGCGTATTACGTCGTGTTTCACTACGCTCCCATGTACGGGGCGCTGATCGCCTTCAAGGACTATTCCCCGATGAAAGGCATATTGGGCAGCGACTGGGTCGGCCTGAAGCATTTCGAGGATTTCTTCCGCAGCTATTATTTCCTGCGCATCCTGAAGAACACGCTGCTGATCAGCCTGTACTCGCTGCTCTTCGAGTTCCCCGCGCCCATCGTGCTGGCGCTGCTCATCAACGAAGTGCGGCACCGCGCGTTCAAGCGCACGGTGCAGACGATCACGTACATGCCGTATTTCATCTCGCTGGTCGTCATCTGCGGCATCATCACCGACTTTACCAATGCCGACGGCTTGATCAACCGCGTGTTCACCTGGCTCGGCTACGACGGCCAGGCGATGCTGCAGAAGCCCGATCTGTTCCGACCGATCTATATCCTGTCGGAAATCTGGCAGCGAATCGGCTGGGAGTCGATCATCTATATCGCGGCCCTGATGAGCATCGACCAGGAGCAGTACGAGGCGGCGCGGATGGACGGCGCGAGCCGGTTCAAGCAGATCTTCTACATCACGCTGCCGGGGATCATGCCGACCATCGCGATCATGCTCATCCTGCGGATGGGCAACCTGCTCAACGTCGGCTTCGAGAAGATCATTCTGCTTTACAATCCGGTCACCTACGAGAAGGCCGACGTCATCTCGTCCTTCGTGTACCGCAAGGGCCTGCTCGAGTTCGGTTGGAGCTACAGCTCCGCCGTCGGCCTGTTCAATTCGGCGATCAATCTTGTCCTGCTCGTGCTCGCGAATTACGTTAGCCGCAGAGTGAGCAAGAACAGCTTATGGTGAGGGAGGTGAGATAGGATGAAAACGCAAGCTGGCGTGCTGGACAGAGCCTTCGATATCGCGGTCTACGCCGTCCTGATTCTGCTCGTCGCCGTCACGCTGTACCCGCTGCTGTACGTGCTGTTCGCCTCGCTCAGCGACGCCGGGCAGCTGATCGCCTACAAGGGCATCCTGTGGAAGCCGCTCGGCTTCAGCTTGGACGCCTACAAGAGCGTCATGGCGAACCCGGGCATCGCGATCGGCTACCGCAACACGCTCTTCATCGTCGTGGCCGGGGTCATCGTCAACCTGTTCGTGACGGCGCTTGGCGCATACGTGCTGTCCCGCAAGAACGTGCTGTGGAACAACGCGTTCATGTTCATCATCGTGTTCACGATGTTTTTCGGCGGCGGCCTGATCCCGCTTTATCTCGTCGTGAAGGGCGTCGGCCTGCTGGACTCGCTCTGGTCGACGATCATTCCGTTCTCGGTCAGCACCTTCAACCTGATCATCATGCGCACGGCGTTCATGGGCATCCCCGACAGCCTCGAGGAGTCGGCCAAGATCGACGGAGCGAACCATTTCACGATCCTGTTCCGCATCATTATCCCGCTGTCGATGCCGGTCATCGCCGTCATGATCCTATACTACGCGGTCGACAAATGGAACGGCTGGTTCTACGCCTCGGTCTTCATCAAGAGCAGGGAGCTCTTCCCGCTGCAGCTCGTGCTCCGGGAAATTCTGATCGCGAACTCCACCGACAGCATGTCGGCCGGCGCTTCGGCCGGCGACCGGTTCCAGCTCGGCGAGACGATCAAATACGCGACGATCATGGTCGCGACCGTTCCGATTCTATGCGTCTATCCGTTCGTGCAGCGGTTCTTCGTCAAGGGCGTCATGGTCGGTTCGTTGAAAGGCTAGCCGACCCGCGCGGGGCGTTCCGCGCGGCGGGCATACGAAAGGGGAGGCGGGCATGAACGCGAAATGGAACGAAACCGGCGCGCGGGCCGCATGGGAGCGGATCCGCGGCAAGGCGGACATGATGTTGGCGGCCATGGGAGACCGCTCGCCGCATGTCGCCGGGGAAGACGGCATATACGACGATGCGAGGATCGACTGGTGGACGTCCGGCTTCTGGCCGGGCATCCTGTGGCTCGTCTACGACATGACCGGCGACGCGCGGTACAAGGATGCCGCGTGGAGCCGGGACGAGCGGCTCGAACGGCTGTTCCTGCAGCCGAACCGGTTCTCCCACGACGTGGGCTTCCAATTCCTGCCGACGGCGGTATTCAAGTATCTGCTGACGGGCGACGAGGACGCGAAGCGAAGAGCGCTGTTCGCGGCGAACTTCCTGGCGGGCCGCTACAACCCGCGAGGCCGCTTCATCCGCGCTTGGAACGGGGACAGGATCGGCTGGGCGATCGCGGATACGGCGATGAACCTGTCGCTGCTGTTCTGGGCGGCGAAGGAAAGCGGCGATCCCCGCTTCGCGCATATCGCGACGGCGCATGCCGACACGGTCGTCAGGGAGTTTATCCGCGAGGACGGCTCGGTGCATCATATCGTCCGCTTCGATCCGGACACCGGCGCGCGCGCGGAGGCGATCGGCGGTCAAGGCGCTTCGCCGGATTCCGCCTGGAGCCGAGGCGCCGCGTGGGTGATCTACGGCATGGCGAACGCGTACAGGCATACGGGCGATGCGGCGTATCTCCTCGCGGCGCGGCGGGCGGCGAATTTCTTTCTCGCGCATTTGCCGGAGGACGACGTCCCGCATTGGGACTTCCGCTCGGGAGAGGACCCGGACGGCGAGCCGCCGCGCGACAGCTCGGCCTGCGCGATAGCGGCGTCGGGTCTGCTCGAGCTCGCGGACCTGCTTCCGGCGGACGAAGGAACGGACTACCGCGCGGCGGCGGAGCGGATGCTGTCTTCGCTGGACGAACATTATGCGACGTGGCATCTCGCGGATCACGAAGCGATCCTGCTGCACGGCACCGGCAACAAGCCGGCGGGGCAGAACGTGGACGTCTCGCTCATCTACGGCGACTATTTCTTCGTCGAGGCGGTCGCGAAGCTGAACGGCTGGAACCGCCGCATCTTCTGACCGGATGCCGGGTCCCGGCATCCGGGACGGCCGGAGCGACATGTCGGCCCGGTGCTCGGCAGAACCGTCGGCGCCAGGCGTCCGGACGAACAAGATCACGAACCTGCGCTCGGGAGAACCGTCGACGCCAGGCGGCCGGAGAAGGCCGGAGCGACATGCCGGCCCCGCGCTCGTCAGGTCCGCCGACTCCAGGCGGACATGCTCGCTATGCGCTAAACGCACCCGAACGGACGCCGGACGGTCCCTTCGGGCCGTTTGCGTGTCTCGATTTTGGCGTGCCGATCGGCGCTCTTGAAGCTTTTGTAAATCGCTTTGTCATTTTTCCCCATTCCGAAAGGCCGGATCGAATCGTTATAATAGAGCTCTGAGCATGCTCGGTAAGTTCGAATTGACGGTGAGGGGAGCTTGTCGATGATTCGTGGCATCTGGCACAAACGGAAAAGCATCGTCTTTACGTGGTTGTTGTCCTACAGCGCGGTCCTCTTCGTCCCGATCGTGATCAGCCTGGTCATTTATTCGCAGGCCAGCCATGCGCTGAAGAGCGAGATCCACCGCGCCAACGATTCCCTGCTCAAGCAGATGCGCTATACGATCGACAACCAGGTCGACCTGATGAAACGGCTCGACACGGAGATCACCTGGAACGACAAGCTGCAAAATCTGATGTATTCCAACAAGCCGGCCAAGGAGGCGCCGTTTACCGCTTACCAGCTGGCGAAGGAGTTCCGGCTGTATAAAACGTCCTATGCCTCGATCGACGAATTTTACGTCGTGTGGGATCAAGGCGGGTCCATCCTGCGGCCGGGCAACATCCGGGATATGCGCACGGCCTTCCGCACGATCCACGATACCGGGGCCATGACGTACGACGCGTGGTCGGAGACGATCGGGGAGGCGGGCCCGAACCGTTTCGCGGTGCTCCCGCATGTGGGCGCGGCAACATCGAAATCGTCCATCGCCTACGTTACGCAGCTGCCGAGCGACCTGAACGGGAGGGAGACGGGGACGGTCGTCGTGATGGCGGACGCGGCCAGGTTCCAGCAGGCGATCGAAAGCGTGTCGGGCTTCACCGGGGGACTGCTGCTCATCCTGAACAAGGACAACGAGATTCTGCTCTCGAGCCGACCGGACGCGCCGGAGCTGCAGCCCTTCATGGAAGGCGGGCAGGTCCGCCTCTCCTCCCCGCGGATCGGCGATTCGGAGCTGTTCTACATTCCGTCCGCCGTCTCGGATCTGAAATACGCGCTTATCTTCCCGAGCGCCCTCTATTGGGAGAAGGCGGAATACGTCCGCAGCTTCACGTTCGCGAGCATCTTGATCAGCCTGATCGGGGCGGGGATCCTGACCTGGTTCTTCACGCGGCGTAATTACTCTCCCATTCAGGCACTTGTGCAATCGCTTACAGACCGGGACGAGACGGCGACGCGGGAAGACGCCAACGAGCTCCGCTTCATCCAGCGCGCGATCCTGAACGCCCGAAGCGAGAAGGACCGGATCGCGCTGCAGCTGCAGAAGCATCAACAGACGCTGCGCTCCAACATGATCCATCGCCTGCTGAAAGGAAAGCTCGATACGCTCGTCCCGTACGAGGAAGCCTTCCGGTCGTTCCGCATGAAGCAGCCGTCGAACGAGTTCGCGGTCATCTTGTTCGTGCTGGAAAACGAGGAGAGCCTGTACGCGAAGCTGCCGGGCATCGATCTGAACGAAAGGAGCCGGCTCATTCCGTTCATCATCGGCAACGTCGTCGAGGAGCTGGCCATGCAGCGGCAGCATGCGGGGTATGTCGCCGAAGCGGACGACATGATGGTCTGCCTCGTCAATTTGGCGCCGGACGTCGCGCATGTCCGGGAGGACCTGCGGGCGATCGCCTTGGAAGCGCAGCAATTCCTGCGACGGTACGAGATGGAGCTGACGATCGCCATCAGCGGCAGCCATTCCTCGTGGACGGGGATCGCGGCGGCCTACCAGGAGGCGGTCGACGCGATGGAATACAAGATGGTGCTCGGGAAGAAAGGGATCATCGCCTACGAGGATATTCGCCCCGACCCGGCCGATTCGGCCCGCTCCGGCTACTACTACCCGCTTCAGGTCGAGCAGCAGCTGATCAATTTCATCAAGGCGGGCGATCTGGAGCAGGCTTCCGCGTATATGAACGAAATCACGGATCGCAATTTCGGCAAGCCGGTCATGCCGCTCACGCTGGCGCGCTGCCTGATCTTCAACATGGTCGGCACGATGGTGAAGGCGATCAACGAGCTGGGGGACGGGGACGGCGGCAGCGGCAGCGGCATCTGGGAGAACCATCCGCTCTGGATGGACAAGATCATCGCCTGCGACACGATCCAGGAAATGCGCGAGGAGCTGCATTCGCTGCTTGCGGACGTATGCGAGTTCGCCGCGGCGAAGCGGACGAGCGGCGTGTCGATGGAACGGGAAGGCTCGCTGCGCGAACTGATCGCCGGGGTGATGCGGTTCATCGAGGACCGATACACGGACGCGAACCTGAACGTGAACGCGATCGGCGAGCAATTCGATCTGAAGGGAAGCTACCTGTCGCGGCTGTTCAAAAATCAGACCGGCGAAGGGCTGCTCGACTGCATCCATAAAACGCGCATCCGGCAGGCCAAGGAAATGATCCGGACGAAGCAGGAATCCATCAACGAAATCTCGAAGCTCGTCGGCTACAACGACGCGGCGACGTTCATCAGGGTATTCAAGAAGTACGAGGGCATCACGCCGGGCAAGTACAAGGAAGTTTGTTAGAGGGGGCCATCGGGATGAAGAGGAAGTTCGCTTGGCTCGCCGCCGTCGCGGCGATAACGGCGGCGCTGCTGCCGCTAGCCGGCTGCATGAACGAAGCGGCCGTACCGACGGCGGCGATGAACGAGGCGGCCGACGGGCAGACGATCGCCGCCGCGTTCGGCGGAGGGGACGGGACGGCCCTGACGTACTGGGCCGAGCTGAACGGCAACGCGGCGAGCGCCAAGCAGCGTTTCCGGGACGTGCCTTTCTTTCAGGAATGGCAGCGCGAGACGGGCGTGAACTTGACCTTCATCCAGCCTCCGGCGAATCAAGCGAAGGAGGCGATCAACGTGCTGCTCGCGTCGGGCGAGCTGCCGGACATGATCGAGTACGATTGGAGCAATTTTCCCGGCGGCCCGGAGAAAGCGATCAAGGACGGCTATATCCTGCGCCTGAACGACGCGATCGATCGCTATGCGCCGAATCTGAAAGCATACCTGGACGCGCATCCCGACATCGACAAGCAGATCCGCACGGCGGACGGCAGCTATTACGCGTTCCCTTTCGTGCAGGAAGACGACCGGCTGCGGACCTATCAGGGACCGATCCTGCGAAAGGATTGGCTGGACGAGCTCGGCTTGGACGTGCCGGAGACGATCGCGGACTGGCATGCCGTGCTGCAGGCGTTCAAGGAGCGGAAGGGCGTCGAAGCGCCGCTGACGTTCCTCGGCGTGCCCAATCCGCTGTTCGGCATCGAGGGCGGCGCCTTCATCGGCGCTTACGGCATCAAGAAAGGCTTTTACCTGGAGAACGGCCAGGTGAAGTTCGGCCCGCAGGAGCCCGGATACAAGTCCTTTCTGGCATTGCTGCGCGATTGGTACGCCGAAGGCCTCATCGATCCGAATTTCGCCGCGGTCGATTCGGAGACGCAGGACGTCAGCATGCTGACGGGACGCAGCGGCGCGAGCATCTGGAACGCCGGCGCGGGGATCGGCACCTGGCTGCCGCTGCTGCGGCAGCGCGATCCGGCGGCCGAGCTGACCGCCGCGCCGTATCCCGTGCTGCATCGGGGAGAACGGCCGAAGTTCGGGCAGAAGGCGCCGTCCATCGGGTCGAGCGGCGGGGTGGCGATCGCCAAGACGAGCGCGAACGTCGAGGAAGCGGTCCGGCTGCTCGATTACGGCTACGGTCCCGAGGGCCACATGCTGTTCAATTTCGGCATCGAAGGGCTCAGCTACGAGATGAAGGACGGTTACCCGAAGTATACGGATCTCATCATGAGCAATCCGGACAAGCTGGCTCCTTCCCAGGCTTTGGCGATGTATACCCGGGCCAGCTACAACGGGCCGTTCGTCCAGGATGTCCGTTACATGGAGCAGTATTACGCGATGCCAGAGCAGAAGGAAGCGATTCGCCTCTGGAGCGACACGGACACGGACAGCCATATGCTGCCCGCTACGCCGAAGACCGAGAAGGAGAGCGCGGAGCTGTCCGTCATCATGCAGGACGCGTCGACGCTGGTGGACGAGATGTCGCTGAAATTCATCCTCGGCATCGAGCCGCTGGAGGGCTTCGACGCCTATGTCGGCACGCTGAAGTCGCTTGGCATCGACCGGGCGGTCGCGATCCAGCAGACGGCGTTCGACCGGTTCAAGCATCCGGTCGCGGACGAATAGCGGGCGGGATGCCGGTTCGCGGGAGGGTTCCAGCCAACGTTTATTGACGTCGACGACCGTTGTAACTATAATGGTTATATCGGTGGTGACAATCATGAAGCAAATAAGCACCCGTTTTTCCATGGCCGTCCATATCCTGAGCCTGATCGCGGTAAACGCGAACGAGATAACCGGAGAATACATCGCGGGCAGCGTGAATACCAATCCGGTGGTCATCCGGCGAATCATGGGCCTGTTGAAAAAAGCGGGGCTGGTGGACGTGCGTCCCGGGGTAGGCGGCGCTTTCTTGCTCCGAACGCCCGACCGGATCACGCTGCTCGATATTTATCGGGCGGTGAACCTGCTCGACGATAACCGGCTGTTCGGCATTCACGAGGACTCGAATATTCGGTGCCAGGTCGGACGCGGCATCGAGTCCGTGCTTCAGTCCGAATTGAGCGAAGCCCAGTCCGCCATGGAACGGCGGCTCGCGCAGACGACACTGAGCCAGCTAACCGCAAAATTCAGCTGAATGAGAGCTCGTAAAGAGCTTTTATTTATACAATCGTTGTAACCATAATGGTTATATCGAAAAAACACGATGAATTCGGGAGGAAAAAACATGAAGATGCTAGTGACGGGCGCGACGGGCAAATTGGGCAGTTTAGTCGTGGAAGCATTATTGAAGACGGTGCCGGCGAGCCGATTGGCCGTCAGCGTACGCAATCCGGAGAAGGCGGAAGCATTGAAGGCTCGCGGGGTAGAGGTTCGCGAGGGCGATTTCGACCGCCCGGACACCTTGGATGCCGCATTCGCGGGCATCGACCGGCTGCTGATCATCTCGGCGGACGGGGACAACGAGACCAGAATCCGGCAGCATGCGCACGCGGTAGAAGCGGCCAAACGAAACAACGTCGGCTTCATCGCCTATACCAGCGCGCCTAACGCGAGAAACAGCTCGTTATTCCTTGCCGCCGTTCACCGTGCCACGGAAGAAGCCATTATGAATACCGGCATCCCGTACTCGTTCCTGCGCAACAATTGGTACCTGGAAAACGAATCCGCGAATATCCAAGGCGCGCTGGCGGGGCATCCGTGGGTAACCTCCGCCGGATCCGGCAAGACCGGCTGGGCGTTGAGGCAGGAATACGCGGAAGCGGCCGCGGCGGTACTGTCGGGACAAGGGCACGAAAATACGGTCTACGAGCTCTCGGGCAAGCTGCTGACGCAAGACGAGTTCGCCTCGGCCGTCGGCGCGGCGATCGGCAAGGAAGTGCCCGTCGTGCAGGTCGACGATGCCAAATACGCGGAGATCATGGCGGGCGCAGGCGTTCCGGACTTCGTCGTGCCGATTCTTGTCGGCATCCAGCAGGGCATTCGCGAAGGCACGCTGGAGATCGAAAGCAATGATCTGGAGAAGCTGCTCGGCCGTCCGGCGACGCCGGTCGCAGAGGCGCTTGCTCTAATGCTTCATTCGTAAAACGCCGCGTAACAAGGGAGCCATGCTAGAAACCGAAAGTCGCGCATAGGATCCTTTCCTTTGTAAAACCAAGCCGCTGTGGTCATACCCCCGTCAAGTAGACAAATGAAAAAAGCTAAGCAGCCAACGCGCATCGATACTCAATCGGTGCGC
>NZ_JAAAMV010000035.1 GCF_009909185.1 Paenibacillus glycinis | reverse complement strand
GGACCGCAGGGTCCTGGGAGAGTAGGACGTTGCCAAGCACGATGAACCGACTGCAGAACTGCAGTCGGTTTTTTGTTGTTGAATGGAAGAAGTCAGCGTGACCATCAGCGTTTAGTACGCTTTAACGATGGTAATAGCTGACTTCGTTGGATGTGATTTTGAGAACTCCGTCTCGTTTGGCTTTGCGCAGCCTTCTGTTGATAATCAGTCGAGGGGCAAGGAACCAAATGTGACACATGGTAAGACTGATCATAGTGGCTTCATTGGCCCAAGGGTACAACACGCCAATCGCGCAAAGGCCAAGCCATAACAGATGCCAGTGCAGCCGTCGAAATAAGCCAAGCTCGATATGGGCAACCGGGATATATCCGATCCAGATTCCGAGTACACGCCATCCCCAGCGCTTATAATCGGGCTCGTCAACGCGGATCAGCGTAAGTCGAATGATGATGAAATGGATGAACTGGCTGCAAAGCATGCCGATCCCAAATGCTTTTACCCCCTCGAGCCGGTACATCAGAACCAGAAAGATCGCCAAGATGCATATGGCGCATAAATAACTTCGATATAATTCATCACGAACGAATATTTTCTGCTTCAATTGGTATTGGTAGATCGTTGCTTTATCCTGTTCGGCAAGCGTTCCCCGCATGTTTCGTCAGCGCCTTTCGATGATCTACACCATGTATCGGATTTATGGTCCGGATTGTGTAGACTTCCCTCCGAAAAGAAGTGCAAGCCTTTGGGAACCAATCTGGGCGCTTCGACATAAACTGTATTACTATTTGAAATGGGCTATGAAAGTCGTATAGGTTGCTAGATTTTGTGGCATACTAGAAGAAGTGACCTATTTCCCTTGGAAGAGGTGAAGCAAAATGTCGGAGGAAGCAGCGGTTAACGTATGTATTATTTGCGACCGTGAGAAAGAAGAAGGCATACGGATCATAGATGGATTTATTTGCGATACGTGCGAGGCCGAAATGGTTCAAACGGATGTGCAAGATGCTAAATATCCTTTCTTCATTCATCAACTCAGACGCATCTGGCTGCAAAACAATGCGTAATTCCCTCTACGGACAGCACTCATGATCCCTGCTTTTTCTCGTATGCGTTTCATATCGAGAGAGTTCGGGATTATTTTGTTTGGATACAGCGTTAGGTTTAAGTTCATGCCGGAATCCATTATGATAAAGGGATAGATTACTGGGAACCGGGGGAACGTTCATTGGATTCGCAATCAAAGCAAAACTGGCATGCACCGTTGTTCGAAGCGCTAACGAACCTGCATGCTTCTCGTCCTGTCAGCTATCATGTACCTGGACATAAATACGGGCAATCGCTACCATTGCTTCAAGACTTGAAGAATGACGCTTTGTCGGCATTGAGGGCCGTGATGGCGATCGACGTGACCGAGCTATCGTTAACCGACGATTTGCATGAGCCGACGGGGGTGATCGAAGAAGCACAGACCCTTGCGGCAGCAACGTTCGGTGCCGACCACACTTTCTTTTTGGTAGGGGGAAGCACGGCCGGCAACCTTGCGATGCTGCTGGCGGTTTGCGAGCCGGATGATTTGATTATCGTACAGCGTAACGCGCACAAATCCGTGTTAAACGGACTAAAATTGTCTGGCGCCCGAGCGGTATTTCTAATGCCGGCTAGGGATGAGGACACCGGCCTCGACATTGCGCCGACCTTGGTGCAGGTGGAACAGGCACTTCGGTCGTATCCGGAAGCAAAGGCTGTCATGCTTACGAATCCAAGTTACTACGGGCTAAGCGTTCATCTTCGGCCGTACGCGGAACTTATTCATCGGTATGGTAAGCTGCTGCTTGTTGACGAGGCTCACGGCGCGCATTACGCACTTCATCCGACTTTGCCGACATCGGCGCTCCAAGCGGGTGCCGATGCGGTCGTTCAGTCCACGCACAAAACCTTGCAGGCGCTCACCATGGGTGCCATGCTCCATATACAAGGAGATCGAATCAATCGCAATGCCGTCATGGATGCCTTACGGATGATTCAAAGTTCTAGTCCTTCTTATCCTATAATGGCTTCCCTGGATATTACCCGGGCAATGATTGATTTTCGGGGACTGGAGATGTTCGAACGCGGATTGGCAAGCTCAGAAGCCTTTAGAAATTGGGTGAACGAGCAAGAGGATTACGGGATAGCGAATTCGACGGGAAAAGAAGTGCGAAACGATCCGCTTCGTGTCGTTCTATATGATCGCTTGGGCAGATTGACGGGGTTTGAAATACAGAAAAGGCTTGAAGCATTCGGTTGCTACACGGAACTGGCGGACTCACGGCATGTCGTGCTTCTAATTGGCGTAGAGGCGTCTGCCGAGGATATTGAGCGGCTGAAGCAAGCGTTAGGCGTAATCGCCATGGATGCGGCGAGAGAGGGGCGCGCGCCGCGGACGATGGAACAATGGCACCGCAGCAGCATGAATCGTCAAATTCAACCGATATCCGAGCCCGTTACGTTCAGCAGAACCGGTGCGAGTCGAACGAATGGCGCAAGTACGGAACGGATCGCTCTGGATGACGCGGTTGGTCGGTTCTCGTCGGAAGCCGTCATTCCTTATCCGCCGGGCATTCCGCTGCTCTACGAAGGCGAACGTATCACCTCCGAGGCTATTCGCACTATCAAACAGCTTGTGGCGGATGGCGCAAGATGCCAAGGAGCAGCCGATCCAACGATGCGGACGATTGCCGTGACGGCGGAAGCATAGCGGATTTACGCGTATGGTTGGCTTTGATATGATAAGGGTATAAACAGACAGAGGAGCACGATTGTGGGAAATGGGTTGTTTTTGACGATAGAAGGCGGAGAGGGCTCGGGTAAGACCACGCTGATCGATGGTATCGCCAAAGCGCTGCAAGGACATGGCAAAACCGTGCTATTCACGAGAGAGCCCGGCGGCATACCGATCGCGGAGCAGATTCGCGGCATTGTGCTTGATAATGAAAATACGGCTATGGATGCTCGGACGGAAGCCCTGCTTTATGCTGCAGCCCGTCGTCAACATTTGGTGGAAAAGATACTGCCTGCGCTAAACAGAGGAGAAATCGTCGTCTGCGATCGGTTTATCGACAGCAGTTTGGCCTATCAAGGTTACGCGCGCGGACTTGGGATCGAGGAAGTGCGGTCCATCAACGCATTCGCCATCGGGAATCATATGCCCGCGTTGACAGTTTGGCTCGATGTGTCGCCCGAATCGGGCTTGGCACGCATTCATGCGGGCGAAGGCAGGGAAATTAACCGCCTTGACTTGGAAGGGCTCGCATTTCATAAAGCGGTCAGGGAAGGCTACCGGCAGCTAATGGCGGCCGAACCGGATCGAATCATGCGAATCGATGCCGAACAATCGCCTGAAATCGTGCTGAAAGACGTATTAGCGATACTAAATGCGCGAATATGAAGGATTATTTACATTCAATGTCAAATAATTAATAGAGCCGTATTCAAAGTTACGGCACAACGTAATTCGGGAAGCATTAAGGGGAGGGAATTGGATGAAATTAGTAATCGCGATTGTACAAGATAAAGACAGCAATAGACTGTCGAATGCGCTCGTCAGGGAAGGCTTCCGGGCGACTAAGCTTGCCAGTACCGGCGGGTTCTTGCGTGCGGGCAATACGACGTTCATGATCGGGATCGAGGATGAACGGGTTCATGAAGTACTGAACGTTATCCGCTCGAATTGCAAAGTGCGCGATCAGCTCGTATCCCCCGTATCTCCGATGGGAAGCACGACCGATTCCTACATTCCATTCCCGGTTGAAGTGCAGGTCGGCGGCGCGGCAGTGTTCGTCGTTCCGGTCGAACGCTTCGAACACTTCTGATTGGGCGTGACTAAACCATGAAAATCAATCCCGGGTGGCGGCCTCTTGGCGCCGATCGTTCGCGTCCGGACACGGGCGCAAAGCCGGCTGCGATGAAGAGCTTCTCGGACGTCATGAATTTTCAAGACGAGCAGCGGACGATCGAGCAGCTTCAAGAGAAGCTCAAGGATATTCATAATCAAGGCGAACGCTTGACGCGTTCGATGACGGTCAGGGAGCTCAAGCTTTACCGACAAATGGTCAAGCAATTTCTCGAGGATACCGTCAGGCGCGGCGTCGGGATGAAAGAAACGCGCGGTTTCGACAGACGGGGCCGCACGAAGCGCTACAAGCTGCTGGAGGAGATCGACGCTTCCCTCGTGTCCATGGGCGAGGAGCTGCTGGAGAGCGAGGAAGGGCGGCTGAAGCTGCTTCAATCGATCGGCGATATCCGAGGCATGTTGATAAATTTGTTTTTCTAACCACAGAAAGGATTCAATCCGATGAGCATCGCACAACTTGCCGGGCAACCTAAGGCGAAACGCATCCTGCAGTATGCGCTGACGAGCGGCAAAGTGTCGCATGCCTACTTGTTCTGCGGACCTCCGGGAAGCGGACGCATGAAGATGGCGATGGCTTTCGCGCAGGCGCTGTTCTGTTCGGAAGGAGGCGACGATGCGTGCGGACATTGCCTGGAATGCCGGAAATTCGAGCATGGCAATCAACCGGATCTGCATATCGTCGAACCGGACGGCAGCTCTATTAAAATCGACCAAATCCGCGAGCTCCAACGGGAGCTGGCTTACCGTAACATAAATACGGCCCGCAAGGTGTATATCATGCAGCGGGCGGAAACGATGACGCTTCAGGCGGCCAACAGCTTGCTGAAGTTTCTGGAAGAACCCCAATCGCCCGTCGTGGCGATCTTGCTGACGGAGAACGGACAAGCGATGTTGCCGACCATTCGCTCGCGCACGCAGCATGTTCCCTTCATGCCGCTTGCTCCGCAGGAGATGCTGCAGATGCTGGTCAATGAAGGATTGCCTCAGCTTCCGGCCCGGGCCGCCGTTCATTTGGCATCGGGGCTCGATGCCTGTCGGGCGCTAATCCAGCAGAATGGGTTTGCAGAAATGAGAAACGTAGTGATACAATTAGGAAAGGACAGTCTGAGCCGGTTCACCGCGGCGATGATGTCCTTGCAGCAGCACATCATAAAGACGGAGCTTGGCGAACAGCCGCAGCTTCTTTTGTCATTGCTTATGCTGTGGTACAAAGATATGATTCATTTTCAAGCAGGAAGACATGAGTCGCTCGTTTTTATAGATCAGCTTGATTGGATCGGCAAACATGCTTATGTGCGTCCGGCCGAGGGCTGGGTGTCATGCATGGCGTTCACGCTGGAGGCGGGAAAACGCATACGCGCGCACGTAGCGCCGCAATTGGCGCTTGAACAGCTGCTGATCCGCGTACAGGAGGGGTGAACAATTGTATACCGTCGTGGGTGTCCGTTTCAAGAAGGCGGGCAAGATCTACTACTTTGATCCTGTCGATTTTCAGGTGGACAAAGAACAACACGTCATCGTGGAAACGGCAAGAGGCATCGAGTACGGGAAAATCGTGGTAGGGCCAAAACAGGTCGGTGAATCGGATGTGGTCCTTCCGCTCAAAAAAGTCATTCGCATCGCCGGCGACAACGATGCCAAGATCGTGGACGAGAACAAGGCCGCGGCACGCAACGCGTTTGCGACTTGTCTCGAGAAAATTCGCGATCATCAGCTGAAAATGAAGCTGGTTGACGTCGAATTTACGTTCGACCGCAATAAGATTATTTTTTATTTTACGGCCGAAGGCCGCGTCGATTTCCGCGAGCTCGTCAAGGATTTGGCCAGCGTGTTCCGTACCCGGATCGAACTTCGACAAATCGGCGTTCGCGACGAGGCAAAAATGCTTGGCGGCATCGGACCTTGCGGGCGCGTGCTCTGCTGCTCGACTTGGCTCGGCGATTTCGAACCGGTATCGATCAAGATGGCGAAGGATCAGAACCTGTCGCTCAATCCGACGAAAATCTCCGGACTGTGCGGACGGCTGATGTGCTGCCTCAAGTACGAGCACGACAATTATGAAAGCGTTCGTGAAGAACTCCCGGCCATCGGCAAAATCGTCGTCACCTCGTATGGCGAAGGCAAAGTCACGGGAATCAACGCGGGTACCAAATCGGTCTACGTGCAATTGTTCGATGTCGGCGGCAAACCGAAGGAACTACCGCTCGATGATGTCGTCGTAAAGTAAGGCCGCAACCGGCCACGTGAAATCCGAAGCTGTATAGCCTTGGGGTGGAAACTTGAAAAAAGACATATTTAGCGAAATCAGCGATTTGGAAACGCATATGGGCAGCTTGTATACGGAGCTCGGTTCGATGAAGCAGAAGATCAAGACGCTGCTTGAAGAGAACAATCGGCTTAGCATCGAAAACGCGCAGCTGCGTAAAGTATTAAAACGGGAGACGGCGGTTTATGCGCCCAAGCCGGAGCCGGTCGTCGTCCATGAAGCCATGCACGACGAGCCGCATGAGGAGCCCGTCTTGACAGGTGATCCTTCGGCGGTCGGTCAAGGCTACGACAATTTGGCACGATTGTATCACGAGGGCTTTCATATTTGTAATTTGTATTATGGTCATTTGCGCACGGAAGGCGACTGCTTGTTCTGCCTTTCGTTTCTGAATAAGGATTGAAGGACAAGACCCTCTGACACAGGGTCTTGTTTTGCATCCATACCGAATCAACCGACTGAATAAGGAGCATGAAAAGTGGTTAAAGAAGTGGTATTGGCCCCCGATGAGCGGCTCGACGATTTATTGACGCACCAATTGCACATCATTCAAAGCCGTGAGGTGTTCAGCTTCTCGATGGACGCCGTCCTGCTGGCCCGTTTTGCGGCGGTGCCGCCCCGCGGGAGAATTCTCGATCTGTGCAGCGGCAACGGAGTGATTCCGCTCCTGCTGACGACGCGGACGAAAGCGACGATCGATGCCGTTGAAATTCAGCCGCGGCTGGCCGATATGGCGAGAAGAAGCATTGAGGCGAACGGCCTGGAAGACCGGATCTCGGTATTCGAAGGCGATCTGCGCGAATTTCATCGACAGCGCGGCCATGGGATCTACGACGTGGTCACGGTTAATCCGCCTTATATGCCGGCAGGCACGGGCGATCAGAACGAGAACGAACATTTCGCCATAGCCCGTCATGAACGCAACGGCACGCTCGATGATATCGTGGCGGCCTGCGCAAGGCTGATACGGACCGGCGGCCGCGTCGCGATGGTGCATCGTCCCTCCAGGCTGGTCGAAATTCTCGAAACGATGCGCAAATGGAAGCTGGAGCCCAAACGGATGCGCTTCGTTCATCCAAGCGCGACGGCCGAAGCCAATATGGTGCTGATCGAAGCGGCGCGCGATGGCAAGCCGGATCTGAAAATGCTCCCTCCGCTCATCGTCTATAATGATCAGCGCCAATATAATGAAGAGTTAATGCGCATTTATTATGGAGACGCAGCGGCGAACGGTTCGCAGAAGGAGACTGGCCAATGATCGTGCAACGGAGTTTTCAACCAGCAGAATCGAATCAAACGAGCGGCACGCTGTACTTGGTCGCCACTCCGATCGGCAATTTGGAGGACATGACGTTTCGAGCTGTTCGGATCCTGAAAGAAGTCGATCTGATCGCGGCCGAGGATACCCGGCAGACCCGTAAGCTGCTTGCGCATTTTGAAATAAGCGCCCGGCTTGTGAGTTATCATGAGCATAATAAAGAGGCCAGCGGCCCCGAGTTGATCCGACTGCTGGAAGCCGGGCAATCAATCGCGCTCGTGAGCGATGCCGGAATGCCGGCTATCTCGGATCCGGGCGCGGACTTGGCGGCAGCCGCAGCGGAGCGAGGGCTTTCGGTCGTTCCGGTACCGGGCGCGAATGCGGCATTATCCGCCTTGATCGTGTCGGGGTTGCCTACGGAACGGTTCCTGTTTGCGGGCTTTCCGCCCCGCGACCGCAAACCGCTGCTGGCGTGGCTCGGTCGTTTGCAGCGGCACGAGGAAACGATCATCTGTTATGAATCGCCGCATCGGATTGCCAAGACGCTGCCCGTTATCCTGGAACAATGGGGCGACAGGAGAATAGCCATGGTGCGGGAGTTGACCAAGCGGCATGAAGAAATCGCGCGCGGTACGATCTCGGAGTGCATTGCCTGGCTGGAGGAACACCCGCCGATCGGCGAGTACTGTCTCGTTATCGCGGGAATGGGCGGAGAAGAACTTGCCGCGACCAAGCTTGAGGATGCTTCCTGGTGGACCTCGCTTAGTGTGGAGGAGCATGTGGCGCATTACGAGGCGGAGAACGGCGACCGCAAGGATGCCATCAGGCGGGCCGCGGTGGACAGGGGACTGCAGAAACGCGATGTATATAATGAAGTGATGAAAAAATAAGCTAAGTGAACACAAAAAAAAGACCTTCCTGGCCAGGTTCTGGCGCAGGAAGGCATCAAGGAGTATTAAAAAGGTTAGAATTAACAATTTGAATAATACCATTATAACCTATAAAATCGGATTTGTCTCTTATTTTGTAACAGGAGTTGGCATTTCCGTCAAACAAACGTTGCACACGATTTTTCCTTTGAAATACGCCACGTTCTCGGCATTGCCGCAGAAGATGCAAGCCGGCTCGTATTTCTTGAGCATGATCCGCTCGCCGTCCACGTAAATTTCCAGGGCGTCCTTTTCTCCGATTCCAAGCGTACGGCGCAATTCGATCGGAATTACGACACGGCCGAGCTCATCAACTTTACGAACGATACCAGTGGATTTCATCATGATTGTCGTTCCCCTTTCCTATTTGGTCAGTCGTCACGATTCGACAAAGTTCTATCATTATATGTCTTAATAATACCAACGTTTCCCAAAATAGTCAACCGGCACTCATGAACGAACGAGCGCTGCGGTTCCCACTACTTCACGGCAATAAAGCATTCGTCTATACTTATTATAGTACAACAATGACGTACATATTGGAAATAGAATTGTGACATAATTCGACATTGGTTCGAAGAATATGTCGAAATGACGAACGTTGGGAGTGAACGGCAATATGGCAAACGGTCAAGCGAAGGAACGCCTTCCCGAAGAAAAAGTATTCAAAGATCCGGTTCATAAGTACATTTACGTGCAGGATTACTTGATCTGGAATTTGATCAACACGCGGGAATTTCAACGTCTGCGGCGCATCCGGCAGCTGGGCACCTCGTACTTGACGTTTCACGGCGCCGAGCACAGCCGATTCTCGCATTCCCTCGGCGTCTACGAAATCACCCGCAAGATCATTTCCCAATTCGAACGCAGCGGTTATTCCGGCTGGCCGATCGAAGAAAAGCTCGTCGCGTTATGCGCGGCCCTGCTGCACGATATCGGTCACGGACCGTTTTCCCATTCCATCGAAGACGTCTTCGACACGCATCACGAGGCATGGACCTGCCGATTGCTGCTCGGGGATACCGAGATCAACCGCGTGCTCCGCGCGTTCGATTCCTCCTACCCGGAGCGGATCGCTTCCGTGATCTGCAAAACCTATCATGAACCGATCGTGGTCTCGCTCGTAGCCAGTCAGATGGATGCGGATCGCATGGATTATTTGCTTCGGGATGCATACTTTACGGGGGTGAACTACGGTACCTTCGATTTGGAGCGGATATTGCGCGTTCTGCGGCCGCATCAAGGACGGATCGTCGTCAAGGAAAGCGGCATGCATGCAGTCGAGGACTATCTCATGTCTCGTTACCAAATGTATTGGCAGGTGTACTTCCATCCGGTTACGCGAAGCTCGGAAATCATATTGCGGCAGATATTCCGCAGAGCCAAGGAATTATATGCCGGCGGCCATGCGTTCGGCTGGATGATGGCGCCCCTGGAGAAGCTATTCTCCGGAACGATCGACATCGAGGATTACCTTGCGCTGGACGAAGCGCTCGTTCAGACCGCCTTCTCGGCTTGGACTAACGAATCCGATCCGGTGCTGTCCGACCTATGCCAGCGATTCTTGAATCGAAAGCTTTACAAATATATCACGATGGATCAACCCGACGAGAAGCTTTGGCACGAGATTCGGGAACAATTTCGCGTCATCGGGCTTCATCCGGAATATCACCTGGAAATTGACTTTCCGTATGACATGCCCTACCATGTGTATCGTCCGGGCACGGCCGAACAAGCGGAAAAGGAAGAAAAACCGCCGATTCTGCTGCTCTCGGGCGATGATCGGTTGTCGGAAATATCCGGAAGGTCCGACATCGTCCGCTCCATCACGGGCATACATCAAGGGAAGTATCACCTGTATTACCCGGAGGAACCGCTGCTTGAATCAGCGCACCTCCTGTCCGCGAAGATACGCGAATTATTTGCTTTAATGTAGAAAGGGGTTTGGCGCAACATGATGTTAATCGACACGCATACGCATTTGGATTCGCATAAATTCGACGACGACCGCGAATCGGTCATTGAACGGGCGCTGGCCGAGGGGGTAGAAAAGCTGATCAATATCGGTTTCAACCGGGAGACGATCCCCACGACGATCGCGCTGGCCGAACGCTATCCGTTCATCTATGCCGCCGTCGGCTGGCATCCCGTCGACAGCATCGACATGAAGCCGGAGGACCTGGAATGGATCGCTTCGCTGCTGGATCACCCCAAGGTCGTCGCGATCGGCGAAATCGGACTCGATTACCACTGGGATACGTCGCCGAAGGACGTTCAGCAACATGTATTCCGCCAGCAAATCGCCCTTGCGAAAACGAAGCGCAAGCCGATCGTCATCCATAACCGCGACGCGCACGAGGACGTGGTGCGTATTCTCCGGGAGGAGGGCGCGAGCGAAGTCGGCGGCGTCATGCACTGCTATTCCGGCAGCTGGGAAACGGCGAAGCAATGTCTCGATATGAACTTCTATATTTCCTTCGGGGGACCGCTTACATTTCTCAACGCGCGGGTGCCCAAAGAGGTCATGGCCAAGGTGCCGCTCGACCGTTTATTGATCGAAACCGATGCTCCGTATTTGGCCCCTCACCCTCATCGCGGGAAGCGAAACGAGTCGGCGTTCGTCCGTCTTGTAGCAAATACGATGGCGGATATTTTAGGTAAATCCGTAGAAGAAATTGGCAGAATAACGACCGAGAACGCAATGAAATGTTTTGGAATCACATGAAAATCGGATTGAAAGCAAGCATTTGGATGATATCCGGTGATAAAAATGATTTTTGATCCGAAAATCGGTTGAATCTCTCGGTATTTTCCTTGAAATTCGCTAAAATCGTCATTAATCAGTTCTTTACAATGTGTAGCGCTAGACTGTATGATTCATCTCAGAGCAACAAAAGTTGTATTCCTTTTCCAAATAATCGCTTAATCTCCGTCTATCGGAGAGCGGGGGAACCAATTGTTGAAACTGTCTGTATCATGCGGACGGCGGAGACGGTGAAATTCTTCTTGGGGTGAATTTCGCGGACGGACGCATTCAGGCTGAAGCGTTCGCGAGCGAATAGGGCGACTCTCGCGCCCGAATCCGACAGCTAACCTCGCAAGCGTCTATAAGAGAGATCAACCTCGTGCATGCAACTCCATGCTGCCTATTTTAAATGGGAAGCCACGAAACAGATCCTCTGTCGTCGGGCTTCTTTTTGTTTGAATATTGCGTAAACTGACGACATAGGGTGTATCGTGGAGGTGGGGCCGGGGAGGAATATGGAAGATGCGTGCTTGCACGCTAATACTACTCTATAGTCGCGTCTAAGTATCATGCGTTACAAAGGCGGCGGGGCTATGTAAGGAGGACCGAAGAAGTGGGAGCACTCCAGCTTAAGGACACCCATGGGAAACGATCATCCAGCATGTCTTTCGCATTGCGATGGAAGCATGAGAATGTGCGTTTAATTGTACTGAGCGCCATGATCTCAATCGCTATGACTTTCATGTTTTTGGTGTTGTTGTACGGAACGGCTGACAAGCATGTCTCCGTAGTATTGAACGGACGAGAAACCATTGTGTCGACGAAACAATGGGTCCTTCAACGCCTACTGGATGAACAAGCCATAACCATTGGCACGCACGATAAGGTGTCGATGCCGCTCGATGGCGGAATAAGCGACGGCGACCGGATCATTATCGATCAGGCGGTCCCGCTTAAAGTGAAGGCTGACGGCAAAGTAAGAACGTTGTACACGACAGAGAGAACTGTACAGGCGGCGATCGATCAGGCTGATATAGCGGTTCGCGGTCAAGACAAGGTAACGCCTTCGCTTGCGGCCGCGCTCGAACCGAACATGACCATCACGGTCACCCGGATCGACAAGAAAGTATCCGAAACGAGCTATCCCGTTCCCTTCACCGTCGTGAAGAAGAACGATCCGCAGCTCGCGCTCGGCAAACAGAAGCTTGTCCAGTCGGGCAAGCAGGGCAAAGTCGTCAAACGCTACGAAACGGTATTCGCGGACGGCGTGCCGGTATCGCAAACGCTCGTAGAGAAATTGACCCCGGAATCCGCGGTCAACCAAGTCGTATCGGTCGGAACGAAGAAGCCCGAGCCGAAGGTAACGATGCTCTCCGCGCAGTCTTCCCGGTCGACGTATACGAAGCACGGGGTAACGTTCAACGCGAAGAAGGTACTGAAGAACGTCACGCTGACGGCGTATTCGGCCGGCGTTGCATCGACGGGCAAAGGCAAGAACCATCCGGAATACGGCATTACGGCATCGGGAGCGCGCGTTCATGAAGGGCGCACCATCGCGGTGGATCCGAGGGTCATTCCGATCGGCTACTGGGTATATATTGAAGGAATCGGTTTCCGCCGTGCGGAAGATACCGGCAGTGCGATCAAAGGCAGCAAGATCGACGTTTACTTCGACAGCGAATCTTACGCGGACCGGTTCGGGCTGAAGCGGGGCTACACGGTATACGTGCTGGGACCGAAAAAGCCGGAGTCTCTGTAGAGACCCGGTCGACGGTCCGGCGTGGGTTGAATTCGCCGTGTACTTGATTCATATCGTAATTCATGCGAAAATATGCCATCATAAGAAGGGGCGATGCCTCTTCTTTTTATTTGTTTACCGGAAGGAAGGAATGGAGCTTCCATGATCAAAGAAATCATTGTCGTCGAAGGCAAGGACGATACGGTCGCCATCAAGCGGGCCGTCGAAGCCGAGACGATCGAAACCGGCGGTTCCGCCATCGGGGAAGCAGTGCTTCGGCGCATCGCGCTAGCGCAGGAACGCCGCGGCGTCATCATCTTCACCGATCCCGACCATGCGGGCGAGCGGATCCGCAAGATCGTCGCGCAGCGCGTGCCCGGCTGCAAGCATGCGTTCCTGCCGCAGGCGGAGGCGCTCTACAAAGGGGATATCGGCGTGGAGAACGCCTCTCCGGACGCCATACGGCACGCGCTGGCCAATCTGCGCACGGAAGCCGGCAGCAATGACGGCGGCTTGGCGGAGGTCACGATGGAGGACTTGATGCAGGCGGGGCTGCTCGTGCATCCGCAGGCATCGGAGCGCAGGCTGAAGATGGGCAATCTGCTTGGCATCGGGTATGCCAACGGCAAGCAGTTTTATAAACGATGCTCCACGTTCCGGATTACGCGGGAAGAATTCCGGCGTGCGCTGCAGGCGATGGAGAGCGAAGGAGAATCGCGATGACGGAAGGATTCAAAACGACCCAGGAAGTCGGTTCGCCCAAACGGACGAAGGACATCATCGCCCGGTACGGCTTTACGTTCAAGAAGAGCCTCGGGCAGAATTTCCTGATCGATCAAAATATATTGAACAAAATCGTAAGCGCCGCCGAGCTCGACGAGACGAAGGGAGCGCTGGAGATCGGTCCCGGCATCGGCGCGCTCACGCAGCGGCTGGCGCAGACGGCGGGACGCGTCACGGCGGTCGAGATCGATAACCGGCTCATTCCGATTCTAAGGGACGTGCTCGCGGATACGCCGAACGTGCACGTGGAGCACGGGGACGTGCTGAAGCTGGATCTTCGCGAGCTGATGGAGAAACAGTTCGGCGGGCTGGCCGGCGTGAGCGTCGTGGCGAATTTGCCGTACTACGTCACGACCCCGATCCTGATGAAGCTGCTGGAAGAGAAGCTGCCGCTCGAGAACATCGTCGTGATGATTCAGAAGGAGGTCGCGCAGCGGATGGCCGCGAAGCCGGGCGGCAAGGAATACGGCAGCCTGAGCGTAGCCGTGCAGTATTACTGCGAGCCGGAGCTCGTGTGCATCGTGCCGCACACGGTGTTCATTCCGCAGCCGAATGTCGATTCCGCGGTCATCAAGCTGTCGCTTCGGGACAAGCCGGCGGTCGAAGTCGAGGACGAGGACTTTTTCTTCAGGACCGTCCAGGCCTGCTTCGCGCAGCGCCGCAAGACGATCGCGAACAATTTGACCGCTTATGTCGGAAAGCCGAACCGCGAGCTGCTGGGTCCGCTGCTCGAGGGCTGCGGCATCGATCCGACGCGCCGGGGCGAGACGCTGTCGCTCGCGGAATTCGCGGCGCTCAGCCATGCCCTGCTGAAAGCGGGCTTGCCCGCGTAGCCGAAGCGGCCGCAAAACATGACGAAAGAAGCGCACCATCGGGGGCATCTCCCCATAGGATAGACGAAGAGGTGATTTGCCCATGATGCAAGGGGACCTGGTCGTCCGCAAATCCTATGGCGGGGACGTCCTATTTCGTGTTGCGACAATCGATCAGCAAACAGCCGTTTTAAAAGGCACGGATTATCGTCTGCTCGCAGACGCGCCCATAGTCGATTTATCGGTCGTGAAGGACGGCGACCTGCCGGTCGCGATCCGGCAGGCGCGGCTGAAGGCCGGAGAATCGACGCAGCGGATGCAGGAGGAGCGGCAGCAGCAGATTCTTCAACGGGAGCTGCTGCGGGCGCAGAATCAGAGCCAGCCTTATTTCGATGTGCCCGGAAAGGTGCTGCATTTGGACGGAGACAGCAATTACATGAAAAAAAGCATGCAGCTGTACACCCAGATGCGCGTACCGGCCCATGGCTTATTCGTGCATGAATCGCAAATGGCCGAGGCGGTCTACCGGCTCCTGCCGCAAATCAAGCCGGACATCATCGTGATCACCGGGCACGACGGCGTGCTCAAAAACCGCGAACAGAACGACTTGAACGATCTGATGTCCTACAAAAATTCGCAAAATTTCGTGGATGCGGTCCAAATCGCCCGGGATTACGAGAAAAACCGGGATAGCCTCGTGATCGTGGCGGGCGCATGCCAATCGCATTACGAAGCGCTGCTCAAATCGGGGTCGAATTTTGCCAGCTCGCCGGGGCGCGTGCTCATTCATGCCTTGGATCCCGTGTATGTGGCGATCAAAGCAAGCTACACGCCGATAAGGGAGACGATCAATTTGCCGGACGTCATCCACGGAACGATCAGCGGCATCGACGGCGTGGGCGGCATCGAAACGTACGGCAAGTATCGCGTGGGTCTTCCGAAGCCTCGAACGTTGACGGGAATAAAAGCGACCGTATAGAAATAGATGGCAGGGACAGAATAAAGGCTAAGGCTCCGAATAATCAATATTTTTTATATTGACAATTTATTAAAGCCGCTGTTATAATTAAATTTTTTTGACAAATCACCTCTCTTTGGTTATAATGGACAAGGAAAGAGGTGGTAGTGCACAATGGCTAAAAATGCGCTATTGGAGATTAAACGCAGTTTGGAAACCCATGTCGGCTCCAAAATACGTCTTCGTGCAAACGGTGGTCGTCGAAAGACTATTGAACGGACCGGTGTATTAGAAGAAATCTACCCTTCTGTATTTATTGTCAGACTTGATCAGGAACAGCATGCCTTCAAGCGCGTTTCTTACAGCTACGCCGATATTTTGACGGAATCCGTTGAAGTGATGGTCGACAGCGATGACGGTCAGGTACGCATTACCTATATACAGTAAGAAACAAACATTCGTTTGGCTTTCTTTAGAATGCAAGCAATGGCAAGCGCGAGGTCGGCGTTTGCATTGCTTGCATTTTTTTTCGAAGGGAATTGGGATCGCGGAAAACATCCATACTAACGGTACCATTACGTTTCTAAGGAGGAGACAGTTCTCATGTCCCGAAGACGCCGCAGCACGATGAGCGAGCAGTTGAAGAACGAGCTGGCCAAGGATTTGGGCTTTTACGACACGGTGCAGAAAGAAGGATGGGGCAGCATCAAGGCGAAGGACGCCGGCAATATGGTGAAACGCGCCATTCAGCTGGCTGAGCAAGCCGCCGCGAAGCAATACCAGGAGCAGCAGACGGTCCGGCCGCAGCCGCAGGCACAGGCGTACCGGCCGCAGGCGCCGTCGCACAATGCGCAGCGCTCGTATGCCGCAGCGCCCGCGACGCAGCCGAGGACGATGTCCCCGGCAGCTACCGTGCCGCCGTACGTCGCGCAGCAAGCGATGGCGAATAGTCACCAGCACACGTCCAACATGCATCCGTAACATCGGCCGTATCAAGCTAAGATGGCAAGCTCTGCAGCAGCGGGCTTCCGGCATCTTAGCTTTTCTTATGACCTTTTGTTATAATATGTGAAGTTTAACGATAATGGACGGGTGAATCGAACATGAAAATCTATGAGAAGGCGCCGGCCAAGATTAACCTGCTCTTGGATGTACTGCGCAAACGCGACGATGGCTTCCACGAAGTCGAAATGATCATGACGATGGTGGATTTGGCCGACCGGCTCGAGATGGAGGAACTGCACAGCGATTCCATTATTATCTCAAGCCAAGCGGGATACATACCGCTCGACGAGAAGAACTTGGCCTTTCAGGCAGCGCGGCTTATCAAGGACCGCTATAACGTCCGGAAGGGCGTGTATATTCATTTGGACAAAAACATTCCGGTGGCCGCGGGATTGGCGGGTGGCAGCAGCGATGCCGCGGCGACGCTGCGCGGCCTCAACCGGCTCTGGGAGCTTGGCATCTCGGAGGACGAGCTATGCACGCTGGGCGCGGAGCTCGGCTCCGACGTTCCGTTCTGCGTGACGGGCGGCACCGCCCTGGCGACCGGACGGGGCGAGAAGCTCGAGCGCATCGCGAATCCGCCGCAGTGCTGGGTCATTCTGGCGAAGCCGCCGATCAACGTATCGACGGCCGACGTATACGGCAAGCTGCGCGCTTCCGAGTTGAAACGCCATCCGTCTGCCAAGGACATGCTGGAAGCGATTTCAAGCGGTTCTTTCGCGGATGTCTGCGCGAATCTCGGCAATGTGCTGGAAAACGTGACGCTGCAGCTGCATCCGGAGGTGCTGCAGTTGAAGGAAATCATGCAGCGGCTGGGCTCGGACGGCGTGCTGATGTCCGGCAGCGGACCGACCGTTTTCGGCCTGGTCAGCAAAGAAGCGAAGGTCTCGCGAATTTACAACGGGCTGCGCGGATTTTGCAAAGAAGTTTACGTGGTAAGAATGCTGACATAAAGCCGACGTAAACCTTGATTAAATCCGTATGAAAATGGTATATTGACTTTATATTATTCGGATTTGGCAAGGGGGAAGGTCGTTTTGAAGAAATTGAAACGAAGTGCACGGTTAGTTGAGATGACGCAGTACTTACTTACGCGCCCCCATACGTTAATTTCTCTAACAGCATTCGCGGATCGCTATCAATCTGCCAAATCGTCCATCAGCGAGGATCTGGCGATCATTAAAGAAGTATTCGAAGAAGAAGGCTTAGGCGAGCTTCATACGCTAGCTGGCGCCGCCGGCGGCGTGAAATACACGCCGAAGATGGGCGCCGCGGAAGCGCTGGACATTATGAACGGCATCTGCCGCCAGCTGGAGCAGCCGGAGCGCGTGCTTGCCGGCGGTTATTTATATATGACGGATATGCTCGGACAGCCCGGCCTGCTCGCGGATGTCGGCCGCATGTTCGCGACGGCCTTCGCGGACGCGGATATCGACGTGATCATGACCGTGGAGACGAAGGGCATCCCGCTTGCGTATGCGACGGCTTCCTGCATGAACCTGCCCGTCGTCATCGTGCGCCGCGACAATAAAGTCACGGAGGGCTCGGCCGTCAGCATCAACTATGTCTCGGGTTCGAACAAGCGCATCCAGACGATGTCCTTGGCGCGCCGCGCGCTCAAGGAAGGCGCGCGCGTGCTCATCGTGGACGATTTCATGAAAGCGGGGGGCACGATCCAGGGCATGATGGATCTGCTCTACGAATTCAACGCGAAGGTCGCGGGCGTCGGCGTATTCGTGGAATCCGGCGAGCTGGATACCGAGGAGCGGCTGCTGGAGGATTACGTGTCCTTGGCCAGGCTGACGGCCGTGGATATGAAGACGAAGCACACGACGGTCATTCCGGGCAACTATTTCAATTAAATCCACAGTAACGGGAGGATTTTACAAACATGAAGCAGCAACCGCAAATCGTATCGACCAATCAAGCCCCTGCGGCCATCGGACCGTATTCCCAAGCGATCAAGCTGGGCAACCTGCTCTTCACGTCGGGCCAAATCCCGCTGAACGCGGAAGGCGCGCTGGTCGATGGCGGCATCGAGGAACAGACGCATCAAGTATTCCGTAATCTGCAAGCGGTTCTCGCGGAAGCGGGCGCGACGCTGGCCGACACGGTGAAAGCGACGGTCTTCATCAAGGACATGAACCAATTCGCGGCGCTGAACGGCATCTACGCATCCTACTTCGGCGATCACAAGCCGGCGCGCTCAACCGTAGAAGTCGCGCGGCTTCCAAAGGATGTTCTTGTCGAAATCGAGCTGATCGTAGCGATATAAGTCGAATGGAAAAGAATAATCTTTCTCACAAAAAAATATTTGAAATTTAGACAATAAATTTCCAGAATCATGAAGGATTTAGCATCGGAATGTGGAAGTATACACCAAGTCTTTGATACCCAAAGGTGGTGAACACAGATGCAAATTACCGATGTTAGACTCCGCCGAGTAAATTCCGAAGGTCGCATGAAGGCTATCGCCTCCATTACCATTGACAATGAGTTTGTCGTTCACGATATTCGCGTGATAGACGGCAACAATGGGATGTTCGTGGCAATGCCAAGCAAGCGTACGCCGGATGGAGAGTTTCGGGATATCGCACATCCGATCTCTTCGACGACACGGGAGAAGATCCAAGCTGCCGTACTCGCCGAGTACGAGCGTGCGGCCACGGAAGAGGAAGTTATTGAAGAAGGCGCTTAAATTGGGAATATTGGGGTTGAGAGGAAGAGAGCCGTCCCGGCTCTCTTTTCTTTTGCCGCGGGATACGATATATTCAGTAAAGCATTTATAAGAGTCTCAGCGGACTCCTGGGTGGAGGGACTTACGTGAAAGTAATGGCCATTATCCTTGCGGCTGGTCAAGGGAAACGCATGAAATCCAAACTATATAAGGTATTGCATCCGGTGTGCGGCAAGCCCATGGTGGCGCATGTGCTCCAGACGGTGAAGGACGCCGATTGCGAGCGCACGGTCGTCGTCGTCGGCCATGGCGCGGAGACGGTCCGCTCCTACCTCGGCGAAGGAGTCGAGTTCGCGCTGCAGGAGCAGCAGCTCGGAACCGGCCATGCGGTGCAGCAGGCGGAGCCGCTGCTTGGCGGAGAGGAAGGCACGACGGTCATCCTGTACGGCGATACGCCGCTCGTGACGTCGGAGACGATCGCGTCGCTGCTGAAATATCATGCGGAGGCCGGTTCCGCGGCAACCGTGCTGACGGCCGTGGTGCCGAACCCGCAAGGGCTCGGGCGGATCATACGCGACGAGGCCGGCAACGTGCTTCGGATCGTGGAGCAGAAGGATTGCACGCCGGAGCAGGCGTTGATCAGCGAAATCAACACGGGCATGTACGCCTTCGATAATAAGAAGCTCTTCCAGGCGCTCGCCAAAGTCACGAACCATAACGCGCAGGGCGAATATTACCTGACGGACGTCATGGAGATTCTGAAGAACGCCGGAGAAAACGTCGGCGCTTACTGCACGCCCGATTATGCGGAGGGCGTCGGCGTCAACGACCGGGTCGGCCTTGGCGAAGCGGAAGCGCTCATGCGCGCGCGCAACGTGCGCAAGCATCAGCTCGGCGGCGTCACGATCATCGATCCTGCCGCGACTTATATTGAAGCGGACGTTGTCATCGGCTCCGATACCGTGATCTATCCCGGAACGGTGCTACGCGGAGCTACCGTCATCGGCGAAGACTGCGTCATCGGTCCGAATGCGGACATCACGGACACCGCCATCGGCAACGGCGTCACGGTGAAGCATTCGGTCTCGGCGGAAGCCGTCATCGGCGACGAGTGCTCCGTCGGCCCGTATGCGTATCTTCGTCCTGGCGCCAAGCTCGGTGCCGGCGTCAAAATCGGCGATTTCGTCGAGATCAAAAACGCCGAGCTTGGCGAAGGCACGAAAGTGTCCCATCTAAGCTACATCGGCGACGCCAAGGTCGGCAAAGACGTAAATATCGGCTGCGGCGCGATTACCGTCAATTACGACGGTTATAACAAGTCGCTGACGGAGATCGGCGACAACGCGTTCGTCGGCAGCAACGTGAACCTGATCGCGCCGGTCAAGATCGGAGACGGCGCCTACGTGGTGGCCGGTTCCACGATCACGCTCGACGTACCGGCCAACGATATGGCGATCGCGCGCGTGCGTCAGGACAACAAGCCGGGCTACGCCGACAAGCTGCGCGGGCGGGCGAAGGCGAAGAAAGAGGCCAAATCGAAGGACTGATTGATCGCGACGCGCCTCTCCTGGGCTCGTTATGACGCCGTAAGCGACGCGCGCCAGGATGCGGCGGCGTGATTGTGGGAGCACATGCCCACGTGCTAACCGTGTTCATTCCGATTCGAATTGCCATGGGCTTCGAGGGCGGTTTTCCAGAGCCTTCGGAGCCTTTATTCATGCTGGCGGACAACCACTGTAATCGTCTCCTATTCGCATTCGAACCGTCTCTTCATGGCCGATGGACGCAACGCGGCTGCGCCGGTTTCGTTTAATTCCGTGCCGGAATGGGTATGAATATATGGAAATCGATTCGTACAAGGAGGTTTCCACGATGGCAATCCCATTTCAAGCGCAAGAACGGACGATCGGTACGCAGGGCGACATTCGGAAAATGAGGCTGAGGGGCAGTATTCCTGGCGTTGTATATGGTGCGAAGCTAAGCAAGCCGCTGAACGTCGCGGTGAACGAGAAGGAGCTGTCGGCGCTGCTGCGCTCCCATCCGCATGCTTTGCTGGAGCTTGATATTCCGGGGGCGGGCAAGCAGCCCGTCATGCTGACGGAGGTTCAGCGCGAGCCGTTGTCGCGGACCGTGCTCCATGTCGATTTTCATCAAGTGAACATGAACGAAGCGGTCAAGACCGCGGTTCGCCTGGATATGGTCGGCGATTCCGCCGGCGTGCGCGAGGGCGGTATCTTGCAGGCGATGCTGCACGAGCTGGAGATTCAATGTCTGCCGGACCGGATTCCGGAGTCGATCGAAGTCGACGTCTCGGCGCTCGGCATCGGCGAGAACTTGCTTGTCGGGGATCTGAAGCTGCCTTCGGGCGTTACGACCCGGCTGGATGCCGAACAGGTCGTCGTGACGATTCTGGCGCCGCAGAAAGATCTCACGGCGGACGAGGCGGAAGAGGCTGCCGAGGAGGCGGAAGCAGCCGCGGAGCGGTCGCATGAAGCGAAGATGGAAGTGCATACATCGGAATAACGAAGAAATCGGGGCTGCTTTTGCAGCCCCTTTGCTTTTTTTTCAGTAGCCGGGCCTCGACACGAAGGTAAATTGCTTGCGGCTGTAGAAAATATTATTCATCTTGATGTACGATGGACTGAATTGTTCGACGAACCCGATATCATGATGCACTTTGCCCCAATATACCTGCACGGGCACGCCGCATTCGTGATGATCCTGGAAATGGCTATCGTCGAAAATCAGTTGACCGTTCAAATACATCGATTAAAACGCCCCTTTGCGTACGAAGTTCGGCAGTCCGCCGCCTCTATACATATGACAATTTGGAATGAAGATTCGTTGCAGGGGCAAAAAAGAAATTTCGATTACAGGAGTTGACGACAGCAGCATGAAATGGATCGTAGGTCTCGGCAACCCCGGAACCGCTTATCAAGGGACAAGGCATAACGTGGGGTTCATGGTCGTGGATTTGCTCGCCAAACGGTGGGGCATATCGGTGACGCAAAGCAAATGCAAAGGATTGATCGGCGAAGGCAACGTCGGAGGCGTGAAAGTGGCGCTGATCAAGCCGATGACGTACATGAACTTGTCTGGCGAGACGGTGCGCGGGTTCATGGATTATTTTAAGGCCGACCTGGAGGACGCCATCATCGTCTATGACGACATGGATACCGAGACGGGCCGCATCCGGCTCCGTTATCAAGGCAGCGCGGGCGGGCATAACGGCATCAAGTCGATCATTCAGCATACCGGCACCCAGTCGTTCAACCGGATCCGCGTCGGCATCTCCCGCCCGAAGCCCGGCATGAGCATCTCGGATTACGTGCTCTCGAACTTCCCGAAGAGCGAGGGCGAGCTGTTGAAGACGATGGTGGAAGAGAGCTGCGACGCGGCCGAGTTCGCCCTGACGAACACATTCGAGCGGACGATGGCCAAATATAACCGTTAAATTTCAGCCGCCGCGGGCATACTGAGGGTAAGAGGCACACCTGAACAGCGAATTTGGAGGTACAACAACTGAACAATTGAGAGAAGCTCACGAGTCAGAGAAAGTTCGCGACCAGGGTATAACGACCACTCAGGAGGCATAAATATGGCTGTGCATTATATTTGCCGGCATTGCAAAACGCCGATGGGCTCCATCAACAACGCCCAGATCTCGGAAACGCAGCTCGGTTTCCATTTCTTGACCCCCGAAGAACGCAGCGATATAATAGCGTATAATCCGAACGGAGACGTTACGGTCAACGTAGTCTGCGATTATTGTCGCGAAGCGATAGAGAGCAATCCCGAGCTGCTGCTGGTGGCGAATCCGCTGCAGTAGCCGCGGTAAAGCAATAGAAGAGCCTTGGCGAACGGCTGAGGCTTCTTTTTTGTAACGACTCGGAAACACGCAAGTGGTTTGGAAAGAAACGAGGTGCCGCTAACGTTGAAAGCATTACTGGAAGCTTATGCCGCGGATACGGACTTTGGATCGATCGTATCCGGAATCAAGAAAGGAATGCGGGAGCAGCTCATATCGGGGCTGGCCGGCTCGTCGCGCCAGGTGATGATCGCCGCCCTGAAGCGGGAATTCGACCGTCCGATCCTAGTCGTGACCCACAATATGTTCGCGGCCCAGAAGGTCGCGGAGGATCTGGTGGAGTGCTTGTCGCCCGACGAGGTACTGCTTTATCCCGCCAATGAACTTGTCGCTGCCGAAGCGGCGATCTCGAGCCCGGAAACGCTGGCCCAGCGGATGGATGTGCTTATCCGGCTGTCGCAGGGGTTTCGCGGGATCGTTGTCGTGCCCTTTTCCGGCGTCCGGCGGTTCCTGCCGCTGAACAGCGTCATGGCGAACGCGCGAATTGGGCTCAAGGTCGGCGAGACGCTAGCTTTGGAAGCGTTTTTACGGCAGATGGTAGAACTCGGTTACGAACGCGTGGATAAGGTAGAGGGCAAAGGGGAGATGAGCGTCAGGGGCGGTATCGTCGACTTCTTCCCGCTGACGTCGCCGCATCCGTACCGGGTGGAATGGTTCGATGACGAGATCGACTCCATCCGCACGTTCGATTCCTCCGACCAGCGCTCCATCGAGAAGCTGGACGCCTACAGCGTGCCGCCCTGCCAAGAGCTGACGGCGGACAAACGCCGCTTCGAGAACGCGGCGCAGCATGCGTCGGAATTGCTGGAGCAGCAGCTGCAGAAGATGACCGACCGCACGGCCAAGGACCGGCTGCGCGCCGAGATCGGCGCCGAGATCGAGAAGCTGCGGGAGCATCACTATTTTCCCGAAATCTATAAATATATATCCCTGCTCTATCCCGAGCGTCAAACCTTGTTCGACTACGTGCCGTCCGACACGCTGCTCATCTACGACGAGCCGACCCGCCTGATCGAGACCGGCCGCCAGTTGGAGCGGGACGAGGTGGAATGGTCGACGCATCTCTTGACCAACGGCAAATCGCTGCCGGCGCTTGCCCTCGCGCGCCCTTCGGACGACGTATTGTTCCATCGCCCGTTCCCGACGCTGTTCCTCTCGCTGTTCCTGCGGCAAATACCGCATACGCAGCCGCAAAATATCCTCAACGTCGTCAGCCGCGCGATGCAGAACTTCCATGGCCAAATGAACGTGCTGAAGGCGGAGATGGAGCGCTGGCGCAAAGCGGGCGCGACCGTCATGATGCTGGCCGGCAGCGCGGAGCGGATGGACCGCATGCGGCGGGTGCTCCATGATTACGGCATCGAGCCGCCGACGTTGATCGAAGGCAACCTGCAGAGCGGATTCGAATTGCCGTCGGTGCATCTCATCGTCATCACCGAGGGCGAGATGTTCTCGCAGAAGCAGCGCAAGGCGCGCCGCCTCGACAAGAAGATGGATAATGCCGAACGGATCAAGAGCTATACGGAGCTGAAGGTCGGCGATTACGTCGTGCATCAGAACCACGGCATCGGCAAATACATGGGCATCGGCACGCTCGAGATCGCCGGCATCCATAAGGACTACATGCATATCATGTACGCCGGCGGCGACAAGCTGTCCGTGCCGATCGAGCAGATCGACCTGATCCAGAAATACGTCGGCAACGAAGAGAAGGAACCGAAGGTCTATAAGCTCGGCGGCAGCGAGTGGACGCGCGTCAAGAGCAAGGCGCAGTCGTCGGTCAAGGATATTGCGGACGAGCTGATCAAGCTGTATGCCGAGCGGCAGGCGACGACCGGCTTCGGATTCGGTCAGGATACCTCGTATCAGCAGGAATTCGAAGCGATGTTCCCTTATGACGAGACGGTCGACCAATTGCGGGCGATCGCCGAGATCAAGAAGGATATGCAGACGCCGCGCCCGATGGACCGGCTGCTCTGCGGCGACGTCGGCTACGGCAAGACCGAGGTCGCGGTGCGCGCCGCGTTCAAGGCCGCGATCGAAGGCAAGCAGGTGGCGATTCTGGTGCCGACGACGATCCTGGCGCAGCAGCATTACGAGACGTTCCGCGAGCGCTTCGCGGGGTTCCCGTTCAACGTGCAGGTGCTGAGCCGTTTCCGGTCGAAGAAGGACCAGTCGGCGACGATGAAAGGCTTGAAGGCGGGCACGGTCGACGTCGTGATCGGCACGCATCGCCTGCTGTCGCAGGATGTCATCTTCAAAGATCTCGGACTGCTGATCGTCGACGAGGAGCAGCGTTTCGGCGTGTCCCACAAGGAGAAGCTGAAGCGGCTGAAGACGAACGTCGACGTGCTGACACTGACGGCGACCCCGATTCCGCGGACGCTGCACATGTCCATGCTCGGCGTGCGCGACTTGTCCGTGATCGAGACGCCGCCGGAAAACCGGTTCCCGGTGCAGACCTACGTGGTGGAGTACAGTCCGTCGCTCGTCCGCGAATCGATCGAACGGGAGCTTGCGCGCGGCGGCCAGGTCTACTACCTGTTCAACCGCGTGCAGGGGATCTACCAGATGGCGGAACAGATCAACGCCCTCGTGCCGGATGCGAAGGTGGCGGTCGGTCACGGGCAGATGTCCGAGCAGGAGCTCGAGAAGACGATTCTCGATTTCCTCGACGGCGAGTCCGACGTTCTGGTCAGCACCAGCATTATCGAGACGGGCGTCGATATTCCGAACGTCAACACGCTGATCGTGCACGACGCGGATAAAATGGGCCTCTCCCAGCTGTACCAGCTGCGGGGCCGCGTCGGGCGCTCCAACCGGATCGCGTACGCGTATTTCACGTATCAGCGGGACAAAGTGCTGACGGAGGTCGCCGAGAAGCGGCTGCAGTCGATCAAGGAGTTCACGGAGCTCGGCTCCGGCTTCAAGATCGCGATGCGGGATCTATCCATCCGCGGCGCCGGCAATCTGCTCGGGGCGGAGCAGCACGGCTTCATCGCGTCGGTCGGCTTCGATTTGTATTCGCAGATGCTGGCCGACGAAATCGCCAAACGGAAGGCGGAAATGGGCGGCGAGGTCGAGGAAATCGTCAAGGAAGTGAGTACGTCCATCGATATGAGCATCGATGCCTACTTGCCCTCTTCTTATATTTACGATAGCATACAGAAGATAGAGATCTATAAGAAAGTCGCGGCCGTCCGCACGTTCGAGGAAAGCGACGATCTGCGCGACGAGCTCGTGGACCGCTTCGGCGACCTGCCGCAGTCGGTGGATAACCTGCTTTCCGTCGCGCGGCTCAAAGTGTTCGGCGCGATTTGCGGCATCGAACAGATCGGCGGCAAGGGCGAGGACATCACCATGAAGTTCGCGGAGCAAGAGAAGAAACGGTTCGACGCGAAGAAAGTGGACCGTCTCTGCCTGCAGCTGGAGAACCGATTCGCGCGATCGACGGGGCAAGAGGCTAATCCGCTCGTGCAGCTGCGCGGCAAAGGGTTGTCCGTGGAGCAGAAGCTCGAGCTGCTGGAACGGTTTTTGACGCAGTATAAAGACACCATTCACTCGAAAGGGGAACTACAGGATGTTACGCACTAAACAGGCAAGAAGAACGATCCTGCTTGCGCTTGTCGCCGTACTGGTCGTTGTGCTTGCAGCGGGCTGCGGCTCGAAGAAGGGGGAGGAATCCTCCACTCCGGGCACGGGCACCGGCAAAACGATCGCCACGTACAAGGACGGCACCGTCACGGAGGGGGAGTTCAAGAAATACTCCACGTTCTTCGGCATCGTGCAGCCGCAAACGGAGATGTACCTGAGCATCCCGCAGCTTCAGGAGCAGTTCCTGCGCGAGTACATCGGCTATAAAATATTGTACAAGCCCCTCGCGGACAAGAAGCTGACCGATGAAGAGCAGAAGAACCTCGACGCCTTCTACACGCAGGTGAAGCAGCAAATCGATTCCGATGCGGCGACCAAGAAGAAGATCGACGATGCCGGCCTGACGGAAGCGGACATCCGTTATTTCTATTCGATGATCACGACGATCATGAAGGACGAGGAAAGCAAGGTCACGGACGCGGACGTTCAGAAGCAATTCGATACGACCAAGGACGATTATAACGTCATCAGCGTTCGCCATATCCTGATCGCGACGGCCGACCCGAACACGGGCGCGGAGACGCGCAAGGACGAAGACGCGCTGAAGCTCGCCAAAGACGTCAAAGCGCAGCTGGACGCAGGCGGCGACTGGAATACGCTTGCCAAGAAATACTCCGACGACACCGGCTCCAAGGACAACGGCGGTCTGTACGCGGACCAGCAGGCCAAGGGCTGGGTGCAGGAATTCAAGGACGCGGCGAACAAGCAGGAGATCGGCAAAGTCGGCGATCCGGTCAAATCGCAGTTCGGCTATCATGTCATGAAGGTCGAGAAGCGCACGCCGACGACGTTCGACAAACTGACGGACGCGGATAAAGAAAGCATCAAGCAGGAAGCGGCCTCGGCGAAATTGAACGCGTTCATGACGACGGATCTGCCGAAGCTCATCACGAACATCGACCTGCCGCAACCACCGGCCGCGCCGGCCGACGGCGCGAACGCCGGGACGGGCACGAACGCCGGAACGGGCACGAATACCGGCAAGAACGGAACGACCAACACGGATAAGAAAGACGATGCGACCACGAACGATACCAAAACCGACGGCAAGTAAGCATTCGGCGGCAATCGGGCGGTAAACGCGGCTTTCACCGGCAACGAGCCCAGCCCGCAACGGCTGGGCTCGCGTTGTTTATAAACGCGAATACGAGGAGGCATGAATCATGGGGAAGGAATTCTTTTATACGGGATCTTACGCGACACGCGAGCAGGAAGGCGTCAAGGCGATGCGCCTGAGCGCCGAAGACGGCAGGATCACGGAACGCGCGGGCTTGGCGGGCATGCATCATCCTTCGTTTCTGAAAAGCAATGCGGCGGGAACGCGGCTGTACGTCGTCAGCGAGACGGGGGAGGAGCCGGGCAGCGTGTTCGCGTATGCCGTCGATGCGGAGAACGGCGCCCTCGCGCTCATTAACGAGGCCTCCACGTTGGGCGGCTCGCCCTGCCATATCGCGCTCGATGCCGCGGAACGGCTGCTTATCGTCACGAATTATACGGGCGGTACCGTAAGCGTATACGAAGTGCGGGGTGACGGTTCGCTGAGGTTGTCGGATAACGTCGCGCATGCAGGCAGCGGGCTTCGCGGCGACAGGCAGGAGGGACCACATCCGCATTCCGCCATCTTCGACGCCGCCAACCGTTTCGCGCTGGTCGCCGATCTGGGCACGGATGAGATCGTGCATTACCGCATCGACCGCGAGAACGGAAAGCTGATTCGTCATGGCGCCACGAAGGCGATCCCGGGAGCGGGTCCGCGGCATATGGCGTTCAATGCGGCAGGCGACATGCTATACGTGGTCAACGAGCTGGACAACACGGTCTGCGTATACGGCTACGAGGGCGAAGATTCCGTGCTGACGCAGCGGCAAGTCATATCCACGCTGCCGGAAGCGTTCGCGGGGGAAAGCACCTGCGCGGACATTCACGTCACGGCAGACGGCCGATTCCTGTACGCGTCCAACCGGGGGCATGACAGCATTGCCGCCTATCGCATCCAACCGGACGGAGGGCTCGAGCTGATCGATATCGTCTCCAGCGGAGGCCGCACGCCGCGGAATTTTGCGATTTCGCCGGATGGGCAGTACTTGCTGGCGGCCAATCAGGACAGCGATAACATCGTCGCGTTCCGAATGGATTCGGATACCGGGCGCCTCCGGCCGACCGGAGAAGACGTGGAGTCCTTTAAGCCGGTTTGCGTTGCATTTCTTTAAGAAGCCATTATTCAACCCTATCGCACGGGCGGAGGCATCGCACGCTTGAGGCGGATCTCCCCGGCAGCAGCAATGAGAAAAATGGTTCCATTAGTCCGCCGAAGTGGTTCTCTGTTCCTAGGGATGCAAGGCCGGCGCGGTCAAAGCTCGGAACCGTGCGTTCGAACGCAAGCCGTTCTCCGTAAGTGGAGAGCGGCTTTTTTCATGCATTTTCATCGAGGACAATGATATATATGTGTAATGTATATGCAGGCTATGGAAGGTATTATGTCATGTTATTGAACGGATCTCCTTTGGAATCGGTTCGAACGGCATCGAATTTGAAGGAAAATGTCTAAACCTCGTCCCAATAAGTGAAATTTATACCATTTATGTAAACTTTATTGACATGTAAGCTAACGTGATTTTATAATGGGTCCACGAACGATGGAAGGGATATCCAGTAAATCGTTCGGATTAGAGAAAAGAAAACGGATGGGGAGTGGGAGAATGAAGGGTGCGTTTTGGAAAAGCGGGGTATTTGTAATACTGGCACTGCTCTTGGTGCTGGCCGGCTGCGGAAAGAACGATAACGCGGCTTCAACGACGACAAATGCGGATGGCACCAAAACGGACAACGGCGGAAGCACCGGCAGCGAGAACAGCGGCGGGGAAATCAAAGTCGGCATACTTCATTCGTTAAGCGGCACGATGGCGATCAGCGAAGTATCGGTCAAGGATTCCGAAATGATGGCCATCGACGAAATCAACGCCAAGGGCGGGGTCATGGGCAAGAA
Source organism: Paenibacillus glycinis (assembly GCF_009909185.1). GTDB lineage: Bacteria > Bacillota > Bacilli > Paenibacillales > Paenibacillaceae > Paenibacillus_Z > Paenibacillus_Z glycinis. The sequence continues at coordinate 43,441 of NZ_JAAAMV010000035.1, read as the reverse complement.
AATCGTGCCGGTCGTCGAGGATGGCGCCTCCGATTGGCCGACGTTTGCGGAGAAAGCGAGAAAACTCATCTCCGAGGATAAAGTCGCCACCGTGTTCGGCGGATGGACCTCCTCCAGCCGGAAAGCGATGCTGCCGGTCTTCGAGGAACTGAACGGCTTGCTGTGGTATCCCGTGCAGTACGAGGGGCTCGAGCAATCGCCGAACATCATGTACACGGGGGCGACGACCAACCAGCAGATCGTACCGGCGGTATCGTGGCTGCTGGAGAACAAAGGCAAGAAGTTCTTCCTGCTCGGTTCGGACTACGTCTTCCCGCGCACGGCGAACAAAATCATCAAGGAGCAGCTGAAGGTGGAAGGCGGCGAGCTGGCCGGGGAAGAGTACACGCCGCTCGGCCATACCGACTATGCGACGATTATCTCCAAGATCAAAGCGGCGAAGCCGGACGTCGTGTTCAACACGCTGAACGGCGACAGCAACGTCGCGTTCTTCAAGCAGCTTAAGGATGCCGGGATCTCGTCCGGCGATCTGACGACGCTGTCCGTATCGGTGGCGGAAGAGGAGATTCGCGGCATCGGCGCGGACGTGCTGGCCGGCACGTTTGCGGCGTGGAACTATTACGAGACAACGGATACGCCGGCGAACAAAACCTTCGTCGAGAACTACAAGAAGAAATACGGCGACGACCGCGTGACGGCGGACCCGATCGAAGCGGGCTACGACGCGGTGTACCTCTGGGCGGCGGCGGTCGAGAAGGCCGGCTCCACGGAAGTCGACAAGGTCAAGGACGCGGCCAAGGAGCTGGAGTGGGATGCGCCGGAGGGCAAGGTGAAGATCGACGGCGAAACGCAGCATTTGTACAAAACCGTTCGGATCGGCGAGGTGCAGACCGACGGACAGTTCAAGGAAGTATGGAACTCCGGTTCGCCGGTGAAGCCCGATCCGTTCCTGAAGGGCTACGACTGGGCGAAAAGCTTGAGCGAAGGCAAATAAAACGGAGGGAGTATTCGTCGGCGGTGTGCTTCGGATGCTCCCTTCGTCATTCATTTCCCCTGAAGAAACTCATTCCGTAAATTAAGCGCAACTCATTCATTTCCCCTGAAGAAACTCATTCGTTTATTTAGTGCAACTCATTCATTTCCCCTGAAGAAACTCATTCGTTTATTTAGTGTAACTCATTCATTTCTTCATAAGGAGTGAAATTATGGACGTGATCATCCTTCAGCTGTTCAACGGCTTTAGCATCAGCTCGATTTTGCTGCTGATCGCGCTTGGGCTGTCCATTACGTTCGGGCTTATGAAGGTCATCAACATGGCGCACGGCGAGCTGATCATGATCGGGGCGTACACCGCCTACGTCGTGCAAAACCTGTTCGCCGACTATATGCCCGCCTCGATGTTCGGCTGGTATTTCGCGCTGGCCATCCCGGTCAGCTTCGCGGTGGCGTTCGTCTTCGGCCTGGTGCTGGAGATGGGTTTGATCCGGTTTCTCTACGGCCGGCCGCTCGACAGCCTGCTCGCCACTTGGGGCGTCGGCTTGATGCTCCAGCAGCTGGCGCGCAGCATCTTCGGCGCTCCGAACGTGGGGGTGAAAAGTCCGGCATGGCTGGACGGCGGCATGACGGTCGGCGACAACGTGTTTCCGTATAAGCGGCTGTTTATCATCGGGCTCGTGCTCGTCTGCCTGCTGGTCATGTACCTGTACATTTACCGCAGCCATCCCGGCCGCCGGATGCGAGCGGTCATGCAAAACCGCGAGATGGCCGCCTGCCTCGGCATCTCGACGCGCAGGGTGGACGCGACGACGTTCGCGATCGGCTCGGGCATCGCGGGCATCGCGGGCTGCGCGCTGACGCTGATCGGTCCGATCGGTCCGACGATCGGGACGTATTATATCGTCGACGCGTTCATGGTCGTCGTGCTCGGCGGCGTCGGAAAGCTGGTCGGCACCGTGTTCGGCGCGCTCGGCATCGGGCTCTCCAATACGCTCTTCGAATACTGGACGACGGCTTCGCTCGGCAAAGTGCTCGTGTTCCTGTGCATCGTCGCCTTCCTGCAGTGGAAGCCGAGCGGCTTCGTGGCGATGCGCTCGCGCTCGCTGGATAACTGATTCGGCCGGGGCGCAATCGCCCCCGAAAGGTGGAGGACATCATCATGCCCATTCGTAAACTGTCGGCGCAGCGGCTGTGGCTGCTTGCCGCCTATACGGCGGCCGCGGCTTTGCTCTTCTGCGCCCCGCTTATGCTGAGCGATTTCCGGCTTAACCTGCTCGCTAAATTTCTGGCCTATGCCATCGTCGCGCTGGGGCTTGACTTGATATGGGGCTACACCGGCATTCTCAGCCTGGGGCACGGGGTATTCTTCGGACTCGGCGGCTACGCGATGGCGATGTATCTGAAGATGGATGCGAGCGGCGGCAAGCTGCCGGATTTCATGGACTGGAGCGGCTTGACGAAGCTGCCGTGGTTCTGGAAGCCGTTCGAATCGCTGCCGTTCGCGATCGCGGCGGGGATCCTGCTGCCTGCGCTGCTTGCGCTCATACTCGGTTTCTTTACGTTCCGCAACCGGATCCGGGGCGTGTACTTCACGATCCTGACGCAGGCGCTCGTCATCATCACGACCACGCTCTTCATCGGGCAGCAAGCCTACACCGGCGGCACCAACGGACTCACGGGCTACAGCAAGCTGTTCGGCTTTTCGCTCGGCTCGCCGGAGACGAAGCGGTGGCTCTACTGGGTGACGGTCGCGCTGCTGATCGGCGCGTTCTTGCTCTGCCGGTTCCTCGTGAAGAGCCGGTTCGGCAAAGTGCTCCGGGCGATCCGCGATGGCGAGAACCGTGCCCGGTTCATAGGCTATAACCCGGCGATCTATCAGATGGTCGCGTTCAGCTTCTCGGCTGGCCTCGCCGGCCTTGCGGGCATGCTGTTCGTGCTGCACGTCGGCATTATTTCGCCGTCCATGATGGGCATCGTCCCGTCGATCGAAATGGTGCTGTGGGTCGCGATCGGCGGCCGCGGCACGCTGGCGGGCGCCGTGATCGGCGCGGTCCTGCTCAATTACGCCAAGAGCACCTTCAGCGAATCGTATCCGAATATCTGGATCTTGTTCATGGGCGCGTTGTTCGTCGTCGTCGTCGTCTTTCTTCCGAAGGGGGCGGCGGGTCTGTTCGGCCAATTCAAATGGCTCAGAAGGAGGAAGGCAGCCGATGAAGGAGCAGATGGAGTCCGTTATCCTGCAGTGTGACGAGGTGACCGTCGATTTCGACGGATTCAAGGCGGTACAGGGCATGAATTTGACGCTGGCGCGGGGGGAGCTGCGGTTCCTGATCGGGCCGAACGGCGCGGGGAAAACGACCATGCTGGACGTGATCTGCGGCAAGACGAAGCCGGCAGTCGGCAAGGTGCTGTTCGGAGGAAGCCGCGTCGACATTACGCGCAAGAAGGAGCATCAGATCGCGGAGCTCGGGATCGGGCGCAAATTCCAGACGCCGTCGATCTTCGCGTCCCTCACGGTGTACGAGAATTTCGAGATCGCGATGAAGCAGAACCGGGGCGTGTTCGCCGCCATGCGCGCGAAGCTTCGCAAGGAAGACGCCGAACGCATCGCGGCGCAGCTGGACATGGTCGGCCTCGCGGACAAAGCGCAGTGGCGGGCCGGCGGCCTGTCGCACGGCGAGAAGCAGTGGCTCGAGATCGGCATGATGCTGCTGCAGGAGCCGGAGATCCTCCTGCTCGACGAGCCGGTGGCGGGGATGACCGACAACGAGACGGAGAAGACCGGCGAGCTGCTGCAGGAGATCCGCAAGAAGCAGTCCATCGTCGTCGTGGAGCACGACATGGAATTCGTTCGCAATTTCGCAAGCTTCGTCACGGTCATGCACGAAGGAAAGCTGCTGAAGGAAGGATCGATGGACGAGGTGCAGCGCGACGACCGCGTAGCGGAAGTCTATCTGGGGAAAAGGCGGGATGCCGATGCTAGCCGTTCAACAGCTTGAAGCGGGGTACGGGGAAAGCGTGATCCTGCGCGGAGTCACGCTGCAAGTGAGGCCGGGGCAGGTCGTCTGCCTGCTCGGGCGCAACGGCGTCGGCAAGACGACGCTGATGAAGAGCATCATGGGCGTATTGAAGGCGCGAAAGGGAACCGTCTCGTACAAGGGCGACGACCTGACCAGGCGGGCGCCCGGGCAGCGGGCCAAGAAGGGCATCGGATACGTGCCGCAGGGGCGGGAGGTGTTCGCCCAGCTCACCGTATTCGAGAACGTGCTGCTCGGACTCGAAGCGTCCGGATCGAAGACGCGGGTGATCCCGGACGCGGCGATCGCGAAGTTCCCCGTGCTCCCGGCGATGTACGACCGCAGGGGCGGCGATCTCAGCGGCGGGCAGCAGCAGCAGCTCGCATTTGCCAGAGCCTTGGCGTCCGAGCCGGATTTGCTGCTGCTCGACGAGCCCTGCGAAGGAATCCAGCCTTCTATCGTCGACGATATCCGCGACGTCATCCGCGCCATCAAGGCGGACGGCAAGACGTCGATCCTGCTGGCGGAGCAAAGCCTGGAGTTCGTGAAGAGCGTCGGCGATTATTTTTACATCCTGGAGAAGGGCGCCGTGGCGTGGGAAGGCGGTCTGGCCGACCTGAACGACGAGGTCATCCGGCAGTATTTAACGGTTTAGCCGCGCAACCGAATGTAATAAAACCTAACATTTGTATTGACACGTTGCGGGGTGTGCTTTTACAATACAGGTAGATGTAAGGTTAGCTCACAATTTTATAGCGGTTCCCGGCCATCATACTTGGGAACAACATGCTGTCTAGGGTTCCGTGACCGTTCGCGGTCAGTCTGGTCCAAGAGGCGGCGTATGGCGCAAGGTCCCGTATTCGCGGGGTCCGCTGCCCCATATAACACGGAAGGACAAAAGCCTGGGAGATCTCTCCTTAGGCTTTTTCTTTTTTACCTGGAATGAAGCGGCGCGGGCGAAAGGGTCGGCGAGCCGGCGATTCCTGCACAAAGAGATGGGGAGTGGGGAGAACATGAAAGTGATGAAACGATCGGTTACGCTGCTAATGCTTTTGGTCATGCTTACGGTGCTCGCGGGCTGCGGAGGCGCCAAGGAAGCGTCCTCGGGCGGTTCTTCGGACGATCCCATTACGATTGCGCTGAGCCCGTGGCCGGGCTGGTTTTTCTGGTACTTGGTCGACGAGAAGGGCTTCTTCGACAAACACGGCGTGAAGGTCGACCTGAAATGGTTTCCCGTCTACAGCGACTCCCTGCAGGCGCTCTCGACCGGCAAGGTGGACGCGAACAGCCAGACGCTCAGCGACACGCTCGCGCCCGCATCCAAAGGCATCGGCTTGAAGGCCGTCCTCGTCAACGACAACTCCTTCGGCGGCGATGCCATCGTCAGCAAGACGAGCATCGGCTCCATCAAGGAGCTGAAGGGCAAAACCGTGGCGACGGAGCTCGGAACGGTCGACCACCTGCTGCTGCTGACGGCGCTTGCCAAGAACGGCATGAGCGAGAAGGATGTCAACTATGTGAACATGACGGTCAACGACGCCGGTCCTGCTTTCATCTCCGGGAAGACGGACGCGTCCGTGCTGTGGGAGCCGTTCCAGACGACGGCGGTGAAGGAAGGCAAGGGCAAGGTGCTCTTCTCCTCCAAGGAAACGCCGGGCTTGATTCCGGATCTGCTCGTCTTCCGCGACAGCGTCGTGAAGAATCGCCCGGACGATATTCAGAAGATCGTCGATGCCTGGTTCGACGCTCTGAATTACTTCCAGTCCCATCAAGACGAAGCGATCGCGCTGATGGCGAAGAAAGCCGAGACGACGCCGGAAGACTTCAAGCTCGGCCTCTCCAGCATCAAGCTGTTCACGCCGGAAGACAACGTGAACGCGTTCGGCAAGCGCGACGATTACACGTCGCTCGCCTATACCGCCAAGACGACCGCCGATTTCCTGCAAAAGCTGGACATGGTGGACGAGATCAAAGACTTCGATAGCTTGTTCGATTCGAGCTTCGTAGAAAAAGCCGCCAAGGAGTGATCGCCGATGAACGCGACCAAACGCCGGAAACCCCATACGTTTCAAATCTTCAAGGATATCGGCGGGAGGCCGTTTGCTTTCACGGCCGGTTTCTCCTTCCTGCTGCTGCTGATCGTCTGGTCGGTCTTGAGCTACGCGAAGGCGGTGAATCCCGTCTTCCTGCCGACGCCGGATAAGGTGCTGACGGAGATGATCAAGCTGCTCGGCACCGGCGAATATTGGCATCACATCGGCATCAGCGTGTTCCGGGTATCGGCCGGGTTTATCCTGGCCTGCATCGTCGGCATCCCGCTCGGAATCTTCGCCGGCACCTTCAAGTACGGGGAGGCCTTCGTGGAGCCGCCGATGGAGTTTATCCGCTACATGCCGGCCGTGGCGTTCATTCCGCTCATCATGGTGTGGGCGGGAATCGGTGAGTGGGCGAAAATCCTCCTCATCTTCCTCGGCTGCTTCTTCCAGCTCGTGCTGATGGTGGCCGACAATACGCGCCGCGTCTCGGCCGACTTGCTGCAGGCGTCGTTCACGCTCGGGGCGGGGCGTTGGAAAGCGATCGAGACGGTGCTCATTCCGGCGATCCAACCGCAGCTGATGAACACGCTCCGCCTCATTCTCGGGTGGGCGTGGACGTATCTCGTCGTGGCGGAGCTCGTCGCGGTCAATAGCGGCCTCGGGTATGCCATCATGAAGGCGCAGCGCTTCCTGAACACGGATCAAATCTTCGTCGGCATCATCGTCATCGGACTGCTGGGACTGATCAGCGATCGGATCTTCGCTTTCCTGAACCGCAGATTATTCCCTTGGGCGTAGAACGCCTTGGACGGATGCAGTCGTCGCCAAGCAACTCCCGCCAAGGGAGAACAAACGGAGCGTGAACGTTATGGAAGCTGCCAAGAAACAGGAAGCTTTATACGAGGAGAAAGCCGCCGGATCGATCGGATCGGCGCCTGCCGAAGCGGGCCGGCAAGGAGAAATCGTCATCGCGGGCTTGGGGAAGGTGTACGCCTCCAAGAAGAACCGCTTCGAGGCGCTCGCCGGCATCGATCTGACGATCGGCGCCAATGAGTTCGTGACGATCGTCGGGCCGTCCGGCTGCGGAAAGTCGACGCTCTTGCGGATCGTGGCCGGTTTGGACGACCTGACGGAAGGCAGCGTGCGGCTGGACGGGGATGAGGTCGTCGGGCCGGGCGCCGAGCGGGGCATGGTGTTCCAAGGCTATACGCTGTTCCCGTGGCTGACGGTGCGCGAGAACATCGAATACGGCCCGAAGCTGAAGGGCGTCTCCACGCTGGAACGCCGGGCGATCAGCAGCCATTTTCTGAAAGTCATCCGGCTCGAGCAGTTCGCGAACGCCTACCCGAAGCAGCTGTCCGGCGGCATGAAGCAGCGAGTCGCGATCGCGCGGGCGCTGGCTAACCGCCCGAAGGTGCTGCTCATGGATGAGCCGTTCGGCGCGCTGGATGCGCAGACGAAGCTGGAGATGCAGGAGATGCTGCTCGAGGTGTGGGAGAAGGAGAAAACGACCGTGCTTTTCATCACCCACGATATCGAGGAGGCGATCTTCCTCTCCCGGCGGGTCGTCGTCATGGGCGCGAACCCCGGCCGGATCCTGAAAGCGTTCGACGTGAAGCTGCCCGCGCAGCGGACGCAGGAGGTCCGGGAGCTGCCGGCGTTCCTGTCGCTCAAGCGCGAGCTCGGGGCGCTGCTGAAGCATTGATTCGTCATCCCGCGAAAGAGGAGCGTTGCGCATGGAACGTAATGGAAATGCAGGTCGCTGGAAAGCGCGTTTGTGGACTGTGCTCGGTTTCGTCGTCACCCTGATGTTCTTTCGCCATCCCGCCGCTCGCCTATGAGCGGCGGTTTTTTTATGGCCTCCGGCGCCGTTCGCGGACGCCGTTTTTTCGACCGTCGAAGGACGGCTTTCCGGGTCGGCCGAATGCATAAGAAAATGGGAGGGGATGAATACTATGGTCAGTTCGCTAAACACCTCTTTCAAGGATTCTCTCCTCTTGAATAATAAAGCATTGCCGGCATCACAATCGTCCAGTCGAATTCAAAACCTTCCAAGGAAAGTGGGGCAACTAGAACATGAAAGCAACTGGAATTGTCCGTCGCATCGATGATCTCGGCCGGGTCGTCATTCCCAAGGAGATCCGCCGTACGCTGAGAATACGCGAGGGCGACCCGCTGGAAATATTCGTCGATCGCGACGGAGAAGTCATCCTGAAGAAGTATTCCCCGATCGGCGAGCTCGGCGATTTCGCGAAGGAATACGCGGAGTCCCTCTCGGAGAGCACCAACCACATCACGCTCATCACGGACCGCGACAACATCATTGCCGTCGCGGGCGCGCCGAAGAAGGATTACTTGGAGAAGCAAATCGGCGCCATGCTGGAGGGCTGCATGGAGAACCGCAAGACGGTCGTGGAGTCCGGCGGCGGGTCGTTCGAGGTCGTCAAGGACATCGGCGAGACGTTCAGCTCGTTCGTGGCGGCACCGATCGTGGCCGGCGGGGATCCGATCGGGACGGTTGTGCTGCTGAGCAAGGACGATGCGGTCAAAATGTCGCAAATGGAAACGAAAATGGCGGAGACCGCTGCCGGGTTCCTCGCCAAACAAATGGAGCAATAGCGCCGGACAAGCTTCCTTGGAGGGATACGACCTTCGGGGGAGCTTTTTTGCTTCGCCGCGCCGGCCGCCCGCGTTTGGGGTATAATGGGGGCAGGAGAAGAGACGGGCAGGTGCGGACGTTTGAGGCAAAAGCAAGAACGAAATCGGCGTCGCGGGACGTCATCGAACGATCCCGAAACGCTTGAAATAAACGAACGGCCTCCGGAGGAGTTCGGCGCCGGGCAGGAAGCCGGCCGCTTGCCGTCGGAATCGGGGCATCGGTCCGGAAGGGCTCGGAACGGCGGCGAGGCCGGCGCAAAAGGCCCGCGCTTCATGCAGGGCGCCGCGCTCATGGGCGTCGCGATGCTGCTCAGCAAGACGCTCGGCACGCTGCAGAAGATTCCGCTGCAGAACTTGGCGGGCGATCGCGTATTCGGCATCTATAATGCCGTCTACCCGCTGTACCAGCTGCTGCTTGTCATGGTGACGGCGGGCTTTCCGGTCGCGGTATCGCTGCTCGTGGCCGAGCGCGAGGCCGCGGGCGACCGGGACGGCTCGGGACGCGTGCTGACGGCGAGCGCGTGGCTGTTGTCCGCGGGCGGGGCGATCGGCTTCCTGCTGCTATGGACCGGGTCGCACCGAATCGCCTCGTGGCTGGGCGACGAGGCGGCGACGAACGCGGTCAAGGCATCCGCGCTCGCGTTCTGGGTCGCCCCGGCCATGGCGGCGTTTCGCGGCTATTACCAGGGACTTGGGCGAATGCTGCCGTCGGCGGTCTCGCAGCTGTCCGAGCAGACCGTGCGCGTGGCCGGCATGCTGGCGCTGTTGCTCGCGGGCTGGCAGCTCGGCTGGTCCGATGCCCGGCTTGCGGCCGGCGCGACGGCGGGCTCCGCGATCGGCGGCCTGGCCGGATTGGCGGTGATCGTCGCGTATTGGCTGCGGGAGAAGCGCGGTCCGGCAGACGCGGGACATGCGCCTGGATTGCGGGATAGGCGGCGGCAAGAGCGGTTCGATGAAGCGCGAGCGGCGGATGCAGCGCGGGCCGGAAGGTATTCAAGCGCGGAGAAAGGGACTGGAAGACGGGAACCGATCCCGGTACCGGTCTTGCGCGAGTTCCGAGATTCAAGCGAGCCTCGCGGTTCCAGAGAGCGAATCGGTCGACCGGGACTGCGGCGTTCCTCGGGATCGCCGTATTCGCGGAAGCGGCGCATCGAGGGACGGGCGAGCTTGCCGGCCTTGATGCGCCGCCTTGCGCTGCTCGCGGTGCCGGTAACGCTCGGGGCGCTGGCGATTCCGGTGCTGAACGTCGTGGACGCGTTCACGGTCCCCCGGCTGCTGCAGGGCAACGGTTTGGGGCAGGTGGAAGCGATGACGCTCTTCGGCTTGTACGGCCGCGGCCAGCCGCTCGTGCAGCTGGTCGTCATGGTGGCCGGCGCGATGGGCGGCGCGCTCGTCCCCGCGCTTGCGGGTTCGCGCGCCCGCGGGGACGCGGCGGCCGTCCGGCAGCAAGCGAGCCTCGTGCTGCGCGCCGCGTGGGGCATCGGCGCGGCCGCGGCCCTGGGGCTCGCGCTGCTGGCCGAGCCCATTAACATGCTGCTGTACGCGAACGATGCCGGCTCGCGTACATTCGCCCTGGTCGGGTGCACGGCGCTTGCGGGCACCGTCAGCGCGTTGACCGCGGCCGTGCTTCAAGGGCTGGGGGCGGTCCGCACCCCTGCCCTGCTCATGCTGGGCGCGGCGGTGTTGAAGGCGGCGTTCAACGCCGCCCTCGTGCCGGCCTACGGCACGGCCGGCGCCGCCTGCGCCGGCATCGCGGCGCTCACGGCGGCCGCCCTGCTGGGCTCGGGCGCCGTCCGCCGCGCCGCCGGCGCGGCGGTGCCCGCGCGCAGCGCCGCGGGCATGGGACTCGCGCTCGCGGTCATGGCCGCGGCGCTCGTCCTGGCTGAGCGCGGCGTGGCCCCGCTGCTCGGCCTTGCGCTGCCGCCGCGGGCGGCAGCGGCCGTGCTCGCGCTCGGGGGCACCGCCCTCGGCGGAGCGCTCTTCGCCGCCGCCGCGCTGCGCTTCGGCGGCGTTAGCGCGCGCGAGCTGCGCGCGCTGCCGGGCGGCGATGCGCTCGCCGCTCGCCTGATTCGTTGGCGCCTGCTGCCCGAAGGCGCCTAAGCCAGCGCCAAGACCAAGGCTCTTCTTCCCGAATTCAAGGAAGGAGAGCCTTTTTCATCGGCAGATGACGGCATATTCATGTGATATTCATGAAATATATATCCCTATTGGCGCGTCCGAAATTGTTATCCTGCACAAAAATAAGCAGGCTTCTTCGTCTTTTCTCCAAAATTATGTCAGCTATATTTACATACACTTCCTCCGGGCTCTACGATAAGGTCATAAAGACCGAACACGTCGGCATGAGAAGAGAGAAGCCGAAATGGATCGGCAGGGGAGGGATACCATGTTTAGACATGTAAAAGGAACAGGAATCGCGATGCTGCTCGTTCTGCTCGCGCTCGCGGGCTGCGGCACGAACGCGAAGAACGATTCGGGCTCGAATGGCGAGCCGGCTTCGAACGCGGCAACCGCGGATTCGGCCAATACCGCTTCGGTCGCCGCGGAAGAGCCGGCCGCGGACGCTCCGGCAAGCGCGAACCCGACCGACGTCACCTTGATCGAGGGCTGGTACGCGAAAGGCGAGGACGGGGGTTATTTTGCCGCGCTCCAACAAAAGTATTATCAAGACGCCGGCGTGAACATGACGATTACGCCCGGCGGTCCGCAGATCTCGGCCATGACGCTGGTCGCTTCGGGGAAGGCTGACTTCGGGATCTCCTACGCGGACGACATCCTGCTCGCGAGGCAGCAGGGCATTCCGGTCGTCGGCATCCTGGCCGGCTTCCAATACTCGCCCCAGGTGCTGATTCACCATGCGGACGACAGGATCGAGAGCTTCGCCGATATCGGGGACCGGACCGTGTACGTGACGCCGGGCACGCTGTATTGGGAGTACATCAAGAGCAAATTCAAGCTGACGGAAGCGAAGCCGATGGCCTACACGGGCCAGCTGGTCAACTTCATCAAGGATAAGAAATCGTTGAACCAAGGTTACATTACGAACGAACCGTATGCGCTCGCCAACCAAGGGGTCGACGTATCCCTGCTGAAAGTCGCCGATTCGGGCTATGCCAACTATGCCGACGTGCTGTTCACGACGGAGGATTACCTCGCGAAGCACCCGGACGTCGTCAAGGCCGTCGTGCAAGCGAGCCAGAAGGGCTGGAGCTACTATTTGGACAACTACGAGACCGTCAATCCGCTCATCAAGACATACAACCCGGAGGCGACTTTGGACGCGATGAATTACGAAGCGGAGCACGAGAAGGAATTCATTTTGACCGACGAGACCAAGGCGAACGGCATCGGCGCCATGACGGCGGACAGGTGGAACCGGTTGCAGGATCAGCTGATCGAGATCAAGGGCTTGAAGGAGAAGCAGGACGTGACCAAAGCCTTCACGGCCGAGTTCCTGGCGAAACCGTAGCGTGATAACGCGGGGAACTAGCACGCAAACTCCACTGTGGAACTAACGCGCAACCTCCTCGGGGATTTAGCGCGCAACCTCCTCGGGGATTTAGCGCGCAACCTCCCCGGGGATTCATCGCACGACCTCCGCGGCGACCGCGCATGTTCGCCGTATCGCCCCTCGCATCGCGCCCGGAAATCAAGCCCGTCGCATGGATTCAAGCTCCGGCTGCAGGCCGTTTTCGCCGGCCGGGCTCCACCTCGAGCGTTAGCTCGGGGTGGATTTTTCTGTTCGCGGGAACGGAGTGCTATAATGAATCCAGTTAGGCGAGAAATCATTGCCAGGAGGTAACGAACGATGCAACCGACCATTACCGTCGTCGGGCTGGGCTCCGGCGACGCCGATCAGCTCACGCTCGGCGCGTGGCGCAAGCTTCAGGAGGCCGCTCACCGCTACGTGCGGACGGACAAGCATCCCATGATGCGGCTGTTCAGCGACCATCAGCTTGCGTATCGATCCTTCGACTCGTTCTACGAGCAGCTGGATTCCTTTCCCGACGTTTACGAAGCCATCGCGGACGCGCTCCTCAAGGAGGCGGCGGCCAAGCAGTCGCTAATCTATGCCGTGCCCGGCCATCCGATGGTCGCGGAGCGCACGGTGCAGCTGCTCCGCGAGCGCTGCCCCGAGCACGGCATCGCCTTGACCATTCTGGGCGGCGAGAGCTTCTTGGACCAAGCGTTCACGAGGCTCGGTTTCGACCCGATCGAGGGCTTCCAGCTGCTCGACGCCGCCGATCTGAAGCCGTCCTTCATCCGGACGGAGCTGCATACCGTCATCGGCCAGGTATACGACGCCTTCACGGCATCGGACGTGAAGCTGACGCTCATGGAAGTGCTGCCGGACGACCATCCCGTCACGATCGGCCATGCGCTCGGCGTGCCGGGCGAGGAGCGGATCCTGACCGTGCCGCTCTACGAGCTGGACCGGACGCCGGGCTTCGGCAATCTGTCGCTCATTTGGCTGCCGCGGTCGACGGACGAGCGCCTGCGCAACCGCAGCTTCGAGCGGCTGCACGAGATCGTGGGCATCCTGCGCAGCCCGGAAGGCTGTCCGTGGGACATGGAGCAGACGCACCAGTCCATCCGCAAGAATTTCATCGAGGAGACGTACGAAGCGATCGAAGCGCTCGACAACGACGATCCCGACGGCATGCGCGAGGAGTTCGGCGACGTGATCCTGCAGGTCATGCTGCACAGCCAGATGGAAGAGGAGCTCGGCACGTTCTCGGTATACGACGTCATCCAGACGCTGAACGAGAAGCTGCTGTTCCGCCATCCGCACGTGTTCGGCGACTCGGCCGCGGGAGACGCGCAGGAGGCGCTGCGGAACTGGGAAGAGATGAAGGCCGAGGAGAAACGCCGCAAAGGCATCGATCCTTCGAAGGCTTCGCAGCTGGACGGCATTCCGCCGGATCTGCCGGCGCTCATGAAAGCCTACAAGCTTCAGAAGAAAGCGGCCAAGGTCGGCTTCGACTGGGACGAGATCGGTCCGGTGCTGGACAAGATCCAAGAGGAGCTCGGCGAGCTGAGGGAAGCGATCGCGGCGAAGGATGCGGAGGAGCAGGCGGGCGAGCTCGGCGATCTGCTGTTCGCGGCGGTCAATGCCGCCAGATTCATCCATGCCGATCCGGAAGAGGCGCTCTCGCGCACCAACCGGAAGTTCATGAAGAGATTTTCATATATTGAGGAGCAGCTTCGTATAAGCGGGCGTTCCTTTGACCAAACTGAATTAATAGAGATGGATCGTTACTGGGAGGAAGCGAAGCGGCTTCCCTAGCAGTCCAGAAAGATTCGTCAAAATTCGGCTAATTTCCTCATAAAACACAAAAATATTTTCCAGTCAGGCAGGATTTTTTTGCTAACGAGCAGAATAGTACGTTTTGAGGAAACGAGGCTAACTGGCGGTCTTCGCGCCGCCTACAACCATATTTGAATTAATAGGAGGATTTTTACGATGAACAAAACGGATTTGATCAACAACATTGCAGCAAAGAGCGGCTTGACCAAACGCGACGTGGAATCGGTGCTGAACGGCTTCCTCGGCGAAGTCACGGACGCCCTCGCAGGCGGCGATAAAGTGCAGCTGATCGGCTTCGGCACGTTCGAGACGCGCAAACGTTCCGGCCGCACGGGCCGCAACCCGCAAACGGGCAACCCGATCACGATCGCGGAATCCAAGGTACCAGCGTTCAAAGCCGGCAACAAATTGAAAGACGCCATCAAGTAAGCATGCGTCTGGATAAATTCCTCAAAGTATCGCGTCTGATCAAGCGGCGCACCGTCGCCAAGGACGTGTCCGATCAAGGGCGCGTCTGGATCAACGACCGCGAAGCCAAAGCGAGCAGCGACGTCAAAGCCGGCGACGAGCTCAAGATTCAATACGGCCAGAAGATCGTCACCGTCCGCGTCGAGCGGATCGCGGAGACGACCAAGAAGGACGAGGCGAGCGGGATGTATACTTTGTTGAAGGAAGAATCGCGCCAGCCCGACAATAAGCTCGACTGGCAGTAAGCGCAGGCGGCCTCATCCGGCACCACCGGACGGGGCCGTTTTTTTTATGCGCGAAACCGCCCGGCGCGGGCAAATCCGCGATGAATAGGACGCCGTTCGCGGGTGGAGGGCCGTTCATGCGGCGTGGAAACGGCACGCTTCGCATCAGTTCTAAAACCTGTCCGCTCCTCATAGGCTAGTCTCAGTTACTAGTAGGCTCGTAGAAGGGGGACGGGGCAGTGATGGAGCAGGGGAACAAAACGCAGAAACGCCAGGAAATCAAAATGCTTAACCGCAAGATCCTTGAGATTACCGGCGTCATGAACGTGGAAAGCTTCGACGTGGAAGAGTTTCTGTTGGAGACGGAGCTTGGCTTCCTGGCGATCCGCGGGCAAAATCTGCACATGAAGCATCTGAGCCTGGAGCAGGGGCTTGTCGCCATAGAAGGGCTTGTTCATTCGCTCACGTATTTGGACGGCAATTCGGCCTCTAAATCCAAGGGCCTGTTCGGGAAGATCTTCAAGTGAGCGTAAGCCTCAGCGTGCAATGGTGGACCATGATGACGATGCTTCTCTCTGGGATCGGGATGGGCATCGTTTTCGACGGCTACCGCGTCGTATCGGACGAGCTGCGGATCAGCCGCATCTGGGTGCCGATTTTCGATCTGCTGTACTGGATCGCCGCGACGATCGCGGTGTTCCAGGTGCTTTCGTCGAGCAATCACGGGGAAGTGCGGTTCTATGTGTTCCTGGGGCTGCTGCTCGGCATCGCCTGCTACTATTGGCTGTTCAGCAAGATCACCGTCAGGGTCGTGCAGCTGCTCATTCAGACCGTTCGCGCCGTCACGAAGTTCACGATCCAAGCCTTCATGATCTTGATCGTGAAACCGCTCGTTTTGCTGTATCGGCTGGCAAGGCTCGTTTTGGCCTTTTTCCGGGCGTTTACTATTTTCCTCTTCAAAATTGTGATACAATTATTCCGTCCGCTTTGGCTTCTGATCTCCTGGATGACGAAGCCGATTTGGAAACCGGTGTTTCGCTGGTGCAAGAAGCGGGTATATCCGATTATCGCCAAATGGCGGGTTGCGGAACGTTTTCAGACGGGCAAGGGCGCCGTGCAGGGGCTTTGGCAGCGCTGGAAGAACCGCAACGACGCGAAGAAGGAAGATGATTAAACTTACGTCAGGGGGTCCATGAATGGCTGCCGCTAACTCTAACGCATCGTCTGCGAACCGCGCGGGATCGAAACGCAGGCTTAAGCTTTGGTTTATGTTCGTCACGCTTTTCATGGGCTGGGCGCTCTATACATTCATAACGCAGCTTCACCATCAAGGCCAAGCGGAGGAGAAATTGGCTGCCGCGAAGCAGAAGTTCAACGAAGCGACCAAGCAATCGGAAGACTTAAAGCTCGAGCTCAAGCGGCTGAACGATCCGGAGTATATCGGACTGAAGGCGACGCAGGAATTCGGGATGGTCAAGAAGGGCGAGAAACAGATCGATGTCGTCCCAAGGCCGTAGCCGGGCGGCAAAACGGGTATACGTCTGTTGCCTTGCTTCTGCCGTTCGAGTATACTTAGCTTAAGTAACCGCAATTTTTCGCTTTCACAGGGTGACGCTCTCGGTTGCCGCACGAAGACGGCGCCGGCCAGTTCATCATCTTGGCTTACCTCATTTTTTACCCGCGGATGCTGGAGCTGCGGATCTCGAAGCGAGATGCTTCTCATAACGGTTAGGGAGGAACATTTTTACCTATGGCAATTGAAGTGGGCGCCAAGTTAGAAGGCAAGGTGACAGGCATTACGCATTTCGGAGCATTCGTCGATTTGTCGGGAGGTGTCACAGGGCTAGTTCACATCTCAGAGATTGCCGATAACTACGTCAAAGACGTTAAAGACCATCTGAAACTGGAAGATGTCGTTACAGTGAAGGTCATTAATGTAGATAAAGACGGGAAAATCGGGCTTTCCATCAAACAAGCAATCGACCGGCCAGAAGGTTCTGTACCTCCTCAGCGCGAGCGCACCGGAGATCGGCCAGGCGGCTTCAACCGTCCGAGCGGCGGCGGAGATCGCGGACCCGGCGGCGGCGGAGGTTTCAATCGTCCAGGCGGCGGTGGCGGCGGCGGACGTCCATTTAATAAAGCCGGCGGCGGCAAACCTGCTTACGGCAAGCCTTCTTTCGAGGATAAAATGTCACGCTTCCTGAAAGACAGCGAAGAACGTATGTCCTCCCTGAAGAAGAACACGGAATCCAAACGCGGCGGTCGCGGAGCGAAACGCGTTTAATTGCATAGCATCTTTGAAGGCAGTGCCCCATTCGGCACTGCCTTTTTTGATTTTTCTTTCCCTCTGTGACCTCTTTATGCAGCCCACGTCATAAATATACCCGCCCACGGAAAAAACTTTTCTCTTGTTCTCACGCTATCCCGACAGTTTCGGACGGCGAATCGTCACCGGACGCGCAACAATCGGCCACGCTTTTTGTTGAAAGGCAACGCGGCGGAACACCGCAGCCCACGCTGAATCCCAGACATACAGCAGGATGCCGGTCCGGCGACACGCCGCCGCCCGCCGCGGCGAAATTGTCGGAAAAAACTTTGGCGGTGACAACGCTTTCTGACAAACTTTCTCGTTTGCCCGACTCTATAATGGCGATACATTATTTCGAAAAGGGTGGTGCTTCTCACCATGGCAGTCAAACCGAAAGTCGTCATGTTCCCAGGCGTGCGCAAAACAAGCTTCGTGCAATCGGCGCTTCATAAAGGGTTGACCCGCACAGGTGCCCTTCGACTCGCGGGTATCGTCGCCTCCCGTAAATGGACGTTCATACTCATGGCCGTCGGCTTCCTCCTCGGACGAGCCGTCATTCTGGAATCGCTCACCCCGTTCGCCGTCGCGTACTTCACCGTCATCTACTTTTTGCGAAAGGATCTGCATCTGCCGGTAGCCGCGACGATCATCGCCGGCAGCTGGTTCGCCGTCTCGCCGGACCCGATGTGGATCGCCATGGAACTCGCGGTCGTCTACTTATTGCTGCGCGGGCTGGAGGCCTACGAAAGGGCCGAGCTCTCCTACTCGCCGCTGCTCGTGTTCCTGGCCACGCTGCTCGTGCGGCTGTTCGGCGTCGTCACGCAGAGCTCGCTTGGCTGGTACGAGCTGATGATGGTCGGCGTCGAGGCGTCGCTTGGCTTCGTGCTCACTCTCGTCTTCGTGCAAGCCCTTCCCGTGCTGACGTTCACGAAGAAGACCTCTTCGCTCAAGAACGAAGAAATCATTTGCCTCATGATCATGCTGGCCTCCATTATGACGGGAGCCGTTGGCTGGACCATAGAAGGGTTATCCATCGAACACATCATGTCGCGCTATATGCTGCTCCTCTTCGCCTTGGTCGGCGGCGCGCCGCTCGGCGCTTCCGTCGGCGTCGTGGCCGGTCTCATCTTAAGCTTGGCGGATGCCAACGCGATCGTGCAGATGAGCTTGCTCGCGTTTGCCGGCATGCTGGCGGGTCTGCTCCGCGAAGGAGGCAAAATGGCCGTCGCCTTCGGCATGCTGCTCGGTTCCTCCATCCTTGCGATCTACGTGGGGAACCAGACGGACGTGATGGCTTCCACGTGGGAGTCCGTCATCGCGGCGGCTTTGCTGCTCGCCACCCCCAAATCGATTACGCGCATCATTTCCAAATACGTGCCCGGCACGCAAGAACACGTCAAATCCCAGCATGAGTACGCCAAGCGCGTACGGGACGTGACGGCGCAGCGAGTGACGCAGTTCTCGGAAGTGTTTCGTCAGTTGTCCCGAAGCTTCGGGCAGTTCGGCGGCGGCACGGACGAGAAGGACAAGCGGGAAGAAACGGTCAGTCACTTCATGAATGCGGCGGCGGAGCGGGTTTGCAGCGGCTGCCACCGAAAAGATCTCTGTTGGGAGGGGAAATTTTATGACACGTACCGCATGATGACGAACATGATGTCGACCGTGGAAGAGGGCCGCCGCATGGGGCCGAAGGAGGTGCCGAGGGAGTGGAGCGTGCATTGCACCAAGACGCATCAGGTGCTTGGGGTGATGCAGCAGCAGCATGAACTGTATCAGCATGATCTTCAATGGCGGAAGCAGCTGAACGACTCGCGTCAGCTCGTGGCGGAGCAGCTGTCCGGCGTCTCGCAGGTCATGGAAGACCTGGCGAGGGAAATTCAACGGGAAGGGCAGCAGCTGCACTTGCAGGAAGAACAAATCCGAGAAGCGCTGGAAGGGCTCGGTTTATCGATACAGGGCATCGAAGTCATTAACTTGGAGGAGGGGAATGTTGAAATCGAGGTGTACCACACCTTCGGGCAAGGCTATGACGAGTGCCGCAAAATCATTGCGCCGCTCCTCTCCGATATCCTGGGCGAGCCGATCGCCGTCATGTCGGAGAAACTGCCGGAGAAGGACGGCGGCGCCGCGCTGGTCGTCTTCGGCACCGCCAAGGCGTTCGAGGTCGATACCGGCGTGGCCGGGCTTGCCAAAGGCGGGGATTTGCTGTCGGGAGACAGCTTCAGCACGGTCGAGCTGGGCAACGGCAAGTTTGCCGTGGCGATCAGCGACGGCATGGGCAACGGCGAGCGGGCGAAGCAGGAAAGCAGCGCGGCGCTGACGATCCTGCAGCAATTGCTGCAGTCCGGCATGGACGAGAAGCTGGCCATCAAATCGGTCAATTCCGTGCTCCTGCTTCGATCCTCGGACGAAGTATTCGCAACGGTCGACGTAGCGCTGATCGACATGTATTCGGCGAAGACGACCTTCTTGAAAATCGGATCAACGCCCAGCTTCATCAAGCGCGGGAACGAAGTGATTCCGGTCTCGGCCAACAATTTGCCGGTAGGGATATTGCAGGACATTGACATAGATCTGATTCGCGTACAATTGCAGCCGGGAGACACGCTCATCATGATGACCGACGGCATCTACGATGCCCCGGGACATGCCGTGAACAAGGAGATGTGGATGAAACGGGTCATCCAGGAGATCAAAACCGACAACCCGCAGGAGATTGCGGACGCGCTTCTCGATACGGTGGTACGGTATCACAAAGGCGACATTGTGGATGATATGACGGTTGTCGTCGCAAGAGTGGACAAGCATCAGCCCGAGTGGGCAACATTCCGCTGGCCTGGTAGACCCACGGTCGAGCGTCCGAGGACGGTGAGCTGAGATGAATGGATATAAGTTGATGCGAGGCGCATTTTTAAATAGAAGCACGGCAGCGTTGAACGGGTGGAACGAAGCGGCGGAGGAACGCGGAGTCAAGGCGCAGCGGAGGCGGGCGCGCATACGAATGCCGGAGGACCGGCTGCCCGGGCGGGAGCATTGGGCGCTCCGGGTGCCGCCGCCTCCCGAAGCGGCGAAGCGCGAACGGATAGTCGAGCTGCGGCGGTTCGGCCAAGCGCCGGACATCCCGCAGCCCGCTCGGACGACGCTCGAACGTCGACAGCAGGGAGCGGCGCCGGACATCCCGCAGCCTGCTCGGGCGACGCTCGAACGTCGACAGCAGGGAGCGGCGCCGGACATCCCGCAGCCTGCTCGGGCGACGTCCGAACGTCGTCAGCAGGGAGCGGCGCCGGACATCCCGCAGCCTGCTCGGGCGACGTCCGAACGTCCACAGCAGAGAGCGGCGCCGGACATCCCGCAGCCTGCTCGCGCGACGCTCGAACGTCGGCAGCAGAGAGCGGCGCCCGACGCCCCTATGCCGCGCGAAGCGGTCCATCGCAAGCGTCCGGATGAATCATCCGGTCTTCGCCCGCCCAAACAGGCGCCGGACCTTCAGCCGTTCAAACGCGTTTCCGAATCCGGCCAGCCGAAGCGAATGTTCATCGCCCGGCAGCGCAAACGAACGCCCGGTTCCCAGCCGCCGGCGCGCGTGCCGGCCATTCTGCGCGACCAATGATAGCGGGGTCGTCCGATCCGCCTCATAGAATCGAGAGAATCGCAAGAAGCCTGCCGGCCCGCGGCAGGCTTCTTATGCCGTGTGTCCCGAGAGCAGGATTAGCCTCTTCCATTTATGGCAATGCTGATAGAACGAGTGCTAGCCAGCATCAGCTGCCAAGCGTTTTAATCTCAAGCTTTTGGGGGAATGTACAATGAGGCAGATTCTATTAGTGACGGACGGATGCTCCAATGTCGGCGTCAGTCCGGTAGTCGCGGCCGCGCAGGCGTATGCCGCCGGGATTACGGTCAACGTGGTCGGCATCGTCGATCAAGGCGACCTGGTCGAATTCGGCACGACGGAGATCGAGGAAATCGCCAAAGCCGGCGGCGGCTTGAGCCGGCTTTCCCATACGCGCCAGCTGTCCCAGACGGTTCAGATGCTCACGCGCAAAACCGTCGTGCAGACGATTCAGCATGCCGTGCACCGCGAGCTGAAGCAGGTGCTCGGAGCCTCTTCGATCGAAGAGCTTCCGCCGGAGAAGCGCGGCGAAGTCGTGCGCGTCATCGACGAGCTCAGCGAGACGAGCCAGCTTCGGGTGGCCTTGCTGATCGATGCCAGCGCCAGCATGAAGCCGAAGCTCCAAGCGGTCGAGGAAGCGATCCGCGATCTGGCGCTCAGCTTGCGCTCGCGACAGGGCGGCAGCGAGCTGTCGGTGTTTCATTTTCCCGGCTCGGCATACGGCGAAGACTGCAGAATGGACTTGGACTGGACGGCGGATATCGGCGGCGTGAACGCGATTTTTCCGCGTCTGCAGATGCGCGGTACGACGCCGACGGGTCCGGCGATTTTGCATGTCATTGATTTTTACCGGAAAGCCGATTATGGTAATAGGAAGAATGATGAAACGGACGGGATGATGAGTGACTACGTCGTTTGATTGGAGCCTGCCGCGCGGCACGCTGATCCGGGGCAAATGGAAGCAGGGCGCGTACCGGGTCGAGAAGCCGCTCGGCGAAGGCGCCAACGGCAAGGTGTTCTTGGTGGAACGGCAGCGGTACTTGTACGCGCTCAAGCTCGGCGCCGACGCGGTGGACCTGCAGTCCGAGGTCAACGTGCTGCAGGCGATAGCCGGGCAGAAACGCAGGCTGGGCTCCAAGTCCGGCGCGTTTCTGGTCGATGTGGATGATTATCAGGCCGCGGACGGGAAGGATTATCCCTTCTATGTGATGCGTTATATCAAAGGGATGACGTTAGGAGACTATCTCGAGCGTCAAGGCAAAGAATGGCTCCCCGTCGTCGGGTTTCATCTGCTCGGCAAGCTGGCGGAGCTGCACGAAGCGGGCTGGGCGTTCGGCGATTTGAAGGTGGAGAACGTCATCGTCGAAGATTACGGGCGTCCGGAGCTCGTCGATTACGGCGGCGCCACGGCGTTCGGGAAAGGGGTCCGGCAATTTACCGAGATCTACGACCGCGGGTATTGGAATGCCGGATCGCGCACGGCGGATGCGGGCTACGACCTGTTCTCGTTCGCCGTTCTTTGCGTTCAGCTTTACGAAGGGCGCAGGCTGGCGCAGCTGTCGGCCGGGCTGCTGCCGCAGACGCGGACGCAGGAGGAGCTGGCGAAGCTCGCCGCGACGAGCCCGCAGTTGAAACCGCTCAGCGGCTGGCTGCGCAAGGCCTTCTACGGCGAATTCCGCAACGCGCGCGAAGCGGCTGCCTCTTGGCAGCAATGGATGCACCGTCCGAACCGCGAGCGCGGCCATGCCGGCGCGCCGGCGCCGCGCTGGATGAAGGGCCTGTTCGCGCTCTCGGCCGCGGTCCTCGCGACGACGGTATATTGGCTGCTGCGCTCGGGGCTCTAATGAGAGAGAATCCGCGATTGCATCGCGGCGCGACTTCAATATAGTAGGGATACGCTAGCGAACCAGAACCGCGGGAAGGAATGAAAGATAGTGGACGAATGGCTGAGCGAGTTGACGGAACTTGCCAGGGAAGAAAAGCTTTGGTCGCCGGGCGACACGCTGGTCGTCGCGGTGTCCGGCGGGCCGGATTCCATGGCGCTGCTGCATCTGCTCCACCGTCTCTCGGCTCCCGAGCGCCTGACGCTGGTCGCCGCCCACGTCGACCATGGTTTCCGCGGCGAGGAATCCGCGCGGGAAGCGGAGACGGTCAGGCAGTACGCCGCCGCGCTCGGCGTTCCCTGCGAATCTACCTTTATCGACATGCCTGCTTATATAGAAGAATCGCGCATGAACGGCCAAGCCGCTTCCCGCGAGAAGCGCTATGCCTACCTTCATGGCATTGCCCATACATACGGAGCGTCGCGTATCGCGCTCGCCCATCATGCCGACGATCAAGCGGAGACGGTCCTCATGCGAATCATCCGCGGGACCGGTCTTGGCGGACTGGCCGGCATCCCGATTTCGAGATTCGAAAAAAACGTGGAACTTATTCGGCCGCTTTTGCGTAAATACAAGGCAGACATCCTGCGCTACTGCGATTTGTGGGCCGTCCCGTACAGTCATGATAGCAGCAACGGGCATAAGCATTATTTTCGCAACGTTGTCCGGTTGGATATCCTGCCGTACCTGTCGGCGCATAACCCGCAATTCCCGCAGTCGCTCGTCCGATTGGCGGAGCTTGCGGCGGCCGAGGACGACTGGCTCGCGCAAGAAACGAAGGCGGTTTACGAACGCCATGTGCTGCCTTACCGCGAAGGATGCCAATTGAACCGCAAAGCGCTGCTCGGTCTGCACGTCGCTTTACAAAGGAGATTGATTAAACTAATATTGAGTTATATTGGCTTGGAAACGGAAACCACTTCATTCGAAAGCATAGAAACGATACGGCTTGCAGCCCTCGAGAGCGCAGCCACGACGTGGAGCTTCGATGCAGGCGGAGGCATCCGGTTCGTGCGCGAGTACGACAATTTGCTTTTTGTTCGTCCCTCGGGAGAAGAGAGACCTCCGGACGGATACGCTTACGAAGCGGAGGAAGGAACGACTTCCTTGCTGCTTCCCGAAGCGGAAGGCATTTTGACGTTCGAAGCGATGGCGGCATCGGCTGCGCAACGTCCGGGAAACCGGCTGGAGGCGCTGTTCGACGCCGACGCGATTCGTTACCCGCTCACGATACGAAACCGGCGGCCCGGCGACCGTATGGCGGTGCTTGGTTTAAACGGCACCAAAAAAGTACAAGATATGTTCGTTGATGATCGTGTTGCTCCCTCGCGCCGCGAGGTGCTGCCGATCGTTGTCGACGCCAATGGATTGGTGCTATGGATTCCTGGCATTCGCAGATCGGCCTCGGCTCAAATCACGGATTCGACACGAAGCGTCATTCGCATGAAAGCGCGGTTTGCGTCGGATTTTACCGTTTGACCCATTTGTCCGAATAAGATGCGCGGAACCATTCATAGTATAGGCAAGAAACATTTAGGAGGGCCCGTGTTGCTGAACGACATTCAAGAAGTGCTTTACGACGCAGACCAAATTCAGCAGAAGGTGCAAGAGCTTGGCGAAACCATCAGCCGCGAGTTCGAAGGTCGCAATCCGCTTGTCATCTGCGTGCTCAAAGGCGCGTTTATTTTTATGGCGGATCTGGTGAAGGCCGTTACGATTCCGCTTGAGATCGACTTCATGGCGGTGTCCAGCTACGGTCAATCGACCAAGACGAGCGGCGTCGTCAAAATCATCAAGGACCTTGACGCTTCGGTGCAGGGACGCGACGTGCTCATTGTCGAGGACATCATCGACAGCGGGCTTACGCTCAGTTATCTCATCGACGTGCTTGAGCGCCGCAGCGCCAAATCCATCACGCTGGTTACGCTGTTCGACAAGCCGACCGGACGCAAGGTGGAACTGGAAGCGGACTATAAAGGATTTGTGCTGCCTGATGCTTTCGTCGTCGGGTATGGGCTCGATTACGCGGAGCGATACCGCAATTTGCCGATTATCGGCATCTTGAAGCCCGAGGTTTATGAGAAGTAAACAAGGATGCAATTCACCGTGCGAGGCAGCTTCCGCAAGCCGGGAGCCAGTTGCAGGGTCAACTTATTTTTTGCGTCTTGAGAGGAGGTAGGGGATGAATCGGATCATCCGCAATACTGGCTTTTATTTGATTATTTTTTTGGTGACCGTCGGGATCTTCCAATTTATCAGCAGCCAAAATGACTCCAGCACAGAACTTAGCTACGATCAATTTAGGCAGGAATTGCAGACCAACAACATCGCGGAGTTGGAGTATCAATTCGACGGTTATTCTTACTTGATCACGGGTGAATACAAGAAGAAGCCGGACAACGCAGACTCCAATCAATTCTACACCCACTCCAACGTCGAAGAGTTCGTTGTGAAGGAAGTGTACGACGCCCAGGCCAAGAACGGATTCCAAATCAGCAGCAAGCCGATGCAGGGACAAAGCATTTGGCTGACCTTCCTGACGTCGATCATTCCGTTCGTGATCATCTTTATCCTGTTCTTCTTCCTCATTAATCAGGCACAAGGCGGCGGCGGCAAAGTGATGAACTTTGGCAAGAGCCGTGCCCGACTATATAACGAAGAGAAGAAGCGCGTCACGTTCGAGGACGTGGCGGGCGCCGACGAAGAGAAGCAAGAGCTTGTCGAAGTCGTCGAGTTTTTGAAGGATCCGCGCAAATTCGCTGCCGTCGGAGCAAGAATTCCGAAGGGCGTTTTGCTCAACGGACCTCCGGGTACAGGTAAAACGCTGTTGGCGCGCGCGGTTGCGGGCGAAGCGGGCGTACCGTTCTTCAGCATCTCCGGTTCCGACTTCGTGGAAATGTTCGTCGGCGTCGGCGCATCCCGCGTACGCGACTTGTTCGAGAACGCGAAGAAGAACGCGCCTTGTATCATCTTCATCGACGAGATCGATGCCGTAGGTCGCCAGCGCGGCGCCGGCCTCGGCGGCGGGCATGACGAGCGCGAACAGACGCTCAATCAGCTCCTCGTCGAAATGGACGGCTTCGGCGCGAACGAAGGCATCATCATCGTGGCGGCGACGAACCGCCCGGATATTCTTGACCCGGCGCTTCTGCGCCCTGGCCGTTTCGACCGTCAAATCACGGTCGACCGTCCGGACGTGAAAGGCCGCGAAGCGGTATTGAAGGTCCATTCGCGCAACAAGCCGCTCACGCGCGACGTGAAGCTGGATGTCGTCGCGAAACGCACCACGGGCTTCACCGGCGCCGATCTGGAGAACCTGCTTAATGAAGCAGCCCTTCTCGCGGCCCGCCGCAACAAGAAGGACATCGGCATGACGGAAGTGGACGATGCCATCGATCGCGTCATCGTCGGCACGGAGAAACGCAGCCGCGTCGTCAGCGACCGCGAGAAACGGATCGTCGCGTACCATGAAGCCGGCCACACGATCGTCGGTTACTTCTTGGAGCACGCCGACCAAGTGCATAAAGTCACGATCATTCCGCGGGGCAAAGCGGGCGGTTACGTCATCATGCTTCCGAAAGACGGCGACCGCATGCTGGCGACCAAGCAGGAATTGCTGGATAAAATCACGGGACTGCTCGGCGGCCGCGTAGCCGAAGAAATCTTCATCGGCGAAATCGGCACCGGCGCCTACAGCGACTTCAAGCAAGCGACGAGCATCGTCCGCGCCATGATCATGGAATACGGCATGAGCGACAAGCTCGGGCCGATGCAGTTCGGCAGCTCGCAGGGGCAAGTCTTCTTAGGCCGCGATATCGGACATGAACAGAACTACTCCGATGCCATCGCGTACGAGATCGACCAAGAGATGCAGTCCATCATTCAAGAATGCTACGCACGGGCTAAAAAGCTCCTGACCGAGAAGAGCAAAGAAGTGCATCTGATCGCGCAAACCTTGCTCAGCGAAGAGACGCTGGAAATCGAGCAAATCAAACGCTTGATCGAGAGCGGATCGATCGCCGGAGACGGAGAAGGCGGTTCTTCCGCCGGTCCGGTAAGCGACGAGCCGAAAGGCGAACCGATCGTCGATACGATCGGCGGCGTGAAGGTACGCATTCAATCCAAAGAAGCCGGAGATATCGTGACGCCTCCTGTCGATCCGGACAGCGGCAACGATAATGGCAACGGCAACGGCGGATCGCAACCATCATAATTAAGAAGCAAAACAAAGGGCTGTCCACCGCAGAATCAACTGCGGCGGGCAGTTTTTTTGCATGCGTTCGGCTTTATTTTCCGCAAGGCCGGACATTACGCGGTAATACCTGGCGGATTCGGAATCGGAATGCATGAATGCAAGAAGATACAAGCGTGCGGGACGCGTGCCTTTCTAATGCGCGCAAACCTGCCTACAACGGTCAAAACGGCTGCTTTTGTGAGTTGACAGCCTACCGGACCTTGTGTAAATTAAATGTTAATCACTTGTAATGCCGACTGTGAATCAAGGGTTTGGCAGGAAGGGTATTCTAACGGAAATAACCTTGCTCGGGCCCTCGTTCTTGATCATAAAGCGGCACAAACAGGCATAAGGGCAATCGCGCCCGTTTTGTTTTGGCAGAGTTTGTGCATCAGTTCACAAAGTTAGTGAAAAGAGGGGAATAGCCATGGAAGCATTAGCGCTCGAGCGGAAAGCGGAACAAAACCGCGAACTGCGGGAACGTTTGCTGCAGCTGAAGAAGGAACGCAACGCCATTATCCTTGCGCATTATTACCAACGCGACGAGATTCAAGAGGTAGCCGATTTCCGGGGAGATTCCTTCCTGCTGGCGCAGAAGGCGGCGCAAACCGATGCCGACGTCATCGTGTTCTGCGGCGTTCATTTTATGGGCGAGAGCGCGAAGATTCTGGCGCCGAACAAAACGGTCATCATTCCCGACGAACGCGCCGGCTGCCCGATGGCCGACATGGTCAACGTGGACGGCTTGCGCAAGCTGAAAGCCCAGCATCCGAACGCGAAAGTCGTCACATATATTAATTCCTCCGCCGAGATCAAAGCGGAAACCGATATTTGCTGTACGTCCGCCAATGCCGTGCGCGTCGTCAATTCGGTCGATTCCGACGAAATCATCTGGGTGCCGGACAAAAACCTGGGCCATTACGTTCAGCAAAAAACCGACAAAAAGATGATTATCTGGGAAGGCTATTGCAACACGCACGATATGCTGACCGTCAAGGACGTTGAAGAAATGAGAGCGAAGCATCCCAACGCGGAGTTCGTCGTCCACCCGGAATGCCGCCCGGAAGTCGTGGCGCTCGGCGATTTCGTCGGCAGCACGACCGCGATCATCAAATACTGCAAAGAATCCGACGCCAAAGAATTCATCGTCGGCACGGAAGACGGCACCGGCTACCAGCTTCGCCTGGACAGCCCGGATAAGACGTTCCATTTCGCGACCAAATATTTGGTATGCCCGAACATGAAAGTCAACAACTTGAAGAAGCTCGTGAAAAGCCTGGAAACGATGCAGCCGCAAATTTACGTGCCTGAAGATGTCGCCAGCAAAGCGCGGCTGTCCCTGGAGCGCATGCTGCAAGTCAAATAACGTACGTTTACTCCACTTTCCGAAGAGAAAGGAAAGCATCGATATGATTCCACGCTATCTCGTCGACGAGCAGCTCGAAGATCTGCCGGTTTTGTATAAAGACGTCATTGTTATCGGGGCCGGCATCGCCGGTCTTTTTACCGCGATCAAGGCAAGCGAAGACAATGAGGTGCTGATGATTACCAAGAAGTCGCTCCTCGACAGCAACACGCGCTATGCGCAGGGCGGCATTGCCGCGGTTATCTCGGAAGACGATAAGCCGGAATACCATCGTCAAGATACGCTGCTTGCCGGAGCCGGCCTGTGTTCCCAAGAGGCGGTGGATATTTTGGTGCATGAAGGTACCATGGGCGTGCAGGATTTGGTGCGCATGGGCACGAAGTTTGATGTGGAGAACGGCGAATTTGCTTTGACCAAGGAAGGCGCGCACAGCCAGCGGCGGATTTTGCACGCGAATGGCGATGCGACCGGCTTCGAGATCGTTCGTGCACTGTCGGAGAAAGCGGTGGCCAACCCCCGCATCGAGGTGTGGGACGATCATTTTGTCATTGATCTGATCACGGACGATAACGTATGCGTCGGCGCGCTCGTTCAGAAACCGGACGGACAGCGGCTGATCGTGCGCGGCAAAGCGACGATCCTCTGCTCGGGAGGAACCGGACAATTGTATCGCTACACGACCAATCCGGAGGTCGCGACGGGCGACGGGATCGCCATGGCTTACCGTGCCGGAGCGGATATTCGGGATATGGAATTCGTGCAATTTCATCCGACGTCGCTCTGTTATCCCGGCGCGCCCCGGTTCCTGATCTCGGAAGCGGTTCGCGGCGAAGGCGCCGTGCTTCGGAACATCCGCGGCGAGCGCTTCATGGAGAAGTACCACGAGCAGCTCGAGCTCGCGCCGCGGGACGTCGTGGCGCGCGCGATCGTCAGCGAGATGGAAGCGACCAATTCAACGTTCGTTTTTCTGGATGTCACGCACGAATCCGCGGACATGGTCAGGCATCGGTTCCCGAACATTTATGAATACTGCCTGCAATACGGCCTTGATTTGACGACGGACTGGATTCCGGTGGCGCCGGCGGCGCATTATATGATGGGCGGCGTCAGAACCGACTTGAACGGCGAAACGAGCATAGCCCGTTTGTTCGCGTGCGGCGAATGCTCGTCCACGGGCGTGCACGGCGCCAACCGCCTTGCGAGCAACTCGCTGTCGGAAGCGATCGTGTTCGGACGCCGTATCGTCGAGCGCATTAACACGCTGCCGCCTGCCGAGCAGGGATTTCGCGTGCACATGGATTCGCTGGAGCGAAGCGATGCCCCGATCCAAGCCGTGGTGGAGAAACGGCTCAAGCTGCAGAAGATCATGGTCCGCTACGCCGGACTCAAACGCAATGCCAGCGGACTGAGCAAAGGACTCGAAGAGCTGAGCCGGCTCAGTTCGATTTTCCGCTCGGTCATCACGAAGCGCGAGGAATACGAATTTGCGAATTTGTTGACCTGCGCGCTGCTGACGACGAAAGCGGCCGGCACCCGGGAAGAGAGCCGGGGCGCGCACAGCCGCGAAGATTTTCCGGAACGGGACGACCTGACCTGGCGCAAGCATGTCGTGCTTAATCGCGAGCACGGCTCAACGGAGGAGCGAATCGAATATGTTTGAAGCAACATTGGCAACGGCCGGCGGCATTAGCGCGGACGCGGTGCGCGCGCAAATTCGCGCATGGCTTGCCGAAGATATCGGATCGGGCGATATTACGAGCTGGGCGACGATTCCCGCGGGAAGCCGATCGCACGCCGTTATTCATGTGAAAGAATCCGGCGTGCTTGCCGGCATGCCGATCGCGCGGCTCGTGTTCGAGGTCGTGGACGCGACGCTTGCGTTCCGTCCGCTTGCGGCCGACGGTCAGACCGTCGCGAAGGGCGACGTCATCGCGGAGGTGGAAGGAAGCACGCACAGCATCCTGACGGGCGAGCGCCTGGCGCTGAATTTGATGCAGCGGCTGTCCGGCATCGCGACCAAGACGCGCGCTTTCGTCGATGCGCTCGAAGGGCTGCCGACGCGTCTGGTGGATACGCGCAAGACAACGCCTGGACACCGCATGCTGGAGAAATACGCGGTACGGGTCGGCGGCGGCCACAACCATCGTTTCGGCCTGTACGATGCCGTCATGATCAAGGATAATCATATTAAAGGCTCCGGCGGTATCGCGGGCGCCGTGCAAGCCGCGCGCGAAGCGATCCCCCATACGATGAAGATCGAAGTGGAGACGGAGTCGCTCGCGCAAGTCGAGGAAGCGCTGGCGAGCGGCGCGGACATCATTATGCTGGACAACATGCCGCATGATCGGATGCGCGAAGCGGTGCAGGTCATTAAGGCCCGCGCCCCGCATATCATCGTGGAAGCATCCGGCAACGTTCGCCTGGATACCGTTCGCGCGATCGCGGAATGCGGCGTGGACGTCATCTCGGTCGGCGGACTGACGTACTCCTTCCAATCGCTGGACATCAGCTTGGATTTGCACGGCAAAAAGGGAGGCGTGTCCGCTTGATCGTCGTCGTGGACGTAGGCAATACGAATATCGTGCTCGGCATCTACGAAGGCCGGAAGCTGCTTTATCATTGGCGGCTCAGCACGAACCGCTCGGCGACCGTGGATGAATACGGCATCATGATTCACAATCTGTTTCAGATCGCGAACGTGAAGCTGGATCAGATTCAAGGCGTCATCATCTCGTCCGTCGTGCCGCCGCTGATGCGTACGCTGGAGCAGCTGAGCCAGAAATATTTGCGCAAATCGCCGCTGATCGTCGGACCCGGCATCAAGACGGGCCTCAATATCCGCTATGAGAATCCGCGCGAGGTCGGCGCGGACCGGATCGTCAACTCCGTCGCGGGAATCGAGAAATACGGCACGCCGCTGATCGTCGTCGATTTCGGGACGGCGACGACCTTCGATTATATCGACGCGGATAATAACTACCTGGGCGGGGCCATCGTGCCGGGCATCGGCATTTCGACGGAGGCGCTGTACCAGCGCGCCGCGAAGCTGCCGCGCATCGAGCTGATCCGGCCGAAGAGCGTCATCGGGCGGAATCCCGTTACGTCCATGCAGGCCGGGATCATTTTCGGCTATGCCGGGCAAGTGGACGGAATCGTGAACCGGATTCGCAAGGAGTTCGGCGTCAATCCGCGCGTGATCGCGACCGGCGGGCTCGCGGATCTGATCGCGGCCGAGTCGGAGACGATCGAAGAAGTGGACCCGCTGCTGACCTTGGAAGGGCTTCGCATGATTTACGAACGCAACCAGGAGTGAGCTTGGGCAATCCAACCATGACATCGTGCGCAACATTCAAAGATGCAAGACGTTAGGAGGCCATCGCATGGCAGAGGAAATGAAGAGAAAGCAGGATTATCTCGTTCGGGGCACCGCCTGGAACGGGAAACTGCGCGTTTTTGCCGTACAGACGACCGAGCTTGTCGAGGAGATGCGCAGACGGCATAACACGCTGCCGACGACGACGGCGGCATTGGGTCGGACGGCCACGGCGGGCGCCATGATGGGAGCCATGTTGAAGGGCAACGAGAAGCTGACGATTCAGGTGAAAGGCGACGGTCCGGTCGGGCAGATCGTCGTGGACGCCAACGCGAACGGCGAGGTTCGCGGCTACGTGGACGACCCGCAGGTGCAGCTCCCGAGCAACGCGCTCGGCAAATTGGATGTCGCGGGCGCGGTAGGACGAACGGGTTACATCCATATCATCAAAGACCTGGGCTTGAAAGAACCGTACCGCGGCAGCACGCCGATCGTTTCGGGGGAGTTGGCGGAAGACTTCACGTATTATTTCGCCACGTCGGAGCAGACGCCTTCCGTGGTCGGACTCAGCGTGCTCGTCGACGAATACGGCCAAGTGATCACGGCAGGCGGGTTTATCGTCCAAGTCATGCCCGGCATGACCGATGACGAGGTGACGAGGCTGGAGACGGCGATTGCCGAATTGCCTCCCATCTCGGCGCTGATGGAGCGGGGAGAAACGCCGGAAGGGCTGCTGCGCTGGGTAGTCGGCGAGGACGTGCAGCTGATGGACGAGCTCGCCATCGTCTTTAAATGCCAATGTTCCCAAGAACGCGTGGAGCGCACCCTCATCAGCATGGGGGCGCAGGAATTGAAACAGATCATTGAGGATGACGGACAAGCTGAAGTCGAGTGCCATTTCTGCAACGAGAAGTATGTTTTTGACCGCCCGCAGCTGGAGATGCTGCTCGAACAGGCGAAGCCGAAACCGATGCACTAATCGGAGGCCGAGCGAACATGAGGAAAGACCGGGTGCTGAAGTACATCGTGGTGCTTCAAGCATTGTGTTTGATTATTTTGGCGTTCATCGTCGTGTACCGCGTGCTGCTGCCGCCCAAATCGACGCCGCAGGTGCCGTCCGGAGATGCGCAGGATCATAACGACGCGCCCGCGGAAGAACCGGAACCGGTCGCGGCCAAAGTCGGCGGCGAGCCGATTACCGTGAAAGAGCTCAATGACCAGCTGCGATTGCAGTATGGCGACGGCGTGCTGCGAACCTTGATGGTCCATGCGGCCATTCGCATGGATGCGCAAGCCTACGGTTTGCAAGTAACCGCCACCGAGCTGAACGAAGAGCTGGCTTCCGCGATGGAAGGGTACGACGGCGAGGAACAGTATTTTGCCGCCATGCGGGACCAGCTCGGCCTGACGCCGGACGAGATCCGGGAGGATGCGAAGTACCGGCTGCTGCTGGAGAAGATCGCCGTGCGGACCGCCGATGTCAGCGAAGCCGAGGAAGACGCGTACATCGCGGACAACGAGCGGGAGTTTGCGGCCCGCACGCAGCTGCGCATTTCGTGGATCCTCTCGAAGACGGAGAAGGATGCGGACGACGTGCTTCAGAAGCTGGCCGACGGCGAGGATTTCGCGCTGATGGCCAAGACCTACTCCATCGACGCCGATACGGCCGATGACGGCGGGGATCTGGGGTACATCGACGCGGACGATCCGCTGGCCGACCAGGCTATGCTGGAAGCCGCCAACAAGCTGAGCGTCGGAGAGACGACGGGGCCGATCCCGGTAGACGGCGGGCAAGCGGTCATCCGCTTGACGGAGAAGCAGACCGACGAGCAGTTGGACCAGGAGCAAATGCACGATCGGGCACGCAAGGAAATCGCCATGGAGAAGCTGAACGGACAGCGGGCGATCGAAGACAGCCTGCTTGCAAAATACAACGCCGTCGTCATCCAATAGCCGGGCCATCAAGGTCACCGATGCGGCTGCAGACGGAAACTCGCTATTGACAACGTCTGGGTTTCATTGGTACTATGTTAGTAAAACCTACTGAATTGGTCGGAATAAGGAGGAGCAACTTTCATGGCTAAAATTGTACAAAGCGTTACCGAGCTCATCGGGGATACGCCGCTTGTCCGTTTGAACCGTTTGGTGCCGGAGGACAGCGCGGAAATCTACGTTAAACTGGAGTATCAAAACCCGGGCGCGAGCGTGAAGGACCGGATTGCCATCAGCATGATCGAAGTTGCCGAGCAGGAAGGACGCATCAAACCAGGGGATACGATCGTTGAACCGACGAGCGGCAACACAGGAATCGGTCTGGCGATGGTCGCGGCGGCCAAAGGCTACAAAGCGATCCTCGTGATGCCCGAGACGATGAGCGTCGAGCGCCGCAACCTGCTTCGCGCCTATGGAGCGGAGCTCGTGTTGACGCCGGGAGCCGAAGGCATGAACGGCGCGGTACGCCGTGCGGAAGAGCTGCAAGCCGAGAACCCGTCCTACTTTATTCCGCAGCAATTCAAGAACCAAGCGAACGTGAAAATCCACCGCGAAACGACGGGCCCGGAAATCGTGGAAGCGATTAATTCGCTCGACGGCAAGCTCGATGCGTTCGTCGCGGGTATCGGAACCGGCGGCACGATCTCCGGCGCGGGCGAAGTGCTGAAAAAGAACTTCCCCGGCATCAAAGTCGTGGCGGTTGAACCGGCGGCGTCTCCGCTGTTGTCCGGCGGCAGCCCGGGCGGGCACAAGATCCAAGGAATCGGCGCGAACTTCATCCCCGAGATCCTGAACCGCGAGATCTACGATCAAGTCATCACGATCGAGAACGAAGAAGCATTCGAAACCGCTCGCCGCGCCGCGAAAGAAGAAGGCATTTTGTGCGGCATTTCTTCCGGCGCCGCGATCTTCGCTGCTTTGAAGGTCGCGAAGGAGCTGGGCAAAGGCAAACGCGTCGTTGCGATCATTCCGTCCAACGGCGAGCGCTATCTGTCCACGCCGCTGTTCAATTTCGAGAACTAATTACGGCGTAGTTGCCGTTCGTACGGGGAGAGGACCTTCTTTTGCAGAGGTCCTCTTTTTGCATATCGCGCGATGCGACTACGATACGATCGAATCGGCGGATTTTCAGCGAGCGCGGTTCGCGTCGGTCTGCTTCTCCGGCCCTTTTCTTTTCCGGGCAATTTCGGTATACTAGCTTCCAAACCGAGAGCGAAGGCTCTTATGAACGGCGAAGAAGCGGAGGGGCTGCAAATTGGAACGGACAGCCTTTAGGGATTGGTTGGAGTGGCAGGAGCAAGGCTATACCTCGCTGCCGCTGCTGATGAAGCGCCCCCTGTCGGGGAGCGAAGGGGAGCGCCCGGCTTCATGGGAGGCGGCGTGGAGAACGGCAGCCCCGCATGCATTCGTGTTGGAAAGCGGCAAATCCGGACGCTATACGTATTTGGGTCTCCATCCGGCTTCCGTCATACGGGGCGACAGCCAGCGGGGAGAGGCGGTCGACGCGTTGACCGGACGCGTGACGGTCTATGAGCAGAAGCCGCTCGAGGCCGTGCGCAGCTGGATGGGCGGACGCAAGGCGCCACGCGTACCGGGTTCTCCGAAGTGGACGGGCGGCTGCGCGGGCTTCTGGAGCTATGACGTCGTAAGGACGATCGAGCGTCTCCCGGAGCTGGCGGCCGACGATCTTGGACTGCCGGAGTACCTGTTTATGCGCATGGACGAGCTTTGGATCCTCGACCATGAGGAACGTGTGTTAATGACGGCGGTTCATACGGATCTGCCGGCGGACGCTTCGCATGGGATGTTGGAATCCTTATACACGCAAGCTTGCATCCGGACAGAGCGGCTGATGGCGCAGTGGGCGGCGTTCGCAGGCGGGAGGGCGGGGTTAGAGGCCGAGGCGCTGCGCGCCGAACGCGTTCGTTTTATGGACGAAGGGTCGCTTCACATCGACGTGGAGTCGGTGGGCGGGATCGCGTCGCCGTTCGCCAGGGCGGCTTATCAGGAGGCGGTCGAACGGATTCGCGATTACATCGCGGCGGGCGACGCGTTTCAGGTCAACCTGTCCCAGCGCCAGGATCGGCCGTCCAAGGCGGACGCCCGCGAGCTGTATGAATGGCTTCGCCTGGTGAATCCTTCGCCGTATATGGGCTACATCGGCGCGCCTGATTTCCAGCTCGTGTCGGCTTCGCCCGAGCTGCTCGTGGAGCTCGCGGACGGTAAATTGGCGACAAGGCCGATCGCGGGCACCAGGCGCCGCGGCCGCACGGAAGAAGAGGATCGCAGGATGGCGGAGGAGTTGCTGGCCACGGAGAAAGAGCGGGCGGAGCATATCATGCTCGTCGATCTGGAGCGCAACGACCTCGGGCGAATCTCGGCTTACGGCACCGTGAAGGTCGAGGAATTGATGGTCATCGAATACTACAGCCATGTCATGCATTTGGTTTCGCAGGTAGAGGGCGAGCTGGCGGCGGGCAAGGATGCGTACGACGTGATCGCCGCGACCTTCCCCGGCGGGACGATCACCGGCGCGCCCAAGATCCGGACGATGGAGATCATCGAAGAACTCGAGCCGACGAGGCGCGGGCCCTACACGGGATCGATGGGATGGATTGACTATAACGGGGATATGGAATTTAATATTATTATACGAACGATGCTCGTGAAGGACGAAGTCGTGCATATTCAAGCCGGAGCCGGCATCGTGATCGACTCCCTGCCGGAACGCGAATATGTCGAATCCATGAACAAAGCCAAGGCCCTCTGGAAGGCGATCCAATACAGCGAGCAATGGACGGCGCTGGTCGGCGCTTCGGCGGGCAGGCAGCCAGTTACCGAAGGGGGAAACGCGAATGATATTGGTCATCGATAATTATGATTCGTTTACGTACAACTTGGTGCAATACCTGGGCGAGCTGGGCGAGGACATCGTCGTCAAGCGGAATGACGAGATCGACCTGGAAGGCATCGCGGCGTTGAAGCCGGATCATATCCTCATTTCGCCGGGGCCATGCAGCCCGAACGAGGCGGGCATCAGCCTTGCGCTTATCGACCGCTTCAAGGGCGAGATTCCGATCTTCGGCGTCTGCCTGGGCCATCAGGCGATCGGACAAGCCTTCGGCGGCGAAGTCGTTCGCGCGGAGAAACTGATGCACGGCAAAACCTCGCAGATTCATCACGACGGACGGACCATCTTCGCCGGTATTCCCTCTCCCTACACGGCCACCCGGTACCATTCGCTGATCGTCAAGCGCGAGACGCTGCCGGACTGCCTGGAGATCAGCGCGGAGACGGAGGAAGGCGAAATAATGGGACTTCGCCATAAAGAATACGCCATCGAGGGCGTTCAATTTCATCCCGAATCCATCATCACCGAGAACGGGCTTACCTTGCTTCGCAACTTCCTCGGTTTGCGCGCAGGCGCGGCACGATGAACGTCGGTTGGAACGGCTGCGTCAAGCCGCAGGAAGAAGCCGTGATCTCGGTTTACGATCACGGTTTTTTGTATGGGATGGGCTTGTTCGAGACGTTCCGGACATATGGCGGGCAGCCCTATCTGCTTGAGCTGCACTTGGAGCGCCTCGCCGCGGGCTGCAGGTCGCTCGGCATTCGCTATGAGCCGGATGCGGAAGAGCTTCGTCGCTGGCTTCGCGAATTGATGGCCGCGAACGGGCTGGCGGAAGCGTACGTCAGGCTGACGGTGACGGCCGGCGAGGATATCCTCGGACTCCCGAGCGGCGATTATGAATCGCCCAATGCGCTGCTGCTGGTCAAATCGCTGCCCGCGACGAATCCTGAGCTGTATCAAGCCGGCCGCGAGCTCGTTCAGCTTTCTACCCTTCGCAATACGCCGGAAGGCGAAGTCCGGTTGAAATCGCTGCACTACATGAATAACATCGTGGCAAAGCGGGAATTAACGGCAATAGGGGCTTCTCAAGGCGCGGAAGGGCTGATGCTGACGCGGGAAGGCTGGCTGGCCGAGGGGATCGTAAGCAACCTCTTCTTCGCGCGGGCCGGGCAGCTGCGCACGCCGGCGATTTCAACGGGCATCCTGCCAGGCATTACGCGCAGGCGGGTGCTGGAGCTGGCCGCGCGGGAAGGCTTGCCCGCGGAGGAAGGCCTGTATACATGGCATGAGCTGGCCGGGGCCGATGAGGTCTGGGTGACCAACTCCATCCAGGAACTGGTGCCGATCACGGCGCTGAGAGACCAGAATGGACACGTCCATAAGGTCGGTGACGGGCATGCCGGGCCGATAACGACGAGGCTGCTGGGCCTTTACCGGGAGGATACGAACCGATGAACGAACGACAACGCGAACTTCAGCGATGGCCGTACCGGCGCGAATACGTTTTTCCGGACGGAGTAAAGCTGGAGCTTGGCAAACGAACCTTGATCATGGGCATTTTGAATGCGACGCCGGATTCGTTTTCCGACGGCGGACGATACGGCAAAGCGGAAGCCGCGGTGCATCATGCGCGCCGGATGGCTGCCGAAGGCGCCGACATCATCGATATCGGAGGGGAGTCCACCAGACCGGGATTCGCCGCGGTTCCGCTGGAGGAGGAATTGGAGCGGGTCCTTCCGGTCATTCGCGCCGTTCGGGCGGCGCTGCCTGACATGCCGCTATCCATCGATACCTATAAGGCGGAAACCGCCAAGCAAGCCTTGCAGGCGGGCGCGCACATCATTAACGATATTTGGGGGCTGAAAGCCGATCCCCGCATGGCAGAGGTCGCGTCGGACTTCCGCTGCCCGGTCATCATCAGCCATAACCGGGATAACCGCGGATACGGCGATTTGGCCGCGGACGTTATGGCGGATCTCCGCGAAAGCATCGCGATTGCGCGGGCCGCCGGCGTGCGAGGCGACGACATTTGGCTCGACCCCGGCATCGGCTTTGCCAAGACGCATGCGGACAACCTGTCGCTGATGAATCGGCTTCGTACGCTCACCGGGGAGGGTTACCCGGTCCTGCTGGGCACGTCGCGCAAGAAATTCATCCGCGATACGCTCGGGCTGCAGACCAACGAAGTCGCGTTCGGCACGGCGGCCACGACGGTGCTGGGCATCGCCCAAGGCTGCCAGATCGTCCGCGTCCATGACGTGCGAAGCAACAAGGAAGCGGCCATGATGACCGACGCCATCGTCTATCCGCGTTAGAGAAATTCGTTCTGACGGTTATGTAAGCAATACAAGCCCATTTCGGGAAGGGGAATGAATAATGTCGACGGATAGGATGACGCTGCGCGGAATGCGATTTTTCGGGTATCATGGCGTTTTTCCGGAGGAAAATAAACTAGGACAGCAGTATATTGTCGATCTGGGGCTTAGGCTCGATTTGGCGGAAGCGGCCGCGACCGATAATCTGGAGGCCACCGTTAATTACGCCGAAGTCTACGCGTTCGTGAAAGAGATCGTCCAAGGCCCGCCTTTCAAACTGATCGAGGCTTTAGCCGGTAACATTGCATCGGCCGTGCTCGACGCTTATACTAGTGTAAATGAAGTGACGGTATCCGTAACGAAGCCGAATCCGCCGTTCGAGATTTATTTCGACGGAGTGACGGTGGAACTTTGCAGAAAGCGGGATGACCATGGCAGACTACGACCCGCAGCCAACTGACGTGCATTTGAACCCGGCCAGCCATACGGCGTACATCGCGCTGGGCTCCAACGTCGGAGACCGCGCCGGGCTCCTTCGGGATGCGCTGCGCTTGCTCGACGAGCATCCCGCTATTGAAGTGCGCCGCATATCGGCCGTCTACGAGACCGCGCCGGTCGGCTTTACCGATCAGCCGGCTTTTCTCAATATGGCCGCGGCGCTCGGCACCTCGCTTGACCCGTTGCAACTGCTTCGGGCCATGCTCGGCATGGAGAGCCGGTTGGGCCGGACGAGGGATGTCCGCTGGGGGCCGCGTACGATCGACCTGGATCTGCTGTTATACGAAGAGGTTGTGATGGAGGAAGAAGAGCTGACGTTGCCCCATCCTCGGATGATGGAACGGGCCTTCGTTCTTGTACCGCTTGCCGACGTGCTGGAGAACGGGCATGCGCTGCACGGGCAGGCGACCTACATCGCGCAGCGGGCGTTACGGGACAGAGGGGAAGGAATCGCGCTATGGAATACGATCAATTGGCAGGGCGCGTCCGCGCATTCCGAAAGCTGAAAGGGTACACGCAGCAGGAGC
Source organism: Paenibacillus glycinis (assembly GCF_009909185.1). Taxonomy (GTDB): domain Bacteria; phylum Bacillota; class Bacilli; order Paenibacillales; family Paenibacillaceae; genus Paenibacillus_Z; species Paenibacillus_Z glycinis. Next base: position 3,837 of record NZ_JAAAMV010000035.1, on the reverse strand, counting down.
TGGCAGCGAAGCTGGAAATATCCGTTGCCGTGCTGGGCTCCTTGGAGCGGGGAACGCGCAAGCCCGACCCTAAACTGCTGGAACGCATCGCGGATGCGCTCGGAGTCGGCTACGCCGACTTAACCGCCGAATCATAATGAACCGTATGCAACAAACTACATTATATTACCTGTGCGAGTCAGAAGGGAGACCGGATGTTCATGCTTAAAATCGGAAACATCGAGATGAAAAACAGAGTCGTGCTGGCGCCGATGGCAGGTGTGTGCAACCCGGCTTTCCGACTGATCGCCAAAGAATTCGGTACCGGCCTGGTTTGCGCCGAGATGGTCAGCGACAAGGCAATCCTGCACGGCAACAAGCGCACGATGGAGATGCTGTTCGTCGACGAGCGCGAGAAGCCCCTCAGCCTGCAAATATTCGGCGGCGACCGCGAGTCGTTGGTGGAAGCGGCGAAGGTCGTCGATAAACAAACGAATGCCGACATCATCGATATCAACATGGGCTGCCCCGTGCCGAAAGTAACCAAATGCGATGCGGGCGCCCGCTGGCTGCTCGACCCCAACAAGATTTACGAGATGGTGTCGGCGGTCGTCGATGCCGTCGATAAACCCGTTACCGTCAAGATGCGCATCGGCTGGGACAGCGAGCACGTGTACGCAGTGGAGAACGCGCAAGCCGTCGAGCGCGCGGGAGGCAAAGCGGTCAGCGTGCACGGCCGCACGCGGGAGCAATTGTATACCGGCACGGCCAATTGGGATATTATAAGGGATGTTAAGCAGGCGGTATCGATTCCCGTTATTGGCAACGGGGACGTGTTCACGCCGGAGGACGCGCAGAAGATCCTGGAGCATACCGGTTGCGACGGCGTCATGATCGGCCGCGGCGCGCTTGGCAATCCATGGATGCTTTACCGGACGATTCATTATTTAACGACGGGCGAGCTCCTGAACGATCCGACGCCGCGCGAGAAAATGGACGTCGCGATCCTTCACATGGACCGCCTCGTCAACCTTAAGGGAGAATTCACGGCCGTGCGCGAGATGCGCAAGCATTTGGCCTGGTACCTGAAAGGCATCCCTGGCGCGGCGCGCGTCAAAGACGTCATCATGGAAGAGACGACCCGCGACAAGATGGTGCGGATTCTGGGGGATTTTGTCGAAACCTTGGGCGAGAAGAGCGAAACGCCCGTGGCGGCAGTCTCATCTTCCAAGGACGAGGTCGTATACCACTGAAACCGAACGCAAAGGCGCCCGCGCGGCCCTTTGCGTTTCGTGAAGTTAAGCGATTACATGGGCAATTGGCTTTCGTTGACATATAGATAAACATGAAATATAATCTTCCAATAACAAACCGTCTGCCTGGATTAGGATTGTCGAACTGATTACTGCGCGGTGTCATCATGGGCATGGAGCGTAATATATTAAGTAACAGTGAATTCATACACAGGTATGAATAAAAGCCACATGACAGGAGAAATGGTACCATGAGCGATAAAGAGATTATTCTTACACAAGACGGTCTGAACAAGCTTGAGGACGAACTGGAGAACCTGAAATCCGTCAAGCGTCGTGAAGTGGCTGAGCGGATCAAAGTGGCGATTGGCTATGGCGATATCAGCGAGAATTCCGAATACGAAGACGCGAAGAACGAGCAGGCTTTTATCGAAGGCCGCATCATTACGCTGGAGAAAATGCTCCGCAACGCGCGCATCATCAATAACGACGAAATCCACGTCGACATGGTCAGCATCGGCTCGATCGTGACGGTGGAGGATTTGGAATTCGGCGACACGATGGAATACACGATCGTGGGCACGGCAGAATCCGATCCCCTGCAAAACAAGATCTCGAACGAAAGTCCGGTTGGAAAAGCGATTCTCGGCAAGATTAAAGGAACAACCGTGGAAGTCAGCGTACCTGCCGGCATTATTCAATATAAAATCGTCGATATCAAGAAATAAACAGGCATGCCTTTCGAAAAAGCTTCCTTGTGGAAGCTTTTTTCAACATAGAGGAACATTTCAGGCAGCAATTAAGCACGTGCGGCGGGCGTTTACGCGTCCGTTGCAGGAATTAGAAGGAGATGAATCATGGTGGAGCAAGGTACGGGTGGTATTCAAGAGCAAGAGCTGAGCGAGCTTCTGCAGATCAGAAGGGACAAGCTGGACGAGCTCCGGGGCTTGGGAATCGATCCGTTCGGCGGCAAATTCGAGCGGTCTCATCAAGCAAAGCAAATTTTGGATTCGTATGACGAAGCAAGCAAGGAAGACCTCGAGGAGCAGGCCGTAGAAGTATCCATGGCGGGCCGCATCATGCAGAAACGCAGCATGGGCAAAGCCAGCTTCTCGCATATTCAGGATTTGAGCGGGAAGATCCAAATCTACGTGCGCAAAGATTCCGTCGAGGAAAAGCAGTACCGAGCGTTCGACCTGCTGGATATCGGCGATATCATCGGCGTGCGGGGAACCGTGTTCAAGACCAACACGGGCGAGACGTCCATTAAAGCGAAGGATATCGAAGTGCTTTCCAAATCGCTGCTTCCGCTGCCGGATAAGTTCCACGGCCTCAAGGACGTAGAGCTGCGCTACCGCCAGCGCTACGTGGATCTCATTACGAATCCGGAAGTGCAGCAAACGTTCATTTCCCGTTCGCGCATCATTCAATCGATGCGCCGTTATTTGGATGCGCGCGGATACCTGGAAGTCGAGACGCCGACGCTGCATGCGATCGCCGGCGGCGCGGCGGCGCGTCCGTTCATCACGCATCATAATGCGCTGGACATGCAGCTGTACATGCGGATCGCGATCGAGCTTCATCTGAAGCGCCTGATCGTAGGCGGCATGGAGAAGGTTTACGAGATCGGCCGCGTTTACCGCAACGAAGGCATTTCGACGCGTCATAATCCTGAATTTACCATGATCGAGCTGTACGAGGCCTATGCCGATTACAAAGATATCATGGCGCTTACCGAGTCGCTCGTTGCGCATATCGCGCAAGAGGTGCTCGGTACTACGAAGATCATGTATCAAGGCCAGGAAGTCGACCTGACGCCGCCGTGGCGCCGCGTCTCCATGGTCGAATTGGTCAAAGAAACGACGGGCGTCGATTTCAGCCAGCAAATGACGGACGAAGAAGCGCATGTTCACGCCAAGACTCACAACGTGAAAGTAGAACCGCATATGACCTTCGGTCATATCTTGAACGCCTTCTTTGAAGAGTTCGTGGAGCACACGCTGATCCAGCCGACGTTCGTAACGGGGCACCCCGTCGCGATATCGCCGCTTGCCAAGAAGAATGACCTCGATCCGCGCTTTACCGACCGGTTCGAGCTGTTCATCGTCGCGCGCGAACATGCCAATGCCTTTACCGAGCTGAACGATCCGATCGATCAGCGCCAGCGTTTCGAATCCCAGTTGCTCGAGAAAGAGCAAGGCAACGACGAAGCGCACGAGATGGACGAAGACTTTATTCGCGCGCTGGAGTACGGCATGCCGCCTACGGGAGGACTCGGCATCGGCATCGATCGTCTGGTCATGCTGCTGACGGATGCGCCGTCCATCAGAGACGTCCTGTTGTTCCCGCTTATGCGCGAGCGTGCAGGTGAATAATCAGAGTTTAGAAACGCAGGATTCCCTGCGTTTCTACTTTTTTTGAGGAATGACGTATATTTTAGAAAAAGTTATAAAAATGGGTTGCAATCCCCTTCTGGGTTATGATATATTAATCAAGTCGCCGCTGAGACATGGGCGATACGAGAAAATAACTTGTTCCTTGAAAACTGAACAATGAGCGACCTGTCAAACAGGTTTAAATGTAAGTCAGCGATGAGCTAACAAGC
>NZ_JAAAMV010000034.1 GCF_009909185.1 Paenibacillus glycinis | reverse complement strand
GCAAGTTCATGACCGAGAATGCGCGGATAGGAGAAAAAGGGCTGATTCCCCTTGTAAGCATGCAAGTCCGTCCCGCATATCCCCACGCGTCTAATCTGGACGATCGCCTGCCCGGATTCCCATACGGGCTCCGGCAAGTTATCCAACATCTCGAACCGATCTACTTCCGAGCAAACGATGCCTCTCATTGACGGTTCACTCCAATACCTTCATTATATTCGGGCCGGCCGCTGATCCAAGTTTCATTATGGATGGGTTTTAACATTTCCAATACGCGCAATAGAAGTTCCTCGTCGACAGGTTCGTCCGTCCACATGGCGTTCTTGCGAATGTTCAGCGGATTCGCCGTGCTGACCAGCGTTGTCGGAATGCGTGCGTTCCGGGTCGAGAATTGCACGGCCAGCTTCGCGATGTCCGTGCCTTGCGCCGCGCAATATTCCGCTGCTTTCATGCAGGTTTCTTTTACAAGCCGACTCGCCGGATGCCAATCGGGCGCGCCGCGAGTGCCCAGTAAGCCCATCGACAGCGGGGATGCATTCACGAGACCGATGCCGTTCGCTTCGAGTAAAGGCAGCAGCCCGAGCAATGAAGTGTCGTTCATGGAGTAATGGCAATAGGAGATGATGGCATCCACGTTTACTTGCGGCAACACCATCTCGAACAATTGAACGGGAAGTCCGCAAATGCCGGAGAACCGGATCTTGCCTTGTTCCTTCAGCTTCAATAGCGTCGGAACAGCCTCTTCGATAATGATGGCGGCCGGCACGAATTCGATATCGTGCAAAAACAACACGTCCAAGTAATCCGCGCGCAATCGGTTCAAGCTTTCCTCTACGCTGCTCACGATCCGCTCGCGGGAGAAGTCAAAGTCGTCCGTGCCGTAACGGCCGGCTTTCGTAGACAAGAAGAATTTATCCCGCGGAAGCTCCGCAATCGCCTTGCCCAGCACGGTCTCGGCCTTCGTCAGACCGTAATAGGGAGACACGTCGATCAGATTGATGCCCGCGTCGATGGCTTCATGCACGGTGCGAACGGCTTCGTCCTCGTTGGTCTCCCGGAACACGGAGCCGAGCGAAGAGGCCCCGAAACTCAGAACCGAAACGTCCAGTCCCGTTTTGCCGAGTTTACGATATCTCATGCTACAGAATCACCTCGTCTTTTCATAGTGCGATCGCGCGAAATCCAACTGCCGATTCTTGAAGCGGCAGCTTAGGTCATTCGCTATAACGTCTATCCCCTTAAATTTAACAGCAAAATAATCTAAAAAAATAGTGAAACATTGCAATTTCATACGCTTTTTTGCTATCTTTGATTGGAACCCTCCAAAGGAGTGATGTCGCGTTGAGGCCTGTTAGGAAAAACTTCGAATCGCTGCCGGACTTCCCGTTTTCCCTTGCGTTCAGAGACACGAAAACGCCTCAGAACGAGCTGCCGGACCATCTTCACGACTGGTATGAGTTGGTGTACGTGCATAGCGGCAAAGGCTCGTTCTTTATCGACCGAACGATATATGAAATGCGCAAGGGCGATCTGTTCATCATTCCGGGGAACACGATTCACCGTGCTTTTCCGGACAAAGAAGAGCCTGTTACCTCCACGGCCCTGTTCTTGAGCCCTCTCTTCGTCGAACAACCTTTATTCGGAGAAGCCTTTGCCTATTTGCAATGCTTCGATCAGAGCCGAAAGAACCGCATGTTCAAAATGGCCTGTTCCGTCGAGCTTCAAATGCGCATCGAAAGCCTTCTTAACCATATTGAAGCGGAATTGCGCATGCAGAAGCTAGGCTACCGTCACGCCGTCCTTCTGAACACCCAACAGCTGCTTCTCGAGATCAATCGCGATCGGCACGACGGCCAGCAGCAGAAGAGTCACGCCGCCTTTAAAGGCCCTAATTGGGTACGGGATATTTTGCTCTTTATCGACAAGCACTTCACGGAAGACATCGGACTTAGCAGCCTCTGTTTAATCGCTTCCGTCAGCCCGGCTCATTTCAGTCGCGTCTTTAAGCAATTGACGGGGATGAACGTCACCAAATTCATTAACGTCAAACGGATCGTCCATGCGAAGGAACTGCTTCTCGAGACCGAAGAAAACGTAGGCACCATATCCGCGGCTTGCGGATTCGAGAGCTTGCCTCACTTCCATCAGGTGTTCAAGAAGATTGCCGGCGTAACGCCGAATCAATTCCGCAAGCAAGACTGAGTGGAATCGCTTCCTAAGATGACGGCGCGTGAAAAGCGCTCCCGTCCATCGGGAGCGCTTCGTTTAGCTTTCGCAACCCTGCCTCACTTCAAGATTGCGCCTGCCGTCAAAGCATTTTCGATCTTCTCGTTCCCGATCATGTAGACGATGATCATGGGCAAGCTCGACAAGAACATCGTGGCCCCGATCAGCCCCCAATCGGACACGCCGACGTTGACGAAGAAACTGAGCAAACCGACCGTCAACGGGCGAAATTGGTCCTTGGAGGCAATGATGAAAGCAAGCGGGAACTCGTTCCAGATGCGAATGAAAATCAGAACGCATTGCGTCACGAGCGCGGGCATAATGATCGGAAATATAATTTTGAAGAAGGCCTGGTACACGTTCGTGCCGTCTATGCATGCCGCTTCTTCCAATTCCTTGGGCAACGATCGGAGAAAGGCGTATAACATGAGCACGCAGGAAGCAATCGCAAATCCGGAATACGGCAGTATGAGCGCCCAGTAACTATCTTTGAGATGCAGCAGTTTGATTAACTGGAACAATGGGATCACGACGACTTCGATGGGGACGATCAATCCGAGCGATACATAGAACAGCGCCGATGAATTGAATCTCCACTGCATTCGGCTTAGGCAGTAAGCGAGCATGCTGCCGCTCGCCAACGTAATCGCAATCGTTCCCAGCGTATAAATCAAGCTGTTTTCCAAGTACGTAAAATAATTGTATTTCGACAACGCCTCGCTAAAGTTCTGCCATTTCCAGGAACTGGGGATGCCGAAAGGGTTTTCGTAAGCTTCGCTCTTTGACTTCAACGCGATTGAAATCATCCAATATAAAGGGAAAAGAAAAGTACAGCCCAGGGCAATCCAAAAGATGCGGCTTATATATTTCAAGATCGATTCCCTCACTTAAAATTCCAGTTTATCCCTTGCTACGAATCGTTGAATCAGGAAGGAGATCAAGAGACACTCCAGAATAAACACAACGGCGATGGCCGTTCCTTTGCCGAATTCCGATGTATCGAAAGCCGTGTAATACATCTGATAGATGACCGTTCTGGACTTATCGCCGGGACCGCCGGCCGTCATAACGCGAACATGCGAGTAGAATGCCATAGAGCCCAAGGTAGACAGGATCAAGACGTATTTGATTATGTTTTGCAGCAACGGAATCGTGATTCGCATGCAGACTTGGGCAAAATTGGCGCCGTCGATCAAGGCCGCTTCATAATAGCTTTTCGGAATGGTCTTGATGCCGGTATAAAACAGCATGGCGTTCAATCCGATGTATTGCCATAGAAAGGTCAGCCCGATGCTGAGCATCACGGTATTCTTCTCGGTCAACCAGGAATGGGTCCAGGAATCCATGCCGATCGCTCTCAGGATGCTGTTGAATAAGCCCCAATTCGGCTCGTAGAAGGCCAGCCAGATTTGCGCCACGACCGTAACCGACAAGATCGCGGGAAACATCGCCGCCGATTTAAAAAAGCGCCGCAGCCTTGGCGTCTGAATCTCCATGAAAAGAGCGAGCGTCATCGATAGGGGAATCCCCAGCAATAATGAAATCCCGACGATCAGATACGTATTCTTATGCGCGGTCCAGAAAGAGGAAGAAGCGAAGATTGCCTTGTAATTATCCAAGCCGACAAACCCTAAACTCTGAAAACCGTTATGTTTCTGCAGGCTCATCCAAATTTCAGGTACCAACGGATATACGCAGAAAACGGTAAACAGCAACAGCGCAGGCGTGGCAAATACGAATATGGACATCTTTGTGCTGAAATACTTGTTCATGGCTCTCTCCACCGTTTGATTTGGTATAGGTTCCCCTCGGGCCGCAAGCGACCCGGGGGGCTTTCCACTGTCGCCGATTCAGGCCGTTAATTATCGAACCACGTATTTTCGCTCCAAATCTTATCCATTGCCGTAACGAAACTATCCGCGGCGTACTCGCCCGTCAATAAATTCGCGCCTTGGCTCGACAGCTCTGCCGACGTGCGCGCATCTAGCGAGTTAAGGGCGAAGGAGGCTATTTTAGTCGGAATCGGATTGTACCAATCGATAAACTTCTGCATCAGCGGACTCTTCTCCGATGCGGCATTGCCTGTCTTCAAGGAAATCGGAGCGCCGGTGGATTCGAAATAGAGCGCATCCGCCATGGCTAGAAACTCGGCTAACTTGACGGCCTCATCCGGATGCTCGGTCTTTGCGCTGACCGCGTATCCGTTGAGCGGAGAACCCCAGAACTGTACGACTTTGGCAGGGTCGTATTTATCGCTCGCGCTTGGGAACGGGAAGAAATCGACCGTGTCGTCTTTCGCCAGATTCGGAAGCTCCCACGTGAACATCATGAGCATGGCCGCCCTTTTGGAGGTAAACATCTCCATGGCCGGACCATAATCCAGATTGGAGATTCCTTCCGGGAAGACGCCTTCCTTGGCCATCTTCTCGATTCGGGCAACCCCTTCTTTGACCGAGGGATTACTGAAATCCGTTTTGTTGCTGACAAGGTCCGCCATCGCCTGCGGGTCGCCGATTTGAATCATTTGCTGCAGCATGAAGAGCTTCGGTCCCCAGCCGTCTTTGCCGGGCGTTACTGCCGGCACCATGTCCTTGCTTTTAAGCGTTTTCGATACTTGCATGAATTCGTCGAACGTCGTCGGCACTTTCACGCCGGCTTGTTCGAACATGTCCTTATGGTAAAAGATGACCGGCGTGAAATAGGTATCCGCACCGGACGACAAGCTGTAAATTTTGCCGTCGACATGCTTTAAGGCATCCGGCACCGCATACTTGTCGATGTATCCGTCCGCCGTGATGGCAGACGTCAAATCCATGATGCTGCCCGTGCTTTTGAGCGGCGTAAAGTAACCTGCGTCATTCCAGAATACGTCCGGCATATCGTCGGAAGCATTCAATGTCTTCAGCTTGTTCGCCATGTCTTCGCCGCCGCCCCCCGGCTCGAATTCGACTTCGAGGTTGGGAAGCGCTTTCTCGATGTTCGGTTTGATGTACTCGTCCATGATCTTATTGCGATTTTCGTCCGTCGTGATCGTGATGACTCTCATTTTGATCTTCTTTTCGTTCCCTGCCGAATTGTCCGTGCTTGCCGCAGGGGCGGGCGAGTTGTCGGAAACCTGATTCGACCCGGAATCCGTATTGTTGCCGCAGGCCGATACAACGAGCAAAACCGCTGCCAAAAGAGTTGCACTCTTTAGCTTTGACGCCTTTGACATGTGTAAACCTCCCTTTTTTATCGTGCCGATTCGGTTAACGCTCATCTTGAAAGCGGTATCAACCTTGAATTAATTTTACGAATTTCCAATTATTACGTACAGAGAGCATTCTAAGACGACAAGGAAAATTGTAAGAGGTTGCGCATATAGGGGATATTTATTTGTTCAGGTACCTGCTGGGCGTAATTCCCGTGTGTTTTTTAAAGCACTTGCTGAAGTAATTGGCGTCTGCGTATCCGACATGATTCGCGACGACCTGGATTACCTTCTCGCCGTGGTCGAAAAGCTCCTTCGCCTTCGTGATTCGCAGTTCGGTCAGATAATCGTTGATCGTAACGGAAGTCGCCTTTTTGAAAACCGAGCACAGATGATTGTAATTCAGATGAACGCTCTTCGCGATTTCTTCGATCCGCAATTCTTCGTTCCCATAATGATGACCGATATAGGTTTTTACGTCCTCGATGATCTTGACCGATCGATTCGGTTTTCCGTCATGCACGCGAGCCATTACGTCAAGAATCAGCGTACGTACCCAGCTTTCCAGCTCGCTCAAGGTGCCCATCTGTTGGATGAACTGCAGCATATCCAGCTCGGTCGCATTGCGGAATACATGTTCAACGCTTTGCGACGCCTCGGCCAAAAATTCCATGCAAGTCGATATGATTTCAAGCCCGGCCACGAGCAGCATTGCCATGGAGGCATTCCTCGCGCGAACATCCCGAAAAAAAGCGGCGAGCCATTCCTCCGCCTCGGAGTTATTTCCGATCCGCATGCACATCAGCAGACCGCTTCGCTTTTCTACGGTGAACAAGCTTCCTTTCATGCCCGATTCGGCGATTTTGGAATGAACGAACACCTGATTGCCTCCCGACACGAACCGTTGCTTCAAAGCGAATAACGCTTCTTTATGCGAACGGGATATCGATTGCGCGCCGGAATGACCGTTGCCGATACCGATCGTTACCGTACAGGACATGGTGCGCCGGACCGATTGGAGAATCGCATGGCAAAGAGGCTCGACAGGGTCATACGAGCCGTTAGGAGAACCTATAATCATGACAAGCCGATTGTTATGATGGTGAAAACAGACGTCAGGATACGCGTCTTGCAGGTAGGCTTGCGCGATGCTTTGCATGGCGAGCGTTCGGACTTGCCGCTCTTCATCCGAATCGTTCCGGTCGGTTGCATCCATGTCGACCGCGACTACAACGAAATACGGGGCTTTCAAGTCGATATCCAGCTTCTCCAAGTCTTTCTTGACCGAAGACGGATCCATCGGTCCGCTGCCCTGCAGCAATTCGTTTAACCATTTATCCTTCAATACCGGCTTATACGCCTTGACCTGGCTTTCCAGGTTTTCCAGCTGCAGCCTTTCGAATCGTTCCTTTTGCATCGCTGTTTTCAGGTCAAGCAAGGTGGTTCGAAGTTCTTCCTCGTTGACCGGCTTGAGCACATAGTTCGTCACGCCGAGCTGCACCGCCTGTTTGGCAATCGCAAATTCGCTATGGCCGGTCAAGATAACGAACTTCAATTCGGGCTTAGTTTGTTTGGCGTTCTGGATAAACGCGATCCCGTCCATGATCGGCATGTTAATATCTACCAATACGACGTCCGGATCCAGGCCGGACAATACCTCGAGCGCCTCTTCCCCGTTCTTTGCCTCGCCTGCGATGCGAAAGCCCATCGCCTCCCAAGGCAGCGAAACTTTCAACGCTTGCCGAAAATAGTATTCATCGTCGACAATCATGATGTTAAACATGTCATTCCTCCTGTGGATTCGGCAATGGAAGACGAATGATAACCTTCGTATAATAACCGGCAACGCTTTCAATCTCTAGTCCGTACTTGTAGCCGTATAACATGACGATGCGATTATGAACGCTTCTCGCTCCAAAGCTGCTGTTGTCCTTCGGCCCCGCGGGCTCCATTAAGATCGCCTTTGTCCGAGCCTCGTCCATTCCCGCGCCGTTATCGTAGACTTCAATCTGAATATGCCCGTAGCAGAGACGGCCGGTGATTTGCAAGACCCCTTTCTCCTTGTTCATCTTCAGACCATGATAGATCGCATTTTCGACGATCGGCTGCAGCGTCAGCTTCGGAATGGAGCCATTAAGAATTTCCTCTTCTACGTGCATCGTGTATTCCATGTACTCCACGTAGCGCAACTGCTGAATTTCCAAATAGCTTTCCGTTAACCGCAATTCCTCTCGGATCGAAATGACGTCGTTGCCTTTGCTTAACGAAATTTTATAGAAATCGGCCATATATTTCGCCGCGGAAATGGCCTCCGATTTCATATTCAGCTTAATGAGCGAGATGATGGTTTCCACCGTATTGTACAGAAAGTGAGGCTTTACTTGGGATTGCAGCAGCTTGAATTCAACTTCGGATTTGGTCTTCTGTTTCTCCACGATTTCGGCCATAAGCGCTTCGATTTGATCCATTAAACTATTGAAGCCGTCGCTTAAATAACCGATCTCGTTCGTCGATTGATACGTGCTTCTGACGTTCAGCTCCCCCTTCCTGATCCTTCGGATCGTCTTGGAAAGCTGGAAAATCGGCCTCGTGATCGAACGAGACAATCGGAAAGAGACGATGAAAGCGAGCAGCAAGCACAGAACGCCGATACTCATGATCAAGCGGTTGATCTCTTTGAGCTCCACGGTGATTTCATCGATCGGAATCACGCTTACGATCGACCATTGCAAAGGTTCGAACCGGTTTGTGGATACCAGGACTTTGTGATTCCCTCTGCCTTGAATGAAATTGGTATGGTCGCCAAGGGGAATCGGGATGGAGGTCGTTTCGGCGAAATCCCGATACAAGTTCGCTTTGTTTTGCGAGGATATAATTTTCCCGTTCCGATCCAGAATGTAAAATTCTCCGCCCTTGTAACTATTCGTGCTTTCATAGATCGAAGCAATCACCGATTCTTTGACGTATAGAACGACTCTTCCGATCGTTTTTCCGGTATCTTTGTGGATGACCGTTTTGGATACCGCAAATACGTTGTCTTCCCCTTCATAGAGGAATTTGAACCGGATTAACCCTGTCCAAACCGGCAAATAGGAATGCTTGGCCGTTTCGTTCATGGGACCGAATATGCGCGCCGCGTAGTCGTTATCGGCAAAACCGACATCGACCCATTGATTCTTTGCCGTGAGAATGCTCACCGCTTTGATCTTCGTATTGGGCTCCACGATGTTGCTCATCGTCTCCGACAGCGTCTTGTTCATCGATAGATTGTTCAATCCTTCCACCGGCTTGTAGCCGGCGTCCGCATCCGATAATAAATCGTTGTAAAGCACGTTCTGCAATCTAAAATCGCTGGCCAATATTTTCGAATAGTCCTCTATGGTGAATCGCAGCGTCTTCAAATTATTGTCGATGAGGACGAGCTCCCGCGATGAATTATTGACCGCTTTCTCGATAATGGCCTTCTGCGAGATGTTATTGGCGAAGAAAGCCAGCGTCGAGATGGAAACGATAATGATTAAGATATTGGAGACGAAGATTTTGTTCTCGATGGAGAACCCGCTTAGGTATCGTGTAAACCCTTTCATAATTTGTTCTTCCTTCGCTCTTATTCGACTGCTTGCGACAAGCCTTTCCGGAATTCAACCATGAAGCGTATCAATCGCTGCGTGCCTATGAGGGTTTTCAACCTGGCGTATCGGGGGAAGGTTTCCAGTGCTTCTTACGTTGAGCGGGCTCGGAGTTCGCCGGGACTTGCGGTCGGCACCGCGCCACCGAACGGCATGATTTAATTGTAAGCTTCGAAAACGAGATTAAAATAGTTAATCATTGCGCATTTATATTCTTTTTTGATTACCGGCATGGACGATCGTTCACGGACCCTTGCTTTCAATCCTGATTTTCGCGGTAGGCGCCGGGAGTCGTTCCCGTGTATTTCTTGAACACCTTCGCGAAGTAGTGCTTGGTATCGAAGCCGACCTGCCGGCTGATCGCGCAAACGGTCGAATGAGGCTGCGTTTTCAGCAGCTTTTGCGCTTCCCGGATTCGTAACGCGTTCAAGTAATTGACGAGGGTGTCGCCCGTCTCCTTCTTGAACAAGCTGCTGATATAATTCGGATGCAGACCCATGCGATCCGCGAGATGATCGAGGGACAGATCGCGCATGTAGTTCATTTGCAAATAGGCCAGGAGCCGTTCGGCATGGCGGCTGTATTCCGAATCCGATGCGGCGGGAAGCTCCTCGTTGACGCGGCTCAGCAGGGCCGCGATTTCCTTTCTGTCCAAGGGCTTGAGCAAGTAATCCACGACGCCCGAGCGAAGGGCCTGACGGACGTAGTCGAACTCGTCGTAGCCGGTCAGGATAATAAATCGCTCGCATATCCCTTCAAGCCGGGCCTCCCGAATCAATTCGAATCCGTTCTTCTCCGGCATATGGATATCCGTTATCGTCACTTCGGGCATGAAGCGCTTCATCGTCTCCAATGCTTCCGGGGCATTGAAGGCCGAGCAAATGTCGGAGCCGCTGGGCGCGACCTCCTCGACGATTTTAACTAACCCTTTCAGAATCAAAGGTTCGTCGTCCACGATCAAGATCTTCAACGTCCGCCACCGTCCTTTTTGCGATGATAATGCGCAAACTGGCGCCTTTGCCCGACTCGCTGAGGATTTCCAGCCGGGATGCTCCTCCGAAGAAGCTTTTGACGCGTTCGTTCACGTTTTTCAACCCTACGCCGGCCGGCTCCTCGGCCTTTCTGGGCTCCTCGTGCCTGGACAGCCGTTCGCGAAGCGCGATAAGCTTCTCCGGCGTCATCCCGTTGCCGCTGTCGGACACGTCGATCGTAATCTCGCTTTCCGTTTCCGTCGCCAGCAGCGAGATATGGACGGGTCGAAGGACGGCCGAGGCTCCGTGCACGATCGCGTTCTCGATAAGCGGCTGCAAAAGGAACCGCGGGCAAGCCAGCCGTTCGGCATCCAGCCCAACGCGAATGTCGAAGGTCAGCCTGCTTTGGAGCCTCATTTTGTGGATGTTCATGTAAAAGGAAACCATCTCGATCTCCTTCGCGAGAACCGTTTCTTCCCGCGCGGACGACAAGCTGTACCGCATCAGCTTCCCGAACCAGAAGGAAATATCGGCGACTTCCTTGTCGTTGTTGGCTTCGGCGACCATTCGGATCGTCTCGAGCGTGTTATAAAGGAAATGAGGCTTGATCTGCGCCTGCAGCACCTGGTAGGCCGCTTCTTTATTGCGCATTTCCGCTCGATGGACGTTGTTGATGAGTTCGTCCATTCGGCGGATCATCGCGTTATAGGCGACGATCAGGAATCCGATCTCATCCTTTTCGAATTTGCCGCTTTTGATGGTCAGCTGCCTGAGGTTATTGTCGTCCAGCGTGCGCATATGCCGGGCTAACCGAAAAATCCGTTTGGTAATGGTCGAAGCCAGCAGGTAATAGGCGATGGATAGCGCGATCAACAGCAGCACGATCATCGTCACCAAGACGATTTCCTTCTTCTTCACGGAACGGAATACGTCTCCCACCTGACCGGTGACGATGACGCGAACGTCCAGCGGCTCGAGCTTCAGCTGATTGACGATCGTGTGCCGGTTGATAAAAAATTTCCGGTCATCCGCCCGCAGCAGACGCAACGTCTTCTTGTCCAACGCCGGCGCTTCGTTCGTCAACGGATCGCCCTGCCCGGACAGCAGCAGCGCTCTCCAGCTGCCTTCCACGCCCGCGGCCGCATAGAAGTTATGGATTAAACTTTGGCGTACCCGAATTTCAAGCAGGCCGATTCGTTCCGTAATTTGCGTATTGTAAATGTACTGGTAGTAGATCAGGTCCGGATCGGGCGCCGCCGGATCCGCGCGCAGCCATTTCCCCTGTCCCGCCTTCAGGGACGAGACGGTTTGTTCCGTTTGCGGATCCAGCACGGACCAGTCGCGAAACAGATTGGTGATGGGCAGTACCCGATCCTTCATCTTATAAATGACGATGGATTCGATCTCCGGATTCGCGAACATCGATTGCGTGTTCAGCGGGAGAATATAGCGGGTCAGCGCGTAGACGCTGTCCGCGTCGGACTCGTATACGCCGTCCAGATAATCGGTCAAGTAAGGATTGTATTGCAGCACCCGGTGGACCGACTGAATTCGGGCGAAATCCGTTCTCAGATTGGCATAAGCCTGCTCCAGGATTTTCTGCCGGCTCTCCACGAATTGCTGCGTCAGGTTGCCGTAGATTTGCGTGTAATAATGATACCCAATTGCCATAACCGGGATGAAGATCATAATCACGTAACCAAGCACGATTTTGCGCATGATGCTCACGGCGGCGTTTCCCTCCGATGCGGAATCCATATATCGTTAACGTAACACGTACCAAAGAATTCCGATAGAGGCGCATCCCTTCCGGATGTGCGATTCCGCGAACCGCGTTTACCGCGGGAACGGATCGAATCGAAACGATTCGCCCGCCTGCACGGCGCATCGGACCGATCGCTTCCCATAGCGCAGCGTACAGGGCATCCCGCAAAGGGAACGGATCTCGGCGCCGATCAAGCTTCCATCCGCCCAAGTCATGCCGACCTCGAATCCCCCTCGGGCGCGAAAGCCCGAGACGGAGCCTTCCGGCCATAATTCAGGCAGTGCAGGAAGCAATTCGATCTCGTATTCGGCTTTTCCGTTCCGATAGCGGGATCGGCTCTGCAGCAGCATCTCCGCCATGCCCGCGGTTGCGCCGAAATTGGCGTCGATCTGCATCGGGAACGGCTCATGCTGATTGAGCAGATTCGGATTGGTCGATCCCGCCAGGATATCGACGAGCCGCTTGCTGGCGCGCTCCCCGTCCCGCAATCTGGCGTGCAGCGCGATCCGCCAGGCAGCCGGCCAAGCCACGCTTCGTTCCTTGCTCCGATGGCGCAGCTCGAGGCTTTTGCGCGCCCCCTCGAACGTTTCGGGCGTATCCTCGGCTATCTGATTGCCGGGATACAAGCCGTAAAGGTGAGATACATGGCCGTTCGAATCTTCCGGCCGATCCCAATCCTCCGGCCATTCCTGCAATTGGCCGAATCGTCCGATTTGCATGGGCGGGATCCGGTCCAGTACCTGTCGGATTTCGTGTTCGAACGCCGAATTCTCGCCCAGCAGCTCGCTTGCGATCAGGCAACGTTCGAGCAAGTCTCGGATCAACTGCAGGTCCATCGTGGACGCGATCGTAAGATGCCTTCTTCGATCCCGTCCGTCCCGATAGGCGTTCTCCGGCGAATAGGAAGGGTTGGTAACCAGCAGACCGGCGAATTTGACGCCTTCGGGAGCTTCCACCAGGAAGTCCATCACGAATCGGGCGGCTTCTGTCATGGCAGGGTAAGCCCGTTCCCTCAGAAAGTCAAGGTCGGGATTGTATTCGAAGTGATCCCATAAGTGCTGGACCAGCCATGCTCCGCCCATCGGCCAGATGCCGGCATGGATGTCGACCGGGGCCGCGGCGCGCCATAAATCGGTATTGTGGTGGACGACGAAGCCCCTCGCGCCGTAATAAAGTTCCGCCGTGCGCGCGCCGGTGACGCGAAGATCGTCGATCAGATCGAACAGCGGCAGGTGGCATTCCGGCAAGTTTCCGACCTCCGCCGGCCAGTAATTCATCTGGACGTTGATGTTGGTCGTCCATTTGCTTCCCCATTCCGGCCATTCTTCTTCGTTCCATATGCCTTGCAAGTTGGCAGGCTGATCGCCCGGCCTGGAAGACGCAATAAGCAAGTACCGGCCGAATTGAAAATATAACGCGGCGAGCGACGGGTCCTCCGTCTCCCGAATGGCGAGGATGCGCCGATCCGTCGGACGCCGCTTGCCGCCGGTTCCCTCGTCCGCCCCGGCTCCCCCCAGCCTTATCGAGACTCTCTCATACAAGGCTTTATAGTCTTCGACGTGTTCGTCCAGCAACTCGCGATAAGGACGTTCGGAGACGCGCGCCATATACCGGTCGTTCGATTCCGAAGGATCGCCCCCGATGTCCCGGTAGTTCACGAAGCTTGTCGCTCCTGAAAAAACGAGGGTTACGGCACTCGCTTCCGCTATGCGCAGGACGCCGTCGAGAGCAGCGCACGAACCGCCTTCGCAAAAAGCCGCTAGCTTCCCTTCGAATCGGAGTCCCGGTCCTTCCCAAGAGCCGCTCCAGTTTCTTGGACCCTTGCGCGTTCCGGTCCGTCCCGCCAGCCGAATCGCGCGGCTGCCGTCCGCTTGAACGGACGCATCGGGATGGACGCTGGACAAAGACGCGTCTACGGCGATCCTGCCCCGCTCGCCGCACGAAAGCCGAATCACGAGACAGCCGCTCGGGCGGGAACAGAAGATTTCGCGCGTGTATTCGCATCCGTCGGCTTCGTAGGATACGGTCGCCACCGCCCGCCGCAGATCCAATTCACGCCGATATCGCGTAACCTCGCGATGTCCGGAGAACGCCAGATTCAGCTCGCAAAATGGCAGATAAGCTTGCAGATGGACCGGCTCGCCCATCATGCGCTCCAGAAACAGCTGCTCCGCCTCCTCGATCCGATCGCCGAATATCAAGCTCCGGACTTCTTGCAAATAGTGCCCCGCGTCCGGCCGGTTATAATCGTGCGGCGCCCCCGACCACAACGTCTCCTCGTTGATCTGGATTCTTTCCGTCTCCGTTGCTCCGAACACCATTGCTCCCAGTCGTCCGTTGCCAAGCGGAAGAGCCTCTTTCCATGCCGTTCCGGGCGAATCATACTCCAGCTTCATCGTTTACCCGCCTTTCCGTCCCCTTATTTGCCTTCGCCTGCAATATAGCGTGCAAAGTCCGGCAGGAACGCGCGGCGCTCCTGCCGGACTCGGCTTTATTTTTTAAACAAGTCCTTTTTCTTCTGATACGTTTGGTTGGCCCAATCGACCAAGCGATCCAGGCCGATCTTCTCGGCGTTCTTCACCATGTTCGCGTAGGTGGCCACGGCTTCTGCTTCCGACTTCGCCAAGTAAATTTTGACCTTCTCGTTTTTGATCATCTCGTCGATCTTCGTCTTGATCGTCTTCTCGTCCGAATCCGGCTGCAGCTGGATCAAGCCGAGCTCCGGCTTGTAGACCGTGAACGCCTTTCGCTCCATCAGCGCTTTCGTCTTCTGCGCTCCCGGCACGTAGCTCAGCATGCCTTCCGTGACGCCGTCGTTGTACAGGTACCACCATTTGATTCCGTTGCTGTTGACGAAATCGGCGTCGGACGGATCGTATTTCAAATTCGGATACCCTTCGTCGTTCCAGGTCCAATGCTCGCCTTCGACGCCGAACATCGTCAGCTTTTTGCCCTCGTCGCTCGCCAGATATTGAAGGAACTTGATCGACGCCTCCGGATCCTTGTTTTTCTTCGTGATGAACGTGCCCGCAAAGCCCAGTCCGGAGCTGACCGCTTTCGCGTTTGTCGAAATGGAGCTGGGCAGCATGCGGAACGTATACGAGCCGCCGGCGTTTTTCACCTTGACATTGTCCGAGTCGGCAACGCTGACCGTATGCATATGCGCGAATGCCTTCCCGCTGGTCGCATACTGATCGTCGATCTGATCGTTCGTATAGGCGAAGTTCTCGGCCAGAATGTACCCTTCGCGGTACAGACGGTTCATAAACTTGAAAAATTCCAGCATTTCCGGCTGTCTGATCGCATAGTCCACTTTTCCGTCCCGCTCGTACCAGCCGTCCAACAGGCCTTCGACGCCGAACTGCGTCAGGAAGTATTGCTCGATCCAGTCTTTGTCCATTATTAGAGGAATCATGTCCGGATATTTCGCTTTGACCATGCCCAAAACCTTCATAAAGTCGTCAATAGTGTTAATTGGCGGATTGCCGAGCTCTTGCAGGATATCCTCGCGCACCGCGATGCCCGGGTTGCCGTCGCTGCCGACCGAGTATTTGTTCTGCGCCACTTCCTCCTGCGTCGCGAAGGAGTTGCGCACCGTGTAGAAATTGCCGTCGTCCATCGTATGAATCGCAATCCTAATCGGGTCGATCTTAAAGTCAGGCGCGTATTTCGAGATCAATTCGTTCCAAGGATATGAAAGCTTCGAATCGGACATCCGGTCAATGTTGGCGTTCGTAAAAACCAGATCCGGGAGATCGCCGGACGCGATCATGAGCGGAAGCTGCTTGTCGTCCGTGGCGACCGTCACTTTCAGCTTGATTCCCGTCTTTTCGGTAATTTTCTCGGCAACCGGCCCCTTCCATTCCTTCACCGGATACCAGGAGGCATCGATGAACAAGGACAGCTCCTCCGCCTCGCCGCTTTTTGCCGGCTGTTCGGAGGTGGTTTCAGGCGCGTTCGAGACGCCTTCGTTATCCTTCTGACCGGTGTTGCTATTACCGCTATTACCGCTATTGCTGCTAGTGCCATTATTGCCGTTGCTGCCGCCGCATGCGGACATCAGCGCCATCGTCATGATAAGGACCAACGATAGGAGCAGAGCCTTCTTCCCTTTGTTTCTGTTCAAAGTAACCCCTCCAACAAGTGATGTTTATATTAAAGCAAGCGCTTTAATATCCTGGCAACAAAATCAGCCTTTCACGGAACCCAGCATGATGCCTTGAATGAAGAATCGTTGGAGAAACGGATAGACGCATACGATGGGCGCGACGGAGATCACCATGGCCGCTACCTGAAGCGAATAGCCGGTGACGCCTGCAGAGGCACTGTTCGCGACGGCTATGGCGTCCATCGGCGAATTGCTCTTGTTGATCACCTCCATCATCCGGAAAGCGAGCGTCCGCAGCCCTTCCGATTGCACGAAATAAGCGGAATCCAGCCACGAGTTCCATTGCCCGACGCCCAAAAACAGCGACATCGTCGCAATCAGCGGCATCGAGACGGGAAGGATGATCCGGCAAAAAATAACGAGCTCGCCAGCCCCGTCCATATAAGCCGACTCCTTCAATTCGCCCGGAATTTCCCGAAAGAACGAAACCGCGATCAGCAGAAAAAACGTGCTCAGCATGGAAGGGATCACGTAGACGCCGAACGTGTTCAGCAATCCGACGGAGCGCAAAACCACGTAATACGGAATTAATCCGCCGGAGAAGTACATCGCGAAGATAATGACCGTAAAGTAGCTTTTACGGAACTGCAGATCGCGGTGCGATAGCCCGTAGGCGACCAAGCAGGTGAAAAGGACGCCGAGGACGGCTCCTGCAAGCGTTCTCATAATCGTGACCAAAAAAGCACGGTACCAGAGGGGATCGTCCAAAAATCGCGCGTAATTCTCGAAAGTGAAGGTTCTGGGCCATAGATAGACGCCCCCGAGAAGCGAATCGGTTCCCTTGTTGAAGGAAAGAATCAGGACGTAATAGAACGGATAAAGCATCGCTAACGTCAGAAGCGCCAGTGCGGCATAAATCAGCGAGTCCATGATACGGTCTTTTTGTTTCTGGCTGAGCTGCATGCCTGCTCCCCTTTCCTAGAATAGACTTGACCCCGAAGCGCGTCTGGCAATGAAGTTGCTGGAGAAGATCAGGATAACGGAAATGACGGACTGGATCAGATCGATCGCTGCCGCATAGGAAAATCTTCCGTCTTTTAATCCGACTTTGAACGCGTAGGTTTGCACGATCTCCGATGTCGGACTGTTGATGCTGTTGCCGAACAGGAACGACTGCTCGAAGTTGGAACCGACCAATCCTCCGCCCAGTATGCTGCCGATCGTCAGAATAAGCACGACTACGATCGTTCCTTGCATGCCGGGGAACGTAATATGGCGAATTCGCGCCAAGCGGCCCGCCCCGTCGATCTGCGCGGCCTCGTACAAGGACGGGTTGATGCCCGCTATGGCGGCCAGAAAAATAATCGTCCACCAGCCCATTTCCTTCCAGACTGCGCTTCCCGTCGCCAGCCCCCAGAAGTAGTTGGGGTTCGTCAATACGTCCAGCGGCTTGTCGATCAAGCCGAGTCCCAGAAGCGCCTTGTTGACCATGCCGACATCCGTCGACAGGAAGGCGAACGCGATGCCCGCGACGACGACCCACGAGATGAAATGGGGCATATAGCTGATCGTTTGAACCAAACGTTTGAATGTCATGTTTTTGACTTCGCTTAATAGAACGGCCAGCACGATGGGAGCCGGAAAAGCGAAAAAGACTTTGAGCAGGCTCAATACGAGCGTATTTCGAACGATCGTTCCGAACTGGTAGTCGTTCACGAATTCCTTGAAATGCTTCAAGCCCACCCACTCGCTCATGAAAATGCCCTTGATCCCGGAAGAGATGGAATACTGCTTGAATGCCATTAGAATGCCGTACATCGGCGTATAGGCGAAGACGAGCAGGAAAATCATGCCGAGCCCGACGAACAAGTGCAGCGTTTTTTGCTTTTTAAACCGCTTCCAAAACTGCGTTCGCGTTTTTTCTTTTTCCGTCATTCCCGTTACCCGCGTATCCAACTCCATATCTGCTCCTCCTTTGTTGTAAGTGTACCTTCCGGAACAACGGCATCGAAAGCCAACATTTTAAAGAAAGCGTTGTCATTTTTGAAGATCGGATAGCCGGAGACCGGACAACGGCATCCCGCTGCCGCCGTTCAGATCCGATGGCGATCCGCATGGATCGCGGCGATCTCGTCCCTCGTACGCTCCCCGCTTCCGGACAGAAAAAAAGACGCCCCCCGACGAATTGTCGAATTCCGAGGGTCATCTGCCGGCCCATGCTGGTGCGGCCCGATTCTGCATTGTTCACCACGGATTACGCCGCGGCGACGAACGGTTTATTCACGAATCCCGGCTTGGGCGTCGACGCCGGCAATCGATTCAATCCGGAAGCACGGCATAGACGACGCCGGCATCCGCATGAAAGCGGAGAAGGCCGGCCGGCCTTTCGGATTCGATCGGTTTCCCTTCCGCTGTAATCGAACAACCGGTCGCGCTTCGAATACAGCACGGTCCATTGACGCTAGAGGCAATGACGGCCTTTGTCAGACTGCCGTCCTTCCATTCCAAGTCCACCGTGTAGCCGCCTCTGGCGCGCAGCCCTTGAACGGAGCCCGTTGACCAAGCTGCAGGAAGCGCCGGGAGCAGATGAAGCTCGCCCGCATGGCTTTGCAGCAGCATCTCGGCGATCGCGGAGGCCCCGCCGAAATTGCCGTCGATCTGGAACGGCGGGTGATTGTCCAGAAAGTTCGGCAGCGTCGAATGGGTCAGAAGCGCAGCGAGATTGGCTGCAGCTTCCTCCCCATCCTCCAGACGCGCCCAGAAATTGACGATCCACGCCCGGCTCCAGCCTGTATGGCCGCCTCCGTTCTCAAGACGCCGCTCCAAGGTGCGCCGGGCCGCTGCCGCTAGCTCCGGCGTGCCGTTCGGCGTGATCTGGCTGCCGGGATGAAGGGCAAACAAATGGGAGATATGGCGATGTCCAGGCTCCGCTTCTTCGTAATCCTCGTACCATTCCTGAAGCTGGCCGTGGCGGCCGATCTTCGGCTCCGGCAGCCTCTCCAGCACCCGCCGCAGCTCGTTCTCCAGTCTCTCGCGCTCCGGAATTTCCAGCGTCCGTTCAGCATCCAGAACCGCCGCGAACAGCTCGCGGATAATCTGGGTGTCCATCGACGGTCCCGCGCACAGCACCCCCGATTCGCCGCTTGGCAGCATATAGGTGTTCTCCGGCGACACCGACGGGCAGGTCACAAGCTCGCCGCCCGGCGTCTCCGTTACGTAATCCACCAGGAACAGCGCCGCTTCGCGCAAGGTAGGGTATACCCGCCGAAGAAATGCCGCATCCATCGAAAACCGGTAATGCTCCCACAGATGCAAGGAAAGCCAGGCCGCCCCCATCGGCCAATAGGTTGCGGGCAGATAGGTGTCCTGCGGGGCGGTATCCGCCCACATATCGGTGTTATGGTGAGCGGCGAAGCCCCTGCAGCCGTACATAACCGCCGCCGTATGCCGGCCCGGTTCGCGCATCCGCTCCAAGAGATCGAACAGCGGCTCGTGACATTCGGGAAGACCGCAGGTCTCCGCCGGCCAATAGTTCATCTGCGCGTTAATGTTGATCGTATATTTGCTGTCCCAAGGCGGCAGGAAATGCTCGTTCCATATGCCCTGCAGATTGGCGGGCAGCGAGCCGGGACGGCTGGAGGCCATCAGCAGGTAGCGGCCGAACTGGAAATACAGCGCGAACAGGCCCGGGTCGGCTTCGCCCCCGCGAAGCCGTTCCATTCGCCGCGCCAGGCTCAGCCGCTCCGGTTCCGCGTCCGCCGGACCGAGCGACAGGGATACGCGGCCAAACAATGCGCGGTGGTCGTCGACATGGCGCTTGTACAGCTCCGCATAGCCGATTCGGAGGGCAGCCGCCGTTCTCTCCCGCGCTTCCGCGAGCGGGTCCGGGACACGGAACGTCGTGGCGGCCGTCACGACAATCGTCACGCTGTCGGCCTCCTCCACAAGGAGGTGATCGCCGATTGCCTTCGTTATTCCGCCTTCCGCCGACGCCTTCAGCACCGCCGCGTACTCGCTTCCGCCTTCGCCGCCGCAGCTGCCGGCCATCCAGATCGCGGAATCCCCCGTTCGGCCGGTCCGATCGGCATAACGCCAGCGTCCTCGTTCCAGACGCGCGGTAAAGCCGATCGCGCCAGGTCGATCGGCGGTCAGTCTCATGACGATCGCCTGGTCCGGATGACTCGCAAACAGCTCCCGCTTGAATGAAACGCCGCCCTGCTCGAACGTCACCGAAGCGATGCCGCCATCCATGTCCAGCACCCGCGAATAGCGCTCCGGCGAACCGTCCGGCAGCGTGAAATCAAGCAGCAGGTGACCCAGCGGCAGATAATGCCGCTGGGTTTCCGGCAGACCGGACAACGCCGGCACGGCCAGGCGCTCGGCCTCCTGCAGCTTCCCTTCGAAGATCAACCGGCGGATCTCCGGCAGATTCCCCCGTGCGTCGGGGTTATTGCGATCCCTGGGTCCGCCATACCAGACGGAGTCCTCGTTCAGCTGCAGCCGCTCGTGCCGGGGCTGACCGTACATCATCGCGCCTAATCTGCCATTGCCGACCGGCAGCGCTTCATCCCAGCCTTTCGCCGGGTCCTCGAATAACAATGCATGGGTTGTCATCTTTTCTCACTCCTTGATCGTCGTCAATTGCAGGCACTACTCGCGAAGCGTATCCTCTTCGTCTCCGCGGTGGGCGTTCAGGCGCGAATCCCGCATACTTCTTGAATGATTGAAGGACGCTTCCCGATATTCCTGAGGCGTTACGCCCATCGCTTTTTTGAAAAAGCGGGTGAACGACTGGGAAGCCTCGTAGCCGACCTGAACCCCGATCTCGAGCACCTTCAATTTGTCGTTCTTCAGCAATTCCTTGGCCCGGTCGATTCGGGCGGATTCGATATATTCGGACAAGTTGACGCCGCATTCCTGCTTGAACAGGCGCGATACGTACGACGGATTAAAATGGATGTAACCGGCGAGACGGACCAGTGACAGATCTTCGTCCAGATGCTCCTCGATATAGGCGCGAACCTTCAGGATCGCTTCGGCGGCCCGATTGCTCTCGCCGGAGCTTCTCAGCTCGAAAAGCGTCGTCGCGACCGTTCGGAGGAATCCGAACGCTTCCTTCCATGACGCGAATTCGTCGCGGCGCATGAGAGCGGACACGCCGGGCACCTGGTTCTCCAGCTCCCATTTGTTGATGTACGACAAGAAGACAAGCGAAATCGTGTAGTACAGCTCCAGCAGATACGGCGCGCCGCCGTCTCGCTCCGATTCCGTCAGCTCGTCGAACAGCAGGAGAAATTCGTCGCGCCTGCCGGCATCCAGATGCACGGACAACGCGTCCGATTTGTCCCGCGGCGAACGCTCCTTCGCGCAGCCCGAGGCCTGCAGGCTCACCGTCTGCACCATTTGAGCGCCGTCGCCGGTTCTGGTCTGCCGCTGCCGCCTGATTTTGTCATAGGCCGAAGACAGCCTGATCCATTCGGACGGGCAATTCCCCAGCGTGACGGCGACGGTGAGGTCGAGGTTCTTCAAGCACGCTTGTTGGATCAATTCGAATTGGCCGACCAGATACGGGAGGACGGACGCGCCTTCCTCCGCTTCGCTCCCCTCGGCTCGATCGGCCGGCGGCTGAATGAACCAGACCGGATCCCCGAAGCGGTCGATGGTGCCGAGGACCCGAACCTGGCCGTTCAGCAGGCTCTCGGCCAGCAGCATCGCCGCCATCGCCGATTCATGCCGGTTGGCATAAGACGACGCGCGGGACGAGACATGGGACAGATCCCCCTGCGCCACGTAGACCGGTCTGTCGGCATCGAGCGAGATGCTCAGCTTGCGGAAGTCCGCGACCAGATTCGGCGCCGGATTCGCGCCGTGCAGCAGATGGCGGAAGTACTCGCCGCGCGCCAGCACTTCCAAGGTCTTCAGACTCTCCTGCGCCCGCTGAACGAGATCGTTCACGCGCAGGCTGGCATCCAGCTCGGCCACGGCCTGGACGACCGCCTGAATGACCTTCGGGTACCCTTCGCTCTTGAGCAAGTACTGAACGCCGGGCGTCTGAATCGCCCGATACACGGAATCGAAATCGCTGTAGCCGGTGAGGAAGATCACCCGGCAATGCGGCCAATTCCGTTTGATGATGGACATGAGCTGCATCCCGTCGATTCCGGGCATCCGGATATCGGACAGCACGACGTCCACGCGGGTTTGATGAAGCCAATTCAAGGCCTCCCTGCCGGAGTAGGCCTTGCATAGATCCAGGTCCAGCTCGCATCCGGCCAACGTCTCGTACAGGCCGTCGGTTATCATCTCTTCGTCGTCAACGATCAGCAAACGGTACATCGGCTTGTCCCTCCCATGGAAAGTGAAGCGTGACTTGCAGTCCCCCCAGCTCGCTTCGGGCGACCCGGACGCCTCCTCGATCGCCGTACGTGATCGTCAATCGTCGATGAATATTGACCATCCCCGTCGTCTCCGCATATTCGTCCCGGTTCGCCAGCGCCTTCGATAATTCGATCAGCTTCTCGTCGGACAGATCGTCGCCGTTGTCTTCGACGACGATTCGGAATTCATCGGCCTCGCATCCGAAGCGAACGACGATCACCCCGTTCTCCTCCTTGCGTTCCAGGCTGTGCTCGAACGCGTTTTCGATAATAGGCTGCACGATCAGCCGCGGTACTTTCGCCTGCGCGGCTTTCTCCGGAAGGTCCTCGAACCGCGCCCGGATGCGCCTGGAAAAACGAAGGAGCTGAATGTCGGTATACGTGCGCGCGTGATGGATCTCCTGCGCGAGCGAGATTTCGTCGGAGGCGCTGCGCGTCACGAAGCGGAAGTATTCGCCGAGCTGGATCGTGAATTGCTCGACCCGTTCCGTATCTCCCGTTCGGGCCATCGTATTTAAGATAAACAAACTGTTGAACAGGAAATGGGGATTGATCTGCGATTGAAGCTGCTTCAACTCGGAACGCTGCACCATGAGCTTCTGCCGGTAGGCCTGATCGATCAGCGACCGAAGATTGGCGACCATCTGATTGAACCGGCTGTACAAATAACCGAATTCGTCCTTCGATTCGTGCGTGATGACCTGCTCCAGATCGCCGTTCTCGACCCGGCGGAAGCTCTTCACGAGACGCAGCAGCGGTTTATGAATGAATTTATACGTCGACATGGCATAGATGGCGACGATGACGAGCGCCGCCGCGGCAAAAAGCCAGGCCCACGTATAGAACTTGTCCAAAGGCTTGCGGATGACCTCGGACGGAATGAACCGATAGATCGCCATATCCAGCTTGTCCGAGCCGGCGTAGATGGTGTAATACGAATGTCCCCCGAACGGCCTGGCTTCGCCGTAGTCGCCGGCGTTTTTCCTTTGCGCCACATACGAGGAAGCCTCCTTCATGAAAGTCGCGACGGAGCCGCTCGCCAGCTGGATGCCGCCGTTCGCCGAGAGCAGCAGGGACCCGCTTCCGGAATAGGTGTTGAATTGAGCCAACGCGTCCGTCAGCGTCTGCTGGTCCAATTCGATCTCGACGATGAATAACGGCTGTCCCTTCGGGCTGCCGCTCGGCTTCGCCGCGCTAAGGTACAGCCCGTCCTTCCATTCGATAATGCGGGTATTCCGGTTGCCGTAAACGGAGAGAACGGAGTCGTACAGCGTCTTAACGAGCGGACTTACGCCGTCGACTGACGAGATGACGCGTCCGATCGGATTGATGTAAACGCTTACTTCTTTGATGTACTTGCTGCTGTTCTGGACGAGATAGAGCCGGTTGCGCAGCGAATTGATCTTGTCGGTTTTCTCTATGACCCCCATCCGATCCCAGAGGAGCGTCAGTTTGTTCAGGTCTTCGTCTTCGAGCAGCCCGAATTGCAGCAGCTTGATCCGCTCGATCTCGTTCTCGAGATCGGTCAGATAGAAGGTCGTCTGGGAGGCCGCCGTCTTGGCGATATCCTCTCGTGCCGTGTGGATGGACCATTGGTACAGATAGACGCCTAGAATGATCAGGGGCGTTAATATGAGCAAAAACGTAAAGATCAGCCGAAGAAACAGCGTGTTGCGAATCGAAAACATCGGCGTTTTGAACATGGCGCTCCTTCAACCCCCAATCATGCCTAGTCGATTCAACCTTATCCCTTCGCATGTCCTAACCTGCACGAGGCTGCTTCTTCATGGATGCGTAATAATCGTTGACTTCCTTCGTAATCCGCGCGCCGCCAAGCTTGTTCCAATCCTGCACGAACTTGTCGAATTCCTCGATCGGCGCGCCGAGGATGATCCTGACGAATACTTCGTTTTGCATTTTCTCCAGCGTCGTTTGCCGTTCCACCATCGTTGCGGTCGGAGCGCCTTCGAATTTATCCAAGAGAAATTGCTTGCTTTTGTCGTACTGATCGACGATGCCCTCCGCTCCCTCGGCCCCGTAGATGCGTTCCCAGCCCCATAGCGCGAATCCTTCCTTGGACCCGGACGCGTAGGCGTCGAGCTTCTGCTGGATGACCTTCGCTTCGCCCGTCAGCTTCAACTTGTCGCCCGTCCTGCGCACGTCGTCCAACGTTCGGTACAGCTCCAGATTTTTCTTCGTCGGCGCGGGTTGGACCAGCGACAGCTGCCATACGCTCTCCGCATCGGGCGGAGCGTAGTAATAATCGTTCTCCTGGGTTTTTCCCCAATTCTTCTC
This sequence comes from Paenibacillus glycinis, assembly GCF_009909185.1. Lineage (GTDB taxonomy): Bacteria > Bacillota > Bacilli > Paenibacillales > Paenibacillaceae > Paenibacillus_Z > Paenibacillus_Z glycinis. The sequence continues at coordinate 50,647 of NZ_JAAAMV010000034.1, read as the reverse complement.
CACGTGCATGTTGAACAGCTTGATGATGGCCTCGGGATGCGCGGCGCCTTTGCGGACGGCGAAGAACTTCGTCGTGCTGAACTTGAGCGGAACCTTGGCCGGTTCGCCGGATTCCGAGACGATCGGGAAAGCGCGCCACTGCGCGCTCGGATCGTGGTTTTTATTCAATTGCAGGGGCCAGATGGAATTCCATTGCTGGCCATACTCCATCCCGATTTTGCCGTTCGCGATGACTTCCGAGACCTTGGTGCCTTCCTTGACGCCGAACTCCTCGTCCAACTCGTCGTTTTTGTACATGTTTTGCAGGGCTTGAAGCGCCTTTTTCATCGCCGGTTGTACGCTGCCGAACACGAGCTTGCCTTCCGGGCCCTCCAGCCAGATATTCGGAAAAGCGCCGTAGCCGGCCATGAACCCTTCAAGCCCCATCGATCCTCCAAACAGCTCCTTCGTAATGGCAAGGCCGAACGTGTCTTTCAGGTGATTGCCGTCCGGGTCGCGCTCGGCGAAAGCTTTCGAAATCGCCAGGACGTCGTCCATCGTTTTCGGCGGCCGCAGGCCCAATTTATCCAGCCAGTCCGTGCGAATCCAGACGAATTGGGCTTGCTCGATCGATGACCCCGTCTGCGGAATCGCCATCAGCTTGCCGTCGAACGTCGCGGAGTCGAACGGTCCCGTACCTTCCTCGGAGAGGATCGACTTGAGCTCGGGGGATGCATACGCGTCGTACAAATCCGTCATGTCCTCGATCTGACCCGAGTCGGCGAGCTGCTTGAGCTGAGTGGCGTTGACCGGTATGACGTCCGGGAGGTCGCCCGAGGCCAGCATCACGTTCACCTTCTGCAAATACGGATCCGACGTATCGTTGCCTTTGACGACCCAGTTATATTTGATCTTAATGCCGAGCTGGTCATAGTACAGCCGGCTCCAACGGTTATCCTCGAACTTCTCGTCCTTCAGCACGCCCAGGACGTTGTTCTCGACGATGTCGCTCAGGTTGCGGACGGTCGTGATCTCGATCGGCGGGTCGTATTTGCCGTAAGGCCCCGTCGCCGCCTCCGTGCCCGGAGCCGCGTTGCCGCCGCTGCCGTCCCTATTATCGTTGCCGTCGCAGGCCGCCAGCGCCGCCATGAGCATCATGACCGAAACCAGAGCCAACATCGAACGAGTCCTCCCCTTGTTCATAGCCATCCCCTCTTCATCGGCTGTGCCTCTGCCATGGTTACGCTCTCATTATAGGCTGGCGCGAACGGACTGAACAACGCTCCGCTATGCGATTGCGTTATGCCAACGCGAACGAAGCCAAGCTTGCCCCGCCAGTACCCTTGTACGTAAAGTACAGCGCTTGAATGCCGTCCGGGATGATCACGTCCGCCGAATAGGCTGTCCATACGTTCGTGAAGTCGACCGGAATCCATCCGAGAACCGGCCCGTCCCACGCTGTCTTGACTTCGAATGCGCCGCGGCAATAGCCGCGTACGCGAATGCGGACCGTCCGGATTCCCTCGCAGCGGAAATACTTGAAGCCCGCCGTCGCGGAGTCCCTCATGTTGGCGATATAGCCGACTTCTTCGTCGCCGTCTTTGCCGTCCTGCGTGATCTTCGGAAATCGGCTGTCCATCCATTCCCCGGGCGCGCCCGTATATAGCGCTTGGTCGCTGCAGAACAGATTGCAGGCCAGGTACGCGGGATACTCTCCTCGGCCTTCGAGCGGTCCTCCGTTCGGACCGCAGGAGGTCATCTCCGCCTGGACGATCGTGCCGTCCTCCCGGAATGCGATCGGTTCGACGCATCCCTGCCGGCTGAAATTCGTGCCGTTCGTATGCCGATGATAGAAAATGTACCACTTCCCGTTCAATTCCACAATGCTGCCATGGTTATTGCCGCCATAGAACATGGGCATTTCCGCCGGCTTGTACGAGTCGATATGAAGGTCGTTATTGCTTATGATCACGCCTTGATAGACGAAGTCCCGGGTCGGAAATCGGCTGGTGGCGTAACACAGCTCGTGCATGACGATCGAGGAGTAGATCAAATAATACGTATCGCCCTTCTTCCTTATGGAAGGCGCCTCGAAAAAGGCATGTCCCTCGAAACCGCTCCCGTCGCTGTACGGTTCGCTTGGCAAGGCGCATGCCGGTTCTTCCAGAATGGTGAGCATGTCCGGACCAAGCACCGTCGCCATGGCGCCGCGTCTTGACCGGTCGCCTGCCGCGCAGAAGCCGGTGTACAAATACGTCTTCTCTCCCTCCGTCAGCACGCCCGGGTCGAACGCAGGCTCGTCGCCGTCCTTCTCTCCCAGCCGCGTGCCGTCGGCATGCTGGACGTATCCGTAGAAGGCGTACCTTCCGGCAGGCGTATCGCAGACCGCCACCGATACGACGGACACCTTATCGAGCACGTAATAGAGATAATATCTTCCGTCGGGGCCGACCGTGACGTCCGGCGCATACAGGCACATGCTGCCGTCCGGATTCAGCGGGTCGTCCGTTTTCTCGTATATCAAGCCTTCGTAGCTCCAATCCGCCAGATTCTCCGCGGGAGCCGACCAGCAGGCATATTCGTTCAAGCAATACGCATGTCCGTTAAATCGATCGTGCGAACCGTAGACGTAGACTTTGCCGTTAAAAGAATACGGTTCGCCGTCGGGAATGTACTCCCATGACGGCAGATAAGGGTTGAATCCTTGTTTCTTCATATCCTTGCTCCCCTTCCGAACGTATCGTAAATGCGGTTTCTCTTCGCCCGCTCCTCCGGAAGGAGCTTTTGCGCATCCGCGATCTCGTAGCCGCCGAAGGTGTCGCGCAGCCTCGATGAAGGATCGACCTCCACGAAGGTGCACCACGGCAGCCAATGGTAGTGGCTCTGCAGCGTTTGGGTCGCGAAGTTGCCGCTTTCGTGTCCCAGGCCCGGCATGGCGTATCCGATGCTGCCGTCGACATCGGTCGACTGCCGGGTGTTCTTATGGATAAACTCGGCGAAATCCAGGTAGTGCTCGTCGCCCGTGATGACATAGAGCCTGTAGTACGTATACGAGCAGGCGGCCATGTACACGTCGGCGCCGCCGCCGATCGTAATGATGCTCTGACCGCTGATCGAATAGCGATTAAACGGATGTTTCGGCCATATCGTATGCACGGGGAACGTCCAGGCGTAGGTCCACGTCTCGGTATAGTCGGCGGCTCCGATCGCAGCTTCGAGCCATCGGTCCTCGCCGGTCAGATCATACAGGGCAAGGAAGCCGAATAACGCGTAGATGCCGGCCTCTTTATCCTGGATATCCGAGTTGTCGCAGGTGCCTCCCCGGTATTCCATGGTCCGGTAATTGTGATCGTACGACCATTCGCCGGCTTTGATCGCGGCGGCTCGATAGCTGTCGTCGCCGGACACCAGGTAGAACTGCACCAGGAAACGAATCGCGCTCGGGGTGTTGGACTTCGATTCCATGCGGATGGAGCCGTCGGCGTTATACGCGCGATAGAAGCTCCCGTCTTCATGCTGAATGCCCACCAGCCAGTCGGCGGTCCTTCGGCAAAATGCCAGCCAGGCCGGCCGCTCGTCTCCCTTCTCCCTCATGTAGAGGTAGGCGTCCAGGACGGCCTCGATCCCGTCGGCCAGCATCCGGATATAGTGCGGATACGGCTCGAACCCCCGGAGGGTCGGATTGTAGCACATCCGCGGCAGGCCGGATTCGGCCATGGCCGAATTCGCCCAAAAATCGATCACGCCCACGCCTTTGGCAAAGGCTTCGGGCACGTTCTCCTTGTCGCCGTATCGAAGCAGCTGATAGCCGATGCCCGGCTGCTGACCCACGAAGCCGAACTGAAAGGATACGCTCGAGATATCCATATCGGGCAATTGGCAGGCAAAGGGCAACCCGTACGAATCGCCGTACTGCCGCGTGTACCGGGTCAATATGTTCATGCCGTTGCGGTAATGGCGTTCGTTATCCAATTCGAACAGCTTGTCGCGCAGGCGGGCATAGGTCACCCGCCAGAGCTCCTTCATCATCGGCTGGAAGCCGCCGTAATGGCCGAAGTGGATGGCGACGGCGTAACTTTGCGTGAAGCCGGCCGTTACGGGATGATTCACGCGTTGGAACGTTTTCGGCTTCTGGTGGCGGAAATCCAGGCCGGCATAGGATCTGTTCACAGGCAGCTCCCCGTCGCCGCCCGGATACACGTAATCGATCGACAGGCCGGCCGCCTCCGTCTCGAGCTCCCTGCGTATGCCGAATCCGTAGTACATATAGTTCAGCGTCTTGCTTTCCGGCTTGCTCATCCCGATGGCTCCGACGGTACACTTCGGGTCCGTAATGTTCTCCGACCTTACGATATCCGTGGACGGCAGGGTTGCGTCCGCCGCCCAGCGCGACAGCGCCGCCGCTTCTCCCGACGCGATATGCTGCATGGCGAACAGCGGCAGGGCGTAACGGGTCTCCATGCGCCAGAAATATTCGTTGTCCAAATCTTTGCCTATCGCGGAGTCGGGCGCGAATTCGTTTTGCTTGTACCAGACGCCCGGCGCGAAGCAGTTATAATCGCGGACGTCATCCGACTCTTCCATCTTCAAGGAAACCTTGGTGGAGAAGCCAAGGTCGTCTCGCGCCTCCAGCACCTCCACGGTCCGGCTCACTTTGAACCCGGCGCCTGCGGCTTCGTATACGTCGGTGAAGGAAAATGCCGAACCCGACGGCACGGTCACCGTGCCCCGGGCCACGACATTTCCGCCGGAAGCGGCGATGTCGGCGTAAGCGCCGTCGTAAAACGCATTGACGGCAAACGCGGTCTTTACCGTCACGAACATCGGCCGCTTGTTGGAATAAAGGATTCGGTCGTTTTTTCGCACCTCGATCCCGCCCTCCTTGAAGAGCAGGATGTAGCTGCCGCATGCCAATCTCAATGGAACGTCCCCCTTTGATTGCAATAAAAAGAGGGATATATATTATGGATAAATACACATCCCTCTTGGATTCATTTCGTCGAATTTTACTTGCTGGCTAACGCATCGGCACGCATTTTCACGATCTTCTGCGCCTTAACCGTATCCGCCGCCAGGACATCCTTCCAGCCTAAGCCGTCCACGTCCTTCTGCATCTTCGTCCATAGCTGGTCGAACTCCGCTTGGTTTTTCGCGAAAACCATCTTCCAGGAGGTGTTCTTGACATAGTCCGAGATCTGGCTGCGCTTGTTCTTGATATCCGACGAATCGGCGCCAAGGCTCGTGTTGATATTCGGCACGACGTCGATCATCTTGTTCTTCAGATAATAATCCGTCGGATTCTCGGCGTTATACGTTTTCTGCCAATCCGTCGTCAGTGCCGTCTTGTTCGCTTCGATCGTCGATTTCCAATACGTGCTGTTATAGAATTCCCCCGTATCCGGATCGACGACGAAGTCGCTCATGATCATGCTGTTAATCTTGCTCTGTCCGTCCTGATATCCGCCGCCGCCGTACTCGTCCGGGACGGGCGTGTTTTTTTGGAAAGCGCTCTGTCCGACTTCGGTCAGCTTCGACTTGCCATCCTCCGTCTTCTCGTAGTTAAAGCCTTCAAAGCCGTTCGTGTAGTAACGCAGTCCTTCCGGGGAGCAGAGCCAATCCATGAATTCGATGATGCGATCGGGATTTTTCGCCTTCGCGCCGATCGCGAATACCATTCCGTTGCCGTAATAGGCGTCGCTGTTTTGAATAAGGTGCGTGTCGGCGATCGGAACCCCTACGATGCCGTCCCCGTTTTGGCCTCGTTCGATGGAATTGTAGAAGCCTCGCTCCCACGAATACCAGGTGAGCAGAACCTGATTGTTGGTCAGCTTCTCGGATACTTTGTTCCAATCCTGGGTCGGCGAGTCGGGGTCGACCAATCCCATCTGATTGGCATTAAAATAAAACTGCAAAATCTTTTTGTACATGCTGTTATCGTCGATAAGCGGAACGATATCGCCCTTTGCGTTCAACTGGATCGTCGTCGTGCCGTCCGGCTGCTCGAAGCCGTACCAGTTGCTGAGCCAGCGGACGTTCTCCATGCTGCCGCCGTCCCAGTCCTTCCATAGGGTGATCGGTACGATCGGCTTGCCGTCCGGCGACTTCGGATATTTCTCGTGCATTTGCTTCAGGACTTTCAGCAGATCGTCCAGATTGTTCAGCTTGGGGGCTCCGACTCCCTTGTAATAATTCCAGGGCAGGATCGGGCTGGAGTAAGGCATCTCTTCCGAGAAGGTCGTCGGCGACGTGTCGGCTTCGAACGTCGGCAAACCATAGATCTTGCCTTCCGGGTTCACTTTGTCGAAGCCGGCGTTGAACGGTTTGAAATGGTTGTCCACGTACTGGGACAGATACTTCGCAGTCTTGATTTTATCCGTCATATCCATGACGAGACCCGCCGGAATCAGTTCTTCCAGCTGGCTGTTATCGACAATCAGCAGATCTCCCAGATCTCCCGCCGCCGTTCGGGTCTTGTACAACTGATCGCCGGCCACCTGCGGAGCGAGAATGTTTAAGGTGATATTGAACTTGTCTTTGAGCAGCTTGCCGTACCATCCCGTCTGTTCGCCTTGATAATTGGCGGCATTGTCGAACACGGTAATGGTGAGCGGCTTGCTGTGATCGATCGCGCCGGCGGTCTGGGATGCGCCTGCATTCGTGCCGGATCCGGACGGTTCGTCGGTTGCCGCCGTGTTATTGCTTCCATTGCTGCACCCTGTCAATGCGGCCGACACCAGGAACAAACCGGCCAGCGAGACGACCATCGATTTCTTGACGACTTTCTTATTGCTGCTCATATGCAACCCCCACTTGGTCAAATTATTATAATCGTGCATGCGCAAGTCAGCCTTTCACTGCACCGATCATAATTCCTTTTACGAAAAACCTTTGGAAAATCGGATAAATCAGCAGGATCGGCGCCACGACGATGATGGTCACCGTCATTCGTATCGAAGTCGTCGTCTGCTTGGTCGCCAGGCTTGCCATCGTCGTCGAGCCGGCGTTCTGCAGGTTGACCATGGTCGATAACGAACTCGCCTGATTGATGTAGTTGTACAGAATAAACTGCAGGCTGTAGAGTTTGCTTTCCGTCACGAGCAGCAGCGTATCCTGGAAGGAATTCCATTGGTCCACCGCCGCGAATATCGCGACCGTCGCCAAAATGGGCTTGCTTATAGGCAGTATGATCCTGAAGAAAAGGGTCATGATTCCGGCCCCGTCGATGCTGGCCGCCTGCTGCAATTCCTTTGGCAGCGATTCCACGAACGTCTTGACCAGGATGATAAAGAAAGGCGCGACGATCGTCGGCAAAATATAAGCCAGAAAGTTATTGGTCAGATGCAGCGAGCGCATCGTCAAATACCATGGAATAATCCCTGCGTTGAAGAACATCGTGATCACCGTAAATCGGTACCAGAACTTCCGCCCCCACATATCCTCCTGGGTAAACATGAAGCCAAGGAAAGCCGAGACGCCTACCGTCAACGTCGTTCCGATCACCGTTCTCCCCAAGGAGACGAGCGCCGCAGTGCCGAGCCCCGGTATTTTAAACACGTCCACGTAGTTCTGGAAGTGGATATGCTTCGGGAAAAACACGACTTCGCCTTTGGCGCTGATATCGTTCGCGCTGATGGTGTTGATAATGATCGAGTAAAAGGGGTATACGCAGAGAAGCGCGAACAGGGAAAACAGCGTATAGATCGCGACCGAAATGAATTTGTCCGTCGCGCTGACTTGAAAGCGAGCCTTTTTATCCAAGCGGCTTTGATGCGCCGCATTCTGTTCCAGCGCGGCCGTATTTTCGCTCATACGATACTCTCCCCTCTTAAGATTTTGGACAGCTTGTTCACCGAAAAGAGCAGTACGACGCTGATCAAGCTCTTCAGCATGCTGATCGCGACGGATACGGAATAGCTGCCGCCCCCCATGGCCAGGTTGTAGACGTACAAGTCCAGAACTTGAATGTGGTCCTTGTTGAACGCGTTCTGAAAGACGAAGTATTGCTCCAGGCCGTTGTTCAGGAAGCTGGCTATTTGCAGCATCAGCAGCACGAAATACGTCGGAAGCATGCTCGGGAGAACGACATGCCGGATCACCTGCATCCTGGTCGCGCCGTCTACTTCGGCCGCCTCGTATAACGAATCGTCGATTCCCATGATCGCGGCGATGTACAGGATGGCGGACCACCCCAAGGCTTTCCAGGTCGTCCACAACCACATCGTCAACCACACGTGGCTGGAGCTCTGGAGGAACAAGATCGGGGAATCGGTTATGCCGAGCTGTTGAAGCATGCCGTTGACGATCCCTTCGCTGGAGAACATGGAGAAGCCCAGCGAATAGACCAATACCCAGCTGATAAAGTTCGGAAGGGTCGTGACCGTCTGGATGAACTTCCGGAAACGGACGGCCTTGATTTCGGTCAGAAAGATCGCGAAGACCATGGGAAGCCACGAGAAGAGCAAATTAAGGCCGCTCATGCCGAACGTATTCTTGATGACCTGCAGCAGCTGATCGATCTTTACCTGGTTTTCGACCAAAGAGCGAAACCATCTCAACCCGACAAAAGGCGATTCCGACAGCGGAATAGGCGGCATATAGTCAAAGAAAGCATATACCCATCCGTATAGCGGGTAGTAAGCAAAAATAAAAAGAAGAATCATAAAAGGCAAAATATAGAGAAATTTTCTTACCGACATGCTTGCGATACTGTATTTTTGCATGCGCACCGTGTCTCTCCTCTTCTACATTGGGATTACGCACATCATTATCGGATGTTCAGCGGCATGTCGTTTCCCGTCGAATGTGCCGACTCTAGCTCCGAATCGATAGGCTTTTCCTTCAACTTCATAGCCATCCCCTTTCACGTGGCGATCCTTTGAATTGGTTACGCTTTCATTATAGGCATCCGGAAAAGCTCCCAACAACGCGCATCTTTTTACTTGCTTAACGATCGTTTACGTATTTGTAAGCGCTATATTTCGGGGATCCGGCGGGACCCCATCGCGAGCAACGAGTCCCGGTCGATTCTTAAATGCTAGAGATATGTAATTAAATCTCACATAAATGTTCGGTTTTATTTCCTTTTAGTTTAAAAAAATAAACTTATTGACGCTGAGGATTCGTGAATTATATAATTCTCTCAGAATTTCGGCCAGTATACGTCACATTACGTTACACCAAATTCGAGTCCTACCTACACGTAAGGAGGTATTATTTCCTAACGACAAGCTGCAATAGAACCATCCTTCTTTGCGCGGATTCGGAATTCCGATCCTATTTCCTCTTAAGCTACGAGCATACGATTCAGAGCGAGTTATCGCAGCCGATGCGATGCCAGTTTCGTTCAGAACCATTCACTAGGAGGAGATACAGACTTGAAGCGTCAATCGATGAAATCCTTATGCTTGTCATTATTGGTCACTTCCGTTTTGGTTTCCGGCACCTTCGCCCCTACCTTCGATTCGCATAGTCGAGGGGTCGCGTCGGCGCAAGGAACCGCATCCCCCGATAAACTCCGAAAGACGTTGCTGCCGGACCGCGGTAATGACGCGGAGCCGGAGATCCAGGTTCCGGCGGCCCCCCGCTTGGAACCGATACCGCGACCTTCCGGCGCGGTCACCAAAGCCGACAGCATCGTCGTGAAGTATAAAGACGGAGCGAACGCGGCGGCGCTTGCCGCGACTTACGGCTTGACGCCGGCACGAACGCTGCCGAGCCTCGGCACCGAGGTTCTGAAACTGCCGGAAGGCACGGATATCGACGCCGTCCTCGCCCGATTGAAGGCCGACGCGAACGTCTTGTTCGCGGAGCCGGACGACCGGGTATTCCAGTCCCAGCCGGCGGAAACCGGGGCCAACGCATCGCAAGTCGGCCCGGCATCTCCGGCGCCGCAATCGCAATCCATCGCACCGACCGGCATAACCTCCGCGAACGAGCCGGCATCCGTTTCATCCGAACCTCTTATCCCGAATGACCCTTTATTTCCTGAGCAGTGGGCCTTGCACAACACCCTCGACACCGAAGAGTGGCCGTACAGCAAAGCGGATATCGACATCAACGCGCCGGAAGCCTGGTCGCTTCTGAAAGACAGCGACAAGGAAGTCGTCGTGGCGGTAATCAGCGACGGCGTGGACGGCGATCATCCGGATCTGGAGAACCGCATCTGGACGAACCCCAAGGAAATACCGGATAACGGCGTCGACGACGACGGCAACGGCTTTGTCGACGACGTTCACGGCTGGGATTTCAATCATGACGACAACGATGCCGACGACGACCTGAGCGACCCGGCCAAGAACGGGACGGCGATCGCGGGCATCGTAGCCGCCTCCATCGACAACGCCGTCGGAATCGCCGGCGTGGCCCCGAACGCGAAGATTCTGCCGATCAAGACGTTTTCTTCGACGTCGGGGAGCGGAACCTTCTCGCAAATCGCCGCGGGCATCGCCTACGCCGAGCAGATGGGCGCCGACATCGCCGTCTTGGACTTCGTGACTTGGGAACCGAGCGATCTCATCTTGGACGCGCTCCAGCACTCCGACATGCTGTTCGTCGCCCAGCCCGGCGACTGGCGCGACGACCTGGACCGCATCCCGGCCTACCCGGCCTCCTACAAGCTCCCGAACGTGCTGACCGTCAACGGCATCGGGCGCAATGGCTATTCGGCGACGAGCTACGGCAAAAAAACCGTTCAGATCGCGGCGCCGGCAAACGACGCGTTAACGACCATGCCCTCGGAAAACCCGGCGTACGCCGCCGAAATCGACACCGGCACGTACAGAGCGATCTATAACGGGCTCGGCTTCGAGAATTTCGTTCCGCCGTTTCAAACGGATTATTTCCGCGCGGCGCTCGATTATTTGAGCGAAGGCGTGGACAAGCCGTCGATCCTGCTTGTCCAGGACGACAACTCGGTCGGAGGCAATGAGGAGGAACGGAGCTTCCTCGAATTGTACAAGAGCTTCCTGCTGACCGCCGGCTACGAGACGGACGGCATTCCGATCGAAGATGCCCGCGGCGCCTTCGACGTCGTGACCGTGCCGAAAAACGAGAATGGTCCCGCTCTCGAAGCCATGCAAGCCTACGACGTCGTCGTATGGTTCACCGGCTACGCCAACGCGAACGTCACGCCGGATCCGAATGCGCCCCCGGTGCTTAGCGAGTCCGATCAGGCGAACGTGACGACTTACCTGCAAGCCGGCGGCCGATTGCTCCTCTCGGGCAGGGACGCGCTCTTCGGGAGCGAAACGTCGCCATTCGTGAAGGATACGCTTCACCTGGATTATGTGAACGAAGGCTATTTCGGCTATTACGATTTGCTGGGCGGCGATGGGACCATCTACGCCGGACAGTCCGTTCCGATGCCGGATGCTTCGTTCGGCGATGTCATTGCGGCCCGCGATTCATACGCCCGGGCAAACCTTGTCCTGGATAAGCCGGATTACGACTTTCAAGGGTCGTACGGCACGCCGGCCATCGCGTACGCTGCCGGAGTGGCCGCTTTGGTGCTTGGCGAAAATCCGGGCTACGACGCGAAGCTGACGATCGAGCGATTGATGAACAGCGGGAAGAAAGTCAGTTCCCTGGCGGACACGAACATGTCGGACAAGATGATCGACGCTTATCGCGCCATCTCCGACAAGGATATCCCCGGCACCCCGCTGCAAGTCTCGGAAGTGAGCGAACGCCTTGACGAAGCAGCCGATCCGGATCGCGTGTACGCGGTCGAACTGAACGCCGGCGAAACCGTTCAAGCGGCGTTGTCCGGAGACGAAGGCACGGACTTCGATCTTTACCTCTACTCGCCTGCCGCCGTTACCGTCCACGGCAAGGAAGGGATTGTCGCCGCCTCCGAGCATCCGGGAACGTCCGGCGAGAACTTCTCTTATTTCGTAAAACAGACCGGCACCTATTATTTAAATGTCTACGCGTTCGCTGGCGCGGGCGACTTTACGCTGCGCCTGCAGCATGCCAACGCTTCCGGCGCTTACGAGGACGATTCGGCAGCCGTGACCTACGACGGCGATTGGGAGACCGTCTCGGACGAGGCGCTGTCCGGCGGAAGCGCGAAGCGCATCGACGCTCCGGGCCATGTCGAACTCGCCTTCGAAGGCAGCTATATCGAATGGATCGGAACCAAGAATGCGCAGCAAGGCATTGCCAACGTCTATCTCGACGGCAAGCTTGCCGCAACCGTGTCCTTGTACGGCGAGACCGAATCGAAGCGGCAAGCGCTCTTCAAGCGAACGATCTCCTACGACAAGCATACGATTCGCATCGAATGGACGGGCAAGACCGATCCGAGAGCTCGCAAGAACGACCCCGCGTACGTGAACGTCGATGCGTTCCTCGTCAAGCATCTGGTGCAAGACGCCGATTTCTTCCAGGTGCACTATGACGGCACATGGGCGACGAGCTTCAGCACGGTGTACTCCGGCCAATCCGTCACGACTTCCATTGCGCAAGGCGATTTCGCCGAGCTTGCCTTCTCCGGAACGAAGGTCCGTCTCATCGCGCCCGTCGGCGGCAGCCGCGGCATCGCGGATATCTATATCGACGGACAACTGGCGAAATCGGTGGACTTGTATCGGACAGAACGTCAGTACGAAACCGTCGTGTTCGAGTCGGAGATTCTCGCCGAGGGCACGCATACCGTGCGCGTCGTGAACAGCGGCAAGAAGCATGAGCGCTCCGCCGGCAACGCCGTCTCGATCGACGCCTTCGAGATCGAATCGTAATCCAGACGAGAACGACAACATTTAAGAAATGGGGAACCGGATTTGAAGAGCATGCAAAAGCGATTTCCTAAGGTATCGTCCATCATCGTCGCCACGGCCGTTTTGGCGGCCTCCCTGTACCAGCCTGCCTTCCCCGTCGCCGCCGGCGCTTCTGCGGACGGACCGCTTCCGGCAGCCGTCTCGGCGGATTCGGATATTAATTTGTTCGAAGCCTACGCCGACGATTGGAAGCGCAGCTTGTCTTCCGCTCCCGGCGCCTCGGACAATCTCTTTATTTCGCCGGAGATCGACACGTCCTCCGCGGGTCCCGTCAGCGTCATCGTTCAATTGAGCGCCCAGCCTGCCGCCGTCGGCAAATACGCCGCCAGCAAGGGGTATAAAACGCTGGCGGCGGAAGCGACCGCGAAAGCCGTTCAAACCGAGCAAGCCGCCTTCCTCAAAACCGCCAATGCCAGCGGATTGTCGCTGAATGTCGGCTACCGGTACAACCAAGTGCTGAACGGCATGGCCGTAACGCTGCCCGGCAATCGCATCGCCAAGCTGGCGAAGCTTCCCGGCGTGAGGGCGATTTATCCGAACTTGACCTATACGTCGAAGCCGCTGCAGTCCTACGAGGCGGAAGCGGAGGATCCGCGGATCGATATGGATCCTCTGAAGCAGTTGGGCGTCGACGAAGCCTGGGCGGAGGGTTACACCGGCAAAGGGCTGAAGGTCGGCGTCATCGATACCGGCGTCGATTACGTGCACCCCGATTTGAAAGGCGCATTCAAAGGCGGACACGATTCCTTTTACAACGACGACGACCCTTACGAAGATATTCCGGTCCCCGAACAACTCGTCGCCGGCACGAGTCACGGCACCCACGTCTCCGGCACGATCGCGGGACGCGCCGCGAATGCCGACGGCCATTTTCTCCAGAAAGGCATCGCCTACGAATCGGACTTATACGTCTATAAAGTGTTGGGCGGACCGCTGGGCAACGGCACCTCGGCCATGATCGTCGACGGCATCGAGCACGCCGTCAAAGACGGCATGGACGTGATCAATCTGTCGCTGGGCGACGACGGCACGAAGGACCCCTACTCCGCGGAGGCGATCGCCATCAACAACGCGGCGCTCGCCGGCGTCGTCCCCGTCATCGCGGCGGGCAACGCCGCCATGGACGCGCCTTACTATTATTCGCTCGGCTCTCCGTCGACGGCTGAGCTCGGCATTACGGTCGGCGCCGCCACCAGCGAGATCGACACGTACGAGACGGTTGCCGCAAGCTCCCTGACGGGCCAATCGTACGCGCTTCGCGCGATGGCATGGGCGCCCGGGAAGACGGATTTCGCCAGCCAGCTCGGGACGGATCCGATCGAGGCGGTCTATCTCGGCTTCGGTTTTGAATCGGATTACGGCGACAAAGACGTGGCGGGCAAAATCGTCATCGTCACGCGGACGCACAGCAGCCAGCAGCTGCCGTTCGGCCAGCAAATCATCTCCGCCAAGCAGCACGGCGCCAAGGCGATCGTCATCTTCAACGGCACGACGAACGATACGCGTGACGTCTGGCAGACGAATACCGTCGATCTGTCGGAATCCATTCCGGGCCGGGACGGCCCGATCGGGTACATGGGCTTCCAAGGCCAATACGATGACTTCATCCCCGCCTTCGATATCGCGGGCAAGGAAGGCCGCGCGTTGGTTCGCGCCATGCTGAAACAACCGGACGTCCCGACCACGCTGACGTTCGACAAGCCCTTCGCGAACGTCGTCCTGCCCGGCGATACGATGGCGGAATTCAGCTCGCGCGGGCCGAACCAAGACGGAAGATTCGGGATCAAACCGGACGTCGTCGCGCCCGGACATCGCATCCGTTCGTCGGTTCCCGCGTACGGCTTGGTCCATCCGGACGCCGATTACGCCGAGGCTTACGCCCGTTACAGCGGAACCAGCATGGCGACGCCGCATATCGCCGGCCTGGCCCTGCTGCTGAAGGATAAATTCCCGAATTGGACGCCGTCGGACGTCCGGGCGGCGCTCGCGAACACGTCGGATCCGTTGGCCGACGAGAACGGCACGCCGTACGATGCCTATTCGCAAGGCGCGGGGCGCGCCGATCTGCCGAATGCCCTGCATACGGCCGCCTTATTGAAGTCCATGGACGAAATTACGATCTTGGACAAGGACATGAAACCGGTCAAGCTGCCGGGCGAAGCGAGCAGCGTCGCGTTCGGCGTCGTGGATCCGGCAGGCGATGCCGCGGCCGCGAGCACGCTTCAGCTGAAGAGCGTGACGGATAAGACGGTGACTTATGCCGCCAAGACCGAGCTGCACGAGGTGTTCACCAACAAGCCCGGGTACGCCACGACCCCGGATTGGGACGGCATCACCGTCAAGCTGACAGGTCTGGATACAGGAGACAAGATCGCCCTCGGCGCAGGCAAGGCCCGTACCTTCGGCCTGTCCGTCGAAGCAGATCCGAACGCCAAACCGGGCGTTTACGAAGGAACCGTGGTGTTGGAAAGCGAAGGCGTCCCGACCCTGCACCTGCCGTTCGTCTTCCATATCGGGAAGAAATCGCTCGCCAACGAGAACGCGTTCGGGGGCATCGACGTCACGAACAGGGTCGTATCTCCGCAATCGCCGATCGACATCACGCTGCATTACAACGGCGGAGGGTTCAATGTCCTGCAGCTCGCCCTGCTGGACAACGACGGCCGTTATTACGGACTGCTCGCGAATTGGAAGAGCGCCAAGAACGGCGTGGATCAATATATGCCGGAAGGCGACTACGTCATCGAAGACTTTAACGGCAGCTACATGTCCCCCGAACAGGATATCGGCGGCACTAACGGCAGCTACGAGCTTCCTTCGCTGCCCGACGGGCAGTACGTGCTGTCCGCCGTTACGGCGTATTCCATCTTCGGCTTCACGTCGGAGGTTCATTTCTCGAACATGACGATTAACGTAGACAACGATTATGCCGGCGGCGGAGAGCAGCCGGGCGGCGGCAACCCGGGCGACGGAAATCCCGGAGGCGGAAATCCGGGCGGCGGCAACGAGAACCCAGGTACGCCGCTTACGTCGGACCCGGCGCCGACGGATGATCTTACGGACGTTACGGCGTCCGTCATCGCAGCCGCTCAGACGCGGATTGCGCTGAAGCCGCAAACTAGCTCGGCCGGCGGAGTCTTAACCGTCACCGTTGACGATGCCGACCTTGACCGGGCGCTTAAAGCCGCTGCGGGTTCGGCCGCGATCATCGTCGAAACATCCGCCGCCGATGCCGCTGAAGCGACGCTGCGCTTCACGTCTGCGCAAGCGCAGCGCTTGAAAGCAGCGCCTGCGGGCAGCTCGGTCGTATTCGCCTGGAACGGCGCGTCCGTCGCGCTTCCTACGTCCGCGCTGGGCAGCATCTCGGAGGACGCAGGCCTCGTCATCCGGATAAAGCCGCAAGCAGACAGCGTCAAACGCTTTGAATCCGCGTATCCGGATGCCAAAGTCATCGGCACGCCGATCTCCTTCGAAGCGAGCAGCGTCAAGGATGACCGCGAAACGCCGATTTCGCTCACCGGCAACGATACGGTGATACGCGCCTTCCGGATCGACGGAGACGGCAAAGCCGCGGCGACCGGCGCCCTGTATGAAGAGAACGGCAAAGTCCGTCCGGCGCCCGCAACCTTCACGTCCGGCAAGGAAGGCGGCACGATCGCGACCGTGGCGCGGCCCGGATTCTCGACCTATGCCGCGGCGACGCGAGACGTCGCGTTCTCGGATATCGGGTCTTCATGGGCCAAAGACGAGATCCGAAAGCTCGCCGCCAGCTTCGTCATGAACGGCGTCGACACCGACGCGTTCGCGCCGAAGCGCAACGTAACGCGGGCCGAATTCGCCTCCATGCTGGTCAGAGCGCTCGGCCTGAAGGTACAGGATGCAGCGGCTCCGTTCACGGACGTGAGCGCGAACGATTGGTTCGCCGGCGAGGTTGCCGCCGCGTATGCGGCAGGTTTGGTGACCGGCGATCACGGCCGATTCCAGCCGGACGCGGCCATCAGCCGCCAAGACTTGGCCGTCATGCTGAATCGCGCGCTTAAGCAGCTGCATGCCAATCCCGCGTCGACCGGCGGCATCGTCTACAACGACGCGGGCACGTTCGGCGCTTATGCGATCAAGGACATTCAAGCCGTTACCGAAGCCGGCCTGATGAACGGTATCGCGGCTCAAAGCGGCCACCTCTTCCGCCCTGCCGAGGCGACGACGCGCGAAGCAGCCGCCAAGGTGTTGTATCAACTGCTTCAAGCCGCGGAACGGATCGACTGATCGTCAGTACATGCTGCATACGTTCTAAAATAGAGCTCTGCCCGTATAAAAAAGAAGGACCGCGAAGTTCGACGGTCCTTCTTTTTTTTGCGCTTGTTGAACCTGAATCAGGCAGCAACCGCCATATAAAAGGCTGCCGCATAGGTTGCCGCGCTATTTCAAAATCCAGCTTTTTCGCTTCATCAAGGCGACGACAAGCATGCACAAGGGAACGAGAATCAGAAAAGGAACCGAATACAGCGGCCAAACGTCTTTTACGAAGGCGACGACATCCAATTGATTGGGATGGATAATAATGGACCCGACCAGAATCAGCAATCCGAGGGGGATAATATAAAATCGGTAGTCCCGACTGCCGATCGTCTGCGAGAAGGCCAAGGTCGTTGCAAACAAACAGACGCATAGTTTGGTAAATTCATTGAATATCCACACCGTAAACCCGAACGGCTCGATGCGTTCAATGAAGTCCCCGACCCCGATATACGTCAAAGCGGTATAACTGGGAAACAGCTGATTGCTGGTGATTTCCCCTAAAACCAAAATAACCGCGAGAACCTGAACGACAATGAACGTCCCTACGACGGCAACCATGGAGAGCACGGTTTTTTGCACGGCGGCCGGCCGAGTGACATACGGAATCAGCATGGAAAACAAAACGGTCTCTCCGAAAGTCACGGTGGCGATTTGTCCCGCGCCTTTGAGGATGGGCATCCAGCCGCTTTCAAGGACCGGCAGTACGGCCGTCGGATCCATATCCGGGATCTGCAATAGCTGTATCAGGAGCGTGGAAACGACGGTTAGCACCAGTAATATAATCGCGCATCTGCATATGACCTCCACCCCTTTGAATAACGTCCAGGCAACCACGCAGATCATAATGCTTCCTACGATGATGGAAGGCGTTCTCGGCAGCAGAACGGACCCCGTCAAGTCCGTGAAATTGCGCAAAACATAAGCCCCGAGAAATACGCCATACCAGGTATACAATAAACCTACCCCGATACCGAGCCATGGCCCGAATAAGATGCGCGCGATTTCGACCAACGATTTTCGCGGGTATTTCTGGCACAGGAATGCGTAAATCCAATTGATTCCGAGCCCCGCTATCGTGCCAAGGGCGGCAGATAGCCAGGAATCATGTCCCGCAGCGTAGCCGATCTGCAAATTAAGCGAGCTGCCCATCGTAAACACGAACATGAGTATCCAAAGCTCCAGATTCGAGATCCGATCATTCGGTCCGTAAATCTCCATTGAAACCTTCCCTTCCAGCAGGTTCAATCAACAAAGAACATCAACCATCTCCGCAGAAGAACCGACGGACTGAGAATGGGTACATGCCAAATCATTAGAAACCCCAGCACTGCGGAGCCGAGCAAAAGGAACGAAACGATCATCACGTCTTTTGGGGAAGCCGAATGGCGCATATAGCGGAATTGAATCCCTGCCGCGGATGATATTCCGGCCAAAAACAGCAGCGAGAGCATGATCATTTCTTCTCCGCTCCATGATGCTCAAAGGAATTCCCGATGATTCCGGATCGGCGGAGGCTGATGTCGGCCGTTACGACGACGTCGGCTTCGGAAAAAATCGTATCCCATTGCGAGCGAACCTTCTTCCACGTCCGATAATGAAATTGATGCAGATGCAAGCCAAACCCGAAAATGTCGGCTCTCCATTCGGTTTGGGCTTTTTTCACCGTCTGCAACGTTTGCCGCGCGACTAATTCTCCGAATCGCTTTTCGATGATCGTCATATTCGATAATCGGCTCAGCTTCAAATCGACGTTCGATTCATTGATCGTGCCCGTGCCCCGAAGCTGGATGCGAACCTGCGCTCGGTTGCCGTTCATGATGACGTTGACTTTGCTTTTGATGTCGTTCATGACAATGCCGATGTTTCCGCTAAGGCCTGGAAGCGAATCTCCGAAATATTCTTCTTTGGATTCGTTTTTGATCCACCGCAGGCTTCGCGTTTCAATGTCGTTTAAATAGCCGATTAATTTATAGTCTTTGAACACGGCCGTCGAGGACAGCCGGAACATGTTGAATTTGGATGCCGCGCCGTTACTCGGATCCACCGCGGGCGGCACCAGCTCGATAGCCCCCGTTACCGGCACGATCCCATCCCTGGCTTGCGTCATCAAGAAGTCGCGGAACGTCACGGACGTGCCGACCCCGGAACGTTCCAACTCTCGCACTTCCTCGGCCGGAATACGTTCCGTGGGGTGATCGTTTTGAAGGAGCTTCGATGCTTCGCTGCCTTTCGCCACGACGAGATAGGTCCGCATCCGGCTTCTCGGGTCCCGGGCATAGTTGTCCAAAATATCTTGAATGCCCTTCCTCGCCAGCGCCTCTCCGATAAAGACGACGCGGCGTTGGCCTTTGAAGAAATGGCGGGAATTCTTTTGCTGGATTTGTCTCTCCGCATCGAAAATATTCGTGCCGATGGCCGAGACGGCATAGTACGTTTTTCCGAAAGTGCCCGTCGATGCCTTGCCGCTCTCGCCGCCGCTGCCGCCTCCGGCGGGTATCGGTACTTGAATCGTCGTTTTCAATCTGCCGTCTTCCGATAGATCCAAACCCGAAGCCATAAAAAAAGAGATGTCGTTCATTTCGACCCGGTCCCAGCAGCCGCTCAGCAGCGGTACGAACAGCAACAAGAGAAGCATGCGCGCAGGCAAATCAGCCGCTCCCCTTTCTTCTTAATTTCTTGCCGCCCGTCTGCGGATGGAGATACAGCGTCCACAAGGGAGCGCGGAACAGCGCGTCTTTGAGACCTTGCCAGGTAACGGGCGCCACCGGAAACAGATAGGGAACCCCGAATGATTTCAACCCGCTGAGATGGACCAATATCACCACCAAGCCGATTGAAACGCCGTAAAGACCGAACATGCCCGCAAGGATAATCAAGGGGAACCGCAGCAACCGGAAAGCGATGGAAAAATTATACCGCGGGATGGTGAACGAAGCGATGCCCGTCAGGGATACGACGATGACCATCGGAGCAGACACGATGCCCGCCTGCACCGCAGCTTGACCGACGACCAGACCGCCAACGATGCTGACCGCCTGTCCCACTTGCTTCGGCAAGCGCACGCCGGCTTCCCTTAAGCCCTCGAACGTCACTTCCATTAGCATGGCTTCGACCAACGCCGGAAAAGGGACCCCTTCGCGAGCCGCGGCTATGCTAAGCAGAAGATTCGTCGGAATCATTTGCTGATGGAAGGTCGTAAGCGCAACGTAAAGAGATGGCAGCAGTAATGCAATCATGGCAAAGATAAACCGGATCACGCGAATGGAATTGATATACAGCACGCGTTCATAATAATCCTCGCCTGCCTGCATAAACCCCCAGAACGTCATCGGAGCGCTGATCGCGAACGGCGAGCCGTCGGTAAAAATCGCGACTTGCCCTTGCAGCAAGGCCGCGGCGAGATAGTCGGGTCGTTCCGTCACGAGAAATTGAGGAAACGGGGAATACGTTTTCTCTTCGATCAATTGTTCGATGTATCCCGACTCGAGCACGACGTCAATTTCAATGGCTTGAATCCGCGATTTTATTTCCCGCAAGGTGGATTCGTTCGTGATCCCTTTCAAATAGGCGATGGCTACGTCGGTGCGCGTGATTTCTCCGACCGTGAGCAGTTCGATTTTCAAGCGTGAAGATCGTACTCTTCTTCGGATCAGGCTCGTATTCGTGCTCAGGATTTCGGTGAACGAATCCCGCGAACCGCGGACCGTGCTTTCGGAAGCAGGCTCATCGACGGATCTCGTGTTCCCTCCCGCCAAGCCGACTACGAGTGCTTCTGCCTGGTTGTCCACGCATATCACGACTGAACCGTGTAATATCTCGCGTTCGATCCGATCCCACTCCGCCGTCCGTTTCACTTGGGAAATCATGATAAGCCGATTCTGAAGGAATGGAAGAAGTTCGGAGTCATCATGGGGCATCTCGGAAGCCGTACCGGACATGAGCGGCTTTAACAGCGATTCATCCAATTGCGCGTTATCGATTAAACCATCGATATATAGCAGGAAGGCATGCCGTTGTCCGCCAATATCAAATGGGCGAAAGACGGCATCCGCGCAGCTGTCGAAAATTGCAAGAAGTTTGGTTTTGTTTTCTTCGAGAGAAGAGGAGAGGCGTTCGCTCTGATGCGCGGTTGATTTATCAAGAAAGACCTTCCGTACCCTCTTTCTCCTCCCAAAACCCTTCCCGATCACGACATTTCCCCCAGTATATGTTAACTACTCGCGTGAATAACTTACCCTTCCTACCTGATATTTATGTATCCGCACGGCTAATGCCGTCGTACCGCTGGAAAATAAAAATCAGGCGGGGAGCCGGATGAGCTCCTCTGCCTGATTTGAAGAATGCAGTTAATCGAGTTCAAAACGACATTACCTTTCTTTCCGGGCGCAGCAACAGCTTCCACGGCATGCTTGATTTCGGATAGATCGAATTCCTTATAGCTTGCGAACATGGGCTTTTTTAAAGGGCAGCAAACAACAAAACACGACCCATAGGCCGTGTTTTGTCGTGCGGGTCAACCCGCGGTCATCTCATGAACGGAGAGACCTGCCTTTCGGCTAGTGTTGCCTTTATCCTTATTTAATTTTCACGAAATCTTCCGCATAGCCATATAATTCTTGGTCCTTTAGAACAAGCGTAGGACCGAAAATAATTTCCATTTATTATTAACCTCGAAGCAGCTTTCCACTTATTAAATGGATCATAGTTCGAATGAATAATACTGTAATAACAACTGTAACCAAGACGAGTATAATGGCGGCAATGCCCTTCAATGGCCAAGAGTTTACATAGGCGGCATACTTTAATGACGCATTACTAAGAACAGCCAATGGAAAGCTTAATGCCCACCAGGTTGTACTAAACGGAATCGATTTATTTGACGCCTTAAAAAACAGAATCGTGAAAAGAAAAAGGCCAAAATAAAACAATATTGAGGCAAACATATCGATAGTCCCCGTCAAATTTACATAAGCCAGAAAACCAACCTCAAAAGGTGCAATTAAGATTAATAACGAGGGGTTCATTGCTGTAGTCATCGGTTCTTGATGTAATAACCGAGAAACAATGATTGTCAAAAAAATAAACGCTGCTATACTCCCTACCGCAAAACAAAACATATTCAATTCATGTGCCCAAGCAAATGGCATCAATACGCCTGTAACGGGTACATTTAAAATGGCAACCACAGGAATTAACATAGCAGGAACAGCGTGAAGTTGATCCTGTTTAACCATAAAATATCGAGAAACCAGAAAGTAGCATATTATTATTGTAAGAATTGTGCCTAAGATCCATACCGTTTGGGCAAGCAATCGACAATAAGGTAAAATAATTGAGGAAATTAGCAGGATTCCGACAGTTATTGCTCCGAAGAAATTTCCCGCAATTGGGTTTGAAAACTCGGAGTGAACTACTTGAGGAAATTTCACCCACTTTATCATGTAACTAATACTTAGAAACGCAAATATTATGATGGCCATCAAACCAATCCATTCTGAAATTAACGAAGAAGTTCCAAACAAATGATGAGACAACCTCCATGCAAGCGAAAGGCCCGATATTCCCATAACCGAACCGTAGGTATTAACAGATAGATATCGAAGTGAAGATTCGTTGGTTTTTGCAATTTTCGATGATCCCATGTAGAGCCTTCCCCCAATTTGCTGCAATATGATTTGTGATTTCGTCAATCTAGGTGAGAACGCCGACTTCCCCCAGCGTAAACAGTGAATTCAAGAAAACCTCATTTGTTGGTCCGTTATCTTTCCTTAGATCTATCTTCATTTTTCGTATAATTTGTTGATTTAATCGTTTTTCATTTCCAGCATATAAGCGTTTTATCTCTTGCAGCAAATTCACGCAGGTTGACACATGTAATGGTTCCATCCCTGGTCCTCCCCGCATTTCTCCGTCAGTATGTGCTAATATGGAATTTCGATTCATGATCGATGCATACAAATACAGACATAAAAAACCTGCTTAATGAATGAGCAGGCAGTTCTCCTCGCCGCGCATGGGTGAAATTGTATCCTCATTCAAGACTCGCATCGGTCCAAAAACTTCGAATGAATGTCTTGACTCTGCCGGATATTTATTTATCACTTTAAATCTAAATGAGATAGAATCATGAAAGTTGCAAACTCGGGCCAATATAAAACTCAGGCAGAGATTAGTCTCTCTGCCTGAGTGAAAAAAAGCGAAGCATTTTGAGATGTCTGTGCACTAAAAATACTGTGAATCTAATTTAAATTTGCGCCATGCCGCCATCGACAAACAACTCGATGCCATTTACATAACTGCTTTCCTCTGAGGCCAGGAACATCACGGCACTAGCGATTTCTTCTGTTTTACCTACGCGGCTCAGTGGAACAGAAGTCTTGGCGGATTCAAGGACCTGATTCAGCGCTTCACCAAACAAACCATCATAGGCTGGCGTGTGGACAAAGCCTGGGCTCAGTACATTAATTCGAATTCCGGTCCCCTTCAAATCCAGGACCCAGTTTCTTACCATTTGGCGAAGAGCTGCCTTGGATCCTCCGTAGACGCTAAATCCAGGGTCGCCAACCGAGCCCGCAGTCGAACCAGTCAAGATAATCGAGCCCGTCCGATTCGGAAACAGCGGCAAAGCTTTTTGAATGGTAAATAAGGTACCCTTCACGTTTACGTCGAAGGTCTTATCGTACTGCTCTTCCGTGATTTGACCTAAAGGCAGGATGCTGCCGATTCCCGCGTTTGCGAAAAGAATATCCAGATGACCTTTCTCCCGCTTTACCGTTTCGTACAGTTTGTCCAAGTCATTCAGATTCGAAATGTCGCCTTGAACGCCCGTAACCCGCTCTCCGATCAATTTCACTGCCGCGTCCAGTTCGCTTTGCCTACGACCGGTAATGAAGACATGCGCCCCTTCCGCTGCGAATCGCTGCGCCGTCGTAAGTCCGATGCCGCTTGTTCCTCCAGTAACGACCGCTACCTTGCCTTCAAATTTCCCCATGTTGAATTCACTCCTATAAAGTTTTTTGTGGTAGTTCTTATGCGTTCGTTATTTGACTTCCCCATTCGCCCTTAGGCTCCAGCCAACTAACGCTTCTATCCACGATTAAATCGCCTAGTATTCCTTCGTAATTCTTGCGGTATGGTTTGATGAATTCTTCCGCCAGCCAGCTATCTCTCGTGCCTTGCCACGTCTCGTAAATGACCAAATCATCCGGCTGATCCAGGTCATCGGAAACAATGGCGCTGATGAATGCCTTCTCGGATGACATTTCTTTGATAAGGGAAGACAACTCCTTGCGGAATTCTTCTTTTTTCCCCGGTTTGGCTTTGAATCGAATATTTAGTTGGACTAGCTGACCGGACATGTTTATTCCTCCTTTGAGTTCGTTGGATGTACCGCATTTTCGTGAGTGCATATCGTATCGGCAGCCCAACGGATTAACGATGATCTTGTATGCGTCCTTTCCACAACTCGGTGAAAGGATGAATTAATCATAATCCTAGATCAATAATTCCTCAGTAATATAGATTACCTATACACGAAGCAATAAGAGGAAAATCTCCCCATCATATTAATCAGGATAATTCTTTCATGACTTTTTCAACATGAATCATAACCATCCTTCGGCTGGTAACGATAATCCCTTCGTTGGATAGTTCTTGTAAGGTAAGTGACACCGCTTCACGCGTAGCGCCGATCATATTAGCCAATTCTTGATGGGTAAGCGGGATATCGATTTTGAGGTATCCATTTTCTTCTATGCTGAATTTTTTAGAAAGCCGGTTTAAAAAGTACAGCACTTTTCCTCGAAGATCTCTAAAAACAAGCTTTTCCACTAATTCAACTTGCTGTCGCAATCTCTTGCTCATATCCGATAACAATCGTAATCCAAGTTCGGGATGCTTGCTCAACAGCGGCTCGAAATGTTCGGCCGGGATCGAATAAATCGTCGAATCCTCCATCGTCTCCACGTAAGTTCCGTCAATACCGAGAGAAAACGATTCGACTTCGCCGAACATCCCGCCTTCGCTAAGAATGCACACCGTATATTGTTTACCGTCCGAATCGGTTTTATAGGCTCGAAGCTTGCCGGCGATTACGAAGCTCAATCCAGTCTTCTCGTTTCCAGGCGTTTGAATAATGGTATTTTTAGCATACGCATTGAGATTGGATTTATTAGCCAGCTGTTCGATTTCATGGATGATTTGCGACGGAAGCGATTCGAATAGCTTAATTCGAGACAATATCTTTAATTTCTTTTTGTACTGTTCCATACTCTTCATTTACTTCTCTGCCGAGGCAACATCGAGCTGATATCGCCGATAAATCGGTCTACATTTTTGCAATAATCCGGACACCAAGTTGCGTCGAATTTCATGATGGTATATTTATCTTGCGCGATTTCATCTTGAATTTGCTGTTGATTGTCGATGCTGTTCATTGCGCATCCCTCCTTGGTATGTGGCCATCTTAGCTCAATACGCCGCACTCGTTCTGTAATCTACATTACCGAAGGCCCCCGACATAAGTTTAAACGGTACAGGACCGAGTTCCGATCCGGATACTCGTACGAAATCGGCAAATCATGCTTGGCTATTTTTTCAAAGCCGTTCTTTTCATAAAAGCGATGCGACCTCGCCGCAATAGACGGCGTATCTAAAATAATCGTTTTTACGCCATGGGATTTCGCATAGTGAACTAATGAATTAAATAGTCCAATCGAATAACCTTTGCCCCGGTATGCTTCGTAAATAAAAAACTTCTTCAGGATATAGAGGTCTTTGCTTAACCGCTGCAGTCCAATGGTTCCGACCACTTGTCCGTCTTCATTCAATGCAATCCAAAAGTTCCCGCCATTCGCGATATAATGCGTTGGAATATCAAGGATATCGGACTGTTCGTCCAGGTTGATATGCAATTGAAATTCCGTATTTTGAACGTACAGAATTAAATCGACGATCTCATGCTTATATTGCTCCTCATATGATTTAAACATTCCAGTCTCTCCATTGTCATCCCGCCGGTTCGGCGCATTTTTTTGTACATTCATCATAAACCACCCGATTTCTCCCATCTGTAATCCACATTACAATAGCCTGGCAATAAACCTTTATGTAAATCAGATTACAGAAAAAAGAAACGCATGCGACTAAAATGGGGAGCAGGCAAGAAAGGAGCGGTGAGGTTACCGTGTTGCGAAGCAAAACGCGTCAACACGTTTCGAATTACGTTTAGACTTCTTAAGCTCAAGAAATAAGCCATAGTTTGAATAAAGTTTCCAAAAAACTAATTTAATCGGAGGACTATTTTTATGTCGACTTTTTTGGATGTTATGGGACCGCGTATCAAGCTTTTGACGGACTTGGCGAAAAACCGGGAGTATAGCCTTATGGAGGCAGAGGTTCCGCCAGGCGTAGTCGTTCCTGTTCACAGTCACGTTGACCGGGAAACGTTCGTTGTTCTCTCCGGGGAACTTGAGGCATTCACGGATGACAGCTGGCAAACCGTTCGCGCTGGTCAAACCGTCGATATTCCGGGAGACGTTAAACATGCTTGGAGAAATGCCACGAATGAAACCGTAAAATTGGTCATCGCATCGACAGCGAACATGGGAGATTTCTTCGTTGAAATCGGCCGCCCATCTGATTCCGTTCCACCGGGCCCGCCTTCTCTCGAAGCATTGAACCATTTTGTTCAAGTAGCCATCGCG
The DNA here is from genome assembly GCF_009909185.1 of Paenibacillus glycinis. Lineage (GTDB taxonomy): Bacteria > Bacillota > Bacilli > Paenibacillales > Paenibacillaceae > Paenibacillus_Z > Paenibacillus_Z glycinis. Next base: position 23,889 of record NZ_JAAAMV010000034.1, on the reverse strand, counting down.
TATGGGTACTGGCTTGGATCCCCTGACGACAATGCGTCGATTGGCATTCACTTAGGTTAAGCCAAGGAAGCGCAGCGGCCGTAAAGCGGCCAAAACATAACGGAGCGGTTGAACAGGATATCTCCTGCTCAGCCGCTTTTTTCAATGCATATTGAGATAACGAAGTATACCGTCCAAAACTTAATGGCCATTCATAACAACGCTTATTGAAATTTTTCCTTTCTAAATTTACGAGTACGTTAACTCGAGTATTTCCGCTACCTTCACGGGTGAAATGGAAATCGTTTTCCTCCCGGTCTGAATGACATCGCTTTTCGTTAGCGTCTTTAAGATGACCGAGACTGCCTCGCGCGTGGCGCCTATCATATTCGCAACATCCTGATGCGTCAACGGCAAGTCGATTCTTATATTTCCTTCATCCTCGATTCCGAATCGATTGGAAAGATCGAGCAATAGATGGAGTATGCGGTCACGGACATCGCCAAGGGCTAGTTTCTCGAGCATCTCGTCCTTATACTTAAGAACCTTGCTCAATTCCGTCAACATTTTCATCGCAAGCAGCGGTCGTTCAGCCAGGAAATTTTCAAAAGCTTGTTTAGGCACCGAACAAATCAACGTTTGATCCATTGTTTCGATGTAAAATCCTTTCGTTCCAAAAGAAAAGGTGTCGATCTCTCCGAAGACATTGCCTTTTCCCAAAATCACGACCGTAAATTGCTTTCCGTCCGAAGTCGTTTTATATAAGCGTACCTTTCCTTCTTTTATAAAAAACAGTCCGTCTCGCGCTGTATCCGGCTTCTGTATGATACTCCCTTTGGGAATAGCATTAAAATGAGTCATCGGCGAGATATGATCCAGTTCATTTAAATCATCAGGAGTCAGCACATCAAAAATGCTCATTTTTGATAAATAATAGCGTTTATCCAACATTTCCTTGCGACCCTCCCGAGATCATTAAGCTTGATGCCGAGCAATCGGCTCCATTACGCAAACCCCAACCTATGCTTCATCGATTTATCTTCCCCAAAACACCAAATCAAATACAAAGAAACCTCCATGGAGACAGGCGGTTTCTTTCAAAATAGTATCGTTATCCAATTGGCTGATCCGACTAATTTGATTGTAATGTATTTTACTGAGATCCTTGTCCATTTCGCATTAAACTAAACGCATGTCAGATGGATCTGATGTGGAAACGAAGGGCTGAAACGGATAGATCCCATTAAACAGTCAACGCCAAGGAGGCAGCATGGACAACAAGAGAAAAGCAACGTTTTGGATTTATGTTATAGCTCTGGGGCTCTTTAGTATCATCAATACGGAATTCGGGGTTATCGGGATTATTCCTTATGTCGTCGAGAAATACCAGGTTAGCGTTGCTCAGGCAGGTTTATTGGTAAGTTTGTTTGCTTTAACGATCGCGATCTCCGGTCCGATCATGACCTTATTGTTATCGGGCATTAACCGCAAAACAATCATGCTGCTCGTTTTAGCTATCTTTGCTCTCGCCAACGCTTTGGCTGCATTCAGTACGAGCTTCAATGTATTACTGCTGCTTCGAATCGTGCCCGCATTTTTACATCCGGTATACTTTTCGCTCGCCTTTGTCGTGGCAGCGAGCTTCTATCCGAATGACGGCTCGAAAGCCATCGCCAAAGTATTTACCGGCGGTACCATCGGACTTGTGCTAGGCGTCCCGATCACGTCGTTTATAGCGAGCCGTTTTTCACTTGAAGCATCCTTCTTGTTCTCGGCAATGATCAATATAATCGGCTTTATCGGATTAGCCGTCTTTATTACCAGTCTTCCAGTGACGACTAAATTAACGTATCGCTCTCAGTTACGCGTGCTAGCAAAACCAAGTCTATGGTTTAATATTGCAACTTTACTCCTTATGGTTGCCGCTATGTTTAGCGTATACAGCTATTTTTCCGCGTATTTGACGAAGTACACGGGATTGGATAACAAGTGGATAAGTATGATGCTTGTGGTGTTCGGAATTAGCGGGGTCATTGGGAACTTGCAAACGGGCAAGTTTTTGAGCAAAAGCGTTACTCGGACTGCGGTATTCTTCCCCATTATTATGGTTCTCATTTATTTGCTCGTGTATTTTGCAGGACATGCCTTCATTCCAATGATTCTTATTGTCATTCTTTGGGAAGCTGTTCATACTTCAGGTTTTGTCATTAGCCAAAGTTGGTTTACGACAGAAGCGTCGGAAGCGCCAGAATTCGGAAACAGCTTGTTTGTCTCTTTCTCCAACCTCGGTATTTCGGTCGGATCGATCGCCGGAGGTTGGACTATCTCTCATTATGGTACGCATAACATTCTGTTGACAGGTATCGTTCTTTTTGGAGCTGCTTTACTCACCATACTCTTAAAAGTAAAATTATTTGGCGTCAAGGACGTTGCTCCAGGTTCGCCGCCTCATTGATCGGTTACTAGCCCCGAACGCATACAACAATTCAAAAAATAAGGGGATAACAATGTTCCGATTGTGACCAAATAGTTGTGTACGCGTCTGATTTGGTCATTTTTCGTATGAGGGTTTAAAAAAATGTGGTCAAGTAAATGAAGACAACGACATCAAAGGAAACAAAAAAACCCTTGATTACCAAGGGTTTCAGAAATTTAAATTTGGTGGAGCCTAGGGGGATCGAACCCCTGACCTCATCGCTGCCAGTGATAGAGATGCAAAAAGTTCTAGTATGTTCATGTATGAAGAATACTTGTAATATAAGGGTTTATTAATACTATTGTATGATCATTTTGTTTCTTTCATGATACTTTGTGACGGTTTTCGTCCCCAATTCGTCCCCAATTCGTCCCCTAAAATACGATTCACTTGTCTTTAATTAGATAGCCACTGCCAATAATTTCGTGCTGGATCGACAGATTCAATCTTTGGATCTACTGGTCTTCAATCTTTTTTAACGTAAACAGTTTAAAATATCCATATAGCTTGAGGAATCGTTTCGTAATAGACGACTGAAATACTTCGCCGCCTTCTTTTGTAATTGTCGCGCTGATTCAAAACGCCAGGATAAGTATATTTATTTTACCGTTGACTATTTCTTCTTTTGAAGCTGCCATTTCTTCTTTGGCGAGGATTTTTAATGATGAGTTCCCGTATATTTGCGTGTCTTTCTTCTTCATTAATGCGAACAAGGTAAGGATGTATTATTTTTAATTCGAGCGCCACACTTGCCTATTTGACCTCTTAGCTTGTCCGCGTGTGCTTTTTTGTGGGGATCGAACCTCTGACCTCGTGGCTGCTAACGAAGCACTCTCCCACTTTAAAGTATTGAACTAACCTAAGCTAAAGATCTTAATTCTTCAGTAATGTATGATACTTCATTAATATCTATATATTCCTTTACTAAACTGGGAGCAATATTGTAATTGTTATAATGTCGTTGTATCTTTCTATGACATAAATGTAATTTTCCAGTTTCGCAATACTGGCACTGAGATAAGTTAGCTAAACTACGATCTCGGCAATGATCTGACAGAGCTTGGATTTTTTTAAATACACTAATTGCAAATGCCTCAAGTAACCATTTACCTTTTATTATTAACCGGAAATCATCCTGTGAAAGATTTAATTCTTCTGAAAAAGACTCTAAAAATTCTTTCTTTAAATAGATTTGTGACATAATTGTACGCAGTGATTGTTCTCTGGTAACTTGCCCTTCGGAAAACCCATAGGACACTACACCATGATAATTGCTATCACATGCTACTTTCAAAGCTTCTAGTGAAATTAAAAAAAGTTGTTGATATACTTCTTCTAAATCGCTCATAATATATGATACTATATCTGAATTCAATGCGTTATCGCTAACAAGAATTTTTCTAAGTAAAAACTCAGCATGATTAACGGTTATAAAATGACTTTCAATCGAATAATATTTGAGAATAAATAATCCTTTGAAATTTAATAAATCTTCTCCTCTAAAAGGCCTTACATCCCTGTCAATTATTCCTCGTAAATATTTAATATTTTCTTCGGACTCATTAAATTTCCCCTGTGCATCTTGAATACACGTTATAACTGATTCACAACCTTCAGAATAACCGTAAATATTCTCTATCGCTTTCACTTCTATATTCTTTCCACTTATTCTCACAATCTTCTCGTATATTGGCACATCATCAGTACCCTCTACAATAATAATTGGTCTATTGGTCATTCGAGCTTTTGCCATTATTTGGCCAATTGTATACAGTAAACCTGTGTTACCAGCCTCTCGTGTTTCCACTCGTTGCTGATGAGAATCCAATTGAGTATTTAAATTATTGCTCGCAACTACTGAATTATTTATCATTAAACTTCAACTCCACCAATGCGTTCATGTTGAACTCAGCTATTGCCGGACTATGTGTCGCAACTATTATTTGAGCATTAGGTACAAGGTTGTTGATTATTTTTAATAAATTGGACTGCCATTCTATATTTAAAGATATTTCTGGTTCATCTATTATCAAAAAATCCCTGTTACCTTCAACTATGCATAGCGATAAAAACGAAAGTAAATGTCTTTCACCACTAGATAAGTCGTTGATACCGTGAGGGTTTTCTTCTGTAATAACAGATATTCCATTCTCGTTGACAATTAACTTCTTATCTGAAGATATGTATGAATTGAATAATTCTATTAATCTACTTACAGAATTAATATCCTGTTTTTTTCTTATAAGTTCATCAATCATGTTATAAACCAGTTGTGAAAGAAGGCCTTTTCCGGCAAATGGATTAATATGATCGTCATCATCGTTGAATACGATATGATATTCTAAAATATTAATTATCTTATTACTGAGTTCATTTTCTTCCAATTCAGTCAAGACTTCTAATAAGGTTAATCCATAATCCGCCAACTTTGCTGGAAAGTCTTTCGGTTCCCCATAATGAATCTTTCTTGTCGAATCCTCATTGTCCATAAGTACAGCTAAAGTTTCAAATAATGCTTTTTGTACAGCTTGCGAAACAGTTTCTTTTTCAAATTTATAACGATCTAATAGAGTTGCTGCAATTACATCCATAGATAAATTTTCAAATAAGATATGTTTTTGCTCAAAGTAATCTTTTTTTATTCGTTCATCTCTTATTCTTCTATCTTTTATCTGTTGATTTAGGAAGAGTGCTAAGTCATCAGCAAAATTAACAGGATTTTGTAATGAACCTTCTCTATCAAGTACTTTTATTTTGGAATTCCGAATAAACCTACTAATATCATGAGGACGTATTCGTTGCATTGGAGTGGAAACAAGACCTCGATTCACTCCAAACAAAATAGAAGAGAGTTCATGAAACTTTCCCATAATTTCATCTGACTCTATGTTTGTACTCCAATCATAATTATCTTCTTCTCTTTCTTCTTTGTCATTAAGAGTTGCTTCAATGAAAAATGTCTTGTTTTTTTCGGAATCATAAAAAGTTATCTTAGCATGCTTAGTGTATTCGTTCATAAGAGTGTTTGAATCAAGTTGTAATAAACCAGAAATAATTTTCAATAATGTAGTTTTACCTGAACCATTCTTACCAAATATTATCGAAACAGGTCCTGATGGAAATACAATCTGTAATTCCCGATTTGTTGTTTTGAAAGGATTAATATAAAGTTCTTTGATTCTTATCATCAATAAAATCTCCTTTTTCAATCGGAAATCAGGTCTCTATACCCTCTAGAAATTCTTGAGGTTTGATATTCAGAACTCTCGCAAGTATAACAAATATTTATTAGTGAGATGTTTTTCTTCCCTTCCCCCCGTTAATATAGGTCCTATCAAGTTTAACCCTATCAGCCAATTCTTCCTGAGTGAATCCATTTTGCTTGCAAAAATTTTGAACTTACTGCCAAAGAATATTCTTGGGTCGATTTTCTGCATAACATAAATATTTACAAAAGAATACTACATGTCAACAGACATTAGTAGAATGCGACGGCGGCACAAAGCGGCAGATTTCGTCATCCCGATCTCCTGCATCTGTCGCGCTCTCGGTTCTGAGGTCGAATAAAGTCGCTCGAATGACTTGACTTAAGCCGATACACAACCAGCCAACCTGCTTGTGTCGGGCTGGTCAAGCACCTGCTCACAAGTCAATAATGAACCATACGCCGGCCTCCTTCATCATCGACCATACGTTATGATAGCAATCATCAAGGTGCTGACAAAATCAGCACCTTTCTTCATGAAACAATACATATCCATTACGATACCATTAAGTGGAAATAAGGACAACGATCAGTTATTTTCTGCAAGCCTCGCTATGAACTGGAACTGAAGTTGAGCTTGGTTAGTTTCTATACTTACGAAAGGCGGTAGTCCCCCTACTCCAACAAGACGCTTGATATTTTGTGCTGACTAGCCATGGTTGTTACGTATCCAACATATCCCACTCTTCACCCAAAACCCACCGGAGTGCAGAGAGCTTGCCGTTAATCATTCCCCATTCAAAGTCATCCCACGGTCCTAGATCATCTAAACCAAAACGCTCTTCGACTTTTCCGGCAGATCTAAGTGCACCTTCCCATATATCACGTTGTATTGGGCGAGTCTCGTGATCCTTGATAGGGAAGATCTCCTTCTCAACAATTTCAACAATACCTTCCTCAATTTTCTCTCTTAACACTTGATGACGATTGTACCAAACCTTGGTAGTAAATTCATCAATAGCTTCAATGATTTCAGTCAATCTTCTCGGTTCTTCAACCCAATTATGCTCGATTACAAGGTCTTCAAATTGTTCAGGTTGAATGTATTGCAGTGCCTCACTCAGACTTGTAAAATAAAGAGAACGCGTAGCCGAAAAACATGCCCTAATATCGGGGTGTGGTAACTTCTTGTTTGCATTTGGATGACTGAAGTCATGTGTGTTATGCGAGATAAATGCAAACTGATTACCAGCCACCGCGTCTACTTCGATCAAATCCGCATATAACTCAATAAGAATTGCATCATCAATACCGTTGCGTTGCCTATGGAAAGGAGCACGTTTATCAATCGCTCGTTGCGCTGCTCGAAGTTTTACTGTATCAAAAATTTCTATTACAGAAGTATTGGCAAATAGTCTTTCGATACGGCTAACCATTTCAATGGCTGCTTCGCCCAAAATAGGAAGACGATGATCAACGTCGTTAAGCTGCGATATCACAACACTTTTTTGCTGTGGGTCACCAAATTTCTCTACTACTTCTTTTACGCGTTTAAGAGTACTTGATATGCTCCGGCTACTCTGTTCCATTACACGATCTTTGTTACGTGCAAATTCGTCTAATATTGTCCGCGGCAGAACTAGCTCTATTTCTCCTTGCTGCACCAATTCTTCAAGAGCAGCCAAAACTGCTAACTGTTGATAATCCTTAGCGAGATCAAGCCAAACGCAAGTATCAATTAATATCTTGAACATTTCACGCCCCCTAGGTTATCATTTCACGCTGCCCTCAATAATACTGATTACATGCTGGGCAAACTCATCTGTTAACCGAATTTTATCAGCCCCAAATTGTAAGGCGCCAAGGGTTCCCCCGCCGATATATGTAATTGCCCGTTTAGTATCGAAGGAAGCCTGAATTGACGAAACCGTATTATCGATATACAACCATGACTGGCTGTATTTCGGATAGAGATTTTTAGCTTTGACTTCCCAAGGCCATCTGCTGTTTTCATCCCAGATGTATGGTTCGCTAACTACTTCGAAATACCCCAAAAGTTTCGTTGTACCAACGCCGTAACATATTAAGATGTCCCCGACTCGGACCGAATTTGGTCTTCTCTTTGAGAAATGCATGACCTCAATACCACTTGATAAAGTCCTCGTTGTCTCAAATGGCTCATTGGTGAAGCCAACCGGCTTAATGAAATAGCGAATGTCTATCTTCGATTCAGCAACCTTATGCTTGATAAAGTTGTTGACCTCTAAGCTGATCTTAGAGTCGGTCGGTATTGCAGCGTTCTGCGAGAAACTGTCGATCTTAACGATGATATTGTGAAGCTCTTCATTCGTTAGTGCATGACTACTCACTTTACTAATATCGATAATAATTTGTTTTAGCGTCGAAGTATCATCAATCTGTACACCCCACTCATGATTATGATTCAAACCGCTATCTGTGAAGTTTGCTGAGGTGATGAACCCCCTGATCGGTTCATTACTTTTGCTGGCAATATAGATTTTACCGTGGAGTTTATTATCAACATGTACTTGATACGCAATTGATCATTTACTACAACTCACGGAAAACGCATAGAGCGAATTTGCCTTTTTGAATAAGTCGGGGTCATTATCCCGCAGAGTTGTAACAAGTATGATGCGTCTTACCCCCGAAGGAGCGATTATCTCGTCAAGAAACACATCAAATGACTCCATGAGATACGGGCTAATGATATAAAACCATCAGCACCTCTTACTAGACCCTTTATTTCATTGAAGTGACTAGAGTTGATATTATTTAGTATCTTCATTGCCAACCTTCTCCTCGTAAGAAATACATCCAATTTTCCGACACCTTAACAATACCTATTTTGACAGAATGGGTCTTTTTTCCTGCTTCAGTGCAGATAAAATAAGAGCTTACCCCGAATTCTCAAGGTAAGCTCTAACTATTTTTGACTCCGAATCCAAAAGTACGAAGTATGCTCTTCTTAGCGAATATCAATGCAGCCTTTACAGCTGCATCTTTCATTTTTCACTTCCTTGGTTTCTCATATCTTTGTTCATTTTCTATTCTTTATTTCCATTCTTTCTTTTAGCGAATTTAGTGCAGAATAATACGATTCAAGAATAACTGGATCAATCACCTGTTGTTCTTCTATTGAAGAAGCAACTTCTAGACCACCAACATCAAGTAAAACCAAGTGTCCTTCAACTTCAGGATTATACAAAACTGGAATTGTCCAACTACCCGTTCTTTGAGCTAAATCAAACCACTGACTTTTTATCATTTGAGCGTTTGAGTAAAGCTTATTATTAAAGACAAGACCTTTTCCTGTAACAGTAGCAAAACCAAATTCCACATCCGATTTATTATCCTCCATTTAAAATACTCCCTTCTTTTTAAATGTTTATATCCTATTTCTTAGTATTGCCAAAACTCTTAAAATAACACTAGTTTAAACGAGTTACATTAAAAATTTGAAACCCAAAATGACCTGCTATTTGCAGGCCTAGTTGTAGTTACACTGTAGTTGTTAATTGCTTGATCTTAACCAGTTTTCAATGATTTCCCGGTGGAACAGTATTCTCCTTCTAATTCTTACGTGTGGTATTTGATTTTCTTTAACCATGGAATATATAGAATCAAGAGATACCCCAAGCAATTCAGATAATTCCCTTACGGTCATAACAATACGCATTACTATTCCCCCTTTTAAGTAATTACCTTCAGCACTTGCACTCCTTACTGTTATAGATTCCTCGCTAATTCACTTCATATTAAAAAAAGTAACCAATTCCCTAAGGAGATTGATTACCGTCACCTAAGGAAAACTCAATACTTTGAGCTTTCCCTCCAACTATGACCTCTAATTACTTTCCGCCGTAAACGGCGGGTAACTCATAAAGTTTCTTAATTAACGGGTATTCCTCGATCACAACTTTTTCAATCAAAGATTCCTCGTTAGAGCCAAAAAACACGTAAAAACTATGACCTACTACTAAGGAAGGCATCTGCTGAAACCTCCATTTGCCGCTTACTGTCTGCAGAATACTAATGAGTAATTCAAGTAGATCTATTCGGGGATTCATTAAATCTAAGATTACAAGACCAGGTCTTTGTTCAATCCTTAAATAAATTGTTTCCGCCCCATCTAGTTTCAATTGATACCCGTTCACAGACCAATTAATATCCATTACCGGCGACAGCAAACTTATTAGTTTATCTTCCTTCGTTATTAACCCGTCTTCAACGTAATCGAAGGTATGGAAATTAAAGTCTTCTGCAGGATAAGCTCGAGCGCCCCATGAGAAAGTAATGCGAAACAGAATGCAGAACTTAGAGATGACACCTGGGCGAATTTGTCGGTTAGATTCTCTTTTTAAGGCAGTAACGAGTGAGCTACCTGACATTAATAATTTCTCAAGATCCTCGCGCTTCATACCGGACGCTTTAAAAAGGGCCATACGTCGATTCCCTGGATTTCGAAATTTAAGCAAATATAACGAAAACAGCAGCGGATTCCCACGCAACTCTTTAATTTCCTGCCATGAAGTTCGTTTGACATACTCCTCTTCCGTCAAAGCACTGGACATAAAATCGGTATAAGATTGAGGGTATTTCATATTAGATCACCAAAATCAAATTACCTTATTTATGTCAATATTTCATTCAACCGCCATAAACGGCGACGAACTCGATATTTAAAAATAAATTAAGCCATTCCCCATTGGCTTTGTTTGATAACCGCCGCCGTTTATGGCGGAGAATCATAGTCCCTTTTAAAGGGATCAATACTGCATGTAAACTAATTCGTTCCACAGGCAGCACCTCCTCTAACAAGTAAATTAATGGGGGAATGTAGCCTAGACGGTTACCTATATTCTTCTTTTGTTAAGGAGTGAGTAGTTCTTTATGGAAAATCAACCTGATACAAACGAAACATTCGATCTGTCCACCATCATGGACGAATTTGCAAAGCAACTAAAGCAACCCGCGGAGAATCAGGAAGAGAAAGTTTTTCCGTGGAATACCCCTTCTACGCAAATTAAGTCCGTAGAATGTTTAACTTCCCAGGAATCTGATCAAAATGTAACTAATATCAGATTCAAGGTGGTGGATTTATTGGACAGCTTGTTTGCGATCGATTTCCATAAGGAACAACCCTCTCCTTACTTAGGCCCCAATGGCATTAACGAATGGATCTTGCGCAATCTATTATGCCAGTTGAAGAATACGAGCATTATTAATTGGCTTAATAACCATTCCAAAATGCATCCTTTTGAACTCCATCAGCGATATCTCATCATTAGGGAATTTATCGCTTATCTCACCAAGCAACTCCAAATTACTTCTGAAATCATCGATAGTCAGGTTCTCTCGAATAAAGAGGTATATCTTGCATTTGCACGTCATGTTAAATTGAGTCAATCAAATGCAAAGATACTCCAATCATTATTCAACCATTTCCAACCCTTCCTGGAACTTACTCTTCCCGTGCATAAAAGGGCTGCCACTCCTCCATTTAACCATCCACTAGTCGAGAAGCATTTGCTCGCTCTTAAAATGAATGGAGGGGCTCAGCAGTCTTACCATAACAGCAAGGCATGCCGGGAATTTCTAACATGGCTTTGCCAATGTTATGTCGAGTTCAACGACTTCAATCCCAATAGCATCCCGCTTCATCTTGTTAAACAGCCTCATTTGCTTGAATATCGTCTTTACTTGAAAAGACGAATTTCTATTGAGCTAAAAGATGATAAAAGCGTCAGTACTGATTTCTATTATGTTCGGTCATTATTTCAATCTCTGCATCGCATGGGACTCATCAAAGATGATGTTGCATTTGATGTCAAAGGATTACCGTTCGAGAACTATCATTATAGGGAGCTTCCTAACAATGAAGAACTACTACGGTTTTTCGATATTGTCCGAACCTATTCTCCAAACCCCTCGGTCCATTTACTGATTTATAGCCTATTATTACATCTCGGGCTTCGTATAGCAGAGGCCGTTAATTTAAGTTGGGAAAGTTTCAACTTTTCCACATGGAGTCTCTCCATTAAAGGAAAGGATGGAAATTATTCCATCATGCCACTTCCCAAACAAATAATAAGCCTCTGCCAATCCTACACACTTGGTACGAATGGCCCTATCGTCGACAAGGCCCCGAAAAGCTACATCAGTGAACTAACTCGTTTTCACCGACTCTATTGTCTTATGGCCGGTTGGAATTATGAACGAGGTGGCTTTCACCTTTTCAGGCATGCCTATATCACCAGGTTGTCAGAACATCCACAATGTACGCCAAAATTACTAATGAAATTGGCTCGACATGTAAAGCCTGCAAGCACCAGTATATACATCCATCGAAGTCGCAAGTCTCTTCAACAGGCCATTGAGCGAATTAAATACAACTTAACGTAATTTAGACTGACAACACAAAAAAGACATACCCAAAGTGAATGTCTCCAAAAAATGCTGTTCTAATTGGCTGATAAGCCATCCCCTGCTTCTCCGAAAATTTATAACGGCGAAGCAAACCAGTATTTCTATAATGTGCTTATAATAGCAATTTACGAATGAATTGTCTACTAATCTTAGGAGGATATCCAATGCCAATCATTGAACGTAATTCACCATTAAGCGGTTTGCGTACGGAGCTACAAAATGTAATTTCTAATTACTCCCCAGAGATGATAGAAAAAGTTTTGCAAGAAATGGGAATGGTTCCTTCCATAATCGAGGAAAAGCAATATAATCCCTCTTTTGAAGAAGCTGCTAACTATTATTTATCATCCTCGAGCTTCCTTGGCCTTAGTACGTCTTCAAAGAAAACATACGTTTCTGAACTCAGCCAATTCAGCCATCATGTCAAATGCACTTTTGAGACGGGGGCTACCCTCAGAGAAGTCACTGAACCTTCTTATTTAGTTAGCTACCTCGATAGATTTTCTCATATACATACTAAATCGAAAAAGAGCGCCTTTCTAAGAACGTTGTTTAAGGTTTCACTTAAACATTTTTATAATGAGAATTTAGATGATTTGAATAAAATCCTTAAACTTAATTGGAGGCGGGACAGCGAAGTGACTATTGATTCTTTACCCAAACCATTAACGCTAGTCCAGTTGTCTGAAGTACTCAGATTGAGCGCTGCAACTAGGAACGGTTTACGTAACCATGCCATTCTAATGACATTCTTAACCTCAGGTATACGACTGAATGAGCTTATACAGCTTCAGATCGGAGATTTAGTTGCCGACGATAAATCGCTGGCGGTAATTCCAAAAGGCAATGAAAAAATCAAAGTAATTCGGACGATCAACTTACTTGGAATTGCGTTAATTCAAAATTATATTAACTTCACATATAGTTCCCAAAAGCTAAAGTTACCCATCGAAGAGTATAGAAAGTTATACATCTTCTCTGCAAGCAACGGTAATCGTCCGTTAGATTCAAGGACAATCGGAACCTTTGTCGCGAATATTTATGACCAGTGTGAGTCAATTCCCAAAATCCGTAATGGCAGGAGAAGACCATACAACGTTCACACTCTCAGGCATTGCTTTGCTGTTTATGGGCTCGAGAAGGGTCTCGACATCTTTACAATCTCCAAGCTGCTCGGTCATAAAGATATCAAATCAACTGCCATCTACTTGGATCTATTTAATAATCAACTTAGTAAAGCGATTGAGCGGCATCCATTCGCCAAAGAAATAGGGGATGAATGATGAAAAATGTACTATCCGGATCGAATTACTTCAAGCAATGGCAAATGCATGCTGATGTCAGAAAAAGAACTTTAAATGAATATTCCTACCTGTTAATTAAGTTCGGGCAGTATCTTGTTGTTGAAAAAGGGTTCACAGGGGAGTTGGATTTTGATAAATTCATCTATTACCCGGAGGATGGCACTTATCTACCCATTAATGAACGTTTCATCAACAACTACTTTAGTTATCTAGAATCAATTGAAACCTCAAGAAGTCGCCTATACATGGCAGTTAGTGCATTAGGAAACTTCTTCGCTTTTCTAAAAGACATGCGGTTTATCAAACATAATCCGATGGCTCATTACAAGAATCCGTATTATAATGCAAAAGTCTCCGACAGGGGAATTTCTATCCAAGACTGCAACAAGCTCTTTAGCGCAGCCAAGTTACTGGATAGGTCTGACCCCTTCTTTCAAAAACATAACGTCTTGTTATTATTAATGTTCACAACCGGTTTACGAAGAAATGAAATTGGAGGATTGACAGCCGAGCAATTGGACTTTGAACGAAATATGATTTACGTAGATCGCGGGCAGAAGACGAAAGCGACTACGGTATACATGCCAAAAGTATTAAGCTTAGCTCTACAGCGTTATCTAGGCCACCCGACATATAAGAAGTGGCAAGACGCTGGAAATTCGAATGTCTTCTTCTCCGCTAACGGAAAAAAGTTTAATCATCTGACGTTGAACGAGATACTAAAAAAGCTCTGCTTAAAAGCTGAGATACCTAGAATAACTTCTCACTGTTTAAGACATACCATGGCTGCGCTGTTGATAAGCCGAAATGTTGATATTTCCATTATTCAAAGGCAATTGCGACACAAGTATGTTGAAACAACATTGCGTTACTTACCTACAGCTACGATTGATGAATTACAACTGTCGGAGTGGTCAACATTCATCGAGTAAAAACAAGGTCCTTACTGTTTAAATTAAAAATGGGTGAATTGGATAAAGCACTTAGCTCTCCTTAATGGGAAGTGCAATCCGACGCTTGTCAGCGAATACGGCTAGCAGGAAATCAGCATACCACGAGACCGACAATGCGAGTTCGAACCCATCGTGGTCAAGAAGCATCAGTCCAACGTAACGGGCATCGAGGATCGAATTGTAGCGCTCTACGCCAAGGGTGTAAGCACATGCGAGATCCAAGACCATCTAGCTAATCTTTACGGCATTGCCGTCTCTCCAACGCTCATCTCGAATGTAACCAATAAGATTGTCCCGCTCATCAACGATGGCGACGGCCGGGTCGAACAGGTCAACGGGAAGCGCGTGGCGTTTAGATTGTCTCAGTTTGTCCAAGCACAGGTTGGAGGCAATCCGATAGACCCAAGATTTGAACGAAGAATCCTGTCTGAACGCGCTCTACCAATCAGCACAATCCTCGAGCGCCCCTCGGCTTATTATTGTTATTTTTCCCCGAGATAGTTTAATAACATCCTCATTCTCAAGATACTTCAACGTTCTGCTGATCACTTCTCGTGCAGTACCCAGTTCTACCGATAGGCTATCATGCGTAATGTGCAAAGTATCCGCTTTACCGGTTTTGTCAGACAATTGAATAAGAAACTCCGCTACTCTTCCGCGAATGGTTTTGAAATAAACACTATCTAATAAAGTAGCCAAGGTTATAATCCGTTTGGCTAATGATTTAAAGATAAATTGTCTAAATTTCGAATAACGATCCACCCAGTCTCTGAAAATATCCGCAGGTATCATTAAGGCAAGACCAGTCGTCTCTACACACGCCGATGCTTCAAACTCAGACATACTCAAAATGCTTGAAGTCATTAACGGACAACATTCTCCGCTATAAACTCGGTACAATGTGATTTCCCTTCCATTGCTACTTGTTTTGTACATTCTAACGGTACCATCCAGAATCATAATGACATATTCTAATAATTGGCCCTCTTTAATTATATAATTGGGCTCCATTTGTATGAGATTGATACCACTCTGGTTCCAATCCTCTTTTTTGATGTCTGCCATGGAGGGGAAAAATGAAAGAATTTGCTTTACATCCTCAGACTGGATCAAATTTTTCAACTCCTTAATTTATTTCGTTAAATGCTAACATAAAAGTTAATTCGATTTCAGTGACAAAAGTCACACAGGCATCAACTAAAACTCATTACTGATAATAGTCATTTACGAATCATACAATTCCTAAACAATTTCCTTATTAATAATCCTTATGGAATGACCATTACATTATGGCTGCATGGCTGAGTTTTTCGCTACATAAATAGGCCCCCATTGCTTCATCAAGCAACAAGGACCTTTTAGATTTAGCATCGTATTTCTTTTTAAAAAGATGATCTATAAAAATTATAATTGAAGGATGAACACCGCAGGTACTTAATGGGCCTGAGTTGTTAGACGTCTTCTGCATAAAAGGATGAATCAGGATAGATTATTGTTATTAACTACCTATTTCACATCAAATTGGGTTCGCATATGTTCTTGATAAATTCATTAATGACAGATACGTGCTTGTGTTTGGATTGAAAGCCAATTAGTACATCGCTACGAATGTTCAAATGTTCAAACAAAGTTCTCCATTTTGGTTCAGTCGTTTCATCCTCCTTTAACATATAAGTCGGAAGAAGACTTACACCTAAACCTTCTCCTACCGCTCCTAAGATTAAATGCATATTAGGTATGACATGGATTGGTGTAATCTGCGGGCTTGTCTTAAAGAATTCCTTCCAATACCATCGAATTATAGGAAGTTCAAGACCATAGCTAATCCATTGTTGCTTCAAAAGCCATTGTTCTTTCTCTTTTAAATTCGCAAATTCCGGGACATCTAAGTCGATCGGAACAACAATAACAAAATGCGCCTCCCTAAGCCGGACATATTCAATACCAGGCGTCAGAAACTTTTTGGTCGTTATAATAATATCTACACGATCTTCGCTCAGAAGTTCCGGTAATTGATCAGCATCGTCAAAGTAATTGATTGTCTTCAAATCCATTCGAGACATGCGAGCCATAATATTATCATTGAATAACTCTGGTGTTGTTCCGATTTTAATCGTCTTCATTTTAGGAGAAAAACGCAATTTTAATTCCATCGTCTTTTCTTCTAGTGATTCAATATGTGGCAATAAAAAAGAAAAAAGCTGCTTGCCGCGTTCGGTAGGAGACAGCTTTCGCGTTGTACGAGTGAATAATAACTCACCAATTTCCGCCTCAAGAGAGGCGAGGTGTTGGCTCATCGTCGGCTGCGTCATCATCCGAGTCTTAGCAGCCACCGAAACCGAATTATGTTTAAAAATAGCAATAAAGCTTCTATACCATTCAAAATCGACCATAACCTAATTCCCTCCAATCTTGATTTCCATCAACCACATATGTAGCAATGTATTTGTAATTCTCAATTGGCGGGTAGTACACAAGAGATTTGACTTGTCCACTAAGTACTCATTAATGATAACCAAGATTTTGTTTTAAGAAATGCGGACTATAAATCCCTTTATATGAAGTGCCGCCATTCATATATGCACAACGTGGATACGTTTTTAAATCTTCCATCCTGCATAAATTAATCATGAAATAAAACTGCAACGCGTTGAAAATACAATCTTGGTCTAACTAGGTTGTGCATAGTTGGTTTTCATGTGATTGCCATTACCGGTAATTAAGCGGAACTGGTCCAAACGGCTGGATTGAGCAGGGTGAAAACCCTACTTTTCAGCATGTGCGGCATCCCCAGTTCACAACTAAGCTGTCATGCGTAAGCAATTGATATAAGAATTAATTCATTATCGGTCCGCGGATAGTCATAGATAAATGATTATAATACGGTTGGCGTATACAGTGACGATGGCGATTTTCATGCGCCTAATCTCTTGTTTCTTAAAAGTATGCTCTGTTGTTTGATGAACTTTCAGTTACGATCCTATCAGAAAAGATAAGTTTTAACCGTAACTTTTGTCACACAACTACGGTTGCTTAGTCAACTATTTGGGATAAACGCAATGTTCTGTTCATTTTGCACCATCCCTAACCTCTGACTGTTAACAAACAGCCACGCCTGAATCAAATTCACTTTATGTGTTATAGCAATTTGAAGAAGCCATGGAATGATCACTTTCGCCCTTCTAAAGCTGTAGTTCCAAAAAACAAAAAGCCGCCATTTTTCATGGTCGGCTCTGATGCATTTTCCATATTGAAGGGCAGCTACACGAATCCCGTACGTAACGAAAACCTCGCCAGCCTACTGGACTGTCGGGGTTTTATGGCTTGAAAAGCGGGTCTATGAAGGTGCCGCAATATTGATCGGCAATCTGGTCGATCGAATAGCCCAGCACCTTGGAATTGTATATGAGGGATTCAGGAAGTATTGCGCTGAGAAGCAGATGCGCGGTGAAAGCAGGCGTCAACGGAATAAGCTCCTTCTTGCGTTGCGCTTCCTCCAGCAGCGAACAATAAATCTTATTTAGTTTGCCATAGCACGGATTATCGAAAAAGTACATATCGTCCTGCTTGCTGGGCTTACTGTTCTTGATTACGTTCAGCCAGATTAATTGCTCGTGGTAGAAAGCAAGCACGTGCCGTACAACGGCAACGAGTCTGTCTTTTACGGGAAGCTCCTTCATTGATTCGAGCAACCGATTGATCTCCTCCACCAAGCCGTCGAATGTCTCAATCATCAAATCCAAGCATAAGTCCGCTTTATTTGCATAACGGCGGTACAAGGTACCTTGTCCGATTTGAATCGATTTGGCAATTTGATGCATGCTGACTTCTTCGACGCCATGTTCGGCGAATAGAGACCGCGCGGCTTGCAAAATAAGTTTGCTTATCTCTTGCGAGTGTTTTTTTTTATCGACCAATCCGCGCCCCCTCCATTTCTTCCACAAAAACAAAACAGCTTGGCTAATATTGACATGCGGACAATTGTCCGATATCATACGGTTGCGGACAATTGTCCGATGCATTTATGCCATTTGTAGTGTACTGCCGGATGATTCACAGGTCAAGACGTCATTCTGAATCCTTATCCAGTGGTGAATCCGCTATCGCAACAAGAATGTTCACAATGACCAGACAGGTAAGAAATATTTTGTATGAGGAGGAGATTAGAAATGACGGATGAAACAAAAAGCGCCACGTCTATCAAGACCATTCTAGTGCCGCTCTTGGCCATCATCGTGGGGATGTTCATGGTTATCCTCGACAGTACGGCGATGACCGTAGCGCTACCCAAACTGCGCGAGGATTTCGGTGGAGCCACCTTATCGCACATCCAATGGACCGTTACCGGTTATGCGCTTGCGCAGGCGGCCGTTATTCCGCTTGCCGGATGGTTGTCTGATCGTTTTGGATCAAAGCATATCTACATAACTTCAATCGTTCTCTTTACCTTGGGATCTGCGCTTTGTGCATTTGCAACAACCGCGGATCAACTAATTCTGTACCGTATTATTCAAGGTCTAGGCGGAGGTATGGTTGCCCCGATTGCAATAGCCTTTACATACCGTCTGAGCCCCCCCGGCAAACAAGGCGCGGTAATGGGGATGATCGGCATTCCGATGCTTCTCGCACCTGCTCTTGGTCCGGTACTTTCCGGTTGGCTGGTCGACTATGCAACTTGGCACTGGATTTTCATCGTTAACATCCCCGTTGGCGCGGTGGCGATTATGCTTGGCTTGCGTACCCTGCCTGCTTTACCTCGTCAATCGGTTCCACAGCTTGACGTGCTTGGCATGCTTCTTGCTCCGCTGGCTTTTGCCGGCCTTGCTTACGGCGTCAGCGAAGGCGGGACGGACTGGGGCTCTGCAAAAACACTGATCGGTCTAATCATCGGCGGCACTGCACTCATTTTCTTTGTTATCGTGGAATTGAACCGCAAGCAGCCGCTACTTGAGCTTCGAGTCTTCAAATCGGCTGATTTCTCCAAAGGGATTCTCGTCCAATGGGTATCCCAGATTGCGCTTTTCGGTACTTTATTCCTGTTCCCTCTCTTCCTGCAGACAGCCAAAGGTTACTCTGCGTTTGATACGGGGTTGATCCTACTTCCGCAGGCATTGGCAACAGCGGTCTTGATGCCAATTGGCGGCAAACTGTTTGATAAAATCGGTGCCCGCCCGCTTGTGATGATTGGTCTTGCCCTCTTATCGGTAGGTGCCTTCCTGCTATCCAATATTTCGTCCGATGCAACGGTAGGCTCGTATATGCTGCCTCTTATTTTGATTGGAGCGGGCATGGGACTTTCGTTTATGCCGCTGAATACGCATGTTATTCAATCCGCTCCTCCTGAACTCGTAAGCCGTGTAACATCGCTGACCAATGCAGCCCAACAAGTCATGTCCTCCTTTGCGGTAGCAGGCGCGGCAACGATTCTGGCAAGACAAACCGAGCACTATATGCTAAAGGAAGGGATTGCGAATCCGGCTGATATTACGCCGGCAATCGCTTCTCATGTGGCGGCATCCTCTTACGGGCATACCTTCCTAGTCCTTACAATTGTTAGCGTGGTTGGTACGTTGATCGGTTTCCTGTTGTCAAAGCCAAAACGCGCATTAGGAGCAGACGCAGAAAAAGCAGAAATGCCAATGATGCCAGGCCATTAATTTAGGCACGCGCAAAAGTCGGCGTTGGAGAATAGCACGTTTGAAAAGGAGGCAGTGTTATGCGAATTGCAGCAGGGATAGAAATGTTGGAGCTACATTGGGGATCTATGACGTTCTGTCCTACCGTTTTATTCGATCATGAGCAGTGGGTGCTGGTTGATACAGGTATGCCTGGTTCCGCCCCGGCTATACTGGAGCTTGTCAAGCATGCAGACATTGGTCAACTTCACTTAAGCGCAATCCTTTTAACCCATAATGATATCGATCACATCGGAAGCTTACCGACCTTTAAAGCGAACCATCCACAGCTTAATATTTATGCCCATGAAGCGGATAAGGCCGTTATTGATGGGAAGCAGCCGATGGTTAAGGTACCGCTGGCGAGACTGGCAGGGCTCCTAGGCGCACTTCCTGAAAAAACACGCATCGAATTCGAAGCGGCTTTCGTTAAGCCTACGAAAGAAAATGTTACTCGTACAATGGCTGACGGAGAGACACTGCCATTCGCAGGCGGAATCAAGGTTATCCATACGCCTGGCCATACGCCGGGGCATGTTTGCCTCTACCATGTGTCAAGCAAGACTCTGATTGCCGGCGATGCTATGGTGATCGAGAACGGGAAACTATTCGGCCCAAGAGAAGCCTTGACTCCTGATATGACAACCGCTCTTCAATCGCTAAAAAAGTTCAAGGCGTACGATATTGAAACGGTCATCTGCTTTCATGGCGGGCAATTACAAGGCTATGTGAACGAACGGATTGCCGCGCTGACGGACGGGATATAGAGGTGAAGAGAAAAACCTGCGTAATAGACAGCTTGAAAATTAAATAGGGCTTATATCCTGCAAAAATGAAAACGCCTCGCTATTCCCATAACAGGATAGCGAGGCAACTTGAGATTTATTATATTCGACGCTAATGTCAAAGCACTTTTCTAACGAGTAAATTAATTTAATCCTAGACTGCAGAGAATCTGTTTGATTAACCCGCCATTGTGCTCTATATAGGCTTCTGTCAGCATGTTATGATGCTGGCCGGTGCCGGCATATGTTCGGTAAATCCCGGTTGTCATGCTTCCCCATGCATTGCTTTTATCCTCCTGCACCTGTACCGGCGCTAGTGGTATTTTATCGCTTTGAATTGAATGAATATCTGCGCGAATCCGGCCTTCGTTAATCAAATTATCGACATAGGTTTTGTATTGTTTGTGTTTATGCTCAATTTGTTCGCGATAGGATGCCATGTATGCATGGACACTGAAATAGTCGTCCCATTCCGCTTTTGACCAAACAGATTCATCCGACTGATGGAAATCCTTTAGTTTCGAATCAATCAAGATTAGTCCGGATACCTCGCGACCATGACTTTCCAGCGCTTTGACCAGTTCAAAGGCAAGGTTGCCGCCAGCCGAGTATCCGGCAATACAAACAGGTCCTTCCGGTTGTATACGCGCGATCATGGAAATATATTGTTCCATCCGGTCCTCTTCCTCAATAAATTCGAAGGCAATGACTCCCGTTACGTCCTTGAGCACCTTTGCCATCTCGGCGTATCCCACCCCATAACCAATTATAGGCGGAAGACAAAACAACTTATTGTGATGTTGTGAATTCCATTCGATCCTTCTTTTGAGGCGAAAAGAGAACATCAGTTGTTTGGCTAGCTGTGCAATGGTCAAATGAGCGAATACGGTGCTTAAAGTGACATCATGGTTCATTCTAAGATGAATTTGTCGAACCATTCTCATTATCAGTAGAGAGTCCCCCCCGAGCTCGAAGAAGTTATCATGTATGCCTACTTGGACCACGCCGAGAATATCTTTCCATATCTCCGTCAACACTTGTTCTGTCTCGTTGCGCGGTGCCGCGTACAAGATCCCGGTTGATACGTCGCCTCCCGGAGCCGGCAGCGCTTTGCGATCCAGCTTGCCATTTGGCGTCAGCGGTAACTCCACCAGTTGCACGAAATGCGCCGGTATCATATAGCCTGGCAGCTTTTGCGCCAGTTCAGCTCGAAACTGGTTTATTTTAAAATCCTCTTCCACAACCAAATAGGCGCATAGCTGGTTTAGTCCTAGCTCATTTTCGATAGCGATGACAGCGGCTTCCTTCACGGATTCCACCTGCAGCAGCCGTGCTTCGATCTCTCCCAACTCAACTCGGTATCCCCGAACCTTCACCTGATAATCGATTCGGCCCAAGTATTCAATATTCCCGTCCGGAAGCCAACGTGCCAGGTCTCCTGTTCGATACACTCGTTTGCCTGGGATAAACGGATTCGGTATGAACTTCTCCGCTGTAAGTTCTGGCCGGTTCAGGTATCCCCGGGCCAAACCAATACCGCCGACTAAGAGTTCTCCGGCTACGCCAATCGGCACTGGACGGCAATACTCATCTACGATATACGCCTGTACCCCGCTGATCGGTTTGCCGATGGTCAATTCCGCTTCCTTGCTCAGACGTAGTGCCGCAGTCGAGACGACGCTATTCTCCGTTGGTCCGTATTCGTTAGCGAGAACTACCTGCGGATATTTCGCCAAGCTCTCTTCCACAAGTCGCCGCGGACTTACCTCGCCAGCCAGTGTAACGTGACGCAGCGAACAAGCGTCTCCTGCTTGCAACTGTTCTATAATCACCTGGTAAAGCGACGGTATGCTGAACAACATCGTTACTTTCTGCTCGGCAATTGCCTGGCAAATAGCGTCCGCATCCTTTGTCTCGGATTCTGGAAGCAAAATAACGCGCGCACCTGACAATAACGGATTAAAGAAGCTTGCCAAAAATCCGTCAAATGCAAACGAGAGCAGCTGCAGGATGACATCATGTTCGTTTAAGCGATACGACGCTCTTCGCCATTGAAGGGAGTTGGCAATCGACCTATGTTCGACCAGTACTCCTTTCGGCAAGCCCGTTGTTCCTGAAGTGTAAATCACATATGCCAGCGTGCCTGACGTTTCCAAAATATCTTTCATCCGCCCGCTGACTGCATTCGCTTCAATTTCGCTCCCATCCATTTTGACAGCATCCTCAATATGCGTTACGGGCAATCCGTAATTCACCTTATAGGCAAGCTTCGCCTGTGTCACGATCCAAATGGCTTCGCTGTCCTCCAGCATGTATCGGATTCGCTCTTCTGGAAGATCAGCGTTGATTGGCAGATACGCTCCGCCAGCTTTCAAAATTCCTAGCAAGCCTACTGCCATCTCGAGCGAGGATTCAACCAAGATAGCGACGACCCGATCTGCCTCTACACCTTGACAGTGCAATACGCGCGCCAGTCGGTCGGCTCGTTCATTCAATTCTCGGTAGGTCAGTTGCTGCTCGCCGAATACGACCGCGATGTTGTCCGGCGTTCGTTCCGCCTGCGCTTCGAACAGCCCGTGGATTGTACTGTCCTGCGGGTAGTCTGCCGTCGTTGCGTTGAAGTCGAACAGGATTTGCTGCCGTTCCGCTTCGCTCAACAGATCCATTTCCCGGATTACCCTATGCGGATCATTCACCGCCGCCTCCAACAATTGCCGGAAATGGGCAGCCATCCGCTGGATCGTCTCCGCCTTGAACAAGGCCGTGCTGTACTCCATGCTGAGGTCGATTGCATTTTCCCTCTCTGCTGCTTGCAGCGTCAGATCGAACTTCGCAGCGTGATGGTCCTGCTCATACGGCGCAATGCGCAGTCCCGGCAGCTCCAGCCCCCCGCGCTCCGTATTCTGCAAGATGAACATCGTGTCAAACAGCGGATGCCGGCTCAGATCGCGCGGCAGCTCCAGCTGCCCCACCAGTTCCTCGAACGGGTACTCTTGATGCTCGAAGGCGAGCAGCGTGCATGCCTTCACTTCCTGCAGGAAGGACGCGAACGTCTTCTCGCC
>NZ_JAAAMV010000033.1 GCF_009909185.1 Paenibacillus glycinis | reverse complement strand
ACCCGCCGCAACGAAGCGCAGCATCCGATCGAAGTGGTCGGCGGCCAGCTTCGCGAACTGATGCACTGGATCAAGAAATAATTCCTGCCCTATAGGACCAACCGGTCTTTCTAAATATTACGGACCAAAGAGCTGCCGGCTATTGCCGGCAGCTCTTTGCGTATGGACGAGATGCGCAACGACAATCCGCTGGCGCGCTCCTCGATGAACGGACGACCGCCTTTGTTGCTGCCCGCGCAGCCTTGACGCGGAAGCCATGTATTCGCATGTCACCAAATTGCCATTATTTCCTCGATTCACGGATGCTTGCAACGGTTTATTGTATGGAATCAATCGATTCTAAGCGCTTACAACTGTATGGCCGACTACAATTGCCGACTGGAGGGAACGAAGATGACCACACGCGCGACGTTCTCGGCGATGCTGGCGGCGATGCTCATCGCCGCGATCATGCTGACGGGATGCTCCCCGCAGGCGGCCGCCGAGAAGAAGACGACGCTTACGATCTGGTACTGGAACCGCGGGCTCGACGACAAGCTCATCGAAGCGGCCCGGACCCGATTTCCGAATGTGCGGATCGTGGCGCAGAAAGTCGGCGGCGACTTCAAATCCAAGCTCAAGACCACCCTGGCCGCCGGCTCCGGCGGACCCGACATCGTGGCCTTCAACGACTGGGTCACGGAGATGTTCCCGAACGCCGACCGATTCTACGACCTCTATAAGCTCGGGGCGCACGACATCGAGAAGGATTATTTGCCCTGGAAATGGCAGCTCGGCGTGACGCCGCAAGGCCGCATGGTCGCGCTGCCGATCGATACCGGACCGACGGCCTTGTTCTATCGGGCCGACCTGTTCGAGCAGGCGGGACTGCCGTCCGATCCCGAGGAAGTCCATAAGCTGATGGGCACCTGGGACGCCTATCTCGCCGCCGGCAAGAAGCTTCAGGACGCGCTCGGCGACGGCGTCAAGCTGACGGACAACATCGGCACGATCTATACGCAGGTGAACGCGCAGAGCGAGAACATCTATTTCGACAAGGCCGACGCGTTCATCGGGAAAGATCCGTCCTCTTCGATGAAGCGGGCATGGGATCTCGCGGTCAAGGCTTCCGGCATGGGCTTGCTTGCGAACGCGAACGGCGGCACGCCGGAATGGAGCGCCGCCATGAATACGGGCAAGATCGCCTCGTTCGTCGGCGCCGTCTGGAACAAGGAGATTCTCCGGCAGGCCGCTCCCGATACGGCAGGCAAGTGGCGCGTCGCCCGGGCTCCGGGAGGAGACGGCAACAACGGCGGCTCGTTCCTGGCGATCATGGGCACCAGCAAGCATCCGAACGAAGCGTTCCGGCTGATCGAATGGCTGCAAAATCCGGAGAACCAAGTGAAGAGCTTCGCCGACGTCAATCTGTTTCCTTCCGCCAAGACGGCGCTGGACGCGCCGGCGTTGCGGAAGAAGGAGGACTTCTTCGGCGGCCAGGCGACGGGCGAGATCTTCACGGCATCGGCGCTGCACGTGAAGCCGTCGTACTTCGGGCCGCGGTACGTGAACGTGAACGGGATCGCGAACCGTCAGCTGCAGTCCGTCTCGACCCAAGGCAAGGACCCGGACCAAGCGTGGCGCGATACCTTGGCGCGCATCGACAAGGAGCTGCTCCGATAGCGGGCCGGCATCCCGCGCGCAGGTCGGAATGAATAAACGAACGAGGAGGTTGCGCCCATGAATCGCAGGTTAACCGCTGAAATCTGGAAGCATCGCAAGGCTTATGCGGCCATCTCGCCTTTTTTTATCGTGTTTGCGATCTTCGGTTTGTTCCCGATCGCGTTCTCGATGTATTTATCCTTTCAGAAATGGGACGGCATCGGCGACATGACGTTCAACGGGCTGAACAACTACCGCTTCATGCTCGGCGATCCCGAATTCTGGCATGCCGTGACCAACACGCTGCTCATCTGGGTCTATTCCACGATTCCGATGCTCTTCTTGGCCCTCGTGCTGGCGTTTCTGCTGAACGCGTCGTTCGTCAAATGCCGAACCTTCTTCCGGATCGGGTATTTCCTGCCGAACGTCACGTCGCTCGTGGCGGTGGCCATCGTGTTCAGCACGCTGTTCTCGAGCAATTACGGCCTGCTCAACTACGCGCTCAACCTGTTCGGCCTGCAGTCCGTCGAATTTCTGCAGCGGACGTGGGGCATCCAGTTTGCCATCTCCCTCATGATCGTCTGGCGCTGGGTCGGCTACAACGCCATCATCTATCTCGCGGGGCTGCAGAGCATTCCGGCCGTCCTGTACGAAGCCGCGCGCATGGACGGGGCGACGGGCGCGCAGGCGTTCTTCCGGATCACGGTGCCGATTCTGCGGCCGATCATCCTGTTTACCGTCATCACGTCCACGATCGGCGGCATGCAGATCTTCACGGAACCGCAGGTGCTCGTAGGCAACGACGGCGGGCCGGGCGGCGGCGGATTGACCATCGTGCTCTACTTGTACCGGGAAGCCTTCATTAACAATTACTTCGGCTACGGCGCGGCCGTCGGCTGGGGAATGTTCGTGCTGATCGCGCTGTTCTCCCTGGTGAACTGGCGATTGGTCAAAGGGAGCTCGAATTAAAGCCGCCCGAAGCGAAACCAGGAAAGGGAGTGTGTCCGATGGCGACAAGCAAATGGAAAACGGTGGCATTGCATGCGGTATTGATTGCGGGGTTCCTGCTGTCGATCTTCCCCTTTTATTGGCTTACGGTCATGGCCACGCGCAAGACGGGGGAGATCTACGGCTACCCGCCCAAATTAGGGTTCGGCACGCAGCTCCTCGATAATATACAGCGCGTCGTCTCCACGATCGATTTCTTCGGGGCGTTCGCCAATTCGCTGTTCGTGTCCGGCTCCGTCGCGCTGCTCGTGCTGTTCTTCGACTCGCTGGCCGGCGTGACGTTCGCGAAGTATGAATTTCCGGGGAAAAAGTGGCTGTTCGTGCTGCTGCTGGCCACGATGATGGCGCCGGCGCAGCTGTCGCTCGTGCCCTCGTTCGTCATCATGGCGAAATTCGGCTGGGTCGGCTCCTTCAAGGCGCTCATTATTCCGGGCATGGTCAATGCCTTCGGGATCTTCTGGATCCGCCAATATGCCGAGGAATCCATTCCGACCGAATTGATCGAGGCGGGCCGAATCGACGGCTGCGGGTTCTTCCGCATCTATTGGAGCCTCATGCTGCCGATCCTGCGGCCGGCGTTATCCTTCCTCGGGGCGTTCACCTTCATCGGGGTATGGAACGATTACCTGTGGCCGCTGATTATTTTGAACAACGAACGGAAATTCACGCTGCAGGTCGCCTTGTCGTCCTTGAACGGCATCTACGTGACGGATTACGCCATGGTCATCGCGGGGACGCTGCTGGCGGTCCTGCCGCTCGTGATCTTGTTTCTCTTCGTCAGCCGGCAGTTTATCTCGGACATCGCCGCCGGCGCGGTCAAGAGCTGAGGCCTTTTTCGCTCGGCGCGCAGCGGTTGTCGAGGCGGGCCCGATCGTACGGAGATAACTCCGCGCACGGAGCGGCGGTCGGCGGCCTGCAGAGGAAGACGATCATTATGGAAAAGAGTCGCCTGCGGGCGACTCTTTTGTCGTTCTATTCGCTTACGGGTCTGAGGAGAAGGCGTTCTTTGTTTGTCAGGACGAATCGCTCGCCGGGGGCCAGGATGTGATACCTGTTCTCCGAACGGGCGATTTGCGGAGCAAGCTTGTTCGGATCGCCATTGAACGGCGGCAGCTCGGGCCCGTGATAAGTTCCGTAGTGGTGCGTGATTATATCCGCATGCTCGAGACGGTTCGCCAGTTTAACGGCATTCTCCACGCCGAAATGATAGGGATCGTCCGATACGTCGAGCAGCAGGACGTCGACCTCGCTCATTTGCATATGCTCGTCGAGCAGCCGGGTGTCCCCTGTGCACCATATATTCCCGTCCGGGGTACTGATAAAGAAGCCGCAGCAGTCCTCCGGACCGTAAGGATGCTGGCTTGGCCATGCATGATCGGCTCGCGTCAGCGTAATTTCAATCGGGCCTACCCGAAAACGCTCGCCGATACGGAAGGCCCGTGCCTGACGCGAAGGAACGCCTAACCGTTCCAGTTCTCGCACGACAATAGCCGGCCCTCCGTACAAGCCCCCCGTCTTGATCAAATCCGCGGCCGTGACGGGAGCCAAGTGATCATCATCCATATGCGTGTAGAGAATCGCATCCAATCGCGGCACGTCCGCCGCCAAGATCGGCAGCGGCACCAACAATCGGTGCCCGATCTCGCAAATCTCGTCGGAGCCGGCTTGCATGGCGATAACGGGATCGATCATAAGCAAGGTTCCGCGGGAATTGATCAGAAACCCTGCGCTGGAGAGCCACCAGATGGAAGTGTCGTCCGAGGATTCGAAATCCTTGGCCGTGATCGGCTTGGTATACGGCGCTCGGACTTGGATAGCGGATGTCTCTTTCGGCATGAAGGATATCGGCTCCTTTTCGAGATAGGTTGACGGGAAGCATGTCTCCATCTTACCCCGTCTTGCGCGCATCGCACAAGCTATGGGAGGTGCGGGGCGACTGCGCGCGGGGGCGGGCGATAAGCCGGCTGTCCTGTTGACCGGTTGACGGACCCGATAAGCGGACGCCAGCCTAAAGCGCGTATTTCCAAATCAACCAACTGATCAGAGCGGATGCCCAAGAAGCGAACCCGAATGCCAGGACGATCTTATTCTCGCTCCAGCCGTACTTCAAACTGAAATGGTAATGAAGCGGTGCCATTTTAAAGAGGCGCAATTTCGTGCGCTTGTAGAACCAGACTTGCAGGATGACCGAACATTGTTCGGCCAGATACACGGAAAAGAGAATCGGGATCAATACCTCGATCTTCTCGATGACCGCCAACATGGACAGCGAACCTCCGATGGCCAGCGATCCGGTATCTCCCATGAATGCCCTGGCGGGATAAATATTATAGAAAAGCAAGCCGAGCAGGCAACCGATCATGACGAGCGAGAAGAGCCGCACTTCCGGCTTGTCCGAGATGAGAAAGAAGAAAAAATAAGTCGGAATGGCGGCATTGATCAATAGACCGTCCAAACCATCCGTGAAATTGATCGCGTTCGCCGAGCCGACTACAAAAAGCAGCAGGATCGCTACGTACGCATAAACGGGCAAATGCAGCTGATAGCCGTTGAACAGCGATATCTCGCTCGTCAGCGAAAACGAACGGAGCAAGGCGATGAGCAGGATGCCCGTAAACGCGAATTGAAACACGAGCTTCGTCCGTCCGGAGATGCCCGAAGGGTCCTGTCGCGTTGCCTTTTTGAAATCGTCCATAAAGCCGACCGAACCGAATAAGAGAAACGCAGCGCATAAAAAAGTCATCCAGGGCGCAGGTTGAAACCGCAGGGAAGTCGCGACGCCGGTCAGCAAAACGAGTCCCGCCATCAAAGGCGTCCCTTTCTTGGCTTGATGGTCGGGGGGCAGCTCCGAGCGAATGGGCTGGGTTAGCTTCAGGTAACGCAGCGCGCGAATGAGCAGGGGGGTAAGAAACGCCACAAGCAAAAAAGAAAGACCGGCTATTCCGAATATACCGAGCATTGCGCACTCTCCTTTCCCGATCACGACTTCAAAAAAACTGCAAGATTCGGTTAAGCCTGTATCACGACTTTACCTAAAGTTTTTCGTCCGTAAAAGTGAAGGTTTGCCTGCCTTTTTTTCATATTTTCGGTAAAACTCCCTAAACGAACGGACATAAGCGCGCATCGTGCAACGACGATTCGGCTGCCCTTGGGAGGTATTCCGATCGCGATGAGCGAAGTGGTTGTTGGAAAAGTCTATCGTACATCGATGAAGGGATGACGCCATGCGAAAACTTGCAACATGCATAACGATTGTCGGCCTATGCCTTGCGCTTATTGTTTCCTATGTTTTTTCATGACCGGAAATGACGAATAGATAACAGCTCTGAAGCCGTTCGCCGGGGAGTTCGGCGCCGATATGAATTTCTGCGACCGGATTGACACGCGCGATTATTTGAGCCAGGATGATCATGTCATCGTCGCCAAGGCAGGGAATGCGGCAATCGGTCAGGCTGCATTGAATGACCGGTTTATGCCGATGCCGGAATGGCCGGAAGACGGTAGAGCAGCGAGAACACGATCCCGTCCGGGGTCGTAAGCGTCGCCGCGAAGGAGAACGTTCGAATAAGCCAAGAAGATCAACGACGCTCGGAGGAGGCGCAAGGCGATGGACCATGCGAAGCAAGCAAGGATACGCGAGCTCCACAACAAGCTGCATGCCCGGCTGGAAGGAGGCATCCTGCATCTCTTGAACGGCCAGGCGATGCAGGATGCGTTCGACGCGAACGGGCTCATGCGGGAAGGCGACGGCTATGCGCCTTTCAATGAGGCGATGTGCTCCGGCGAGGCGGCCGAACCTATTTTCGGCGAGGCGTTTAACCGGCTGCGCGCCGCCGGGCACGGAGTATCGCCGGAGGAATACGCGCGCATTACCCTGACGCCGCTACAACCGCTGACCGAGCACCGGCATTCCGGCATCGCGTTATGGTTCGGCGACGACATGTTCTGCCAGATGAATGCGCTGACCGCGCTGGCGTATTTGAATCAAACGGGCTATGAAGGAAAGCTGTTCTTCCATATGGTGAAAGAGGCGGAGAATCAGGACGAAATCGAAGCCGTCGATATTCCTCCCGCCGACTATCGCGCCGTCTACGGGCAAGTCCTGATCGAACGCCGCTTCCCCGCGGGGACGTCCCTGATGCCGGCCATGGCCCGGGGCATCGAGCTCTTCCTGGAATACCGCAAGCCCGAGAATGAAATTACCGCCTTCATCAGGGAGAATCAAGCGAAATCCCGGGCGGAGCTGTTAAAGCTGCTGTTCGAGGCTTTTCCTCATTATGGCCTGGGCGACATGCAGTATTTGGCCATCATGGAGGCCATGCAAGCCTGAGGCTCCGCTTCGGCGGGCAAGCCAGGCAAGCCGCCGGGCAGGCAAGCTAAGAGCAAGCCATGCGGGCAAGCCGGGCGAGCAGCCGGAGCAGCTAGATAGGCAAGCTAGATAGGCAAGCCAACGCAAAAACCGGACCCGTTATGGCGGGTCCGGTTTTTGCGTGCCGACTTAAGGGCATGCGCGCGGCAAGGGGTTAGAATCCCTGTACGGGGTGGGGGACGTAAGCTGCTTCAAGCTCGCGGATTTCCTCCGGCGACAGGGCAAGCGCCGCCGCCGCGGCCGCATCGTCCAGATGCTGCGGCTTCGTCGCGCCGATGATCGGCGAAGTCACGACGGATTTGCCGAGCAGCCAGGCAAGGGCGACTTGGGCTTGGTTCACGCCGCGCGCGGCGGCGATCCGGGCGACGCGCTCCACGATCGCGCGATTGGAATCGACGGCGGACGCGTACAGCGTTTTGCCGAAGAGGTCGGTCTCGGACCGTTCGCTGATCTCGTCCCAGCTCCGGGTCAAGCGGCCGCGGGCCAGCGGACTCCAAGGAATGACGCCGACGCCGATCTCCTCGCATAACGGCAGCATCTCCCGTTCTTCCTCCCGGTAGAGCAGGTTCAAGTGATTTTGCATGCTGACGAATTTGGTCCAGCCATGCTTCTCGGCCGTATATTGCGCCTTCAGGAACTGCCACGCGTACATGGAGGAAGCGCCGATATAACGGGCTTTGCCGGATTTGACGACCTCGTGCAGCGCTTCCATCGTTTCCTCGATCGGCGTTTTCGGATCCCAGCGGTGAATCTGGTACAGATCGACGTAATCCGTGCCCAGCCGGCGCAGACTGTCGTCCACCTCGCTCAGGATCGCTTTGCGGGACAAGCCCGCGCCGTTCGGTCCCGGACGCATGCGCCCGTGCACTTTGGTCGCGATCACGACCTCTTCCCGGCGGGCGAAATCGTTGAGCGCGCGGCCGACGATCTCTTCGCTTGTCCCGTCCGAGTAGACGTTCGCGGTATCGAAGAAGTTGATGCCGAGCTCCAAGGCCTTGCGGATGAACGGACGGCTCTTCTCTTCGTCCAGCGTCCAGGTATGCGATCCTCGCGTCGGAATGCCGTAGCTCATGCAGCCCAAGCAAATTCTGGATACTTCCAGGCCGGTTTGGCCCAATCGCGTATATTCCATTTCTCGTTTCCTCCCTTGTTTCGGCTGTTAGTGGCAACATCAGGGCGACTCCTTCTATCATAACGGATTCGGCGGGCGGATGCCTAATGACGATCAGCCTAATTTGTCCGGCGCGCCCCGCGCGGGCAGGAGCGGACAGGGAAGGCGCCGAATCTGAAGACAAGAGCGGAAGGGGAGAAGGACATGGAGAACATCAAGGCGGTACTGTTCGACCTGGACAACACGATTTTGGATCGCACGCGGATGTTCGGCGGGTTCGCGGCGCAATTGTTCGATGCGTATTTCGGGCATGTCGCCGACCGGCGGGCGATGCTCGCGCGCGTCGTCGAGCTCGATCAGGACGGGTACAAACCGCGGGAGACGCTGTTTGCCGAGCTGCTCGAGGAGCTGCCTTGGGAGCGGACACCGGCGCCAGGCGAGCTGGCGGAGTTCTACCCCGGCGCCTACCTGCGCCATGCCGTGCTGATGGAGGGAGCGAGAGAGGTACTGGCGCATGCGCGGGCGAAATACCGGACCGGCCTCGTCACGAACGGCAGGACGGCGATCCAATACGGCAAGCTCGACCTGTTGGGCATCCGGGGAGAGTTCGATCTGATTCTCGTCTCCGAGGAAGCGGGCATCAAGAAGCCGGATCCCCGGATCTTCGAACTGGCGGCGGGCAAGCTGGGGCTGCGCGCGGAAGAATGCCTGTTCGTCGGGGATCACCCCGTGAACGATATCGAGGGAGCGGGGCGGACCGGCATGCCGACCGTCTGGATGCGGGCGAACCATCCGTGGCCGGAGGACAGCGAAGCGAAGCCGCTGCATGCCATTACGGCGCTGAGCGAGCTGCTGGCATTGCTGTAGCGCGCGTTGGCCTCGACAGGTCCGCCGCGGCTCGGCCGCGGACAAAAAACGAGCGGCCGGACGAACGCGTCCTTCGCGCGTCATCCGGCCGGGTTGCTCAAGCTGGTTCTAGTCCTTGCCTAGAGCGAAAGAGGGATTACTTCTCGCAGGCGATGCCGTCTTTATCGCGGTCGCTCTTGCTGTTGGCGTCATAGAGCGCCTGCGAGACGAACGGCTTGTATTTCGTCTTGCCGCCTTTGTTCTTCACGGAGGCGGAGCGGGCTACGCCGCCTTTGTACGCCTTGTTCAGCTCGGTGCAGTTGCGGTAAGTCTTGGCGGCTGCATCGGCGGTGCCGCTTCCGGCGGCTTCCGCGGCGAAGCTCAGCAGCAGCGCGAGCGACAGCCCCGCGGCAAGCGTTTTTGTTTTCGTCATGGTCGGTTCCTCGCGATTCATCGAATAGTAGTGCATTCGCCTATTAGTTTAGCACGCGCCGAGAAGGGCGAATATCCCTTTCGAGGACATCATTCGCGCCTCGCTTCGGCCGAGCGGCGGCAACGCGGGAGCTCCCCCGGACTTTTCCGAGGGAGCTCTTTGCGTCTTGCAGGCGACCGACCCGCCGCGCCTAGAATTGCCCGCGCTACGGCGTCACTCGGAGCGAATCAAGCAGCATGTAGGTGCCGGATTTCTTGACGGCCTTGAGCGTATGGGTTCCGCTGGACAAGCCCGTCGCTTTATAGACGACCTGATTGGTCAACCGCGTCGGGCTCGACGTGTTCACCGTCGTCTGCAGCACGTTATCCAGGTAAATGTCGACGTTGCCTTGGCCGGCTTCCTTCTCCGTGATCAATTCCACGCCCGTGCCGGTGAAGGCGAATTGGAAATAGTCGTTGTTGGTCTGGGTGAAATGCACGTCGTTGTTGTAATCTCCGAAGCCCCGGTTGCCGTTCAGCGACCAAGAGCCGGTGTAGGCGATGCCGGGATCCGTATCGTTGTACTGGAGCTGCGAGCTCTTGACCCGCAGCTCGTCCAGCAGCATGAAGGTGCCGGATTTCTTCACGGCCTTGAGCGTATGCGCGCCGCTCGGCAGGCCGCCGATCGCGTAGACCGTTTGCTGCGCCAGGCGGGTGGGGTTATACGTGTTGACGGTTTGCTTGAACACGTTGTCGACGTAGATGTCGACGTTGCCCTGCGCCGGGTCCTTCTCGGTGACGAGCTCGATCCCCGTCCCGTTGAACGCGTATTGGAAGTAGTCGTTGTTCGTCTGCGTATAGTGCACGTCGTCCTGGTAATCCCCGAAGCCCCGATTGCCGTTCAGCGTCCATGATCCCGTATAGGACACGGCCGGGTCCGTGTCATTCACCGGAATCGGCGAAGCCACGCGGAATTGCAGCTTGTCGAGCAGCATGTACGTGCCGGACTTCTTCACGGCCTTCAAGGTATGCGGGCCGTTCGGCAGGCCGCTGACGCTGTAGACCGTTTGCTGCAGCTGCCGGGTCGCGCTCGCCGTGTTCACCGTCTGCTTGAAGACGTTGTCGACGTAGATGTCGACGTTGCCCTGGGAGGCGTCCTTCTCCGTGACGAGGTCGATGCCCGTGCCCTGGAAGGCGTATTCGAAGTAATCGTTGTTCGTCTGGGTAAAGTGGACGTCGTCCTGGTAGTCCCCGAGCCCGCGGTTGTAGCTGCGCTGCCAGGCGCCCGCGTATTTGATGCCGGTATCGTCGTCGTTGGCGGTCACGGAGCCGCCGGCGGCCGTCACCTTGAGCAGCCGCGAAGCGTGCGCCGGCAAATTGACGGCGCTATAGCCCGTGTTGAACGTCCCCAGATCGGTATGGCTCCACAGATCCCGAACCGACGCGGCGCCGTTCAGG
This sequence comes from Paenibacillus glycinis, assembly GCF_009909185.1. Classification (GTDB taxonomy): domain Bacteria; phylum Bacillota; class Bacilli; order Paenibacillales; family Paenibacillaceae; genus Paenibacillus_Z; species Paenibacillus_Z glycinis. Next base: position 94,432 of record NZ_JAAAMV010000033.1, on the reverse strand, counting down.
CCGATATCGTTCCAATTCACGGCGACCGTCGCGGCGGAGCTGCCGAGGTTGTACAGGCCGACGGTGTACGTGCCGTCGCCGTTATTGGCATACCACGCCTGCTGATTGGAGGCGGTGGACACCGGATGGGCCGGTCTGCCCGCCTGGTTGACGGCGATCACTTCGTCGTTGGTCAGCAGGGAGAGGCCGAAGGCGTCCAGATTGGTCAGATCGTTCCCCGTGTACAGCTGCGCCGAGGACATGGCCCATAACGACATGGCCGTCTGCCGTTCGTCCTGCGTCAGGCCGTCCATCGCGCCGTTGCCGACGTCGAGCGAATCGAAATCGTTCCAGCCGCCGGGTCCGGCGTCGCGCCACCACGTCGCGGCGTCGGGGAACAGCCGGGCGATGTTCGGCCAGCTCGTCAGCGCGGTGTTGACGCAGTAGCATTCGACGTCCCAGTCCACGCGCCAGCCGTTGGCGTACTGCTTCCACGTATCGACGTAGTTGTGGTCGAGCGCCCAGGAGATCTCGAGCCAGATATTGTGCGCGCTAAGCGCCTGCGACCACGCCGCCACGTCGCCGCGCGCGTCGATCGTCGTGTCGTTGTGCCCGGAGCCGGGGGTGACGCTGTCGAACTTCACGAAATCGACGCCCCAGGAGGCGAACAGGTCGGCGATCGAATTAATGTAGCTTTGGGCGCACGGGTTGGCAAAATTGATCTTGTAGCCCAGTCCCCAATAATCCGCCGTCGTAAGCGGTTGGACGGCGATATCCTGCATCGAGCAGCCCGGCGCGCCGAAGATCGGCAGATCGTCGTTGTACGCCTGCGGCGACATCCCCGGTATCATGTAGAGGCCGAATTTCTGCCCGTTCGCATGCACGTAGTCGATGACGTCCATCAATCCGTTCGGATAAAGCACGGTGCTCGGAACGGGCCTTCCGTAGCCGTCCATGCCGCCGTTCCAGCCGGCGTCCACGTTGATGTACTCGTAGCCGTGCGATTGAAGCTTCGCATGCATGGCGTCCGACTGCGCCTTGAGCTGCGCGGCCGTGATCCATGCGCCGTTGCCCGAGTACACCTGCATGCTGTAGCTGCTCCAGCCCATGAGCGGCTTCTGCGCCAATCCGTTGTTGGCCGCCTGCGCGACCCGGTCCGCTTGAAATCCGAAGCCCGTGAACAGCAGCGCGAGCGCGATCACGGCGAACCTTGCTTTCTTGAATGCTTTCTTCATTAACTCATCTCCTTTGTGGTGGGCAAGCAGGCCAAGCGAGAAAGACGCCGTGCAATGGCGGGCTGCATCGCAAAATGGCAGCGCTTTCTTTTATGATCATAGCGGTTCCCCGCGCGCCGGGACAAGGTACATTTAAGCGCTTTCAGGTACAATTTTCCTGCAAAAGCACGCGCCGGTCGCGCAGGATGCGGCCGAGCGCGGCGGAATGTGGGCAGGGCGCGATGGAATGTGGCCGAGCGCGATGGAATGTGGCAGGGCGCGATGGAATGTGGCAGGGCGGCGGAACGTGACCGAGCGCGATGGAATGTGGCGGAACGCGGCAGGGGCGGAGGAACGTGCCCGAGCGCGGCGGAATGTGGTGGAACGCTGCTGCTCCGGGCAACGGCGTGCCGGCGTCCGCGGGCAAGCGCGGAAATCGGACGAACAGGGAGATATTTCCCTTGCATTGGGAACGCACATTCGGTATATAATAAGAACATACGAACATATATTCGCGTATCGAAGGAGGGTTCATAGATGTCGAGGCATATTTTCCTGATCGACGGACAGTCCTTCTACGCTTCCGTGGAGAAGGCGGCTCATCCGGAGTATAGCGACAAGCCCGTTGCCGTCGGCGACCCGACGAGGATGAACGGCATCGTGCTCGCGGCATGCCCCATCGCCAAGTCGCGCGGCGTGACGACGGCCTCGCGCGTCGGGGAGGCGCTGGCGAGATGCCCGGATCTCGTCGTCATCCGGCCCCGGATGGGGACGTACATCCAAGTCTCCTTATTGATCACCCGCATCTTCGAATCTTATACGGAGCTCGTGGAGCCGTACAGCATCGACGAGCAGTTTCTGGACGTGACGGGTTCGCTGGCTTATTTCGGCGAGTCCCCGCAGGAGCTGGCCGCGCGCATCCAGAAGGACGTTCAGCTCTCGACCGGCGTTTGGTCGCGGGTCGGCATCGGACCGACGAAGATTCTCGCCAAGATGGCGACCGACAACTATGCCAAGAAAACCGACGAGGGCGTCTTCGAGCTTTCTTACGACAAATTGGAGTCCACGCTCTGGGAACTGCCCGTGCATCAGATGTTCATGGTCGCCTCCGCGATGACCCGGCATTTCACCCGCATGGGCTTGTCGCGCATCGGCGACATCGCCCGCATGGACTTCGGCGAATTCAAGCGGCGCATGCGGCGCGAGATGGGCAAGCAGAGCGACATCCAGGCCGGCTACTACTGGCAGACCGCGCGGGGCATCGATCCGAGTCCCGTGGAGCCCGGCATCCGGCATCAGCTCAAGTCCGTCAGCCATGGCAAAGCGTTGCGCTGGAATCTGTACCGCGAGCTGAAGGACATCGAGGTCGTGCTGCTGGAGCTGGTCGTGGAGGTCTGCCAGCGCACGCGGCGCAACCGGTTCATGGGCTCGGTCGTGTCGGTGTCCGCGGCGGAAACCGACGGCGTCCGTTCCTGCTGGTTCAGCCGGCAGACGACCCTGCCGCAGCCGACGTCCTTGACCCACGAGGTAGCGGCGGCCGCGCTCAAGCTGTTCAGGGAGCATTGGAACGGACTGCCGATCAGCCGGCTGAGCATTGCCTTGGGGCAATTGTCGGACGACAGCGTCATTCAGCTGACGCTGTTCGAGGACCGTTCCCGCGCTTACAGCAAGGAGCGGGCCATCGACGCCATCAAGGAGCGCTACGGAAGCACGGCCATCATGCGCGCCTCGTCGCTGCTGGAATCCGGCGTGGCGCGGGAAAGGGCGGAGCAAATTGGAGGACACTACAAATGAGCAAGCTGGACGGCAATGAACGCTGGAAATCCAAAATGTTGTTGACCGAGCACGTGGAGCGCTACGACGAGCATCATGCGGAAGGGGGCGCGCAGAGCGCCGCGGCCGCCGTGCAGGCGCAGGCGCGCCCGCCGAAGGGGAACCTCATCACGACGGAGGAACGGACGATGCTGCGCGATTACATTCTGCTGCCGCATATCGTGAAGATCGTGGAGCGGAGCATCGCCGACGTGGAGCATACGACGACGGTGCTGAAGCGCGCGTTCCTGATGGCGGGACAGAAGATTCTGGACCGGGTCTCGCAGGATTTGCACGCGCTGCAGCGGGACCTGAAGCAGCGGAACATCCGGATTCTGAACGAGGAGCAGTCGGATCTGGTCGTGTACCACCGCTACTACTGCCGGGGCTACGAGGACCGGTTCGGCATGACGCGCGACGTGATGCGCTCCGAGATCAGCATGAAGCTGGCCCGGTATACGTCGGAGCTGGGCGTGCTGCTCAAGGAAGGCACGATGAGGCCGAAGTGAACGGGCGCGGACCGGGAACGGATGACGAGGAATGGAACGGCGCAAGGAAGCATCGGAATGACGCAGCGAAACGAAGGAACGGCGCACGGAACAACGGGATGAAACCAAGAACCGGCGCAATGAAGCAAGCACGGAATGACGCACGGAAACAACGGAATGGGGCACGGAGAGCCAAAGAAAAGCCAACGGAAAGCCAGACGAATGCAAGACGGAAAACGAGCAAGGCCCGTCCGCGGGTTTACAGCGACTATCATTTGCGTGTAGAATAAAGGCAACAATCATTCATACCGCGTTACTGGAGGAGCCTGTCACTGACGGGCTCTTTTTGTCTTTTTTTGGGAAAACCAAAGAATAAGGCAGCCGTAACCGACAAGGAGGGCGCTATGGAACAGCAAGCCGTTTGGGCCATCGGAATCTTTCTGGCCGCTTACGCACTTATCGTGTCGGAGAAAATCCATCGGACGATCGTGGCGATGATCGGCGGGCTTCTCGTCATCGCGCTCGGCATCGTGGATCAAGAGACGGCGCTGCGGCACATCGATTTCAACACGCTGGGCCTCTTGATCGGCATGATGATCATCGTCTCGGTCACCGCCGATACGGGCGTGTTCGCGTTCGCGGCGGCATGGACCGCGAAGCGGGCGAAGGGCGAGCCCGTCCGTATCCTGGTCGCGCTCGCGCTGATCACGGCGGTCGCCTCGGCTTTCCTGGACAACGTGACGACGATTCTGCTCATGGTTCCCGTCACCTTCAGCATCGCGAGGCGGCTCGGCCTCTCGCCGATTCCGTTCCTGATCACGCAAGTCATCGCCTCCAACGTCGGGGGCACGGCTACCCTGATCGGGGACCCGCCCAACATCATGATCGGCAGCGCGGTGAGGGAGCTGACGTTCGGGGCGTTCATCGTCAACCTGGCCCCGATCGCGGCGATCGTCATGGCGGCTTACGTGCCGCTCTTCGTCCTGCTCTACCGCAAGGGGCTCCGGACGACGCCGGAGAGGCAGAGAAGTCTTATGGAGCTGGACCCGTTCGGGCTGATCACCGACGTCCGGCTGCTGGTCAAGAGCCTAAGCGTCATGGGACTGACGGTCCTGGCCTTCTTCCTGCACCAGGCGCTGCATCTGGAATCCGCGGCCGTCGCGCTCGCGGGCGCGTTCGTCCTGCTGCTGCTGGCGGGCGAGCATCGCATGGAAGAGGCGTTCAAGAAAGTGGAGTGGCCGACGATCTTTTTCTTCGCCGGGTTGTTCGTGCTCGTGTCGGGGCTGGTCGAGACCGGAGTCATGGCCGAGCTTGCCGCCAAGGCGATCGACCTCACGGGCGGCAACGTCGCGGCGGCTTCCATGCTGATTCTGTGGCTCAGCGCGATCGCCTCCGCGTTCGTGGACAATATTCCGTTCGTGGCGACGATGATTCCGCTTATTCAGGAGATGGGGGCGCGCGGCGTCGATAATATGGAGCCGCTGTGGTGGAGTCTCGCGCTCGGCGCCTGCTTGGGCGGCAACGGCACCCTGATCGGGGCGAGCGCCAATCTGGTCGCGGCCGGCCTGGCCGCGAAGGAAGGCCATCCGATCCGTTTCGTCGCTTACATGAAGGTGGCGTTCCCGCTCATGCTCCTGTCGGTCGCGCTGGCCAGCGGGTATGTCTACGTACGTTACCTCCTTTGAAGCCGTTCTCGCTTATTTGGAAAAAAATGAAACTTTGCAGTGCTTTCGGTGTCGAATAGTCGAGGGGAAAGCGGACCCGATCTTCAACGAACTGACGTACGCCGGAAAGCAGATCCGCTTCACGTACGATAACGCCCCGATGCGTACGGCGACGACTTGCGCAGGCCGAGCTCGGCGGGCGCCGGCGCCGACAATTACGTGCTGACGGGCTGCGACGGCGATGCCGGCCAATATTTCCGATTCCGGGTCGTTCCGGAGAAATAAGATTGAACCGGAAGCCGCCGCCATGTAAGATGAAGCACATACCGCAGCAAGAGGAAAGGCGCAACTCATGTGGACATATACCCTGCATTTAGTACGTGATTTATCCCCCGGCGTGAAACGGTTCATCGCGACGGAAAGCTTGTTCGGCATCGCGGCGGGCATCTTCGGCCTTATCCTGAACCTGCATCTCTTGGACCTCGGCTTCTCCAAAGGCGACATCGGCCGAATTGCCTCGCTGGGCGCGCTCACCACGGGATTGACGAGCCTCCCGGCAGGCTTCGTCGTCAAGCGGGTCGGACGCAAGCCGATGCTCGTAACCGGCATGCTGATGGCGTTCCTGTCGCTGGCGCTGTTCGGCTTCGCCACGACTTTGGCCGCGGTCACCGCGGCGCAGCTGATCTGGTCGCTCGGCATCGCGGCGGTCGTCAACTCCGAGATCCAGCTCATCTTCCAATACTGCCGGACCAAGAAGGAAGAGACGAGCGCCTATTCGCTGCTCTTCGCCATGTTCACGCTCTTTACCGGCGTCGGGACGTGGCTCGGCGGCTATCTGCCGGATTGGCTGCCGGGGCATACCACGATTTATCAATACGCCTTCTTCATTGCAGGCGGCTGCCTGGCGCTGGCCGGCATTTTGCGAGGACTGCTGCTGCCTTCCACGCACGCAAAGGCGGAGAACGCGGCGGAGCGCGGGGGCGCGAAGTCCGGCGAACCTGCGGCCAAGCCGAAGCGGAGGCACGCGATGGGCTTTCTGCTGCTGCTGTCGCTGTTGATCTTCAGCTCCGGCTTCGCGTTCGGGCTGCTCAGCCCGTTTCTGAATGTGATCCTGAAATTCAGGTTCGAGATGGGAGACGGCGGCATATCCGGTCTGCTCGCGCTGTCCGGGTTCTTCTTCTTCGTCGGCTCGATGGCGATGCCGTACATCGTGGATCGGTGGGGCAGCCGCAGGACGTTCGCGTTCCTGTTTCTCTATAACGCGCTCGTCGTGGCGCTGATGGCGGTCGCGATGCCGGCCTCGGTGTTCGCCGTGCTGCTGCTGCTGCGCGGAACGGGCTTCACGATGCTGAACAATTTGACGGACAGCGAATGCATGTCGGCGGTGGCCGAGGACGACCGCAACCTGTTCGCGGGCATGCGGACGGTCTCGCGGAGCATCGGCAATACGATCGCCTCGTATTGGGCCGGGTACGTCTTGGCGGGCAGTCATTATTCGCTGCCCTTCCTGCTGACGGCCGCCGCCGTGCTGGCCGGGTATGCCGTGTATGCGTGGTTCGTGCAGGGCAAGCTGGATCGCAGGCTGCAAGCGCAAACCTGACACGGCCGCGAATTTCCAATTCGCAAGGAGAGTGATCGCCATGGACCGCAAGGTTCCGCAGAAAATCACGCGCAGGGCTTTCCTCGGCACGACCGCGAAGATCGCGATCGGCGCCGCCGCCATCCTGGCCGGGAGCGCCGGCTTGTTCTATTACGGTGCCGTCACGCACCGGAAGGTCGGCAGCCCGCCGCCGCCGGGCAACATCGTGAAGCTCGGCGAAGTCGCGGATCTGAAGCTGCTGCAGGGCGTCGCGAAAATCGACTACGAAGCGGAATACGTCGACGCGTGGTATACGAAGCCGGTGTCGGGATTCGTGTACGTCGCGATCGGCGGGGCGGGCGAGCTGCTGATCATGTCGCCCGCCTGCTCGCATCTGGGCTGCACGATCGTGCCCGCGACGGAAGCGCAGCGGGCGGACCGCCCGGAGACGTATTTCCGGTGTCCCTGCCACGGCGCGGAGTTCGACGGCACGGGAGGCGCGACCTTCGTCGTCACGCGAGGCTGGATACGTTCGAACCGATCATCGCGGGCGGCAGCGTCTATTTCGACCTCATGAAGCCGATTCCGGGAACGGAAGCATGACCGCCGCCGGCGTTGATCGGCGTCACGCGCAACCGCGCGGCTAAAGCCGAGCCGCGCGAAGCAGGAAAGCAGGCCCTGTCCGGGAATATTCGGGCAGGGTTTTTCTTGTCGCGTCCCGGAGGTGTATAATGGCAGTATTAGGAACGGGAAAGCTCAGCGCAATCGGACTTGGCAAAACGAACGACAAGGGAGCGTGTTTGGCATGAACAGCAAGCAGCGATTTTCCGACCGGGTGGACACCTACGTGAAGTACCGCCCGAGCTATCCGAAGGAGGCCATCGATCATCTGTACGATGCCATCGGGTTTAACACCGCTTCGGTGATCGCGGACATCGGCGCGGGGACGGGCATTTTCTCGCGGCTTCTCCTGGAACGGGGGAGCCGCGTCATCGCGGTGGAGCCCAATAACGAGATGCGGTCGGCCGCGATGGAAACGCTGGCGCAGGAGCCGCAGTTTCTGGCGGTGTGCGGCTCGGCCGAGGAGACGACGCTGACGGATCGTTCCGTCGATTACATCGTGTGCGCGCAGTCGTTCCATTGGTTCGACCGGACGGCGGCGCGGGCGGAGTTCGGCCGCATCCTGAAGCCGGAGGGGAAGGCGGCGCTGATCTGGAATTCGCGCATGACCCGGGGCACGCCGTTCAGGGAAGGCTACGATCTGCTGCTGAAACGGTACGCCACCGATTACGAGCAGATGACGCACAAGAACATTTCGTCCGCCGAGCTGGCGTCCTTCTTCAAGGAAGGGACGATGCGGGAAGCGCGGTTCACGATGAGCCAGGCGTTCGACTACGAGGGGCTGAAGGGCCGGCTGCTGTCCTCTTCCTACAGTCCGATGCCGGGTCACCCCAACCACGAGCCGATGATCGCGGCGCTGCGGCAGCTGTTCGACGAGACGAGCGAGGACGGCAAAATCGCGTTCGACTACGAGACGGAAGTGTACTGGGGCGAGGTGTAAGTTCAGCCCGCGAGGTCTCGGCGAACGGCGGAGGCCGAGCCATCCGTGCCGGCAGCAGCCGGGGCAAGCAATTGCCCGCGGCTGCTGTTTGGTTTGCGGCGCGAACCGCCCGGCAGGCGTTATCGCCGGCTGCGGCAGAGCAGGGACGCGCGGTCAACCTCCCGCGCGGATCGGGCAAACCGCGCGCGGAGCAAGGCAAAGCGGCCGCCAAGCGTTATCGCAGTCGCCCGGCTACGCGATGGACCAAGACTTCAGCCCGTCCTGCCGCCCGGCAGGATCACCGAGCCGTCCTCGGAAGCGGATGCTCGGCAGGGCACAATCATTCTCTCGAGAGGGGGCGGCCGTTCATGCCGCAAATTTGGTTCGACCCGGGCGCCCTCGCGGTCAGCTGCGGGCCGGTTACCGTGACGCTGCTCGCCAAGGAGTACGCGCTGCTCAAGTTTCTGTACGACCGCCGCGGACAGGTTTTCGCGCGCGCCCAGCTGCTGGATCATGTCTGGCCGTCGCAATATCCGGACGAGCGGACGGTGGACGACCACGTGTACCGCATTCGGCGGAAGCTCGTCCGGCTGCCGCAGCTCGCCGTCGTGACGGTTCGCGGCTACGGCTACAGCCTGCGCATGACGGGGGGAGCCGAGATGCGGAACCCGTCCGTGCAGGACGAAGAGACGCGGACCTCCGTTCAAGGCTTGTTCCGCAAATACCATCTCTTCGGACAGGGGCGTTCGATTCTGACGCTGGCCGCGCAGCAGGATGCCCTCGGCATCGAAGTGGATGCCTTCTACGCCGTGTACATGCGCTTTATCCAGGGCGATTTAGCCTGGCTGCTGGATACCGGCGAAGCGCCGCCCGCGGACAGAGTGTATTGGGTGCTGCTGCTCTATGCGTACGCGGCGGGGCCGCAGGCCGGCTTGGCGATGTTCGAGCGGGCGCTGGCATTGGATGTGGTGACGCCGGAGCAGAAGCGCGAGCTGTATATCTTGAATATCATCGATCTGTATGCCGATTCCGGTCAATTCGAACGGGCGGAGGAACGGCTGTCCATCGCCCGCGAAGTCGTGGATCGGGACGGCCTGACGGGATTCCCGGTGCCCGTCGCGACCGCGGAGTTCTACGTCCGCGTCGCCAAGGGCGATCTGGCCGCGGCGGAACGCAGCATGGGCGAGCTGGAGGAGATGCTGCGGGATGCCCCGTACTTGCGGGAGATCGGCCGGTACCATCTGGTACGGGCGATGTTCCTGCTCCGGTCCGGGAAGCCGAAGGAAGCGTCGCAGGCCGTCGATGCCGGACTGCAGGTCGTCCGGCAGTCGCAGAACGTGCCGCTCCTGCTCGTCTCGCTTAAGCAGCTGCGGCTTTGCTTGGACCGAGTTCGTTCCGTCGGGCGGGATGCCGGGAGGGGAGCGCTCGAGCGGAAGCTGGACGAGCTGGAGGACGAGCTGGAGCGGGAGCATGGCTTCAATCGGCGATTGGCGGACATGGAAGCGATGCTCGACCGGTATTTGAGTTGACCTTCCGCCCGTCGTTGCATGTCCGCGTTCCTCGCCTCCGTTATACGGATTGTCCGGTCTTCTTATAATCTCGTGGGGTCTCCCTCTGACAATCCTCTGACAAAGCTCGCTTATCCTGAAGCTATCATGCGCATAAGCGGAGTCAGAGGGGGAAGGCAGTATGGAACAAACAACGGGCGCGGCAGGGAGCCTATGGGCAAACCGCGCATTCACGCGCATGTTCGCCGCTTACGCGGGGGCGGCGATGGGCGAATGGTTCGACGCCATCGCGATTCAAGTGCTGATCGTGTACCGCTGGGGAGCGGGACCTATGACGCTGGCCTGGATTCCGGTCGTCATGGCGCTGCCGGGGCTGCTGCTCGGCACGCTCGCGGGCGTCGCGGCCGACCGTCTGCCGCGGATCAAGCTGATGCTGCTGTGCGATTTGCTCACGGCCGCCATCACCGCGGCGCTTCTCGCCGCGCCGAACGTCTACGCGCTCATGCCGCTGCTTGCGCTGCGCGCGGGGGCGGCCGCGTTCATCTCGCCGGCCCAGCAGGCCATTACGCGGCAGATCGTGCCGACCGACCGGCTGCTTCAGGCGACGACCTATAACGGCATGGTGCAGCAGGGCGCCAAGATCGCCGGACCGCTCGCCGGCGCGCTCGTTTTGGCGGCCTTGTCGCCGAGCGCCTGCATTCTCGTGCACGCGGCGTCCAGGCTGCTCTCGGCGGGGCTGCTCTGGACGGTCCGCTCGGCCGAAGCGCCGGTCCCGTTCCAGCCGGCAGCGGGAGCGGCGGCAACGCGCCCGTCGGGGGCGATCGAGGCAGCGGCGACGCGCCCGTCGGAGGCGATCGAGGCCATGCAATCGCCGGCGGAGAGGGCGCGCCCGTCGGCCGCCGAGGAATGGCGCGCAGGCATGCGGTTCATCATGCGCGCCAAGCCCGTGCGGCATACGCTGCTCTTCGGCTTCGTCGGGCTGACCGCCATTCTCATGGTGGACTACCAATTCTCCACGCTCCTGCGGGAGCTCGCGCCCGGCGAGCCCTCCCTGCTCGGCTGGCTCGTGGCGGCAATCGGAGCCGGGTCGGTCGCGGTCATGCTGCTGCTGAACAAGCGGAGCCGGCTGTCGTACGGCTGGGGCTTGGGCGGCGGCTACGTATGGCTCGGGGCGGCGATCGCGGGGCTTGGCATGCTGCGTCCGGGCGCGCCGATCGGCTGGGTGCTCGCGCTCGGACTTCTGCTCGGCGTCGGGAACGGGGTGTTCATCACGACGAAAATCTACCTGCTGCAGCGGGAGATGCCGCCCGCGATGATCGGCCGGGTATTCGGCGTCGAGCAGACGCTGACGAGCCTTGTCATGCTCGGCGCCCCGCTTGCCGGCGGATGGATGATCGAAAAGGCGGGCGCGGGTCCGGTATTCACGGGCTTCGGCTGGGCGACGGCGGCTATCGGCCTGCTCGGCCTGCTCTTCGCGCGGGCGCTGTGGGGAAGAAGGCCGGCGGCCGGGGATGAGCGGAGAACGGCATCACATACCATGTGAGATTAAGAGGAAGGGGCGGCGGCTCCTTCCTTTTCGCGCGGGGCTTTAAGCCGGATTGTTTCTTTCAGACGCGAATATTTTATTCCATAGACTAATAACAATGGGGTAAGACGTTCTCGTGTAAAGGAAGTGTGGCCATGGGGAGATATAGATGGATAAAATGGCGGAAATTCCTCCTCTGGCTGCTCGTGATCGGTCTACTGGTCTGGTACGTGGCGACCGGCGGACCGACGGTACTGGCGGTTGCGCTGAGCATTATCAGCCTGCTGCTGCAGCTGCTCTTTGCCATGATGTTCATGATCGTGCAGTTCGTCGCGCTATTCTGGTTTCTGGCGAGGGGGCGAACGTATTGGGTCCTGCCCGGCGAGACGGGCGCGACCTGGGACGATTACCGGGGCAACCCCGAGATCGTGGACAACGCGAAGCGGATCGTGCTGCTGCTCGGCGGAGTCAAGGACTTTAAGGAAATGGGCGGCGAGGCGATCCGGGGGTTCCTGCTCTGCGGTCCGCCGGGAACCGGGAAATCCTATCTGGCGCAGGTCATCGCCAACGAAGCGAAGGTGCCGTTCGCGTACGCATCCGCCCCGAGCTTCCAAAACATGTTCTTCGGCGTCGGCAACATGAAGGTCATGCGGCTGTACAAGAAGGCCCGCAATCTGGCGAAGGTGTACGGCGCCTGCATTATTTTCATCGACGAGATCGACGCGATCGGGATGAAACGGCAGGGCGGCGGCGGGGGCATGATGGGGATGATGGGCATGGGGGGCGGCTCCGGCCTGCTCAACGAGCTGCTGCTGCAGATGGATCCGCCGAACCTCGACAACGGCAAGATCGCGAAGCTGCTTCGTTCGCTCGGCCTGCGGCGCAAGAAGGCGGAGCGTCCGGCGGTGCTGACCATCGCGGCGACGAACCTGCCCGACGTGCTGGACTCGGCGCTGCTGCGTCCCGGCCGGTTCGACCGGCAGCTGTGGGTCGATACGCCCGACTATGACGGCCGGATCGATATTTTCCACTATTACCTCAAGAAAGTGAAACGCGACGAAACGTTGACGCCGGAGAAAGCCGCGCTCGATACGATCGGCTACAGCCCGGCGCAGATCAAGCATATCGTCAACGAATCCGTCATCATCGCGCACCAACGCGGCGCGCAGCTGGCCAGCTACCTGGATTTTCGCGTCGCGATGGAGACGTATGAATGGGGGCTCAAGCAGCCGCTGCGTTCCATGAGCGAAGACGAGAAACGCAACGTCGCCTATCACGAGGCGGGGCATGCGGTCGCCCAGTATCTGCTCAAGCCGCACGAGCGCGTGTGGAAGGTGACGATCATCCGGCGCGGCAGCGCGCTCGGCCTGGCCGCGACGAAGCCGACGCACGAACGGTACAACCGGAGCGACAGCGAGATGTTGGCCGGGATCCAGGTCTGCCTGGCCGCCCGCGCGGTCGAGGAGGAGTTTCTCGGCAAGAAGCTGAACGGGGTGACCTCCGATCTGCAGCAGGCGACCTCGATGGCGGGCGCGTACCTCGGCATGGTCGGGATGGGCGACGAGCTGTTCAGCTTCCTCGCGACGGGCTCGCACGCGGAGGCGCTGAAGACGCTCCGGCCGAAAATCAACGAGCTGCTGAAGGATCAGATGCAGCAGGTCAAGAAGCTCGTGAAGGACCATGCCGAATTCGTGCACGTGATCGCCGGGGAGCTGCTCAAGCAAGGGGATCTGACGGGCGAGGAGATCGAGGGCATCTATCTCTCCCTGTACGGCCGTACCCGGCCGGAGCCGCCGAAGGTGACGACGCTGCCCGCGAAGCAAGAAGCGCCCGACGAAGCGAAGCGGACGCAGCAGGCGCCGGAGCAGGAGGAGCCGGAACCTGAACCGTCCGAGGAGGATGCGATCGGGGACGAAGATCCGGAGGGCGGGAAGTAACGGGACTAAGCGCGCTGCGCGCGAAGCCGCAAGCCGCGAATCGGATAGGAGGAATCATGCCGGCCGCCGATCGCGAATGGAATATCGCAAGCGCAAGAAACCCGCCGAAACGGCGGGTTTCTTGCGCTTCGGCCGACACGCGGCACGGTCGATGCCTAAGTCGAACGGGATGGCCGCTTTCGCTGCCGCGCACGGCGCTTCGGACGCAAACCGCGCATCGACGGCGAAAAACCTCCGAACGCGGCCGGCGGCCGGACGCGGCGAAGGTTTTTCCTGATGCACGCAAGGCACGCATCCCGTGGAATGCAAGGCTCACGTCTCGTGCAAAATATCGCCCGTTCGCGACAGGTCGTAGCCGGCGATGGCCTCAAGCTCGCCCTTGAACGCCTCGGAGCGGACGATGCGCAGCAGGTCGGGGATCCACGCCGCCGACGCGGCGTTCTTCATCACGACAAGATCGTATTGCTCCCGGATAAGCGGGATGAAATCGATGCCGCCGACGAGCGAGGCGGCCTTCTCGCTTCCGACGCCGACGTCGGCGTGACCGGAAGCGACTTGGGCGGCGACGCCGAGATGGTTGGTCTGCTCCCGGTCGTAGCCGAGCAGACCGCCGGTCGCGATGCCATGCAGCCGGAGCTGCTCGTCCAGCAGCACGCGCGCGCCGGAGCCGCGCTCGCGATTGGCGAACCGCAGCCCTGGCCGGCCGAGGTCGGCCCAGCCCAGCAGTTCCGACGGATTGCCGCGTCGGACGTAGAGTCCGGCATTGCGGGACAGCAGGTTGACGACCATGTACGACGCGCCGACGAGCAGTCTTTGGACGTAGGGGAGATTGTACGCGCCGGTCTCGCCGTCGAGCAGATGCGTGCTGACGATGTCGGCTTCGCCCCTGTACATCGCGATCAGACTGTCCATGCTGCCGACATGCGCGCGGAGCGGACGCATGCCGGGCAGCTGCTTCTCCATGTGTTTCGCCAGAATATCCAGGCTGACGTCCTGCCCCGTAATGACGATGGGCCGCGGGCCGTTTACCGGCGCGGCGGCCTGGATGGCGGCCGGCTGCTCCGCGAACGAAGGGGCCGGCCGTTCCGAAGCGGAGAGGCTCTTGGCCCGCTGCTTGTACGCCTCGAGATCGTCGGCGTCGATGCGCATCTGTTTGCCGACGCGGTAAGAGGCGAGCTCGCCTTTCTTGATGAGGTCGTAGACGGTCAGCTTGGAGATTTTGAGCAGCTTGGCGATTTCTTCGGTCGTATAGGAAATGTCGCTGGACATGGCGAGGTCCTCCTGCGGTTAAGATGGGGTACGGGATATCGGCTGAGGTCATTGTACCATAGGATATACGGCCATGCGGAGGTTTGGGCAAGCGCGCAAGGTATCGCTCGGGCGACGGTTCATGATAAAATGTGGAAAAACGAACCGAAGGTGGACTGGCGTGCGATGACCGACTATTCCAACATCATGGGGATTCCGGTTCCCAAGCTGACCATGCCGGAGACCGTGGCCCGGATTCAAGGCGTCCTCGCGGAGAGGAAACGCAAGCTGTTTCACGTCGTGACGCTCAATCCGGAAATCGCGATGTCCTGCCAGCAGGACGCGGAGCTTCGCGGCATCGTCGACGGAGCCGATCTGCTCACGGCGGACGGCATCGGCATCGTGCTGGTGTCCCGCATGCGGCGCAATCCGCTGCCCGAGCGGGTGACGGGCTGCGATCTGCTGTTCGAACTGCTGGAAGCCGGCAACCGCAGCGGATGGTCGTTCTATCTGCTGGGCGCGGACGAAGCGACGAACCGGCGCGCGGCCGACTTGATCCGGCAGCGTTACCCCGGCGTATCCGTGGTCGGCAGGCAGCACGGCTACTTCGATCCGTCGGAGGACGAGCGGGTCGCGGCGGATATTGCCGCGAAGCGGCCCGACGTGCTCGTCGTCGCCCTGGGCGCTCCGAAGGCGGAGCGCTGGATCCATGCGCGCAAGGACCGGCTGCAGGCGCGCGTCGCCGTCGGCGTCGGGGGGAGCCTCGACATCGTGGCCGGCACGGTCAAGCGCGCGCCGGCGGTATGGCAGCGGCTCCACGCGGAGTGGCTGTTCCGGCTGCTCAATCAGCCGTCGCGATGGCGCCGGCAGTTGATTTTGCCGCGGTTCGCGCTCAAGGCGATCTTGTATAAGGAGCGCGCGCCGGCGCGGCAATCCTGAAGCAACCGTCGTATCGCGACAGATGCGACTTCAAACGCGCGAAGCCGAAAAGGGCGGCAGCGGGAGCAGATCTTCTGCTTCGCTGCCGCCCTTTTCGAGGCTGCGGGAATGCTGCGATTTCGCGTTAATCCGTTATGCGCACGTACACCCGGTCGCCGTGCTTTTCCACCGCCACCGGCGACTCGAAGAACGCGCTGAGCCCATCGGTCGTGAGCACGTCCTCCGTTCGCCCGCTGCGCACGATCTCGCCGCCGCGGATGAGCAGCGCATGCGTGAACGCCGGCAATATCTCCTCCGTGTGATGGGTGACGTAGATCAGCGTCGGCGCGTCCGCGCGCTCGGTCAAATCCTTGATGCTGGCGAGCAGCCGCTCCCGGGAGAAGAGATCGAGGCCGTTGCACGGCTCGTCCAGGATCAGGATGCGCGGCTTCGCCATGAGCGCCCGGGCGATGAGCAGCTTCTGCTTCTCGCCCTGCGAGCAGGTGCGGAATTCGCGGTCCCACAGATGGGAGCAGCCGAGCGTCTCCATCAGCGAGCGGGCGAGATCGAGATCTTCCTCCGAGACGCGGTCGTACAAGCCGATCGTCGCGTGCTTGCCGCTGATGACGATGTTCTGCGTCCGGTCGGTGGCGTACAGCTTCTCCTGCAGCGACGTGCTGACCCAGCCGATTTCTTTGCGAAGCTGGCGCAGGTCCACCTCGCCGTAACGGTGGCCGAGCACGCTGACGGAGCCTTCGGACGGCCAGAAATAACCGTTGACCAGATTCAGCAGCGTCGTCTTGCCGGAGCCGTTCAGCCCGAGCAAAGCCCAGTGCTCGCCCGGCGCGACCTGCCAGCTGACGTCCTTCAGCAGCGTCAGCTGCTCCCGCCGCCAAGTGACATGTTGGATATCGATAATCATGGGATTGCGGAAAACTCCTTTCGTGATGCCTTGCGTGCTGACGGCGTAGAACCATGGTTCCTATTGTACGCCCGTCGGCGCGCGTCGGCAATCGTTCATGCCGTCTCCGAGCTTCGCATCAGCCTGGACTCGCGCGGCAGCAGGAAGGCGCAGACGCCGAGCAGCGGCAGGAAGGAGCAGAGCCCGATGACGAATTCGGCGCTCGTCGTGTCCATCAGCCAGCCGAGCAGCACGGAGCCGAGGCCCGCCATGCCGAAGGCCAGCCCGAAGAACAAGCCGGAAACCGTTCCGACGTGCCGCGGCAGCAATTCCTGCGCGTAGACGATGATGACGGAAAAGCCGGACATGAGAATCAAGCCGATCGCGCAGCAGAGCAGCATGGCGACCGCCGGGCTCGCGTAAGGCAGCAGCAGCGAGAACGGCGCCGTGCCGGCGATGGAGATCCAGATCATCGTTTTGCGGCCGAAGCGGTCGGCGAGCGGCCCGCCGAGCAGCGTCCCGACCATGCCGGCAAACTGCAGCGCGAACAGGCAAATTTGCGCGCGGGACAAGGGCAGATGGTAATGATCCATGAAATAGAACGAATAGAAGCCCGTCATGCCGGCGATATAGACGAACTTGGAGAACAGCAGGGCGATCAGCAGCGCCATCGTGCCGACGATGAACCGTTTGGCATGCGGCGCCGGATCGCGCTTGTCCGAAGCGGAGACGGCTGCCGTCTTCGCCGGCTCGGCGGCCAGACGTTCCGCGTACCGGCGGCTGACGACGAGCTGCACCGCGATGCCGACGACGGCCGCGGTCGTGAACCAGAGGAAGCCGAGCTGCCCGAGCGGCATCAGCACGAAGGCGACGAGCAGCGGCGCCAGCGCCCGGCCGGTGTTGCCGCCGACCTGGAAGACCGACTGCGCCATGCCGCGCCCGCGGCCGGCGGCCATCCGCGCGACGCGCGACGATTCCGGATGCAGCACGGACGAACCGACGCCGATGAACATGGCGGCCCCGAGCAGCATCCACAGCGAGTCCGCGCAGGCGAAGCCGAGACGCCGACGAGCGAGAAGACCATGCCGAGCGGCAGCAGATTCGGCATCGGCCTGCGGTCGGACAGGAAGCCGATGAATGGCTGCAGGAGGGAGGCGGTAATATTGAGCATGAACGCGACCCAGCCGATCTGGGCGAACGTCAGCTGCATCGAGGATTGGAACAGCGGGAAAGCGGAAGGCACGGCCGTCTGCATCGCGTCGTTGAGCAGATGGGCGAAGCTGACGCCCAGCAGCATCCAAACGGCGGGAATGCGCGTTGCCGTCATGGCGGCGGATTGAGTCATGGGTCATAACCCCTTTCGTGGTTTTGTAAATTGTAGCGGACGCGCGGCGCGGGGTCGTTAGCGAAAAGTGCTGCGAGCGGAGCAATTTTTGCTATAATGGGTGCAGGTGAAGACAGATGGAGATGAAAGCAAGGACGGAATGGATCGGGCTGTGGCAGGGGAGCGAGGATTTCAAGAACGTTTCGCACGCGCACGAGCAATGGATGCAGGTCACGCTGCCGGTCCAAGGCACCTGCCACTTTACGCAGGAAAACCGCGGCTACGCGCTGCAGCAGGGCAGCGGGCTGATACAGCCGCCGGGCACGAACCATCATTTTCATATCGGGGAGCGGGCGTCGGTTATCATTCTCAAGGTCCGCGAACGCGGAAACGGCGGCATGGAAGCCGTTCGGCCGCGCTTCGAGGCCGGCGCCCGCCACGATATCCGGCAATCGTTCGACGCCGGCGACGTGCTCGGCCGTTTCCGCCATTGGATGCTTGCGCTGATGCAAGGGCAGGCTTTGGCGGATCCGCTTGCCGCGCAGGAGGTCGAGAACGACGTCCTGGCCTATGTCGGCGGACTCGTCGGAGCGGGCTCGCAGGACGCGCCGCGGACCGCGCCGCCCAAGGGCTTGACCGATCCCCATCTCGAGCGGGCGCTGGCCTACATGCACGATTGCTACGAGCAGCCGCTGAGCATCGACGAACTGGCGGGCATCGCGCTGCAAAGCCGCTATCATTTCATCCGTTCCTTCCGCGAAGCGACCGGCAAGACGCCGTACTAATACTTGCTGAAGCTGCGCATGGAAGAGGCGATGAACCGGCTGCGCCGTTCGGAAGCGACCGTCGCCCGGATCGGCGAGGAGCTCGGCTTCTCCAGCTCGAGCCAATTTCACCGGGCGTTCCTGAAAATGACGGGCATGACGCCGCAGGCGTTTCGGATGCAATGACGCAGCGGGGATGCGAACGACGAACAACCCGGGATCGTGGAGATCCCGGGTTGTTCGCGTACAAGAGCCGGCCGATAACTCTCCGGCCGCTTGCCTTTCGGCCGAAAGCCCGATGGCCGATAGCGCTCCGGCTGCTAGCCGTCCGGCCGATAGCCCGCCGGCGAAGACTGCCGCGCTCGCGGAGAACAGCGTAACAGGCTCCGAACGACGGTCAGCTCCCGGGGGGATTCCCCCGGGAGCTGACGCGTTCGGCAGCATGCGGATTCATTACGGATTGGCGGGCAGTCCGTTCGCTTGGCGCACGAGCGCGAAATACTGATCGGCCCGGACGGCGGCGAAATCCTGGTCCAGCGATCCGTTCAGCGCGACGACGTCCGTCGGCGTCATGCTCCAGGCGAGCAGGCCGAGCGATACGAAGAGCGGGGACTTGCCGTCCCAGTTCGCCTTGGCTTCGTCCAGGATGCGTTTGCCGTCCTGCACCGTGCTGATGCCCTGGATCGTCGATACCGGCAGCTTGCCGCCTTCGATCGAGATGCCGTGGCGGTCTTCCCAGCTGAGGAACAAGCCCGGCGCATGATAGTCGTTCGCGTAAGCGGCGACCTTGGCCGCGCTGAGCGGCACGTTTTGGCCGTCGACGCGGTTCAGCACGTACGGAATCGTCATGCCGGTTTTCTTCAGGTACGAATAGGTTTGCTTCAGGTAAGGCGCGAAGCTGCTGTCCGGCCAAGCGTTCGGATAGAAGTAGCCGGCGCCGGAAGGACCGGCGATCAATTGGTCGTTCGGCGTCGCGGTGCGCAAGAAATGGTCGAGCATGGCCGGGGCGCCGTCGTACAAGAGCGGGCTGGACGTCCAGTTGGTCGGCACCTTGCCGCGGTTCGGATCGTCCCACAGCACGCGCAGGCGGTGTTCGTTGTATTGGAAGTTGTCGCCTTCGCTGAAGGTGTAGGTGACGTAGATTTTATTTTCCAGCTTCGGCGCTTTGGCCGGGGCCGGGAGCTTTGCTTTCATGGACGTGCCCGAGAACACGGTCATGTTGCTGAACCAGTCGGCGGCCAGCACGTATACGCCGTGCTGCGAGGTGATCTCGACCGAGTTGAACTCCCCTTGGACGTCGTTGCTGAACCAGCCCAGGTACGGCGTGCCCGGCTTGACGTCCGACAGGATGCGCTCGAACAGCGCGCGCTGCTCAGGCACGTTCGCGTCGAGCCAGAACACCATCGCTTTGTTGGCGACCGCGTAATCCCGCAGATAGCCGTATGGCTCCTTCTGCTCGGAGGACAGCGGCTGCTCGTTGCCGGCGGAAACCTTGTACTGGTTCCACATGTCGACGGAGGCGGTCAGCTGCTTCGTGCCGGCGGGCGCGGCGAACTTGTAGACGAAGTAACGGCCGTTGTCGGCGAAGCGGTGACCGCCGCTGCCCGTGGACACCTGCGAGCTTTGGGCGTCGTACAGGAACGGCTGCTCCTCCGGCGTGCCCGCCACGAAATGGGCGATCTCCTGGCCGTCCGCCTTGACGGTCACTTCGTGAACGGCGGAGCCCCAGCCGTCCTGCGTGAAGGCGTCGTCGAACCGCAGATAGACGGCGTCCTTCCCGAGGAACGGCGTCAGGTCCAGATCGTAGACCTTGCGGTTCTTGGCGTCGCGCTCCTGCGTCGTATCCGCGGCGAGCGTCTTGAAGGAAGCGGGGAAGCCGTCCGGGATGCGGATGGACGTATCCGGGCTCAGGCCGACCAGCATGCGGTGCGTCGTTTGCTGCCACAGATTCTCGTACTGCCAGGTATAGGCGTCGAGCCGATCCTTGAACTTGCCGCGCAGATCGTCCAGCACCTTCAGGTTATATGGCGCGGCGGCCAGCTTTTGCGCCAGCTCGGGGCTTGCCACGACGGCGTCCTTCAACCCGGCCAGCGTGGTGGCCACGTTGATGGAATCGGACAAGGCCGGATCGTAGACGATCACGCCTTTGATTTCGTTCTTGAACGTCTTGACGATGTCCCAGTAGTTGTCGCGGACCTTGTACGGCACGTCGAGGTCGTTCAACCACGTGAATTTGCCTTCTTCTTTGCTTTCCAGCACGTACATGCGGGGCTCTTTGCGATTCACGATCCCCTGCAGCGTGGTCAGCATGATCTTGTCGTCGCCCGGCGCGTCGTAGATATCCGCGACCTCGAGCGTTTTGACTTTGGTGAAGCTCGGCAGCGCCTGATTGGCCGGCCACGAGATGGAGCCGCCGCCGCCTTTGTCGGGCGATTGCGGCGCGGTCGTCGTTTCCGCCGAAGCGCCTATCGTAAAGGATAACGTGCATGCCAGTGCGAGTCCTGCGGTCGCAAGCTTTCGAATCATGAAATGGAACACCTCGTCCTCGTATGATTTGATCAAGCCGTCGTTCGCGTTTCCGATTTGCGCTTTCGTTTTGCGTTCAAACGCGTTAGCATTCGTGTTCGAATCGTTGCCCGGATTGCATGCGTCAACGCCCGCGAGGGTCGTTGCGTGAATTCACCTCCTGGATTTAGATCGGATACCTCACTATTTCGACGTAACAATACATGTTTAATATATTATATATAGTCTTACAATACTTTCGACAAAAGTTCTTACGATTTTCCTGCAAATCAGTCTGTCCGTTAGGCCATAGGGCGCGGATTTGCGCGGAAGAAAGGGCATCTGGGAGCAAGGAATCATGCTTGCATAGCCGCTGGCAAAAATATATTATATATACTAAATCTAATACCGAAAATTGGTGATGCAGAATGAGCACGGCTGACCGGATACCGCTTTACCAGAAAATCCAGGATTACATTCGCGACTTGATCGAATCGGAAGGCCTGAAGGAAGGCGACCGCATTCCGACGGAGAAAGAGCTGATGGGGAAATTCAACGTCAGCAAGATCACGGTCGTAAACGCGCTTTCAGGGCTCGCGAACGAGAAGTTCATAACTCGCGTGCCGGGGCGCGGCAGCTTCGTCAGCGGCAGGGGGAAGGATATTCCCGCCGAATCGCACGCGGGCTCTGCGGGAACCGGACTCGCGCTCGCCGAATTGGGCGAATCGGGAAGGCGGACCGGCGTGATCGGTCTCGTCATGCCTTCCATCTACGATTTCTTCGCGATCCGGCTCGTCGAGGGCATCCGCAGAACGCTGGAGGAGCGGGGCTGCCGCTGCATCATCCTGTTGTCGGGCGGCGAGCTGCAGAAAGAAATCGAGGCGATCACGACGTTCAAGGATATCGGGGTCGAGGGCATGCTGATCTTCCCGGTCGACGAAGAGCGGTACAACGAGGAGATCCTCGCCATGAAGTTCTCGGGGTTCCCGTTCGTGCTGATCGACCGGTTTCTGCCCGGCGTCGAGACGAGCTACATCGCCGCGGACGGCAGGATGGGCGCGGAAATCGCGGTCGATCATCTGTGGGAGCTCGGGCACAGGGAGATCGCCATCTGCTCCGATTCGCCGCTGCAGACCGTCACGGTGCAGGAACGGATCGAAGGCTACATGAACGCGCTCAAGAACAAGGGGGCGCTGA
Source organism: Paenibacillus glycinis (assembly GCF_009909185.1). GTDB lineage: Bacteria > Bacillota > Bacilli > Paenibacillales > Paenibacillaceae > Paenibacillus_Z > Paenibacillus_Z glycinis. The sequence goes on along the minus strand of NZ_JAAAMV010000033.1, from coordinate 72,329 downwards.
TCAACCCCGCGCACATGATCACGGATTTTCGCATGGACGGCGAGGAACGGCCCGAGAGTCACCCGCTGTACCGCTATATCCGCAACCGGATGGCGACGGCGTATATCACGCTGAACGGCAGGCTCGGCGTGGAAATCTATCAGATGGCGCGCCAGGCCGGCCTGAGCGTGCCGGGCGATCTGTCCATCGTCAGCTTCGACGATCCGACGTCCATGGTGGAGGATTTCAGCATCTTCACGCACGTGAAGCAGTTCGAGCACGACATGGGCTGCCGCGCGGCGGAAATGCTGCTTCAGATCATCCAGCGCGGGCACGGCAAGGACGGCAAATACATGAAGACGCTCATCGAGCCCGAGCTCGTCGTGCGCCAGACGTCCGGACCTCCGCATTCGGCATAACGCCGCCGCATCGCGGCAACCGGCTTCCCGTTGAACGGGAAGCCGGTTTTTTTGCGCTGCCGGAAAGCCGCGGCTGCCGCTAATGGGGATCGTTCGCTTGAGATGTAAAAATTTTCATCCTAAAGATTATTAAAAATATATTGAATATATATAATATTTAATATATATTATTGGTGAGATGAAGGAAGGATATGGATGCCGCAGCTCGGCTGGCATCGGCGTAGCCGTTCTTTAACTTTCCGAAAGGGGAAATACTATGACTTCAACGCTATTATGGAAACGCATTTGGCGGCACAAATTGTTTTATTTGTTCATGCTGCCCGGTCTCGTCTGGTTTTTTCTTTTCTCCTACGTGCCGCTATACGGCATTCAAGTCGCGTTCCGGGATTTCCAATTTTCCGGCGGCTTCAGCGGCAGCCCCTGGGCGGGCCTGAAGTATTTCCATCAATTCTTCGACTACTATCAATCGAGCAGGCTGATTCGCAACACCATCCTCATCAGCGCCCTGAAGCTGCTCATCGGTTTCATGATGCCGATTATTCTGGCCGTCCTGCTCAACGAGGTCCGGAACGTCAAATTCAAGAAAACTGTGCAAACGCTTTCGTACCTGCCGTACTTCGTCTCCTGGGTCGTGGTCGTGACGCTGATGCAGCGGCTGCTCGCCCAATACGGGGGCCCGGTCAACAATCTTCTCGAGTCGATCGGCATGGTAAAAGACCCGATCCAATTCCTGAACAACACGAGCTGGTTCTATCAAATGATCCTGGGATCGGATATCTGGAAGAACATCGGATGGAACTCCATCATTTATATCGCCGCCATCGCCGGCATCGACCAACAGCAGTACGAAGCCGCGAAGATCGACGGCGCCGGCCGGTTCAAGCAGATCTGGCATGTCACGCTCCCCGGCATCCGCAATATCGCCGTTATCCTGTTCATCCTCGCGACGGGCAGCCTGATGAGCGCGGGCTACGAACAGCTGCTCCTGCTGAGCGGGCCGGCGACGGCTTCGATCGACAGCGTGCTCGACGTGCATGTCATCAACGCGGGCCTCAACGAGGGCAGGCTGAGCTACGCGGCCGCGGTAGGCTTGTTCCAAAGCGTCATCGCGCTCGTCTTGATCTTGACGGTCAACCGCGTTGCCCGGAAAGTCAGCGACGTGTCGCTTTTCTAACCGCCAGCTTATGCAAGCTTGGCCTTGATTACCAGGAAGGAGCGAACCAGCATGAAGAAAAGGCGTTTCTCGCCATTCGATATTTTGAATTACTTGATTCTGGCCCTGCTCGGGTTTTCGATGATTTATCCGTTCATTTACATCCTGGTGTACTCGTTTAACGACGGGAAGGATTCCATGTTAGGCGCGCTTTATTTCTACCCTCGCAAATTCACGTTCGATAACTACGCGCAGGTGTTCGACAATCCGAAGATTTGGCAGGCTTACAAGATCACGCTCTTTCGGACGGTGCTCGGCACGTTTCTCTCGGTTTTCCTCAGCACGCTGATGGCTTACGCGCTTTCGAAGAAATCGCTGCCCGGCCGGACGTTCTTCACCTTCTATATTTTTCTGCCGACCATCTTCAGCGCCGGCTTTATCCCGTACTTCATTACGCTGCAGAAGCTTCATCTCATTAATACGTTTTGGGTGTTCGTCATTCCGGCCTTGTTCAGCTTCCTGCATATCGTCATCATCCGGACGTTCCTGCAGGGCATACCGGAGGAGCTCGAGGAGTCGGCGCGGATCGACGGCTACGGCGATTTTCAGATCTTCGCCCGCATCATCCTGCCGTTATCGGGCCCGGTGCTCGCCACGATCTCGCTATTCGTGGGGGTCGCGCACTGGAATGACTGGTTTACCGGGGCGTACTACGTCTCGGACAAGAATCTCATTCCCGTCCAGACGCTGCTGCAGCAGATGCTGACGGAAGCGGAAGCGCTGTCGAATTCGATGCAGCAGGCATCCCAGAACGGCGGTCAGACGATCAACGCCAACGTGGCGGGATCGACGCCGGAATCGCTGCGCATGGCGTTGCTCGTCATCGCCGTCTTCCCGATCCTGTGCGTCTATCCGTTCCTGCAGCGCTTCTTCGTCAAAGGCACCATGATCGGCTCGGTCAAAGGCTGATTGTCACGTTCACGTTCGGATAAACGTTTCGCGAGAAACTTTATCATAGACCATTATTCGAATATTGGAGGGGTTCGTATGTGGAATAAGAGGAGAACTCTGGTGTCGTCGGCATTGGCCGTGACGCTGTTCGGCGGGCTGTTGGCAGGCTGCAGCGACAACGGAAACGGCGGCAATGGCGGCAACGCCGGCACGACCGGCAATGCCGGCAATGGCGGCAACAAGGGCAACGCGGAAGCGAACGGGGATAACGCCGCGAGCAGCAACAAACCCGTCACGGTCAAGATCCTGCACAACTGGAACGGTTCGTCCGCCGGCGACGTCGACATGACGCCGATCGCGGAAGCCATCAAAGAGAAAACCGGCGTGACGGTGCAGTTCGACTACACGAAAGGCAGCGAGGTCGAGAAGGTCAATACGATCTTCGCCACGCAGGACCTCCCCGACATCTATACCGGCCCGGCATGGGGCGGCGAGCTGGACGGCATCGTGAAGGCGGCGAAGGAAGACCAGCTGGTCGACCTGGCCCCGTACCTCGACAAATACCCGAACCTCGCCAAGGAAATCGACAAGGAGAACGTGCCGCCGGCCCTGTACGACAAAGCGATCGGCGCCTTCGGCGACAAAAAATATTTGCTCTACCAGAACCAGCCGGCAAGCGACAAGGACGCGCTCGATTGGCTCTACGGCTTCTACGTCCGCAAGGACATCGCGGCCAAAGTCGGCGTCGATCCGCAGTCGGTCCACACGAAGGACGACTTGTACAACTTCCTCAAGAAAATCAAGGACGCGGGCCTGCAGGAGAACGGTCTCCCGGTCATTCCGCTCGGCGGCTTCCACGCCGGCTGGGCCGTGGGCATCGGCAACATGATGTTCTATGGCTCCGACTACATCGACAAGGGCGACGGCACGCTGGAGCACACGTTCATGTCGAAGCAGTACGAGGAGTACACCCTCTACTACCGCAAGCTGATCTCCGAAGGGCTGCTTGATCAAGAAGCGTTCACGCAGACCGACCCGATCGCCAACGAGAAAATCAAGCAGGGCCGCATCGCCGTGCTCGCCGCGCATTATCCGGCTATCCTGGACGCGTCCAAGGATTACGTGAAAGCGCATCCAGGCAGCGACTACGTGCCCGTCGGACCGCTGGACCGCGCAGGAGCGGAAGCGGACCGTCCGGCCGATCTCGCCATCCAAGGAAATAACGTGACGGTCATTACGAAGAAGAACAAAAACGTGGACGCTTCGCTGAAGCTGCTCGACTTCCTGGCTTCCGACGAAGGCTTCAAGCTCGTCCACTACGGCATCGAAGGCGTTCACTACGATATGGTCGACGGCAAACCGGTCGCGAAGAAAGAAATGTTCGATAAGTTCAACGCCGACACGACGGGCAAAGCGAAGAAGAACGAAGGCTTCGGCATCGGCTTCGAATCGATGTCCGGCTTGGACCGCACCGTGACGCTCGGCGGCGACATCTGGGCCGACCAAGACCGCATCGCGGCCATGGACAACGCGCGGAAGATTCTCCGTCCGAACGGCATCAAGGTCATTTCCGCCTATGCGGCCGGCGACGTGCTGGCGAAATCGCCGCAGTACGAATCGCTCAAGCCGTCCATGGATCAGATTACCACGGTCTGGCAGCAAGCCATCTTCACCAAGTCCGATGCCGCGGCGCTGAAGGTCATCAACGAGCTGCGCGAGCAAATGAACAAAACGGGCTATGCCGACGCGATCAAGTACGTCAATGAGAACCTCAAAGGCAAGGAAGTCGTCACGCTGCAAATGCCGAACTAATCCAAATTCATCGATTTTCAATCACCGTGCCGGCGCAAGCCGGCCGGCTTTTTTTAAGGAGGCGGCAGACATGAGCCGTAAAGCGAAAACGAATCCCGAATGGACCGGGTTTCAGGAATCCCGTCCGTACGGAGCGAACTACGATCTGCGCACGGATTTCGTCATGGTGTACGGCGTCGGCAACGATTTGCCCGCGCGCATCGAAGGCTGGAAGAATGCCGGCTATACGATCCATCTGATGACGGGCGTATCCTGGGGCGAATATCAGGATTATTTGTATAGCCGGTTCGACGGCCGCGACCACTGGGACGAAGCGCAGACGATGCAGGACGGCAAGCATATGCTGCACGGCAAGGACGTTCCGTACATGGTGCCGACGATCTCGTTCGCGGAGTATCTGGCGACGTATATCAAGAAGGCGATCGACTACGGCGTCGAAGCGATCCATATGGAAGAGCCGGAGTTTTGGGCGCAGACGGGCTACGAGGAAGCGTTCAAGCGCGAATGGCTCAATTATTACGGGGAGGACTGGATTCCGCCGCATGCTTCTCCCGACGCGCAATACCGGGCCTCGAAGCTGAAGGCCGCTATGTATTACCGGGCGCTGGACCGGATCTGCAGCCAGATGAAGGAATACGCGCTCGTCACGCACGGCCGTACGGTCCGGTTCTACGTGCCGACGCACAGCCTGATCAATTATACGCAGTGGCGGATCGTCAGCCCGGAAGCGCTGCTCGTCTCGATGCCCGCGTGCGACGGCTTCATCGCGCAGATCTGGACGGGGACGGCGCGGACGCCGAACGTGTACAAAGGGGTTCGCCGCGAGCGCACCTTCGAGACGGCGTATCTCGAATACGGGATCATGCAGGAATTGACGCGCGGCACCGGGCGGGAGATGTGGTTCCTGCACGATCCGATCGAGGATAATCCGCGCTACACGTGGAGCGACTACCGGTTCAACTACCGGCAGACCGTCGTGGCGTCGCTGCTGCATCCCGGCGTAAGCCAATACGAAGTGTGCCCGTGGCCGCGCCGCGTGTTCGAAGGGAAATATCCGACCGAGGACGGCACGGGCAAGGAAGGCATTCCCGGCGCGTATGCCACGGTGCTGCTGACGGTCATGAGCGTGCTGCGGGACATGCATCGTCACGAGGAGCAGGCGGGCGGCGAGCTCTACACGCGGGGCATCGGCCTGTGCCTGGCCAATTCGGCGATGTACCAGCGCGGGGACGTGATCGGCGAGGACGACAGCCGCGAGGCGTTCAAATACGACGGCACCGATTCGGCGGACAAATTGACGGCGGAGCAGCGCGACCTGCTGGATTGGTCGGCTTTCTACGGCTTGGCGCTGCCGCTCGTGAAGAAAGGCGTTCCGCTGCGTCCGGTTCAGCTGGACAACATCCTGACGTTCCCGGGCTACTTGGAAGGCTACCGCGTCCTGCTGCTCAGCTACGAGTTCATGAAGCCGGAGCATCCCGGCATCCATCAGGCGCTCGGGCAATGGGTGCGGGAAGGCGGCGTGCTGATCTACGCCGGCGACGGCTCCGACCCATTCCACGAGGTGCGGGAATGGTGGAACCGCGGCGCAGGAAGCCGGACGTACGAACGGCCCGAAGAGCATCTGTTCGAAGCGATGGGCCTCGGACGCAACCCGGAGGAAGGCGAGCATGCGGTGGGAGACGGAGCGGTGATCTATATGAAGGTGAATCCGGCGGCGCTGTCGCAGTCGGGCAAGGGCGCGGAGCTCGTCACGGGCAGCGTGCGACGGGCGCTCGGCATGCGCGGCGAAGCGCGCGAGTACATCGAGAGCGGCAATTTGCGGATTCAGCGCGGACCGTACGTCATCGCGCAGGCGCTGGACGAGACGGATTCGGCGGAGGGCTTCGCGATACATGGCCGCTTCATCGATCTGTTCGAGGACGACCTGCCGATACGCGACCGCGTGGAGCTGCAGCCCGGAGAGAACTGCCTGCTCTATGACTTGAACTACGAGCCGGCGGCCGAGGGAAGCGCAAGCCGAAGCGCCGAGGAACCGGCGATCTTGATCAGCTCGTCGCGCATCCGCGACGAGCGACGCGAGGCGGGACGGTTTACGTTCGTGTCGGAATCCCCGGCGAACATGACCGTCAGCACGCGCATCCGGCTTGCCGATGCGCCGAAGCGGGTGACGGCGGACGGGGTAGAGGCCGAGTACCGGCATGACCGGGCTTCGGGGACGCTGCTCGTCCGCCATCCGGGCAGGCCGGCCGGCGCGGCGCTCGCGATCGACTACTGAGGGGGACGGCAGGACCCGCAAGCCTGCGTCGTCGTCGCAATGATTCGTCGGTTGCCGGAAAGCCGTTGACGCGCGGCGCGCGGCCGGTCTCGCAGGATCGCTAGGGCAGCTTCCGAGCCACGACGGCTCGGGGCTGCCTTTTTTTCGCCGACAGGCCGGCCGAGTCCATCGGCCGGCCTTTTCCGGCTGCCGCTTCGCCCCGCGTCCGGCGGCTTCGCCCCGCGTCCGGCTGCGGCTTCGCCCCGCGTCCCGGCCGCCGCTTCGCCCCGCGTCCGGCTGCGGCTTCGCCCCGCGTCCCGGCCGCGGCTTCGCCCCGCATCCCGGCGCAAACGGAAACCCAGTGGAATTGTGCACCTTTTCAGTGCCACAGTGCACCTGTTTAATGAAAGCGTTTGCTATACTGTTCATATCCAACCGGCAGCGCTCCGGCAAGCGAGAAGGAGGAAGCATAATTGGCCCATTCAATTCCCCGACCGGGCGCATCCCGGCGGCCGGCTCCGGCGGTCGCGGCTCCGGCGAGACGCGGCCTATGGCAGCGGATCGCGGAGCATCGCATCCTGTATCTGATGTTTCTGCCCGTCATCGCGTATTACGTTATTTTCCGTTATTGGCCGATCGTCCTGGCGTGGATCGTGGCCTTCAAGGACCTGCAGCTGGGCTCGGGCGTGTTCAGCAGCGAATGGGTCGGCTTCGCGAATTTCCGCGTCATGTTCGAAGACCCCGAGATCGTCAACGTCCTGCGCAATACGGTCGAGATCAGCGTGCTCCGCATCGTGGTCGGCTTCTTCCCGCCGATCGTCCTGGCGATCATGTTCCACGATCTGGCGTCGAGGCGATTGAAGAAGTGGCTGCAAAGCGCCGTGTACATCCCGCATTTCTTCTCGTGGGTCATCGTCTACGGCATCGTGTTCGCGTTCTTCTCCACGGGCACCGGCTTTGTCAATAACGTCCTGGAATGGCTCGGCTACGCCAGATTCGAATTTTTCCTCTCGGAATCGTGGTTCCGCCCGCTCCTGCTCGGCTCGGCGCTGTGGAAGGAAATCGGCTGGAGCACGATCATCTATCTCGCGGCTTTGACGACCGTGGACCCGCAGCTGTACGAGGCGGCGACGATGGACGGCGCGGGACCGATCAGGCGGATCGCGGCGATCACGCTGCCGAGCATCCTGCCGGTCATCACATTCGTGCTCTGCATCAACCTCGGGAGCATTCTGTTCGCGGGAGGCGAGCAAATCCTGCTCTTCTACAACAAGGCGGTGCTGGATTCCGCCGACGTCATCGAGACGTGGGTGTACCGCGAAGGGCTCAGCCGGCTGCAGTTCAGCATCGGGACGGCCGTGGGCGTCTTCCAGTCCATCATCGGCATGGTCTTCATTCTGGGCAGCAATTTTCTCGCCAAAAAATACACCGGCCGCGGCATCTGGTAAGAAGGAGGGTCACCGTGATCTACAAATCGCGCAGCGAAATCATCTATCAGACGATCATTCACGTCATCGTCATACTCGTGGCGCTCACCGCCGTCTTCCCGCTGGTATACGTGCTCGGCATGTCGTTTACGACCAAGGCGGAAATGATCCAGCGCAATTACTTCGTCATCATCCCGAAGGAGCCGACGCTTGAAGCGTACAAACGGATCATGGCTTCCTCCGTGGTCTGGCATTCGTTCCTGATCTCCGTCTTCCGCAGCACGGTCGGGCCCTTGCTCGCCCTGATGCTGACGACGGTCGGCGCATTCGTCCTGGCGCAGCGGACGCTGCCGGGCAGGAAGCTGTTCCTGCTGTTCGTGCTCGCGACGATCCTGTTGAACGGCGGCATGATCCCGACGTACCTGGTCATCAAGCAGCTCGGCCTCATCAACTCCGCGTGGTCGATGGTGCTGCCGCTCATGGTCGACAGCTTCGGGCTGCTCGTCATCAAGATCTTCATCGAGAATCTCCCGGACGGGCTGGTCGAATCGGCCAAGATCGACGGCGCGGGGGAGTGGAGCACGCTGACGCGCATCGTCGTGCCGCTGGCCGCGCCGGCGCTCGCCGCCATCGGGCTGTTCAATCTCGTGGCCCACTGGAACAGCTGGTTCGACGCGCTCCTGTATCTGAACGACAAATCGCTCTATCCGATGCAGATGGTGCTCAAGAACATGCTGACCGTCGACTCCATCAGCGGCGACAACATGAACGGGATGCTGAAATCGACGCAGGCCGTCAGCACCGAGACGATCAAGATGGCGACGGTCGTGGTGGGGCTCGTTCCGATCCTGTGCGTGTATCCGTTCCTGCAGAAGCATTTCGTCAAAGGGATGTATTTGGGCGCCGTGAAGGGCTGAAGCGGCATGAATCAGGTGTCAAGAAGCCATTAGGAGGCGCTTCTTTACATAAATCGTTGCAGATCAGAAAGGGGATAGAGACGCATGAGGAAGAAAATGGCTTTTGCCGCGATGGCGGTCGTGCTGGCTTCCGTCACGGCGATGAGCGCCTGCTCCGACAACTCGGGGAACGGCGGCAATGCGGGATCGGCCGGCAATGGAGACGGCAACGCGGCCGCGACCGGCGACGGAAACGGCAATAACGGCAATAACGGCGCCGAGGCGGCCGGACCTCCGGTGACGGAATTGAATTTTCCGGATGCGTTCCCGCAGGTTCCGAAGGCCGTCGATAAGGCGAGCTATGCCTACGACGACATGAGCAAATCCTACGACCTGGACGTCATGCTCGCCGGTTCGTTCAACCAGCCGGTGCCCGAAGACAAAGTCAAGGAGTACCTGGAGCAGAAATTCAACGTGAAGCTCAAATTCACCAGCATGAACGGCGACGATCTGAAGAACTCCGTCAGCGTGCGCTACGCGTCCGGAGACGAGCCGGACATGGTCATGATGCCGGACAAGAACGTCGCCCTGTCGCTCTACAACGCGGGCCAGCTCCTCGACGGCAAGGAAGTGCTGCCTTACATGCCGCAGGCGATGGCGTACGTGACGAAGGATTTCGCGAAATGGGCGACCACGAAGGACGATCAGCTGATCGGCGTGCCGCGTTACGGCGTGTTCCCGGACAACTGGGCGTATTTCATCCGCCAGGATTGGCTGAAGGCGTTCGGCATGAGCATGCCGACGACCGAGGATGAGCTGTTCGCTTACGCGAAAGCCGTCGTCGAACAGGATCCCAACAAGAACGGCAAAGCCGACACCTGGCTGATGGGGGCCGCCGGCGCCGGCAACGCGTGGTCGATGATGGACGCGCTGAAGACGATGTACGGCCATCCGAGCTGGAACGTGCAGGACGGCAAGCTCAATCACCCGATGCTCGACGGCACGACGGAAAATTTCCTCAAATTCGTCAAGAAGCTCTACGACAACAAACTGCTCGCGCCGGATTGGTACACGATCGGCTGGGAGCCGTTCAAAGCGTACACGCTGAACGATCAGATCGGGCTCGTCTGGTATCCCGGCTGGAACATCGTGCAGGAGCAGTACGACGCCAAGAAGAAGGATCCGGCGGCGGCGACGCTGTGGGAACCGCTCGATCCGCTGAAGTCGAACGACGGCAAGGGCGGCATGTACGGACCGGGCGGCAGTCCCGGCGGGATGTTCATCTTCTCCAAGAAGCTGAAGGACGACCCGGGCAAGATGAAGCGGCTCGCCCATATGCTCGACACGATGATCTATCCGAACGAGAATTACTGGGCGGTGTCCCAGGGCGGCGGACCGGAGATCTTCCCTGACGATTCCACGGTGAAGCTGAACGACGACGGCACGAACGTGTTCTTCATCAAGGATTCGCATATTCAGAAGGCGAAGCCGGAATACCAGTCGCTGGCGGACTGGCAATTCTTCGGGTACACCTTGATCTGGCAGGTGTACGACGACGAGCCGGTCGGCGTGACGGGCAGCAAGTTCAACCAGCAGATCATCGCCATGCCCCGTTACAAGAACTTCGACATGAACCTTACGCTGGACGGTCCGACGAGCCAGAAGCTGACGGATTTCCAGAACAAGAACGAGATTTCCTTCGTGCTCGGCAAACGTTCCTTTGACGATTGGGACGCGTATGTGGAAGAATGGAAGAAAGCGGGCGGACAGAAGCTCATCGACGACGCCGCGGCGCAGCTAGGCGCGGCGAAGCCATAAGAAGTTCGGCCCGTCCCGGTATACTCATGAATGCGCTTCCGCGCGTTCATGGGTATACTTGTCTATTCGCGGGACATTGCCGCCGAGGAGGGTGCATCCGGATTGAATCGCCGCATGAAGCTTGGTTCCCGCGCCAAACTGATTTTGCTCTTGTTCGTGCCGAGCACGCTGTTCGTCTTCTTCGTCGTGCAGATCGCCAAGGATTACACGCTCGGGTTCCTGCGGGAAACGCAGAACGAGGCGCTCGCCGGCATGTCCAGCCAAGTGACGCATTTGATCACGATCTACAACAACGAGATCACCTATAACATGCTGGAGCTGGAGCAGACGATCAAGCAGGAGGGCGGCGCCGGCGAAAGCCTGGGCAGCGCCATGCATACGGCCGCGCAAATCCGCTCCGACTTCGTCCGGGGCATCGTCTACATCCGCAAGGACGGGGTCATCACGGGCTATCCGCAGAACTTCTGGGGCAATTTCTCGGAGAAGGAAGAGCAGCTCGTGCGGAAGCAGGCGCAAGCGAGCAGCGGCGTGTTCGAATGGTCGAACACGATCCGCTCCGATATCGGCCGCACCGGCGCCTACGGCCCGACGAGCCTGGTGACGAAGACGGTATTCGACGAAGCGGGCAGCCCGTCCGGCTATCTGGCGTTTCTCGTGGACTTGTCGGCGTTCCTGGAGCGGAGCGCCGCCTTCGCCGGCAGCTACGACACGCAGACGCTGCTCTACGACAGCGACGACAAGCTGATCGACTACATCTGGGCCAGCCCGTCCGGCGGCGCGAAGGAGTTCATCGCGGAGAAGAACGCGGAGACGCTGGACCAGGCGCTGCGGTATTTCAAGCAAGCCGGGATCTATCATTCCGTCTCGTACATGAAGACCAACCTGAGATGGAAGGTTATCGTCGTCGGCGACGTCAACAAGCTGGAGAGCCGGTTCAAGCCGCTCGGCCAGATCGCCTGGTCGCTGCTGCTGTTCGGGCTGATCGGGTTTCTGGGCATTTACGTCACCGTCTCCTGGTGGTTCACGCGGCCGATTCTCGCGCTGACCAAGGGTATCCGCAAGGTCGCAAGAGGCGACCTGGAGGCGAAGGTGCGCGTGAAGCAGCGGGATGAGCTCGGCGAACTGGCGCATCAATTCAACCAGATGACCGTTAAAATCTCCGATCTCGTCGCGGGTCTCCAGCGCACGGAGGAGGCGAAGCGCCAATCCGACATGCAGGTGCTGCTGTCGCAGATCAATCCGCATTTTCTCTATAATACGCTGAACACGATCGACATCATGGTCGACGTCGGCACCAAGCGGGAACTGCACGACATGATGGAGGTGCTGTGCCGCCTGCTCAAGTACAGCCTGGACGATAACCAACAGCCGCCGCTCGCGGAGGAGCTCCGTTACGCGGCCGATTATTTGCATATTCAATCCGTGCGCTACGGCAGCCGGTTCCGGTTCCGGATCGAAGATCCGCCGCCGGAGCTTGCGCGGATGCCGGTCATGAAGCTGGTGCTGCAGCCGATCGTGGAGAACGCGGTCTTCCACGGCCTGCATGCGCTCGAAGGCCGGGCCGGCGAACTGGACGTTGCGGTTCGGTCGGAGGACAGAGGCATGGTGATCTACGTGCGCGACAACGGCGTCGGCATTCCGGAGGAGCGGCTCGCGCTGCTGCGCCAGGCGCTGCGGGAAGACGCGGCGCCTGGCGGCGGGCACGGCATCGGCGTCTTGAACGTGCATCGGCGCATTCGGCTGCACTTCGGGGAGCGGTACGGCTTATCCGTCCGCAGCGAACCCGGCGAAGGCACGACGATCGCCATCGTATTGCCCCGGCTGGAAGCGGCCGGAAGGAGGGTAGCCAATGAGTGAACGACCCATTCGCCTGCTTGTCGTCGACGACGAACCGCTCGCCAGGATGCGCATTCGTTCGTTCGGCTTGGCGGCGCGCGGATACGAGATCGCGGCGGAAGCGGAGAACGGCGAGCAGGCTTGGCGCATGCTCGGGGAACGGCAGCCGGATATCGTCATCGCCGATATCGGCATGCCGGTGCTGGACGGACTCGGCTTGTTGGAGCGGATCCGCGGCATGACGGCGCCTCCCGCGGTCATCCTGTTGACGTGTTTCGAGGATTTCGACAAAGCGCAGCATGCCATGCGGTTCGGCGCGGCCGACTACCTGACGAAGCTGCTGCTTAGCGAGACGGAGTTCATCGCCTGCCTGGATCGGGCGGTCGCGGACATGCGCAAGACCCGCCTGCGGAAGCGTTGGACGATGCGACAGCTGCTGCAGGACCGCTTGCTGTCGGGGACGGCGACGGCGACCGGGGAGGAATTGGAGCGCGAGACGGCGGCGTTCAGGCAGTTCAGGCTCGGCGCCTTGCGCTTTCCCGTCGACGCCAAGCTCGACGCCGCGCGTTTGATAGGCGCGTACGAGTCGGAAGCCGCGCCTTATGCATCGTTCGTCATTCGGCTGACGGAGACGGACTGGGCGGTCCTGCTCGTTTCGGCCGAGCTGAACGGCTGCGCGGATTTCAACGCTTGGTCCGCGGGAGTCCTGCGCGGAGGATACGAGGAATGCGCCAAGGTCGGCTTGGAGCCGCTTCAAGCGCTGTCGGACGCGAGATTCAGGCTGGACCGGCTGCCCGCCGCGCTGTTGGATTGCCGCTGGCTGCTGGAGCGCGCGTTTTACGAACCGAGAGGGATCGTCATGTCCGGCGACGGTCAGGGCGCGGCCGCTCCGGATTCGGCAGGCGGCGCCGGTTTGAGGGCTCTTCATGCGCGAATCAAGCAGGCGGCGGAGGAACTCGACGCGGGCGCCGCCTTCGAACACCTGCGCGCGTGGCGGGACGAGATCGTGCTTCGGGCGAAGCCCGGTGCCGAGCAGCTGAGGCACGCCGGCTTCGAGCTCGGCGGCTGCTTCCGGGAAGACTTGACGATGGAGACGGACGATGGCGCGGCCTCGGTGCGCGAATGGATCCCGGATGAAGTCGAGCGCTGCGGCCATGCCGATGAATTGACGGCGCTGATCGAACGATTGATCGACCGCCTGAAGCGGGGGGCGCTGCCGCCGTCGTGCCGCAGGCAGGAGATCCGCGACGCGATCGGTTATATCCGCGACCATTATCGCGAAGATATCGACGCGGCGGCCGTCGCGCGCCGCGTCAACCTGAGCCCGAGCTGGTTCGCGACGCTGTTCCGCAACGAAACCGGGCGCAGCTTCCTGGATTTTCTGCAGGATTACAGACTGGAGCAGGCAAGGGAGATGATGGCGCGGTCCGACCTCAAGATTTATGAAATCTCGACGATGGTCGGCATCGCGAATCCCCGGTATTTCTCCCGGCTGTTCAGCGATAAATACCGGATCAGCCCCCAGGATTACCGGAGCAAGGCGAAGGGCACGCTGTACGGTTGATCGCGGCGGCGTATCGGCAAGCCCTCGAAGGGCTTGGCCGATACGCCGTTTTTCGCGCCTGCGGAAGGGAAGCGGCCGCATATGGCGAATCTTGCAGGTGAAGAATAGTTTCAAGCGAAGAATAGATTCATGGCAGGGATTCGGAGGGATGCGGCAATGAAGCACAAGGCTAAGGCGGTCATATTGGGCTCCAACTATTTTATCGGACTGAGCGTCATCCGCTGCCTGGGCGCGAACGGCGTCTATACGGTGGCGATGGATTATGCCAAGGAAAATACATATGCGTCGAAGTCGAGATATTTAAAGGAACAGCGGATCATACCGCATTACCGTCACGAGGAGGAAGCGGCGCTGCGCGAGCTGATCGATTACGCCGAGCGGCAGGAGGCGAAGCCGGTCTTGTTTCCGTGCGGCGATCCGTACGTCGAGTTCGTCGATCGGCATTTGGATGTCCTGCGCGGCTACTATCTCCTCAACATGACGGACCAGGGCTTCTGGAGCAGCGTCATGGACAAAGCGTTCCTGCATAAGCTCGCGGCCCGGCACGGGGTCCTGGTGCCGGAGACGGCGCATCCTTCGGAACCGGATTTCGAAGCGACGGTCGCGGATCGCATCGGCTTCCCTTGCATCGTGAAGCCTGCGGACTCCGCGTCGTTCGTGTCGATATTCAGGGTCAAAATGTTTAAATGCTTCGATCTCGCCGAGCTCCGCGCGAGCATCGCGAAGGCCGAAGAGGCCGGCATGGACGTGGTCGCGCAGCGGATCGTTCCGGGCTTCGACGACCAGATGTACACGTACGACGCCTACGTGAACCAATCGGGCAAGGTCACGCATTGGATGACCTGCCGGAAGCTGCGCCAGTATCCCATCAACTTCGGGGCATCGACGTTTACCCGGCAGCAGCACGTGCCGGAGCTGAACGCCATCGGCGCTCCTTTCCTGGAAGCGATCGGCTACCGGGGCTTCGCCGAGATCGAGTTCAAGCGGGATGCGGGGAACGGGCGGTTCTACTTGATCGAGGTGAACGCCAGGACGACGACGCTGAACGTGCTGCTCCGGAAATGCGGCATCAATTTCCCCATGCTGGCGTACGCGGAGCTGACCGGCGGCGAGATCGGGACGAACGCGGTGACGCGGGATACCGGCATCGTATTCAACTATTTGTACGAGGATATCCTGTCGGCCAGGGCTTATATCCGCGCGAAGCAGCTGAGCCGCGGGCAGGTGCTGCGCTCGTACTTCGTTCGCCAGGCTCCCGCGATATGGAGCGTGCGCGATCCGGCGCCGGGCTTTCATTTTCTGCTGATGCTGCTGCGGAAAGCGAAGCGCAGGCTGACCGGCTAGGCCGATGCCATTGGCGATCGACGCGTACGGAGGCTAACCCGGGCCAGGCGTACGAGAATAGCGGGTGGAATAATATTTTGTAAACGATGGAAATTTCTGATGGTATCCCCACGGATACTTGAACACTTTGATGTGCCTTCTTCCCAAGGATGCGAAAACAGATCATAATGAGAAAGTCTTAAATTTAAACCAAACCGAAGGGAAGTTATAAAGAAAATGGCAACTGTACTGTATATCACTGCCCACCCGCATGATCACCAAGCTTCGTTCAGCATGGCCGTAGGCAAAGAATTCATCGACGCATACCGCGAATCGCACCCGGCTGACGAAGTCGTTCACCTAGATCTGTTCAAAGAAGACATCCCGCAAATCGACGCCGACGTATTCGCAGGCTGGGGCAAACTCCAATCCGGTTCCGGATTCGACCAACTGTCCGACGCCGAAAAAGCGAAAGTCGCTCGTCTTGGCCAACTCGTGGATCAATTCGTCGCTGCCGACAAATACGTATTCGTATCGCCAATGTGGAACTTCTCGTTCCCGCCGGTTCTGAAAGCATACGTCGATTCGGTCGCCGTAGCCGGCAAAACGTTCAAATACACGTCCGAAGGTCCAGTCGGCCTGCTGACGGAGAAAAAAGGCCTGCACATCCAAGCGAGCGGCGGCGTTTACTCCGAAGGTCCTGCCGCAGGCTTCGAAAGCGGCTTTAGCTACCTGAAAAAAATCTCCATGTTCTTCGGCATTCCTTCCTTCGAACCGCTGTTCGTCGAAGGCGTAGCCGCTAACCCGGCTGCAGCGCCGCAAATCAAAGCCGACGCTATCGTGAAAGCGAAAGAAATCGCAAAAACGTTCTAATCGATCATTCGCATCGCGGGCTTCAACCGCAAGCATACATCGGGCAAGAGGGGCATCGTTCCCTCTTGCCCGATTTTTTTGTCTTTCAAAGCTGTAAGGTAGCTGAAAGCCGAATCAATAGGAGAACCGGACGAGGCGGATTACACTCGGGATAGGCCGTTCTCGCAGAAGGCCGAAACAAAGGAGCGGATAACATGCAGAAAATAACGCTTGGCGTGCTGTTCGGCGGCGCTTCGACGGAGCACGAGGTATCGCTTTCGTCCGCATCGGCCGTCCTGAAGCATTTAGATAACGAGAAGTACGACATCGTCATGATCGGCATCACGAGGGATGGGCATTGGTTCCGATACGGCGGCGGCGCGGAGGACGTCAAGGCGGACCGCTGGCTGGCGCATCCCAGCTGCGTGCCGGCCTTCCTGTCGCCGAACCGGGCGGCGAAAGGCTTGTTCGAGCTGGCCGGCACGGAGTACCGGTTCACGCCGCTCGACGTCGTCTTTCCCGTGCTTCACGGCAAGAACGGCGAAGACGGCACGGTGCAAGGGCTCCTCGAATTGGCGGACCTGCCGTTCGTGGGCTGCGGCTCGTTGTCCTCGGCCGTCTGCATGGACAAGACGGTCGCGAAAACCCTCGTGGAAGCGGCAGGCATCCGGGTTCCGCCTTCCGTGACGCTGATGCGGGAAGAGTGGGAGGCCGGGAAGCGAAGCGGCTTGGACGCGCTGACTTACCCGCTCTACGTCAAGCCCGCCCGGTCGGGATCATCGATCGGCATTACGAAGGCGCATGATCCGGCGGAGCTGGAAGCGGGCATCGCGACGGCGCTGCTGCACGACGACAAAATCATCATCGAAACGCATATCGAAGGCTTCGAAATCGGCTGCGCGGTGCTTGGCGGCTCCGAGCCCGTGACGGGAGCGCTCGACGAAATCGAGCTGGCCGGCGGCTTCTTCGACCTGGACGAGAAATATTCGCTGCGCACGTCCGCGATCCATCTTCCGGCCAGGATCGACGCGGTTCAAGCGGCGCAAGCGCGGGAAACGGCGCTGCGCATCTACCGCGCGCTCGGCTGCGCGGGCTTTGCGCGGGTCGACTTGTTCCTGTCGCGGGACGGCGGCCTCTATTTCAACGAGGTGAACACGATCCCGGGCTTTACGGCGGCGAGCCGTTACCCCAACATGATGCGGGAGGCGGGCATCGCGTTTCCCGAACTGCTGGATCGGCTGATCGCGGAAGCGCTCCGGCCGGGATCACCTTACGACGTTGTAAGGGAGTTGAAAGCCGGATCAATAGGAGAAACGCGCTGAAGCGGCTACACTCGGCTTAAGGTTAAACAAGCTTGAGCGAGGAGTGTCGCATATGAAATCGATAACGAGAAAACCTATAGATGCGCCGGCATGGACGCTGGGGCGCGGATTGCCGCAAGCGGGCAGGTATGCAAGTTCGCGCTTAAGCGAGGACGAGCTGCACGACGGTTCGCTGATCCTTGTCAACAAAGCGCATCCCGTCGCGACATGCACGCTGCGGCTCGAGGACGTGACGAACGGCATGCTGCAGGCGGCCGGTCGAGAGGAGCCCCGCATTAGGCTGGATGCCGAATGTCTCGCGCAGCTGTCCGCTTTATTGGATGCCTGCGAGGGCGGGGACCGCATCGCCGTCGTGAGCGGGTATCGCTCGAAGCAAACGCAGCGGGACATCTACGCGGACAAGCTGCGGGAACGCGGACGGGCGTATACGGAAAGCTACGTGGCGCTTCCGGGCGCGAGCGAGCATCAGACCGGTCTTGCCGTCGATGTCGGCTTGGCCGGCCGCGGCCTGGACTATATCGCGCCTTCCTTCCCCGAGGACGAAGGGCCAAGCGCGGCGTTTCGGCGCTTGGCGCCGGAATACGGCTTCGTTCAGCGCTATCAGGAGAGCAAGACGGAGATCACGGGGATTGCCTGCGAGCCATGGCATTATCGCTACGTGGGCCGCCCGCATGCGGCGATCATGACGCGCGAGAACCTGTGCCTCGAAGAATACACGTCCTATCTGAAGCAGTATGCTTTCGGGAAAGCGCATCTGCTGTTCACGGACGGCGTCCGCACGTACGAAATCTACTACGTCGCCGCGCTTCCCGGCGGAACGGACGTCCCGGTACCGGGCGCCGGCGAATCCGCGGGCTGGGAATTATCCGGCAACAACCGGGACGGTTACGTCGTCGCGGCCGTCTACGACAAGGAGCCGATCCGCCATGTCCGCTAACCGAAGCTACGGCAGTTTGGATCTGTTCAAGCTGTTCGCGGCCATGCTCGTGATCGCCAATCATACGGGACCGCTCGCTTCCTTAAGCCCCAAGGCGGACTTCGTGCTGACGGACATCATTTCTCGCCTTACCGTTCCGTACTTCTTCATGACCTCGGGTTTCTTCTTCTTCCGGCCGAGGCGGGAAGGCGGAGCGGGCAAACCGCCGGTCAAGCGTTTCTTGAGCCGCATCGGGACGCTTTACGGCGTGGGCATCCTGCTGTACCTGCCGGTGAATTTGTATAACGGCCGCTTCGGCAGCGATTCGACCGCCGCCTCGATAACGAAGGATATTTTCTTCGGCGGCACGTTCTATCACTTGTGGTACCTTCCGGCGCTCATTATCGGCACGTTGATCGTGTTCGGTTTGCGGACTTGGCTGCCGAACCGGTTCGTCCTGGCCGCCGCAGGCGCGCTGTATGCCGTCGGGCTGTTCGGGGACAGCTACTACGGGGTAACGACGCATAGCGCCCAATTCGCCGGTTTCTACGGCCAGCTGTTCGACGCGTTCGGCCAGACGCGCAACGGGCTCTTCTTCGCGCCGCTCTACATCGCGCTCGGCGCGGCATTCGGTTCGGCGGCGGCGGGCGGTTCGCGCATCGCGCCGTCGCTCGGCGGCAAGAAGCGGTACGCGGCCCTGTTCGCCGTCTCGTTCTGCGCGCTGCTCGCGGAAGGCATCGCGCTGCACCGATACGCGACGCCATTGCACGATGCCATGTATCTCGCGGCCGTTCCCGCGGAAATCTTCCTGTTCGCGCTGCTCCTGGCCTTCGGCGGAAAATCGCATCCCCGAATCAGGTACATGAGCACGACGGTGTATCTGATTCATCCTCTGGTTATCATAGCGGTTCGCGGGTTCGCCAAGATGACGGGGCTCCAATCGATCGCGGTCGGCAACAGCATCGTGTTTTTCGCGGCCGTTACGGTCTTGTCGTTGCTGTTCGCCTCCGCGATTGCTATACTCGCGTTACGCAAATCCTCGCCGAAGGCCGGCGGGCAGCGGGCATGGGTGGATATCAACCTGGCGCATTTGGATCACAATGCCGCGGTTTTGCAAAGCGCGCTGCCTTCCGGGACAAGCCTGATGGCGGTCGTCAAGGCGAACGCGTACGGCCACGGCAGCGTCCAGATCGCCAAGCGCTTGTACGGTTCGGGCATTCGCCATTTCGCGGTCGCGGAGATCGGGGAAGGCATCGAGCTGCGGAAACGCGGCGTGAAGGGAGACATTCTCGTTCTCGGCTACACGCCGACGGACCGGCTGGCCGAGCTTGTCCGATGGAAGCTGACGCAAACGGTCATCCATGCCGACGATGCCCGGCGCCTGCAAGCGCACGGCGGCAAATTCAAGGTGCACGTCAAGATCGATACCGGCATGAACCGTCTGGGCGAGCAAAGCGATCACGACGACGAGATTTTGTCGATGTACCGGCACAGCCGGCTGCAGGTGACGGGAACGTTCAGCCATTTGGCGGAAGCGGACAGCCTGGATCCGCACGATATCGCCTTCAGCCGGAAACAGATCGACCGTTTTCAGCATGTCGTGTCGCTCGTATGGGGGGCCGGACTTCGCCCGGGCATGCTTCATCTGCAGAGCAGCTACGGCATTCTGAACTTCCCGGAGCTTGCGATGGACCTGGCTCGTCCCGGCATCGCGCTGTACGGATTGCTGTCCTCGGAAAGCGACGCGACGCGGACGAAGATCGAGCTGCGGCCGGTGCTGTCGCTCCGGGCCAGCGTGTCGCGCGTGCATGTCGTGGAGGCCGGGGAGTCCGTGGGCTACGGCCGCAGCTTTACGGCTTCCGCGGATACGCGGATCGCGACGGTCGCCATCGGTTATGCCGACGGGATCCCGAGGGAGCTGTCGGAACGCGGCGGAAGCGTGCTGATTCACGGGAAACGGGCCCCGATCGTGGGCCGAATCTGCATGGATCAGCTGACGGTCGACGTCAGCGGCATCGACCGCGTGCGGCAGGGAGACACGGTGACCATCATCGGGGAAGACGGCGGCGAGCGGATCACGGCCGGGGAGATGGCCAAGCGCACCGGCACGATCACGAACGAGATCGTCTGCGCGCTCGGAACGCGGGCGTCGAAGCAGTACCAGACCGAGCAGCGGAAGCGTCCGGGCAAGAAGCTCGTCCCCGGGATTCATGCCTCAAGGTAAAGGAGTGAACGGATGTACGACATCATGATCGTGGAAGACGACGGCAAGATCGCCGCGATGCTGCAGTCCCATATTCGAAAATACGGCTACAACGGCGTGATCGTCGAGGATTTCGAACGCGTGCTGGACCGGTTCAAGGAGATCGAGCCCCATATGGTGCTGCTCGACATCAATTTGCCCAGTTACGACGGTTATTATTGGTGCCGCCAAATCCGGTCCTTCTCCACGTGCCCGATCATCGTCATCTCGGCCCGCAGCGGCAAAATGGACCAGCTGATGGCGCTCGAGAACGGGGCGGACGATTACATGACCAAGCCGTTCCATTACGAGATCGTCATGGCCAAGATTCGCAACCAGCTGCGCCGCGCCTACGGCGATTACGCGGCCAAGTCGGAGGAACGCGTGGTCAGCCAGTCCGGGCTGCTGCTTTACCCGGAACGGATGGAGCTGCACCTGAACGACAAGTCGGTCGCGCTCAGCAGGAAGGAGACCGTGCTGATGGAAACGCTGCTGGAGCGCTGTCCGCGCGTCGTCAGCCGGGAAACGATCCTCGATAAGCTGTGGGACGACGCGTTCGTCGACGACAATACGCTCAGCGTCAACATTACGCGTATCCGCAAACGGCTGGCCGAGCTCGGGATCGAGCATGCGCTCGAGACCGTCCGCGGCTCCGGGTACCGCCTGAACCTGGTATGGAAGGATGAGTCCGCACGATGAAGCTGTTTTTGCGCGAGCACCTGCCGCTTGCATTTTGGTCGGTCCTGCAATGGGCGATCGTGCTGCTCGTCTATCGCCTGGACGGGTTCAACCGTTTGTCGACCGCGAGCTATGCCGTCTTCTTGAGCGCCGTGCTGTTCAGCTGCTACCTGATCATCCGCTACGCGACGCATCGCGGCTTCTATGCCCGGTTGACGAACCGGCTCGATTCGCTCGGCCGCTCCGTGGAACGCCGGGAGACCGCGCCGCTTCCGGCCGCGCTCGGGAGTCTGCTGGAAACCCAGTACAGCCATTACCGCAACGAGCTCCAGGCTTGGGAACGCAGGCAGAACGACCACCTCACGTTCATCAACCAATGGGCGCATCAGATGAAGACGCCGCTGTCGGTCATCGAGATGATCACGCAGGACGAAGAGGACGAGCGCTTCAAGAGCATTTCGGAAGAGCTCGACCGGATGCGGCACAGCATCGAGATGGTGCTGTACACGGCCAGACTCGAGACGTTCGAGCAGGATTTCAGCGTCGAGCCCGTCTCGCTGCGGCAAACGGTGAACGAAGCCGTGCACGAATACAAACGCTTGTTCATCCGCAGCCATGTCTATCCCGACGTGAAGGTGGACGAAGGTCACGTCGTGCAAACCGACGCCAAATGGCTTCGGTTTATTGTCATGCAGCTGCTCTCGAACGCGATCAAATATTCGGCCGGCAGCGGGCAGACGGTGTCCATCTCCGCTTTCGAGCGGCCCGGCGGCGTCGTGCTCGAGATCCGCGACCGGGGCGTCGGCATTCCGAAGTCCGACCTGAAGCGCGTGTTCCAAGCCTTCTACACGGGGGAGAACGGCAGGTCGTTCAAGGAATCGACCGGCATGGGGCTGTACCTTGCGAGCGAGGTCGGCGCCAAGCTGGATCTGCGGCTGGAGCTGGAATCCGAGGTCGGCGCCGGCACGGCGGTCCGCATCGTGTTCGGACGGCAGCTTACAACGTTGTAAGCCGCCTGAAAGGCCAATCAATAGGTTTGCCGGGCCGGCAGGGGTTACACTGGCGACATGAAACATTCAAGGGGGATCAGAGATGGATTTGTTGACCGTCCGCAGCTTAGGCAAGATCTATACCGGCGCCGTCTCTTACGAAGCGCTCGTGAATATCGACCTTACCGTCGGCGAAGGCGAGTTCGTCGGGATCATGGGACCGTCCGGGAGCGGGAAAACGACGCTGCTCAACATGGTGTCCACGATCGACCGGCCGACCTCCGGCGAAGTGCGGATCGCGGGCGAAGATCCGTACAAGCTGACGTACGACCAGCTGGCGCTGTTCAGAAGGCGGGAACTGGGCTTCGTTTTTCAGGCGTACAATTTGCTTCAGACGCTGAGCGTCAAGGAGAACATCGTGCTGCCGCTCGTGCTCGACGGCATCTCGGTCGGCGAGATGAACCGCCGCGCGGAGGAGATCGCGGAGAAGCTCGGCATCGCGCCGATCATGGACAAACGCACGTACGAGATATCCGGCGGGCAGGCGCAGCGCACGGCGATCGCCCGGGCGCTCATCCATCGCCCCAAGCTGGTGCTGGCGGACGAACCGACCGGCAATCTGGATTCGCGCGCCGCGCGCGACGTGATGGAGATCCTGGAGAAGCGAAACGACGAAGACCGCACGACCATGCTGCTCGTAACGCATGATCCGGCTGCGGCCAGCTATTGCAACCGCGTGATTTTCATCAAGGACGGCCGCCTGTACAACGAGATTCATTGCGGGGACAGCCGCGCCGCGTTCTATCAGCGAATCATCGATCTGCTGTCGATGATGGGAGGGATGGACCATGAATTTTCGCCAGTTCGCCGTTCATAACGTCCTGCGCAACAAGCGGATCTACATGGCGCATTTCCTCAGCAGCGCGTTCTCGGTCATGATTTTCTTCACGTATGCGCTGCTGCTCTTCCATCCCGATCTGCAAGGGGAGCTGGTATCCTCGAGCGGAACGCTCAGCCGGCTCGGCACGATCGGCATGCAGGTGTCGGAGGTCATCATCTTCGTCTTCTCGTTCTTCTTCCTGCTGTATTCGGTCGGCGCGTTCCTGAAGCTGCGCAAGAAGGAATTCGGCATCCTGATCCTGCTCGGCATGTCGCGGAACCAGCTGAACCGGATGCTTTTCGTCGAGAACGCGTGGATCGGCTTCGCCGCGCTCGCGTTCGGCATCGGCATCGGCTTGATCTTCTCGAAGCTGATCCTGCTGGCCAGCGCGCGGCTGCTCTCGATTCAGGAAGGCCTCCGCTTCTACGTGCCGCTGAAGGCCGTGCTGCTGACGGCGATCGCGTTCGGCGTGCTCTTCCTGCTGATCGCGTCGCTCACCTCAATCATGGCGGGCAAGGAAAGGGTCGCCGAGCTTATACGCTCGGAAGACAAACCGAAGCCGGAACCGGCCGCATCGGCGGGGTTGTCCGTGCTCGCGGTGCTGCTGCTCGTCGCCGGTTACGTCATCGTGTTCGATTTCGCGATCAACCGGCGGCACACCTCGTTCCAGCAGCTGCTCGGCGGCGTCGTCCTGGCGATCGCGGGGACGTATCTCCTGTTTACGCAAACCAGCGTTTACCTGCTTCGTGCGCTGCGGGGGAGCAAGCTGTTCCTCCGCAGGACGAACTTGCTGACGATCTCGGAGCTGACCTATCGGATGAAGGACAACGCGGCGACGTTCTTCATCGTCGCGGTCGTATCCGCGGTCGCGTTTACCGGCATCGGCACGACGCTCGCGCTGGGGGATCCCGGGCTCGCGTCCATGGTCAATCCCTACGCGTACAGCTACTCCGCCGGCGAGGACCAATCGTTCGGCGCGCAGCAGGTCAAGAAAATCGGCGACGAGCTGACCGCAGCGGGGTATTCGTACAAGGCGCATGCGATGCTTCCGCTCAGTACCGAAGGCGGTTATACGGTGGTGCGCTTGAGCGAATACAATCAACTGGCGGCGGATCTCGGCTATCGCGCGGAAACGCTTGGCGGCGACGACGAGATGTTTCTTACGCCGTCCTATGTCTGGCAGAAGGAGGATATGGATCAAGCCGGATATCCTCCGGGACCTGTGGAATTGATCATCGGGAACCAGAAAGCGAGCCCGCACTTCGTCAAATACGCGCCGCGTATCGTGCTGCCGGACATCGGCTACGCGGGAACGGCGGTCATCACGGACCGGTTGTTCGATAAATTAAAGCAGGGGTATGCCGATCCGTTGTATAAGACTTACCTGTTCACCGTGCCGGATTGGCATAAGGCCGTCGGGGTGTCGCGGGAACTGATGGAGAGCATCAACAACGACGGGCAGAACGGCGATTACTTGCGCTCGCTGTCGCTCGAGTGGCTCTCGTCCAAGCAAAAGAACGGCATCCTGTTCATCGTCAGCGGCCTGGTCGGCATCGTCTTCTTCACGTTCGCCGCCAGCACCATCTACTTTCGGCTCTACGCGGATATGGACCGCGACGAGAAGCAGTACGGGATGATCGCCAAGGTCGGGCTGAGCGGCAAGGAGCTGAGCCGGATCATGACCCGGCAGCTGTTCCTGATGTTCTTCGTCCCGTTGGCGATGGCGTTCGTGCACAGCACGGTGGCCTTCGTCGCGCTTCAGCGGCTGGTCGGGTATTCCATCCTGGCCAACTCGCTCAAAATCTTCGGCGCGTTCGCGGCCATTCAATTGGCGTATTTCCTCGTGGCGCGTTGGAGGACGGTCGAGCATTTGAAGCGGAAGATCAGCTGAACGCGGCGTCGTCCTGGCGGGTCGCGGACCTTCGCCCGCATCCCCCTATTTCGGGGGATTTTTTTTTGTGGGGATTTATGTTTTCGCGGCCGTGGACTGTCCTGCCCAAGCACTGGGCTGCTGACGCGCCGACCGATTTTCCGCCTAATCGGAACGCTGTTCTGTGGTATGATGGAGGAGTCGTTTTACAATAATTATGAAACATGGCAGATCTTAAAGCGTACAATTCATTACATCGTTACTGGAGGTATTGATATGGGATTGATGGATTGGATCAGGGAAGGCATCACCGGTCAGAAGATCTGCCCGATCGAGCATTTGGAAGCTTACAAACGGCTGGGCGAGCAGGTTTACTCGCTGCACGTCGAATTCGCCGGCAACGACTCGCCGCGGGCGCTTGCATTCGTGCAGGCGGCCAGAAGCCTTCAAACCATGGCCGACGCGCTGATCGGCGACGCCTTCGGCGAAGGGGAACCGAAGCCGGTCCCGATCGTCACGCATGACCAAGCGGACGAATGGTACGGCGCTCTTCCGAACATCATGGTGGCCGCGAGGCAAGAGGCGGCCTTCGCCAATTCCGCGAAGCTGGAGCTGCCCGTGACGCTCGGCCGGCAGATCGAGGGACCGAAGCCTTGTCCGGAGCAGCATCTGGCCGGCCTTCGCCGGGCCGCCGGAGACATGGAGGAGCTGCTGAAGCTCGACGTCGATCTCGCGCGGAACGAAGGGGACCGCTACAAGGAAGCGATCCTGCTGTACGAAGAAGCGCGCACGCGCAGGCAGTCGGGCGACGCCATCGTCGGCACGATCTCGAACGGCCGCCGCGTCTCCCCGGAGAGTCACGAGGAAGCGGAAGAGCAGTACTGGATCGCGTTGTCCAACTTCATCTTGATCGCGCAGGGGCTGAAGGATCCCGGGCTGTTGAAGCGGGTTCCGGCGAACTTTAACCGGAGCGGCGCGGCATTCAAAGCCTGCAAGCTCGATTCCAAGGATATCTGGAAGGTCACCTCGGAGCTCGCGATCCGCGACATCAACCGTTCCGGCGAACGCGCGCAGGCGATCGAGGACTTGAACGAGCACTGGGAGCTGTTCGTGGAAACGCCGGTCGAGCGCGAGTACGAGACGACGGTCGAGCAGCTGGCGGCGCAGGGGATGATCAAGGAAGATTCGTACTGGTACTGCTGCCCGTTCCCTTCGGTGTACCGGGTGGTAGCCCCGTACGTCAACGTGCTGGACAAACAAATCCCGCGGGGCCACGTGTTCGTCTTCGAATACGGCGACGACGGCGAACCGGGGAGGTTCATCACGCAAGCGTCGTTCCAAACGGCGGATTCCCGCAAATATTGCGAAGATTAAGGCAGGAGCGATCATATGGGTTTACTGGGCCGGGTAAAAGGATGGTTTCAATCCGAAGCGTCGTCCAGCCGCGGCGAATCCTCGTTCGAAGCGTATCTGGAAGCCGCGGGCGAGAAGCTTCGCGAATTTGCCGTCGCCGTCAGCAGGCTGGAATCGGAGCTGCTCACCGTCAAAGAACGCATGCGGGGATTGGAGCGGCAGGCCGCCGGCTTCCGCAGCCAGGCCGAGCAGGCGGCTGGACGCAACGACGCGGACGGCGCGAGGAGCTGCCTGCAGCGCGAATTCGAGTGCAAGAAGCAGCTCGAATCGCAGCGGCAGACGGCCGGCGGCATGGAAGAAGGGATCCGGCTGACGAAGGAACGGTATGCCGCTTTCAAGCAGGCCGTGGACGAAGCGGGCGCCAAGCACGATATGCTCTCGATGCGCAATTTGGCCGCGTCCGCGGAAGTCGAGACGGGCCGCGCGATCGCCGCGAATCGGCAGCGGGAGGAGCTCGAGCGGCTCTCGCAGGAAACGCTGGCGGCCGAAGCGCTGTCCGAGCTGCGGCAGGCCGGCGAGCCGGACGCCCTCGACGCGGAAATCGCGAAGCTGCTTCGCGAACGGAAGGCGCAGCCTTAGGGCGGCATGAAGAAAGCAGTCCGGCCGGACGATCCGGTCGGACTGCTTTTTGTTATCCTCGCTAGCCGCGTTGATCCGATTAGTAGACATCCTTGGCATACCGCTTACCGCGCGACATCTCCTTGACGTAGGCATCCGCTTCCTCCGCGGTCAGGCCGCCGTGCTGCGCGATGAGCTTCTTCAAGGCAGCCTCCACTTCCTTCGCCATCATGCCCGCGTCGCCGCAGACGTAGAAGCAGGCGCCTCCCCGAATCCACTGCCACAACTCGGCGCCATGCTCCAGCATGCGGTGCTGCACGTATATCTTCTCCCGCTGGTCCCGCGAGAATGCCGTCGTCAACCGCGTCAGCAGCCCGGACTCCCGCATCTCGTCCAACTCGTCCTTGAAGTAGAAGTCGCAGGCTTCGCGCTGTTCGCCGAAGATCAGCCAGTTTTTCCCTGCCGCCGAGACGGCCCGGCGTTCTTGCAGGAACCCGCGAAACGGTCCGATGCCCGTTCCCGCGCCGACCATGATCATCGCCGCCTCCGGATCGGCGGGCGGACGGAAATGCGGCGCCTTCTGAACGAAGATCGGCACCTCGGAAGCTTCGTCCGCGCGCTCGGCAAGGAAGGCGGAACAGACGCCTTTGCGGAGCTTGCCGTTCGCTTGATATCTGACCGTCGATACGGTGATGTGCACTTCGTCGGGATTATGGCTCGCGCCCGAAGAGATGGAATACAGACGCGGCTGCAGCGGCTTCAGCGCCGCGACCAGTTCCCCGGCGTCGGCGTCGATGGGAAACTCCTGAAGCAAATCGGCCAATTGCCGGCCCCAAAGCCACTTCTTCAGCTCCGGTTTGCGATCCTCCTGCATCAGGCCGGCAAGCATGTCGCTGCCGGAGCGGAGTTGGACAAACTGCAGCACGCCCGGCGTAATCCGCGTGATGTCGAAATGGCTGCCCAGCGCCGTACGCAAGCTCATTTCTTGGCCTTTGACGCGTACGACGGCGGAGGGGGATTGCTTCGCCGCGGCGATGATCTCGTCGACCGCCGCCGGATCGTTCGTCGGCCATACGCCGAGCGCGTCGCCGGTCTCGTAAACCAGCCCCGTATTCGTTAAGTCGAAAATATAATGGCGGGTGTCTTTCTCCGAGCCTTCCCGGTTGAGAGAGCGCTTGGCCGCGAGCTTCGCGGGGAGCGGGTTGCCGCGGTCGTAACGGCGAGCGTTGGCGGCGGACGGCTTCTCGCGGAATGCGTTGACCGCCGATTCCAGACGCTGCTGCCAACGGCTAGAGTCGGCTTCGTGGTCCGCGTCGCAATCCGTTCGGTCAATCAGCCGTTTGGCGCCGAGCTGACCGAGCCGCGCGTCCAAGCTCCTGCCGAAGCCGCAAAACTCGCCGTAGCTGGAGTCGCCGAAGGCCAGGACGGCATAATTTAGCTCCGGCAGGCCGGGGACGCCGCCGGCTTGGAGGGCTTGCCAGAACCGCGTGCCGTTATCCGGCGGTTCCCCGTCGCCGAAGGTGCTGGCGACGAGGACGAGCAGCCGTTCGGAAGTGAGCTCGGTCAGGTCGTAGGCGTCCATGTTCATGAGCCGTACGTCGTTGCCTGCCGCTTGGAGCCGCTTGGCGCAATCGATCGCGGCGCCTTCCGACGTGCCGGTCTGCGAAGCCCACAAGACGGTGATGCCGGTTCTCGGCGCGAGCGGCCGGTTCGAGCCGTATGCGGGCAAGGCGGTCGCATACACATCCGCTTTGGAATTCGCGGATGTGGATGCGACGTCTGCATGGACGAGCGCCATTGAAATCCCGGATTCAGTCGCGATGTCTGCGTAGACGACCGCTTTGGAGCTCGCGGAGCCGTCTGCAACGTCTGCGGAGGCGGCCGTTTCTGAATTCGCATAGCCGACGGCGGCATGCCGCGTCGTTTCTCCCTGCGAAGGTGCGATCGTCGTTCCGGCGGAAGCCGCCGCCAAGACCGGTAGCGCGGACGGCGGCTCGGGCAGGTACGTTCGCGAGAACATGCCGGCGAGAATGCCGTCGAGCCAGAACCGCTTGGCTTGCTCGAGCGGCGCCGTCGGAGGCAGCACGGGTATCCCGGCGGCCGACTTCGATTCGTCGGTCCGCAGGCTGGCGATGAATCCGGCCACGTACATCTTCTCGTGCACGTCCAGCGTCATCGTCGACGAAGCTTCGATCCCCAGCATGCTCGCCAGCGTATCCACTTTGGCCATAAACATCTCCTCCTTGTATAACGAACTCTCGGCTTCCGAAGCTTCAGTAATCGATGCCGCGGCATCGGGCATCGCCGCATCGTCTTCTTGCGGCACCGCCGCCCGGGTGAGCGATACCGCGCAAAATTTCAGCTCGGGCTGATAGGAGATCGGGTCCACCGCGTCGCTCGTCAGCTCGTTGATCGCCAAGTTGCTTCCGAACAGATCGTTCCAATGAAACGGCGCGAAGCAGTTCCCCGGCATGACCCGGTCCGTCACGATGGCCGGGAGCACGGCGCTGCCCCGGCGCGAGGCGATCTCGACGCGGTCTTGGTCGCGAATGCCGAGCTGAGCCGCGTCCTCGGGATGAAGCTCGACGAACGGCCCCGGATTCAGCTTGTTCAAAGTGCCGATCTTGCCGGTCTTGGTCAGCGTATGCCACTGGTGCTGGACGCGGCCGGTATTCAGGATGAACGGATACGCGCCGTCCGGCATTTCGGCGGGCGGGAGGAAGGGGCGGGCCAAGAAAGCCGCTTTGCCGCTTTCCGTGGGGAACGCCAGCCGCGGGACGCTTCCGTCGCCGAGAACGGTCAGTTTACGGCCGACGCCGTCGTTCAGGTAACGGATCGGATTGCGGTCGTTTCCGTCCGTCGCCGCCGAAGGCCATTGGACCGGCGTTTCTCTCAACCGGTCGTAGGAGGCGCCGCGGATATCGTAGCCGGTCTTGGGATTCCAGGCCTGCTGCAGCTCCTCGTAGACTTCGGCGGACGAGGCGTACGCGAACGCGTCGGCGAAGCCCATCTCGCAGGCGATCCGCGCGATGATCATCCAGTCCGGCATCGCTTCGCCGGGCGGTTCGACCGCTTTGCGCATCAACGTGAGATTGCGCTCGGAGTTGATCATGACGCCTTCGGCTTCCGACCAGAGCGCGCCGGGCAGCAAGTAGTCCGCGTAAGCGTTCGTCTCCGTCTCGAGGAACGCGTCCTGCGCGATGACGAGCTCCGCCGCCTGCAGCCCGGCGATGACCTGTTTGCGGTTGGGCACGGTCGCGACGGGATTGGTGCAGATGATCCAGCAGGCTTTGATATTGCCGGCCGCCATGCTTTGGAACATCGAGACGGTGCCCGTTCCAAGCTCCGTCCGCAGCGTGCCGCGCGGAATCTTCCACATATCCTCGATGAAGCCGCGGTCATGATCCGCGAGCACGGAACGCTGTCCGGGAAGGCCCGGGCCCATATAGCCCATCTCGCGGCCGCCCATGGCATTCGGCTGTCCCGTCAGGGAGAAGGGGCCGCTGCCGGGCCGGCAGATGGCGCCCGTCGCGAGGTGCAAGTTACAGATCGCGTTGGTATGCCAGGTTCCGTGCGTGCTCTGGTTCAGCCCCATCGTCCAGCAGCTGATCCATTCCGGCGCCTCGCCGATCCATTGAGCCGCCAGCCTGATGTCGGCTTCCGGAATGCCGGTGATGCGCGCGACGTTCTCGGGGTCATAGCTGTCCAGGAACGCCGGCATGTCGTCCCAGCCGGTCGTGCATTCCGCGATGAAGGCCCGGTCGACGGCGCCGTTCTTCGCGAGCAGGTGCAGCAAGCCGTTCAGCAGCGCGAGATCGGTCCCCGGCTTGATTTGCAGGAACAGCGAGGCTTTGTCCGCCGTCGCGGTGCGGCGGGGATCGACGACGACGAGCTTCGCGCCGGCTTTGACCCGATCCATCATGCGCAGATAGAGGATCGGATGGCAGTCGGCCATGTTGGCGCCGATGACGAAAAATAAATCCGTCCGGTCCATGTCCCGGTACGATCCCGGAGGGCCGTCCGCCCCGAGCGACAGCTTGTAGCCGCTGCCGGCGCTCGCCATGCACAGCCGGGAATTCGATTCGATGTTATTTGTTCTTACATACCCCTTGGCAAGCTTATTAATGAGGTATTGCGCTTCGAGCGACATTTGGCCCGATACGTAGAAGCTGAGCGCGTCGGGGCCGTGCTCGTCAAGAATGGCGCGCAGCTTGCCCGCGGTTTCGCGAATGGCCTGCTGCACGCCGAGCGGCGCCGGGGCTTCCGCCCGGGAGGAACGCTTATAGGCGTATTCCATCCGTCCGGATACGGCGATCGCCGCCCCGCTGGTGCTGCCCTTCGTGCATAAACGCCCGAAATTCGCGGGATGCGTCTTGTCGCCGGAAACTTTGACCACGCGGTTGCCGGAAACTTCCATCACGATGCCGCACCCGACGCCGCAGTAGGGACATACGCTTTTGACTTGCTTGGTTGTCATGCAGCATCACCTTGCCGGGTAAATTGTCCTTGCCGAGCGAAAGAAAGTATATCGTAATACGAACAAACGGAGTATTAATGTTAGTTTATATAACACAATAATTCTTGTCAATCATGTTTGGATGGTTTATGTTATTTAATATAACATCTAAGATGATTGGTTTTCGTGTACGATCGGAGATCGGATATGAAGCATTCATCTAGAAGATGATTGGTTTTCGTATACGATCGAAGATCGGATATGAAGCATGCATGGGGAATCAACCGTCGCGCGCATTCGTCGTCCCGAGGATCGACTCGACTTCAGGAAGGGGCCAAGAACATGAGCAAGGAACGTTTGCCTAAACATATTTACGAGCAGCTCGCTTTCTTCCGTTATCAGATTCGGAAGTTTATTCGTTTCAGCGAGGAGGCCGCGCGCAGCAAGGGACTCACGCCGCAGTACCATCAGCTGATGCTGTCCATCATGGGTTTCCCGGGCCGCGAGCACGCCACGCCCAAGGAGTTGGCGGAACGCTTGCAAATCACGCCGAACGCGTGCATCGAACTGATCCAGCGCTGCGAGGATTTGAACCTCGTGCAGCGTTTTCCGAACCCGAGCGACCGCCGGAGCATTTTCATCCGCTTGACGGAGAATGCGAAGGGAATATTGGAGGAGCTGTCGGAGATCCATATGGAAGAATTGAAGCGGGCCGGCCTGCTGGAATTCAAAGATTATGCCCATCTCGATTTCAGCCAAGCGTAGGCAGGAAAACAATTTTTAATAATTGAACAAAAAGTGAACGCCCGGTGACAAATTTGTGATATAATAAATTCACAATATGCCAACGGGAGTGTTGCACACATGAAGGACAACCAACAAGCAACAGGTACGGACACGCGTATCCCAACGCAAGCGGAAAAAATATCGTATTGGACGTCGCTGCTGCCGAGAATCGGCGTAGGCTTGATGATCATCGGCATTATCATGAGCGCCGCCTTCGCCTACAATTTCAAAGATACGAATTTGGGTCTGATGGTCGGCTTCGGTTTCATTATCGGGGGCATTCAGGTCATGCTGCTCGGATCGTTGTTTCATGCGCTTCAGCCGAAATTCGTCAAGCCGCAGGAACCGGCCGCGAACCAACAGCTCGATCATATCCGCACCTAATATAACAGCGCTTACATGGCAAGAGGCAGCGATTCGTCGCCGCCTCTTTTTTGCATGCCGAAAACCCGCCCCGAACGATGAAGGCAAACCTCCGAAAATCCTTCAAAACGGAAAAAGCATTTGCAGGGCATACTTCCTTATTTTCCCGGTCCGCGCCCATGAAAGCCCTTAACTACGCCATTCGTGAACGACTCATGAACGAAAAGTGTCTGAAAAGAAACAGAACCTTGACGGTTTTGTTAACGGCGGTTCCAATTGCTTCGTCATCTGCTATGCTAGCGTCAAAGGGCCATTCAAGGACGCTTGCATGTGTAAGGAGATGAGTAGCAAATGAAGAAACGTTCCACGATCCGCGGCTTGCTGCTGCTGATAACCGGCTTGCTGACGACCGTGCTCCTGTCCGGATGCGACGGCAAATTCGTCGTGTTCGACCCGCAGGGACCCGTCGCGCAAACGCAGTACAAGCTCATTATTTTGTCGGCGATCTTGTGTGCCATCGTCGTCATACCGGTTCTTGCCATTACGGTGTTCATCGTGGTGCGCTACCGCGATAAACCGGGCAACACGGCACCCTACAAACCGCACTGGGACGACAGCAAGGTGCTGGAAATCCTGTGGTGGGGAATTCCGATCATCATCATCATCATCCTGGGCGGGTACACGGCCAGAGATACGTACGCTTTGGCGAGAACGCCGAAGACCGCGGTCACGGACGTCAAGCCGGTCGAGATCCAGGTTACCTCGCTGGACTGGAAATGGCTGTTCCAATATCCGGACCAAAACATCGCCACCGTCAATTACGTTCATATCCCCGCGGGCGTGCAGGTGCATTTCGAACTGACGAGCGACGCGCCGATGAATTCGTTCTGGATTCCGCAGCTCGGCGGTCAGGAATACACGATGCCGGGCATGGCCATGTCGTTGTGGCTGCAGGCCGACAAGACAGGCGAATTTTACGGAACCGGGGCTAACTTCAGCGGCGAGGAATTCGCGCATATGCGCTTCAACGTCGTCGCCGAATCGCAGGCCGATTTCAATAAATGGGTCGATTCCGTGAAGTCCTCGTCGAACGCGCTGACCGAGGCCGGCTACGAAGTGCTGGCAACGCCGGGCAAATCCGACGAGCAATCGTTCTCTTCCTATCCGCCCGAGCTGTTCGATTCCATCGTGAAGAAGAACGGCGGCCATCACATGGACATGGATATGGACAAGGACAACGACGATAAGGTCGACACGGACGAGGAAAAGTCCGATACGAAGGGCGCTCACGACATGGATAACATGGACGACATGGGCGATATGGATATGAGCAACATGAATTCAAGCGAAATGAACCACAAGTAGGATGAAGGAGGAGCACAACTTATGTATGCCAGTATAAAATCATTCGCCTCCTCGTTTTTCGTGACGGGCGATCCGCTGATTTACGGCGCGGACGTCTCGATCGTCCTGACTTCCATCGCCGTGCTGTTCGTCCTCTTCTATTTCAAGAAGTGGGGCTGGCTGTGGCGGGAATGGCTAACGACCGTCGATCACAAAAAAATCGGGATTATGTATCTATTCGCCTCATTGCTCATGCTTTTCCGGGGCGGGGTGGATGCGCTGCTCATGCGGACGCAGCTCGCGCTGCCGAACGTGCAGTTCCTGCAGGCGGATCACTATAACGCAGTATTTACCACGCACGGCACGATTATGATTCTGTTCATGGCGATGCCGATGATGTTCGGGCTGTTCAACATGGTCGTGCCGCTGCAGATCGGCGCTCGCGACGTCGCGTATCCGTTCTTGAACTCCGTCAGCTTCTGGCTGTTCTTCTTCGGCGCCATGCTGTTCAACCTCAGCTTCGTCATCGGCGGATCGCCGGATGCGGGCTGGCTCAGCTATCCGCCGCTCTCGGAGATGTCGGGCAGTCCGGGGGTCGGGGAGAACTTCTATATCTGGGGCATCCAGATCTCCGGGATCGGGTCGCTCGCGACGGGGATCAACTTCATCGTCACGATTCTCAAGATGCGCGCGCCGGGCATGAAATTCATGAAAATGCCGATGTTTACGTGGTCGGTATTCTCCAGCAGCATCATCATTATTTTCGCGTTCCCGATCTTGACGGTAACGCTGGCCTTGCTTTTCATCGACCGGTACATGGGCGGCCACCTGTTCACGATGGACGGGGGCGGGTTCCCGATGATGTACATCAACTTGAT
This sequence comes from Paenibacillus glycinis, assembly GCF_009909185.1. Taxonomy (GTDB): domain Bacteria; phylum Bacillota; class Bacilli; order Paenibacillales; family Paenibacillaceae; genus Paenibacillus_Z; species Paenibacillus_Z glycinis. Next base: position 37,350 of record NZ_JAAAMV010000033.1, on the reverse strand, counting down.
CTGGATGTGGGGTCACCCCGAGGTATATATCGTCGTCTTGCCGGCGTTCGGGATCTTCTCGGAAATCGTCGCCACGTTCTCGCGCAAGCGGATATTCGGGTACAAGTCGATGGTATTCGCGCTGCTGAGCATCAGCATCCTGTCCTTCTTCACCTGGGTCCATCACTTCTTCACGATGGGTTCGGGCGCCGACGTCAACGTCGCCTTCGCGATCGCGACCATGGCGATCGGGATACCGACGGGGGCTAAGGTGTTCAACTGGCTCTTCACGATGTTCCGAGGGCGGATCCGCCTCGAGCAGCCGATGATGTGGACCCTCGCATTCATCCCGTGCTTCGTCGTCGGGGGCGCGACGGGCGTCATGCTCGCGGTGGCGCCGGCGGATTACCAGTATCACAACAGCTACTTCCTGATCGCGCATTTCCATCAGGTGCTGATCGGCGGCGTCGTGTTCGGTTACCTCGCCGGGATCTATTACTGGTGGCCGAAGCTGTTCGGCTTCAAGCTGAACGAGCGACTGGGCAAATACGCGTTCTGGCTGTGGAATATCGGATTCTATGTGTGCTTCATGCCGCAATACGCGCTTGGCTTCATGGGCATGACGCGCCGCGTGTACACGTACGGCTGGGACATGGGTTGGGGACCGCTTAACCTCGTCTCGACGATCGGCGCGTTCCTCATGGGTATCGGTTTCGTGTTCCAGGTCTGGCAGATTCTGTATAGCGTCAAATACGGCGAGCGCGACACGACGGGCGATCCGTGGAACGCGCGCACGCTGGAATGGTCGATTCCGTCGCCGCCGCCGATGTACAACTTCGCGGTCGTGCCGGTCGTCGACGAGCGCGATTCGTTCTGGGAAGACAAGGAACGCCGCGACTTCGCCCCGGCTCCGCCGGTGCCCGTCTCGAAGCTGGAATCCATCCATATGCCGAAAAACTCCGGCGTTCCGATCATCTTCGCCGCCTGCTGGTTCATCGCCGGCTTCGGCTTCGTGTTCGACTGGAAATGGATGGCGTTCTCGGGACTTGCCGGCGTAGGCATCTCGCTGCTTGTCCGTTCGTTCACGTACGATACCGATTATTATGTGCCGCTCGAGGAAGTTATCGAGACCGAAAAGGCAGCAGGGAGGGCGGTTTAAGATGCAGCATGCGATAGAACACAACCATTCGAAGCACGCAGCCGATTCGCATGACCACGGCCATCACGATCAAGAATCGATGAAGGTGCTCGGCTTCTGGATCTTCCTCGTGACCGACTGTCTGCTCTTCGGTACGCTCTTCGCCACGTACATCGTGCTTAAAGGGCATGTGGACGGCGGTCCGACGGGGAAAGAGCTGTTCGAAATTCCGGGCTTCGTCGCGGAAACGTTTATCTTGCTCACGAGCAGCTTCACGAGCGGTCTGGCCGTTCTGGCGATGAACAAAGGGAAGGTCAACCAGCTGATCGGTTGGTTGATCGTGACCGCGGTGCTCGGCGCCTCCTTCGTCGGTCTCGAGATCAACGAGTTCGTGAACATGGTTCACGAAGGCGCGACGATCTCGACGAGCGCGTTCCTGACCGCCTTCTTCACGCTGGTCGGCACGCACGGACTTCACGTGTCGGTCGGATTGATTTGGATGATCGGTCTGATGGTTCAGCTCAAGATGCGCGGCATTACCTCGGTGACCCGGCGGAAAATCACCGTTATCAGCTTGTACTGGCATTTTCTCGACGTGGTGTGGATCTTCCTCTTCACGATCGTTTATCTCATGGGGGTGATGTAGATGAGCCAACATCCTGCGGGCGCGGCCGATCACGGCCACGGCCATCACGACGAGCACGAGAATCACGGATCTCTCAAAGCCTACGTCATTGGGTTCATTCTGTCGATCGTGCTGACCGTCATTCCGCTGCTCGTCGTCTTCCAAACGAACATGAGCAAAAACGGCATCATCATTACCATCGTGACGATGGCCGTGATTCAACTGCTCGTGCAACTGCTGTTCTTCATGCATATCCGCGAAGGCGAAGGACCGAAGTACAACGTCATGACGTTGATCCTGGGCCTGTTCATCGTCGTCGTGATCGTTGCAAGCTCCGTCTGGATCATGTCCTTCAACTCGGTCGTGCAATAATCGCCGGCATTCGGCATCGAAATGTTCATGCGCGCGGCTCCGTTCCCGAACAGGGGAGGAGCCGCGCGTTTTTTGTCGCGGAGCTCGTCGTTTGCACGGCGTGCCGCATCGTCAGGCCGAATGAGAGCGCAACATTTGCAAAATCGCCCTGTGATATAACTAGTGTGAAATCGACATTGGGAGATGATCGCATGGGCAAGCTGAAGAAGAAAATCGCATTGGTGACGGGAGCGAGCCGAGGTATCGGCCGCGGCATCGCATTGGCGCTTGCGCGGGAAGGCGCCATGGTCGCCGTGCATTACGGAACGCGCCGGCAGGAGGCGGAGGAGGTCGTCCGCGCGATCGAAAGCGGCGGCGGTGAAGCCTTCGCGATCGGCGCCGATCTCGCCGCATCGGGCGGCATAACCGAGCTGTATGCCGCGTTGGACGACGCGCTGCAGCGGTTGACCGGCGCGAAGCAGCTGGATATTCTCGTGAACAACGCCGGCATCGGCCAGTACGCCACGATCCGCGAGACGACGGAGGAATCGTTCGACGACGTAATGGGCATCTACGTCAAGGCGCCGGTGTTCGTCATCCAGCAAGCGCTGCCGCGGCTGCGGGACGGCGGCCGCATCATCAACATTTCGTCTGCCGCGACGCGCATCGCCTTCCCGAATCTGTTCGGCTACAGCATCTCGAAAGGCGCGATCAATACGCTGACCTTCGTCCTGGCGCAGGAACTCGGCGCCCGCGGCATCACGGTCAACGCGATATTGCCCGGTCTGATCAATACCGACATGAACGCGGACACGCTGTCCGATCCGGAAGGACGCCGGTTCGCGTCCGGCCTCTCGGCCTTCGGCCGGTGGGGAGAGCCGGAGGACGTGGCCGACATCGCGCTTTTCCTGGCCTCGGAGGCGAGCCGGTGGATTACCGGCCAATTGATCGATGCAAGCGGCGGTTCCCGATTGTGAGCGACGGAACGCACGAAAAAGCGTAGCCCTTGGGGCTAGGCTTTTTTCACCTTGCGGCTTTGACGAGCCTGATTCGGTGGTAAATTCAAAACCTGATAAGGATCACTGTCGAGATAGGAGTGCGCCCGTCGTTATTTGACGGCATGGATCAACAGCCATTGCGGCAGCGCGGCTTTCGGATTTTTCCGCCAATCGCATAGGTCTTCGAGCTCCTGCGGCGTAAGCGGTTCGCCGTCCTCGACCGATTCATCGACCCAGAAGGAGCCGTCCTCCGCATACGTTTCTTCGATGCCGGCGATGCGCAGGGACGAGGCCGCCATGGCGTTCGCGATGTCTTGCATGCGCCACCGGTACGTGGGGATCTCGCCGTAGGGTCCCGTCGCATCGTAAGGATTCGCGACGTTCAGCTTCCCGTCGGCATTGTCGCCGAACGGGCGCATGAACGGATGGATATCGAACATGACGTAAGAGCCGCCGTCCCGGAGCACGCGATGAATGCTGCCGTACATGCCGTGCAGATCGGGTATCCACACATGGACGCCGTTCGACGTATAGACGAAATCGAATTCGCCTGCCGGCAGGCTGTCCAGCTTCATCGTGTCCTCGCAGACGAAATCGATGTCCCAGCCGTACTGCTGCGCGATTTTGAGGCTGTTGGCCAACTGATTCTCCGAGATGTCGCAGGAGGTGACCCGGGCGCCCATCAGATGGAAGGCGAAGACCGCATGATTGTCGCCGCTGGACGGCACGCATACCCGTTTGCCGCGCAACTCGGGCATCGCTCTCCGGATCAGCGCGAACGCGGCGGGATGAAAGGCCGATTCCGGCTCGCGGATCAACCGGGCGATGACGTCATCGGTCCGGTAACGCCGATACCAGGTTTCGGACCATTGGTTCCAGCTGTCTCTCACGATTGCAGAAGGATCGTTCATGTCTCTCGGCTCCTTTCGGGGTGGGGAATTCGAAGCGATTGGCCGTATCGAGAGGCGAAGCAGTTGAACGGCAAGTCCGCCGGCGCCGCTTCGTTCAGCCGGGGTCGACCGGATCCTGCTTCAGGAAGAACCGCGCGCTGGAGCCGCCGTCGACGGTGAAGACCTGCCCGTTGACGTAAGCGGCGCTCTCCGACGCGAGAAAAGCGACGAGCGGTCCGATGTCGCCGGGAACGCCGACGCGGCCGACCGGGATCTGGACGGCATCCAGCCCGCGCGCTTCAGGCGTGTCGTAGCCGTGCTTCTCGACTTCCACGAGACCGGGCGCGACGGCGTTGACCGTGATGCCGAGCGGCGCCAGATCGAGCGCCAGCTGACGGGTCAGCGCGTTCATGCCGCCTTTGGAAGCGGCGTACGCGGCGTAGCCGTGCATCGTGGCGTTTCCGTGCACGGAGCTGATGTTGACGATGCGGCCGAAGCCTTGCGCGCGCATCTGCTTGGCGGCGGCCTGCGCCGTGAAGAACGCGCCCTTCAGATTGGCGTTCATGATGCGGTCCCAGAGCTCCTCCGTAACCGATTCCCAGTGGACGACGGGGTCGATCGCGGCATTGTTGACCAGGATATCGAGGCGGCCGTATCGGTTCGCGACCGTCTCGACGAGAGCGGCGGCCCGGGCCGGGACGCCGATGTCCGCTTGGCAGGCGAAGGCCCGGCAGCCGCGGTCGGACAGTTCCCGTACAAGCCGCTCGGCGGCTTCCGCGCTGGTGGCGTAGTTCACGCATACGGCGGCGCCCTGCGACGCCAATTCGCGGGCGATGCCGGCGCCGATTCCTTTCGCCGATCCCGTCACGAGCGCGACGCGGCCTTGAAGTTGATTTTGCATGCGCTTTCACTCCTTCTTTCGCGGCCCGCCGCGGTTTCGCGCGATTCGCGTTCAAGCATGGATAGGCGTTGAATTGTCCCTGAAGTCCGTTCTATGTCCAACAATAATGGACGCCGGGTGGACCGTCAATCCTAATTTGCTTCGGCGGATGGGACACGGCCGTCCATGGAAACGAGGCGCTCGATGCAGGCCTGCGGATTCGGGCCGGTCGCGGCGGGTAGGGCGATAAATCCATGGATCGAGCCGGCGAGACCGTCAATCGAGACCGGACTACAACGCTGCCCGGCGGCACGGCGAATCCGGTCCCGCAAGCACGTTCAGCCCTGCATTCGCAGATGATCGGTCCGGGTTTGCAAGCTTGGCGCCAAGCGGAGAGCAGCCGGTTTTCGCCCGATTTCGGAATTGTCTATTGACGGACCAGGAAACCTATGGCTATAATGACTACAAACTTCAAACGAACCTTAAATTCATCGACGAGAGAGAGTACGTCAGGCCGTCTGATTCACAGAGAGTTGGGACAGGTGCAAACCAACAATCAGGCGCTGGCCGAAGCCGTCTCCGAGAAGCTAGCCGAAACGATAGTAAGCGATGCCGCAGGTCCAGCGTTAACGGGACGCGTATTGTTGGATACGTGAATGAGTGCCGCTTTCCTTGAGGGATCGCGGAACTAGGGTGGTAACACGGGTATAGACCCGTCCCTTTCGGGGGACGGGTCTTTTTGCGTTTTCATCGCCAACAACCAAGCATAAGGAGGAGAAACGGATGAGCGGAACAACGTTAACGGATTTTTTGTCGCCGGCGGCTCGCACTATGCAGCCATCGGGCATACGGAGGTATTTTGATTACGCGGCGGGCCGGAAGGACGTCATCTCGCTCGGCGTCGGGGAACCGGATTTCGTCACGCCGAAAGTCGTGAGGGATGCATGCATCGCGGCGATCGAGCAAGGACGGACGACGTACACGCCGAATGCCGGCCTGCCGGAACTGCGCGAAGCCATCGCCGGATACCTGGACGCGTCCTTCGGGCTGAAGTATGATCCCGCGGACGAAGTGTTGGTCACGAACGGCAGCAGCGAAGCGATCGATCTCGCGCTGCGGGCGCTGATCTCGCCGGGCGACGAAATTCTGTTCCCGGAGCCGTGCTTCATCGCGTATTCTCCCATCGCGGCATTGCTCGGCGGGGTGACGGTGCCGATCGAGACGACCGCCGATAACCGGTTCAAGCTGACGGCCGAGTCGCTGCGGGCCAAGCTGACGCCGCGTTCGAAGCTCCTGGTCGTGAGCTATCCCAACAATCCGACCGGCGGCATCATGACGCGGGAAGACTGGATCCCGATCGCGGAGCTGGCCATCGCGCACAATCTGGTCGTCATCTCGGACGAGATTTACGCGGAGCTGACCTTCGGAAGCAAGCATGAGAGCATCGCCGAGCTTCCCGGCATGCGGGAACGCACGCTGCTCATCAGCGGTTTTTCGAAAGCATTTGCCATGACGGGCTGGCGGGTCGGTTACGCGTGCGGTCCGGGCGAGCTGATCGCGGTGATGCTTAAGATACACCAATATACCGCAACGTGCGCGCCGATCATCGGTCAAATCGCCGGGTTGGAGTCGCTCGTGAACGGCTTGGACGAGAAGGACCGCATGGTGGAATCGTACGACCGGCGACGTCGATTCTTCGTGTCCGGCCTGCGGGAGATCGGCCTGCCGTGCCATGAGCCGCTCGGTTCGTTCTACGCCTTTCCCTCGATCGCGGATACGGGTCTCGGCTCGGATGAATTCGTGACGAGGTTGCTGGACGAAGCGGGCGTCGTCACGGTGCCCGGGCATGTCTTCGGCCTCGGCGGAGAAGGCTTCATCCGCTGCTGCTACGCCGCCGCTCAGTCCCAGCTGGAAGCGGCGCTCGAGCGGATCTACTCGTTCGTGCGAACGTTGTGAGCCTCCGGCGCTTGGAAATAATCGATAAAATGCTGCGCCCGCTTCGATAGCAGATGGTCCTTCAGCCACAGGATGCCGATATCCGACTGAAAATTGGCATCCCGGATCGGCAGCATGGTCACGTCGCCGTAAGGGAAGGAAGCGAGGATCGACTTCGGGAAAACGGTCGCCCCGATGCCGGACGCGATCAAGGACATGATGACGGTGACGCTGGAGCATTCGCAGATGATGTTCGGCTCCAAGCCGTGGCGCCTGAATTCGTTCACGACCTGCTCGTGCATGCGGATCGTCTTGTCCGTCTTGAGCGTCAGCAGCGGATAATCCGCGAGCTCGCGCATGCCGATGCTCTGCTCCCCGTCATCGCGCGGCTGCGGCACCCAAGAGCTGGGGAACACCGTCACGTACGGATCGGAGGGAAGCGGCAGGGTCGACAGCTTCGCGGGCAAAATGCCGGTTTCGAACGGCAGGCGGGACACGACGAGCTCGATCGCGCGTTTTTCCAGCATTTCGCCAAGCAAGAAATGGTCACCTTCCGTGATTTTGAACGTAATTTGAGGATAGGCGGCACGCAGCTGCCGGATCGGATCCGGCAGGATCGACACGCAGGAGACGACGGCGCCGATCGAGAGCGTCCCGCGGACGCCCTCTTCCAGCTCCCTGACTTCCAGCATGGTCTCGTCGAGCTGCGCGAGCAGCGACTCGGCCTTGGACCGCAGCAGCTCGCCGGCGGCGGTGAGCGTCAGCTGCTTCCGGCCGCGCACGAACAGCTTCGCGCCGAGCTCCTCTTCCATAAGCATCAGCTGCCGGCTCAGCGGAGGCTGTTCCATGTGCAGCAATTTGGCGGCGCGCGTGATCTGCCGCTCCTCGGCGATGGCGAGGAAATATTTCAATTGTTTCAAGTCCAATCGGCTTCGCCTCTTCATATACCTTCAAGGTATGCAAAATGGATAAAATAGATATTATTAATATAGCTACAGGCATAGTAAAATGCAATTAGTTCACAATACGCACGAGGGAAGGGATCTCAGCATGATCGCATCGACATCGATTCACATCGAACGCACGACCACGCCCAAAGCCAAGCCGCCGCAGGATAAGCTCGGCTTCGGGATTTATTTCACGGACCACATGTTCATCATGAATTATACGGCGGACGAAGGCTGGCACCAGTCGCGCATCGTGCCGTACCAGCCGATCACGCTGGACCCGGCCGCGAAAGTGTTCCACTACGGCCAAACCGTCTTCGAAGGATTGAAAGCGTACAAAACCGCCGACGGCCGCGTGCAGGTCTTCCGGCCGGACGCGAACATGAGACGGATGAATCTCTCCAACGACCGCATGAGCATGCCGGAAATCCCGACGGACTTGGTGCTGGACGCGATCAAAGGCTTGACGCATATCGACCAGGACTGGATTCCGGACGGCGAGGGCAACTCGCTCTATATCCGGCCGTTCATCATCGCCACGGAAGCGCTGCTCGGCGTGCAGCCTTCGCAGGCTTATACGTTCATGATCATCATGTCGCCGGTCGGCGCCTACTATCCGGAAGGCATCAATCCGGTCAAAATCTTCGTCGAATCCCATTATGTCCGCGCCATGATCGGCGGGGTAGGGGAAGCGAAAACGGCGGGCAACTACGCGGCGGGCCTCAAGGCGCAGGATGCGGCGAAGGAGCAGGGCTACACGCAGGTGCTGTGGCTGGACGGAGCTGAGCACAAATACATCGAAGAAGTCGGCAGCATGAACGTGTTCTTCAAAATCGACGGCACCGTCTATACGCCTTCGCTGAACGGCAGCATCCTCGACGGCATCACGCGCAATTCGGTCATCCAACTCCTGCGGCACTGGCAAGTTCCCGTCGTGGAACGTCAGCTCTCGATCGAGGAAATCTACGAAGCCGGCAAGAACGGCAAGCTGGAGGAAGCGTTCGGCACCGGGACGGCGGCCGTCATCTCGCCGGTCGGCGAGTTGAATTGGCTCGGCGTGAAGCTCGTCATCAACGGCGGCGCGACGGGCGGGTTGTCCGAGAAGCTGTACAACAACTTGACGGGCATTCAATACGGCAAGCTGGAAGACGAATTTAATTGGATGGTCGAGGTTAAGTAGTTCTTCGACTCGGGATGGCGGAGACGCGGCCATCGCCCGGTGGGAAGACCCTCGATAAAGCATTATAAACGGCGATCGCGCTTTGGTATTCCGGAGTGCGATCGCTTTTTTTTGACGGTCTCCACCGCGCATATGGCGCGGTTTTTTGTTGTCCGCCTATAGGAGCAGCGTTGCTTGTCTGCGAGGAAGACGTGCGTTCAGACGCGATGCAATGGGCTTACGTTGTCGACAATAAGTGCTAAATAGACAAAAAACATATTTTTTGTTTACATCGGATAATTCCTGTGCTATGATTCGTTCATCGACTTGAGAAGAGGAGTGAACGCGGATGCGTTAGCCCGTATTTGGCGGTGGATATCGAGCCGTACTATTCATGTCCGGTCATTCATGGAGAGACGGGATGCCGGGATTTCATATAAGCCAATACGACAATCATGGAAGGGATGATTATCATTAATCCGTCAAAAACAATCATTTTAACGATCATTATCGCTTGTCAGCTCATGGTCATCCTGGACGCGTCCGTCATGGTCACGGCGCTGCCCGAGATCGGCCGCACGCTGCATATGACCACGACGCAGCTGACTTGGGTGCAGAACGCCTATACCCTCGCTTTCGGCGGCCTGCTGCTGCTCGGCGCCCGCGCCGGCGATATTCTGGGCAGAAGGCGCATGTTCAGCGTAGGCATCGCGATATTCACGCTGGCATCCATTATGGTCGGCGTGGCGCAATCATCGGAATTCCTGCTGTTGTCGCGCGCATTGCAAGGCCTGGCGGCCGCGATCGCCACGCCTTCCACGCTGGCGCTGCTGTCGGTTAGCTTCGTGGAAGCCAAGGAGCGCTCGAAGGCGATCGCGTTGTACAGCGCCGTCGCCGGAGCCGGCGGCAGCGTGGGCCTTATTCTCGGCGGCCTGCTGACCGACTTTATCTCTTGGCGCGTCGGCATGTTCATCAACGTGCCGATCGGGATCGCCCTGCTTCTGATGGTGCCGCGTTACCTGCCGGAGACGAACAAGAACCAAGGGCAGTTCGACGTCATGGGCGCGCTGACCTCCGTGATCGGCATGACGTCCCTGGTGTTCGGTTTCGTTCAGGCCGCGTCCAGCGGATGGGATGCGCCCGTAACCTTGATCTCGCTTGCGCTTGGCGCAGCCATGCTCGTCGCGTTCGTCTTGATCGAAGCCCGCGCGAAACAGCCGATTACGCCGCTGCGGCTATTCGGCAACCGGCAGCGCTCCGGCGCGTATCTCGGCAGATTTCTGTTCGTCGGCGGGAACTTCGCGATCTTTTTCTTCGTGCCGCAATTTCTGCAAAACGTGCTCGGCTTCAGCTCGCTCGAGGCGGGAATCGCGTTCCTGCCCTTCACGACCGTCATGTTCGGCATGATGTACGCGATGCCCTGGCTGTTCGCGAGGTTCGGCCAACTGAAGGTGCTGCTCGCCGGTATCGCGATCGCGATTATCGGCACGGCCCTGCTGAGCCGCATCTCGGTCGACGCGCATTATTACCCGCAAATGTTCTTCCCGCTCATCGTTATGGGCATCGGCGCCGGCATGGTGTTCTCGCCGTTCACGACGTTCGGTCTCGCCGGCGTGGAACCGCGCGACGCTGGCGCCGCGTCGGGACTGGTCAACGTGGCCCATCAGACCGGCGGCTCGCTGGGATTGGCGATTCTGATCACCGTCTTCGACGCGGCGAACCGGTCGGGCGGCACGTCCAAAGCGGATTTCGCCCACTCGGCTTCCGTTTCGTTGACGGGCTCGGCGATCTTCTTGACGGCGGCGCTCGTCGTCGTGCTCGTCTGGTTTCGTCCGGCGCGCCAGAAGGTTCGCCGACCGGGACTGGAGCCCGATCGCGACGCGGCGTAACCGCAACACATTCGTTGTAATGCGAATGCGCTCGAGACCGTGAATAGGGATTAGAATTTCCTTGCGCGCCGCCAATTATCAACGTCATAACAACGACGCGAAGCCGGACGACCTGAATCGGCTTGCTGAGGCAGTCGAGACTTTCTGGCAAGCGAAAGGCCCCGAATCATCCTGGATGATTCGGGGTCTTTCGTTATTTTTGCGTTTACGGCGCGCTTCTTTCGTGGAAGGCGATTCCTTACAAGGTTGTAACCCCCATGAAAGGAAAGGCGATACTTCGCCGGGGAGGCCTGCTATATACTCAAGCTGACTATAGAAACAGGAGCGACGAACGCGGATCCAAGCCGACCGTTCATCCCCTGAAATGCCGCTTTCAAGGAGCCGATCATGATGCGAACAAGAAGAACGAAAGACCGACACACCATCCTCCGCGGCGTCTCGCTGGGACTGTCGTTAACGCTCGCGACAAGCCTGCTTGCCGCTTGTTCGGAAGGTGCCGACGACGACGGCGGCAAGCGCCAGGTGTTGCGCGTCGGCGTCCTGTATGCCAGCGCAGCCGACGAATCCAGGCAGCGCCAGGCATTTACGGACGATTACGAACTAACGCATCCAAACGTCGACATCGAGCTGGCCGGGGCGATCGATCTGGACGATCGGCGCAGCGAAGCGCTGGCCGGCAACCGCGACCGCCCCGCGCTGTACGAGGCGCTGAAGCAGCTGCTGAGCGGCAGCGATCCGGTGGACGTGGTGGAATTGGAAGACGCCGCGTACCTGCGCCGGCTGACGCAGGACAATCTGCTCGCGCCGCTCGATCCCTTGATGCAGGCGAGCGGCTTCGGCTTGGACGATTTCTTGCCGAACGCCGTCGACGGTCTCCGCGGTGCCGGCGATCCATCCGTCTATGCCCTGACCTCGACGTTCGCGGGCACCGCGCTTTATTACAATAAGCGGCTGTTCGCCGATGCGGGCGTCGCTCCTCCGACCGACGGCATGCTGTGGCCGGACGTTTTGCGGCTCGCGAAGCGCGTCGCCTCCGGCGAAGGCAAATCCCGCAAATTCGGCTTTTCCTTCGACCGTTGGGGCGCGGACGGCTTCAGCGACGCGCTTGCTTATTCCGCTCCGCTTCAATTGAAGCTATTCGACAAGAAAGCGTGGAAGATGACCGTGGATACGCCGCAATGGAGCCGCGCGTGGTCCGATATCGCCGAGCTGTACGCAGAGAAGATCGTTCCTTCGCGATCCGATATGGAAGGCGGCAACGGGATGGAGAACGGCGATCTGTTCCTGAACGGACGCCTTGCCATGGTAATCGGAGGCCACGATTACGTCAATGAATTGTCCGCGGCGCGCACTTATGCCGCCGATCCCGCGATCAAGTCGCTTGATTGGGACGTCGTGTCTCTGCCGTCCTTTGCCGAGGCGCCGGGGATCGGGGGAAGCATGGCATTAACCAATTTGATGGCGATCGGCGCGAAAGCGCAGAACAAGGAAATCGCCTGGGATTTCGTCCAGTACAACAACAGCGAGCGAATGGCGAAGCTGAAATCGCGCAGCAGCGGCAAGCTTCCGGTCCGCCGGTCGCTGGTGCAGCCGCAGGGCGGCATGAGCTATAACCTAGGCGCCTTCTACGCGCTCAAGCCCGTCCCCCCGTCCGAAGAGAGGGAAGAGCTGTACTGGAACACCCCGAACCTGTCCCCGGCGTTAGAGCTCGGCCGGCCGCTGTTCCAGGACGTGATCGACGGCAAGAAAACGGCGAAGGAAGCGCTCCGGGAATGGCAGACAACGGGGGATGCGTTGATGCAGGAAATCAAGCGGAATCCGGCCGCCTACGATAACGGCGATTATTATTGGGGCGGTTGGGGAGGGTAAGCGAGCCCGAAAACCTCCATCTCCGCCGCAGAGCGGGAGCTGGAGGTTCCGTTAGGCATGAAAGTTCCCAGACTTATCGCATGAATCCGGATGCTAGGACGGCGCTTGAGGGGCGGAGGCCGATTCTCGGCCCGCGCGGTCCGCGTTCGGGCTTAAGACGCCTCCGAACAAGAATGTCCCAAGCGAGAGCGCCAAGCACGCTGCCGAGAAGATGCCGATCGAGGCATAACCGCCGAACTGGACGTAGAGCAAGCCGGCGGCCCATGCGCCGAGCGTGTTCGCGCCGTTCATCGTCGAGTTGGCCAAGCTGGAGATCGTTCCCCGGATGGAGGCGTTCAGCGAGGTCAGCGCGCCCATGACGATCGGAAAGACGATGCCGAGCGTCGCGAAAATGATCAAGTAGGCGATCGTGACGGCCGGGAGGCTCGTCAAATGGGGCATAACCGCATAGAGCGCCGCGACCATCGACATGCTGACCGCGACGGCGGTCGTCGCCGTGCCCAGCTTGCGCGCCGCATAGGAGCTGATCATGCTGCCGAGCAGCGTGCCGAAGCCGAGAAACATCATCACGGTGCCGATCTGGCCGAGCGGCAGCGCGAAGCGATCGGCCATCCATTTGCCGGCGAAGGCGAAGGCGGTCCCGCTTCCCAAGTGGAGAAACAGGTAGCCGAGGAAGCCGCTTCTCGCTTTGCCGCTTGCGATCAGCGGGACGTACCGGCGCAGAATCGCCGTTCGTTCGCCGGCGGACGCGGCGGGCTTGATATCGGGCAGCGCGAAGAAGGCGACGGCCGCGAGCACCAGCGCGGCGATGCCGATCGTCCAGAACGGAACGGACCAATCGGCGGTCGCGAGCCAGCTTCCGATCGGCACGCCGAAGGCTTGGGCGGCGGCCAGTCCCCCGAAGGCGACGCCCATCGTCTTGCCGATGCGGGCCGGAGGCATCACGACCGGAATGGACGCCCATACCTGGGGGGCCGTGAATGCCGCGCTGATGCCGGCCAAGAGGCGGAACAGGCACATCGCCCAGAAGCCGCCGGCAAAGCCGCATAACGCCGTCGACACGGCGAATCCGAGCAAGCCGCAGACGAGCACGGTCCTGCGATTCCACCCGTCCGACAGCGGGCCGGCGATCAAGGCGAATACGGCCGAGCCCAGCGTGTAGGCGCCGAGCATCCACCCGGCGTGCCCCGTCGATACGCCGAATTGCGTCTGCAGCGTCGGGAGCAGGGGCGAGATGAGAAACGTATCGGTGCCGATCAGAAACATGATGACGAAGAATAGGGCGGTATGCTTGCGCATGGTCGATCACTCCTTTGGAATGCGTATGGTTTCGTTCGATACCCAGCGTAAGGTATAATGGTGACAAGTTCTGTCATAAACTCGTTTACATTCGAAAAAAGAGGCTGATCACCATGCCAAAATCCAAACGTTTAATGGAGCTGATGATGACCGTCAACCGGAAGCGGCGGTTCAAAGTGCAGGAGCTTGCCGACGAATTCGGCGTCTCGACGCGCACGATCCTCCGGGATTTGCAGGAGCTGAGCGAGCTGGGGGTTCCGCTTTACTCGGAGGTAGGTCCGCATGGCGGCTACCAGGTCGTCCGGGAGCGGGTACTGCCGCCGATCGCGTTCACGGAGGAAGAGGCGGTCGCGATGTTCTTCGCGGTGCATGCCTTGCGCCATTATTCCTCGCTGCCGTTCGAAGCGGAATCCGCCTCGGCGCTCAGCAAGTTTTACCTGCATATGCCGGGCGACGTCCGGGAGCGGATCGACGGCATGAAGGATCGCGTCGATTTCGTCACGCCGACGAGGCGGGGGAATGCGCCTTGCCTGGCCATTTTGCTCGACGCGGCCGTTCGCCGGAAGGTGCTGGACATCTCTTACGCGTCGAAGGAGGAAGGGACGGAGAGCCGCCGGATCCAACCGGTCTGCATCTATGCGAACAACGGGTTCTGGTACTGCACGGCGTACTGCTTCCTGCGGGAGGGCTACCGCGTGTTTCGCTGCGACCGGATCCGCGAGGCGAAGCTCGACGAATCCGGCGCGCTGCCGATCGAGCTAGGCGACGTCAGCCTCAGCCGGCGGGAAGCCGCCGAGCCGAGGGAGCCGGTTCGCCTGCGCGCGGAGCTGACGCGAACGGGCGTCCAGCGCTGCGAGTCCGAATTGTGGCTCGCGCCGATGCTGCGCGTGCGCGAAGACGGCAGCGGCACGATCGATCACGACGTGTCCCGCGGCGACTTGTTTTTCTATGCCGATTTTTTCATCGGGCTGGGGAACGAAGCCGTTGCGGAGGAGCCGGCGGAGCTGAGGGAGGCCATCCGGAGCAGATTGTCCGAGCTGCTGCATAGGTACCGATGAGCGGTTCGGCTTGGGAACGAAGGTACCCGTACCGCTGCATCTGCGTTCGCGCAAATCGTTCGCCATGACCAGCTCGACTTCGGCATAACGGAAGAAGCCTCCGATGCCTGCGCTTTTCGCGAGGTCGGAGGCTTCTTGCATGGGTGGAACGATCGATATGCGCCCTTCCTGCTCCTCCGCGATCGCGACGGAGCGGCTCAACGGGAATCAAGCTTCATGCGCCCCCAATGCTCTCCGGCGCCGTATGCTGCCGATCAACCATAGCAGCAAAGGAAGGACCGCGTATACGAAAGGGTAAAAGAAGCCGATCAGAAACGGGCTTTTCGTCGTATAAGAAAGCCGAAGATAGTGACTGGAGTAGAGCGTCCACGCCAGCCATGCGCAAGAGATCAGGCTGGCGATCAGCTTCCAGTTCTTGAAGCCGGTCCACTCGGATAACCCGTAGCTCAGGATGAACAAGTACACGGACAATTTAATCAAGGAGCCGAGCAGCCACATCGGAATGTAAAACGCATCGATATTTTGAATGAAGTTCAGGATGGATACGAACTTGGTGAGCGAGTAGACGGGAAACACCAATTCGGACGCTACGTTCGGTCCCGTAACGAACAAAAGCACCAGCGAGGCTAACAAGCCCCACAGCATCGAGACCGCCGTTCCCCAGAAGATCGCGCGCGAGGCGGTCCGCTTGTTCGCGGCGAAGAAGAACAGCATGAGAATGATCGACGGATCCACCATGTAGTTGAGCGAATAGAAGGTGCCTTTCAGAATGTGGAACCAGCCGGTGTCGACGTAGACAGGCAATATTCGTTTTGCATCCATATCCTGCGGATTCAGCAAGAGCTGCGAAGTTAACATGAAGAGGAAGAAAGGGCCGATAATCTCCGCGCATCGGCTGATCGCGATAATGCCCCCTCTGAGCACCGCGTACGTCACGAGAAACAGCACGAACAACAAGATGACGAGCATCGGCGTGTTATGGAGCAGGATTAAATTGTGAAATTCGAGCGAGCCTTTCATGATCGCGGACATTTGCAGGAACCATTGCAGGAAATAGACCGCCGCGAACAGCTTGCCGAGCACGGTCCCGAGCAGGTCATTGAGAAAGCCGACCAGCGTTTTGTCCTTGTTTTGCATGCAAATCCGGAGCATGAGCCAGGTGATCGCCATCATGATCGCGCACCCGAGCCCGATGGAAATCCAGCAGTCCTGCCGCGACTCCTCGGCGGCCAGATGAATGGGCAAATAGGAAAACACGATCAAGGAAGAAATATTGACCAGCCAGAAGATCTGATAGCCGCTTACTTTCATGCCACGTTGCCACGCCTTCATGGATTATTTTAACTGGTCTCCGATGATGCCGGAGGACCGCAGTTGAATCTTCGCCTTGACCGTCACGTCGAGTTTCTTGAAGTTTTCGTCCCAGTCGTTTTTTTGCGACCTCCACCAGGCCGGATCCTTGCGATGCAGGTACTCGCCGATGCCGAATACGTCAGGTCCCCATCGCTGCATTTTGTCGAACGTCCCCTGAAGATCCTTTTGAACGTAGTCGTTCAGGTAATGCTGGGCCATCACCATCGTGTCCACTTCGGACATGTCGAGCGAGGCCGTGTTTTCAAGCAAATAAACCTGCGCCGCGACGGTCAATTCGACCCGTTTCGGATCTTGGCCGCGAAGGACATGAATCCGCCGGTTCATATGGGTCATGCGAAACGACAAGGCGCCATTGCCGTCTTTCCACGGAATGGTGATCCCGTCGGACGATCCTCTCCCGATCATCCATAAGGCTTTGGCGCCTTCGGCGTCGCTCAGGTACCCTTTGACTTTGAGCTGCTTGTCCAAGACGGCGAATCCGGACAAAACGGCAACCGGACTCTTCTTGGCACGGCTTAGCTCGATCTTTTCGATCTGGAAGAACGGGATGATCGGCCTGCTTCCTTCGGCGAGGCTGTCGATTACCAGCTTCCTGGAAGAGAAGCTTTTCATGCCGTTGATTTGGAGCTCTTTGCCGGCGGCAACGCTGGAAAGGTACTCCATGGGATGCGTCAGCATGAGGATATCCTTCGCGCTGCCGCCTCGAACCATGACAATGGCGTCCCTGAGATTGTTCGCGGGATCGCGGCCTAGTTTATCGAACATCACGCTGACTTGGTTATGCTTCATGAATTCCTCGCCGACCAAGAGCAGGATGCGATGGCTCGTGAGCATACGGCGGGAAAGCTTTCGCTGGATTTTTTGCTGGGCATCGAAGATGTCCTTGCCTTTGGCCGACATGACGAAGTAGCTGTCCGATTTCCCGGGGCTTCCTTTCTTCAGCTGCGAAGGGATGACGATCTGATGGCTGATTTCGATCATTCCGTTCTCGGCATGATCCAGTCCCGATGCCATGACGAAGGCCAATTGGTTCGGTTCGACGAAATCGCTGCAGCCGGAAGCGGATAACGTCAGCACGATAACGACGACGACTGCAAGCGCCAACCGGATCATCGCGCGCGTCCTTTTTTAACGCGGCCGTTCTTGACCCAGACGGGATACCGGATGATCAGGTCCTTGATCCGTTTTCCGTCGAATGGAGCCACGGGGCTCAAGTACGGCGTTCCGAAGGATTCCAGCATCACCAGATGGATCAGCAGGAACATCATGCCGAACGCGAAGCCGACGAAGCCGAGCCATCCGGAGATGAACAGCATGAGGTAGCGGACGATCCGGAAAGGAAGGGTGGCGCTGTATCTGGGAATCGTATACGTCGCGATGCCGGTCAATGAGATGACGATGATGATCGGCGTGGAGATGATGCCGGCTTCGACGGCGGCTTGTCCGATGACGAGCGCCCCGATGATGCTGACGACCGGGCCCAGCTGGTTCGGCAGATGCACGCCGGCTTCCTGCAGGCTGTCGAAGACGATCATCATGAGAAATACCTCGATGACGGTCGGAAAGGGAGAGTTCTCTCTCGCGGTCGCGATGCCGATCATGAGATTGCTCGGAATCATCTCCGGGTGGAAGGTCGACAGCGCGACGTAGATGGCGGGCAAGGCAAACGAAATGAACGTCATGATATAGCGGATAAAACGCGTCAGCACGACAAAGACGAACCGCTCGAAATAGTCGTCCGCCGATTGAAGGCCCGACCAGAAGGTAACGGGAAGCAGCAGGGCGAAGGGGGTTCCGTTCGTGAGGAGCGCGACCTTTCCCTCCAGCAGGCTGGCGGCCACGATATCCGGCCGCTCGGTATTTTGGATCTGCGGGAAGATGGAGAAGGAATTGTTCTCGATCCATTCCTCGATATAAGCGGAATCGATGATGCCGTCGGTCTCGATCCCATCGAGCCTTTTCCTGACTTCCGTCAGGACGTTCTCGTCCGCGATGCCTTCCATATAGGCAAGGACGACCGCGGTCTGCGTGTACTTCCCGATCGTGTACGACTCCATCTTCAACTGCCGGTGAACGATCCGGCGCCGGATCATCGTCATATTCGTCCGGATGCTCTCGACGAAGCCTTCCTTGGAGCCGCGCAGGGTGGATTCCTTGAGCGGTTCCTGAATGCCCCTCGTCTCATAGCCCTGAACCTGTGCGATGAGCGCGGACGCTTCCCCTTCCACCAAGATCCCCAAGCCGCCCAGCAGGATATGATGCACGAGCTCCTCCATGGATTCGTCCGTCTTGATATTCGTCATCGGCAGCCATTCGCGCCTGAGCGTCTCGGCGAGCGACTGCATCCGGTCCAAGCCCTGCGGCAGCCCGCCGAAAAGCAACGGCTTCAGCACGTTATCTTCCACGCCCTGCATGTGCGTCATGCCGTCCAAATAAATCAGCAGCATGACCGTATCATCTTTTAACGCAAAGGAGCGCAATATAATATCCGAACATCGGTTGAATTGCTCGCTAAGATAAGCTTCGTTCGCTTCGATGGACGTGCTGATGGAACGCATGGACGATCACCCCGATGGTCGAATATCACTTGGCTATTATGGACCGCGGCGGTGCCGGCTATGCAGATTCTGGATATCGCCGATGCCGGTCAAGGCATCATCGCGCCATTGTCACAGAATGAATCGCTGCCTCGTTATATATCCGAAGCGCAAAGCGCTGGAGAAAAAAATTCAACGGAAGAGAGCGTGATTTACGTATGACGCAACGTTTGAATTATATGCAGCAGTCGCCCGAGTTCGTCAAAAAGCTGATGGAGCTCAGCGGCGCCGAAAAGAATAGCTCGGTCGAGCAGAGCATCGTCGACCTGGTTCACATCCGTGCATCGCAGATGAACGGCTGCGGCTTCTGCCTGGATATGCACATGAAGGAAGCCAAAATCCACGGCGAGCGCGAGCTTCGTCTTTATCACCTGTCGATATGGCGGGAATCGAACCTGTTCAGCCCGCGCGAACGCGCGGCGCTGGCTTGGACCGAGATTTTGACCAAGCTGCCCGAGCACGGCGTGTCTGACGAGGCGTATAGCCGCGTGCTTGAACATTTGTCCGAGAAAGAGCTGTCGGACCTGACCTTCTCGGTCATGACGATCAACGCGTGGAACCGCGCCAGCATCGCCTTCAAGTCGGCGCCGGGTTCGGCCGACGCGGCATTCGGACTGACGAAAGCCGGACTGAGCTAACCGGGAAAACGCCGCAATCGCGCCTTTGTCACAGAAGGAGAGGCTGTCTCGTTATATATCCGACAGCGCAAAACGCTGAAGCATAACGAAAATCGAAGGAAAAGGAAGGGATATACGTATGACACAACGTTTGAATTATATGCAGCAATCGCCGGAGTTCGTCAAAAAGCTGATGGAGCTTAGCGGCGCCGAGAAGAATAGCTCGGTCGAGCAGAGCATCGTCGACCTGGTTCACATCCGTGCATCGCAGATGAACGGCTGCGGCTTCTGCCTGGATATGCACATGAAGGAAGCCAAAATCCACGGCGAGCGCGAGCTTCGTCTCTATCATCTCTCGATTTGGCGGGAATCGAACCTGTTCAGCCCGCGCGAACGCGCGGCGCTGGCTTGGACCGAGATTCTGACCAAGCTGCCCGAGCATGGCGTGCCTGACGAGGTGTATAGCCGCGTGCTTGAACATTTGTCCGAGAAAGAACTTTCGGACTTGACCTTCTCGGTCATGACGATCAATGCTTGGAACCGCGCCAGCATCGCCTTCAAGTCGGCGCCGGGTTCGGCAGATGCCGCATTCGGTTTGACGAAAGCCGGGTTGAACTAAGCCAGCCCGCTGCCATCGACCTGCCAGCGCCCATCATTCGAAACCATCAACCAAGAGCCCTTGATCGAAGGGCATTCATTCAGGAGGTACCTATATGAAAATCGTTGTTATCGGCGGCACGGGACTTATCGGATCCAAAGTCGTGAATAACCTTCGCGCGCTCGGACACGAGGTCGTGCCGGCCTCGCCCTCCAAGGGCATCAACGCCGTCACCGGCGAGGGACTGGCCGAAGCGCTGAACGGCGCCGAGGTCGTGGTCGACGTCGCGAACTCGCCTTCCTTCGAAGACGAAGCGGTCCTCGCGTTCTTCGAGAAATCCTCCCGCAATCTTGCTGCCGCGGAAGCGGCCGCCGGCGTAAAGCATCATGTCGCGCTGTCGATCGTCGGTACGGATAAACTGCCGAAGAACGGCTACTTCCGCGCGAAGGTGGCCCAAGAAGCGTTGATCAAAGCTTCGAAGATTCCGTATACGATCGTTCGCGCGACGCAATTCTTCGAGTTCGTCGGGGCGATCGCCGAGTACGGGGCCGAAGGGCAGACCGTCCGCGTATCCTCCGCTTACATGCAGCCGATCGTGTCGGACGAAGTTGCCGCCACGGTGGCGGAATTCGCGGCGGGGAGGCCCGTAAACGGCACCGTCGAGCTCGCCGGTCCGGAACGCATTCGCATCAGCGATCTCGTATCCCGTTACTTGAGCGCGACGAAGGACGACCGTCAAGTCGTGGCGGATCCCAAGGCGCTCTATTACGGCTCCGAGCTGGACGAGTTTTCCCTGGTTCCGTGGTACGACAACCCGCGCATCGCTACGACGCGATTCGAGGATTGGCTGAATAAGCAATCTTTGTCGAAGGCATAAGCATCGGCAGCAAGCAATGGAATTGAGCAATCTTACGCGCATCGAATCGCGCCTCGATAACAAAGAACCCTGTCCGGGGTTCTTTGTTTGTCGTTTCATTCCCGCGCGCAAGCGCGCCCTTCCGGGGGCGTAACCTGCATATCGTTCGCCGTGGCTATGCATAGTAAGAACGGCGCATCCGGGAAGCAGGACAGAGCAAAGCCGAAGAATGGACGTGGAAGAATGCAAGAGTTGTACGAGCAGTACAAAGGGTTGTTGTTTAAGCTTGCCTATCAACTGACCGGGTCGGTCTCCGATGCGGAGGATGCCGTCCAGGACGTGTTTCTGAAAATCTACGACGTGCCGCCGGAGAAACTGGCCGAGCCGAAGGCTTACCTATGCAAAATGGTCACGAACCGCTGCCGCGATTTGCACAAATCGGCGCGCATGAAGCGGGAGCAATATTTCGGCGAATGGCTCCCGGAGCCGTTCGCGAGTTCGAACGACGACGCGATGGCCTCGGTCGAACGCGACGATCTCTTGTCCTATGCCATGGTCGTGCTGCTGGAGCGGCTGACGCAGACCGAGCGGACGGTGTTCGTTCTGCGCGAGGCGCTCGGCTTCGACTACCACGAGATCGCCGGGCTGATCGAGAAGAGCGAAGTGAACTGCCGCAAGCTGTTCAGCCGCGCCAGCGCCAAGATGGGGATCGCGCCCGACGAGCTGGTTCAGCCCGAATCGGCCAATCTCGAATGGGTGTACGGCTTCCAAGCGGCGCTGAAGCAAGGCAACATGAAGCAAATTTTGTCGATGCTGGACCAAGACGTCGTCCTCGTCGCCGATGGCGGCGGCAAGGTAAGCTCCGTCCTGAATCCGATCATCACGCCGGATCGCGTGGCGCGTTTGCTTCTCGGAGGCGTTCGCGACGGGTCGATGGTGGATGGCGTCGCCGCCATCGATGTCGTTCGATTGAACGGGCAGCCCGCCATTGTTTTCCGTTCGCGCGAAGGCGTTCATACCGTTTGCATGATTCATCTTGAGGGGAACCTGATTCGCAATCTGTATCTCGTTCGCAATCCCGATAAAATGTCGCATATCGGGCAGTGACGCTGCCTTGAAATAGCTTGTGAAATCCCTGTTCCTAAACGCGAAGGCTGCCGGTCAATCGACCGGCAGCCTTCGTTGATGGAGCTCGAATTACGGGATGACGATGGTGACGGTCGTGCCTTCGCCCGGACGCGATTGGATGGCGATGCCGTATTCCTTGCCGTAATACAGCTTCAACCGATCATCCACGTTGTTGATGCCGACGCCGCCCAGCTTGGGCAGGGAGGGCGACGCGTCCGCTTCGTCTCCTTGCTTGCGCGCCTCGGGATCGAAGCCGACGCCGTCATCCTTCACGACGAATACCGCATGGCCTTCGTCCGCCCGTTCGCATGTAATCTCCAGCAAGCCGGGACCGTCCTTCTCCCGAATGCCGTGATAGATCGCGTTCTCGACGAGCGGCTGCAGGATGATTTTCGGAATCGCCTTGTCGGCCAGCGCCGGATCGAAATGCAGCCGGTAATGCAGCTTGTCGCCGTACCGCTCCTTCTGAATGAACAAATACTGGGCGACGTGGTTCATCTCGTTCTCGACCGTCGTCAGCTCGCTGCCGCCGCTGAGCGACAGCTGAAAGAATTTGGCCAGCGCCTTGGTCGTGGAGATGACGCGGTCGCTCTCGTTGAACTCCGCCATCCAGACGATCGTATCCAGCGTATTGTACAGAAAGTGCGGATTGATCTGGCTGTGCAGCACGCTGAGCTCGTACCCGTGCAGCGTCTTCTCCTTCGTCTCGATCTCCAGCATCAATCGACGCATCTCCGCCACCATCGTATTGAAATGCAGCGCGAGCCCCTGCACTTCCGTCACTCCGGTCTCCGGCACGCTCACTTCCAGCGTCCCCGACTTCACCTGCTGCATCGCCTGCTCCAGCCGGTGGATCGGCCGGGTCATGCTCTTCGCGATGAACGGGGACACGACGATGATGAGCAGCAGCAGTCCCAGGCCGACCAGGACGAACGCGCCGAGCAGCTGGCCGCGGACCTCCCGCAGCCGGTCGAGGGAGCTGACGCCGACGAGCGTCCAATCGGAATTTTGCAGCCGCGTTTTGTACACGAGCGTATCGTCCGACGCGTCGTAGCCCTGCTCCGACGTGCTGACCTGCCTTAACTGCGCCTGCTTGGCGGCGTCCGTGAAGTAAGCCGGATCCTGATGATAGACGATGCCGCCCTGACTATTGATGATGAAGGCATATCCCTTGTCGCCGAGATCGAGATCGTTCAAATACGCTTCGATGCCCTTGTACTCGATGTCGAGCAGGACGACGCCGAGATTGCGGCCGTTCTCGTCCTTGATCTCCTGGCTCATCGAGATGACCCAGTTGTTCTTGTCCATCGAAAATTTCTGCATGCGGGCGGAGGTCAGCACCGGGTTCGTGCTGTTGATCGCGGCCACGTACCACGGCTCGTTCATCATGTTGGAGGAACGCCGCATGTTCAGCTTCTTCTCGTTGGACAGCACGTAGCCGTCCTTGCCGATGACGACGACGGACTTGATGTGCGAATCCGACATCAGCACGTTGTCGATGAATTGCAGCTCGTCCTTCTCCCCGGCAGCGGAGGGCGCGGAGAGAGTCCGGATCGTCTGCGGGTTGTGGGCGAGCATGGTGGTCAGCACCTTCAGCCGGTCGATGTACATCTCGACCAGGGAGCCGCTCTTGGATATCGCCATATTGGCGGACTGAATCGAGTCGTTCAGGACCGCCCGGGAAATGCCGACGTAGAGCACGGCGCCGAAGATGCCGATGGTGACGACGCTGATCAGCAGGTAGATCCCCGATATCCGGTATCGGAGGGAGCGGGGGAGCAGTCTCACGAGTGTTTGGTCCTTTCCCGGTATTGCAGGGGAGAGAGCCCGAATTTCTTCTTGAAGGCGGCGCTGAAATAATTCGGGTTGTCGAAGCCTACGGCCGATGAGATTTCATAGATTTTCGCGTCGGACGCGAGCAGCTGCAGCTTGGAACGCTCCAAGCGCGTGGCCATCAAGTAGTCCTGGAACGAGATCGCGAACAACCGCTTGAACAAGACGCTCATGTAGCCGGCGGAGAATCCGATCCGGTTCGCCAGGATCGCCAGCGAGAAATCCGGATTCGCCACGTTGTCTTCGATGATCTGGGCGATCGAGGCTTTGCTGCCCGAATCGTCCGGCACCTGCAGCGTCGTTTTGTACGCGCTGACGAGATGCTGCAGCTGCGACTGCTGCTGCTCGCTTCGGAGCTTCTCCGCTAATTTGCGCAGCACCTCGTAGACGTCCGTCTTGGAGACGGGCTTGAGCACGTAGTCGTCGATGCCGATCTTGAGGGCGGTCACCGCATACTCGTAATAATCGTAGCCGGTGATGACGGCGATCTTGACTCCGGGCTTCGCTTCCTTGGCTTTCTTGGCGAATTCGAGGCCGTTCAGCTTCGGGATGTTAATGTCCAGCAGCACGATATCCGGGAGATGGGCGAGAAAGAGCCTGAGCCCTTCCTCGCCGTTGCCCGCTTCCAGGATCTCCGAGATATTGAATTCCTCGAACGGCACGAGCCGCTTGATCCCGTTCCTGACTAATTCCTCGTCCTCCACGATCAATAGCGTATACATCGGCTCAGACTCCTTAACGCGTTATTCGACGGCAGCGCGGAGGTCGCCGTAGCCGTCCTTCTCCATGTCGGCGAGCGGAACGAAGCGGATGGAGGCGCTGTCGATGCAATAGCGTTTGCCGCCGGCTTCCTTCGGACCGTCGTCGAACACGTGGCCCAGGTGGATATCGCCCACGCGGCTCCGGACTTCGGTACGCACCATATTGTAACTCGTATCCTCGTGATTCGTCACGACGGCGGGGTCGATCGGCTTGGTGAAGCTGGGCCATCCGCAGCCCGCGTCGTACTTGTCGCGGCTCGAGAACAGCGGCTCGCCCGTCGCGACGTCGACGTAGATTCCCGGGTCGAAGGTGTTCCAGTATTCGTTGGAATACGCGGTTTCGGTGTCGTTCAACACCGCCACTTTGTATTGGATATCCGTCAGCGTCTTCTTCAATTCCTCGTTGCTCGGACGGCTGTACTTGCTCGGGTCCACCTTGACCGTTTTGTCCAGCGTGTCCAGAATCGACAGATCGACGTGGCAGTAACCGTCCGGGTTCTTCTCCAGGTAATCCTGGTGGTAGTCCTCGGCCAAATAGTAATTTTCGAGCGGCAGCACTTCCGTGACGATCTTCTTGGTGTACTTCGCCTGCTCCTTGGCTACGACCGCATTGATGACGGGAAGATCGCTGCTCTGGGTATAATAAACGCCCGTTCTGTAATTGATGCCCGCATCGTTGCCCTGCTTATTCACGCTCGTCGGATTGATGACCTTGAAGAAATCGGTCAGCAGATCCGTTAGCGGCAGCCGCGCCGGATCGTACTTCACCTCGGCCGTCTCCGCGAATCCGCGGTCTCCGCGCACGACATCCTCGTAGGTCGGATCGGCTCCGGTTCCGTTGGCATAGCCGACGGTCACGTCCTGGACGCCGTAGATGCGCTCCACGTAGGCTTCGATGCCCCAGAAACAGCCCCCGGCCAAATAGATCGTGTCCAGCTTGCTGTTCGAATAATCGACCTTGTCGTTCGGATTGGGCGACCGCGTCGTCGTCGGCCCGGCGCTCCCCTCGGCCGATGCCCCGGCCGTCGTGACGGGCGCGTCGGATGCCGCCGATGCGGAGCCTTCGACGCCCATGCGCTGGCCGCAGGCCGCGGTGAACAGCAGCAGCAGCAAGGCGCCTGCGCTCATAAGTCGTTTCATGTGAATCCCTCCCGTTCATAATGGCCTGGCGTGAATCGCGATGCTTAAGAAATGGTTTGAAAGGCGGCCGTGATCGCCTCGTTGGAATTTTGTCCCGGCGCCGTCTTGACGAGCACGCCGTCCGAGCCGATGTAGAGCGAGGTCGGATAGCCGCGTATGCCGAATTTCTTGGCCCATTTGCCGTCCTCGTCCAGCAGCACGCGGATGTTTTTGCCCGTATTCTCGGCTTGAAGCCCCTTGAACCACTGCGTGAAATCATCCGCGGATTGTTCCCCGTTGTAGTTGGGGTTGACGATCGTGATGACCTGGAAATCGTTGCGCTGACCGGCCAGCGCGTTCAATTCGTCCATCCCCGCGAGGCAAATCGGGCACCAGGACGCCCAGTATTTCACGTAAACCTTCTTGCCGGCCAGGCTGGCGAGCGTAACCTCGTTGCCGTCCAGATCCTTCAGGTCGAAATTCGGGGCGGCCGATCCTTTGTTGAGCGCGGCGGTCGATGCTTGCGCGGCGGACGCCTTATCCGAGGCGGATTGATTCCCGCACGCCGACAAGACGAGCAGCAGGGCGAGCAAAGCGACGAGGGACAGCGGCCATGTTCCTTTTTTCATGCGAATCCTCCTCTTGTCTGGAAGTCACTTAGCTGAACAGCGTCGTGAGCATGTTCAATTTGTTGGTCATGAGCAGGACGCCCATGACGATGAGCAGCAATCCCGATACGAGCTTCAGCTTCGGCATATGCTTGTTGAGCGTCCGCAGCCGACCGATCAACAGGTCCGAGAAGAGCGCCAGGACGAGGAACGGAATGGCCAGGCCAAGCGCATAGACCAGCATGTAGCCTCCCCCTTGCCAAGCGGATCCTTCGCTGGCCGAGAGACTGAGCACCGCGGCGAGTATCGGGCCGATGCACGGCGTCCAGCCGAAGCTGAACGTGAAGCCCAGCAGCAGCGACGCGGCGAATCCTTTCTTGCCTTCCCACGCAACGGCCAGCTTCTTCTCGCGCTGCATGAAGAGCAGCGTGAAGACTCCCGTCTGGAAAACGCCGAACGCGATGACGACGATGCCGCAGACGACGATGAACCAGGAGCTGTTGATGACGCTCCCGAGCCCGCCGGCCCCGAATCCGAGCAGCACGAACACGAACGAGATGCCGAGCGTGAAAAACAGCGTGTTGCCGATCAGGGAGGGGTGAAGCCGCAGCTTGCCCCATTTGACCGCAGACGTCCCGGTTCCCGGGGCCGCGCCGCCGAGCTGGGCGATATACACGGGCAGCATCGGCAGGATGCATGGCGAGAAGAACGAAAGCAAACCGGCAATAAATACGCTTCCAATGAAAACCTGCTCCGACAGCATGGCGTCGACCTCCCTTACTACCGTTAAGTTTACGGGGATTCGGCCGAAATTGGTATGTACTCTGATGATCAGTTTCTATGAAATGATGATGCCTATTTATGCGTTCGACATACATAAAAACCCCCGACCCCAAGACGGGGACCGGGAGTCGGGAGAGCAAGCGATACCAGGCATTCGATTTTGCGGCTTTGCCTCCGGTCGAAGGACGTCGCAGCGGCAGGTCCCCAGAGGGACCGCCGTGCCTCCGGCGCGTCAGCCGAAATCGAAACGGGCCTCCGTATCGTACATCGGAACGCGATGCAGGCAGGTGCGGTACAAGACGATCCCGCCGACCTGCCAGCGTAACGAGGCGAAGTCGGCCGAGCGGCGCGAAGCTTCCCGCAATGGGCCGGCATCGCGCTCTCGGGCATCGCAAGCGGATCGCGCGCGCTCCGCGCCGTCCTCCTGACGCTCGGCCGCTCCGTCAGACGTGAAGATGCCGGCGCCGAGGCTCCGAACAAGCAGCTCCGGGAGCGCGAACGCTTCTTCGCCCGCATACCTGCGGGCGAGCGTCAGATGCGGGCTGTACGGCCGATCTTCCGCGGCAAAGCCGAGCGGGGCGGTCGCTTCGACGATCTCGCGCTGCAGTTCGCGCAGCCGATCCAGCTCGCCGCCGATCCCGGCCCAAAGCACCCTCGGCCGTTCGGGCAGGCCGTAGGTACCAGCGCCAACGATCGACAGGCCGAACGGCTGCTGCCGAGCGGCCACCGCTGCCAGCGCCGACTTTAGCTCCGGTAGCCGGTCCGCGGCCGCAACGCCTAGAAACTGCAGCGTGACATGCAGATCGGCCTCGTTCGTCCATTTGCGGAAGTCAAGCTTGCCGCGGAGCTCCGAGAGCCGCAAGCCGAGCATTCGTTTCAAGGCATCCGGCAGCGGCACGGCGATGAACATGTGCTGCCTTTCCGTGGTGCATGCCGTCGCAGGAGCGGACGCTTCGGGCGTGCGGTTGGTCATCCGGCTTCATGCCTCCTTGGGCGAATCGCGCTTAGCCGGACTGATGCTGCTTCAGCAGCGCGCGCTTCGCGGTCAGCTGCTTGGCAAGCTCGGCTTGCGCGCGGGCCGCGGTTTTGATCTCCTCGTTCAGCTTGCTGACGCGCGACATCTTGCCGCTCAGGTCGCCGTGCGATTGGCTTAATTTCATGTCGCGCTGCACTTGCTTGATCTTGGACGCCGCCTTATCCTGCTTGTTCTTCAAGCTTAGGCTTTGGCTTTCGAGATCGGCGATATCCCGCTGCAGCTGGCCGACGATCGCCTTCGTGAAATTAATGGACACTCCGACACCTCATATTCGTTTCGCGTTGCCGAAACCACGATTTATTATGCGCGCATTCCGCATGTTCTCATTCTTGAAGTCCTGATGCTGCAAGACCTGATGCTACAAGTCCTCATTTTACTATAATCTCCGTGCTTAGGCGAGAACGTTAGCGCAACGAGAACGGCGCGGGAGGCGGCATGAAGGGGCGTATCGCCGAAGAAGCGCGCGGCTTCGCCAAATACGCCCGTGCGATGACGAAATGAGAACCGGCAAGGAGATGATCGCGTGCGCAAGCCGTTCGGCTTTATCGCATGATTCATTCGAGGAAGAAAAAGGACATTGCGGCGGTCGTTCGCGAAGTTCGCCATTGCGGAGGGGCAGCTTCGATTTCTGCTTGTATTAGAGCGCTAGGCAGCGGTGGTTGCCGGTTTTTGCTTCTCCCTGAAGCGCCGGACGAAGGTCAGCTTGCCCTTGTAGAGGGAAACGATGCCCGAGGTCATGACGATGGAGACGCCGGAGATCAGGCAATCGGCGAGGGATAGGCTGGATAATCCCGTCAGCAGGACCGCGCAGTCGAACGCGAAGAGCATTTGGCCGGGATCCATGCTGTACCTGCGCTGCAGGTACAGCGCAAGAATCGAGGAGCCGCCGAGCGACGCGCCGTTCTTGATCAAGACGCAGACGCCGAAGCCGACGATCGATCCGCCTGCGAACGAGCCTCCGAGAGCTGGCAGCGAGAACTCTCCGAGCCAGTGATCGGCGGACGTGAAGAGGAAGAGCAGCGAGATCGCGATCGCCGTTCGCAGCGTGAACGATGGGCCCATTTTCATGTATGAGAAGACGAAGAACGGGACGTTCAGCAACATGAACAGGTTCTGATAGCCGATCGGCAAGAGATAGGAGAGACTGAGGGCGAGTCCCGCCGTGCCGCCTGTTACGACATGGGCATGCCCGAGCAGGATCAGACCTGCGGCGGTGATCATGCAACCGACGATAATCTGCAGCCATTGTCGGAAAACATCCTTCGTTTCAGCTTTCATTATGCGTCTCACCTTTGAGTTGTGTCATGGATAAATCTTGTATTTCCATGATAGACTTCAATGAAAAGACGATATATAATAAACTGAATCTTTTTGATGTAAGAATAGTTAACATTGAATGAATTCAAGCGGCAGACGCTTCAAATTGAAGGATGGTCGACTAACGATGGATAAACTAGACAGAACGCTCCTCGAATTGCTTCAGGAAGACGGACGCATGACCGTAAGCGAGCTCTCCAAAAGGTTGTCGTTAAGCCGGCCGAGCACGGCGGAGCGGATGCTGCGCCTGCAGGAAAAAGGCGTGATTCTCGGCTTTGGCGCGAGGGTGTCCCCGGCCGCGGTCGGCCGGAACGTGCAGGTGATCATTCAGCTGAGCGAGCTCAAGATCCCTCTGATGGAATTCGAGCAGCGGATCAAAGGCTTCGAGGAAATCATCGAATGCCATCGCGTGACGGGCGTTGTCAGCTTTATGATCAAAGCGGCGGTCACGGGGCTGGAAGAGCTTAGCTTGCTCGTCGAACGTCTGATGCCGTTCGGGGATTTGATTACATCCGTCATTTTGTCGTCGCCGGTGACTCACCGGCCGATTGTGCCGCTTGATTAGTTCGGTTTTATGCAAGCAAAAGAGGAAATCCCCTCGCGACGAGCGGGGGATTTCCTCTTTTTGCGCGTTGTTACCGTCGCAGCTTACGGCGACGGGATGAACGTCAGGCAGAGCTGTTCTAGAATCGTCTCGGGCGTATGGCCGCGCACGTCCCTTTGGAACGAATAGGAATCGCTGCTCAATGCCGTCAGCAGGATATCCGCGGCAAAAACGCCGTTCAGCCGGCTCGGCTCGGCCGCCGACGCGGCCATCTCGTCGAACAGTCCGACGAACAGCTGATGCAATTCATGATAGATTGGGCTTTGCGTGCGGGATTTCGTCCGGCCCGCCGACGCGGACTCTTCGACGCCTTTCAGCAGCTGGGCTTTCTTTTCCCGGAAACGGAGAAACAGGGCAAGGACGCCTTTCAGCCGTTCGCTCGCCGATTCGGCGCGGTTCAGGTTCAGGTATTCCTCGATCTGCTCGAAGAGAAGGATGATGTTTTCCTTCATCAGCTCCAGGCAGAGTTCGCCCTTGTTGCGGTAACGGCGATAGAGCGTGCCCGGCCCGATCTGCGCCTCGATGGCGATTTGATTCATGCTGACCTGCTCGACGCCGTGCTGCTCGAACAGCCGCAGCGCCGAATCGAGGATGCGCTGGCGGTTCTCCGCGGCATCCCGGCGTTCGGAGCGGTTCGGGGACATCCCCGCGTTCCGTGTATCTTCCAAAGTACGATCACGTCCTAATATCAGAGTCGCGCAAGCTGTTGTTGACAAACGGAGACGTCTCCGTTTAATATCAAGTGGAGAGTTCTCCGGTTAATAGTAGCATACGAAGAGGGAGTGTTCAACACATGAACGATCATTACAAACACGCCGCGCTGCTGGTCATGGACATGCAGAATCGCATCGTATCGCGATTCGCCGAGCAAACGGACGTGCTGCTTCCAGTTCAACGCGCGCTGGAAGCCGCGCGCCGGAACGGTATCCCGGTTATTTTCGTGCGGGTCGCCTTTCGAGAAGGGTACCCGGAGGTCAGCCCGCGGAACAAGATCTTCGGCAGAATCGCCGAATTCGGCGGCGTGTCGGAGGCGGAGGCAGACACGCAGATTCATGCATCCGTGCAGCCGCTTCCGGGCGAGCCGATCGTAACGAAACGCCGCGTCAGCGCGTTCGCCGGCAGCGACCTGGAGGTCGTGCTCCGTTCCCGCCGCATCGATACGCTGATCTTGAGCGGCATCGCCACGAGCGGGGTCGTCCTCTCGACCCTGCGCGAGGCGGCGGACAAGGATTTTGCGCTGACGGTGCTTGCGGACGCTTGCCTCGATGCCGATCCGGAAGTGCATCGCGTGCTCGTGGAGAAGGTATTTCCCCGTCAAGCGGACGTCATGGCCGTCGACGCCTGGATCGACGGCTTGGCTTGACGCCATGCCGATCTGGAAAAGGAATTTAATCGTTTGCTGGTTCGGGATGTTCGTCACGGGCGTGGGCATGAGCCAGATTGCGCCCGTGCTGCCGCTTTACATCCATCATCTCGGCGTCGAGAAGGATTCTTCCATCGCCCAGCTTTCAGGGATCGCGTTCGGAATCACCTTTATCATATCTGCGATCTTCTCGCCGATATGGGGACATGCCGCCGATAAGTTCGGACGCAAGCCGATGCTGCTGCGGGCAAGCCTCGGCATGGCGGTCGTGATCGGCTGCATGGGATTCGCCCCGAATGTATACGTGCTGGTCGGCCTGCGATTATTGCAGGGCGTCATCACGGGTTACGGCACGGCCTGCACGACCTTGATCGCGACGCAGACGGATCAGGAGCACTCGGGCTATGCCTTGGGCACGCTGTCGACGGCCAGCATCGCGGGTTCGCTGCTCGGTCCCATGATAGGCGGTTTTATCGGGGAGACCTTCGGCTTGCGCAACGTCTTCTTCATCACGGGCGCGCTGATGCTGGTCGCCTTCGCGTTGACCGCAACGTTCGTGAAGGAATCCTTCGTGCGCGAGGAGAAGAAGGTGCCCGGCTTCCGGGAGCTGTGGCAGCTCGTTCCGGAGAAGAGCCTGACGATCACCATGTTCGTGACCTTCTTCGTGCTTACGGTTGCTCTGTATTCCGTCGAGCCGGTCATCACGGTGTACATCGGCAGCTTATCCCATAATCTCGCGCATGTCGCGCTGATCGCCGGGCTTGCCTTCTCCGCCTCGGGACTGGCGAATATCCTCGCCGCGCCGAGACTGGGCAAGCTGTCCGACAAAATCGGCGTGCACAAGGTCATGCTGATCTCGCTTGCGGCGGCCGGGATTATTTTCATTCCCCAAGCCTTCGTCCGTAATCCGTGGGAGCTCATGGGGCTGCGCTTCCTGCTTGGTTTGACGGCAGCCGGGCTGATGCCTTCGGTCAACATTCTGGTCAAGAAGATCACGCCTCCGTCCATCACGGGCAGAGTGTTCGGATTCAACATGTCGGCCGGGTACCTGGGCGTCTTCGGAGGCGCGGTATTGGGCGGGCAAGTGGCGGCATGGTTCGGCGTCCGCTATGTATTCGTCGTGACCGGCGCGCTGCTGCTGCTGAACGCCGTTTGGGTCTATTTCAAGGTGTATCGGAAGCTCGATTTGCGAGCGAAGCCGGCCGCGTGACCGACCGTAGTCTATTCTTCAAGCCGCCGATAACGTTTCGGCGGCTTTTTTGCCGGCTCCGCCGGGAAGCGGACGAACAGGTAATCGGGCCGGCGGCGGCGAAGCTTTAGTAAGCGCGGCTTCGGAGAGGCTTACACGGCGCGGAAGCTCGTTCGGCCGACGCCGCTCTCCGAAGCGAATAGTTGTTTTTTCCCGGCCTTGTTTGTACGATAGGCCTAGGATCGGAATTCAGCGCGCAAGACTAAGGACAGGAACGGTGAACGCATGACGAAAGAGACGACTTTGGAACATCTGGCCGCGCTGCTGCCGGTCGTGAAATCGGCCATTCCGGTCGATTTGGCCATCGGATTATGCGATATGGAGAAATTCATCGCCTATTGGCCGGGCGAGGACATCGATTTGAAGATCAAGCCGGGCCAGCTGCTGCAAGAGGCGGAGCCGCTAACGAAAGCCCTTCGCGACGATGTTCGGTTTCAGGATGTCGTGCCCGCGCAGTACTATGGGTTTGAATTCATCGGCACGGCCTTTCCTCTCCACGATCATACGGGGGCGGTCATCGGCGGCTTGGCGATTCAGATCCGAAGCCATTCCGAGCTCGTCGGAATCGCCGATCGCATCTCGACGTCGTTATCGCTTGCGAACGAACAGATCGTTCGGCTAAATGAAGGTTCGGATCAATTGGCCGGCCTCGCCCAGCAGCTTCACGGGTACTCCCAACAAACCGAAATCAATATCGCCAACACGGACAGCGTGGTCTCCTTGATAAAGGGGATCGCGGATCAGACGCACTTGATCGGCATCAATGCGGCTATCGAGGCGGCGCATGCCGGCGACCGGGGAGCGGGCTTCGGCGTGATCGCGGCCGAGATCCGCAAATTAGCCGCGCAGACGGTCAGTTCGACGGAAACCGTGCGGGACACGCTGGACGTGTTCAAGGAATTGACCAAGACGATGACGGAGTCGATCGCCTATATCGCCGAGACCGGTCAAGGGCAGGCGGCTTCCACGCAGCAGCTGCTGAGCTTCTTCGAGGAGATCAACCGCTTGTCGTCGACGCTCGGCGAGTTTGCCAAGCGATTATAGCCCGGCCACGCGCGCAAGAAACCGGAGGCAGCCGCCTCCGGTTTTTTGCGCGTGCCACCTCGGCGGATGATGCGAATCGGTAGTGATCTTAACCGAATTTCGAGGAAATCGGAGGGCGCGAGCCTCTCCATCTCAGCGTGGCCGTCAGCATAAGCGCGGCGAAGTAGAGCAGGAGAGCGGCGGCGATCGACACGATCACGCTCCATAACGGCGGAAGTCCGCGAACGGTCAAATAGTCAAAGGCGGTGCGTCCTCCGAGCGCCATCACGGACATGCAGACGCCGACCTTGACGTACGGCTGGATGCTCAGGTAGATGCCGATCGAGCCGGAGATCGAGAAGAAGTTCAGCAGCGTCTGTATGACGATGCCGATGCCGATGGCGAAGGCGACGCCGACGATGCCGAATTGGCTGCCGAAGACGAATATCGAGACCGCCTTGAACGCCGTCGCCACGACGTAATTCCAAAGCGTCGCGCTCGCGCGGCCGAGGCCGAGCAGGATCGCGTGCAATGGCGCGTCGAAATAATGCAGGAAAAACATCGGGGCGAGGATTTTCAGCAGCAGGCCCGCGTCCGGCGAGCCGTAGATCAGCGTCGTGAGCGGGGTCGCCCAGACGAACAGGATGACGGTCGCCGGCGCGCCGATCAGCAGGCCGAGGCGCAGCGCTTGGTTCATCCGCTCATGCATCAGCAGCCCGTTCTTGTTCGCGGCGGCCTCGCCGATCGCCGGAACGAGGGCGGTGGATAACGATTGCGTGATGAAGCTCGGCATGAACAGCAGCGGGAACGCATAGCCGGCCAACAAGCCGAACTGCTTCGTGGCGAGCGCCGTGCTGACGCCGGCCATCGCCAGGCTGGTCGCGATGAGCAAGGGCTGGAAAGCGCCGTACACCGATTGAATCGCGCCGTGCCCGGTCGTCGGCAAGCCGATCTTCAGCAGCTCGGAAAGCGTGCTTCTCCCTTGCTTCAGATGGCTGCCCCAGGTCTCGCCCGGAGCCTTCCGTTCCCCGTACGCCTTGTAGCTCACCGCCAGGAACAAGAGGCTGATCGCCTCGCTGACGACCGAGGCGGCCATGGCGCCCGCCGCCGCATACGCGACGCCGTACGGCATGAGCAAATGAACGAGCGCCAGCACGATGGCGATCTGGACCGTATGCTCGAGCACGTCGGAGGCGGCAATGGTCTTCATCTGCTGCATGCCGCGGAAGTAGCCTTTGAGCACGGCGGAGACGGCGACGATCGGCGCGATCGGCGTAATCGCGAGCATCGCGTAATACGCGCGCTGATCGCTCAGCAGGAGGGAGGCGATCCAGTGGGAGCCGAGCAGCGAGATGGTCGTCAGCGTCACGCTCAGGACGCCGGTCACCGCGAGCGAGACGTGCAGGATGCGGCGGATTCGCATCCGTTCCCCGCGGGCGGACGCTTCCGCGACCAATTTCGAGATCGCGACCGGCAAGCCGAGCTCCGTAATCGTAATGACGAGCGGCACGAGCGGATGCGCCATCATCAAGATGCCGATCCCTTCCGCGCCCATGACGCGAGCGACGAACATGCCGCTGATGAAGCCGAGGATGCGATTGATGAAGGCAGCGACAGACAGGGCCAGCGTCCCTCTCATGAACGATTGCTTCGATTGAGCCATGTCGTGGTTCCTCCCGATTATCGAATACTTAAATGTATTCATGAATCGGAAAAGCATGCGAACGAGCATGGCGGCGATATTCGGGCCTGCATGTATGATTCCGGCCGCATACCTGCAAAATAGCTAGGACGATATCTGGAAAGATCGCGAGTGGGAGCGGAATCGAGCGTGGAACGGGATGCGGCATTGATAGCGGCACGGCGAAGGCGGACGGCAGCGATCGCATGCAAATAGACGAGAGGAAGTGACGGACGTGAAGCGTTATGACGCCATTATTATCGGATTCGGAAAAGGCGGGAAGACATTGGCCGCCGCGCTGGCGAACCGGGGGCAGCAAGTCGCGGTCATCGAGCAATCCGACATGATGTACGGCGGGACATGCATCAACATCGGCTGCATTCCCACGAAGGCGCTGGTTCATCTGGCCAAGCAGTCGCGGCTGAAGGGCTTGATCGGCTTCGAGGAGCAGGCGGAGGAATACCGCGAGGCGATCGCCAAGAAGACCCATTTGATCGCGGCGCTGCGGCAGAAGAACTTCGATGCCCTCGACAGCAAAGAAACGGTCACGATCTACACGGGCAAAGCTTCGTTCGCGTCCGAGCATGAAGTCGAGGTTCGATTGGAGCGGGAGACGCTCACGATCTACGGGGAAAACATCTTCATCAACACCGGAGCGTCGACGATCGTGCCGGAGATCGTCGGCATGCGGGAGAGCAAGCTCGTCTATACCAGCACGACGATGATGGAATTGACGGCGCTCCCGAGGCGGCTGACGATCGTCGGCGCGGGCTATATCGGATTGGAGTTCGCCTCGATGTACGCGGGCTTCGGCTCGGAGGTCACGGTGCTGGATACCCACGCCGATCTGCTTGCGCGGGAAGATCGCGACATGGCGGAAGCGCTGCAGGATTCGCTGGAGAAAAAGGGAATCGCCTTCATCCTCGGCGTCGAGATCGAAGCCGTGCGGGATACGGAGCAAGGCGCCGTCATAGCGTATCTGGATGCCGAAGGGAACCGACGCGAAGAGACCGCGGACGCCGTTCTCGTCGCCGCGGGCAGACGGCCGAACACCGAGGGCTTGCAGCTGGGCAGGGCAGGGGTCGCCGTTACCGGGCGCGGCGCCGTTCAGGTCGACGAACGGCTGCTGACGACCGTTCCGCATATCTTCGCGATGGGCGACGTTGTCGGCGGGCTTCAATTCACTTATATTTCGCTGGACGATCAGCGCATCATCCTGGATCATCTGCACGGACACGGCCGGCGGACGACGCATGACCGCAAGCACGTGCCGTACTCGGTCTTTATCGATCCGCCGTTCTCCCGCGTGGGATTGACCGAAGAGAAAGCGATCGCCGAAGGCTATGAGGTGAAAATCGCCCGCCTGCCCGCCGCCGCCATCCCGCGCGCCAGATTGACGGGAGAGACCGAGGGCATGCTGAAGGCGGTCGTCGACGCGAAGACCGATCGGATACTCGGCTGCGCGCTGTTCTGCGCGGATTCCCACGAGATGATCAACATCGTGCAGATCGCCATGGAGACCGATCGGCCGTATTCATTCTTGCGCGACCACATCTTCACCCATCCGTCGATGAGCGAGGCCTTGAACGACTTGTTTCACATGTCGTGACGGATCGCGCGATCCATCGCATGCGCGGGAAACGCGGAATCGCGGAAGCGGTGCCGCCGCCGCGGGCAGGACGAAAAAACCAAACTTCGGCAGCAGCCGAGTGGTCATACCCCCGTCAAGTAGACAAATGAAAAAAGCTAAGCAGCCAACGCGCATCGATACTCAATCGGTGCGCGT
>NZ_JAAAMV010000032.1 GCF_009909185.1 Paenibacillus glycinis | reverse complement strand
CAAGATTTTAAAGCAATTCCCCTTAGAAAATGATTTTTGAAGAGAGGTATTGACCGCCTCGTTCATATCAGCTTAATCAGTTAACAGTATTTTGCATCCGCGGCTAGTAAGGATTTGAAACAACAAAGAAATACATCGAGCATGGTTTTCCGGCTTACTCTTGAATGAATAGTGAAAGTCCGTCCACTCTAACGTAAAGGGAGGGACCAAACCAAACCCTCCACTTAAACAATCACTAAGACTATCCAGATTCGCACCATAATAGCCAAAAGGGCCATTAACTGCTTCACCTAAGGCAAGATACAGCGTCACTTCATCTTGAATATATTTACCATCAATTCTTACTACTTGATCTTTTCGCATCGTATCATCCATTAGGCGCCTTAGACGGACAATTTGTAACCAAGCTCGTTTCTCTTCCAACTTTTTCCATTGCCCATAGGCGTTAGGGTTTTCACGTAGTTGATCCCAAACTTTATTTGCTAAAGGCAAAGGTTCTTCCCCAAAATACCCCCCTATAGTAATAGGTGTCTCTTCCGATAATTCTAATGGATTTATTTTAACCATTTGATCCGGACTGAAATAATATCCACCTAGACTCGTACCGTCCTTGCTCAGGAAATTAAGATAGAAGTTTGAAAAAATTATTTTAGGCATGACCCTACACACCTCTGAAAGTGTAAAGCTATGCAAAGTCAGTAGCGAATAGCATTTTTCATCGTTTCTCATCTCTTGTTGTACTACCTCTACCGCTTTACAGAAACCCAATACTTGATCAGTGTCATCGTCAACAATCGAAAATTTATTACTCACGGATTCCCTCCAAAAATAGATAACAGACTTTCTTACCCTTCAAAGAAAGGTCCCCCGTGCGCGAGCACGAGTCCACGTTCTTAATTTTTGTTCACATTCCTTATCTACCCGTTAGGTACGTGGAGCAGCGTGCAACAGAGCAGCAAAAAAGGAGCGAAAACTCGCCCCTTCTGTTCCCGCAAGCGGTTCGATTGCCGAAATTGACGGTACATCCCCTTTTCTATCCGGATAACGATTTATCCATTGGAGAGATCCTGCGAATAAGCGAGGACTCGTAAGAAAACTACATCGTACCGAGGGAATTGAATGACTTTTTCTTATTTGAGAATATGTTTTACTTTTTTTGACAAATCTCCGATCAGCACCCAATCGCTGCTGTTTTTTACCCATCTTGTCCTCTATTCATATCAGTCTATGAACGGGACGGAAAGAGTGCCATAAAACAAGAACGACTAACTCAAGTAACGATTTCGGATGACCCTCATGTGATGAAGCTCGTGTCCTGCCATGCCGTAAGCGAGGGCGCGCACCGTAATGCTTACGTTGTTGGCTGTACCCTTTCGGGACCACGCCTCCGTCGGCAACCCGCGCAGCAGTGAGATCGTCGATTGCCGTACGGCCCGGTAGTCTTCGGCCACTTGCGCGGTTGTCCAGCTTCCGAAAGGAGGAATGAACAATTCCTGGTCGAAACCGGGCAGAGGCGTCTGATCCCCTCTTGCAAATCGGAGCAGGCGGTAGGACATGACGCGCTCACTGTCTGCGATGTGGCCCACGACTTCTTTCAGCGTCCATTTTCCTTCCGCATACCTATAGGCGCTCTGGCTTTCGGTCAACGATGCCAGCAACTCGGTCATTTGCTTTTCCTGGGCGAGCAGAATGTCGATGATGTTGCCTCCCGGGGCCAACCGGATATACTCGCCGGCGTCCCCGGCGTATTCTTCTTTTGACGGTCTTTGGTTCATGCGTAATCACCTTTCTATGAAGATATAGATAACTAAAATGCTCTTTCCAATTGCACTACTAGGATTTTTTTGCGAAATTCGTAACTTCGGCATATCTAATGAATTCGCGAAAGAATAGAACTTGCCTTCCATCAATTGAGAATAAGCAACCACTTAGTTGGTTGGCCGCCACGCTAAAAAACCCTTTAGCGCAACGATGGCATCCGATCGTTCTGATGCCGGTCGCCGTGGTGTCATGATTGAGCTATCGTACCCGTCAATCAACAACCTTCTTTACCTTGTATGGGTAGAGACCGCGTCGAATTTCTTCATTAACGCTAAACAGGCTTTGTAATTAAAATAACCAGATATTGCCCCTAATGAGTTGAGTATTACATCATCAACATCGAAACTACCAGCGTGCAACAGCATTTGTGAAACTTCAAGAATAACAATAATAAATAGGACAAACAAGAAAAAACGTTTGAAATATCTAAGTTTGCTTGAAAAGTATGGCGTACTAAACCCAAAGGGGATAAACAATATAATATTTCCGAAGAGATTGTTAAACCAAGTGTTAAAATTGTAATTGTTATACCCTGTTAAGTACGTTGAGATTGTTTTGAATGGGATTAGGTTATAGTCGTAGCGCAAAAGATAATAATCATTCAATAGTCTGTTATCCAAAAACAAGGTTCTTACAATAAATAAAACATAAATGAGTGTTAAGCCTATCAGTAAAATCCTTGTTAGAACTTTCAAAACTCGCATGATGATTCCTTTCGTCCTTATTATTGTATATATCATTTCTCGACCTAATAACCAATTTCCTCTAATCTTCATTTTATTACGTAAACTGCCATTTACTTCAACGGACAACGGCAGCCGATCGTGTGTTACATTATAGTTCCCTGTAAGTTCAATCAATTACCTATCTAATACATCCCTTCCTTTGAGCAATAAAATCCTCAACAGCATCTTGGTGCTGTTTTACAAACAAAGGAGGTAAATGGGTTATTGGAAAGTAAGCCAATTCTAAAGTTTCATTCCCGTCTGCTTTGAGCGATCCTTCTATAGGTTTACATTGAAAAAAGAATGAGATTGTCTGAGCCTTATCACCGTTAGGATATTCATCAAAGTATTTAGTGTACGCACCTATGAGA
This sequence comes from Paenibacillus glycinis, assembly GCF_009909185.1. Classification (GTDB taxonomy): domain Bacteria; phylum Bacillota; class Bacilli; order Paenibacillales; family Paenibacillaceae; genus Paenibacillus_Z; species Paenibacillus_Z glycinis. Next base: position 111,973 of record NZ_JAAAMV010000032.1, on the reverse strand, counting down.
TGCTCAACTTCTACCTTTAAGCCAGTTTCCTCCAAAACCTCACGGATTGCTGTTTCAGTCGCAGATTCTCCAAGTTCCATTGCTCCTCCTGGAAATCCCCAAGCATTTCTGTCTCCCCTTTTTTGCAGAAGAATTTCGTTGTTTTGATTATAGATAATCGCTCCAGAAAAGTTCAGAAAAATTAAATCATGTCCAACTTTCTCTCGAATAAATCGAATATAATTGCGCTCATTTAACATGCTATTCCCCCTCTTAATCGATGAATCAATCAATTTGTGGCCTCTCCAAATCCGTCTCGTTCATGATCATTAAAAACTCCGTATCCTCATCGCCGCTCTTGGAGGAGCTGCCGAGCTGAGGTGCGTCTTTGGCGTAGACAGGAAGATACCCGACATATATCGTGGATGGACGAGAAAAAGACTGCGAGAATATATTATCCATGATATTAGCGGCAGGCGCCCTGCCTAGCTTCTCGTCCTCGCGCATAATGCCTGCCCATTCCTCAGGAAACGGCATGGCTCCATACGGATGCTCCGTTACATTGACGAGCATTTCCATTTGCACGCGCGGTACATAGTAATATACTCCATTCGACATACCGGCATGTCGATCTCGAATAAGGTAGAAGCGGAATTCCTTCACTTTCTCAACAGGATTATTATTCCATACCATATAACGCTCAGATGGATCGGAATGATCGGTGACTCTTACTTCGGGCCTGCCGCTCATATCTACTCTAGCCACGCTCCACTTCCGCTTCTCCCATTTCAGGAATCCCATCCCGTGAATACCTTGACTAGATACAAATGGGATAAAAACTTGTTGTGCGGTCAGCTTAACATTGTTGAGCACGACTGCCGCGTCTGCTTCAGCGTCGTACTCGTTTAACTCCACTATAATTTCGTCCGCACTCGGAAGCGGCCCCGGTTTACCGTCATAAGTACGAAAGAAGACGATCACCGCAGCCGCAATTATAAGAATTACGACTATTAGCAGCCTTCTTCCTCTCATTCGCTTACCTCCATTCTCAACATCGGCTTCTCAGAACGGTAGTAGTAATACCGATCCTTTGTAGCGAGTAATAATCCCTTTCCATCAGCTTCCAAATAAGCTGAGGCATGCAGACCGCTCCCCCAGCGAGCGTCTGCTCCGAGCAGTGCATAAGGGAAACGTTCTTGCTGGTACTGTGTGCCGTCCTCTGATTTTGATTCACGGTACCAGTCCAGCGTACCCGACATATCGGATGCCTTTACCTCTGCCAACGAGCTCGAGAACAGCTCTTGATCAAAGGTTGCCTCTCTTGCTGACGGATGAATGGCAACAAGCTTCGCTTTCTCCAAATGGGCCAAGTAAGTGGAAGGGTCATTGCGGTCGTAGAAGGAACCATGAATGAATCCAGCAAGCAGAGCTGTCACCAGAAACAAGTAATTTGCCGTGAAGCCGATCCAAGCAAATTTACGATAGTCCGTCCAGGACCGATTTCGTAAAAAGAGATACGTCACCACGAGACCAAGGGGCAATAAGGCCATATTGACGATTTGCCCGAATAAAGGGAATTTGAACGATAAAGAAAAAAAGCCGGCGAGTGTTACGAGAAGTATCTTCCAGATTGGACGCCTAGTCTCTTGCTTTTGGCGTTGGCGGATTACCAGAGCAAGCACCACGAGCCAACCTAGCAAGCCTGCAGCAGCATCTACTACATTCCAGGAATAATGCCAATCTATTTGCATGCCATCACCTCAATTTGTCCAAATGTTGTCGTAAAAAAAACTAACCCTCCGATCGGATAATTGAAAGGCTGACCACTGGAGCAGAAGTAGCGCTCCGTTCGATTGCCCCGCTTTGCGGGATTTAAGGTGCTCTCAGAAATTGCAATATAGCTATATACTTTTCCTTCGATTGGAAGTTGCACTAAATTACCATTTTATGCAAACAGCATGCAAGGCTCGACTCAATAAGTTCTTCCATTTAAGCAAAGACAAAAATGTCAGCCCCGCATCCTCAAGATTATCTCGACCTTGTTGTTCACGTTCAATGACACGTAACTAAACTTTCAGCCCGTTTACAAGTTCCATATTCTTTAGCCTTTTTTCTTCCACGTAGGTTTATTGTAGATAATTGCCCATTACCATCATAAAAGCTGCCAATCTATTAGTTTGGCAGCTTCGAGTTGATTAACTAGTCTTCGATATCAATGAAATAGGCGTCCTTCGCCATACCGTCGACGATTCCGTAAACCTCCGCGCGAATTCGATTCCGCTTCTCCTTGGACTTTACCAATAACATGATCCTGGCCTCGGAATACTGCGTTCCTCGCCGCAACCTTGTTAGTCCAGACAGCGTCTATACGTTCGGCAAGACGAACAAAGACTGTCGGACAACCGGACAACCGCATTCAAACACAGAATGCACCGAGGAGGATGACTAATGAAGCAGCGAAATACACAAACACGCAGACGCGGGATAATGGTCCGCGCCGCGCTGGCTGCGGCAGCTGCCGCAACGCTGGCCTCAGGAACAGCCGCATATGCAGCGCCTACCGTAACGGACATTCAATTTCATTATGTGTACACAAATGCAGGTACGGGCGACACCTTTTTCAATGTGATGGAAAATAGGAGCGACAGTACTTGGAAGGGCCGCGTGCTTCTACAAACGAAGGACGGGCAATGGGAGATGCTCCCCGATGAAATCGCCGGTTTGTCCCAGCCAATTCAGAGCCCTTACGCCGCCATTTATTCACAGGTCCAGTCGCTGAAGCGGTTCGACGATGCCTATTACGACCCGGATTCGGCTGAACTGGTAACGGGAAGTCTGTATCAGAACTCGCCGAGCGGGAAGTGGGGCTTAAAGTATATCCTGCATTTCGATAAGTTTCCCGCGGAGGGCGGATATAGCAAGGGCTACGGGTACGCGAAGAGGGTCGCCGTCTTGCTGAAAAACAACCAGAACGGCGTCATTCGTCAAATCGGCGACCTTCCTTTCATGCCGCAGTATTTCTGGCTTCCGGATGGCTCGCTTATGGAGCAGCGCTTCAGCAAAGAGGACCGGCAGAACGAAATTGTCCGGATCAACCCGGATAACGGGCTGGCGAAACGGCTCATTCTTGGTTCGCTTGAAGCGTACAGCAATGGACAAAATGAGATTTTGTTCGCGCGCAATGAATCGACACGCACGCCGCAAATCTATGACTTTCGGACAGGGAAAACTCGCCTTGCCGGTAAGAACGAGGCAAATGCGTTGATGGAGAGCTATCAGAGCGCCCAGACAAATACCAGCGGCAAACCGGATGCGCCAGCAGTTCCTGCCGATCTGGATATCGATGCGCTGCCAGTAATGACAACGACATCCCGTCAGCTATCTGAAGCAAATGTGCTGGTGGACGACAAAACGATTTCGGTGCCGTACAGCTTCTTCGGCTTGGACTCCAAGCTCTATGTACCGATACAGCCTATTGCCCAGGCGCTTGGCTGGAAGGTGACCGATGTCCCCGGAAATGAATACAGCTTTTCAATCAAGACGAGTCATCGAGAGCTGCTTGCGGACAAGACGAACAGCCTGATGTATAACAGCCGTTTGTTCGTCCGAATCGACGCCATACGTGCCGCCGGCTACACAAATACCGGCATTCAGTGGATTCAACCGGCTGACTATCACGGATAAGTGTTAAGCTCTGGTATCCGCCGCATTCTGTTAACAGCAAGACCCGGAACTCCGGCAAGTGCCTTGAAATAACATAGCTGGATAGTCTTTGCTGCGCTAAACTCCCCTTTCCCGGCACGTCATGTAGACGCGGCCTCCCGATGCGCGCAGGTTATCGCGATCTGATTGCCGTAACCGCTCGCCCCTCCCCTAATCAATACGGTCTTGCTGCTCACAATACAGAGAAGGCGATGCAGAATAACTGCATCGCCTTCTCTGTATTGTGTAACTAGACTAGCATCAGACCGTCTCCAGCTCCATGCCGAGCACCTTGGACAATCGCTTGATCTGCGTGCCTACGTGACCGACGCCGAGCGCAAAATGATGCGTCGGACCGGCGGCGCACCATCTCTCGATGAAGTCGGCGACGCCGCAATCGAAGCTGCAGCGCGTATTCGTGTTGCCGGTCCGCGGAATCTCGCCTTTGATCGATTCGCCTTCGGCGGCGATCATCTTGTATCGGCCGTCCGCGGTCTGGGAAATGCCGAGCAAGGTAACCGGACCGGCTTGAATGCTGAATTCCACGCCGATGCCGGAGCCGCTCTTGCCATGGAACAGATCCAACCCCCGAATGACCGGTCGGCTGTCGCTGATCTTGACGTTATGCGGACCGTCGTGGCCGACGAGCACGATGTCGTCCACGAAGTCGCACGGATGAAGCTCGGCGAAGGAGCCGCCGGCATCCAACCGATCCATGATCAGCATCGCCGCGCAGGTCTTGAGATCCGCCTCTCCCGCGAGCGGGATACCCTTGCCGGTGAGCAGTGAATTGCCGAGGACCATGCTCGAGCCGATTCTCTCGTATTCGTTGTTGTCCAATCCGCGATAGTAATAAGCGAGTCCGGTCAATCCGTTCAGGGCTACGAGCTTGTCGAGTCCGACAGCCACCTTGGCCGACCATTCCAAGTCCTCCTGCTTGATCGGTCTCGTAATCGGATCGATGAAAGGATCGGCGATCGTGAATACGCGCGTGATCTCTTCGATCTTGTCCGCGATCTCGCGCGGATTCGCGTCGTTCACCAGCTTGGCGAGGTCGCACATCTCCAGCATCTGGACGTGGGAGCCGAACGCCGCCGTGAACGCGGTCGGGTCGGAATTCATATCGTACATGCCTTCGTACGTATGGCCCAAATATCCGATCCGAGCGTACTTGAACGCCCGCCTTGCGTTCGCGACCTGGCACCACATCTTCAACTCGTCCGCGATCCTGGGATCGTCGCGGAGCGTTCCCACGATCATGCCCGCCGCGGGCTTGCCGGCGCGCACGAGCACGCCGCTGATCTCCGGCAGCGAGCAAATGTTATCGTTCGCCAACTGCATATAGGTCGTCGTGTTCCGGTAGTCCAGCCGTTTGAGCGGCTGCAAAGCGACCAACACGGTAGGGACTCCGAGATTCAAGATGGCCGTCGCCGCGGATGACGAGGTGACGTAAGTGCTGAGATTGACGAATAAAAAGTCAACGTCCTGCGCTCTCAGCTTGGCGGCCGCCGCGAACGACCGGTCCAGATTATCGACGAAGCCCGCCGACACGACCTCGACGTCGCAGCCGATCAGCATGCGCTCGAACTCGCGACCGTAACCCTCCAATTCCTCTAGCAGCCCGGGAAATTGCCCCCAATACGGCTCGTGTCCCACCGTGATGACGCCGACGCGGGCTTTGGCTCTTGCGAACGTCGTTATACTCATTTCAGCTTCCACCTTTATACGAATTATAAGTTGATGAATGTCTCAATTCCAGCTGATCAATTCTATTTCCCGGGCTTCCTGGGCATTCGCTCCGGTTCCCGTCGTCAATCTTCGATAGTCGATCGTTCTGCGCTCTCCCGGCAACAGATCGAAGTAATTGTCGGAGAAAACGTATTCGCCATGCAGCAGGACGGCTTTGGCATAACGGTCCGCGGCAACGACCAAGCTTCCTCCGTCAGGTCCTTCCGTCCGGGATGCGATGCGCGCTCCGGAAGGTCGAAGGTCCAAGTCGGCCGGGATCCCCGCGTGATGAACAGAACGGTCTTCCCCGAACGAGCCGACGATATCCATGACGAGAACGCGACGATGATCGAGCAATACGTCCAGTTCCTCCAGCGTAAGCGTCATGACGAGCGAAGAGGTCCCCTCCTCGACCGCGAAGTCGAACGCCCGCGTCCATACGGCTGCCTCGTCTATCAAACCGTTTAGAGTTAAGATGCGAAGCATTCCCTTGCCTTGGATCGCTTCCGGCATATCGTTGCATACCCAGAAGGCGTACCGGCTTTCCCCTTCCTGCCGTTCGATCGACGCGATGACCGGACGGGCGGCTTTCTTGAAGCCGTAATACCCGCCTTTCGGGTACCCGTAATAATCGACGAGGCTCCATCCGCTGGCCGGCCAGCAATCATTGAACATCCAGAACAGAATGCCGCCCGTGTAAGGCCGGTTGCGCCGGTAGATCTCGACGACGAGACGGGTGAGTTCATGCTGCGCGTAAGACATGCGCCGAATTCGTTCGACCGTCGAGACGGCCGGAGGCATCAGCTTGTCGGCAAGCGTAAGCAACGCCCGGAAGAGCGAGTAATCGACCAAGGCGGGATGATTCCTCGTGTGATATTCCAACATGTCGAAGGTCGGATCGTTCAGATCCTCCTCGCTCATGAACCGCCTCAGCGTGTGGATCTCCGGAGTGCCGAACATGGGGAACTCCGGACAGAAGCGGCTCAGCAAGCTTGCGAAGTAGGAGCGGTAATGGCGAAGGTCCGTCCCGTGGAAGACGTCGAACATCTCCAGCAAAGATCCCGTGTAGTGAGCGGTACCGATCGTAAACGAGTTGTTCTTGTTGCCGCCGAACGGGCTTGTCGGCAGGAACGGCCGATGCGGGTCCAGCTCTGCGCATAACCGTCCCGTTATGCGTTCGGAGATCGTCCTTCCCGGGTAGCCCGGATCCTCTTCGCCGTCGAACATGCCGTTCTCGTTATCGCCGTTCCACCAGATCAAGCTAGGGCGGCTGCGCAGCGAGCGAACGACGCCCTCGACCTCGGAGACGAGCGAGGACATCCATTCCTCATCGTCCTCCGGGTAAGTGCCGCAGGCCATCATGAAGTCCTGAAAGACGAGAAGGCCCAGCCTGTCGCACCGGTCCCAGAAGGCTTCCGGCTCGTAGATGCCTCCCCCCCAGACGCGCAGCATCGTCATGCCCGCTTCGCGGGCAAGGCGAAGCAGATTGTCGTAATGCGGATCGGGGATGCGTCCGGGAAACGGATCGCACGGTACCCAATTGGCGCCCTTGCAATAGATCGGAACGCCGTTCACCAGGAGCGCGAACCCGCTTCCGGGCCGATCTCCGTTGTCGTCCCATTCCGTGCCGCGCGCCCGCAACTTGCCGGTCATTCGCTCCTCGAAGCTTCCGGGCCGATCCTGGAGCTGCTCGATGCGCGCCGTCCGGATGCCGAACGAGCATTCCCGCGCATCGACGACGCCCGACGCTCCATGCAGCTTCGCGACCGCCTTGTACAAGGGCTGGCCGCCATACCCGGCCGGCCACCAAAGCTCCGGCTCCGCCAGATCCGCCGTCAGCTCCAGCTTAGGGCCGAGCAGCTTTCTCGTCGCTTGCCATACGGGTTGCCCGGAAGGATCGAGGATGGCAAGCTCCGCCCGAAGCGGGTAACGGGAACGCGAAGTCGCCTCCAACGCGATGCCGACGGCCGCCCCGCGCCCGTCGATCGCCTTCGTATGCACGTAGAGATCGTCGATGGTCGCGACGTCCTCGAAGTCGAGGCGGACCGGGCGCCAGATGCCGTAGCTGACGAGGCGTCCGACCCAATCCCATCCGAACGTGCACTGCATGCGCCGCGCGTAGAGCCTCTCGCTGGTGAATGCCGCGCCGCGCCCGGCGTACGGCTTATCCCCGATGCCCTCCGCGACGGGGCGGAACCTGATTTCGAGCTCGTTGGTCCCCGTTCGCAGCTGTCCGGTCACATCGAATCGGTAACGGACGAACATATTGTCCGTCCGCGCGAGCCTCGTTCCGTTCAGATAAATATCGGCGAAGGTATCCAGTCCTTCGAATACGAGCGTCGCGCGGCCGTCCTCCAAGCGATCGACCTCGAATTCACGCCGATAGGACCATCGCCAATGCTCGACCCACCCGCATTCCTCCGCCTGCTTGCGGTAACCCGGATCGGGAATCAACCCCGCCGCGAGCAAGTCCTGATGCACGTGTCCGGGCACGGAAGCATCGATAGCGATGCTTCCCGGACCGCCTCCCGTTCGTTCGCCTTCGCCCGTTAATTTCCAAACGCCAGTCAATGAAATCGATCGTTTCATCGTCGCTGTCCCTTCTTCGTTCGTCCGCTAATGGTTACGGCAGTTGAAAGACGATCGTCTGATCCGTCGAAGTATCTTTCTGAATATTCGCGAGCGCCGTCCCGTAAGTCATTCCGAACGTGTAGCCGGCCGGGAGCAGCTCTTTGCGAATTTCTCCGTTGACCGTAAGTCCGATCGTCCTCCAGATGCCCCCCGAATATACTTTGGCGGCGCCGCCGTCGACCGGAGCTCCCAGCGCATCCTGCAGCTTGATCAGCACGCTTGCCGTTTGGAAGACGACGACCGGATCCTCGCCGATATTCTGGGCCTTTTGGTTGTAAGCTCCCTCGTAAGTGAGGCCGAACGTGTAGGAGCCCGCGAGCATTTCCTTGCTCAACTCGCCGCTGCCGGTCGTGCCGACCGTCTGCCAGGAGCCGCCCGCGTACAGCTTCGCGAGGCAACCCGCGAGGGCATTGCCCTGACTGTCCTTCAGCAGGATGATCGCCTTGACCGTTTGGAAGACGACATTCGGGTTAACGGCCGTATTCTGAGTAAGCTGCTTCGTCGTCCCTTCGTAGGTCACGGAGAAGAGGTAGCTCTTCTCCGGCAGGGACTTGGTCGCCTTGCCCGAAGCATTCGTCGTTCCCAGATCCTTCCAGACGCCATCGTAATACTTCACGACGCCTCCGCTCAGCGGCTGCCCCGCGCTATCCCGCAATTCCACGGAGGTTGCGGTCGCCGAGAGGACGAAGCTTGCCGTTCGCGCCGCTTCCTCGTTACCGGCTTGATCGATCGACTTGTATAACACGGCGTACGTCCCTTGCTTGTCGAACGCCAATTCCGTCGCGTACGGCTTCCACGTTAAACCGTTATCCAAGCTGTACGTCGTCTGCACGACGCCCGTTCCGCTATCGGCTGTCGTAAACGATACCGTAAGCGGGCCGATATAAGTGCCGTTCGGGCCGTCCGGAGACGACGGACCGAAGACGGCAGAGGTAACGGGAGCGGCGCTGTCCACGTAGACGGTCGCCGATTGCGAGGCACCGCCCGGATTCGTCGCGGTAATAACGGCTACGCCTTCGCCGACGGCGGTGACCGTCCCGCCGGCATCCACCGTCGCCACCGCCGGGTTGCCGGACGTCCAGAAGACGGTCTTGTTCGTTGCGTTGGCCGGCAATACCGTCGCGACCAGCGTCTCGCTCTGCCCGATCGCAAGCGTAAGATCGCTCTTATTCAAGCTAACGCTTGTTGCGGCGTAGTCCACGGGACGCACTTGAACGTCGTCAATGTAGAAATCTTGCAGGTCTCCCGCTTGGTCCGTATAGAAGAACACCTTCGTGTCCGATACGACGCCGGCTTCGTCAATCACGAAGAACCCTTTCACCTGGGTCCATTCCTGGGCGCTGAGAGGATCGCCTCTGAACAAAATCGTCGTCACCGGATCCGTTTTGCCCGTCACCTTATATTGGATACAGATTCGAAGACTAGCGGCATTGACCGGAGCGGCATGCAGCTTTCCCCATACCGAGTAGTAGTACGGTTTGCCTTGCTCGATCGCCGTCGGCATGTAGATATTAGCGAACATGCTGCCGTTCTTGACCACCCGTAACGATTGGGCGCCGCTTCTGTGCTCGGCGGTCGAGAGCGACACCGTCGAGCTGGTGCCGTAATAGGTCGGCTGCAGCGCGCTGCCTTCCATTCCGGGATCGACGATAAGATTGCTGCCGAGCGTCGAATTGGCAGGATAGGCCGCTCCCGCATCAACGGTGACGGTCGTCGTCGCCGTATAGCCGCCATCCATAGACAGGGCGGTAACATGCGCCGTGCCCGTGTCCCTTCCGAATACGTAGCCGTTATCGTCGACGACCGCCACGCTCGGATTATCCGACGTCCAACGGAGCTCCTTGTTAATGACGCCGCTTGGTTGGAACGTCGCCGTCAAAGCCGATGCTTCTCCGAAGTGTACGGCAGCCGTGCTTGGCAAGCTTAAGCCCGTGGCGCGGATCCATGCCGGACTCGTCGTATAATCGATTGGCCTGGCCTCGAGGTCGTCGACATAGAAATCATTGTTGTTCGCGGAGACCTCGGTATAGACGTACAAATAAACTTTGGTGGCCGTGCCCGTCTCCGGAATCGTAAAGTTTCCCTGTACCTGTGTCCAGCCCTGATTACTTAACCCCGGGCTTGTGAACATGATCTTCTGATAGAGCGTCGTGCCAATGTTATATTGCAGGCACAGCCGCAGCGGTTCGCTTAGCGTAGGAGCCTTAGCCAGCCTCGCCCAAGCCGAATAATGATACGTTTTGCCCGACTCCAGGTCGGCCAGCTTAAACATCGCCGCGCTGTATCTGTCGGTCTTGGCGACCCTCAGGGACTGGTGGCCGCTATGGGCTTGCGAATCGACGTATCTGAGCACGGAGTTGGTCGTTACCGTCGTGCTCGGAACCTTGCTCTCCTCCATCCCCGGATCTTGAACGAGATTATCGCCGAGAATCGGCAAGGATGCGGCCGTATCCAATTGAACGGAATCGAGGGCGAACGGTCCTGCCTCAAGCGCGGGAACGACTTTGATCCGATCGATCGTCCCCGTCCAGCCGGTCGCGTTCGTCGCGTCGAAGACATACTCGCGGAATAACGGCTCGTTAGGAAGAATGTAAGAAGAGAGCTGCTGCATCGGGTTCCAAGCGGTGTCGCCGTTCGCCTGATAGTACACCCGGGCTTCGTTGCCGCCGGTCCCGTTGCGAAGCTTCACGCGGATTCGCTTGACGGACGAAGCGTCCACGTTCAGTTGCTCGGGCGATTCGATCGCCGGCTCCAGCCCTCCCGACGTTCCCAAGGCGGTTCCGCTTAACAAGCCGCCTTGCGCTTCGCCTCCCGCGACCTGGCCGTTCGCCGTCCAACCGTCCGCGAATTCGAAGTCCCAGACCACGCCCGAGGGATAGATCCGGATGCTCCCCGCCGTCTCGTCCCAGCTAACCGTCGCTCCCAAAGCGTCATGCAGATAAGAGAGCGGAACGAGAACGGTTCCGTTCGCCAGCAGCGTCGGCGCGTGCTCCAGCGCGATCGGCTGGCCGTTCTTGCCGGCCGACGAAGCGCCGACCGTCACTTCGTGGACGTTGCCGTTCTTCACCCCGATCAATCGTTGATTCGCGGCATCCCATTCGGATTTGATATCCAACTGAAGCCAAATATCCTTGATCGGAACCATCACGACGCCGTCTTGAACGAGGGGCGGCTGGCTGAACGTCTTGCGTTTGCCGTCTACGTATAGCTTGATGTCCGCGGAGTCGTTCGCGACCGCCCGGACGTAATCGATGTCGACCGTCCCCAAGGCCGATACCGGGTCGATCCGAATCTGCCGGATGTTGCCGGCCCAGCTCTTGTTACGCCACATCTCCACGTAATAGTCGGTGTATCCGTCGTCCTGCGGATTGACGTAGAAGCCCATCGCTTTGGTCTCGTTCCAATCCCCGTCGAGCTCCGTCGTGAAGAACACCCTGCCTTCGATATCGTTGGCATTGTTCTTCATGCGGATCTTGAGATACGGAGCATCCTCCGCTTTGATTCCGAGGTGGTCGCCGGAGACGATGCCCGGATCCGTGTTGTTGAACACCGCCGTCAAGCTGCCCCCCGAGACGCTGACGGAATCTACCGTCCTTAGCGCGGTCCAGCCTTCCTTGTCGCCGGCGGCATTGAATTCCCAGGACGCGACGGAATTGCCGGAGTAGGCCGGAGCCGTCAGCGTCCGGTTAAGGACGACTCGGTCAGCCGGATACAGCACGCCGATCCGATCCTTCTGCGCCTGAGTCGGAACGATATCCTCATGGGTAGAGCTGCCCGCGAAGACGTCGCGAATAGCGTCCACGTATCCGAATCCGGCCAGCCCGGCCGGCATGATGAAGTGGCCTTCCCCGAATTCGTTCCAGTTGTCCAGCATGACGAGCTTCTTGCCGAGATTATCCGAGGACAGCGAAGGAATGTACGTGTCCTTCGTCCACTGCGCGAGCGACCGGAATTCCGTCGGCGTCGCGTAATAACCGGCGCTCAGCCCCCAAGCGGTATCGTCCCGGCCCATGCTCAATCCGGCGATAACGTCGAGCCCTCCGAATGCGTTCTCCGCCGTAAGCTTCAGCTTCTGATAATCCGGATGGCCGCCGAAGGAGCCCCAAGAATAAGCGTATACCGCATCGAAGCCTACTTCTCCGCGATTGATCAAGTCTTGCGCATTCATCCCGTTATACACGTTCAATAGGATCAAGTCGTCGAAGCCTGCCGCCTTCACCTCATTCCGGAGATAAGCGATATTGGCCTTCGCATCTGCGATCCTGTCGGACAAGGAGGTCTTGGTGGACAGATTCACGAACTGATCGTAGTTGTAGATCGTGAATACCGGCTTATCGTCGATCTTCAGATACCGAGGGTCCTTGAAGTAGTATTCGATCCAGTAAGGCACCAGGTTGCTGCGGAAGTCGTTGCTGTCGGCCGCTTTGGAGTTCAAGTTCTCCCACATGATCGCGAAGTCTACCCGGTCGCTGTACGCCGAGTTGAAGTAACCGTCGTGCAGGGCGGAGCCGAGGAAAGGATCCTTCACCGGCGAGTTCTCGCCGCCGATCGGGCGGAACCAGCATGACATCTGGAAGCCGATTCCGTGTTCGGCCTGCCACTTGGTCTCCCAATCCGCCGTCTCCGGATTGCCTTCGTCGTAGAACCCGAGCAGCGGCGTACGATCGGGATACGGATTGATCATATCCCAGCCCAGGTGGGTGCCTTCCCTCCACATCGGACAGCTCTGCACGCCGACGACTTGGTCTCCCGTGCTTACGGCGGCCGGAGCCGGAACGTAGTCGGACGGCAGCGGAGTATCCGCGTTCACGACGATGTCGTCCAGCCACATCGTGCCTTTATCGGCGGCCGAAGTCGAGAACCGAATGCCGTCCACGGACGAGACGCCCGAGGCCAGCGCGACATGCTCCGCCTTGAGCTTGCCGTTAACGTAGATGTCCGCCTCGGAGGAATCGAGCCTCAGCTTCACCTTGAGGTCGTACCACAGATTGGCCCTGTAGTTGCACACTTCGCCCTGATCCTCGGGGTTGTCGGGGTCGTCCTTGCACAGCTTGACCGGGCTGCCGGACGCATCGACGTAAGCCAGCCTCCCGTTCGACGTGACCAGCTTCAGAACGGTATTCGTCCCGTCCGTGAGCTCAGCGGCAAGGCCGTTCGTCTTGGCGGGAATAAAGATCTTATATCCCGCCGTCACCTCGCCCTCGAGAGATGCGAAGCTCTTCGAGAGCGACATGGCGCCCGCGGCGTTCGCGGCATCCATCTTGAAGCTGTAGATATCCGGCTTCGGGGACATGACGTAATTGCGCGAAGTTCCGCCCACTAAGCCGGACATCTGCCCCACGTTGATCGTGCCGCCCGAGGCGGCGGATACCCAATCTCCCGGAACGGAGCCGCCGATCACCGATAACAGTCGCTCGTTAACGGCATACCCTTTATAGATTTTGAGAGGGGTAAAGTTGAAGTCGCCTTTCGAGACGGTTCCTGTCGTCAACAGGAACCGATTGAACGAATCGACCGGATTCGCGAAGGATTTCGCCGTCGCTCGCTTAACGCCGTTAATATACGCGTCCGTCTGGCCGGCGGACAAATCCGCGATCACCTTTACGCCGTATTCTTTAGTGGCCTCGTAGGCCTGCAAGGTCACCGCGCCTCCGCCGGCCGTCTGCAGCACGAGATTGTTCCCGCTCGTTACGATGCTGACGCCCGCGGTATCGCCGTCCAGCAGCTGCCACTTCAGGCCGTCTATGATCGCCAGCGGCTTGAAGCGGAATTCCATCGTGACGACCCCTCCGCTCTGCTCGGGGAACTTCCGGCTCATCGATACGGGAAGAACGTCGCTCGTGTCGCTGACCTTCAGCGTGTCGGCGTATAGGCTGACGAGCCCGCCGCCCGCCGCCCGAACGTCCCAACCGGAAGGCTGGCTCTCTCCGGGCACGAGATTGGACAGGAACGTGAAGTTCTCGTCGACGAGATAAGTCGCGCCCGCCGGCGCTTCGGCGCCCTCGGCGACGGTCGTCCGGGAGTACCCGACGATCAGGAGCGAACATAAGGCCACGGCAATGCTTAAAGCGGTCCATCCAAACTTGGATGTAAACATCATCATTGGATTCCCCTTTGCATCGTTATTAGAAGCATGAAGCAAAATCGGCGACCCTACTACCGCGTAGCAGAGCCGCCGACCCCTCTTCCGTCCAATCAGCTGTCGGAAGCTTTCCAAGCGTCGAACTGCTTCTGGGCTTCGGCCAGAATTTTGTCCATGCCCGCGTCGTCCAACCGCTTCTGAAGATCCGTGTAATACTTCTCGAAGTCCGGCATGGAGCCCGTCGTCAGGATCGGATTCGATTCCTTCTGAATGGCGCTCACTTGCGCGATCTCGTTCTTCACCGGCTCCGGATTAAAGATAAAGCCGAGAATGCCGGAGGCTTTGCCGTTGTCGTTGTTCTTCTTCATCGCTTCCAGGGCGGCCGTGGAATTCCAGTTCGAATCCCATTGATCCCACAATGGCCCGAGCCAGTTGTGCCAGATCGCCCACGTTTGCTCGGAGCCGCTCGTCGCTTCGATCGTCGGAGCGTCGTCCTTGACCGTTCCGGACTTCACCGTATAGTTCTTGCCTTCGACGCCGTACGCCAGCGTGTTCAACAAGTACTTGTCGCCCCAGATCAGGTTCAGAAGCATCATCGCTCTTTCCGGGTTCTTGGACGTGGCGCTAATGGCCGTCGCGGCCGAGGTCATCGAGTTCGTCGAGATGGTCGGGTAGCCGGACAGCGTCTCCACCGTCTGGAAGCCATAGGTCGCCGTCGACTTCGAGCCGTCTTCGGTATAGCCGCCGGAATCGCGCATGACGGCGTATTTGCCCGATTTGGCTTCGGCCAGGTAATCCGTCTTGATGGCGGCATCCTTCGCGATGTAGCCCTTCTTGTAGAAGTCGTTGATCGTTTGGTAGTTGGCCTTGTTCTGCGGAACGTCCAGAATCTTGACGATCGTGCCGTCCTTTTCGCTATACGAGATCCCCGGGCTGATCGTCGTGTAATCGTACAAGGTCACCCCGGAAGCCGTTCCGTTGGCCGTGGCCAGGAGCGGAATCATGTCGGGCTCGTTCTTCTTGATCTCCGCCAGGAACGGCTCCAAATCCTGGATGCTCTTGACGCTCTTGTAATCGAAGTTGTACTTTTCGACCAAGTCCTTCTTGAAGACGTGGGCGCCCGCCGGAGAGTAAGGCGTTTGCGCCGGAATCGCCATGATCTTTCCGTTGTAGGTCACCGCCTTCCAAGCGCGGGGATCGACCTTGGCCAAGATGTTCTGCCCGTACTTCTTGAGCAGATCGTCGAGCGGCAGCAGGGCGCCTTTCTGCACGTTATCGCTGATCCGATTGGACGAGTACGTGGAGAAGACGATATCGTAGGGCTCGCCCGCCGCCGAGATCAGCTTCATCTTGTCTTCCCATCCGGCATTGTCGATGAGGTTAAGGTGCAGCTCGGCGTTTATTTTATCCTTGATGATCTTGTTCGCTTCCGCCTCGACGGCTTCCTGATCCTTCATGTTGTCGATCGGCTTCGGCATGTACCAGCTGAGCTTGACGAAGTCCTTCGTCTCGCCGCCGGTATCCTCTGGAGCAGCGGCCTCCGAGCCTTGGGATGCGGACTCCGCGGCTTCTTGGCTGCCGTCCGGGCTGGCAGCTGCATTCCCGTTCGCGTTCCCTTTCGAGTTTCCATTCGAGCTCGAGTTCGAATTCGAGCTCGAATTCGAATTGCAACCGCTTACGATAACCATTGCGGCAAGCATTAAGGCCGTTCCCGACAACATCCGTTTCTTTGATGCTTCGTTTGTTACACGACTCACTTGGATTGCCTCCCCTGTAATTTGCATGTCTTCTATAATCAGCGACTATAAGCTCGAAGTCTTATAGCGTCAATTATCAACCCTTAACGGAGCCCACGGTCAAGCCTTGCACGAAATATTTCTGGAAGAGCGGGAATACGAGAAGCATGGGACCCGCGGCCAGAATGCACATCGCCATTCGCGCGCTCAAGGAAGGCACGAGCATTCCCGGTTTGACCAATCCGTATTCGATCGCTTCCGCCGAATTCAAGTACTCCATGTTCTTCAAGACGCGGATAAGCAAGTATTGCAGCTTCATCAGGTTGTCGTGATCGACGTAGAGCAAGGTCAGCCACCAATCGTTCCAGTATTGCAGGGCAAAGAATAAGCTCAAGGTCGCCAGCGCCGGTTTGGATATCGGAAGCACGATTTGCGCGAATATTCGCAGCTCGCCCGCTCCGTCGATTTTGGCCGACTCGATGATCGCTTCCGGAATCGTCTGCAGGAACCCTTTCATCAGCATGACGAACCAGCCGCTGATCAAGTAAGGCAGAATAAGCGCAAGCATCGTGTTCTTCAAGCCCAGCCACTTGACCATCAGAATATAGGAAGGAACCATCCCGCCGTGGAACAGCATCGTGAAGAACACGAAGAAGGCGAGGAAGGAACGGAAGCGATAATCCTTGCGCGAGATGGCATACGCGTAGGAGGTCGTCACCCACATGCCGACTATCGAACCGATGACCGTCGTCGCGATCGTCACGAAGTACGATCGGAACAACGCCTTGGGATCGTGCAGAATGACGCGATAGGCGTCCCAGGTAAAGTGCTTCGGAAGAATGGAATAGCCGAATTTCACGATATCGTTCTCGCTTTGCAGGGAGGTCCCTATAATGACCAGGAACGGGAATAGGCAGGCAACGCAGAGCAAGAGGAAGACCAGATGGATGATCGCCTTGCCGGCAGGCAACGGTCTTCTTGCGAGCGTCTTCGCGTACGCTTTCATGGTTTCGCCCCTTAGAAGAGAGAGTTTTCCGGATTGATTTTTTTGACGATGGCGTTCGTGACGAGGACCAGGCAGAAGCCTACGATCGATTGGAAAAACCCCGCCGCCGAAGCCATTCCGATATCGCCCAGGTCGATCAGCGACCGATAAACGAACGTATCGATGACGTCCGTCGTCTCGTAGAGCAGGGAAGAGTTCAGCGTCACGTTATAGAACAGGCCGAAGTCGCTGTAGCAGATGCTGCCGATCTGCAGAATGACGAGCATGATGATGATCGGCTTGATCATCGGCACCGAGATCGAGATTGCCCGGCGGAGCTTGCTCGCCCCGTCGATCTTGGCGGCATCGTAATATTCCGAATCGATGCCCATCAGCGCGGCGTAATAGATGACCGAGCTGTACCCGAGCCCCTTCCACACCGCCGCGATCACGATGATATAAGGCCAATACTTCGGATCGCTGTACCACATGATCGGTTCTTCGCCCAGGGAGACCAGAAGGCGGTTCACGACGCCGTATTCCATGTCGAATAACGAGCGGAACGCGAATCCGGCCACCACCCAGGAGATGAAGTAGGGGATGAACAGAATCGTCTGGTACGCTTTCACGAATCGGCGGCTCAACTCGTATAGAAGCAGAGCGACGATGACCGAGAGCGTCGTGCCGAGCACGATGAACGTCATATTGTAGAGAATCGTATTCCTCAGTACCCGGTACAGCGCGTCCCCGTTGAACAGATAGCCGAAGTTCTCCAGCCCCACCCAAGGACTGTTCCATATCCCGAGGTTGTAGCGGTACGTCTTGAAGGGCAGCAGCAGCCCGTAAAGCGGCACGTAGTTGAAAATAATAATGAGCAGAAATCCCGGCAGAGCCAGCATCGACAATCCGGCGGATTTCCTGACCATCCTGATCATGCGTCCCGCACCTCCTTCTTCTCGTTGTTGTCGTCCTACCCCAACTTTAGGCGCGGCCGAGGCCGCTGTATAGTTTAAATCCGGTATTTTCCTTCAAAATCGCGCCGCAAAAGGCCGCAACGGGCACCGTTCGGAGCAAAAAAGCAAAAACGGAGCCCGGCGATTGCTCGCTTGAGCTCCGTTATCGGCTAATTGATTTTGTTCAAGTTCCGCTGCAGCGCATATTCTCTCGGCGTCACCTTGTACTTCTTCTTGAACAGGCTAAAGAAGTACGTTTCGTTCGTTAAGCCCACCTTCTGCACGACCTCGTTCACGCTTAAATCCTCTTGCAGGAGAAGCTCCGCCGCCCGGGATAGCCTCACGTCGTTAATCATGTCCGCGATGGACAGATTCGTCGCCTGCTTGTAGATCTTGCTCAAGTTGCGGGCGGAGATCTTCATCATGGCCGCGATCGAGGGCAGGCTCAGGGACAAGTCGCGATAATGGTTATGAATGTATTCCGTGACGGCGTCCACGACGAAATCGTTCAGCGTATCCGTATTCTCGGCCGTCTCCTTGTTGATGGAATCCAACAAGCCTCCCTGGAGGATCCGATGGATCTCGGCCATCGTCTCCTTCTCCATGACGTGCCTGCCGAACGAGGCGATCTGCAGCGAAGGAGCCGGGGTTATCCTCGCTTCTTCCAACGCCTCGACCGCCGTATCGAACAGTCTTATGATCGAGACCAAGGCATTGTGGTAGTTAAGCGTCTCCATCTCTCCGAACAGGTTCGCCAGCACTTCCTTCATCCCGGCCACGTTGCCCGACTTGATCGCCTCCGCGAACCATTCTTCCAATTCCTTCGGGTAGCCGGCCTTCTTGTTCTCGACGTTCCGGCGAACGCGCGAATGCGTAATGAGGGATCCGTGTCCGAGGTGCAGCCGGTACATGGACAGATCCAACGTCTGATTGTACAGCGCATGCAGGTCGCTTATCTCTTCGGCATGGCCGCTGATCGCCGCCGTGAAGGTGACCTTGAAGAACCGGGTGAAATTGTCCTGCGCTTCGGCGAGCAGCCCGGCCAGTTCGGCGGCATAAGCCCCGTCCCGATCCGGAACGCTCACGAGCAGCAGCACGTGGTCTTCCTTCATATCGATTCCTTCGTTAGGGAACGATTTGGCCACCGTCTCGGATGCGATATTGAGCATCGCGAACCGGAACATCTCCTTGTCCCTGGCATTGAAGGCTTGTTGGAACTCCTTGTAATTATCGATCTTTAACAAACAGACGGCATGCGTGCCTGACGGCGACAAAGAAATTCTCATCTCCTTGAATAGGGACGCGAGCTCCTCCCGCGAAATCGCGAGGCGTTCGTCGAGCAATCGCCGCAGCCAATAATGCCTCATTAAATCCTTGTTATCGTGTTTCTCCTTGTAGAACAACTCGAGCTCTTCCATCGACTGCCGGAAGACGGCGTTCAGATACGAGATTTCGTCGACGGCTTCGTCCTCTCCCGTCCCCCGCAGCCGATCTCGCTTGACCGCGTTCACGAGGTTGCCGAACGGCCGGTAGATTCGGCGGGAGATCACGATCGCGAGGACGAGAGCGAGCAGCAGCATAAGGAGCGTGATGAGAATCAGGCTTGCGCGCAGACTCGCGATCGACCGATAGACTTCTGCGACCGGTTGCGCCTTCAGCAGGGTCATGCCTGCGCTCTCGACGCTCGAGTACGTGACCAGGTACTCGGTCCCGCCGTGCTTGCTCTGGAAGAAGCCGTCCGGATCGCCGTCCGGATGATCGGCTCGATAATCGACGAAGTCGGCCTTCAACGCCTGCATGATTCCGTTATCGCCGGAGCCGTCGGCCAGATACGCTCCGGATTGGTCCAAGAGGAAGATCGTGTCGCCCTTCCGCTTGTCGATCATGTTGATCTGCCGGATGTTGTCCAAGAGCCACTCCGCTCTGACGTTAATGACGATAACGCCCTCCGGCTTCAGATCTTCCGGGGAGGTCTCGTACATGAAGTACGAGAAGACGCGCTCGGGACGGGACTCGCCGTTCACCAGCTTCCGGATGTCGCGGAAGATCGGCTCCATCTTCGGAGGCAGTCGCTCCGAACGGTTGAGCGCGTCTATCATCTGGTCTTCGAAGAACAAGGGACTTCCCGCGTTGTACGTCTGGTTTAAGTGGCGATTGTAGATCGTCAGGGAATGTATGTACGCGTTGGTCGACGTGATGGAGCTGGTCACTTTATTCAGCCGATTGGCCACGTCGACCATATCCTCTTGCTTCGCGTACATCACCGCGTCCACGTCGCTGTTTAGATACAGAGACTTGCACAAGCTGGCGATCGCGTCGTCCATGAACGCCATATTGTATTTCACTTGGTACAGGATCTTCTGGTTGGAGACGTACTCGTTCTTCACGAGCAGCTTCTGGGTGTTGATGCCGACGACCGCCGACAGCAAGACGACAACGAGCAGGATGGCGATGCTGATCCAAAGAAACATTTTGAAGTAATACATCTTGACCCCGAATCGCTTCATGCGATGGTCCTCCCCTTGACATGAACAATGCCGAAAAGACTGGCCTCCGCCAGTCCCTCTCGCAATCTATCCTATTGCATGCTTGCCCGCAGCCGATCGGAGAGCGCGTGCAGGTTGCCCAGGCTTATTCGAACGCTGTCCAGCGCGTCGCCCTCGCATAGATCCTGCTCGACGACATACCATTCCACGCCGTGTAGCTCCCCCCATAGCAGCAGAGGCTCGAAGTCAATGATCCCGGTTCCGATCTCGGCATAGGTTCGGCGCTCGTCGCCCGTCATGTCCTTCAGGTGCATCGTCGGCATTCGGCCGCCATAACGGTCTATGAACGCAGCCGGATCATAGCCGGCTTTCGTCAACCAGTATACATCAATTTCCGCTAACACGGCATTAGCAGCCGAAGGCTCGATTAAGTAACTCAGCGCGTCCATCCCATCGACGCTCGTATCGAACTCGAAGGCATGGTTGTGAAAGCTGACCGTGAAGCCTCCGCCTTCCGCCTCCGCGGCCGCCGCGTTAAGCGCTTCCCTTAACCTGACGTACCCTTCTTCGTTGCGCCATTCATGGGGCACGGACGGGCAGATCAGGCGATTCGTGCCCAGAATTCTCGCCTCCGCCATCGCATGCCGCGCGTTCGCTCGCAATTGCTCCGCGGAGACGTGCATGCCGGCCGTCTTCAGCCCGGCTTCCTTCAGCACCTCCGCGATCTCCTCCGCCGAATGCCCGTGAAGCCCGGCGGTCTCCACCCCGGCCCAGCCCATCTCGCCTAATGTTCTCAGCGTAGCGGGGAAGTCCTGCTCGCATTCCTTGCGCAGCGTGTATAATTGAACGGCGAATTTGCGCCTTAATTCAATTTCTCCTTGCATTACCACGTAACCTCCATCTCCCCGCTTACATGCGGGATAACCAATTTATCGCCGAATACGCAGCCCTGGAGTTCCAAGTAGACGTTATCGGCCTTGACCTCGACGCTTCCCGCGGCCAGACTCGCCAGCGGCGGGTATATCGTCACTGCAGCCTCGCGCAGGCCCGTGACGTGGATGAAGCGAACCGAATTCTTCCTCGGCGTAGGGACCGGCATGTATTCCCGGCAGAAGACGGTCGTCGTCTCTTGCTGATCGACGAAGATGCGGCACTCGTCGTGGAACGTACGATCGAACGAATAAGCGGCGTGCCCTTGTCCGGCTCGGATCGTCTGGCCCGTAAAGACCGGAACTCCGCCCGGGAAGCGCATGCGGAGCGATACCGAAGTATCCTGCCGGCAGCCCGTGAAGATGAACCCGTTGTCGCGGCGCGAGACGAACAAGAGCGCGGACTTGCTCGCCTCTTCCGGCTTCGCCTGCCGCAGCTCGTATCCGAATTCCGCGAGGAGCTGCCGGGCGAGAATCGAGAGGTCCGAGTAAGCTTCGGCTTGCCGGACGGGAAGCTGCGTAACGGTTCCTCCCTCGAACGGCAGGGAACCCCGGACCCAACCGACTTTGCCGCCGTTCCACTCCGGCAACTCCCGGGTCAAGGCGAGGATGCGAACCTCGTCTTCCCGGGCGGATATCGCCGTCGCGCATACTTTCGTGGCCCGATCGTCCCCGTCGTTCAGAACCTCGTAAAGGGCGCCGCCTCCAATTAGGGGATCGTGCTTGAATAGTCTCGATGTCGAGGCTTCTTCGTCTAGTAACGTGTCGGGCTGCATCGTATGATTCAGCGTCAGCTCGCCTTCGAGGCCGCGATCCTGCCGGAGGTTGAGCAGCTCTTGCCACCGCGGATCGGTTACCGCCCCGTAGATGATCGCCTTGCCCCCTTCCCGGACGAACGCGGCCAGGAGGCGGCCGTTCTCGCCCGTTAACCCGGAAGCCGGAGCGAAGACGATCGTATCCCGCAGCTTGGTCTTCGCTTCGGCCGTCATCGCCGCGAATTCATCCGTGCTGAGCACGGTATTGAGCGGCAATCCCTGATTGACCGCATTGCGCACGAACCACTCTTCGAAGAAGATCGTCTTTGATTCGTTCGTTGATTCCGCAACCGCCGCATGGTATTCCGCGAACGGATAGAGCCAGGTCAGAATGCCGGCCCGATCGGGGAAGTCTTGGATCGCCCGCCGAAGATGGGGAATGACTTCCGCGGGACAATCCGCGTTCAATTCGCCCTTCTCCGTATCGATCGTCAGAAGCTCGATAATGCCCGGATTCTGCAGCTCGCCTTCGCGATTCATCCGAGCGACCGTCAATGGACAATAGATGTCGTGCGGCTCCCGATCGTAGAGATCCCACCAGGGATTCTGCCAGAACCAAGGATCGTTCGGATAGAAGCGATACGGATACGTCTCGCCCGGCAGAACCGCGATTCTGGACATGTGCGACGCGATCTCCAGTCCGAAGTCGAAGTTGAGCGCTCCCCACGGCGAGTTCGGCGGCGGGTAAGCGATATATTTTCTCCCGTACAGCTCGGCCAGCGGTATGAAGTCCTTCGCCAGGTCCATCCCCGTCCCGAAGTTGGTGCCGCGCACCTCCGTGCGGAAATCCGGGCATTCCCGCTTGAAATGCTCCCAGAACGACAGCGTTCTGCCCGTCAGCTCTTCGTAATCCGCCAGCGGCAACGCCGTCCCGTCGTAATTCGCTCCGAGGTACGTCCAAGGGAAGTAAGAGAAGCCGAAGCCGTTCGAGAACCAGATATAATCGAAGCCGAGCTCCGGAAGAAAGCTTGCGCATTGCCTTCCCAGATATTCGCCGAACGGCGTTCCTACGGGTATACCTTCCGGATAAGCGGCATAGGCGTTTCGATCTTCGCGCAGCTTCGACCACGTGCAGATCACGTTGTAATCCGCCTTCAGCGCGATCTCTTTGCCCCCGAGCTCGGCATGATTGATCTCCGGATGAAGCTTGTATTTGAAATCGGAATAGGCGAATTCGGGTCCGGCGTCGAACGTGGCGCCGACTTCCATCCGAATGGCGAAGTTCTCGGCGGCGATTCGCTTGAAAGCCCCTACGATGAACCGAAGATCGGCGTACGTAATCGCGCAAGCATCGGGCCGGTAAAGCTTGGCGGTACGAGGGTCGCTCGGCTCATGGCCGAATTTGTCCTCGTTCGCGAAGCCGATATAGCGCCCCCACTCGATCTCGCGCTCCCAATTGCCGTCCCAAGTCAGAATTTCGCTGCCGTCCGCAACCCATAGGAGCATCGAACAGCTATCCGCCATGCCGATCAACGGCAGCCACTGCCGAATCGCTTCTTCGCATGTCGCTTCGATGGCGGTAGGCTCCATGCTCGCAAAAGGCTTCAAGCTCATTTCCAACGTGACTCGGTGTAGTCGTTTGTTCGATCGCCCTTGGCTCATTTCCCTTCGTCCCCTCCCGTTGCTTGCGCGATGATGGCTTGCAGCAGATCCGCGATGACCGGCCGAAGCGCCTTCGCGATGCGATCGTATCCCAGATCGGAGGGATGGATGCCGTCCGTCGTGCAATCCTGGGGATCATCGCCCAGCAGCAGCGCCCCGTCGAAGAAATGCACGTTGCGGTCTCCCGCGGAGCGTTGCCGCCCGACCTCTTCCCGCTGGATCCGCTTGCGCTCTTCCCTTCGGGAAGCTTGCTCATCGTCGAATGCTTCTCTGGCCAAACGAATTTGCGAGATAACGAGAATCGGAACCTCGGGATGGCGCCGGCGATAGATTCGGATGAATTCCGGCAGAGACTCCCGGAGCCGCTCGGTGCTTGGCGTATTGGCTTCGTAATCCAGAATGAGCAGACCCGGCTCCTCGATCTGGCTAATCAGATGCGCGAGCTCGGGTTCCCCATGGGCATTGCCCGAGAAGCCCAGATTTACGAATTCGAGCGGAAACAAGCGGCTGAGAATATTGGGATACGCCATGCCCGGCCGGGTCGCGCACGCGCCGTGCGTTATCGACGTTCCGTAGAGAAGCACCTTCTTGCCTAAGGGGAATCCCGGAAACGCCGCGATCTCCGATGAAGGCTCGATGCCGACGTGCAGTTCGGTTACGCCCTGATATAAAGGGAGATTCAGCGTGATATCGCGCATCTGCCTCGGGAGGGAATCGAATAGCACGGATTCGTATTCCGCTTGCGTAAAGTCGAAACGCGAGGTGTTGATATACCGCTGATCCCCGATCGCTCCGATATAACAATCCACGCCGCACTGACCCGTAGCCGTCATCTGATACATGCTATAGGGAGCAGCCAGCTTCACCCTTACGAACAATTTCGGCGAATTCGTCCGGAAACGGACCTGCACGCCGGTCGTATAATTCGCTAACCGATCCACTTCCGGCCGAATCGCATGGCTGGGGTTCACCGGCAACCTGCGATATACGCCGTCTCGCTCCAGCCATGGCAACCCCGTTACGCGCAGCGGCGCTTCGAGCGCCGACAGCCATTTCAAGTCCGATGAACAATGACCGCCAATCCTTAAATTGTTATCCTCATGATCGTCCTCTGCTGCTTTACCGCGGTTCGCCCCGCTCATCCCGTCACTTCCCTACTTGATGGCATCCATCATCATTGCGAATATACGAAGATCCTGGACGTAGTCCTCCGGCGTCGTCTTGGGAGGCATTCCCGTGGCTGCGACTTCATGAAAATACTCGAGTTCGCACGTGTACGCGTCCTTGTACGTCGGCCGGATGATCGTCTCCTCGAGCGAGTCGCCGATCGTCTCCCGGATCCGCAGCGTCGTCGGCAACTGCCTTAAATACGGCGTATCGTATTGGATAAGCAGCGACTTGCGCTCCCCGAATACCTCGATATGGGCGTCGAAACGTCCTTGCCCGTCTACGCCGGTCTCGAAGACGGCATCATAATCGCCGAATTCCAGAATGGCGGTTTTGAATCTGCCGCCGCGCGAGGACGTGACCGCCTTCACCCCTATAGGTACGCCGAGAAGCTCCCGCATGGCGGAGATGTCGTGGCTGTTCAATCCAAGCAATAGGCCGTATGCCGCATAGGTCTCGGGAGATTGCTCGCCGATCGCTTCCCTCATCAGACGGGCATTCCTCGCCTTGCGGTCTTGCGCGGCTTCGGCCGGGATATCGTCGAATCGGTACACATGCGTGCCCGATTGGCCGGTGAAGAAAGCGTTCGGACCGATGATATCCCTGACGCGAGCGAAATTGATCGGTCCCAGCGTCCGGACTTCTTCCAGCGCCCGAAGATAAGCTGGAGCGAAGCGCCGCATGTAGCCGACCATCACTTGGGCGGCGGAAGCATCCCGCGCCTCGATGATCGCCTCGGCTTCCGCTTCGGTCACGCACATCGGCTTCTCCACGAAGACGTGAATGTTCCTTCGCAATGCGGCCACGGCGCAATCGGTATGGTATTCCATATTGTTCAGGATGAATACCGCGTCCATCTCGGTCTGATCGAGCATCTCCTCGGCATTCGAATACAAGTTCCCGACCGCATACTTCTCTCCCATCTTCGCGAGCAGCTTCGGTGAAATATCGCACAACGCCACTATCTCGTAAAGCTCCGGCAACGAGGCCAGAATAGGCAAATGAATGATCTGGGCGACCTCTCCCACGCCGATAATACCGACCTTCAACTTCGTCATTGCGCGATCCCCTTTTATCGGTTTCCTTCGAGCACGGCGGATTGATCCCAATCATGAACCAACCGGCTACCGTCCCCGGCAATTTAAATCTAACTGCCGCATCCGGCAGTGTACACTTCAAATTACGTCGATTTCTCCAATTATCGGCTTTGGGATTCGCAATCCATCTCATACATGCAAAAAGCCGCCCCGCCCTGATAGGGCGGAATGGCTTACGGGCAGAAGCGAGGTAATGAGGAGGTTACTCTACGAATATTCCCCTATCGATCCGTTATCCCGTCCATGACGGCCTGCAAACTGCTTCGGGGAGCAGCCGAAATGCCTTCTAAACAACTGATAAAATTGAGCGGGGCTTGCAAATCCCACGCTGCCGCTGATTTCGGTTACCGACCAAGTCACCGTAAGCAGGAGCTGCGCGGCCCGTTTCATTCTTCGCATTTGCACATAAGACGTAAACGTCATTCCCATTCCTCTCTTGAACA
The DNA here is from genome assembly GCF_009909185.1 of Paenibacillus glycinis. Taxonomy (GTDB): domain Bacteria; phylum Bacillota; class Bacilli; order Paenibacillales; family Paenibacillaceae; genus Paenibacillus_Z; species Paenibacillus_Z glycinis. The sequence continues at coordinate 85,638 of NZ_JAAAMV010000032.1, read as the reverse complement.
GCTTGGCAAAGTAACCGCCGTTGTAGTTCAGCTCCCTGCTGATATCGGCGATCAGGCAGGAGGTCTCGAGCCGCTGCTCGATCAGGGCTAACGCAGGCCGCAGTTTTTCCGCCAGATGCGGGTCCATCGGCGCGATAACCTTCCTTTCATCGATCTGAATCAGCGTATGCAAGAGCATTTTGAAGCTGGCATTGACGGCGAGCTCATACCCCCTTTTCTTGGCCGTACTATCCTGGAGCATCCTGGCGAGCAGAGCATGGGCTTGTCCCTTTGACACGGATCGGCCGAGTGGCTCGTTCAGCATCGTCAGATTGGCGGATTTACCGGTGAAAGCCGCATAATACGTCAGCAGGGACGGGTCCATAAAAGCTCCCATATCAACGTGGCATACGATGTAAACCAGTTCGGATGGTCCGTATTTACGGGATCGATGCAGCTCGTTTGAACCTAGCAGCATCACGTCGCCGCCCTGCAGCGGATAATCATGATTCGTGGTTTCGATGGCCATCGTACCCTTCAGAACGGCAATCCACTCCACGGCCTCATGATAGTGCCATGGACCATACTCCTCGGAGGCTGGACTTTTGTGGTCGATCGACCATATATTCATCCGAAAATGAGGATCTGCGTAATCGACCGCTTCCCTGTCGTAAGCATTGAAACTCGCTGTCATTTTCCTGCCTCCAAATTGGCTATCGTGCTTTTATCGCGCCATGAATGTCCGTTTTCAAGACAAACGGATCGGCAATCAAGAGGCTTTTTCAGGGGCATGACTTTACAATAGTGAGAAAATGCCAAAACCCGAAGGAGCCGTCCGAACATGAGTGACGATCAGCGTCTTTCCCGTAATCATGACCTGAATTTACCTTCCTGGGGACCTTATGCCAAGCAATATATAGGCATCTCCCATATTAACGATCCCTCGAAAGGCGTTCGTTTTGATTTAAGCTTCATGCCGGGATTCTATCGAAGAAAAATAGACATTCCGAATGTTTTATGGGAATCCGGCTATCATCCCTGGGAGGCTTCGCCGGATTTCAGCCATTTCTCCCACCGCCATGAGCTGGAATGGAAGGACCGCGTTTACGCGGATATAGCGTTCAGCCGGATCGATGAGCAGAGTCGGCTTATCCGAGTGAACTTCGCCAATCAAACGGAGCAACCGCAAAATCTGGTGCTTCACGCCATGGCTTCGCTCCAGCCCCCCCGGCTGCCGGGACACGGCGAAGTCCAAATCTTCGCGGAAGCGCGGCTTCCGTATGGAGCCAAGTGGGTAGATGCGCTGGATTATAAGGAATTGACCTTTGCCAAGCCGCGGCCTGCAAACGGGCTGGTGTACGACGGATTGTCGCGCGGAGAAATTCGCGGACAGCATTTTACGGGAGGATCGGCAATCGGCTCCCCGTTCGGAACGGAGGCCGGAGATCTGCTCCGCTACGAGATCAACGTCGAGACCTCTCTGAAGGACGCCGTCTTCCTGCTGCGCGGTCAAGCCGTACGGGGCGCGGAGCTCGAGCTGCGAATCGGGGAGTACGAGTACCGGCTTCAAATGGAACCATCGGGCAGCTTAACGTTATCGGAAATCCATATTGGGAGCTTGCCTGCAGGCAAAGTTGCCGTCAGTCTACGCGCGCGGAGCGTTAACCCGCTTGTACTTGACGGCTTTACGCTTGTCGAGCAGCAGACTTCCAAAGCGGCCGCGTTCGTGGATCTCCCTTGGCGCATCAAGCCGGAACTGATGGAAGGGCCCATTCCCGGAAGCCTGATTCTTCATTATCCGGATAGTCCCTGCTATTACGGCTTGTCGTGGAATTATCCCGGCGCGGAGATCAGACAGTTCCTAAGCGACGAGCTGGATCACTTCGCCCGCCATACGGTGCACGAACATGTGAGTCCGATTTTGCATGGCAACGGAAAAGGACATTATACGAATGTATTTATGCGTCCGATTGCCCTAAACCCGGCATCCTCTCTTATTCTTCACGGCATGGTGTGCGGCGGGACTTTGGAAGAAGTACATGCCCGACTGGCAAGCTTTGCGTTGGATGCCGGCAGCTGCGAGTCTGTTTATCTAGCGGAACGCCGGAAGCTGGAGTCTCCTCCTGCTTATGCTGCGGGCGACCGTTATGCCTTCAGCCAGCAGCTCATGCGGGCAACCTTGCTGACCAATACGGTTTTCCCGGTCTATACCAAGCGTACGTTCATTCGCCACAACACCCCCGGGAGATGGTGGGATTCCCTGTACACATGGGATTCCGGGTTTATCGGACTTGGCTTCGCCGATCTCGATGACAGCCGGGCCATCGATTGCTTGAATGCTTATATGACGGAGCCGGGAGATCCTGAAGCGGCTTTTATTCATCACGGCAGCCCGGTTCCCGTGCAGCATTATTTGTTCCAGGAGCTGTGGAACCGCAAGCAATCTCCCGAGTTCCTGAACTATTTCTACCCGAGATTACGGCAATACTACTTATTCCTCGCAGGCAAAATCAATGGTTCCACGACGGACGTATTTCAAACCGGACTGCTTCAAACCTGGGATTATTTCTATAACTCCGGGGGTTGGGATGATTACCCTCCTCAGAAACACGTGCATGAGCTAAAATTAGAACCTAAAGCCGCTCCCGTCATTACGACGAGTCAGCTCATTCGAATCGCCAAAATCCTCAGGATGGCGGCGGCAGCATCCGATAATCGGCAATTGGATACCGAGGAATACGACAAGGACATCCGAAGATGGAGCGATGCCCTCAACGCTTATGCCTGGGATGAGGAAGCCGGCTGTTACGGCTATGTGCTGCATAATGAAGAAGGAGAATACGAAGGGCTCCTGCGCCACGGCTCCGAAGCGAATTACAATCGCGGATTGGACGGCCTATACCCGCTTCTGGCAGGCGTCTGCGATAAAGAACGCACTCGGCGTCTCATTGACGCCTTGTTTGATGAACAACGTTTCTGGACGCCGATCGGCTTATCCACCGTCGATCAAAGCGCCCCTTATTATCGGGCAGACGGCTATTGGAACGGTGCGGTCTGGATGCCCCATCAATGGTTTTTCTGGAAAACCATGTTTGATTACGGTTACCCGGACCTCGCTTACCGAATTGCAAACACGGCTTTGGAATTATGGAAACGCGAGACCGAAGCCACTTACAACTGTTACGAGCATTTTATCGTGCAATCGGGTAGGGGGGCTGGCTGGCATCATTTCGGCGGGTTATCGGCCCCTGTGATTAATTGGTTTGCGGCCTATTATGAATTGGGCAAGGTCACGACAGGCTTTAACGTCTGGATGCTTCGGCAACATTGCAAGCCTGACTACACGGAATACGACTCGGAATTTCATTATGCCGGACAGGCCGATCAGCCCTTTCATATCAGGGTCAATCTGGCCGAAGGCCTGTCATACGAGGCTGCCGGTACGGGATGCGACGTAGTATGCTCCTGTCATCCTGGCGGAGGCGTGGAGCTCATCATCAGCAACTGCTTGCCGCATGCGTCATTCAGGATTCGGCCAATGCCGGAATCTTCACGGTCACGGTCGTCCCATGATCGATCCGGCTTTCAATCGTAATCCCGTACCGCTCTCCAAAAAGCAGCCGGAGCCGATTGTGAATATTGGTAAGTCCAATGCTCTGCGACGATTGGCCGTCTAACGCGCGTTCCGGATACTCCATGTCCAGCTTGGCCTGCAAAGCGGCCAGCGCCTCCGGCTCCATTCCTTTCCCGGTATCTCGGATACAGAAGCACGCATCTCCCTGCGCATCCATGCGCCCGGCAACCTCGAGCCTCCCCCCTTGGTCCATCCGCTCGAGCCCATGATAGACGGCGTTCTCTACGATAGGCTGGAGAATCATTTTTGGGGTGCTCATCTCGAGCAGGCCCTCTTCGACATCGATGTTCATATCGAATTTATTCTCGTAACGAATGGAGATAATCTTCATATAGGCCTGAATACAGTCTACTTCTTCCTTGATCCGTACAAGCTCGTCTTGTTTGATGCTGTACCTGAAAATCTTGGACATGGATGACGTCATTTGCGCAATTTCCCTGCTTCCGTAATCCAATCCGATGCTGCTGATGCAATTCAGCGTATTATACAGGAAATGCGGGTTGATCTGGCTCTGCAGGGCGGAAAACTCCGCCTGCTTCTGACTGAGCTCGGATTTGTACAATCTGGCTTGGGTATTCAACTTATCCCTGGTCATTTCCTCCATCTCGTCCATCATCCGATTGATGTCTCGGGCAAGCGACCCTACTTCATTGGTAGACCGGACTTTAATCCGGAAGCTCCTGTCCCTTCCCCCTACCCGTTTCATATCCAAAACAAGCCCCATCGCCGGCTTCATCAGGCTGTTCATGAAGAAAATGCCCATGATGATCAAAATGAGAATTATGCCAATCCCCACGATAATGCTGACTTTCCGCATGGGGTTCATGTCCGAAGTCAATTCGCGAACCGGTATCATACTCACGATCCGCCACCCGTCCGCCTGCTCCAAACCTTTAACCTGAACGAGAATTCGTTCTCCGTCGATGGTTGTCTTCACGCCGTTAAGCAGATTGTCCTTATCCATAGACAATACATCCTTGAACAACGTGCCGCGAGCTTTCGCATTCGTGGAAGCAATGACCTCGTCCCGGCTGTCCAGAATGTACAACGTGGAGCGCGGCGTCAATTCCGTGTTTTCCACAAGCCCCTGCAGCTTGTCCATATTGACCATGATGGTGAAGTAACCCGTTATTTCGGAGAAATGGATTCCCCCTATCGATTCGACGATCGGTTCGATATAAAAAAACTGTTCCGATCCGCCGTTATCGTCTTTTAACGTCGTGGTGAACTGCCCCATTTCCCGAAGCGAAGGGTCCTTCTTATACGTTCGAATGAAGCTGTCGTAACGTTTGAGAAAGAAAATATCCCCGCCCGAGGAATCCAGGCTGTAAAGCTGCTTCCCGCGAACGTCGTCAATGACGATGCCGCTCACATACGAATTAAAGGATCTCATATAATCCATGAGATCCAGTGCATAATTACCGCTATCGAACGCCCTCTTGTAATCATCATCCACGACGGTATATTCCTGAATCAGTCTGCTGTTGACCGCAATGCCGGTGCTGACCCGGATATCATGAAAGACGGTATCGATCTTGCTTCGCGTTTGCTCGATCATTTGGTTCCCGAAATTGGCAGCCCTATTCTGGGTGAGATGAGAAAAGCTATAAAAGAAATACAACACCATAGCTGTAAATATAACGATAGCGAAAAAAAAGATAAGCCATATCTGATGTTTTAATTTCAGTCTACTGGTCTTCATGGCCTGCCGCTCCGTTCATCGTTAACTGCTTTTTCTGAATTTTGAAGGGGTGATCCCGCAATGCTTCTTGAACACTTTATTAAAATAGTAATATTCCGCATACCCGGTCCGAATGGCGATCTCCTCGATCGACAAATCGGTTTTCTTCAATAGCTCGCGGGCTTTCTTGATTCGGAGCTCCGACACGTATTCGGAGAAGGTTTTGCCGAGATTTTTCTTGAACAATTGACAGCAATACACTTGGTTAATGTAAAACTGGGCGGACAACTCTTTCAAATACAATTTCTGTTCATAGTGGCCGTCGATATAGGCGACCATCTTATTGAAGCAAGACAAGATGTCTCCTTCGTGCAAAGAGCGGTTGTTCCCTTGCGTGATGGAGGCGAGAACGTCATGCAGAAAGCCGCATAACGATTCGAAGTGCTCGAACCGTTCCTTAATCTCGGCATAATTAAGGAAATCCATCTCCATGTCTTTCAATTCCTCCGCATAAGCGTTGATCAGGATCCCGACGGCCTGATTCCATAAGTAAACAACCTCGCTCATGCCAAGCTGCCGATCCTTGAAGTAAGCCTGCAGCCCGTTGATGTACGCATCCAAGTCGCTAAGTCGGTTCCCCTGTATGATCCGATGAATCTCATCGATACACGGTTTCACCAATTGAACCTTCGGCTCGTAATGAACGACCCTCGCGCCTTCGTCCAGAAAAGCCTGGGAAGAGGACAGATCCGCTTCTTTAATCAGCTTGTTCATATGCGCGAGCTGGCTGGAAACGCTGCTGATGCCCACCGTATTCAGGCCGGTATTTTTCAAAACCAATTCATCCCAGACCAAACAAGCTTTATGCTCCGTCATCAGAACGATCAACTTTTTATTCGTTCCGGCTTCAACTTCCATAGCCGTAACAGGCTTTCCTTCCAAAGAGAGCAGCTTTCTGAAATCCGGATTGTCGCCTTCGAAATCGATGGCGAGCACTTGGTAGTACCATTCATCCGCACCTTCGGGAAGAGGCAGATAACGTTTGATCTCTTCCTCATTGGGAGAGGTAAGCGCATCCAGGAGAAGTTGATTGCGCGCCGCACTTCTTTTGGAGAAATGCTTGGCAAGCTCCGCAATGAACGAATCTGCCAGATCTACGTCCAGAGGCTTCAGGAAATAATTAAGCGCGCCGTAGCGCAGCGCTTCCTGCGCGTATTTAAATTCCGCATATCCGCTTACGACGACAAACTCCGTGTCCAATTCATGCGCTTTGGCCCTCTGCATAAGATCGAGTCCGGAAATGTCCGGCATCCGGATATCCGTAACTACCAAGTCGGGTTTTTCCGTCAGGATCGCATCCCACGCATTGTAAGCGCTTGTAAATTGGCCGATGATTTCAAAACCGTTGTTCTCCCAGTCAAAGGCGTTGCGGATTCCTCGAATCGCCCACGACTCATCATCTACGATCATGACCTTGTGCACGGGTATCCCCCCCGAACATATGAATTTCTATCGAATAATAGCAGAGCTTCCCGGCAATAGCAATTCAAAATACGGATAAACCATGGCGTACGATGGTTTATCCGTATCTGACGACTTACTTGCTGCCCGCTTTTATTTCTTCGTACTGCTTGACGTTCTCGTCTTGAACGGCTTTGCCGCCAGCGTCCATATATTCTTTCACGAGCTTGTCATACAAGGCGTCGAATTCTGCCGGCTTGGCAACGATCAGCCTATCCGTCATTTGCTTGTTCATATCACCCAGCGTTTTGCCGTATTTGATGCTGGCTTCGTTCGGAACCCCATAGTAGAAGGCGGTAAAGCCGTCTGTCGTATTGATCTTGTAAGAATCGACGGCCAATTTCTCATAGGCCTTATCTCCGGTTGCCAAGGCTGCCGCGTACGTCTTGACATTCTTCTCGGTGTCGCCCAGCTCCGCGCCGTTTACGACCAGCGTATAATCCAGATTGAGATTGCTCATCTGCATATTTTCGCCGGTTTGCGGAATCCCTTGCGGGATGCCGTCCACCATGGTGTGGTTGACGCCTTCTTCGCCGAACTGCAGGAAGAACAATACTTCCGGATCAGCCATCCAGTTCAGATACTTCATGGCCAGCTCCGCATGTTTGCTGCTTCTCGGAATGAAGGAGAAAAGTCCGTTTTCATTATACGTCTCTTTTATATATTTCCCGTCCGCGTTCTTGAAGGCATCGATAGGAACATAGTTCGCATCCGGCGCATTTTGTTTCAGCGGCTCGCGAATTTTTTGCACCATCGGATAATCCCAGTTGGCCCCATAGAAGCCTACCTTGCCGTTCGTGACGTCGGCATCCGCTTGCTTAGCCGTTTTGTCCAATGCGAAGTCGGGGCTGATCAGTTTTTCCGAGTACAGCTTGTTGAGCCATTTATACGCGTCCTTGTTGCCGGGCTTCAGCCAGTTGGTGGTGGTAACGAATTCTTCCTCCGACATGGGGCCCCAGAAGGATGGAACCAGGTTGCCAAACGTGTAGTTCATGCCGGAAGCCGCAGTCGCCCACGGAATGACGCCATTTACGTTGCCAGGGTTCTTGTCGCGGAAGGCAACGAGCGTATCGTACAATTCGTCCTTATTCGTCGGAACGGACATTCCCAGCTTATCGAGCCAATCTTTGCGGATAAACAATCCGTTCCAGGCAAGCAACGTCCGCTTCGCCGGGATGGAGACTTGTTTGCCCTCGTATTTCCCATAGTCAAGAACGGTATCGCCTAGATAAGCTTTCAATTGCTGGCCGTGCTTCTCGAGCAATTCGTCCAGCGTATATAGGCCGTTGGTTTTGGCAAAACGGGTTACGGTCGTGCCGTCATACGTGAAGGAAATATCCGGCGCTTCGTTGGCAGCCATCAACACGTTAAGCTTGTCGACTTCTTGGGATCGAGGGACCGTAACGTATTTTACGACGGCATGATTAGGCTTGCCGAATTTCTCGTTGACGTACTTGGTCCACGTGTTGTTATTCAAGTCCGGCTGACCCTGAATCCCTCTGTCGAACACTTCTACCGTCAAGGTTTCTACCGGACCGGAAGTTGCTTCCGCTGCCGGAGATTCGCCGCTTGATGCCGCTGGTTCGTTGTTGCCGTTATTTCCGCCGCATCCTGCCATAACGCCGGCCAGTAACGCTGTGCTTAGCAGAATGGCTGCTTTTTTCTTTGTACCTGTATTCACTTAAAACCACCCTTTCAAATGATAGATATTGAAATGAATCCTACCGCGAATCCTCTTTACATCCACCAGCTCAGCCCGGAATCACCCCTTTCAATCCGCTCTTTATCCTTATCAGCCCTTAATAGCTCCCGTCATCACGCCGTCTACGAAATACTTCTGCAGCTTGGGATAGATGAGCAGGATCGGGATGGTCGTAAACATAACGCTGGCCGCCTTCAGCGACTCCGGCACGATAAAGGAGCCGGCGCTGCCTTCTCCGCCTTGTTGGCTGTCCAGCTGCTGATTGGCCGAGATGATCTGGTACAGCTTCATCTGCATCGGATACAGATTCTTGTCCGTGATGTAGAACAGCGCATCCTGGAATCCGTTCCATCTGTCCACCGCATAAAATAAACTCAACGTGGCGATAGAGGGCAGCGACAATGGAAGCACGATTTTCATCAGAATGCCCAAATCCGTGCAGCCGTCGATCGCGGCCGATTCTTCCAGGCTTTCCGGAAGGCTGGTGAAGAACGTCTTCAGGATGATTAAGTTAAACACGCTCATGGCGCCCGGCAGCACCAAACTCCAAACCGTATTCATCATCCCGAGGTTTTTAACCAATATATAAGAGGGAATCAAACCGCCGCTGAAGTACATCGTGAAGACTAGCGCGGACAGCATAAAGTTTCTTCCCATCAGCCTTTTTTTCGTTAATGGATACGCTCCGCAAATGGTGAGGAACATACACACCACGGTGTAAAATACCGTAAGCAGAATACTGTAACCAAGCGTATACAGCATCTCCGCGTCGCTTAAGATCGTTTTGTACGTTTCCAGCGTGAAGCCTACCGGCCACAACCCTACCTTTTGAGAAATAATCGCTTCGTTGGAGCTTAAGGAAAGCGCAATCATATAGAGGAACGGAACGATGCACGTGAACGATAAAGCCACGATAAATACGATAATGACAATATCCGCCACGCTCGTTTTTTTCTTTTTGCCCAAGCTGCTCGCCATGCTCACCATATCCCATCCTCACCTAATTTCTTCGCGATATAGTTGGCGCCGATCAGCAGAATCAAGCCAACGACGGATTGGAACAATCCTACCGCGGTTGCCTGGGCGAAATCCCCCGAACTAATGCCGACTCTGTATACGAAAGTACTGATAACGTCGGAGTAGTCGTTCACTAATGAATTGCCCATTACGAACGGTCGATCGAAGCCGATGGACACCATCCTGCCAATCTGGAGAATCAGCAAAATATTAATCGTCGATTTCATGCCGGGCAACGTAATATGCCATACTTTGCGAAGTCTGCTGCAGCCGTCAATATCGGAGGCTTCATACAATTCTTTATTGATTCCCGTCATGGCCGCCAGGTAGATGATCGTACCCCAGCCGATCTGCTGCCATACGCCAACGGAGATATACGTCGTTAACCAAGGTACCTTCTGCGACAGAAACTCGATTTTTGCAAGGCCGAGGTCGGCCAGGAACGAGTTGACCATCCCGCTATTGGAGAACATCAGATAGACCATGCCGCCTATAATAACCCAGGACAAAAAGTGAGGCAGATACAACACCGTTTGCGTCATTTTCTTGAATTTTGCCGCTCTCACTTCATTGAGCAGTACCGCTAGTATAATAGGCGCCGGGAAGCCCGCGATCAAGTCATACACATTCAGAAGCAGCGTATTCTTAAGCGCGCGGTAGAAGCTGTCCTGCTGGAAGATGAACCGGAACACGTCCATCCCAACCCACTCGCTCCCCTTGATGCCCGCAAAAATGTTGTAATCCTGGAATGCCATAACGATGCCGTATATCGGGGCATATCGGAAGATCAGGATATATGCAAAGGGCAGCAGCAAGAGAGCGTATAACCATTTGTCTCTTTTGATGTTGGGTAGAAATTTGTTTTCCTTCTTTTTTGAAGCGTAGTCTTGTGCTAAAACCGCTTTCATTTCTCTCATCCCTCCGGCTGTATAAAGGAGCTATTATATTTTCATTATAGCTACCGGGGAAATTATAAAAATGTAATCATTTAAATGAAATTGGTACTAACTTAAAATCGTATCGATATCGGTAATCCGGATAAAAAAAGAGCCTTGATTGCTCAAGGCTTCAGAAAAACTTCTTTCCCATATATTTATAGGCAGTCAATTAAATGGTGTGAATTTCGGGTCAGGTCCAGCTGCGCTTTTATTACGCTTTGAACGCTGAACTCTTTGTGTTCAGCATTCAACTGTATCCCCCTGTTTTGCATCAGTTTGGCACTAGTTTAATGTAATCCATGGACAGATCGTAGTCTGAACTTGAGCCGTTTTTGCCTGCAACGTTAAACGTAAACGATTTATCGCCTGCCGAGCTGAAGGTGATCGTAGCTACATTCAGTTCCACGTAGCTAAATGCAGAGGAATATAAATCCTGAACCAGACCATGATTGACACCGTTGACCGACAATTGAAACTGCCCTCGGTTCGCTCCCTTTTTCACGCCGACCCTTACACTATAGCTGCGCGCTTCGGGCACGTTCACCGTGTATGTCACAAAGTCGTTGACTGCATTGGCGTCCAGTGCAGTTCCAAATCCGCCGCTCAAATTGAGGTCTCGACCGGTTCCATTCCCAAACATGCTGTGTTTGTCGCCTGAGGTTGCGCTTACGAATAGATTTTCTGTTTCATAGCGGCTGCTTTGAACGGAAATATTATCAAACTTGGCAGCTGAATCATAGGTTCTGACACCTACGCTGCCCCCGATATAGGTTGAATCCGTTACGCTAATCTTAGGTATCGTCATATCATCAACATAGACCTTAATGGAAGCATCTTGTGCGACAATTTTAACATGATACTTTGTATTCGCCGTTAAGCTCATAGAAGCAGCGGAAAGCGAGGTCCAGTTGTTGTTAGCCTTTCCGATCAAAACCTTCTGATTGGGAACATCGAGCCCGGCATAGTAGCCTTGGTAAGCATCCGTACCCGTTCCAGGATTGGATACTCTAAATACCAGACCCGCATTGCCGGTTGACCCCGGCGTCACATCGGCTTCATAAATCACGTCCGAGAAATTGGTATCCAACAGCGCCTTGGCACCCGGATTTGACGCTACGCTATACTGGCCGCCGGATACGGTCCATGCGCCGCCATATTTGGTCCATCCCGTATCGGTACCGTCATCGAAGGTATCTTCTTCTGCCATTTCGATTGGTTTAATCGTATTGTCGGCATTAAACTCAAATTTATCGAATGCCAGTACGCGTTGCGAACTGCTCAGATAACGCTTATGGTAAAAAATGTACCAATCATTTGTAGCGGGTGATTGAACAATACCGTTATGACCAGGGCCATCTGCTGTAGTCGTATCGGTATGCAGCATAATACCTTGCGGTACGAATGGTCCCGTTACAGAGCTGGACGTTGCATACATGACCTTATAAGATGAATCTGCCCAAACGCCCGCAGCATAAGTCAAATAGTATGTCCCGTTTCTCTTGAACACTTTAGGCGCCTCAAAATAATCATTATCGCCCGTTTTAGCGGGCGTGACTTTCTTATAGACGGTTCCGTCAGACCATGTTCCCAAAGACTTCATGTCCGCGTTAAGTTTTACAACATTACACTCGCCCCAGCTGCCGTAATACATGTACGCTTGACCGTCATCATCTATAAATACGTCTTGATCCATTGGGCCTGCGCCGTTTCGTACGACGTTGATAAGGGGGGCGCCGATCGCATCGGTATATGGACCTTGCGGATTATCGGCGACTGCAACGCCTATTCCGCCTAATTGACCATCGCCATTGATTGCGTTGGCAGCAAAATAGAGGTAGTACTTCCCGTTGCGATAAGCTCCGCTCGGCGCCCACAATGAATGTTGCAACCATGATATATTGGCCGAACTTATGACATTCGAGTATTTTGTCCAATTGACCATATCCGTTGAAGAAAAGAGGTCCACGGATTTCGCGCCGGTGTCGGATTCGCCGACTTGAGTCGAACGAGTCGGATACACCCAATAGGTGCCATTATAAATCTGTACGTCAGGATCTGCATAGTAGCCATCCACGAATTGCGGACCAGCGTGAATTGGAGCAGCATTTGCTAGTCCGGGCAAAGATACGATCAAGCAAAATACAATCGAAACGCAAAACAAGACATGATTGGATTTTTTGATTTTTTTCATCATACAACCTCCTTCTGTAATTGACAGTCTACTCTTCTCATTGCTGGAAAGCGCTTTCAAATTAATTAAATTTGAATGGTTCATTACTGAATCACCCTATTGAATCAATCGTTACATATTGACCTCCTCCTAGAAGCTGTCTTCGCCACTGTGCCTGGCTGCTATGGATGCGTAGTCTTGTCCCTGTAATCCCAATTATGAATCGACACCCATTGTTCCTTGAAATCATTCTCTACGGCCATGTGGTCTCCGCTCAGCACAAATGCGATTCGGAAGGAGTCCTCTGTCGGTAATCTTAAACAGAGATCTCATGTAAAGTAGTATACGCTCATGTATTTTTATTAAAAATGTCATTTCATAAATGGTTTTTGGAAGAAATTAAAAATTTGATGATGACAAAAAAGAGCACTTGACTTGCCTCAAATCCTGCTTTTTGCAGTTGAAAAATTCTGCAGGGTAAGCAGTCCATCGATCGCCTCAACAGATAAATGCTTGTATTTAGCACATCATTTTTTGTGTGTGTGTCAGAATTAATGAGAAAACACATAAGAAAACGTTGATTTATCAAAAGTCGTTTTCATAATTAGTGAGAGAAGTATTAGTTCGAACACTCAGGAAACCACCGCTATTCATAATTGATGAGAATATCCGCCACAGGTAAAATGTATATTTATGCATACGTATATATGTCTCAACTCACACGAAAAAACATAAGTAACCCCCGATCAAAAAGCCAGTGAATCATCCAGAAGCAACAAATAAAAAAAGTGCCCACCTTGTGCAGGTGGGCACTTTCATTTTATATTTCATCGTTGTAATTTTTTATATTTACGTATTGCTCCACTAGAATCGAATCTCTGCCCAATCTACCTTTCCCGGTTATCCAACTCTGTCTATATCCAAAGTCATAGTAATTCAAGCAGAATACTGTTGTGTAACGGTTTATCGCGTGCAAGTAACATAGCTTGCTCTAATGCATTGTCCGATTGTTTTGAGCCGTCGTAAGCAACTAGAATTTCAGTATATGTCATGTAAATCGCTCCTTATTAAGGAATGTAGTATACCGTTAAATCTTACGAATGCAAGCGTCCTTTCGTATGAAGCTTCGGTACCCGGCGGTCATGCTTCTTAAGGCGTTCGTGGAGATATGGAAGGATATAATGATCCACCCCGAACTTACCCGCATTGGCCCCCGCGGCGACAATGATGAAACCAAGAAGAATCAGCCAAGGGTTAGTCGAAACCGTACCAGCAAACATGTACATAAAGTTCATCAGCAAGCCAAACAGTACAGCGGTCGTCGTTAACGCTCCCAGCAGCAAACCCGCACCTACTAACAATTCGCCCCATGGCACAATGACATTAAAGAGCTTCACATTCGGCAAGGCGACGTGCTTGAGAAAAGCTACGAAATGAGGATATACCGCCTCGTGACTCTTGCTGTCCAGGACCGGCTTCGCTATCGCCCCTTGGACAAAGCCTGCCGCGTCGAATGCCTTGCCGCCGTTGATCTTGTGCCAGCCTGCCGTCAGCCATTCCCAGCCTACATAGAATCGAACTAAAGTCAGTAAGACAGCCGCATATCGATTTTCTCTCAGCCATTTCATCATTTCAACCAGCTCCTCGTTATTTGTTGATTCCATCATACCGCCGGCCAGCTCTTCTTGTTATCGGGAGAAACACGGATAATGGGGGGAAGAACTCCTGAACATGGATTCAGGAAATAGCACCCGCGGCACGAAGCTTTCCCTGATATGGATGAAAGCCTTGCGTTCATAGATTCAGGGGATTCCCTGACTTACAATTACAGCAGAAACCAATATACTTATAGTAGCCCTGCAACACGCTCTATGCCTTATGGAAATGAGGTGACTATACGTAATGAGCCCATTACATGAACAAATCCAACATGAATTAATTACAGTCCGCATCGAGACAAGTAGCGATTACTGCGCGTTGGCTCTGCAAGAGTACGAACCGACCCGCATCCGATGGGCATTTGTATGCGGCAACCAAAGCCAGCGCTATAAGGATCTGCTTATTCGACCGAACCACGACATTGCTGGACTCGTCATAAAGCTCGGTCGCTCCGTCCGCGTCGATGCAGCAATGGGTATTGCGGAGAGAACCAGGCTTCTACACGAATATGCCATCATGAGCGTGGAGCATTTGAAATCAGCACTAGCGGTTCCTATTACAATTTGCAGCGAAGCTCAGGGCGCGCTCTTAATTGGGGACCGCTGCGACCGCATATATGAAAAGATTGATATGACATTGATCACGGAGGCAGCAAATCGGTTGAACGCTATGCTTTCTCAAATGAATCGCGAGGAGCTAAGAAAATAACAAGCAGCATACGGTTAGTTAAAAAGCTACTATCGGGAGGCGCATCATGATAAAAATTTTAATCGTCGACGATCACGCAATTGTAAGATCCGGATTAAGGACACTCATAAATGCGAACAACGGCATGGAAGTCATCGGGGAAGCCGCGGATGGCGATGAAGGCATCGCGAAAGCGCTCAGCCTTGTACCGGATGTCGTTCTTATGGATTTAAGCATGCCTCACGGCAAAGACGGCCTCACAGCAACTTCCGAGCTGAAGAAGCTCCTTCCAGCGTGTTCCATCCTTGTGTTGACCATGCATGATGACGATGAGTATTTGTTCAGAGCGATTCATGCCGGCGCATCCGGCTATATATTAAAGAATACGCCCCACGAAGAATTGATAAACGCGATTCAAACGATTGCCCAAGGGGATGCCTACCTCTATCCCACAGCGACCAAGCGGCTCATGAGCGAATATTTGGACAGAGCCAAGCATGGTGAAAGCTCCAGCACGTTCAACTCATTATCCGAACGGGAGAAAGAAATTTTAAGCTGGATCGCCAAAGGCTATTCCAATAAGGAAATCGCCGAGCATCTGATTATCAGCGTCAAAACGGTGGAATCGCATAAGAGCAACCTGATGGAAAAGCTCAACCTGAAGACAAGACCGGAATTGGTCAAATTTGCGATGAAGAAAGGGCTGTTGAACTTTGAATAAAGAAGTGAACAGATTCTTCTCCTCGGTAATCGGACAAAATGTCGGAGAGCTTCTCGAACAAATCGAAGCACAGCTGGAAGAAACTCCATTCCGCCACCACCTTCAGCAATCGCTCAAACAGCTGAACGATATCAGGTTCGCCCTGGATGAATCCTCCATTGTCGTCGTGACGGACGCGCGCGGCGTCATTCTTTATGTAAATGACAAATTCTGCGAAATCTCCAAATATGCCCGCAAAGAGTTGCTTGGGAAGGATCATCGAATTATTAATTCGGGATACCATGACAAAGGTTTCTTCCGGGAGTTATGGGGAACAATTTCCGCCGGCCAAGTGTGGAAGGGCGACATCCGGAACAAAGCGAAGGACGGCACCTATTACTGGGTCAACACAACAATTGTCCCTTTCATTGATGAATTCGGACACCCGTATCAATACTTGGCGATTCGAAACGAAGTGACGGAGCTTAAACGAATCGAGGAAGAGCTGAAGCTTCTTATGACGAAGGTCATGCAGATCCAGGAAGAAGAACGTAAGCGCATTTCCCGCGAGCTTCACGATGGTGTCGGCCAGAACATGTTCTCCCTCCTTATCCAGCTGGATCGAATCATCGCGGATAAGGGCAACCCCGAGCTCGAAAGGCTTCGCCGAAGCGTCTCCTCCGTAATAGAGGAGGTTCGCAGCCTGGCTTGGGAGCTGCGCCCGTCCGTGCTTGATGATTTAGGCGTCGTCCCTGCCATCCGCACCTATATCGAGAACTTCACCCAGCACTCTGCCATACAGGTCAAATTCGAATCCAATTTGCGTAAACGTCTGAACGCCTCAACCGAGACGACCATCTACCGCGTCATCCAGGAAGCGTTGACGAATATTAGCAAGTATGCCGATGTTTCTTCCGCAGAGGTCCGGTTGATTGAGTCCGAGAGCCAAGTGGAGGTTCAAATTGAAGATACAGGCAAAGGTTTTATCCGGAATCAAAAAATGAAAGGAGTCGGCTTATTCAGCATGGAGGAGCGTGCAAGAGGGGTCGGCGGAGAGCTAACGATTGATTCCTTGCCGGGTCAGGGCACGCGTGTCGTCCTTGTTTGTCCGAAGTCATTCTAAGCCTGAAGGAGCGCCGAATGCATACTGGCGCTCGTCCTTCATTCTACAGCTTATTTATAAATAAAAACCGGAACGTTAGCATGCCGTACCACATAATGGCTGACGCTTCCAAGGACCAGTTCTTTCAATCCGCTCAATCCCCTGCTGCCCATTAGAATCAAATCAATATGATGTCTCTCCGCGTATTCAATGATTTTCTTATCCGGACGCCCTTCAACGATTCGAATGAACACCGGATTCCTTAAGCCTTCTAGCGATTCTTCCACTTCTCTCATCATCGATTCCGCGCTTTTCCGCAAATAATTCATTCCACCGACTTCCCTGTATGCAGTCTCTTCAAAAATCGGCGTCTTAGATCGCATGCAGCACGTGCAGCTCTGCCCTATTGTTGTGCATCGTAAGCTTTATCGCTTGCCTGAGCGATTTCTCAGCCATCTCCGATCCGTCGTAAGCAACCAATATCCTATAAAATTGCTGATAGCCATTGCTCTCATCCGCCTTCCTTCGCGCTTGAAATGCTGACGTCTTTTGTTTGCAGCTTTTGTGCCGCTTGCTGTAGAACGAGCTGCTTCTCGATCTTGAAATACTCCGTTAACAAGATCAGCCCTTCCCGCAAGAGTGATATCGTTCGATTCAGTTCTTTCTTTGTCAACTGATCGCTTCCGGGTTCCGACACATCGAGAAACAGCTTCAAATACGAGCGTGCGGAGCAAAAATATTGTTCCATGAGCAGGGAAGAAAAGCGGAATGACGGTACGACCTCTTCCTCCGTGAAGCATGCAGCCAGACTTGGGAACAGTTTCTCGTTTTCGTTGGCGACATGCCGCTCCATCATCTTGACGAATTCACGGACACGCTCCCGCAGTGAGTGAATCAACACCTTCCGTTCCTCATCGTGGAAGCCGTTATTACCGTCCGCTTCGGATACTTTTATATAATACTGATTGAACTGCTGCGCCAGCTCAAAGTGCTCAGCCTGTAAAGTTTCAAGCAACTGCAGCATAATCGGCTTTGGGTCCACACTTGTCACGATTTCATCCGGTCCCATGTTCCTCACGTCTCCCTTCCCTCTTCATTACATAGGTATTTTTTTGAATTTCTTCTTGATTTGAACGTGTTTTAGACGATTAACAGCTTGGCGGGTAACCGGCAGCAAATAGTGATCCGCTCCGACACGCCCTGCATTGGCCCCCGCTATGAGAAGGATGACGCCAAGCAGCACGAGCCAAGGGTTCATCGAGACCGTACCTGCGAACATAAACATGAAATTCATCAGCAGACCGAAGAATGCAGCGGCTGTTGTCAAACCGCCGACAATAAGCCCGAGGCCAACCAGAAACTCTCCCCATGGCACAAGGACGTTGAACTGCCCGACATGCGGCAGCGCAATATGGGAGAGAAACCATACGAAGTTGGGATATATGTTCTCATGAGTTCCCATATCGACTACAGGCTTGCTAATCGCCCCCTGAATGAAACCCGCCGCATCGAATGCCTTATCTCCCGTGAGCTTATGCCAGCCGGCTGTCATCCACTCCCAACCTACGTATACTCTCAGTAAGGTAAGCAGAATGGCTGCGTAACGGTTCCCTCTAAGCCAATTCATAATCATTTCGACCAGCTCCTTAAGTTCTATTTGTTTTTATCATATCGGCAATGGAAGCGGTCTGTTATCGGGATTACTACTGATTTGGTGAGGCCGATTTCCTGATCTTTGGTCTAAGGAATTCGAAGAATGCCGGAGAGATGTTCTTATTCCAAGGTAGGGATGTTCCCGCCGGAAGATCAGGAAATCCCCCGATAAACAAAGAGGCGGGCAGAAAGAGGATGAGGGTATGAATTTTCTGATAGGGGGCATGTCCTTGAGCACGACATGCGGAAACTCCACTCTAGGCTGCGGATTCGTCATCAGCGCCCAAATGCTGGTCATTTCAGCCCTCCGTTGCGCACGGTAACGCCAAGCGGCTCTTGCATGAAGGAATTCACAAGCAATATCCAATACGCCGATATCGTCGTTCCTATCGCTACAAGCCAGATGCACGCAAAATGGATTTTTTTCGGAAGCCTCTCCCAACCGAATATCCATAAGCCGAGATATGTGGATTCCAGGAGAAAGCGACCAGCGCTTCAACGCGAGAGGCACCCCGAATGCATCGCCTACAAACCTTGAATAATCAGACCAGTTGGGCGACGACGCCAACTGCACAATTCAGCAAGAGAGGCGGTATACAGTCTGGTTATCAATCCCGAGAAGTGCGCGGTAAGCGCGGTAATCGTCGAGCAGCCCGCGACCAAAATCGCTGCAATTGCCGGCAGCGAAGTTCCATCGAATACAAAGATACTGGTAGCGGAGCTTAGCGGCGTAGTCGAACCGTTCCCGCTTTCAGCCGAGAAGCTGAGTCCGGTGTTGGCCTGCTACACGGTGAAAGCAGGGCGTCGAGCGGGCGATTGAAATCGTCAAATTCGGCGGCATGGACCATTCTTCGGTTATCCACTCGAACGATCCAGACATTATTCAAGATTTCTCCAACCGTCTGCAGACCGGCCGCGTCATCGTCAATTCCCATCGACCCATGGCGCGATCGGCGATATTTACAACACGAACCAGCCGTCGTTAACGCGCTCGGCTGCGCTCGTACGGCCATAACTCCACGACCTCCAACGTCAGTGCGATGAACCTTAGGCGATAAAAGTCACTGCTTGCGCCAATTTTCGCACTTACAAGGGCTTAAAATAGGGATTTTGCACTTCAAAGATCAGCGAACTCCCCGATAACCAATTTGAACGTAGACACATTAATATGAACATACAGAGCATCACACGAGAGAAGGAGTGAACGTTACCATGATAAAAGAAAAGTTCATCCATTTTAAAGTTATTCACCGAGACAAAACTTCTTTGCTGAGAGGAATCGTCTTTCTGGAAGAAAACCAAATGCCGACTTTGCATGATGTTGAAGTATGCCTGAAAGAATGCGGTCATGAAACTATACTCATCGACAGAGAACATCTGATTTTTAAAGCTTTTCGATCAGGAGAAGCATATTTGATCCACGTTTTGAAGGACGAGAAAGGCAATTTAGACGATATAAGTATTGAACATCATGCCAAAGACTTGATTTAGAATTAGAATCAGTCTGCAAATATAACAAAACAGGTCAATCATGGTCATAGATTGTTCGAGCATAATTAACCTGTTCCAATTATACCGATTAGACGGCGATTCCGGGCAGGCATCGGCTGTAGTGCCGGCGTATGCGGCAGCTCTTCGTCTTTATCATCTTCCCGGAAGCAATTATCACGCTTTCATACAAGCCTCAGATGGCTCATAAAGTTAACCTTTGTCTATCGAGCTTGCGATCTCAAACCGTTTCCATGCAGTAATAACCTTTATTTACCACAGGCTCCTAACATTGCTGCCTGTTGAACAAAGTCGGCCGATTTAAACAAAGTTACTTTTGTATTCAGTTTGTGACTGTTTTTCGCATCTCTTTGTTCAAACAGTAACATGTAACGTCAGCCGAATGTTGGGATATAAAAATGTATTGTATCATGTTAATTAGACCAATAATCTGTATCTTTTAGCAGCTGCATTGAAGGTATCTTCTTAGCGTACATTATTGGAAACAATACAATTTCTTGTCTTTTGGAAAGGACATGACAAGAACTTGATAACATAAATGACAAGAACTTGATATCATTCCCCTCGCTGCTGCATGCCTCGCTGGCTTACCGAACTATTCATTATTGTCTCAAACATACAAAAAACCATCTGCAACGACGTTGGTTTTTTGTATGTTTGGTTTTTTTGTATGTTTGGAGCTATCGGACTTATAGCTTATATTGTAAATTTAGACACATATCGATCAACGTATTCGATCGAAGGCTTTTCAAGTACCGCCTTCCATGAAGCCGACCCTTAAGAAGGTTTCAATTTCTTGTCTTTTGAGAAGGACAAAAAGTTGTATATAATAACCACGCTAAAGCGCCCGAATCAGCGTGAAAAAAAACCGTACGCCGCCCTTTTCGTTGCGTACGCCGTATTCACTACCGTGGAGCAGCAAAATTTGTTTGACGATGGACAAACCGAGACCCGAGCCTTGGGGAAAGTCAGCCCGACCCGGCTTCCCCTCTCCTCCCCCATGCTCCGCTTTATAAAAAGGGGACCAGATGCCATCCAGCAGCGCCTCCGGAATCGGTCGTCCCTCGTTCCACACGCTTACCTCCACGCGGTTCACCGTTGCGTCCCGCATCGCAACCCGGATCCGCCCGCCGGGGGCTGTGTGGCGTGCCGCATTATTCAGCATATTGTCTATCACCTGGCTAATTCGCAGTTTGTCGGCATTGACGTAGACCGGCAACAGCGCAAGCTCGACTTCTATATCTGCAAGCATCGGCTCGTGCCGGTCGGCGGCGAAGCGGAGCAGCTCATCCAGGGCAAATCGCTCCGGATCCAACCGATACTGCCCGGCTTCCAGCTGCGACAGGTCGAGCATATCTCCTACCATCTCCGCCATGCGCGACGCTTCCTCGCGGATAATTCCAGCATACCGCTCGCGTTTTCTCCCTTGCTGCACATCGTCGATTAGCCCCTCTGCGTAGCCGCTGATCAGACTGAGCGGGGTCTTCAGCTCGTGCGAGACGCCGGCGACGAATTCCCGCCGGAGCCGCTCGAGACGCCGCTCCTTGTCCACATCCTCCTGTAGCTTGTCGTTGGCGGACTGAAGCTCCTCCAGCGCTGCCTTCAGGTTGACCGAGAGAAAATTGAGCGTATCCGACAAATTGCCGATCTCGTCCCTGCGCCGGATCGCGCTCCTCTGCGAAAAGTCCATCCGCGCCATCTTCAGCGCCACCTTGTTCAGCATGCGCAGCGGCCTCGTAATCATCCTCGAGTACAGTGAGACTAGCAGCAGGATAAGCGCGATTGCAATCGCGTACAGGTACAGATAAAAGCTGCGAAACACCGCCGTCGCATCTCCGACCGGTTGCAGCGAGGAGACGGCGATCATGAATCTGCCTTCGCCCTCAGCGGCTCCAAGCGGAGCGACGGCGACAAGCTGCTTCGAGCTTCCTGCTTCAGCACTGGCCGGGTTCGTCCGCAGAAAATACGGCTTGCCGTCCTTCATCACGGCATTAAATCCGGCTGTATCGTGCATCCAGGTTGACAACGCGTGAGTCAGATTTGCCAGCTCGGGGTTTGGTATGGCTGTGTACAGCAACTTGTCCGGCAGCGTCGCACCCCCGCCCTGTCCGGACTTCGGCATCACGTTAATCATTTTACGCACGACATTGTCGCGGCCGTCATCGATGCTTCCCTTGCCGAGACTCAGCATCAACCGTCCGCCTTGAATCGAACCAATCGCCGCAAGGGCGTAATATTTGCTCTCGAATGGGGCGAACGAATCCGGAATTTGCATCGAAGCCGGAGACGTATTGCGCAGGCTCTCCGAAAGCTCCAGAAACCGGCGGTGGAAAGCAGCGCTTTTCTGATAGTCGTAATACCGCTCGAAGAAGAAGAGCTGCAGCAGCATCATGACCGTGATCAATCCGATCAGCGCAAGGCTGGAGACGGCGAACAGTTTGAAGGAGATACTTCTCATCCTCATAGCTTCACCCGGAAGACGTAGCCGTTGCCGCGGACTGTGGCGATATGCGCCGCATAGCGGTGCATTTTTTGGCGCAGCCGCTTGATATGGGTATCTACCGTGCGTCCGTCGCCGTCATACTCGATCCCCCATACCTGATCGAGAATGGCGTCTCGGGAGAGGACAATGTTCCGGTTCTTGACCAGATGGAGCAGCAGCTCGAATTCCTTCGGCGTCAGGCTAACAGGCTCATTGTCCACATACATCTCGCAGGCGCGCTCGCGAATTTCGAGTCCTTCCAGCCGGAAGCCCGGCTCCTCCCCCGCGCCCGCGCCGGCTCGCTTCAGTAGCGCCCTTACCTTGGCAATCAGTACTTTGGCACTGAACGGTTTCGTGACGTAGTCGTCGGCGCCGAGCTCGTAACCGTATAGCTTATCCATCTCCTCTGACCTGGCCGTCAGCATGACAATCACTGCGTTCGAGCGTTTTCGAATTTCCCTGCAGACAGCGTAACCGTCCAGAAACGGCATCATGATGTCGAGAATAACCGCATCAGCCGGGGTTTGCGCGAACCGCTCCAGCGCCTCGCTGCCGTTCCTCGCCTCCGCCACCTCGAACCCTTCCTCTGACAAATAATCGTAAAGCAGCTCCCGCAAACGGGCTTCATCTTCGACAATCATGACGCGTGTCAACACAACCGCCTCCCGGTCCCATTTCCTGATAAAAATTCATGTTCTTTATTTAAGCAGAAAAACGACGGTTTGTCACATGACCGTCACATTGCGCCTTTACCCTAACGGTACAGGTCAATTGACCGGTTAGAAAGGAGAGTCAATATGCTATTACTAAGGCTGCGGCGCTTGAGACGCTCGGACGGCGCTGCCGCAGCCGTGTTTTTGGCTCCGAGCGTGATTGGATTTTCGGTCTTTTTTCTCATTCCGTTCGCGGCCGGAATGTACTATTCGCTGGTCGACAGCCCGGTGAACGGCCATTTCGCCGGCCTTGCCAACTACCGGGAGGTACTCGCCAGCAGCTCGTTTCGCAGGGCGGCGCGGAATACGGGCTGGTTCGTCGCTGTTGGCGTCCCCGTCCTTATGACGTTCTCGCTCGTGCTTGCGATTGTGCTGAACCGCAGGCTGCCGCTGCGCAGGTGGCTCCGCACCGCCTATGTCATGCCACTCGTCATACCGGTGGCGTCCGTGGTAATGGTGTGGCAGGTGCTCTTCGACCGCCAGGGCTGGATCAACGCCCTGATGCATGCCGCGGCAGCCGCCCCGGTCGATTGGATGCAGAGCGGCTGGGCGAGGCTCATCATTGTCGCTGCCTATGTCTGGAAGAACGCCGGCTACATGATGATTCTCTATCTCGCCGGGCTGCAGAGCATTCCGCAGGAATACTACGAGGCGGCCTCGATCGACGGAGCCGGAACGGTCCGCAAATTCCGCTCCGTCACGCTCGTCTATTTGACGCCGACGACGGTGTTCGTTCTGATGATGTCACTTATGAACGTGTTCAAGCTATTCCGCGAGACGTATCTGATCGCCGGCGATTACCCGCAGAGCGACATCTATCAGTTGCAGCATTACATGAACAATCAATTTCAAGCGCTGGATTACCAAAATCTTATAGCAGCGGCTTACGTAATGGCGGCGGCCGTCGCGCTGCTGGCGGCACTGCTGCTGCGCGCGGAGCGAAAGTTCCGCGATGCAGTTGAATGACAGGAGGTCCGCTTATGAACAATCGCGCGCTGCAGTATGGGCTTGTTGCAGCACTCTGCGCCCTCGCCTTTCTGATGCTCGTTCCGTTCATCGTCACCTTCACCAATTCGTTCATGAGCCAGACCGAGATCGCGATCGATTACGGGGCGATCGGACCGGACGCCGCTCAAGGCGTATTTGCCAATCTGAAGTGGATACCCGACCGGGTGAGCCTGGAGCAGTACAAAGCGATTCTGCTTGAACAGCCGCAATATTTGCGGATGTTCTGGAATTCGGCGGGGCTCGTCCTGCCGATCGTGCTCGGACAGGCCGCAGTATCGGCTATGGCGGCGTACGCGTTCGCCAAACTGCATTTCCCCGGGCGGGATAAGCTGTTTCTCGTTTATGTCGTGACGATGCTCATGCCGTTCCAGGTAACGCTCGTGCCGAACTATATCGCGCTCGACAAATTGGGGCTGTTGAACTGCGCCGCGGCGATCATATTGCCCGGCATCTTCTCCGCATTCGGGGTGTTCCTGTTGCGGCAGTTCTTGAGCCATGTCCCCCGGGCGTATATCGAGGCGGCTAAGATCGACGGAGCCGGGCAGGCTTTTATCTTTGCAAGGATCGTCGTTCCGTTGGCGATGCCGGGCATCGCGGCGCTGTTCATGCTCGCCTTCGTGGACAATTGGAATATGGTGGAGCAGCCGCTTCTATTTTTGCAAGACCCGCTGAAGCAGCCGCTATCGCTGTTTCTCTCGCGAATCGTCGACGGCCAGCAAGGTGTCGCCTTCTCCGCCGGAGTGCTGTATATGGCGCCAATGCTTTTCGTCTTCTTAAACGGGGAGAAGGAGCTCATCCAAGGGATCCAGCTATCGGGCATGAAGGGATAACAAAAAGAAGGAGAGAAGCCACGTGCAGGAGGTTCTGGAGGAAACGGGAACCGGCAACAAAAAAAAGAGCGTTCGCCTCGCGGCGGCGCTGTTCCTCGGCGGCATGCTGGCGCTGACATTCTTCTCCAACACGTACCAGGGGCTGACGCTGCCGAAGGTGCAGACGGATGTCCCGTCGCTGGGGGCGCTGAGGTACACCATTGAGGGAAACGGCACCTTCTCCGCTCACCGTCTGGTCCCCCTTTACGACAGGACGGGCTGGACCGTGAAAAGCGTCAACGTACTCGAAGGCGATCCGGTGAAGAAAGGCGAGACACTGGCCGAGCTCGATACGGAGCAGGCAACGGACAATTTGGCGGACGAGCGTACGCGCTACCACAAGCTCGAGCTTCAGCTGGAGCAGCTACAGCTCGAGTTGAAGCAGAACGCTATGAGCGGCGGTGAGGACGCGATCGACCAAGCGAAACTACAGATCGAGTCACTGCAGGACGACATGGCGATTCAGCAGCGGAGGATCGTTCAGCTGGAGGAGCAGATTGACACCGAATCGGCGGTAAAAGCCCCGTTCGACGGAATTATCGCCTCCATCAACGCAGTGGAAGGGTTACCTAATTCGCAGGGACAGCCAGTCGTAGTCGTCTCCGACCTATCGCAGGGCTTCGACCTGATTACGACGATTGACACAGATCTCGCAGCGCACATTCAGCTCGGCAAGACAGTGAACCTTATGCTGCAGGACGAAAAGCCGCGCAGCGTGAAGGCGACCGTAACCGAGCTGAAGGATGCCCCGGCCTCTGGAGCATCCTCCCCAGGCGGCAAGCTGATGACACTGACCGTGAAGGACGCTTCGCTGTTCGGCGGCGAGCAAGCCAGCTTCCAATGGACGGAGTCTGGCGGCGAGCGAACCATCCTCGTACCGAAGGGTGCTCTTCACGAAGATGACCTAGGGACATATATCTTCGTGCTTAAGGAAGAGAAGAAGCCGCTCGGCGATGAGTTCACCGTACAGATTGCCTATGTGACGGTTGGCGATTCGGATAGTACGAGCACCGCGATAACCGGCGGGCTGATGCCAACCGAGAAGATCGTTACGGACAGCTCCGCTCCGCTGAGCGACGGTGATCGGGTGCGAGCAGGATAATTTGCATTTTATTTTATGGAGGGTACGAGATGAATAATAAAGCGAAGTTTTCGACCATTCTGCTGCTAACGGCGGCGATGGCGCTTACGGCTTGCGGCTCTAATTCCGGAGGCGCGAACTCCGACAGCAGCGCGAATTCAGCCGGTTCCGTCCGGGGCTCGGGCGATTTCGCCGGGTCCGAAAACGGCGAGGATGCGCCAAGCCCGTCGTCAACGACAGCTTCAAGCGGCGACGGCAGGACGGTTGTCACCGTGGCCGTACCGACGAACAACCGTCTCATGCAGCAAGCGGAGCAAGCGTTCGAGCAGTCTCACCCGGATATCGATATCCGGATTGACGCTATCTCCACAGAGACGGTCGACAAACAGAATGTCATGAACGTCGTAAAGCAGCCCGGCCAAGTCAATCCAGACGTCGAGAAATATCGGACGACCGTCAACACCGCCATTATGTCCGGCAAGGCCGACGATCTGTTTACCGTCCAAGATCTGAACTACGGCGCCTATGCGGACAAGGGGCTGCTCGCCGACCTTGGACCCTATATCGATGGGGACGGGGAAATCGGCAAGGGCGACGTCAGCAAGCCGGTGCTGGACGCAATGAAGCGAGACGGGCACACTTATACACTGCCCATCAATTTTGAATTGAACCTGTTGCTCGGCAACCGGGAGGCGATCGAAGCGTCCGGCGTCAAAATCGACGACGCGGGCTGGACGTGGGACCAATTTTTCGATTCCAGCAAGCAGATCATCGACGCCGGCGGTGGGCCGCAGGCCATACTGACGGTGGGCAGCGAACTCGAGCTCTTCTCCTCCATCCTGCGCAGCAGCTACGGCAGCTACGTGGACGCCGCAGCTAGGAAAGCAAGCTTCGACTCTCCGGAATTTTCCGCCATGCTCGGTTCGATCAAGGAGATGGTCGATCAAGGGCTCATTCACACAGGGATGGACAAAGCGGCTAACGATCTGTTCAAGCGGCTAAATGTTTCTTCGCCGATGACGCTGATGCTCTTCCCGCAAATGTATTACAGCGGAAAAAGCCAGGTGTATTCCACACCCGGCGAGGGAAGCGGCGGCAGCCTGACGTTTATGCCCGATCTG
The DNA here is from genome assembly GCF_009909185.1 of Paenibacillus glycinis. Taxonomy (GTDB): domain Bacteria; phylum Bacillota; class Bacilli; order Paenibacillales; family Paenibacillaceae; genus Paenibacillus_Z; species Paenibacillus_Z glycinis. Next base: position 58,412 of record NZ_JAAAMV010000032.1, on the reverse strand, counting down.
ATGTTCGCGATGAACGGCAAATCGGAGGTCAAGGATGCAGCGTGGCAGTTTCTGCAATTTCTGCTCTCGGACGAGGTGCAGTCGAACCCCGGCATGACGGGTATTCCCGTGCGGCAGTCCTCCCTGCGCAACATGCTGGACACCTTCGCCTCAAAGCTCGGCGGCGGCAGTGTCCAGATCCGGACCAAAGACGGTGAAAGTTCCTCATCGCAGGCGCCGACCATCACCGACGAAGACAAGAAGCTGGTCGAGGAGACGGTCGCGAGGGTCGGCACTTATGTCTATGAGGATGCGCAGGTCATGACGATCGTCGAAGATGAGGCGGACGCTTTCTTCAAGGGAGAAAAATCGGCGGAGGACGCTGCAAAGTCGATCCAGAACCGGGTCTCGACCTATCTGAACGAGTAGCCGGGACGCCTGGGCATCTGATCGCCGGCCGTCTGGAGGATAACTCCAGACGGCCGGCGAATGGCGTCAGTGTCGCAACTGATACGGCTTCACTGTTACTACCTTTTGTCACCTGACAACAGCCATTCCTTTTTTTGTCGTCGTCGTGCTCCGGCGTTCTACCTTTCGGGCGAATGCCGCAGTAGGAATGCCCTTGCCGTCTCTTGGAACTGTTCAGATTTAGGGCTCAGCCAGAAGCCAAAATGGTCCTCGCCCTCCATCCAATAGTTCTCGGCCTTCGGTATCCATGTAGCGGCGTATTCACCGTTCTCAAACGAAACGTTACCATCCAATCGGATGACAAGAACTTGATGTCATAAATGACAAGAACGTTATCTCATCCCCTTTCCTCATGGCTTTTTTGTTTTATTCAAATACATAAAAAATAACCATCCTTCTTGGCGATGGTTTATTCGCTATCCCCTCGTTTTAACGATGCATCGATCAATCTTTGTTTCGGCTGCCATTTCTCCATTGCCTCCTCCGGTAAATCAACATTGCAAGCTCAATTGTTGCATATGAAACAAACGCGCCTTCATTAGCGATTGAACGAACCGCGCTTCTCTATATAATAATATTCACAGAGGTTGAATAATCAACTGAAGTTATATATGCGGCGTGAGTTGTATAGCTGTTATCCCATACCATTTCCGATAGAAGGAGCGAGAAACGAATGGAAAACGTAAAGGCTAAAGTTATCATCATAACGGGTGCATCCAGCGGAATAGGAGAAGCTACGGCTAGACTATTAGCCAAGAACGGCGCAAAGGTTGTATTGGCGGCTAGACGAGTAGAGCGGCTGCAAGTCATCGCGAACGAAATCAAGCAAGAAGGCGGCGATGCGATATATATCGCGACGGATGTAACTTCAGCGGGGTCCATGCAGGAGCTGGCACAGTTTGCTTTGACGCATTATGGGCGAATTGATGTGCTCGTGAATAATGCCGGCGTTATGCTGAATACTCATCTGAATGAACTTAACGTTCAAGATTGGGATCAAATGATCGATGTGAATATTAAAGGCGTCCTATATGGCATCGCGGCTGTTCTACCGACCATGAGAGCACAGAAAGCAGGACATGTCATTAACCTTTCCTCGGTTGCCGGTCATCACGTAAGCCCAAGCTCAGCTGTATACAGCGCCACGAAATTCGCTGTACGGGCCATATCCGAAGGATTGCGCCAGGAGGAATCACCAGCCTCGAATATTCGGACCACAATCATTTCCCCGGGATTGACGGATACGGACCTGATCCCGACTGAGATCAGCAATCCTGAGATCAAAGCGCTGGTGGAGCAATTGAAAGGCATGGCCATCTCGCCATACAGCATTGCCCGAGCGATCGCTTATGCTGTAAATGAGCCTGCTGACGCCGCAGTCAACGAGATGATTATTAGACCGACATTGCTGCCATAATACAAATACGCTTCGGGAGGAAATATTCGAACTTTTGGGAATTACTTTTTGATATTCATATTTATAAAACGAGCTCGAGCGTTTGCGTTTTCCCGCCAATTTGCAGTAGTACTTGTACCGGGTGGAACGAGATCGTTTTGGACGGATAGGCATACGGGATCGGGATGACCGAACCGCGGAGTGTGAGCTGCTGCTCATGCCGGCATCCGCCGTTGGCGGAGGCGCCGTTCGGTCGGAAGCCCTCTGTGTAGGCCTAGCCGGCCTCAGAATGACCTGCTGTCGTCGTTTCGCTAACGGACAATTTAGCGCAACAAGTCATGGGATTTTCAACGTAAATTTATGTAGGGATGGAACGGGTCGACACTAATGGCCCTTATAACAGGCTCCGCTTGGCTGCCGGAATAATCCGCTGCATTGTATTGCAGCGTGTATGTGCACGATTGCTATGAATAAAAATATAATATTGTTTAAATATTACAAGGGTATAACCTATGGTTATGCCCTTGTCTGTTCTACTCGTATGGATAATACTGCCCATCACTTCATTGAAACAGCAGACCACTGTTGTGATCTGCTCTGTTCACTATCTCTTCGGTAATTATTCAAGGTCTTTTGATGTAGTCACGAATATCTCTCACGCCTTCCGCATAGGGGGAGAATAAAATACGTCAGCATGCATATGCTGAATTTTGTCCCAGTTACCGGGATTTGTCGTGTCTGGAGTGCGCTGCTCCAGAATGGCCTGATATAGGGCGGTTTTTTGTTCCAAGTGGTCAATGTGCCGTTTGGCTTCTTCGAGCTTAGCGAGTGCTGCTTCTTTATGTTCCATCATGAGTGCGGAGCGTTGCGGAATGGTCGAATCCCCTTCGAGACACAGATCGACATACATTTTAATGACTTCAATCGGCATTCCGGATTGCTTGAGGCATTTTACGCCATGCAGCCAGTTGATCGATTCTTCGTCGAACATCCGAATGTTGTTTGAATTGCGCTGTATGCTTGGCACCAAGCCTTTATCCGTGTAAAAGCGTACAGCGTGTTCAGTGAGCCCCGTCATCAGGGCGGCTTCTTTTACCGTATGCATGCGTAATCCTCCTTGAAAAAAAAACACTTTATAGATTGCTTGACTTCGTGTAACACGAAGGCTATAGGCTTATTCTAATGCAAATCAGCCTTAAGTGGAATCCCTGCTGCGGTGCCCAATTCCTGCAGTGCGAGGCCGTTTGCCGTTTTACATTTGAATCATGGGAGGAATTAAGATGCAAAGCGTAACTTTGAATAACGGAGTAAAAATGCCGATCATCGGCTTCGGTGTCTACCAGGTTCCTGATGCTGAAGAATGCGAGAACGCAGTATATGAAGCGCTGATGGCCGGTTACCGTCTGATCGACACCGCCGCCGGATACCTGAACGAGGAAGCGGTCGGTCGCGCGATCAAGCGCAGCGGTATTCCGCGAGAAGAGTTGTTCATCACGACCAAGCTCTGGGTTCAGGATGCCGGCTACGAGAGTGCCAAGCTGGCATTTGCCAAATCCTTGAGTAAGCTACAGCTCGACTATCTCGATCTGTACCTTATTCATCAACCATTCGGCGATTATTACGGCGCGTGGCGCGCGATGGAAGACCTGTATCGCGAAGGCATAATCAAAGCGATCGGCGTCAGCAACTTCCTACCCGACCGCTTGATGGACCTCATCGTGCATAACGAAATCGTGCCCGCCGTCAACCAGATTGAGACGCACCCGTTCTATCAGCAGATCGAGAGTGCTGCTTTTATGAAAGAGCAGGGAGTGCAACACCAGTCGTGGGCGCCGTTTGCTGAAGGACGCAGCAACCTGTTCGGCAACGAAGTGCTGACCTCGATTGCGAAAAACCACAACAAGTCCGTTGCCCAGGTCGTGCTGCGCTGGCTTGTTCAACGTGAAGTCGTTGTTATTCCAAAATCGGTGAGTAAAGAACGGATCGTCGAAAACTTCGACATTTTCGATTTTGAGTTGAGCGCAAACGATATCGAACATATTTCCGCCCTCGATACGCGGGAAAGTCTTTTCGGATCGTACCTAAATCCAGAAATCGCCAAGTTCCTGGGCACCTTGAGAGTCGATCTTTAAACCTTGATCGAACCGTAAACGCATCACGCGTTTATCCTCTGTCCTTTCTTTACTTTAACCGGCGTAACGATGTCCATACTCCAACCAATCGATAACGGTAACCTACAAAACCTCACGCACTAGGTATTGCGCCAATCTCCCGTTAGAGAGAGCTGAGCGGATTATATTCGCGTCATGACGATGACTTGGAATTGATCTCCTGTCCATAAAGCGGTACGGAACGTGTTGTTTTGTTTCGCTACAAAAAAAACGGAGCGACCTTTCCCCTTTAATACAGGGAAGGATCGCTCCGTTTGTGTTGATACACTGAGCTTTACTTCTTATTATAATTATAAATTCAAATCAAGTTCCAACGCTTTACCCAGAGTGCGGAGAATCAGAACGACTGACTCTTCGCGGGTAGCGCTGGCATTAGGAGCGAATTGTTGCGCGCCTTTGCCTTCGATGATTTGCTGTTCGGCCAATGAGTTGATCGCGTCCGCAGCCCATGTGCCTTTCACATCCGTAAATTTGCCCTCTGCGGCAGGTTTCCCGAGCTTCGTGGCTTTAGCCAGAATCGTGGCGATCTCCGCGCGGGAAACAATCTGATTCGGCTTGAACTTTCCATCGCCGTAACCGTTGATCAACCCCATTGCATGCAGGGTTTCAATTGCATCGGCAGCATAACTTGTGCTGCTTACGTCGGAGAACAAAGCTCCCTTTTTGCCGGTTACGCCAAGCGCGCGCGCCACCATTGTTGCGAATTCCGCCCGCGTCACGTTTGCTTTCGGAAGGAAGGTCCCGTCCGGGTAGCCTTTTACAAAGCCGATGCGGCTAGCTAGCGAAATGGCCGAAGCACTCCAAGACGCGGATGGTAAATCCGAATAAGTTACCGGAGCCGGATTCGCTAACGCCTTGTCAATGTTTGCTTTCACGGCATCTACGTCCACGCCGTCAACGAGGGACGGTCTACCCGTTTCAGGTGCCGGCGGTGCTGGCGTTTCAGTTGGTGTCGCAGGTGGCGTATAGGGTGGTAGCGTTGTTCCGCCGTCGTTATTCCCATCGCCGGCTACTACGACTACCGGAATGATGACAAGATCACCGTTGTAAGACGCACCGACAACGGCAGCTCCTTGATCATGAGTTTTAATCGCGCCATTCTGAATACTGGCCACTCTCGGACTCGACTCCAGCCATGAGACTTTGGATGTGATATCTTTCTCCGTACCGTCCATCAACATGGCCATAACCTTCGGCGCCACGGATTCGCCCGTCTTAGCTATGACATATCCAGGAAGCGCATAAGTCGAAACGAGCGGAGCCGAATCCGGGTCCGCAATCGGTTCACCCACGTTGACCGTGACATCCAGAGACAACCCCATATAGCTGAACGTGACAACGGCTTGGCCGGGAGCTTGCGCGAGGAAGACCCCTGAATCGTTAACGACAACTACGGAATCATCCGACGATGTCCATGTCCCTAAATCTTGTACTTCGGCCGAGGTCAAGTGACGAACGCCTTCATAAATCAATTGTACTAACGTATAATATTCAGTTTTAGCAGGGAGCGATATTTCCGTTTCGCCATAAAAAAGGGTTAAATAGCTCGGTTTAGCTACTCTGACGAATATTTGATCGTTTAGCGGAGTTTCTTGCCGAGGATCGTCATACTCGAATTTGATGTAGGCTTCGCCGGTTCCATGAGAAACAATGTTACCGTGCGAATCAACGGTTGCGACAGACGGGTCGGAGGTACTCCACCTGCCATCGTCATTCACTTCAATCGTTATATTGCTATACATAGCGAATACGGGATGCGCATTCTCCGCGGTATCCGGTTGAATAACAAGATCCGCACCGTCGATCATGATTCCTTCGAGCACGACGGACCCGGATTCAGCCTGCACCGTTACCGGAATCTCAATAGCCGGATAGTCGCCGTATCGGACAGTCGCAGTCGCTTCCCCTGTAGTAACGCCTTTCACTTTACCTTGCTTAATGGTAGCGATCGAGTTATCGGAAATGCTCCACACCGTAGGATAGAACTCCGATTCGCCGTTGCTTTCCGTAAGATCAACAATTCTTCCATCGGAGAGCGAGGCTTGCAAACGAGCAGGGTATACTCCGCTTGGCTGAACGACGATGTGCGAAGGCCGATAAAAAACTTCGATTTGGTTCTCGGATGGAGCCTCAAAGTCGCCGTTTACTCCTACCGATACTTCAACAAGAGAACTAAACTGGCCGTCTTGAACCAGAACATCCGTCGTTCCTTTACCTACGGGCGTCAATACGCCGTTGCGAACCGTAACAATGTTCCGGTTCAAAGAGGTCCACACGCTCGCCGAGGTCGCATTTTCTGAAGTACCGTCGTCATATCTGGCTTGGGATGTCATTCCATAACCTTTGGAACCCAGGTCGAGCGTAACTTTCGCTTGGCTCGGCGCAAGACCGATCATTTGTTTGAAGGTATCTGCTCCGGATGAAGAAGACGTCGTTTCCGGGAGGACTTCGATCGTCAGGTGCTTCGTCATCGATAAACCCGAAACGGTAATTGTAGCCTTCCCTTTTTTGACCGCAGTAAGTTTTCCGTCGGAGCTCACTGTCAGAATGTCCGGATTCATCGAAGTATACAAAGCCGAGCTTCCTAAATCGAAATCCTTTGACGGATCACTTCCGTAATTGTAAATTGCTTTTACGTTTAACTGCAGAGGCGCATCGTTGACTTTCACCGTCTTCACGTCGGGCGTAACTTGAAGAGAAGTAAACGTGTGCGTTTCTACCGGAGGCGTGCCTGGAGCCGGTTTTACATAAACCGGCACGTAGACCGTCCGGTTTAGGTAAGTTGCCGAAACAAGACTTCCTCCGAACCCCGCACCCGTTGTTACGACGGCGTTGTCTTCAATGGAAACAAGAACGTTGCCGACTAACCATTCAACCTCATCCGTAACGTTCTTGGTGGAACCGTCGCTATAGATGGCTGTCACGACCATTGGAGCCGATTTCTGATCGAACTCCAACGTGTAGCTTGGTTTGCTTACATCCAAGCTTAGAAGTACCGGTTTTTGGGGATTGCTAGTTACTTTCACCGGAATGTCGTGAGTGAAGGAATCGTATGAGATCGTAACGGTCGTCTCGCCTTCGGACACTCCATAGATTGCACCGGCATCCACGGTAGCGATTTCCGGATCTTTAACCGTCCAATACGCAAACTGCGTTACATCGCCTTGCGTTCCGTTGTTAAAGGAAGCTATAGATTTAATCTCTATGCCGTCGTTAGGCATAACCTCCACGCTGGTCTCGCTTGCGGAAAGACCTACGGTTTCGACAACATCGACCAGAACCGTGTAAGTAAGATCTTCATATTTGAAATGAATATAGGTTTGACCAAGCTTGTTGGCCTGGATCAGTCCGTCTTCCGTAACGGATGCAATGCTCGGATCCAGCGACAGCCATGTTCCTTTGGTCGTTACATCGTTCCTGATCAGGCTGATATTCTCCCGCACCGCCGTCATCGGTAGAATATCGCCTACCTTCAACCTTGCTTTCTCCGTGGACAAGAGAATATCAAGCGTCTCATCCGGCAGCGGTTTCGGGTTAACGGTCACGAAGAACGAAGCTGCAGGCCCGTTGTTGTATGTAGCCGAAATAACGGAAACGCCGGCTGCTCCAGCATGCACGATTGCAGGTCCGTCTTCATTGCCCGCTGGCGTTATCGAGACAACGGAATCGTCTTGAGTCACCCATGTGGCAAATTGGGTCACATCCTGCATGGAGCCATCGCTATATAACTGTTTCAGATGAACCTCTTGGTCATCGCCCTCCGTCAGAGAACTATTGACCGGCGTGTCCAACATCAAAGAAACAGGTTCAGCATCCGGGGCTAACCTAACGGCATTCGTTGAATCGGTCGCGGAATCGGATGGAATTTCGGCGTCGCCAGGAACTTCTATTGGATTAGCTTCCATAGGAGAAACCGAAAGATCTAACGGTAAATCCTGGGTTGGAGCACCTGCTACTGAATCCGCTGAATTAATAGCTAAAATAGCACCTGATTCCGAAGCGAATACCGATGAACTGAAGGACGATAATACAATTGTGCCGGCTAGAAAAGCAGTCATAATTCCTCTGGTACAATTATTCAATTTCACGTGTGTATACCTCCTATGATGTTTGTAAAAAAATGCGGAGCCCGTCGTATTTTATGGATTCTTCTAGCAGCGGCATACACTTATGAAATTCCGGTACATCTTTCCTGCTTTGATTTGTTTTCTTTTGTTTGCTCCTTTTTGATGTGATTTACGCAGCGAAACTTACTAACCGTAAGGTAAGTTTATGCAACTACTTGAGTATAGCTACCTCTATATTCCATGTCAATATTTCTAACATTAACGAATATTAAATATTCGATTTTAGGAACTCGCGACAATGTCTCCTGATTTGTGTCGTCTGAGCGCAATGTCCCCCGCATTTGTGTGTTTCACCACGACACAACATTCGGGACATAAAAACAAAAAAGCTTGATCTCTCAAGCTTTGATGTGATTATTTATAACATATTAAGTTACCTTTTTCATACGAATGCGGGTTTACCTTTAGATCTGCAGCCAAGAAAAAATCGAAGTAATCCGAAAGAATAAAGTCCGCCGATTGGCGGCTTTGTTACCGCTAAAAAAGTCGTATACAGATCGTAAGAACGCCTCCTTGATGTGTTGTCGACAAACCTATCATAACGAGGCGCTCCATTTTTTAAAGCTCAATTTTATGTTCTGCAGGAATGTTTAGTTGAAATGATTATCAATATAACTGATATTCTCTATTCAGATTCACAAGGTCTTGATGCGAAATCCCTTTAGTAAATGCTGGCAGCTGCTCTAACACTTTATCCCGTTGGAACCGGGCTTTTTCTTTATTTGCTCTTTTCAATGCAGCGGTTAGCTCCTCTTTGGTAAGTTCTGTGCAGTAGCCGGGGGTTCCTGGCTGTTGCCTCCATGATTCACCTAAAGATCCGCCGTCTACTGGGTCAAAGCCTACCTCATTAACGACGTTCATGATGATTTGTTTATGCGACTGGTTATCACCAGCAATCGCTATGGCAAGACGTTCACTGGTTCCTTCCGGAGTTCCTTTATATTCCAATGTATAGGCTAATAAATTGTTAAAGGCTTTTATAATCGGTCTACCTAATTGCTGTGATACCCTTTCCATACCGTTCTTAATTTCTTCTATATTTTTTTTTGTTGTGTGGTGTCAGAATTAGTGAGAGATATACCGGTGCAAACCTTGATTTTATAAGGGGAGTTTTCATAATTATTGCGAGCCCTGTTTGCCGTAAACTGAACAGATCAATGCAATTTTCAAAATTTATGATAAAAACCGTAGATATAAAAAATGAATAATTATACACAACTATACACCGCTGCACTAATAAAAATGCTTAAGTAATGGTGGGAAACACCACTGCTTAAGCACTCATAAGCCATTTTTATTTAATGTGAAATAATACTTTCTCAGACTCGTTTTTATTGAATAGATACCTTCTACACCCATCTATTGTTGGACCAGAAATAGGGACAATTCCATTTTGCATTAGCAAGAAAGGAATTTTTCGAGCAGGTATCCCAAGTTCCTTTGATATAGTTTTTTCACAAAGATATTTCTGTTTGAAAAATTCGTTTTAAATAAGGGTGGTTGTGCCCATAATTCAACGCGCCCGCGCCTGAAAAAAAATCGATAAATTGTTTTCCATTCTCCGTTACCATTACCGATCCCTTGGCATGAAGAAAAACATCGGTGAATTTTCGGCAGTAAGATCTGACATTCGATTCATGTTGCGCAAATATGTCCATGATAGCTATCCTCCAAGTTTAGGTAAAATTGATATTATCCACGATATAGCATGATGAGAATCATTACATTTATCATAAACCACCATAATTTCCCCTTCATTAATCCGGATTACAAATTCCCAAGCTTTACACAAACAACAAATAATTACATATTATTAATAAGTGCACAACGAGAAGTACTACTAATCAATACAATATATTTCGCAATACCTTAGATGTAATGGAACCACGGATCAAGTTTTTGACGGATTCAGCTTAAAATACAAAAGGCTCCACACGCTCGTGGAGTCCTCAACTTTTTACACGTTATTTTGACTTTCGATATTAACAATATCCTTTAGATACACTTATTAGCCAATAGCTTCGTCTATCGTCCAAAAACCACTACATAAGTAGACCAAAGTTCTCATGACTCAAATCAAGAAAACGGCTTCGTTCGTTAACGTGCATCTGGTTATATCGGCAACATTATCGACAACCATGCGGATCCGTGGAGGTACTATGCATCATATTGTATAGCGTGCAGCCAATTATGAGGAAACCTCAAATAGAGGGATTATGTCATTGAAAGTGGATACAAACCGACAGAAATCATCGATCGACATTTTCTCAGCGCGATTTACTTTTGGGAAAATGGTGGATGCCTGTTCGAAATCGCTACTGATGAGCCGAGTTTCACCCACGATGAGCTATTCGATTCATAGAAAAAATTACTCATTTGGCATGGTGCGGATAGGTTTAAAACTAAATAAATCCTCACTCATCTTAGAAATAACCGCAAAGATGGTTTCCCTGACTAGGGTAACCATCTTTGCGGCGTTCAAGGTTATACCTGATCACTACCCCAAGTCTGGATTATAGGGTGACATTTCCTTATCTCCCCACCTCAGTTCTGTAGAGTTATCCAATTGTACGACTTTTCTTATTTCAAAATTAAGAGCTGCACCGGGGAAAGAAGCGGTCATTTCTTTATCCCAAATCAAACTAGCAACTCCAGTCAACTGAAGTGAATGACCATGGTCATAATCGATAAACAGCAGTCCGGATGAAGGGTTGGATTGAATATTTCCTAACGTGTTGTACAATGAATTTCCTTGATAATCAGGAATAATTAATATCCTTGCATCTACGATATGTATAAAACCAGAATTACCTCCTCGGTGCGAGACATCCATTTCCCCTTTAACATTGGTACTGCCAATATAAAACGTGTCTGCTTTTGAAATCCATCTCTCCTGTTCTCGAGTCAGTCGATTATTGCGATGTTCTGTTGGAGATCTGGTATTAACGTTATTCTCTGATAACAGCGTTCTTTTCTGAATGTATTTCGGACAGTTACCGTAGATTTGGTGCGCAGTCACGACCAAGTGATCCGATTCTCTGTTAGCGATTCCGTTAATGCGCAGCCTAATTCTACGTTCCGTATCAATAATTATGAGCCCGATCTGCTCAGGCACACTTGAGGATATCCATGTCTTCCCTACAAATGAGTTTGAGTTAATCACCATGCTTCGTTCACCTCTCACTTCAACAAAACCAGGGTCTCCGTAAAGGAAAGTCACCCAAACGTTGCCTTGCTGGTCCTTATATGACATGACAGCAAATCTCTGTTTTTTAAGAAAGTGAATAACACCATTTGAAAATCGGCTGCTGATCATTTTTGCATTTTGTTCAGCAATCCACCCTTCACCTGTCAAGCTCTGAACCGCATTTTGAATTGGAATTGATTTAGCGAAAGGCCGGGAGAATCAGTAGTTCAAGGGTACGAAGCACAACAACCTCGAAGTATAAAATCAGACAGGGAGTATTATTGCCTCCTCTGCCTAATGTAAATTTTGAAGTTCACACTTTCCAATTTAATCCAATATTAAACACTCGTTATTTATTTCCCATTCGCCATTCGGTTCCATTCAATTGACGTTTCTATCAACGATTAAGCTGCCTAATGTTCCTTCGTAATTTTGTGCAACCACTAACCTAGATGAATAATTCCTCACTAATGGAAATCACTCAACCATGTCACATCCGAAGTTAATTTATTCCTGTATCAAGCAAGTTCCTCCATGGCTTTTTCAATATGAATCATGACCATTTTCCTGCTAGTTACGAGGATATCCTCATTTGATAATTCCTGTAAAGTAAGTGATACCGCTTCTCTTGTAACACCGATCATATTAGCCAACTCTTGATGAGTTAGTGGAATATCAATCTTTTTATATCCATTTTCTTCAACGCTGAATTTTTTAGAAAGCCTGATTAGGAAATATAACACTTTTCCTCGAAGATCTTTAAAAATAAGCTTTTCCACTAATTCATCCTGATCTCGCATCCTCATACTCATTTCAGATAAAAATCTTAAAGCAAGTTCTGGATATTTCCTTAAAACCGGCTCGAACTGTTCAGTCGGAATGGAATATATTATCGTTTCCTCCATTGTTTCCGCGTAAGCCCCGCTTGCGCCAAGAGAAAACAATTCGCCTTCACCAAATACCCCACCCTCAATAACGATGCAAACCGTATATTGTTTACCGGTTGAATTAGCTTTGTATAATCGAAGCTTGCCGGCAATTACGAAACATAGTCCTAGCTTCTCCTTGTCAGGAGGTTGAATGAGGTAATTTTTAGGAAACTTATTGATATTTGACTTACTAATAAGCTGTTCAATTTCATTGACAATTGTCATTGGAAGCGATTCGAAGATTTTGAATCCAGACAATATTGACGTTTGACTGTTGTCCTGTACCATATGTATATCTCCGATCAATTTTCTGACGAGGAAACATCGAGTTTTAAGATATTCACTGATTTGAGTCGGCGTTTTGCGAATATATTATGCAACTGATCCAGTTGGTGACCATTTTTGAATACGAGCAAAATTGGAATTCAGCGTACATCGGCGCCGCCAAGAACGTAGATATGAGAACTGTCGATTGCACATATTCTTCACATGGATAGCGCAACAGATCAGTGTTGGTAACAACCGCTTTTTGCAATTGCAGGCCCTCTATATTCGATTTTGCTTCCTATTGCTACCAAGACGGCATCCGTGACAATTTTCCTGAATACCCTGCAGTCGATTGTCACTTCATCATAAACCACCCTAATTCACTCTTCCGTAATACAGATTACAATGTTTGCTCCGTGAGGGTTGAATTATCAAAAAAATTCAGAATCAGTAACTGAACTTTCTGAGTTAGAGGATGACGTCCGTGTGAGTTTTTAGCTCTCGTCTATGCTATATCTTAATATTTTCACCTTCATATAAGGATTCAAGATCCCCATTCCATTATCACCAATTGTCTGCTATACATGGTATACAACGAGTTTGCGTTTTCCTGCCCGTTCAATGAACAACGGCAGCCTTTCGAGTAGCCGGCTGCCATTGTGTTTATAGTCAAATTATGAAGCCAATACTCCTGAGGGAGAACAAGCTCGTTACCGCTCAGGACGCTCAGAATGCGTTGATAGACTTGTTCACCGAAATACTGTAGGAAAAGCTTGAAGCGAAGATGGATACACATCTAGGCTATGAAAAACACTAGGTACAGAACAAGAAGACGAGCACTAATCGTAAGAGTACGCCAAAGGCGTCAGCAAGCAAGAAATTCAGGATCATCTTCAGCAATTGTAAGGTAGCGCCGTCTCTCCGACGATGATTTCGAACGTCACGAACAAAATCATCCCTCTCATCAAGGAATGGCAGAATCGTCTCTCTTCCTCTTTATCAAGGTCATTACGGCTAACACTACGGGAAAAACAACACACGGAATCAATGATGAAAGTGGATATATTTTTGTTCCATCCGTAAAATGATCTGCGGTGCGAATAAAGCTTTTAGAAGCATGCGCGAAAAAAAGAAGCCCTATTACAAATACAAAAGGCCTCATTTTAGAAACTCCAATAAAATGCCCTGTCACAAGCGTAAACACATATTGCAAGACCACGATATATACCATCGTAAGGAACGTCCATAGACCCACTAACAAAACTTCGAATCGCTCTAAGTATTCCCCTAATTTCACCACTTGGATCGTCGAAAAAAAAGGATTCGTCGAAGTGTCTACATAGTAAAACCCCTAAGAGCTTAAAGTAAGATAAGAAATCAACGTATTTTTGATGTTATTGCGCATCGCAGATTTCAACCGATACAGGGTCTGTTTCCAAAATGGAAGTTTACCTATGATGCCGAGCGCAACTTGTACGTCTGTCCGCAGCAACAAGAGCTGCCTTACCGAACAATAGACCGTGAGGGCTACAGGCACTATGCTTCGGATCCGAAACAATTCGCTTCTTGCCCGGTGCTGGAGCAGTGCACACGCTCCCGAAACACGCGAAAGATCGTCACCCGGCATATTTGGGAGGACAGTAAAGAGCAAGTACGTTTGAACCGCCTAAGCAAGGCGGGCAAACAGCTGTACCGAAAACGAAAAGAAACGATTGAGCGAAGCTTCGCGGACGCTAAACAGCACCATGGATTTCGCTATTGCCGTTTGCGGGGGCTGCACAACGTCATGGAGCAAGCGTTGATGACCGCAGCCGTACAGAACATGAAAAAGATCGCCCTCCATCTTGAACGGAGGGCGTAGGCGGAGCGAAGCTCTCGGAAACTTAATTTTTATCCCCTAAAAAGCAAAAAAGAAACCCGCCGTTTTGAAAAAACGTGGGGTTCTCGACACTCTGAGGAAGCGCGTTCGCGCTTCCTTTTTTCCTTGCCTAGCCGCTTATTCGGTTAACCCCAAATCCAAGCTCGCATCCAGCGCACGCAGGATGAGGACCACAGCCTCTTCGCGCGTTGCATTGGCGTTCGGGGCAAAGGTATGCTCCCCTCTGCCTTTCACGACGCCCGCTTCGGTCAAGGCATCGATCGCTTGAGCTGCCCAGTGGTTATTCAGATCGGTGAACGCACTGCTATGGGCGGCTTTGCCGAAGTCGATGACCTTCGCCAGAATCGTTACCATTTCCGCGCGCGTAATCTGTTGGTTCGGCTTAAAGGAGCCGTCGCCGTATCCCTTAATGAAGCCCAATGCTTGAAGCGCGCTGATGGCGTCATGCGCCCAATGGTTGTCTTTCACGTCCGTGAACGACACCGGTGCCGATCCTGTCAGGCCAAACGCATTTGCCAGCATCGAAGCAAATTCAGCACGCGTCACGTTCTTCTTCGGCAGGAAAGAGCCGTCCGCATAGCCTTGGACTAAGCCGGCTTTCGCAGCCAATTCGATCGAAGATGCGCTCCAAGAAGCAGATGGTACGTCACTAAACGTAACGGATGCCGGATCGGTTTTCGCCTTGCCGATACGGTCCTTCACCGCTGCCCCGTTCACGGAAGCGTTCAATACCGGCGTTTCCGGCGTCGGCGTGACCGGTGCAGGATCCGTAACTGGATCGGTCACCGGAGGCGCCGGCGGCGTTACGATCGGCCCCGAACCGCCATTGCTCGCTTGCGTAACCGTAATCGTCAGGTATTCGTTGAAGCCATAATAGTACACACGAAGCTTCGCCGTACCCGGCTTGACGGCAGTGACTAGACCATCTTGGCTGACGCTAACCACGTCCGGATTCTTCGACTCGAAGTGCGCAGCAAACGTCACGTCAGACTCGCTCAAATCGCTCATCGTTTCCGTTACCTTCAACTGCTGCGTTCCGCCGACCGTCATCGATGTCAGATCGGGCGTAATATCCAGGCGCGTGGTAAACGGCGCTTCATTCGAGTAGGTTGCGATAACAGGCACCCTGACGCCGATCCCCTTATATTGGCCAACGATGTTGATACCGCCCTTGTGGATCGTCCGCTTGATCTTGCCGTCTTCCGTAAGATCGGCAACCGTCGGATCCTCGCTTAACCACGTCAAATCCGTATTGTTCAGCGTCTGAACGGTCGCGTCGCTGTAGATGGCTTTGACGACTGGAGTAACCGGCTGATCGTCGGCGTCATCGAACACGTAATACGTCGGATCCGCAACAAGCGTCATGATTTTCGGCTTGATCGGATTCTTCGTGACCGTCACGTCGAATGCGATCGTATGACCGAAGTAATCGCCGGTTACACGCGTCGTGCCTTCTTGCGTGCCGGCAACGAAAGCGACGTAAGGATGTTCGTCGTAGACGGCGATGATCGAAGGGTCCTCGACCTGCCAATTGACGAATCCGGACAGCGGATCCGTATGCGATTGGCCGTCTTTATCCGTATACGTTTCATTCAAGGCGACGAGCGACGAGCCTTGCGGATGAACTTCGTCAGCGTAGACGCCGCCTGCTTCGTCCGCATCGGCAGCGATGCCCTGCAGGTCGATGACCTCGAAGTGCAGCGTACGCGTGTAGGTTACGCCGAAACGCTCGTACGTGAACACGGCATCCGTCTCCCCGGTCCCTACGGCCTCAAAGCCGCTGTCCGTGTTGACACTTACGATGTCCGGCTGCGAGAACGTCCATACACCTTGCGCCTCGAACGTTTGGCGTGTCGTATCCAAAGCGAACGGTTTCAGCTCGTAAGGCGATTGCCCTTTGTACAATCTGAAAGACGCATTGTCGAAGTACCACTCGTACTCGGAAGTCCGGAAGCCAATGTCAACCACGTCGGGCTTATCCGGCTGCTCGCTAACGGACACGTTCACGATCGTCGGCTTAAAATCGCCGTATCCGACTTTAAGCGTCGTTCTGCCGAACTTCTGATAGCCCGGTTCTGCGTTGGCGTCACCTGTCGATTTTCCGAGGATGCTGACAGCGCCGTTCTCCTTCACCACGTCGGCAATTTCAGTATCATAGACTGACCAATCCGCTTGATCGCTCACGTCCTCCGTCGTGCCGTCGCTCTTCACAGCGAGCAGCTGAACAGGGTATTTATTCCCTTTTTGCACCAAAACCTTCGTGGTCGACAGAAGCAGCGCGTCAACTGTCGGTTCCGCCGCCGCGCCTTCGTCTGCCACTCTGACGGTGGAGGAGTAGTCGCCTTCCTTAACGGTTACGCGAACTGCGATGACCGCGCCGTCCAGTACCAGATGAACGAGGGTAGAACCCGGAGCCACCGGCGTCAAGACGCCGTCCTTAACCGTAACCACGCCGGCATCCTGCGTCGACCACTTGCCTTTCGCCGTTACGTCCGCGCTCGTGCCGTCATTGTAGGCTGCCTGCACGGAGACCGGGCGAGGACCAGCCGTAACGTCCAGCGTTATTTTCGGATCGCTTACGGTAATGCCAGTAATCTGTTTCGGCGTCTCTGCTACTGGCGGCAATCCTTCAGTAGCTGCAACCTCGATCGTGACCGATTGCTGCTGTCCGCCATACGACACCTCGATGTCTGCCGTTCCTTTGCCGACAGCCGCGATCTCACCTTTGCGGTTAACGGTGATTACCTGCGGGTTGGATGAACGATATGCGGCAGCCTTCGTTTTATCCAGCTTCTCGCCGCCGGACATCACTGCTTCGACCGACAACGCTTCATGCTTGCCAAGCTGCAGGTTCAGCGAACCTGGCGTTACGGAGAGGGAGACCGCCGTCTTCGGCTCCGCTTGCTTCACGATAACAGGAATAATGGCGATTGCATCGTTGTAGATCGCGCCGAGGACGGCCGATCCGACGGATTCGGCAACGATCGTATCGTTGTCGCTGTGGTAGGCTACCGTTGCATCGGATGCGAGCCAATCGCTGTCCGCGATTTTGGACGTAACATCCACTACCGTGCCGTCGTTGTAAATGGCTTTGATGGTCGGCGACTGAACAGGCTTGCCGTCTTTAATTTCAACGTAAGCCGGCTCGGCCACCAAATTCAGCACCTTGTTTGCTGCTGCGGCCTTCGTCACCGTCACTTTGAACGTGAAAGGCGCGAGCGCTAAATAATGGCCCGTAATGGTCGTCGTACCTTCCTTGCCGCCTGCAAAGATGCGGCCGGATTCGCCGATGGTCGCGATGGATTTATCCGCGACGGTCCATTCAATATCGCCCGTGACGTCATCGGCGATATAGTTCACGCCTGTCCGAGGATCCTCGGAGTACACGCCCATGATCGTAATTTCCTGATAGCTCCGCGGCGCGAGCGTAACAGGCGTGTCCAGCTCCAGCTGCGCTATCATGTCCGGCGTATAGCGTTCCAGCTTGAATGGTCCGCCGACGAACACCAGCGCAGAATCGACCAGCAGGCCGTCGTCGTATCCGTCTTGCCCTTCCGTGCCGGACGGCGCCGTATACTTATATTCGAAGTAAACATAGGCCATCCCTTTGCCGACCGGCGTAACGACGCCGCTCTGGTCGACGGTGACGATGGATTCGTTGCTCGAATACCATCGGCCCAGATTCGTCACCTCGTAACGATCCGCGTCGGGATATTCCAGATCCGCATATAATTGATGCGGCGCGTCGGTCTCCATAATCTTCAGTAAGTTTTCCGACATCGTAAGACCGAACAACTGAGCCGGAATCGGATCCTTCTGAACGGTGACCGCGATCGACAGCGTCGGCATACTGCCGTATTTCACGTGGATGAATGTCGATTTGCCAGCTTGGATACCCTTGATCATCCCGTGCGACACAGTCGCGACCGCGGCATCGTCCGTGCTCCAGACGGCATTGGCCGTAATATCCCGCTTCTCCCCGTCCGTGAACGTCCCATACAGATGAAGCGGATAGTTCGTGTCCGCCTCAACGAACACGTTCAGCGTCGACAGCAGGTATGTGACAAGCGTCGGTTCCGAAGGCTCTTTCGCTTCAGGCGCTCCGGCGCCCGTGATCGTAACAGGAACGTTGACAACGGCGTCGCCGAGATTAAGGCGTACTTCCGTCGTTCCGGCCGCTTTGGCCGTAATGACGCCCCGATCGACGACCGCGACGGCGGTATTCATGGACGTCCAGACGCCTTGCGTCGTCACGTCTTTCGCCGAACCGTCCTTGTACTTCGCTTCGACCGTCACTGGATGGCTTCCCTCCGATAAGGCGAAGGCAACGTTCGTCTCGCTTGGCGTCAGCGTGTCGAACTGCGCGGACGCCGCATCCTGAACGGCCGGTTGTTCTTGCGCGTTCCCCGGCTCGACGCCGATTCCCGTGCTTGGTGAGGCAGAAGCCATGCTGCCGAACAACGAACCAATAAGTACGGCTAATACAAGCGACAATGATAGAGCTTTTCTGACAACCTTCCGATGATGCATGACTTTCCTCCTAAATTATATTTATATGTAATCCTTTTTAAAGAAAGGCTCATATATAAGCCAAAAAAACTGTTATCCTAATTTAATGCAGGTAAGTTTATTAAATTAAAATAGATATAACATACATAATACATAAATTTCCGATATATTGTCTGTAATGTATGTCACAATTTATCACATATTAGCGTAAGGTATACTTTTTGTGCCTGAGAAACAGAAAGAGGCAAGGAGGAACTCCCCCTTGCCTCTCACATCTTATTTTCTAGCTCTGAAAATCATAAAGTTCTGATCATCGTTCATCGGTTGAAACCCATAGCCGCCGTAGATGGTCATGTCGCGAAAACCGATTTTTTCGAGCATCATCGTAAATTCGTATTTGTAATACCATCATAATTTTGATGTGCTGAATACGGTGTCGATCAAGCGGCCGTCTCTGATGATTTCGTACCGATCGTCGCTGCGCTGCACTTGCTCATGGAACTGAACGCTGGAAATTGAGCTTACGATCACCTCGGCCCCGTCGTCGCGCATTCCTCTGCGTCCGACCGTCCATTCCTTCTTGTTGACGTTGCTTGGGACAAACAATGGAATGAGGACTTGGCCGCCATCATCGAGATGTTGGAAAATCTGCTCCAATGCTCGCATGGCAACATCGCGATCAGAGATGCACATGAACGATGCCAACGGGATATAAATCGTTTTGTACGTTCTCGCCAGACGCAGCTCCTGCATCAGCTAGTTGTGCAATACCGGAATTACGCCTTGATCCGAAGCCTTTCACTTACAAATACCCAGCATTTCTTCCAAACAATCGACGCCCTCGACGTCGTAGCCAGCCTTGGCATATGGGATGAGCAGCCTGCCCGTTCTGCATCCGAGTTCAAGTGCGGCTCCCGGCACTTCGTCCATTGCCTTCATGTAGAAATCCGTGTCGAAAAAGTGCTCCCCCGCAAACCAAATATCATAGGCGCTTGCAGCAATGCCTTGATAATATCCCTGAGTAGAAGACATCTATTGGGTACCCTCCAATTCAATTAGTAATCGCGCTGGAAGGGTATGCTATTCGATTATCTAACCCTTCCTTACCTTCATATAACCGATCGCCTTTGATTTTCTCTTATTCATGCCATAACCCCATTTCCTTATTTGAATAATATTAGAATAAGCCACGCCGGCATGGCTGTACAGCCATTCTTCAATAATCGCTTCAACCCCCGAGCTTCTCCGCCGCATGCACCGTGTGCTTGAGCAGCGTTGCAATCGTAACCGGGCCGACGCCCGTGGGAACCGGAGTGATGGCACTCGCGTTCGCCAAGCATGCCTCGTAATCCACATCGCCGACATTGCCGGGGTTGTAGCCGGCATCGATCACGACCGCGCCGGGCTTGATCCAGTCACCTTGCACGAATTTCGGCTTACCGACGGCTGCGACGACGATATCCGCCATCCGCACCAACGCCGCCAAGTCCGAGGTGCGCGAATGACAGGTCGTGACCGTCGCATCCGCATTAAGCAGCATAACGGACACCGGCTTGCCGAGAATAGGGCTCCTGCCAATGACGACGGCATGCTTGCCTCCGATGGGCAGCTGGTAGTACGCCAGAATCGCCATGATAGCCGCCGGCGTACACGACGGATAATCCGCGTAACCAAACGCGTTCTGCGCATAACCGACTGCCGTTACGCCGTCCACATCCTTCGCGATGGCGATCGCTTCGAACGCCGCACGCTCGTCGATGTGGTGCGGAACGGGATGTTGCAGCAGAATACCGTGCACGGAACGATCTTCGTTCAGCTCTCGAATGGCGGCGATCAGCGCTTCGGTTGTCGTGCTTGCCGACAGTTCGACGCGCATGGAAGTCATTCCAAGCCGCTTGCACGCATTGCCTTTCATCCGCACGTACGTCGCTGAAGAAGGATCATCCCCGACGAGAATCGTCGCCAGGCACGGCGTAATGCCGCGCTCCTTCAGCCGCTTGATGCGCCCCTCCAGCTGAAGCTTCATGCTGTCCGCAACGGCATTGCCGTCCAAAATCAACTTTTCCCCGTTCACCATGTGCAATCATCCTTCCAACATGAAATGGTCCTATAAAAACAGAAAGAGGCAAGGGGATCTCCCCCTTACCTCTGCCCAGGCGTACGGCCGTATGAACGATGTGCTCCCCCGCGGTTCCCCGCGTTACGCCAGTCACACTCGCATGTATCTATCGATTATTATAGTCCTGCGGAGGGCAGGTTATCAATCCTTCATGTTGATCCGCCAGCTTAATCCGGCCTATGCAGCGCAAGTCGCCCCTACGCCGTATAGGTACACCATTTTCGCATACGCATCTCGATGCATATAGGCCTCGGCCTGCTCGATCTTGTTCGATTGGATAAACATTCGCACGAGCGAGCTGCTCGTCTGAATGTCCTTCGTGTACGGCGAGAGGTAGACGGTGTCCGCTTTCGTCGTGCAGCGCATGTATTGCTCCAGCTGCAGCTCGTATTCGAAATCCGTGGAATTGCGGATGCCGCGAATGTCGGCCTTGACGTCATTCGCATTCACGTAATCGGCCACGATGCCTTCGAACGGGACAACATTCACATTGCCCATACCTGCTACTGACAGCTGCACGAGCTCCGTCCGCTGCGCGATATCGAAATAATGCTTCTTGCCCCGATTGTTCGCAATGATGACATGCACTTCATCAAACAGGCTACCCGCCCGCTCGATAACCGAGATATGCCCGAGCGTAATGGGATCGAAGCTTCCTGCGTAGACAACTCTCATGCCTGCTCCTCGCTCGGCACGACGGCATCGCGGATCTGCTCGAAGGTAAGCGGCGTATAATCCCAGTGCTCCACGCAGACGTTGAAATAGTTGACGCCCGCGTACTTCTGCCCATGAATATGACCGTGCACGTTCACGTATGGCATATGCTTATTCATATACATCGGCTCATGCGAGAGGAAGAAGAAATTCTTGTAGATGATAGGATGCTCGCTCACCTCGTCGAAGCCGACATTCAACCACCAAGCGAGGGAGTGGCCGCGGTCATGGTTGCCGAGAATGAGATGCTTATACCCGTTCAGTCGCTCCACGAGAAATCCCCCAGGTGAAACACTTTGTCCCCTTTGCCGACGACCGCGTTCCACTTCTCAATCATCGCCTCGTTCATTTCCTCCGCTTCAGTGAACGGCCTCGATTCGAAGTCAATGATATGCTTATGGCCAAAGTAATGATCGGATATGAAGAATACCTTCTGCATTGCGTGACCGCCTCTCCATAAGTAATCAGCTACTTCTGCTGGTATCAGACCGCGCCTCCCGGTACAAGCAGCACCTTCGAGACTTGGCCCGGCTGGTTCAACAGCTTCTCGAACCAATACCCGCCTTCGTGCAGCGGTGCTTTCACGACCCCCTCGGACAGACCCATCCGGCCTTCCGCAATCCACTTCAGCGCCGTCTTGAAATTTAATGCCGAATAAGCGAACGCGCGATCGCAATATTGATCGGCAGCACGGATTCCTCCTCATGCAGGCCCGTGAATACGGTGCGTCCGCCGCCTCTGCAGGCGAGCACAGCCTGCTTGCGCGTCAAGCCCGCGCCGACGGCATCGATTGCGGCATGAACGCCGGCCCCGCCCGTCAATCGCTTCACTTCCTCCAGCGTATCGACCGCCGCGGGACAGATCAAATGCTTCGCGCCCAGCGCGCGGGCGATCGCGAGGCGTTCCTCGTTCATATCGACGGCGATGATCTCCCGCACGCCGTATTGCTGCACGGCCTGCAGCACGAGCAGACCGATCGGGACCATCCCGAGGATGAGTACCGTATCGGCCGGTTTAGGCGCAGCAAGCTCCGCTGCGCGAATCGCACAGGCGGCAGGCTCCGTCATGGCGGCCTGCCGAAGGGTCATCTCATCTGGCACCGCATAGACGAACCTGGCCGGCAGCTTCACGTATTCCGCGTTACTGCCAGGCAGCGCCGCAGACAATAGCTGGCGCGACAGGCACAGCTGCTGCCTGCCGCTGAGGCAAGGCTCGCAGTGCCCGCAGGTAACGAGCGGGTTCGCGGTGACGCGCTGCCCGATGTGCCACCTGCCGCCGGCTTCCGCCCGGCTGCCAATGGCTGCGATCGTGCCGGAGAATTCATGGCCGAAGATCATCGGCGGCTTGCGCAGCGAGTTTTTGCCTAGATATCCGCTTAGCTCCGAACAGCATATGCCGGAGTACGCGACACGGATCAAGATGTCGTCTTCACCTGAGGCGGGAAGATCGACTTCCCGAAAAAACCTGCTCAGTTATTGAGCAGGTTTTTCATTATCATGCGAGAGTCCCCTAGGTTATATAATCATCCGCAGCGCGAATAGCAGTAAGGTGCCGCACATGATGCGAATCAGCAGTACACTGCCGATACGCCTCGAGATGCGTGCGCCGATCCAGCCGCCAAGTAGCGCACCCGGAGCCAAGACAGCACGAGAAACCAGTCCCATTCGCCGCGAATCAAATGCATGCCGCTGCCGAACAGCGCCGAGACGAAAATAACCGCCATCGATGTAGCGGTAGCGATATGAGGCGGAAAGCGGAACAACAGCAGCATGGTCGGGATGAGCAGTATCCCCCCGCCAATGCCGAGCAATCCTGCGATCAAGCCGACAGCCCCGCCGATCATCAGCGCCGGAAGCGCGTTATACCCGTATTTTTGTTTCAAACCAGCGGTGTCGGTAACCTACGCACGTAGCGCCATTTTCCCTTATACGGTTTAATTCGATTTCGGAACAAGAGCAGCATGACCATTATCAGCATGAAAAACCCGAATGCCCGCCGGAAGACGTCCGGGTTGAAGAGCGAGGTCAGGCCAGCGCCAACTACCGATAACGGACCACTCGACAGCGAGAAAAAAAATGCGCTGCGCAGGTCGGCTTTGCCTTCCTTCACAAACGTCAACGTCGACGTGAACGACGTAAGTACGAGAGCACCGAGCGATATGATTCATTTTCAGAATTCGGAGCAACTGGCACTGGAGCTTAGCGATTATGTGAATTGGTACAACCACCATCGTATTCACGGCACGCTGGGCTATCTTACACCTGGGGAAGCCAGACGATTGACCTCATAAAAGTTGTCCAGTTTTCTGTTGACAATCCAATACGCTTCTCACCGACATTACTTATCTACCGTATGGCAAGTTGCAGATGGCTTATTTGTCGACCATTTTGGATGCCTCCACAGACGGGTTACTCGCCCATACTCTCTCCGAATCTCTCCATCTTCCACTAGCCACCGAAACCATTGAATCCTTAATGAGTCAAGGACGCTTGAAACTTCATAAGGATGCCTTCATCTATTCCAATCAAGGAAGCCACTACACGAGCCCAACTTACCAGAAATTATTAAAGAAAAAGGGTCTTAGACAGTCGATGTCACAACGTGGAAACTGTTGCGACAATGCTCCGCAGGAATCCTTTTTTGGTCATATGAAAGATCATGTTAAGAGTCTTAATTGTGCCACGTTGGATAACTTGCAGCTAGAAATCAACCGCTATATTCGTTATTACAATCACCACAGATATCAGTGGGGACTAAAAAAGATGACTCCTGTTCAGTACAGGAACCATCTCTTAAGTGCAGCCTAATTCTTTTTTTAAAAATGTCCTTGCTAGGGTTCCAGTTTATAAATTGGATGAGTAGTTGTCTTTTGTTTTCAAATGAAACCATTAGACTTAAGAACTTATTCGCTTTCACTTATCGCTTGAAGCAGCTCCTATTCCCCCTCATCAATAACAACAAGGACTCAATTTCCCGCCCACTTTCATACACATAATTGCATATTTATTCAAATACAGTCATCTTCTCATAAATTGTGAATATCTTGTCTCATTAATTTTGAAACTCTTCTCAAAAATTATGACATCACACATTTGTTTTGACACGCGGATTATCGATGTGTTACATTTACTCCATCAGATAGAGCTCTATCAGATAGAGCACTATCAGACAGAACACTATGAGACAGAGCACTACCTGACAGAGCACTGGCTGTCGGGGCTCTTAACGAAGTCAAGCTCATGAACAGGAGGACCCCGCATGATCCGAAGCGATCTAATCCGCGGCCATCTCGACGCCATCATACTGCGGTTGATTTACGAGGAAGACCGTTACGGGTACGAGATTTCCAAAGAAATCAGCGTCAGGACCGACGACCGGTTTCAAATCAAAGAAGCGACGCTCTACGCGGTATTTCAA
Organism: Paenibacillus glycinis; assembly: GCF_009909185.1. Classification (GTDB taxonomy): domain Bacteria; phylum Bacillota; class Bacilli; order Paenibacillales; family Paenibacillaceae; genus Paenibacillus_Z; species Paenibacillus_Z glycinis. Next base: position 33,250 of record NZ_JAAAMV010000032.1, on the reverse strand, counting down.
CGCTTGGAGCGCAAAGAGCTGATCGAATCGTATCTCGGCGATATCTCGCACGGCGGCAAGAGGCGCTATTACAAGATCACGAAGCTCGGCAAAGCCTACCTCAAGGAAACGGTGGAGGAATGGAACGAGATCAAAGAGATCGTCAATATTTTCATGGAGGGACTCTAACAATGAAGAAGATCAAGACGCACGTGGAAGAATGGTTCTCCGACATTCCGGAGAGCGAGACGAAGCAGGCCATTCAAGAGGAAATCATTCAGAACCTGGAGGAGAAGGTATTCGATCTCGTCCGCGGCGGCAAGACCGAAGAAGACGCGATCAACAAAACGATCGTGGAATTCGGCGATATCTCGGACATCAAGCAGGAGCTTGGCGTAAAGAACGGCAAGCCGGTCTCTTCCCGCAAGCAGTTCGGCCTCCATCTCGGCTTCTCGCTCTGGGGCAGCGGCCTGATCGTCGCGCTGTTCATCTTCATCAACGTGTACTACACGCCCGACGATATTTGGTTCGTGTACCCGACCTTTGCCGTCGCCTGGTGGCCGCTCGTGATGTTCTACAAATGGCTGGGCTGGAAATAAGGAGGCGATACCATGCGCAAGCACCGCGTTGCTTTTGCCGCATCCGGGAGCATCATGAGCATTTTCTTCCTCTTTCTCGTCAACTACTTAACGACGCCGGGCGAGATTTGGTTCGTTCATCCCGCCTTCGCCCTGCTGCAATGGCCGATTTCCCTGCACTTTGCGGCAAACGGCAGGCTAAAGGCGTATTCCGCCGTCACGACGGTCATCCTCCTCCTCTATCTCGCTTACGAGAACATCGTGAGCACCCCGGATTATCCGTGGATCCTGTACGCGGGCTTCGCCGTCGTCTGGTGGCCGATCATCATGTACGCCGGCCGATTCGCCGGCACGCTCGCCATGGCGCTCGTCGGGAGCTTCTGCATCATCGTGTACTACGGCATGCTGAATTTGCTGCTCGCCCCTCATTTTCCGTGGATTATCTTCCCGGCGTACGCCGTGCTTTGGTGGCCGATGTCCATCTATTTCTCCCGCAGCCGGCAGTGGTTCACGTTCGCCTTATGCGCCTCGCTGCTCACGAGCGCGATGTTCATCGCGGTCAACGCGGTCACGTCGCCGAACGACATCTGGGCGATCTATCCCGTCTTCGCGGTGATCTGGTGGCCGCTCAGCATGTATTATTTCGTCAAGAAACCGACCGTTTGAACCCGCGCCGCGCGGGATGGTACAATAGACGTCCAAGCAAGTATCAAACCGCAAACGAGGGAACCGACATGTTGAACTACATCCTTCACAACGACCACGCCAACGCGCGCATCAGCGTCTCGCAAGCGAAACCGGGCGATGCGGGTGCCGTCATGGAGCTGCTCGTCGGCACCGCCAGATGGCTGCAGAGCACGGGTTCCAAGCAGTGGGACGCGCTGCTCACCGGCGACGACCACCACAACGTCGTCGGCCATATCGATAAAGGCGAGCTGTTCATGTTCAAAGACGGCGATGCGCTGGCCGGCATCGTGCTGCTCATGCAGGTGCCGGGCGAATGGGACCTCGGGCTGTGGGGACCGGACGGCCACGAGCCGAACGTCTACCTCCACCGGCTGGCCATCAATCGCGATTATGCCGGCCAAGGACTTGGCGCCGACATGGTGCGCTGGGCGGAGACCGGAATCTCCTTTCCCGGCAAGCATGTGATGCGTCTCGACTGCATCGCCAGCAACCCCAAGCTGAACGCCTTCTACAGCGGCCTCGGCTACGTCTACAAAGGCACCTCGCCGAGCGGGTTCTGCCTCTACGAGAAGCAGCTTTCGAGCCGCTGATCGCACACGAAACAAGCGGATGGGTCAGCCCGTCCGCTTGTTTCGTTTTGTACGCCATTCCGCGCCGCATTAAGAAGAACCAAGCCCCGCTCCCAGCCACTCCGACGGATTGCGGTATTTCCGGAATTGCCGCAGCACCGCCGTCACCTGCTCCGCGCGTTCTTCCAGCGTGCCCCGCAGCGGGACGTACGGAATCCGGCGCGCATGCAGATCCGCCGCGAATCGCTTCTGAAACGCCGCCCGGTGCACGTCGCCGGAACGATCCCAAGTATCGTCGTATGGAATGTCGTCCCCGCAGAGAAACACCAGATCGTACCGCGAAGCCGCCCGATCCGCCAATGCCGTCAAGCCGGCCGTCGCCTCCCCATGGTAATCCATGGAAAAGATCTGCGTTGTCAAGGCATTCGTGTCCACGAACAGCAGCTCGCGCGCTTCCAAGGCCATCCGATCCTCCCGCTCGACGTGTCCGACCGCGATCTCTTCCAGCTGCCGCGGCGACAAGCGCCGCTCGACCTGGTGCCGCTCCCAGTACTCGCGTCCGTACTCCGGCATCCACGCCGTATTCAGCCGTTCCGCCATGTGGGCCGCCAGCGTCGTCTTGCCGGTCGACGGCGCGCCGAGAAAGACGATTTTGGCGACCAAATCGCGATAGACGAGCGGATCCAGATACGACCGGTTCTCGTAAGGCGCCTGCCGTATCTTCGTCCCCGAGACGGGAACCCGCAGCCGCGCCGGATCGACCTGCCGATTCTCGGCGCCGAGGGCGATGCTCATGTGCTCGCCGTAGAACTCGCTGGAGTAGAAATGCGTGACGTTCCTTCCGTTCAGCAAGCCGAGGATATAGTTCTCCTGCAGCCGCTTGATCTCCGGCGTGTCGCCCATATCGCTCGGACCGTCCCATGCCTCTACGACCTGAACGCCGGGATAAAGCGAGCGGATCCAATCGGCGCGGACGTGCAGCGGAACGTCCGTCGTATCGGGACAATCGTAGATCACGACGATGACCTCGTCCGTTTCGCGGATGGCGGTTTCGATCATGAATTGATGTCCGCGGTGCAGCGGCGCGAATTTCCCGAGCGTCAAGCCCGTACGCGGTCCGTTCATGCCGTCGCCCCCTTCGATGCGCGGACGAGCTCCCGCTTCCACGACAGGTGACCCGCAATCGCGATCGCCAGGAAGATCGCGTACAGGAACGCGAGCGAGTACAATTCCTTGTAGGCGTACATCCCGATCGACAGGATGTCGACGGCGATCCAGCAAAGCCAATTCTCGAACACCTTGGACGAGAGCAGATACTGCGCGATGATGCTGAGCGTGGCGATCAGCGCGTCCGCGTACGGGATCGAAGCGTCGGTGTAGCTCGTCAGCGCGTAGCCCCATAGGAACGTGGCGACGACGAGCAGCGCCCCGAGCAGCAGCGCCTGCCGCCGCGACAGGCTGCGCGTCGGACGAACCTTCGAGGCGCCTCTGCCCGTCAGCCAGGCAATCCAGCCGTAGATGCTGAGAACGAAGAAGAACACCTGCAGCAGCATATCCGCGTAAAGCTTGGCGTCCTCGAACATGTAGAAGAAACAGGCGACGTTGACCAGCCCCACGGGCCAGGCCCAAATGTTCTCCCTCGCGGTCAGCCAGACGCTGAGCAAGCCCGTCGTCGTTGCCGCGACCTCGAGCGGCGTCGATGACGTGTAGACCGCGATCGCGATCATGAAAACGAATAATACCGGCAACACCCACACCCTGTTCATGCGCAATCCCCCGATTTGTGGCGTCATTTAAAACTATCGTTATGACAATATCAGAACGCACGCGATACGAATGATTCGATTCCTTCCGCGAATGCAAATCGCAATCGCCTTATGATATTGTCATTATGACATATTAAAATCGGATGTCAACCCCGATCACCGAAAAAAAGGCCCCCGGCCTTGTCATTCGCATGACGCCGGAGAGCCCCTCGCACCTTAAAATGCCCAGTTTCCGCCCCGGAACAACGGCTCGCTGCTGCCGTCTTCCCGGATCCCGTCAATCGCCAGATCGGGCGTACCGATCATGAAATCCACGTGCGTCAAGCTCTGGTTCAGCCCGCGCTCCCGCAGCTCCTCCTTGCTCAAGGACAACCCGCCTTCCAAGCAGAACGGAAAAGCGAAGCCGAGCGCAAGATGGCAGGCCGCGTTCTCGTCGAACAGCGTGTTGTAGAACGTCACGTTCGTGTCCGAGATCGGCGAATGAAAGGACACGAGCGCGATCTCGCCCAGGAAATGCGAGCCTTCGTCCGTCTCGATCAGTTGGCGAAGCGCTTCCTGGCCCTGTTCGGCCTCATACGAGGTAACGCGCCCATCGACGAACGTCATGGCGAAACGGTCGATCAGGTTGCCGTTGTAGCTGAGCGGCTTGCTGCTCGCGACGGTGCCGTTGACGCTCGTCCGAAGCGGCGAGGTGAACACTTCCTCCGTCGGCATGTTCGGAATGAACGCCGTGCCCTGCTTGTTCCGCGTCCCGGCGCTGACCCAGATATGCCCTTCCGGCAGGCCGATCGACACGTCCGTTCCCGATTCGTTGCGGTAACGAAGCGCCTTGTAGCGGCGCTCGTTCAGCCTGTCGGCCTTGGCGCGCAAGCCTGCGGCGTGCTCCCTCCATGTCGCGACCGGCTCGTCCGCGTCGACCCGCACGGCCGCGAAGATCGCCTCCCAGAGCGCGTTCACCCGCTCGCCGTCGGCATGATCCGGGAACACCTTGTCCGCCCAAGGCTTCGTCGGCACCGCGACGATCGACCAGGCGACCTCGTTGTTCAACATGAAATTACGGAACGGCTGCAGCGCGTTTTGCTGCGCTTTGACCGCCAGACCGATGCGAGCGGAATCGATGCCCTTCAGCAGATCGGGATCTTCCGCCGTGACCACCAGGAACGCGGCGCCCTCTTCGGCCATTTGCACGCGGCCTTGGGCATGCCAAGCGGGATAGCCGGACAACCCTTCCTCCGGCGAGAATTCAAGCCTGGCGCGGGTGACGCTTTCGTCGCTCCAATCGACGTGGACGTAAGGGGATCCGAGCTGATAGGCGCGTTTGACCGCTTCGCGCACGAATTCGGCCGCCGCTACCGGCGCGATGATGCACAGCTTCTGGCCGGGCTGCACGTTGACGCCGACCTCCACGGCCAGCGCCGCGTAACGCTCCAAGCGTTGTTGAAAGTTTTTCATAGGTACCTGGCTCCCTCGTATTCATAAAATAGCAAAACAATTATTGGGAATCGAACTCCATTATATCAGCGCGCCCGCAAGCGTTGCAAAAAGGAAGAAGACCGTTCGCGAGCGAACGGTCTTCGGGAAACGGCATGCCGGCACGCTCAGGATTGGAATTGCGCCATGTGAAGCCGGCTGTAATGGCCGCCCGCGGCCAGAAGCTCCTCGTGCTTGCCCTGCTCGGTGACCCCTTCCTCCGTGACGACGATGATGCGGTCCGCGTTCTTGATCGTCGCCAGCCGGTGCGCGATGACGAGGGTCGTGCGGCCCTGCGACAGCTCGGCGAGCGACTGCTGGATGGCGGATTCCGTCTCCGTATCCAGCGCGGACGTCGCCTCGTCCAGGATGAGGATCGGCGGATTCTTGAGGAACATCCGCGCGATGGCGACGCGCTGCTTCTGCCCGCCGGACAGCTTGACGCCGCGCTCGCCGACGATCGTATCCAGTCCGTCCGGCAAGGACTGGACGAACGCCTCCAGCTGCGCCCGCTTCACCGCGGCCCGCAGCTCCGTCTCCGAGGCGTCCATTTTGCCGTAGGCGATATTTTCCCGCAGCGTCCCCGAGAACAGGAAGACGTCCTGCTGCACGATGCCGATGCCTTTGCGCAGCGAGGCGAGCTTCATGTCGCGAACGTCCGTCCCGTCGATGGAGATGCTTCCGCCGGAGACGTCGTAGAAGCGCGGGAGCAGGCTGCACAAGGTCGTTTTGCCCGCGCCCGACGGGCCGACGAACGCGACGGTTTCCCCTGCGCGAATCGTCAGATCGATATGGCGCAGCACCTTCGCTTCTCCGCCGTAGCCGAAGCTCACGTCGCGAAACGCGATATTCCCGTGCAGCCGGTCGATGGTCGCGGCGTTCGGACGGTCCTTCACGTCAGGCTCCGTGTCCATCAGCTCGACGTAGCGCTTGAAGCCGGCGAACCCTTTCGGATAGCTCTCGATCACGGCGTTGATCTTTTCGATCGGGCCGATGAACACGTTCGCGAGCAGCAGGAAGCCGACGAATTCGCCCGAGGTCAATTCCCCGCGGATGACGAACCAGGTGCCGCAGATCATGACGAACAACGTGACGAGCCGTTTCAGCAGGTAGCTGATCGACGTGTTGGACGCCATGATTTTGTAGGAGATCAGCTTCGTGAGGCGGAACCGCAGATTGTTCTCGTTGAACAGAATCTTCTCGAACGCCTCGTTCCCGAACGCTTGCACGACGCGCATGCCGCCGACGTTGTCCTCGACGCGCGCGTTGAAGTCGGCGATATCCGAGAACAGCCGGTGAAAGGCCTTCGTCATCTTGGCGCTGAAGTAGATCGCCAGCCAGATCATGACCGGCACGACGACGAACGTCAGCAGCGCGAGCTTCCAGTTGATCAGGAGCATCAGCGCGAAGGCGCCGATCAAGGTCATGACCGCGATGAACAGATCCTCCGGCCCGTGATGCGCCATTTCGCCGATTTCCATCAAGTCGTTGGTCAGCCGGGCGATCAGGTGTCCCGTCTTCGTATTGTCGAAGAAGCGGAAGCTGAGCTTCTGGATATGGTCGAACAGCTTGCGGCGCATGTCCGTTTCGATATTGATGCCCAGCATATGGCCCCAGTACGTCACGACGTAATTCAGGAAGGCGTTCAGCATGTAGATGAACAGCAGGCCCGCGCAGGCCCAGGCGATCAAGCTCCAATCCTTGCCCGGCAGCAGCTTGTCGATGAATTGATTGACCGCCACGGGAAAGCCGAGCTCCAGAAAGCCGGCCAAGATGGCGCTGAAAAAATCGAGGTAAAACAGCTTCTTGTACGGTTTGTAGTATGCGATGAATCGAGACAACATCGAACCTTTCCTCCTCCGTCATGCGGGCGCGGCAATTGAATGAACGGGATATCGCGTCGGCAGCCGCGGACGCGGCACGCTTTTCCAGCAATGAGAATCATTTTCATAATAAAGAGTTCGGCGCGACTTGTCCATCCTTTCGGCTGCGTCGCATGCAAGTTTCGCGCGGTTGCAAACGCGCACCGCGACTTTCGCGCGAAGCATCATGAACCGGGTCGCGTCCGTCATAAACTTACGTATATATCCGGTCCGGCGCGATGCAGCCAACCACGGCTGCAAGAATCGCCGCCTCCGGAGCTCCCAGCCGCGCCGCGCGAATAACCGCGCATCCGCGTCGCCCGGACTCCGGGACCGGAAGAACGAGGTGAACGTCATGCTTCAGCGCATTCAAACCGGGATCGACCGGCTCGTCGGCCGGCTGCTGCGAGGGCAATCCGCGGACGGAAGCTGGCGGATGGGCTTCATCGAATCCGGCACGTCCCTGGACGCGGCGTCGATCCTCCAGCTGCAGAGCGCGGGGATCCGCAGGCCGCGACTCGTCAAGGAACTGACGGAACGGATGGTCGCCAAACAATCCGCGGACGGCGCCTGGCGCGTCTACCCCGACGAAGCGAACGGCAATGCGTCCGCGACCGCGGAATGCTATTACGCGCTGCAATACGCGGGGCTCTCGCCGGACGAACCGTTCATGCTGAGGGCAAGGGAGGCCTTCGCGGAGCTCGGCGGCTTGCCGCGCATCAACAGCCTCCTGACCAAATTCCAGCTCGCGCTGATCGGCCGTTATCCGTGGCCACGCTGGTTTCCGGTGCCGCTGGCCATCCTGCTGCTTCCGTCGTCGTCTCCCATTCATTTCTATCAATTCTCGGGCTACGCCCGCGTTCATATGGCGCCGATGCTGCTGCTTGCCGACCGCAAGCCGATCCGCAGGCTGCCGCATATCCGGCCATTGACGGAGCTAACCCGCGGCGGCGGCGAATGGAAGGAGCTGCAGCTTGGCTGGAACGATCATTTCCTCGGCGGCCCTGCCCCTGAAGCGCCGGATACCCGCCGCCGTAAAGCCCCGTGGAATCTGACGGGCAAGCTTCGCGAGCGCGCAGCCTTGCGCGCCGAACGGTTCATCCTGGACCGGCTCGAATCGGACGGCACCCTCTACAGCTACTCCAGCGCCACGCTGCTCATGCTGCATGCCCTGCGCACGGTCGGGTATTCCGTCACCCATCCCGTCATGGAGAACGCGGTGCGCGGCCTCGAGTCGCTGCTCTTCGCGGACGCGCACTGCGGGTCGCGGCTATCCATGCAGGTCACGACGGCGTCGGTATGGGATTCCGCCCTTGTCAGCCATGCTTTGCAGGATGCCGGCCTGCCTGCCGTTCATCCCGCCGTCGCGAAGGCGGGACGTTATCTGCTGGAACGCCAGCATCGCAAGCTCGGCGATTGGAAGCGCAACGTGAACAACCCCATGGCCGGCGGATGGGGGTTCTCGGATATTAATACGATCAATCCCGATCTCGACGATACGACCGCCTCGCTGCGCGCCGTGCGGGGGCTTCCCCTCCCCGAAGCCCGCGATGCGGCCGACCGCGGACTTCAGTGGATCCTCGGCATGCAGAACCGCGACGGCGGATGGGGCGCGTTCGAACGCAACGTCGACAGCCGGCTCATCCGTTGGGTGCCGCTCGACGGGGCCGAGGATGCCGCCACCGACCCCTCTACGCCGGACTTGACCGGCCGGACGCTGGAGTACCTCGGCCGCAGCGCGGGCTTGACGTCCCGGCTCGCCTATGTCCGCCGCGCAGCGGATTGGCTGTACGCGCATCAGGAAAAAGACGGCTCCTGGTACGGACGCTGGGGCGTGTGCTACATCTACGGCACGTGGGCCGCCTTGACCGGCTTGGCCGCGGCGCGGGAACCGGCCGAGCATCCGCGGATCCGCAAAGCCGTGGACTGGCTGCTCTCCGTGCAGCAGCCGGACGGCGGCTTCGGCGAATCCTGCGCCAGCGACGCGGAGAAACGATACGTGCCGCTCCGCCACGGCACGCTCTCGCAGACCGCGTGGGCGCTCGACGCGCTCGTCGCGGTTCACGATTTGCCGCTGCCCGCGATGGAACGGGCCTGCGATTACCTGCTCCGGCATGCGCAGGACGGCGGACCCGCGGCCGATTATCCGACCGGCGCGGGACTGCCCGGCTGCCTGTACACGCGGTACGACAGCTATTCGCTCGTCTGGCCGCTGATCGCGCTCGCCCACTACCGCGACAAATACGGCAGCGGCTAATCCGCACGGCTGCGGCTTGGCCGGCGGCGCCAGGCAAAAAAAAAGAAGACCCCCTTGCCGGCTGCTCGCCGCCAAGGTAAGTCTCCGTCCATGTAATAGGCCAGGGCAAAACTTCATCTCCTACGCGTACGCATCCTCGAATCGTTATCCTGCTTCGAAGGTAATTCCGCCCGATATCGGCGGCCGTCGATCATTGGCGCATGCGCCAGTACATCTCGTTCAGGCGCAGCTCGCTCCGGAACGCGTAAGGGTTCGTCGCGTTGTCGATGACGACGCATTCGATGCCCGTCATTTCCGCCCAGTCAAGCAGCTGCTCGGCCGTCACCTCGTAGGAGAAAACGGTATGGTGGGCGCCGCCTGCGCGGATCCATGCCTCGGCCGATTCATTCAGCGACGGCTGCGGCTTCCACAGCACGCGCGCCACCGGAAGCTTCGGCATGTCGTGCGGAACGTCGACCGCGTCGACGACGTTCACGATGAGACGGAAGCGATTGCCGAGATCGATCAAGCAGGCGTTGACGGCTTGGCCGCTGCGGCCGTTGAAGATCATGCGCGCCGGATCCGCCTTGCCGCCGATGCCGAGCGGATGCACTTCGAGGCGCGGGCGGTCGCCCGCGATCGTCGGGCAGACCTCGAGCATATGCGCGCCGAGCACCATCTCGCGGCCGGGCTCGAAGTGGTAGGTGTAGTCTTCCATGAAGGACGTGCCTTTGTTGCCGGCGATCATCTTCATGACCCGGGTCAACGCGGCGGTCTTCCAGTCGCCCTCCCCGCCGAAGCCGTAGCCCGCTTCCATCAGCCGCTGCACGGCAAGCCCGGGCAGCTGCTTCATGCCGTGCAAATCCTCGAACGTGGTCGTGAACGCCGTGAATCCGCCCTCCTCGAGGAACGCCCGCATGCCAAGCTCGATCCGGCCCTGCTCGCGGATCGCCTGCCATTTGGCGGCGTCGTTCCGCGTAGCCGGCGCGATGTCGTAGCGCGATTCGTACTCGTCCATCAGCGCGTCCAGCTGTTCGTCCGTCACCTTCGACGCGTATTCCGCCAGATCCCCGATGCCGTATCCGTTGATCGCCCAGCCGAACTTCACCTGCGCCTCCACTTTATCGCCTTCGGTGACCGCGACCTGGCGCATGTTGTCGCCGAAGCGGGCCACTTTCAACGAGCGGCTCTCGGTAAACGCGGCCGCGGTGCGCATCCAGCCGGAGATCCGGGCGCGAACGGCGGCGTCTTCCCAATAGCCGACGACGATTTTGCGGGCGATGCCCATGCGGGCGCCGATGAAGCCGAACTCGCGGTCGCCGTGCGCGGATTGGTTCAGGTTCATGAAATCCATGTCGATGGCGTCCCACGGAATGTCGCGGTTGAACTGCGTATGGAGATGCAGCAGCGGTTTGCGGAGCTCGGACAAGCCCGCGATCCACATTTTGGCCGGAGAAAACGTATGCATCCACGCGATGATCCCCGCGCAGCTCTCGTCTGCGTTGGCGGCGGCGCACAGCTTGCGGATTTCTTCCGGCGTCGTCACGACGGGCTTGAACGCCACTTCGTGCGACACGGATTCGTCGCGGTCCAGACCCTCGGCGATGATGCGGGAATGATCGGCGACCTCCAGAAGCGTCTCGGGTCCGTATAGATGCTGGCTGCCGGTCACGAACCAAAATTGATAAGGTTTTGCGCTCAACATGTCATTATTCCTCCTTCATCGATTCCAAGCGTCCATCCACTTGTACGCACATGATTGGAAGATATCGGCTCAACTTATGCAGGTATCCGCGAACTTTCCCCTCAGTCCTGCAGGCAATGCAATAAGGACGCCGCCTCAACTTGTACGTACAACTAAAACTTCCTTCATTGTACGATGACAGGGCTTTCATTTCAACCTTTATTTCGGCCTCCGCGCCGTTCTCCGAACGTTAGAAAATTATAATATCCCTTATAGTTTCTACAATTCCCTTGACATTGATACACTTTGTATCATAAATTACTAATAGAACGGCCAGAAGGATACCTTCTGTACTAGTACTAGATGGCTAGATTGACGTAAGGAGCTATAAACGATGACGATGGGAGATCGATTAAGGGAACTGAGGCTGCGAAAAAACATTTCTCAAGAAGAAGTCGCCAGGCAGATCGGCATCACCCGGTCCGCGTACAGTCATTACGAAATCAACAACCGCCAGCCTGTCTATGAAACCTTGAAAAAACTGGCGGTGCTGTTCAATGTTTCGCTGGATTATATCATCGGCGGAGAGCCCGCCAAGCCGGATACGCCGGTGACTCCCGAAGCGATCGAAATTATCCGCATTCTCAACGGGATGGATCAGGAACGGCGCAAGCAGTCCATCGACCGGATGATGGCCGTTCTCAAACAGGCCGATTGAGCTCCTTGACGGTGCACGGCAGCATGAACCAGATCATGGTGCCTTTGTCCAGCGCGCTGACCGCTCCGATCGTGCCTCCGTGCGCCTCCACGATTTCTTTCGCGATCGCGAGTCCGAGACCGCTTCCGCCGTCGGCGGAGTTGCGCGAGGCCTCGATCTTGTAGAACCGGTCGAAGATAAACGGCAGGTGCTCCTCCTCGATCCCGGTCCCCGTATCGCTCACGGTGACGATCACGCGGTTCGTCGACGCTTCGAAGAAAAACGAAAGCGTTATCTCTCCGCCTCTCGGCGTATGCTTGATGGCATTGTAGATGATGTTCGCCATGACTTGATCCATGCGGGACAGATCCAGGTTCAGCCGGATGCGGTTCTGCTGCTCGATCCCATGGGAATGCCCTTCCGCGGGCACGTTTTCACTGAGGTAATCGCAGCTGAACCGCAGCCCGCTGCTGATCACGTCGATCTCGTAGAGGTCGTGCAGCTGCCGGATCCACTGTCCGAGCGCCACCTCGGCAAAATCAAACCGCGCTTGACCCGCCTCCAGCTTCGTCAGTTCGAACAAATCCCGTATCAGCCGATTCAAGCCCCCGACCTTCCCGAGCATCATGCGTATGTAGCGCTGCCGCTGTTCCTCCGATTGGACGAGGCCATCCTGAAATGCTTCCAAATACCCCTGCAGCAGCGTAATCGGCGTGCGCAGGTCATGCGAGATATTCGTCATGAGCTGGCGCCTCGACGTCTCCGAGCGCTGCAAGTCGCGGTTCGTCTGCGCCAGCGACTCGTTCACTTCGCTCAGCGCCACCGTGCGCTCCTCGATCCGCTCTTCCAGATGGACGTTCAACTCCCGGAGCTCGTTCGATACGTGCTCGATTTGATATAGGGCGCTCGAGAACCGTTTGGATATAATGAAGGACTGCATGAGCATGAAGAAAAACAACCCCAACGGCACGAGCTGCGCGTAGACGAGCCATTCGTTGTAGAACAGCATGTCGTTCAGCACGGTGACGACGAACACGGCGACGCCCGCAAGCACGAACGTGGAGCCGATCCGTTTGCGGATCTTGGCCGTGATCAGCACGATGAGGGTGAACGCGCTGACCGCGATGACATACAGTTGGAAGACCGAGAGCAGTCGCGAATAGACGATGGCCGGGCATACGAGCACGAAGACGCAGAGCGCGACGCCGATGCCGATGACGTACCGGATGACTTTCTTCGACGCGTCCATCGGAAACAGCCGGTATACGTACAGATAGCCGGAGACGGCGCTGAGCGCGAAGGAGATGTATTCGATCTTCAGCCCGCCCTCCCACGGAATCGGAAACAGCTGCAGCAGGTAGTTATCGCCCGTGACGCTCGACCTGGCGGCCACGAACAGGCACAGCAGGCCGAAATGGATCGTGAACTTCTCCTGCCTGCGAAACGCGTAAAGCCCGATGTGATAGACGCCGATGATGACGAGGCTGCCGAGGATCAGCATTTCCTTGGCCGTCGTTTTCATCTGCCCGTCGACGACCGTATCGCTGTTGCCGAGCAGGATGGGTACCCAGATGCCCCCCTTCCGGTGCTGGAAATTGGATACCTGGATCAAGATCTCGACCCGGTCCGAATCGGATGCGAAGGAAACGATGCGCGGATACTGCTGCGGCACCGACGTGGCCCGGCTTGTCCCCACTTGGCCCTGGCGCGCCATCTCTTTGCCGTTGATCCACAGCGTATAGCTGCTGAAGATGTTCGGCACGCGCAGCGCGAGCACGCGTTCCCGGGGCGTCAACAGCGCCGTCAGCTTGTAGGTGGCGTAGCCTTCCCCTTTCTGCATGCCGAATTTGCCCTTGTAACTGTTCCAGGATCTTGGCACCATCACATGGCGCAAATCCTGCTGCAGCTGCGGGTCGCCCGGGACGAGCAGCTGGCCGCCGTAGAAGGACCATTGTCCCGACAGTTCGGCCTGCCCGTCGGTCTCGAAGGACCAGTGCCTCAGGTCGATGACGCCGTCCTGGGCCGTCGGATTGCTGCCGCCGGTCTGAACCGCGCAGCCGGAAAGAAAGAGAATAAGGAAGATCACGAGCATGAATGGCGCGAATAAGCGGCGAATGGCTGAACCCTCCTGAAAACGTGGATTGCCCACCCCTCCCCACATTCGCTATAATAGTTCGAGGAAGAGGGGGAGCTGGAAAATGTCTGGGAGCAAAATATTGGTCGTCGATGATGAAGCGGATATTACCGAGCTGATTTCCTTGTATATGGAGCGCGAAGGCTACCTCGTGCAAACGACGGACAACGGCGAGGACGCCTTGGCGTTCGCCGATTCGTTTCAGCCGGATTTGATCGTGTTGGACGTGCAGATGAAGCAGATGGACGGATTCGACGTCTGCAAGCAAATTCGCGCGGTATCGGACGTCCCGATCCTGTTTGTCAGCTGCAAAAGCGACGATACTGACATTATACATGGTCTGACCGTGGGCGGCGACGATTACATGACGAAACCGTTCAGTCCGAGCCAATTGGTCGCGCGCGTCAAGGCGCATCTGCGCCGTCAGTCCGTCAACGACCGGCAGCGCCCGTACGACAGGGCCGCGGGCGAAGTGCTCCGCTTCGACGGGCTCGTCATCGATTTGCCCGGACGCACCGTTCACGTCAGGGGCAAGGAAGTGTTCCTGTCGACCAAAGAGTTCGAGCTGCTCGTCCGCCTGGCGAAGACGCCGAACCGCGCATTCGCCTTGGATGACCTGTACACGATCGTCTGGGGTCACGACAGCATGGGCGATACGCGGACGCTCATGGTGCACGTCAGCAATCTCCGCAAGAAGATCGAGCCCGATCCCGCCAATCCGACCTACATCGTGACGGTCCGCGGCGTAGGCTATAAATTCAACATCAAGGAAGGAAACACGCATGTACAACGCTGATTTATGGAAAGATTACGAATTGCTCGACACCGGAAACGGTGAAAAACTGGAACGTTGGGGGTCCTTCGTGCTCCGCAGGCCAGATCCGCAGGTCATCTGGCCGATCGCGAGCGAGACCGGCCGCTGGAAGACGGCCGACGGCCACTATCACCGCAGCTCCTCGGGCGGCGGCGAATGGGAGTTCCGCACGAAGATGCCGGATCGCTGGTCGATCTCCTACGGCGAGCTGAAATTCCATATCAAGCCGACCAGCTTCAAGCACACCGGCTTGTTCCCGGAACAGGCGGTCAATTGGACGTGGATGATGGACAAGATCCGCAATGCCGGCCGGCCGATCAACGTGCTCAACCTATTCGCCTACACGGGCGGCGCGACGGTCGCCGCCGCGGCCACCGGCGCCGAGGTCTGCCACGTCGACGCCTCCAAGGGCATGGTGCAGTGGGCGAAGGAAAACGCCGAGCTGTCCGGGCTCGCCTCCGCCCCGGTCCGCTATATCACGGACGACGTGTTCAAATTCGTGCAGCGGGAGGAACGCCGCGGCAAACGGTACGACGCGATCATCATGGATCCGCCTTCCTACGGCCGCGGCCCGAACGGCGAGATGTGGAAGCTCGAGCAAAACCTGTTTCCGTTCCTGGAATTCTGCACGACGATTCTCTCCGAGAACCCGCTGTTCGTGCTGGTGAACTCGTACACGACGGGACTGTCGCCGACCGTGCTCCACAACATGCTGCAAATGACGGTCAGCCGCAAATTCAAGGGCAGCATCCACTGCGGGGAAATCGGGATTCCGATCACCGCGTCGGGCTTGACGCTGCCCTGCGGCATACTGGGCCGCTGGGAGGGCCAGTAGGATGAGCGGCGCCGGCAGGCCCGCTCCTGCTCCGCTGCTGCCCGTGCTGTACGAGGATAACCATCTGCTCGCCGTCGTGAAGCCGCCGGGCATGCTGTCCCAGGCCGACGAGACGGGCGAGCCCGACATGGTGACGCTCCTCAAGGAAGATTTGAAGATGCGTTACGACAAGCCCGGCAACGTCTATGTCGGGCTTGTCCATCGTTTGGACCGTCCCGTCGGCGGCGCGATGCTCTTCGCCAAAACGTCGAAGGCGGCCTCACGGCTCTCGGAGTCCGTGCGCAGCCGCAGCTTTGACAAATTATACCTCGCCGTCGCGCACGGCGCTCCAGCGGCCCTTTCCGGCCGTCTGAAGCATTACCTGCGCAAGGATGCCGCGCGCAATGTCGTGACCGTTCACGACAAACCGGTGCCGGACGCCAAGGAAGCGATCCTCGATTACACGGTGATCGCCCGCAAAGGCCCGTACGCATTGATCGCGGTCCGGCTGCTGACCGGTAGATCGCACCAGATCCGGGCGCAGCTGGCGGCCGTCGGCTGCCCGCTCGTCTACGACCGCAAATACGGCGCGCCTCCCGTGCAAGGGGAACAGGATATCGCCTTATGGTCGACGTCCGTCGGCGTCGCGCATCCCGTCTCGAAAGAATGGCTGACGATCGTCGCGCAGCCGCCCGCAGCCGAGCCTTGGACCCGTTTCGAGGAGGAGGATTTCGCCGCAGCGCTGGCCTTGCCGGGACGCGAAGGGAGGGAATCCCGATGAAACGCCGCCGGCATCATCGCCTCAACTTGATCCTCCTCGGCTTGATCGCCCTCGTGCTGATCGGCAGCTGCATGTCGCGGATCGAGCTCGATCCCGGGAAGCCCGAACCGTCCGCAGACACGGGCAAACCGCCGGTTCAAACGGAGGGCGGCCAGCCTGGCGCTGACGCGCATCCGTCCGAACCCGCATCGCCCGGCGGCGATCAAACGCCCGCGGGCGACTCGCCTTCGGATGCCGATCAAACGAAGGGCGGCGGGAACGCCGACGGCCAGCAAACCGGGGACCAGCCGAGCGAGGGCCACGACGAAGGCGGTTCGCCCCCTCCGCCGGCCGACGAAGGCCCGTCCGACGCGACGCTGATCGCCGTCGGCGACGTGATGATGCACGCGCCGCAGCTTCCCGGCGCCTACGACGCGCGCACGAAGACGTACAATTTCAAGCCCTTCTTCGCGCAAGTCAAACCGATTCTCGAGCAGGGCGACTGGACGCTCGCCAACCTGGAGACGCCGATCGCCGGCAAGCCGCTCGGATTGTCCGGCTATCCCCGCTTCAATGCGCCGCCCGAGCTGGCGGACGCGCTGAAATACGCGGGCTTCACGACGGTGACCAACGCCAATAACCATGCCATGGACCGCGGCGCCCAGGGCATCGCCATGACGCTTGCGAAGCTGCAGGCGCTCGGATTCGATACGAAGGGCACCGCGCGTTCCAAGGCGGAAGCGGACAAGCTGACGATCGTGACGCATAACGGAATCTCCATGGGTCTGCTGGCGTACACGTACGGCACAAACGGCATCCCGCTCCCGAAGGAGCAGCCGTATGCCGTCTCCCTGATCGACGAGCAGGCGATGATTCGGGATATCGGCCGGCTGAAGGCGGCAGGCGCGGATTTCGTTACGGTGTGCCTGCATTTCGGCACGGAGTACCAGACGATGCCGAACGACGCCCAGAAGCAGCTGGCGCGCGCGCTCGTCGCGGCCGGGGCCGATATCATCGCCGGCTCCCACCCCCATGTCGTGCAGCCTTACGAGTTCGCTGAGGTAACCAATCCGGACGGCTCCGTCAGAAAAGGCCTTATCATTTATTCCATGGGCAATTTTATTTCCAACCAACGCGGGAACACCAAGGATTACGGCGTGATCTACAAGGTGCGGATCCATAAGGAACACGGCCTGGCGACCATCGGCGGCGTCGCGACGATTCCGACATGGGTGCATCGCACGACCGTCAAAGGCGTCAGCCGCTATGCGGTCGTTCCGGTCGCGGACGTGTTGGCCGCCAAATCGCTGCCTGATCTGACGGCCGCCGATTACGCGACGCTGAAGAGCACCTATGCGCAGGTATCGAAGCGGATCGCGTCGATGCACAGCGTGCCGGTGCAGCTGCAGGCCGCCCCGTAACGGCAAATAACCGTCCAACCTTCATTCCGGGTTGGACGGTTTTTTTGTCGGGAACGGTCTTACGAATTGGCGACTTTGCCGAGCAAATACACGAGCAGCTGCTGATTGTGCAGGGAGATCCGGTCAAGCGCTTCGGTGATGTACGCATCGCGGATGGCGACGCCGCGCGAGGCTTCCGTCGTTCCTTTCTCCGTCAAGGTAACCCAGACGATCCGCCGGTCGCTCTCGTCCCGGTTGCGGACCACGAGGCCGCCGCGCTCCATGCGGTCGAGCAGGGTCGTGATCGCGGCCGGGGTCGTGGCCAAATAAGCCAGCAAATCCGACGGCTTCATCGGCTGATGCTGCTCCAACAGCTCCAATACCACCAACTGGCCTTCCGTCAAGTGAGGCGCAAGCTCATCCTCCAGATGCGTCTTCCACTCCTTCGTCATCTTCATCCACAGCCGGGCAAATTCCGCAGAAACGATGACCATCACCCGCTTTCTGTCCGATTTATGCTTATACCTCATTATACCATGGGCCATTGTCGAATTTAAGGTTAATGCAGTTAATATTTTGTCCCCTTAATCGCGATAATAGAGAACCATTTGACAGCTTTAGACATACACTGGTGCCATAGGCTGTTGTACCGGCTCGAATCATCGAACAGGGGCGTGATCGCATATGGAGGATCGCAAGCTGGAATTATTGCGCAAGCTGACCCGATTCGGAATACAAAAAGACCCGCAATGGCTGGACCGGCTTGATGAACCGGCGCCATTGTGGGTCGTGCTTGAATTGCTGGTGGAGATGCTCGAGCAACGGGATTCCCCGCATCAACCGTTCGATTAATCCGGCTGCTGCTGCAAATCCGCCCGGACGAACAAGGCGACGAGGACGTCCTTCTTATCGATCGCGGACAATGCGCGTCCGGTCGACTTGCGGTCCTCGATCGGCGCTTTCTCGGTCGATACCGAGAGCGCCGCGCCCGATGCCGTCAGCAGAACAAGCTCCCGCTCGTCCTTGCAATGCAGGCCGCCGATGAGATGCTCCCCGTTGGAACGCACGCGCTTGCCTTCCTTGAACTCGAAGGTCGCCACGCCTTTGCCGCCCCTGCCCTGCATCGGATAATCCAGCAGCAGCGAGCGTTTGCCGTAACCCAGCTCCGTGAGGACAAGCACTTCTCCTTCGTCGCCGCTGACCATTTCCGCGGCCACGATCTCGTCGTCCTCGCGAAGCGCGATGCCGCGGACGCCCGCGGCGACGCGGCCCATCGTGCTGACCTCGCTTTCCGCGAAACGGATGCTCATGCCGCTCTTCGTGATGAGGAGCAGCTCCTTCGCGTTGTCGCTCGGCATGACGCGCAGCACGTCGTCGCCTTCCGCGAGCTTGACGGCCGCGATGGCCGTCGAGCGCGAGGATTTATAATCTTTCAGCTCGGAGCGCTTCACCTGCCCGCGCTTCGTCACGAAGACGAGCGAACGGCCCGGGATCTCGAAATCCTTGACCGGAACGATGCTGACGATGCTGTCGTCCTTCGGCATCGGCACGACGTTCACGACCGCCGTTCCGGTATCCTTCCACTTGAACTCCGGTATGAGATGAACCGGCAGTTGGTAATACTGCCCCTTGCGCGTGAAGAGCAGCAGCTGGTCGATCGTATTCACGTCCAGCAGCGTGCGGATCACGTCGCCTTCCTTGACCCCCGCGCTGGCCAATTCGCCGCCCGAGCGCGTGAACGATAGCTTCGACGTCCGTTTGATGTAACCGTCCTGGCTCAGCGTGACGAACACGTCCTCGGCCGCGACGATGACTTCCAGATTGACCTTCAGCTCTTCCACTTCGCCCCGGATATCGGAGCGGCGGTCGATGCCGTACTTCTCGCGAATCTCCGTCAGCTCGTCCTTGATGACGCCGAGCAGCTTCTTCTCGCTGTCGAGAATGGAACGCAGGTAAGCGATCCGTTTCTGGATGTCTTTCAGTTCCTTCTCGATCGACGTGATCTCCAAATTCGTCAGACGGTACAATTGCAAGGTCAGGATCGCGTCCGCTTGGCGCTCGGAGAACGCGAACTGGGCAACCAGGTTGTTCTGCGCATCCTGGCGGTTCTTCGATCCCTTGATCGTGGCGATGATCTCGTCCAGCAGGTTCAGCGCCTTCGCCAAGCCCTCGAGCACGTGGGCGCGGTCCTCGGCCTTCTCCAGCTCGTAGCGGGACCGGAACGTGACGACTTCCTTCTGATGCGCGATATACGCGTCGAGGATGGCTTTCAGGCCAAGCTGTTGAGGCGTTTTGTTGACGATCGCGACCATGTTGAAGTTGTACGCGACCTGCAGATCCGTTTTCTTCAGCAGATAGGCCAGTATCCCCTGCGCGTCGGCTTCCTTCTTCAGCTCGATGACGATGCGAAGCCCGTTGCGGCCGCTCTCGTCGCGCACCTCCGCGATGCCCTCCACCCGCTTCTCGATCCGGATGTTTTCCATCGCGGTGACGAGGCGGGATTTGACGACCTGGAACGGAATCTCGGTAATGACGATTTGCTGGCGCCCGCCCTTCAGCTCCTCGATCTCCGTTTTGGAACGGTGATAGATGCGCCCTTTTCCGGTTTGATACGCGTCGCGGATGCCGTCCTCGCCCATGATCATGCCGCCGGTCGGGAAATCGGGGCCTTTCACGATCGTCATCAGCTGCTCCAGCTCGATCGCCGGATTATCCATGATCGCCTTGCAGGCGTCGATGACCTCGCGCAGGTTATGCGGCGGGATTTCCGTGGCAAAGCCCGACGATATGCCGCTTACGCCGTTGACGAGCAGGTTCGGGTAGCGCGAAGGCAGCACGACCGGCTCCTTCGTCGTATTGTCGAAGTTATCCTTGAACAAGACCGTCCGCTTCTCGATATCGCGGAGCAGCTCCATGGCGATGGACGACAAACGCGCTTCCGTATACCGCATCGCGGCGGCCGGATCGTCGTCGATCGAGCCCCAGTTGCCGTGGCCGTCGATCAGCATATGGCCCATTTTCCAAGGCTGCGCCATCCGGACCATGCCCTCGTAAATGGACGAATCGCCGTGGGGATGGTAATTGCCCATGACGTCTCCGACCGTTTTCGCGGATTTGCGGTAGCCTTTGTCCGGGGTGTTGCCCGCATCGTACATCGCGTACAGAATCCGCCGCTGCACCGGCTTCAGCCCGTCGCGAACGTCGGGAATGGCGCGGTCTTGAATGATGTATTTGGAGTAGCGTCCGAAGCGGTCGCCGACGACCTCCTCCAGAAACGCCGGTAAAAACTGTTCCAGCATACTCATGCCGATACTCTCCTCAATTGATTATTCCTCGAACTCCGTGAAGTCGACGTTCTCCACGATCCACTTCTTGCGCGGATCGACCTTGTCGCCCATCAGCGTGGAGACGCGGCGTTCCGCCTTCGCGGCATCCTCGATCTGCACCTGCAGCAGCGTCCGGGTTTCCTGGTTCATCGTCGTCTCCCACAGCTGCTCCGGATTCATCTCGCCGAGTCCTTTATAGCGCTGCAGCTCGAAGTTCTTCCCGAATTCCTTCAGGTAGTTCTGAAGCTGCTCGTCCGACCAGGCGTAACGCACCGTCTCCAGCTTGCCGGTTTTGCGGGTGATCTTGTAGAGCGGCGGCTGGGCGATGAAGACGCGTCCGGAATCGATGAGCGGCTTCATGTAGCGGTAAAAGAACGTCAGCAGCAGCACTTGGATATGCGCGCCGTCCGTATCGGCATCCGTCATAATGATGATTTTGCTATAATTACACGATTCCGCGTCGAATTCGGGGCCGATGCCGGCGCCGATGGCCGCGATAACCGCCTTGTATTCGTCGTTTTTCAGAATATCCAGCAGCTTGGCCTTCTCCGGGTTCATCGGCTTGCCTTTGAGCGGAAGAATGGCTTGGAATTTGGAATCGCGTCCCTGCTTGGCGGAACCGCCGGCGGAATCGCCTTCCACGATGAACAATTCCGTCCGCGACACGTCCTTCGACTGCGCGGGCGAAAGCTTGCCGTTCAGGTTGGAGCTCTCGCTCTTCTTCTTGCCGCTGCGGATCTCGTCGCGCGCCTTGCGGGCCGCTTCGCGGGCTCTCGACGCCTGTACCGCTTTCTTCAGCAGCAGCTGGGCCACTTGCGGGTTTTCCTCCAGGAAAACCTGCATCTTCTCGGACACGATCGCGTCGACGGCGCTTCTGGCCGACGAGCTGCCGAGCTGATCCTTCGTCTGGCCGACGAATTCCACGTCCGCCATCTTGATGTTGATGACGGCCATCATGCCTTCGCGCAGATCGTTGCCGTCCAGATTCTTGTCTTTTTCCTTGAGCAGCGCGTTTTTGCGGGCATAATCGTTCATGACGCGCGTATAGGCCGTTTTGAAGCCCGTTTCGTGCGTGCCGCCGCCCCGCGTCGGAATGGCGTTGACGAACGAAGCCATCGTTTCCGTGTAGCCGTCGTTGTATTGCAGCGCCACTTCGACCTCGATATCGTCCCGCTCGCCGGTGAAATGAACGACGTCGTGCAGCACCGTCTTGTCTTCGTTCAGAAACTGCACGAACTGCTTCGCGCCGCCCTCGTAGTAATATTGATCCTCTTTGCCGTTCCGGTTGTCCTTGACGGTCACTTTCAAGCCGGAATTCAGAAAGGCGATTTCCTGCAGACGCTCCGAAAGCGTCTCGTAATTGATCGACGTATGGCCGTGGAATACGCGGGCATCCGGCTTGAACGTGATCTTCGTGCCGGTCCGGTTCGTGTTCCCCATGACCTCGAGGCCGGTCACCGGTTCGCCGACATGCTCCTTGCCGTCCTTGCCGACCCAGTATTCGAAGCGCTGCTTATGTATCTTCCCGTCGCGATAGATTTCAACCTCGAGCCACTCCGACAGCGCGTTCGTGACGGATGCGCCGACGCCGTGCAAGCCGCCGGATTTCTTGTATCCCCCGCCGCCGAACTTGCCGCCCGCGTGCAGCATCGTGAAGACGACCTGCGGCGTCGGGATGCCGGTCTTGTGCATGCCGGTCGGGATGCCCCGGCCGTTGTCGCGGACCGTCACCGAGCCGTCGCCGTTGATCGTGACGTCGATCGCGGAGCAATGCTTGGCCAGATGCTCGTCGACGGCATTGTCGACGATCTCCCAGACAAGATGGTGCAAGCCCGAGGTGCTCGTGCTCCCGATATACATCCCAGGGCGTTTGCGAACGGCGGTCAAACCTTCCAGCACCTGAATGTCATCCGCGTCGTAGTTGCCGGCAGCCGAATTTTTCTCGCCCGCAAACAGATCCAGCTGATCAGTCATAGAGAGCCTCCTAACAGATTTTTCGATAGCCTTGCTTGTATGCCTTCCTGACGCGACATTGCCCGCGCCGGATGCAGTCGCCAATCCAAGGCGCTTCAATGGCGATAAATGATTTCGCTATGTCTTGCCCATAAACCTTCTCCGCGCACGGAGCGCTTCGAAAGCCATCTTCGATTCATCGCGTTCCGCGCCGCTTGCTTCAAGCTATTCTAATTCATGATGTCCTGTTTCGTAAAGACGGAGAACGAAACGGCCAGGGACACGGCGGCCCAAAACGCCAGGATGAGCAGGGAAAACCCGAGCGTCATGCCCGTGATCGGCGGCGGCGAGCCCGCTAAATAATCCGTCAGCTGCAGGTTGACGGAGAAAATGAATTTGGCGCTGTGCCAGGAGGAAGACATGCTGGACAATATCGTCCCGGAAATGACGGCCGCCATCATCGTGACGATGCTGGCCGACGTGCTGCGGACGAGAACTGACACCATCAAGGCGAGAATGGCCACCGTCATGGAAGAAACCCAGATGAGCCCGGCTTCCATCAACATATAGAGCCATTGGGGAACCGCATGCACGAAGCTGCTCTCGATGGAGGAGCCTTGAATGACAAAACCTGTAAATACAGGTATTTCCCAGCCATTGTAGCCGAATACCGCGCCTGATATAAGATAACAGAGAACGCCGCTGACTACAACGGTCAAAGAAACATAGAAGGTGAGCGCGACGAGTTTGCTGAGCAATATCTTCCACCTTCTTACAGGTCTTGTCAGCAGCATCTTGATCGTCCCCGAGGTCCGTTCACCCGACACCAGATCGGACGCGATCGCCAGCACCAGCAGCGGGAAAAACAGCGTCACCGCGTTCGACATGAAGCTGCGCGTGAACGTCACGCCGTCCGGCGAATTCGGGTTGACGTCGTGATCCAGATAATATTGGAGCTGCTGGACCGCGATCCGCCGCGAGCGTTTCCACTCGTCGGGAATCCGGTCGCTCGAGAGCATGTTCTGATATTCGTTGATTTGCTGAACCAGCTGATTGTGCCAGTCCTTGAAGTTCTTCTTGTTCGTCTCGGCGATTCGCAGCTGCGCGTACGTAAAGACCGGGATCAGGATCAACAGCACGAGGACGATCACGAAAAACCGTTTCTTTTTCCATATCTTGAGCGTCTCATTTTGAATGAGAGGCAACAGCCTATCCAATGCTTTCACCCTCCGTCATCCGCAAAAATAATTGTTCCAGCGTCGGCGCGATGCTTTGCACCGATACGACGCCGATCCCCGCGCGCACGGCTTTCGCGACCAGCGCCGCGACCCGGTCCTGGTTCATCGTCGTGATCTGCGCGTCCTTCATGCCGGCAAGCACGCTTTCGTCGATCCGATGCTCGTTCCCGGGCACGATGCGCACGTCCCGCTCGCCCGCCAGCAGCCGCTTGCCCGCATCGGGCTGCTCGAATTGCCAGACGACGTAATTGTCCGTGCCGCGTAAGAGATCGTCCACCGTGCCGACGGCCAGCACCTCGCCGCGGCTGATGATCGCGACGCGGTCGCACATCAGCTGAATCTCGCTCAGCAGGTGGCTCGAGATAAACAAGCTCATGCCCTGATCGGCCAGCATGCGAACGAACTCTCGCAGCTCCTTGATCCCTTTGGGGTCGAGGCCGTTCGTGGGCTCGTCCAGAATGAGCAGCTTCGGACGGCCGAGCAGCGCCTGCGCGATGCCGAGCCGCTGCCGCATGCCGAGCGAGAAGGTTTTCACCTTGTCGTGGATGCGGGTTTCAAGGCCGACGATGGCGACGACTTCCCGGATTCGGGCCTCGTCGATGCCGCGCTGCATGCGCGCGAAGTGTTCGAGGTTATCCCAGCCCGTCATGTACGAGTAGGCTTCCGGATTCTCGACGATGCAGCCGACGCTCCGCAGGGCGGCTTCCGGGTGCCGCTGAATGTCCTCGCCGCAGATCGTGATTTCGCCGGAGGTCGGCTTGATCAGATCGACGAGCATGCGGATCGTCGTCGTTTTGCCCGCGCCGTTCGGACCGAGAAAGCCGAAAATCTCCCCGCCGTAGACGTCGAACGTGACGTTCTTGATGATCGGCTTGCCGCCGATCTGTTTCTTGACGTTCTTGACCGACAACACGACGTCGGAATGGTTCGTCTTCTGCATGGCGCTTCCTCCTACTCCAGCGATTGCACGATTCGGGCGGCAATCTGCGCGTAACCGTTATGGTTCGGGTGAAAATGGTCGGACGACAGGTAACGGCTGATCGTATTCTCGAACAAATCGAACGTCGGCACCATCGACATGTTGGGGTACCGGTGCAGCAGCGCGTACGCCCGCTCGTTCCATTTCTGGATTTGCAGGGAGCCTTCGCGGTAGTCGCCGATATCGTAAAACGGATTGTACAAGCCGACGTAGACGACATGCGCGTTCGGGTTGATCGCGTTCAGCCGCTTCGTGATTGCGTCCAACCGATCGAGTCCCTGCGGGAGCTCCGCCTGCAGCTTGTCCAGCTTCAATTCTCCCGTCATCCGGCTCGGACTCGCGCCCGCCGCGATCTGGAACAGATCGTTGCCGCCGATCGTGAAGACGATCAAATTCGCTTGCCGAAGCGCGAAGCGATAGCCTTTGTCCGTATCCAGCAGCTTGGCCAGTTGGTCGGCCTTCATGCCGTTGACGGCCAGGTTATTGTTCAGCCGGACGGCGGTGTCCGGATATTTGGTTTTCAGCAGGGCGACCAGCTGCTTGACGTAGCCTTCTCCGCTCGAATCGCCGGTTCCTTTGGTCAGCGAATCGCCGATGGCCGTGACGTTGATTTCCTTGCTTTCGCTCAAATTGCCGCCTGCCGGCAGCGCGGGAAGGTCTTCGCTTCCCGAATACGCTTCGCTCTTGGGATACAGCATGTCCTTCACGGCGTAGCCGAATCCCGCAAGCAGCATCACGGTGCACAATACGGCCGCGATTCCGATGAATTTCCACAAGTTAGCGGAGGATAACGTTCTCATCTCGGTGCTCTCCTCAATTCGAAATCAACTGCTTTAACAATTTCTTAGTCTTTTTAAGTTAATGCTTTCTGGTTCAATTTGCAAATTCATCCACCGAAAGGAAGCGCCGCGGATCGCCGGCAAATAAAAAATCCGGGCATGCCCGCGGCATTTCTCCTAGGGGAGAAAGCCGCAATCGGGATGCTCGGAATGCGTGCATGCTTATTCGTCGTAATGAATCGTCAAGGATTGCGCGGCTTGCTTCGCCAGCGCCCTTGCCTGCTCCGTGTCTGCGGCCGTGCTCAGCGCGACGGCCATCCGGCGCCCCGGCTTCGTGACCGGCTTGCCGAAAACGCGCACCTGCGTGTTCGGCACGGCGAGCGCCTCCTGCAGGCCGTCGATCCGGAACGCGTCCGCGTCGCGGTCGGCCTTGAGCGTATGCGTCGCCCCCGGCGTAAGCAGACGGATCGTCGGAATCGGGAAGCCCAGAATCGCGCGCGCGTGCAGCGCGAACTCCGACAGATCCTGGGTCGCCATGGTCACCATGCCGGTATCGTGCGGACGCGGCGACACTTCGCTGAATAAAACTCCGTCCTTCGTCAAGAACAGCTCGACGCCGTAAATGCCGTAGCCGCCCAGCTCGTTCGTCACCCTGCGGGCGATCTCCTCGGCTTGAACGATCTGTCCCTGCGGCATCTCGTGCGGCTGCCAGGATTCGATGTAGTCGCCGTCCTTCTGCACATGGCCGATCGGCGCGCAGAACGCGGTACCCGACGCGGAGCGCACGGTCAGCAGCGTAATTTCGGAGTCGAAATGGACGAAGCCCTCGACGATGACGCGCTGCTTCTTGGCGCGTCCGCCGTCCATTGCGTACTGCCAGCACGCTTCGGCATCGCCTTCGGTTTTGCAGACGCTCTGGCCTTTGCCGGAGGAGCTCATGATCGGCTTGATCACGCACGGCGTGCCGAGCTCGGCGACGGCCGCTTTCAGTTCCTCGAGCGTGTCGGCGAACCTGTACGGCGCCGTCGGCAGACCGAGCGTCTCCGCGGCCAGCCGGCGTATGCCTTCGCGGTCCATCGTCAGCAGCGCGGCGCGGGCCGTCGGGATGACGCCCCAGCCCTCCTGCTCCAGCTCGACCAGCGCGCCCGTCGCGATCGCCTCGATCTCCGGCACGATCAGATCCGGCGTTTCCTTCAGGATCAGCTCCCGAAGCGCTTCGGGATCCAGCATATCGATGACATAAGCGCGGTGCGCGACCTGCATCGCGGGCGCGTTCTCGTAGCGGTCGACGGCAATCGTCTCGATGCCGAGGCGCTGCGCCTCGATGATGACTTCCTTGCCGAGCTCACCGGAGCCGAGCAGCATGATTTTACGGGCATTAACGGAAAGCGGCGATCCATGCATAGAAAAAAAGAACCTCCTGGAAGATCGCGCGGGCAGGACCGGGATATCGTTCCCGCAATTCCTGCCGTCGCGCGCGTTTTCTTCCATTGTGGAGGTTCCTTGCCGAAAAATCAAGAATCAAGCCGATAAAAACCGGTACTGCGCTTCGATCAAACCGTTATACGTGCCCTTGTGACGAATCAGCTCGTCATGGCTGCCCTGCTCGACGATCTGGCCGTGATCCAGCACGACGATGCGATCGGCGTTGCGGATGGTCGACAACCGGTGCGCGACGATGAAGGACGTCCGGCCTTGAAGCAGCTTCTTCAGCGCTTCCTGGATCTTCAGCTCGGTCTCGGTATCGATGCTCGCCGTCGCTTCGTCGAGGATAAGCACGCGCGGATCGGCGAGCAGCGCCCGGGCGAACGATAACAGCTGGCGCTGGCCCATGGACAAGATATTGCCGCGCTCCTGCACTTCCGTATCGTAGCCGTCGGGCAGGTTCATGATGAAATCGTGCGCGTCGACCGCGGTCGCGGCCTTGACGATCTCGTCGTCGGTCGCGTCCAGCCGGCCGAACCGAATGTTCTCGCGGATGGTGCCGGAGAAGATAAACGTATCCTGCAGCACGACGCCGACTTGCGAGCGCAGGCTCTCGAGGCTGACCGTCCGGATGTCGACGCCGTCGATCTTGACGGCGCCTTCGACGGGATCGTAGAACCGGCACAGCAGGTTCATGATCGTGCTCTTGCCCGACCCTGTATGGCCGACGAGCGCGATCGTCTCGCCCGCTCTCACATGCAGGTCGATGCCCTTGAGGGCAGGACGCCCTTTCTCGTATTCGAACACGATGTTCTCGAAATGAACGTCGCCGAAGATTCGCGGCAGCGAACGGGCTTCCGTCAGCTCGC
This sequence comes from Paenibacillus glycinis, assembly GCF_009909185.1. Taxonomy (GTDB): domain Bacteria; phylum Bacillota; class Bacilli; order Paenibacillales; family Paenibacillaceae; genus Paenibacillus_Z; species Paenibacillus_Z glycinis. Next base: position 5,231 of record NZ_JAAAMV010000032.1, on the reverse strand, counting down.
CGACCGTCGGCTTCTCGTCGATGAACTCGAAGATCCGCTCCGAGGAAGCCATCGCGATGAGCAGCTGGGCGTACATCTGGCCGAGGCGGTTGATGGGATCCCAGAAGTTGCCGACGTAGTTGGCGAAGCCGACGAGCAAGCCGACGGTGATGGCGCCGATCGCGATCAGATGGGAGCCGTACCAGAACAGGATCAGCGTACCGACCGCGGAGGTGACCTCGATGATCGGACCGAAGGCTTGGTTGAGCGCCGACGCTTTGTTCCATGCTTTGATGTTCGTCTGGTTGATGCCTTCGAAGAATTGAAAATTGGATTTCTCCTGCGTATACGACTGCGTGACGCGCATGCCCTGGATGCTTTCGTTCAAATGCGCGTTGATGCGGGACTGCTTCATCCGCACGTCCTGCCAGGCGAACCGGATCCGCCGGCGAAGCGCCGTCGAGACGACGAACATCAGCGGCACGGTGATCATGATCGCGAGGCCGAGCTTGAAGTTCCAGACGAGCAGGATAATGACGATCCCGACCAGCTGCACCATGTCCATGAGCAGGTTGACGACGCCGTTCGTGAACAAGTCCTGCAGCGCGTTGACGTCGTTCGTGACCCGGACGAGGACGGAGCCCGCCGGGCGCTTGTCGAAGAAGCGGAACGACAGCTTCTGGATATGCCGGAACAAATCATGGCGAAGGTCGTAGATGACCTGTTGGCCGATCATGTTCGTGAATTTGATCCGGAACGTGTTAGCCGCCCATTGAATAATATAGAGCGCGAGCATGATTCCGGCGTACGCGTACAGTCTCTGAAGGCTCGGCGCGCCGCCGTCCTTCGGCTGGATCGCATCGTCGATCGCCTTGATGAACAAGGCCGGGATGGCCAGCCGGGTCAGCGTGCCCAGCACCATCGTGATGATGATGACGGGCAGCAGCTGCTTGCGGTAAGGCTTCATGTAGGTAAACAATCGTCTGATCTGCGACCAGTTGAACGGTTTCTCGATCGCGTCGTCATCTTTGTAAATAAATCGTTCATGCGCGCCGCGAGGCTTTTTTACGTCTTGCTCGCTCACTGTACGACCCCTCTTTCCACTCGTGCGATAATCTCCTCGGCGGTCAAAGGACGGTCGGCATATTGAATGTCGTACGTGTCCCGGTAACGTCCCGGAAGGTTAACCAGCTGATCGTGCGTGCCGCGCTGCGCGACATGGCCTTCCTCGAGCACGATGATTTCGTCGGCATGGCGAAGCGACGAGATCCGATGCGCGATAATGAACGTGGTGCGCCCGGCCATGACTTCCTTGAACCCGGCTTGAATCTCGTGTTCCGTCTCCATGTCGACGGCGCTTGTCGCGTCGTCCAGAATGAGGATGCGCGGATTCTTGATCAGCGCCCGCGCGATGGCGATCCGCTGCTTCTGCCCGCCGGACAGCCCCATGCCGCGTTCGCCGACAACGGTGTCGTAGCCTTCCGGCAGCTCCATGATGAAATCATGCGCCTTCGCCAGCTTCGACGCCTGGATGATCTGCTCCGTCGTGATGCCATCGACGCCGTAGGCGATGTTGTCCCGGATCGAGCAGGAGAACAGGAACGTTTCTTGGAAGACGGTCGAGATTTGGCCGCGCAGGCTCTCCAGCGACAAGTCGCGGATATCGATGCCGTCGAGCAGGATTTTGCCCGATTTGACGTTGTATGCCCGCATCAGCAGTTGAATGACGGTCGATTTCCCGGCACCGGTGCCGCCGAGGAGGCCGATGACCATGCCCGGTTTGGCGTCGATGCTGACATTGGTCAGCGCAGGCGCTTTGTCGGCGTAGTTGAAGGTCACGTTTTGGAATTCCACATGGCCTTTGACATTCGCTTCGTCCGGCACGATCGCATGCTCGTTGTCTTTGACGTGTACATACTCGTTCAGCAGGCCGACCAGCCGTTCGCCGGACGCTTTGGACTGCGTATAGTTATTGATTTGAAAGCCGATGCTCCACATCGGTCCGATGATGTACCACAGCATGCTGTAGAAAGCGACCATCTGGCCGAGCGTGATGGAATGATTGATGACGAGCCGTCCGCCCGCGACGAGCAGAATGACGACGCAGAGGCTTCCGAGCAGCTCCATGACCGGGAAGTAGCGGCCCCATAGGCCGGACGCGCCGATTTGGTTGTTTTTGTACGACTCGCTCCGCTGCGAGAATTTATCCATCTCGAACGATTCGCGGGCGAAGGATTTGACCGTGCGCACGCCCGTGATGTTCTCTTGGACCGCGGTCGTCAGATTGCTCATCGCCTGCCGCATCTCGCGGAAAGCCGGGTGAATCAGCTTCTCGAACCGCATGGCGGTGAAGGCCAGGAACGGCATCGTGCACAGCGTGATCAGCGTCAGCTGCCAGTGGATCGAGAACATCATCGCCGCCCCGAACACGATCATGAGCACCATGTTCAGCATCTGGGTAAACCCGAAGCCGATGAAGTTCCGGACCGCCTCGAGATCGGCCGTCAGCCGGGACATCAGGTCTCCGGTCTTGGCGGTGTCGTAATACTGAAAAGACAGCGACTGCAGCTTCTCGTAGCAGGCATTGCGCAGCCGGTACGCGACCCGGTTCCCTAACCGTCCGCCGAACAACCCGGACAGGAACGCCATGCTTCCTTTAATGAATACGACCCCGACCACCGCGAGCGACAGTCCCGGCACCCACGTGAAATTTTTCGGGACGATAACGTCGTCGATGAGCACGCGCAGCATGTTCGGATAAACGAGTCCGAGCGCGGTTGCGCAGATCATGAAGGCGATCGACGCGATCAAACTTCGTCGTTCGCTCCAGTAATACGGTTTAAGCTGCCTGAAGACTTCCAATTGGGTAACCCTCTCCCTGTGCTGATATAGAGTTTTTTCTGGGAAGAAACGCGCCGCGCCGCGCTGGACGTCGGCCGTTCTTCGCGATATGACTGAATATTAACAGCCTCCGTCCGGTACGGCAAACAGAGTGCGGGGGCATATAGTTGACAATATTCGCTTCCGCTTCCATCCTGCTCAAAAGTAAGGGGGTATTCTTCGATATCGTCTGAAATCGTGGCAAATAGGGCCATATTCCTCCGTTTTTGCACATTTGCCTTCGTTTTTGCATGATTATTTTCATGCGGAAACGAAGGGGGCCGCGCCCTCTTCCGACACGCGCTTCGGCGCCTGGCGCGCCGCTCTTTCTCCGCCTAGCAAAAAGAAGCTTATCTATCGCCTCTTAAAGGCGCAGATAAGCTTCTTTGCATGGTTAGCGGAAAATGTTACAGCGCGAGCAGTTCCCCCTGCACGCGGCGCAGCTCGTTCAAATCCGTCGTGCCGGACAAGGAGGCCAGCTTGCCATGGCAGAACGCTTCGATATCGGCCCGCAGCAAGGCGGCGCCGGCGGCGGACGCCTGCTGCATGAGGCCGTCGTAGCGGCCGCTCCAAGCCAGCTCCGCCTCCTGCATCCACGCCTGCAGCGGCCCGGCGAGCTCTTTCTCCAGCACGGCGCGAAGCGCGGTTTTCCCTTCGCCTTCGAAGAAATGCTTCGGCGACTTGAATTTGCTCCAGAGCAGCTTGAGGTCGACGGAATCCGCCGTCCAGGCCGGCTGTTCCTCCGGCGTCGGCAGCGCCAGCGGTTTATACGGGGTCGGTGCGAAGCCGTCCAGCAATTCGGCCGCTTGCTCCGCGGTATCCGCATGCTGCTTCGCCGCGAGCCGGTTGAGCGTATTGTCGACGCGCAGCGATGTCGCCTCCAGCTCCTGGGCAAGCTCGATCTGCAGCAGCCGCTGCAGCTCCAGCCACGACGTCCACATCGCTTTCTTCAAATCTCTGCCGTCGTCCTGCAGCGCGGCCGGATTAAAGGCAAAATGATAATGGTCGCCGAAGCGGAACTGCACCCGCTGCAGCACGTAGAACAGCAGCTCCTTCAGCTCCTGCTGCAGCTGCGCGTGCTGCTTCGGCTGATCCAGCTCCCCTGCCAGGCGCAGCGCTTGCTCGGCGTTGGCCGAGAGGGCAGCGCGGGCGCGCTCGCGCGACGCCTCGTCGCCGGACGCGGCTTCCAGCCAGTTGGCGATCGTGCGGCGGGCGCGTTCCAGCTCCTGCTCCGCGGACGCGACCGCGAGCATGCCCAGATCGTTGCGCGTGAAGCCGAGGAACGCTTCCTCGAACGCGCCGATGCCCGATTCCGCGATGAGCCGGCTCACGCCCGTGCGTTTGCCGTCCAGCGCCTGCAGGCTCGACACCGGGAACATCCGCGGGAAACGGATGCCATGCTGCTGGAGGTTGCGCTCCACGTGCGCGAGCACGCCCTCCAGCTCTTCCTGGTTCGCGGCCAGGTCGGCGGCATTGACGATGAAAAACATCTTATCGAGCTCGAACTGATCCTTCACGCGGCCGAGCTGCATCAGGAATTGACGGTCGGCCTGCGAGAAGGCGTGATTGTAGTAGGTGACGAACAGGATCGCGTCGGCGTTCTTGATGTAATTGAACGCCACGCCCGTATGCCGCGCGTTGACGGAATCCGCGCCCGGGGTATCGACGAGCACGATGCCTTGCGCGGTCAACGGATTGGCATGATAGAGCTCGATCTCGCTCACGAAGCAGGAACGCGACTCCTCCGCGACGTAACGGCGGTATTCCTCGCCGCTGACGGCGAGCTGCTGCCCGAGCAGCGCCTCGTGCTGAGCCCAGCCCTTGGCGGCCGCCTTCAGGAAGCTGTAATGCGGCCGCCCGCCGGCGTGCACGCCGTCCGGCGAGAGCTTGTGGATCGCTTGCAGCAGCGCGGCGTCGCCCAGCTTCGCGGCATCCTCACCCAGCAAGCCGAGCGAATAGCGCAGGTCGCCGAGCATCGCGTCGCGCGATTTCATCCAGACGGCCGCGGTGCCGTGCGGCCGCTCCGCCGTCGGCGGCACGATCCGGTTGACCGCCGCCGTCGTCGGATTCGGCGAGACCGGCAGCACCGCTTCGCCGAGCAGGGCGTTGGCGAGCGAGGATTTGCCCGCGCTGAACGCCCCGAACAGCGCGATCGTGAACCGGCTGCTGCGCAGACGCTCCGCTTTGTCGCGCATGCCCTCCACGGCCGCGGCCAACGACGGATGCGGCGCCAGCAGGGCGGCGGCACGGCTCAGCCGCTCCGCCGCTTGGCGCTGGGGCGCGAGGGCTTCCGAGGCGGCGGGGACTGCCGCCGCCGCCTCGGGCGCGGGCGCGCCCGTGCCGCCGCCGCGCGCCGCGGCCGCGGGCATCGC
>NZ_JAAAMV010000031.1 GCF_009909185.1 Paenibacillus glycinis | reverse complement strand
TCCCCTCCAAGTGGCACTCAAAACTTCATGTTAACACGAGGTTTTTTTGAGTGTCTACTTGAAGGGGATAATACCAATATCGCGGCTTTTGTTTTGTTTGGATTCGGTAAAGCCGCGTCTCATGTTGCCGGCAGCATCCGCAAAAAAGCTGCTACGCATGCAGCGAGACACGAATGCTCCGCTCGAGCGGGGTCTCCCCGTCCCGCGGGCCGAGGTCCAGCCTCGGCTTCTGCTTCAATGGCGACGTGCGGTTGCACATGAACCGGACCTTGCCGCTGTGATTCGGCGAGGCGGCATGAACCAGGAACGGATGGCACAAGATCACGTCGCCGGCCTCCCCGGTCGCTTCGGCTACCCGCAGCTTCGTTCCGTCCTCGTCCGTATAGGAGCGATCCATGAAGGCGGCGATCCGCTCTTGCGCATCCAGCGGCCCGCCGGTCCTTCCCGCCAGCTCGGAGAAATACCGGTGCCCGGCGAAAAATTCGCGGATGCCGTCTCCCAGCTCGACCCCCTCCGGATACCGGGCCAGGAAACGCGCTACCGGACGGTGCGAGCCCTCGACGACGAGCGTCCCGCCGCCGCGGGGACCGACGTCCGAGAAGAGGCATAAGCACAGAAGCCCTTGATCGGGCGCATCGACGTAATGGCGGAAATGGATGCCGTCCCAATGCCAGCCGCTCGTCGGCACGGTCCAAGGCGCTTCGCTGCCCATGGCGAAATTGACGGGCCACCACCCCCACCCCGGCAGCAGTCCGGGATCGGTCTCCCCGGCGACAAAACGATGGACGGTGCGACCCTCGCCCGTCAAATCCTCGACGGCATCGGCAAAGCGTTCGGTATTGCAGCCGTCGAACGACGCATGCCGGTAATTTTCCCGCAAATTGACCATCGGCTCCCGCCACGTCGACGGATCTCCGCGCAGGATGCCTTCCTTCTCCTCCAGCTTGTTCCACAGAAAAGACTGCGCCTCCAGCGCCAGTTCCCTCGGAAACGCGCCTTGAATACGCACATACCCTTGGTCCGTAAACTGTTCGATCTGTTCGGAAGTCAATACCCGCAAGTCCATGCTTCTGTCATCTCCCTGTATGAAATGAGGCGGCGTTCGCGCCGAATACCGCTTGCCGAATGCCGTTTGCCAGATGCCGCTCCGGCTACTCCTTGACGCTGCCGAGCTGCAAGCCGTGCACGAAGTACTTCTGCAGAAACGGATAGACGACGAGAATCGGCAGCGACGCCGCGATCGTGACGGACGCCCGGATCGACATCGGGGTCACCAGGTTGCGCGCGGCTCCCGGGTCCGCGCCGTTCGCCACGGCCGCGCTGCTGTTCGAGTTCATCGACGAGGACAGCAGCTTCATCAGCTCGTATTGGAGCGTGCTCAGGTTCTGCTTCGACGAGGCGAACAGAAACGTATCGAACCACGAGTTCCACTGCCCGACCGCGACGAACAGCGCCACGGTGGCGAGCACCGGCTGGCACAGCGGCAGGATGATCGAGACGTAGGTCCGAAAGTCGCCCGCGCCGTCTACCTTGGCCGACTCGATCAGCCCTTCCGGAAGCGTCTGCATATACGTGCGGATGACGATCATATTGAACGCGCTGATCAGTCCCGGCACGATGTAGACCAAGAAGTGGTTCAGCAGATGCAAGTCCTTGATCAGAAAATAATACGGGATAAGCCCCGCGTTGAAGTACATCGTGAGCACGATGATAATCGTTACCGGCTTGCGGAATACGTACTCCTTCCGGCTGACCGTATAGGCCAGCATGGACGTCAGCAGCAAGCTCAGCACCGTCGACAGCACCGTGCGCGCCACCGATATCCAGAAGGCGTGAAAGATCGTGCCGCCGGCGAAGATCGCCCTGTAGTTCTGCTCCGTCCAGACCCGCGGCCACAGGTAGATGCCGCCGCGGAGCGTGTCGTTGCCGGCGTTGAACGAGACGGCCAGCGTATTCAGGAACGGGTACAGCGTAATGACGGCCAGCGCCAGCATGGCAATGGCATTGCACGTGTGGAAGACAACCGGCTCCAGCCGCAGCGTTCTTGTTCTCATCGCATTGTCCTCCTCATAGCAGTCTGTCTTCGCCGAAACGTTTGGCGATCGTGTTGGCGGCGAAGATAAGGGTGATGCTGACGACCGTCTTGAATATGCCCGCGGCGGTCGCGAGCGAGTAGTTGCCGATCTGCAGGCCGTACTTCAGCACGAAGATATCGATCGTCTGGGACCAGTCGACGACGACGCCGTTGCCGAGCAGGTACTGCACTTCGAAGCCCGCTTCGAGAATCCAACCGATATTCATGATCAGCAAAATAATGACGATCGATTTGATGCCCGGCAACGTCACGTACAGCATCTTCTGGTACCGGTTCGCCCCGTCGATCTCCGCCGCCTCGTACAGCGACGGATCGATCGACGTAATGGCGGCCAGATAGATGATCGCGTTCCAGCCCACTTCTTTCCAGACATGGGAAGCGCCGACGATGCCCCAGAAATAATGCGGCTCGCTGAGCCACATGATCGGCTCGTTTATGAAGCCGAGTTTCATGAGCAGCACGTTGACGATGCCGCCGTCGACGGACAGCGAGTTCGCGACGATGCCCGTCACGATGATCCAGGACAAGAAATGCGGCAGATAGGAGATCGTCTGGATCGTGCGCTTATACAGCTTGTTCTTGATCTCGTTCAGCAAGATCGCGAACACGATGGCAGTCACGAAGCCGAGCACCATGTTGATGAAGCTCATGGCAATCGTGTTGCGCAGCACGAGCAGGAACGCATCGTCGCTGAACAGGAACCGGAACTGCTTGAGCCCGACCCATTCCTGCTCGGCAAAATCGCGCGCCGGCTTGTAGTTCTGGAACGCCATCGTCCATCCCCAGATGGGATAATAGGCAAACAGCACGACGTAAGCCAGTATGGGCAGCGACATGAGCATCAGCTGCTTCTGCCCGCGCATCCGTTTGAATACGGATGGCTGCGGAACGGTCGCGGTCGCGGCGGCGGCCGTTTTCGGGGGTTTCGCTTTCTCGATGCTCGCCATCGTTCTCTCTCCTCCTATCCTCGTATCGCGGCAGCCCTCAACGCAGGCGGCGGAAAGCATGCGGCGGTTCGCCGATGCTTTCCGCCGTTCTTCGCTTCAGGCTCGTTTATTGCGCCGCCCAGTTCTGGATGCGCCATTGAAGCTGCTCGTTGATGCGGTCTTCGTAGGCTTTCACGTTGATTTTCTTGTAGGCGTTGACGTAATCGTTCCATACCGCGTCGAACTGATCCGTCTTGGACATGATCGCTTTCGGCAGGAATTTGAGCGAGGCGTCGCTCATCTGCTTGTTCGCGACCGATGCGTCCGAGCCATCGATCAGATCGACTTGCCACGCCGGATAATACACCGGGTTCTCCGGCGCAGGCGTGAAGAAGTCCGTCCACGTCTTGTGCCCGTACGCCGTCAGCAGCTCCTTATCCTGCGGCTTGAGGGAATCGAAGAACTCCTGCGGCTGCGTGCCCGCCGACGTCGCATTGCCGTCGCTGTAGCTGCCTTCCATCTTCGGAGCCGCGCCGTAGAACGCTTCCGCCCGGTTGGCCAGCTTCCAGGTCGGATCCTCCTGCTGCTTGCGCTGTTCCGGCGTACGGTAAAACTTGCCGTCGGTGCCGACCATGTAATCGACGCCTTCTTCGCCCCACGACAGCAGCTTTTGGTATTTCTCGTCCATGAGCGCGTCGAGGAACTTGATGATGCGTACGGGATCCTTGGCGTCCTTGCTGATGCCGAATCCGTTGTTCAAGTTAATGACCGGGCGATCAAGATAGTAGTCCTTGATGCTGGTATCGTAGACGAGCGGGAAGCCGACGTAGGTTTGGCCGATCTTGCCCTGGGAGACGAGCGTGTCTTCGCCCTGCTGGAAGTTCCAGTGCTGGTCGAACATGCCGAGCACGCGGCCGGTGGAAATCTTCGCCAAGTACTGGTCGTAGTTCTGCACGAAGGCTTCTTTGTCCATCAAGCCGTCGTTATACAGGCCGTTCAGCGCCTTGTAATACGTCTTCGCGCTGTCCTTGTCCGCGAAGACCGACGCGACCCCGTTGTCCACGACGACGCCGCCGTCGTTCGGATGGCCGGTCAGATGTTCCGGCGCGTTCAGCAGCGGGAACGTCCGCCAGTCGTAGGCGAGCGTCGTGAAGCCGATCGTCGGCTGCCCGTCGATCGTCGGATGCTTCGCCGCGTAGTCGCGGATCAGCTTCGTGAAATCGTCGAGCGTCTTCGGCGTCGGATAGCCCGCTTCCTTCAGAATGTCCTTCTGAATCCAGAACGCCGGTCCGCTGTAGGCGGTCGCATGATATTCGCCGGTATAGGCGCCGTAGTTCGGCAGCCAATAAATATGGCCGTCGCTGGAATCCTTCATCCGGTTCCAGTACGCCGCGTAGTTCTTCTTCAGGTTAGGCGCGTATTGCTCGATCAGATCCTCGAGCGGAATTACCGCGCCGGACGATACCAGCTTCGGATCCGCCGTGATGAGATCCGGATAGTCGCCGCCGGCGATCATGACGCCGAGCTTCTGCTGCAGGTCGCCGACGAGAAACTCCATGTCGAGCGTAACGCCGAGTTCGTCCTTGATTTTCTTGTAAATCCGGTTATCGGCCGTCGGCGCTTGGTTCGGCGTTCCGATGAAGGCGGAGATCGTAACCGGCTTCAAGTCGGCCGAGGTTTGTTCGGCGCCTCCGTCGTTGGCGGCATTCGCGGGCTTATTCGCGTTCGCGTTCGCGGGATCCGACGCGGCCCCGTTGTTGGCGGCGTTGCCGCCTCCGTTACCGTTATTGCTGCAGCCGACGATGGCCAGGCTTAACGCGAGAACGAGCGACATCGAACCCCACAGCTTCTTGCTTGGTGAACCCCCCATATCATGCTCCCCTTCCGGTGATCGGTTTGCTTTGCTTCTTCATTATCCGCGATTGTATGCGCTTGCAAAATAATCAGATTAAAGCATCGTACCCCCTGAATTTAAGTTCCCGCCTCTCCGTTCGTCCGGATTCTCCCGACGCAGGCGAGCCTGTAATCCGCGGGCTTCATCCCGAGCCGTTTCTCGAACTGCTTGAGAAAATGCTGATACCCGCGGTACCCGACCGCTTCGGCGACGGCCCCGGCAGCCGCGTCCGTCTCCCCAAGCAGCCGCTTCGCCTCGTCAATGCGGAGATCATGCACGAAATCCAGCAAGCCCTTGCCGTATTTGCGCGAGAACGCTTGCCCCAGATAGACGGGATGGATATAGAACCGTTCCGCGATTTCCTTGATCGTGAGCGTTTCCCGGAAGTGCTGCCGCAAGTATTCGGCGACCTTCGAAGGCGTGCCGCCCGTCCGCTTGCCGTGCAGCGCGTCGACGGCGGCTTGGCATTTCAAGCAAAAGCCGCTCAATTCGCGTTCGATTTCCCGCAGCTGCCTGCCTTTGCGGCCGCTGCCGCACAGCTCCGCGCCGGTCAACAGCCCGTCGGGATCGCCGCCGAGCTCTTGATAGACCGCCAAACCGCGCATCAGCACCCGGGTCGAGAATAGCGCTACCAGCTCGGGCAGCACCATCCGCGATTCGAAGGCGCGGAACGCTGCCCGGACCGCCGCGGCAACCGAGCTCGGATCGCCGCTTTCCATCGCGTCGACGATCGCGTCCGCCGCTCCGAGCGCTTCCGGATCGAACGAGAGCCGCAGATCCCGAACGTCCGCGTAATGGACGATGGCGCCGCCGCCGAAAAAAAGAAAGCGGCCCGCCTCCGCCGCGCTGCCGTAGGACTCGGCAATGCCGCGCAGACCGTCCGCTGCGCAACCGACCGCAAGACCGATCCGGCCGTTCGTCCCGGCCCGCATCGCCTCCAGCAATCGGGCCGCGACTTCGCGGATGCCGTCTTCGTCCCGGCCGCCGCAGTCCGAGCCGAACACGAGGCCGAACGATTCCCGACCGCCGTCGACAACGTAGCAGCAGGACCGTTCGGCCGCGAACCGCTGCGCCGCCTCGCGGGCGGGACCTGCCGTTTCGGCGTCCGTCTCGACGCCGAGGTACGTCCATTCCCGCGCCCGGCCGGAAAGGCGCGATATCGCCTGCATGGCCGGCTGCCCTTCGGTTACATCGCCGCCGGCGAGCAGCGCCGACAGCGCTTGGCCGATCTCGTAACGGTCCGCGCTGTCGCGGATCATCCGATCGCGCTCCCGTCCGCGCAGTTCTCCCTGCAGCCGGACCAGCACCTCGTCCGCTTCCTCGCCCATGACCGGCTTGGTCAAGAAATGCGAGACGCCGAGGCGTATCGCGCGCCTCGCATAATCAAAATCGTCGTAGCCGCTCGCAATGACGAAGAGCGTCGTCCGATTGCCGGATCGGCGCGTCTCTTCGATCAGCTGAAGGCCGTCCAGGACCGGCATCCGAATATCGGTCACGACCAGATCCGGCGGATCGCTGCGGATGTGGCGCAACGCTTCCTCTCCGTTATCGCAGACCGCGGCGACGCGGAATCCGCGCTTCTCCCAATCGACCATCAGCTGCAGCCCTTGAATGGCGAACGGTTCGTCGTCGACGAGCAGTACCTTATACATGTTCACGCCTCCTTCTTCCATCCGTCCGCTTCCAGACGGGCGAGCGGGATATGGAAGCCCGCCTTCGTCCCCGTCGCCGGATCGCTCTCCATCACGAAACGGACGTGGCCGTCATAAAACAGCTCCAGTCTCCGGTACACGTTGCGGATGCCGACGTGGCCGTCCATCTCCTGTTCGGAACGAACGTTCTCCATCAGCTGGCGCAGCTTCCCCGCCTCCATCCCGACGCCGTTGTCGACGATCGCGATTTCCAGCGCGCGTTCCGTCAGCCTCGCCGTTACCCGAATCGTCCGGTCGCCTTTTCTCGCCTGCAGCCCGTGCTTGCACGCGTTCTCGACGAGCGGCTGAATGCTCATGCGCGGAATGCGCAGCGGGAGCGCCCGCGGATCGACGTCGAACGAATAATCGAACAGGTCGCCGAAGCGGAACTTCTCGATTTGCAGGTACATGGAAGTGAATTGAAGCTCCTCCTGGAGCGGCACGAGGCCGTCGGCGCGGCTCAGCAGCTGCCGCATGAGCAAGGACAGGTTCTTGATGATCCCGGTCACGTCGGAATACCCGTTCTTCGTGCAGACGACCAGCAGCGCGTTGAGCGTATTGAACAGGAAATGCGGGTTCATCTGGCTTTGCAGCATGGCGAGCTCCGTGCGCACCCGCTCCAGTTCCAGGCTCTTCTGCCGGATCTCCAGCTTGTAGACGTCGTTGATGAGGGACGTGATCTTCCCCGTCATGACGTTGAAGGTGCGGATCAAACCGCCGATCTCGTCGCGTCCCTCCTGCATGTCGATCGGATCGAACCGTTCGTTGCGCACCTTCTCCATATGCCGGGACAGCTTCTTCACGCGGTAGTGATAGGAACGGAAAATGATATAGATCAGCAGCGACGGGATGACGGTGCTGGTGACCGCCAGCCATAGTATCGATCGGCGCGCGTCGTCCAACAGGCTGTCGATCCGCCGGGTATCCGCGACGCCGACGAGCTTCCAGCCCTTTATGTAGCTGAAATCCCCGATCGATCGTTCCATGACGTAGCCGGGCTTCGCGTTCGCGACGGCCGCGTCGGCAGCGATCGGTTCTTGCCGCGGATCGTCGCCGATGCCGGACGCGACGATCCGGTTCCGGTCGTCCATGAGCCGAAGCTGCAGGCTGTCGAGCTCGCGGTTCAAGATGCCGTTGATTTTGTCCACGTTCAGATCGATCCGCAAATATTTGCCGTACCGGGACAGCGATGCGTACGTGTCCAGCTTGCTGACGACGCTGATCCGCTTGCCCGGATTCAAGCCGTCGCTCTCGTAGTAGGAGACGACCGTCGTCTTGCTGTGGGATTGCCGCAGCCGATCGAGCCACGGGAGATCGCGGGAGGCATTGCCGATCACATGGTAATTCGCCCCGGTCTGAATCGTCGGGTTATCGGTATAGATCCGTATCTCGACGATATTCGGATAGGACGACATGTAGCGCTTCAGCTTATCCCGCAGAAAGCCGTCGTACACGCCGTAATAATCGAGCGGACTTTCGTAGGTGCGGTCGAGCGCCTCGTAGACCGAATCGTCGCTCGCGATCGAATGGCTGAGCGCGACGCTTTCGTCGATCATGTCCAGCAGCTCGCCGGATGCGCGTTCGATCGATTTGCGCAGGTTATCCTGCTCGCGAGCGCGGATATGATCCGAATTTTGCTTGAAGAAGAAAAGGTTGATCGTCATGATCGGAAGCAGCACGCAGAGCAAGTAAATGAGGATAAACTTGTAATTCAGGGGGATATCGTTGACTTTATGGAAAAACGGCCTACCGGTCCGCATATCCTTCACCCTTACGCTTGTTTTTGTAGGCAGACGGCAACTCTCCTGTAAGCGCTTTAAATTTGTCGGTAAAATAATCCGTGTCGTGATAGCCGAGCGTTCTGGCGATCGCGGACACCTTCAGGTCCGTCCGGCGCAGCAGCTTCCTGGCCTCGTCGATCCGCAGCCGATGCACGTACTCGTTGAAGCAGCAACCCGTCTCCCGCTTGAATTGCTGACCGAAATAGACCGGGCTGAGGCCGAACCGTTCCGCGAGCGCCTGCAGCTGGATTTTATCGCGGACATGCGCTCGCAGGTACGCGATCGCTTCCGCTACCGCACGGCTGCGCGCCGGGGCCGATTTCCGTTCGGCCAGCAGGCTCGCCGCGCGAAGGCACAGCGCTTCGATCGTCTCGCGGCTCCATTCGGCCGCGTCGGGACGGCTCTCCCGCAGCAGCCGACGCGTCCATTCGCTGCCGGCGGCGGGGTCGGCCTCGAGCGCCGCGAAGCGGCGAAGCAGCTCGCCGCGAATATGACTGGCGGCGAATGCCGTCCATTCGCCGGTCTCGTCGCCGCTCGCGAGCAGGCCGAGCAGCGAGGCGACCGACCGGCGCACGGCCGTCTCGTCGCCCGCTTCGATCGCGCTCACCAGCTGCTCGGCCCGCGCCGCGACGTCCTGCGGCCGGCATTCCTCGGGAAGCGTCCGCGCGCCGCGGAACAAGTGCACGCCCGCCCGCCGCCCGAACATGGCACGGCGGCGCAACTCCCGCGCCTGTCCGAGCAGTTCGGGCAAGGAATCCAGTCCGCATGCGGTTCCGCTGCAGTACAAGGCCAAACCGTGAAGCGGCCAAGACTGCCGCGTCGCCGCCTCCTCCAGGCGCGCTTCGAATTCCCCGCCGTCCTCCGCTTCGTCCAGCACGAGCAGGCCCGCCTGGCCCGGCGTTTCCTCGAACGCGAAGGCCCGCAGTCCTTGGCGGAATCCGGCTTCCATAAGCGATCCCAGCCGGGAATCCAAGGCTTCGCCGCCAGCCCGGCCAAGGGTCGATTCGGCCAGCAGCAAGCGGCAGCGGGATTGCCTATCCGTCCCGAGCAGACGATTCGCGTAGGCGACCGCCGCCGCTCCCCCTTGCTTCAGGACGCCGACGATCGCGGCGGCGGCGGCGGCAAGCTCTTCCCTGCCGGCGGACGCCTCCGCCAAGCGCCGTTCCTCGAGCGGACCCGCCAGCTCGAGCAGCACGCGATGGATCTCCTCCGCGACCAGCGGCTTGAGCACGTAACGGTCCACTTGATAGCGGAGCGCCTCCTGGGCGTAGCCGAACTCCGAATAGCCGCTCACGATAACCGTCTTGGCGCTGACGCCCAGCTCTTCCTTCATGGCGCGAATCAGGCCGAGGCCGTCGAGCACGGGCATCCGGATGTCGGTCACCACGAGATCGGGCGAGCTGGCCTTGATCGAGGCGATCGCTTCCTCGCCGTCCGTCGCCGTGCCGCATAATTCGTATCCGCAGCCGTGCCAGTCGACCATCGTTTTCCAGCCTTCGATCATAAACGGTTCGTCGTCCACGACGAGCACCTTAAACATCGGCTTCACCGCCACGCAGTTTTTACGTCTAGTATGGCATTTGCGGGAATTAGCGACAATGGACGAAACTACGATCTCTTGCTCTTTTCTACAGTCATTATGGAAGCGCTTTTAATGGAATCCAAGACAAATATTCGACGATCGCGAACGACCGCCGAACCCGTCGCTTCTACTCGGCGGCGGCGCTCGTCCGGTATTCCCCCGGACTGACGCCAACGACCGCTTTGAACAAGCGGCTGAAGTACGCTTGATCGCCGTAGCCGACCTGCTTGCCGATCTGATAGATTTTCAGGTTCGTGTCCTTCAGAAGCGTCTTCGCGCGTTCGACGCGGAAGCGCGACAAATGCCAGGTGAACGCATGGCCGGTCTCGCTCGTGAACAGGGCGCTCAAATAATTCGGCGTCAGCTCCAGCTTCCGGGCCAGCATGCCGAGCGTCAATTCGGGATTGGCGTAATCGGATTCGATCATCAGCAGCGCGAGCCGAATGATGCGGCTGATGAAATCGAAATCGCGTCTCGGTGCGGGATAGAGCTCGTTCATGCCCAAGCTGCTCAGGCTTTGCTTGTACAAGCCGCCTAGCTCGCCGAGCGCCGCGGCGATGCCGCCGATGCCGAGACGGATGGCCACGTTCAGGTTCTTCTCGAGCAGCGACTTGATTCTCGTCGCGTATTCCTCGACCGGCGGAACGGTGAAGCGGTCGGAGAACAGCACCGCGGTCATCAGCTGCTCGCCGACGATGACGACGGCGCTGCCGTGCTCGGACAGCGCATCCTCCAGCAGCACTTTCGCCCAGAACCGCTCCGGCTTCGTCCAGAAGCCGCGGTCCGGAATCATGACCGAGAACAGGCCGACCCAGCGAAACGGCGGAACGAGCGTCTCTTGGGCCGTCATGCCCGCATGCGGAAGGGCGCCGAACAGATCCTGCACCTTCTTCTCCAGCGCGTGCCGCTCCCGCAGCCGCCGGACGGCATCGCTCTGCTCCTCGGACCGCGCCCCGTAAGCCCCCTCGCGCCCCGACCCGCCGGCTTCGGCGGCCGCGGCGTAATCGCCGAGCGCGAGCAGCAAATTGAGCGCCGCCGCGCGTACGGCGAACCCGGCATCCGGCGCGCGCTCCTGTTCCAAGTCCGACAACGAGGCCATGCGGTCGAAGAACGGCCGCAGCCTGCGCGTCAGCTCCGATTCCGCGGGGAAGACCGCGCTGCCCAGCTTGGCGATCAGCCCATGGTATACGGCGTCGTCGACATCCAGGTGTAGGCAGAAATACGTCATGGCCGACGATCGCCCGATCCTGCAGCGGTGGACGACGCCGGGCGGTATCAGCAGCAGGTCGCCCTCGTTCAGTTCGTGCTCGGTCTCTTCGAGCGTCATGACCTGTCGGCCCTCCAGCACGATGTTCAGCTCGAACAAAGGATGGTCGTGGTCGGGATACGACCATCCCTCGCGCGCTTGTCGCCAATGCGCGCCGTATAGCTGGAACGAAAACCTGTAGTCCGGCAGCGCGAATTGCCTCAGGCTGTGTTCCCTTCCCGCTCCTGCATCCGATATCCATGACATGCTGCGCTTCGCCCCCGCTCTCGCTATTCTCTAAGGCGATTATACCATGCGCGCCGCAAACGTTGGACCGGCTCTGGACGCCCGGCGCTAGTTCTTTCCTTCGCGATCCTCGAAGTAACGGACCGGCCGAATCTCGATGCCCCAGCCGAACTGCTCGGCTGCCGCCGATTGCGCGGCCGGATGCAGGGAAGCGACCCGAATCGCGTCTTCCAAGTCCCGCGCCTCGATCAGGAACGCGCTGCCGATCAGCTCCTTCGTCTCGATGAAGGGGCCGTCGGTCACGTTCACCTTGCCGTTCGACCGGCGCAAGCTCGCGGACGCCTGGTCGAGGCCGGCGTCGACGAGCACTTGGCCGCTCGCGTAGAATGCCTCGAGATGAGGCTGACAGCCGCGCATGACGGCTTCGATCTCTTCCTTCGGGCGGGCATCCATTTTCTCCGGATCGAGGTAACCCAAGCATAAAAATTTCATCTTCATTCTCCTTTTCGTAGTCAGATGACGGCTTGCATGCCAGACATGGCGGCTGGTCCCTTCGCCGGCTAGCGCGCGTGCCTCTATTAGGACGACGAACGGCAGCCCGCGAGATCGACATCGACGCGGCGCAAGTATCACGGATAATTCATAAATCTCTCATTGACCGCTACCTTATCCAGTTGCTAAAAGTTCTCCCAAGAGCCGAGTCGGACTCTATGGCAGCCGTTTCATCTATTATAATGGAGCTTTCACGATAATCTACCCGTCTATCGACTCTCCGATGCCACAACGGCGAAAGAGCGATGCCGCTAGACCTCTTTGTCCCGCCGAGGAGCGGCAAAAACCGTGCGGCGCGAACGGCCGCACGGTCCCAATGGATCGCAATATTGCACGAATCGCTGTACTCCCGGCAAATTGCGGCTCCTTGTGCGCGGTCACGCCCGCAAAGTCGCTCTGCGTCAGGCTGCTCGCACTGAAGTCGATGTAGATCTCCTCAACTACCGTTTCCCCGAAAATCGATTCCGATCGGTTAATCCGCCGCCGCGAGGAAGTTGTCGAACACGGCCGTTTGGTCGTACGTTCGCAATCCGACGTACCCGTTCGTCAGGCTGGCGTCTGCGACGCCGATCTTCCGTATGCCGTTGACGTACCCGACGAGCGAGCTGCCGCGCAGCTCAAGCCGCAGCACGTACCAGGTTCCGGGACTCGCGGGCAGATCGGCCTCGCCGAGCTTCAGCCAGTTGCCGCCGACTTTTCGGTAGAGCTGGACCTTGTTCTGGCTGTAGTTGATGCGCAGCGTGTAGAAGCTGGAGAAATCGGCGCTCGCCCGCGCGATCAAGCCGGACGAAGACTCGGCCGCGCCAGCGCCGTACGCTTTGACCGCGGCCGTCACGGCGACGTCGGCGTAGGTAGCCGCCGCTCTCGTCTCCGCGATGCCCGGCGCGGATTGCTTCAGCACCTTCGAGATGTCGTCCGCGACGGACCAGGCGCCGCCGAGCGCCGTCCATTCGGCGGTGACGGCGCCGCCTTGGAAGAAATCGCCGTAGCCGACCGGCTCGAGCATCACCGCGTCGGCTCGCGAGGCGTTGCCGGAGCCGGCAATGGAACCCGCGGTGAGCCTGACGTACTGATCCCCGCCCGCCGCGAAATACGCCGTGTCGATCAAGCGCCATTCGCCCGCGATCGTCGTCTGGTCGACCGCCGGTATCGCATCGGTCGCCCCGTTATGGTAGACCGTGTACGCGACGCTCTTGGACGAGGTTTGATGATACGGATACCGGACATAGACGCGGTAGTAGCCTGGATCGTCGATGCCCAGCATCCATTTCGCCGTGCTTCCGCCCGCGCTGCTGTAGCGGGAACCCCCGGCGTGGCTGCCCGGCAGCTCGCTGCCGCCCCAAGTGCCCGACTCCGAATAGCCGGCGTCGCCGTTATCGACGACGATCGCCGTACTCGGCATGATCGGGCCGATCGTGTTCGAGTACGGCGAATAGGCGCCATCGGGACCGATCGCCCGAATCCTGTAATAATAGCCCGTTCCCGCCGCCGCATCCGCATCGTCCGCGGCCGGCACGGGAAAGTTGTAATAGTCCGGCGCGGTGACGTCGTCCGTTACGCCTGCGGCGATGACGCTCCACGGGCCTGCCGGGGACGCCGCGCGTTCGACGTCGTAGGCGCCAGCGGTCGAGACGCCCAGCCAGGAGAGCGCGCGCACGGAATCGGACGGGAACAGCACGGGCGCCGGCGGCGCTGGCCACGGCGGAACCGTCAACCCTTTGATCGAATACGCGTAGCCGCGCAGCTGCTCGAAGATCGGCGCTTCGTTCGCCCAGCCGCCGCTCGGGAGGCCGGGATAGCGCAAGTAGGACCAGTCGCCGACCGGCGGCCAATGCCAGCCGCCCAACCGGTGGTGGGACATGCTGCCCCAGATCATCGCGCCGGCCGTCCCGTTGCTCTGGACGGCGCTCAGCAATTGTTCGTTCACGGCAGGCGGGAAATCGCCGAATTCGCCGAGAACGAGCGGCTTCTTGCCGCGCGTCGCCGCCCGCCACTCGTTCAGCTTGGCAATCGGATCCGGATAATTGTGGTATAGATAGATATGCGGATCAATAAAATCGATATTAGGGTCGTTCACCGCGTTGACCCGGATTCCCTGCGCCCGCACGTAGCCGCCGTCGCCTACGAGATGGTTGGCGTCGAGACTTTTGATATAGGCGGCCATCTCGCTGGACCAGCCGTCCGTGGATCGCAGCTCGTTGCCGAGCTGCCAAGCCATAATCGCTTTATCGTCCTTGTACGCGACGTTCGTATACGTATTGACCCGATTCACCACGAACCCGATGAAGTCCTTGAAATCCTGCCTGATTACCGGATCGCTCCAAAAGGCGTCGGCGCTCTTGCCGCGGAAGGCCGCCCAATCGGCCGTTCCGCCGACGTACGTATAGCTGTCCACGAAAGGAATGATCAACCGGACGTTGTACGCGTTGGCCAGCTGCAGGATCCTGTCGAGAAGCCGGAAGGCGTTCTCGTTGAACATCCCTGGCCCCATGACGTGCCGGTACGTGCCCGGGAGGTCGCCGGCCATCTTCACCTCGAACGGGTACAAGCGGATCGCGTCGATGCCCGAGCGGCTAGCCGCCCGAATCTCGTCCTCGATCTCGGCCGGATCCGCCCACGCACGCCCCAGGAACGGCGCGTTGGTGCCGATGAACCGATATTCGGACGAGCCGTCCATCAGCTTATCGCCGCTTCGCGTTATATAATTCGCGGCATCCCCCCGAACTTGGTCCGGGTTACCCGCCAACAGCCAGACGGCGAACAGGATAACGAAAAAAACGCAGGCTTTGTTTCGACGCTTTATTCATGTGCATACCCCTCCATTCGCGAGCGCATCGCTCGATGCGCATGATGACTTCCCCCGACGTATTTTCCGATGCTTATTCAACCCCCTCGGACGGATTCTAGTTCCCGGAGCCTATAGCCCCGTTCAATGTATACGCTTTCAATGTATTTTCATGCGAAACGGCAACAAAAAAAACCGCGAACGCTGCTGCATCGCGATAATTGCCGATGCGACAGCGGTCCACGGTTCCCGGATTGCGGGAAAACATGCTCGGAGGGAAGCGTTACTGATGCTTCATTTTATCGAGGGTTTCCAAATAAAACACCTGGAGGAATTTCTTGATGTTGACCTTGCGCTTCGCCTGCGGGCGCTTCTCGTCGATCTCCCGCATCTTGAGGCGCACGTCCTCGAAGTCGAAATAAAGCGGGGCGTAATACTCGAATTTCGGATGGCCGTAGTCCGTGAGCCCGATGCTCGCCAAATTGGACAATGCGGCGATGACGGTCCGCCGGATGCGCTGCTCGACCGCCTTCCCTTCTTTCTCGACGTCGCCGCAATCCGGCTTGGCAGCCCGCGCGCCGGCCTCGTACAATTCTTTCAGCGGCGGGAAGCCGCCTCCTTTACGGCATTGAATCAGGTGATCCATCATGCCGATGATGTCGTGGCTGCCGCTTTCGCCGACGATGCCCATGTCCATCAGCATCATGCGCATGATTTCCTTGGCGTCCTGCTTCTTTCGAGCGGCCGTCGGCTCCGGGTTCAGATCGTCGAGCTTCGCGATCGACTGCTTGATTTCTTTCAGGTAGCGGGCCATTTTCCACTGCTCGCTGACTTTGCCGAGCACCGCTTTGACCTCCACGCGGTTGATCGGCTTCTGGATATAGAACTCGATGCCCGCTTGGTACGCCTTGCTGATCATGTCCTTATTCTCGATCTGGGAGATCATGACGTACTTGCCCTCGTAGCCTTCCTGCTTCAGCCGCGCGATCGTTTCGATCCCGTCCTGGTCCGGCATCAACAGATCGATCAGCACGACGTCCGGGTTCTCGTCCAGGATGAGCCGCTTGCCTTCGATGCCGCCCGCCGCCATCCCCACAACCTCGCCGACGCCGCCCTTCTCGATGATCGTCTGCAGCATCCGCCTGCTTACCGCATCGTCGTCGACAATGCAAAACGACAGCATGGCGCCTACACCTCCTTCTTCAGCTTCGCGGTCGGAAAAGCCGCGACGAACGTGGTCTCCGCCGCCTCGCCCGGTTCGAGCAGGAGAAACCTGCCCTCGAAGGAACCGACGATATCGCGGACATGCGAGAGACCGATGCCCGTGGCCGCGGTTCCTTCCTGATTGAATTTGGTCGTGAAGCCGGGCTCGAACACCATATCCTTGTCCTGCTCGGCAATGCCCGTCCCGGTATCGGCGACGACGAATTCGGTCTCTCCCCCGCGTTCGCGCACCCGTATGCGTATGCTCCCGCGATGCTCGATCGCTTCGGCCGAGTTGGCCACCAGGTTGTTCAGCACGGTGATCAGCGGTATGTAGTGGCAGGTTGCGTAATCGATGCCGACGTCCTTCTCCAGCCGCACGTCTTTGTTCAGCATCCGGCCGTATTCGCCGTTCGACTTCGCCACCAGCTCCACGATCTCCGCAAGCGTCATTTCCGGCGCGCTTTCCAGGTCGACCAGCTTCACCAGCCCCGCGAGGATGCGCTGCGAATCCTTCTTCACCTCGTGAATCTGCTGGGTGATCTCCAGTACGGACCGGCCGTGGCCGGGCAGCCCTTCTTCGATCAATCGGCCGTACAGGTCGTGACTCTTCGCGGTAATCCGTTCGATGGCGTCCATCGATTTGCGCAAATAGAACACTTCGCCGTAGAGCCCGCTGCCGACGTTGATCATTTGTTCCATCCGTTTGTGCTGCTCGGCATGGACGCTGCGCATCTGGCTCACCGCGATGCTGCTGTAGATGCCGGTGGTGAAATAGCTGCGCACCGCGGCGATCACCGAGATCAGGATCCATTGGCCGGACTGAAAGTAAGGCAATCCGAAGGCCATGCTGCGCGACAGCAGTTCGGCGCCGTTGGACGCGACGTCGATCACGGAGACGCAGGCGCCGAGCACCAGCGGGTTCAATTGGTGCAAGCGGCGATGGATCGACGCCATGCCCGTCCCGAAGACGACGTAGTACAGCATGGCGGAGAAGTGCGTCCGGGCGCTGTCGAGCAGCGAGAAGGCATCGGCCGACGCGGCGCCGTCGGAAGTGATCCGGAACAACAGCACCGTCGCGCCGACGGCGATCCCCGTTTTGAAATAAGGCAGATGGCTCATCAGGAGCAGCAGGAACAGGAAGGCGCTGCTGCCGAGCCCGATGCGAAAGACCTCGCCGATGAACGGATTGATCTTGAACTCGCCCGCGACCGCGACGACGACGGCCACGACGGTGATTTGCATGCTTTCGGATTTCAACCAATTCTGCATGGCGATCGCGATGCCCCCTGACTGCCTGCCGCCGGGGCGCGAAGCGGACGGTCGTGAAGGCGGCCATGTACGGGCCGCGCCTCTTCAGATCCGTTTGTTTTCCAGCCGCTTGGCCGCAAGCGACAGCGCGTAATTAACGGCGAAATACAAGACGGCGACGATGGCGAGAATCGGAATCGTATAATCGTAGCTTTGCGCGATGACGATCTTGGCGTTATGCATGAGCTCCGGCAGCGAGATGACGATGGCGAGGGACGTGTCCTTGAGCAGGGAGATGAACTGGCTCACCATGGGCGGCACCATCCGCCTCAGCCCCTGCGGCAGCACGATATGCCAGACGGCCTGCAGGTAGGACAGCCCCGATGAACGGGCGGCCTCGACCTGGCCCTTCGGGATGGAGCTTAAGCCGCTGCGCACGATTTCGGAGATCATGGCGGCCTCGAACACCGCCAGGCCCACGATGGCCGAGCTCATGACGCCAAGCTTGACGCCGATATCCGGCATGGCGAAGTAAGTGAAGAACAGGATCAGCAGAAGCGGCAGATTGCGGATGAGCTCGACGAGCACGCCGAGGATTCGGGATACGACCGGGATTCGCATGTAACGCAGCGTACCGGCGATGCTGCCCAGCACGAAGCTCAGCGCGATCGCGACGAAGGCGACCCATAGCGTAATGCCGAAGCCTTTAAGAATGAAGATAAGATTATGGTATGAGAATGCGCCTGCAATGTCCATCCAACGACCCTCCTAAAAGTGATATGCGCGCCTGGCGTCTCGCAGAATGCCATCCCGGTCGTCAACCGTTTCCGGCAAGTCTCCGTTCCAGCCGCAGCGCCGCGTAGCTTAAGGGCAACGTCAGCACGAGATAGAGCAAGGCGACGAAGAGATAGGTATCGAAGGTCGCGTAGGTCTTGCCGGCCACCTGATCGCCGTAGTACATCAGGTCGAACCCGGCGAAGACGCCCAGAATCGACGAGTTTTTCACCAAATTGATGAACTGGTTGCTGAGCGGCGGGATAACGATCTTGATCGCCTGCGGCAGCACGACATGCCGCATCGTTCCCGTATACGACAAGCCCGAGGCTCTGGCCGCCTCCGTCTGTCCGGCCGGCACGCTCATGATGCCCGCCCTGATCGCTTCGGCGACGAACGAGGCGGTATAGACCATCAGCCCGATCGTGCCGCAGATGAATCCGCTCAGTGTAATGCCGATCGAGGGCAAGCCGTAGTAGAATACGAAAATCACCAGCAGCAGCGGGATGTTCCGGATGAACTCCACGTAGGCCGTGCCTGCCCACCGCAGCGGCTTGACGGACGAGATGCGGAATACGGCGATGATCGTCCCGATCGCGAAGCTGCCGAGCAGCGCGATGACGCTCGCCGCGACCGTGTTGCCGAACCCTTTCATATAGATTCCGAAATAATCCGTCCATATCGATATGTCCGGCATAGTAGTCCTCCCCTTCCCCCGTCTATGCAGAAGATGGGTGGCGGTCGGCCACCCATCTCGCTGCTTGCGGACGCTTTATTCCCCGGACGGGGCCTTGCCGATCCATTGCTCGTAGATCTTGTCGTAATCGCCGCTGTCGTGCAGCTTCTTCAGCCCTTCGTTCACGCTGTTCAGCAGGTCGGTCGAGCCCTTCTTGATCGCGATGCCGTACGGTTCGTCGGTAAACGGTTCCCCGACGACTACGTACCCCGGATCTTGGGCCTCCATGCCGTACAGGATCGCGTTGTCGGTCGTCAGCGTATCCCCTTGTCCCGCTTTGAGCGCGCTGAATGCATCCTGGTAATTGTCGAACTCCAGTACGGTCGCGTCCGGGGCCTTGGCTTTGATGTTGTCCACCGAGGTCGAGCCCTTGACGGCCAATACCTTCGTTCCCTTCTTGATGTCGTCGATGCTCGCGATGGGGCTGCCCTTCTTCACCAGCAGCGATTGGCCGGCCTTGAAGTACACGTCGGAGAAATCCACTTCTTTCCTGCGCTCTTCCGTAATCGTCATCGTGGCGACGATCATGTCGATATCGTTGTTGTTCAGCATCGGGATGCGGGTTTTAGACGTGACTTCCTTGAGCTCGAGCTTGGTCTCGTCCCCGAGGATTTGCTTCGCGAGCGCCTTGGCGATATCCACGTCGAACCCTTCGACCTTCCCGCTCGCGGGATCCTTCAGGCCGAACAGCTTCGTGTCGTACTTGACGCCGACGACGAGCTTGCCCCGGCTCTTGATCGCGTCCAGCGCGGACGACGTTTCGGACGGTTCCCCGCCGTTTGCGCCGCCGTTCGCACCGCCAGAGTTGTTGCCGTTCCCTCCCTCGTTACTGCCGCATCCCGTCAACGCAACGACGGCAAGCATCGTCACGATCACGAACGCCGTCATCCAACTTCTATTCTTCATGCCCTAAAACCCCTCTCCATGAGTTTGATCGTAACGAACGGTCGAACGATTGCTTGCATGCCTAGAATAAAAGGCCGCTAATGACGCAGCACCCGCTTGAGAAACAGGCGCGCCCTGTCCTCGCGCGGCTGCGCGAAGAATTCTTCCGGCGGGGCGATCTCCACGATACGGCCTTCGTCCATGAACACGACCCGGTCGGCGGCTTCGCGCGCGAAGCCCATCTCGTGCGTGACGACGAGCATCGTCATGCCTTCCCGCGCCAGCGTCTTCATGACGTCCAGCACCTCCCCGACCATCTCCGGGTCGAGCGCGGACGTCGGCTCGTCGAAGAGCATGATCTTCGGCTTCATGGCGAGTCCCCTCGCGATCGCCACGCGCTGCTGCTGCCCGCCCGACAATTGCGAAGGATACCGGTCCGCCTTGTCCCCGATGCCGACTTTCTCCAGATAAAACATCGCCGTCGCCATCGCTTCCGGCTTCGGGATGCCGAGCACCTTCATCGGAGCCAGCGTGATGTTGTCGATGACCTTCCTGTGGGGATAAAGGTTGAAATGCTGAAATACCATTCCGATGTCCCGCCGCAGCTTGTTGATGTCGGTCCCCTTATCGTTGACCTTTACTTCGTCCACGGTCAGGCTGCCGCTCGTAATCGTCTCGAGCCGATTGATGCACCGAAGCAGCGTGCTTTTCCCCGAGCCCGAAGGTCCGACCACGACGACGACCTCACCCTGCGCGACGCGCAGATCGATCGTCTTAAGCACATGAAAATCGCCGTAATGCTTCTCCACTTGCCGAAATTCGATCATCGGCATCCTCCTTTCCGCATCTCGCGCATAATCGGGACAAGTTATGTTATGTAAAATCACATGATGTGTAGATAATCATAACGAAAACCTACGCAATCCGATCGAATCCTACAGTTCGCCTGGAATTTCATGCCTGTCCCGAAATGGCAAAAAAGCCCGCATCGCTGCGGACCCTTCGTAGACCGTCTGTAGTTACTGCCCCTTGCGTCCAGTCAGGGCAACTGCTCCGTTTTGTATTCATGCCTCAGAATAGACATCACGATAAGGGATTCAAATACGTCTCCATTCAAGTAACTCTCCCGTAAAGTTCCTTCGCGCCGAAAGCCGACGGATTCATAAACATGCTGCGCCCTTCGATTGAAATCTTTCACGTCCAGCCATATCCGATGCGTTACGGTATTTTCAAATGCCCACTTCATCATCGCTTCCATGGCTTCTTTGCCATAACCGCGACCTTTGGCCTTCATCGTTATGCGTTTTACGCAAAGCGCCTTATTGGGATCTTTTAAGCCCGACAGGATCATATATCCGATTTTGACCCCCATGCTTCTCCTCGATAATGATATGACTGATATCCGCATTCGTTAAGGATTCCCGATGTTGTTCGAAAGTCCACTGCCCGACATATACGCTGTTTTCCGGATCGCTTTCAATGTCTGCGACAAACGTCAAATCGTCAAATGCCGTTCTTCGGAGGTTCAGCCTAGCAGATTGAATGACCATCATCGATCCCTCCTTCCTGATCATTGAATAGGTAGCAATTCGGAGTCGTCGCTGCATAATCCTGCCCGTCAGCTTGCCGTAGCACGATGGCACGCCATATCGGGAGCGGTACCTCTCCCGCCTCTTCCCTGCATTCGATTGCCCGAGATCGCAACCGTTAAACCTCCCATGAAATGAGAAAACCGCGTGTCCTATAGAGGATACGCGGTTGAATGGACGGATTTCATTCTCAAGCAAACGAAAGCTGCTTAGCCCGGCGAACATGACGTCGATCGCATCGTTGTCGACTCGTTGACCTCCGCGTCAATGCAGTCCGCCACGCTTGATTTACGCCTTAGGTCCTTGCCCCGCTTCGAGCAGGCGCTTTTTCGCCTCTTCGTACACGTGATCGGCAAGCGGTCCCTTCTGCGCGATACGAATATTTTCAGCCAAGTGTTCCGGGTTCTTCGTTCCGACGATCGTCGTGTTCATGCCGGGATGGCTAAGCGTGAACCGCAGCAAAAATCCGGTCCGGCTTTCGCCCTCGTCCAGCAATTCATCCAGCTTCGCGTCCTCCCAGATCGCCCACCGGTCCTGATTGCCAAGCCCGTGGCCGGGTTCGCCGCGGCCCACGCCGCCTCGAATGATCGTCCCCGCCCCCGCCGCCGCCGCTTGGGCGATGAGGTTCTCGTGGTCCCGCTCGAGCGCGGAATACGGGATCTGGAACGAATCGAACGCGCCTGATTCGATATAGGCCGCAATATGCGGGATCGTCGAGGAGATGCCGATCCAGCGCGCTTTGCCCGCCGCCTGAATTTCTTTCAGCACCTCGATCAAACCGCCTTCCTCCGTCTGTTCCAACGAAGGATTATGCAGCTGCAGCAAGTCCACGTAGTCCGTCTTCATTCTAGCCAGGCTTTCGTCGATATTGCGGAGCAGGTTCTCCCTCGTCCACACATGCGGCGTCTCGTCGTGATCGCCCGCATTGACGACCGTGCAGCCGCATTTGGTCGCCAGGATATACTCGCTGCGCCGGTGGCTGATGTAACGGCCGATGTACGCTTCGCTCAAGCCGTAATCATAAGCCGTATCGATAAAATTGATGCCCGAATCGAGCACCGCGTTCAAGATCCGCTCCGCTTCCGCTTCCGCTACCGGCCTTCCGCCCCAAATGCGGGGACCGCGAATCTCCATCGCGCCGAATCCAAGACGGCTTACTTCCAGACCGGTTCGGCCCAAGGCCGATTTTTGCAACTCGCTCACCGTACTCACCACTCCTTCGATCGAATCGTAAGGTACTGCCGGTCAAAACCTATTCATTCAACGCGCAATAGCCAGGCCGTTACCAAGCGTAAGCTTGCGGAGCTTCGCCGCCGGGTCCGGGGAAGATCTCGTCCAGACGCTTCATCGTATCGTCCGTCAGCTGGATCTCGACGACGCGCAGCGTGTTCTGGAATTGCTCCAGCGTGCGCGGTCCGATGATCGGCGCGGTCATCGCCGGATGCTTCAAGGTCCACGCGAGCGCGACGTTCGCTTCGCTCTCGCCGAGTTCCCGGCACAGGCTGGCGAATTGTTCCAGCTTGCCGCGGATCGCTTCCACCCGTTCCTGCGAGCGCGTGCTTCTCGAGCCGCCGGACGATTTGAGCGCGTTGCCTCCGAGCAGCCCGCCGTCCAATGGACTCCACGCGATGACGCCGATGCCGTGTTCCTCGGCCGCGGGAAGCACTTCCAATTCGGGCAATCTGCACAGCAGGCTGTATTTATGCTGTTCGGAGACGAGTCCGAGCGTATGTCTGGCTTTGGCTTCGTATTGGGCTTTCACCAGGTCCCGCCCGGCGAAGTTGCTGGCGCCGACATAGCTGATCTTCCCTTGGTTCACGTAGACTTGGAACGCTTCCCATAGCTCGTCCCAGCTGACGTTGCGGTCCACGTGGTGCATCTGATACAGCTCGACGTGATCCGTATTCAAGCGGCGCAGCGAGGCTTCCAGATGGCGGCGGATCTTGTACGCGGACAAGCCGCGCGCCGCGTTGGGGCCGTCGGCCGGATCGTCCATGTCGCCGTACACTTTGGTGGCCAGCACGACCTTCTCCCGGCGCCCGCCGCCCTGCGCGAACCAGCGTCCGATGATTTCCTCGGTTCTTCCCCTGTTGTCCTGTCCGCCGTAAACGTTGGCGGTATCGAAAAAGTTGACTCCGGCATCCAAAGCGGCGTCCATGATCCGAAATGATTCCTTCTCATCCGTTTCCGGTCCGAAATTCATCGTGCCCAGACACAATCGGCTGACCTTCAAGCCGGACTTTCCCAGGTAAGCGTATCTCATGATCTAGTTCCTCCCGATCTTCGAATTAAAATAATCCGCATGTTTCATAAAGATCTGCTCGACGCGTTCGACGATTTTGCCGTCCTGCTCGGATTGCCGTTTCACTTCGTTCCATTCTTCGTCCTGCGAGAACGCTTCCCATTGTCTGGTGCGTTCTTCCATGCTGACGTAGCTCATGGTGTAGTAGAGCTTCGGCTGCGCCTCCAGATCCTCCCAGAAGTCGCACACCTGCATGCCCAATCGGTCGAAAATGCCAAACGTATGCTCGGAAAAGCGCTTTCGAATCGCCTCGATCCTTCCCGGAAGAATCGTATAGATTCTCAACTCGTACAACATTCGTCCATCAGCTCCAATCGTATGCCCTCTCCAAGTATAGTAAACTCGTTCGGACCTGAGAAGGAGTGAAAAATGTTATATTAAGTTACCTGAAGGGAACTATTCCGGAGAAGCGCGCGGTAACGGCCGCCGAATTTGCCTGCCTTGACGGGTTTCTTCCCGATGAAATTCACCAAAGGCGATCTCCTTCATAAATTGTAGAAAATCGCCTACGGCGATCATCGAAGGAGCGCGCAAGCGAAATGAAATTAACGCTGGATATCGCAAAACTGCTGCTGAACGAAGCGGTGCGGAAATCGAAGGAGCTCGGGATCGTCGAAAACATCGCCGTCGTCGACGACGGCGGCAATCTGATCGCGTTCGAGCGGATGGACAATGGCAAGATCGCCGGCATCGCCATCGCGATCGATAAAGCATGGACCGCGATCGGGCTGCAGACCCCCACCGCCAATCTGTCGGCAACGTCCGTGCCGAACGGACCGCAATACGGCTTGAATACGACGAACAACGGGAGAGTCGTCGTTCTGGGCGGCGGCATTCCGCTCGTCACGAACGGCGGCCACTTCGTCGGGGCAATCGGAGTGAGCGGGAGCACGAGCGCCAACGATATCTTGGTGGCGCAGGCAGCGGCGACGCTATTCGCTTCCCTGCCGATCGCAAGAATCGGGTCGAGCGGCCTTCGCGCGCTGAACTTGTACTAAGCGGAGACCAACATGGCTACCTTTGAATTATAGAAGCGTCCGGCATAACGCGGATAGACGCGAAAAAGCCCGTTCAAGGCCTCAGGAAAGGCCGGGAACGGGCTTTTGCTTGCTTGAAAATTCCATGATGGCATTTCGCCGGCTCGCGCCGCTGTCGCGGTTCGTTACCAAGCGGTCGCGCCGCTGTCGACCGCATAGTTGGCCCCCGTAATGTAAGACGCCCGATCGGACGCGAGGAAAGCCGCCAGCTCCACGACTTCCTCCGGCCTTCCGAAGCGCTTGAGAAGCGTCTTGCCGGTAATCGCGTCCCGGGCCGCCTGGTTGTCGCCGAGGTCGCGGTCGCTCGCCGGAGTCAGGATCGGGCCGGGACTGATCGCTACCGAGCGTATGCCGTGAGGCGCGCCTTCGAGCGCGAATTGGCGCGTCATGGCGATGACGCCGGCGTTCGCCGCGCCGTGCGCGACCATCGGCGGGGTCTCACCGGCGATCATGCTCGCCATGGACGCGACGTTGATGATCGCGCCTCCGCCGCGCTTCACCAGATGCGGCCACGCGTACTTCGACACGAAGAAAGGAATGTCGAGTTCGCCGGCGATCGTCGCCCGCCAGTGCTCGATCGCAAAATCGGGCATCGGACCGAAATACTGCATCGCCGCATTGTTGTAGTCGACGTCGAGCCCGCCGTAAGCGGACACCGCATCCTCGACGAGCTTCCGCGCTTGCTCGGGATCCGTGAGATCGATCGGCGCGATGCTCGTCATCTCGCCGCCTGCGCGGCGTACGAGCTCGGCCGTCTCGTCGTTCGATTCCGCCTTGATGTCGCTCCCGACGACCTTCGCCCCTTCCCGCGCAAACGTAAGCGCGGCGACGCGACCCTGACCGTCTCCGGTTCCGGTGATCAGCACGACTTGGTCGGGCGGCCGAAATGCTGCACATCGCCCAGCAGCCGCTGAGCTTCCAGATCAAGCGGCTGGAAGACGAGCTCGATGCCAATCAACAGCTGTTCGATGATTTTATCGCGCTCTGTCATCTGGCCGGCTTCAGCCCTCGAATCGCCTAGGAAGCGACGACCGAATCGGCGATCATCGGCCTGGTGGCGGCGGGAATCGGGGTGACGGTAGTCGCGAGCAGCCTCGGCGGCGTGCGGCCGAACGAAGTCGCTTATAGGCGGCCGAGCGACCCGCCGATGATTAGCGAGGCAGCATTAGTATGGAAGGAGGACAAGCGCCTGCCATTGCTGCAAGACCTTTGCCGGATCGCGCGGGAAGCGATCCCGCAAGATGAATCAGGCGACCAGCTTCAATAACGATATTGAAGGCCGATAATCGCGACGGACGGCGAAGCTTCTTTCGCCGTTTCGGCGTCTCGTTTATTACCGTGCATTGCAATAACCGAGCCCGACAGCAGACGAAAAGCAACGATCAGCCGAATATCGGCTTCGGATACGTCCGAGGCGCGGAACGACCGGCAAGCCCGGAAGGAGCGTCGGTTTGAAGCCGGTGAACGATGGCTTTTTGCGCGTCCATTTTGCATGCCGCGAGTTTAGGAAGGCTGGCAGGATAAACTTCCGCTGACGTGGTTATCCTAAGCAACGGCAGCGATACGCATCATAGTGGCTCGTAACAATAATATGCGGTTGACAATGAGAGCTATGGGCATATAATATTAACTAACCGGTTAGTTATATAACCGGCATTTCACCGAAAGAAGGAATTCAGATGTCTAAAATAGCGATCGTCACCGGCGGAAGCCGCGGTTTGGGCCGCAACACCGTTCTGAATCTTGCAAAACGCGGCGTAGATGCCATATTCACGTATCATTCCAATCAGGCAGAAGCGGAGGCCGTCGTTGGTCTGGTCCGCGAAGCGGGACGCAAAGCAATCGCCCTCCAGCTCGACACGAGCAAAGCCGGCTCGTTCGACGCGTTCGTGCAAAGCGCGGGACAAGCGCTGAAGGAGCTTGGCGCGGAGCGCTTCGATTACCTGGTCAATAACGCCGGCACTTCGCATCACCAATCCTTCGCCGAGACGACCGAGGAGGAATTGGACACCTTGTACAATGTCCACTTCAAAGGCGTGTTCTTCTTGACGCAAAAGCTCCTTCCGCTCATCAATGACGGCGGACGGATCGTGAACGTCTCGACGGGACTAACCCGCATCGTTACGCCGGGCAGCGCGGCCTACGCCTCGATGAAGGGCGCTGTCGAGACCCTTACCAAATATCAAGCCAAAGAACTCGGCGCGCGCGGCATCGCCGTCAACGCGGTCGCGCCGGGAGCGATCGCGACCGATTTCAGCGGCGGCATGGTCCGCGACAACCCGGATTTGAACAAGCGCGTCGCGGAAATAACGGCGCTCGGCCGCGCCGGCGAGCCCGACGATATCGGCCCGATGATCGCCTCGCTGCTCTCCGAGGACAACCGCTGGGTCAATGCGCAGCGCATCGAAGTCTCGGGCGGCATGTCGATCTGATCGCAGCGAAAGGGGCGCCGCAGCCGGCGCCCCTTTCTTATGTTTCAATGCTGTTGTGCCAACGCTCTTTCCCCCGTCAGCAACGAATGACGCGCAGCCTGGGCCACGAACGATTAGCGCGGCAGTTCCACGGATACTTCGCGGCGGGATTCCGCCGAGCGCAGCACGCCGTCGATAATGGCTTGCTGAATGAGAATCTGATCGCCCGGAATCGGAGCCGGCAGGCCGTCCCGAACCGCTTCGGCAAAGTCATGCACTTTCCGGTCGAACAGGTTCAACTGATGCTCGATGATCGGAATCGGCGTCGAAGTATGGGCGCCGAACTCGTCATGGTAGAGCGTGATGGAGCCGACCGAGCCGTCCCATACGCCGGACCACGGCCCTACGCCGGCAGGCGTTACTTTCAGGCCGGCGTCCGTGCCGAGGAACATCGTCGCGCCGAGCGTATCCATGTGCATCGCCCAGGAGATCTTGAACTGCAGCACGAGGTCGTTCTCGAAGCGCACCATCGCGACGCCGAAATCCTCGACCTCGAAATTGCTCGCTTCCGGATGATACAGATTATTCGCCCCGAAATGGTTCGACGTGAATGCGGACACCGTCAGCGGACGCGGATAGCCGAGCGTGTTCAGCGCCATGTCCAGCGAGTAGCAGCCGATATCGGCCATCGCGCCGGCGCCGGCAAGCTTCTTGCTGATGAACGTGCCGCCGGGCATGCCGCGGCGGCGTCCGCCGCCCGTCTCGACGTAGTACACGTTGCCGAGGCGTCCGGATTGCACGATTTTTTGCAGCAGTTTCATATTCGGGTCATAGCGCGGCTGGAAGCCGAGCGTGAGCATTTTTCCGCTTTCCTTGGCGGCTTGCGTCATCTCGATGCCTTCCTGAAGCGTGACGGACATCGGTTTCTCTAGCAGCACGTTCTTGCCGGCGCGCAACGCGTCGACCGTCGTGACGTGATGCGATACGTTCGGCGTGCAGATGCTGACGCCGTCCAGCTCCATGCGCAGCAGCTCGGTGTGGCTGTCGAAGGTCGCCGCTTCCGTCAGCGCCTGCGCCTCCGCAAACGCGGCCGCTTTGCCCGGGATAACGTCCGCTACGCCGACGATCTCGACATACGGCAGCTTTTTATACGCGGATACGTGGGATTTGGCAATGCCCCCGGTTCCGATGATGCCAATTCGCAGCTTTTCGCTCATGGTCCGATCCTTCTTCCTATGAATGTGGTTGAAGTGCAGCTCGATATAAATAAAGACACAAAATGAAGATAGCATATCGCCGCGGCAATGTTTACTTCAACTTGATGTCACGCGATGTGCGATTTTGCGACAGGTCGGCGCGAGGAGCCTATCGAATAATGGCGGCGAGCAGCGTGCGGTCATCACGGTCCTCGTCCCACTCCAATTCCAGCATGCCGGCCGACTCATCGTCGTTCGAAACGATCGTTTGCGAAGACAAATGACTCCCTCGTTTTGCCGGAAAACATACCGGGTGGCGCAGCACTGCCAATGCCCTGCCATAATGCCCGCGCATGGAAAAAGCGCCGCCCGCTTCCGTTCGACGGAAGGCAAAGCGGCGGTCGATCTTTTCCCCTTTATGGCTTTTCTTTCCTGCGGGCTGCTTGCTTGATTAGCCTTTAACGCCTCCCGCCGTCATGCCCTCGATAAAATACTTTTGAAAGAACAAGAATACGGCCAGAATCGGAAGAATCGCGAGCACCGCGCCGGAGATCAGCATATCGAAGTTATTGCCGTACGGCGTCAGCAGCGTGGACAGCCCGATCGGAATCGTGAGCTGCTCGTTGGTGCGGAGCACGATCAGCGGCCACAGGAAGTTGTTCCAGCTGAATAGCGCCTGCAGGATGGCCATCGACGAGAAAGCCGGCGCCATCAAGGGCATCATGATCCGGAAAAACATGCCGAACTCCGTACAGCCGTCTACGCGGCCCGCATCCAGAAAATCGCGCGGAAGCCCGGAGGCGTATTGACGAAAGAAGAAGATCGGCAGCGGGGCTACGGCAAACGGAAGAATGATTCCCCAAATGTTGTTAATCAGCTTGAGCGATATCGATAGCTTATACAGCGGCAGCATGATGATCTCGATGGGGATCATCATCATCACAAGCACAAGAACGAAGATCAGGTTGCGAAGTCGGAATTGATAAACGGCAAGTCCGTACCCGACCATCGATGACAGCAACAGGCAAAGTACGGTAAATACGGCCGTTATCAGCAAGCTGTTCCAATACCAGGTTAAATAGAGCGATTCGCCGGTGAACAAGTAGCTATAGTTCTTGAGCGAAAAGATCGCTGGGTCGATCTTCAAATTCAGTCCGAAGCGCATCAATTCCTGCGCGGGCTTGAAGGAAGCGATGATCAGCGTGACGATCGGAAATACCGCGAATGCACCGAACAAGATGAATAGCAGAACCATAGACGCGGTATAGACCGACCGCTTGCGTTTTTTGGCGGTGTCCACCGTTCATTCCTCCTTCCGGAACATGCCGAACAGCTTGAGCTGCACGATCGTGACCGCAATGGTGATCAGGAGAAGCACGATGCCCACCGCCGAACCGAGTCCGAGGTTATTCTGCTCGAGGCCGTTGCGGTATAAGTAACCGACGATCGTCAGGCCGATATCGTTCGGGGAGCGATTCCCCGACCACAGCATATAACTCTCGGTGAACATGGAATAACCGCCGTAAATGCTGATCGTAAATACGTAAATGCTGATCGGTTTTAGCAGGGGAAGCGTAATGCGGCTGAATTTGTTCCAGGTGTTGGCCCCGTCGATATCCGCGGATTCATAGAGCTCCTTCGGGATGTTCTGCAAGCCGGCCATGAAGTACAGCAGGTTCACGCCGATCCATCGCCAGCACGCCAGCAGCACAAGCGCGAACATGCCCAGTGCTTCACTGCGCAGCCATCGCTGCGGGTCGAAGCCGAGCGAGACGACTATGGTGTTCATCAGCGAGCCTTCCAGTTCGCCGAAAGCCAGACGGAAGACGGTACCGGCTACCACGACCGAGGTGAGCGCCGGGATGAACAACGTGGAACGGAAGAAGTTTTTGAGCACCATCGTTTTGGAATTCAGGAAGACAGCCAGAACAAGCGGCAAAGGAATGAGGATGAGAACGGTGTAGAACGTATACTTGCTGCTATTGACGATGGCCTTCCAGAAGATCGGGTTCCACAGCTTCTCATAGTTATCGGTGCCTATGTATTGTACCTGGCCGGGCAGTACCTGTTGAAAGCTCATATTCACCGCGGAAATCACCGGATATGCAAAGAAAAGGGCAAACGAAATGAGAAACGGGAGGACGAATAGCCACGGGGCAATTTTCTGCGAATACAGGATGCGGGTCAGCTTGCGCCGTCCATTGATCCCTGCCGTTCTGTCAGCCGTTGCCGGTGAAGCATTCTCCATCAGAGGCCCGCCTTTCGTATTCCGGCACCGCGGGCTCGGGCATAGACCGCGCGGTGCCGGAAGTTATACTATTTCAGTTGATTCGCGGCATCCGACAACACCTTGTCGACGTCTTCGTTATCCAGGAGTATGCGCGTAATCACGCTTGTTTTGAAAGCGTCCGAAATCGCCGGCGTGTTCTCGTTGACGACGACGCCTTCGATCTCGCCCTTCACTTCCGTCAGGACGTCGAAAATGTCAGGGCCGAAATAATCCGTGAATTTGTTCGATTCCTTCAGCTCCGGCGCATTCCAGACATCCGAACGGAGCGGGTCGAAGCCGAGCTGCTTCCAGATCTCGATGTTGCCTTCCCTGGAAAGCTTGGCGTAAGCCAGGAATGCCTTGGCGGCCTCCTGATTTTTGGACGTTTTGGTCACTGCCGTACCCGTGCCTCCCATGCCTGCGGAACGCGGCTCGCCCTCTTTCCAGACCGGCATCGGTTTAATGACGATCTTGCCTTTGAGGTCCGGCATATAGTCGGTGAACCGTCCCATGTACCACATCGGCATCCAGACCGAAGCGGCTCCGCCGCCGTTCATCATGCCGTAATATTCTTCTGCGTGATGGTTGCCGCCTGGCGTCAGAATCGCGATTTTGGATTTAATCAGGTTCTGCTGCCATTTCAACGGTCCGGAAACGACCGGACTGGTGATGTTCAGTTGTCCGTCGGCGGTTTGCAAGTCATCTTTGCCGGGAGCCTGCGCGACCTGAGGCATGAGGCTCCAGAGGTCGGAGGTCTCGAGCGTCGTCATCGGAACGCCGGCGGCATCCAGCACCTTCCTGCCTGCCGCTTCGTAATCGGCCCATGTCACGATGTCATCCGGATTCACGCCGGCTTTGTCCAGGATTTCTTTGTTGTAGTAAATGACGGCCGCCCCGACGTGGAAGTCGATCCCGTAGTAGTTGCCGTCCTTGGCGTAGATGTCCAATCGGGACTTGACGAGGTTGTTCAATTCAGGTTCGACGATGTCGTTGAGAGGCAAGAGCTGAGGATCGCCTTTGAGGAAGTTCGGAAACTTGTTAAGCTCGATGTCGGCCAGATCGGGCGCCCCGGTGCCCGACTGCAGGGCAACGAGCAATTTGTTATGCATGTCTTCGTACGGAAAGACGCTGACGCTGAGCTGAATTTCCTTGCCCGGATTGGCTTCGTTCCAGCGTTTGGCCATTTCGTCGTAAAACGTCTTGTGAAGCTCATTAAACGTCCACATTTCCAGCTTGGTTCCTCCCGATGACGAACCTCCGGAATCGGAAGCAGACTCGGAGTCTTTCGACTTGTCGTCGCTTGAACAAGCAGCCAATACCAGGACGAGCGCCACCATTAGAGACAATATCCAGAGCACTTGCTTTTTCACATCGTATCCCCCTCGAATTTAGGTTGGTACGCTTGCATCCCCTGAGGGATTCAAGCCGGAGCTGATACGTCAGACTGACCCGGATGTTTAGTTTAATAAAACCTAAAACTGTTTACTTTTTTATCATAGATTCCAGCATTTGACTTTGTCAATATTTTTTATTAAAGCGCTTTCTATTCCTTTTTAACCATTTTTCTACATTTTTCGCCAATAGAGCAGCATGCCTTTTTATCTTTATCCCGCGAAACGCGCCTTAGCTATTCTCATCAATTCGCATTATGTTTATAATAAATGATACGGTAAGGAATGGGGGCTTTTCGGTTGATCCATATCAAACACCTTCGATCCGGTCTACATATTTTTAAAGCCTTGAGTTCCGATATCCGAATAGAGATTCTGGAACTGCTGGCCAAGCACAACTGCCTTAATCTAAACGAAATCGCCGAAAAGCTCGGACTGACCAACGGCGCCATCACGATGCACATCAGAAAGCTCGAAGAAAGCGGCCTGATCGATATTACGACGGCTGTCGGCAAACATGGACTCCAGAAGATTTGTTATCTGAACGAGGACATGCTCACCGTCGAGCTGCGCCACGAAGTTGCTGGCCATAATCTGTATGAAGTCGAAATCAAGGTCGGCCACTACACGGATTATCGAGTGGAACCGACATGCGGCCTGGCGACCAAAGACAGCATTATCGGAGAATTCGACAATCCCAGCTATTTTGCGGATCCTCAGCGTATCAACGCCGGAATCGTCTGGCTGACGCGCGGATATCTGGAGTACCGGATACCCAAATATCTGAAGCAGCGCCAAAGGATCGGCGAGTTGCAATTCATTATGGAGCTCGGCTCTGAAGCGCCGTCCTACAATAACGATTATCCCTCCGACATCGTCTTCTCCGTTAACAGCAAAGAAGTAGGCATGTGGACGTCGCCCGGCGATTTCGGCGGCGAGAAAGGCAAGGTCGCGCCCGATTGGTGGCCGCCCCACCTCAACCAATACGGCCTGCTCAAAATGGTTCGCATCAATGAAAACGGCACGTTCCTCGACGGAATCCGGATATCGGAAACGACGATTCGTGACGTGGAGCTGCAGCACAGCTCCGACATTCGTTTCCGGATCGGCGTCTGCGAGACCGGACAGGTAGGCGGGCTCACGCTCTATGGCTCGCACTTCGGTAACTACAAGCAGGATATCATCGCAAGGGTCCTTTATGACGCCGTCGAGTGACCCCGTGAGCCGTATGGACGTTATCGGTCATCTTGCCCCCCATTACCGATAATCGGCCGGCGTAAAACCGGAATCCCGCTTGCTTGGCGAGCGGGATTCCGGTTTAGCTTTGCTGAAACAGCCAGTGCAGGATCACGGCGGCCTGCGAACGGTTCGCACGCGCTTTCGGTTCGAATTTGCCGTCGGCCATACCTCGGATCATACAGCCCTTCTGCATAGGGCAGAAAAACCACGTCCCCAGAACGTGGTTTTTTGCTGCTTTTCGATACAGCTATTCCTTGACCGCGCCGTCCCTGTTCGTAAGCCGATAAGCGTGATATTGTCGAACACATCATTTCGCGACAGGCTGCCGAGGTGTCCGGCAAACCCTTAAGCAATCGAAGCTCCCTTTCTTTCTTCCCCGGGATCCCTACCAAGTTCGGGCAGCAATTCCCGGTCATGCAAAAACGGAACGCCGCAAAGTTGATCTTTGCTTCGTTCCGTTTTCGGTTACGTTTGCGCTCTTTTATTTAATGGCATGAATCATTGCCGGAGCGCCGGCAGCGGCGCGAACGTCATCGCGATCGGGAGATTGCTTCCCGAGGCGATCGTGAACACGATATCGACCGCTTCCTCGCTGTCTCCCGTGCGGTACAGAACGGCAGACTGGGCATTGTTCCTCAGCGCCTGGTTGTTCGCGACCGTTACGAGCTGCCCGTTCACGAGGAACGCGCCCGTGTATAACCCGCCGCGCGCATTCAATGCGATCATGGTGCGCGGCGCGACATGCGACAGATGCATCCGGTACAGCACGCCGAAATTGCCCAGATTATATTCCAGCTGCCCCGTCGTCTCGTCGATGCCATCCAGAATCGTGTCGACCGTCTTGTCGCCGAACATGACGCGCATCGGCGTATCGCCGATCTGGTCGTCGATGTCGATCGAGCGGTCGGCGCTGTAGAACGTGCCTCTGACATGCACGCCGTCCCGCGGCATCACCGGCAGGTTCGGCAGCTGGGCTACCGGGTCCTTCCCGACCGCGGTGACGACGATGTTGTAGACCAACTCCTTGTCGGAATATACGTCCACGTAGGAACTAAGCGAATCGTTCGGCTTCAGCGGCGTTTTGGCGATCTCGGGCAGAATCTCCTTCGTCTCGCCGGGACGGATCGTCGACCACTGCGGCGAAGGGTTGCTGGCCAGCGAGGTCAGATAGCGGGACGCGGACAGCTTGCCCGCGAGCTCCGGCGAAGGCGTCGGTCCGCCCATGCCCGCGGCGCTCTTGTTATAATTCACCGTGGAACTTCCCATGTTGGTCGCCAGCAGGTGAATCGTGACGGGATATCCGATTTTGTTGACGTTATGGAACATGAACCGTACTTTGTCCGACAGCTGGGCATTGTACTCGATGCCTTCTTGAACCAGCGTCTCCGGGCTGTTGCTGCGCACCATCTGGGCCGCTTCCGACACGATCCGGTATTTGTACGAAGGGAAGTTCAGCACCGCTTGACCGTCCACCGCGAAGATATCCCCCGTGGCCGCGAATAACTGATCGTAATCGTCCTTCGTGTAAAGCACCTCGTTCGTGACCGTCACCGTCTTCGTCACCGTCGACGTCAGGCCGTCCTTGTCCTCGACGGTCAGCGTGACGGCTTTGTCCCCCGGTTCGAAGAACGCCTTGTCGTTGCCCGTGAACGTGCTGCGGACGATCGCGTTGCCGTCATCGGTGCTCAGATCCGTATAGGTTACGGTCTCGCCGATCCGGTACTGCGGCTTATCCGTGGCGAAATTCGCGACCGGCGGCAGGTTCGGCGCCAGTACGGTCACGGTGACGGAGTACGGATCGCTCCAGACGCCGTTGCTGTCCTCCACTTCTCTCGTGACGACATACGTGCCCGCCTCGGGGAACACGTCCATCCGGCCGTTCCAACGTTCGTCCACGAACGGCAAGCCCGTCGCGTTCGTCGCATGGTCCACGTACGTGACCAACGTTTGGCCCGCATAGATCGCGGCAGGCTGCACTTCGAAATCCGCCGTCGGTTTCGGCGGGATGACCGCCGTCGACCACTTCAGCGTGATCTCCTTGCCCACGACCGCGATCGTGCTGTCCGCCATCTCGCCCCAGGAACGAAGCGGCACCATGAGATAGCCGTTCGAGATGAAAGCCGCGCCAGTCAGCTTGGTCGGAACGCCGTCCCGGGTAGCGGCGTCGCTGCCGATCTTGAAGACGAGCTGATGCGTATCGCTCTTCGCGATGGATTCCTTCTTCAGGGCATCGTACGATATTTTATAGCCGTAGCGAGCGGCAATGGAGCTGAACGGGATAAATGTCCGGCCGTTAATGGAGACGACGGGCTGCGCGGATTGATACGTCGATCCGTTATGGACCATGTTGGCGCTCCCCATCGTCAACACCAATTTATCCGTGGCGGCCGTCTGCCCGGCGGGGCTTACGCCCTCCGCGGAAGCGTCATTCGATACCGCATAACCAAAAGACAACAATAAGAACGATACAATCAACAGCCATTTCAACGATTTCATGCCCTGTCTCCTCTTCTCTCTCGTATGCCCCGACGCAGGTTCGCGTCCAATGCAAGCCGTCTGTCGACGGCTTCGGTTAGTTTGACGTCACATGCCTAGCGATAGTTGCGAGAAAATGGAAAGCGCCATTTTTTGGACACATTTCGGATCGCGGAGCCTTCATTAGATTCATGAGGTGCTTTTGCGAAAATGGGCTCCGATGCAGCTTTCATCGTGACACCAACACACATAGCCTCGCTTTTCATGCATAGTAGTGTCAATTTACCTTACACAAACAGCGACATTCGGCACATATGTTCAAAGAATTCAGTAGGTATTGCTGATCTTGACAGTAAATCCTAACCAATATATGCTAATTTATGTAATAAAAATTTACATATGGAGGGATCTGCATGTATGTGTCCGGAAACAGAAAACGGACCGCGCTAAAGGTTCTGGCGCCGCCTGTGCTATGTTGTTTGCTGCTTGGCAATACGCTGTCGGCGTATGCGCTGGATGCGAACGGGATGATCAGCGAAGCTTCCACCACGACGGCGGCCATGAACGATTTGAAAGCCGTCGCGGAAGAAGCCAAGCGCTTGAACTTGAAGGATTATCCGGCGGCTTACGCGGATAACGTGAAGTATGCCTTGTCGCTCGTCCAGACGATCACGCCGAACAATACGGTCGACAAAATCAACGAGACCAGGCTCATCCTGCGCGTCGCGCTGGATACGCTGACCATTGATTTGGAGAAATCCACGATCGAAGACATGCAGGCGATGGTGAAATCCAAGAAGCTGACGTACGAGAGATTGGTTAACATGTACATCGCCCGAATTAATTTGTACAATTCGCATTCCGTCAAATTGAACGCCGTCGCCATCATTAACCCCAATGCCATCCGATTGGCCAAGGAAAGCGACGCGGCGGTGAAGGCGGATCCTTCCAAGGCCGCGGGCATGTTCGGCATCCCGGTCCTTATCAAGGACAACATCGGCACGGCCGGCGCCGACGGGATGCCGACCACCGCCGGCTCCATCGCCCTTGCGAACAATTATCCCGAGCAGGATTCGTTCTTGGCGGGTCGGCTGAAGGCATCCGGCGCGATCATTCTGGGTAAGACCAACCTTTCCGAGTTCGCGAACTTCATCGCCCAAGGCATGAAAAGCGGCTATTCCACCTTGCATAGCCAAGTGCTGAACCCGTATTTGCCCGGCGTGCTCGATGTCTCCGGCTCATCCTCCGGCTCCGGCGCGGGCGGGGCGGCGGCGCTTGCCGCCATTACCATCGGCACGGAAACCTCCGGCTCCATCCTCTCTCCGTCCACCAATAACTCGCTCGTCGGGTTGAAACCGACCGTCGGCCTCGTGAGCCGCAACGGCATCATTCCGCTCTCGCACAGTCAGGATACGGCAGGCCCGATGGGGCGCGACGTTGCCGATGTTGCCGCCTTGCTGTCGGTCATGCAGGGCTACGATCCCAACGATCTGCATATCAATATGGGGGTCGACAACGAGATTCAAGTCGACGAAGCCTATCTCGACGCGCACATCGAGAACTACGCGGATTATCTGAAGAAGGACGGCCTGAAAGGCAAAGTGCTCGGCGTTTACAACATTCCCGACAAGGAAAAGCAGCCGGATACGTATGCCGAGTTCCAGAACGTCATTCGGATCCTCGAGGATCAAGGCGCCCGGATCGTGTATGCCGCCGGCGGCGGCCCCATGGTCGGCGAATTGCCTGCCGCCCCCGCGTCCAAAGTGCTCTATTACGACTTTAAGCAGGACATTGAAGCGTACTTGAAATCCCAGCAAAAGCCTATCCTCGCGAGCGACAATAAGACGGTCATCAAGAGCCTGCAGGACATCATCAACTACAACGGCACGCACCTGGATGTATTGAAATACGGCCAAAGCATCCTCCAACAATGCGTGGCGTACGACATGACGCCGGGCTCCCAGGATTACCGGGACTACCAAGCGCAGCGCGCGGCCGATATCGCGTATGCCAGGAAAAACGGAATCAATTATCTCTTGGACAAGTACAAGCTGGATGCGCTGATCGGGCTGAACGGAGCGACGACGGGCATAGCCGCCAAGGCAGGCTATCCAAGCATTACGGTGCCGGCAGGCTACCGCACGGCGGAGGGCAGCAACGGACAGCCGATTAATCTTCAAATCACGGGCGATGCGTTCACCGAGGATCAGCTTATCCAGATGGGATACGCCTTCGAACAGGCGACCAAAGCCCGCGTCGCGCCGGGAATGGCCGTGAAAGACCGGCTCAAGACGCTGCTTGACGATGCGTCCGCGCTCGGGATGAGCGGCAAAGCCTACGACGACGCGCTCGCCGTGTACGCCAGCAACTTCTCGACCCAACGCGAAGTGGATCACATGGTCAATGTGTTAAATGCCGCTCTCTATGCGTCATGGAGGCAACAATGGAAGTCGCTCTTTTAGGATAATCGCACGCTTGCCGCCGCGAGTGGCCGGAGCGGGGACAACGGAATTCGCGTCGCCCACCCGCTTTAATGCGTTAATGCGAAGAGGCTGCCGGTATCTCTCCCGGCAGCCTCTCCTGCATTCGCATTCCCCGCGTTTTTACGCGCGCTCATGAACCCGCATGTTTCTGATTCAACAGGACAATAAATTCGGTCGCCCCTTTCGGAAAGCTCCCCGCTTCATCGAATCCGTGCTTGCGGTATAGCCTGACGGCCCGCCGATTGAACGCCGCGACCGTTAACCGCAGCGGGACTTCCCCATGGATGAGCGCCAACGAGCCGAGCACGAAAGCGAAAAATTCGGATCCAAGCCCTCGGCCCGTAAGCTCCGGCCTCATACCGAGCCCGATGTCGAGATACGGTTCCGCG
Organism: Paenibacillus glycinis; assembly: GCF_009909185.1. Lineage (GTDB taxonomy): Bacteria > Bacillota > Bacilli > Paenibacillales > Paenibacillaceae > Paenibacillus_Z > Paenibacillus_Z glycinis. The sequence goes on along the minus strand of NZ_JAAAMV010000031.1, from coordinate 69,287 downwards.
TAGACATAACTTTCGTTCGGAACCTGCGCGGAATTTCCGGCGCAAAAGCAGCCGACCAACGCATGCTCCGAGTCGAACACGGCGTAGTACGGGTTATCCGGATCCAGCATTTCCCGAATCGCTTCTTCCGAGGCATCATTGTCGTAAAAGCTGTACGGCTCTTCGTATTTCCAACGCGCGATCTCGTCCGCGTCCGCGCGCTTCATCGCTTCATACTGCAAGTACATCATCATCGGCCGCCTCCTTCCTAATCGCTCTCTACCAATTAGCCGTCCTTGTCCGAATTCCTTGTTAGGTATCCACATCCTATTAAAATCGTCCCCCAAGCTGCAGCATATGAAAACGCGAAAAAAGCCGCCGAGACATGCTCGGCGGCCTTTTCCGTAATCATAAGGGAAGGTTCCTGATTCCGTCTGGCCGGGAATCAGTAGGACGAGAGGTAGGATCCGCCGATGACGGTGATCGACGATATGCCCGGTCCGGTCCAGCCTACGGCGAGATTGTCCCCGCCCCCTCCTTCCTTGTGCAGCACTTCGAAATAATACGGCTGCCCCGCGGTCAGCGTCACTGCGCCGGATTGCTGCGTGGTGGATTTGTTCCATTCCCTTACGCCCGCGTATTCGTAGACGTTCGCGATCATGGCTTTGTTCGACGGGCTGTTGTTCGTGCTCAAGTAGAGCTGGCACTCGTCGTCGCCCGCGATGTAGAACGTGTACGAGCCCGACGCCGTCGGCGTGATGTAGCCCCGAATTCGCGTGCCGTAGTTGTCGCCCCAGTTCGTCGGTTCCTCCAGGCTCGTGAGCGCCGCAGTTCCGCTCGGCGTCGTGCCGGTCGGAATGGAAGTCACGGACGTGCCCGAGATTCCCGTCCAATATTCCTGCGTAACGCTTCCGCTGCCGCCGCCGGAAGCATTGGTCGTCACGGCCAGCGCGCTGCTGGCCGCCGATGCGTTGCCGGCCGCATCCTTCGCCTTCACCGTGAAGGTATACGCCGTGCCCGCGGACAATCCGCTCACCGTGAAGGACGTCCCGGACGTCGTGCCGGCCAGCGAGACGCCGTTATACACCTCGTAGCCCGTCACGCCGACGTTGTCGGTCGATGCCGACCACGAGAGACTGACGCTCGTTGCCGTCTTCGACGGCGACGTCAAGGCGCCCGGCGCGGTCGGCGCTTGCGTATCGCCGCCTCCGCCCCCGGAGCCGCCCATATTCACCTCGCAGGTTTTGTACGCGCCCGATATCGGGTCGCCGAAGGTGCTGTTGCCGCAGTATACGGAATTCGTGAACGTGCCGTAGTTATAGCTGCCGCTTGCGCCGTATCGCACTTCCTTCGTGCCGCTAAAGGCACATGTGTTGTTCTCCCCCGCGCAGAAGACCCAGTTGGCCGTCGACGAGGCGTCGGTCGTGACGTTCGCCGCATTGCTGGCCGCCGATACGTTGCCGGCCGCGTCCTTCGCTTTGACCGTGAACGTATAGGCCGTGCCGGCCGTCAGCCCCGTCACCGTGAAGGTCGTCGAAGTCGTGGAGCCCGCCAAATTCGCGCCGTTATAAACATCGTAACCCGCAACCCCGACGTTGTCGGTCGCGGCCGTCCACGACAGGCTGACGCTCGTGCTCGTCTTGGACGGCGAAGCGAGCCCGGTCGGCGCCGAAGGCGCCGTCGTATCCGACGACGAATTCGTCGTGACGCTGAGCGCGCCGCTCGCGAGCGATGCGTTGCCGGCCGCGTCCTTAGCCTTGACCGTGAACGTGTACGCCGTGTTCGCCGTCAGGCCGGATACCGTGAACGTCGTGCCGGACGTCACCGTGCCCGCCAGCGCCGAACCGTTGTAGACATCGTAGCCGGTCACCGCGATGTTGTCGGTGGAGGCCGTCCAGGAGAGCGTGACGGTGCTCGCCGTTTTCGACGGGGACGTCAGATTGGACGGCGCCGTCGGCGCTTGGGTATCGCCGCCTCCGCCGGTGCCCGCCAGATTCACCTCGCAGGATTTGTAGTAACCCGGAGCCGGGTCGCCGAATTGGTTGGTCGAGCACATCACGGAATTCGTGAACGTGCCGTAAGCATAGCTGCCGTTCGCGCCGAAGCGCACCTGCTTCGTGCCCGAGAAGCTGCACGTGTTGTTCTCGCCCGCGCAGAGCGTCCAGTTGGCGAGCGGTTCCGTCGTGACCGTCACGCCGTTGCTCGCGGCCGAGACGTTGTTCGATGCATCCTTTGCCTTGACGGTGAACGTGTACGCGGTGTTCGGCGCGAGGCCGCTCGCGACGAACGTCGTGCCGCTCGGCCCTGACGTGGAGCCGGCCAGCGTGGAGCCGTAATAGACGTCGTAGCCGGTTACGCCCACGTTATCCGACGAAGCGGACCAGGTCAAGCTGACGCTCGTATCCGTCTTGCCGGTGGAGGCCAGATTCGTCGGGGTCGTCGGCGGCTGCGTGTCGCCGGCGGCCGTCGTGACGTTCACCGTATTGCTGGCCGACGAGACATTGCCCGCCGCATCCTTCGCCCGGACCGTGAAGCTATACGCCGTGCTCGGCGTCAAGCCCGTTACGGTGTAGGTCGTCGCGCCCGCTCCCGACGCGGAGCCGATAAGCGCGCCGCCTTTATACACGTCGTAGCCGACGATGCCGACGTTATCCGCCGCGCCGGACCAAGCGAGATCGACGGTCACGTTGGACTTGGACGGCGAAGTCAGCGTCGGCGCCGTCGGCGCCTGCGTGTCCGGCGGACCGGCATAGACGTTGACCGTCTGCTCCTTCAAGCTCGCGCGCCCCGTGTTGTCCCAGACGACGAGCGTAACCCGGTACGTGCCGGCATTCTGGTAGGTATAGGTCGGGCTGACCGCGTTCACCGGCGGCCCCTCGCCAAGGTCCCAGAGGTTCTCCGCGATCGTGCCGTTGTCCGTGGACGAGTTCGTGAAGGTAATGGACTGCCCCAGCTGCACGCTGAGCGGCGCGCTGAAGTTGGCCGTCGGCTTCGGATCGCCGAAGCCGCGGCTGACCAATTGCGTGTTCGTGCCGTTGCCGCTCACCGTGTTGTTGCTCCATTCGAGATCCGCCGCCGCCGACGGGTATTGATCGATCGACGGTCCGCCGTTGCCCGTGATGACGTTATTAATGAAGCTGAGACGGTCCGTGCCGGACGCGCTCGTGATCTCGATCGCTTTCCGTCCGTTGTTGACGATCTGGTTGCTGTCGAACGTCAAATTCCGCGAATTGCCGTGAATCCGGATGGCATTGCCGTCATAGCCGGGATAGGCGGCCGCGGGATTGCCGATCGGACCGTTCTTGAACGTGTTCTTATAGAAGTACTGGAACTGCTCCGTTTCGCCCGTGTCCGCGCCCTGCAGCTGCATGCCCCACATGACCATGTTTTGAATCGTGTTGTAGCCCCAATATTGGTAGCCCGTGCCCGGGGATTGCTGCATGCCCACTTGCTGCCCGCCATCGACGAGATTGTCGGTCGTGACGCCGTGGGTGACCATGACTTCAAGTCCCATGCCCTGCACGGTACCGTCCGTCGTATGGACCGTATTGCGTCTGACCGCGATATTGTTGGAACGAACGGCGCTGATCCAGTGGTCGACGTTGTTGTCCTCGATGACCGAATAGTTGCAGTTCGTGTGCAGCTCGATCGACAGGCCGTGCTCGTGCAGGCCCGAGCCGGTGATCGTGTTGTTCTTCACGACCACGTTGTTGCACGTATCGTTGGCGAAGATGCCGCCGCGTCCCGTATTCGCGATCGTGTTGCGCAGGATCTTCGTGCCGTTGGAATTCCAGCCCGCGCGAATGGCGCCGCCCCACGAGGAATTCACGCCGATGTTCGTGAACGTATTGTCCGCGATCGTCGAGTTGTCCGTGCCGGAGAGCAGGACGCCGAACGGCGCGAACCCGTCCGCTTTGACCAAATCCTTGATGATATTATGATGAATGTTATGTCCGCTGCCCGGCTCCCCCCATATGCCGGAGACGACATGCGTGTTGTTGTTGCCGTCCAGCGTCAGCTGGGCAACCTCGACGCCCGTCGTATTGCTGAGCGTGATCATGTTGTTGTCCGTCGTGCCGCTGTACTTGATAATCGTCGTGTCCTTGCTTTGCCCGATCAGCTTGATGCCCGACTTGGCGTTGATCGTGCCGGTAATGTAGTACGTGCCGGCGGGAAAATAGACCGTGTCGCCGCTCGATGCGGCCGCGATGGCGTTCGCGATGCCCTGCAGGTCGTCCGTCGTATCGCCGCCGTTCGCCCCGTACGCGGTGACGTTCACCGTCGCGGCGAACGCCGACGGAAGCGGAATCACCGGCAGCATGGTCGCGAGAGCCAGCAGGATGCTGCCGAGCTTGCGGCGCGGCTTCCTTCCCAAAACGTTCGTCATTACTATTCAGCTCCTCTCGTATCTCGGTTCATCGGCTGACTGGTCTGCGTTGACGGCAGGTCCGATTGTGCCATGCCAAACAATGCCGCGTTCACCTCCTCCTCATTCGGAAGTATCGCTTACAAAGGCTATGGAAACTACTGTAAATTGCGCGAAAGCTTCCGGTATGGACTATGTTATTTGCGATTAACTCTTCCGCCGGCCTCCCGTGCGATCGCGCGGCGAATCAGCATGCCCGGACCCTGAAGCCGGACGCTAGCGGACGCCCGGGCAAGCAAAGCGCGCAGCAGCAAAAAGCGCAAGGCATCACGATACGCGATGCCTTGCGCTCCGCTGTTCGAGCAGTCAGGGGCTGCTCGATCCGCCGCCCGCGGCGGCCGTTCTTGCTGCGAACGGAACGTCCGGTCAGGTGGTTATGCCGGGCAAAAATCGATCGCCGCCGATTCGCGAACATCCGCGAAAGACCGGAACAGCTCGTTGCGGCTTGCGATGATTCGTTCCGCGCTTTGCCCGCCTTGGGCCCAGGTGCTGTGACAATCGCCCGCCACCGTCGTGCGATAGCCTAATTCGCTGGCGCGCCGGCTGGTTGCTTCGATGCACATATCCGTTTGCAGGCCCGCCACGACGACGTTAGCGATCCCGAGCTTGTCCAATTCCGCTTGGAGATTCGTCTCCCGGAACGCGTCGGGCACATGCTTCTGAATGACGATATCTCCCTCGACGGGCGCGATCAAGGGATGAATCTCCCAGCCCGGCGTATGGGATGCGAGCGGTTCGCCCTCGCCTTCGTTATGCTGGACGTAGATGACCGGGGTATCGCAAGCCCGCGCTTTCCGGATCAGCTCGCGCACGCGCTCGACCAGGCCTTGTCCGTCGTGAACCGGATCCGATTCCATGAACATGCCGTTTTGCACGTCGACGATCAGCAATGCGGTATCCTGATGCATGTACACACCTCATTTCATTGCTTTTTTGGCTTCACCTACATTATATACAAACATACGTTCTCGTTTCAATACATAATACGGCATCCGCGGCAAAACAAAAAACCCGTCCGCAATGGACGGGTGAATCTTCGTCGGTTAGATCGCTTGCGCTGCCGTTTCTTCGCGATGACCGGCTTTATTGGGCAAATAATGGATCGTTTTGATAAAACGGATCGTCTTGGTTTTGGCGCGCATCACGACGGAATGCGTCTGTGCCCGCTGGTTGGGGAGAAAGCTCACGCCTTCGAGAAATTCGCCGTTCGTCACGCCGGTGGCCGCGAAGATCACGTCGTCGTCGCCCACCAAATCGTCCATGGACAGCACCTTTACCGGATCGGCGATGCCCATCGCGACGCAGCGGTCGTATTGGGCCGTATCCTCCGGCATCAACCGGCCTTGAAATTCGCCGCCCAAGCATTTTAAAGCCGCGGCCGCGAGCACGCCTTCCGGCGCGCCTCCCGATCCGAGATAAAGATCGATTCCCGTCTCCGGGAAAGCGGGGGCGATGGCGCCGGCGACGTCGCCGTTCGACAGGAATTTGATTCGGACGCCGTTATCGCGCAGCGTTTGAATCAAGGCTTCGTGGCGTTCGCGCTCCAGCACCATGACGGTCAGATTGGACACCTTTTTCTGCAGCGCCGCCGCCGCTTTGGCCAGCGTGACTTCGACGGGATCGAGCAGACTGAGCTTGCCGGCCAAAGCGGGACCGACGGCGAGCTTCTCCATGTACATGTCCGGGGCATGCAGCAAATTCCCTTTGTTCGCGATCGCGATCACGGCCAGGGCGTTGTTCAACCCGTTGGCCACCAGCGTCGTGCCTTCCAGCGGATCCACCGCCACGTCTACTTCGGGGCCTTGCTGATTGCCGAGCTTCTCGCCGATGTACAGCATCGGCGCCTCGTCCATCTCCCCTTCTCCGATCACGACGGTTCCCTTGATGGATACGGAGTCGAACATCTCCCGCATCGCCGACGTCGCCGCTCCGTCCGCGCTGATCTTATCTCCCCTGCCGATCCAGGGCGCGGACTCCAATGCGGCCAATTCCGTCACCCGAACAACCTCCAGTGCCAATTCGCGTTCCATTATCTTCTCCGCCTTTCGCGATCCTCATGTATGGATATTCAGGCTCGGAATCAAGCCGTAATGCCGGACAACCATTTCACGGCGTGATGCACGCCTTCGAATTCATGATGCTGCCATTTTTTCGCGTTTCGCCGGCTCGGCGTTTTGCCCTTGCCGCCGTCCGTGACATGCTTGACGGGATTAACGGTCGCCGCGTATTGAATGCCGGCATTGAGCAGGCGGGGCAGCCATTCTTCGGCCAGCCATTTGGTATCTTCCGCCAGGACCAGGATATGGCTGCTGTCGAACAATGCTTTCTTCGCTTTCTTCATGACGGCCAATTCGATCATCTTGTCCAGCGGCTCGCGGAACTCGTCCCCTTGCGCGAAGGAATTCCAGGTAATCACGACGGATTCGATGGCTTCGTCCCAGTAGATATGGGCTTTATCGGATGTATAGTAGTTTGTCATTATCGTTCACTCCCACTAGTAATGGATTGCTGTATGTTTGATTTGATTTCTTGTACAAATTGAGCGGCTTCAACTCGTAGTTCCACTATAATACGAAATGCGCCCATTCATGTAATACATAATTTCCACAGGAGCTATAGACTCGGTCTATGGGCAATTCCTCGTAAGCGTCTGCCGAAGGTCCCATCGCGCGATTCTTCGTCTATTCATTCGCGGGCAAACGAATAAGGACCCGCAGCATGCGCCGCGGGCCGTGATTGCAGGATTTACAAAATCTCTCCTCAAGCGAGACGCATGACCGCAGACGCGTCAATCCGCATCGAGCGCCTCAGCATTCCGCGTTCGTCATCTCGTTGGTGAACATCCGCTTGTACTCGCCCGGTGACAGCTTGCCGGCTTCCGCCGGCGCATAATGGAATTGCAGCGCGCGCCTGCGGAGTTCGGAGAAATTGAACGGCGTGCCGTGGTAAAGCAAGCCGTGAAAGAACAACGCGCCGCCCGGCTTGAGCGGGATCGCGACGTCTCTGTCCACCGGCACGTTGGCATCGCAGAGCTGCCAATCGCGAACGGCGTAATGCGGCGCCGCGCCATCCATGTGGGAACGCGGTATGACATGCATGCAGCCGTTGTCGATCCCGGCTTCGTCCAAAGCGATCCACACGCCGACCACCGCTTTCTCGTACGCGAGGTTGCCGTATGCCATATCCTGATGCCACGGCTTCTCGCCTCCGCCGTGCGGCGGTTTGAGCAGCGCCTGATCCTGAGCCAGCTTGGACTGCGCGCCCAGCAGCTTTTCGACGACGGCGGCGATCGCCGGACTGTGCGCGGCCGCATGCAGCACCGGATCCGCGTCGACGTAATCGTACACCTTGCGAACGGCAAGCTCGCGCTCCTCGTCGGTATGCAGCTCGCTTTGGGGCTTCGTGAATTGAATCTTCGCTTTCGTATCCGGATCGAAGATATGGCCCATGATCGCCGCGATGCAGGCGTTGACCTCATCGGGGCCAAGCACCCCGTCGATCGCGACGAAGCCTTGCTCCCGATAGTGAAGGACATGCTCGTCCGTGAAGGCCGAGACGGACGGCAGCGGCGCGTGCTGCCTGCCGAACCGGTACATGCGGCCGTTGATTTCTTCGGCATTTTGTAAATTTGCGCGTGACATCGGCACACTCCCCATTTCGTTTTGACAGGTTATTTGATACGCTAATCGTAGCGCGGAAGCGCATGCAAGAAAATGGAGGGAACCGACGCATTTTTGTCAAAACATGCTGTTTCCCGCCTAGAGAGGAGCACTGCCCGTGCATACGATTCGCTGCGCAAGCTCGTTCGGCAAAGCCAGGTGCGAGCGGGGCTGGGTATGGTCGCCCAAGCTCCCCCTGCACGACTACGACCTCTGGTACGCCATGGACGGCAAAGGGGAAATGCGAATCAACGAGGAGCGTTATCCCATCGGCAAAGGCTCCTGCTTCCTGATTCGTCCCGGCGATGCCGTTCACGCCGCGCAGGACGACAACCAGCGGCTGACCGTGATTTTCATTCACTTCACGCTGGACGAGGTTGCCGGTCCGGAGCTCCCGGGCCGGCATGCGAAGTTCGAGGATACGGCCCTGCCCGAGACATGCCTGCAGCGGATGCTCGACGTGCAGCAGCGCGGGGAAGCCGCGAAGGAGGAAGAATTCGAGCTGCTTATGCGCCTCGTGCTGCTCCATATGCGGCGGCAGGAGGAAGCCGTTCACGCGCCGATCTCGGCCATGCACAAGCAGCTCGTCCATAAGGTCATCGACGAATTGGCCGAGCATCACGGCATCGCCGTCACGGTGGCCGGCCTCGCATCGGCTTACGGCGTCTCGCCGCGGCACTTGAGCCATTTGTTCAAGACCTATACCGGTTATTCCTTGAAAACGTACATGACCCGCGTGCGCATGGAACGGGCCCGGTTTTTGCTTGCCGAAACGGCGATGAACATCACCGAAGTCTCGCACGCGCTCGGTTACGCGGATATTTATCATTTCAGCAAGGCGTTCAAGCAGCATTGCGGCGCCCCGCCGACCCGTTTCCGGTTCAAGGGGCGCTCCGCCGCGAGCCATTACGGCGAACCGCCGTCCTGAATGGCAGCGAGCCTGCGGGAGATGCCGGCAGCGCATGCGAAAAGCCCGCCTGACGGGCAGGCGGGCGGGTGAACGATCTGGCGGCAAAGCTGCAATGAAGGCTGACGCGCGGCCGATTCGATGGCCGAAAGCCGCAGCTTGACGATTGAAAACGGCGCCGGGCGGCCATCCGCCGCGTGCCGTACCGGCCGCCTCTTTCGGCGGCAAGCCCGACTTTCGCGACTTGGCCTATGAACATTCCGTCACGCTCGCCCCCGGATTCCGGCGATCTCTTCGCCGATGCTGCGGATGAGCCCGTCGAACCACGGCTTCCCTTGGGGGAACCAGCGTCTCGCCGCCTGCGCGTACCAAGCGATGTGCAGGAAATGATACAGCTGCACGATTCCGCCGGGCACGTGCCGCGCCGGATCGATGCCGAGAGAGATCAACAGCGTCGCGGTATCCAGCGCCGAAGGACCGAGAATCGGACGCTGCCAGTCCAGCACCCGGCAGCCGTCCGGCGTGACCAGGACGTTCTCGGCTTTCAGATCGGCATGGACGAGGCCGGTCTGTCCCTCGAACGCTTCCCTCACCGACGGGCTTTCGCTCCACCTCGCGAGGTCGTCCACGAGCGCGAGATCCGTCCGGCGGAACCCGCCTTCGCCGATTAAGGCGCGCAGATCCTCCCAGACCAGGTCCATGTATGCCGTCCAGCGCGCTTCCGTGGACAGATCCGCCATGACCGGCGGCGAACCGCCGATCGCCGCGATCCGCAGCGGAAGCTCGGCGGCGATCGCCGCCAGCGCCGGCTCCTCCAGACGAAGATCGCTCAAGCGCGGCGCGTCGAGCTCTTCCAGGATCAGAGCGGGCGGATGGTCAAGCGCCTCCGCGATCCGCGCGGGTACGAGCAGCTCCGACCTTGCCCGGGCGTAGAAATCGGGCTCGACCGTCGGCGGGGCTTGCGCCTTGTAGATGCAGCGGACGCCGCCCGCGGTTCGGACGCGCTGGACGCAGGATAGCGGCCATTCGTGAATGACGACCCGCTCCGTCACGGGGCTCCCGAGCAATTCCCCGAGTTCGTCGTCGTCGTGCAGCCAAAGCGGATATTCAGGATGCCGATACAAAGCCGTGTTGCCCCCTCTCGCGGAATCCGGCAGCACCGGAACGCCGCCATGACGCGCGCCGCTCCGAGCGCGCGTCATGGCGGCGAAGGCGTCGCTCTGCGAAGCGCTGCACCGCATCGGCGGTCGCTTACCATCGGCCGGCGCGGCTTCCGCGTTCTTCTGCATCCCGAGCACGGGACGTTGGCGGCGTCGACCGCGCTTCCGCAGTCTGCGTATATTCCGTCTTCCTCCTAAAGTTCGAGCACGGGACTTCCTTCTCCTCTTAGCCCGACACCGGAATCGGCGAATAGTTGCCTGCCCGGTAGATCATCTCCGTCAGCTTGACGACCTTAAGCGCGAACGCGCCGGAGACCGCGACCTCCCGCCGTCCGAGAACGGCATCGACGAAACTCTTGTCCTGGTTCGTCGTCTGGAGCGGCAGCTGCGGCACGACCGGCTCCTCGCGCAGCCGGCGGACCGTGATATTCCCGTTGTCGTAGAAGATGCCGCCGGTCTCGCCGCAGAACGCGTACGTCTCGTGCCAGCACGGCGCGTGGCCGATGATGTTCAAGCCGGCAACCGAGTCCTCCGCGAAGCGTATCGACGTGAACGAATCGATCTCGACCGGCGTCCCCTGCTGATGCATGACGGTATGCACCTCGACCGGCGTCAATCCCGTCGTCCACAGCAGCACGTCGACGATATGGCTGCCGGAATCCATCAGCATGCCGCCGCCGGACAACGCGGGATTTTTCCGCCAAGAAGTCTTCCCGCCCTGCGCCCAGCCTTGATAAAGCGAAGCCGTCACGGACGTCAGCCTGCCGATCGTGCCGCTGTCGATGGCTTCCTTGATGTACAGGAATTCCGGCTGAAAATGCCGCTGGTACGAGACCTGCATGATCTTCCCGGACAGCTCCGCGATGCGCAGCAGCTCCTCCGCCTCCGCCGACGAGCAGGTCATCGGCTTCTCGATCAGCACGTGCAGGCCTGCGCGCAGCACGTCGCCCGCCTGACGGAAATGCAGCGTGTGCGGCGAACAAATGATGGCCGCGTCCAGCCCGGCCCCGTCCAGCATCGCGATATGGTCCGCGAACTGCGCCACCCCCTCGAGCGGAAAATTCGCCAGAAACCGCTGGCGGCTCTCCTCGCTCGGATCGGCGATGGCGACGATCTCCGCGTCCTCGGACAGCTCGAGCAGCTGCCTGGCGTGCAAGCTTGCGATGCCCCCGGTCCCGATGAAACCGATGCGAACTTTGCCCATATCCTATGCACTCCTTCTGCGAATTATTTGATGCCGGAGAACGTGATCCCCCGGATGAACGCCTTTTGCACGACGAAGTACAAGATGATGACCGGGAGCGTGATCATCGCGCTGGTCGCCATCATCAGCTGCCATTCGGCGCCGTGCTGCGTCTTGAACGACGAGAGGCCGAGCATCAGCGTATACTGCGTCTCGTCCGAGAGGTAGATGAGCGGCCCCTGGTAATCGGTCCAGCTCCCGATGATCTGGAACAGCGCGACCGTCAGCAGCGCGGGCTTGCAAAGCGGCAGCATGATCTGCGCGTAGATCCGCATCTCCGAAGCCCCGTCGATGCGTCCCGCGTCCTCCAGCTCCTTGGGCAAGCCCATGAAGAACTGCCGCAGCAGGAAGATATAGAACGGCGCCCCGAAGAACGCCGGCAGCCAGAGCGGCACGTTCGTCCCGACCCAGCCCAAGTTTTTGAACACGATGAAGATCGGGATCATCGTCACCTGATAGGGCAGCATCATGACGATCAGCGTCAGGCCGAACAGCGGCTTCGAGCCCTTCCACGGAATGCGCGCCAGGCTGTAGGCGACGAGCGGGCAGGAGAACAGGATGCCGACCGTCGCGAGCACCGTGATGGTCAAGGTATTGCCCAAATACGTGAAAAACGGAAAATAGCTGATCGCGTCCGGGAAGTTGCTCCACATCAGGGTGCTTGGAATCCATTTCGGCGGCCAGAGGAACAGCTCTTCGTTCGGTTTCAGCGAGGTGGACAGGATCCACAGGAACGGCGACAGGAAGAAAATGCCGAACACGATGAGGAAGAGATGGGTGACGGCGTTCTTGATCGTGCGAAGACTGCGGGTTTTCATCGGTCACGACTCCTTTCCCTGGTAGTGAACCCAGCGTTTCTGCGAGACGAAGATCAGGATCGTCAGGACGAGTACGATGAGGAACAGAATCCATGCCATCGCGGAGGCGTATCCCATCTTCAGGTACAGGAACGCGTTCTGGTACAGGTACATGACGTAGAACATGAGCGAGCCGGCGGGAGCCCCGGTTCCGTTGGTCAGCGTGTACGGCAGGACGAAGTTCTGCATCGTGCCGATCACGCCCATGATCAGGTTGAAGAAGATGACCGGCGTCATCAGCGGCAGCGTGATATGCCTCAGCTTGCGCGCCGTGCTCGCGCCGTCCACGTCGGCGGCGTCGTAATAATCCTGGGGGATGTCCTGCAAGCCGGCCAAATAGATGACGATGGCTTGGCCGACGCCCCATAAGCTCATCAGAATGAGCGACGGCTTCGCCCAGTGCTCGTCGCCGAGCCACGGCGGTCCGGAGATTCCGATCTTCTCGAGCCAGTAGTTGACGAGCCCGAACTGCGGGTTCAGCAGCCACATCCAGATGATCGTCGTCGCGACCGCGGGCACGAGGCTCGGGATGAAGAACAGCGTCCGATAGATGCCTTGGCCCCGGATCTTCGTATTGAGCAGGAGCGCGAGCGCGACGCCGACGGCGATGTTGAGCGGCACGGAGATGAGCGTGTAGTACAACGTATTGTAAATGCTGATGCGGAACGTATTGTCGCTCATCAGTTCCTTGTAATTCCCGATCCCGACCCATTGGCCCGCGTCCAGGATGCTGTAGCTCGTAAAGCTGTAATAGATGGACATGACGAGCGGATAGGCGCTGAAGATCAGGATGCCAAGCATCCACGGCAATGCGAACAATACGCCGTACAGCGTCAATTTCCGCTTGTAAGAAGACTTGGACTTGATTTTCGGAATGGCGTTTAGCGTCGGTGCCGTCACCGGATTTTCGTTCGCGGCCATGTGATTCGTACCTCCCGGATCGAAAGGCGCCCCGGGCCGGTTTTCGTTAACGAGCGGTTGCGCCCGCGTCGCCCGGAAGCGCCTTTACCGTTTTATTTCGTGATCTTCGCGAGTTCGGTATTGACGTTCTTTTTCACTTCGTCGAGCAGCGCCTGCGGCTGGCCTTTGCCGTTGATGGCGAGGTCCTGCACCCGGAACATCTCGTCCCACAGCTTCTGGCCGACCGGCGTGACCGGGCGGAATTTCGCGTTCGGCATCAGGTCGAGGAACACCTTCAGATTCGGGTTGTCGTTCATTTTCATCTCCTCGTTGACCTTCGGCATCGCCGTGATGTCGTTGCCCGCGTTCGGCCGCTTCGCCCACAGCAGCGTGCCGTCGTGGCCGGCGATGAATTTCATCAGCGTCCATGCCGCTTCCTTGTGCTTCGCGCCTTTCGGCATGACGTAGGCGAACCCGCCGGACCAGGTCGTCGGCTCGTAGCCCTCCGGCGCCGGCAGCGGCGTGACGCCCCACTCGAACGTCGGCTTCGTCTTCGCCAGGTCGTTCAGAATCCAGTTGCCGTCGACGATGAAGCCGACCTTGCCCGTCCAGAACGGATTGAGGCCGGTCTGGCCCATGGCGTTCGAGAAGCTCGACAGGTTCGCGATGTCGTATTTCTTCGCGTAGCCGGCCATCCACTCCAGCGCTTTGACGTTCTGCGGATCGTTCGGCGTCAGCTGTCCGTTGTCTTCGAATTTGCCGCCCCAGTTCCAGGAATAGGAATAGATCGAGCCTTGGTTCATCCACGGAATGAAGCCGACGGTATCGAACTTGCCGTTGCTGCCTTTCTTGAAGATCTGCTCCGCCATATGATCCAGCTCGTCGATCGAGGCCGGCGGCTTGTTCGGGTCGAGTCCGGCTTCCTTCATCAGCGTTTTATTGTAATACATCGCCCGGTCGTCCGTTCCCCACGGGAGGGCGTACGTTTTGTTGTCGTAATTGGCTTCCGCCCATACCGCGGGATAGTAATCGTCCTTGCTGATATTATCCTGTTCGGTCAGCGGCGTCAGATCTTCGAGCGAGCCCTTCGCGGCCCACGAGCCGACCATGAACCGGTCGAGCTGCGCGACGTCGGGAGGATTGCCGCCCGCGATCGAGGTGAGCAGCTTGTCCGTGCCTTCCACGTAGGTCATTTTCACCTTGATGTTCGGGTATTTCTTCTCGAATTCGTCGATGACGTACTTCTGGTAGTCCTTCTTGAAATCGCCGCCCCAGTTGACCCAGAAATCGATGGTTTCCTGCTTATCCCCGCTTGCGCCGGCGTTGCCAGCCTCGCCCGCTTCACCGTTAGCCGCGTTGCCGCCGCTGCCGGAATTCCCGCTGCTGCAGCCTGTCATGACAACGACGGACGCAAGGGCAATAGCCGAGATGCCGTTGAACAATTTCCACTTTTTCATTTGAATCCTCCCTAGTCATGATTGAATTCCATTTAATTGTAAGCGCGTTCACGAGCGAAGTAAGGAGGGTGATTTTTGTTTTTACCGTGCTCGTTTTTGTCGGTTTCGGCATCGACCACCGGCAGAAGCATCGTCACGCGCGTGCCCGCGCCCGGCTCGCTTTCGATTTCCAGTCCGTATTCGGGGCCGTAGGTGACCTTGAGCAGCGAGTTGATGTTCTTCATGGCGAAGTTGCTTCCCTCGCGGATCGTCTCGCCGTCCTGCAGCACGTCCCGGATCTCGCGCAATTTATCCGGATGCATGCCTACGCCGTCGTCGGTCACGACGAAGCGCAGTCCGTCCTCCGTCCGCGTCCACGATACGTTCACCGATCCTGGTCCGCGCTTCTTCTCGATCCCGTGGAAAATCGCGTTCTCCACGATCGGCTGAAAGGCGAATTTGAGCACCTCGCAGTCCAGCAGCCCGCGGTCCGCGGTCATGGTCATGGCGATGCGTTCGCCGAACCTGACCTTCTGGATCTCGCAATAATGCTCGATCAAGGCGATGATTTCCCTGACCTTCACGAACTCCCTGCCTTCGCTTAGGCTGATCCGAAAATAGCTGGAAAGCGAATCGATCATCGTGTTGATCTCGTTCACCTTGTAAATCTTCGCGATCCAATGGATCGAATCGAGCGTGTTGTACAAGAAATGCGCGTTGATCTGGGAGGCGAACATCTTCAGCTGCAGCTCCTTCTGCAGCAGGCGCTGCACGTAAAGCTCGTCGATCAGCTCCTTGATGCGGGCGATCATCGTATTGAAGCCGCGGGACAAGAGGCCGAATTCATCCTTGCGGGAAGCCAGGATCTGAATGTCGAAATTGCCTTCCCTCGCCGCCTGCATTCCTTTCAACAGGCGCTGGACCGGCTTGTTCACCTGCCAGGCCGCGAACGAGGCATAGCCGAGCGCGACGGCCATGAAGCCTGCCGCCAGGTAGAACGTGAACCAGCCGAGCATCCGCGACTCCCGCACGAGCGCCTGCGCGGGTATCAGCCCGACGAGATTCCAGCCGTTCGTCAGCCGGGTATGCGTCACCATCACCCGCTCGTCGCCGATTCGCTGCGTACGGATGGCCGAATCCGGAGCGGACAGATGGAATGGTATCGGTTCCAGAAGCCGGCTTGCGTCAGACTGACCGACGATCCGGTCATGGCCGTCGACGATCATGGAGGTGCCCACGTCGCCCAGATCGATCTGCGACAGGATCGTCGCCGGATCGATCTCGATCAGCATGACGCCGATGGTGCGATTCAAATTGTTCAAGTCCTTGATCGCCCTGCCGAAGCAAAATACCGGCCCTTGCCACCGCTCGTCCGCCCAAGGCTTCGGAACGAGCGACTGCCGCATCCCGAACCAGACGACCTTGCCGTCGCCCGCGACGATATCGCGGTACCACGGCGCCGACCGGATCGCGTCCGTCGTGCGGGGAATCGTCATGTAGCCCGTGGAATACTTGAACGAATTCGCATCCTCGCCGAAGATGTACAGGTTAACCAGATCGTTCTTGGAGTTCAGCATATTGGCGATAAATTCGCCGGTCTCCTTATTCGTCGACTCCCGGTCGTAATTATCCGTGAAGTCGTCCATGATGCCTTGCTGCAGCTTCTTGCTGCCGAGCAGATAGAAGGATCGCGTGCCGTATTCCTCCATGATGAGATCGAGGCGTTCGCCGGATTGCTGGATCGTCTGTTGGGTGATGGAGCCGACCTTGTCTTGGATGATGGTGGTCGATTTGTCGTAGAAATAATAGCCCATGATCGCGATGCTGACGGATATGCCCACGAAGCAAAGCAGGAACAAGCGGTGCGCGACGGAGGTCCATTGGTATTTCGGCAGCCGTTTCATGTCCGGGTCCCCTTCTCAAACGCCGTATTCCCGATATTGCACCGGGGTCATGCCTTCGAATTCCTTGAATAATTTCGTGAAGTGGCGGATATCGCTATAGCCGACCTGGCCGGCGATTTCGTAGATTTTAAGCGGGGTTTCCTTGAGCAGCCGCTTCGCGGCGTCGATGCGCGAGCGAAGCACGTACTTGCTGAACGTGACGCCCATTTCCTCGTGAAACACTTTGCTGAAGTAGGAATGGTTCAAGAACAGATGCGCCGCGACGTCGTTCATCGTCACCTGGTCGCCGCTGCTCTCGATATACCGCAATGCGCGCTCGACGATCCATTTGCGGCTGCGGGCCGGACGCGCGCACCGCCCCGAATCGGAAATCGCGTCAAACAGCGCGCCTTGCAGCGCATCCAGCGTGCAATCGGGCAGCTCGGGCGGGAAGGCCGGTTCGGCTTCCGGCGCTTGCGCGCGGCCTTGCGCGCGATTGCGATGGACGTTCTGGAAGAGCAGCCTCAGCCCTCTGCGGATCGCGAGCGGCCGGCATTGATCCCGATGCTGCCGCACATGCTCGCCCAGCTCCCGCACGAGCTGTTCGAGCAGCCCCGGATCGCCGATGCTCAGCGCGGACGCGAACCTTCCGTCCCAACCGATCGGACCGTGATAGACAAAGTCCGCCATCGGGCCGCGGGCCGTCCGCTCGGCGCCGAACAGCTTCCCGCCGCCTTCGTAGAACCAATGCGCGGCGGCTTGCAGCGCCTCCTCGAACAGATCGGACAGCTTGCCGTGGCTCGATTCCGCGGAATAGCCGATACCGATGCGCACCCCAAGCATTTGATCGGCTTGTTCGATCAGCCCGGGGAGCTCCCCGGCGACCGCCGGAGATTGTCCGCCGATCGTTTCCGGCTCGGAGTGAAGCATGACCAAGTCCGCTTCGCCGACGCTCTTCGGATGGTGAACCGGGAACGCCGCGACCGGACCGAACCGTCTTCCGGTTTCTTCGAGCATGTTGCCGAGCGCGTACAGCAAGAGCGTGCGATCCCTTGCCGCTTCCGCTTTGCTGCCCCAGTCCACGACCTTCACCGCGAACACGCGAATCCGGTTCGGATCGAGGTCGACCTGCAGCGCGTTCATCTGCCCCGCCACCCAGCCGGGGGAATGCGGCTCCCGGGTCAACAGCATCTCGAACAGGCGCTGCCGCGCGAGAACAAGCGTTTCCCGCGCCGACCAGGCCAGCTGCTGCAGCTCGGTTTCGGTTTGCCGCTTCCTCCTCAGCTCTTGCACGCAGCGCCGAATGACCCCGAGCATGTTCTGCTCGTTGATCGGCTTCAGCACGTAATCGAACGCGCCGTTCTTCAGCGCGGTTCTCGCGTATTCGAAGTCGCTGTAGCCGCTCATGATGATCACTTGCGACGCCATCTTCGATTCCCGCATGCTCTTGAGGAACGTGATGCCGTCCATCCCGGGCATGACGATATCGGTAATGACGATATCCGGCGAGCTTCGCTCCATGATGCGCATCGCTTCTTCCCCGTCCGCCGCCTCTCCCGTCAAGCGGATGCCTTCCGTCGCCCAATCGATCGTTTCGCAAAGTCCTCTTCGAATCCAACGCTCGTCCTCCACAACCAATAAGGAAAACAAATCATTCACCCTTTCGTTGTATACGTTTTCAAGCCGGGCTCTGCCTGTCTGCTTCGGTTTTCCGATCACCGCCTTTTTCCCGATTGCGAGTAGCAAGCCAAGATGTATCCAATAATTTAGCATAACCGGACAGACATCCGCATCCTAAATTTGTCATATTCCGAGCTGCAAAATTGCGACAGGCTCCCTCGTCATGCAAAATAATTGTCGTATCTTCCTATATTTAACTTATTCGACAGCCTGCGACTTGAGCGGCGGATCGCCGACCGGCGATAGCAACGCAAAAAGCAGCGAATCGGCTGTTGCGCCGGCTTCGCTGCGAAGGTTTCATGCTAGGGCAAATTTCTTGCTTTGGCAATCGGGATGCCCGATTACAGGGCAAGCGGAGTCAGAGGGTTTCCCGTCTCGCGGCAATACCCCGCTCCGGGAAACGATCGCTTGAAGCCGCAAGAAGAGTCAAATGCGAAAAATACAAATTATAACCTATAAAATTAATCTTTACAGGTTATAATATCGAAGCTATACTGTGAACATAACCTTCTAAAACAAATAATGCCGGTTATAAACGACATAGAACCGAAAGGAATTGATCCTCATGAACATTCAAAAGCTTCCTTGGGCCGGCATTCGCGTCGAATCGGCAGGTGCCGCCATCGTCATCGATCCGCTTCATCATTTTCCCGCTTTGCTCGGCGAGCCACACGAGACGTTCTCTCCGCTGGCGACTTACGGTACCGCCGACGCCGTCCTGATCACGCATCAGCACCCGGATCATTTCGACCCCGAAGCGATCATGGCGGCCTACGGCTCCGATATTCCGGTATTCGTCCCGAGCGAAATCGTCGCGTTCGCGACGTCCAAAGGATTAACCAACGTAACCGGCGCTTCCGTCGGCGACACCTTCGAAGCCGGCCCTTTCACGGTGATCGCGGCGAACGCGGTAGACGGCTCGGGCGACCCGCAGCGTTCCTGGATCGTCAGAGGCGGCGGCAAACAAATGATTCATGCCGGGGATACGCTGTGGCACGGATACTGGTGGAAGCTGGCCGACGCCTACGGCGCCTTCGATGCCGCCTGCCTGCCCGTGAACGGAGCCGTGACGCGCTTTCCGCACGTGAAGACGCCAAGCGATCAACCGATCTGCCTTACGCCCGAACAAGCGGTCACGGCTGCCGAGATCCTCGGTGCCAAGAGGCTGATTCCCATCCATTACAAGGCCGCTCATCATCCGCCCGTCTATACCCAGACGCCGGACCTGATCAATCGCTTGACCGAGCGAGCGAAGGATCGCGTTCCTGTAAGCTTGCTGCAAACGAACGAGATTTATCCCCTCTGATCGCTCGTCGCGCGGCGAATCGCAAGGTAAAGTTCGGCCGGAGCGTCGAGCCGCGTTTCCCGCTAGCCGATGAACAAGTATTAAAAGAAGTCCATCAAATAGGTCGTCCGCTGCGGAATCGCGTTTCCCAGGCGGACGATTTGTTCGTCTGCGCCCCCGAGACGGCCGATGCGGGACATGAAGCCCGCCTTCTGATAGCCGAGGAGCAGGGCCGCAAGCGTTTGTATCGAACAGCTAAGCAGCGCTTCTTCCGCGGGCGCTTCCCCTTCGGGCAGCTTCGTTACGTTCGCGTTCGCCCCGTCATCCGTGAAGTCCAGACGGTAAACGCCTTCATTCCACTCGGCATGCCGATCGGAGATGCGCAGGTACAGCGGTTCGGCGTCTCCGCGCGCTTCGAATGCATACTGGGCCAGAAACGATTCGGCATCGACGATTCTCGCCGAGAAGTACGTGGTCCGCTCTTGCGCGAACCTGGGGTCATGCATCAGGAACGGAAGCTGGTCGTCGGCCGGAGCATTCAGTTCCACCTTGGTCATCATCGAGTCATGGTCCGCGATGAATTTCCACAAGCCCCTTCTGGCTTCCTCGTCCAGGAATACAAAATCATGAATGGTCGCCGCGCGGTCCTTCACTTGATAGAACACGTAGCCCCGCTGCTCGCCCTGCGGATTCACATAGACGGCGACCGTGCCCTTCTTGCCTTTCAAATAGCGTTCGTTCCACCAGTGCGCGTCCCGCTCCAACATGCCGTTGAATTGCTTCGCGTAAGCCTCGTAGACGGAGTTCAGGAGCTCCCCGTTCTTGTCGACGCGCACGATCTTGCTGCCTTCGGCCGCTTCGAACTTCGGCAGCTTGTCCGCGGGAATCTCGTATCTCACATAATCGACGTACGTCTCCCAGCCGTATTTGCGGTAAAACTCGAATTTGAACGGCGCCAGGAAAGAAAGCGTTTGCCCGCGGTCGCGCATCGACTTCAGCGCTTGCCCTAACAGCTGCGCCACCATGCCGCCCCGCCGGTACTCCGGCCAAGTCGCCACGCCGGCAATCCCGCCCATCGCGAAGCGGCGGCCGTTCACCCACGTATGGAACGGGATGACCTGGAGCTTGGCCGCCAACGTCCCATCCTTGAAGTAACCCAATAATTGCGATGGATCCATCTTGCCGACCTGCTCGGCTTGCTGTTCGGCGGTCAGTTCGTATTGAAACGCAAACTGCGAGAGCGCGATGCTCTCCTGAAGCTCATGCGGCTGCAGCGTACGAATCTCGTTCATGCGATCACCTCGTTCGAATTAATGAATCGTTGCCAACACGTTAGACGACAGGAATTGAGAAAAGTTTCTTTGCATTCCATTTCCCGGAACCCGGCATCGTCATGCAAGCCCGCGGCCGACGCAAGGCGGCATATCGCGAAGCCGGCCCGACACATGCAAAAAACGCCCGCGACGCATGGGCGCTCGCATGCCTCCCTTTAGACGCGCGTCAGGTTCTTCTGTTGAATCGTGTTGAAGAGCGTCGGCGCTCCCCATTCTCTTCCATCCAATCGGGGTAGCATTGTCGTGCGCACATTATACCATTTGACGAAACGGATATGTAAGATTAATATATAACTAAACAGTTAGTTATTATTTCAACGCTAAACTGAATTCATTCGAAAGAAGGATGCCTGCTCATGACGACGCGCACTTGGTTTATTACCGGGGTAAACAGCGGCTTCGGCCGCCATATGACCGAACAGCTTCTCGCTCGCGGCGACCGGGTCGCCGGCACCGTACGCAGAATGGAACTCATGGATGATCTCAAGGAAGAATACGGCGACCTCCTCTGGCTCGCGCATCTGGACGTCACCGACGCGCCTGCGGTCCACCGGGTCGTGAACAAGGCGTTCGCGGACCTCGGGAGGCTCGACGTGGTGGTCAATAACGCCGGGTACGGACTCTTCGGAGCGGCCGAGGAATTGACCGACGAGCAGATTCGCCATCAACTGGATACCAATCTGCTCGGTTCGATTCAAGTGGTCCGCGCCGCGCTCCCTCACCTGCGCGCGCAAGGAGGCGGCCGCATCATGCAGGTATCCACCTACGGCGGCCAAGCCACGAATCCCGGCGCATCGCTGTACCATGCCGGCAAATGGGGAATCGAGGGCTTCATCGAAGCGACGATGAAGGACGTCGCGCCGTTCAATATCGGCGTCACGATCGTCGAGCCCGGCGGCGCGCGGACGGCGTTCCGGTACGGCAGCGCCCGTCTCGGTCCCCGAATCGACGCCTACGAGGCCAGTCCCGCCCGCATGACGCGGCGCTTCATCGAGGAAGCCGTGCAGCTCTCGATCGGCGATCCCGCCAAGATGGCCCGGATCATGATCGACAGCGCGGATCAGCATCCGGCTCCGCTGCGGCTAGTGCTCGGCAGCGATTCCTACAACGCGATTCACAAAGCGCTGTCCGAACGGCTCGCGGCGCTGGAGGCGCAGCGCGAGCTTGCCTTCTCGACGGATTTCCCGCCGGTCGAATGACGTCACGCCAGGATGCGATTATCGGGCGATGCACGGGACAAAGCGCCGGGGACCTTGGGGTCCCGGCGCTTTCTTTGCGATCGCGGACGAGCTTGTTGAATCGCGGCTCCCGGAACGGCAGACACTACTTACATGCTCTGAACCGTCGGTCGGATGACGATTTCGTTGACGCTGGTATCGGCAGGTTCGTTGACGGCGTAAGCGATCGCGCCGGCGATCCGGTAAGGCGAGATGCCCATGTCTTTGAAATGGCCGGCCATCGCTTGCACTTCGGGACTCTTCACCGTGTTCAGCAGCTCCGACTCGGTAATGCCCGGCGAGACGATGGTCGTGCGGATATTGGACGATGGCGACTCTTCCTGGCGCAGTCCTTCCGTGATGGCTCTGACGGCGAATTTGGTCCCGCTGTATACGGACGAGGTCGGACTTACGGCGTGGCCGGCAACCGAAGCGATGTTGACGATATGGCCCGACTGCTGTTCCCTCATGACCGGCAGGACCGCGGCGATGCCATGCAGCACGCCTTTGATGTTCACGTCGATCATTTCATCCCATGCCGCGACCCTTAACTCGTTCAGCCGCGACACCGGCATGACCCCGGCATTATTCACGAGCACGTCGATTCGGCCGAATCGTTCGAGCGCGAACGCCGCCAGCTGCCGCATATCCTCGGAAGAGACTACGTCCGCCTTTCGGTAAGCGGCTTTCCCTCCCGCCTGCTCGATCTCGCTCGCGATCGTTTGCAGCCGCTCTTCCCTTCTGGCCGCCAATACGACCTTGGCTCCCTTTTGCGCCAACAGCTTGGCCGTGGCCTCTCCGATCCCGCTCGATGCGCCCGTTATGATGACCACTTTATCGGCTATGTTATCCAATGCGATCGTTCCCTTCGACTATCATTTTCAAACGCCTTATTCAACACGCGTTGATTAAATGGCGTTCGTTGATTATTATTATATAGGGATACGAAAGGACTTCAATCGCCGATGCGACCGCGTTTGTTTCATATCCGACATCCGGAGCGAAAGTGTTGATTAACTGGAGGAGGCCGATCCGATATGGGGACCGAAGCGAAGATCGACAGACGAATCGTCAAGACCAAGGAAGCGATCAACAAAGCGTTTTTGGAGCTATTTTCCGAAAAGGATTTCCAGCATATTACCATCAACGATATCTCGGAACGGGCCAACGTGAACCGGGGCACGGTTTATTTGCACTTTACGGACAAGTACGATCTGCTCGACAAAAGCATCGAGGACCATCTGAACAAGCTGATCACGTTTTGCAGCCATCATGATAACGATGAGGCGCATGTCTCGCTGATCAGCGAGCTGCAGCCGGTATTCGAATATTTCGAAACGCATTTCTTGTTCTTCTCCTCCATGTTCGCCAATCGCAGAACCTTCGTGTTCCGGGAACGAATGCTGCAGTTCGTCTCGGCCAGCGTCGAGCGGAAACTCAACGACCAGAAACGCCGTTCGGCCATCAACCATGAATTGAACGCGCAATTCATGGCCTCGGCTTTCGTCGGGATCGTGGAATGGTGGATTCAGCACGACATGCCGCATCCTCCGGCGTACATGGCCGATCAGCTGTGGCGATTGTTCGAGAAGAACGACATCTACCCTGCGCAATGAAGCAAAAAAAGACCCGCAGCAACGGGCTGCGGGTCGAGGTTTACTCTATTAAAAAGGGGGGTCGAGATTGATTATAGGCCGCCTTCGTTAAGCCAAGATGAAATTAAGATGTCATTTCGATTACATTTGTTAGCGGGGGATAAACGGGCGAATCGGTGCATCATTCGGTCAATCGTAATGCAAAATTTGCGCTTCCCCGGGCGCAAACGACTTCTCCGCGTAGTCGCTGCCCCAACCGCAAAGCAGTCTTAGTATTTGCTCAAGCGATTGCCCGAGCTCGGTGGTCGAATATTCGACCTTCGGCGGCACTTGATTGTACATCCGCCTGAGGATCAACCCGTCCGTTTCCAATTCGCGAAGGGTCTGAATGAGCATTTTTTGCGATATGCCCGGCACGAGCCGCTTTAATTCGCTGGTCCGTTTCGGGCCTTTGATCAAATAGTATAGGATAAGGCTTTTCCATTTCCCGCCGATAATCTCCATCGCGACTTCCAGATCGCAGTAATAGGTTTTCATGGATGCGTCGACCTCTCCCGGATACAATAATCACATTAACGACACTATATCTAAATGATGCTTGTACCCTACTAAAAGTTACTTTTGAATCATAATAGCATTTGTCGCCGGACAAGTCGACTCCGATCGCTGCACCTGACGTGCGAGCGGAAACGACGAAGAGACCTCGGGGCGGCTTGCCCTGAGGACCTTCCTGCGGAATACGCGGCCGAATCCTCACTGGCCCAACGTCCGCTTGTGATCGTTCCGCGCCCGCGCGATCCATCGGACCAGCAGCACCACCGCGGCAGCCGCAGCCAGCAGTCCGAGCGCTCGCATCCCGTAATAATAGATCGCGTAGCCCGCTTCCTGCACTTGGTTGCCCATTAAGCGGCCCAATAAGAAATAGATCAGCGTCCATGCCAGCCCCGTTCCGTAGGAGAAGACCGCGAACAGCTTGAAATTCATCTGGTTCATCCCCGCCAGATAAGGCATGACATGACGGACGAGAGGGAAGAAATAGCTCGCGCACAGCGCGAATTTGCCGTATTTGGAAAGCAGCTTTTCCGCGAAATGCAGGGCCTTCCCCATCCGCTCTTTCTTCTGCAGCCGATTCAGCAGCGGCCTGCCGTATTTTCGCCCCATCGTATAGCCGAACGATAAGCCGGACACGACCCCCAGAAAGGTGCATAGGAAGGCCGGAACCGGCAGCAGCGTTCCGCTTGCCGACACCGCCCCCGCCGTCATGACGATCACTTCATTGGGGACCGGTATGCTGATCAAGCCCAGGCACAGGACGAAAAACAACGCTGCGTAGCCTAAATGCTGAATCAGTCCCAACATGCTCGTGTAGTCCATTCCTACCTGCCTCTTTTCGTACCGGGCGGCCGATGCCTGATCCGCCCCCGGCTCCTAATCGTGCAGTTCTCTCTTCCGGCATACATAGACGAAGGCCGGAGGAAGATTAAGCGGCACGAACGCAATCTGCTCGATCTCGAACAATTCGCCCAGCTGCCTCTTCATCTGCCGGGAATATTGGAACGCAATGAATAATCCGCCCGGCCGCAGCGCGCGATAGACCTGATCGACCAGATGATCCCGAACCTCCTGCGGAAAATTGAAGAAAGGCAGTCCGCTAAGGATGCAATCGAGCCGGTCGATGTTTTCGCTGCGCATGGCGGCCTCCAGCCCGCGGCAATCCGGATAGCAGGGGAAATCCGCATACTCGCGCCGGAGCTTGCGGCGCAGACGACGATCCTGCTCGAACAGCAAGACCGTCGCGTTCGTTCGTTTGGCTTTCCGAATGGACGCGGTGATCGCGCCCGTGCCGGCTCCGAGCTCGGCGGCATAACGGACCTGATCCCATGGTACAGCGTCCACCATCCGTTTGGCCAGAAATTTCGAGCTCGGGGTCACGCTTCCGATAACGCCGGGCGAGCTCAGAAATCGCGACAGAAACAGAATTTGATCATGAATACGCGTTCTTGGACCAACCTGCATGCAAGGGCCTCCTTGAATATCATTCAGCTTCGATCCCTCTCATCCTAACCGAATAATCTTTGGATTCACCGGCGGAGATTCTGAATCTTTTCTGAAGATCGCAAGGTAGAGTTGGAACGCCGTTTCTTTCCGCTTTTCCCGACCGCCTACTGTGACTATAGCACGAATGCGGGCTTACGTCCCCCTCCTTTGATCCAGTGCTGCGCGATGAAAGGCTCGAACGTCCGGCGCGATCGAATGCCGCCAGCTGAGCGTAGCGAGCCGGATCTTATAATGCTTGCGGCATTCCTTCCGGACGTGTCGCGCAGCCTGCATCAGAGGCGTCCTGCGTCCGCGGCCAACGGCAAAAAGCCCGCCGTGGCGGGCTTCTCAGCATAATCAAGGCGTTGCCGGCTCGCCGGTTTTCCGTACGTACGTTTGCCGCGACGGCAACGCATCCTCCGCGCTCGGGTAGGCGGCAAGCTCCGGCTATTCAGCTGCGCTTCAATGCTAAGCGGCGCTCCGGCTGCTCGACGCTAGTCGACTCGGCGCGCGGCAAGGGTCAGGTCCGAACGATCGAACGGCGCGTGCTGAGCTCGAGCGGCGAATACGCCTCCGGGTTCGCCCGGTTCAAGTTCATCCGTCTGACCAGCGGCGTCGCGCGATTGCACATGAAGCGCGGCACGCCCGAATGATTCTGCGAGGCGCAATGGTACAGGAACGGGTGGCAGAGCAGCACGTCGCCGGGGGATGCCGGCGTTTCGGCCACGCGCAGGCGTACGCCGCTCGCATCGACGTGCGTCTGCTCCATGAACGTACGGATGCGATCGCCGGTTCCGGGCTCGGCCGCAGCGGCTGCATCGTTGGCGTAGAGATCGGCGACGGCCTCGCCGTCTCTCGTATTCGTCAGCTCCCGCAGCCATGGATGAGAGCGGTTGGCGATGGCGATCGCTTCGTGCGCCATGGGGCCGTCGTTATGCTCCGCCAAGATATTGGCGACGATCTTATG
This sequence comes from Paenibacillus glycinis, assembly GCF_009909185.1. Classification (GTDB taxonomy): domain Bacteria; phylum Bacillota; class Bacilli; order Paenibacillales; family Paenibacillaceae; genus Paenibacillus_Z; species Paenibacillus_Z glycinis. Next base: position 42,722 of record NZ_JAAAMV010000031.1, on the reverse strand, counting down.
CGATCCTTCGGCGACGAGCGTGCTGCCGCTCCGCAAGCCGATCTCCGAGAAGACGCACAGCAGCAACAAGCCCTGCTCGGGACTGTCGACGTAATGCGGGCGGCTCATGCCGTCCCAATGCCAGCCGTTCGTCGGCACGTCCCAGGGACGGTCCGCGCCGGACGCGAAATTGACCGGCCACCAGCCCCACAGCGTCTTCTTGTCGTCCTGCCCGTAGACGGAACGTTCCTTCCACCGCCCGGCTCCGACCACGTCCTCGATGGCATCGGCCAATCGCAACGTATTGCAGACTTGAAACGCCTCGTCGTCGAATTGTTCCTTGATGTGCACCATCGGCTGGTTCCAAGTCCCGCGATCATCCTTCTTCACGCCCTGCTTCTCGACCTGCGTCCATAGCAGCTCCTGCGCGGCAAGCGCCGCCTTGCGCGGGAACGCCTCTTCGAGCCGTACGTACCCAAGTTCGATGAATTGCTCGATTTGCGAATTCGTCAATACTTTGGTATTCATCGTTTCACATCCTATTCTGAGTGCTGGTCCTCATCTTCTAATGTAAATCGCGATTCGGACGATGACTACGACCTAATAGGATCGAACTAACGGTTTTATGACATCGTGTTCCAGCCTGCCCGCGAACCGCTCCCGAACGTGCGTCGAACGGCGAATCGCGCTTGCTCGCCAAGTCTTCTCTTCGCGATTCGCATTATTGCGCCGAAGCTTGCCGCTGAACAAAATAAAGCTGCCGGTCAAGGATCCGGCAGCCTGCATGAATAGGAACGATTAGAGCAATGGGGGCAATGTGCCGCGAACGAATCAGAGGCCGCCGTTTAGCTCGATCAGATTGCCGGCGGGGTCGCGCAAGTAAGCGACGCGATGGCCCCATTCGGGCGTATCATGCGGTTCTTCGACGAATGCAATGCCCTTGCCCGTCAACCGGTCGTAGGCCGCATCCACGTTCTCGACGCCGATGATGATCGCGATCCGGTCTTGGGCGCTGAATGCATGCGGCTTGGGCGGGGCGCCGGCCGGCTCGCTGGCGAGCAGAGGCTCCAACGCAATATGAATGTCTCCCGTCCGGAATTCGGCATATGGCGTGTCTTCGTTGCCATGCAGAACTTCTAAATCCAGGATATCCCTGTAGAACAAGAAACAGTCTCGCACGTTCGGCACCAACAAACGGATCTGCAAAATTTTCATCGTATTCCCTCCATCGAACAAAAGTCGCTGCACCGCGCTGCGTCGATTATACCAAACAAGTGTTCTGCATTTCAATTGTTTTTTCCTGTTATTTCCTCTGCGAGGCGACTGGTTCGACATCCTCGCGCGCGAATACACGTTGCTCTTGTACTTACTTTGTATTAGTATGAGATACATATCGTATCATTCGAAATGAGGTGTTCAGGTTGGAGAACGCGAACGAAGTGTTTTTCAAATTGGAGCGCGAAGTCGCGTATCAGGGAGTCGCTTATATCGTTGTCGAGAATCTGTCGTCCGATTATCTTTTGGTTATTCGGAAAGACGGGGGATTTCCGGCAACGCCTGTCGTGATCCCGGAAGTCGGTTGAACAACGAGAAAAGCCTCATGATAGCGCAAGGGGCTTCCGTGAACGTCCCGCATTGCAGAGCGTTTTAAGGATGACATAACAAATCGCCCCGGGCAGCCCGAAGCCGTATTGGCCTCCGAAGCAACCCGAAGCGATCGTTTAGCATGGCAAGCATGGTGGGCAGGATCATGAATCCCGCGCGTACTGTTACTGCCGCAGCTCGCTGATCGCGACCCAGCGCCGCTCGGCGATGGAGACGTCCACGGCCTCCAGCACTTCCTGGCACTTGATGCCGTCCGCGAAATTCGGCTTGGGCTGGCGATCGTCGCGGATCGCCTCCATCAGCTCGAGCACCTCGTGGATGAACGTATGCTCGAAGCCGATCGTATGGCCCGGCGGCCACCAGGCATCCATGTAATCATGGGCGGGATCGGTCGCGAGCACGCGCCGGAAGCCCTGCACGTCGTCCGCGTCGTCGGTAAAATAAACCTCCAGCTCGTTCATGCGCTCGAAATCGAAACGCACGCTGCCCTTGCTGCCGTTGATCTCGAACGCGTTCGTGCAGCGATGCCCGGCGGCAAGCCGGCTCGCCTCGAAGCTGCCGAGCGCGCCGTTCGCGAACCGCGCCATGAACGACGTCGCATCGTCCACGGTCACGTCGCCCATCGGCCCGTCGGTATTTCCCTGCGCGCTGAGGCCGGCCATGGACTCGGCGAGCGGACGGCGCTTGACGAAGGTCTCGCTCATGCCGACCACTTCGTCGATCTCGCCGACGAGATAGCGGGACAGATCGATCAGATGCGCGCCGAGATCGCCGTGCGAGCCGGAGCCCGCGACTTCCTTCTTCAGCCGCCAGACGAGCGGGAATGCCGAATCGACCAGCCAATCCTGCAGGAACGCGGCGCGGAAATGATGAATCTTGCCGATCCTCCCTTCGGCGATCAGCTTCTTCGCCAGGCGGATCGCCGGCGCGAAGCGGTAATTGAAGCCGACCATATGCTTGACGCCCGCCGCTTCCGCCGCCGCGAGCATCTCCCTGGCGTCGGACAAGGTCAGCGCAAGCGGCTTCTCGCAGAACAGATGCTTGCCCGCTTTCGCCGCCGCGATGGCGATTTCCTTATGGGCGTCGCTCGGCGCGTTGATGTCGACGACGTCGATATCCGCCTGGTTGACCAGCTCGCGCCAATCCGTCACCGCATGCTCCCAGCCGAACTGCTTGGCGGCTTGGCGCACGCCCTGCTCGTCCCGGCCGCAGATCGCCTTCATGACCGGAGCCGGGGCATCCGGGAAGAACATCGGCAAATCGCGATACGCATGGCTGTGGGCTTTGCCCATGAATTTATAACCGATCATGCCAACTTGGATCTCTTTCATGCTTGCGCCTCCATCCTATCCTGCTCTGTTCTGTGTTCGCTCGGCCGATCAAGCGGCCGGTTTAGCCAAGCATTACCTTCTGTCCGGTTTTGGCGCTCTCGATCGCGCCGAAGACCATCGCGACGCTCTTGATGTTGTCGCTGCTGTCCGTTTCCGCCAGCCGGTCGTGCTCCAGCGCGTCGAACATGTTGTCCAGACAGCCGAAATGGCCTTGCCGGCCCGTCCAAATATCCGGCACTTCGATTGCTTTGGTCGGATGCATGAAGCCTTCGTCTCCGCTGACCTCTTCGGCCGTCGGGCGATTGTCCCCGTCCCATAACGCCGTTCCCAGACTGCCCGTCACGCGCCAGTCGGATTCCCATGAAGTACCCGCGCCCTGCGCGCTCCAAGAACCGCGGTACGAGAACACGGATCCGTCGCTCATCTCGAAGATGCAGATCGCCGAAGCGTTGCCCGCGTACCAGGATCCGGCCGGATTGAATTCATGGCAATAGACCGATACGGGATCCGCTCCGCTCAAGAAACGGGCCTGATCGAACGTATGGATGGCCATATCCAGGATCAAGGGACTCGCCATCGTCTCGCGAAAGCCGCCGAAGTGCGGCCCGAGGAAGAAATCCGCGTGCAGCGCGCCGACCTTGCCGATCCCGCCGCCCGCCAGGAAGCTCGACAACGCGCGGATATGCTTCAAATACCGGCGGTTCTGCATCACGGAATACCGCTTGCCGGACGCATTCGCCACGGCCAGCACCTCCTGCGCGTCGGCCAACGTTTCCGCCATCGGCTTCTCGCCGAATACGTGGACGCCCGCCCGGAGCGCCGTCGTGGCGATCTGCTTGTGACTCGCCGGAATCGTCACGTCGAACACGAGATTCGCGCCGGTATGGGCGAGCGCTTCGGACAAATCCGTGAACGTCGGCACGTTCAGCCCGCGCTTCTGCGCCATCTTCTTCGCCGCTTCCTCGAACAGATCCACCAGTCCGACGACCTCGACGTTCTCCCGCTGCGCGGCGTAATCGAGCCATTCGTTGGCCATGCCGCCGCAGCCGGCCACCACTACTTTATGCTGAGCCAATCCGCTCACCTCTTTCTGTCTATTTCGACGCCGATATCGCAATCGCGGTTAGGACGGATTCGGAACGAAATCGCCGCCGCGGCAGTTTTTCAAATAATTGAGCGCATGCACCTGGCCCGTCATTTCCCATTCGTCGCGATACACCGGGTCATGCCAGCCTTCGATATCGATGCTGCCCTCGTAGCCGTGCTGACGGAGAATCGAGATCACGTCCGTCCAGTTGGTGTCGCCGAAGCCCGGCGTCCGGTGCCAGACGAACGGCTTCGGACCGTGAATGCCGTATTCGCGCACGACGTCCCAAGCGATGGTCGCATCCTTGCCGTGCACGTTGAAGATTTTGCCGACCCATTTGCGCAGCTGCGGAATCGGATCGATCAGGCTGACCATTTGATGCGTCGGCTCCCATTGAAGCCCGACGTTTTCCGCCGGCAAGGCATTGAACATGCGTTCCCACGCCGTCGGATTATGGGCGATGTTCCAATCGCCGCTCTCCCAGGTACCGCCCATGTCGCAGTTCTCGAACGCCAGCTTCACGCCTTTGTCCGCGGCGCGCTTCGCGAGCTCGCCGAACACTTCCGCGTACCGCGGGAGCGAGTCGTCGATCGTGCCGGGCATGCGCCCCGTGAAGCCCGCCACCAGGTCCGTGCCGAATTCATGCGCATGGTCGATCAACCGTTCCCAGCTGGCGAGCGTGTCCGCGTTGTCGCCGGCGCCGGTCAGGGGATTGCCGAAGATGCCGAGGCTCGAGACGGGAATGCCTTTCTCGGCCAATAGTTCCTTGACCCGCTTGGCGGTCTCGGACAGGTCGAGGCCATTGGTCGATTGCCAGAACGTCAGACTGAAGGATTCGAAGCCGTGCGGAAGTATTTGCGGCAGGACGCGAACCGCGTCTCCGCCGCCGACGAGCGTGCCGATCCGGATTTGTTTCATATAAGGTCAGGCTCCTTTAGATGATAGAATAGAATGATTGCGCCGGCTTATTCCTTGACCGAGCCGAGCGTGATGCCGTGAATGAAGAAGCGCTGCAGGAACGGATAGACCACCAGCACCGGGACCATCGCGATGAAGATCTTGGCCGCGTTCAAGGTCCGGTTGGACAGCTGGCTGAGCCGCTGCAGCTCGTCCGTGGACATCGTCGACGGATCCAGCATGACGACGACCTGCTGAATATAGGTCTGCAAAGGATAGAATTGCTCCCGCGTCATGAACACCAGTCCGTACAGGAACTCGTTCCAATGGTACACGATGCTGAACAGCGATACGGTCGCCAGCACCGGCGCGGATAGCGGCACGTACACTTTGAGCAAGATATACCAAGGTCCGGCTCCGTCCACGAGCGCCGCTTCGTCCAGCTCCTTCGGCAGGTTCCGGAAGAAGTTCATGGCCAGAATGACGTTGAACACGAGCGTTTGCGCGCCGCCGACCAGCACCAGCGACCAGATGCTGTTGAACATGCCGAGCTTCTTGATCGTCAGGTACAGCGGAATCAAACCGCCGTTGAACAGCATGGTGAAGATGACCGCCCACATAAGCACGTTGCGCAGCCGGAAGTCCCGGATCGTCTTGGACAGCGGGTACGCCATCAGCGGCACGATAATCAGATTCAAGCCGGCCCCCAGCACGACGCGCTTGATCGACGTCCAGAAGGAAACGAAGAACTGGTTGTCCTGCAGCAGCTGCCTGTAGGAATTCAAATTAAAGCCGACCGGCCATAACGAGATCTGTCCCCCCGCCGCGGCGGCCTTGGTGCTGAACGATACGGCCAGCGTATACCATAGCGGAAGAATGCACGTGAGCGCGACAAGCACCAGGATCGCCACGATCAGCACATCGAACGCTTTCGAACCGAGTGTCGTATCTTTGACCATTCCGCTCGCCTCCTTTCTCTAGAAAATCCGATAATTGGCCCACTTGCTCGCCGCGACGTACGAGAGCGCGATCAGGATGAACCCGACGACTGATTTCAGCAGCCCGACGGCCGTCGCAAGCTCGTATTGCATGTTCAGCAAGCCCGTGCGGTATACCCATGTATCGATGATGTCCCCGGACGAATACACGAGGGGATTGTACAGATTGAAGATTTGGTCGAAGCCCGCGTTCAGCACGTTCCCGAGACCGAGTACGGCGAGCAGCGCGGCCGTCGTGCGAATGCCCGGCAGCGTCACGTGCCACAAGCGGCGCATCCGCGAGGCGCCGTCCATCCCCGCCGCTTCGTACAGCGCGGGATTGATGCCGGTCAGCGCGGCCAAATAAATAATCATATTGAAACCGAATTCCTTCCATACGTCCGTGCCGACCGCCAGGAACGGGAACAACGGCGCGTTCGCGAAGAAATTGGTTGCTTTCACACCGAAGACCGACAGAATGCCATTGATCGGGCCGTCGAAGGCGAACAGGTCGAGCACGATCCCCCCGAGAATGACCCATGACAGAAAGTGAGGCAAGTAGACGATCGTCTGTACCCACTTCTTGAGTACGGTCAAGCGCAGCTCGTTGAGCAGCAGGGCGAAGACAAGCGGCACGACCAGGTTGGCGATGATCTTCATCACCGCGATGAATATCGTGTTGAAGAAGATGCTTCGGGTATCGCCGAGCGTAAACATGTAGCGGAAATTTTCCAAACCGACCCATTCCGAGCCGAACATGCCTTTAACGGGGCTGAAATGCTCGAAAGCGATGACGATTCCGAACATTGGGAAAATACTGAATACTCCGAGCCAGACAAAGCCCGGAAGAAGCATCAAGTAGTAATGCTTGGCAAACCCTTTGGTATTCACTCGTTATCCCTCCCAACTCTGCCGACGGCGGGCAATGGAAAGGGGCTCGCTTGAAGCCAAGCCCCTCCGTTCAACCTCTTATTGCTTTACGGCTTCGGCGACTTCGGCCGTAATTTGATCGCCGCCTTGTTTCTTCCAATCGGCTACGAATTTGTCGAACGTATCGAGCGATGCGCCGCCGACGACGATTTTCAGGAAGGTTTCGTCTTCCATCTTCTTCAGGTTGACCCATTTCGTTTCCATCGCGTTCGTTTGCGAGTACAGCAGGCTGCTGACCCGGTTCATCGGCACGTCCACGAACGGCGCGACGCCGACCATGATGGAGTACAGCCGGGTCCAGGCGCCCATGTCGGCCGTCGGATTCCAGTATTGGATATCCATCTTGTCGTACGGCTCCAGCTTCACCTTCTTGATGCTGTTCAGATCTCCCGCAAGCAGCTTGTATTCCGGCTTGTCCGCGAAATCCTCCGGCGTTTTCGTGCCGGCGAGCACGTCGCGCACCGCTTGGACGGTGAATTCCGATTCATCGGACGGCCCGAGCGCGAGGCGAACCGGATAGAAACCGATCGAGCCTTTCGTCAGATCGAATTTGCTTTCGTCGCGAAGCAGCAGGTTTTGCAGCTTGATGACGGATTCGGGATTTTTGTAGTCTTTGGAGACGACCACGAATTGCCCGGCCGGCGCGCTTAAGTGCGGGCTGAATTGGCCTTGGGCGTCCAGCGGCAAGGCATAGGCCTGCCAGTTGGCTTTCGGGTTTTGCTTGATCGCGTCCGTCAGCGGACCGTAGCCCATCCACCATGGCGCGAAGAACATGCCCGTTTGGCCGCTGACGATCGACTCGCCGGAATCCGTGCGGATCGCCATCTGTTGGTCGATCAAGCCTTTGGCGTACAGATCGCGAAGCTCGCCGAGCGCTTCCTTCGTTTGCGGAAGCGTCGAGCCGTAGGCCGGATTGCCGTCCGCGTCTTTGACCCAGTAGCCCGGGTAAGCGCCGTACGCCGAGAAGATCGGATCGAAGCCGTACAGGTTGTTCGCGGAATCCAGGAAGTTCGCGTACATTTTGCCGCTGCTGGAAGGTCCCGCGATGCCGATCGTATCGGCCTTGCCGTTGCCGTCCGGGTCATTCTTGACGAATGCTTCGGCGACCTTCTCGAGATCCGCCATCGTCTTCGGCGGCTGCAAGCCCAGCTTGTCCAGCCAGTCCTTGCGGATCCACATCTCGTGGATGCCGGCATCCTCGGCCTGCGGCAGCGCCATGATCTTGCCGTCGAACGTAACGGTGTCCATCGCCCGCTTGTTCGAATCCTGCAGCACGCGCTTCAGCGCCGGCGACGCGTATTGATCGAAGGCTTCCGTCAAATCGGCCAGTTGGCCGTTCTCGTACATATTCCGCAATTGCTGCGCGTTCACGACCATCGCGTCCGGCAGATCGTTGCTCGAGATGGACAAGCTGACCTTCTGGTCGTAGTTCGTCGGCGAGGCCGTGAAAGCGTTGGTGACGTCGATGTTCAGGTTGTCTTTGATGTAGCGCGTGAATTGGTTGCTTTCCGGCGTGTCTCCGGCCGGAAGCGATTTGTCGGCGGGATCGACCTTCATGCCGACCGCGAGCGATACCGGCTCCGCGTATTTGCCGAACGGATCCGCCGGCGCGGAGGCCGCGTTCCCCGACTGGTTGCCGCCGTTGTCCGATGCCGCGTTCGTGTTCGAATCCGAGTTCGAACTGCAAGCGCTGATCAGCAGCGCCGTCGTCAACAATGCCGCGACCGCCGACATGCTTTTTCTTTTGTTCTTCAACTTGCTCCCCTTCTTTCCGACTAGTCATCGTTCTTGCTCCATAAATATAACGCATCCATAGCTCCCATTAAGACGGGAAGCGGTTTGGAGATCATGGGGAGAAATGTGCGGGATTCCTGCTCTCCAAGGTTGATTTTGTCCGGATCGGACACTTGCCCGCCTCATAAAATCGGACATATGTCTACCCTGCGGCGCGTTCGGCGGCAGGAGTGCGACATATGTCCGATTCGAGAACGGGGTCTTCCGTCCTATTCCTTGCGATGGATTTTACGGAAGGCGCTCGGCAGCTCGCCGGTCTGATCGCGAAACACCGTGCTGAAATACTTGCCGTCCAAATACCCGGTTTTCTCGGCGACCCACAGGATCGGCATATTCGTATGCATCAGGTATTCCTTGGCTTTGTCCACTCTCGCCTGACGCACGTACTCGTTAAACGTCTTCCCGACGATGTCCCGGAAGCATTGGCTGAAATAACTGCGGCTCATATTGACCCGCTTCGCGATATCGGCGGCGTACAGCTGTCCGCCCAACTGCTCTTGGATCAATTGGACGGCCTTCTTGACGGCATCCTGGACTTCCTGCGAATAATGCGGCGATCCCAATGCCTTGCTTAACGCCGTTCTGGTCCGGTTCAGCCACTCCGAGACCGCCGGCCAATCGGCGAAGGCTGCCGGCAGCTCGAGCTTTTCCGCCAGTATAGAGCCGTACAGCGCATTCCATTCCTCCGTCAGCCTGGACAGCAGCCGCATCAGCCTGTCCGGAGAAAGGTTCATGGCACATAGCTTGTCCCGAAGAAGCCCGAAGCCTTCGTCGTCCTGCACCCAGCCGGGGGACAACCAGTGCTCGGCCGCATCGGACAGCCGGTCTTCGTTCACGTCCGGCAGAACCGCCTGCGCTTCCGGGAGCGTACGATCCTCGTTCCCTTCGGCAGACGTCTCGCCGCCGGACTGCTGCCGTTTCTTTTCTTCCTCCGCGATCCGCTCGCGAATGCGCGCCAGGATTTCGGAGAAGCGATCGGCCGTCAGCTCCACTTTGGCGATGTAATCGATAGCCCCGAGCCGCAGCGCCTCCTGAATATATTCAAAGTCCTGGTGAAGCGTCAGGACGATAATATACAGCCGCGGATAACGCTTGCGGACGATCCGCATCAGCTCGATGCCGGACATGACGGGCATGGCCAGGTCCGTCAGCATCAAGTCCACCTCGCGCTCCGCCAGAAATTCGATGGCCTTCTCCCCGTTCTTGGCTTCGCCCACCACCTCCATGCCGTACTCCGCCCACGGCAAAGACGTGATCAAGCCCTGCCTTACCAACTTCTCGTCGTCGACGACCAGTACCCGAATCACGGCGTATCCTCCTTCGATAACGGCAAGCTCAGATAGATGCTCGTCCCCTGTCCGGGAGCGCTCGCGATATGTATCCGCGCTTTGCCGTTGTAGTACACTTCCAGCATCCGTTTCACGTAATTCATGCCGATGCCCATGCCGACCTTCTCCCGTTCCATCTGTTCGCTGTGGAGCAGCTTGGCGATGGCTTCCTGCGTCATGCCGGAGCCGTTATCCTGGATGGAAATCTCGATCATCTCCTGCGCCTTGACCCGAACCTGGATGATGCCGTTGTCGCTGAAGCCGTGATAGAGGGAGTTCTCCACGAGCGGCTGCAGGATGAAGCGGGGAATCGGCATGTCGAGCAAGCTCTGATCCACCTCGATATCCACCTGGAACTCGAAATCGTAGCGGACCTTCTGCAGGATCAAATACTGCTTGAGCGCATCGACCTCGTCGCGGATCGTCGAGGACTGCCCGAGCTTGCCCAAGTTATAATGCAGCAGCTTGTTGAGCGACGTGATGATCCGGTCGATCTCGCCCTGCCCGTTCATGACGGCGAGCCAATGCACCGTATCCAGCGTATTCATGAGAAAATGCGGATTGATCTGGTAGAGCAGCTTCTCGACTTCCAGGTCCGCTCTCCGTTTCTCTTTATGCTGCACCTCCACGAACAGGTCCCAGATCTGCGTCTTCATGTCGCGGAACTGCTCCAAGAGCTGATCGAATTCCGGGATCCGGGTCTGGACGAGCACGGACGGCGTCTTGTTGCTGGTCATCAGTTTGATTTCCTTGTTGAAGTTCGATAACGGGCGATACACCATTTTCCACAGCAGCCACGCCATGAACACGCTGACACCGAGGAAGAACATCGAGGACACGAGGGTTTGGAGAAACCATTTGTTCATTTCCTTGTTGTAATCCGCGTTCGAGATGACGGACACGATGCTCCAGCCCTGGTTGCTGGTCTCGTCGAACCAATAAAATTCCTTGTTCAGGCCGCGGGATTTGTCGGGCGATTCGCTGGTAAACGCCGAGTCGAGCGGATATTCGTCCGGAATCTCGCTGTAGGTGATCTTGCGGTTGTTGTCCAGGAACAGATAGTACGCATGCTGCGGGTTCTTGCCGTTGTCCAGCAGGCTTTCCGTCAGCTTGAAATTGCTCTCGATATAGACGTACACGTCGTCCCGGCTGGGCAGATCGACCTTCCGCAGCGCGGACAGCACGTAATTATTGTTGAAGCGGTCGTAGCTGATATGCGGGCCGTAGTAGGTAATGCCGTAATATTCGGTCAGCAGCGGAAGCGCGTTCGGATCGAAATCGGGTTTGACGCCCGTATTCTCGAACTGATGCAGCCCGTCCTTCTGAAAATAGTACATCGTGAGCCCGACGTTCGTATTCGTAAAGGTGATCAGGTTGAGCTCGGCGTTGATCTGCGTCGTCATTTGCGATCGTTCGTAGGCGTTGTCGGAGGTAAGCAGGATCTCCAAATCCCGGCCGATCGAGCCTTTGAAGGCGAGCTGCTCCGAGACCGAGTTCAAGTTGCCGATGGCATTCTCCAAGGAAAGCTCGACCTGCCGCAGATTGCTCTGCAGGTTATCCTGGATTTTGTTCGTCAGGATCGAATAAATCGTATGGTAGGAGATGAAGAATACAAAAATAAACGGCAGCAGGGAGCTGATCAAAAAAAGAATGATGATTCTTTTTTTCAAGGTCATGGACCTGCCGCTTGGCCTTTGCATGATTCGGTCGGTGCTCTTCATCGCGCGTGCCCTCTCTTTGGTTATGCCGCTTTTTACCTTATCATGTCACGATTCGACAAACCGCGCAACACGGAATGGAACATCCCGCCGGGATCGCCGCTCTTCGCGCTTCTCGTTAGGATGACCGGAAATCAAGCGGCTAACACCAAATTCCGCCTGCTCGCCGACGCGTTGGATTCCGTTCATTCCCGTCGGAACGCAAATAAAAACGGCAGGCGGACGCTGTGTAAGCATCCGTCTGCCGATTCATCGCGCGAATCCCGAATCGGGAGATTTCATGGGATTCGCAATCCTTGCATGCAATCAAACTGCATTCAGATCAAGCTGCCTGCCGTGAGCAATTGGTACAGCACCTTCGCCGCGGCTTCGCGCGTCGTCGGCATCGCGGGATCGAAGAAGAGTTGTCCTTGCTTCTCCAGTCCCTGCATCAATCCGGCATCCGTTACGGCTTGGATGCTGTCTTGGGCGTACGAACCGAACTTGGACGCATCGGCGTAAGGACGGTCCGGCGTGCCGCCGGTCTTGACGATATGCAGCAGCTTCATGGCTCTGGCGAGCATGACGGTCAGATCCTGACGCGTGATTGGATCGTTCGGACTGAATTTGCCTTCGCTGCCCGTGACCAGACCGGCCTGGTACGCCGCGGCCACGTCTTGCGCGAACCATTCCGTTCCGCGGATATCCGCGAACGGCGCGGACGCGGCGCTTTTGCTCAAGCCGATCGCGTTCACCAGCATGGCGGCGAATTCGGCGCGCGTGACGGACTTCTTCGGCGAGAACGCGGTTGCGGACGTGCCGTTCAAGAGGAATTTGTCCGCCAGCGTCTGAATCTGTTCCGCTGCCCACGAGGTTGTCGCGTCCGCGAACGCGACATGACGCGTTGCGACGGCGTATACGGAGAAGCCTGGACGCGTAATCGATACGAGCGTTTCGCCGTCAGCGGTTTTCTTGAAGGCGGCAGGCACGGGGTGCACGCTTCCGCCTTCGGCGTAGAGCGCGCCGGCCGTGCTTGCATCGATGCCTTTGCCCAACAGGAACGCGCGGCGAACCGTTTGGTCAGGCGCCAGTGCAAGCGGCTTTTCCGCTCCGCCGACGATCGTACGCGCTTCGAACGCATACGGCGTTCCGAGCACGGTTGCCGTCGCATAGGCTTTCGTAAACTGCGACGCTTGATCGGCGGCTTGATTGATCTCGAGCTCGAAATCGGCATCGATTCCTTTCAGCGCCGACAACGGCATCGCAACGGAAGCGTCGTTCCACGTGAACGCGACGGATGCTTGCGCGTCGGCCGATTGCAGCAGCTTCACCTGCGCGGCCGTCAAGAAGAGGCGCGCGTCGGCGGCGGATGCGTCCGCGGAGGTCGCGGCGACGCTGAAGGCAACCGGAGCGCCGTTCGCGCCGTCGAGCGCTTTCTGAAGCTCGGCATCCGTTACGGTGATGACCGTATGGTTATCCTTCGTTTCTGTGGCGCTTGTCAGCGGCACCAGCTTCTGATCGAACGGCACGACGGAAGCCAGCGTTTCCGAGGTTGGCGTCGTTACCGGTTCGGTCGGCACGCCGCCTCCTCCGTTACCCGGATTGGTCGGAGTTCCCGGATCGCCGGGGTTGCCCGGCTCGTCTGGATTGCCCGGTTCGTCGGTACCGTCCGGCTCAGCCTGGACATAGATCATCGAGCCTGCCGATTGGACGAGATCCGCGTCGCCTCCTCCAATGAGATGCGCCACGATCAATTGCAGCACGTATTGGCCTTCCGGCAGCTGTTTGATGGTCTCGTAACCGTTCTCGTCCTCGGTCTCGTCGGTATAGGTGCCATCCAGTTTCTCGATCCGAAGATCGCCGGCCGGCAGCGGATTCAAGCTTTGCGTCTCTTCATCGACATTGTAAACATATGCGAGCGTGCCCACGTATTCTTCGTCCATGTTATAGGCGTAGACCGCGGCATAGTTCATGGAATCGTCGGCCAAGGTTGCCGATGCGTCGATTGCCGTGTCAGGCACGATCTTCAAGCCGGACAGGGAGAAGTTTTGCAGCGTAAAATCGTTATCGGCCACGTCGTCGCCGACATGGATGACGAACGGCAGATGAAGCGCGGGCTTCCCGTCGCCGCTTTCCAATTTGACTTCTCCTTCGTACACGCCATGCGCGGCATCGCTCTTCGCCGCAGCCGTGAGCGTGAACGGCTGGCTGGAAGCCGCGCCCGCGGTGATGGTACTCGCGCCGGCATCAAGTCCGCCAAGCTCCACTGCGACGTCGTTCACGTCCGGCGTCGCGATCGGATCGGACGGATCCGAAGTGACGCTCGGATGCATGATCACGGAAGCCGAGTACGTCACGGGGCCGTCCGAAAAGTTCTTGAGCCGAAGCGGCTTGGAGAGCGGGTCGGCCCCGGGCTCGATCGCCCCGAAGCTTAGGCTGCTCGCTTCGCTGTCGATGACCTTCGCGTTCATTTTCTCGTCGTAGATCGTGATCGGATCCATCGCTTCCACGATCGCCGGCGTCAGGATCGCATCGGCCACATCCGCCCGTCCCGCGCCTTGCGAATAGACGTCGTATTGCGTGCCGTTCTCGTCGCGCAGCGTATCCGACGTATTGGCGAGCGCGGCGCGCACGTCGCGCGGCGTCCAGTCGGGATGCTCTTGCTTCATAAGCAGGGCCAATCCGGCAATATGCGGCGTAGCCATGCTCGTGCCGCTGATCCGGTAATAGGCCGTATCATAGTCGGGAATCGGTTCATATCCGTAATCCAGTTCCCCGTAAGCCGGCCACGTCGAGCGGATGTTCACGCCCGGCGCGGTGATATCGGGCTTGATGCTGTAATTGCCGTCCGAGTTCGGACCGCGCGAGCTGAAATCGGCGATCGTGTCGCCGGGCAGCACCGTCTCGGGAAATTCGGCCCCGAACGCGAATTGCAGCGGCGCGCCTTCGTTCGCGGGATCGATGATCTTCCTTGCAAGCGCCCTTCCCTCCGAACCCGACATATCGAAGGCCGGGAGATAATCGGAGTTCTCGCCCAGGAACGCGACGGATCCGATCTTGCCGTCCCGGTCGTCGATATGCGCGGAGAGGTCCGCTTCAGTCGTGTCTTTTACCTCTTTGCCGTTAAAAATGACGATCGCTTTCGCGCCGTGCCGCTTGGCGATGGCGATCTTGTCCACGAACGCAAGCACGCCTCGCGAGGCGAGAACCACTTTGCCCGACACGTCGGTCGTGTAATCTTCGTCATCCCCCAAACCGACGTACACGGCATCCAGCGGATCCGTTCCCAGAATCTCGCCGAAGTTCGATTGATTGTCCTGCCAAGCCATGGCATCGATCGAATACGCCGGTTGACCGGCCGTCAGCGAATCCGTGAAGCTGCCGCCGAAGTGGCGGCTGGTGCTCGTGGCCGCCGCGACCGAAATGCCCAGCTGCGCGCTTGCCGGCGAACCCATGGAATAGTAATAATACCCGTCGGCCGCTGCGTTGCCGTTCGCCACGACCGCGATCACGCCGGAAAGCACCGCATTGTTGACCGCGATGGAATCGGGCGAATTCGGGCTTTTCTCCATATCCGAGCCCAAGGACATGTTAATGACATCCATATGGTCTTTGATGGCATGCTCGATGCCGTCGATGACCTGGGCGGATGAGCCCGTCACATCGACTTGTTGCTTCTCCTCGTTCCATTTTGCCCCTAATACTTTATAGGAATAGAGATCGGCCTCGTACGCGATCCCCTTCTGCACGAGCTCGGCGTTCGGATTGGCCGCGCGGCCTGCGATGGTTCCGGCAACGTGCGTACCGTGTTCGGAACCCGCAAAGCCGTAGCTGATGTTCGGGACGTCCTCGTACGGGTCGTTGTCCTTATAGTAGGAATCGTACCCGCCCTTGTAGGCGCCTTTCAGATCGGGATGGTCATAATCGATGCCGGTATCGATGACGCCGATCTTCATGCCTTTCCCCGTCAAGCCTTTCGTCCAGGCGGTATCCGCTCCGATTTGCTTGATGGGATCGATATCGTAGTTGATTTCGCTTGCGCCGTCCGCGCCGTATTCGGGCGTTGCCGGCATCGGGATCGGATAATAAGTGCGATTCTTGCTGATCGCCTTGACGCCGGCCATCTGCGCCAGCTTCGGAATTTGATTGGCGTTCACGGTCACTTCCATGCCGTTCAATACCGTGTCGTACTGGTAGTTCACGGTCATGCCGACGCCTTTGCTGCCGGCGGCGCTCACGAACGAAGCTTGCTCCGTCTTGACCGCGCGCTGGACCGAATCGGCCGAGAACGAGCTTCGCGACAGCTCCGAGGCGTACTTGGCGACGGACACCGGCGGGGTGCTGAGCTGCACGATGACGTTGATCTTGCCGGCCGAAGTCGTGTCGATGCCCGGGTCGACGGTCGCGCCCGGATTGCCGGCAGCGCCGCCGGTCGTATTCAGGGCCTGCAGCTCGCTTAGGTTCGTGGGAAACAGCGGACCGCCGGGATGAAGGATATCGGCGAGATTCGTCTCCGCGCCGGCCGCTTCGCTTGCGTGGCCGAAGGGAGCCGTCAGCAGCATGGCGGCCGTGAGGAGGGCGACCGATTGTTTGATCATGGATTTAGCCAATTTGCGATTCCTCTTTTCCTATGAATGATGAATGATGACCATTTACGGCGTGACGGACAAGGCATCGAGCGAGACGATCGTGCCGGCGGAAGACGGATTTTTCTCGCCCAGATTGACGATTTTGATCGTATGGGCGCCCGCGGCGAGGACATTCGATTCGAATACGACGGCGCGGTACTGGTCGGCTTTGCCGTACAGATCGATCGCATCCGGCGTAACCAGCTTGTCGTCGATATAGATATTCGCTTTGCCGCGGTCCTTGCCGACGAGCGCGTACAGCTTCGCCTGCGTGCCCACGAATTTCAATTTTGCGTAGCTGCCCGCTTTATCCGAGTAGATGGCTCTGCCTCCGAGATGCTTCACGCTGTAGCTCGTCGTCCATTGACCCGAGAGCGTCAACCCGGGATCGTTGTCTTGAATCAAATTCGCGACGTTGAACGCATCGACGTTGATGAACGTGCCGGCCGATTTCTTGGCGGACGGATCGTGCTTGCCGGTCCATGCGATCTTGATCGCGTGCTGGCCGAACGGCAGCATCTTCTCGAACACGATCTGTTTGTTCAGCGATTTGGCGCTGTACAACGAAGGCGAAGCCACTTTCACTCCGTCCACGTAGACGTCGGCGATCCCTTGATCCGCGTTCTTGGAGCCGATCCAGGAGAAGTAGCTGCCCACGAACGCGAATTCGACGTTGCCCGCGGCATCGATTTCCTTCTTGCTGCCGCCCGTATAGACGCTGCCGCTTACCTGCTTCCAAGGTCCGGAGAAGGCGAGCGAGCTGCTGGAATCCTCGTAATCGCCGATTTGATTGTCCCGTTGCAGCGTCAGGCTGTATGCGCCCTTGCCTTTATGGGCGAAAACGTTCAAGTAATACGTACCGCTCGTCGTAACCTTGTAGTCGATCGATTCCGCGGATGTCTTGTCGTTCTCGGAGTAGGCCAGGATATGCTCGTTCAGGTTCACGGTCGTCGCGTCCGGCGCGTACAGATAGAGATCGAAGTCCGTATTCTTGTCGCCGGTCATCGAGACGCCGATGTTTTCGCCGGCATGGAGCTCGACCGCATAGACGTCGTTCAGGTCCGAGCTGTCGTCCAAGCCATTGGAGATGCTGTCGCCGGTGAACGGCGAACCGGGAATCTCGTCGTCCGTCAACGCCTGGTACGCGTTGATCATCCGGCCGCTGGCTACTTTCCCCGACAAGGAACTGATTTTCGTGCCGCTGTTGATCACCCGCTGCTTGACGGCAAGCGCGCTGAGCGAAGTCTCTTGGCTCAGCACCAGCGCCGCTGCGCCGGCCGCATGCGCGGCGGCGATCGAGGTACCCCGCATATAGCCGTAGCTGCTGCCTTTAAAATCCTTCGTCACGTTCAACAGGTCGATCTTGGCAATCGAAGGATCCCGCGAAATGATCCAGTTGTAGCTGTCTTTGTCCTCGTCGAGCGGGTAGTCCTTATAGTCGTAAATCGTGCCGGGAACCCCGATTGCGTTGCTGTAGAAATACTGATCCATGAATGCAAGGTGCAGGACATCCTTGACGAAAGGCGTGTCGATGATGCTGGAGTCTTCTTCGCCCATGTATTCAGTCGGTCCGTTCAACACGTTCGTGCCGGTCAGCATGAGATGTCCGCCGCCGTGCAGAAAATCCGTTAGGTTCTTCTGATCGTTCGCGGTCAGATTGGAAACGTAATACCGGTCCGCCATGCCCGTAAACCAGATCACGGCGTCGTACGCCTGCATTTTCGCCAGCGTCGGTCCGTCGCCGCCGTCCGGCGAGGCTTGCACGATATCGACCCCTGCGTAATCCTGAAGAAGGTCGGTGTATTTCGCCAGCTTGCTGGTGCTCGGAAGGGCCGTGTAATTCGAGAGGTCGTCCTGAACGAGGAGGATTTTGTGGTCCGGATCGCTTTTGGAGACCTCGAGGTAGTCCATGGCGGTATCGAACGCGTCTTGACGATAGTCATAGTCCGCGTCTTCCTCGTCCAGGATGTTCTCGAAGGCAATGCCGTTGAAAATCGCCTTGGAGCCGTTCGCGGGATCGTGGATCTCCGCCGCCAAGCCGGTGTTCGATACCGGAACCGCGGCCGCGATCGCCTCCCCTGGAGCGGCGACGTCAACGGACCCAAAGCCGATGTTCGCATCGTTGACGATCTGGCCTTCGTTATCGATCCCCGTCACCGAGAGGATGTTCGGGCTGTCGAAAGCAGCAGGGTAAGACGGCGTGCCGTCGATGTTCACGCGATAATCGCCCGCTCCCGTCACGAACAGCATGGACGAAGCGTCGATGGCATCCTTCAAGGCTTGGCTGTACTCGAAGGTTTGCGCGCTGATGTCGGCGATTTGGGCGCCGTTGTTCTCGGCATATTCGATGGCTTCGATCAAATCGGACAAGTAACCGTATTCCGCGCCGATGTATTTGAGCGGCATGATCTTGACATTCGGCGCAATGCCCGCCAAGCCGGTTCCGTTGTTGACGGAGCCCGCGATGATGCCGGCTACAGCCGTGCCTTCCGAATTCAAGTCGAGTTCGGAATAAATTTGGTTATTGTCCTCGACGAAGTTCCAGCCGTGCACGTCGTCGGCGTAATGATTGTTATCGTCGTCCGTTCCGTTGCCGGCCCGCTCCTTCGGATTGGTCCAGATGCTGTCCGTCAGGTCCGGATGGTCGATCTGAATGCCGGAGTCCATCACCGCGACGACCACGTCCGGATTCCCCTTCGTGACCGTCCACGCTTCGGGCGCTTTGATATCGAGCCCCGGAACGCCGGGATACCCTTCCTGGAACGGATTGTTCAAGTTGAAAGGCGGGGTTTGCCCCGTATTGTGCAGCCCCCATTGCTTGTCGAAGTACGTATCGTCCGGAAGCGTCGCGTCTTCCGCGATTTTCTTGATTTGATTCAGGCTGTCGGCCGATGCGTTGGATTTGTACAGCTTGCGGTCGGGTTCGGCATAAAGCACGTTCGGATCCTTGTTCAGCTTGTCGAGCAGCGTTTTCACGTCGTCGGCAGAGGTTAGCTCGATGACGGAGGCATCGATGCCTGCCAGCTTCGCGCTGCTTTTCGCCTTGCCGGCGGGCAGGATCGAAGCAGCGCCCGCAGCATGACCCGGCTTGTATTTCACGATGATCCGGTCGACGCCCTCGAGGCTCTCGTCGGATGTTGGCGGAAGAGCTTTCCCGTCGTTCGAAGCGCCTGCTTTCGGCGCGATTTGCACGATGTTTTCTTTGGGAGCCGTCTTGGCGGTCCAAGTGCTTTTCTTCGGATTCGCCTCGGCCGCATGGGTCGAAGCGGGACTGACCGAGCCGATCATGAGCGAAGCGAATGCCGTGATCGCGATCGACTTTATTGCCTGTTCTCGTTTCAAGTTGTCGCCCTCCTGTTTGACAAAAATGTTGAACTATGTACGCTGCGGCAAGCTTTCCTGATCCCCCGCGCTTCAACCTCCTCTACCACTTGAATCTAGCACGATTTAATAGAGCTGGACATCTGTTGCGAATTGTAACATAGTGCAAATTCCTTATCAATGATCCAACCTAAAATATTTCTATTTATTGGTGAGAAACAGGACTTGACTCCATGTGAAATACAGACTTTTAAATCACGCATTATGTTAGGTATGTGTCATTCATTTCGTTAAGAAATGAATTAAAGCGTTTACTTACTCGGGAGAGTTAAAATCGTTCAGGCAGCCAATTCAGCAAAGCGTTAATTAATTAAAGCAATCCCGCAAACTCAATGTCACATTAGTTGCATCCGTACAAAGAATATCTCCTCTCCCAAACGATCCATATGTAAGAATTCCCATATGCATGTCATGTAAATTTCTCCAACCCTCTCATTTATCCGTGCATTCTAGTCAAACAAAAGTATACAAATAGTGCAAATAAAATAACCCGTTTCGCCAGCTGGTTCCCTCCCCCTTTCAGGATGCTCGCGGCCGTCTTTCGAGGCACGCAAAAAAGGCCCAAGCCGTTTGGCTTGAGCTGGAGTTCGCGAGACATCGGTAACCATCATAGGAGAGAAGGGCTATCCTCGGCAAAGAGAGCGTCAGCAAGCGAATGTAGGTCTATGGAAGCAGGAAACGCATCTGTGCGCCCGAGGACCGCAGTGCCCCAGAGCCGCGGCCGCCCGCTTGCCGCAGCTTGCAGGGTCATTTTCTGCCTTGCCCGGCCCCACCGGACGCGTCCCGTCCACGCAAATAGCAGCCCGCCCTCGAACAAATTCCCGCACGCACCGTATCCGCCCCTTCCGGAACCGGAACCGCGATGCCGAATCCCCCGCCAAGCGCCGCGGACAGGCCGGGCCGGTACGATCAGGCTGCATTCCGTGCACGCCAAAAAAAGCCGCGTTGTACGCGGCTTCCGGAATCGTGGCGGCAGAACAATACGGACCTTCGGCCGTCTCCTGCCGGCAAGGCGCGGCTTGGCAATAAAAAAATCCCCGAACGCGAAGTTCGGGGATTCATGGCCGCTTACAGTTTTACGACGTTCTCGGCTTGTTGGCCTCTGTTGCCTTGCACGATGTTGAACTCGACGCGTTGGCCTTCGTCCAACGATTTATAGCCGTCGCCGGCAATCGCGCTGAAATGCACGAATACGTCTTGGCCGCCCTCTACCTCGATAAAACCAAAGCCTTTTTCTGCATTAAACCATTTAACTGTTCCTGTTTGCATGGAAACACCTCCAAAAATTACATGAATTTTCCATATAAGAAAAATTCACATATTGCACAAGGTTGATATCAAAACATTAACCCTGTGCAAAATGTGAATTAAGGTCAAAATCTCAATGCGTTCATCATAGCACATCGCAGGCCGAACTGCAATTGTATTCGCTTTCCGAACCGAATGCGCACTACCCCTTCTTTTCCCTTGCAGGGTTTCCGCTTATTGCCGCTCGGATGTGTTACACTTGAATCGTTCGATACAGTAGAGGAGTTATTCGATGAACTTACTCGGCAGCACGAAACACCTGCGCAAGATCGTTGCGCCTTACGAGAAATCGAGCGTATGGCGGAGCGTATGGCAAATGTTCAATACCTTTGCCCCCTTATTCATCCTGTGGTACGTGGCCTACTTGAGTCTTTCCGTTTCCTATTGGCTGACGTTGCCGCTAACCGCTATCACCGCGGGATTGCTGGTTCGGGTGTTCATTATTTTCCACGATTGCTGCCACGGCTCGTTCTTCGCGAACCGCAGGGCCAACGAAATTGTCGGCACGATTGCCGGCATCTTGACCTGCTGCCCGTTAAATCAATGGCGTTACAGCCACTCCATGCATCATGCCACCAACGGCAACCTGGATCGGCGGGGAACCGGCGACATCCGGACGCTGACGGTCCAGGAATACCTGGCTTTGCCCTTCTACAAGCGGATGGGCTACCGGATCTACCGCAATCCGTTCGTCTTGTTCGGACTCGGTCCCATCTACATCTTCCTGTTCGAATACCGCTTCAATCGCAAGGACGCGAAAATCAAGGAACGCCTGAACACGTATATCGTCAATGCCGGAATCGTCGCCGCGGCGGGGCTGCTGTGCTGGGCCTTCGGCTGGCAGGCTTTCCTGCTGATCCAAGGACCGACGTTCTTGATATCGGGCATTGCCGGCTTCTGGCTGTTCTACGTGCAGCATCAGTTCGAGCATAGTTACTTCGAGAAGAACGAGAATTGGAATTACGTGGATGCGGCGCTGCAAGGAAGCTCGTTCTACAAGCTGCCGAAAGTGCTGCAATGGTTCACGGGGAACATAGGGTACCACCATATCCATCACTTGAGCCCGCGCGTGCCGAACTACTACCTGGAACGCACGCATGACGAGAACGAGATGCTCCAGAGCGACCATCCGATTACCCTGTTCACCAGCCTCCGCTCGTTTCGCTTCCGCATATGGGATGAGCACCGCAAGCAGTTAATGGGCTTCGGGTACATCAAACGCTTCAAGCTCGAGCAAAGCAAAGGCGGCGGCGCCTGATTCAAACGCGGCGCGCGTACAGGGCATATCTCATAAAGATCGATGCGGGCAGCTCGCCGAGCTGTCCGTTTTTTTGGATGACGCGCGCAACGCCGCCATATGCTGCGTCCAGATGCGCCGCCATCGGCAGCAGCGACTCGAAAATGCACGATCTCGCTTATCGCGAGCCTTCAAGAGTCCCGTTTCGCATCGTCAACGCCGAACAAGCGCGCATCGTCCCCGGAATGGCGATACGCGCTTGTTCGAATTTCACCGCTTGCTTGCGCTACCGGTACGCCGGCAGCAAATCGCCGTAAGATTCGAGCATCTCGTCCACCATCGCTTTGATCGTGTCGATGGGCAGCTCGGAGGACGTGTGCGGATCGAGCAGCGCCGCATGGTAGATATGCTCGCGCTTGCGGGTTACCGCGGCTTCGATGGTGAGCAGCTGCATGTTGATGTTCGTCCGGTTCAGCGCGGCCAGCTGCGGCGGAAGCGCGCCGAAGCGCGTCGGCGTGACGCCTTCGCCATCCACGACGCAGGATACTTCCACGCAAGCTTCCTCCGGCAGATTCGAGATCAACCCTCCGGTATTCAGCACGTTGCCCGCGATTTTGTACGGGATGTTCGTCTCCATCGCTTCCATAATATAGGAGGCATATTCATGCGTGCGCACATGCGTCACCGACGCGTTGCGGACCAGATCGTTCATCGCGCGCTCCCAATACGTTTTGCTGCTCTCGCCCCATCCCTTGTAATTCTCCGTCGGGATATTGTATTTCTCCAGCAGCTCCGGATAGGCGTTCTTGATGAAATAGGGCACGTATTCGGCGCCGTGCATGCTGGATTCGGTCACGTAATGACCGAAGGTGTTCATGATCTCGTACCGGACCATATCGTCGTGCGGCCCCGGTCTTGCCGCCGCTCTGCGCTTGATCTCCGGGTAGAGATCCTCGCCCCCGCGCGTGATGTCGAGCAGCCAAGCCTGATGATTGATGCCGGCGATCCGCCAGCGGACGTTCTCGGCGCTCATGCCGAGCCCTTCGAGCAGCTCTTTCGCGCAGACCTGCACGCTGTGGCACAGGCCGACCGCCTTGATGCCGGTTTCCCGCAAGATCGCGCCCGTCAGGATCGCCATCGGATTGGTATAGTTCAGGAACCAAGCGTCCGGGCACAGCTCCTCCATGTCGCGGGCGAACTCCAGCATGACGTCGATCGTCCGCAGCCCGCGCATCAAGCCGCCCATGCCGAGCGTATCCGCATAGGTTTGCTTCAGGCCGTATTTGCGCGGCAGCTCGTGATCTCGCCGGATGACCGGCTCGAACGCGCCGACGGAGATGGCGTTAATGACGTAATTCGCTCCCTTGAGCGCCTCGCGCCTGTCGGCGTACGCTTTGATCGTCGCTTTCCCGCCGAGGTTGGCGTTCAGGTTGATCAGCATTTTCTCCGATTCCTTCAACCGTTCCAAGTCGATGTCGTGCAGCGCGATATGCGCGTCGGCCAGCGCCGGCGTCAGCATGCAGTCCCCGAGTACGTTTTTGACGAATATGGTGCTCCCCGCACCGATGAAGGCGATTTTTGGCATGGCTTCTTCCTGCTCCTTTTTCTGTATGCTTAGATGTCGAACGATAAATGCCGCCTTGGCGCCCGAGCGGACGCCGCCCGGCCTTCCGCCGGTCTTGTCTGTCGCGCGCGGTCTTTTTGGCGCTCCCTTTTGCTCTCTTAAACGCGTTGCCTCTCGCGCCGCGCTAGCCTTTCACGCTGCCCATGACGATGCCTTCCGCGAAGTACTTCTGCAGAAACGGGTAGACGAGCAGCACCGGAATCACGGCGACGAACACTTGCGCGGCCTTCGAGGTGCGATCGGATACTTCCGACCAGTTCAGAAGGTCCTGGGCCGTCACGAGCGACAGGTCGCGGTTGACGATCACCGTCTGCAGATAGCTCTGCAAGGGGTAATGCTCTGGTCGGTTCATGAGGATCAAGCCGTCGAACCACGCGTTCCAGTGCGTCACGATGCAGAACAAGGTCAGCGTCGCGACCGCCGGCGCCGACAACGGGACGGCGATCCGCCATAGCGCCTGCCACCTGCCCGCCCCGTCGATCTGGGCGGCCTGATCGATCTCGTCCGGCAGCGATTTGAAGAAATTGAGCAGCAGGATGACATTGAAGACGGGCACCGCCCCCGGCAGGATCATGGCCCAGAACGTATCGAGGATGCCCGTCAGCTTGATGGTCATGTACCACGGAATCAGTCCGCCGCTGAACAGCATGGTCAGCACGAAATACCACGCGTAGGCATTGCGGAAACGGAATTCCCGGCTCCCCTTCGAGAGCGGATAGGCGATCAGGATCGTCAGCAGCATGTTGAGCGGCACGCCGACCGCCACCCTGCCGAGCGAGACGAGGAAGGATTTGGCGAATTCCGGCTTGTTCAGCACGAACGCGTAGGATTTCAAGTTGAATCCGACCGGCCATAGATGGACCTTGCCCGCGCCGACCGCGGCGCTCGAGCTGAACGAAATCGCCAGCACGTTGACGAGCGGCAGCAGGCAGGCGACGGCCACCGCCGTCAGGAGCACGTAGTTGAACGCGAGAAACGTCCGTCTGCTTATCGAAGTCTGTATATGCATGATCATCCCGCTTTTCCTAGAAGATGCGATAATCCGTCAGCCTGTAGGCCAGCAGGTAAGACAGGCCGACCATGACGAAGGACACGACAGATTTGAACAGCCCGACCGCCGTGGCCACGCCGTAGTTGGCGTTCTCGAGCCCGATGCGGAACACGAGCGTGTCGATGATATCGCCCGTCTTGTACACCTGCGGGCTGTACAGGTTGAATACCTGCTCGAAGCCCGCGTTCAGGATATTGCCGAGGCTGAGCACCGACATGAGCACGATCATCGGCAGCAGCGCCGGCAGCGTGACGCTGACCGTCTGCCGGAGCCTGCCCGCGCCGTCCATGGACGCGGCTTCGTACAAAGCCGGATTGATGCCGGTCAGCGCGGCCAGATAGACGATCGTGCCGTAGCCGAACTCCTTCCACGTATCGGTCAGCACGAGCGTGAACGGGAACCACCGCGAGTCGCCCAGGAAATAAACCGGGGGAATCTTGACTAATCCGAGCATGCCGTTCACGATCCCCGTCGACGGCGAGAGAATGTCGATCAGAATCCCGCTCAGGATGATCCACGAGAGGAAATGGGGAAAATAAATGATCGTCTGGATGCTCCGCCGGAACAGCCGCTGCCGCGCTTCGTTCAGGAGCAGCGCGAAGGTGACGGGCACGACGATGCCCGCGACCATTTTCATGCCGGCGATGACGAACGTATTGCGCAGCACGTCCAGCGTTCCGGGCAAGCGCAGCATATACTCGAAATTTTTCCATCCGACCCAGGGGGACATGAACATCCCCTTGGACGGAACGAGTCTCTCGAATGCCATGACGATTCCGGCCATCGGCACGTAGCTATAGATCAGCACCAGGAGAAAGCCCGGCAGGATCATCAAGTGAAAGGGCAGCTCCCGGATGGTCTTGCGTCTCATGTTTCATTCGCCTCTTCCTTGCCGGAGACGGCTTCCCCTAGCGGGAAGCCTGCCAGTCATTCACTTCTCCGGTAATCGTACTGCCGCCGAGATCGTTCCATTGGGCGACGAACTTGTCGAATTCGTCGATCGAGCCGCCCATGATGATCCGGGTGAACGTTTCCAATTGCAGCTTCTGCAGCGTCGCCTCGTTGTCCGTCATGCCCTGCGTCGGGGCGCCGAAGTAGGCATCGTCGACGAACTGGCCGTTCTTGGAATACCCGTCGAGGACGGACAGCGAGCCGCCCGGTCCGTACATCAGCGCGTTGCCCCACATCTTGTTGTCTCCGCCGCGGAAGGCCACGAGGCTGTCGTAGTAGCCCTTCTCTTCCGGATTCAGCTTGGACGGGTCGTTCGCGTTGAGCGCATCGACCACATGGAGATGGGCATCCAGGTTTTTGCGCGGCGCCTCGCCGTAGAGCAATGCGTATTCGAAGACCCCTACGCCGTTATTCGCGTTGTACACGTTCGGCTCGGCCGTCTTGCCCCAGAGCTTCTCGTAATCGAAATTCAGCAGCTTGACGGCGGCCTCCGGGTGCGCGGCGCCTTTCTTCACGACGTAGTACGTGCTGATGGCGAATGGTACCTGCGCCTTCGCCGGCTGATCGTCCGCCGACACGATCGGCAGCGGCTTCCACTCCATCGAAGGATCGGCGTTCTTGCCGTCCTGCAGCCAGCCGGCATTCCAGAAGTAGCCGTAGAACAAGCCCAGCTTGCCGCTATTCGCCGCTTCGCTCACCTTGGTCGCGTCCTTCGTGCCGTATTCCTTGTCGAGGATCCCGTTCTTGTACAGCTCCTGCAGCTTCTGCAGCGCGGCCTTCGTCTCCGGCGCGATGCTGCCGTAGGTCAGCTTGCCCGAGGCGTCCTTCACCCACGTATTGGGATACGAATGGAAGCCGTTGAAGAAGCCTTCCATGCCGGCATAGAAGCCGAAAATGTCCTTGGTGATCCCGAGTCCGTACGTATCCGCTTTCTTGTTGCCGTCCGGGTCCTGCTTGGCGAAGGCTTCGGCCGTCTTCAGGACGTCGTCCATCGTCTTCGGCTCCGGCAAGCCCAGCTTCTTCAGCCAGTCGGTCCGCACCCAGAGCACATGCGACTGTCCGAGGCCCGAGGTCATGTTCGGCAGGCCGTAAAGCTTGCCGTCGAACGTCGCGGACTTGATCGCGTTGCCGCCGTCCTGCGACAAAATGTTCTTCGTCAGCTCGGAGCCGTATTGGTCGTAGAGGGACGTCAAGTCTTCCAATCCATCGTCCTCCACGAGCCGCTTCAGCTGCGACGCGCTGACCGGGGTAATATCGGGCAGATCGTCCGAGGCGATCGCGATGTTCAGCTTCTGGTCGTACTGGGCGGTCGGCGTCGTCCACAGGTACTTCACCTTCACCCCCAGCTCGTTCTCGTATGCCTTCGACCATACGTTGTTGTCGATGGCCTCGCCGTCGACGAACTTCGTGCCCTCGGTAATGCCCCGAACGGCCGTCACTTCGATCGGCGGATCGTATTTGCCGAGCGGATCCGCCGGGGCCGCGGCGTTCGCGTCGTTGCCGGCGGCCGCCGGCGCGTTCGCATCGGGCGACGCCGCGTTCGCGTTCGGCGTTTGCGCCCCGTTATCGTTGCCGTTGCCGTCGCTGCAGGCCGCCGTCGTAAGGATCAGACCCAAACCGAGCATAAGCGCCGCTGCCTTGTTTCTCTTCATGAAGAGGACCCTCCCTGTCTGTATTTTCCCTTGCCTCGCAAGTATAGCAAACGCCTTCATCGCGCCGTTAGCGGCTCCCGTTCGCGATCGGTTGGAATATTTTCTTCCGCTGCCGCCGCGGAGAAAACGATAACCGCACCAAGCGAAGACTATTTTCCCGCTTCCGGGGGAGATCGACAGACGATCGCGTCCGCGAAGGCATCGACGCTCTACCCCGGATCGGCAAAAACCCGAGCGCGGACGGCATCGTCTGCCGCCGTCCGCGCTCGGGCCTTGATCGAAGCTCAGGAGCGTGCCGCGTGCCGCTGCCGGTATTCGCTCGGCAGCAGCCCCGTCTGCTCCTTGAACAATTTGCTGAAATACCGCTGGTCCGTGAACCCGCATTGCTCGGCGATCCAATAGACGGGATGGTTCGTGGCGAGCAGCAGCTCCTTGGCGGCGTGCAGGCTCGCCGCCTGGAGGAACTGGGTGAACGTCAGCCGCGCGATGTCGCGGAAGCTGGTGCTGAAGTAGCTCTTGCTCAGATTCACCGCTTGGCTGATCTCGCTCTGCTTCATATGAAGTCCCGGCTGCTCCTGGATGAGATCGACCGCCTTGACGATCGCCTTGATGACGTCCTCGGAATAGGCCGAGCCGCGCAGCCAAGCGGCCAATTCGGCGCGAAGCGCACGCAGCCACGCCCCGGCATCCGCTTGCCCCGGACCGGTCCACCGTTCCCAGCCGAACATCGGAAAGCTCCGCCGCCAGCGCTCCAGCGCGGCGCGCAAGAGAGAGGACGGCTCGGCGAAATCGCCGCCGTCCAGTTCGGCGACCGCATCCGCGAGCGACGCGAACTTCTCGTCGTCCATGACCCATTGCACGTTCTCCGCCAGTCGGACGACCGCCTTGCGCGCGCTGCCCGGTCTCGCTTTCGCCTGCTCCTGCGCGTGGCCGGGCAGCTCCTGCCGAACGACCCGCAGGATGCGTTCCATGGTCTGATCCAAATCGAGCTCCTCCAGCTGCGTCTTGACGATATAATCGATCGCGCCGAGCCGGAGCGCCTCCTGAATGTAATCGAAATCCTGATGGCAGGTCAGGATGACGACCTTCGGCGGCGGCTCCAGCTCCCGAGCCAGCTTGACGAGCTCCAAGCCGGACATCCCCGGCATCGTAATGTCCGTCATGAGCAGCTGCACGGGATGCGTTCGCATGAACGCCATCGCCTTCTCGCCCGTTGCCGCCTCGCCGGCGATCTCGACCCCGAATTTTTCCCACGGGAACAGCAGCCGCATTCCTTTGCGCACCAAGCTTTCGTCATCCACGATCAATGCCTGAATCAAGGTCCTCCACTCCTCTCAAGGTGTCCGGGAGCCGGATGGCGATCGTCGTCCCGATGCCGGCTCCGCTTTCCATCGTCAACCGCGCTTCATGGCCGTAGTAGACGAACAGCATTTTCTTGACGTACCGCAGCCCGATCCCGAGGCCCGATCTGCGCAGCCGCTCGTCGTCCTCCTCCAGCATGCCGAGCAGCTTCTCTTGCGGGATTCCCCTGCCGTTATCGCTGACCCGCAGCAGCAGCGACCGCCGCTCCCGGGCGATCGCCACCTCGATCTCGCCCTTGTCGTCGTCGTCGAAGCCGTGGTACAGCGCGTTTTCCACGAGAGGCTGCAGGATAAAGCGCGGAATCGGCACGTCGAGACAATCCGGATCGACCAGCAGCTTCACCTTGAAGGAATGGTCATAGCGAATGTTCTGCAGGTCGATATAGTCCCGCACGGCGTCGACTTCCTCCCGGACCGTGACGATGATGTTCTTCTTGCCGAGATTGTAATGCAGCACGCGCGTGAAGATCGCCACCATTCCCGCGATCGTCGTCTGTCCTTCCATTCGCGCCAGCCATTGGATCGTGTTCAACGTATTGTGCAGGAAATGCGGATTGATCTGAACGAGCAGCTTCTCGACCTCGAGCTGCCCCCGCCGCTTCTCCTTGTCCTCCACGTCGGTGATCAGCTCCGTGATGCGCCGGCTCATCTGATGGAAGTTGTCCAGGATGTGATTGAATTCCGCAAGTCCGGTAGCCGGCGTGCTCGCGGCGGACGGGATATGGCTGAAGCGGGTGATTTCCCGGTTGATCAGACGGATCGGCCGATAGACCATGCGCCAGATCAGCCAAGCCAAGACGATGCCGAGCACGAGCGAAAAGGAAGCGAACAAAATGAATTGCGACAGCCATTTCTTCATCACGCTATTGTAAGCGTTCTCGGGAATAAGCTCATAGAGCGTCCAGCCTTGCGTTCCGGATGCCTGAAAGCTCTGGTAGGCTTCGCCCGCGAGGGAGAACGCTTGTCCTGCCGCGATCGAGCCGTCCGGCAGATTGCTGTACGCCACCTTGCCGTCCGGCGTCGTCAGGACGTGATAGACGGGATCGTTGCCCGCGGGATCCGATTCGCCTCCCGGGGCGAACATCGCTTCCAGGCCGATGACCTTCGTCTCGATATACGCGTACAGGAAGCGTCCTTCGCCGTATTCCAGCTTCCGAAGCAGGGAGAACACGAGTTCGTCGCGATTGGATTCGTCGAGCGACGGATAAGGACCGTAATAGGTGAACAGCTTTTGTTTGAAGAAGATATGCAGGGCGTCCGGCTTGAAGCCGGCTCCGACGTCGGCGTTCGGAAACAGCATCGGCTCCTCCAGCTCCGGCGCGTAATAGAACATCGCCCCCAGATTGGGATTCGAGAAATTCACGTTCGCCGCCGACTGATTGATGTCGCGATACAGGATGGACCGGTTGTACGAATCGGTGCTGGAGATGAACGTGACGACGTCCCGTCCGATCCCGCCCTCGATATCCATCAGCTGCGACACCCTACCGAGCTCGTCGAGCTTGCGCCCCAGCTCGTCCCGCTCCTGCCTCACCTTGTCCTGCCAGTCGCCCTCGATCTTCTCGGTTTGCACCACGTATATCCAGCGGTACGAGATATAGCCCGTCAACAGGATGGGCACGATCGTCGCGACGGTCAAGATAACGGCCAATCTTCCCTTCAATGACCCGATCAACGAAAACCGGCGGATCGCTTCCATGCCTCGACTCCCCTTCGTGCCTCTGCGATCGCCGGTCTCTCTCGTCTGCCGGCCGACCGCGCGCGCAAGTTCAGCTTTATCGTAACACAAGGTTCGCTTCGCTGGCGCGATGAAAATCGGAACGCCTGCGCAAATGCAAACAGGACCCTCGGAGGAAGCCGCGTCGTCGCGGCGTTCCTCCCGGGTCCTGTCGGGCTAATCCTGTGGCGTAAGCGGACTTTCGTTAGCGACTGTCGATGTCGGACTGCCGCTAACGAATGATTCGCAGGTCGTCGCGCTCGAAGCCCCTGCTGGAAAACTTGATCGTACGCGTGACCGCCCTTGGCAGTCGGCTTCGGTTCAGTCTTCGAACATGGCCACCGGGCGCACCCAGCCGGCGCTCGCCTGCTCCACCTTCACCGGAAAACAGCTGATTTTGAAGCCGTACGGCTTCGGCAGCAGATCGAGATTCGCCAATTTCTCGATCTGGCAGTATTCCCGGTCCTTGCCGACGTAATGCGCGGCCCATAGCACGCCGTCCCTCGGCTGCGCGCGGTACGCCTCGGCCTGGAGATTGAGCGGAATATCCCAGCCCCAACCGTCCGTTCCGACGACCTTGATGCCCTGGTCGAGCAGCCAGACGGTCGCTTCGGCCGACACGCCCGCGTGCAGGAAGGCATAATGCTCCTGATACAGGCGTTTGTCCGCGTCGCTCCGGATAAGCACGATGTCATACGGCTTTAGCGAATACCCGATCCGCTCCAGCTCCGCGATCAGATCTTCCTTCGTGATCTCGTAGCCGGGCGGCTTCTTGCTGAAGTCGAGCACCACGCCGTCCGAATAAAACCATTCGAGCGGCAGCTCGTCGATCGTTCTCGCCTTCTGTCCTTCCGAGGTCGGCCAGTAATGCCAAGGCGCGTCGATATGCGTGCCCGCATGCGTGTTCAACGTGACGGTCTCGGTCGCCCAAGCCTTCCCTTCCGGAAAATCCTCCTGCTTCAAGCCCAGCGCCGCGGCCGCTTGCTTCGCCCCGTCCTCGTGACTTGCATATTCGATGCTAGCCGGCAGCGGTTCCCGGATTCGCGGACTGATCGGTACGCTCAAATCGATAAGTTTCATTCGTGTTCTCCCTCTTTTCTTCGCATTCGCACCCATCGATTATACCCGATCCTCCGGTATCCGCAATCTGCCGACCGGCCCATAAATGGTTTATACCCTCCTCCCGTATCGGATCAGCCGAGCGGATCGGGCTCCAGCGCGTTCAACCAGGAAGCAAGCGCCTTGCCGATCTCTTCCGGGGCATCCTCCTGCGGGTAGTGGCGTCCCGGAACCGCGAGCTCGGTTTGCGAAGGCCACGTTCGGCAGAAATCAACGTGCGATTGCGGCAGCAGGCCGGGCTCGGCGCGAACGAATAGTTTGGGGACGGCGCTTTGCGCCAGCCAATCGCCGTAGGCCGTCACGATGGCCGTCACGTCGGCCGGCTCCCCGTCGAAGGGAAGCTGCCGCGCCCAGCTGAGCATCGGCCGCCGGCCCTCGCCGGGCTCCGCGAACGGCCGGCGGTACTCCGCCATCTCTTCCTCCGCCAGCGTTCGCAATATACCGGCGGGCAGGTTGAATTCGATGAACGAGTTTCGCTCCAGCACCATCCGCTCGCCCTCGGACGATCGCAGCGCCTGGAAGACGTTGCGTCCCGTCTCCGGGATCTCGCTCCAGCTGCGCGGCTTGATGATGGCCTCCATGTAGACGATGCCCCGCACGGCATCCGGATGGCGTCGCGCCCAATCGAAGCCCAGCGCGGATCCCCAGTCGTGCACCACGAGGACGACGCGCCGGCGAACGCCGAGCTGCTCCAGCAGTTCATCCAGGTAGCGGCGATGTTCGTCGAACGTATATGCGTCCGGCCCGCCGTCCCGACGCTTCCGGGAGTCCCCCATGCCGATCAGATCCGGCGCGATGCAGCGTCCATGCCCGATCGCGGCGGGAAGTATATTGCGCCACAGATACGAAGACGTAGGATTCCCGTGCAGGAAGACGATCGGATCGCCGCTTCCTTCGTCGACATAGGCCATCTCCAGGTCCATCACCTGCCGCCGTTTCTTCTCATACGGAAAATCTGCTTGATTCATCGCTCATCTCACCTTTCGCGTTTGGTTTACCCTGACATTGCATTGCGAATAAAGTATACTAGTCAACCATAATTTCATTATATGCCATATCGTTTACAAGTCAACTATTAATTTAGGCAAAGGCATGACTTTCTCGAACGAACGCCTGGTTCGCAGTCCGGATAGAAAATACGAAAACAGCTGATTTAGGGATCAGCTGCTGTCGCAACGTTAATAACGTGCTTATTTCATTTCAGACAAGATCGACGGCGCCCCTAGATTTGCTCATTTCGGCATTTCGGGCTGTCAACGCCGTTACGGCTCTTTCTTGTTCTGCAATTGGTGCAGATAGTCGTCCAAGTTATCCAGCCGGTCTTCCATCATGTGGCGGAAGGAATGCAGCCAATTATCCAAGGCTAGGAAGGGCTCCGGCCGAAGCCGGTAGAACCGGCGATTGGCATCGATCCGCGCCTCCACGATCCCGCTCTCTCTAAGCACCTTCAAATGCTTCGACGTTTTCGGTTGGGACAGTTCCAGCCGTTCGGCGATCTCTCCTACGGTAAGAGGGCCGTCGCGCAATAATTGAACGATATTTATTCGATTGGGTTCGGCTAAAGCACTCAGCGCCATTATGTCCATGCCGGACTTAAACATGACCTGCCGCTCACCTCTGTTTTTGGCTTTTTTGCGCAATCACGTCCTTTGCTCGAGGTCGATTTCATGCTGTGGATTAAATATACCTCGTACGGAATATTCCAGTCAAGGAATATTCAAACTCCACAATGTCGGCTTCGGCCAAATCAAATCCGCTTGGCGGTCATTTATCGTCGGAACGAGACGTGCCGGGTTCGCTGAATGGCGTCAAGGCCGCGGTCAGAAGCCCGATCAAGCCGATCGCGAAGCCATAGCCTCGGCCTTCGTCGAATGCCGCTGCCGAGACGATGCCCAATAGCGTGATATGAATGCCGAACAGTTGGATCTGGAGCACGCTAGGCCGGAAAAAATCCACGAACCTTCCCGCGTGCAACGCGATTGCGATTAATCCGATCAGAACGGTCAGCAGGATCAGCCCTAATTCGGCCATCCGGATCACCTCCATCTTCGCTTGGGGCTTGCGGTCATTTCTTATCGCGGCCCTTAACTTAATATTCGCATGCCGTCATTTTTTTCCTGCCCTGCCAACGCCATCCGGCCGATCCCGTCTGCCGCTTCAAGGTCAATATCCCAAAATCAGGAATAAACGCCTCCGAACAAGCGCATCCTAAGCATCATTCTATCCCGAGTAAGCAGGTGAGCATCATGAGCGGAACCACGGTCAACGGCGAATCGGACGCAATCGTCGCGCGCCTCGAAGACAACGTAAACCGGCTTAAGCGCGAGAGCGGCGGCAGCAGCGACATCAAGATCCGGGAATTGCAAATCGGTTTGCCGGGGAAAAAGCAGGTCCATGCCGCCATCGTTTCGATGGAGGGCCTCTCCGATACGCATGACCTGGTCCGCTCCCTGCTGGAATACGGCAAGACGGCGGCCCGTGAAACCGCCGACGGCGAATTTTCGCTGCCGGATTATTTGATGCAATTCGTCATCGCGGATAGCAACGTATGGAAAGTATCCGATTTCGTGGAATTGTACGATCATCTCTTCGCCGGGAACGGCATTTTGCTGCTCGAAGGCGAAACGGTCGCGCTGTGCGTCTCGACCCAGAAAATCAATGCGCGCCAAGTCGAAGAGCCCAACGTGCAATCCGTCGTTCGCGGACCCCGGGAGGGGTTCACCGAGGTGCTGAGCTGGAACATGTCCATGCTCCGCCGCAAAATCAGGGATCGCCGATTGTGGGCGGAGCCGCGCAAGATCGGACGCGTGACGCAGACGAACGTTCTGATCGTGTATTTGGACGGAATCGTGTCCATGGAGGTGCTCGAGGAGCTCAGACGCAGGCTGGACAAGATCGACATCGACGGGATACTGGAGAGCAACTACATCGAGGAGTCGATTCAGGACAGCCAATTCTCGATCTTCCCGACGGTCAGCAACTCGGAGCGTCCGGATGTCATCGCCGCCCAGCTGCTCGAGGGCCGGGTCGCCATCTTGGTGGACGGCACGCCGTTCGCGCTAGTCGTGCCCGCGCTGTTCGCGCAGATGTTCCAATCCCCGGAGGATTACTACCAGCGCTCGATGTTCTCCAGCTTGATCCGAATGATCCGCATGCTCTCCTTTATCCTGGCGGTATTCACCCCGTCCTTGTATATCGCCGTCACGACGTATCATCAGGAGCTGCTGCCGACGATCCTGCTCTACAACCTCGCCAGCCAGCGTGAAGGCGTGCCGTTCCCGGCCTTCGTGGAAGCGCTGATCATGGAGGTGACGTTCGAGATTCTGCGCGAGGCCAGCGTGCGCATGCCGCGTACGATCGGCCAATCCATCTCCATCGTGGGCACGCTCGTCATCGGCCAGGCGTCGGTCGAAGCCGGGCTCGTCACCGCCGCCATGGTCATCGTCGTGTCGATCACGGCGATCGCGAATTTCGTCATGCCGGCCTTCAATATCGGCATCGCCGCGCGGATGATCCGGTTCGTGTTCATGATGATCGCCGCGTCCTTCGGGTTGTTCGGGCTGTTTCTCGGCATGATCGTGCTCGTGCTGCGCTTGTGCGCCCTTCGTTCCTTCGGCGTACCTTACATGTCGCCGCTTGCGCCGTTCATCCAATCCGACCAGAAGGACACGCTGTGGCGCATGCCCATCCCCTTCATGAAGAAGCGCCCGGAGAACGTAGCCAAGCGGAACGTCATCCGCCAGAAATAAAGTCCGCGCCATAAGGAGGAACGAACGATGCGCCTTCGGAGGGTCCTTCCCGTTATGTTGTCGATGATCCTGCTCGTTCCCCTGGCCGGATGCTGGGACCGTCAAGAATTGAACGAGATGTCCATCGTCGCCGGCCTCGGCATCGATCGGGTCGGCGATGCTTATCATATATCCGTACAGATCGTCAATCCGGCGGAGGTATCTCCCAAAAGCAGCTACGGCTCCAAGCTGGCGCCGGTCGTGACGCTGGAGCAGGACGGGAAAACGCTGCCCGACGCACTCGGGCGCTTGACCGTGCTTACGCCGCGGCGGCTGCAATTCTCCCATCTGCGCATGGTCGTGTTCGGAGAGAGTACCGCGCGCGAAGGACTGCGCAAGCCGCTCGATTATTTGTCCCGCTACGCCGAGATGCGCAACGACTTCTTCCTGGTCGTGGCGAAGAACCGCCGGGCGTCGGACATCCTGAAGATGTACAGCTCGATGGACCCGATTCCGGCCAACAATCTGTTCACCAAGCTCCGGAACTCCGACGAGCAGTGGGCCGCGACCAGCAAGATGACGCTCAACGAGCTGCTGATCGCCACCGAAACGGAAGGCATGAGCGCCTTCATGACCGGCATCGAGATCGTCGGCGATCCCGGCAACGCCAACGAGAAGAACCATCAGGAGATTTCCCCGTCCAGCAATTTGGAATACTCGGGAACCGCCATCTTCAAGAGGGACCGCATGGTCGGCTGGCTGGACGAGAACGGGACGAAAGCGCTCAATTACGTGCACGATTCGATCAAATGGACCGTGGGCTATCTGGGTTGCCCGGACAAAGGGCGCGCCTCGGTGGAGCTGTTCAACATCCATTCCAAAATCAAGATCCGCGGCAAAAGCAAAGGCGACCTGGCCGTCCATGTCTACCTCACGATGGAACAGGATATCTCCGACGTCGAATGCGACTTGGACATGATGAACGAAGCGACGATGAAATGGTTTGACCGGCAGACGGACGCGAAGGTCCGCCGGATCGTCCAAAACACGGTCGCGAATACCAAGAAAAATCTGCGGATCGACGTCTTCGGGTTCGGGCAGCAGGTGCATCGCCAGCATCCGAAGATCTGGCATCGAATCAAGGATTGGAACGCGACGTACCTGGACGTTCCCGTTCATGTCCATGTCCGCACCAATACGAGACGGATCGGAACGACCCAGCAGCCCGTAACCCGCCAAACCGAGAAAGGAGAGTAAGCCGATGGTTTCCGCTTTAATGGTGCTTCTTGTCATCGCTTTGATCAGCTGGTTCGAGCTTCGTCCGTTGAAAGGGAAACGGCGAGGAAAGGACATCTCGGTCTACTTCCTGCTCATGACGGCGGGCGCGGTCCTGTTCACCTTGGAATTGACGCAGGTCGACTTGCCGAATCCGCTGAAAATGACGATGTCGCTATTCGATCCGCTGAGCAAGGCGATTTTCGCCATGCTCAGCTGAGCCAAGGAGTGGATGAGCTTGGATACGAACAAACCCCGAATCAGCATCCGGTCGTTTACCCTCATCGTCATCTTCGTGACGATCGGCACGTCGATCCTGATCGCGCCGAGCGGGCTGGCCGCCGCAGCCAAGCAGGATGCGTGGATCGCCGGCA
Source organism: Paenibacillus glycinis (assembly GCF_009909185.1). GTDB lineage: Bacteria > Bacillota > Bacilli > Paenibacillales > Paenibacillaceae > Paenibacillus_Z > Paenibacillus_Z glycinis. The sequence continues at coordinate 5,691 of NZ_JAAAMV010000031.1, read as the reverse complement.
TCGTCGGCACCGTCGTCAACGTGCTGCTCGTCATGTTGTATGCCGCGCTGGCCGAGAAATTTCCGGACCAGCATCTGGCCCAATACGCCGATTCGCTGCTCGGCAAATGGGCCGGCGCGCTGATCACGCTGATTTTTACGCTGTATTGCTTTTTCCTGGGCTCGCTCATGATCGGTTCAATGGGCTTCTTCATGACGACGCAGCTGCTGCAGGATACGCCGGTCGAAGCGCTGATGGTGCTGTTCGCCCTCGTCGTGGTCATCGCCTTGAAGTCGGGCTGCACGGTGTATGCCAACGCGGTCGAGATCTTCTACCCGTGGACGGCCGTCCTGATGCTCCTGCTCCTCGTCTGCTTGCTGCCGATCCTGGATCCGTCCAGGCTGCTCCCGGTATTCGAGTTCGGCGCCAAGCCGATATTGAAGGGCGCCTACTCGTTCTATTCCTTGCAAAACTCGGTGCTGCTGATGACGCTCTACCCGTATGTCGCGAAGGGAAAAGGCCGGCGGCGGGCGCTTATCGGGGGCACGCTGGCGGGCAATTTCGTGCTCGTCCTGATGACGCTGCTCTGCGTGATGATGCTGGGCGCAGAACAGACCGGAAACAACGTATATCCCACCTACCTGCTGGCGAAAAACGTCTCCATCGGCGGTTTTCTCGAGCGGCTCGAGGGCGTGCTGATCTTCATCTGGCTGTTTTCCATCTTCGTTCGCATCCTGATCTCCTTCCAAGCGGCGATCGTCTGCGTCTCGCATGTCCTGCGCCTGCAGGACGAGAAAATTCTGATCTGGCCGATCATGCTGGGCGGAATCGTCTTGGGGTTGATGTGCTACTCCAACATGGTCGTCGTGCAGAAAAGCATCGCCCAATCCTGGTCGACCATGTCGCTTATCCCGCTCGTGCTTATCCCGCTGCTGCTTTATCTTACGGCAGCGATCCGCAAAAAGCCGCAAGGACCGCTCGGGGGTTGAGGCCCGGGCACGGTTGCTGCGGCTTCTTCGGATATCCGATGTTGAGTAATGGCGATCGTTCGCGATCGGCATCGCTGCAGGCACCGAGCGATCTCGGAGTTGTCAGCTGAGCGATCTCGTTTTCTCTGTGCTTGCCAGTCGCTGCATTTTCATGCCGATCATCCGGTTGCTCGGCGTCGGCAAGCCGATTGATCGGCGCTTGTCAGCTGAACGATCTCGGCGCCTACAGCAGCTTCGCCAACGCTTCCTCCAGCGCGATCGTGCCTCGAACGATCTCGGTGCCTCGGTATTCGAAGTCGATCCAGCCTGCATTGAAGCCGTCCAGCATCGCCAGTCTGCCGTTCACCCGATCCGCCGGCCCGCCTTGCCGAATAAACGCATCCGCCCAGTCCGCGCGCGGAACGGAGATCGCCTCCGCCGGGCGGCCGATCAGCTTGGCGAGGACCGCGGCGATATCGGCCGGCGAGTAAGATTCGGGCCCGAGCAATTCCAGGCAACGGGTGCCGGACCAGGTTTGCTGAAGCGCATCCGCCGCGATTGCCCCGACATCCGCCGTCGAGATCATCGGGATCTTGCGGTCGAGCGGCGAGAGAAAATGCGGAACACGGCCATCGGCGCGCGCCGGCTCGATATCCCAAAGCGCGTTCTCCATGAACCACGCGGCGCGCAGAAACACCGAAGGAATGGCCAGCCGGCCCAGTTCCGTTTCAAGGATGTGCAGCGACTCGATGATGCCGAGACCTTCGCTTCGATGCGCGCCGACGGAGGATAAAGCCGCGAACTTCGGCACCGCCGCCTTTTCAAGCGCCGTTCCGACCGCCTTGACGAATGCCCGCGCTTCCGGAAATCCGTCCTTCGGGTAGAAGGTCGGCGGAATCATGACGAAGACCCCTTCCGCACCGGCGAAAGCCGCTTCGAGCGCGGCGGAATCGAGATAATCCGCGATGGCCGCTTCAGCCCCCAGCGCTCTCCATGCCTCGGCTTTCCGTTCGTCGCGCACGATCGCCCTGACCGCCTTGCCCGCCGCCAACAGCTTTTTGGCCGCCGCGCCGCCTACTTGCCCCGTAACGCCCATGATTGCATACATCCATAACCGCCTCCTTCGTAGATTCGGTTATTAGCTTAACATGATGCGTTACATGTTACAAGTTACTTTTTATTAATTTTGTAATTTGTTATTGGTAAAAGACAAATACCCGCTGCCTTGACGTTCCGGTTTCGGAGCAAGGCAGCGGTATTTGGGCACGTTATTAGCAAGGAGCGAGCGATTCGGGGTTGCGGGAAGTGAGAAACGCGAGCGACGTCGTGAACGCGAGTTACGTCAAGAACGCGAGTTACGTCAGTCTCGCGGATGACTTCAGGAAAGCGGGTTACGCCTGTCTCGCTGATCCGTGATCGGCTCAGACGCGAGATCGGCGTCAGGCCCGTGAACGACGTCAGGTCCGCGAGGCGAGTCCGTTCAACACCAGCTTCCAAATCGCCTCGAACCTGGCGTCGGAATCCGGAAGCTCCCACTCCGCCGCATGGGCGGCGTGATGAAACCGCGTCGTCGCCATGAGGATGGCCATCGCCGACTGGCCGGCATCCTCGCATGCAAAAGCTCCGACCGCCATTCCGGACTCGATGATGGATGTCAGCTGCAACATGAGATGTTGAAGATGCTCCTCGAGCGCTCCTTCCGTCTCCGCGACCAATGCCGCGTACATGGCAAACAATTCCGGGTCCTTGCGGGCGCGTTCGCGCTTGAAGGCGCGCAGCGTCTGCAGCCAGCGGTACAATCGCCGCTCCGGCGCGTCTTCCTCCCTGACCGAGGCTTCGAGCGGCGCGAGCGATCCGAGCAGCCACCTTTCCACGACCGCTTTGCGCAGCGCGGCCTTGCCGTCGAAATGCCGGTATAAAGCGGCATGGCTGACGCCGAGCGCGCGGCCGATATCGGACATATTCGTTTTGGCGAGTCCGAATTTACGCAGCACGCTCTCGGCGGCGTCAAGGATACTATCTTTGGTAAGCGTTTCTTCGGCCATCGGACGGCGCCTCCTCTCTGGATTCGATTTCGCTTGCGGCGACGCATGACAAATTACAAGCATTGTAACAGCCGTTCAGCGCTCAGTCAAACGCATGCCCTGCAATCCGGTATCGCCGAAGCGGCGTAAGCAACAAACAACCTTCGCCGTCACGTCGGACAACGAAGGTTGAACATGATTCATGAATTGATGTAGCGCAAAGCCTGCAGCATTCTCGTCAACAGGACGGCGCTTTGCGCCCGGGTGGCTTGCGCCCGCGGATCGAACGAAGCGGCCGTCGCGCCTTGAATGATTCCGGCGCCGACGAGGCTTGCCGCCGCGTCCGCGGCCCACTCCGCGATGTCCCCGCCGTCCGCGAACGGTTCGAGCGCGGCGGCGCTGCGAGCCGGCGATTGCCCGGCGAAAACCATCGCCCGCGCGATCATAACGGCCATCTGCTCCCGGGTGATGCCGGCATTCGGCCGGAAGTCTCCGTCCCCGTAACCGTCGATCAAGCCGGCATGACGCGCCGCGCCGACCGCTCCCGCGTACCAATCGTCCGCGTCGACGTCCGCGAACGCCTTCGCGTCGATCGCCTCGGACAGCCCCAATGCGCGTACGAGCAGCGCCGCGAACTCGGCGCGGGTAATCGCCTCGTTCGGCTTGAAGCCGCCATTCGGCGATCCTTCTACTATGCGCTTGTTCGCCAACAGTTCGATTTCCTTTTGCGCCCAGTGGCCTTGCGTGTCCGCGAAGGCATGGGCGGAGTGGATGACCGCGTAGATGCTGCTGCCCGCTCCCGCAGTGATCGCGACCGTCCGCGATCCGTCGCCGGAGAAGACGGAAGGCGCGAAATGCAGGCCGCCTTTTGCGTCGATCCAGACCGCCGTCGCTTCGGACGGCTCGGCGTCCGTCGGCAAGAGAAGCGTGCGCACCGGGTAGCCGCCGTTCCGATCGTCGATCGCCTGACCGTCGATGTTCAAACCGTGTGCGATCGGATGCGGCAGCAGGAGGGACGCGCCTTCTTGCTTGGCCGCTTTCTGCAAAGCCGCATCGGCGTCGCCGAAAGCCGGCGCGATCGTCACGTTGAGCATAGCTCCTTCAGCAAGTTGTCCGATATCGGCTAACGGTATTCGCATGCCGTTTCCGTTGACGATAACCTGCAACTGCGCGTCCGGCCGTCCCTCTATCGCGAGCAGGAGCGACGCTGCCGGCATGCTCACCACGACCGCCTGGCCGGGCGCGTCGACGGCCACGACGCCCGTCTGCTGATCCCGGGCGAATGCTTCGGCTGCTTGCTCCGGCGAAAGGATGAACTTGAACACGGTCTGACCGTCGGCGGATATTTCCTTCATGCCTCTCACCGGCGTGCGGATGCCGTTGATCGTGATTTCCGCCGCGCCGAACGGATCAGGGTCCGCACTGCCCGAATAATCGATCGGTCCCGTGGAAGGACTGGCGATGTTGGTAACGACAAGCTCTTTCACCGCCTCGTTTCCGGCCGAGTCCTGCGCGTACACGGTATAATCGCCGTTGGCGACGACGGTGAATTGCCGCGCGGTCAAAATATCGGCGCCGGGATCAACCGCGAAATCAGCGACGGCATGACGGCCCGGCAGCCACGCGAGCTTGACGAGCGCGTTGCCCGCCGAAGCGCCGAAGACGCTTGCCGCTGCCGTGACTTCCGTCGTCCTGCCGCCGGCTCCGGCGGTCAAGCTCAGCGCCGGCGGCACCGACACTACGCGCAGACCGTCCGCGTTCGGCGCCCGAAACGCAAGCGGAGCGGCCGATCCATCGGCCCGAACAATGCCCGCGCCGGCCGGAAGATCGAGCTGCGGGGCAATCTCGATGCCATCCGCATCCGCGAATCCTTCCGGAACCTCGTATTCGAAGGTCAGCTCGGTCAACGGCGTTCCGCGAGCGCCCGTGTAAACGGCGTAGACCGTCTGTTCGGCGTCAACCGTGCCGATCTTGAACGGAATGGCCGGCGTCCCGCTCACCGTGACCTCGTACGCGTACGATACGCTGAATCGAAGGGCGTCCCGGATGCCGTACAGTCCATCGGCTGGCTCCGCGAGCACCAGATTCACCCAAGCGGATTCAAAGCGGATTAAAGCATCGTTTAGCATGACGGTTGCCGCATCTAACTGCGATTGCGTCTGTTGCGTCGCAGTATCGGCGATCGCTTGCGCGGCATCAATTGCCGCCTGCAATGCCGAGCATGAGGCCACAGACGCCTCGCCGACGTTGTCGCCGGCCGGATGTTCGGTCAGCTCTTGCTTCGCTTTCGCCAAAGCCGCGGACAAATTCCCGCCGTCTCCCGCCACGACGATCGCATCCTCGAACGTCTCTACGGCCGCTTGCAATGCGGTCACGGCCGCATCCAGTTGCGACTGCGTCTGTTGCGTCGCATCGTCGGCGATCGCTTGCGCGGCATCAATCGCCGCCTGCAATGCCGACCGCGCGGCCGAAGACGCCTCTCCGACATTCGTGCCCGCCGGATGGTCGGTCAGCCCTTGCTTCGCATTCGTCAAAGCAGCAACCAAGTTCCTACCGTCTCCCGCCACGACGATCGCATCCTCGAACGTCTCCACCGCCGACTGCAAAGCGGTCACCGCCGCATCCAGCTGCACCTGCGTCTGATGCGTCGCATCGTCGGCGATCGCTTGCGCGGCATCAATCGCCGCCTGCAATGCCGACCGCGCGGCCGAAGACGCCTC
>NZ_JAAAMV010000030.1 GCF_009909185.1 Paenibacillus glycinis | reverse complement strand
CGATCGCATCCTCGAACGTCTCCACCGCCGACTGCAAAGCGGTCACCGCCGCATCCAGCTGCACCTGCGTCTGATGCATCGCATCGTCGGCGATCGCTTGCGCGGCTTCAATCGCCGACTGCAATGCCGAGCGCGCTGCCGTAGGCGATTCGCCGACGTTGTCTCCCGCCGGATGGTCGGTCAGCTCTTGCTTCGCATTCGCCAAAGCCGCAACCAAGTTCCCGCCGTCTCCAGCCACGACGATCGCATCCTCGAACGTCTCCACCGCCGCCTGCAAAGCGATCACGGCCGCATCCAGCTGCGATTGCGTCTGTTGCGCCGCATCGTCGGCGATCGCTTGCGCGGCATCAATCGCCGCCTGCAATGCCGAGCGCGCGGCCGCAGACGCCTCGCCGACATTCGTGCCCGCCGGATGGTCGGCCAACTCTTGCTTCGCATCGCCCAGCGTCGCACTCAGCGCCGCCGAATTCCCTGCCGGGACGATGGTAGCCTCAAATGTCCCGATCGCCGCACGCAAGTCACCGGCCGCCGTATCCAGCTGCAATTGGGTGCGATGCGACGCGTCGGCGACGACGACCTGCGCGGAACCGATCGCCGCGCCTAGCGCATCGCGCGCCGCAGCCGGCGTCTCGCCGACGCTTGTCCCGGCCGGATGGCTCGCCAGCGCCTGATTTGCGGCGAACAACGTGTCCGTCAATGCGGCCGCGTTGCCGGCCGCGATGACGAAAGCGCCGAAGGCCGCGAGCGCCGCATCCAATGCGCCTTGGGCGGCGTTCAACTGACTTTGCGTACGATTTCCGGAATCGTCGGCAACAGCCTGCGCGGCAGCGATCGCCGATTGCAGCGCCGACCGCGCGGCCGCAGGCGCTTGCCCGACTTCCGTCCCTTCGGGATGGCTCGACAACGCCTGATTCGCGTTCGCCAGCACGGCATTCAGCGCCGAAGCGTCCCCGGCCGGAAGGATCGCGCCCTGGAACGTAAGGAGCGCCGCGTTCAATGCGGTTACGGCGCCGTCGACCGTGTCTTGGGCAAGGTTAGCCGCGTTGTCCGCGATCGCCTGCGCGGCGCCGATCGCGGTTTGCAGGGCGGAGCGAGCCCCGGCAGACGCCTCGCCGACGTCCGTGCCTTCGGGATGATCCGTGAGCGCCTGCCGCGCCGCCGCGACTGCCGTATCCAGCGCCGTGCGATCGGTCGGCACGATCGCCTCCTTGAACGTTTGTATCGCGGCGTTCAATGCGGCGGCCGCGCCGGACAATTCTGATGATGAAGTGGCCGCCGTCATGCCGTAGACGAATTGGCGCGCGGCAGCAAGCGCATTCGTCAGCGCGTTATGCGCGTTCGCCGGAACTTGAGCCGGCTCGGTTCCCGGAGGATGGTCGGCTAATTGCCGTTTGGCCTCGGCCATCGCCGCGAACAGCGAGGTTCCGTCCTGGAACGAAAATCCATGGTCGGCCGCGTATTGCTGCGCGGTGGAATTCGCGTTTCCGAACATTTTCAGATTGCCCGGGTTGGAAGCGAACGAGCTCCCGCCAATGGAGGTCGTGCTGCCGAGCAGCGTCACGCTGGTCAGATTATTCTCTTCGAAGGCACCGTCTAATATCCTTGACATGCTGCTTGGAATGACGACATTGACAAGAAGATTGCGGTCGAAGGCGCCCCCTCCGATCGTCGTCACGCCTTCCGGAATGAATACCGACGCGAGCGAATTCATATAGAAGGCGTAGCTTCCGATCGTAAGCACTTTATCAGGGAACGTCACCGACGTGAGCCTGTTCCCTTCCAAGGAGCTGGCGCCAAGCGTCGTCAAGCTGTCCGGAAGGTCGATGCTCGTGAGGTGATCATATCGAAAGGCGTACGTCGACAGCGTCGTGACGGTGTCCGGAATGACGACGCTCGTAAGGCCTTTGTCGTCGAAAGCCGCCCTGCCGATGACCGTTACCGGCGCGCCGCCCAACGTGGCCGGGATGATGACGTCCGTCGCGCTTCCGGTATACCCGGTAACCGTTGCGGCGTTTTCGGTCAGGATATACGTAAAGTCGCCTTCCGCGTCCGCGCGAACGGGATGAACCTGCGCGAGCGACGACCAGCCGACTAGCAGCGCGAGCGATAAATGAAATGCCGTTTTTTTCATAGTCCAAGCTCCTTCTTAGATAGGGATGCGAAGTTTGCGGTTCAAGGATAAGCAGCTCAAGCCGCGGCAGAATCGAGCCGAGGCCGAAGATCGACACCAATGCCGACAGCTCGGCCCCCGCCTCGCCGTTACTGGCGCCTGCCTCCAATCAGTGTAACGGCATCCGCTGAAAGAATTCTAAAAGAATCCGCGGCCGCGCCGTCCATAACCGCGCGGCTTCAAGCATTCGGACACGCAAAAAGAGCGAAACGCTGCTTTTCCTCCGGTTGGGCGCAGCCGTAACGCCGCATGGACAATGATTCCGCTTCCGCGCCTCCGGGTAATAACGCATAAGCTGCCAGCCCAGCATTTCTGCGGCTAACCATTCACGTAGAAAGGGAAGTGGAACCGATGGGGCATAAAGTCGCTTTTCTGCTCGCGAACGACTTCGAGGATTCGGAGATGAAAAATCCTTACGACGCGATAACGAAGAACGGCCATGAAGCGATCATTATCGGATTGGAGAAGGGCGCGGAGCTGACGGGGAAGCAGGGAACGATCTCGTATACGACGCATCTGTCGATCGGCGAGGCGGACCCGGACGATTACGAGGCGTTGATCATTCCGGGCGGCAAGTCGCCTTCTCGCCTGATCGGCAATGAGAAGGTGCTGGAATTCGTCCGCCGGATGGACAAACGAAAGAAGACGATCGCCGCCATCTGCCACGGACCGCTCCTGCTCGAGAAAGCCGGGCTGATCCGCGGCCGGAACCTGACGGCGTATCCGGAGCTGCATGCCGAGCTGAACGACGCCGGGGGCCGCTACATCGACAAGCAGGTCGTCGTCGACGACAACTGGGTCACTTCCCGCACGCCCGACGACGAGCCTTATTTTATCGAGGAAACGATCAAGAAACTGGGCGTGGATGCCTACTAAAGCCCCTCCCCGTCCGGAAACGCGCATAAAAAGGCTGCCCCTCGAGCCGATTGGCTGAAGGGCAGCCTTTTGCGCGCCATGCGCGAGCCGAATCCGATAATCGCTACTTTCTCCGAAGCGCGGTCGATCGCGCCTCAATCAAAGTCGAAGTTCTTCCACTCGTCCTCCGGCATATGCGAGTCATCGTCGGAAAAACGCTGCTCCCGGAACGGCTCCGCGACATTGTGGAAGCCGTTGCGCTCCCAGAATCCGTGCCGGTCCTCCTTCATGAACTCGAAGCCGCGCACCCATTTGGCGCTCTTCCAGAAGTACAGATGCGGCACGACGAGGCGCAGCGGTCCGCCGTGCTTTGCCGTCAGCGGCTTGCCGTCGTAGGAATGCGCGACCATCGCCTGGTCGCCGAGCAGATCCGCGAGCGGCAGGTTCGTTTCGTAATCCGGATCCGCGTGCACCATCACGTAAGCGGCCGTCGGATCGATCTTCAAATGCTTGAACAGATCGCGGACCAGCACGCCCTTCCATACCGTATCCGCCTTGGACCAGCGCGTGACGCAGTGAATGTCGACTTGGATCTCGGTCTGCGGCAGCGCCATCAGTTCTTCGAAGCTGAGCAGCAGCTCGCTGCCCACTTCCCCGAACAGGCGCAGATTCCACTTCGCCATGTCGTACTGAGGGACTTCGCCCTCGTGCAGGATCGGAAATCTATCCGTCCACAGCTGACCGGGCGGCAGCCGATGGGCCAATTCGGGTATCGACTCCGCGGTCGGAGGCTTCACTTGCTGCAATCGTTCTGCTTTCTTGTGCATGTTCGTTATCTCCTTCATCAGTCAAGCCTGGTGCTTATGAAGCTATCCTAGTTGAATCGCGGAGCAGCCGTCAACGACTTTCTTGCGCGGAGGCTGCCGCGGCGGCCGGTCCCGTCGGTTGTGCAAAGGCGAAATCCTTTGTATGATGAACGTATGACGGGAAGGCTGGTGATCTTATTTTCTACTGGATAGCGCTTATTATGACCGCGGTCGATCAAATCACGAAGCTGTTCGTGCGTTTCAATATGCAGGTCGGGGATTCCCATACGGTTTGGGACGGCATCCTCCGCTTTACCTTTTACCAGAATTCCGGCGCCGCGCGCAGCTCCTTTCAGGGATACGGAAGGCTCTTCGGCATCGCGGCGGTCATCTTCATCGCGCTGGTGATCTATTACCGGAGGCAAAACCGCGGCGAACGCCGATTGATGGATATCGGCCTGGCCTTCCTCGTGGCCGGAGCGGCCGGCAACGGCATCGAACGGCTGCTGTTCGGCAAAGTAACGGATTTCCTGCAATTCGGGTCCGGGGACGGCATCCTGAACATCGCCGACCTATGCATCAACGTCGGCCTGCTCGCGGTCATCGTCCAACAACTCTTTTTCTCGCGCGGCGCCAAGAACAAACAAGCCGTCTCGTGAACGCCTCGAGCCTGCCGGATTCGGCAGGCTCGTTGTCGTCGTCGGCGCTAGTCGCGAATCGCGCGGATGCCCGGCCAATGCAGCCAGATGTCCGTCATCGGCGCCTTCCAGTCCCGTCCGTGCTCCGCATGCGTGACGCGGAAGAAGATGGCGTACCGCGGCAGCGGCGAGACGTTCATGGCGACGCTGTGCCCAAGCTGGTAATGCGCGAGAAACACGTCCCCCGGCTCGCCGAGAGTCTGAACCGGCTGCGGCAGCTCGATCGGCGGCATCCCGTTCAGCAGCGACTCCGGGCCGTGGGATTTGAAATACGACTCGAACAGGCTGTGCGTCCCGGGCCATACCGTGAAATTGCCCGCGAAAGGTTCCCTGACCGGACTTAGCAGCACGCCGACCAGCATCGTGAAATTGGCGATCGTGCCTTCCCGCACGCCGTTGGTCGGCGAATACATACCGTCCAAATGCGGCTGGTGAATGCTCGGCGGGTCCGCCAGGGAAGGAAAGCGCAGCGCGATCTGACCGCTCTCCACGGGGAGCGCCTGCCCTTCGCCGATCAGATCCTCGACTAGCGATTTGACCGGCGTGGCGTTGAACAGCTCGCTGATCGGCGGCTGGTCCTGCAGCTCCGGACAGAACGATTGCGCGCGGTAAGTCTGCATGTTCGCCGGGTTCATCCCTTCGCCGACCGAATGATTGATGTGCCGCACGGCCCGGTCGACCATCAGCTTGGGTATGACGCCGGGGACGTGAATATAACCGTTCTTCAGCATGGATGCCTTCTGTTCGAATGTCAGCTTCATGAGACAGCTCCTTCAAGAAGTGGATTTGATCCATCCGCACGCGAACAAGGATCGCATCAGCGCGGCTCCTTTTATTCTTTCTCCGTTCGGCGCCGGTTCCCTCCCTTGCCGCAGAAAAACAAAAAAGCCCTGCGAACAGGGCTTTTTGTATCGCATCCATGCCGATAACGCTTAGGCGCTGCAGCCTTCGCACTCGTAATATTGGTTGCCCGTCGTTTCTTTCGCTTCCAGCACCTTGCCGACTACGATATCCGACAATTCCATGAATTCGAAATCGGCGACCTTGGCGTGCACCGCGGCGCGGGCCTCTTCTTCGCTCTTGCCGATCCAGCTGAACGTAGCCGTTTTGCCGGTGGAAGGCACCTCGTATTCAAATAAGTAACGCGTCATATTCGCCATCTCCTTTGCTATCTCTTTCTATTATTATACCATAAACGACGCTAGTTCCGACAGGGAGGACCGACCCAAACTTCCCGGCCGCGCCGCGGAAAGCTTAACGCCCGGCTGCCGATCAACCGGTCGCTTCGTCCTCCAGCGCTTCGATCATTCTCGATAACCTGCCCGCCAGCTTGACGGCGTCGGCATACGCGGCGGCGGCAAGCTTGTGCCGGTCGGCAGCCGCTCTCAGCCTCGCCGCGCGCGCGCCCGGATCCGGCTCGTAGCCGTCCGATTCGTCCCCCGCCGCCTCGTAGCCGCTCCCTTCCAGGAGCGCCAGCCTGCCGACAGGCTTGGTCTCCGCCAATAACGCGCTCGCCTCGGCCAGATCGCCCGGCTCCAGCTCCCGCCTGACCCCTTTCAACGGATTGCTGTCCAGGACTCGGCCGATCAGCCCCGCGAGCGCCGCATAATCCGCGGCCGAGATTGGAGACGAAGCTTCGTAGCCGCCGTCCTGCTCCAGCGCCGCGCGCAGCCGGTCGCGCGCGCGCCGGAATGTCGGCAGCGTCTCATCCCGGTTCAAGCCCGGATCGGCGTCGAGCTCCGTCAACGTATCGACGATCGACAGCGTGCCGAGCCGTACCCGATAGGCGGTCCTTCGCTCGATGCATGCCTCCGACAGCACCGGCAGATTCGGCACGGCCCCGGTCTTGCCATAGCGCTGCCGGATATCGCGCGCCAGTCTGCCGGCAAACAGCTCCCCGTCATCCGCCTCCAATCGAAACGACTTGCCCGACGGATTCAGATCCGTCAATTGACCTCTGATCCGCAGCAGCACCGTCTCAATCCTTGTTTCGTCGATATAGGCGCTGGCTTCCTCCAGCTGCCGTCGGTCGAGCTCCGCCACGATTCGGCCGCCCGCAGGCGCCGCGAGCTCGAACGAGACGGTCGAACGGAGCTTTGCCAGCGCGTCCGCAAGCCTGCCGTATGCCAGGACAGCCGGGGCATGAAGCTTCTCCAGCTCCCGCTGCAAAGCGTCGACGTTTCCCGAAGCCCGAATTAAATCGAACAGCCTGACGGATGCGGCCGAGGCGGGCGTCATGCCGAACAAATCCGCCGTACCGGACGATACCAGCCGGATCGCGTCATCCCTTTGCGCCGCCAGGCCGTAAGCGTTATCCTTCCGTATCGGCGCCGTCGGCCGCCCCATCCCGGCCGTCCAGCGGACATCCAGCGGATAGATCGCGTTCTGCAGCGCTTCGGCCGTTTCGCCGCCGACCGGTTTGACCGGATCCTCGCCCGGCTCGGCTGCGGAGACGTACAAGCTGATCACGCAGCGGCCGCTCTCGGACGCTTCCGCGGCGGCCGGTTTCCAGTCATGCCGTGACAATATCCTCACCCCAAGCCAAGCTTAACGTTACTGATGCCATTATACAGGCTCGTTCCTCGGCAATCCATAGGCACGCGGGCGAGCGACTCCCGGACTTAATCTTCCGGCGCGTTCATACCCTTAATCATAACGCCGCGCCGCGATGAAAGGAGAGTTTCGCTTGCACATGCCCGTGTTGTACAAACGCATGAAAGTCGAGGGGCTTTCGATCTTTTTCCGAGAGGCGGGAAACCCGGCCAATCCGGCCATTGTTCTGCTGCATGGCTTTCCGAGCTCCTCGCATATGTTCCGGGACTTGATTCCGCTGTTGGCGGACCGCTTCCATGTCATTGCCCCCGATTATCCCGGTTACGGGAACAGCAGCATGCCGGGCGTCGATGCCTTCGATTATACGTTCGAGCATTTATCCTTGGTGATCGAAGAGCTCCTCTATCGGCTGCGCATTCCCAAGTACGTCTTATATTGCCATGATTACGGCGGTCCCGTCGGGTTCCGCTTGGCCGTGCGCCATCCGGAGCGGATTCTCGGGTTCGTCATCCAGAACGCGGTGGTCAACGAAGCGGGATTGGGTCAGCCGTTCGACTTGTTCAAAGCGCTGTGGGCGGATCCGAGTCCGGCCAACAAAGCCGCCTTCGCTACGATGACAACCTTCGAATTCACGAAGAAGCAATATTTGACCGGCGTTTGCCGCCCTTACCTGATCAGTCCGGACGGCTATTCCATGGATCAGTTTTTTCTCGACCGCCCGGGCAACGCGGACATTCAGCTGGCGCTCGGCTACGACTACCGCACGAATGTGGAGCAGTACCCGAGGTGGCAGCATTATCTGCGCGCTTGCCAGCCGCCGGTGCTCGTCGCGTGGGGCAAAAACGACTTCATCTTCACCTTGGAGGGAGCGTACGCCTTCGGAACGTATGTCCGCGACGCGGAAACGCATATGCTGTGCGGCGGGCACTTCGTCTTGGAGGAAGCGAGCGCGGAGGCTGCCGCGCTGATCAAGCGGTTTTTCGGCCGCAAGCTCGGATTTTGAGCCCGCTCGGCAGGTTATGGGCGATCTCGGCGCACGGCGATGATTTCTGCACCGCGCGCGATATGTCGGCGGATGATGGCTGTCTACCTCATGCCAAAAAACCAAACCTCTGGTATTATCCCCTTCAAGTAGACACTCAAAAAAACCTCGTGTTAACATGAAGTTTTGAGTGCCACTTGGAGGGG
>NZ_JAAAMV010000003.1 GCF_009909185.1 Paenibacillus glycinis | reverse complement strand
GGACGTAGCTCAGCTTGGTAGAGCACCTGGTTTGGGACCAGGGGGTCGCATGTTCAAATCGTGTCGTCCCGACCATCTTTTACGATTCAGCTTCTTGCTAACGCAGGGAGCTTTTTTGTCGTTCTGGCAGGACTTGAATTATTGTGCTTTACGCCAGTGAGCAGCACGCAGGTCTTGGATTATTGTGCTTTGCTCAGGTGAGCAGCACCAAAGTCTTAGATAATTGTGCTTTACGCTAGTGAGCAGCACCAAGGTCTTGGATTACCTGTGCTTTGCACCAGGGAGCAGTTCGAAGGTCTTGAGTTACTGTACTTGCCCGGGAGCAGAAATAAGGTCTGAGTCGTGAATTGCTCCTGGAGAGCTTCATAGATGGATTAGCGTTCGTGCTCAGCGAAGAATTGGTGGATAGCATAGATCGGTGGATAACGAAGATCAATGGCATAATCGACGGCGAACATAGGGAAGAACAAGGATGATCTTGGATCCGTTCAGCGTGAGACCTGTGGAGAAGATCTTCTAGTATAACGATAAAAACGTTTTATTCCATTTAGGCTTTGGAACGGCATTTTAGCAAACGTTTTATGATTTTAAGTGCGCAAACCCAGTAAAATCAAGAGTTCGACCGTCATAAAAAACGTTTTAGTTTTATGTTGTTAGAGATGCCCAGGTAATGGTAAGATGTGAGCATAAGTAAATGTAAGTGCTTACAAACCGATAATCATCTTTCTCGAAGTGATGATTATCAGATGAATTGGATGATGTAAAACGTTTTATGTGGTGAATAAAATCATGCCTATCATTCTGGGGGGTTAAGTTCATGCAAAACAAGAAAGTTATTGCTTTACTTACCACAACCGTCCTTTCGGCAACGTTGCTTGCGGCCTGCGGATCGAATAACGATGCAAATTCCGGCGACGCGGCGAACACCACGAACGACAAGTCTACGAACGCAACCAACACGGGCAGCACGAGCAACACGGGCAACTCAACCGATACCGGCGATTCAACCGACACCGGCAATACCGCGACAAACGAACCGGCTAAACCGGACAAAACGATCACGTTCTCCACGATCACCAACTATTACACGGCAGGACTTCAAACCGCTGCCGACGATTACCATAAGCTGCATCCTGAAACCACCGTGAACATCGATATCGTGTCCGACAACACGACCTACCAAACCTCTTTCCAAGCAAAGATGGCTGCCGGCGGCGACGATGCGCCGGATATCGTGCATGCGAATCTGCTCGGCGACAGCCCGGCGAACAATGTCAAGAAAGGCTTCCTGCTGAAGCTGGACGATTTGGTCAAAAAACCGAACCCGTACAACAATGGCACGTCGCTGTGGGACGGCATCAACGCGGACTATTGGCCGTACGCGTATACGGCCGACGGCAACATTTTCATGCTCCCGTTCGATCTCGTCGGTACCGGGTTCTTCTTTAACAAGGATCTCTTCGCGAAGGCGGGCATCGCGGATGCGCCGGCGACATGGGAAGACCTGTTCGCCGATCTGCAGAAGCTGAAGGACTCCGGCGTCATTCCGCTTGCCATGTCACAAGCTACGGGAAGCGACTACGAAGGCTGGATGGTCAGCGCGTTTCTTGACTGGTCTACGCGCCAATACGTGCCCGAGACGCTCGTTCAGGCAGGCGACGCCCGAAATACGCCGCAGGTCGAAGCGATCAACGCGAAGGTGAAATACGACGTCAATAATCCATTCTTCGATATCGGTGCCGTGGCGGATACGGAGCGCCAGCTGGCTTTGTGGAAATCCGGCAAATACGACGCCCAAGGTCCGGCCGAACAAAAAACATGGTCGACGCTGAAAGAACTGTCGAAGTTCCTGCAGCCCGGCTATGCCACGATGAAGGACGGAGACGCTTACCAGCTCTTCATCGCCGGCAAAGCGGCCGCTTATTGGAACGGAAGCTGGCAGGTCGGTCAAATCCTGAAGGATCAAAAGTCGCTCGGCGATAAAGCGTTCCAATGGGGCACGTTCAAATTTCCGGACTTTGCGACGCCTGACCCGAACTTTCCGGGACATCCCCGCGGCATTCTCGTTCCCGGCCACCAACTGTCCGTTACGAACAAGAAAGACAAGGATACGGTTGAGCGTTCCGAGGACTTCCTGCAATTCCTGTACTCGCCGGGCGAAGCGCAAAAGGTATTCACGGATACGATCAACGCCGGCCAATTCGTTCAAGGCCCGAGCCTCGTGAAGGGCGTGACTTTGTCGGATGAGGTCAACTCCTACCTGGAGGGATTCAAAGTAGCCGGCAACATGACGGCCATCGCGCTGTTGACGGGCGGCAACCCTTCCGCGGAGCCGAACGCAACGGCGGAGATGAAGAGCCTTGAGCTGCAATATTACAACGACAAGCTCTCGCTCGCCGATTATTTGAAGAAACGCGCCGATCTGACGAAGAAAACGAACGAGCAATACATCAAGGACAATAAGCTCGACTTGGATCCGAAGACGAATCCTTAAGCTTGAAGCTGCAACGCGAACGGCGACGGGGCTGTGGCGATGACCACCCCCGTCCTCGTCTTTTCTCATGTCGGACGCTATGCAAAGGAGAGCCAAAGATGAACTTGGCCAAGTGGAAGAGATACGGCATCTCGTATTTGTTTCTAGTCCCTTCGTTTCTGTTCATTGCGACATTCCTGTATTATCCGGTCCTTCTAGCCTTCTTTCATTCATTCACCAAGTGGAATCTCGTGCAGTCCAGTTGGGTTGGACTGGATAACTTCAAACGGATGTGGACCGAAACGTCGTTCGTGACAGGCGCGAAAAACCAGCTCATCTATTCGGTGACGGACATCGTCAAGGCGATCGCGTTTCCCCTGATCGGAGCGGAATTGATTTATTTGCTTGGCGGAAACAAGCTCAAATACTTGTTCAGAACCGGCTTTATCCTGCCAATGCTTCTGCCTGGCGTCGTGACGATCCTGCTGTGGCAGAACATTTACGATCCGACGAACGGACTGTTGAATCAACTGCTTCATCGGCTGGGGATGAATGCGACCCATGCGTGGCTCGGCGAAGACGGCACGGCGATTTGGTCCATCGTTCTGATGGGGCTGCCGTTCATATCCGGTCTGCCGTTCCTGATCTTCTACGCGGCCATCGGCAACATGAGCCAGGAGCAGCTCGAAGCGGCGCGAATCGACGGAGCGAACGGTTGGAACGTATTTACCAAAATGCACCTGCCATTCCTCATCCCGCAATTCAAAATCGTCATGATCCTCACGATCATCGGCAGCCTGCAGGATTACGTGAAAATATTGATCATGACCGGCGGCGGGCCGGGCGTCGCGACGACGAATCCGGCGATGATCATGTACAACGCGGCATTCGGAAGCTCCCAATACGGCTACGGTTCCGCGATCGGCGTTGCGCTTTTCCTGGTTATTCTTATCGTAACGGTGTTTAATATGAAATTTTTAAAAACGGACTATTAAAAGGGGGCGCTCGCATGACGGGTTCATTGCAAAAATGGACGGGCGGGGCTCTGCTCGCCGTTTTGCTCCTATTGACGCTGGTGCCATTCTTGTTGCTTCTATTCTTCTCGTTCAAAACGCAGCTCGAGGTGCTGATCGATTTCTGGGGCATGCCGGAAAAGCTTCACTTCGAGAACTACGAGGCGGCCTGGAAAGCGGTCAGATCCAGCATCGGCAATTCGTTGTTCGTATGCATCGTGACCGTGTTCGGCGCGGTCGTGATCGGTTCGTTATCGGGCTACGTGTTCGCCAGGCATCGATTTCCGCTTAAAGGCCCGCTGTACCTGCTGCTGATCGGCGTCATGATGATTCCTTCCCTGCTCACCGTCGTGCCGCTGTACGCGATCATCAACAACCTGCATATGACGCATTCGTTCTGGGGGCTGATCCTGCCTTATATCTCCGGGACGCAGCTGCTCGGCATCCTGCTGTGCAGGACCTTATTCGAGTCGCTGCCCGAGGAGCTCTTCGAAGCGGCGCGCATCGACGGCGGCGGCGAATTTTATTTGTATGCGCGCGTGGCGATGCCGCTGTGCGTCCCGATTCTCGTCACGATCGGCATCGTGACCTTCCTCGCGGTCTACAGCGATTACTTGTGGCCGTTCATCGTCCTGGACCAAGCGCACCAGACGTTCACGATGGCGGCGGTGGGATTGAACAAGTCGGGCCGATCGGATATCGGACTATCGTTCTCGGCTTATATCATCGGCAGCGTGCCGACGATTCTCGTTATTTTGTTCGGCATGAAATATTACATCGAAGGCATGGTATCGGGCGCCGTTAAATCGTAGCCGTCAAATCGCAATCGAAAAGAGGAACGTTATGGAGACGCAAACTACAGATCCGAAGCTGCCCAAATGGATATGGCATCCGGATCGGGAACGCAGGCTCAGCCTTTCGCTGACCCGCACGTTCAAGGCAGAGCATGAAATCCGTCACGTCTCCCTGCATGCCGCGTTCACGGGCGGCGCCCGCGTTGTGCTGGATGGCGCGCTTATTGCGACGGTGGAAGAACAAGCCGGCAACGCCGGAGCTTTCGGGCATATCGTACCGTTTCCCGAAACGCTGCAGCCCGGGGCACACGAGCTGCGCCTGGAGCTGGATTGCAGCGAAATCGTCCCGCTGGCGGAAGTGAACTATTACCTGTGGAACCGCAGGGTAGGGGCGATCGCGTACTTGCAGGGCGAGGGCTTCTGGCTGGCAACGGACGAAGCTTGGCGCTCGGACGACAGCGATGCCGCGGTGATCTGCCTGCTGGGCGAAGAGCCGTTCGGCGACCTGGAAAACAGTCCGGACGCGTTCGTGGTCGGCGGCTTCGGCGATATTCGGGCTTTCGATATAACCGGCATGACGCTGCTGGATGCCGCGGCGGTGCGAGCGTCGGTCAGCGGCGCCAAGGCGATTCTCGCCGGCGTTCACGGTCAAGACGGCGACATCGCGCTTCCGAAGCAGCAGCAGCTGGAGCTGTTCTATCATCTGCGCAAGCAGAACGAATGGAAAGCCATGCGCGCCATTCAGAACGATATGGCTCTGGAGGGAGCTTCTGCCGTCGTTCTCGACCTCGGAGCCGAGCACAACTGCCGGTTCATCGCGGCCAACAACGGCCTGGGGCCCGTGAAGCTGTTATGGAACGGCGGTGAATCGCTGCAGGAGCTCCAACGCTACGACGGATGCATCACGGAATGGATCGTCGTGCAGCCGGGGCAGACCGCATGCACGCTTCCGCAAGGCTTCAGATACATCCGCCTGCACATGCTGGGCGAGATCGAACAGCCGTTCGACCTTGCCCTGACCTTTCAGTCGGTGCATGCGGCGCTGAACCAAGTCGGCAAGCTGGAGAGCGATTCCGACCGGTTAAATGCCATATTCGAGGTGTCGGCGCATACGAGCCGGATCTGCCATCAGATCGGCTTGTGGGACGGGATCAAGCGGGATCGTCTCAACTGGACGTTCGATTTTTATTTGGCGGCGAAATCGTGTTATTTCCTCTGGGACGACTACGCCGTCATCCGACGCGCGGTCCGGGAGCTGGGGTTCGGCACGCCGAGCGGCCATTGGATGAACGGCATCTGCGAATACACGCTCTGGTGGATCAAGACGGTCTGCGAATACTATGAACAAACGGGCGACAAGGCGTTTGTGTTGGAGCTGAAGGAGCCGCTGCGGCGCCATGTCGACTGGGTGCAGCGGAATACCCGGCCCGGCGATGGATTGCTCGCGCAGCAGGACGGCATTCTGGTGGAATGGGTGCCGATGACGGGCGAGGAGAAGCTGCTCGCGCTGCAAGCGATTTATGCGCTGACGCTTCATGACCTGAAAAAGCTGGCCACGTACCTGCCGGAGCTCGAGCTGTCGTTCCAATGGCCGAAAAAGACGCTGAAGGGCAGCGACTTTCTGAAGAAGGATCACGCGCTCGCGGTGAAAACGCTCGGCATCGCGAGCGGATACGTCTCGGACGAGGAGGCGGTCGCGTTTCTCGAAAGCTGCACCCTGCAGGATCCGCTTACTCCGTTGTCGGCATTTCAGCTGGCGGAATGCTATTCCCGCTATGGCCGCCACGAGCAGGCGTACGGTGTCATCGATCAAGTATGGGGCGGCATGCTGGATCATGGCGCAACCGCGTTCTGGGAGGCGTTCAAGCTGGATACGACCGGAGCGGAGGATTACCACGATGCGCTAACGACCTATACCGCGTACGGCTCGTACCGGATCAGCCTATGCCATGCTTGGTCCAGCACGCCGGCGAAGTGGATCGGCGAAACCGTGCTCGGCGTGCAACCGCTCGAGCCTGGCTACCGCCGCGTGCGCATCGCGCCGGCTGCGGTCGGCGGCATCCGCGCTTGCAGCGGCACGGTGAACACGCCGCTTGGGCCGCTGGCGATCAAGTGGCATCTGGATGCCGGCGGTGAGCTGCGCGCGATCGTGAACGCGCCGCCGGGGATGCGGATCGAGGCGCAGGATCAATCGGTCTTCGAGCGAGGCCAAGCTTAAGAGGAACAACGATTGACGAGAAAACGCCCCTTGATGCGGAAACGGCGGCCGTCTGCGGTCATGGCCGGTGAAGTTTCGAGGGGCGATTTTGTCGTGCGCGAACCGAAATTACGAAAGCTGCGCGGAAGCGGCAGAAATAGGCTCTAGCGTTCCAAACGCATAATAAGCCATAATATAGGGATGCAATGTGGACATGGATTGAAGGAGGAGCAGCCGCAGTGGAGCTTTTGAAAGAAAAGATCAAACAGGAAGGCATCGTGCTGGAGGGCAGCGTGCTCAAGGTCGATACGTTCTTGAATCATCAAGTGGACGCGGAGCTGATGCACGAGATCGGACGGACGTTCGAGGAGCTGTTCTCGGAAAGCGGCGTGACCAAAATCATGACGATCGAATCGTCGGGCATCGCCCCGGCGGTAATGACGGCGCTTCGGATGCGGGTGCCGATGGTGTTCGCGCGCAAGCGAAAATCGTTGACGCTGCGAGAAGACCTCTATACGGAGCGGGTCTATTCCTATACGAAGCAGGAAGAAAGCGAGGTCACCGTGTCGCGCAAGTTTCTCGCGCCGTCGGATCGCGTGCTGATCATCGACGATTTTCTCGCGCACGGCGAGGCCGCGCTCGGCATGGCGCGCATCGTCGGCCAAGCCGGAGCCGAGGTTGCCGGCATCGGGATCCTCATCGAGAAGTCGTTTCAATCCGGACGCGGCAAGCTGCTCGAACTCGGATACCGGGTAGAATCGCTCGCGCGCATCGCTTCGCTGGATGGCGGGACGGTTACCTTCGCATAGCTGCTGCGGCTCGTGACGATGCGGCCGATGCTGCGTCCACGTACCGAAATGCATGACCTCCAAAAAAGTCCCCGCCGTTAATTCGGCAGGGACTTTTTTGGAGGTTGCGGTTCATCGCGGTCGTGCGCCGTCGTAACGCGCACCGGGAAATCGCGCGCGCCCCGTTGGGCGAAGGCGTGTCGGCATCGTAGCTGCAATGCGTGTCAGGCTAGGCAGTATGCACGACCGCGGCATTGTCTTCATCCGCGTCAGGCTTCTTCTGCAGGCGCGCATTGCCGAGCGTAAGCGCGATAATCGCGCCCGCCGCCATGACGAACAACGCCAGGATGAAGCCGTGGGAGATGGCGTTGCCGATCGCGCCGCGCATGAAGGCAAGCAGATCCGCGGGCATATCCGATGCGCCCCGGAGAACGGTCTCCGGATTCGTCAGCGTCGCCGCTTGGTCGCTCGGCAGCTGGAATCGGTCGATCGCTTCCCGCGACGAATCCTTCAGACTCGCGTTGACGAGCACGGCCATCAAGGAGGCGCCCATCACGCCGCCGATATTGCGCCAAAACCCGACGACGGAGGAAGAGATGCCGATGTATCGCGCATCGACGGCCATCGCCACCGCGCTCTGGCCCATGCTCATCAGCGGTCCGATCACGCCGAGACCGAGCAGGATCATGATGCCGATCACCTGCCAGTACGGCATATCCGGCGAAAGATTCAAGAGCAGGAGGGACGCGACGACGCCAAGCGCCATGTTCGCGAACATCACCGTACGGAATTTCAATTTGCCCGAGACGAAGCCCGCCACGATCGCGCCGCCGATCAGGGAAGCCATCATCGGGGTCAGCACGCCGTTGGAATTGGCTTTGCCGAGCACGCTCGTCGCGTAGAGCGGCAGGTACGTAATGGCCGAGAACATGATGAACCCTTGGCAGAAACAGAGCAAGCTCGTGCCGAGCACCAGCCGGTGCTTGAAGATCGAGAGCGGCAGCATCGGCTCTTGGGCTTTGGACTCGACCCGCAGGAACGAGATTGCGCCAAGCGCGCCGATCGCGAATAGTCCGATGATTTGCCAGGAGCCCCAAGCATAGTCCTTGCCGCCCAGCTCCAGCGCGAGCAGGACGGAGACGGTCGTGACGATCAGCAGAACGGCGCCCATATAATCGATCTTGGGCTTGCGCTCTGCCTTCGACTCGCGGAGGGAGAATAACAGCACGAGCATCGAGGCGATGCCGATCGGCAGGTTGACATAGAAGCACCAGCGCCAGCTGAAATGCTCCGAGATCAAGGTGCCGAGCTGCGGACCGGCGACGGACGACAGGCCGAACACGGCGCCCATGACCCCGGACAGCTTGGCGGCCTGCTTGGGATCGCCGAACAGCGTGAAAATAATCGAAAACGATATCGGGAACACGGATCCGGAACCGATGCCTTGGATGACGCGGAACCAGATCAACTGATCGATGGTTTGCGCCATGCCGCAGAGAGCGGAGCCGATCAGGAATAAAGAGATGCCGATCAGGTAAAATTTCTTGCGACCGAACAGATCGGACAGTTTGCCGAAAATAAGCATGGTGCTGGTGGCCGCAAGCATGTAGGCGGTAAATACCCACGAAATTTTCTCGAATCCTCCGATGTTCTCGATGACCTTGTTGACGCTGGCGGATACGATCGTGTTATCCAGCGAGGCCATCAGCAGGCCTAACGCCATGGACAGGACGATGAGTCCCGTATGTTTCGAAGCCGTAGACATGGACATTGTCTCTCCTTTCAAGTCGCTATGAGGGTGGTTGACCAATGAGCGCCTACGCGCCGAACGGGACTATTCCAGCTCGGTGAGCTTTCGCAGCGCTTCGTGCAGGGTCCTGGTCTTGGCCGCGTTCAGCTCGAAGCCGATGTCGAGACAGAGCGTCTTCACCGTCGATAGCTCGGGTCTGATCCCGGAAACCTTTTGCTTGATCAGGCTTATCTGCTTCTCCGCTTCCTCGGACTTGCGAATTTCGTCGCGCACCCAGTCGGTTAGCGTGTCGTGGTCCATGTGCTCGCCGAAAAACATCCGAACCATAAAGTCGGAGCGGTAGGAGTCCTTCTCCACCGGCGATTCCAAATAAGCCTGAAACTGCGCCCGTCCGGCTTCGGTCAGCGAATAGACGTTTTTGTTCGGCCGGCTTTCCTGAATGACGCTTTCCTTAAGGATGTAGCCCTGCGCTTCCAGCTTCGCGAGCGTCGGATAGATCGTGCCGAAGCTGGCATCGAAGAAGAAGGACAGCGGCATCTCGAGCATTTGCTTGATCTCGTACCCGGATAACGGCTGGCGGTGAAGCAAGCCCAATATGACGTCTTGACTGTTCATGCGTAACAATGGCCTCCCGCGATATAATTTGGTGATGGGTTCAATATATCAGCTCAATATATATCGAGTCAATATATAAATCGACGACCGCTGAAAAACCGCAGGCACAAAAAAGCGTTCCCGCTTAGGCAGGAACGCTTTTTGGCATCGGTGCGATGCTAGGGTCGTGTTCAAGGAAGGCGGGTCAAACGCGATAGAGGCGATTATGCCCACGTTTTCTTCAAGATATGCAGGTAACGGAGGAGCGCGTCTTGAAAAGCTTCGATCGGCTCGGGCAAACCGTCCAGCAAGGATCTCATGACCGCCGCCATTTCTCCCCGATGGGGCGCTGCCCAGCGTCTTGCGGCAGTCGTCCAGAGCAGCCGCGCGGCGGTGCGCGTCAGCGTATCGTCCATTTCTCGGTTATGGCCGAGCGCGATGATTCTGCTGAGGGCGGCAAGCTCGAACGAGCCGAGACCTTCCGGACCATCGCCAAGCGAACCTGCATCGAGTCTGGCTTGAAGTTCGGCGCCCAGCTCCATGGACAGCCCGCTCAGGCTTTCCGGGTCGAGCCGTCTCGCGCCGATGACCGCGAAGAGCAGCATGGCGGCGATCAGTTCCAGCAGGTCGCCGGTACGCCTTGCCGACGCGTCGAGCACGAGCACGCCGTGTTTGGGGATGATCCGCACGAAGCCCTCCGTCTCCAGCCGTTGGAGCGCTGCCCGGACCGGCGTTCGGCTCATGTCGAGCTGCGAGCCGAGCTGAACCTCGGAGGTTACCGTGCCATGCGCAAGCGTGCCTGCAACGATTTGGGCGTAAATGCTATGATAGGCTTGATCGCGAAGCGAGCGTTGGGACATGTGTGCTTATGCAGCCTCCTCCGGCGAAGTCGTTAGCTGAAGTATAGCATAGGCATGAATGCCGCGACTCTCGGTGTACGCAGCAGGGCGAGGCATGGCATCAAGGCAAGACGGAACTCCGTCGGTGAGGAGAGGGGCAAATTGGACAAACGGGATGCGGCCGTCACGCTGCGCGAGACGGCGTTTCAGGTCATCAAGCGGCATATCGTGAACGGGGAATGGTCCGGAGGGACGTTCTTGACGGAGAAATATCTGAGCGAGCTGCTCGGCATGAGCAAGACGCCGATCCGCTCCGCGCTGGACCGTTTGGAGATGATGGGGCTGGTGAAGCATTCGCCCAAGCAGGGCGTAATCGTGCAGGAGCTGTCGTTGAAGAAAATCCTCGAATTCTACGAGCTGCGGCTCTCGCTGGAAACGTACGCCGCCCGGAAGCTGACGGGGAGAATGGATGGGGCTTTCTTCCAAAGGCTGGATGACAACATCGCGCTGCAGGACGAGGCGATTCGCCGCGACGATATCTCCGGCTACGTAGAGCTGGATCGGGCGTTCCATGCCATGATCGTCGGGGGACTGGACAACGAGGAATATGCGGAGGTCATGTCGCGGATTCAGGATAAGTTTCTCCTCGCGGTACGCATGACGTTCGTCAAACACAAGCGGCGGCTGATCGGCAGCATCGAGGAGCATCGGCGGATCCGGGAGGCTCTGGCGGGACAGGATCCGGCGCTGTCGGCGCAGCTGATCGAGGCGCATATCGAGTATGTGAAGAAAATTATGTTTTGAGGGGAATGGGACGAAGCAGATGAATGCTGTGCTCCCCGACCTCTGTCGGTGAGCACAAACCAATTATCTCATGTATACAAGTTAGACATCTTGTCGCTGTCACCGCCCTGTGCTACGTTGAAGCTAGCAATCCACACTTCGCGCAAGGGGAGAGACGTTGATGAAAATCACCGACATTCGCACGTTTATTTTGGGCAATCCGTGGAAGAATTGGCTGTTCGTGCTCGTCGACACCGACGAGGGCGTGACCGGGCTCGGCGAGGGCACGCTGAACGGCTTCGCCAAGACGGTGGAGGCCGCGATTCACGAGCTGAAGCATCTCGTCATCGGACGCGATCCGTTCGACGTCGAGACGATCAGCCTGAAGCTGTTCCGCGACGTGTATTCCGACGGCGGGCAAATCCAAGGCTCCGCCTTGGCCGCGATTGAAACCGCTTGCTGGGATATCATGGGCAAAGTGACGAACCAGCCGCTGTACAAGCTCCTCGGCGGCCAGTGCCATGACAAGCTGCGCGCGTACGCCAACGGCTGGTACCGCGGACCGAACACGCCGGAGAACTTTCACGAGAAGGCCAAAATCGTCGCCGCCAAAGGCTACACGGCGCTCAAATTCGATCCGTTCGGCGCGGCTTGGCGGACGGTGACGCGGCAGGACTTCGCGGCGGCGCTCGAGAATATCGCCGCGGTCCGGGAAGCGGTGGGGCCGGGCGTCGACATTCTCATCGAGGGCCACAACCGCTTCAGCGTCAGTACCGCGCTGCAGTTCGCGGATGCCATGCTGCAATACGAACCGACGTGGTTCGAAGCGCCGGTGCCGCCGCATTTGGTGTCGTCGATGGTGGAAGTGGCCAGGCGCAGCCCGGTGCCGGTCGCCTGCGGCGAGGATTATTACTCCCGCGAGCAGTTCGCGGAGCTGCTCAAGCACGACGCGGTCCACATCATCCAGCTCGAGCCGCAGTTCCTCGGGATTGCCGCGTCGAAGCAGGTTTGCGGCATGGTCCATGCGCACAACGGCGTCACCGCGCCGCACAGCGCCCAAGGCCCGGTCTGCTCCGTCGTGTGCAGCCATTTGAACATGGCGACGCCGAACTTCTACCTGCACGAGATTTTCGACGAGTTCAACGAGCCGTGGGAAGAGCAGGTGCTGATGCCGGCGCTCCGCGTGCAGAACGGCTACTTGACGCCGCCGGAGGGACCGGGTCTCGGCGTGGAGTTGAACCTGGCGGAGATCGACAAGCATCCTTACCAGGTCGGCAATTGGCTGCCGCTCTTCAAGCAAGGCTGGGAGAAACGCGAGTCGGTGAAGGAAGACTAATCTCACTCGGGAGCGATGAAAACCATGACGCAAGCGATAGCGAAACAATTCGCGCACGCGGCGGAGCTGCTGCTGGACGCGAAAGCGATTTTGGCCGAAGGGCCGCATTGGAACGCCGAGCAGGGCAAGCTGTATTGGGTGGATATTCAAGGCCGTTCCTTCGGCAGGCTGGACGTTCGCTCCGGCCGCAACGAACCGTTTCCGATCGGCAAGACCGTGGGCGCCGTCGTGTCCGCCGCGGAAGACGGCGAAATCGTCTATCTGTCCACGCGGGACGGGTTCGAACGGTACGATTGCCGGACGGGCGAGCTGACCGCGATCGCCGATCCGGAAGCGGATAAGCCGGCCAACCGGTTCAACGACGGCAAATGCGATTCCCGCGGCCGATTCTGGGCCGGTACGATGGAGGACGCGGAGCACGACGTCGCCGGCGCCTTGTACGTGCTGGGCAACGATCTCAGCTGCCGCAAGGCGCATGAGAACGTCGGCGTTTCGAACGGCATCGCCTGGAATGCCGAGGAGACGGAGATGTATTACATCGACTCCATGAAAGGAACCGTGACGGCGTTCGATTACGACGCGGCGCTCGGAACGATCGCCAATCCGCGGATCGTCATCGATTTCGAATCGGAACCGGGCGCGCCGGACGGCATGACGATCGACGCCGAAGGCATGCTCTGGATCGCGCATTGGGGCGGCTGGCAGGTATCCAGATGGAATCCGGGGACCGGGGAGAAGCTGGACGCGGTGTACGTGCCCGCGGCGAAAGCGACGTCCTGCATCTTCGGCGGCGACGATCTCGGGACGCTGTACATCACCACGGCGAGCATCGGCTTGTCGCCGGAGCAGTTGGGGGAACAGCCCCATGCAGGGGGAATTTTCGCGTATCGTCCGGGCGTGAAAGGGACGCCGTCGCATGCCTTTCGCGGCGCTTCAAGCTTAAGCTAAACTTTAGCAAAAACTAGCCTTAGGTCGGCTATCAAAGTCTCTGAAATCGGGTATAGTAGAGGTAGAGACGAAAGCGGACCGCAAGCGAATCAGCTGCGTTCGCCTGCGAGGAGATGGTGTTTGTGAAGAGGCATGCTATAGGAATCGCGCTGACCATTCTGGGTTTATCGGCTTGCATTTCAACGGTGTCGGCTGTTGATAACGAGTATGCGCCGGTCAAGCAAACGCCGGATACCATAACGGCCTTTATTCGCGGCATCGACGTGAAGGACGGCCGCGAAACGCTGCAGGTCGACCCGATTCAATGGTTTGAAGGCGCGGCCGCGGACGAACGATTCTTGAAAGACGAACCGGACTCCGGGCTTGACGGCGCGCCGGACGGTTATTATATCGTCAACGACGACGAGAAGCTGGAGACGCTCGAGGTCGATCCGCAAGCAGCCGTCCTGATGCAGATTTACGATCGCACGGGCAGCTTGGTGGACGCGACGACGGAATGGAACCAAGCGATTCCCCTCGCGAAGTTCAATGCCGTTTATCGCAACAACGGCGTTCTCGACGTAAGCGATTATCCGTATCATTTGACGGTGAAGGACGGCAAGGTCGTCCGGATCGTACAGCAATTCATTCCTTGATCGCCGATAAACGCGAAGGCCCTTCCACGATGGCGGAAGGGTTTTTCGTTTGGAATGGCGTACAATGAAAGGAGCATGATGTCAGGCGTTGCGAAAAGGGAGCTGAGCAGGCGTGTTTGATCCGACCATATTCGATAACCTGAAGGTCGCAATCGAGAATTGCGTCTACGATCTGGACAATTTGGATGCGCGCGTCGTCATTACGGATCGCGTCGACCGGCTGGACATGGCCGTCATGTCCCGGGCGTTCGCGCTGCAATTTTCGCTGGCGAGCGGCGGCGGCGTTACCGCCGAGATCCGGCTGGAAGCGTCCTTGAAGGAGCTGGCCGCCGAAATTCTCGATCAATCGGGAGCGGCTCCGGGGTGCAAGCTCAGACTCCGGTTCTTCATGCCGGTCGAGGACATCGAACGAACCTGCGCGTACGCGGAACGGCAGCTAACGGAGATTTGGCAGCCGGACATGCCGCCGACGCAAACGATCAGCTTCTTGTACGGCGAACCGAACCGTTCGTACCAGAACGAGATCGAGGTCCATTTCAACCGCAAAATCAACGAAGAGCAGATGGAGGACGTGCCCGTGCTGATCGACCATATGCTGAGAACGCTCGAGGCGCTGGAAGCATGCGACGATCGGCGGCCGTAGCGGCGGATAGGCTTTCGCGACGGCATGCGCATAGGCGAAACCAATGGACGATATAGGTTCTTCGTATTTCACGCCGGTGGCGCCGTGGATTATGATGAATGCAACCTTGGAGGTGGTCGAGATGGAAAACATGCATCATGTGCGCAGCACGTTCGACGCGTCGGCGAACGGCTACGATGCGCAGCGCCGCAAATTGATTCCCTGCTTCGATGACTTTTACGGCACGGCCGTATCGCTGGCGGTGACGGGGGCGCAGGAGCCGCGCATCCTCGATCTGGGAGCGGGCACGGGTTTACTCGCTTCGATGCTGCTGCAGAAGCATCCGGAAGCGCGGCTGACGCTGGTCGATTTGTCGGACAACATGCTGGCCGTCGCGAAAGAACGGTTCGGCGGGCAGCCGGACATCGCATACGTATGCCAGGATTACACGAGCTACAGCGCGGAGGGCGAGTACGATCTGATCGTCTCGGGCTTGTCCATTCACCATCTCTCGGACGAAGGCAAGCAAGCCGTGTACGGCCAAGCCTTCGCCAACCTGAAGCCGGGCGGGATCTTCGTTAACGCCGATCAGGTACTCGGGCGCACGCCGTTCATCGATACGCTCTACAAGCAGGACTGGTGGAACAAAATCGCGGCGAGCGGGCTCGCCCAAGCGGAGCTGGACGCCGCGCGCGAGCGGACGAAGATCGACCGGATGGCGGGTCTCGGCGATCAGCTGGATTGGCTTGCCCAGGCGGGCTTCGCGGACGTGGATTGCGTCTACAAGTACTTCAATTTCGTCGTCATGTACGGCCGCAAGCCGTTATAGCTGTCTGAACGGCGTATTCGAATCGCGCCGGGTGAATCGTTTCGTACGATTCGCCCGGCGCGATTTTTGGTTGTTGCGTACGGACAAGCCGTCAAGCGAGAACTGCCGCGCGGATGCCCGATCACGAAGTCGCGGCGTTTCGCCGAATTGCGGGGCGACGGGGCTTGCGACCGACGTTAAGCTTTTCCCCCGTTTCGGCCGATAAACAAGGTAAGTTTGTGAAAGACGCCTGGGCGGCGTAGGCTGATGGTCATGAAACCGAGCGTTTCAAATTAGGGAGAATTTAAGGATGTTGAATTTTTCCAGCGCCTGCTATAATGGTAGTCTACCTTTTTTATTTCCCGGAAGGAGATTCTATGCGAACGAAATTACTCGGTCTGGCTCTTATTCTTGTCGTCATTGTCGGCAGCCTCGGCTTGCGCTCCAACGATGCTTCGGCCACAACGAAGCTTCCTTATCAAGCGAAAGTGATCACCGCCGCGCTAAATATTCGCAGCGAACCGTCCCTCCAGGCTTCCGTCGTGGGCCAACTAAAGGCAGGCGACGTCGTCAGCGTCACGGAGGAAGACGACGACGGCTGGGTGCTAATCAAGAAAAATAAAGTAAGCGGCTATGCGGCAGGCTATCTGCTCCGCAAACAGGACGACAGCGGGCAGACGGCAGGCTCGTCGTCGACCTCGACGGGCGGCAAGGTGAGCACGAGCCCGGGCTCTACCGCGACGGTCACCGCGGATTCGCTCCGTATCCGTTCCGGCCCGGGCACAAGCTACAAGACGATCGGTTCGTTGACGCAGGGCGAGCAAGTCACGGTCACGGGCAGCCAGAGCGATTGGCTGAAGATCCGCACGTCCGGCAACGTGGCCGGCTGGGTAGCGAAGGAATACGTCGACAAAGGCGCGTCGCAGCAGCATTCCTCCGGCGGCACGGGCATTCGGGGCAAGCTCGTCGTCGTGGACGCCGGGCATGGCGGCAGCGATCCCGGCATGATCGGAACGACGTACGACACGAAGGAGAAGGAACTGACGCTCAGCACCGCGCAGTATCTGAAGCAGGAGCTGACGCGGCTTGGCGCGAAGGTCGTCATGACCCGAACGACGGACGTGAAGCCCGAGCTGTCGGAACGGGTGCAGGTCAGCGAGTCCAACCATGCGGATGCGTTCGTAAGCATTCACTATAATTCCTCGGTGAAGAAGACGAGCGGGACGCTGACGTTCTTCTATTCCGATAAGAAGGACAGGCCGCTGGCGTCGGCGGTGGAAGCGGAGCTGTCCAAATCCGGCATCGGCCTTCGCAGCAACGGACTGTCGTTCGGCGACTTGTACGTGCTTCGGGAGAACGCGACCGTCGCGACGCTGGTGGAGCTCGGATTCCTGTCCAACCAGAAGGACGAGTCGATCGTCCGCGGGTCCGCTTACCAGAGGAAAGCCGCGGCTGCCATCGCCCGGGGCGTGGCGGATTATTTCGACTGAGCTAGGCACATCGGCGGGAATTCGTCCGCGGGTCGGAGCGTTCGAAGAGGCGCGGTCCTTCGGAACCGGAGTATTCGGCTTTAACGGCAGCAGGTCAACCAGTCAACTGGTTGGCCTTTTTTGCGTTTTCAAGGCGCCGTGCTCTTCCATGCGGCGGGACGGCGGCGCCGGTTTGACGCCGAGTTGTAACTCTTCTGTAACGACATTAAATAGGGGGCGTTTTATAATCGTTCTGTAGCCGGAAAACAGCGGTAATTTAGACAGCAAGAGGGGCATTTCCCCTTCTGGAAGGAGAAAGCTCGATGCCCAGACCATTAGGAAGCAGCCGGTATATGCCCGGCCTCGACGGGTTGCGCGCGATCGCCGTTTTCGCGGTAATCGCGTATCACCTTAACCTCTCGTGGGTGCCAGGCGGACTGCTCGGCGTCGGTATATTCTTCGTCCTCTCCGGATACCTCATCACGGACATCTTATTGAAGCAGCATGCCGCGAAGGGGCGGCTCGATCTGCGCGATTTTTGGATCCGGCGCGCCCGGCGATTGCTGCCCGCGATGCTGATCATGCTTGGCCTCGTCTCCGCGTGGCTGTCGGTCGCCGACGCGGCGCGGCTGGCCTCCATGAGGGGAGAAATCGTGTCGGTGCTGCTTTACTATAGCAACTGGCGGTTGATCTTCCATCACGTCTCTTATTTCGAGAGCTTCGGCCCGCCCTCGCCGCTCGGCCACTTATGGTCGCTCGCGGTCGAAGAGCAGTTCTACCTGTTATGGCCGATCGCGCTCGTGTTGTTGGTCCGCGCGGTGAAGCAGCGCGGACGGCTGATGCTCTGGATATTGGCCGGCGCGGCGTTGTCCGCGGGCGCGATGGCCCTGATCTACGTGCCCGGTCTCGATCCGAGCCGCGTGTATTACGGAACGGATACGCGGGCGTTCGGTTTGCTGATCGGCGCGGCTCTGGCGGTCGTCTGGCCGAGCTGGAAGCTGGCCGAGCCGATATCGCGCCGGGGAAGCATCGCGGTGGATGCCGTCGGCACCGCCGGACTGCTCGTCATCGCGCTGATGATCGCCACGGTCGGCGAATACGATGCGTTCCTGTACCGCGGGGGCATGGTCGTGCTCTCGCTGGCGGCAGCGGCGGTCGTGGCCGCCATGGCGCATCCCGCCAGCCGGCTTGCGCGCGTCATCGGCAGCAAGCCGCTGCAATGGTTCGGCGCCCGCTCGTACGGCATCTATTTGTACCATTATCCGGTCATCGCGCTCTCGACGCCGGCCGCGCAGGCAGATGAATTTCATCCGCTGCGCGCGCTGATTCAAGTGCTCGCTTCGATGGCGCTTGCCGAGCTGTCCTGGCGGTATGTCGAAGAACCGATCCGCCATGGGGCGCTCGGCAGGCTGCTTGGCCGACTGCGAACGGGCCAGGGTCTGCGGCCCGGGCGAAAACGCGGCATGATGCTGGCCTGCATCTGCGCGCTCGTCGTCGCGAGCGTCTCCTGCTCCAGCCAGAG
This sequence comes from Paenibacillus glycinis, assembly GCF_009909185.1. Classification (GTDB taxonomy): domain Bacteria; phylum Bacillota; class Bacilli; order Paenibacillales; family Paenibacillaceae; genus Paenibacillus_Z; species Paenibacillus_Z glycinis. The sequence goes on along the minus strand of NZ_JAAAMV010000003.1, from coordinate 530,311 downwards.
CAATTTGGTGCAGGGGGATAACGGGAAAACCCAGACAGGCAGCGGTCAAACGGCGGATACCGACACGGAAAACGACGTTAACGGCGTCGGCCCGGCCGGGAATCATCAAACGGGCAGCGATGCGGCCGGGACGGGGAATCAGCCCGCGGGATCGGCGGAGGAGCCGGTAGCCGGCGGCGGGACCGTAAACGGCGGCGGCGCGGGCAGCGGCAGCGGAGGAGCGGGCGGCGCAGGTACGAATGGCGGGTCCGCAATTGGAACAACGCAGCCAAGCGATGGCGGCGGTAGCGTATCCACGCCGGGGAATAGCGAAGCCGTGGATAATACGGGCAAAGACAATGCCGGAAACGCCGGCGGAGCGGGCGGTTCGAACGCGGCCGGGAACGAAGGCGGCAAGGCTGGCGGCGGTACGAATGGCAACCTCGGCAATTCGGGTCAGGCGGGCGACATGCCCGGCAAAGGGCCGGCAAGCGGCGCGGATACGCCTGCGGGTTCCGCGGACGGCGCGAAAACGCCGGTTCCGCCGATCGCCAAAGACGGCATTACCGTCATCGGCGACTCCGTGATCTTGGACGCGAAGCCGTTTCTGGAGGAGTTGGTCGAAGGCATCGTCGTCGACGGCGAGGTCGGCCGGCAGCTGTCGCAGGCGGATGACGTGGTCGCCGACCTCAAGCGGCGCAATCAGCTCGGCAAGAAGGTCGTCATCGAGCTCGGCACGAACGGGTCCTTCACCGCGAAACAGCTGCAGCGGCTGTTGGATGAGATCGGTCCCGACCGGACGATCTATTTCGTCAATACGCGCGTGCCGCGCAAATGGCAGGATGCCGTCAACGACATGTTGGCGGATACCGTATCGAGCCTGCCTAACGCGAAACTGATCGACTGGTATACGGCCAGCAAGGATCACGCCGATTTCTTCGGCAAGGACGGCGTTCACCTGAAACGGAGCGGCGGCGAGTTTTTTGCCAATCTGATCGCAAGCTCGCTGTGACGGCACGGCATGGAACAAGAGAGGCCTCCGCAGGGGCCTCTTTTCACGACCATTAACGTGGGCTTGCCAGGGTAGACCTGAAGGCTGAAGAGCGCGCCAATAAGACATCCGGCGGCCGCTTGATCGTCGATTCCACGCCCGAAAAGCCCTCGCTGCGCGCAGCGGGGGCTTTCGCGTGCCGGCGTCAAGCCCGCAACGGAGGCTCGTCCTCGTCATTTCGGCTTCCATACCTGCTGCTTCGACGCTTCGTCGAAATAATGAATTTCTGCCGGCGCGATCGCAAGAATCACGTAGTCGGGATCGTCCGGTCCGTTGAACCATCGGCGGAGGCGCTCGTTCCACAGCCTGCCGCGGAGAGCGTTATCCTTGGTGATGTCGGCCGTGCCTTCGATCTCCACGATCTGCGAGGGTTGCTCGCCGTCGTAGCCGAGCAGCAGCGAGATGGCCGGATTCGTGCGCAGCTCTTCCACTTTATGCGTCTTGCGGTCCGTCGCGAGGTAGATGTTCAAGCCTTCGTGGAATACCGCCATGTAGCGTATCTTGGGCCGTCCGCCCTCCACCGTGGCGAATGCTCCGATTCGATGCTTGTCCAAGGCTTCGGCGATGCGGGCCTCGAGCTGTTGCTTCTCCATGATTGCCATTGTACGATGTCTCCTTCGCTTTGAATTTGGGATGACGCAAGCCCCGGATGCTTCCGGCAGATCCGCCAACCGATAGGTTGCTGCGAATGCGGCGGTCTCATTCATGCGTCGTCTTCGCGCGAGCGTGTTCGAACGCGAAGGGATAGTGAAAGGTGGCGAATTGGGACGCGTACATGTACTGCAGCACGTAAACTTCGCCGCCCTGCACGCCGCACAGCTATCCGGAGACGCCTTGGCCGTTCTTCAGGGAAATCCCCGACGGGGCTGCCGATCAGGTACATCGCCTTCTGCTGCAGCTGCATGCCGCCTTGCGTTTGATTGGGATTGGGCATAAACACGTGGAATCGTTCACTCCTTCTCTACAGGGTAGGGGTGCTGCAGTAAGCGTATGCCCCGGATGACGGCTTGGGCACGGCGGATGCCCGGACTGCCGGGATATCCGCAGGACAGGGCGGTAAAGCTCTCGGCCCTTCGCCCGAATTCATGCGGGAATAGTTCGCGAAGATAAGGTATACTAGACCCCGTACCAGGTTGTCCATGACGCTGAAGCGAAGGAGCGTGACTGATATGAAAATGAACAAAATCCATCATGTCGCCATCATTTGTTCGAATTACGAGCTGTCCAAGCATTTCTATACGGAGGTGCTCGGCCTGACGGTCGTCGCCGAAACCTTCAGGGAAGAACGCGAATCCTACAAGCTCGATCTGGCGATCGGCGACGATTACCAAATCGAACTGTTCTCGTTTCCGCATCCGCCCGAACGGATAAATCGACCGGAGGCGCGCGGTCTTCGCCATCTCGCCTTCGAGGTGAACGACGTGGGGGAGGTCGCGGCGGAGCTGGAAGCCCGCTCGATCGCGGTGGAGCCGATCCGCATCGATCCGCTCACCGGCAAAGAATACACCTTTATCGCGGACCCGGACGGACTGCCGATCGAATTCGTTCAAAAATAACGGCAAGAAATTGGAAGGATTCCATCATTTCGGGAATACTATCAAGGTAATTACGCAAGTGTGAACATTGTGTCAACAAAACTAACGCGAAGAGAGAGAGGATGGCGTTCCAATCAACAAATTCTGTTTACAAATTCATGATTACGCCGTATATTTGATACATATCCAAACAAATGATAAATATAGTTTTTTACAAATGTTCAGGGTAGGGGCGGCAACACACCAATTATTAAGGAATGGGGCGTTTTAAGAAATGAAGAAAAGTTTAAGCTTACTCGTACTTTGCGTGTTAGTTTTTGCGTTGGCGGCATGCGGCAGCAACAACGGCGGCAACAACGCGAATACCGGATCCAACGGCGGTACGAACAACGGCGCCGCGAACGACGGCGGGACGAAAGCAACGTTCAAAGCGGGCATGGTGACGGACTCCGGAACCATCGACGATAAATCCTTCAACCAAGGCACATGGGAAGGTCTGGAGCGCGCGAAGAAAGAACTCGGCGTCGACGACAAATACCTGAAACCGGCGGGAACGACGGAAGCCGACTACCTGAAAGAAATCGGCAACCTGTACGATGCGGGCTTCAAAATGATCGTCGTGCCGGGCTTCAAATTCGAAACGGCCATCTTCGCCGCTCAAGATAAGTACAAAGACGCGAAGTTCGTCCTGATCGACGGTACGCCGCATTCGGCCGAACCGGACGCGAAGCCGGTCGTCGGCACCAACACGGTATCGATCTTCTTCGCGGAGCATGAGTCCGGATTCATCGCCGGCGTTGCGACCGCGGTTCAATTGAAAGAAGGCGAAGCCGGCTTCATCGGCGGCATGGAGATTCCTCCGGTTCAGAAGTACAACTGGGGCTTCCAGCAAGGCGTGAAATACGCGAACGACAACCTCGGCACGAAAATCACGATCAAGCCGGAAAACGTCGTGTACCAAGGCAGCTTCGACAACTCGGCTGCAGGCGGACAGCTCGCAGCGCAAATGTTTGACCGCGGCGTCAACGTGATCTTCACGGCTGCGGGCGGCGTAGGCGTAGGCGCGATCAACGAAGCGAAAACCCGTGCGACGGCTGGCAAAACGGCTTGGATCATCGGCGTCGACGGCGACCAATACAAAGACGGCGTGTACTCGGGCGACAAATCGGTCATTCTGACGTCGGCCATGAAGAAAGTGTCCGAAGCTTCCTTCGACATGGTGAAGGCGAACCAAGAAGGCACGTTCCCGGGCGGACAAACCTTGACCCTTGACATCAAGAACGACGGCGTGGGCATTCCGGCGACGAACCCGAACCTGACGGACGACACGATGACGAAAGTCAACGACGTGATCACGAAGCTGAAGAGCGGGGACGTGAAAGTCGCTGCTGAAAAAGGCGACCTGATCAAGTAAAATAAGGCCATAAGCATGTCATATCCTTGAAGAGACGGGCTTTCCGTCTCTTTTTGGTTGCTTGTCCAACCATTCATTCGCGAAAAAGGTGAGCTAACGTATGGACTTTGTAGTGGAAATGCTCAATATACGTAAAGAATTCCCCGGCGTCGTCGCGAACGACGATATCACGCTGCAGCTGCGCAGAGGGGAAATCCACGCGCTTCTCGGCGAGAACGGCGCCGGCAAATCGACGCTGATGAGCATTCTGTTCGGCATGTACCAGCCCGACAAGGGGAGCATCAAGATTAACGGGGAAACCGTCAGGATCGCCAATCCCAACGTCGCGAACAATCACGGCATCGGCATGGTCCACCAGCATTTCAAGCTGGTCAGCAATTTTACCGTTACCGAAAACATTATCCTGGGCAACGAGCTGACGCGCTTCGGGACGCTCAACATTCAGGGCGCCGCGCGCAAGATCGAAGAATTGTCCAAGCACTACGGCCTGAACGTCGATCCGCACGCGAAGATCGAGGACATCTCCGTCGGGATGCAGCAGCGGGTCGAGATTCTGAAGATGCTGTACCGCGACGCCGAGGTGCTTATTCTCGACGAGCCGTCCGCCGTGCTGACGCCGAAGGAGATCGAAGAGCTGATCAAGATCATGCTGAACCTGGTCAAGGAAGGCAAATCGATCATCGTCATCACCCACAAGCTGAAGGAAATCAAAGCGGCGGCGGATCGCTGCACCGTCATCCGGCGCGGCAAGACGATCGGCACGGTGGACGTCAAGACGACGAGCGAAGCGCGGATGGCCGAGATGATGGTCGGCCGCGACGTTACGTTCACCGTCGCCAAGGCTGGCAGCAACCCGGGCGAGGTCATTCTGAAGCTGGACGACCTCACCGTCATGAACAACAAGAACGTCGCGGGCCTGAAGCGATTCTCGTTGGACGTGCGCGCCGGGGAGATCGTCGGCATCGCGGGCGTCGAGGGCAACGGTCAGTCGGAGCTCGTCGAAGCGATCACCGGTCTGCGCAAAGCGGAAAGCGGAAACATTTTCCTCGAAGGCAAAGACATCACGCGCGACTCCATCCGGTCGCGGATCGACAAGGGGATCGCCCATATTCCGGAGGATCGCCAGAAGCGCGGACTCGTGCTCGACTACTCGCTGGAGGACAACATGATCCTCGAGGTGTATAACCGCGAGCCGTTCTCGAAGCGGGGCATCCTCAACCGGTCGGCCATTCGCAAATACGCGAGCGACATTCTAAGCAGCTTCGACGTGCGTTCCGGCCGGGGGCCGCTGTCCCTGTCCCGTTCGCTCTCCGGGGGCAACCAGCAGAAGGCGATCATCGGGCGCGAAATCGAGCTTAACCCGTCGCTGCTCATCGCCGTGCAGCCAACGCGGGGACTCGACGTCGGGTCGATCGAGTACATCCATAAACGACTGATCGAGCATCGGGACAAAGGCAAGGCGGTCCTGCTGATCTCGCTCGAGCTCGACGAGGTGCTGAACGTCTCCGACCGCATCGCGGTCGTCAACAACGGCGAGCTGATCGGCGTCGTCGAGGCCGCCGAAACGAACGAACAAGAGATCGGCCTCATGATGGCCGGCGTCGGCAAAGGGGGAGAACAATGAGAAACCTCATCATATCCCTGTGCGCCGTGCTCTTCGGTTTGATCGGCGGCGCCGTTCTGATGGCGGCGACGGGGCATGATCCATTGCAAGGCTATAAATATTTGTTCGAGGGCGGGCTCAAAAATTCGTCGCGGTTCGGCGATACGCTCGCGACCGGAACGCCGCTCGTCTTCACGGGGCTGTCGGTGGCGTTCGCGTTCCGAACGGGGCTGTTCAATATCGGCGCCGCGGGCCAAATGCTGTTCGGCGGCTTCTGCGCCACGGTTATCGGCTTGAACGTCGATACCGCCAGGCCGCTGCTGCTGCTCATGATGATCGTGGCGGCGATGCTCGGCGGCGCGGTATGGGCATTCATACCGGGCTTGCTCAAAGCCAGGTTCAACGTGCACGAGGTCGTCTCCACGATCATGATGAACTGGATCGCCTATTGGACGATCTATTACGCGGTGCCGGCTTATCTGAAGGCGGAATCAGTCGAAACGGAATCCCGGCTGCTGCCGGACAAAGCGACGCTCAAGTCGGCGTTTCTCTCCGACCTGTTCGGCGGCTCCTACCTTAACATGGGCTTGTACATCGCGGTCATCGCGGTCATCGTGATCGCGTTCATCATCAATAAAACCACGCTCGGCTACGAGCTCAAAGCGGTGGGCTACAACCGCCACTCCGCGGAATACGCGGGCATCCGGGTCAACCGGAGCATCATCACGTCGATGCTGATCTCCGGCGCGCTCGCCGGGCTAGGCGGCCTCGCGCAATTTGCGGGCAACGGCGCGAACATCCAGATCGGCGTGCTGCCGACGCAGGGCTACGACGGCATCGCGGTGGCGCTGCTCGGGGCGAATTCGCCGATCGGCGTGCTCATCTCCGCGCTGTTCTTCGGACTGCTGTACTCCGGGCGCGGCTTCATGAACGCCATGACGGAGATTCCGCCGGAAATCGCGGATTCCATCATCGCGATCATCATTTACTTCGCCGCCACCAGCGTGTTGATGGATCGCCTGATCACCCGGATCGTCAGCCGCCGGCGGGCATCCGCCAAAGCGGGAACCGGTACCGGCGGACCGGTCAGCGGAAAGGAGAAAGCATAGCCATGTGGACGACAATTGAACAGATTTTCCCCTATGCGATCATGTTTACCATTCCGCTGCTCATCACCGCGCTCGGCGGGTTGTTCAGCGAACGAAGCGGCGTGGTCAATATCGGGCTCGAGGGACTCATGGTCATGGGTTCCTTCATCGGGGCGCTGACGATCAGCAAGCTGCAGACGGCCTGGCCGACGCATACCGTGGTCGCGATATGGATCGGCTTGTTGACGGCGCTCGTCGCGGGCGTATTGTTTTCCTTGCTGCATGCCTTCGCGAGCGTTCATCTCAGCGCGAATCAGGTCATCAGCGGAACCGCGATCAACATGATCGCCGGCGCCATCACCGTCTTCTTGTCCCGCAACATCACGGGCAGCGGCAACATCCGGCTGACGAACGGCTTCCAGCCCTTCAACGTGCCGTGGCTGTCGGATATCCCGATCATCGGGCCGCTCGTGTTCACCAAGACCTATTGGACGACATGGCTCATTCTGCTCGTCGTGCTGCTCAGCGCGTTCGTCCTGAAGAAAACGCCGTTCGGCCTGCGTTTGCGGGCATGCGGCGAATACCCGCAGGCGGCCGAAGCGGCGGGTGTCAACGTGCGCAGAATGCGTTATATTGGGGTTATGATTTCCGGCGCGTTCGCCTCCTTGGGAGGCGCGATCCTGCTCGTCACGATCGCGGGCGAATTCACGGGCACGGTGGCGGGTCTCGGATTCTTGTCCTTGGCGGCGCTGATCTTCGGGCAATGGCGGCCGCTCGGCATTTTGGCGGCGACGCTGTTCTTCGGCTTTGCGAGCACGTTCGCGAACGTCTCGCAGGTCATCCCGGCCCTGCAGCATATTCCGCCGGTCATTCTTCAGTTGTTCCCGTACGTCGTTACGCTGATCGCGCTCGTCATTTTCTCCAAGAGCTCGCAAGCGCCAAAAGCAGCAGGGGAGGTATTCGATTCCGGAAAACGTTAAACATACGCCAGTGATGGTCAGGGGAGTGTTGGGAATCCATGTATGACGAACGCACAGACGACAAACGAGGCAAGATGCTAGATGCCGTTCGTATGTATTATCAGCTGGACTACAGTCAGCAGGAAATCGCCAAGCAGCTTGGGGTATCGAGACCGACGGTCAGCCGTTTCATCCAGCAGGCCAAGGAAGAAGGCTACGTGGTCATCAATATCATTGATCCGCTCGAGAGCAATGACCTGCTCGCAGGGCAGATCGAACGCAAATTCGGGCTCAAAAAAGTGGTGATCGTCAACGTGCCGAACTACTCGGACGCCGTGGTCAAGAAATACCTCGGCGCCGCGGCGGCCAAGTATTTGGACAATGTCATCAAGGACGGCGACATCGTGGCGGCGACGTGGGGAACGACGCTGTACGAAGTCGCGCTGAATCTGCAGGATAAGCATGTGAAGGATGTCAAGGTGGTGCAGCTGAACGGGGGCGTCAGCCATTCCGAGACGAGCACGTACGCCAGCGAGATCATCAGCCTGTTCGGCAAAGCGTTCCACACTGTCCCGTATTTCATCCCCCTGCCCGCCATCGTCGACCATCCGATCGTCAAGAAGACGATCGAGACCGACCGTCATATTCGGAATATTTTGGAGCTTGGGAAAAAAGCGAATATTGCGATGGTCACGGTCGGCGCGCCGACGGAAGATTCCGTCCTGATCAAGGCCAACTATTTTAACGAATCCGAGTTGAAGCTGATCTACGAGAAGGGAGCGGGGGACATCTGCTCCCGCTATATCAATATCAACGGCACGATTTGTTCGCAGGAGCTCGATCAACGCACGATCGGCATCGATTTGAACGACTTGAAGAAGAAGGAGCAGTCCATCCTCGTGGCGGGCGGCATCCGCAAAGTCGACGGCATCTACGGGGCGCTTCGCGGCAGGTACGCCAACGTGCTGATCACCGACCAGTTCTCGGCCAAATATCTCATGGAGCGCCTATAAACCCACAAGAAAGAAAGGAACGAATCAGAATGAGCAACGAATTGGAAGGAGCAGCGCTCGCTGCTTACTTTGACCATACATTGTTGAAGCCGGAAGCGACGTTCTCGAATATCGTCAAGCTGTGCGCGGAGGCGAAGCAGCATAAGTTCGCGACGGTTTGCGTCAATCCGTATTGGGTCGCGGAAGCGGCGGAGCAGCTGCAGGGAACGGGCGTCGGCATTACGACGGTCATCGGCTTTCCGCTCGGCGCTTCCAGCTCGTTCACGAAGATCGCGGAGACGCGCGACGCGATCGCGAACGGCGCGACGGAAATCGATATGGTGCTGAACGTCGGCGCCTTGAAATCGGGTCGGTTCGCGGCGGTGGAACAGGACGTGCGGGGCGTAGCGGACGCATGCAAGGGCCGCGCCAAGCTGAAGGTCATTCTCGAGGTCGGCCTGCTGACCGACGAAGAAAAGGTCACGGCAAGCGTGATCTGCAAACGGGCGGGCGCCGACTTCGTCAAGACGTCCACGGGCTTCGGTCCCGGCGGCGCCACCGTGAAGGACATCGCGCTGATGCGCGAAGCGGTCGGCCCGGAAATGGGCGTCAAGGCATCGGGCGGCGTGCGCGACCGCGAGACGGTCCTCGCGCTGATCGAGGCGGGCGCGACGCGCATCGGCGCCAGCGCCAGCGTGGCCATCGTGAACGGCGGCAAAGGCGAAGGGTATTGAACCGCATAAGCCCTACACAAGGCGAGAGAGGTGCGATTGCGCACCTCTCTCGGTTATTTTTGGTTAGAATTGCAAGTATCGGGCGCGAATGATATTCAGGTGATGCTGCTCATGGCCGGCGATGACGTACGCGAGCGCGCGGGCGGACATCGTCGCGTTGCTGGCGGTGCCTGTGCGCGTCCAGGCTTCCGGAGAGATCATGCGCATCAAGCCGGTCGTCGCGGCGCGAACCGCTTCGTAATCGGCCAGCAGCTGCGCGACGGGAAAGGCATCGAAGCCGGAATTCGCCATGTAGCCGTCCTGGTCGAAGCCGGGCAGCGGCGTCCGGTCGCCGCGCGCGATGCGCAGCATCCGGTAGCTCATGACGCGCTCCGTGTCGGCGATATGGCCGAGCACCTCTTTCAAGCTCCATTTGTCCGGCGCGTAGCGGTAACGCGCCTGTTCGTCCGTCATCGCGGCGTACAGCGCGGCCAGCTGCTTGCGGTTGTTTTCGAGCAGCGGGAGCACGTCGTCCGTCTCGATCAATCCGATATAAGTACCGAAGTGGGAGCCGAACTCGTCGGCGGCCGGGCGTTGAAGCATAATGGCGTCATCTCCTCAGAAGGTTGAATTTTGAACGCTTATGGGTGTAAGCTACTAGAACAAGCGTAACCCCCGAACCTAGCAAAAACAAGGAGTGTTTTCAAAAATGGCAGGAAGATCGAAAGAAGAATTGAACGGCATTTCCCACCTGGGCAATCAAGGCACGCAGTATCTGTTCAACTACAGTCCCGAAGTGCTGGAGACGTTCGACAACAAGCATGTCGGCCGGGACTACTTCGTCAAGTTCAATACCCCGGAATTCACGAGCCTGTGTCCGATCACGGGCCAGCCGGACTTCGCGTCCCTGTACATCTCGTACATACCGGACGTGAAGATGGTGGAGAGCAAATCGCTCAAGCTGTACTTGTTCAGCTTCCGCAACCACGGCGATTTCCACGAGGACTGCATGAACATCATCATGAACGATCTTATCGCGCTGATGAACCCGCGGTACATCGAGGTATGGGGCAAATTCACGCCGCGCGGCGGGATCTCGATCGACCCGTACACCAACTGGGGCCGGCCGGGCACGAAATTCGAGGAAATGGCGCAGTACCGTTTGATGAATCACGACATGTATCCGGAGAAAGTAGACAACCGGTAATGACGGTTCGACGGGCAGCGATGCCAGCGGACCGACGGTTCGCGATCGGACAACCGTAACCAAGACAACCGTAACCAGGACCCAGCGACTTTCAAGAGATAAGCCGCACTCAGCACAATAGAACTCTCTCTTGCAATCCCGGCCATTCGGCGCGTACCGTGCGCAGCCGGGATTTTTGAGGGAAGGAACGCGCGAGCCGACGACGGCAGGCGTTTCTTCTTATTTGGCGAAAGGACGTGGCTGCAGCAATGAAATTTTCGTGGGAACGCAATCTCGTCGTGCTTTGGACCGGCGTGTTTTTTTGCAGCATGGCGTATTCCATCTCGATTCCGTTTTTGCCGATCTTCCTGAATACGGAGCTCGGCGTGGAGCATCATCTGGAGGCGTGGTCGGGCATCGCCTTCGGCATCACGTTTCTGGCGAGCGCGCTCATCTCGCCCTATTGGGGATCGCTCGCCGACAAATACGGGCGGAAGCCGATGCTGATCCGTTCGGGCTTCAGCTTGGCGGCACTTTATCTGATCAACTATTTCGTTCATGACCCCTATTGGTTTCTGGTCATTCGGATCTTCCAGGGGCTGCTGGCCGGCTTCGTGCCCGCCTCCATCGCGCTTGTCGCGACGAACACGCCGGAAGAGAAGACGGGCTACGCGCTCGGCATCATGTCGACGGCGGGGGCCACGGGCAGCATTCTCGGGCCGCTCGTCGGGGGCTTGGTCAGCCACTATCTCGGCAACCGCGAGGCCTTCCTGTTCTCGAGCGCCATCGTGCTCGTCTCCGCGCTTGTCGCGGTGTTCCTCGTCAAGGAGCAGAATTTCAACCGGAAAGCGGTCCGCTCGCATGTGCGGGACGATCTGAAGCACGCCTTGTCGAACCGGACGTTCGCGATGCTGCTCCTGATGGTGGCGATCAGCACGTTCTCCGTCATGATCCTGGAGCCGCTGATCACCGTCTACGTGCTGCGGATGGGCGTCTCCAAGGACAGCGCCTCGCTGAGTTCCGGCATTATCTTCTCGGCGGTCGGCATCGCCACGGTCATCATGGCGCCCCGCTGGGGCAAGATCGGACGGCGGATCGGCTACGAGAAGGTGCTCTTCGTCGGCTTGATCGGCAGCGGAATCGGCAACCTGCTGCAAGTGCTCGTTACGAATTATATCGGCTTCGGCATCCTGCGTTTCGGCTACGGGCTTTTCTTCGCGGCCGTGAATCCGTCCATTAACGCGATGATCGTGCAGACGACGGAAACGGATTTCCGCGGGCGGGCGTTCAGCCTGAACCAGTCGGCTTCCCAGATCGCGACGATGGCCGGGCCGATTATCGGAGGGCTGCTCGGCGGCTGGATGCCGATCCGCTGGATATTCGTGATCAACGGCGGCACGCTGCTGCTGTCTGCGCTGCTGTTCAAGACGAAAATCTCCGGCAAGAAGGCCGTTGCCGCCAGGCATGGCTAACCGTCGTCGCAACGCATGCAAGCTCGAAGAGGAAGGCCGTCTCGCGTGGAGACGGCCTTTTTCGTGTTCAGCCGGTCGCATGCCGGCCAAATCTCCCGGTCCAGTGATTGCGAGAAGCAGCATGACGAGAACTTGATGCCTCAGCGGAGAAAAGCGCGTTTTTCTCGTCTTAGGCCGGAAAAGCGATTTTCGACTGACAGGTCGTTGTCAGGGGACTTGTAGTAAGGTAAGCACGAGACCTGAAACCAAGCAAACCATGGAGGCGGTATACGATGTTCGCAAGCGTAAAAGCATTTATCGAGGATTACAGGCACGAGTCGCAGTCCACGCAGAAGCTGCTGGATGCGCTGACCGACGAGTCGCTCGCCCAAGCGGTCGGGACGGGCTACAGAACGATTGGCATGCTGGCATGGCATCTCGTGCATAACGACGCGGGCATGCTGCAGAGAACCGGCTTGCGCTTCGACGCGCCCGCAGCCGGCGCGGAACCGCCGCAATCGGCCGCGGCCATCGCGCGGGCTTATCGCGAGACGACGGCGTCGCTGCTGGGTGCGGCGGCGGCCTGGAGCGACGACAAGCTGCTCGAGACGAACGACATATACGGCCAATCGTGGTCGAACGGGTTGACGCTGTACCTCTTCATCAAGCACGAAATTCATCATCGCGGTCAGCTGACGGTCCTGATGCGGCAAGCCGGGCTCCCCGTGGCCGGCATGTACGGACCTTCCAAGCAGGAATGGGAAGCGATGGGCGTTCCTGCGCCGACCCGATAACGGCGAATCAACGGCAACGCGAAAAAGCCGGAAGACCGCGGCGCCCCGCTTGGGGAAGGCTTCGGACTTCCGGCGATGAGCGGCATTGCCGCGCTGTCTGCGATCTGGATGGCTGGCGATGCTGCGCAGGAGTTATTAAGCGGTTTGCGGCATGTTGCCGTTTTGCATCTCTTGCCAAGCCGTTCTCCATTTGAGGAGACGCGATTTCAAGTTGCGAACGCGTTTCATGTCGTTCCATTCCCTCCCTAGGGCGTATGATCTTCTTCCTTGATCGTAACGCTTCACTGTTAACGCACCGTTATCGGCTCGTTACAATTTCCCGAAGAAAATGTAAAGATCCCGCGATCGCCTGTTCCCTGCAGGCGATGCGGGATCTTTTTCGGTTCAGCTATGGTCTCGGGACGAGGAACCGGCCTCGCGCAGGAAGGCTGCCATCTCCGGATGCTCGAAATGCTCCGCCCAATCGAGCGGCGTGCCGCCGTATCTGGCGTCCCTGAGCGAGAGATTCGCGCCGCGGGCAAGGAGCAGCTCGGCCAAAGCGGCATTGTCGCCCGCCGCGGCCCAGTGGAGCGCCGACGCGCCCGTCCGGTCGAAGCCGGAGGGGACGCCGTTCACGTCCGCGCCGCGATCGAGCAGATAGACGGCGCTTGCCGTACTGCCGCCAATGGCCGCGTAGATGAGCGCCTGCTGGAGAAGCTCTTCGGGCTTGGCGCCGCCGGGAATCGGCACGTTGACCGGCTCGCGGTGCCGTCCGGCGCTTGGCAGCAGTTCGCCGTCCGCGCCGAAGTAGGAAGGCAGCAGATCTGCCCGTCCGACGGCCGCCGCAAGCTCCAGGTCAAGCGCGGCGCCGCGACGCACGAGCAGGTCCGTCACCTGGCGGCAGCCGTACCAGATCGATTGGGCAAGCGGCCGCCGGTCGTCGTGCAGCCCGTCGATCGGCGCGCCGGCATCGAGCAGAAAGCCCGCCAGATCGGCATCGTCGTTGCTGGCGGCCCATTGGAGACCGGTCTCGCCGCGCTCGGGGTCGATCGCGCGGGCATTGACGTCCGCGCCGGCTTCGACGAGCGCTTGGCCCGTCTCCAGCCCCCGCGGATAGTGGCCCGGCCAGTCGCACAGCTGATGCAGCAGCGTTCGCCCTTGGATCGAACGGGCATTCGCGAGCGCCGGACTTTGCGCGAGCAAGGCGCGCAGCCGTTCGACTTCGCCGTGCTTCACGGCATGGCATGCGGCGCGGTAGCCGTCCTGCAGACGTTCGTCCGCGGCGTGGTCATCGATATCGTTGGCACTGGCCATTGCGGTTCAACTCCTTTTTTTTTGGGAAGGACGAGTCGGGCTTTGCCTTCACTCTATCATGAATTGCCGCCCGGGAAAATACGATGTAATAAGGGGTTGTAAGCATCGGGCGCTCTGTTTGCTTCAAGAAAGGAGCGTTGGGGATGGAATTCGGGCTTTCGGAGGAAGAACGGATGATCCGGGACATGGCGGCGCGCTACGCCGAGCAGGAAGCGGCGCGGCGCGCGGCGGAGCTGGATGAGGCGGAGACGTTCGACCGCCAATCGTTCGACGGGATGGCGGAATTGGGCTTCACGGCGCTGCCGTGGCCGGAGGAAGCAGGCGGAGCGGGGGGCGGCTTCGCCGGGCTGGCGCTGGTGCTGCAGGAGCTGTCGAGGGTGAGTGCCTCTCTCGGCGCGGCGCTTTGGGCGCATGTGTACCTGGCTGCATGGCCGCTCATGCGCTTCGGGGGAACGGAGGCAAAGCAGCGGTTTCTAGGTCGGCTGGTCGCGGGAAGCGCGCTAGGCACAGGCATGCTGCCGGGGACCGCGGCCGGAGCATCGAGGCTGCGCGCCGGCGTGACGGCAGCGCGCGCGGAAGACGGCTACCTGCTGGAAGGACGGCAAACGTACGTGCTCGGCGGCGCGCAGGCCGAATTGTTCGTCGTCTATGCGGAAATGGCAGGGGAGCGGATACGCCCCGGGAGCTCTCGCAAGCGCTTCAGCGCTTTCCTGATCGACCGGGACTGTCCCGGACTCGCGGTTCAGCCCGTGGGCAGGAAGCTTGGCCTGCGCTCCGCGGGACTGGCGCATCTGACGTTCCAGACCTGCCGGGTCCCGGCGGGGAATCGCCTCGGCCGCGAGGGCCAAGGGAGCGCCATCGCCCGGCAGGCGGAGGCAGGCGCGCGCTGCGGACTGGCGGCGGTGGCCGCGGGCATCGCGCGGGGGGCGGCCGACGCGGCGCTTGGCTACGCGAAGGCCCGCTCGCAGTTCGGCAAGCCGATCGCGAAGCATCAGGCGGTCGCGTTTCTGCTCGCCGACATGGAGACGGCTGCGGAAGCCGCCCGGCTGCTCGTGAATCAGGCCGCATGGCGCGCGGATGCGGGGCTCGCGGACGAGGGCCGGGCGGAAATGGCGCTCGGCTTCGCGGCCGAGGCCGCGCTGGCGGGGAGCATCCAGGCGGTCCAGGTGTACGGCGGCTACGGCTATATGAAGGAATACCCCGTCGAGCGGTATATGCGGGATGCGAAAGCGGTGCAAATGCTCAAGGCGTTCGGCTTGTCGCCGGCGCGGCGGAGCACGGGAAAGGGGAGCGGACGTGGCTGAGACGGTCATCATCGGAAGCGCGCGCACGCCTTTCGGCAAATTCGGCGGCGCGCTGAAGGGGCTTGCCGCGGCGGAGCTGGGCGGCCTTGCCCTGCAGGGCGCGCTGCGGCGGAGCGGGGTATCCTCGCTGGCGGTCGAGGAAGTCGTCATGGGCATGGCGGTCCAGGCGGGCGCGGGGCAAAATCCCGCCCGGCAGGCGGCCCGCCATGCCGGCCTCGGCGTGGAGGTGCCGGCGGAAACCGTGAACAAGGTGTGCGCGTCCGGTCTGCGCAGCATTACGCTGGCCGCGCAGATCATCGCGGCGGACGATGCGGAGATCGTCGCCGCCGGCGGCATGGAGAGCATGAGCGGCGTTCCGTTCGCGCTGCCGGACTATCGGTTCGGTCGGCGCATGGGCAACGGCGCCGCCGCGGACCTGCTGCTCGGCGACGGGCTGACCTGCGCGTTCGGCGGCGGGCATATGGGCGATTACGCGGAAAGCATCGCGGCCGAATACGGCATCTCCCGCACGGAGCAGGACGAATGGGCGCTGCGCAGCCACGAGCGCGCGGTGCAGGGCATCCTGCAGGGCGTCTTCCTCGCCGAGATCGTGCCGGTGCCGCTGGCCGGCGGGACGCCCGCCAAAAGCCAGGTGTTCGCCGTCGATACCGACGAAGCGCCGCGGGGCGACACGAGCCTGGAGAAGCTCGCCGCGCTCCGGCCCGCCTTCGCCGCGGCCGACGCCGGCACGATCACGGCGGGCAACGCGCCGGGCTTGAACGACGGCGCGGCGGCGGTAATCGCCGCCTCCAAGGACCGCGCGCAGCGCGACGGGTACGTGCCGCTGGCGGCGGTCGTGGGGCATGCGGCCGTCAGCGTGGAGCCGCGGTTGTATGCCATCGCCCCGGCGCTGGCGATCCAGAAGCTGCTGCAGCGGCACAACCTTCGGCTGCAGGACATCGACCGTTTCGAGCTGAACGAAGCGTTCGCCGCCGTCGTGCTCGCCTGCGGCCGTCTGCTCGGCTGGGACAGCGACAAGGTGAACGTGTACGGAGGCGCGATCGCGCTCGGGCATCCGGTTGGGGCGAGCGGCGCGCGGATCGTCGGGACGCTCATCAACGGGCTGCGCCGCCGCGGCGGCGGGCTCGGCATCGCCGCCGTGTGCAGCGGCGGCGGCCAGGGGGATGCGTTGCTGGTCCGGGTAGACGTATAGCAGATGTCCGGCCGCGTGGTGCTTGTTGCGGATGCGGGAAGCGAATCGATGATTGCACAGGCAGGCGCGGATAAGGCGGGAGGCGCGGAGCTGAACGCGGTGCCGCGAGCGGAGGCGCGGTGGCGATAATGGCTGCGCAGCAGTCTGCGAAAGCGGCTTGGAAAGCAATACTGAAAGGCGCGAAAAGAGTCGCGACGCTGCGCATGGACGTTAGGTTGGCGGCCGAAGACGGCCGCGAACGTTCGCGGAAGCAGACGCGAAGCGGCATGTTCCGCTTCGCTTCGCGATGGATGGTTGGGCAAAGGAAGGAGTTGACGCCAATGGGCATCAACAACATCTCCGTCGTGGGCGCGGGCCAGATGGGCAGCGGAATCGCGCAGGTCGCGGCGCTGGCGGGCTGCCGCGTGCTGCTGCACGATACCGACGACGCGCGGATATCGGCGGCGATGGATTCGATCGGCAGGTCGCTGATGATAGGCGCGGCCAAAGGAAGGTACTCCCCCGAAGAGGCGGCCACCGCGCTGGCCCGTCTCGTCCCCGGCGGCGGATTGAGCGCGGCGGCCGACGCCGATCTGGTCATCGAAGCGGCGACGGAGAACATGGCCGTAAAGAAAGGGATTTTCGCGGCGCTGGACGGCATTTGCGGCGAAGGGACGATTTTGGCGAGCAACACGTCTTCGCTGTCCTTGACGGAGCTGGCTTCGGCGACGGAGCGGCCGGAGCAGGTCATCGGCATGCATTTCATGAATCCCGTGCCGGTCATGAAGCTGGTTGAAATCATCCGGGGGCTGCGCACGAGCGAGGAAACGTACGCCGAGGCGGCGGGGCTGGCGGCACGGATGGGAAAGACGCCTTTGGAGGTGCGGGATTTTCCGGGGTTCGTCAGCAACCGCATTCTGATGCCGATGATCAACGAGGCGGTCTATGCGGTATACGAAGGCGTGGCGAAAGCGGAAACCGTCGACGACGTCATGCGGCTGGGCATGAACCATCCCATGGGACCGCTCGCGCTGGCCGATCTGATCGGGCTCGATACGTGTCTCGCCATTATGGAGACGCTGCACGAGGGCTTCGGCGATTCCAAATACCGGCCGTGTCCCCTGCTGCGCAGCTACGTGCACGCCGGCTGGCTCGGCAGGAAGAGCGGCCGGGGGTTCTATGCGTACGGCGGCGGGGAAGGGAGCTGATCTCCCGATGAGACTGCGGTTCACGGCGGAGCAGGAGGCGCTTCGGCTGAGGGTGCGCGCGTTTGCCGAAGCCGAGGTCGCTCCGGCGGCGCTGGCGATGGAAGAAAGCGACGCGTTTCCCCGGGCGCTCGTGAACGCGATGGGCCGCGAAGGCTTGCTCGGCTTGCCGGTCTCGCCCGAATGGGGAGGCGGCGGCTGCGACATGGTCTCCTATATGCTGGCGATCGAGGAAATCTCCCGGGTCAGCGCGGCAGCCGGGGTCATTCTGGCGGTGCATACGTCGGTCGGCACGCTGCCGATCGTCTATCACGGCACGGAGGAACAGAAGCGGCGCTGCCTGCCGCGGCTGACTTCCGGCGCTTGGCTGGGGGCCTTCGCGCTGACGGAGCCGCATGCCGGTTCGGACGCTTCGACGATCCGTACGGCCGCCGCGCGCAGCGGAGACGACTACGTGCTGACGGGTTCCAAAGCATTTATCACCAATGCCGGCGAAGCCGATCAATACTTGCTGTTCGCGGTCGTGCCGGGCGATGAAGCGGCCGCGCAGGGCGAAGGCTCGTCGCAGCGAGCGGACGCGGCGCGCCGCGACGGCGGCATCACGGCCTTCCTGGTGGCGAAGGACACGCCGGGCCTCGTCGTCGGGCGCAAGGAGAATAAGACGGGGCTGCGCGGCTCCAACACCTGCGCGCTGATCCTGGAAGAAGCGCGCGTCCCGGCGGCGCAGCGCCTCGGCGCGGAGGGGCAGGGCTTCCGCATCGCGAAGTCGGCCTTGAGCGGCGGGCGCATCGGCATCGGCGCGCAGGCGCTCGGCATCGCGCGCGCGGCGCTGGCGCTGGCGGAGCGGGAGCTGCCGCGGGTGCCGCGCGGCCAGCGGGCGCGCGCCGAAGCGGAGCTGCTGGATTCCACCGCGCTGGCGGAGGCCGCGGCGCTGCTCGTCTATCGCGCGGCGGAGCTGCTGCAGCGCGGCCGCCCGTGCGCGAAGGAGGCGTCGATGGCCAAAATGTTCGCCAGCGACGCGGCCGTCCGCATCGCGACGCGCACCTTGCAGTGGTGCGGGCCGGAAGCCTTGACGGAGGCGCATCCGGCGGAGCGGCTGTTCCGGGACGCGAAGGTGACGCAGATCTACGAAGGGACCAACGAGATTCACCGGATCGTCATCTCGGGCGAGCTGCTCAAGGGGCAGCGGGGATAGGCAGCGAAAGGAGGTGCAGGCGATGAACGGCGGCAAGCGCGGCGGAAACAGGCATGACGGCGAGAGCGGCCGTTATTACCGGCGCGAGCATGAATTTGCGTGCGATGGCATTGATCGTGCCCCTGCCGGGAGGGGCGCCGGCGGTTACCGTGTCGTTGAGGGGACGGGCGAAGGCGGCGATAGCAGCTTCCGCGGAGTCGGAGAAGATAGCGCGCGAGCCGGTCGAGATAGCGGGAGCAGCTCCGGCGGCAGCGGCAAGCCGACGGACGTCGCCGGCGCAGACGTTCGAAATGGAGGCGGAGCGTCCGTAAGCCGGGATGCCAGCTGCGTATCTGGCGGCAGCGGCCGCCCAAAAGCCGACGCCGTCAGCGTCTCGCCCGGCGCGCGGTTCAGGGAGGCGCTCCGGCAGGAGAAGCCGCTGCAGATCGCGGGCGCCGTCAACGCCTACGCCGCGATCTTGGCGCAGGCGGCCGGCTTCCGCGCGCTGTACCTGTCCGGCGCCGGCGTGGCGAACGCGTCCTTCGGTCTCCCGGATCTCGGCATCACGACGCTGAACGACGTGGCCGAGGACGTGCGCCGCATCGCCGGCGCGGTTGACCTCCCGCTGCTGGTCGATGCGGACACGGGCTTCGGTTCCGCCTTCAACATTGCCCGCACCGTGCGCGAGATGATCCGGGCCGGGGCCGCCGGCATCCACATCGAGGACCAGGTGGCCGCGAAGCGCTGCGGCCACCGGCCGAACAAGGCGCTGGTGCCGCCCGGCGAGATGGCGGATCGGATCGCCAGCGCCGCGGATGCCCGGACCGACGCGGATTTCGTCCTGATGGCCCGGACGGATGCGCTCGCCTCGGAGGGGTTGGATGGCGCGGTCGCCCGCGCGCTGGCTTACGTGGAAGCGGGCGCGGATATGGTGTTCCTGGAGGCGGCGTCCAGCCTCGACGAGTACCGGGCATTCACGGCCAAGGTGAAGGTGCCGGTGCTTGCCAACGTGACGGAATTCGGACGTACGCCGTTATTTACGGCGGTAGAGCTTGGGGGCGCCGGCGTGGCGATGGCGCTGTATCCGCTGTCGGCTTTCCGGGCGATGAACGCGGCCGCGCTCCAGGTCTATCGGACGATTCGAGCCAAAGGAACGCAGGCGGACGAGATCGGTCATATGCAGACGCGCGAGGAGCTCTACGGTTATCTCGGCTATTACGAGTACGAGCGCAGGCTGGATGCGCTGTTCGGCGCGGGAAGCAAACCGGAGGAGGGATGATGGATGGTCGTGAAGAAGTCCGGCGGCCTGGCCGGGGTGGAAGCAGGCGAGACGGCGATCAGCACGGTGGGCAAAGACGGCCGCGGGCTGACCTACCGCGGTTACGCGATCGAGGATTTGGCGGAGCACGGCAGCTTCGAGGAAACGGCGTATTTGCTCATTCGCGGCAAGCTGCCGAACGTCGACGAGCTGACGGATTACCGCCGCAAGCTGGCTGCCGCTAGCCGGCTGCCGGACGCGCTGCGGCGCATGCTGGAGCTGGTGCCGGCGGATGCGCACCCGATGGAGGTGCTGCAGCTGGGCTGCGTCGCGCTCGGGACGCTGGAGCCCGAATCGCCGCAGCGTCCGCCGGCGGAGATGGCGGACCGGCTTATCGCGCTGACGGGTCCCATGCTGCTGCACTGGTACCATTATCATCGACGGGCCGCGGCCGGAACCGCAAGCGATAAGGTTTCCGGCAGCGGCGGGGAAGCGGCGCAAAAGAAGCCGGCGTTCACCGCGGACACGGATGACGGCCTGCCCGAGGCCGTCGGCCTTCAGGATGGCGGTTCGAGCGACGTCGATCCCTTCCTGTCGGCTGATCCGCCCTCCCCGGCGCGTGGCGGCGCTTCGCATGGCGGTCCGGCCGGCGCGCCGAACTTCGACGATGCCGGGGACAGTCCGCAGCCGATCGACGAGGATTATACCGTTGCCGGCCATTTCCTGTATCTGCTGCACGGCAAGCACGCCGCGATCCGCGCCCGGCGCGTGTTCGACATCTCGCTGACGCTCTACGCGGAGCACGAGTTCAACGCATCGACCTTCGCCGCCCGCGTCACGGCGTCCACGCTTTCGAATTTCTACTCCTGCATCGCGACCGGCATCGGCACGCTGCGCGGCAATCTGCACGGCGGCGCCAACGAGGCGGTAATGGAGCTGATCGAACGGTTCAAGACGCCGGAGGAAGCAGCCGAGGCCGCGCGCGCGCTATTGGCGGCGAAGCAGCTCGTCATGGGCTTCGGCCATCGCGTCTACAGCGTCTCGGACCCGCGTTCCGACATCATCAAGAAATGGGCGGAGATGCTGTCCTTCTGGTCGCCGGACGGGTATTTGTACCCGGTGTCCGAAGCGGTCGAAGCCGTCATGCGGGAGGAAAAGGCCTTGTTCCCGAACCTGGATTTTTACAGCGCGACCGCGTACCATTTCATGGGCGTTCCGACGGCGATGTTCACGCCGGTCTTCGTGATCGCGCGGCTCGCCGGCTGGACGGCCCACATCGAGGAGCAGCGGCGGAACAACCGGATCATCCGGCCGACGGCCGCGTACGCGGGACCGGATAACCTGCCGTGGCTCGAGCTGCACGCGCGGCGCTAAATCGAAAGCGAGGTGGCGAAAGCATGTCGCACGAATCGAATGCAAGACCCGAGCCGGATCAACTGCTTGTCGACATCGCCGATTATGCGGCGAATTACCGCATACGGAGCGATTCGGCGTACGAGACGGCGCGTTATTGTCTGATGGATACGCTGGGCTGCGGCATTCTTGCCCTGAAATACCCGGCCTGCACGAAGCTGCTCGGACCCGTCGTGCCCGGCGCGGAATTGCCCGAAGGCGTCCGGATTCCGGGCACGTCCTACGCGCTTGACCCCGTGACGGCCGCGTTCAATATCGGCACCATGATCCGGTGGCTGGATTACAACGACACGTGGCTCGCGGCGGAATGGGGGCATCCGTCCGACAACCTCGGCGCGATCCTGGCCGCCTCCGACTACGTTAGCCGGAAGAACGAGACGGCGGGCAAGCCGCCGCTGCAGATGAGGGATGTCCTGACCGGCATGATCAAGGCGCATGAGATTCAAGGCGTGCTGGCGCTCGGCAACAGCTTCAATCGGGTCGGATTGGATCATGTGATTCTCGTGAAGGTCGCTTCCGCGGCCGTCGCGACCGGCATGCTCGGGGGGACCCGGGACGACATCATCAACGCGCTCTCGCAGGCGTGGCTCGACGGGCATCCGCTGCGCGTCTACCGCCACGCGCCCAACACGGGCCCGCGCAAGTCTTGGGCGGCCGGGGACGCGGCGAGCCGCGCCCTGCAGCTGGCCTTCCTGACGCTGCGCGGCGAGATGGGTTACCCGTCCGCGCTCTCGGCCAAGGGCTGGGGCTTCAGCGATGCCTTGTTCAAAGGCCGGCCCGTTGCGCTCGAGCGGCCCTTCGGTTCCTACGTTATGGAGAACGTGCTGTTCAAGGTCGCTTATCCCGCCGAGTTTCATGCCCAAACCGCGGTGGAAAGCGCGATTCGCCTGCATCCGCTCGTTGCCGACAGGCTGGAGGACATCGCCAGAATCGTCATCTCGACGCACGAGTCCGCCATTCGGATCATCGACAAGAGCGGACCGCTGCATAACCCCGCCGACCGCGATCACTGCCTCCAGTACATGACCGCCGTCGGTTTGCTGCACGGGCGGTTGACGGCCGATCATTACGAGGACGAGGCGGCGGCCGATCCCCGCATCGACAGGCTGCGCGGGCTGATGAAGGTCACGGAGAACGCGCAGTACTCCCGCGAGTACCTCGATCCGGAGAAGCGCTCCATCGCCAATGCCGTGCAGGTGTTCTTCCGGGACGGCAGCATGACGGAGCAGGAGGTCACGGAATATCCGGTCGGCCACAAGCGCCGGCGGAACGAAGCCCTCCCGATGCTGAAGCAGAAATTCGAAGCGAACCTTGGCACGCATTATTCCAAAGAACGGGTCCAGCGCATAACCGAGCTGTTCGGCGACCCCCAGAAGCTGGAGGCGATGCCCGTGCATCGTTTCATGGACCTGCTCGCCAACTGACCCCGTCGACCGGGTACGCAATAATAGCCGGCGCGAATGCAAAGCGGCTGCCCTCCGCTGCGTTCGCCGCCGGCCATTGCCGTTTGCGGAGCGTGGGCGCCGCATTCCGCCGATACGCGGAATGCCGCTTTATATCGTTAATAAGCCGGACATTCGATTCAGGGGCTTGCGAAGGCCTCCATTTGCCATGCGCGGATGGATGAGGTCATGCGTCCTGCCGTTCCTCCGCTCCAGGCGGTTATTTGGCCGGCAATATGCTATGATTGCTAGCAGATAGCGTTGCGAGCGTAGCAAGAGGAGGCAGGCATCCGTCATGGGAAAATCGATATTCAACCCCGAACGGCCTTTCAGCGCCGATCCCGATCTGCAGCTGTTGTACTGGGGGAAGGAGCAATGCGCGCCGGGGCATTCCGTCGGTCCGGGGATCCGGGAATGCTACAAGGTGCATTTCGTGCATGACGGCTTCGGAACCGTGAACGTGGGCGAACGGTCGTTCCGGCTGTCGGCGGGCGAGGCGTTCATCATTTATCCGCATGTCGTGACGCAGTACGAAGCGGACGGGGACGAGCCGTGGACGTATTCGTGGATCGCCTTTCAAGGCGCGCAGATGGGCGAAATCCTGGCGGGAACGAGCTTGACGCCGGACAATCCGGTATTCCCCATGGACCTGAGGCTGATGCCCGGCCTGCACGAAGCGCTGAGCGACGCGCTGTCCAATGGCGGCATCGCGGGGCTGCGTTTGACCGCGCTGCTGTACGAGTTCATGTTCGCCTTGACGGAAGCGGCGCCTGCCGCGGCCGCGAAGCCGCCGATCCGGAAGCAGGACGGATACGTCCACCGCAGCATGGACTTCATTCATACCCACTACAGCGAGAACATCACCGTCAGCCAGCTCGCCGCGCACATCGGCCTGGATCGCAAATATTTCTCCGTGCTGTTCAAGGAAGCGCTCGGGATGCCGCCGCAGCAGTATTTGCTCCATTACCGCATGGACAAGGCATGCGACCTGCTCGGAAGCGGCTCGTACACCGTCGGCGAAGTGGCTCGTTCCGTCGGGTATCAGGATGCGCTGCTGTTTTCGAAAATGTTCAAGAAAGTGAAGGGCGTCTCCCCGAGGCAGTGTATCCCTCCCGCGGCTAATCCTGACTTTGTCACATAACAATCAGCCATGCTGACATTGGCCGATCTCCGGCTTTCCATTAAGATAGATGTGAATGGACAAAGAGGAGGATACGGAAATGACCTATTTGGCAGATCAAACCCGATACGACAAAATGACATACAACCGCTCCGGGCGAAGCGGGCTTCGGCTCCCCGCGGTGTCGCTCGGGCTGTGGCATAATTTCGGCGGCATCAACGTGCTGGAGAACCAGCGGACGATGGCGAGAAGGGCGTTCGACCTCGGCATCACCCACTTCGATCTCGCGAACAATTACGGACCGCCTCCCGGCTCGGCGGAAGAGAACTTCGGCACGCTGCTGAAGCAGGACCTCGCTCCTTACCGGGACGAGCTGATCATCTCGACGAAGGCCGGTTATTACATGTGGCCGGGACCGTACGGCGAGTGGGGCTCCAAGAAGAACCTCGTCGCCAGCTTGAACCAGAGCTTGAAGCGGATGGGCCTGGACTACGTCGATATTTATTACCATCACCGTCCGGACCCGAACACGCCGCTCGAAGAAACGATGAGCGCGCTCGATCTGATCGTCCGCCAGGGCAAGGCTTTATACGTCGGCCTGTCCAACTACTCGGCGGAGCAGACCCGCGAAGCGTCGCGGATTCTGAAGTCGCTCGGCACGCCATGCCTGATCCACCAGCCGAATTATTCGATGCTGTCCCGCTGGATCGAGGACGGGCTGCAGGACGTGCTGGACGAAGAGGGCATCGGCACCATCGCCTTCTCGCCGCTCGCCGGAGGCATGCTGACGGACCGTTACCTGGACGGCATCGCGCCGGATTCGCGCGCGGCCGGTCCTTCGGTCTTCATGCGGCCGGAGCATGTGACGGAGGAGCGCCTCGCCAAGGTCCGCAAGCTGGACGAACTGGCGAAGTCCCGCGGCCAGAAGATGTCCCAGCTGGCGCTGGCGTGGGTGCTCCGCGGCGGACGCGTCACGTCCGCGCTGATCGGCGCGAGCAAGGTCAGCCAGATCGAGGACGCCGTCGGCGCGCTCGAGGCGCCGGAGCTGACGCGGGAAGAGCTTGCTTTGATCGATGCGATATTGGCTTGACGCAATAGTCGGTAAGTAATAAGACGCAGGACTGCGAAACAGCAGACCCTGCGTCTTTTTGTTCCTATGCAAAGGGCTAAGATCCGACGATCGCTTCCGCTTCGATCTCCACCATCAACCGGGGATCGATCAGCGCCTTGACCTCCACCATCGTGGCGGCCGGCTGAATCTCGCGGAAAAACTCTCCGTGCGCTCTTCCGATCTCCTCCCACCTCGCGATGTCCGTCACGAACATCCGCGTCCGCACGACATCCGAGAGCTTGGCGCCGAGCTCATTCAGGGCGTTCTCGATCGTTTGCAAAATGAATCTGGCTTGTTCGTACGGATCGCCGGGGCCGACGACCTCCCCGTCCTTGATCGCGGTCGTGCCGGCCACTTCGATGCGGTCGCCGACGCGAACGGCGCGGCAATAGCCGACGACGGGTTCCCAAGGGGAACCCGTGAATACTTGCCTTCTGCTCATCCGATTCACTCCCTGCTTCACGTAGTAGAGTTCATTATACGGAACAATCGCGGGTAAATGAAGGAGCAAGTTGCGGCGTTTCATTGCTTGTGATATGTTAGGCAATAACTAATATTATTAGGCGTTGCCTAAATGTTGTTCGTCGACAAAGGAGGACTTACGATCATGCTGAGCTGGATGCTGCGGCAAATCATGGCGGAGCGGGGAATCTGGTCCGGCGCCGCTCTCGCCCGGCTGCTGAAGGAAAAGGCGGGCTACGAGCTGTCCGCTCCGTCCATCAGCGCGCTGCTGAACGCGCCGCCGAAACAGTTGAAGGCGGAGACGATGGACGCGCTTTGCACCGCGCTGGCCTGCACGCCAAGCGAGCTGTGGGCGCATACGCCGACCTTTACGAAGGGCGCCTGAAATCATGAACCGCGAAGAGGAGGGGGACGGCATGGCGGAGAAAACGATTCTCCCGTTCGGCGATCCGGCGTTGCGCAAAATCGCCAAGCCGGTCGAGGAGATCAACGCGAGAATCATCAAGCTGCTGGACGACATGAGAGATACGCTGTACGCGGCCGAGGGCCGCGCGGGGCTTGCCGCTCCGCAGATCGGCATCCTGCGCCGGGCCGTCGTCATGGACTGCGGGGACGGGCTGATCGAGCTGATCAATCCGGTCATCCTCGAGGCAACCGGCGAGCAGACCGTGGCGGAGGCGTGCTTGTCCTACCCCGGTTACCGGGGGCTGGTGAAGCGGGCGCAGTCGGTGAAGGTCGGGACGCTGACCCGTTCCGGCGATTCGGTCCAGCTGGAGGCGGACGGCTATCTCGCCGTATGCATGCAGCACGAGATCGATCATTTGAACGGCGTGCTGTTCATCGACCATGTGCGGGAGACATACCTGGTGCACGAGGAGACCGGGCACCGGGTCAGGGTATTGGACGCGCAGCGGTTGACGCGGCGCGTCTAGCGTGCAGCGGCAGGAACGTGTTACGTCACGTTCGCGGACTCGGAGGCCGCTATACTGGCCATGTAAGACATGGTGATGATAAAAGCGGCCAGACGTTCCGCTATTGACGACGTTAGCGTCCACTCGGCCGTTTAATCAGGGACAAGCGACCTTCGTGTCCGATGAACGCCGCATTTTACCGCGAAGCTGCCGGTCAAGGGTTACCCTGTCTGCTGCAGGTCCCAGTACAACCGCACACAGCCGATAACAAAAGCGCGCCCCCCGTAGGAGGCGCGCTTGTTTACCGTACGAACGCCGGCGTTAACGCATCAGATGATACGGCACCGTCGCGACGACGACGTCTTTCTGATTGAACAGGTAGGCGCGGAGCAGCAGGCTCGATTGGTTGTGGAGGAAGTTCTGCCACCAATGCTTCGTGATGAACTGCGGGATCAGCACCGTAATATGGTCCGACTCCTGCGTCTTCCATTCCACCGTCTCGATGAAGCGGACGATCGGCCGGATGATGCTGCGGTAGCTCGAACGCAGGACGATCAGGCGGACGCCGGGATCCCACTCTTCCCATTTCTTCTCGAGCCGCTCGATCTCTTCCTCGTCGAAGCCGACATAGACGGCGACGACGTTGTCGGTCAGCGACTTGGCGTAGCTGATGGACTGAAGGACGACCTTCGTGATGCCGGCGACGGGCACGACGATGGTGCTGCCTTTGATCGCGGGCTTCTCCTTGTCGATGTTGACGCGCAGCTCGTCGGCCGTGTTCATGTAATGCCGGTTGATCTTGAAGAAGATGAAGATGACGATCGGGAGGAAGATGAAGACCATCCAGATCTGCGAGAATTTCGTGAAGATAAAGATCAGCGTAATGATCAGCGTCGTCAGCATGCCGATCGTGTTGACGATGAAGCCGAACATCCAATTGGCCGGCTTCAGGCGCAGCCAGCGGAGCATCATGCCGAGCTGCGAGAGCGTGAACGGGATGAAGACCCCGACCGCGTAGAGCGGAATGAGATTTTCCGTGTCCCCGTGGAACAGAATGACGAGCAGGGCGGAGAACACGCCGAGAAAGATGATGCCGTTCGAGAAGCCGAGCCGGTCGCCGCGAACCATGAAGGCATGCGGCATGTATTTGTCCTTCGCCAGCATGAAGGCGAGCAGCGGGAAGGCCGAATAGGCGGTGTTCGCGGCCAGGAACAGGATCAACGCGGTGATGCCCTGGATCGCGTAATACAGGAAGCCCCGTCCGAACGTGGCGTTGGCGATTTGCGAGACGACGGTTTCCGTCGCGCTCGGCACGATGCCGTTCCAATAGGCGAGCAGGCTGATGCCGATGAACATGGCCCCCAGGATGACGCCCATCATCATGAGCGTGACCGCGGCGTTGCGTTCCGCCGGCTTCTTGAAGTTCGGGATGGCGTTGGAGACGGCCTCGACCCCCGTCAGCGCGGAGCAGCCCGAGCTGAACGCTTTCAAGAGCATGAACAGGCTGATGTTGGAGACGGCCGTGCCGAGCTCGGGAATGTCGCCGCTTGCTCCGTGAAGGACGAATTTGACGACGCCGGCTATGATCAGCAGGAACACGGCCCCGACGAACAGATAGACGGGATAGGCGAGCACGGAAGCGGATTCCCCGATCCCGCGCAGGTTCATGACGGTCAGGAACACGATCATGACGAGCGCGATCAATACCCGGTGGTCGTGCAGGGACGGGAAGGCCGACGTGATGGCGTCCGTTCCGGCCGAGGAGCTTACGGCGACGGTCAGGATGTAATCGACGAGCAGCGAGCCGCCCGCGAGCAATCCGGTCGGGACCCCGAGGTTGTCCTTGGCGACGATGTAAGCGCCGCCGCCTTTGGGATACGCGTAGATCGTTTGACGGTACGATAGGATCAAAATCAATAACAGGCCCAGGACGGCGATCGAAATCGGGATGGAAAACCATACCGCGGCGAATCCGGCCGCCATCAGCACGAGCAGGATTTGCTCCGTGCCGTAGGCGACCGACGACAGCGCGTCGGAGGAGAGCACGGCAAGCGCCTTCAGCTTGGTCAGCTTCTCTCCCTCGAGCTCGGCGCTCTTCATCGGCCGCCCGATCAATAATCGTTTGAATCGGCTAATCATGGATGGAACCTCTCTTTTCTCCGCATCAGGAATACATTGTCGATGGTTAGCGTTGCGTTTAGAATTTCCGTAATGAACAGAATTCATTATAGCAGAATTACGGCGGGTTAGAAGATGCCCGGCGGAATAAAAAAGCAAGAGTTGCTTGGCTCGCCCCGGATGGTATACTTGGAACCATGCATACATTTACTGCCGCTTAACACTTGGCAGGGAGAACGGGAGGAATACTATGCCGCCGGCGCTGAAATGGGATGGGCACACGCATACGAAATTTTGTTACCATGGCAGTTCCGCGGAATCGGACGCCTACATCGAGCGCGCGATCGAGCTCGGTTTCCAGCGGTATACGATCAGCGAGCACCCGCCGCTTCCGGCCGATTGGGTGCCGGACAAGCGGCTGATGGCGGAGCTGGCGATGCCCGATGCCGAGCTGCCGCTCTACATGGACTACGTATCCACCATTAAACGGAAGTACGAAGACCGAATCGAAATCGCGGTCGGGCTCGAGCTGGACTACCTGCAAGGCGCGCTGCCGTTCACGGAAGCGATCGTGGACCGGTATATCGACAAGCTCGAGGATGTCGTCTATTCCGTGCATTTCTTGCCGGGCGCGGGCGGCATGCGCTGCATCGACTTCACGGCGGAGGACTTCGCGGCGAACCTATTGTCCTACTATGGCACGATGGAGAAGGTCGTCGACGAATACTATAACCATGTGGAGGCCGCGATCGAGTGGGCTTCGGGGCTTCCGATGCGCAAGCGGATCGGCCATATCAACCTGATCGAGAAATTCGCGGCCAAATTGCCGCCGATCGACGAGACGCAGATCAAGGAGCGGTTGACCGCGCTCCTGCCGAAACTGGCGAAAGGCGGCGTCGGCATCGACGCGAACGCCGCCGGGCTCCGCGTGCCGACCTGCGGCAAGCCTTACGTGCCGGAATGGTTCATGCGCGCCTGCGAAGCTGAGGGGATTGCGCTCGTATACGGCTCCGACTCGCATCGCCCGGAGCATGTCGGCGCCGGCTACGACTGGTTCGAAGCTCGGCTGAAGCGGTAAATAACAGCTGAAGACAGCAAGCGGACGACAGCGGGGGCGGACGGTCACCCGTTCCCGCTGTCCGCGCATGCCGACCCGGCATCTCGGCCGGGTTTTATTTTTTTGCGCGCGACGCATGGCAAGCGCCCGGCGCGTATAGATAAAGACAAAGGGCATAGGCGGAGCGGTCCGGCTCCGGTACCGATCATAGCGAAGGAATGAATGCATATGGCGACGTCCGTGACGCAAGTGTACGACCCCGGCATTTGGCATATCAGCTATTGGGAATTGACGGTCCGCCTGGTGCTTGCGCTGGCGCTCGGCGGGCTGATCGGCCTTGAGCGCGAGCTTGGCGGGCATTCGGCGGGATTCCGGACGCACATCCTGGTCTGCCTCGGATCCGCCGCGATCGTGCTGCTGTCCATCTACGGGTTTGCGGAGTTTTCGACCGACCCCAACGTGCGGCTCGATCCGGCGCGGCTTGCGGCCCAGGTCATCAGCGGCATCGGCTTCCTCGGCGCGGGCACGATCCTGCGCACGGGCATTACCGTCTCCGGCTTGACGACCGCGGCATCCTTGTGGGTCGTGGCCGCCATCGGCTTGACGGTCGGCGCGGGCTTCTACTACGGCTCCGCGGTGCTGACCGTGCTCGTGGTCGTCAGCCTGTTCGTGCTGAACAAGCTGGAAAAGAAGTTTTCGCGGACGAAGCGCAGGAGAGACGTGGTCCTGCGCGTCGACAAGGATTCCGCGAGCCTCAGCAAGGTCGTGGCGGAGCTGCACCGGAGCGGCATCGGCATCAACAAAATCATCGTCGAAAACGAAGAAGCGGAGACCGTGCCGGAACGCGCCGAGATGCTGATCGTACGGCTGCAGCTGAAGCTGGGACCATCCAAGCGATTCGAGGAGGTCATCGTCTCGCTGGCGGCGATCGACGGCGTCTTCGGGCTCGAGGCTGGCGTGGAATCATCATATTAACGCGGCGCGAAGGCCGGCGGGGAGAGGATACATGATGAAGCAAACATTGAACTATCGCGAGGACGGCACGTTCACGATCGTGCAGTTCACGGATCTGCATTGGCAAAACGGGGAACCGGGCGACATCTTGACCCGCATGCTCATGGAGCGGGTGCTGGACGCGGAATCGCCGGATCTCGTCGTGTTCACCGGGGACGTGATCTACAGCAAGGACTGCGTCGATCCGCGGCAATCGTTCCGGGATGCCGTGAAGACCGTCGACGGCCGGGGCATCCCGTGGGCGGCGGTGTTCGGCAATCACGACACGGAGCATCTCGTCTCGCGCGGCGAGCTGATGAACGTCCAGCTGGAGCATGCGTTCTGCGTCGGCGAAGCGGGGCTGCCGGAGCTGAGCGGCGCGGGCAACGCCGTGTTGTTCGTGCACGACCCGGAGAGCGGCAAGCCGGTCAACGCGCTTTACCTGTTCGACAGCGGCAGCTACTCCGAGCTTCCGCATCTGATCGGGTACCAATGGATCCAGCGCGACCAGATCAATTGGTACGCGGCGCAGTCGGCCGCGATCGCCGCCGCGAACGGCGGGGAACCGCTGCCGTCGCTGGCCTTCTTCCACATCCCGCTGCCGGAATACAAGCAGGTCTGGAAGAAGGAGCTGTGCTTCGGCAGCAAGCACGAGGGCGTCGCCTGTCCGCCGGTCAATTCCGGGTTGTTCGCCGCCATGGTGGAGATGGGGGACGTCGTCGGGACGTTCTGCGGCCACGACCACGTCAACGATTATTGGGGCGCTCTCCACGATATTCGGCTCTGCTACGGCCGGGCCACCGGCTATCAGACGTATGGCCGGGAAGGCTTCCAGCGGGGCGCGCGCGTCATCAAGCTGCAGCGGGACGCGCGGGATTTCGCGACGTACGTCAGGTTGGACGACGGCCATGTCATCCGGGAGCCGAAGGAGCATTATCCGAAGGGGATGGAAGCGTAGCCGCACGGCCGCGAAGGTTAACATAACGGATCGCGCAGTTTCCATTCCGTCATCGAGCGTCGGACGCAAGCCTTGCCGCAGGCCGGGTTGTCCGGCGCTCTTTATTTGTGCTACGCTTAGCTAGAAGCGCGAACAAGGAGCACGAGACGATGAAACAGGTTCTGGTTACCGGATACAAAGCTTCCGAGCTGGGCATCTTCTCCGACAAGCATCCCGGGGTGGGCATTATCAAGAAGGCGCTCAGGCAGCGGCTGCGGGCCTTGGTCGAAGAGGGACTTGAATGGGTGATCGTGAGCGGACAGTGGGGTGTTGAGCTGTGGGCTGCAGAAGTCGCGCTGGAGCTTAGAGCTGAATACGATTCGCTGCGCTTGGCCGTGATTACGCCTTTTCTGGAGCAGGACGAGAATTGGAGCGAGCAGAAAAAAACGACGTACGCCACGATTCTGGCCGGCGCGGATTACGTGAACAGCGTCTCCAAGCAGAAGTACGCGGGTCCCTGGCAGTTCAAGGCGCGCGACCGGTTCCTGCTGGACAACACGGAGGGCCTGCTGCTCGTCTACGACGAAGAGCAGGAGGGTTCGCCGCGGTTTCTGCTCGAGCTCGCGCGCAAGCACGCCGAGATTACGCCCGGGTACGCGATCATCGTCGTGACCGGGGAAGACCTGCAAAATGCCGCCGAGGAAGAACGGTTCTACGATTACGAATAAAAAGGAGTGTTCCGCCATGCCCCAACTTACGATACGAGGCGTCAACATCACGGAAGTCATGAAAATCAGCGGGGCGCTCGTCGACGAACTGGCGCGAATTTGCCGGTGCAGCAAAGATAATTTCACCCTCGATTGCCTCACGACGACGACGATCCTCGACGGCGCTATCGTCCCGACGTTTCCTTTCGTCGAGGTCGCCTGGTTCGACCGCGGCCGGGAAACGCAGGACAACGTGGCTAACGCGATCACGAACCATCTGCTGACCACGGGCATTCCGGAGGTCGAGGTCGCCTTCAAGGTCTACCGGGAGACGCATTATTACGCCAACGGACAGCCGTTCATGGTCAAGGCCGGACCTCCGGTGTTCGATTGATCCGCGATTGCCGGTACCCGCTCGGCGATGCGCCCCGCTCGCGCTTGAACAAGGTGCTGAACTGGGCGCCGCTCGAGAAGCCGCACTCCTCCGCGATCGCCGCGACGGTCAGGGTGCTGTGCAGCAGCAGATGGGTTGCCCGCTGAATGCGTTTGTTCAGCAGGTAAGCGATCGGCGAGCGGCCGAATTTCGTTTTGAACAAATGCCTGAAATGATGATAGCTGTACCCCGCCATCTCCGCTAACTCCTCCACCGAAATCTTCTGATTGTAATTCTCGTCCATGAATGCCCGCGCGTAGACCAAATGGTCGGCCGTATCCTTGTACGCGCTTACTTGAACGCTTCGGCGGTGCTCGATGACAATCATGCCGAGCAGGTAATTCAATTTCTCGGGATAATACGGCCGCTGTTCCTGCATTTCCTTGAGCATCGCATGAAGCAGCTTCTCCATGGGCCTGTCCGCTTCGTCCTCGTGGACGCCTTCCAGGAGTTCCGTCTCGACGCCCGTCAGCCGGAAACCGACGCAGATGACGTTGGTCTCCGCCAGCCGCCGCTCGTCGTGCAAGGTTCCCGCGGCCATGATGGCGTAAGTGCCGGGCTTATAGGCGCCGGCGACCTCCCGGATGCACGTCGTTCCGCTGCCCGTGCCGTAATAGACAAGCTCGCAGCACGTGTGGGCATGCATCGGCATGTAGGAGCCCGCCGGGCGCACCGACTGAAACATAAAATCCATTTCCGCGCGCATCTGACCCCGCCTCTCTTCCTTCATCCAGCCACATCGTAAAAACAATCAGCCACATCGTAGAACTAACCATTCGCGCGATCGTTGTAAAATGAGCATGACATCGAGGTTCGACCGCCTAGGAATAACCAAATCATAAAAGATTGCGCGCTGTCCGGCAAGCGCGGGCTTTGCTTATTTCTCGATCCGAAGAGAGGATGGAATTCATGGTCAACTACCCCGTCATACCCGAACAAAAGCTGCTGCAGCGCCTCGCGCATCCGCGGCGCAAGGTCCGCATGGTGCTGGACACCGACACGTTCAACGAAATCGACGACCAGTTCGCCGTCATCTACGCGCTGAAATCGCCGGAGAGCGTCGCGGTGGAGGCGTTCTACGCGGCGCCGTTCTTCAACGATCTGTCGACCGGCCCGAAGGACGGCATGGAGAAGAGCTATAACGAGCTGCTCCGCATCGCTTCCATCATGCCGGAAATGGCCGGCATTCCGATATTCCGCGGGTCCGAGGGCTACTTGCCGGAAGAGGAAACGCCGGTCGAAAGCGCCGCCGCGCGCGATCTCGTGGAGCGGGCGATGGCGTCGTCCGAGGAGGACCCGCTCTACGTGCTCGCGATCGGAGCGATCACGAACGTCGCGTCCGCGATCCTGCTGGAGCCGCGGATCATCGAGCGGATCGTCGTCGTATGGCTGGGCGGGCATGCCTTGCACTGGCCGGATACGAGAGAGTTCAACCTGTACCAGGACGTCCCCGCCGCCCGCATCGTGCTGAACAGCGGCGTGCCGCTTGTCCTGATTCCGTGCATGGGCGTCACGTCGCATCTGCGCACGACGCTTTCCGAGATCGAAGCGTACGTGAAGGAGAAAGGCCCCGTCGGCCAATATTTGTACGAGACGTTCCGGGATTGCAGCCCGGACCATTTCGGTTATTCCCGCGTGATCTGGGACGTGACGACGGTCGCTTATCTCGTCAACGACGATTATTTGCCGAGCTCGCTCGTCCATAGCCCGGTGCTGTCGGACGACGGCCGCTGGAGCGTCGACAAGTCGCGCCATTTCATCCGGTACGTGGATTACGTCGAGCGGGACGGCGTGTTCAAGGACTTGTTCCGCAAGCTGGAAGGCTAAGGGAAACGTCGGATTCGCTACCCGGTAGACTGGAAGGCTGACAGGAAACAGCGAATTCGCGGTCAGGGAAACGGAGGCGAGGGGACCGCCGTTCGCGGTCCGGCAAGTGCGGAACCGCTCTTCCGGGACTACCGGGGAACGGTTTTTTTTGCGGCCGCCGCATCCCGGCGCGACTGCCCGCGTATATACCTGTGGTGACGAGGAAGGGAGCAATCGACGATGACGGATTCGGGATTCGACCGCTTGGCGGAAGCAAGGGAACGCATGCATCGGCTGGACAAAGCGCAGCGGCGGCAGGAGCAGCTGCGCGGCCGGCTCCGCGAGAACGAGAAGCGCGTCTTCGAGCTGGAGCTGCAGTTGGAAGCGGAGCAGGCGGACGTGGACAATCTGACCCGCATGTCGCTGGCGAATTTGTTCCGCACGCTGCTTCGCAGCAAGGAGGAGCAGCTGGAGCTGGAACGCCAGCAGGCGCTGGCCGCGGCGCTGAAGCTGCAGGAAGCGAAGCAGGAGCAGGAGCAGCTGCAGGCGGATATTTTCCGCCTGGGCGACGAGCTCGCGGACTGCCGGAATGCGGAGCTGGAATACAAGCAGCTGCTGGCCGAGAAGGAAGCGAGCCTGCGCAACTCTCCGTCCTACGGCGCCGAGCTGGCGGAGATGGAAGCGCAAATCGCCGATCAGTCGATTCTGGCGAAGGAGCTCGAGGAGGCGCTGACGGCCGGCCGACGCGTGCTGACCTCGCTGGAGGACGCTTCGCACAGCCTGGAGAAGGCCGAGGGTTGGGGCAATTGGGACCTGTGGGGCGGCGGCGGGATCGTCAGCACGCACATGAAGCATGAACACGTGGACGCGGCGAAGGTGTCCATGAACAACGCCAACCATCTGATGCGGAATTTCCGCGACGAGCTGGCCGATCTGGAACGGACCGTCGACGTCGGAATCGACATCAGCGGCATGCTCAAGTTCGGGGATTATTGGTTCGACGGGTTGATCACCGATTGGATCGTGCAGAAGCGGATCCAGGAAGCGCAAAATCAGACGCTTCGGGCCGTGAGCGAGGTACGCGGGGTCGTGAGCAAGCTGCAGTCGGAATTCGCGATCGCGGATTCCGTGCTCAAGGGCAGTCGGTCCAAGCGAATCGCCTGGATCGAGGAGCAGCGGCTGTAGCGGGCTTCCGGAAATGTACGCCGCATGGCAGTGGCGCGCGATGGCACGAATAGGATCGGAATGAATCGAATTGATTGGCCATGACTGGAAATTGAAATGAGAAAACAATCACGACCGGGCTTGCCGAGCTTCTTGCGGCAGGCTTTTTTCGCATGCCTGGACTTCCTGGGTGCCGCAATCCCATAAAATTTCAATCGTTTTGTCGGATACCCGACATTTTTTACGCATCGAAATGTGTTATTATCCTTATATCGCATAAGAATAGTCGGAATAATGCTTGCCTGAACGATAAAAACAAACCGGAGCGAGGTGAACGCGGCCATGGACGAACGGAAGGATTTTGAAGAGACGGACCACGTCAAAGACATCATCCTGGGCGTGTTCCGCGCGTACGGGACTGAGCGGACCTGCCGCAAGCATGAATTTATTTTTCAGGAAAACGATCCGCCTTCGGCTGCGCATTACGTGGAATCGGGACTTATCAAAATCTCGCAATCTTCCCAGGAAGGCCAAGGCATTACCTTGTTCCTGCGTTATCCCGGCGAGATGTTCGGCAACGCGGAGCTGCTTACCGGACTTCTCCGCAGGCGCTATGCCCAGTGCTTGACGGAGAGCCGGGTCATGACGCTGGAAGCGCGCCTCTATCTCGAGCTCGTCCGCGAGAACGCGTCGTTCTCCTACGCGCTCGCCGTCATCACCGCGCGCAGGCTGCTGCAGACGCAGAACATGGTCGAGACGCTCATCAGCCGGCCGGTCGCTTGGCGGCTCGCCTGGTTCCTGATGCAGATGGGCCGGGAGCAGGATGGCCAGATCGAGGTTCAGCTTCAATTGAGCCACGAGGAGATCTCGTACGTGATCGGCTGCAGCAGGCAGACGGTGACCGAGATTCTGAACAAATGGCGGGAGAAAGCGCTCATTACGTACGCGAAGAAGCAAATCATCATTCATCATCCAAGCGGCTTCTTCTCGGCGCTATGACCGTGCGCGGCTTGGAGAGGAGGGACCGGCATGATCGAGATCGACAAGGTCAGTAAATCGTTCGAACAGAAGAAAGGCACGTCCTATCAGGCGCTGGACGAGGTGTCGTTCACGATCAAGCAGGGGGAGTTCGTCTCCCTGCTCGGTCCTTCCGGCTGCGGCAAATCCACGCTGCTCAACCTGATTGCCGGCTTCGAAAAGGCTTACGATGGAACGATCCGCGTGAACGGCGAACCCGTCAAGGGACCGGGCGCGGGCAAGGTCGTCGTGTTCCAGGAGCACGGCCTGTTCCCGTGGCTGAACGTGCTGGACAACGTCGCGTTCGGCTTGAAGCAGCAGGGCGTGCCGAAGAAAGAGCGGCATGCGCGGGCGTTGGAAGGCATCAAGTCGGTGCACTTGAGCAAATTCATCGACCGCTACCCGCACGAGCTGTCGGGCGGGATGAAGCAGCGGGTGGCCATCGCGAGGGCGCTCGTCATGGAGCCGGACATTCTGCTGATGGACGAACCGTTCGCGGCGCTCGACGAACAGACCCGGTATATCTTGCAGAAGGACCTGGAGGACATCTGGCTGCGGACGCGCAAGACGGTGCTGTTCATCACGCATAACATCCGGGAAGCGGTGCTGCTGTCCGACCGCGTGCTCGTGATGTCGACGCAGCCGGGCCGGATCAAGAAGGAATTCGCCATCCAGGCGGCGCGGCCCCATCAGGCCGGCGATCCGCTCATTCATCACTACGAGAACAAAATCATGGAGACGCTCTCGGAGGAGCTGGAGAAGGTCGTCAGAGAGGAGATGGGCCATGACTATCGCATTGCGAAGAACGCTGTTCCTGATCTTCCTGATCGTAATCTGGGAATTGGGATATAGGATTTTCGATTGGGGTTGGAAGTTCCCTTCCCCGCTGCAGACCTTGGAGGCGTTCTACGACGGGTTCGCGAACGGGCATCTGTTCGGCTCGATCGTCGCCAGCATGCGCAGGCTGCTCATCTCCTTCGTCATCTCCATCGTGCTCGGGACGGGACTCGGCTTCCTGTTCGCGCGGTTCCGGTTCTTCGACGAGACCTTCGGCTTCCTCGTGGTGGCGCTGCAGACGGTGCCGAGCATCGCTTGGCTGCCCTTCGCCATCATCTGGTTCGGGCTGAACGACACCTCGGTCGTCTTCATCACGACGATCGGCGCAACGTGGACGATGTCGATGGCATCGCGAACGGGCATCGTGCAGATCTCGAAGATTCACCTCCGGGCAGCGCAGATGATGGGCACGGGCAACGGCTTGAAAATGTTCTATCAGGTCATGCTGCCCGCCGCCTTCCCGCATCTGATCACGGGCGTTCGCGTGGCATGGGCGTTCGCGTGGCGCGCCCTTACGGCCGGGGAGCTGATCGGCCGGGGTCTCGGCCTCGGCCAGACGCTGCAGGACAGCCGCGACATCGGCGACACGGCGACGATTCTATGCGTGGTCATCATCATCGCGGTCATCGGCACGATTTCCGATCATTTCTGTTTCAAGCGGCTGGAGGACGGCATCATGGTCCGCTTCGGCCTGCATGCGGCAAAGAAATAAAAGCTCGATTATCCATGATACGGGGGAAGAAACGATGAATCTGACAAAGAAAACAAATAGATCGAAGCTCCGAAAGAAACTGATCCTGCTGGGCGTAGCGCTCGGATTGACGGGGTTGCTGTCCGCTTGCGGCTCGAACGGCGATAAGGCCGCGTCGGCCGACGAGCAGGTGACCGTCAAGATCGGCATCCTGAAGAACGTCACGCACGCGCCGGGCTTCGTTGCCCTGAAGAACGGGTATTTCCAGGACGAATTCGGCAAGAACGCGAAGATCGAAGTCACGGCCTTCGACAACGGCTCCGACTTCTCCACCGCCATCGCCACGAACCAGATCGATCTGGGCTACGTCGGCCCGGGCCCGGCGATCAACCAATATTTGAAAAGCAAGAACTTCCGGATCATCGCGGGCTCCAACAACGGGGGCGCGGTATTGATCGCGGGCAAGGAGGCCGGGATCTCCTCCGTGAAGGACCTCGTCGGCAAGACGGTCGCCATCCCGACCAAGGGCAGCACGAACGAGATCTCCCTGCGCCTGCTGCTGCAGCAGGAAGGGCTGAAGGTCACGACGGACAAATCCGGCGTGCAGATCATCACCCGCGCCCCGGCCGATACGCTCGTCGCCATGCGCCAGAAGGAAGTCGACGCGACGCTCATTCCGGAGCCGTGGGGGACGCAGATGGTCGAGGAAGGCAGCGGCGTCGTGCTGGTCGATTGGGACAAAATTCCGCCGAACGACGGCAATTATCCGCTAACGATCCTGATGGCGAGCGATAAGTTCCTGAAGGACCACCGCGACTTGGCCAAAGGCGCGATCAAGGCGAATGAAGAAGGCATCGATTTCATCAAGCAGCATCCGGACGACTCCTACGCGATCATCAGCGACGAATTGAAGGAGCTGAGCGGCAAAGGCATGGACGCGAAGCTGATCAAAGCGGCGCTGGACCATTTGAACCTGACCGAGGACGTGGATCTGGACGTGATCAAGACGATGGCCAAGGTCTCGTTCGACGCGGGCTACATCAAGGGCATCGACGACGAGAGTCAGGTGGACTTAAGCCAATTCTACGATCCTTCTGTGCTCGACGAAGCGAAGAAAGACAAATAACGCATCATTTCGGAGGTAGCAGACATGCTGATTCAAACGCAAGCCAACCTCGTCCCGGATTACCACGAGCAGCTGAAGGTGATCCTGCTCGGCACCGGGAC
Source organism: Paenibacillus glycinis (assembly GCF_009909185.1). Lineage (GTDB taxonomy): Bacteria > Bacillota > Bacilli > Paenibacillales > Paenibacillaceae > Paenibacillus_Z > Paenibacillus_Z glycinis. The sequence continues at coordinate 490,695 of NZ_JAAAMV010000003.1, read as the reverse complement.
GCCGCGGGCATTCGGAGGCCGGGCCAAATCCTCGGTCGCGATATTGGCCGGCAGCAAGGTGTTCCTGATCGACTGCGGCGGCGCCGTCGTGGATCAATTGATCAAAGCCGGCATCATGCCGCAGCGCGTATCGGATGTCTTGTTCACGCATCATCACAGCGACCACAACTCGGGATTCTTCGACGTCTTCATCTCCAGCTGGCGGACGCATGTCGTGCCGGGCCGCGTGTTCGAAGGCCGGTCGGTCCCGATGAACGTGTACGGTCCGACGACGACGCGCGAGATTATCGGGAAGATGCGGGAATCGTTCGATTTCGACGCCAACCTGCGGGTCAATTACAACCTGTCGGCGGAGGACGCCTCGCGAATCGAGTACCACGAGTCCAACGAGGGCGTCGTGTATGACAAGGACGGCATCCGAATCACGGCGTTCGAGGTCGATCACCGGCCGGTGTATCCCGCGCTTGCGTACAAAGTCGAATACAACGGCAAGTCGGCGGTCGTCTCCGGGGATACCATTCCGGTGGCGAACATGATCAAGCATAGCCAGGGCGCCGATCTGCTGATCCACGAATCGTACAACAAAGCGTGGCTGGACGCGCTGATCGCGGAATTCCCGGAACAGGCGCAATCGCTGAACAATCCGGCCAAGTATCACTCGACGACGCTTCAGGTCGCGGAGCTGGCCAAGCAGGCCGGCGTGCCCCATCTCGTGCTGACGCACCATATTCCGGCGCCTTTTCCGACGGAGGAAGCGGAGGCGGAATACACGGAGGGGATGCGCGATATTTTCCCGGGCAAAATCACGATGGGCCGGGACTTGATGGTCTTCGAGCCGTAAACGCCCGCACGAACGGCAAAGGCCGGCGGTTTGTCATGTTGATGACAAACCGCCGGCCTTTTATGGCGTTCGGCGCTTGGCGCGTCCGTTAGAAGCGGGCCAAGTACGCTTCCAGCGTCAAGCCGAGCTTCTTGATGTCCTGGGCGACGTAGACGCCGACGTAGCGTACGTGCCAAGGCTCGTACATATAGCCGGTTTCCTTCTCTTTGCCTTGCTCGAAGCGGATAATAAAGCCGTAGTCCGCGGCGTGGGCTTTCAGCCATTTGCCTTCCTTGGTCTCGCCGTAGCTTTCTTCGAGGCCGTAATGGACGCTGGCGCTGGAGACGTCCATCGCGAGTCCGGTCTGATGCTCGCTCTGGCCGGGATGGGCGCTGAACGTGTTCGCTTCCTCTTCGCCGTGCGTCTTGGCATAGGCGTTGAAGATCGATTTCTGCGAGGCGTAGGACCGGTAGCCGGAGACGGCCTTCAGCTCGATGCCGTCCTGCTTGGCGCCCGCGAACAGCTTGCCTAGCGCGTCCGCGGCCACCTTGCGCATCTCCTGCTTCGGGCTGTCGCCGGAGAAGGAGAAGGGCACCGGCGCCTTCACCAGGTCGCCCGGCACGTAGCCGGGATCGAGCTCGCGCTTCTTGTTGACGAGGACGAGGGTGCTGGTCGAGTTCGTGACGAAGGCGACGCCGTCTTTTTTGATGGTCGTGCGCGACGCCGCGTTATCGTGCAAAAAACGCTGGAGCTCCGATTGGGCGGAGGTTTGCGTCGCTGCCGGTTGGTCGTCGTCCGTCTGCGTGCCGGCGGGTTTGCCGCCGTCATTGCCTCCGCTGCTGCTTGTCCCGGAGGAAGCCGGGTTCGTGTTGCCATCGGTGTCCGCGGCCGAAGGATCGCCGAACGCGTTCTGAAGGATGGAGGTTTGCTTCGCTATGATCACGGCCCCGAGCGCGATGCAGAGCACGACGATGGATAGGATTGCGGTTTTTTTCAAAAGATTCCTTGCCTCCTAATGTACGGCCGTCCATTGCTTTCATCGCAGCCGAGATTCGGCTTGTCACAAGTACGGTTTCTCTTCTACAACTTATTACAACGAATATTATAATGAGATTTGTTGCACTTGTACAACGCGGTTCGTCGATCGGCGAAGGAGAAAATTCGAATTAATCGTCGACTCTTGTCAATAGACGTCTTCCAACCGTCCTGGCGATTGCTGTAATATGGAAATCGATAACCAATCATTTTATGAAATTCGGGGGAACTGCCTAAGTGAGGATTTATCGCGGACGAACGACATTCGGAAGAAAGCTGCTGCTTCTCTTGGCGGCAACGCTGATCGCGTTCTCGACGGCGCGCGCGCAGGACGTTCAGGCGATGGACGCGTGGGGCGCGTACAAGCAAGCGCAGAAGCTCGACGGCCAGGGGAAATACGCGGAGGCGATCGCCAAATACAAACAAATCGCGCCGGAATTCGTCAAACAGCGGCAGTACGGCAACGCCGCGGGCATGTACCGGCGGATCGGCGACGACTACGCGAAGCTGCAGCAATACGATAACGCCGTGGCCGGCTGGGAGCTGGAAGCGAAGTATTCCGGACTGGCCGGCCAAACGCAGATCAGCATCGCGGCGAAACGCAGGGCGGACATGCTGCGCAGCAAGGCAAGCCTCTTCGTCGAGACGACGGCCGGCGCGGTCGGCGGCGCCAACGCGCACGGCGCCAAGTTCGAGCCGAAGAACGGCGCGCTGCTCGGCGCATATGCCGAACTGGATCCGGCCGTCCACAACCCGAAGACCGCGAATCCCTTCTATACGGATCGGTTTCCGGCGCTGACGGGGAAGAAGCATGCGGCGTACTTGCTTTATTTTACGTACGGCCAGCCGTTCTCCAGCATCAAGAGCCATGTCGACCATGCGCGCGCGGCGGGAACCGCGATCGAGCTCGGGCTCCAGCCGCTCAAAGGGCTCGGCGAGGTCAAGGACGACGCTTATCTGCATCAGCTGGCGCGCGACATCGAAGCCTCCGGCGTCCAGGTGTTCCTTCGATTCGCCAATGAAATGAACGGCGACTGGGTGATCTGGCACACGAAAGATCCGAACGAGTACATCGCGAAATTCCGGCTCGTCGCGAAGGTGTTCCATCGGGAGGCGCCGAACAGCGTCGCGATGGTGTGGGCGCCGGACCGGCTGCCCGAGTACAACATCCAAGACTATTATCCCGGCGACGACGCGGTCGATTGGGTCGGGGTCAGCCTCTACTCCATCTTCGATCCTTCGCTCGATCCGCTGGGGCAGGGCGAGGACCGTTCCAGCCATCTCGAGAAATTCGACAACATCTACAAGCTCTATGCCGCGCGCAAGCCGGTCTTCGTCTCCGAGGGCGGCGTCTCGTACATGTATCCGGAGAAGAAGCAGGACAAGACGGACTGGGCCGTGTACAAAATGAACGAGTTTTACGCCACGCTCCCGATGCTGTATCCGAAGGTCAAAGCGGTCTTCTGGTTCGACAGCAACCACGACGCGTCCGCGCGGATCAAGAATTACATGCTCTCGGCCAACCCGAAGCTGCTTGCCGGCTACAAGCAGTCCGTGAGCAGCCCGTTCTACCTGAGCAGCTTCGGCGACGAATCGCCTATCGCTTATAAGCCGGCGAGCGCCGCTTCTCCTGTCCCCGCTTCGCCGCAGCGCGTGTCCGCCTACGTGAAAACCTGGTCGCCGACGCTCGCGAAGGTGACCTACGCCATCGGAGGCAGGACCGTCGCGACGGCGGCTTCGCCGCCTTGGACCGCGCAGATCGATTTCGCGCCGTACGGGGGCAAGAAGATCGAGGTCGACGTGCGGGCATACGACGGCAGGAACAAGCTCGTCACGACGCAGAAGGTCCCCGTAAGCGTAAAGTAAGTTCGCGCAATTTAAGGCCGCATCCGGATAGGCCGAAGCTTGGAGCCCCGTGCTCCGGCCTTCGCGCGCATCCGGATTTTTTACAAGAGGGCTGCCGCGCGTTACAATGATACGTAAAACGGGTAAAGGCAGGAAAGGGGTAGACGGCGATGAACGAGCCGAATTCTTCGCTCGAGGAGCGGCTGGCGGCCGCGCTCGCGGAGATCGAGGAGCTGAGGGGCGACAAGCTTCGCCTGCAACGGGAGCTGGTCCGGCTGCGCGGTCTGCTGCGCGGCGGAGACCGGGAGCTGCGCTCCACGAAGCTGAACGAGGCGCTGCGGGAATAGGCGCCCGACGCCGCGAGGAACCTGCGCGAATGTGCGCGCAGACACTGGAAAGCGCGGCGAAAAAGCGCTACAATACGAGTAGTACAATCAAGGCGAGGTGATCTCAATGTCAGAAAACCAATCGACGCCGGAAACGCAAGAGCAAGAGCTGGAGCAGCCGAAGAAGGTATCCCTTGCCGATGCCGTCAAGCAGAAGCTCGCGCAGAAGAAGCTTGAACAGGCGAACGGCGGCAAGCAAAAGTTCGGTCCGGGCGGCAACCAACAAACGATGAAGAGCCAGAATACGAAAAAGGTCAACAACCAGCGCAAGAAAATGGGCGTATAACGCAAACGAAGAACTGAAGGTGATTCTCGCCTTCAGTTTTTTTAACGATAAGGACAATGACCGATCTAATAGCTGCCGTAACTTCAGAGGGGGATTTCGCGAATGAAACCGATCATCGATTACTGCTTGTCCATGAAATGCGCGGAGAAGGATTATCCGTTCGGCCCGGAACCGCTGGTCATGAAGGTCGGCGGCAAAATGTTCGCGATTATCTCGGACAACGTGATCGCGTTGAAATGCGACCCCGTGATCGCCGAGAACCTGCGCGAGCAGTACGAAGCGGTGAAGCCGGGCTATCATCTGAACAAGAAGCACTGGAACTCCGTGACGGTGGACGGCACGATCCCGCTGGGCGAAGTATACGACATGATCCAGCATTCGTACGCGCTTGTGTTCCAGGGTCTGCCGAAAGCGGAGCGGAACCGGATCGACGCGCTGCTTCGGCTGCCGTAAGCCCGTTTCCGCTCGATTGGCGGGCCGCCCGCGAATCCGTCGCCGGGCGGCTCAATTGATCGGGCACCATCCGGGCGGCGCCGAGCAGACGGCCGTCGCGAAGCCGGGCGCCTCGCTCGCCAGATCGGCGAAATAGCTGCCGATGACATGGTTGAGACCTACCGATCCGTTCCGGAAGCTGCGCTTCACTTCTTCCTTGACGTGCAGGTAGTAATAGGTTTTGTCCGTCTTGGGCGAGGTGTAGACAAGCGGAGGCAGATGCGGCACGACGTCGAATTCGTTCTGCACGCGGAAGGAAACCGGCACGGCCGCGTTGTAGCGCCGGACGAAGCCGGGGTCGCCGACGCGCGGCGAGCCGTACGTGTACGTGATCAAGCTCGCCGTCTTGCGGTTGACGGCGATGTCGACGGAAGCCAGCGTCGCCAGCGCGCCGCCGAGGCTGTGGCCGGTCACGAACAGCGGCTTCTCCGCCGGCGTCTCCTTCAACAGGCGGAAAATCGTATCGCGGGCGGACATGTAAACGTCGGTGAAGCCGCGGTGCGCCAGGCAGCCTTTCCCGATCGGCTTGAAGGCGACCTGTTGGGCGATCATGTCCGTGATCCAATCCGTCGGCGAGATCGTGCCGCGGAAGGCCAGGATGACGCCGCGGTCGGATTCGAGCACGAAGCCGAACAATTCTTCTTTGCCGTCGTAGGAAGACGCGCCGACCGGGCCGACCAGACGATACGTCTCCGGCACCAGGAATAGCCCGTCGTTATCGTATTGCACGTAGGTTTGACCGCATACGGCCGCCAGGAATATCGCCGTTCGCAAATCCGCCGTGCTGCCGTTGTTCATGGCTGCTCCCCCTCTCCTTGTTCTCATTGTATGAGGCGCTGGGCCGCGGTGCCTTAGGCGTCTGTCACGTCAATGGGCCGGAACCGCGATTCAATTCCGCGGCGGCGGGGGTAATCAAGAAGAAGGGTCTTGCAAAGTACGGCGGAAGCGGCAAGGATGAAAATTCATGACTAGGAGCAGTGCAGCTGCAATGAATAAATTGACGGCACAGGACGGAACGGCCAGGCGGTGGAACATGCGCATCGCCGTCGTGGACGACAACCCGATGAACATTACCGTGGTCAGGGAAATTCTGAAGCGGGCGGGGTATTCGGATATGCGGATGGCGGCAAGCGGCATGGAGCTGTTCGCCTTGCTTGGACTGGATGCGGACGGCCAGGAGCCGGAGGGCGTCCCGGGGGACGACAGCCACGGGATCGATTTGATCCTGCTGGACATGATGATGCCCGGCGTGGACGGAATCACGGTCTGCGCCCGGATTCAGCAGTCGCCCCGGCTGCGGGACATTCCCATCATCATGGTGACGGCGATCGGGGATTCCAAGAAGCTGGCGGAGGCGCTGGACGCCGGCGCGATCGACTACGTGACGAAGCCGATCAACCGGGTCGAGTTGCTCGCGCGCATCCGCGTCGCGCTGCGGCTGAAGGAGCAGAAGGATTGGCATAAGGAGCGGGACCGCAGGGTAACGGAGGAGCTGCAGCTGGCCAGAGAGGTGCAGTATGCGGCGCTGCCGCAGCCGGTGGACGACGAAGGGATGGCGATCGATGCGATTTATCGCCCTTCGGAGGAGCTGTCCGGCGATTTGTACGCCTGGCACCGGATCGACGACAACCGCTACGGCATCGCGGTGATCGACGCCATGGGGCACGGGATCAGCTCGTCGCTCGCCAGCATGTTCATCGCCTCCGTGCTGAAGGAAGCGATGACGAAGCAGGTGGAGCCAAAGCGGGTCGTGAAGGAGCTGAACCGGCGCTCGCAGCAGCTGCAATTCGCGGACCAGCTCATCCAGTATTATTTCACGGGCTTGTACATGATCGTGGATTTGAACAAGGGCGTCCTCGAATACGTCAATGCGGGGCATCCGCCGGGGCTCGTGATCCGCGGCGACGGCAGGGTGGAGAATTTCGCGCTCGGCGGAGCGGCCATCGGCCTGTTCGGCGAGATGTCGCTGGAGAAGCATACGCTCGAGATCAGGCCGGGCGACCGGATCATGCTGTTCACGGACGGCATGTACGATCTGGTCGGCAGCGATTACGAGGAAGACCGGGAAGTCAGCTTGACGGAGCTGCTGCGTCCGTTCGGCATGCGGACGCCGGTCAAGGAACTGGAGAACGCGTTGTTCGGCGGCGAGCTTCCCGAGGAATTGACCTCCGACGACCGCTGTCTGGTCGTGGTGGATATCAAGTAGCGCAACACAAAGAAGGGAGCGCCCCGATGCATGCCGACGTTGCCGGCCTGCGGGGCGCTCCCTTTGTTATGAAATGCCGCTTCGTCCGTGCCGCCGCCCGGTCAGCGGCTGGAGCGCGAGGGCAGCGGCGCCGGCGAATCGTCTTCGGGCGCGGCGGGCTTCGGCGCGACCGAGACCGTCGTCTGTATGCGCCCAGACCGGTTGCGGGGCGGCAGCATCGCGTCCCGCTCTCCGGAATCGGTCCGGTCCGCCTCGGAGCCGTCCGTTCGCGACGCGCTGACGATGTCGCCGTCGGAACGGCCGTTCAGCAAATCGCCCGTCCAGCCTTTATGCCACAACCACCAATAGATCAGCAGCGTAATGACGACGATGAGGGAGCTGACGGTAATGAAGCCCCAGCGCTCGCCCGCCCAGGGGATCTGCTCGAAATTCATGCCCCACACGGCGCCGATCACCGTGGCCGGCATGAACAAGGCGGTGAAGATCGTGAGCGTCTTCATGATATCGTTGCCCCGGAAGTTCGAGATGGCGTCGTCCATCATCAGCAGCGTGTCGATTTCCATCGCGTAGTGGCTGAGGAGGTTTTGCACGCGGTCGAGCCGCAGCTCCATCCGCTTGAACTCCTCCAGATTCGACAGCTCGTCCATGAACGCTTCCTTGGCCGCGCCCTGGATCTCCTTGATCGGGATGAAGAGATGGCTCCAATGCAGCAGCTCGTAGCGGCGCTCGAAGATGACGTTCATGAGTCCCGTCTTGTTGTGGCGGCTCATCTTCCGCTCCAGATCGCCGAGCCGGGTCTCGAATCGGTCGAGGCCGGTATGAAAGGTTTCCAGTATGCTGCCGAGCATGACGAACAGCGCTTCCGGCGCCGTTTGGCAGCGCTGCAGTTTATCGTGCCACGGATCGAGCTGAAGCCGGAGCGAGAAACGCATGTCGCTCTGGTACGTTACCAGCTTGTCGCGGGTGACCCGAAAATGCAGGGGCTGGATGTCGTTCTCGTCGTCCGATACTTGAAACATCAGCGTCCCTTGCAGGATGGATTGGCCGCCGGGGAGCTCGGATACCGATATTTGGTTATGCTCGCAGCCCTCCACTTCCTGGAGCCAAGCGGCGATATCCGGGTGGGCCTGCTTGATGTCAAGCTCGGCTCCGGCCTGTCCGCCGGCGGACTCGTGCCGCGCCGCCGCGGCATTCCTGGCGTCTTTCCTGCTGCGCGTGAGACCGGAGACGTCCGGTCGTTTGGCATGCAGCATGTGCCATTCCCATTGCGAGGGAAATTGCAGCAACCGATGCATCATGGTTAGGAGGCCTCCTGCTTGTCCGTACGTGCTCGCAAAACGTTAGTACCATCATAACGCGAATTCGCCGGGGAGCACAACTCGGCGCCGGCAATTTGTTCCAAATCTCCGGTTGTTCGCGCAGGTCCGACCGATAGGAAAGAAGCACGCCCGGCGCCGGTTAGACCGGGTCAGCGTGCTTCCGAGGTTTATAACTCTTCTTCCTGCTCGCTCAGCAGCACCTTCAACTTGTCGATGGCGCGCCGCTGAATGCGAGAGATGCTCATTTGGGAGATGCCGAGCTGGTCGGCGATATGCCGCTGCGGCAGCCCTTCGGCATACGCGAGCATCAGCACCTGCTGCTCCTGTGGCTTGAGCTGCGACATGGCCGCCTGCAGATCGAGCCGCCGATCGACGTCGTCGAATTCGTCGCCGGGCGAACCCAGCAAATCCCCCAGGGAGGTCGCGTTGTCCTCCTCGGAGATCGGCGTATCGAGCGACACGTAATGATACAGGTCGCGGCCCGCGAGAATCTCCGTCGTCTCCTCGACGGAAAGCTCCATCTGCGCGGCGATCTCCTCGACCTTCGGCGAGCGCTCGAGCTTGACCGTCAACTCGTCGATGGCCTGCTGCACGGCGATGCCTTTTTCCTTGATCCGGCGCGGGACCTGGACGTACCAGGACTTGTCGCGCAAATAATTTTTCATATGCCCGATGATGCTCTTCATGGCGTAGGGCTCGAACTGCACGCCGAGCGAGCTGTCGAATTGGCTGAACAGCCGAAGGAGCGCGATCTGGCCTACTTGCATGAGATCTTCGTACAAATCGGGACGGTTGCGTGATATCTTACCGGCAGCCATTCGAACCATGGGCTCATAATGCGTAATCAGCTGTTCCGCGATCTCATTGGAGGGACTGTCCTGATAAACGATAATGAGGTCGGCGCCGGTAATCGGTGGTTGCTTGGCCGGCTGCGCACCCATCACATCTCACCGCTCTTGACCAAGCGCTTGGTCAAGACCACTTCCGTTCCCATGTCGCTGTTCACTTCGACGTCGTCCATCAACGCCTGCATCAGATAAAGTCCCAGTCCCCCGGCTTGCAATTCCTCGATCGATTTGCCGTTGACCGGCTTGGCGCGGCGCGCCGCCGCGACCGCATCGAAGCTGCGTCCGTCATCCTTGACGACGATGGACAGCGCGTCGTCCTTCTTGACGAAGCGCACTTCGATCCGCGGCGAAGGCGTCGGCGCTTGAGCGGCCTCGCCGGCGCTCAGATCGCCGTAAGCGTACAATACCGCATTGTTGCAGGCCTCCGATACGGCCACCTTCATGTCTTCGATCTCCTCGTACGAGAAGCCCATCTTGACTGCCAACCCGTAAAGGGTCAGCCGCACCAAATCAATATATTCCGCAGACGCAGGCACCTGCAGCGTAATTACATCTTCCGTTAGGTTCATCGTTTATCTCTTTCCTTTCTGCTGTTTCGCCGCCGACCGGCAAATTAGGCTTGTTTCAGAAGAAACGGCGTAATGCCCGTCATGTCGAACAGCTTGCGGATATGAGGCGGCACGGCTTCCACGGCAAACGGCGCTTCCTTGGCATGGCGCGCTTTGAGCACGGATACCAATATGCCGATGCCGGTGCTGTCCACGTAGCGCAATTCCCGCAGATTCAAGATCAGCTCGCGATCGCTCAATTCGATCAGCGGAGACATGACCGCCCTCATCTGCACGGCGGATTCCAAGTCCAGCTCTCCCCCGATATACACGATGCATTTTCCGGGTTGGTTCTCTGTACGTACGATCAGTTTATCGTTTTGCTTCATCGTCACGACGCTCCTGTACACTTAATGACATCTTGTTATGGGATCAATTACCCCTGCGCCCGGATCATGAAACAAGTAAACCCCGGCTAGAAATATGTTCTAGTTTGCCCGATTGAATCCTGCATAAACAGGGTATACCAACCTTACCTGACCAAATTAGGAGGCGTAAACGATGGGCTACAAAATAGGGATTTTCGAATCGCAGAACGAGGCGATCCAGGCCATTCAAGCGTTGGAGCATGCCGGCTTCACCAATAAGGAGCTGACGGTGATCGCGAGAGACCGGGAGCATTCGCGCCGGATCGAGTCGGAGACGAACGTGCACGCGGACGAGCTGCAGGACCTGGCGGACACGCGCTCCGCGACGGATCAGCACGGGCTGGGGGATCCGCGCGTCGTGGCCCCGATCGCGGCTTCGCCGGGGATGCCCATGGCGGGCACCTTCGCGGGCGGCTTCGCTTATCCCGGCACGTCGTTCGTGACCGCCGCCGCGTTCCTTGACGACGACAACAGCATGGGCAGCGCGCTGTCCGATCTCGGCGTGCCGAGCGGCGACATCGACGCCTGCCGCGAGGCCATCGCGCGCGGCGCGATCGTCATCGCGGCCGACACCGGCAGCGAGCAGACGAACGGCGGCCCGGATTTGACCCTGGGGGGAACGGCGGAAGCGGCGCTGCGGGGCAGCAACGCGACGCGGATTTTGTAGGTTTTTGCGGAACGGACGGGGATAGGCCGGCATCGGCCGTGTCGATTAGGGGCGAGACGCTCCCGGCACGGCCTTTTGTCATATGTAAAGGAAGCGTTGCCAATGGTGAAAACTCTCTGCTATGCTAAGGAAAACTGTCCGTTCCTGGCAGATTTTCCAAATCGGTCCTAGAGGGTGAAACCATGATGAAGCCGGTAACGGTATACGACATCGCCAAAGAAGCCAACGTTTCCGTCGCAACGGTTTCACGCGTGCTGAACAACACCGCCCCCGTCAAAGCGTCAACCCGCGAACGCATCCAAGGCTTGATCAACAAGTACCAGTTTCAACCGAACGCCCTCGCGCGCAGCCTGATCAAGAAAGCGACGGGCATGATCGGGATCATCCTGCCCGACATCACGAACCCGTTCTTCCCCGAGGTGCTCGCCGGGCTGGAGCAGGAGGCGCGCAAGCGGGGCTATACGTACTTCCTCTGCGACACCGGCTCCTCCAATCAGGACATCAAGGACCAGTACAAGCGCGAATCGCAGTACCTGAACATCCTGATCGAGAAGCAGGTGGACGGGATCATCATGATCGGCGGACGGATCGACCTGCATAAATGCAGCAAGGAGATGGCCAACGAAGTGGCCGAGGTCAACAAACGCGTGCCGCTCGTGTTCATCAACGGCAATTTGCCGGGCGCCCGGTATCACCGGGTCGTCGTCGACGAGACGGCCGGCGCGATGCGCGTGACGGAGCATCTGATCGGGCTCGGGCACCGCGACATCGCGTTCATCGGCGGCTATCCGCAGATGTCGAACACGGTGCGGCGGCTGGAGGGCTTCCGCATGGCGATGGAACGGGCGGAGCTGCCCGTGCGCGAGGATTGGATCAACCACGGCGGCTTCTCCGTCCAGCGCGGCAAGGAGCTGATGGACCGGCTGCTGGGGATGGAAGGCAAGCCTCCGACGGCCGTCGTCTGCGCGAACGACCTCGTCGGCATCGGCGCGATCAAAGCCGCGGTCAAGGCCGGCTTGCAGGTTCCGCGGGACCTGTCCATCACGGGCGTCGACGACGTGCCGATGGCGGCGAACGTCATTCCGGAGCTGACGACGCTGTCGCTGAAATGCCGGGAATTGGGCAGGACGGCCGCCAACGTGCTGCATCTGTTAATTTCCAAATCCGAGCCGGTCGAGCTGCTGACGACGCTTCAGCCGGAGCTCGTCATTCGCGAAAGCACGTCGCCGCCGGCTGGATAGGGGCAGAAAATTTTTGTAAAACACCCGCTTGACAGCGCTATCATTTTCCAGTTAAACTTCAAATCAAGGCAGCCCTGACAAAGGGTTTCATTTTTGGAAACTTATGAAATGGGTTTCACTCTGCCGCCTCCATAACCGCATAGCTCAGCATGCCGCAAGCTGCTGTACCTCGTGAAATACACGCCGTCAACGGAATTGAGAAGTTCGCGCATCTCGCCTAATCCCGCCATGCAGTCGTGTATTTTATTTTTCCTGCTTATGAAACGGGTTTCATAAATTCGTCTTCAAGCTTACGTTCAGGGAGGATGTCCGGCATGAACATGGAAACGAAACACGGTCCGACGCTGCAGCTAAACGCTTCATCCCTTCGCATCGGCGGTCGCGCCGAAATCATTCTCTGCGCGTCGCTCTTCTACTTCCGCATCCCCCGCGCGCTGTGGCGCGAACGGTTGGATCAAGTCAAAGCCTTCGGCTACAACGCCATCGACGTCTATTTTCCTTGGAATCATCACGAACTCGAAGAGGGCCGCTGGGATTTCGCCGGCGAACGCGACGCGGAAGCCTTCCTGCAGCTGGCGGCGGAAGCCGGCCTGTGGGTCGTCGCTCGGCCCGGCCCCTACATCTGCTCCGAATGGGACGGCGGCGGACTCCCCGCGTACTTGTTCGCCAAGCCGGACATGATCATTCGCAGCGCCGACCCGCGCTACATGGAAGCCGTGGAGAAATGGTACTCGCGGATCCTTCCGCTCCTTGCGCGCTACGAGCTGAACCGCGGCGGCACCGTCATCTGCGTGCAGCTCGAGAACGAGCTCGACTTCTATGATTGCCCCGATCCCGCGGCGTACGTCGCCGGACTGCGCGACATGGCGCACGGCTCGGGCATCGGCGTGCCGCTCATCGCGTGCGCCGGGCAAGGCGGCCTCTACGAAGCGTCCGGCTTCGCCGAAGGCGTCGTGCCGACCTGCAATTTCTACCCGAACGACCGCGATCCCGCCTTCGAGCACAAAGTCGCCGCTTACGAAGCGCGATTGGCGGCATCGAATCTCCCGCTGCTCGTGACGGAGACGAACCGCTCGCATTTCCTGCTCCGGCGGCTGCTCTCCTGCGGGGCGAAGCTTCTCGGGCCTTACCTGCAAGCATCCGGCACGAATTTCGGCTTTACGAACGGCACGAACAACTGGGGCGACCCGCTCGCGTTCATGACGTCGGATTACGACTTCCGCGGCATGATCTCGCCGGAAGGCCACGTACGACAAGAAGCCTACGAAGGACGGCTGCTGCGCCGGGTGATCCGGGCATACGGCGACGCGCTCGCGGAAGCCGCGACGGCCCCGGCGTCGGGGATCGCGCGGCTCGCCCGCGGCCCCGAGGCGGAGGCACCGGCAACGGACATCGCGCGGCTCGCCCCCGGCCCCGAGGCGGAGGCACCGGTAACGGCTCCGGCATCGACCGGGCTTGACAGCAGGGTCGAGGCGGACGCTCCGGTAACGGAAGGGCTCGCTCAAAGCGCCGAGCCGACGGCGCCGACCGCGGAGAGCTCCGGTCTCGCTCGCAGCGATTCCGGCCCGAAGGAAGGCGGCTCGCACTTGGAACGGCAGCTGCGGCTGGCCGGCGGCGGGCATCTGCTCTTCCTCGCGAACGTAGGCGACGAAGCGGAATCCGTAAGCTTGATATTGGCGCAGGGCGGCGGCGAGACGGTCGTCCCGCAAACGTCGCGTCTGCGGAGCATTCCGGGGCGGTGCGCGATCCTGCCGGTCGCCGTGCCGCTCGGGCTCTGGGGCGTAGGGGGGACGCTGCGCTACGCCACCGCCGAGCTGTCGGACGTCCGCCGTTCGGAAGGACGGACCGCGATGGTCTTCCACGCCGCCGAGCGGGAAGGCGAGATCGCGCTGGCGCTGGCGCCGGGGGCGGCGGTCGGCGAGGCCGCGAACATGTCGGCGCAAGCTACGGAGGACGGCTTCGTGTTCGTCTTCCGGGCGGAGGCGGGACAAATCGCCTCCTGCCGGATCGCGCTCGCGGACGGCCAGCGGCTGGAGCTGTTCGGACTGGCGCGCGAGGATGCGCTGCTGCTCGGGAGCATCGGCGAGGACGGCAGCCTGGCGTTCGAAGCGCCGCTCGCTTACGACGCGGAGCCGCGCGAGCTGAACGTGAGCTGGACATCGGCCGTGCTGGATCCGACGCGGCCGATGTCCGCGGAGCCGGCGCTGCCGGCGGCGGAAGCGACGTTCCTGGAGCGGAACGGCATTTACCGCGGCTTTGCCTGGTACGAAGCGAACGTTGGCGCGCCTGCCGGCATTCCCGTCCATGGCCTGCTCGTGCGGCAAGGCAGCGACGTGGTCTCGCTGTACGCGGACTCCGCCTACATCGGCACGTGCACGCCGGGCGGCGGCAGCCGCTATATGCCGGCCGAAGGCATCGGCGGCAGCCGGCGGCTTGCGGCCAGGGCGGAGATTTGGGGACATACCAATTTCGACGATCCGCGGCTGCCCGGCCTCCGCTTGAACAGCATGAAGGGCTTGACGGGCTTGACGGCCGTGACGGGCAAGCAGCGGCTGACCTCGAACTGGCGCGTGCGCAGGGTGCATGCCCGCGCGATTCAGCCGGAGCTGCTCGGACCGGACTGCGATGACGCCGCTTGGCCGGTCGTCGGCTTCGGCGGCTGGCTGTCCCCGGATCATCCGGCGTTCGAATATTACCGCCGTCGCTTCGCAGCCAGCCGGACGGCCGATTCGTTCACGCTTCATTTTCAGGGGATTCAGGCGCTCGCCGAAGTATACGTGAACGGCCGGTCCGCCGGCGCAGTCCATCCGTTCGATCCGTACGTCGATATTACCGCGCATGTGCGTCCCGGTGAAGAGACGCTGGTCACCGTCTTCCTGGAACGGGTGCTCGGCTTGCCGGCCGGGGAAGTGACGCTCTACGAGGGCAATGTCTCGCGGGACTGGCGGCTGTCTGCCTGCGACGAAGCCGGGCTGCTGGAGCACGCGCAACGCCGCAAGGCCGGAGCGGCCGCGGCGGAGCTGCCGATCAGCCTGGCAGCGGGCGGCGTCGCATGGCTCTACGGCGCGCTGCCGGACGAAGCCCGCGGCATGGCCGGCGGCTGGCGGGTGCAGGCGGCAGGCGCCGGCATGAAGCTGACCGTTCTCTTGGGCGGCACCGTCGTCGGCCGGCTGTGGACGGATGGCGGAGCGAATGCGTCGCGGCCGGTCTTGAGCGGGGGCGATCCGCGTTCGTTCTACCTGCCGGGTCCTTGGCTGCGCGAAGCCGCGCGCGATCTGGCGATCCTGCTGGAAGCGGTGGAAGCCGGCGCGATCTCGCGGCTGGACCGGCTGATCTTCGCGCCGGCCGGCGAGCCGGCGAAGCAAAATTCGGGAGAGGGGTAATGCGATGAAAACGATGACGCAGCCAAGGGCGGGGGCGAGGGCGAGAGCGAGAACCCGCCCGCGTGCGGAAGGCGCCCGGTGGAAGCGGCTCTGGACGAACAGGACGCTGCTCCTGATGTGCGCGCCGGCCGTGCTGTTTTTCGCGATATTCGCTTATTTGCCGATGCCGGGGCTGTACCTGGCCTTCATTAAATACAACTACACCGACGGGATCTTCAAGAGCCCGTTCGTCGCCTTCGAGAACTTCCGCTTCCTGGTCATGACGGGGGACCTCTGGCGGCTGACCTTCAACACCATCGCGTACAACCTGGCCTTTATCGTGCTCGGCAATTTCCTCCAGATCTTCGTCGCCATCCTGCTGAACGAGCTGCGCAAGAAATGGTTCAAGAAAGTATCCCAGACGATCATGTTCCTGCCCTTCTTCATCTCCTTCGTCATCGTCGGGCTCATCGCCTACAACATCCTGAGCTACGATTACGGCCTGTTGAACGGCATCCTGAAATCGCTCGGCGCGGATCCCGTCAAAACCTACTCCAATCCGCATGTGTGGCCGGTCATCATCGTCGTGACGTTTCTGTGGCAATCGACGGGCTACGGCTCCATCGTCTACTTCGCCGCGATCATGGGGCTCGATTCCGAGGTCGTCGAGGCGTCCGAGATCGACGGGGCGAACGCGCTGCAGCGCATCCGGTACATCGTGCTGCCGTGGCTGAAGCCGACCTTCATCATCCTGCTGCTCTTCTCGCTCGGAGGCGTGCTCCGGGGCAATTTCGGCCTCATCTATAACCTCGTCGGCGCGAACAACACGTCGCTCTATTCGACGACGGACATTATCGAGACGTACGTCTTCCGCTCGCTCATGAACAATTTCAATTTTTCCATGGGCAGCGCGGTCAGCCTGTATCAATCCGTATTCGGATTCATCGTCGTCATCACGGCAAACTGGCTGGTGAAGAAGGCGTCGCCGGATAACACACTGTTCTAGGAGGGAGTCCCATGCAAGCCGAAGCCGTACGCAAACGCATCCGAAGCGATGCGACGTCCTTGTTCGTCAGAGGTTTTGGATACGCTTTCATTGGCCTGTTCGCGCTCTGCTGCCTCATCCCGTTCCTGCTGGTGCTCGGCACGTCCTTCACCAACGAGGGGACGATCGCGACGAACGGGTTCAATATCTGGCCGCGCGTGTTCTCGACGTTCGCGTACAAGATCGTCTTCGAGAATCCCGGTCTGATCGTCGGCGCGTACGTCGTGACGATCTGCATCACGATCGTCGGCACCGCGGCCGGTCTGTTCCTCGTCGCGATGACGGGTTACGCGCTGCAGCGGCCCGATTTTCAGCAGCGCAACGCGATCTCGTTCTTCATCTACTTCACGACGCTCTTCTCCGGCGGCCTCGTGCCGTTCTACCTGCTGATCAAGCAATACCTTCACCTCGGCGACAGCTACTTGGCGGTCCTGCTGCCCGGTCTCATGAGCCCGTTCCTCATCATCATGATGAAGAGCTTCACCAAATCGATCCCGCATGCCATCACGGAATCCGCCAAAATCGACGGCGCCGGCGATTTCACGATCTTTCTGCGGCTCATCCTGCCAATGGCCACGCCGGCGCTCGCGACCATCGGCCTGTTCATCGCGCTCGGCTATTGGAACGAATGGTACAACGCGATGCTGTTTCTCTCGCCGGACATGAAATACCGGCCCTTGCAGCTGTTCCTCTACAACGTCATCACGAGCGCCGATTTCATCCGCAATTCCTCGGCGGCGTCCAACGTGCCCCTGCGCGACATGCCGCTGGAATCCATGAAGATGGCCACCGCCGTCGTCGCGACGGGGCCGGTCATCCTGTTCTATCCCTTCGTGCAGCGCTACTTCATCCAAGGGATCACCGTCGGCGCGGTCAAGGGTTAACGCGCAAGCTTCGGACAAATGGCCGCAGAGACGCCGCGCGCGGCTCTGTTCCATAGCCGTCCGCGACCGGGCTACCCGTTCGCGGACGGCGCAAGACCAACGCGATATCAATTCATGGGGAGGCCAGAAAGAATGAGACACGCGAAAAAGGTTGCGGGATTCGTATTCATGCTCATCCTTGTCATCAGCTTGGCGGCTTGCGGCGGCAACAACGGCGGCAACAACGCCGGAGGCAACGCCAACGCGGCGGACGGAGCCGACAACGGCGGAAGTTCCTCGGACGGCGGCAAGGAGACCGGCAACGACGGCGCCGCGGAAGGCGGCATCGACACGAGCAAGTTCGAGACGATCACCTACGTCGTGCTCGGCGACAAGCCGAAGAACGGCCAGCTGGAGAAGGTGATGGAGAAGGTCAACGCCATCCTGAAGCAGAAAATCAACGCGGAGCTGCAGTTTAAATGGGTGGAGTGGGCGGACTGGCAGACCAAGTACAACCTGCTGCTCGCGTCCGGCGAACCGCTCGACCTGATCACGATCGGCACCGACTGGCTGGATACGTGGGGCAACGCGCAGCGCGGGGCGTTCCTGCCGCTCAACGGCCTGCTGGAGAAATACGCGCCGCTGACGTACTCGGAGATTCCGCAGGAGGACTGGGATCAGAGCAAATTCAAGGACGACATCGTCCTGATTCCGGAAGACCATTATACGCAATGGGTCAACCACGGCATCTACTATCGCGGCGATTGGGCGAAGGAATTCGGCATCACGCAGCCGATCGCCGATTTCGAGACGCTCGGCAAGTATTTCCAAGGCGTCAAGGACAACAAGAAGGGCATCGTGCCCTGGGACACGAACGGCACCAACGGCACGCTCTACGCGGGCTTCGAGGCGGCGTACACGGATAATATCGATCTGCCGATCGGCACCGGCTACGCGGGCGTCTTCACCGGCAAGTCCTACGACGAGCGCTATACCGTCGACAGCCCGATCTTCAACGACAAGTTCATCGACTTCGCGGCGATGATGAAGGACTGGGCGGACAAAGGCTACTGGCGCGAAGACGTGCTCAACTACAAGGGCGACACGCGCACGGAGCTGAAAGCCGGCCAAACCGGCGCGGATGCGCATCATACGCAGACGTTCAAAGGACTCCGCGTCGAGATGGATAAACAGCAGCCGGGCTCCGAGCTGCAAATGTTCGCCTATTCCGACACCCGAGGCAACCTGATCTCCATGCCGATCACGCACGGCGGCACGTCGATCGGCGCCCACAGCAAACACCCGGAGCGCGCCCTGATGGCCTACGAGCTCATCCGCCAGGACAAAGAGCTGTACCAGCTCATCAACTACGGCCTCGAAGGCGTGCAGTACGAGATCAAGGACGGCGTGCGCACGCGTCCCGCCGGCTACGACGATGCCAAGGACGCGTTCTATACCGACTTCTGGGGCGGCCGCGTCGACAAGTTCGAGATTCCGTCGGATACCGACTGGAGCGGCATCGGCGACGTCTACAAGAAGTACGACGCGATCAAGAAGCCGTTCCCGTACGGCAAATTCGTTTTCGACAAAACGAACGTCGACGCGGAAATGACGTCGATCTCCCAGGTGGTCGGCGAGCAGATGCCGGCGATCCTGTACGGCAAAGCCGGCGACCCGGCGAAAGCGGTCCAGGCGCTGCGGGATAAACTGAAGGCGGCGGGCTACGACAAAGTCAAAGACGAGATCCAGAAACAGCTGGACGCGTTCAAGCAATCGGAGCAAGGCTAAGCGGCGGCGACGCCGCATCGGCCCGGCAGGTGGAAACCTGCCGGGCCTTTTTGCGCGGCGCGTCGGCGCGCCAGTATTTTCTTTTTTGAGGTATGCTATATTTCAACGACATGCATCGTCTTAATTCATGAAGGAGGCGATAATCCTATGCCGCAAGAGGAAGGGCCGGCCGGATTTCAGGCGGTATTCCGCGAGCATTACCCGATCGTGCTGCGCAAAATCACCCTGCTGGTCGGGGACCGCGCCGCCGCCGAGGATTTGACGCAGGACGTGTTTTTGCGGCTGTACCGCAATCCGCCGGAAGACCTTGAACGGGTCGGCGCTTGGCTGCACCGGGTACTTACGCGCATCGTATACGATCATTACCGGAAATCGGGACGCGAATCGAGTCTGGCGGAGAAGCAGCTCTCGCAAGCGATGTCCGAGGAGCAGGCGCATCCCGCCAACGATGCGGCCGTCATACAGAACTGGGAGCGGGAGGTCGTGCGGGGCGTGCTGAGCAAGCTGTCGGAGCGCGACCGCATCGCTTTATTAATGAAGGAACAGGGATACAGCCATGCCGAGATCGCCGAAGCGCTGCAGGTGAATCCCAAGATCGTCGGGACGCTCCTGACGCGGGCGACGAACCGTTTCAAGAAAAACATGCCGACGGAGGAGGTTATGGACTCATGAAGGATCAACGATCGGAGAGAGGCGCGCACGATCTGGACGTAACGGACGAACAGGTCGAAGAAGCGCTGAGCCGTTTGTTTCGCGCCGTCCGGAACGAGCCGGTGCCGGAAGCCTGGCGGGAACGGCCGGACCAGGGGTCGACGGCTGAAATTGAAAGCAGCAAGTCGGATGCACAGTATAGCGCGAATGAAGAGGAGAGTGCGACGATGTCGAAGAAGCAAGGTTTGAATGCGATGCCCGATGCCCGATTGCCGCTCGCGATGGACGCGGACGGTCAGCTGGCGGATCAAGCCGTGCGAGTGCCGGCGCGGAAGCGGAACCGGACCAAGCGAAGATGGGCGACGGCGACGGCCGCGGCGGCAATCGCGGGCGTGATGCTGTTCACGTCCTGGGGCCAGGATGTCATGGCGAGCATGCTGAGCACGTTCCGGGTCCAGCATTTCGAGACGATATCGTTCACCGAGTCGGACATGAACGGCTTCCGCCAGGCGCTCGAGAACGGCACGCTCGGCACGCGCCAGATGGATCTGAGGCTGTACGGCGAGATCGAACAAACCGGCGGCGGCACGCAGCGCAAGATCGATGCGGAGGAAGCCGAGAAGCTGGCCGGTCGTCCGCTGAAGGCGCTGCCGGGCGCGGATTCGAAGACGATCGACTACATGCCGGAGCAATCGATCACGTTCAAGCTGCACCCGAAAGAAATCAACAAGCTGATCGCGCTCCTCGGCGGGAAGGAACAATTCCCGGCGTCCATCGACGGCGCGCCGATCAAGCTGGTCATGCCGGGCAGCTTTACCATGGACGTCCCGGATTCGGAAGGCTTCGGCTCGAAGCAGTTGATGCAGCTGCCGTCGCCCGCGATCGACGTGCCGGACGACGTCGACATCGAGCAGATTCGCCGAGCCGTGCTCGGACTGCCGATCCTGCCCGACGATCTGCGCGCCAAACTGTCCGCGATCGGCGATTGGCGCCACACGCTGCCCGTTCCGACGATGGACGGCGCCGGCAAGGACGTCCGGACGGTCAGCATCGACGGCAATGACGCGATCCTATCGACCACGTCCTGGGACCGCTCGGTCATCTGGCTGCAGAACGACTGGATGTATATGCTGACCGGCTCGCTCAAAGACTATCCGACCGATAACGACATTATGAAGGAAGCCAAAGGATTGATGGGAACATGATGCTTCAGACACGAGGACTGACGAAGACCTATGCATCCGGCACCGGCTGCATGGATATTTCCTTGGAAATAAAAGAGGGCCAAGTCTTTGGCCTGCTCGGTCCGAACGGGGCCGGCAAGAGCACGTTCGTCAAAATGGTCATCGGCCTGTTGACCCCCGATGCCGGCAACGGAATGCTGCTCGGCAAGCCGATCGGCCATCCGGACTCGCGGAGGAAGCTGGGGTATTTGCCCGAGCTCTTCCGTTTTCAGGAATGGCTGACGGGAGAAGAGGTGCTCCGTTACCATGCCGGACTCAGCGGCCTGAAGCTGAGCGAGACACGCTCCTCGCGCATGGCCTCGCGCATCAAGGAGGTATTGCGGGTCACCGGCTTGAACGACCGCGGCGCGGATCGCGTGCGGAATTACTCCAAGGGCATGCAGCAGCGGCTCGGCATCGCCTGCGCGCTGCTCATGGATCCCGAGCTGATCATACTGGATGAGCCTTCGTCCGCGCTCGACCCTGTCGGTCGCTACGAGGTGCGGCAGCTGCTGGAACGGCTGCGCGACGAAGGCAAGACGGTGTTTCTGAACACGCATCTGCTGGAAGACGTCGAAGCCGTATGCGACGAGGTCGCGTTTCTTCACTTGGGGAAGCTTCGCGCCGTCGGCTCCATGCGCGAGCTGCTGCATGCCGGCACGAGCTGGGATATCACGGTCGGCGGCTGGCAGCCGGAGCTGGCGGAATCGGTCGGCCGCAGCCTGCTGCCCGGCATGTCGCTGGCGGCGGGCATCCAGGAACCTGACGGGAGCGCGGTGCTCCGCATAACGGCGCAAAACCGCGAACAGATCGGGTACTTGAATCGGCTGCTGATGGAGGAAGGCATTACGCTCTACGAGGTGAAGCCGGTCCAGGGCAGGCTCGAGGAATGGTTCTTGTCCATGTCGAGCGCAGCCGCACCGTCCGGCGCCGGCAGCGTGGAAGGCGGGTTGCGCGCATGATGTGGATCGCATTCGCGGGAAAAGAGCTGTTTCGCAAAAAAATCGTGCTGGTCGCTTCCGTGCTGACCCTCCTGTTCGTCGCCTTGTTCAATTTCGGGCTGTACAAGGTTACGCATCGCGGTCACAGCATTGTCCAGCTGCCCTTCGAGAACATTCTCGAAGGCATGACGATGCTGATGCTCGGCCTATTGTTCGCGGGAATGATCGTGGCCTTCCTGGTTCTCTTCGCGACGATGGGGACGATCTCGGGCGAGGTCGAGAACGGGTTGATGCTAGCGGTGTTGGCGCGGCCCATCCCGCGGTGGAAGCTGTACCTCGGCAAATATTTCGGCACGGGGTTCTGGATTTTCCTCTACAGCACGGTGCTGTTTCTGATGATTTATTTGCCGGTGCATGAAATGGCGAACATGCCGATGCAGACGGCGAGTCTGGTGAAGACCTGGCTGCTGTTCTGTTGGGGGCCGCTGCTGCTGCTCGCCGTATCGCTGCTCGGCTCCGCGTATTTGCCCATGCTCGGCAACGGCGTCGCCTGCGCGATGCTTTACGGACTAGGGCTGTTCAGCAGCTTCGCGGAATCGATCATTAATGCGAAGGGCGGCAACGAAACGCTGAGCAGCATTTCGCTCGGGGTATCGATGGTGATGCCGTCGAACTCGCTGTTCTCCAGGATGACGTACGAGACGATCCAGGGCATCGACCTGCCGCTGCTGCCGGATATCATGAGCTCGCTCGGACCGTTCTCGCCGTCGAACGTGCCGAGTCCGGCGTTCATCGGCTACACGGTTATCTACTTGATCGCGCTGCTCGCATTGGGCTGCAGGGCGTTCAAGAACAAAGACATCGCATAAACGAATACGGGAGAGGGAGCGTTAGGCGAATATGGCACAACCGGTATTGCAAGTGCAAGGCTTATGCAAGCATTACAAGGGCGTCAAGGCGGTCGACGGCGTCGACATGCAGCTGAACCAAGGCGATATCTACGGTTTCCTGGGGCAGAACGGCGCCGGCAAGACGACGACGATCCGGATGATGATGGGACTAATCCGGCCGTCCTCGGGCACGGTCAAGCTGTTCGGTGAGTCCGTCGGCGAAGGCAGCAACGCGGTGCTGCGCAAAGTCGGCTCGGTGATCGAATACCCCGGCTTTTATCCCAACCTGACGGCGATCGAGAATCTGAATCTGCATCGCCGTCTCATGTGCATCCAGGACAAGAATGCGATGGAGGAGGCGCTCCATACGACCGGATTGTGGGATGCGCGGAACCGCAAGGCTTCCAACTTCTCGCTCGGCATGAAGCAGCGGCTCGGCATCGCGCGGGCGATCCTGCACGGACCGGAGTTGCTCATTCTCGACGAGCCGACGAACGGACTCGATCCCATGGGGATCAAGGAGATTCGGCTGCTCATTCAAGATCTGGCGCAGAAGCGGAAGATCACGATCCTCGTCTCCAGCCATATCCTGAGCGAGGTGGAGCAGCTGGCGACGAAGGTGGGCATCATCCACCGCGGGGTCATGCTCGAGGAGTCGACGATGACGGCGCTGAAGCACAAGAATCGCCAGTACATCGGCCTCCAGGTCGATGATTTCTCCAAGTCGCAGGATCTGCTGCGGGATGAGCTCGGCATTCGGGATGTCCGGATGGAGGACGACGGCTGGCTCCGCGTCTATGACGACGGCCAGCAGCCCGGCGAGATGAACCGGCTGCTCGTCCGCGAGGGCATCGAGGTCAGCAGCCTGGTCGCGATGAAGGATTCGCTGGAAGATTACTTCGTACGCTTAGTGGAAGGAGGCGGCGCGCGTGGTTGATTTGATTGCCTGCGAATGGATGAAGTGGAAGCGGTCGCGGATGCTGTGGCTGATGCTGCTCGGAGCGGTGCTGCCGGCGCTGCTCGTGTTTCTGGTCGAGTTGAACGGCGCGAGCGACAGCAAGTCGTTGGATTGGGTCAATTATTTCGAGACCAACCTGCAAATCATGGCAATGTTGATGTGTCCGGCCTTATTCTCGCTCTTGATCGGTTATTTGTTCGCGCGCGAGTTCCAAGAGCGAACGGTCAACAACATGCTGACGGGTCCGCACTCGCGGCTCCGCGTGCTGACGGCCAAATTCATCATCGCGTTCCCGGTGCTGCTGGCGGTGATGCTGCTGACCTTCCTGCTTATGCTCGGGACGGGCTTCTTCTTCCACGGCGCCGGCGATACGCTGACGATGTCGATCTTGGGGAAGGAAGCCGGCAAATACGCCCTGCTGCTGATGCTGCAATACGCGCTCACGCCGATCTCGGCGGCGGTCGCGCTGCTCTGGCGGAGCTATATCCCGGCCATGGGACTCGGCATCTTCGCCGTTATCTCGGAGCTGACGATCATGCAGTCCAAGTACATCATGTATTATCCGTGGAGCGCGACGCTGAATCTGGCGACGAATATGTCGCCGGGACATAACTCCGCGTCCATCGGGTATTCGACGATGGCGCTCGCTTTCGTCGTGCCGCTCGTCTTCATCGCCTTCTATTTCCGCCGGGCGGACGTGCACAGCGGGTAGCGGTTTAGGGAGTCGCCGTCGAGGCGGCGATAGGAGCGGCCGGGGTTTCGGACCCCGGCCGCTTTTTGGCATGGCGGCTTTGTTGCCGATTAGACGTGGGAAGGCCGTGAACCTGCATCTCAGCATGTCTTCTCGGTCAGCCGCCTTAGGCAGCCTAATTAGCCATACTTTCAGCCTTCCGACCGGAAGGACTGCGGCGATTTGCCCGTATACTGGCGGAACAGACGCGAGAAATAATGAACGGAGCTGATATGGTATTTTTCGGCGATCTGCAGGATGCTGAGATTCGAGGACCGCAGGTCGTCCTTGGCCCGGTTGACGAGAAACTGGTTCATGTAACGGATCGGCGTCGCGCCTGTCGTCCGTTTGAACAGCTCGAAGAAGTAGCCGCGGCTTAAACCGAGCAGCTCCGCGTAGTCTTCCGGCTGCACGCGGCGGCCGTTCAGCAGATCCTCCTCGATCTGCGCGAGCAGCTTCGTGATTCGGGGGTCCGGGATCTGATGCTCCTGCAGCGAGACGTTCAGGAAATGCTCGATGAATTGGAGAAAATGAGCCTGCGCCGCCATGCTGCGGATAAACGTCCGTTCGGTCGTATGCGCGTTCGAGGTGTAGCAGCGTTGGAGCAGCTCGACCCAGCTGCGGAGCGAGGCGCCGACATCCGCGATCTCCGGAATCGGGTAAGGAAACGCTGCTCCGAGCAGTTCCCGTTGCAGCAGGGCCGCATCGTACGCGATGGGACCGGCAACGTCGGGGAAGGCCGCGGAGCGGTCGACGAACTGCCAGTCGAAGTAGCAGCATACATGCGTCATGGGGGCATCGCTGCTCGATATCCAATCATGGCTTTGGCCGGCTTCGATGTAGACCATCATGCCGGGGCGCGCGTCATGCGCGCGTCCCCGCAAGCGGAGAACGCCGCTTCCTTCCGTCACGAAGTAGATCGAGGCGGAATAACAGTGCCGGGACAGGCTGGTCTGCCCCGGCGAGAACGCGTATCTCGTCGCGTAGTAGACATAGGGATGGAATGAGGCGAAATTCATGGCAAGTCCAGCCCTTCCTTGGCTTGAATGAGCATAGCGGGTTATGCAGCCCATAAACGGACCTGACGATCGTGCAACTAGCTGACTGTGTGCTAAATACAAAAGCTGTCCGCTCGCTTACATTAACTATAGCACATCTATTCGCCAACCGAAGGGGTTGTATACCATGAACAACGAACTCAATCTGCTCTCCGATCAGCAGATGGCCGACTTTATCGTCAACGGCTACCTGGTTTTGCAAAATGACCTGCCGAAGGAGCTTCATCGCGGCGTCATGCGCCAAATCGACTATGCGCTGCAAAACGAGGGCAATCCCGGCAACAATATACTGCCGCGCGTGCCGGACATCGGGAAGTTCTTCGACACGCCGGTCGTAAAGGGCGCGCTGACCAGCGTTCTTGGACCTGACTATTATATGCACCCGCACCGGCATATGCATTATAATCAGCCGGGCAATCAAGCGCCGGGCGGCGGACAATGGCACAAGGACGGGTATTGGTCGGCGATGCGCAGCCACCGTCCGTGGTGGGTGATGATGTTCTATTACACGCAGGACATTACGGAGGACATGGGACCGACCGCCGTCATGCCGGGCTCGCAGTACAGCGAGAAGCTCCCGGGACGGGAGACGGTGCTGCCGACGGGCAAGGCGGGCACGATCGCCCTGGTCCATTTCGACCTCTGGCATAAAGCGTCGCTCAACACCTCCGGTCTCGACCGCTACATGCTCAAATTCCAATTCGTCCGCTTGCGGGAGCCGGTTTTGCCGAGCTGGAACCATGCGGACGGCGAGCCGGATTTTCCGGTCGACGCGCCGGACGGACATCGGGTCTTGTGGCAGGATACGTGGAATTGGCTCAGAGGGGATCGCGACGGGAAACCGGCCGAAGCGGGCGAAGCCTTCGAGCTTGGCGAGCCGGATGAGCTGAATGCGGCGCTGTCCGCGGCGGATGCGGTCGTTCGCGCCCGCGCGGCCGACCGGCTTGGGTGGATAGGCAAAGCCGGGGCGGGCAGCGCCGCCAAGCTTGCCGGGCTCGTATCGGACGCGGCCGAGGATGTCGGATTGAACGCGGCCTATGCGCTCGGCCGCATCGGCGCTTCCGGGACGGAAGCGCTGCTCGGGCTGATGAAGCGGGGCTCGAAGCAGGCGGCGCAGCGCGCGGCCTACGGGATTCAAGCAGCCGGCGCGGCTGCCGTGCCCGGTCTTGTCGAAGCGCTCCGGCAGGCGGAGGAGAACGGCAGGGGACTCGCGGCATTCGCGCTCGGCATGAACGGGGCCGGGGCTTCGCCGGCCGTGCCGGCGCTCATCGAAGCGCTCGGAGACGAGAGCGAATGGGTCCGCCGCAATGCGGCCGAGGCGCTTGGCATGATCGGCGAACGCGCGGACGAGACGATTCCGGCCTTGGTTCGCTTGCTGCGGGAGTCGGTCGAGCGGGAGTCCGAAGCCGGCGCAAGCGACGGCAATTCGAACCTGTACGTCGCGAATCAGGCGTATATCGCGAACAAGCTGGGTTACACGGCGGCGCTCTCGCTGCTTCGCATCGGCAAGCTCGGCGATCCCGAACTGGTCGTCTCCGGATTGCGGGCCGGTCTGGCGAGCAAGGACCGCTATACGCGCGCCTATTCGTTCGAAGCCCTTACGGCGCTTCGCACGGAAGAAGCGATCGGCGTCCTGATCCAGCACTACCGAACAGCCCGCTGGTGCCCGGATACGCATCCGGCGAGCACGTTCTAAACGAGCGAGCTTGGACTTTTGTTTATCTTCTATATATAGAAGCAACTTGCCATACCAGCGGTTAAAAGCGCACTCTATCAATACGTTAGCTTATTCATCCGGTCCAGGATAGCCGAGCGCATATCGTCGCCTTACACGCCATAATGCTGTGTCTTTCTGCCAAAAATGAACGTTGACCTGCTCCATCGAGGGGGTTATGCTAACCGTTAGAGCAAGCTTCATGTCTTCATGGAAGGCACGCGGACAAACTTACGGTTAGAGGTGAAGGTTTGAACGGTTCTTGGCGTAATCAATGGACGACGGACGTGAAATTGAACGTATTGGCGGGCATTACGGCAACGCTCGCTTTAATCCCGGATTCGCTGGCATTCTCGTTTATGGCGGGCGTTCCGCCGACGGTCGGCATCTACGCTTCGATTTGCATCTTGCTGGTCATTACGTTTCTGGGCGGCCGCCCGGGGATGATCTCCGCCGCCGCGGGGTCCATGGCGGTGTTGATGCTGACCCTCGTGAAGGAGCACGGCATCGCGTACTTGTTCGCGGCCACGGTGCTGACGGGTATCATTCAATATTTGATGGGCGCCTTCAAGCTCGGCAAGCTGGTGAACTACGTGCCGAAGCCGGTGCTGACGGGATTCGTCAACGCGCTGGCGATTCTGATCTTCCTGTCCCAGCTGCGCTATTTCGAGCATGCCTCGTGGACGATGTACGCGCTCGGCGCGGCGGCGCTCGCGATTATCTATATCCTGCCGCGGTTCTTCAAAGCCGTGCCATCGCCGCTGGCGGCCGTCGTGCTGCTGACGTTCGTCGTCTGGGCGTTCGGCATGCACGGCGTCAGCCGCATCGGCGATATCGCGGCGATCGACGTGTCGCTGCCTTCGTTCCTGCTGCCGGACGTTCCGTTTTCGTGGGAAACGCTGCTTATTATTTTGCCGTATTCGCTGTCGCTTGCGGTCGTGGGCTTCACCGAAACGATGCTGACGCAAAATCTGCTGGACGGGACGACCGGCGAGCAGACGGACAAAAACCGCGAAATGCGCGGGCAAGGCATCGCGAATTTCATCGCGGGCTTCTTCGGCGGCATGGCCGGCTGCGCGCTCGTGGCGGAATCGGTGCTCAACGTGAAGATGGGCGGGCGCAACCGGTTGTCGACGCTCGTGGCGGCGTTGTTCCTGCTGCTGCTCGTCGTCGTGCTGGGCGATCTGCTGTCGCTCGTTCCGATGGCTGCGCTCGTCGGCATCATGCTGATGGTATGCGCCGCGATATTCGATTGGAAATCAATCTTTAAGATGCGGGAAGTGCCCGTGAGCGAGACCGTCGTCATGGTCATTACGGTCGCGGCGGTCGTCGCGACGCACGATCTCGCGATCGGCGTTATCGCCGGAGTGATCGTGAGCGGCATTTTCGTGCTGCTGCAGCGCAGAGCGCGGGGCAGGGCCATGGAAGGGTAGGGGACGTCCATGCAAGCAGGAGGCATCTACGACGCGAAATGGCGGGGGAGCGGGGATTACCGGCCGAAAATCGTCGCGTACTATTACAAGCAATGGGATGATTTTCATATGGGCTTCCATACGCATGATTGGACGGAATTCATGTACGTCATGTCCGGCACTTGCACGGTCGAGACGCATGACGGCGCCGTGGCGCTGCGCAAGGGCGATCTGATCATGCTGGATGCCGGTATCCCCCATAAGCTGATCGTCGAGAAGGCAAGCCCGTGCCGGATGCTGAACGTCGAGTTCACGTTCAAGCCTTGCGGCGGCATTTACCCGTCCGCCAAGCAGCTGTCGGACAACGACGCGGAATTCGCGGCTTTTCTCGAGCGCGGGTTAGGGACCGTCGTGCTGCGGGATTCGGCGGACGTGCAGCATATCCTGAAGAGCCTCGTGCTCGAGCTGGATATCGGCCGATCGGGCGCATCCAGGGAAAACATGACGAATCTGCTCATTTCCCAACTGCTCGTCCGGGTCGCGCGATTGGCGGCCGAAGACGCGAAGGACGGGGCGGAGCGCCAGATTCACCGCTATGTGCAAATCGCGGCCGAATACCTTCATCAGCACTACGACTGCGATATTCAAGCCAGAGACGTTGCGGCGGCGGTCAATCTGCATCCGGTCTACCTGCAGCGCATCTTCAAGGCGAACATGAGCGTCTCCATCACCGAGTACTTGACGGAGCTGCGCATGGAGAAGGCCAAGATGCTGCTCGCCCGGACCGATGTGCCGATCATCGAGGTCGCGGATTATATCGGTCTGAACAGCCGCCAATATTTCAGCATGCTGTTCAAGAAAATGACCGGGATGTCGCCTGCCGCCTACCGGAAATCCAAGGCGTCCATTCAGTCGTTCTCCAGTGCGCAAGTTTAAATAGTTGACATTCCGCGATTAAACCGGTTGCAAATGTGGAAACGCCTTCTTTATTCGCCTGCTACAATGGGGGTAGTGAGATTCATGAACCCAAATGGCGAATAGGAGGCTTTTTTTATGTCCTTTAAGGTAGCTTTTGTCGGTGCGGGCAGCATCGGATTTACGCGCGGCTTGATGCGGGACCTGCTGGCGGTGCCGGAGTTCAAGAACATTCAAGTTGCATTTACAGACATTAACGAACATAATCTCGATATGGTCACGCAGCTGGTCCAGCGGGACGTCAACGAGAACGGCCTCTCGATCGAGATTCAATCGACGACCGACCGTCGCGCGGCGCTGAAGGATGCGCGCTACGTTTTCTGCGTCGTGCGGATCGGCGGGCTGGAAGCCTTCCAGCATGACGTGGACATCCCGCTCAAATACGGCGTCGACCAATGCGTCGGCGACACGCTCTGCGCGGGAGGCATCATGTACGGTCAGCGCGGCATCGCGGCGATGCTCGAGATTTGCAAAGACATCCGCGAAGTCGCCGAGCCGAATGCGCTGCTGCTCAATTACGCGAATCCGATGGCAATGCTGACTTGGGCCTGCAACAAGTACGGCGGCGTGCGCACGATCGGCCTTTGCCACGGCGTGCAAGGCGGCCATCATCAAATCGCGCGCGCGCTCGGGCTGTCGAAGAAGGACGTCGACATCATCTGCGCGGGCATCAACCATCAGACCTGGTACATCTCCGTCAAGACGAACGGCGTCGACAGAACGGGCGATCTGCTGGACGCGTTCGAGAGCGTTCCGGACTTCGTGCAGACGGAGAAGGTCCGCATCGACATGATGCGAAGGTTTGGCTACTATTCCACGGAATCGAACGGCCACCTGAGCGAATACGTGCCGTGGTACCGCAAACGCGCCGAAGAGATCAAGGACTGGATCGATTTGGGTTCTTGGATCAACGGCGAGACCGGGGGCTACCTGCGCGTCTGCACCGAAGGCCGCAATTGGTTCGAGACCGATTTCCCGAATTGGATGAAAGCCGAGCCGGTGAAGTATGTCGCCGAGAACCGCGGCGAAGAGCACGGCTCTTATATTATCGAGGGCTTGGAGACGGGACGCGTCTATCGCGGACACTTCAATGTCGTGAACAACGGGGTCATCACGAACCTGCCGGACGACGCGATTATCGAAGCGCCCGGTTACGTGGACCGCAACGGCATCAACATGCCGGTAGTGGGCGACCTGCCGCTCGGCTGCGCCGCCGTGTGCAACGTCAGCATCTCGGTGCAGCGCCTGGCCGTCGAAGCCGCCGTTCATGGCGACGATAAACTGCTGCGCCAAGCGATGATGATGGATCCGCTGGTCGGCGCGGTGTGCAATCCGAAGGAAATTTGGCAGATGGTCGACGAGATGCTGGTCGCGCAGGCGCAATGGCTGCCCCAATACGGCGCATCGATCGAAGCGGCGAAGGAACGTCTGGCCGCGGGCAGCCTGGTGCCGACCCGCAACGATTATCGCGGCGCTGCCCGTCTCAAGACGAAGACGATCGAAGAACTGATGGAGGACCGCGAAGCGGCGACCCGCAACGCGAACGAGTCGGATAAAGCGAAGGAACGTCCGGCTGCGGCCCATTAGTCAACGCGAAAGCTCCGCATGTTCGGTTGATCGTCAACCGAACATGCGGAGCTTTTTTTGGCAGCGAGATTCGCGACGATCGTTAGCGATTATCGTTTCGGGTGCAGCTCATAACCCACCGACGTCGGTACGTCGATCAGGATGAGCCGGAGCGGCGCGTCTTCCGCCGCGGTAATGACGGCCTCGTCGGTTCTGTCGGCTCGCACGAGAACGAAGTCCTTGTGTTTGAAGGCCGTTTGGTTGTCGGGCTGGTCGGCGTAGGACCATATGCCGCCGCCGCGAATGGCTAGCGCGGTCAGCGAGCGGCCATCCGCTACGGGATGCCGGTAGACCGCGCCGGGGGCGACCTCGACGTCCCACATCCGTGCATCGGCGACGATGCTGATCGGCGAGCCGTAGCCCATGATGGTTTTCTGCGAATAGCCATTGCCCTTCAGGATCGGGAACTCCTCGTGTTCGTACTGGTTATAGGTTGGCGCCGTTTTGAGCGCTTCCTGCATGAACGGCTCGAACCAGATTTGGAAGCCTTCCATGTCCGGCCCCACGAAGCGTTCCTCGTGGCTCACGCCGGAGCCCGTCTGCATCAACTGCACGCCGCCCGCGCCGATGGAGCTTTTCGTGCCAAGCGTATCGCCGTGCTCGGCTTTCCCCGATACGACGTATGTCATGATTTCGAAGGCATGATGGGGATGAAGCGGAATATAACCGTCCTTCGCGGCATGCGCCCATGCCCAGTAAAACAAGGTGCTGACCCGTTTCACGACGGATCCTTCGCCGGAGAAGCCGATCGGTTTTTGTTCCGTGATTTTCCCGCCGTCAAAGGCGCCTTTGCCTTGTAAAGTCGGACCGTATACGAGTGTTTGCATCATGAATCCCTCCCTATACGTGCTTTGTTGCCAATCGTCCATTGGCCCAATCGCCAAGGCGATGCTCTCGAAGCGGGCGAATGCTGCATTCCCTGTCTTGCGACAGTGAACGCAAACCAATCGCCTTAACCTACTGCATAGTCGCCCGGTCCCGCCAGCGCCAGTCCGACCGTGATTGCGATGAGGATGATATTGTACTCCACGCCGTTTTGCCGGACCCAATAGCCGTGGCGCCAGTGAACGGCGGCGATGGCACCGAGCATGGTAAGCACGACAAGGACCGCCGCGACCACAAGCCAAAGGCCAAGCGCGAAGAGCAAGCCGCCGGCCAATTCAGCCGTTCCGGCCAGCAGCGCGACGAGGATGCCGGGCTTCAGCCCGATGGAACTCATCCACCCGCCGGTGCTCTTCAAGCCGTATCCGCCAAACCAGCCGAACAGCTTCTGGGTTCCGTGCCCCGCTAACGTCAATCCGACGGCTAACCGAATGATTAATAGACCAAGCGCGATGCCGATTGAAATCTCCTCCGATGGAACGTCCCGTTATGTGTGCTGCCTTCTTATCGCCGTCTGCGTTCCGCCGCTAAGTAAAACTGTTTTGCGCAGCGATCCCCAACTTTTTCAGCAATTCGATCGCCTGCGCCTGCTCTTCGGGCGTAAGGCCGTGAACGGCCTTCGCGATCGCCTCGGTATGGGGCGGAAATGCCGCTTCGATGAAGCTTTTGCCTTCCTCCGTGATCTCGGCGAACGTAACTCTGCGGTCGGACGGGCAAGCCTTGCGTTTGGCCAATCCTTTGTCCGCGAGCTTATCGATGACGTAGGTGATGTTCCCGCTCGTCATCAAGATCTTCTCGCCGATTTGCTGCAGCGGCTGTTCGCCTTTATGATACAATAGTTCCAGAACGGCGAATTCCGTAGGATTGAGTCCGCGCTTGCGGATATCCTGATGTACGTGCGCGGTCACCCATTGGTGCGCGCGGGAAAGGGTGATAAACAGCCGAAGTTCGTTGTCCGACTGGGAGATCGTCATTTCCGTCACCTCGATGAATGTCATTTTCTCAATATTCATTATCTTTATTTAAAGATAAATTATTACCGCGATAATGTCAAGTGAATAACTATAGAGCAGGCAAAGTTCGGTCGCAGGATGGCACACGCATCGGGCCAAAACTACTCCAAGCCCATTGATTGAAACCTTGCCAAAATCGTTTATTATACGGTAGAACCGAATGAACGCGGGACAAGCCAGGATTAAGGCGCGATCTTGAGCGTATATTAATGAAGAAACGAGTTCGATCCGACTCCTGCAGAACGGTTCGTCGATCACGAAGTCGATGAGATAAGCCATATATAAAGCCGGAGTATCAATATGTACGCGCGAGGAATGGACGAGCGACTGGTGGAGCGCATGCTGGAAGTCCAAGGAAATTTATTTTTTCTCTTCATTATATATAGATCATGCGCAGAATCGCGACGAAAGGCCGGAGCGCCTTTTCGGACACCCCAGCCTTAAAGCCGCGCTTCGTTATTTTCGCGTTGCGGCACGCCCCTGTTGAACGTCGAGCGGAGCCGGCACCTCGTTGCCTCCCGCGAATTGATGCTTCACGAGCGTATTGAAGGAAGCGAGCCAAGGCGTGAGCGAACGGCCGGCCCATGCTTCCTGGGCATACTGAATCAAATGGTTATTGAATTCCTTGTTCGCGGAAATGTGCACTTCCTGGACGGCCGGCGCCAATTTGCGGACATGAACCGCGATCGTCTGCTTTAATTCGCCCGACAGCTGATTGTGGTCGTTGACCGTAAAGTAGGAGTTGTACGGCGTTGCGATACGTTGATTATTCCAATAAGGACTGCCGGTATCGTTGTTGTAGACGCCTTCCGTCGAACCGGTATTATCCTGCTCGCGGGTGCCGCGGCCGCCGGATTTATGCGTTCCGGTCGCCGTCCAGTCCGTCGTGATACCGATGTAGGCGTTTTTGTCGGTCAGCATGACGATCGCGCCGGCAACGCCGTTAATATTCGAAACGTCGTTCGAGAGCAGGGAGCTGTACTCGAACCATGCGTTATCGTGTTGACCGGGCAACCCGCTCATGGTGCCGTACATGCGGCTGCCCAGCATTTTCGGGTCGCCTTTGTTTTTGCTGCCGTAATCGTAAGTGCTGTTTTGGACGTAACGCTGGTAGTTGCACCCGTTGATTACGAATAGGCTAAGCGTTATCGCGGTTACCAGAGTGAGGAAACGTGCATGCTTTGTCATAAGGTCGCTCCTTTCGTCAGCTTATCTTTAGAATGGGCGACGGGGGAGCAAATATGCATGAACATCCGATACATAAAGAACCATGGTTTTTGCACACAATGAAGGATAGACATGGAGCTTCACAGGTTATAAATGGCAAGCAAAAAAACGCCGAAAAGCGTTGATTTTACTGGTATGAGAACATTTTGTGAACATCCTTGGGAAGATTGACAAAAAGCACCTGCAACTTTATATTTATTAAAGTGATTAGATTGCGGAAGTTGTCTAAACATCTAGGAATTGCAAGCAGCAGAGCCGCTTTTTGCACTGTCTACGGCTGCTGTCAAAACGTAAAAAGTGGGGTTGATTGATGATGAATCGGTGGCACGTTCTAAAACGGCTATTGCCGCTTCTCGCCGGAATGGTGTTGCTGCTGTCAGCTTGCGGACGAGCTGACTTGTCGACGCTGAGACCGCAAGGACCGGTAGCCGAAGAACAGTTCGGACTAATGAAACTTACGATCACGATCATGGTTATCGTCATTCTGATCGTATTTGTAATCGCTGGCTACGTTATTATTCGCTTTCGCCGCCGGCCGGGCGACAAAACGATCCCGGTTCAAGTCGAAGGCAATCACAAGCTCGAAATTATTTGGACGGTCATTCCGATTGTACTTCTGATCATTATCGGTATTCCGACCGTAAACACCGTATTCGGTCTTGCCAAAGACCACACGAAAGATCCGAATGCGCTTCAGGTCAAAGTAACGGCTCACCAATACTGGTGGGAGTTCGAATATCCGAATCTGGGCGTCAAGACGGCGCAAGAGCTGTTGGTGCCTAACGACGTAATTATTTCCGTGGAAGCCAAAACCGCGGACGTGCTTCACTCCTTCTGGGTTCCGTCCCTCTTCGGTAAAATCGATACGAA
The DNA here is from genome assembly GCF_009909185.1 of Paenibacillus glycinis. Lineage (GTDB taxonomy): Bacteria > Bacillota > Bacilli > Paenibacillales > Paenibacillaceae > Paenibacillus_Z > Paenibacillus_Z glycinis. The sequence continues at coordinate 455,346 of NZ_JAAAMV010000003.1, read as the reverse complement.
TCCGGGCGGAAACGTTAACACGATGTACTTCGAAGCGCCGAAAACCGGCGTTTACCTCGGTAAGTGCGCCGAGCTTTGCGGACCTTCCCATTCCTTGATGGATTTTAAAGTGAAAGTAGTGGACCGTGCTTCGTTCGACCGCTGGGTTGCGGCGATGAAAAATCCGGTAGCGCCTCCGCAAGATCAAGAAGTCGCGGATTTGCTGAATAAACAATGTCTGTCCTGCCATGCGATTGGCAGCAACGGCGCGGCATTCCCGAACCTGATGGGTATCGGCAGCCGTCAAACGGTTGCGGGCATCTTGGTGAACACGGATCAACCGAAGTATGAGAACGAAGGTTCGGTTGAACAAAACTTAGAGAAGTGGATCGCAGATCCGCAAGCCGTTAAACCGGGCACGCTGATGCCGAAGGTCGACCTGACCCAAGATCAAGTCAAAGCCATCGCGGAGTACTTGGCTGGACTGAAACTAGACTACTAAACAATCACGGAATGAAGGAGGTACCTACTTTGGCTCACGCACATAAGGTTAAGCGGTATAGCGGTCTTATGGACTGGCTAACGACCGTCGACCATAAAAAGATCGGCATTCTGTATCTGATCGCGGGCGGGTTTTTCTTCCTCGTAGGGGGATTGGAAGCGCTGCTGATCCGGATTCAATTATGGAAGCCGCTTAACGACTTCGTCGCGGCACATACTTATAACGAATTGCTAACGATGCACGGCACGACAATGATCTTCCTGGCAGCGATGCCGATCATCTTCGCCTTGATGAACGCGATCGTGCCGCTGCAAATCGGCGCGCGCGACGTTGCCTTTCCTTTCGTTAACGCGATCGGCTTCTGGACATTCTTCGCGGGCGGCGTCTTGCTCAATGTCAGCTGGTTCGCCGGCGGAGCGCCGGATGCGGGCTGGACGTCTTATGCGCCGCTCGCAACGAATACGTTCAGCGGCGGACACGGCGTCGACTACTATGTAATCGGTCTTCAGATCGCCGGTATCGGTACATTGGTCGGCGGCATCAACTTCTTGGCCACGATCATCAACATGCGCGCGCCGGGCATGAGCTTCATGCGCATGCCGATGTTTACTTGGACGGCGTTCATCACTTCCGCTTTGATCCTGTTCGCTTTCCCGGCACTGACCGTAGGTTTGGTGGCGATGATGTTCGACAGGCTCTTCGGAGGCAATTTCTTCGAACCGACCAACGGCGGTAACGCCGTGCTATGGGAGCATATCTTCTGGATTTTCGGACATCCTGAGGTATATATCCTTATCTTGCCGGCATTCGGCGTCATTTCCGAAGTTATCAGTACCTTCTCGCGAAAACGCCTGTTCGGTTACAGCTCGATGGTATTCGCAACCGTGCTGATCGGCTTCCTGGGCTTCATGGTATGGGCGCATCACATGTTCACGACGGGTCTTGGACCGGTAGCGAACGCATTGTTCTCCATCGCCACGATGCTGATCGCCGTACCTACGGGGATTAAGATTTTCAACTGGCTGTTCACGATGTGGGGCGGTTCCATCAAGTTCACGACGGCGAACCTGTTCGCCATCGGTTTCGTTCCGACCTTCGTCATGGGCGGCGTAACGGGCGTCATGCTCGCTGCCGCGCCTGCCGACTTCCAGTATCACGATTCGTACTTCGTCGTTGCCCACTTCCATTATGTAATCGTGGGCGGCTTGATTCTCGGCTTGTTCTCAGGTCTATACTACTGGTGGCCGAAAATGTTCGGCCGGGTGCTGCATGAAGGTCTTGGCAAGCTCTGCTTCTGGACATTCTTCATCGGCTTCCACCTGACGTTCTTCGTGCAGCATTTCCTCGGTTTGATGGGGATGCCTCGCCGCGTATGGACGTACCTGGACGGACAAGGCTTCAATAATCTCAATATGATCAGTACGGTCGGCGCGTTCTTGATGGGCGTCGGCACGATCGTTTTCCTGCTCAACGTCGTCATTACGTCATTCAAACCGCGTAATGCAACCAATGACCCATGGGAAGACGGACGTACGCTGGAATGGTCGATTCCTTCGCCGGCTCCGGAGTACAACTTCGCGCAAACGCCGCTTGTACGCGGATATGACGCATTTTGGAAAGAAAAAATGGAAGGCAAGAAGGAAATGCTGCCAGCCGAGCCGCTTGGTTCGATTCACATGCCTTCGCCTTCGATCCTGCCGCTGATCATGGCCGTTGGCCTCTTCATCTCGGGTCTCGGATTCATGTATGGAAAAGGCGACTACGGTGACGGCTTCAAAGCCTTCCTGTTCAACAACCACATCGTAGCCATCATCGGATTGGCAATTACGCTTGCCTGCATGTTCCTGCGTTCGGTGATCGACGATCACGGCTTCCATATTGAACCGGATGAAATTACGGGGGATAAGGGGGTAAAAGCATGAGCGCACACTCGCACGTAGACGGCAAGCTTCCGCACGAGCCGGAGAAAGCAACGCTCGAAGGCCGTAATAAGGTTCTTGGTTTCTGGTTGTTCCTCGGCGCCGAAACCGTATTGTTCGGCACGCTGTTCTCCGCATTCTTGGCACTGCGCCATCAAGTCGGAGACGGCAACCCGTCATCGCAAGAATTGTTCGAGCTCTCAACGACCGCTTGGGCGACGTTCATTCTCTTGACGTCTTCCTTGACCAGCGTATTCGCGATTCAAGCGATGCATACGAATAAAGTAAAGTCGATGATCATCTGGCTGGTCGTCACGGTATTGCTTGGACTTGGGTTCCTGGCGCTCGAAGTCGTCGAATTCGCAACCTACGTCGACGAAGGCCATAAGTTCTCGACAAGCGCGTTCAGTTCGTCCTTCTACACGTTGGTTGGATTCCACGGCGCGCACGTATTGTTCGGGGTTCTCTGGATCAGCATCCTGATTGCTCAGATCTTCAAAAAAGGTTTGACGGTCGTCACAGCTCCTAAGATATATGTGGCCGGTATTTACTGGCACTTTATCGACGTCGTGTGGGTATTCATCTTCACCGTCGTGTACTTGATGGGAAAGGTGGGCTAAAGAATGTCAGCTGAACATTCCGCAGTCGAAGAGCGTGAAAAGCACCATAAACACGAAGGTCCCAAAAAACATATCATTGCGTTCATCTTTTCCATCCTTCTGACAATCATCGCGTTTGCGATGGTTGCGGCAGGCGAAATCAACACTACGTTCATCTACATTTTCTTGGTTCTAATGGCAGCCATTCAGGTCTTCGTGCAAATGGGCTTCTGGATGCACATGAAAGATCGCGGACATGCGTTCCCGATCATAGGTATTTTGATGGGCGTGTTCGTCGTATTCACGATTGTCATCATGGCCGAATACTGGGCTTGGTGGTAATACGGTCCTAAATTGAAGAGAGGGAGGTCCTAGCTGGCCCCCTCTTTTGTTGTAAGCGAGTATCACCTTGGAAAGGGGTACCAACATGCTCGGATTGCAATACTTCAGCTTTGAAGAGTTGTGGAGCCCATGGTTTTTCTTCTTTATGACAGCGCTAGTCATCCTCTATTTCTATTTAGCTGGACCTTGGAAGGAAAAGCATGCGCCGCAGGATGCGAAGGTTACCGTCTTGCAGAAGACGTTGTTCGTATCGGGAATGGTGCTGTATTATATGGCGCAGGGCGGGCCGCTTGAACTGCTCGGGCATTTGATGTTTACGTTTCATATGGTGAACATGTCGTTATCGTACTTGATCGCGCCTCCGCTGCTGCTGCTCGGCATTCCCGCGTTTATGTGGCGGCGCTTTTTTCGCGGATCGTTCTGGGCGAAGCTGAGTTGGACGATGCACCCGATTTTTACGCTCGTCCTGTTCAATATGCTGTTCTCGATCTATCATGTGCCGGTCGTGCATGATTATGTCATGACGCATTTCGCCGTGCACCGACTCTACTATTTGGTATTGCTTGTCACTTCGTTTATGATGTGGTGGCAGATCGCTTGCCCGGTACCGGAGTGGAACCGGCTTACGGATCTTCGTAAAATGGCCTATATCTTCGCGAACGGCATGCTGCTTACCCCGGCATGCGCGCTGATCATATTCTCGACCAGTTCCATGTATGCGACGTACAGCGATCCGGAAGTATGGGCAAGAGCCATGGGATACTGCGTTTCCGGCGATCCGGGCGCGCTGCTCGCCAAATTCACGGGACCGACGTTTTTCAACCTGATGTCGCCCGCAGAGGATCAGCAGCTTGGCGGCATCGTCATGAAGCTGGTCCAAGAATTGATGTACGGCTGCATCTTGGCTTATGTGTTTTTCCAATGGTATAAGCGAGAGCACGGGGATGCGACGGATGACGAGATTCCGGATAACGGTGCTTTCAATTAAGCGAATAAGCAAATTTCTTGCATAGAAACGGACGGGATGAATCTTGTCAAAGTATGATATTTTTCCGACGATCAGCACCTCGTTTATCGTCATCAGCGCGATATTGGTCGCGATAGGCTGGAACCTGGCCATTAAGAGAAGGCTCGAATCGCATAAGAAGGTCATGATTGCGGGCGCCATCGCCGCGCTCTTGTTCTTCATCATCTATGTTTCCCGCACGGTCTTCGTCGGCAATACCGACTGGGGCGGCTCGGATGAAATGAAGCCGTATTACTTGACGTTTCTATTCTTCCATATCGTGCTTGCGACCGTAGGCGCGATATTCGGGATTACGACGCTGACGCTTGGTTTTCGCGAGAAATTCGCGAAGCACCGCAAGTGGGGGCGGGTTACGTCGGTGATTTGGTTTTTTACGGCCATCACGGGCGTGATCGTCTACGTGCTGCTCTATCTGATGTATCCGGGCGGCCATACGAAGCCGGTCCTCGACGTATTGTTCGGCAACGGATAATCGGATCCATCGAATAGCTTTTCGTCTAAAGCGGTAAATCTCCTTGTGAGGTTTACCGCTTTTTTGTACAATTGTTGTTAGTTAAGAACATTCTATGTTTGTTTTAAACAGAGGAGGATGTACGATGCTATTGCACGGTCGAAGCTTTACGAGAAGGGAAATCGAGGCGCGCGTCGGGCGGATCGAGCAAATCGGCGGGATCCGGAGGATGGCGCTGACGGAAGGCAATGAAGCAGGGGCAAGTGTCATTGCGGTACGGACGGGGGCCGGGCTCGCCTATGAGGTGACGCCGGATAAAGGCATGGACATCTCGATGGCTTCGTTCGCGGGTTCGTCATTGGCATGGCAGTCGGCCAACGGCGACGTGCATCCCTCTTATTATGACGACCGGGAAAAGGATTGGCTGCGTACGGCTTCCGGCGGTTTGCTCATGAGCTGCGGCTTGATCAGCGCAGGCTTACCGAGTACGGTAGGAGGCGTAACCTACGGACAGCATGGCCGCGCGCATCATACGGCGGCTAGGCAAGTCACCGCGGAGAGCGTTTGGGTCGGCGACGAGCTAGAGCTTTGCGTGCGCGGAATCATCGAAGAGACGTCGATGTTCGGCGGTCATTTGCGGCTGCGGCGCGAGATTCGGAGCAGGTTCGGGGAGAATGCGATCACGATTCGGGACGTAGCGGAGAATGCGGGGTTCAAGGCATGTCCGCATATGATGCTGTATCATTTTAATTTCGGCTATCCGCTGATGTCCGAGGACACAAAGGTCACGTTCCCAAGCACGCGGATAACGTCGGTTATACCGGATGTTCCGCTGGAAGGCTACGGCCGATGGGAAGCGCCGTCCCCCGATAACGGGGAACGCGTCTATTATCACGAGCTGCCGAAGACGCCGAACGGAAGAACGGCGGTGGCGATCCATCAGCCAAACTTCCCGTTCGCTGCCCGAATAACGGCTCCCGTAACCGTAAAGCTGGATTGGAATACCGATGCGCTGCCCCGCTTGGTGCAGTGGAGAATGCCCGGCGCGGGCGTGCATGCGCTCGGCATCGAACCGGCGAACTGCGGCGTGGAAGGCATGGCGGTCGAACAAGAAAGGGGCACGCTGCGGATGCTGGAGCCGGGCGAGTCCGTCGAATACGAATTAAAGCTGTCGATCGATTGAAGATCGGCGAGGAGGATCATTCATGAGTTTGAACGAAAGGCAGCAGCAGCTGCTCGGCATGCTGGAAAGCGCCGGCGAAGTGAAGGTGGCCGGGTTGAAGGAGCACTTTGGCGTGACGGAGATGACCATCCGGCGGGACTTGGAGAAGCTGGAACTGGCCGGATACGTGAAACGAACGTTCGGCGGCGCGATTCTCGCCTCGAAGGATGTCGCGATCGGGGACCGTGCGGGCGTCATGGCGGACGAGAAGCAGGCCATCGGCCGAGCCGCCGCCGCGCTCGTGCAGGAGAACGATTCGATCTTCATCGACGGCGGCACGACGACGCTGCATGTCGCCCGGTATTTGAAGCCGGATCTGAATATAACGGTCGTGACCAATGCGCTCAATATCGCCATCGAGCTGCTCGAACGGAAAATTACGACGGTCGTAACGGGCGGCATGGCCTTGGAGACGACGGCGACGCTGGTCGGGCCCGGGACGGTGGAGACGATCGGCAAAATGGCGTTCGACCGCGTATTTCTCGGCGCAACCGGCTTGACGGCGAAGCATGGCTTCAGCAATTCCAATATGTACGAGGCCGAGATCAAACGGATGGCGATCGCGCAGGCGTCGGAAACGAATATCGTGGTCGACCATACCAAGTACGGTGCGAAGGAGCTGTTCTCGTTCGCGGCGCTCGGCGAAGCGCATCGTATCATAAGCAGCGAGCCGCCCGAAGAATCGCTGCTGCAAGCTTGCCGGGAGCAAACGGTCGAGGTCGTGATTGCCAGTAAAAATGTTTGATTCAAACATAATGATAGACATATGAATCCCGTTGCGTTAAATTATTGTTATAAACGAACATTATTTGTTTCAATATAACAAGGGAGATGGATATGGATGTCAGTCAAACCAAGGCTCAACCGGATGTTCAGCGAACAGGGGAAATGCTTCGACGTCGCGGTGGATCACGGATTCTTCAATGAGGTGTCGTTCCTGTCCGGCATTGAGGATATGAGGAAAGCCGTTCAAACGATCGTGGAGGCCAATCCGGATTGCATCCAGCTCAGCGTCGGGCAGGCGAAGTGGCTGCAGGACGTTCCCGGCAAGCGGAAACCGGGGCTCGTCCTGCGCACGGACGCGGCGAATATTTACGGCACGGAGCTGCCGCGTTTTCTGTTCAGCGAGCTGATCGACCGCGCCATCGAGAAGGCGGCGGCGCTCGATGCAGTCGCCGTCTGCGTTAATTTGCTGCTGCTCCCGGGCCAGCCGGAGCTCCATCACCAATGCGTCCGCAATATCACGCTGCTCAAGAGCGAGTGCGAGAAGTACGGCATGCCGCTGATGGTCGAGCCGCTCGTCATGCTTCCGAACGAAGCGAAGGGCGGCTATATGGTGGATGGCGACATCGATAAAATCATGCCGTTGGTCCGTCAGGGCGTCGAGCTTGGCGCGGACGTCATCAAAGCCGATCCCAGCGACGATGTCTCGGCGTATCATCGGGTCATCGAAGTGGCTTCCGGCATTCCGGTACTCGTACGCGGCGGCGGCCGGGCCAGCGACGAAGAAATCGTGAGCCGCACGGTCGAGCTGATGAATCAAGGCGCTTCCGGCATCGTCTACGGCCGCAACGTCATTCAGCATCCGAATCCGGCGGGCATGACGAGCGCGCTGATGGCGATCGTGCACCACGGCGCGACGGCGGAGCAGGCGCTCGCGATCCTAAACGGCGGGGAGGCGCGATAAGATGAGCAAGCGCATCATTCGTTTCGGCGTTATCGGCTGCGGATTAATGGGTAAAGAATTCGCAAGCGCCGCCGCGAGGTGGCTGCATCTGGGCGGCGTCGATTTCGAACCGCGCATCGTGGCGGTCTGCGATGCCAACCCTGCGGCGACGGAATGGTTCAAGGAACAAGCGACGAGCGTGGAGCGCGCCTACACGGATTATAAGGAGCTGTTGGCGGACGGCGAGGTCGAAGCGGTCTACTGCGCGGTGCCGCATAACCTGCATGCGCAGATCTACGTCGACATTATCGAAGCCGGCAAGCATCTGCTCGGGGAGAAGCCGTTCGGCATCGACGCGGAGGCAAACGCGCGGATCAATGCGGCGCTGGCGGCCAATCCGGACGTGATCGTACGCTGCTCGTCGGAGTTCCCTTTCTACCCCGGGGCGCATCAGGTAATCCAGTGGGTGAACGAAGGCAAATTCGGCCGCATCATCGAAGTCGAAGCCGGGTTCTGGCATTCCAGCGATCTCGATCCGACGAAGCCGATCAATTGGAAGAGGAGAATCGCGACGAACGGCGAATATGGCTGCATGGGCGATCTGGGCATGCACGTACTTCATCTGCCCATGCGTTTCGGCTGGAAACCAGAGAGCGTAAGGGCGCTGCTCAGCAAGATCGTGGCAGAACGTCCTGACGGCCAAGGCCAGTACGTCCCTTGCGAAACATGGGATAACGCGATCCTCGCCTGCGACGTGCGGACGGCGGATCAGCAGTTTCCGATGGTGCTGTCAACGAAAAGGATCGCGCCGGGCCATGCCAACACCTGGTTCATCCGCATTCAAGGCACGGAGCTGTCGGCGGTATTCAGCACGAAGAATCCGAAGCAGGTCTCGTCGCTGCCGTATTCGCCTGGCAAGCAGCAGGCTTGGCATACGGTGGACGTCCCTTACAAATCGGCTTACGGCACGATAACCGGCGGGATCTTCGAATTCGGCTTCTCGGATTCCATCCTGCAAATGTGGGCCGCCTTCTGCGACGAGCTTGCGCATGGCACGGCCGGCATGTCGCAGCCGTTCCGCTGCGCGACGCCGGAAGAAGCCTTGGGCAGCCACCGCGTCTTCACGGCCGCGCTGGAATCGGAGCGCACCGGCGCGACCGTGTCGATCGACTGGGGGAATTGAGCGTGAGCGAAGCGCGCATAGGTTCGGAAGTCGTGGTAGCCGGGCATATCTGTCTCGACGTTATCCCGACGATTCACATCGCCCATGGCGGTATGGGGGCGCTGCTCGTGCCGGGCAAGCTCGTGGAGATCGGAGCGGCCCGAATCGCCACGGGCGGCGCGGTCTCCAACACGGGACTCGCGCTGCACCGGTTGGGCATTCGCACGAAGCTGATGGGCAAGATCGGCGACGATATGTTCGGACGCGCGGTCGAGAACGTGCTGCGGGAGTACGGCGACGAGCTGGCGGAAGGCATGATCGTGGCGCCGGGCGAGCAAACGTCCTACACCATCGTCATCAACCCGCCGAATATCGACCGCATCTTCCTCCACTGCACCGGCGCGAACGATACGTTTGCCGCGGAGGATCTGCCGGCCGACGCGCTCGAAGGGGCGCGCGTCTTCCATTTCGGCTACCCGCCGCTCATGCGGAGAATGTACGCGGACGGCGGAGAGGAACTGGCGAAGCTGCTCTCCAAGGCAAATTCGAAGGGCCTGACGGTGTCGCTCGACTTGGCGAAGCCGGATCCGGCCTCGCCTGCGGGAGTAGCGGATTGGCGCTGCATATTTGCGAAAGCGCTGCCTTTTGTCGACGTGTTTCTGCCGAGCTTCGAGGAAGTCCTCTACATGCTGCGGCCGGAAAGCTACAAGGAGCTAACCGCGGCGCATGGCGACGACCTGCTCCCGTATGCGAACGGGCCGCTCTTGCGGGAACTGGCCGACGAGCTGATCGCGCAGGGGGCGGCCATCGTCGTGCTGAAGCTTGGCGAGCATGGGCTCTATCTCCGCACGACCGGTGACGCGGTCAGATTGGCTTCCGCGGGCGCCGGCGCGCCGGCAACGGAGGCTTGGCTGGATCGCGAGCTGCTCGCCCCTTGCTTCGAGGTGGTAGCGGCGGGCACGACGGGCGCCGGGGACTGCACGATCGCGGGATTTTTGGCGGGGCTGCTGAAAGGGCTCGGCCCGGAGTCGGCCTTAAGCGGGGCGGTGGCCGTAGGCGCCTGCAACGTTGAGCAAGCCGATGCGACAAGCGGCGTGCCGTCGTGGGAAGCCGTGCAGGCGCGGATCGCCGCGGGATGGAGCAAGCGAAGCAAGCATTTGCCGCTGCCGGGCTGGATCGAGGTCGAGGGAATTTGGCACGGACCGGAAGAACGCTGCATGCGGCGCGCATGATTGGCACAATTTAGGCGGATACTAGAGCGACCAGGAGGTTGATCGGCATGAAACGAAGCGAAGTCGCAGCGGCTCAGAGGAGAGCGACGGACCTGCTCGATGCGCATGGCATTATGTTGACGCCGGAGGAGCGCGCGAACGTCGAGGTGGCCGGATTCGGGCTCGGCAATTTGGAGCGCCAAGGCTTGGAGCTCGTGACGTATATCAATACGGACCGCTATTGCGCGAAGGAGCTGGTGCTGTTCCCGGGCCAAACCTGCCCGGAACATCTGCATCCCCCGGTCGGCGGGGAGCCCGGCAAAATGGAGACGTTCCGCTGCCGCCACGGCGTCGTCTATCTCTACGTCGAAGGCGAAAACGACGGCACGATTCAAGCGGAGGTGCCGGAGGGAAGCGAGGCGTATTACACGGTTTTTCACGAGATCGAGCTGCATCCCGGCCAGCAATACACGATTCCGCCGGGCACGAAGCACTGGTTCCAAGCCGGGGAAAACGGCGCGATCGTATCGGAGTTTTCGACCACGAGCCGCGATGAATTCGATATTTTCACGGATCCGAACGTTCAGCGCATGCCCGCGATCGTGGAAGACTAGCTTCGGCGGCTGTTCGCAGGCAGGCGAGCCCGGGACCGGCAGAGCGCCATGGAGGGCGGGAGCCTTGATCATGCGCGTGAAAGCAGGCTAGGGAAGACGGCGGTATCTTGGCTTCTCGCGACCAATGAAGGAAGCTTGCGAGATGACCGAAGCACGCAACATTATTGGAGCATGCAAACATAACCGAAGCATGCAACATAATCGAAGCATGCAACATAATCGAAGCATGCAACATAATCGAAGCATGCAACATAATCGAAGCATGTAAACATAACCGATGCACACAAACAAAACCGAAGCACGCAAACAAAACCGGCATTCTCCTAGAGAATGCCGGTTTTGTCGCGCAGGACCTGTTCGACCTTGGCGAGATGCTGTCCCATGCGCGACGAGGCGAGCGCCTCGTCGCGGCCGCGGATGGCGGACACGATGGACCGATGCTCGTCCAGCAGCCGGCTGGCGGAGCGGTGCTCGGCGTAGAACCAGAGCGACCGCGTGTCGCGCATGCTCTCGTGGAGCCGTTCGGAGAGCGTCTTCATCAGCTCCATCAGCATCGGATTATGCGTCGCTCCGGCGATCTGCTCGTGCAGCCGAACGTCGGCTTGTTCGCCGAAGATCTCGTCGTCGAGCCGATCCGCCATCTCGTTCAGCGTGGCGTCCAAGGCTTCGAGATCGGCCTCGGATCGATGCTTCGCGGCCAGCGCGGCGCAGCCGGTCTCGAGCACCTTGCGCACGTCGAGCAGCTGGAGCAGCGAATCGGCGCGGTCCAGCCAGGCTTCCTGCGCGAAGGCGGGCTCGTCCGGCGGCGCCTTGACGTAAGTGCCGCCGCCTTGGCGAATATCGAGCAGCCCTTTCGCTTTCAGCGCGCTCAGCGCTTCGCGGATCGTGGAGCGGCCGACGCCGTATTCGGCGGCCAGGTCGACCACGGAAGGCAGCTTGTCGCCGGGGGACAGCTCGCCGGAGGTCAATTTGAGGTGAAGCTTCTGGGCGACCCACTCGTTGCTCTTGAGCGGCCGTTCGTTCATGGACATGTGGCGGGCCTCCTGTATCGCTAGAAGTAGAGATCGCTATAGATCGCGTGCGTAATTTTGAAGGTGCAGGCTGCTTTCATCTTATGATATACTACTTGCAAAGCAAAGTCATCAGACGACCTGATCTATTTCATCATAAAGGGGAGTTCACCATGCTTCAAGAAGCAGTAGCCGGCAAGCTTCGCGCCATCGTCGGCGCACAGTGGTTCAAAGACGATCCCGAATCCCTGATCACGCATTCGTACGATGGCACGCCGATGCTCCAATCGCTGCCGGACGGCGTCGTGTATCCCGAGCATACGGCCCATGTATCCGCGATCCTGAAAGTGCTGCAAGAGCATCGGGTTCCCGTCGTGAGCCGCGGCTCCGGCACGAATCTATGCGGCGGAACGGTGCCCGTGCAGGGCGGCGTCGTCATGGTCATGCACCGGATGAACCGCATCCTGCAAGTGGATCTCGAGAATCTGACCGCGACCGTGCAGCCCGGACTCAATACGAAAGCGTTCATTACGCATGTGGAAAGCCTCGGCCTGTTCTACCCGCCGGATCCGAGCAGCATGGCGATCTCCACGATCGGCGGCAACATCGCCGAGTGCTCCGGCGGCCTGCGCGGCTTGAAGTACGGCACGACGAAGGATTACGTCATCGGCCTGGAAGCGGTGCTGGCGAGCGGCGAGATCATCCGCACCGGCGGCAAGCTGATGAAGGACGTGGCGGGCTACGACCTGACGAAGCTGCTCGTCGGCTCGGAAGGCACGCTCGCCGTCATCACGGAAGCAACGCTGAAGCTGGTTCCCCCGCCGAAGACGAAGAAGACGATGCTCGCGATGTACAAGGACTTGTACGGCGCGGCGCGCACGGTATCCAAGATCATCGAGAACAGGATCATTCCGGCGACGCTGGAATTTCTGGACAATCCCACGATCCGCGTCGTGGACGATTTCGCGAAGCTGGGCCTGCCGCTCGACATGGACGCGATCCTGCTGATCGAGCAGGACGGCGAAGCGGAGATGGTCGACCGCGATATCGAACGGATCGCGGAGATTTGCCGCAGCGAGAACGCGGAGCGCGTCAGCATCGCCGCCGACGAGGCGGAGGCGCTGAAGCTGCTGACGGCGCGGCGCAGCGCGTTCACCGCCTTGGCGCGGCTGCGGCCGACGACGATTCTCGAGGACGCCACCGTGCCCCGTTCCAAGATCGCCGACATGGTGCTCGCGATCAACGAGATCGCCAAGCGCCACGGCGTGACGATCTGCACGTTCGGCCATGCCGGAGACGGCAACCTGCATCCGACCGCGACGACGGATGCCCGCGATGCCGACGAGATTCACCGCGTGGAGGAAGCGTTCGCGGAAATCTTCGAGGCCGCGATCGCGCTCGGCGGCACGATTACCGGCGAGCACGGCGTCGGCCTCGTGAAGGCGCCGTTCCTCGAATGGAAGGTCGGGGCAGCCGGGATCGCGGTCATGCAGGGGATCAAGCAGGCGTTCGACCCGAACAATATTTTGAATCCGGGCAAAATGTTCGCCAAATCGGCGCGCAAAAGGGTGGTGCTGAGCCGTGGCTAAAACGTTAAGCGATTTGATCCCGACGCATGGCGATCGCGCAGGGCTGGCGACGACGCTCAAGAACGCGCTCGATTACGATCAGCTGACGAACTGCATGCGCTGCGGGTTCTGCCTGCCGGCCTGCCCGACGTTTCGGGAGACGGGCTTCGAGGCGGAATCGCCGCGCGGCCGGATCGCCCTGATGAAGGCGGTCGCCGACGGCCTGATGGATCCGGACGAAGCGTTCGAGACCCAGATGAACCATTGCCTCGGCTGCCGCGCCTGCGAGCCCGCTTGCCCCGCCGACGTCAAGTACGGCCAGCTGCTGGAGCAGGCGCGCGACTCCGTCGAGAAGCATACGACGACGCACCGCTGGTGGGTGAAGGCAGCTCGCAAAACCGCGTTCGAGGGCATGTTCCCGCATCAGAACCGGATGCGCCTGCTCGGCGGCGCGCTGCAGATGTACCAACGGACCGGCCTGCGCAAGCTGGTGCGCGGCGCCGGGCTGATGAAGCTGTTCCCGCAGCATATGCGGGACATGGAAGCGATTCTGCCCGACGCGTCGTACAAAGGCGTCGTCGAGCAGATCGGCGCGTTCCATCCGGCGAAGGGCGAGCGGATCGCGACGGTCGGCTTGTTCCGCGGCTGCATCATGGACGTGCTGTTCACTGCGACGAACAAAAACACGGTCGAGCTGCTGAACGAAGCGGGCTTCGACGTCGTCATTCCGGAAACGCAAAATTGCTGCGGCGCGCTGCACGCGCATAGCGGCGAGCAGGACGGCGCGAAGGCGCTGGCGAAGCGCAACATCGCGGCGTTCAAGGCGGCCGGCGTCGATTGGATCGCCTCCAACGCGGGCGGCTGCGGGGCGCTGCTCGTGGAATACGACCATTTGCTGCATGACGACCCGCAGTGGAAGGACGATGCGCGCTGGTTCGCGAAGCGAAGCGTCGACGTTGGTAAGCTGCTCGTGGAGCATGGCCGGCTGCGGACCGTCGCGCGGGCGGCCGTCGCCGCCGGCGCGGGCGCGATGATCGGCGGGAGCGGCGCCACGCCGGCGTCCGCGCAAGTAAGCGGCGGCCATGGCGCGCCATCCGGCGGCTGCGGCGGTTCGTGCAGCGGCGGCGTCGGATTCGCGTCGGACGAGAAGGTCCGCATCACGTACCAGGACTCCTGCCACCTGCGCAACGTGATGCGATCCTCCGAGGCGCCGCGCAAGCTGATGCGCAGCGTGGCGAACGCCGAGTTCGTCGAGCTCGCCGAGGCGGACCGCTGCTGCGGCTCGGCCGGGATCTACAATCTGACGCAGCCTCAGATGGCGGGCCGGATTCTCGATCACAAGATGGAGCACGTGAAACGGACCGGCGCCCATTATTTGCTGACAAGCAATCCCGGCTGCCTGCTGCAGATGAAGAACGGCATCGAGAAGCACGGCATGGGCGGGCGAATGGAAGCCCTGCATCTGGTTGATTTCTTGCATGATCGGATATGCGCGAAGGACTGACCGGCAATCGCATGAGCGAGCGCCCCCATGCTCGGATGGATTGACGGGGCGGGCGGATGAGCGGTGGCGCGAACAAGGCGCAGACGATGCGCAGACGAAGGAAGGACGATGCGCCGGTTCGCAGCCTGCATGATCGCTGCCGTCACGGATTCCTCAAAATACGGATAACCCCTCCGCGCATATAGATGAGTAACGACAGGTGCAGGGGGGATTACGCATGCATCCATTCAAGTCGCTCCTGACCAAGACGCTGATCCGGCTGTTCACCGCTTTCTTCGTATACCCGGCGATTCTGTTCGCCTGCCTGGTGCTCGGCTTCACGTCCTCGTGGAAATCCGGGACCGTCATGCTCGTCTCGGCGCTGCTGCTGCTGCTCGTGCTGAAGCGCGAGGCGGCGGCCATCCGTCCGGCGGGCGTCTGGCGCACGACGCGCAAACGCAAGCCCCGACGCGGAACGCCGGCAGGAAAGCGGCCGCTCGGCTATTTTCCGGATGCGTTCGATTCGGCTGCTTGCCCGCCGCAGCTAAGCGAGATTTATTCCGACATGGCCGCGCAGCTGCGAGAGCAGGAGACGCTGCTCGCGCTGCTTAGAACGATGGACGGCAAGCCCGGCGGCAAACATCCGGAAGGCTGCCAATGTTCGAGCTGCGAGCAGGCGTTTCAGGGGCCGAACAAGTAATGCAAGCGATGATCGAACCGCCAATGCGTGCCGAGAGGCCCGGATCGGCGGTTTTTTTTGGTTCCGTCATAACGCCGCGCATGGCGGGCAATCTCCCAAGAAAGCAGTGAGATCAAGTCGTCGGCTATTTGCCGTGCTCCCGTTATCCATGCCGCCGGTCCGGAGCCGGCGGTTATTTTGCGTTTCGCGGAAATCCAGCTATTGACAATCGAATTGGAGAGTGATTATACTGTGTATATGAATATATACAGTATATAAAGCGGAAGGAGCTGAGACGATGTCGACTTGGCAAGGCGCTTTGACGCTGCTTCGATCCGAGGGACGCCGGTCTTGGGGCGGGCTGCTCTTGACGATGGTTTTCTCCGCGTACATCAGCGTGGTCATGATGCCGTTGTTTCAGAACCTGCTGGATCACGGGGGCAAGGGCGTGTACGGCTGGATCGGCAATTTCCTGTATATGACCCTCCTGCCCAACATGGCCTTCATCTTGAACCGCAGCGTGTTTCATTATTGGAGCCGCGATCCGTACTCCCGGAGGCTTGCGTATTGGCGCACGCTGCCGATCAGCTGGAATGCCATCGTGCTGTCCCGGATGCTGCAGCTCTGTATCGTGCTCACGATCGTTTCGGTGTTTTTCTTTACCGTGCAGTACGCGCTGCTGAACGAGCTACGCGAGCTGATGGCGCCTAGCGAATATATCGTCTATGCGCTGGTCTGGTACGGCTACGCCTTGACGCTCGGCGCCACCTATGCGTTTTTCGAGCAAACGTTGGGCGGGAAAGCCTATTTGGCGGTTTGCCACGGCTATTTGATCTTCTACCTGCTGATCGGGGTCGTGCTGTGGCGGACGGATACGGATCTGCTGTACCGGACGATCGAGGCATCCCGCGCTCACGAATGGGCGTGGCCGGTCGTGTCGCTGCTGCTGGGCGCAGCGGCGACGGTTCTTATCGGGCTCCTGATTCGAAAGCAGCTTGCGAAGCGCAATTTCTATCATTAGGCGGGCTCGACATTCGAAGAAAGGGTGGTCGCGGTGTGGATACCGATACAACTGAATGAACAAAGCGCAGAGCCGTTGTACCACCAGATCGAAGTGCAGCTCCGCGCATTCATCGTCAGCGGGCAGATGCCCGAGGGCACGCTGCTGCCCTCGATCCGAGAGCTGGCGCAGTTGACGAAGTGCAGCGTCATTACGGTCCGGCGCGTCTATCAGGATCTGGAGAACGAAGGCTTGCTCCGCACCAGGCAGGGAACGGGCACGTTCGTGGCCAAGGTCGACGAGACGCTTCGGGATACGCAGCGGCGGAGCACGGTCATCGGAGCGATCGAGGCGGCTGTGGATGCCGGGATCCGAGTTCATTTTACCGACGAGGAGATGATGGAGATGCTGCGCGAGGTGCTTGGGCGAAAACGGGCGGCGGAGGCCTTGACAGAACGGCAGGGCGCGCCGACGGATGAAGGAGGGGAACCGGCATGACGACGGAAACGGCCGTGGCGATCGAGGGCTTGGTGCAGCGAAGGGCGCATTTCGAGCTGGGTCCGGTGGACTTGAACATTCCGAAGGGATACGTGACGGCGATCGTGGGGCCGAACGGCTCGGGCAAGAGCTCGCTGTTCCGGCTGATGCTGGGGCTGGCGCGCCCGGACTCGGGCGGCGTGCGGCTGCTCGGTGAGCAGGTTCGCGGCGAAGACCGGGTATCGCTCAAGACGCGTATCGGATACGTGCCCGAGGAGGCGATCGATATCGAGGACCGGCTCAGCGGCGAGGCGAAATCGGCCTTCGTCCGGCAGTGGTATCCCGGCTGGGACGTGAACTATTACCGGGAGCTGCTGCGGCGCTTCGAGGTCGATCCCGCGCTTAAGCTGGGCAAAATGTCCAAGGGCATGCGGCGCAAGTTCGAGCTGTCGCTCGCCATGGCGCATCATCCGGAGCTGCTGCTGCTGGACGAACCTTCCTCGGGGCTGGATCCGATCGCGTGGAAGACGATGATCGACGCGCTTCACCGCTTCATGGAGCGGGGCGACCGCACGATCGTCATGGCCTCCCACATCATCGACGAAGTGCGCAGGCTCGCGGATTACATCGCGTTCGTCGCGCAGGGCAAGGTGCTCGGCATGTACGAGAAGGACGCGCTGCTGGAAGCGTGGCAGACGATGTACGTCGATGCCGGCGGCAGGACGCTGCCGTGGAAGGAGATGCCCGGTTACCGGAGCTGCGACCTGGCGGGCGGCACGACGTATAAAGTCGTGACGGAGCAAGCCTTCGAAGCGGAGCAGTGGCTGGCCGCGGCCGGAGCGGTGCTGGTCAGCAAGCGGAAATTGGAGCTGGACGACATCCTGTTGAATCTAACCGAACATGCGAGAGGAGTTTACTAATCATGAATGCTTTATCGCTGGAACAGGTTTTCAAGCAGTACGGCGCCAATACCGCCGTGAACGGCATCAGCTTCGAGGTCGGCCAGGGAGAGATCTACGGCCTGCTCGGCGCGAACGGCGCGGGCAAAACGACGACGATGCGCATGGTGCTCGGTCTCATCTATCCCGATTCAGGCAAGATCCGTTATGGCGGCAAGGCTTATTCCAAGGAGCTGCTGCAAGGCCTCGGCTATCTGCCCGAGGAACGCGGCCTCTACCCGAAGGTGAAGGTCAGCGACCAGATTCTCTATCTCGCGCAGCTGCGCGGCATGTCCCGCAAGGATGCGGACGCGAACCTGAGGCGCTGGCTGGATCGGTTCGGCGTGCCGGAGTATTACGGCAAGAAGGTCGAGGAGCTGTCGAAAGGCAATCAGCAGAAAATCCAGTTCATCGCGGCGGTCATCCATCATCCGCGCATCGTCATCATGGACGAAGCGTTCAGCGGACTCGATCCGGTCAACGTCGAGCTGCTGAAGTCGACGGTCAAGGAGCTACGCGACGGCGGTTCTTCGATCCTGTTCTCCACGCACCGGATGGAGCATGTCGAGGAGCTGTGCCGCAACATTACGATTTTGCACAAATCCAACCCCGTGCTGCAGGGGAATTTGAAAGCGATCAAGAAGCAATTTCCGCGGGAGCGCGTCGTTCTCGCGACGGACGGCGACGTGTCCGGCCTGGAAGCGCTCGGCGGCGTCACGGGCGTGACGCGGCATGAATACGGCTACGAGCTGATGATCGCCGACGAGGCCGCCGGCCGGCCGATCCTGGAGCTGGCGATGACGCAGACGAATGTCACGCGCTTCGAAATCATGGAACCGACGCTCAATGAAATCTTTATTAAGACGGTAGGTGAGAACCATGAATAACGGATTTTGGACGGTTGTCGGCTTCACGGCGAAGAACAAGCTGCGTGGCAAAGCGTTTCTCGTCACGACCATCATTATCGCGGTCATCATGAGCATCGGCATCAATTTGCCGTATATTATCTCGCAGTTCAGCGGCGAGGGCAAACCGACGGCGGTAGGCTACCTGGACAGCGCGGCGGACAAGGCGCAATCGCAGCTGTTCACGTCGACGCGCATCGTCTCGCTGCTGGATGCGTACTACGAAGCGCAGGAGAAGCCGGAGCTGAAGTTCGTGCCGATCGCGGACGCGGGCTCCGCGGACGCGAACGAGCAGGCGCTGAAGCAAGCGGTGTCGGACGATCTCGTCGACGGGTATATCGGTTTCGCGCCGGACCCGGAGAGCGGGTTCCCCGCCGTAACGTACAAATCCGAAAGCCTGATGGAAACGAAGGTGTCGCAGTCGCTCTCGACGGCGCTGCAGGCCGTGAAGATGGAAGCGGTCATCGACAGCGGCGGCATTAGCGACGAGCTGAAGGCGGTGCTGACGAAGCCCATCAAGCTCGATACCGTCCAAATCTCCACCGGCGAAGGCGCCGGCTCCATCGGCAACGGCAAATCGTCCGAGCAGCAGGGCATGGACATGGCCACGGTCTACGTCATCATCTTCATGCTGTTCATGGCGATCATGATCAGCGGCCAAATGATCGCGAGCGAGATCACGGCGGAGAAAAGCTCGCGCGTCATGGAGATTCTGATCACGAGCGTGGCGCCGCTGAAGGCAATGTTCGGCAAGATTCTCGGCATGTTCCTCGTCGTGCTGGCGCAGCTGGCGGCGTACATCGTCGTGATCGTCGTCAACATGACGCTGCCGCAGAACGCCGACACGCTGAGCGGTTACGGCATCTCGCTGGATCTGATCGATCCCGCTCTGCTCGTGTACGCCATCCTGTTCTTCTTGACCGGCTTCTTCCTGTTCGCGACGCTGTTCGCGGCGGTCGGCTCGATCGTCAGCCGCACGGAGGATCTCGGCCAGGCGGTGCTGCCGATCACGATGCTGTCGCTCGCGGGCTTCTACATCTGTATCTTCAGCGGCCTCAACAGCCCGGGCTCCATGCTGATCAAAGTGTCGTCGTTCATCCCGTTCTTTTCGCCGTACGCGATGGTCGTCCGGCTCGGCCTGTCCGATCCGCCGCTCTGGCAGGTGTGGCTGTCGATCGCCATCCTGCTCGCCTCGATCCTGGCCTGCGGCTGGCTGTCCGCGAAGATCTACCGCGCCGGCGTGCTGATGTACGGCAAGAAGCCGTCGATGAAGGAGCTGTTCAAGGCGATGCGGGCGTACCGCTAGTCCCCGTATTGGAAGTTTGTTCCTCTCGTCGTCGGAGTTATCGATAAAAATGGTTCATATTTAAAAGCCAGCCAGATCAAACCCTTGATCCGACTGGCTTTTTTTCATTTCGGGAATGAAAAGCCGGTGTCCTCGGCGATCGTTTAATCTATAATTCCGATTGATTAACTTTGATTTGTTCGTTATGATAACATTTAACAAAAGCTGTAATCTGAACAAATCTACTGAATATGTCCGTTTTCATACACCATATAAGAATTTGTATGACTTCTATCAGAAAGGCGTGGTTCGCATGGCCGAGGTCCGGATGGATCGCCGAATTCATAAGACGAAGCTGCAGATCGTGCATGCTTTTTTGTCATTATGCGAGAAGAGGAAATTCGATTCGATCGTGATCAAAGACATTACGGAAGCCGCGGATATTAGCCGTTCTACGTTTTATGCGCATTTTCAAGACAAATACGTGCTGATGGAACAGATCGTCAAAGACAAGCTGGCGGAACTGATCGCCCTTTACGAGAGCAAAAAAGCCAAGATTCACGCCTATGTGCCGCAGCAGGAAACGCCGGATCCGTATTTTACGTTCCTGTTCGAACATTTGGCCGAGCAAGCTCCCTCCTACCGGATCCTCTTATTGCATGTGCCGGAATCCGGCTTCGAGGAGCGGCTGATCGAAACCGTCCAACAGACCATCGGCCTGCGAATCGACAATAACCGGATGGACCAGAAGCAGCCGATTCCATTGGACATTCTGCTCGAGAGCATGGCGTTCTGGATCGGCGGAACGGCGATATCCTGGTTAAAGCAGGGCATGATCTATTCGCCGAACTATATGGCGATCCAAATGAGCAGGCTTGCCGCGATGGGATTTTATCAAGCGATGAATCACAGGGCAAACAAATAATGGATTCTTGTAGGATTGAAGGAGCAGTATCGTTCACATCTTGAAATAATGTCCGAAAAGCGCCAGAAGCCGGCTTTTTGTTTGTTGACCCTATGTCGGATGACAGCTAAGATATAGCCAATACCTGAGTTAATGCATCGGAATTATAAGTTATGACAAAGGAGGTGAACAGGTGAGAGGCGACGAGTTTTTGAAGAGCTTGGACGACGGGCGAACGGTCTGGTTGAACGGCGGCAAGGTTTCCCGGGTGGAGACGCACCCTGCCTTTCGCGGGACGCTCGGAACGATTCGCGCTCTTTTCAATACGCTGGATGATCCCGAGCTTCGCGCTCAGGTCGGTTTTCGAATCGCGGGACGAGAGGCGTACGCGCACAGTTCCTTTCTGGTACCCCGCACGCCGGAGCAGCTCGCCCAGCGAAGTCAATCCTTTGCCTTTTGGTCCAAACAGTGCAACGGCATGATGAGCAGGCTCTCCGATTATGCGCGTTCGTTCATAACCGGTTGGTATGCGGCGCGGAATGAGCTGGATCGATTGGATCCCGGCTTCGCCCATAAAATCGCGGCTTATTATGAAACGGCCCGCGACAACGATCTCTTTCTGACGACGGCCATTATCGATCCTCAAATCGACCGTTCCAGCGGTCTTGACGATGAACGCATCGCTTCGCGGTTTCTGCACGTCGTCAAGGAAACGAGCGAAGGCATCGTGGTGAGAGGGGCCAAGATGATTGCCACCGGCGCCCCCTATACGCATGATTTCGTGATCTTCTCGTTTCTCAAGCTGGAGCAGGCCCACCGGGAACATGCCCACGTCCTGATCGTCCCGGCCAATTCCCAGGGCCTGCATATCGTCTGCAGGCAATCGTTCGCCAGCGAGAATGAACACGATTCGCCTCTGAGCGCCAGATACGACGAAATGGATGCCGTTCTCTTTTTCGACGACGTATTGATTCCTTGGGAACGCGTCTTGATGTACGGCGATGCGGAGAAAGTGATGGCGCTAAGGGCGAACACGACTGCGAATGCCCTCGCTTTTCATCAAAATATCGTCCGCTACGTCGCCAAGCTTGAATTTATCACCGGGGTGGCCTTTGCCATTGCGGAAGCCATCGGGGTGGGCGGATTTCTGCATATCCAAGAAAAGCTCGGCGAGCTGCTCACGCAAATCGACTGCATGAAGGCTCTCGTTCTCGCTTCCGAGACGCAAGCCAAAGTGGACGGGAACGGCGTGTTGGTGCCGGAGTTGTCCTACATTCATACGGCAAGGAACATCGGGACGAAGTTTTATCCGCGCGCGGTCGAGATTTTGCAGCAAATAGGCGGCGGAGGGTTTGTCCAGGTTCCTTCCAGCATCGAGGACTTCTACGGTACGATTTCCGAGTTGATGAGCCAGTACTTCGAGGGCGCCACGGTCAGCGCGGAGAAAAAGGTGCAATTGTTCAAGCTTGCCTGGGATCTGGTCGGAAGCCCGCTAGGAGCCCGGCATGAGCTTTACGAGCGGTTTTACGCGGGAGATCCCGTGCGGGGATTCGCGAACCAGTACCTGTATCACGATAAAGAGAGTCTGACGGCTCCGATCTGGAAGTTGATCAAAGACTCCGCCAAGCGCGGGGCTGTCAGCAATTAAATACGGAACCGATCAACCGGACAACCGGAGACCTCCAGCCTCTTCAGGCATGCAGGTCTTATTTTTATTGCGGGAAATGCAGTTTTTAGGGGGAGCGATATGGGAAAAAGCAAAGGCGTCTGGGGATTCGCGTCCGACCGTTACGAGCAGCTGGCCGAGCGGTTCAGACCCGACTTCCGGCGGATTCGCGAAGGCGCGGTTTATCGGGAGTTAAACCGGAAGCTGCTGCACGAAGAAATACGCCTGCTCCAGGAGCGTCGATTCGGTGCGCTGCGCATTCCGGAGGAGGAGGGGGGCTTTGGCGTATCGATCCCCGAATTGTTCCATCTGCTGATCGAGCTGTCGGAAGCCGATTCCAATGTCACGCAAGCCTTGCGAATCCATTTCGGATTCGTCGAGCGCATTCTGAATTTGCCCGACGGCGACCGCAGGCGCCGATGGCTGAAGCGGATCGCGGACGGCGCCATTGTCGGGAACGCCTTAACGGAGACCGGCAGCGCGCAGGTCGGCAGTTATAATACGAAGCTGGCCCTGCGCGAGGACGGCCTTCGATTGAACGGCACCAAGTATTATTCCACCGGCACCCTTTACGCGGATTGGATCGTCGTGGGCGCAACGTCGGAGCAAGGCGACGTCGTGACGGCGATCGTTCCGTCGACGGCGAGCGGCGTCGACATCGTCGATGACTGGGAAGGCTTCGGTCAGACGTTGACGGGAAGCGGCACGACCGTTTTCCGGGAGACGCCGGTGGAACCGGACGACGTGTTTACGCGCGAGACGTATGCCAAGTACGCGACGGCGTTTGCCCAGATGGTTCATTTGTCGACGCTGGCGGGAATAGCCCGCGCGGCGGCGATCGACGTCGCCGCGTCGATCGCCGAACGACGGCGAACGTATTCGCACGCGGCCGCCGGCCGGTCCAGCGAGGATCCGCAAGTGCTGCAAGTGGCGGGACGGGTGCATAGCCAAGCCTACGCGGCCGGGGCGCTCGTGCTTAAGGCGGCCGAATCGGTGCAGCGCGCCTACGAGGCGCGGAGCTTGGCGGATGCCGAGGACGACGCGAACGTCGAGGCGGAAATCGAAGTCGCGCAAGCGCAGACGGTCGTCGCCGGACTCGTGCTTGACGCCGTAGCAGCCATTTTCGATGCGCTGGGCGCGTCGGCGACGATCCGATCCAAAGCGCTGGACCGTTACTGGCGCAACGCCAGAACGATTGCTTCCCATAATCCGCTGATCTATAAAGAACGAATCGTCGGCGAGTATGCCGTGAACGGCACGCATCCGCCATTCGCCTGGCAAACGGGCATCGGGTCGCCGCTGCAACAAGACCCGGCGGCGAGGGTCGACAACGTTCGGCCCGGCCCGCCGTCCTAGGCGCTATTTTCTTATCCATTCATCTCACTTAAGGAGCGGTAAAAAATGAAAAAATCAAATCGGTTCACCTTGTTCATCGTCATCCTGGCGCTCGCGTTCCTGGCCGCGGCTTGCGGAAAGGGGAAAACGGACGACGAGGCAGCGACGGCAAACCCGGAGGATAAAATCATTCATCACGTGATGAGCGACGCGGGATTCAACGGCGAAATCGTGAAAATTTTAAAAGCGGAGCTGGCCAAAGACGGCTACGAGCTGGATTACGTGATCGTCAACGACATCATTCAACCGAACAAAATCGTCAATGACGGCCAAGCCGATACGAATTCCTTTCAGCACGAGGCGTATTTCGACCAGTTCGTCAAGGATCAGGGCCTTAAAAACATCTCCAGGGCCTTTTACACGACGTTCACGCCTTCCGGCCTTTATTCGAAAAAGTTCAAGTCGTTCAAAGAGGTTCCCGACGGCGCACTGATCGGCATTCCCGTCGATCCGGCCAACAACGGACGCGCGTTATTCATGCTGCGGGACCTGGGCTTGCTGAAGCTCAAGGACGGCGTGGACGTCATTCATGCAACGCTGAAGGATATTACGGATAATCCTCATAAATACAAGTTCTTGGAAGTGGATCAATTGATGCTCCAGCGTACGCTCGATGACGTGGACGTAGGCTTCTTGTTCGCCGGGACGGCCGTGCAAATGGGCTACAAGCCCAAGCAGGACGCTTTGGCGCTGGAAGACGGCAAAGACCTGCCGTACAAAGGCATCGTGGCCGTGAACAACAAGCTGCTCGGCACGCCCAAGATCAAGGCGCTTCAAAAGGCGTACGAGAGCCAAGCCATCAAGGATTTCTACAAGGAAAAATACGGCGATGCCATCGAGGTCTTGGATGATTTGAACAAATGACGATGGGGAGGGCTTATCATGATCACCCTGCACAATATTAGCAAGACGTTCGCGACCGCGGAGGGACCGCTTCACGCGGTATCCTCCGCTTCGCTGGAAGTGGAGCAAGGCGATATCTACGGGCTGATCGGCTTTAGCGGAGCCGGCAAATCGACGCTTCTCCGCACGATCAATTTGCTGGAACGGCCGGACGAAGGCAGCGTGATCGTCGACGGCGAGGAGTTCACCGGGCTGCCGCTTCGCGAGCTGCGAAAAAGAAGGCTGTCGATCGGCATGATTTTTCAGCATTTCAACCTGCTCAATAACCGGAACGTCTACGACAACGTCAGCTTCCCGCTGGAGATCGCCAAGGTTCCCAAAGCCCAGCGCAGGCAGCGTATCGAGAGCTGCCTGGAGATGGTCGGCTTGTCCGACAAGGCCAAGGCGTTTCCGGCCAAATTAAGCGGCGGACAGAAGCAGCGGGTCGCCATTGCGCGCGCGCTGGCCGGCAATCCGAAGATATTGCTTTGCGACGAGCCGACGTCCTCGGTGGATCCGCAAACGACGGGCAGCATCTTGGCCGCGCTTCAGGAGATCAACCGGAATCTAGGCATCACCATCGTGATCGTTACCCACGAGATGAACGTCGTGAAAGCGATCTGTAATAAAG
Organism: Paenibacillus glycinis; assembly: GCF_009909185.1. Taxonomy (GTDB): domain Bacteria; phylum Bacillota; class Bacilli; order Paenibacillales; family Paenibacillaceae; genus Paenibacillus_Z; species Paenibacillus_Z glycinis. The sequence goes on along the minus strand of NZ_JAAAMV010000003.1, from coordinate 429,829 downwards.
TGGCCGTGATGGAGCAAGGGAAAATCGTCGAGAAATTCGACTTGCGCGAGAAGAATATCGCGCCGCAATCCCCGATCGCCAAATACCTATTCAAGAACGAGATTACGCTAGTAAGGGAAATGGAGGCCAGCTATGCTTAGCAATATTAGCAGCGCGTGGCCCGAGCTGATTCAGGCCCTGCTGGAAACGTTGTATATGTTGGTCTTGACGATTCCGATCGCGGTCGCGATCGGGACTCCGCTCGGAACCGTTTTGTTCCTGACGCGTCCGAATTCCTTTTTGAAATGGCCCCGATTTTACGTGATTCTCAACGGGTTCGTCAATCTGATCCGCTCGTTTCCATTCCTGATCCTCATGATCGCGATTATTCCGTTCACCCGGATGGTTGTCGGCACGGCGCTCGGGACGACGGCCGCGACCGTTCCCATGATTATCAATGCGGTCCCGTATTTCGCCCGATTCATCGAACAGATCCTGCTGGACGTGAATCGCGGGGTCGTGGAAGCCGCGGAGTCGATGGGCGCCAATAAGTTCCAGATCGTATGGAAGGTGTTGTATACGGAGGCCCGTTCCGGGATTGCCAATGCGATCACGATCGTCACGGTGAGCTTTCTCTCCTATTCGACGGTCGCGGGGCTCGTCGGCGGCGGGGGGATCGGCGATTTTGCCATTCGGTACGGGTACTATCGCTACCAAACCGACGTGATGTTCGTGACGATCGTCATTATGGTGCTATTTGTCCAGGCGTTTCAGTTCGCGGGGAACTACGTCGTTCGAAAATTGGATAAACGCTTATAAGGAAGGCGGTCATGACCGTGCCCAAAAAGATCCATCTGAATGCTTTCGAGATGAACTGCGTCGGCCATATCGTGCACGGACTCTGGCGCCACCCGGACAATAACCGGCATCGGTACACGGATATTCGTTACTGGACCGAGCTTGCGGAGCTGCTGGAGCGCGGGAAGTTCGACGCCTTGTTTTTGGCGGATGTGGTAGGGGTGTACGATGTGTACAAACAAGGAGCGGAAACCGCGATTCGCGAGGCGGTGCAGGTTCCTTGCAACGATCCGCTGCTCGTCGTCCCTCCGATGGCGCTCGTCACGAAGCATCTTGCTTTCGCCGTCACGTTCTCCACGACGTACGAGAAACCCTTCGCGCATGCGAGACGGATGTCGACGCTCGACCATCTGACCCAAGGCAGAATCGCGTGGAATGTCGTCACTTCCTATTTGCCCAGCGCGGCCCGTAATTTCGGACTGGAGCAGATGATCGCCCATGACGAACGCTACGAGATCGCGGAGGAATACCTCGACGTCTGCTATAAGCTGTGGGAAGGAAGCTGGGAGGACGATGCGGTCATTCGCGATGTCGAACGGGGGATCTACACGGATCCCGGGAAGGTGCATCTCATTCGCCATGAGGGGCGTTACTTCAACGTGCCCGGACCGCACTTGAGCGAGCCTTCCGTCCAGCGAACGCCGGTCATCTACCAGGCGGGCAGTTCCGCGCGCGGGCGCGCGTTTGCCGCCAAGCATGCCGAGGCCGTCTTCCTCGGAGGCGGGAGCATCCCGGCGTTGAAGCGCTACGCGGATGACATTCGCGCTCAAGCGGCCGCCAACGGCCGCGACCCGGCGCATATCAAGCTGATGACGGGCCTGCTTGCGATCGTGGGACGAACGCGGGAAGAGGCGCAGGAGAAGCTCGAACGTTTTCAATCGCTTTACAGCCTGGAAGGCGTATTGGCGCATTACGGCGGCGGCAGCGGTTACGACTTATCCGCCTATGCCCCCGATGACGTTCTGACCTATGCGGAGACGAACCACGGGCAGACGGCCGCGGCTCAATTCACCAAGGAAAGCCCGCGTCCCCAAACCGTTCGCGAGGTGAAGGAGACGTTAGGAACGCTCGGCGGGCGGGGCTTGTTCGTAGTCGGAACGCCCGAGGAGGTCGCCGACCGTATCCAGTACTGGGTGGAAGAAACCGGGATCGACGGCTTCAACGTCATCCAAATCCTCTCCCCCGACACCTTGCGCGATTTTATCGAGCTGGTCGTTCCCGAGCTGCAGCGGAGGGGAATGTTCCGGGAAGACTATGAAGAAACGACCTTGCGGGAACGCCTGCTAGGATCGGAGATTCGGCGGCTGCCTGCGGGCCATCCCGGCGCAGCCTATCGCAAACAGACTACTTTGACTTAAATGGAGGATACGTATGTCGATTCGTATAGGGGCTTTGCCATCCGGCGAGCCTGGCGTGCCTCATGCCCTGGCGCTGGCGTACGCGCTGGGAGAATTGCCGTTGGATCTGCGCCGTAACGACATTCCGATCACCCGGGATGCCGGCTCGTTCCTGGTCCGCCGAAATGACGGCCGAAATGACGGGAGCGACGACTTCCTCGCCTTCGAGCATCCTGTCCGGGCGCTCGGACGATTAGCCGCTGGCGACAAGATCGCGGTGATCGGTCTGCAAATGCAGGAGCGGCAGATGGTCGTCCTCGTACGATCGGGATCCGCGCTGCGTTCCGTGGCCGACCTTAAAGGCGTGGGCATCGGGATCGCGGATCGATATCCGCCGGCGATCGGCTTGCGGAAGCGGGAAGCCGCCCGATTGATGGACGAAGCGCTGAGGCGGGCCGGCACGTCGGACGGAGAGCCGGCGTGGGTGGAGCTGCGCGCCGAGAACGTTCATGACGACGCGGCTTCGGGGGGCAGCGAGCTTCGCGCGCTGCTGCATGGCGAAGTAGAGGCGGTGTACGCCGATCGCGCGGTTTCGCCCGAAACGCTGCAATTGTTGGGCGTTCGGGAATTGGAGGGCTTTCTTCCTGCCGCCTCGGAGCTTACGGCACTGGTCGTGTCGTCGCGATGGCTTCAGGAACGGCCCGAAGACATCGAACGCCTGCTCGCGCATGTCCATTCGGCTGCCGAATGGGCAACTCGCCATCCCGCGGAAGCGCATCGGCTGGCGGCCAAGCAGCTCGGCGTTCCCGAGCAAGCGATCGGTTCCTTCTATTCGGAGCGGCTTCATCGGCAATTCGGGGTCGACCTGACCGAGCAGAAGTGGGATCGCCTCATCGGCATTCGGCAGGAACTGCAGGCGGGCGGATGGCTGCAAGGCGAGATCGCGCTGGATCCTGCGCAGGGGCATGCCGTTCATCGGAAGGCCGTGGTCATCGCGGAAGGCGGGGAAATCGAGCGTCCCCAAAAGGAGCCGCTTTCGCTTTATGCGGAACGCGATTTGCCGCCGTCGTTCTTTTTCGAGCGTCCGCCGGCGCGTAGGCTGCATAGCGACGAGGAAGCTCTGGCGGCGGCCCGGACATTCGCGGATGAAATCCGTGCGGGCGCGTCGGACCGCGACCGCGGGCGCAGTCTGCCGCTAACGGAAATGCGGCGGCTGGCCGAGCTTGGCTTGCTGGGACTTGTCGTGCCCAAAGCGTACGGCGGGCCCGAAGTGAGCACGCGCACGCTCGTCGACGTCTTTAAAATCATTTCGCACGCGGACGGATCCATTGGCCAAATTCCGCAAAACCATCATTTTTTCGTCAAGACGATCGAATTGATCGGCAGCGAGGAACAAAAGAGCTTTTTTTTCCGCGAGGTGCTGCAAGGCGCGCAATTCGGCAACGGATTGGCGGAGCGAAGCCGCGGCAAAGGGGAAAGAAAGATCAAGACGTCCATTCGCAGAGCGGACGGGGATCGCGATTACGAGCTTAACGGCAGCAAGTTTTATTCGACGGGGGCGTTGTACTCGCATTGGATTCCCGTCACCGCTTTGAACGAAGACGAACAGCGCGTGACCGCTTTCGTGCCGCGGCATGCGGCCGGCGTAACCGTGCTTGACGATTGGTCGGGGATCGGGCAGCGCACGACGGCGAGCGGCAGCGTGGTGCTTCGCGGCGTCAAAGTGCCGGAGAAGCAGGTGCTGCCGCATTGGAAGATATTCGAAGGTCCGCAATACTTCTCGCCATTCGGCCAAATCATGCATGCGGCCATCGACTTCGGCATCGCGCGCGCGGCCTTGGAGGATGCCGCGGCGTTCGTGCGGTCCCATACGCGTCCGGCCTACGGCAGCGGCGTCGCCACGGCGGCCGAGGAGCCCGACCTGGTCCGCCGCTTCGGAGAACTCGGCATTCGCCTGCAGGCGTCCGAAGCCCTGCTGGATCGTGCCGCCGAAGCGATCGACCTGGCGAGGGCCGAGTTAAATGCGCATACCGCCGGCCATGCGGCGCTGACCGTCGATTCGGCGAAGTGGCTCGTGACGGAGACGGCGATCGAGATCACGAACGCGCTCTTCGAAGTAGCGGGCACTTCCTCCATGGACCGCAAGCATAATCTGGACCGTCATTGGCGCAACGTTCGCATCCATACCCTTCACGATCCCGCCCGGCTTAAGCTGCACCATGTCGGGAAGTGGTTTTTGAACGGGGTTTACCACGAATATAAAATATAGGCGTACTCTAACGCAAAGGCGGCACGGGCAATGGGGAAACGAATGATCATGAACGCGTTCGACATGAACGGCGCGATGCATAATTCGCACGGCTTATGGAAGCATCCCGACAGCGAGCGGCATCGCTACACGGAATTATCGTATTGGGCGGAGATGGCGCGGCTGCTGGAACGGGGGAAATTCGACGCCTTGTTCCTGGCGGACGTGGTCGGCATCTACGATGTCTACAAGCAAAGCCGGGAGCCGGCCATCCGGGACGCCGTGCAGGTTCCGCTAAACGATCCCGCGCTTATCGTGCCCGCGATGGCTGCCGTGACGGAACACTTGTCGTTCGCCGTCACCGTCACGACGACGTACGAGCATCCTTATGCGCACGCGAGGCGCTTCACTACGCTGGATCATTTGACGAACGGCAGAATCGCCTGGAATATCGTGACGTCTTACTTGCCGAATGCCGCATTGAATCATGGACTGGCCAAAATGATTCGGCACGACGATCGTTACGAGCTGGCCGACGAATTCCTGGAGGTCGCCTATAAGCTGTGGGAAGGCAGCTGGGAGGAAGGCGCGGTGGTAAGGGATGCCGGGCGCGGCGTATATACGGAGCCGGGAAAGGTGCATCAAATCGACCACGAAGGCCGGTTTTTCCGCGTGCCGGGCCCGCATCTGTCCGAACCTTCGCCGCAACGGACGCCGGTCTTGTACCAAGCGGGGAGCTCGGATCGGGGCCGCGACTTTGCGGCCAAGCACGCGGAGTGCGTGTTCGTCGGGGGGAATTCCAAGGCGTCGATCAAGTCCGCGATCGACGATATTCGGAACAAAGCCGAGCGGTTAGGCCGGGATCCCCAGAGCATCAAGATGTTGACGGGACTGAATGCGATCGTCGGAAGCACGCGGGCAGAAGCGGAAAATAAGCTGAAGGCGTATGCCGCGCTATGGAGCGGGGAAGCGGCGCTTGCCCAATTCGGAGGCTCCAGCGGCTATGATTTATCCGCGTACGCGCCCGACGAATATCTCGCGTACAAAGCGACGGACCACGGGCAGAGCCGGGCCGCGCAATTTACCAAGCAGGTGCAGAACCGCCTTACGGTGAGGGAGGTCATCGAGCGGATCGGAACGCTGGACAGCCGGCAGGGACGATTGCTGACGGGGACGCCGGCGGATATCGCGGACGCCATGCAGGAGCAGCTGGAGGAAACCGGCCTGGACGGGTTTAATCTTGCGCATCTGATCACGCCGGGAAGCCTGCGCGAATTCGTCGATCACGTGGTTCCCGAGCTCCAGCGCCGGGGGATCTATCAGAAAGACTATGAGCCGGGAACGATGCGGGAAAAGCTCTTCGGTTCGGGGAACCGATTGCTGCCGGAGCATCATCCCGCTTCGCAATACCGGCGCGCGTTAAGTTAGAATGAAGAGAGGGGGAGGTCGAAGCCCCGGATGATACAGGAGGCGATCATGCGATGAAATACAGAACGGTCGGCAGGACGGGCATCCAGGTGTCGGAGCTCTGCTTCGGTACGATGTCCTTCGGCGGGAATGCGGATAAGGAAACCTCCAAGCGAATGTTCCATCGCTGTTTGGACAAAGGCATCAACTTCTTCGATACCGCCGATGTTTACAGCAGGGGCGTTTCCGAAGAAATACTGGGCGAGTTGATCGAAGGCAAGCGCGACGAGCTGGTGTTGACGTCGAAAGCGGGCTTCCCGTTCGGTTCCGACCCGAACGCTCGGGGAGCTTCGCGCAGGCATTTGTTCTTATCCGTGGAACAGAGCTTGAAGCGGCTCCGCACCGACCGCCTGGATTTTTATTTCATTCACCGTTTCGATTCGTTGACGGCGATCGAAGAGACGCTTCGCGCGCTCGACGATTTGCAGCGGCAGGGCAAGATCCTCTATCCCGCCGTCAGCAATTGGGCGGCCTGGCAGATCGCGAAGGCGCTGGGCATCTCGGCCAAGGAAAGCCTGGCAAGCTTCGAACTCGTTCAGCCGATGTATAATCTTGCGAAGCGGCAAGCGGAAGTCGAGCTATTGCCGCTGGCCGAATCGGAAAACCTGGGCGTCATCAGCTATAGTCCGCTGGGCGGCGGCTTGCTGACGGGCAAATACGGCATCGGCAAGAAACCGGCCGCGGGCAGGCTGGTCGAGCAGAGCAATTACACGAAGCGGTATAACGATGAAGCCTATTATGCGATCGCCGATCGATTCGCGGGCTATGCCGCCGAGAAGGGCATTCATCCCGCGACGTTGGCGGTCGCGTGGGTTCTTCATCACCCTGCCGTAACTGCTCCGATCATCGGCGCGCGGAACCTGGAGCAGCTGGAGCCGTCGCTTGCCGCGGCAGATTTGGATTTTACGAGCGAATGGCGCAAGGAAATTACCGCCTTGTCCATCGATCCTCCGCTTGCGACGGATCGGAGCGAAGAGGCCGCGGGCCGCTAGATTTTCATAGCTGCTCCATGTGAATCCGTTCAGAGCCAGTCTGATCAAACTTGATCAGGCTGGCTCTTTTTCATCTGCGAACGGGACGGCACGGAGTCCGGCGATCGCGAAGCATTGCGGTCGCATTAGATAGAAGAGCGAGAGTACAGGATGCGGATCGGCCGCCGAGAATAGCGATTATCAGCCTGCCTGAATCTGCTTTATAGTACCTAAAAGCGATTCTTCTTTAGGTATTCTTCACTAGAATATGCTATTCGATGGGTCGAATGGGGTGGTATAATGTCGATATATGGCAAAAAAGGGGCGGTGCGAGTCGGTTGTACGGGCAGTCGCATTCTTGTTGATTCTATTGAACTCTTTACATAGGTTACAGGCTTGAATGCAATGAATCTCGTCGAAGGAAAGCAATAATTTACTAGAGAGGAAGTTTGGCATGAAGTACGATTTACGGAGGGCATCGCGCAGATTATGGAAGAGAGGAATACACGGAGCGCTCTGCCTGATGCTCTTGTCCGGATTGATGGCCGCGATCGGCAGCCGGCAGGCGCATGCGGACGCAACGGTATCGACATGGAACGCATTGACGACTGCGTTCGGAACCGAGGCCAGCGGCAGCACCGTGACGCTCGGCGGGGATATCGATCAACCGTCCGGCTCGCTTGCCGTGCCGTCGGGAAAGAGCCTGATCCTCGACTTGGCGGGGCATAGCCTTTCCATTAAAACGAGCGATTTGTACGCCGCGGCCATTCAGGTGCGCGGCGGGGAGTCGCTGACCATTAAAGATTCCGTCGGAAACGGAACGCTGACGGCAGACGCGAGAGCCGGCATCGGCGCGGGCATCGGAGGGGATTATAAATCTTCCGGCGGGACGATCACGATTGAGAGCGGGACAGTGAGTGCTTACGGAGGCTTCGATGGAGCGGGTATCGGCGGGGGACAGCAAAGTCCCAACGGCGGTAATGTAACAATCAACGGCGGGAACGTAACGGCTGTCGCCGGCGGCTCCTCGGCCGGTATCGGCGGTTCCAGCTACGGGTCCGGCGGCACGGTAACGATCAACGGCGGGAACGTGACCGCAATCGGCGGTACCAGAGGCGCGGGTATCGGGAGCGGATATAGCGGGGCCAGTGCCGGAACAGTCACGATTAACGGAGGGACCGTGACGGCAACCGGCAAAAACGGAGGTGCGGGCATCGGGGGTGGAGGTCAGTCCCCGGGAGCCAATGTGACGATTACCGGAGGCGTCGTGACCGTATCGGGCAACGGACAAGGCCCTCCCATCGGGGGCACGCCGTTCGGTTCTTTGGTCAACTCCGGAACGATTGAGATCGCAAGCGGAAACCAGCTCTCGATTCCGGCCGGCGTGACGGTGACGAACACCGGAACCATCAAGGGGACGGTTACCGGAGCCGGAGCCGTGGACGGCAATAATTATACCGTTAAATTCGACTGGAACGGCGTCCCTCAGACGAATCCGGCTTCCGTAACCATCTACACGGCCTCATTGGCAGGGGCCGGCAAAGCCTTGCCCGGGTTGGCTCTTACCGGTTATATGCTGGACGGATGGTATACGCAGCCTTCCGGCGGAACGCGGTTCACGGAATCGAGCGCGATCGGCGGCAGCATGACGCTTTACGCGCATTATACGTCGGATTTGGTTGCGCCGACGGTGGCGCTGACGGCTTCGGCGGGCAATACCAACCAACCTTTTACGGTGACGGCCGCCTTCAGCGAAGCGGTGAGCGGCTTCGCGAATGGCGATGTGACGGTAACGAACGGAACCGCGGGCTCCATCCAAGGCAGCGGAGATACGTACGCGTTCTTGGTTACGCCGACGGCGGATGGTCCGGTAACGGTCAAGGTTGCGGGCGGCGCGGCCGCTGACGCTTATGGCAACGGCAATGCGGTCTCGTCAGCCTTGACGGTCACGTACGACCGTACGGCGCCGGCGGTTGCGTTGTCGACGACGGCGTCCAGTCCGACGAACGGGGCGTTTACGGTGACGGCGCAATTCAGCGAAAGCGTAACGGACTTCGCCGTAACCGACATTGCGGTGAGCAACGGAATCGCAAGCAGCTTTAGCGCGGTGAGCGGAACCAAGTATACGTTCGTCATCGTTCCGATCTCAGACGGTCCGGTCACGGTCAACGTAGCCGGAGCCCTGGCTTATGACATGGCGGGGAACGCGAATACGGCGGCGTCGGGGCTCAGCCTGGCGTTCGACGCCGTTTCGCCGACAGTGACGCTCAGCACGACGGCAGTCAGTCCGACGAATGCGGCGTTCACGGTGACCGCGCAATTCAGCGAGAACGTAACGGGCTTCGCCGCTGCCGACATTACGGTGGGGAACGGCACGGTCGGCAGCTTCAGCGCGGTGAGCGGCTCCGTGTATACGTTCGTCATCACGCCGACGGGCGAAGGGATAGTCAATGTCGGCGTGACTGGAGGCGTGGCGCAAGACGCGGCGGGGAACGCTAATATGCCGGCGATACCGACGCTCTTCCTGCAATACGACAAAACTTTTCCGACGGTGACGCTAAGCGCGGCGTTAGCTCTGACAAACGCGCCGTTTACGGTGACGGCGGCGTTCAGCGAGAGCGTAACGGGCTTTGATGCTGCCGACATCGCGGTAGGGAACGGCACGGTCGGCAGCTTTACCCGCGTGGACGCGATGACGTATACGTTCGCGGTATTGCCGACGGCCGACGGGGAGGTCACGGTAAAGGTATCTGGAGCCGCGGCGCAAGACATGGCGGGGAACGGAAATACCGCATCGAACCAGCTCAGCGTCATGTATGACCAGAGCCCGCCGACGGTCGCGCTCGGCACGACGGCTTCCAGTCCGACGAACGGGGCGTTTACGGTGACGGCACAATTCAGCGAGAGCGTAACGGGCTTCGCTGCGACCGACATCGCGGTGGGCAATGGCACGGCGGGCAGCTTTAGTGCGGTGAGCGGATCCAAGTATACGTTCGTCGTCATGCCGGCGGGGGAAGGGGAGGTTACCGTCGACGTGGCCGGCGCCGTCGCGCAGGATGCGGCAGGGAACGCCAATACGGCGGCGACGCAGCTCAAGCTGGTCTATGACAAGACGTCGCCGACATTGACGCTCGGCACGACGGCGGTCAGTCCGACGAATGCGGCGTTTACGGTGACGGCGGCGTTCAGCGAGAACGTGACGGGCTTCGCCCTTGCCGACATTGCGGTAAGGAATGGAACGGCGAGCGGCTTCCGCGCCGAGAGCGGGACGAAGTATACGTTCGTCGTCACGCCGACGGACGACGGGCCGGTCACGGTCGACGTGGCCGGAGGCGCGGCGCAAGATGCGGCGGGGAACGCCAACGCGGCGGCGGCCCAGCTCGGCCTGGCGTACGACAAGACCGTGCCGACGGTGACGCTTTCCACGACGGCAGGCAATCCGACGAACGCGGCGTTTACGGTGACGGCGGAGTTCGGCGAGAACGTAACGGGCTTCGACGTGACCGATATTGCGGTGGGGAACGGAACGGCAGGCGGCTTCAAGGCCGAAAGCGGAACGAAGTATACGTTCGTCGTCACGCCGGCGGGGGAAGGGACAGTTACGGTCGATGTGGCCGCAGGCGCGGCGCAAGATGCGGCAGGGAACGGAAATGCGGCTGCCATCCAGCTCGGCGTAACGTATGATAGGACCGCGCCGACATTGACGCTCGGCACGACGGCGGGCAATCCGACGAATGGGGCGTTCACAGTGACGGCGGAATTCAGCGAGAGCGTAACGGGCTTCGCTGCGACCGACATCGCGGTGGGCAACGGAACGGCGGGCAGCTTTAGTGCGGTGAGCGGATCCAAGTACACGTTCATCGTCACGCCGGCGGGGGAAGGAGCAGTTACGGTCGACGTGGCTCAAGCCGTGGCGCAAGACGCGGCGGGGAACGCGAATACGGCGGCGACGCAGCTCAGCTTGGTCTATGACAAGACGTCGCCGACATTGACGCTCGGCACGACGGCGGGCAATCCGACGAATGCGCCGTTTACGGTGACGGCGGAGTTCAGCGAGAACGTAACGGGCTTCGACGCGAACGATGTCGCGGTAGGTAACGGATCGGTTGGCAGCTTCCGCGCCGAGAGCGGGAAGAATTACACGTTCGTGGTCACCCCGTCGGGAGACGGCGCGGTTACGGTCGATGCGGCCGCAGGCGCGGCGCAAGACGCTGCGGGCAATGGAAACGCGGCGGCGCCGCAGCTTGGCCTGACGTACGACAAGACCGCGCCGACGGTGACGCTCGGCACGGCGGCGGGCAATCCGACGAACGCGGCGTTTACGGTGACGGCGGAGTTCGGCGAGGACGTAACGGGCTTCGACGTGACCGATATTATGGTGGGGAACGGAACGGCAGGAAGCTACCGCGCCGAGAGCGGAACGAAGTATACGTTCGTCGTCACGCCGACGGGGGAAGGGATAGTTACGGTCGACGTGGCCGCAGGCGCGGCGCAAGATGCGGCAGGGAACGGAAATGCGGCGGCCACTCAGCTCGGCGTAACGTATGATAGGACCGCGCCGGCGGTGGCACTCGCCACGACGGCGGGCAATCCGACGAATGCGGCGTTTACGGTGACGGCGGAGTTCAGCGAGAACGTAACGGGCTTCGACGTGAACGATATTACGGTGGGGAACGGAACGGCAGGAGGCTTCCGCGCCGAGAGCGCGACGAAGTATACGTTCGTCGTGACGCCGACGGCCGACGGGAAGGTTACCGTCGATGTGGCCGGAGGCGCGGCGCAAGACGCGGCGGGCAATGGAAACGCGGCGGCGGCGCAGCTCGGCCTGGTATACGACAAGACCGCGCCGGCGGTGACGCTCGCCACGACGGCGGGCAATCCGACGAATGCGGCGTTTACGGTGACGGCGGAGCTCAGCGAGGACGTAACGGGCTTCGACGTGACCGATGTCGCGGTAAGTAACGGATCGGTTGGCAGCTTTAGCGCCGAGAGCGCGACGAAGTATACGTTCGTCGTGACGCCGACGGCCGACGGGACGGTTAAGGTCGATGCGGCCGCAGCCGTGGCGCAAGACGCGGCAGGCAATGGAAACGCGGCGGCGCCGCAGCTTGCCCTGACGTATGACAAGACCGCGCCGACGATGACGCTCGGCACGACGGCGGGCAATCCGACGAACGGGGCGTTCACGGTAACGGCGGAGTTCAGCGAGGACGTAACGGGCTTCGACGTGACCGATATTACGGTGGATAATGGAGAGGCGGGCGGCCTACGCGCCGAGAGCGGAACGAAGTATACGTTCGTGGTCACGCCGATGGAAGAAGGGGGAGTTACTGTCGACGTAGCCGGAGCCGTCGCGCAAGACGCGGCAGGAAACGCAAATTCGGCGGCGGAGCAGCTTGGCCTGGTATACGACAAGACCGTGCCGACGGTGACGTTGTCGACTACGGCAGTCAGTCCGACGAATGCGGCGTTTGCGGTGACGGCGGAGTTCAGCGAGAACGTAAACGGCTTCGACGTAACCGATATTGCGGTGGGGAACGGAGAGGCGGGCAGCTTTAGCGCGGAGAGCGGAACGAAGTACACGTTCGTCGTGACGCCGACGGCCGACGGAACGGTTACCGTCGACGTGGCCGGAGGCGCGGCGCAAGACGCGGCGGGCAATGGAAACGCGGCGGCGGCGCAGATCAGCCTGGCGTACGACAAGACCGGGCCGGCGGTGACACTCGCCACGGCGGCGGGCAATCCGACGAACGCGGCGTTTAAGGTGACGGCGGAGTTCAGCGAGGGCGTAACGGGCTTCGACGTGCCCGACATCCTGGTGGGGAACGGAACGGCAGGCGGCTTTAGCGCGGAGAGCGCGACGAAGTATACGTTCGTCGTGACGCCGACGGCCGACGGGACGGTTACCGTCGATGTGGCCGGAGGCGCGGCGCTAGACGCGACGGGAAACGAAAATACGGCAGCGGCCCCGCTCAGCCTGACGTATGACGCGAGTGCCCCAGCGATCGCTTTCGATCCCGTCAACAACGCCGATCCCGCGCAACGCGCGGAGTCGACGGTAACGGTGACGGATACGGCCGACGTGCCGGACCTGTTCTATGCGTGGACGCCGGGCGAGGCCGCCCCGCCGGTCGAAGACGCGGAGTGGCAGGCTTTCTCCGGCGGCGACGCGTTGATTCAAAGCGGCGGAAACGGCAATTGGTATCTGCATATTCACGCCGTGGATCAAGCCGGAAATGCCGCCGATGCCACGGCCGGTCCGTACGTGCTGGACAACGCCGCGCCGGTCCTGGTCCCGAACGGCGACAATCCGTTTTACGTCGCGGCGGGAACGCCGTATGCGGAACCCGGCGCGCAGGCAACGGACAACATCGACGGGGCGCTGGAAGCAGACGCCATTACGGTCAGCGGGGAAGTGGACACGGCTCGTCTGGGCAGCTACGAAATCCGGTACGAGGCGATTGACCGGGCGGGGAACGTCGGGACGGCGACTCGAATCGTACATGTCTACGATGGCGATCAGCCGCTGATCCGTCTGAACGGCGACAATCCGATGATCGTCGCGCTGGACGGTACGTTCGCGGACCCGGGGGCGACGGCGCAGGATGCGCAGGAAGGCGATCTGACGAGCGCGATTACGGTTACGGGTGCGGTCTACACGAATAAAGCGGATACGTACTACCTGACATACGACGTGAAGGACGCCGCCGGGAACGAGGCGCCGACGGTAACGCGCTCGGTGCACGTAATTGCGCCGCCGGCCATTACGCTGCTGGGCCAGCCGGAGATAACGATTAGAGAAGGCGAAGCATTCGCCGATCCGGGGGCGCTGGCGACGGACGCCTATTACGGAGACTTGACCGGCCAGATCAAAGCAAGCGGAGCGGTTGATCCGGAGACGCCCGGCGTTTACACGCTGCGTTACGAGGTCACCAATCCAATTGGCCAATCGGCGGAAGCGGTTCGGACCGTGACGGTTGAGTCCGCTCCGGTTATTGTTCCTCCCGTCGACGGCGGAAACGGCGACGGCGGCGACGGCGGATCCGGTGACGGCGGCAACGGCGGATCCGGTCCGGGCGGAGGCGGACCGGTCAATCTTCCCGCCGATTCAGACGATGCCAACCGGATAAATATCATGATCAACGGCGTCGGCAGTTCGGCAGAGGCATCAACGGAAACAACGGGCGGCGGACGGACCGTGACGCGCCTGCGGCTGACGCCGGAACAGACGGCGGGACTGTTCGGCGCATCGGCGAGCGCGGTCATCGAAGTCGCCGGGCTTGGCGTCGATGCGGTTACGATCGAGCTGCCGGCAGAACCGCTTCATGATGCGCTTATCTCGCATCCGAACGCTGAACTGCGCGTCATCGTCGACGGAAACGGTCTTCGCATGCCGCTCCATGTCGTGCAGGCGGATGCGGTCGTGACAGTCACGATCGGAAAAGCGGCGCCTTCAAGAAGCGATGCACTGCGCGGCGCGATCTCCGGGTCGGGGAAGGAAGCGCTGCTCGATCGCCCGATCGAATATACGCTGCAGGCGGATGGACGGGCCATCGAAGGTTGGGACGCCGCTTATCGGGAGAGGGTGCTCGCGCTGCCGGCGCCTGCCGATGCGGACCATGCGGCGGTCGTCTGGATCGATGAGCACGATGCGCCTCATTTCGTTCCGGCGGTATTCGCTCGCGACGGTAAGACGGCGACCGTTTATTCGCCGCACGACGGCCTGTATACGATCATCCGGACGGATCGGACGTTTGCGGACGTAAGGGACCATTGGGCAAGGGCCGACATCGAGCTGTTGGCGAACAAGCTTATCGTCGACGGCCGGCCGGATGGCGGATTTGAGCCGGAAGCGTCCGTTACCCGCGCCGAATTCGCGGCGCTGCTCGTACGCGCGCTCGGTTTGGCCGCGGCGGGCGGAGAGGGGCTTTATACCGATGTGGAAGCGGCGGATTGGTACGCCGGGGCCGTCGGGACGGCGAAGCTGGCGGGCTTGATCGACGGCTACGGGGACGGTACGTTCCGACCGAACGAGAGCGTCACGCGCGAGCAGATGGCGACGATGATCGCCAGGGCGCTGGCTTTTGCCGGCAAATCGCCCGAAGCGAATGCGGCCGCGTTGAAGTCGTTCGCCGATGGTACGGATATTGCGGCATGGGCCGCCGATGCGGCGGCGCAATTGGTCGAAGCGGGCATCATGCAAGGAATGGCCGGCACGCAGTTCGCGCCGGAAGCGAAAGCTTCCCGCGCGCAATGCGCGGTCATGCTGAAGCGGATGCTGGTCTACTTGCAATTCATCAACGGATCACCGAATGGATCCTAACAAGTGTTGAAACGAACAAGCCTCGTTGCCTGCAGGCGACGAGGCTTGTTGCTTGTTCATCGCGTCGGCGAGAAGAGCATAACTGAAAAGGGAACAGGCGCTGATCGCGGCCTGTTCCCTTTCATTTCCCAAGACGGTTATTCGGTATGGAAGCGGGCATCCTTCGACGACAGGCTGACGGAAAGACCGGCACAATCGCTCTTCATCCACGCCGGCGGGCGCCTTTTACGAGCGATGCTTCCGATAATCCCCCGGCGTGACGCCGGCATGCTTCTTGAACGTCCGGTTGAAATGGCTGATGTGGTTGTAGCCGACCCGCGTCGCGATGTCGGTCACGCTCAGATCCGTTCCGTCGAGCAGCTCCATGGCGGCCTGGATGCGAACGGCAGACAGGTACTCGATGTAGGATTTTCCCCTCACGAGTCTCAGCATGTGGCTGAAATAGGACGGCGCCATCAGCGCTTTGGCCGCCATTTCGTCCAGTTTGAGATCCTCGTCATAGTGCGTTTCCATATAAGCGACGGCATCGTAGAACGCTTCCCGGTGCAGGGCGACCTTCTGCCGCTCCTGCTGCCTTTGCGTCTGCGCATGCCGTTGATACTGTCTGCCGGCAATGACGAGAAATTTCAGGAGATCGGCTTTGATCGCCAGCCGGTAACCGTCCTCCTGCCGTTCCCATTCCGCGAGAATGGCGTTCAGCACGTGCTCGACCTCCGCCTGGGCGGCGGGAGGGAGCGCCATCTTGGGCTGCAGGCCCGCGTCGGATACGAGCGGCCGGATATAGGCGAAATCGACGAACGTCTGCATCCGCGCCACGTCCCGGAAGCTTTCGTTGATCGCGTGGGGCATGAAATCGACCTGGATCATGGCGAAGTCCATCGCGTCGCGGGGGCCGAGCCGATGCTCGAGGAATGGGGGGATCGAGAAGAGATCGCCCTTGGTCAGCACGTATTGCTCGCCCGCGGCCCAATGCAGGCAGCTGCCGGACATCATGTAGCACAGCTGCAGATGCTCGTGCGCATGCGAGGACCGGTTCATGTTCAGCGGATTCCGTACCTCGATTTTGAAAGGGAAATCGTCTTCCAGCACCTCTCTGTATGCATAGACCGGATAGTCGGGCATGACGTCCTCCTTCGGGGGCTTGTTTGCGTGTTCGTTAAATCAAGGTTACTCGGATTCTCGGAATAGTGCAAAGAAATCGCGGAAAAAGGAAAGCGCTGCCGGGATCGTCTTGCCATAATGGGAAGGAAGCGCGGGCCATCCGCGCCGGAAGGAGGGAAGAAGGCGTGAACCGTCTGGCATTCAGCACGCTGCCCTGCGAGGGCTGGAGCACGGAGAAGATGGCGGCGATCGCGCGGGAATGCGGGTTCGGCGGCATCGAACTAAGAGAAGGGGAAGCTTGGGGAATATCCGCCGCCATGACGCAGGCTGCCCGGCAATCCGCGCTGCGCCTCTTCGAGGAGCAAGGAATCCGCGTGACCAATATCGGCTCGGGCGTCTGTTTCACGGGAAGCGAAGGGGACAAAGCGGAGCTTGCCCGGTATCGGGACGCCGTCCTGCTGGCACGGGACTTGAAAGCCGCGGGGGTGCGGATCTTTCTCGGCTACTTCAATACCCGGCTCGACGACCCCGCTCCGCCTGTTGACTACGAGAACATCGTGGCGCGCATCCGCGACGCTTGCGAATTCGCATCCGCGCACGGGGTGCGAACCTGGATCGAGACGCATAACGAATTCGCCACCGGCCGATCGCTGAACCGGCTGCTGGAAGACGTAGGGAAGCCCGATTGCGCGGTCATCTACGATATCATCCATCCGCTCGAAGAAGGGGAATCGCCGGAAGAGACGATCGCCTTGCTCGGAGAACGGTGCGTTCACGTGCATATCAAGGACGGCGTGCCGTTCGAGGATCCGCTGGAACGGAGCTGGAAGTACACGAAGCTCGGGGAAGGGCGGGTGCCGGTCGCCGACATCGTCCGCAGGCTCGAACGGGCGGGCTATGAAGGTTATTACTCGCTGGAGTGGGAGTCCAAGTGGCGGAAGGAGCTGCAGACGGCGGACGCGGACCCTGCGATCGTTTTTCCTCGGTATGTGGCATTCATGCGGAACGTTCTCCGCGCGGGCGAAAGGGGGGTTCCGCAATGAAGACGCTGGTCGCGATCGCGAACGCGGAACTGCGCGAATTATTTTGGACGAAGGCGTCGATCGACAAGCTGGCCGGGTTCTCCGCGATCGATTTCGTGCCGTTGAACCGTCCGTTCACGAGCGCGGATCTGGCCGATCGCATCGGAGATTACGAGGCCTGCATCACGTCCTGGGGCTCGCCGGTCTTTACCCCGGAAGCGCTGGCGCGCGCCGGCAAGCTCGCGTTCATCGGCCACGGGGCCGGCAGCGTCGCCTCGATCGTGAACGAGGACGTGTTCGCCACCGCCATCGCCGTAACGTCGGCCAATCCGGTGCTCGCGCTCTCGACCGCCGAATGCGCGGTCGCCTTGATCCTGGCGGGCGCCTGGGATATGAAGAGCTATAGCGCGCGCATCCCTCGGGGAGAGTGGAGCAACAACAACCGGGAAACGGTGCTCGGCGTGACGGGAAGGACGATCGGGTTGGTCGGGTACGGCGAAATCGCCAAGCACGTGATCCGGATGCTGAAGCCGTTCGACGCGGAGCTGCTGCTGTACTCCGCCCATTGCACGCGAGAGGAAGCGGACGCGCTGGGCGTCGGGCTTTGCGGGCTGAACGAACTGTTCGAGCGCAGCGACATCGTATCCTTGCATAACACGTGGACCCCTCGCACGGAAGGCATGATCGGGGCCGAACAGTTGAAGCGGCTGAAGGACGGCGCGCTGCTTGTCAATACGGCGCGCGGTCCGATCGTGCAAGAGGCGGCGCTGTTGGACGAGCTTCGCGCGAACCGCATCCGGGCGTCACTCGACGTCTACGACCGGGAGCCGCTGCCGGCGGACCACGAGCTGCTCGCGATGCCGAATGCGTTCTGCCTGCCGCATATCGGCGGGTTCCACGGCCCGCTGAAGCGGAGGCTGTGCGATTTCGTCGTCGACGAGCTGGGGCGTTTCGCCAAGGGGGAGCGCCTGCTCGGCCGAATCACGCTGGACCGTTACCGCAGACTGACGCCGAGATAGCTATACACGGCTTCGCCGGCTTTGTTAAGATAGGAGAAAAACCGGCGACAATCGGTAGCATTCGGAGGCGGGGACGAGATGAGGAAAATTCGACCGATTCTATATCTGCGAAACGGAATGAATTCCCTATTCGCCAGGCTCGTCGCGGGGTTTCTGTTTATCGTGCTGCTGCTGGCTTCCCTTACCGTGTACGCCGTCTCCGTATCGAATCGCAGCGTGAAGCAGGAAGTCGTCAAGTACAACACCTCGCTGCTCGACAATACGAGGGACAGCTACGAGAAGCATCTGAATCTCATTAAGCAGCAGATGCTTCTCTTTTTTACGAGCGACGAGATCATGCGCTTGCAGCAGCAGCCGGACAACGTCGATTATCCGGTCATCGTGCGGGAAATCGCGAGATGGACGACCGTTCCTTACCTGTATATCAACAATATCGTGTTCTATTCGAAGAAAGACGACCTCGTGCTGGAGAAAGGGACGAGCACGAACGCCGCGTCCATGTTCAATGTCTTCTCCGCGAGCGAGGAATATCCGTTGGCGTTCTGGAAAGCGCAATTCGGCGCAGCGGAAGCGATTCGGATCCTTCCGGCCGCCGATATGGTCAATCATATCTTCCGGGACAGCCCGCAGCCGCTCGGCGAGCTGATGCCGATCATTATCGAGGGGGTCCACAACCCGGACTTCTACATGATCGTGCTGCTCGATGCCGCCAAGATGTACGAGGCGTTCCACCAAAACGTCTATAAGGACTTCCTGATCTACGACGAGCACGGCAAGCCGATATTCGGCAGAGCGGGCGACGGGGAACCGTTCTTGACCCTCGAAGACTTGGGCGCGACGGGGGCGAACGGCTCGTTGATCCGGGACGGAAAGTATTATTTCGCGAACAAGGGCGAAGGAACCGGGTTTACGTACGTCTCCCGGGTTCCGGCCGACCGGATCGCCGAACAAACGCGAATCAACCTGACGCTGCTGGCCATTATCCTGGCGGCGATCGCGTTCAGCGTCTTGTTCTCGTTCCTGATCGCGGCGCGCATCCATAACCCGCTCAAGAAAGTGATCGAGTCCATCCGCCAGATGAACGACGAGCCTCCGTACCGTTCGACGATCAAGGAATTCAACATCATCAGCGGCCAAATCCACGGCAACCGGATGCTGTTCCGGCAGCTTTCGTTCATGAACCACCTGAAGGCGATCCGAAGCCACGAGCCGGATGCGCCGAAGCTCGAGTTCGCGGGCAAGCCGTTCGTCTTCGTGCTCTACCATATCCAGCCGCACATGGGCGAGCTTCGTTCTTCCGAGGTCTTTCAAAATTGGCTCTATGACTTGCGCATGTTCATCGACAGCAAGCTGAAGCCGGATTTCCCCGATTCGCTCACGTTCCAGATCGAGCGGGATCAAATGCTCAGCCTCGTGTTCACGGAAAGGCGGGCGGACGTCATCGCGCAGCTCGGCCAGATGAAGCAGGCGTTCGATCAGGATTCGGAGCACGGAATCGTCACGATGGCCGTAACCTCGGCGCACTCGGCTTCGGATCACTTGACCTTGGCTTACGAGGAAGCACAGGAGCTCGCGGGCGAACGGCTGATGACGGGCGAGACGCAGCTCATTCTCGAGCGGGGCTCCGCTCCCGTCGCGCTCGGCTTCTCGCCGGATCAGGACAAAGAGCTGGAAGCGAGCCTCAAAGCCGGGAACGCCGCTCAGCTCGTCGCCTTGGTGCAGCAGCATGTCGCGAAGTGGCACCGCGACGTGCCCACGGCGGCGTCGCTCGTGCGGTTCGCCGAGTCTTTCGCGGGCAAGATCCGCGGCGCGGTCACGCCGTTCCCCCTCGGTCCGGAGGAAACCGATGCGCTGCTCGGCAAAACGGGCGAGCGGATCGGGCGCTGCCGCACGGTGAAGGAGCTCGGGGAGCTGCTCGCGGAATGGACGGCGAAGACGGCGGAAGCCGTCCGGGAGAAGAAAGAAGAGAAACACCCGATTACGACCCAGGTCGTCGATTACATCCATGCGCATTTGGCGGACGAAATTTACTTGGACGTGCTGGCGGCGAAGCTCAAGATGAGCAGCGGGTATCTGTCTTCCTATTTCAAAGCTAAAACCGGCATGAACATCGTCGACTACATTAACGAAACCCGGATCGCGAAGGCGGCCGGCCTGCTGGACGACGACCGGCTCAAGATCCGCGAAGCCGCGGAGGCGGTCGGGTACCGGAACATCACCTCGTTCAACCGGATGTTCAAGAAGTACATGGGGCTGACGCCGAGCGAATACCGAAAAAGGAAGGATTCGAATTGACAAAGACGACATCGACGTATGCCGGACTTCTCGGCCGTTTCGCGCACCCTCCCGCGGACCGGCGCTCCGTGCCGTTCTGGTCCTGGAACGGCAAGCTGGAGCAGGGAGAATTGAACGCGCAGATCGAAGGGTTCAAGGAGCAGGGGATGGGCGGCTTCATGATGCATGTCCGCGAAGGACTCGAAACGCCGTACATGGGCGACGCGTTCATGGAGCGGATCAAGCAATCGGTCGCCAAAGCAAAGGAAGAAGGCATGTATGCCTGGCTGTACGACGAAGACCGCTATTCCTCCGGCATGGGCGGCGGACGGGTACCCCGCGAAGGGGGCGACGCCGTTCGGGCCAAAGCGTTATCGCTGACCGTCTGCAAGGCGTACGGGACGGACGCGTCGATTCAAGCCGTTTACCGGGCGCGAATCCGGGGCGACGAGCTGCTGGCATGCACCGGGTTGGCTGATTGGACGGATGGCCGGCAGTTGCCGGCGGATGAAGACGACGCGTACTTGGTGCTGAGACGGCATGTCGCCGGCCCGAACGAGTGGTGCCACGGCGACGCGTATCCCGACAGCTTGAACCCGCTGTCGGCGGCGCTATTCATCGAGACGACTTACGAGAAATACAAAGCGGCCGTCGGCGAGGAATTCGGGGGCGCCGTCCCCGGCATTTTCACGGACGAACCTTTTTTTCGCGGGTTCCAGGAACGGCTGAACGCGCCGGAGATGACGTGGATCGCTTGGACCGATTCGCTGCCGGAGACGTTCGCGGCGAAGAACGGATACGGGATTTGGGAAACGCTTCCCTACTTCTTCTACCGGGGCGGGCCATCGTCCAAGATTCGCCACGATTACTGGAAGACGGTGACGGAGATGTTCTGCGAGGCGTATTCGAAGCCGATCGGCGACTGGTGCCGGGAGAACGGCCTTGCTTTCGCCGGCCATTACTGCTGGGAAGAAGACTTGGTGCAGGCGACGCGATACGGCGGGGCCGTCATGCC
Organism: Paenibacillus glycinis; assembly: GCF_009909185.1. Lineage (GTDB taxonomy): Bacteria > Bacillota > Bacilli > Paenibacillales > Paenibacillaceae > Paenibacillus_Z > Paenibacillus_Z glycinis. The sequence continues at coordinate 408,215 of NZ_JAAAMV010000003.1, read as the reverse complement.
CCATTACCGTTATCTGGACGTCCCCGGGATCGACACGCTCGGCGAGCAAACGGACGAAAGCTTGTCGGTCAAGGAGGCGTCCAGCGTCGCGAACCAGTACGGCAAGCCGACCGTAATGACGGAGACGTACGGCGTGACGGGCTGGAACCTGACCTTCGAAGGGCGCAAATGGATCGGCGATTATCAGTTCGCGCTCGGCGTCAACGCGATCACCCACCATGTGGCGCTGTACTCGCTTCGCGGCTGCCGCAAGCGGGATTATCCGCCTTCCTTCAATTACAACGCCAACTGGTGGCCGCATAATCGTGTCGTGGAGGATTACTTCGCCCGGCTCGCTTCGGTGCTGACCGTAGGGCGCGTCGTTCGCGACGTGCTGGTCGTGCATCCGGCGACGTCGGTATGGGCGCGGCTCGGGCAGGACGTATTGGCGCCGGAATGGCGCAACGGGGCGGGGAATGCCGAAGCGATGGCGGCTTACAGCCGGGCATTCAACGACTTCGTCCGGCTGCTGCTCGGGGAGCACTACGATTTCGACTTGGGCGACGAGCTGATCCTGCAGGAGATCGGCCGCGTGCAAGGGGATTGGCTGCAGGTCGGGCTGGCAAGCTATCGGATCGTCGTGCTGCCTTCCTTGGCGAATCTGCTGCGTTCGACTTGCGACCTGCTGCTCGCCTACTTGGATGCCGGCGGTATCCTGCTGTCGTACGGGGACGCGCCAGGGTTGTTGGACGGAGAACCTTACGACCTATCGGCGTTGACGGGGCATCCGGGTTTCCGAAAGGCCGGGAACGGCGAGCAGCTGATCGCGGCGATCGAACGGGAGCTGCCGCGAGCCGTGCGCCTGCTGGGCGATGACGGCAGAGAGGCGAATCGGCTGCTGTGCATGCGCCGGGAATCGGAGGACTGCACCGCCGTGTTCGTCGCCAACAACGACCGGCAAGCCGGATACGACGTGGAAGTCGCCATTCAAGGCGGCGGACGGGTCGAGTCGTGGAATGCGCTCACGGGCGGCAGGACGACCGTCCCCGCGGTTAGCCGCGAGGGGTACCTTGTCTTCCGGGAGCGGTTCGAGCCGACGGATTCGAAGTTGTATGTCGTCGTCCCCGAGGCGGAGAGAGATGCCGTTGGAGAGCCGGAGGAACGGCGCGGGCAAGAGGAGACGCTCGTCGTACTCGATACGCCGGCCTCCTTCGCGCGAACCGCGCCGAACGCGCTCGTGCTGGACCGCTGCCAATACCGCGTCCGGAATGAAGCTTGGTCGGAGACGATGGACGTGTGGCGGGCGCAGAAGGAACTCCGCGGCAGGCTGGGCATGCGGCAAGTGTACGCGAACGGCGGTCTCCAGCGGCATTTCTGGGTCGGCGAGCCTCACGAGCGCGATGGGGAACCGGTCGCGTTCCGGTTCGTCTTCGGGGTCAAGGAAGTGCCCGCGGGCGATGCGTTCGTCGCCTTCGAGCAGGCGGAGCGGTTTCGTTTCCGGTTGAACGGCGAGACGATCGCGGGAGGCCCGGAAGGCTGGTATTTGGACCGCTGCCTGACGACCGTGAAGCTCCCGGTTCTCGCCGCGGGAGAGAACGTGCTCGAGATCGAATGCGCGTACATGCACGACATGGAGATCGAGAACGCGTATCTGCTCGGCGACTTCGGGATAGACGGCGAACGGCGGTTGGTTCGGGAGCCGGGGAATCTGCGGCTCGGGGACTGGTGCCCGCAGGGCTATCCCCATTATTGCGGCAGCATGGTATACCGCTTCGAATTCGATGCGGCGGAGCAGGAGGACGGCGCAAGGACCTTCATGGAGCTGGGGTCGTATGAAGCGATCACGATGCGGTTGTCCGTGAACGGGAGAGACGCAGCGGATATCCCCTGGCGGGCGGCCGGAACCGTCGAACTGACGGCATGGCTCGTGCCGGGCACGAACAGGCTGGAGCTCGAGGTCGTCGGGAGCCCGCGCAATCTGCTCGGTCCGCTGCACGTCGACAGGCCGGACGGAGCGTGGCTCGATTGGTATTCGTTTCACCCGGAGGGACGGGAGCATACGGAGGCCTACGTGCTGCGTCCCTACGGGCTGACGGGGGAGATACGGATTTATATTTCGAAGACGGATGCGCCTTAAGCGGCGTATCCGTTTTTTTGCGTCTGCGGCGGGCGATCCGAGATTTGGATGCGACAACCGACAACCGCGGAGGCGCTAGGCTTTTTTACGAAGGATCGGCTTATTTTCCGAATATCGCAAGGGAGTTGCAGCAGGGGCAATTGCGCCGATTTACCGGGCTCGCGGGTTTTCTTTACGATGAAAGAGCATTTGAATGCTTTGCGATTGTAAGCGGACTCAAAACCATTTGCAAAGGAGCTGAATGATGTGCGGACAGTCAGAGAAAGGAAAACGAAGACGCGTAAAAGCTTCATCTGGTTCATGGCGGCGGCGTTGGCATTGGGATGTTTCGGGGGCTTCTCCCGGATGCCCGGGGCGAACGCGGCCGTGCCGGCATGGCCCGCCCCGTCGGCCTCGGGGTACAATATGCCCTACGGTCCGAAGGACGGCCTCGTGACGACGCAGAACCCGCCCGATTTTCATTGGCCGTGGATCGCGAACGCCGACAAGTACCGCCTGCAGGTCGGCCGGGCGGCGGACCTGTCCGTCGCCGAGTACGACGAAGACGAGTTGACGAATAACTTCTACAACTTCTCTCACGCGCTTGACCCCGGCACGTGGTATTGGCGCGTCCGGTATCACGCGGCGGGTGCTTCCGCTCCGGACGACTGGTCGGCGTGGAGCGACGTCCGCAAGTTCCGCATCGACGGCGATAACGACGTCGCGTTTCCCGTTCCTTCCGTAGACGACCTGCTGGACGAGATCGGCTCGGGCCATCCGCGGATCTGGACGACGGCCGAGACGCTCGCCGATTTCCGGAGCTTGAAGGCGACGACCGGCAAGACGCTCTACGAGAAGAAGCTGGCTTCGGTCACGGCCGCCCTTAATGAAGCGCTGCCGTCGGAACCGATATTTCCTTATCCGCCCTCGCATCCCCGCGACGCGGATTACGAGTCCGCGCAGACGGCCCTGCGCCAAGCCTCCGACAAGGCCGTCGACAAGATGGCGGACGCGGCCTTCCTTTATCTCGTGACGGGCAACGCGGACTACGCGGCCGAAGCGAAGCGGCGGTTGATAAGCATCGCCGAATGGAATCCGAACGGCAGCACGAGCTATGCGCAGAACGATCAGGTGCACCGGTATATCGCGCTCCGGTCCGCCATGGCGTACGACTGGATCTATGATTATCCCCTGTTCGCGGAAGGCGAGAAAGCGGACGTGCGCGCGATGATCGTGGCCAGGACGGAGACGATGTACGACGAGCTCGTCACGGCTCATCCGCTTCGGAAAACGCCGTTCGATTCCCACGGCTGGACCAACTTCGGCTATGTCGGCTTGATCGCGATCGCCCTTCTTCACGATGCGCCCGAAGCCGAGGACTGGTTCCGGGGCACCGTGCCCGACTATATCAACTTCATGCCTCCTTGGGGCGGAGAGGACGGGGGCTGGTCCCAGGGAACGGGGTATTGGCAATATTCCTCCCTCTTCGGCAAGGAATTCACGGACGTGCTGAATACCGCCAGCGGGTTCAATCTCTACGATAAAGCCTACTCGCGGAACGAAGGGCTGTATCCGCTCTATATGTTCCCGCACGGCAGCCCGGGCGGCGTCTTCGGAGACGGAAGCGAGGATTCTCCGAGCCATTACAGCGTCTCCATTCTGAACCGGCTGGCCCAGATGTATCAGGATTCAAGGCTGAAATGGGAGTCCGAAGCGATCGGATCGGAGCCCGGCGAAGAGTTATTCAACTACTTCTACGGCGATGCCGACCTGGCCGGCATGCCTCCCGTGGATTTGCCGGACGGCAGATGGTTCCAGGATATCGGCGAGGTCGCGATGCATTCCGAGCTTTACGATCCCGACCGCGTGTCCCTGTATTTCAAGTCCAGTCCGTACGGGAGCTATAACCACACCCACGCCGACCAGAACAGCTTCGTGGTCAAAGCGTTCGGCGAATCGCTGGCCGTCGAAGGCGGATTTTTCGATTCGTACACGAGCGAACACATGATCAATTACGGCAGACAGACGTTCGCTTCCAACGCGATCACGATCGACCGGAAGAAAGGACAGCCCACGAACGACATCGACGCGGACGGCAAAATTCTCGGCTTCGTGACGCATCCCGACTTCGACGCGACGAGCGGCGACGCCTCGGCCGCCTATGCGGGCATGCTGTCCCGGGCGGACCGGAAAATCATCTACGTGCGTCCTTCGACGTTCGTCGTGGTCGATCAGTTGGCCTCGAACAAGCCGGGCGGCTCGAACTTCGAATGGTGGCTGCACGCGGACGACGAGCTCGACGTCGACGTGCCGAGCGCGGAAGCGACGATTCTGAAAGGGAACGCCGGCTTGAAGGTCAAGCTGCTCACGCCCGGCGGGTTAACCGCGGTTACGGAGGATAACTTCCTCGATCAGAACGGGATCGAACGAAAGCCGGGCGGCAATTTCACGGGCAGGGAGCAGAAACACGCGGCATTCGTGACGCCGAAGGCATCCCAGGCGACGATCGTGTCGACGATGCAAGCCTACGAACGAAGCGACGGCGCACCGGCAGAAGCGACCGTGGAAAACAACGGCGCGTACTTGAAGCTCTCCTTCGAGGACGGTTCCGTCGTGTACGTCCGAACGGGCACGAGCGGCGTCGTGAACGCGGGCAGCGTCTCGTTCGACGGGGCGGCCGTCGCCTTCAAGGGAGACACGGTGCTCCTCGTCGACGGCAAGAGCGTCGCGAAGGACGGCGTCGCGCTGATCACGAGCAGCGAGACCGCGACCGTCGTCTACGGCCAAGACCGCCTGTCGGTATCCGGCCAAGCGGACACGCAAGTCGCCGTTCTTGCGCCGGGGCTGACGCGGCTTCGCGATCAGGACAGCGGGGACGATATCCCGCAAGGCGGCACGGCTGCGGAAGAGATGGCGCTGCAAGGCGTTCATTGGACGACGGCGGGCGACACGCTGAACGTCCAAGTCGAGCATGGCCAGCGGGCGTTCAAGCTGAACGACGCTCCGATGCCGGAACCGATGGCGCCCGTCACGCTGAACGTCGACATCGACGGGGTGCCTGGCACGATCGAGTTGGAGCGGCATAGCGATACGGAAGGCAACCCGGTCGCTTGGGGCAAGCTGGACAACGAGCCGGGCCTATACCAGGTGCTCGAAGCGCCGGCCGGATTCTTGTTCGCCTCCCACGGGAAAGCGGACAGCGTCTTCTTGGAAGCCGATGCTCCGATCCTGCTGCGCGGGGCGGCGGGACTCGTCAAGCTGAAGAAGATGGGGGCGGACGCGCCGACGCCCACGGTCACGTGGGACGATCCCGACGAGAAGCGGGAGACGACCCCGATCGTCTGGAAAGAAGCGGAGGCGTACTCCGCGAAGGGAGACCCGTCGTTCACCGTCTATCGGAATCGGCCGTTCCTGTCGGGCGGCGCCGGCGTCGGGACCTGGGTGGACGTCGGATCTTGGGGCAAATGGCAGCTGAACGTCCCGAACGCGGGCACCTACGATCTCGTCGTGAAATACGTGTCGGGCTGGGATATGCCGGCGGGACAGCAAAGCGCCAGACTGGCCATGATCGGCGAATCTCCTTATTATTTCGAGACCGAGACGACCGTGGACTACGGGACGCTGCCGGAATATTGGAAAGCGGCGCGGGTACGAACCGGCAAGGTGCTGGAACCCGGGCCGATCGACATTACGCTCTGGAATGCCAGAGGTCCGATGAACGTCGACTGGATCGGCCTTATCGAAGTGAAGGATGACGAGGTCATACCGACGATTCCCGGCAACGTGGCGCTAACGAACGTAACGGATCATTCGGTCGACGTCTCGTGGACCGCCTCCACGGATGACGTCGCGGTCGCGCAATACGCGATTTACGCGAACGGCGTGCAGAAACTGCTCGTGCCCGCCGGCGGTACCTTGACCGCGACGGTGTCCGGCTTGTCGACCGGCCAGACGTACGCCATTACCGTCAGGGCCGTGGATTCGAGCGGCAATCGTTCCAAGGCGAGCGCGGCCGCGACCGCGACGCTGCCCGACTTGACCGCGCCGGGCTGGGATGCCGCGGACGCCCTGCGGATCGACCATCTGTTCCCCGCGATCGCGAAGCTGAAATGGGATGAAGCGGAAGACAATTCCGGCCATGTCGCCTCCTATAAGCTGTATCGGTCGGATCAGCCGGGCGTCGCGGTCGAAGTCACCGGAACGTCCTACGACGTAACCGGCTTGACGCCGGGCGCGTCCTATACATTCAAGGTCGAAGCGAAGGATGCCGCCGGCAACGAATCCACGGATGGTCCGACGATCGCATTGACCATGCCGACAACGGGGGCCGCGGGAGAATACTACGAGACGTTCGATAGCTGGACGACGGCGGCCAACGGCAACGGCTGGACGTTTACCCGCAATTTCGGCACGGTCGTCGAACCCGTAACCTCGCCGATCACGGCGGGCAAGGCGCTGAAGGTGCTCGATAATTACGAGGATCCGACGAACGAATGGGCGGTCAGTCCGATCGTGCAAAAAGCGACGACGGCGCTCACCGGCAAAGTGACGTTCGAAACGAAGTTCATCGCGAACAAGGTCGGCTACTTCGAGATGATCGTCGGCGGATCCGGAACGGATCTGATCCGCTTTACGGGCGGTTCCGACAAAAAGTTCGGCTATTGGATCAAAGACGGCGGAACGAACAAATTGGTCAAGCTCCCGAATTCGACCGCCGAGATACCGGCTAATCAATGGATGACCCTCCGGTTCGACGCGGACATGGACGCGAAGCGGTACAGCATTACGCTGCAATCGGATTATTACAAAACGCTGACCTCGGACGCGGACTTTCCCGGCACGCTCGACAAGCGGACCGGAACCTACCGGATCGGAGGGCTGAAATTCTACGACGATAACGCAACCGTCTCGAACCTGAGCTCGTTCGTCTTCCGCCCGAGCCGCTATACGGGCGAGTACCTGTTCGATTACGCGACGATGTTCAAGACGCCTTAAGCACGGGCCGAAGCCGGTTGCCCGAGTAAGATTAAGCGGCGTCCGGCACCCGGAGCCGCGGGGGAAACCCCGTGCGCTTCGGATGCCGCCGCCGAATAACGACGATCGTTTTCGCGAACAAAGAATAGGCGTTTTCCCGGAAGCTGCGATTATTTCAAGAAAACCATAAAGGAATTGAAGCCGCGTCGGAACGGCCGATTTACCGCCGTTCTCCGATGCTTTATGCTAGCGTTATCGAGGGGGCCTGACCCGCCGCAAGCGGAGCGGTGCCTCGGCGAGATGCCTCATCTATTGAAGCGAATAGTCGAAGGGGAGGGTGCATTCATGTTGAAGCAGAGAAAGAAAAGCAAACGCGGCGCCGCCGCAAGCACGATGCTCGCGACGGTCATGCTGCTGTCGACCATGCTCGCCGCGTGTGCGGACAAAGAAGGGAACAACGCGCAGGCGCCGAACGAGCCGGCCGCGTCCGGTACGAACGATCCGGCAAATGCGCCGGCGAACGCTTCGGCGGAAAAGCCGGCGCAAGAGCCTGCGACGCCCGAGCCGGCCACGCTAAGGCTGTTGACGGACCAATCCCAAGCCTGGCCCGTCAAGGAAGATTGGGCCGTATGGAAATGGATCCAAGAGAAAACGAATATCACGATCAAGCAGGAAACGCAGACGGGACCGGAGTCGCTCGCGCTCGCCGTCGCTTCCGGCGACATGCCCGACCTGATGTCCGTGTTCCCGCCGGACGCGCAGAAGTACGGGCCGCAAGGCGCATTCCTCGATTTGTCCAAATACCTGGACAAAATGCCGCACTTGAAAGCGTTTCTGGAAGCCAGACCCGACGTCGCGCAGCGAATGACGTCGCCCGGCGGCGAAATGTACCATGTGCTCAACGACGGCATGGGCGCGGGCAATCAGACCGTCTTCTTCTATCGCGACGATATCTTCGCGAAGAATTCGCTCGAGGTGCCGAAGACGTGGGACGAGATGTACGAAACGGCCAAGAAGCTGAAGAAGCTGTATCCCGACAGCTATCCGTTCGTCTTCCGCCACGGCATCAACACGCTGAAGTATTTCGGTCCTTCCTTCGGCATTTATCCCGAATTCTACGAAGACCCGGCCACGGGCAAGATCAAGCACGGCGCGGCCGATCCCGGCTTCAAGAAGCTGGTCGACTACCTGCGCAAGTTCTACGCGGAGGGCTTGACGCCGCCGGATTGGCTGTCGATGGACTATAAGGCATGGACGCAGTTCATGACGACGGGCAAATCGTTCATGACGATCCAGTTCATCGGGCAAATCGAAATCATGAACGCGCAGCTGACGGACGGGGCGCATCTGAAGTTCATGGCGCCGCCGCTCGGCAGCGGCAGCCAGCCTTACATTCCGAACACGAATTTCGAAGAATACGGCTTCGCGGTTTCCTCCACGACCAAGAATCTGGACGCCGCGCTGCGTTATCTCGACTTCCTCTATTCCGACGAGGGCAAGGATCTGTTGAGCTGGGGCAAAGAAGGCGAGACGTACACGATGGTGGACGGCAAACGCAAGTTCCTGCCGCAGTTCAAGGAGCCGAACGATCTGCGCAAGGAGCTCGGCATGTTCACGACGGGCGCGTACGGAGTGGCCGATTTCGAAGCTTCGAAGTCGCTCAGCAACGAGAACGAGCAATACGCCTACACGGAGGCCGCCAAGTACCAGTTCCCGGTCATCAACGCCCTGCCGCCGCTGACCGGGGAAGAGAAGAGCGCCATCGCCAATACGGAAGAACAGATCCGGAAATATTACGAAACGGCCGTCGCCAAGTTCATCATGGGCGAGACGCCGATGACCGAATGGGACGCCTTCCTGGCCGAGCTGCAGAAGCTGGGCTCCCAGAAGCTCATCGACGCCTACCAAATCGGACTGGACCGCGTGAAAGCGAACGCGAAATAAAGAGGAACGCCGATAGGGCTATGCGTCTCCCGAAGACGTCCGGCCCTATCTGCTCTCGGGAAGGAGATGCGGGATTTGAAGCCATCGGTCATCGGGCAAGTGAAGCGCGACCGCGTCTTTTTGCTGCTGCTGGCGCCCGTGCTGCTCTACTATATTTTGTTCAAGTACGTCCCCATGTTCGGCATCGTCATCTCGTTCATGGACTACAACCTGTTCAAGGGGTTCGCGGGCAGCCCGTGGGTCGGCTTGAAATACTACAAACAGTTCTTCGATAATCCCGACGCCCTCGTCATCATCAAGAATACGGCGCTTCTCGGCTTCTACAAGCTGCTGTTCGGGTTTCCCGCGCCGATCGTGCTGGCCCTGATGCTCAACGAGCTGAGAGGCAGATTGTTCAAACGGTTCGTGCAGTCGGTCAGCTACTTGCCGTATTTCCTGTCTTCCGTCGTCGTGTCGAGCATGATCGTCATGCTGCTGTCCCCGAGCACGGGATGGCTGAACCATCTCCTGCAGCGGATGGGCTTTCCGGCCGTCAATTTCCTTCAGGAATCCGAGTGGTTTCGGACGATCTACGTCGGCTCGGAAGTTTGGCAGCAGGCCGGCTGGAGCTCCATTATCTTTCTGGCCGCCATGACGACGATCGATCCGCAGCTCTACGAGGCGGCCAGGATGGACGGCGCCGGCAGATTGAAGCAAATCTGGCACGTGACGCTGCCCGGGATCTCGACGGCCGTCGTCATCATGTTCATTTTGCAAGTCGGGCAAGTGCTCGAAATCGGCTTCGAGAAAGTATTCCTCCTGTCCAACGCGGCGACTTACGATACGTCGGACATCATATCGACGTACGTTTACCGGGTAGGCATTCTCCAAGGCGCGTACAGCTACGGCACGGCGATCGATTTGTTCATGGGCGTCATCGGCTTCCTGCTCGTCTACGCGAGCAACAGGATCAGCCGCAAATTCGGGGAAACGAGCTTATGGTAAGGGAGTTCATGCGGATTGAATAACAAAACCGGACTTTTTGACGTCGTGAATATCCTGCTGCTGGGCATTTTCGCATGCGTCATGCTGTTTCCTTTCGTCCATATGGCAGCAGTTTCGATAAGCTCCGCGGACAGCGTCGTCGACAATCGGGTCGGCTTATGGCCCGAAGGCTTTCAACTCGATGCGTATGCCGCCGTTTTCCGGGATAACCGCATTCTCGCCGGCTATCGCAATACGCTGCTCTACGTCGTGCTGGGGACGACGCTTTCGCTCGCGTTCACGACGATCGGGGCTTATTCGCTCTCGCGCAGAAATCTCGTCTTCGGCAAGGCGTTCATGCTGATGATCGTCTTCACGATGCTGTTCTCGGGCGGGTTGATCCCGACGTACCTCACGGTGCGGAGCTATCATTTGCTGGATACGATCTGGGCGATGGTGCTGCCGGGGCTCGTATCCTCCTGGTACTTGATCATCATGCGCACGTTCTTCCAGGGGATTCCGCGCGAGCTGGAGGAGTCCGGGAAGATCGACGGGCTATCCGATCTCGGCATCCTGCTGCGAATCGTGCTGCCGTTATCGAAGCCCGTGATATTGACGATTTCGTTATTTTACGCGGTGCAGATCTGGGGCAATTTCTTTTACGCGCTCATCTTCATTCGGAATGCCGACCTGTTTCCGCTTCAGGTGATGATCCGGAACATCGTCCTGATGGGCCAGACCTCGGATATGACGATGAGCTCCGCCGTCGGCGACAAGACCGTCGTCTTGGAATCGCTCAAGTACGCGGTCATTCTCGTCGGCACGCTTCCGATCATGCTGATCTACCCGTTCATTCAGAAGCATTTCGTCAAAGGCGCCATGATGGGGTCCGTCAAGGGATGACCGGCAGCGCGCGCCCGGAGAAGGAGGAACCGTCGTTGGTCGAGCCGTTCTGGAAAAGCGATTTGCCCGCTATCGCGCAAGGCATGGCGGAGGTTAAACGGGGGCGCGCCGGCGTCCTCGTGACGTCCGCGGGCGGACGCGACGCGTACGTGGCCGAATACGGCGAGAAAGAGGATTTCGGCCGGACGGCCAATTACAGCTCGGCTTGCGGGGCGGGCGATCCGTCGCATTACGCCCGCAAAGGCGAAGGCGCCAAGCCCGTGCTGCTCCTCGTCGGCGGCGTTCACGGCGGGGAGCTCGAAGGCATGGCCGCGGTCATGAACCTGATTCGCTTGCTCGAGACCGGAACCGATTACCGGGGCAAGCGGCACGATTATCTCTACGAGAACGCCGGACGTTTCCGGCTGTTGCTGGTTCCGTGCCTGAATCCCGACGGACGGGCGAGGCTGCCGGCCGACACGTTGATCGGAACGCCTTACGAGCAGTTCGTCTATTGGATGCAGGGGTCATGGAAGGACGGGACGCTCTGCTCGTGGCCCGCGTGCAAGGCGGTTCATCCGATCAAGGACGCTGCCGGCTTTCTCGGGTCGTACTTCAACGACGACGGCGTCAACATGATGCACGACAATTTCTTCGCCCCGATGGCGCGGGAGACGGCGGCGCTGCTTGCGCTGGCGGAGCGGGAAGCCGTCGATTTCCATCTATCGCTGCACGGCGGGGCGAACGAGGCGATTCATTTTCCGGCGATCGCGTACTTGCCCGCGGCCGTCAGGCGGAAGCATCAGGCGTTCAACGAGCGAATGGCCGAGGTCTATCGGGAGCGGGGATTGCCTTTCGCGCTCGTGGACCAATGGACGGAAAAGGAGGGGGCCTCCGCGCCTTCGTTCAATTTGACGTCGGCGGTCCACCATGCCTGCGGCGGGATGAGCATGACGTTCGAATCCAACATGGGGCTGGACGCGCCGGGAGAGCGGCTGTCGGCGGAGGAGATACTGGACAGCCATTTCCTGCTGTTCGAAGAGATGTTCCGGTTCGCGTCGCGATAAGACGGACCGGCCCGCGAGCAGCCTGCCGCTAGGATAGCTAGATTACGTTCAGGGAGAAGACCGCGAGAAACCACTCTTTCCGAGAGTGGTTTTCTTGCGTTGGGGGGAAGCAAGGGCATCGACCCGCTTGCGCAGCTGCCGGGCGAAAACCTGTATAACTGCTTGTTTATCCTGTACCCGAACGCTTATGGAAGGGCCGGCGCTCTTTATATAATTGGGGTGCGGGTTCTTTAAAAGTGATCATAGCCGAGGCTCGAACGGCTGGAATGGAGAGGGTAGCGGTTGGAACAACTACAAGTCGGCATCATCGGAACGGGATTCTCCGCAGGCTTCCATCTGGAAGCGCTGCGCCGCCTTCCCTATATAGAAGTCGTGGCCATCGCGGGCAGCTCGCTCGGCAAGGCGCGGGAGACGGCCAAGAAATACGCGATACCGCGGGCGTATTCGAGCCCGGAAGCGCTGATCGCGGATACCGACGTTCAGGTCGTCCATAACTGCACGCCGAATCACCTGCATTTTCGAATCAACGAGGCGGTCCTGCTGGCCGGCAAACATCTCTTGTCGGAGAAGCCGCTCGCGATGAACGCCGGCGAATCGGCCAAGCTCGCCGAATTGGCCAAACGGCAGGACGCGGTCAGCGGCGTATGCTACAACTACCGGCACTATCCGCTGGTCGCGGAAACCCGGGACCGGATTCGATCCGGGCAGACGGGCCCCGTTCATCTGATAACGGGCGGTTACCTGCAGGACTGGCTGCTGGAAGACACGGATTACAATTGGCGGCTGCACGCCGACCTCTCGGGGGCGACGCGGGCGATTGCCGATATCGGGTCCCACTGGTGCGACCTGGCGCAGCATATTACCGGTCAGCGCATCGTGGAGGTGTTCGCGGATCTGAAGACGCTGCATCCCGTCCGCAGGAAGCCGCTTCCCGAACCGGATGCGGACGGAAGGCCGCAGTACGAGGAGATCCGCATCGCGACCGAGGATTTCGGCAGCGTGCTGGTTCATTTCGAGAACGGCATCCACGGCGTGTTCACCGTCTCGCAGGTAAGCGCCGGACGCAAGAATAAACTGTTCTTCGACTTGTCGGCGGAGCGCGAGTCGCTGCACTGGGACCAGGAGGCGGCGAACAAGCTGTGGATCGGCAGCCGCGGCTCGGCCAGCCTCGTCGTCGGCTGCGATCCGGGGGAGCTCTCGAGGGAAGCGGCGGCAATGGTCCATTATCCCGGCGGACATGAAGAGGGCTGGCCCGACGGCGTGAAGAACCTGTTTCTGAATTTCTATCAAGCGGTTCGCGAGCGTCGAATGGGCGTCTCCGCCATGACGCCGCCGACGTTCGCGTCGATCGAAGAAGGCCACCATATGATGCGGATCAACGACGCGATTGTCGAGAGCTGCCGCATCCAGTCGTGGGTTCGGGTATAATCGAACCTGTATTCATGATAAGTATCCCTATACAAGTGATAAAGACACGTCCTCCGATGCCCGGTATACTTGGATTGTAAGCGGTATGCAAAATAAATCGATCATGATTGTTATCATTGCTTTGGTAACGATCTAACGGAGGAATACGCTCATGCCCAAACAACTGCTAGCGGCGGCGCCCAGAAAAGCAGCGATCGGCGATTACGAAGAACGGCAGCTCCAACCGAACGAAGTCAGAGTGAAGGTGGAACACGCTTCGCCGAAGCACGGCTCGGAGCTCGCGGGCTTCCGCGGCGAAAGCCCGCATACGGCGGATTACTTCGACGAAGAGTGGAACATGTTCTTGCGGCGGGAGACGAGCGATAAAGAGACGGACGGCGGGTTCGGCAGATGGAACCTCGGCAACCAATGGGTCGGCATCGTTACCGAAGCGGGAGCGGACGTCAGCGAATACGCCATCGGCGAACGCGTATGCGGATACGGCGGCGTGCGCGAGACGCATATCGTCAATGCCGTGAATAACTACTACCTGAAGAAAGTGCCCGCGGGCATGTCCTGGAAGAATGCGGTATGCTTCGATCCGGCGCAATTCGCGCTCGGCGGCATACGCGACGCGCATGTGCGCGCCGGCGACCGCGTCGCGATATTCGGCTTGGGCGCGATCGGTCAGATCGCGGCGCAGATGGCCAAACTGGCCGGCGCCAACTGGGTAGCCGTCATCGATCCGATCGAGAAGCGCCGCGAAGTCGCGATCCGCGCCGGCGCCGATGCGGGCTACGATCCGGTGAACCAGGACGTCGGCCTGGAGCTCAAGAAAGCGACCGGCAAGCTGGGCGTCGACGTCATCATCGAGACCAGCGCAAGCGAATTCGCGCTTCAACAAGCTTTGAGAGGTTTGGCGTACGGCGGCACGATCGCCTTCGTAGGCTGGGCACGGGCATTCAAGGGCGGACTGGACCTTGGACGCGAGGCGCATTTCAACAATGCCAAGATCGTATTCTCGCGCGCGTGCAGCGAGCCGAATCCGGATCATCCGCGCTGGAGCTGGAGAAGGCTCGAGGACGTATGCTGGGATATGCTGCTTAAAGGGAAGCTCGATTGCGAGGAGATCATCAACCCGGTCGTGCCGTTCCTGGAATCCGCCGACGGCTACGAGCAGTACGTCGACCAACGTCCGGATCTCAGCATCAAGCTGGGCGTCAATTTCGTCTAAAGCCCGCGGACCGGCAGTCTTATAGAACGAGGGGGAGCGCCATGAATCATCAGCTGGACTTTCTGCTGCAAAATGCCGAATTGAAAATCGTGGAATTCGATATGAACTGCAGAACGGAAATGCGGACGTTCAAGCGGACGCTCCCTTATTATATGATGTCCTATCATAAGAAGGGCAGCGCCAAGCTCCGGGTCGGCGACGAGACGTACGATATTCCGCCCGGATCCATCATTTACGTGCCGATGAACGTGGAGCATGACCATTTCAAGACGAGAACGGACGAAACCGAGTTTCTGTGGTGGCATTTCACGCTTCAGATCGCGGGCGTCATGGACGTCATGAAGATGTTTCAGATTCCGTATCTGTTCAAGCTGAACGATGCCGAGGCATTCGAACGGGTCTTCATGCAGTTCATGGAGGCGACGTCGACCAGCCGGCCGCTGCTCCTATCGGCCATTCTGAAGCAAGCGAAGGCGCTCGAGCTGCTCTATATGATCCTCGACAGCGCGATCTCCCGGAAGGACATGATCGGCAACCCGATGCAGTCCCAGAGTTTTCTCAATCTGCTGGCGCGCATCGTACAGCATCCGCAGGAGCAGCTCTCGCTTCAGAGCTTGTCGGAAGAGCTGCATATGCATCCTACGTATATTTGTAACCGCTTTAAAGAATTGTTCGGCAAGTCGCCGATGCAGGTGCAGCGGGAGATGAAGATCCAGCGGGCCAAGACGCTGCTCGAGACCAGCGAGATGTCGATTACCGAAATCGCGCAGGCCCTGGGCTCGAACGAGCTGCAGAACTTCACGCGTCTGTTCAAATCCTATGTCGGCGTGTCGCCGACGCAATATCGCAATCTTAAACTCAAATGGAGGAATACCCCTTGAAAATCGCGACGCAGGACAGATCCTTCTTCGGCTCCACGTACGAGCAGAAGCTGCAATCCTTGAAAACGCTCGGCTTCGAAGGCTTCGAAATCGACGGCAGAAACTTGATCGAACGGTTTGACGAGATCCGCAAGGCCGTCCGAACGACGGGGATTCCGATCAGCTCGGTCTGCGGCGGGTACCGCGGCTGGATCGGCGCCTTCGACCCCGAAGAGCGGGCCAAGGCGATAGCGGACATCGGCGAAATTCTGACGTACGCGGGAGAGATCGGCGCCGCCGGCGTCATCGTGCCCGCCGCGTTCGGGATCTTCTCGAAGAAGCTGCCGCCGTTTCGATCGCCGCGCGATGCCGCGGAAGAGCGCCAGGTTCTGCTGGACTCGCTCGGCCGACTGAACGAACGCGCGAACCGCGCCGGCAGCCGTTTGCTGCTCGAGCCGCTGAACCGCTACGAGGATCATATGATCAACCGGTTGGACGAAGCGGGCAGCCTCATTCGCGAAGGCGGGTTCTCGGGCGTGAAAATCATGGCCGACTTCTTCCATATGCAGATCGAAGAGCCGGACGTCCATGCGAGCCTCCGCGCCGAAGCTTCCTTGATCGCGCACGTGCATTTGGCGGACAGCAACCGTCTGCAGCCGGGTTACGGCCATACGGATTTCCCGGCGTATTTCAAGACGCTGCGCGACATCGGCTTCGGCGGCTACATGGCCGTCGAATGCGAGCTTGCCCCGGGCGACGGCATGCAGGCCTACGCGGAGATGGCGGCCTACTTGAAGAGCTGCATGACCGCGGAATAAACAGACGCCAATAGGGAGGGTCTTTCCATGAATCATCGTTTTCCGAAACTGTTGACCGTACTTGCGCTCGCATCCGTTTTCGCGCTGTCGGCATGCTCCTCGTCCTCGAAGGACGGCAAGGCGAACGGGGACGCGAACGGCCAAGAGGCCGAGGAATCGTTCACGCTCAAAGTGCCCGACGCCGAGATCTGGGGCGAAGAAAGCTCCGCGCTTCAAACCATGTACGATGCGTACGAGGACAAGCATCCGAACATCAAACTCGAGCAAGTCACCATGAAGGACGATCAGACCCTCGCCGCCGCGCTCGTCTCCGGAGAGGCGACGGACCTGATGCTGATGGATCCGTCGGCGGCCAAAGAGCGCTACAAGAGCAATTATCTCGCGCCGCTCGACGCGTATTATTCGAAATACGGCTGGGATGCGACGATGTACAAATGGGCGAAGAACGCCTACGTCGAGGACGACAAAGCGATCGGCATTCCGTGGAATTACGAAGGCTTGATTCTCATGTACAACGAGTCGATGTTCAAGGACAACGGCTGGACGATTCCGACCGACTACGACGAGCTGATGGCGCTGGTCCCGAAAATCAAGGCGAAGGGCATCATGCCTTTCGCATGGGGGTCTTCGGATAATCCGGGCGTCGACGATTGGTGGGTGACCAGCATCGTGAACGGCGTGCTCGGCCCGGACGGCACGAAGCAGCTGTTCTCCGGCGACACGAAATGGACCGATCCGTCCATCGTCGAAGCCATTCAGCGCTACAGCGATTTCTGGAACGCCGGTTACGTGACCGACAAGAAATCGTACGCGATTTCCCAGGACGACAGCATGCAGTTGTTCTTGACGGGCAAGGCGGCGATGCGCTTGGACGGAACCTGGAGTCTCGCCGCCGACAACGAACCCGATTTCGATATCGACTTCGCTCAGTTCCCGAGCTGGAAGAACGACGGCACGCCGGTCATCCCGCTGGGCGTCGGCGGCGGTCTCGTCATCAACGCCCAATCGGAGCATAAGGATGCGGTCGCGGAGCTGCTGAACGAGTTCTTCAGTCCGGAGGTCGTGAAGACGATGGCGCAGCACGGCATTCCGGAGCCGATCGAGACGGATTACGGCGCGATGGACCTGAAGCCGAACGTGTCCAAGGCGCTCGACATGATCAACGACGCCGCCAAAGAGGGCAAAAGCGGATACGTGGCTTGGTCCTACGGACCTCCGCGGGTCGTGCAGGTGCTCGAATCCGACTTTCCGAGCGTGTACCTGAAGAAAACGACCGTGGAAGCCTGGCTGGCCGATCTGCAGCAGAAGAAGGAGCAGGACGTCGCCGAGAACCGGATCTTCGATCTGGCGAACTACTGATCGCGCCTCGTCGGGAAGCGCGGTTCGGATGGTCGAATCGCGCTTTTCCGTCAAACTTCAAGGAATAGGAGAGGTGGCGCGTGGCCGAAGTCAAGAAACGCTCCCGATTGAAAAATGCGCGCGGCTGGCTATTCGTACTGCCCGGCCTGCTGTTCCATATCTTCGCGGTCGCCATTCCGGCGGTCCTATCGCTTTATCTGCCTTTTACGGAATGGAACGGACTGAGCATGCCGACCTTCAACGGCCTGGATAACTTCAAGCAGCTCTTCCATGATTCCATCGTCGGCGCGGCCTTTCTGAACAATATCAAGTGGGCGTTATTCTGGGTGACCGTCCCGACCCTGTTCGCCTTCTTCCTCGCGTATCTCTTGAACAAGATCAAGCGCGGACAAACGGTCTACCAATCGATCTACTTCTCGACTTCGATCATCACAGTGACGGTTGCCGGACAGATCTGGCTTTGGCTGTACAATCCGTTCAGCGGCATGAACTTTTATTTGGATAAAGCGGGCGTCGGATTCATCGACATCCCGGGGTTGACCATTCCGTCGTTGTCCATCTTCTTCGTGCTGATCGCCGATATGTGGAAAGGCTTCGGCGGCAACGTCGTATGGCTGCTCGCGGCCATGACCCAGAACGACAAGTCGCTCGAAGAAGCGGCGAAGATCGACGGGGCGGGGCGCTTCCGCATCATATGGAACATCATCCTGCCGCAGCTTCGGCCGACGCTGGTCATCGTCACGATGCTGACCGTCCTGAACTCCTTCGGGGCGTTCGAGATGGTCTACGTCATGACCGGCGGCGGACCGGCGCATGCGACCGAAACGCTGTCGACGTATTACTACAAGCTGAGCACCACCGGCCGGCAAGCCGGCTACGGTTCGATGGTCGCCCTGCTCCAAACGTTCATCGCGGTCGTGCTGATCGCGGTCTACGGCTACCTCCGCAAGAAGAAAGGATGGGATGTCTGATGCGTATCCGGCCGAACTGGCGACATCTGCCTCTTCTTCTGGCAGCGGCGTTCTCGTTGTTCCCGATGATCTTCCTGTTTCTCAACGCCTTCAAAAAGAAGTCCGAGATCATCAAGAATCCGCTCGGCTGGCCGCTTCGCTGGACGACGGACAACTTCGCGACGGCGTGGGAGAAGGGACATTATAACGTCGCCTATCTGAATACCGTCGCGGTGACGGGCATCACGGTCATTCTCATGTGCGTCGTGTGCGGACTCGCCGCTTACGGCCTTACGTTCATGAAGACGCCGGGAGGCGGCGTTTTCCTTGCTTACCTGTTCGTGACGATGAGCATGCCGATCGGCTTCATTCCGATCTTCTTCATGACGGTGAAGCTCGGATTGATCGACAATTATTGGGGCGTGATCATTCCTTACGTGGGCGGGGGGTTCGCGTTCAACGTCTTCCTGCTGCGGGCGTTCATGATCGGCATTCCGAAGGATTTGCTGGAGTCGGCGACCGTGGACGGCTGCAATCAGGCGCGGGCGTTCTTCGCGATCATCCTGCCGCTGGCGAAGCCCGCCTTTACGGTGGTGGCGCTGTTCACGACGCTCAGCAGCTGGAACGAGATCTTCTTGTCCAACGCGATCCTGCAATCCGACGGGATGAAAACCGTGTCCGTGGCGTACTTGAATTTCACGAGCAAATACGGCACCAACTGGGGCTTGATGGCCGCCGGCGGCGTGTTGACGGTCATTCCGATGATCATGCTGTTCCTGAGCATGACGAAGAAGTTCGTATCCGGCCTGCAGGAAGGCGGCGTGAAATTCTAACCGGAAGCTTTTCGCATGCATCGCCGCGCTCATCGATTTCGGCTGCGACGGGACGGTCCGGAAATGCACGCGCAGCGATTTGTTCCTAGCGCGGCGCGCCGCGCCGCGCCGATGACCCGGCCCCGACTTCGATCCAACCCTCGATCTGACCTTGCTTGTTACGGGATTGGATGAGCTGCGGCGTTCATCCATCGGCCCGAACCGACCGCGAAGTTCATATCAGGCCGAATCCGTCCAAGCGCGCGCGAATAGGGATTCATATAGTAAAGTATCCGCTGTTTACGCAGCTCGGACAGGCTTGATAGTTCAGGTGAAGCGAAGGAGGCGAGGCCATTGGCCCAAGAAATAGAACGTCAAGATTTTCTGGCTCTTCTGCGTCGGAAGCTGACCGATACGGAAAGCTTGCTCGACGTCGGATGCGGCCCGTGTTTGATATTGGATGATCTTCCTTATGCGCATATCGTCGCGCTGGATATTCATCGGCCATATCTGCTCAACCGCGCGACGAAATCCGGGCATGTCATCCCGCTGAACGCCGACGCGCATGCCATAGGCAGGCTGTTCGTCCCGAATTCATTCTCGGCGGTATCCTTCGTGGATTCGATCGAGCATTTTCCAAAGCAAGAAGCGCTCGATATGCTGCGGGAAGCGGAGACCATCGCGAGGAAGCAAGTGATCGTCTTTACGCCGCGCGGTTTTTTTCCGCAGGAAAACGTCGATCTTTACGGATTGAACGGCGAGGTGTTTCAAATGCATCGCAGCGGCTGGGAGCCCGAAGAATTCGAGAGGATGGGCTATGAAGTGACCATCATGAAAGGACAGCACGATCGGCGCAATCCGGTATTCGTCAATACGTTCGGTGCCGATCACCCGCCCGTCGACGCGCTGCTCGCCATTAAGAATCTCTGATTGCGGTTCCCGAGGGTAAGGGTAAATAGAGAGGGCCTCCGATAACGTTCGGGGGCCCTCTCCTTTCGTGCGGCATCGATTCGGTTCTGCTTACGGCATAGCACTCGGCAGCATTACCAAGGCAGCTGATTGTCCATGAAGAAGAATTGGCCGGACGGTCCGTCCGCCGGCAGCGTCGCCAGCATCACGCTCGTCTTGCTGCCTTCCGTAACGTCGATCTCGGCATATTTGCCGCCGATTTCGGTCTTAACCCAGCCCGGGTGAGCGGAGTTGACCTTGATCGGCGTATCGCGGAGTTCGTGCGCGAGATGAATCGTGAACATATTGACCGCCGCTTTGGACGCATCGTAAGCGAATATTTTCACGTCGTAGATTTGGGCTTCGGGATTGGTATGCAGGTTAAGGGAACCCAGCACGCTCGACAGATTGACGATGCGGCCTTCGGGCGACTTGCGGATCAAAGGCAGCAGCTTCTGCGTCAGCTCGACCAGGGTGAAGAAATTCGCTTCGAACGTTTCGCGCATGATTTCCGGCGAGACGGTGCTGGTTTCGTTAATGGGCGCCAGATGTTCGATTTCCTTTTGCACGCCGGCATTATTGACCAAGATATCGAGCTTTCCGTAACGTTGGCCGAAATAGTCGTACGCGGCTTGACGATCTTCGGGACGCAGCACGTCGAAGCGGATGCTCTCCGCGCGGATGCCTTCGGCAACGAGCGTTTCCGCCGCGGTCTTGCCCTTCTCCGCATCGCGTGCGCCGATGACGACTTGGGCGCCGAGCTTGCCTAATTCGCGTGCCGTTTCCAGACCGATTCCGCGGTTGCCCCCGGTAATGAAAGCGACTTTCCCCGTAAGATTGCTTGTGTTCGTAGTCATTTTGAATTGCTCCTTCGCCGTTTATTTGAATCATCGAAATGGTCGTGCAAGCCGACATGAACGTCGTTCAGGGCGGATCGCCGCTTATCCGCCATAGCGGCCGCAGTCAGCTGATCAAGTGCGTTCGACTCCTATTGAGAACGATCATTCTAGTTGGTCGCGAACCCATCATAACCTATTGGGAACGATCAGTAAAGAATTATTTTTTACGATAATGAATCGCTGAGACGAACTTCATTGCTGCTTCAAGATGCTCGGTCGTCGCGCTAACGGGAACCAAGGACGTATCTGCGAATTGTTTACCGATTGTTCTCATTATGGTAAGATCGAATCGAAGGGGGCTAGAGAAATGGCTAGAACCAAGGAATTCGAGGAAGACGCCGTGCTCTTGAAGGCGATGCGCCTGTTCTGGGAGCAAGGCTACGAGAAGACGTCGATCAACGATCTCGTCGAACATATGGGCATTCATCGCAGGAGCTTGTACGATACGTTCGGCGATAAGCATAAACTGTATCTCATGGCGGTGGACCGGTACGGAAATTTAGCGGATAACCGGTTGCGCTCGGGCATCCTGAACGCCGCTCCCAGGCAGGCCATCGATTTCTTGTTCGACTATATGATCCAAGGCATGGAAGAGGGCAGTCCCGCGGGCTGCATGATCGTGAACACGGCGGTCGAGCTGGCCTCCTGGGATCCCGAGGCGCGAGCCAAGGTAAGCGAGGGTTTCGCGGAATGGGAAACGCTGCTCGCGGACATCGTGCGCAAGGGACAGCAGTCCGGAGAATTCACGTCCAAGCTCCGCGCGGAGGATCTCGCGGAAAGTTTGCACAACAGCATGCTTGGACTGCGGGTGCATACGCGCAGCTTGACCGATAAAGCAAAGCTTCGCCGCATAGCCGACGTCGCAAAGGGAATATTAAATCCATGATCGCGGTACGGATATATGGAGTCGGCTGTCGTTGATCCCGACGATCCATTCGCGATGACGAATTGTCCTGCGGCCGCGTCAACGGGATCGAGCGCTGCTTCGGCGCGGCCGATGCGCGAATGCCGACCACGACCTTCGGGAAGGCCGAAACGAGAGGAACCCTGCATATGCAGCCGCATGCGCAGGGTTCTTTTTGTCGAGCAGGCCGTGCCATCCGGCGTTGCGCAACCGGCCAGGGCCTAACCCCCGAATTGCATAGATTATTCGACTAAAAGGCGAGAAAACCCCATTTGCAATCGTCTCGTTCGCGTTACAATGGAAGATGGAGGAAGCGAATCGGGATACGGGGGCCGTACGGTCGCCGCCGAGCAGCCGAACGCGGCATCGCTCTGCCGGGACCGGCGCGCATCGGGAAATTCGAATACGACGACAAGGCGGGGATAGCCATGTACAAACTCGTGATCGTGGACGACGAAGTGCTGGTGCGGGAAGCGATCAAGCGCCAGATGAACTGGGCCGAGCTCGGCTACGACTGCGTCGGCGCCTGCGAAGACGGCATCGAAGCGTTGGCATTCATGGCAAGGGAGCATGCCGACGTCGTGCTGACGGATATCGGGATGCCGTTCATGGACGGGCTGGAGCTGGCGCGGGAATTGTCCGAGCGGCATCCCGCCGCGAAGGTCGTCATTCTCACCGGCTATGACGACTTCGATTATGCGCAGCGGGCGGTGAAGCTGCAAGCCGTCGATTATATTTTGAAACCGGTTACCCCGGATGAACTCGGCGGCATCTTGCTTAAGCTGCGCGCCCAAATGGACGAAGAGCGCAGCAAGGCGCGGGACTACGAGGAGCTCAAGCGACAGCTGGCGGAGAATATGCCGCTGCTCAAAGAACGGTTTCTGGAACGCATGATGACGGCGAGGATGCCGGAGAAGGAAAAGCGCGAGGGCTGGCAATATTTCGGGACCGCTTGGAAGGGCGACGCGTTGATCGAGCTGGCGATGGACGTGGACGAATTCAATTGGGCGCGGCCGGTTACGGTATCCGACCAGCAGCTCATCCGCTTCGCGGTCTTCAACGTCGCGCAAGAGATCGTCGGCGGACGCGACGGAACGGCCGTCTTCCGGGACCGCGAGAATCGCGTGCTGGCGCTGCTGTCCGGCGACGATCCGGAGGAGCTCGAGGAACGCGCGCTGTCGACCGCCGAGGCAATTCATCGGGCGGTCACGGCCATCCTGCCGGCGAAAGTTTCGATCGGCGTCGGCTGCCCCTGCGGCATGCTAGGCGACGTCCAGGCCGCCCATCGGACAGCTTTGTCCGCTTTGGAGTACCGGTTCGTTATCGGGTCCGGCACGATCATCCGGCTCTCCGATCTGGAAAGGCGCAAACGTCCCGGCATGCCGCCGGTCATTGCGTGGGAGAGCGAGCTGATCACCCGGTTGAAAACGGGCACGGTCGACGAGATGGAAGATTGGGTCGACGGGCTATTCGCCGACATTCGCGAACAGCTGCTGCCGATTCCGGTCTGCCGGATGTATCTGCAACGGATCGTGCTCACGCTGATGCACGCTTTCTACGAGCTGGACCAGAGCGCGACGCAATTGACGGAGACGGCGGACGGTCCGGTCCAGGAATTGGAGGCGCTCGGCTCGCTGGACGAGACGCACCTGTGGATGCGGCGCCTCTGCCGGAAGGCGGTCACCGCGATACGCGGCATGCGCGAGAACCAAAGCGTATCCCAAGTCGCGAAAGCCGTCGAATACGTGAAGCGGCAATTTCATGATCCGGAGCTTTCGCTCATCTCGACATGCAAGCATATAGCCATGAGCCCCAGTTATTTCAGCGCCTTGTTCAAGCAGCACACGGGAAAGACCTTCATTGAGTTCGTCACCCATGAACGGATGGAACGGGCGAAGGAGCTGCTCGGGCTGACGGCGATGAAAAGCTATGAAATCGCTTACGAGGTCGGCTACAGCGACCCTCATTATTTCAGCGGCGCGTTCAAGAAGCATGCCGGAGACACGCCGACCGATTATCGCCTGAAGCTCGCGGCGAAGAAAGCGTGATGCCCCATGAAATATTTTTTTAAGCTTCGCAGCTTTCAGTCGAATATCGCGCTCGCCTTCGTCTTTGTCATTCTCATGGCGATCGTGGTCATGAGCGTGACCTCGTACTACATGTCCAGGGAATCCGTGCAATCGAACGCGCAAGCCTACACGACGGAGCTGGTGAAGCAGGTGAACCGGAACATCGAATCCTACGTGAACGGCATGATGTACATGTCGGACCTCGTCGCCAACAACCGGACGGTGCAAGCCTATTTCTCCTCCGGCTACGCCGATCCGGAAGAAGCGAAGGCGATGAAGGAGACGATCGCCGACTTTCTCGGCTCGATGCTCGTGTCGCGCAACGACATCTCCTCCGTCAACATATTCGGCGCCGACGATAAGTTCGTGCTGGGCCGCAAGGATCTCGAACTGAACCCTTACGCCGGCATCAAAAGCATGACGTGGTACCGGGACGCGCTTGCCGCGGACGGCGCGAATGTCGTCTCCTCCTCGCACGTGCAGCCGATTTTCAAGGATCGCTATCCCTGGGTCGTCTCGCTTAGCCGCGAACTGATCAGCCCGGACGGCAAGCAGGACCTCGGCGTTTTCCTGGTCGATCTGAACTTCAGCGTCATGAACGATATCCTGAAGGACATCAAGCTCGGCCGGCGCGGCTATGTGTTCATCGTCGACCGGAACGGCAGGATCGTCTATCACCCGCAGCAGCAGTTGATCTACAGCAACCTGAAGTCCGAGATGATCGACAAGGTATTGCAGCTCAAGAACGGAACGTTCACGAGCGACGAAGGACGCGACAGCCGGATGTACACGGTGCAGGACTCGGATTTCGGCTGGAAAATCGTCGGCGTCTCCTACGTGAACGAGCTCGTCGCCAATCAGGACGGCATGCGTCTCGGCTTCGCCGTGCTCGGATCGGTCTGCATCGTCATCGCGATCCTGATCGCCGTCTATCTGTCGCGGCGCGTGAGCCGGCCCATTCGCCAGCTCGAGAAATATATGAAGGAAGTGGAGAAGGGCAATTTCGACCTGCACGTCCCGGTACCGAGGACGATCGAGATCGGCCGGTTGGCGCGGGCGTTCAATCTGATGGTCGGCAAGATCAAAGAACTGATGTCGCAGATCATCTCGGACCAGGAGCAGAAGCGGCAGAGCGAGATCAATGCGCTGCAGGCGCAGATCAATCCCCATTTCCTGTACAACACGCTCGATTCGATCGTTTGGATGGCCCAAAGCGACAAGCCGCAGGAGGTGATCGCCATGACGTCGGCGCTCGCGAAGCTGTTTCGCGCGTCGATCAGCAAAGGCGAGGAGCTGGTGCCGATCCGCAACGAGATCGAGCATATCGCCAATTACCTGAAGATTCAAAAGATGCGATACAGCGATAAGCTCGACTATCTGATCGAAGTCGCCGATTCGGTGCAGCATTACCTGACGATCAAGGTCATCCTTCAACCGCTCGTGGAGAATGCGATCTACCACGGCATCAAGAAGAAACGGGGACCGGGCTGGATCACGATCACGTCGGAGGAGACGGACGCCGACATCCTGCTCGTCGTCGCGGACAACGGCAGCGGCATGGACGAAGAAACCTGCCGGACGCTGCTCTTCCCGGGCGCCAAGCGGACGGAAGGCCGTGGCGTCGGCGTCCGCAACGTGCACGAGCGGCTTCAGCTTTACTTCGGCCCGCAGTACGGGCTCAGCTACAAGAGCAAGCCGGGCGCCGGGACCACGGTCGTGATCCGGTTCCCCAAAAATCGGGCTGTCATCGCCTCGGGAGAGTGAACCATGGTCGCGCGCAACTATCGATTGATCCTGTGGTTCCTGGCGGTTGTCGCCGTGCTCGGCGCGCTCGCGGGAACGGCGCGTTACGGCTTTGCCCGATTCTCCGGGCATGATCCGATCGCGATACAGGTCATCGTGAAATCGACGGACGATTCGATCGAATTCTGGCAGGTCATGAAGGCCGGCATCGAGGTCGCGGCGAGCGAATTCGGGGCGACCGTGGAAGTGACCGGTTCGCGGACGGACGCGGACGTGGACGAGCAGATCGCGCTCGTTCGGGAGGCGATCGACAAGAAGCCGGATGCGATCATCCTCGCCGCGAACGATTCCAGCCGGCTCGTGCCCGTCTCCGAGCAGGTGGCGAAGCAGGGCATCGACTTCTTCATCGTCGATTCCGGCATCGATTCGAAGATCGCGAAGAGCGTCATCGCGACGGACAACCGCAAGGCCGGCCAAGAGGCGGGCATGGAGATGCTCCGGCGGCTGCGGGCTCCGGCCGAAATCGCGATCATCAATTACGCCGCGACGGCCGCATCCTTGAAGGACAGGGAGCGGGGCGCGCGCGCGGTGCTGGAGCGCAGGCCGGGGATTACGGTGCTGGATACGTACAATGCGGAGGGGCAACGGGAGAATGCGTATGAAATCGCGAAGCGCATTATCCGGCAGCACCCCAACCTGCGCGGCATCGTCGGCTTGAACGAGCCGGCAAGCGTCGGCGCGGGCAGGGCGATCCGGGAGCTGAAGCTGCAGGACCGGATCGCGCTCATCGGCTTCGACAGCTCCGTGGACGAGATCAAGCAGCTGGAGGAAGGCGTCATGCAGGCGACGATCATCCAGAAGCCCTTCCAGATGGGCTATTTGAGCATCAAAACGGCCGTTGACGCGATCCGCCGCAAACCGGTTCCGGAAGCCATCGATACCGGCTCGCTCGTCATTACCAAGCAAAACATGTACGAAGAAGAGAACCAAAAGCTGTTGTTTCCGTTCTACGATAAATAACCCGCAAGCCGGTACCGCGGCAGTAGCCGATCGTTAAATATTCGACGGAGCAGAAGACCTCTTCCTTGCCGAGAGGTCTTCTTGGCATGCCGCGGTTTAAAATGAACAGCGCGTTATGCTCCGGCGCGATCGCCTTCCTGAAATTGTATGAAATGTGTAATTCTGCGCATGGACTAAGTAACGATGCACATCGTGCTCTTCGTAACCGGTTTGTTATGATTACGGTAACGGTCGTCGCTAGGAGGTGGCGGCGAGTGCTCAGGCGGCCGGATGCCAATCGTTGAAGGAGTGGGAAGCGCTTTCTAATTTTTTATCCTCTTGCCGTTTCGCATGTTCACAAAATAAGGAGGTCTAATGCTGATGAAACTGCAATTCAAACGAGCGTATGCGTCAAAAAGCCTGCTTGTTGCTCTCATGATGGCGCTATTGTTTGCTCAGCTAGGAATCGCGGCGCCCGCTGCCCATGCAGCCGCAAATCTATCGGCGGGCAAACCGGTCGCCGCTACCGGCTATAACGATGTCTATGCGGCGACAAACGTAACCGACGGCAATCAAGCCACCTACTGGGAAAGCACGAATCATGCATTTCCCCAATCGATACGCGTAGACCTGGGAAGCGCGTATGCCGTCAATCAAGTCGTGCTTAAACTTCCGACCGGCTGGGAAGCGCGAACCCAAACGCTTTCCGTGCTCGGCAGCGCCAACGATACCGCCTATACCGACATCGTAGGCTCGGCCAGTTATGCATTCAATCCCGCGAGCAGCAACACGGTCACCATTAATTTCGCGGCAACGTCCGCTCGCTATATCAAATTGACGGTCACGGCCAATACAGCCTGGCCGGCCGCGCAGTTTTCCGAATTCGAAGTCTACGGCTCTGCGGCGGCGGGGGATGCGCAAGCGCCGTCTGCGCCGGCAAGTTTGGCTTACGCGATGCCCGCTTCCGACCAAATCAAGCTGACGTGGAACGCCTCGACCGACAATGTCGGCGTAACGGGCTACGACATCTATGCGAACGGCAGCCTGCGCGCCTCCGTAGCCGGCAACGTGCTGACGTACGCCGATAACCAGCCGGCTGCGGCCACGGTGAGCTATTACGTGAAAGCGAAGGACGCGGCCGGCAACGTCTCTGCCGCAAGCAATACGGTAACGCGTAACGGCAGCGCCGCGAGCGGCACGAACCTCGCTGTCGGCAAAACGATTGGCGCATCGTCAAACACGCAAGCGTTTGTCGCGGCAAATGCGAACGACGGCAGCGCCGCCACCTATTGGGAAAGCGGATCCGGCGCCTATCCGGCTACGCTTGCCGTAAGCTTGGGGGCAAATGCTTCGATCTCGTCCGTCGGCGTCAAGCTGAATCCCGACGCGGCATGGGGGACGCGTACCCAGACGATCGAAGTACTGGGAAAACAGCAAGGCGGCACTGCGTTCACGACGATCGCCGCTGCCGCAACCTACACGTTTAATCCTTCTTCCGGCAACGCGATCACGATTCCGGTGACCGCGACAGCGAGCGACGTGCAATTGAAAATCACGGCGAATTCCGGCGCGCCGGGCGCTCAAGTCGCCGAGTTCGAAGTGATCGGCACCCCGGCTCCGAATCCGGACCTCGCGATTACAAGCATGACCTGGACGCCGGCCTCGCCGATCGAAACCGACGCGATTACGCTGAACGCCGTCGTGAAAAATAACGGCACGTCATCCTCGGGGGCCACGACGGTTAATTTCTACGTAGGGGCGACGAAAGTCGGATCCGCCCCGGTCGCGGCATTGGCGGCAGGCGCAACGGCTGCCGCGTCGGCGAGCGTCGCGGCCCAATCGGCGGGCACCTACGCGCCGACGGCGAAAGTCGACGAAGAGAATGCCGTCATCGAGCTGAACGAAAGCAATAACAGCTACACAAGCAGCTCCAGCTTGGTTGTCGCTGCGGTTCCGAGCTCCGATTTCGTAGCCGGCGCATCATGGACGCCGAATAATCCCGTGGTCGGCAACAATGTTTCCTTTACGGTCAATCTGAAGAACCAAGGGAACCTTGCTTCGGCAAGCGGCGCGCATGCCGTCACGCTGGCGCTTAAAAATGCTTCCGGTTCAACCGTCCAATCCTTCGCGGGATCCTACAGCGGCGTTATCGCGGCGGGCGCATCCGCCAATGTCGCGCTGTCCGGAACATGGACCGCGGCGAACGGCAGTTACGCGGTCGTCACGACCGTTGCCGCCGATGCAAACGAAGTGAGCATGAAACAAGCCAATAATACGAGTACCGCGAACTTGGTCGCGTATGCCGCGCGCGGCGCGAGCATGCCGTACACGCGATACGATACGCAGGATGCATCCCTCGGCGGCGGCGCCAGCGTGAAATCCGCCCCGACGTTCGATCAGTCGCTGACGGCTTCCGAGGCTTCCGGCCAAAGCTATGCGGCCCTCCCTTCGAACGGCTCCTATGCGCAATGGACGATCAGGCAGGGGGAAGGCGGAACCGGCGTAACGATGCGGTTTACGATGCCGGACTCGAGTAACGGCATGGGATCGAACGGTTCGCTCGACGTGTATGTAAACGGCGCGAAAACCAAAACCATTTCGTTGACCTCCTATTACAGCTGGCAGTATTTCGCCAGTGACCAGCCTGCCGATGCGCCCGGAGGCGGACGTCCGCTTTTCCGTTTCGACGAGGTGCACTTCAAACTCGACACGGCCCTCCGCCAAGGAGACACGATCCGCATTCAAAAGAACAACGGCGACAGCTTGGAGTACGGGGTCGACTTCCTTGAAATCGAGGCCGTTCCTACCGCTATCGCGCGTCCGTCCGGTTCGGTTTCCGTAACCGATTACGGTGCCGTACCGAACGACGGACAGGACGATCTCGCCGCGTTCGACGCCGCCGAAAGCGCCGCGGTCGCTTCGGGGAAAACGCTGTACATTCCGGAAGGGACGTTCCATCTTAGCGGCATGTGGCAGATCGGCACTGTCAGCAGCATGATCAACAACCTCACGATCACGGGTGCGGGCATATGGTACACGAACCTCCAATTCACGAATCCCAATGCGGCCGGGGGCGGGATCTCGTTCCGCATCAGCGGTCAACTTGATTTCGGTAACGTCTACATGAACTCGAATCTCCGCTCGCGTTATAACCAAAATGCCATTTACAAAGCATTCATGGATAACTTCGGTACCAACTCCCGCATTCATGATATCTGGGAAGAACACTTTGAATGCGGCTTCTGGGTAGCCGACTACGCGCATACGCCGGCGATTCATGCCGAAGGTCTGCTCATCGAAAACAGCCGTATCCGAAACAATCTTGCCGACGGCGTCAACTTCTGCCAAGGAACGAGCAATTCGACGGTCCGTAATTCGAGTCTGCGCAATAACGGCGATGATGCGCTTGCGGTGTGGACGGACAACACCAATGGCGCCGTCATGGGGGTAAACGACACGTTCACCTTCAACACGATTGAAAATAACTGGCGCGCGGCCGCGATCGCGTTCTTCGGAGGAAGCGGTCACCAAGCTACCCATAACTTGATCGTGGATACGGTCGGCGGATCCGGTTTCCGCATGAACACCGTATTTCCGGGTTACCATTTCCAAAAAAACGCCGGCATCGTGTTCTCGGATAACACCCTGATCAATACGGGCACGAGCCAAGACCTATACAACGGGGAACGCGGCGCGATTGATCTGGAAGCATCCTCGGATTCGATCAAAAACGTAACGGTCAGCAACGTCACCATTCTGAACACGCAGCGCGACGCGATTCAGTTCGGGTATGGCGGCGGATTCCAAAATATAAACTTCAATAACGTTACGATCGACGGAACCGGTCTCGACGGGGTCACAACGTCGCGCTTTGCGGGCCAACATAAGGGCGCCGCGATCTACACGTACACGAATAACGGTTCCGCGACGTTTACCGGATTGACGGCCAGGAACATTGCGTATCCGAGTCTCTATTTCATCCAGGCCGGTTTCAATCTCACTGTCAATTAGGTTCAAATTCGCCGGAAGACGAGCGCCTCGACGGCTGCCTGCGCCGCGGGCGAAAGGCCATTCTAAGGGTCCCCTTAGGATGGCCTTTTTGCGTTTGCCTGCCGCGTACCCCCTGTACTTCCGGTCCCCGGATTCTCCGCATATTTTTCGACTCTTCCAGTAGGAAATCACATGTAAGCCCTTTCGCGCTCTCTGTAAAGTAAAACTAGGCCAACAGGAATACGTACCGGAGGGGATCGAAAGATGGGCGAACAGCTCGTGGTCATGAGCGGGATCGAGAAGCGTTTTGCCGGCGTGCACGCGCTGAAGGGCTGCCGGTTTGAATTGCGCTCGGGGGAAGTGCACGCGCTCGTCGGGGAGAACGGCGCCGGCAAGTCGACGATGATGAAGATATTGACGGGCGTTTATCAGCGGGACGAGGGAGAGATCGCGTTCAGGGGCCGGCCCGCCGACCTGCCGGATACCCGGGCCGCGCAGAAGCTCGGCATCAGCATGATTCACCAGGAGCTGAATTTGGCGCCCGACCTTACGGTCGCGCAGAACATCTATATCGGGCGCGAGCCGCGCAGGTTGGGCGGCATCCTGCTCGACGACAAGCGGCTGAACCGGCAGGCCGAGCAGCTGCTGCGCCGGATGAATTTGGATATCGCGCCGGATGTCCTCGTGTCCGACCTGACCGTTGCGAAGCAGCAGATGGTCGAGATCGTCAAGGCGATCTCCTACGAGTCGCAAGTGCTGATCATGGACGAACCGACCGCGGCGCTAAGCGACGCGGAGATCGAGGAGTTGTTTATCGCGATCGGCAAGCTGCGCGCGAGCGGGGTAGGGATCGTCTACATCTCCCACCGCATGGCCGAGCTGCAGCGCATCTGCGACCGGATCACCGTGATGCGGGACGGCAGCTGCATCGATACGGTGCTGACGAAGGAGACGACCATCGAGAAGATCATCGCGATGATGGTCGGAAGAGAACTCTATCATTCGGCGACTGCGCGGGGACGCGAGGAACGCGCGGAGGTCGTGCTTGAAGTGAAAGGCCTGAATCGCGGCAAGGCGATCAAGAACGTCAGTTTCCAGCTTCGCCGCGGCGAAATCCTGGGCATGGCCGGACTGATCGGAGCCGGACGCACCGAGGTGGCGAGGGCGCTGTTCGGGGCGGATCCCGTGGATTCGGGCGATATCTACGTGCAGGGACGGAAGGTGAGGATCATGAGCCCCCATCATGCCGTGCGGGAAGGCATCGGCTATTTGTCCGAGGACCGCAAGCGGTACGGGTGCTTGGTAGACATGGACGTCAAGTCCAACGTGGCCGTCTCGTCGTTCAAGCGCTTCTCGCGTTTCTCCTGGATGCTGAAGTCGCCGATCGAGCGCGCGGCCGAGGATGTCGTCGGCAGTCTCCAGGTGAAGACGCCGAGCATCCACCAAGCGCTGCGCAATTTGTCCGGCGGCAATCAGCAGAAGGTCATTATCGGCAAATGGCTGACAAAAGATTGCGATATTCTGATCTTCGACGAACCGACAAGGGGGATCGATATAGGCGCCAAGAGCGAGATCTATAAATTGCTCGATCGATTGGCCGGCCAAGGCAAGGCGATCCTGATGATCAGCTCCGAGCTGCCCGAGATTCTCCGGCTCAGCCACCGCGTTCTCGTCATGTGCGAAGGACGCGTCACGGCGGATCTCCGCAATGCCGAAGGACTGTCGCAGGAGACAATCATGCAATACGCGACGCGCAGAGAAGACAGGTTCGCGTCAAGCAGAGAAGAAACTCTTCTGGCAAATCGGAGGGGATACGAATGAAGAGACCCATGTTGGCACTCGATCGGCGGGCAGACAGCAGGCCTGTCGTGCTGAAGACCGGTTTTATGCAGCAAATTTTGGCATTTGGCAGCTTGATCGCATTATTGATCGTTTTCTCGGTCGCATCCGAGAACTTCTTCCAATTCTCCAACATCGTCGGGATCCTGCTCTCCACGGCGGTCACGGGCGTGCTTGCGCTGGGTGCGACCTTCGTCATCATTACGGGCGGGATCGATCTCTCCGTCGGCACCGTGATGACGCTGAGCGCCGTCATGACCGGCGTCAGCATCTCGTTCTGGGGGACCCCGATCTGGACGGGGCTGCTCGTCGGCGTGACGACCGGGGCGCTCTGCGGCCTCGTCTCCGGCTACGCGGTCGCGCGGCTGCGCATCCCGCCGTTCATCGCGACGCTGGCGATGATGATGATCGCCAAAGGGCTCGCGCTCGTCATCTCGGGCACGAAGCCGGTGTATTTCGCCGACGCTCCCGGGTTTTCGAATATCGCGCTCGGCTCCGTATTAGAGAACCTCATTCCCGGCTTCTCGATACCCAATGCCGTGCTCATCTTCTTCGGCGCCGCGATAATCGGCAGCATTGTGCTGACCCGCACGATCGTCGGCCGGTATAACTTCGCCATCGGCAGCAACGAAGAAGCGACCCGCTTATCCGGCGTTAACGTCAACTTCTGGAAAGTCGTGATTTATACGATTACCGGCGCGTTCACCGGCATAGCAGGCATTCTCATCGCTTCGCGGCTGAATTCGGCGCAGCCGGCCCTTGGCCAAGGCTATGAATTGGAGGCGATTGCCGCCGTCGTGATCGGGGGCACTTCCTTAAGCGGAGGCAAAGGAACCATCGTCGGCACGGTCATTGGCGCGCTCATCATGAGCGTCTTGACGAACGGACTCCGCATCCTGTCGGTACCCCAGGAATGGCAAACCGTGGTCGTCGGCGTCGTGATTTTCCTCGCCGTCTATGTCGACATCCTGCGCCGCCGGAAAGCGGCCTGATCGCGATACGCAAGGCGTTCCGGGACCGGTATGATCTTCGCCCGCGAAGATGACATACAGTTCAACACCACATTAGTTCGAAGGGGAGCGTTATACGATGAAAAAGAATGCGAGAAGATGGTCGGCGGCCGCACTTGTCCTGGCCGGCATGCTCACGATTACCGCTTGCGGCTCGAGCAATGCAAACAATGCCAACGGTGCCGGCGGCAATGCAAAGGCGAACGACGGCGCAGCGACTACGGCTTCGTCCGATTCGAAGCTGTACGTCCCGATTATCTCCAAAGGCTTCCAGCATCAGTTCTGGCAGGCCGTCAAGCAGGGGGCCGAGCAAGCGGCGGCCGAATTTAAGGTCGACATCACGTTCGAAGGTCCGGAGACGGAAGAGCAGGTCGATAAACAATTGGAAATGCTTCAGGTCGCGTTGGATAAAAAGCCCAGCGCGATCGGTTTCGCGGCCTTGGACAGCAAGGCGTCCGCGCCGTTGCTGCAGAAGGCGAAGGATGCGAACATTCCCGTCATCGCGTTCGATTCCGGCGTAGACAGCGACATTCCGCTGACGACCGCCTCCACGGACAACCTGGCGGCAGCCGCGCTCGCGGCCGACAAGATGGCGGAATTGATCGGCGGCAAGGGCGACATCGCGGTCGTCGCGCATGACCAGACCAGCCTGACCGGCGTGCAGCGCAGGGACGGCTTCGTGAACGAGATCAAAGCGAAATACCCGGACATCAAGATCGTCGACATCCAATACGGCGGGGATAACCTGAAGGCGACGGACCTGACAAAGGCGCTCCTGCAGGGCCATCCCGACCTGAAGGGCATCTTCGGCACGAACGAAGGCGCGGCGACCGGCGTCGTCAACGGCGTCACGGAGGCAAAGATGGAGGGCAAGGTCGTCATCGTCGGCTTCGACTCGGGCAAGACGCAGATGGACGCGATCCGAAGCGGCAAGATGGCCGGCGCGATCACGCAAAATCCGGTCGGC
This sequence comes from Paenibacillus glycinis, assembly GCF_009909185.1. Classification (GTDB taxonomy): domain Bacteria; phylum Bacillota; class Bacilli; order Paenibacillales; family Paenibacillaceae; genus Paenibacillus_Z; species Paenibacillus_Z glycinis. The sequence goes on along the minus strand of NZ_JAAAMV010000003.1, from coordinate 373,482 downwards.
ATCGGCTACGAGACCGTCAAAGCGGCCGTCGCGGCGATCAAGGGCGAGACGCTGCCTAAGAGCATCGACACCGGCTTTTACTGGTACGATAAAACCAACATCGACGATCCGAAAATCAAAGCGGTCCTTTACGAATAAGCGTTCGAATCGACCGAGGCGGAATTCGAGCCTGACGACGCGCGTGTCCCGATCGCGGTCAACGCGCCCGCGAGAAGCGCGCGGAATCGGCGCAAATCATAGCCAACCTATTGCATTCGTAATTATCGTCGAAGAAGCCGGGCAGGAGAGCGTTCCTGCCCTCGGGCATATTTTAGGGCAGAACTCGCCGTCTTGTTCATATAAATCAATATAAACCAGAAAAGAGGGGATGCCCGTGACCGATTTCGAAGAAAGATTGATCGCCGTCCTGAAAGACATCAAAAACGAATTAAGCATGATCAGCAAGCGGCTCGACTCCCTGTCCGACCACGTGGACGATTCGCGCAGAAGCCTGGATACGCTGAACGAGCTGGTACAGGTCATCGCTTACTCCGATTGAACGGCCGCGGGCGCAAGCGCTGCCAATCGAATGCGCGAGCGTACGAGCAACGCGAACAAGCGGCAGCCCCGGCGCGGAATCCATCCGAACCGGGGCTGCCGTCCTTCCGACGTAACAGATATGGCGCTCGCGTCCGCTTAGCGCCGGTTACATCGAGCGTTCATCCGTTAGAGGCATTCGGCCGGCCCCTTCCGCATCCGACCGATCGGAAGGGGCCAGCCGCATGCCCGACAGTGGCGCCATGCAGCAGCTTCGACGAGTCATGGCCCGGCAGGAGGCGTGTCCGCGCTGCCGCGCGTATCGCGTACGGTTCTGCGGTAATTTTCGGGCGTGACGCCTTTATGCCGCTTGAACATCTGGCAAAAGTAGGACGAGCTCAGCCCGCCGACCTCCGCGGCGATTTCGCGAATCGGTTTGGAGGTGGCGGCCAGGAGCGAGCAAGCTTCCCGGATTCGGCGAAGCATGATGTGATCCGACAAGGTCATGCCGGTGGACGCCTTGAACAAGTGGGACAGATGATAAGGAGAAAGGAACAACTCCGCGGCGATCTCCTCCAGCCGGAAGGGCCGGCGAAAATGCCGTTCCACCCACTCCGTGATGTTCTCGATATGCTGCAGCGAGCGGGGACTGGCGTTGGCGTTCAAGAGGCTTTCGCGGAATGGGCCTTGCTGGAGATAATGCAGCAAGCGCAGCATGATCAGGCCGAAGCCTTCCTCCCGTTCCGCGGCGTCACCCAGAAGGGCTTGCCGCATGTCCTCCAATATCCCGGGCAGCGGCCCGTCCGCGGGAAGCGCGAACGCCTGTTGCGGCAGATGGCCTTTCCACAGCCTGTCGTAAAACCGCCGCAAGCCGGGAAACGGGGCCAAGCCGACGGCCGGTGCGTGAGGATCGAAGGTCAGGTTCGTGCGCGCGTAGCCGGCGCCGGAACGGAACGGCACGTCGACGAGATGCAGCTGGTAGGGCTGAACCCAGAGCAAGGTTCCCGCGCGCAGCGGATAATGCCTGCCCTCGAGCATGACCTCGCCTTCGCCTTCGTAGACGTACAACAGCTCGATGCCCGCATGGGCATGGTAGTAGCGGGACGCGTCGGTCCTGTACTTGTAATTATAAGAGAACGCGCCGAATTCATAGTCGATCCGCTCAAAGCTGGCCATCGTCCGGCTTCCTTTCCGATTCGCAATTTACCTATAGAATAGCACAACAAACCGATGAACGCCTGCGCCTATAATACGTATGAAAAGCAAAATAGCGCTATAGGAGGCATCGGACGATCATGGATTGGACGGCAGCGATCAAGCAAGCCCTGCGCACGACGAGCGCGAACTTGGAACGTTTCAAGGACGCATATCCGCATGTAAGCAACGGAGACGGCAAATACGCGCGCATGAATCAAACGAATTGGACGGAAGGGTTCTGGTCGGGAATCTTGTGGCTCAGCTACGAATACAGCCAAGAACCGGCCTTCCGCGAGGCGGCGGAACGGAGCGTGGCTTCCTTCGGACGGCGGCTGGAGCAAGGAAATCAGCTGGACCATCACGATATCGGATTTCTGTACTCCCTCTCCGCCAAGGCGCAGTGGATCATCGAGCAGGACGAATCCGCGCGTGAGCTCGCGCTGCGGGCGGCGGACGCGCTCATGCGGCGGTGGCGGCCCGGCCCGCGGCTTATCCAGGCTTGGGGGGCGGAAGGCGACCCGGAGAACGGCGGCCGGATCATCATCGATTGCCTGATGAATCTCCCGCTGCTGTATTGGGCCGCGGAACAGACGGGGGACGGGCGCTATGCGGAGATTGCGCGCGCGCATGCGGAGAAGAGCAGACGATTCCTCGTCAGGGGCGACGATTCCTCGTATCACACGTTTTATTTCGATCCCGAGACGGGCGATGCCTTGCGCGGCGGCACGCATCAAGGATTCCGGGACGGATCGACGTGGACCCGCGGCCAGGCCTGGGGGATATACGGCTTCGCCTTGGCGCATCGCTATTACAAGGCACCGGAATTCCTGGAAACGTCCAAGCGGCTGGCGCGATATTTCATCGCGCATCTGCCGGAGGATCAAGTGGCCTATTGGGATTTCGACGTTCCCCAGGAGGAGGGCACGCCGAGGGACAGCTCGGCTTCCGCGATTGCGGCCTGCGGGCTGCTGGAACTTGCCGGGCAGCTGCCGGAAGCGGATCCGGAACGGCATGCATTCCTCGCGGCCGCGGAGCAATCGATGCGTTCCTTGGTCGCGCGATACTTTACGGCCGGGCACGAGGCCGAAGAAGGCTTGCTGCGGCACGGATCGTATTCCGTGAGAAGCGGCGCGTCGCCCGACGATTTCGTGATTTGGGGCGATTATTTCTTCCTGGAAGCGCTGATGCGGCTGGATCGCGGGATCCCGGGATATTGGTACGCGCGTTAAGGCGGAAGAGAGCCGTTCGCCTTGACGCGGCTAACCGCCGTAGCGATATGGCATACATGAGAAAAGGCTGTCCGCCAATGAAGCGGGCAGCCTTTTCTTCGCGTAGGGTTCGATGCCGGGAAACAGCCGCCGCCGACGTTTCGGCAGTTGCCCGCTTTCGACGGCGGCTTGGCTTCGGCTTGAATTATCATGCGGCATCGTCGGTTATCCGCCGCGGTTCTCGGCGCGGGCTTTGACGGTGCGTGCGTATTCCGAGGGGGACATGCCGGTCGCCCGCTTGAAATCGCGCGAGAAATAATGAATGCTGGCATAGCCCAGCTTGACGGCGATCTCGGTAAAGCTGTACTGCTTCTCGCGGATGAGCGATTTGGCCTCCTGGATCTTCAGCTGCTTGAAGTAGTCCATCGCCCCCGTTCCGACGCGGGCCTGAAAGATTTCCTTCAGCCGACTCTTCCCGAGGTGGACCGCGCGGCACAGCTGGTCCAGCGTCAGATTGTCGGCGAGATGCTCGCGCATATACGCGATGATGCGCTCTTCGACCAGCAGCTCGGCGTTGTCCTTCCGGATCGAGGCCGGCTTGGCCGCCGCGTTATCGCACGCGGCCCCGTCCTGTCTCGCGAGCAGGATCAGGAGCGCTTCGAGATAGGACTTGATCAGCTGTTGCCCGGCATACGGCGCGTCGGGATGCGGCGATAGCCGGTGAAGCAGCGGGTCGTCGAACGGCGGGTTGAACGTCCGGAAGCCCTCCTGGAGGATCAGCGCCAGCAGCTCGCGCTCCCGTCGTCCCGGCGCCAGCACCTTCCCGGCGAAGCGGGCCATGTCGGCCGACGCGGATTCGAACGAGATGACGATCAGGTTCGGAGGCTTGTGGTGCTGGGCGACCTGCACGGTGTGGAACTCCCCGGGTTGATGGAAGATCATGTCCCCGGTCTTCAGGAGAATCGTCCGATCGTCCGCGCGCACCTCGACCTCCCCCTTGTCCACGTAGAGAAATTCCCAGAAGTGATGCTCTTCGCCCTCGAACACGAAGCCTTTGGCGTATTCGAAATAATGAAAGGAATAAAGCTTCTCGATCGTAATGGATTCGCTCAGCGCGAATGACGTGAATTCCATGTCGGCTGCCTCCCGCCCGCAGGTGTCGTTCTCTTCATCTTAGCACAGCCGCAGTGCAAAAACTCCGGCTGAATTGCTAAATCTACTTCGCGTCCCAGCTTCTATAATAGAACCATGACAGGAATCATGACAGGAGGGCGAACGCCATGAAAAAAGGAATCAACGTCTGGTCGTTTCCGGACCATATGAGCATTGCGGACTGCATCGCGACCGCCAAGGACGCGGGCTTCGAGGGCATCGAGCTGTCCCTGAACGAGAACGGGCCGCTCAGCCTCGAGAGCGGCGAGCAGGAGATCGCGGACATCCGCAAGCTCGCGGAGGACGCCGGCATCGCGCTGACGAGCCTGGCGAGCGGATTGTATTGGAGTTATTCGATGACCAGCGCCGATCCGGCGAAGCGCGAGAAGGCGCAGGATATCGTCAAGAAGCAGCTGGAAACGGCGGCCATTCTCGGCGTGGACACGATCCTCGTCATTCCCGGCGCGGTGGGCGTCGACTTTATCCCGGGCAGCGAGGTCGTCCCTTACGACCAAGCCTACGACCTTGCTTTGGAAGCGATTGCCAAGCTGGCGGTTCCGGCGAAGTCGGCGGGCGTGTCGATCGGCATCGAGAACGTTTGGAATAAATTCCTGCTGTCCCCGCTCGAGCTGAGGCAGTTCATCGACGCGGCAGGCTCGAACTACGTCGGCGCGTATTTCGATGTCGGCAACGTCGTCTATGCGGGCTATCCGGAGCATTGGATCCGGATTCTGAACAAACGGATCAAGAAGGTCCACTTCAAGGATTACCGCCGCGAGAGCGGGGGCTTGTCCGGCTTCGTCGATCTGCTGGCCGGCGACGTGAATTATCCGGAGGTCGTCAAGGCGCTCGAAGAGATCGGCTACGACGATTTCGTGATCGGGGAAATGATTCCTTCGTACAAGCACCACGGCAAACAAATCATCTATAACACATCCGCTTCGATGAGCGCGATATTGGGAAGGAGCTAGCACGCATGCTGAGAATCGGCTTGATCGGACTGGGATTCATGGGCAGGACGCATTTGGACAATTATCTTCGGCTGGAGAAGGAGGGACTGCCGATCCGCTTGGCGGCGGTCTGCGACATCGACCCGGCGAAGCTCGAAGGACGTTCGACGGGCGGGAATATCGAGACGGCCTCCGGGGAAGCGGTCGACTTCGGCAGGTTCGCGAAGTATGCGTCCGTCGAAGAGCTGCTGCGGGAAGAAGAACTGGATGCGGTCGACATCGCGCTGCCGACGTACCTGCATAAGGAAATCACGATTCAATGCCTGCAGGCGGGGCTGCATGTCTTGTGCGAGAAGCCGATGGGGCTGAACGAAGCGGAATGCGAGGCGATGATCGCGGCCGCCGAGGCGAGCGGCAAACAGCTGATGATCGGCCAATGCCTTCGTTTCTGGCCGGCGTACGTCTACCTGAAGGAACTCGTGGAGAAGCAAGCCTACGGCGCGGTGACGAGCGCCTCGTTCTTCCGTGGCAGCGCGACGCCGACCTGGGGACCTTGGCTGATGGAGCGCGAGAAGAGCGGCGGCGCCCTGCTCGACATGCACGTGCACGACACCGACGTCGTGAACTGGCTGTTCGGCATGCCGGACGCGGTATCGTGTCAGGCGCGCAACGTGATTCCGGGCTCCGGCTACGACATCGTCTCGACGAATTACCGCTATCCCGACGGCAAAGTGGTCAATGCGCAGGTGGATTGGACGCTGCAGGGCGATTTCGGCTTCGAGATGAACTATCGGGTCAACTTCGAGAACGGAAACGTGCATTTCCGCGGCGACGGGGTGCAGGTCAATCCGAGCGGCGAAGCAGGCTTCTCGCCGGAGCTTTCCGCGGACCAAGGCTATTACTTCGAGCTTAAGTATTTCGTGGAAACGCTGATTGCCGGAGAAGCGTTGACGGCCGCGACGCCGCGAAGCACGCAGGAGACGATCCGCATCGTCGACGCCGAGATCGCGTCCGCCGACAGCGCGGGCGACTGGGTCGCCGTCAAGCGATGACGAACCGCGGCGTTCGCGCGGGCGACGGCATCTACCGCTGCCGATTCGTCGAGCCGGCGGCCGGCGGCGGCATCCCTTGGGACGACATCGCGACCGTCGAGTTGTCGGACGTCGTCACGGGAGAGGCGCCGGCGCTGAGGACGGCCGTGCAGGCGTGCTGGACCGGCGCCGAGCTGCGGTTTCGCTTCGCGTGCGAGGATGACCACGTGGTGGCGAACATGACCGGGCACGACGACCCGCTGTACGAGGAGGACGTGGTGGAGCTCTTCCTGGACGAGCTCGGAACGGGCATGGAATACTTCGAGATCGAAGTCAGTCCGCGCAACGTCGTCTTCGACGCGCGGATCCGCAACGATGCGCATGGCGCGAAGACGATCGAGCTGGATTGGCATGCCGCCGGCATGGAGACCGCCGTCCGCGAGGAGGGCGCGACCCGGATCTACGAGATCGCGATTCCGTTCGCGAACTTCGCGCGGGTGCCCGCCGCCGGCACGGCATGGCGCTGGAATGCGTACCGGATCGACGAGGACCGGACGGGCGTTCGCCATTATTGGGCTTGGCGTCCGACGGGCGCCGTCGATTATCATATCCCGCGCTGCTTCGGAACGCTGCTGTTCGAAGCGGAGCAAGACGGGAACGAGGAGGCAGGCAACCGATGAGTCAAGACGGAACGAAGCTCGAGCTGCGATGCGTGAGCTCGCTCGCCAAAGTGTTCGCCGACGAAGAATTGCGGGATGCGCCCCATTCGCGGGCGAGCGCGCTGCTGGGCGAGGCGGCGTCCTTCCAGGTCGCGTACCGGCCGGACAGCTTGATTAAGGGGATGCGGGCGTCCGTCCGATCGGAGATCGACGCCGACATTACATTGCGGGCGGTCGGCCTTGCCCCGTCCGAGATGCCCGTGTATGCCGATCACGACGAAGACCTGCTGCGCACGACGCCGGGGCTCTACCCCGATCCGTTGTTCGAGCTGTCGTCCGATGGCGGGACGGGCTTGACGGCGATTCCCGGCCAGTGGCGCTCCGTCTGGGTGACGGCGGAGCCGCGCCTTGACGCCGAGCCCGGGATATTCCCGATCGCGGTCGTCTTCGAGACGGACGGCGGCGAGAAGCTCGGCGAAGCGGTCTTCGAGCTGGAGGTCGTCCCGCTGTCGCTGCCGAAGCAGGAGCTGCTGCACACGGAATGGTTTCACGCCGATTGCTTGGCGACCCATTACGGCGTCGAGGTCTTCGGCGAGCGCCATTGGGAGATCATCGAGCATTACGTGCGCACGGCCGCGCGGCACGGCGTCAATCTGCTGCTGACGCCGTTATTCACGCCGCCGCTCGATACGAAGATCGGCGGGGAGCGCCCGACCGTTCAGCTCGTCGACGTGCGGCTCGAGGCGGACGGCAGCTACGGATTCGGATTCGGCAAGCTGGGCAGATGGGTGGCGCTGTGCAGGCGGCAGGGCATCGAGCAGTTCGAATTCTCGCATCTGTTCACGCAATGGGGCGCGCAGCATGCGCCCAAGATCATCGCTTCCGTGGACGGGGGCGACAAGCGCATATTCGGTTGGGACACCGATGCGGGCGGCGAAGCCTACGGCGCGTTCCTCCGGCAGTTCCTGCCCGCGCTGCTGGGCTGGGTGAAGGACAACGGGCTGGAGGGGCGCTGCTTCTTCCATGTCTCCGACGAGCCGTCGCTGCAGCACATCGACGCTTATGCGAGCGCGAGCCGGCTGGTCGGCGAGCTGGTCGGGGACTATCCGGTCATCGACGCGCTGTCGGATTACGCGTTCTACGAGAAAGGCCTGGTCAAGAACCCGATTCCGGCCAACAACCACATCGAGCCGTTCCTCGCGAACGGGGTCGAGCGGCTGTGGACGTATTATTGCTGCGTCCAATACAAGGAAGTGGCCAACCGCTTCTTCAGCATGCCTTCGGCGCGCAGCCGGATTCTGGGCATCCAGCTGTACAAATTCGAGATCGCCGGCTTCCTGCACTGGGGCTATAATTTCTGGTATTCGCAATACTCGCTCGGGCCGATCGATCCGTACCGGGTCACGGACGCGAGTCACGCTTTTCCATCGGGCGACGCCTTCCTCGTCTACCCGGGCGAGGACGGCCGGCCGGTCGAATCGATCCGGCTGGAAGTCGTGCGCGAGGCGCTGCAGGATTTGCGGGCGCTTCGGCTGCTGGAGGAACGGTACGGCAGGGAATACGTGCTCGCCGGCTTGGAAGAAGGCTTGGCCGAGCCGATCACGTTCAGCGCGTATCCGCGGGATGCGGCCTGGCTGCTCGCCAAGCGTGAATGGGTAAATGCGAAGCTGAAGGAGCGGCCGTGAGCGGCCGATCTTGACAGGGGGCCTTGATGACCGAACATGCGGTCGTCAAGGCTTTTTTTGCCGCGCCGCGCCGGAGCCGGGAGGCGTGTCTGAGGGAGACGCGTCCGAATTTGAGGCGGACGCGCCTGGCGTGGCGGCTTCAGGCGTTCCCGAGGGAGACGCGCCTGACCCCGACTCGGCCGCGCTTGGCTATTGGTGCATAAATCTTCGTTGAAGCCCTCCCGCGACCCGCGGATGATGGATTCGGTCTGCGGCTCCTCGACGGCCCGGCTCTTCCAGCCCCGGCTGTCGAGGACGATGGCCCGGCTGCCGCCGTCGATGAACAGGGCGGTATCGCCGGACAAGATCGCGATCACGACTTCGTTCAAGGCGCTTTCGAACTGCACCTCGGTCACGGATAGGACCTCTTGCTCGATCATCGTCGTCAGCCGCTCCGCTTCGGGCGTCTCCGCGTCCTCGAAGCGCCGCATCAGCGGCTTCAGCACTTGATCGTTGATTCAATTGCTTGTCGACCAGGTTGTAGATGCAGATCAGGATATACGGATGCTTGGCGGCTTCGATCGCGAAGGACCGGATCGACAAGTCCGACGGGGAACCGAGCAGCCGGTCGATCGCCTCGACGTTGTCCGCCGCGCGCGCGGAGAACGGGGGCATCGGGATGTCCTCGACGTACGGCTGACGATTGCGTTTTCCGGGGAATAGAGACATAGGGTTCCCCTTCCATGGTTTTATTTACCTTATGATGACCATTCCCGCGGATTCTATCCCAGCCGCGCTTGCAGGGCGGACGGAGAAACGGATGTCCGAAGCCTGCGGCGAATGGTAGAATACTAACGTGCCGTTCCGCCTCGGGCGGGACGCGGGTATCCATGAATGGGCAGAAAGCGGAGTGACGCGCTTGAATCAAGACTATCAATTATCGGTAAAGGAAGCGCTGGAACGGCCGGCCTTCCAAGGGGCTTATCTGGCGGCGGGGGAAGCGGGCCTCGGGCGGCTAGTCCGCTGGGTCCATATCATCGAGGTCATCCGTTTCGATCAATTGCTGCAGGGCGGGGAGATGATCCTGACGACGGGCGCGGCGTTCAAGAACGACGACGCGGCGTTCATGGCGTACCTGGACCAGCTCGTCCAGAGCGATGCGGCATGTCTCTGCATCGAGCTCGGCCATCATCTGAGCGCGATTCCGGACGCCTGGCTGGAGGCGGCGGAGACCGTCCGGCTGCCGGTCATCATATTCCCGCGGAGCGTGCGGTTCATCGATATTACGCAGGATATCCATGCGCATAGGATCAATCAGCATCATCTGGCGCTGCGGGAACTGGAGAAGACGTCCCGCGCGTTCCATCGGATGACGCTGACCTCGCAGGGGGTGGGCCAGGTCCTGGACCTGCTCCACGGCAGCACGAAGGCGACCGTGATCTACGTGCCGCAGGACGGGCAGCCGAAGTTCGTGCCGCCCGTCTCCGCGCAGGAGGCCGAGCGGTGGATGGACTTTCTGGCGGGGCAGCTGGAAGGGAAGCCCGATGACGGACCTGCGGGATCGCCCGCGGTAGCGGAGCGCGGCGGGCAGTCCGTCGTCATCCAGCCCGTCGGCGCCATGGGCAAGACGTGGGCGCATCTCGTGCTCGCGTCCGACCGGAAGCCGCAGGAATACGAGTTCTTGATCCTGGATTCGGCCTCGCTGTCCATCGCGCAGGATCTGCTTCGCAAACGCTACGTGGAAGAACGCAAGCTGTACTCGCAGACGTTATGGGTCGACGATCTGCTGCATCTGCGGATCCGGGACGAAGAGCAGGTCAAGCTGTTGATCGGCAGCGAATACAAGCAGTTGAACGAGCTGCCGTACCACGCGGTCGTCGTGGCGTTCGACCACGGGCAGGGCGCGGCGCCCGGACAAGAGGGCGACGGCGCGGAATCGGCAGGCATTCATCTCTCGCTCGCCGTGCGCGCGGTATTCGAACAGCAGACGTTCCATCCGCTCATCACGCTCAAGAACAACCGGCTCGTCGTGATCGCGTTCGACAAGGCGCCGAAGTCGAAGAAGCCGGCCAAGGAGCGGCTGCGGCAGGTGCTCGAAGCCCTGCAGCTCCCGATAGCGGAGGCGGAAGCCAAGCTGACGATCGGGATCGGCCAGGGCGGCCGCGGCTTCATGCAGGCGCATGTCAGCTACCAGGAAGCGCTCCAGGCGATCTCGCTCGCGCCGATCCTGAGGGCGAACCAAGTGTTCTTCGACGAGATCGGCGTGTTCCATCTGCTGTTCCACATCGCGGACAAGCAGCTGCTGTCGGCGTTCGTGCGGACGTATCTGGGGCCGATCCTCGATCATGACGAAGCGAAGGGCAGCGACCTGCTGCGCACGCTGAAGGTGTATCTCGATTGCGACGGATCGAAGCGGCTCGCGGCGGAGCGGCTGTTCATCGTCAGGCAGTCGCTGTACTACCGGCTGGACAAAATCGAAGAGCTGTTGGGCGCCGATTACATGCAGCCGGAGAAACGGCTGGCGCTGCAGGTGGGCATCCGCGCGCATCAGCTGCTTCGGCCGGACGTCCAAGTGTGAAAAGGTTTGGCCGGATTTATGACATTTTGTCTAATGGAACCTCCTCGGATTCGCCTTATAGTGGAATCAGTCAACGAGACGAGACCGATTCCCGGATAGGAGTCGAAGAAGAGAGAGGCTGATGCAGCATGCGTATCGGAGTACCGAAGGAAATCAAAAACAACGAGTTTCGCGTCGGCATGACGCCGGGATCCGTGTTGTCCTACATTAAAACCGGCCACGAGGTGCTGGTCGAGACCCTGGCCGGCCGCGGCATCGGATTCGAGGACGAGGATTACGCAGCCGCCGGCGCGACGATCGTGGCGACGGCCGGGGAAGCATGGGCGGCCGACATGGTCGTCAAGGTGAAAGAACCGCTGCCGCCGGAGTATGAGTACTTCCGCGAAGGCTTGATCCTGTATACGTACCTGCATCTCGCTCCCGAAGCGGAATTGACGCGGGCGCTGGCGGATAAGCGCGTGACCGCGATCGCGTACGAGACCATTCAGCTGGATAACGGCAGCCTGCCGCTGCTGACGCCGATGAGCGAGGTGGCCGGGCGGATGTCCGTGCAGATCGGTGCCCGGTTCTTGGAGAAATCGCATGGCGGCAAAGGCGTCCTGCTCGGCGGCGTGCCCGGCGTGGAGCCCGGCAGGGTCGCGGTCATCGGCGGCGGCATCGTCGGCGCCAACGCGGCGAAGATGGCCGTGGGTCTCGGGGCCGACGTCACCATCGTCGACTTGAACCCGGATCGACTGCGCCAGCTCGACGACCAGTTCCAAGGCCGCGTGAAGACGATCATGTCCAATCCTTACAATATCGCCGAGGTCGTGCGCCGCGCGGACCTGGTGATCGGCGCCGTATTGATTCCCGGCGCGCGCGCGCCGCGGCTCGTGACGGAAGAGATGGTCCGCGCGATGACCCCGGGCAGCGTCATCGTCGACGTGGCGATCGATCAAGGCGGCTCCATCGAGACGATCGACCGCATCACGACCCATGACGAACCGACGTACGTGAAGCATGGCGTCATTCATTACGCCGTGGCGAACATGCCGGGCGCCGTCGCCCGCACGTCCACGCTCGCGCTGACCAACGCGACGACGCCGTACGGCCTGCAGATCGCGAACAAGGGCTTCGCGCAAGCGGCCTTGGACAACAAGGCGATCGCCAAAGGCATCAACGTCGCCGCGGGACGGGTGACGTACCGGGCCGTGGCCGAGGCGCACGGCTACGAGTATACGGACGTATACGCGCTGCTGCGTTAGGCAGCCGGCGCAGCGAGATGCGTGCGCGACCAATGCGAAGCGCATTGAAGTCCAATGAAGCGCAGTGAAATTGTGAATTGAAGAAGCGTCGTTGCATATACGTTTCAATGAAGAATCGCTGCATAAAAAATGACGAAGAAACGCAACAAGGATGCAACGCTGAAGCGTAGCGAAGAAACGCAACCAATGCATTGGGGAAACGAGAAACGCAACAAGGAAGCGCAGCATAGCAGCAGAAAAACCCGCCATCGGCGGGTTTTTCTGCGTCGAGAGCCTGCCGGTCGAGAGCCTGTCGGGCCAGAGCCTCCCCGGCTCACAACCTCCCCGGCCCACTGCCTCCCCGACCCAAGCCTCCCCGGGCTTAGAGCCTCCGCGGGTTTCCGGCGCATGGCGGCCCCCGGTATCATTTGGCCGGGAAAGTCCCCTGATGCTGCTTGGCATAATGCTTCGGCAGCTGGCCGACCTTCTTCTTGAACATGCGCAGGAAGCCCGAATAATCGTTGAAGCCGGCTTCCATGCAGGCATCGGTCACGCTGCGGCCTTCCTTGAGCAGCTTTTTGGCGAGGGAAATGCGTTTGTAGAGGATATACTCGTGGATCGTGCTGCCGATATGCTTCTTGAACAGCCGGCTGAGATGGTACTTGCTCATGTAGAACAAGCCCTCGAGCCGCTCCAGCGACAGATCCTCGGCGAGATGCCGGTCGAGATAGGCCAGGACGGGCACCAGCACCGGGGGCAAATCCACGCCGGGGTCCTTCTCTTGGTTCTTGTGGTAGCCGCGCTGCACCAGGATCAGAATCTCGAGCAGGCAGCTCAGCTTGAGGAGCGGCGCTTCGGGGAACGGATGCTTCAGCGCGTCGTCGTATTTGGCGAAGAGCGCGGCGAGGTCGGATTTCTCCTGCTCGCTCAGCCGGATCCGGTTGCGTTCGCCGGAGGGCCGATCGTAGAAGCAGCGCAGCAGCTGCAGCTCTTCCGTCTGGAACAAGCCGATCAAGACGGGATTGAATTCGATCGTGACCCGCTCGTACAGCGCGTCCGTCGTCAGCGCGGGCTTATGGATCTCGTGCTCGTTCGTGATGACGAGGTCCCCGACCTGGAGCGGGTACACCGTTTTGTCCACGAAGTAATTGACGTCGCCGCCGATAAGGAAGAAGATCTCGCACCCCTGGTGCAAGTGAAAATGAACGTTGAACGGCGGTATGCGCGCGGCATGTTGGAATTTGACATGGTCGTCCAATCGGGCGATGTAAGCGTTCAGCATCCTGCTGCCTCCCCGCGTAATCGAGCAAGATTATCCACTTTCAAGGCAATTTCGTCAAGGAAGTCGTAATTGCAATGATATAGGATGGAAGGAAGAACTTCAATCGAATGCGGGAGGGCAAGCCAATGAGCGAACGCAAAGTCAGGATCGGGCTCGTCGGGATCGGCAGCATCGGTCAGCATCATGTCAATTATTTGAGCAACATGGACAACGTGGAGCTGGTCGGCGTCTGCGATATCGACCGGGAGAAGGCGGATGCCGCGGCGAAGGCGCACGGAACGGCCGCGTATTACGAGGCCGTCGATTTGCTTGAGCGATCGGGATTGGAGCTGGCGATCGTCGCGGTGCCGCATTACGATCATCCGCGCATCGCGATGGAAGCGTTCCGGCGGGGCATCCACGTCATGTGCGAGAAGCCGATCGCGGTCCATGTCAATGCCGCGCGGGAGATGATCGCCGCCTACGAGGCCGCCAAGCGGCAGCATCCGGAGCTGCAGTTCGCGATCATGTTCCAGGAACGGACGCTGCCCGGCTACGCCAAGCTGAAGGAATTGCTGGCAAGCGGCACGCTCGGCCGGTTGACGCGGGCGACGTGGATCCATACCAAATGGTTCCGCTCCCAGGCCTACTACGACAGCGGGGGCTGGCGCGCCACGTGGGCCGGCGAGGGCGGCGGCATACTGACCAATCAATGCCCGCATACGCTCGACATGTACCAATGGCTGTTCGGGCTGCCGGACTTGATATCGGGTCATGCGCACATCGGCAAATACCACGATATCGAGGTCGAGGACGAGGTGACGGCGTATTTCGAGCATCCAGGGGGCATGATCGGCCATCTGATCGTCACGACGGCGGAGCTGCCGGGCACGAACCGGCTCGAAATCGTCGGCGATCTCGGGAAGCTGCTGCTCGAGAACGGCCAACTGCTGCATTACCGTTATCCGCAGCCGATGCTCGCGTTCACGCGGGAGACGGACCAGCGTTTCGCCGAATGGGAGATCCAGCCCGAGGAGATCGCGTTCGACCGGGATGCGCCGAACGGACATCAGGTCGTCATGGAACGGTTGGTCGGGCGCCTGCTCGGCGGGGACGGCGATTTGATCGCGGAAGGACCGGAAGGGCTCGGGGCCCTGACGCTGGCCAACGGCATCATGCTTTCTTCGTTCCAGAAGCGTCCGGTGACGGTGCCGATCGACGGCGACGCCTTCCTGGCGGAACTGGAAGAGCGGATCCGCACCTCGAGCTACGTGAAGAAAGCCGTACGCGCGCCGGGCGCCGAGGAAGACATGTCCGCTTCCTTCGGAACGGCCAACTAAGAGGAGGAAGCGACTATGCCAACCGTCAAACTAACCTGCTTCGCCGACGAAATCTCGCATGATTTGGAAGAACAGCTGGACGTGCTGGGACAAGAGGGACTTGCCCACGTCGAGCTGCGGGGCGTATGGGGCAAAAACGTCCTCGACCTGACCGCCGAAGAGCTGGCGGAGTTGCGCAGGATCGCCGACGCGCGCGGCTTCGGCATCTCGTCCGTGGCGTCGCCGATCGGCAAATACGGCATCGCCGACGACTTCGCGCCGCAGCTCGAGAGCTTGAACCGGGCCATCGCCGCCGCCAAGGCGCTCGGCACGCCGTATATCCGCGTCTTCTCGTATTACCTGCCCGAGGGCGCCGGCCTCGACGACTGGCGGGCAGAAGCGCTCAGCCGGATGAAGCGGCTGACGGCCGTCGCCGAAAGCCAGGGCGTCGTGCTGATCCTGGAGAACGACAGCGGCCTATACGGCTCCAAGGACGATCGCTGCTTGGAGATCCTGGAGCATTGCGATTCGAATTCGCTCCGGCTCGCGTTCGATCCCGGGAACTTCGTCATGGAAGACGTGCGGCCGATGACGGAGGCGTATCCGAAGCTGGCGCCGTATGTCGCGTACGTCCATGTGAAGGACGCCATGTCCGAGCCGAGGCAATTCGCGCCGGCCGGCGAGGGCGAAGGGCAGATACCGGAGCTGCTGCAGGCCCTGCAGGCGCGCGGATATGACGGTTTCTTGTCCGTGGAGCCGCATCTCCAGCATTACCTGCCGCACGCCTCCAATCCCAAGCGCGTCGTAACCGCGGTCCGCGCGCTGAAGGCGCTGCTGGAGCGGACCGGCCAGGCATGGGAATGAGCGAAGGGTAATAGTCTCGGCAGCCATGCCGTCAATCGAGCAGAAGGTCTCATCCACCGCGGCGGATGGAGGACGTCTGCTTTTTTGCTGCGCATCGCGAATCTTGATCTTATCTTGATCCCGGCTTCGCTTTTTCTTGATCGCCTGTCGGGATGCTTGCTCTTGTGAGCTAGATCGAGCGAGAGGATGAGATGTGTGAGAAAAAGCCTGCTGACAGTCGTATGCGCGGCCAGCCGCGGCGAGGCGAACGACGACAGCGGCCGAAGCGGCGAAGGAACGGCTCCGCGATTCCGACCGGATTTCGGATTTCGTCTGCCGGCCGACCGGCCAAAAATCGATTTGTAGCGACGGCGTTTACACAAAAAGACCGAATCAGGGGGCTGATCCGGTCTTTTTGCTATTTTTTGGGTTTTTTAGGCGTCAGATTTACAATTCCTTAGGTTCAGTTTAACGCAGCAGAAACACCGCTTCTCTATTCTAAGTGTGTGGGAACGGTCTCATGTGGGAACGGTCTCACAGCCGGAAAGGGAGTGCACCTTTGGATAATCCGACCATTAAAGAAATCGCCCTGCGCGCCGGGGTTTCGAAGTCCACCGTTTCAAGAATCATCTCCGGCAAAGGTTACTCCAGTCCCGAAGCCCGCGACAAGGTGCTCGCGCTGATCGAAGAATTGCAATACAAACCGAACGCGGTCGCGCGGGCCATGGTGTCGCAGCGCACGCACAACATCGGCGTGCTCCTGTACAGGCGGGACCATCCGATCGCCTCGCATCCGTTCTACGGAAAAATCGTCGATGCCATCCTCCTGGCGGCGGCAAGCCTGAACTACTCGGTCTTCGTCACGACCGATCACGACATGTCGTACCGATCGGCCGATTTCATGATGGAGAAGCGCGTGGACGGGCTCATCCTCATCAGCCGCCTGCAGCAGAACGTCATCGACCATATTACCAAATTCGGCGTTCCCTACGTCATGGTGAACGGTTCGACGGACGTCGACGGCGTCATTCACATCGTCAACCAGGACGAAGAGGGAGGCAGGCTGGTCGCCGAGCATCTGACCCGCACCGGACACGACCGGATCTTCGTCATCGCCGGACCGCAGACGCACCGCAGCCATCATTTGCGGTTCAAGGGCTTCATGACTTGCATGGCACTGTCCGGGATCGAAGTGCCGGAAGCCGCGGTCCGCTACGCGGAGACCTCGACCTTCGCCGAAGGCTACGACATCATGAGCCGCCAGTGGGGACCCTTCCGGGCAGGCCGGTACTCGGCGATCTTCGCCACCAACGACATGCTCGCGCTCGGCGCCATGAAATTTCTGCTGGAGCAGTCGGTGCGCATCCCCGAGCAGATCTCGGTGGTCGGCTTCGACGACATCGATTTCGCGGCGATGTTCGCGCCTTCCTTGACCACGGTCAAGGTCGATGCCGGCGAGATGGGCAGGCAATCGATCAAGCTGCTCGACCAGCTGATCCGCCAGGAGCCGAACGTCGCGCATCCGAGCCAGCTGCAACCGAAGCTAATCGTCAGGCAATCGACCAAATGAACAAAACGGGCATCCGCCGCGCCGGCGGCTTGTTCGGACATAATCGCAGATTAACCATCGAAAGGAGCGACAATCATTCATGCGCTGGTATCTCAAAGCGTTGGGCACCCGCAAAATCGTCGAATTCATCGTGCTCGTGCTCTTCGTCATCTTCTTCCTCGGCCCTCTGCTGAACTTGGCCATCCTGGCCTTCACCGGCAAATGGAGCTACCCAGACGTGCTGCCGCATCAATGGTCCATGAAATGGTGGACCTTCGTCTTCAAGCAGGAGGATATCGCGAAGTCCATCGGCCTCTCGTTCATGATCGCCGCGATCGTGACGGGGTTGTCCATCCTGATCTGCATCCCGGCGGCTTACGCGTTCGCCCGGATCCGTTTCCCGCTCAGCAAGTTCTTCCTGTTCTCGTTCCTGCTGACGCACGCGTTTCCGAAGATGGGCTTGTACGTGTCGATCGCGGTGCTGTTCTACAAGCTGGGTCTCATGAACACGCTGCTCGGCGTCGTGCTGATCCATATGATCAACGTGCTGATGTTCATGACGTGGATTCCGACCGCCGCCTTCCGCAACGTGCACAAGGCGCAGGAGGAATCGGCGAGAGACGTCGGGGCCGGCCCGTTCCGGGTGTTTCTGAAGATCACGCTGCCGATGGCCCTGCCGGGCATCATCGTCGCTTCGATCTTCACGTTCCTGAACTCGCTCGACGAGGCGCAGGGGACGTTCCTGGTCGGCATTCCGAATTATAAAACGATGCCGATCGTCATGTATTCGATCATCAGCGATTATCCGGCGTATGCCGGCGCGGTGTTCTCGATCATCCTGACGGCCCCGACGATCATCCTGCTGCTCGCCGCGAAGCGGTTCGTCAGCGCGGATGTCATGTCGAGCGGCTTTCAGCTCAAGTAACGTCGCGGAACGCGGCGGATCAATCGCAGATTCAAGGAGGCCATTATGGAAATTCAGCTTTCCGTTCAACAATTGTCGAAACGGTACCATACCGGCGAAGGCGTGACCGGCATCTCGCTCGACGTGCGCAAAGGCGAGCTCGTGACGCTGCTCGGCCCGTCCGGCTGCGGCAAAACGACGGTGCTGCGCAGCATCGGCGGATTCCTCGAGCCCGATTCCGGCGAGATTCTCATCGAAGGCACGAGCGTGCTGAAGTCGCCGCCCGAGAAACGCCCGACCTCGATGGTGTTCCAAGGCTACAATCTATGGCCGCATATGACGGTGTTCGATAACCTGGCGTTCGGTCTTAAAATACGCAAGATGAAGAAAGAAGACATCCGCAAAGCGGTCGGGGAAGCGCTGCAGCTCGTGCGGCTGCCGGGCTCCGAGAACAAGCATCCCGGCGAGCTCTCGGGCGGACAGCAGCAGCGCGTCGCGCTGGCCCGTTCCCTGCTCCTGAAGCCGGCCGTCCTACTGCTGGACGAGCCCTTCTCCGCGCTCGACGCCAAGCTGCGGCACGAGATGCGCGAGGAGCTGCGGGATATCCAGGCGCAGACCGGGCTTACGATGGTGTTCGTCACCCATGACCAGGAAGAAGCGCTGTCGATCTCGGACCGCATCGTCGTCATGAATCATGGCAATATCGAGCAGATCGCGTCGCCCCAGGAGATCTACGATGAACCGAATACGCTGTTCGTCGCGCAGTTTATCGGCAAAATGAACTTTTTGAAAGGGGTGATTTCGGAAGGCCAAGTTACCGTAGGGAAGTTGAGGTTTCCAAATTCGAACCGGTTATCCGGCGGGGTAAGGCTGGCCATCCGGCCTGAAGATGTCATCATGAACGGTCATGAGGAAGAAAGCTTGCCCGGCGTCATCAAACAGATCATGGTTCTGGGCCACTATGCCGAAGTCTCGATTCAAGTGCCGGAGCACGGCGTCATTCGGGCGTTTCAGCCGCGGGATGCGGTCAAGGCGCTGCATTCGGGCGACCCGGTTCGCGTCAGCTTCAAGAAAGTACTCACTTATCCGGAAGTCTAATTCCAAACGAATCCCCCAATGCCAAGGAGGCAAATAAGCCATGTTACGCAAAAAATCCGCTCTTACCTTACTGACAGTAACTACCGTTACCGCAGCGCTTCTCGCCGGTTGCGGAAGCACGAACAACGGCGACAACGCGGCAAACAACGGCGCAGCCATTAACGGCGCGGCCAACGGCGCGACGAACGCGGGCGGCAACGCGGCTCCCGCGGACGCCGCGGGCAAACCGGTCGAATTCAACTTCTACTTCACCGGGTCGGAGAACGTCAAGAGCCTGTGGGACGCGATCATTCCGATGTTCGAGAAGGATCATGCGGATATCAAGGTAAACGAAGTGTACATTCCGTCCGGCACGGGCGCGCAGCCGACGTACGATCGGATTCTCGCGGCGAAGCAGGCGGGCAAAGGCTCCGGCGGCATCGACCTGTACGAGGACGGCCTGTCCAACGTCACCCAGGGGCAAAAGGACGATCTGTGGGATACGCTCGATCCGGCCAAAATCGCCAACCTCGCTTCCGTCGACCCCAACACGCTGAAGGACGTGTCCAACCTGGCGCTTCCGTACCGTTCGTCCGCGGTCGTGCTGGCGTACAACAGCGATAAGGTCAAGTCGCCTCCGAAGACGCTCGACGAGCTGTTCGCCTGGATCAAGGCGAATCCGGAACGCTTTGCCTACAACGACCCGTCCACGGGCGGCGCCGGCAGCTCGTTCGTCACGACGACGCTGTACGACAAACTGCCGGAAGACGCGATCCACAGCACGGATGCGAGCATCGAGAAGCAATGGGACGCCGGCTTCAAAACGTTGAAGGACCTCGGCAAATACGTATACGGCAAAGGCATCTATCCGAAGAAAAACCAAGGCACGCTGGATCTGCTGATCAGCGGCGAAGTCGACATGATCCCGGCATGGTCGGACATGGCGCTCGAGCAAATCGGCAACGGCCAGCTGCCGGAAACGACCAAAATCTCGCAAATCACCCCTGGCTTCAACGGCGGCCCGACGTACCTGATGGTGCCGAAGCTGTCGGACAAGAAGGACGCGGTCAATGAATTCCTGAACTTCGTGCTGTCGCCGGAAGCGCAAGCCGTCGTCGTGACCAAAATGCACGGCTTCCCGGGCATCCAGCTCTCCAACATGCCGCAGGATATCCAGGATTCCTTCAAAGGCGTGGCCGAAGGCTTCCGGACGTTCAACATCGGCGACCTCGGCAACGAGATCAATAAACGCTGGCAAAGCGACGTAGCCGCGCAATGATGAAGAAACAGGTGAAAATGGGGATACTGGGATTGCTTCTGGTCATCCCCTCTTTTCTGTTGCTGTTCGTCACGGTGGTCATCCCGATCGGAGTCTCGTTCAAGGAGAGCCTGACCAACAAGGAAGGCGGCTTCGATCTGTCGAATTACAAATTCTTGTTCACCGACAAGCTGATGCGCTCCAATATCGTCTTCTCGCTGGAAGTGACGGTCATCTCGGTCGTGATCGTGCTTATCGTTAGTTATGCGCTGGCGGCTTACATGCGATTCAACAACGGCAAAATCGTGAAATGGATCAAAAACATGTACATGATCCCGATCTTCATCCCGTCGGTCATCGCGACCTACGGCTTGATTCAGCTGCTGGGCAACCACGGCTGGCTTTCGCGCTGGGTGCTGCTGCTCGGCGGCGGCGATATTCCGCGCCTCATTTTCGACATGAAAGGCATCATCATCGCGCAATTGTGGTTCAACATCCCGTTCACGACGATGCTGCTCGGCTCCGCCTTGACGGGCGTGCCCGACGCGGTCATCGAGAGCGCGAAGGACGTCGGCGCGGGCAAGATGCGCCTGTTCACCCGGTTCATCCTGCCGCTCACGTACAAGACGCTGCTCGTGGCCATTACGTTCGTCTTCATGGGCGTCATCGGCTCGTTCACCGCGCCGTTCCTGCTCGGTCCGAACGCGCCGCAGATGCTCGGGGTATCGATGGAGCAGATCTTCAGCGTGTTCCAAGAGAAGCAGCAAGCGTCCGCGCTGGCGTTCTTCACGTTCCTGCTCTGCTCGGTCATGGGCTACTTCTACATTCGCAGCATGGTCAAGGAAGAGGGGGCGCGGTCTTGATGAAACGTCTCGTGCTGGATGCGGAGGGACTGGTGCAGCCGGTCTGCTCCAAGACGCATATCGCGTACAGCTTCCACCTGGCTAAGCCGGGCGGCAAGCTGTGGATCGATTTCGCGTACGAACCCAAGAATCTGGAAGACCGCGAGCGGTCGCGGGAACTGATCGCGGCCGGCGTGGAGAAGTACACGGAGCCGGCGCAGCGCGAGCTGGTCATGGACCGCTGGGAATCTTTCCTGCCGCTCAAAAATTTGATTACCGTCTCCGTCGACGATCCGGCGCGGCATCGGGGGGCGGGCCATCGCCATGATCCCGAGCAGCTCCTGCAGCTGGGCGAAGAGGAAGCGTCGCCGGGCTTCGTATCCGGCGAGCTGATCGAAGGCTTATGGCGCGTCACGCTGAGCCTGCACGCGATCGTGACGGACGACTGCCGTTACCGGCTGCGAATACATCACGAGGAGGCGTAGCATCATGCGCTGGACGGCATGCGAGCTGCATAGTCATACGTTTCACAGCGACGGCAGGCAATCCCTGCTCGAGCTGGCCGAAGGGGCGAAATCGCTCGGGTTCGAGTGCGTCGCGCTGACGGATCATAACACGATGACGGGGTTGGAGAACAAAGAGCGCGTTGAATCGGATACGGGCATGACGATCATATCGGGCATGGAGTGGACGACCTTCTACGGGCATATGGTCACGATCGGCCTGACCGCATTCGTGGATTGGCGTCCCGCGGGGCCGGGCGACATCGACGCGGGTATCGCGCGGGTCCACGCCGCCGGCGGCATTGCCGGCATGGCGCATCCGTTTCGCATCGGCAGTCCGATGTGCACGGGCTGCTTCTGGGAATTCGAGATCTCGGATTGGAACGCGCTCGATTATATCGAGGTGTGGTCGGGGACCTTTCCGTCGATCAAGACGGACAATGCGCGCGCGTTCCGGCTCTGGACGGAGAAGCTGAACGAAGGGTACCGAATCGCGGCGACGTCCGGACGCGACTGGCATGCCCAGGATCGGACCGAAGAGCCGGTCTCGGTGACGTATCTGCTGCTCGACGATTCGAAGGACGGCGTCACGGAGCGGGCGGTGCGCGCGCTGGCCGCCGGCAGGGCCGCGGTCACGATGGGGCCGCTCGTCACGCTCGAGCTGCGGTCGGAGACGGGAGTTTTCGGCATCGGCGCCTGCGTGCCGGCGCAGGATCGGAGCACCGGCTACGAAGCCGTCGCGACGATCGATTTTGGGGCAAGAGAAGGCAAGTGGGCATTCCCCGATGCGGGCTATACGCTCGCGTTGACGAGCAATCTAGGCGTGATCGGCGAAGCCGACGCGAGCGAGGAACAGACGGAGTACGGATTCGACATTCCCGGCGACGGCCTGCTATGGGTGCGGGCGGAGCTGAAGGGAACGGTGCGCGGCGTTCGCACGACGATCGCCTTCACCAATGCGATTTACGCGGATTCGGACCAAGCCTAGGCTTCCGAAGTCGCGATGATCCGCGCTGCGGCAGGCTTTCACTACGATGGCCCGACCCGCGCAAATTTAAGGAGCGTGAATGAGATGACGCGACGTTTTCCGCTTGTAACGGCGCATGCCGGCAGCATGAACATTCTGGCGCATACGCTTCGCTCGGTTCAGATCGGACTCGAGCTCGGCGCCGACGTGGTGGAAGAAGATATTCGGGTGACCAGGGACGGCGTCCCTGTATTGGCGCATGACGACGAATGGTCGACCGCGGATCGGTCGACCGTGCATATAGCGGAGATGACCTACGCGGAATTAAGCGGTCTGCAATTGGAAGCGGAGCAGGGGGAATTGCGGGAAACGTTCCGCCTCCTCCGGTTGGAAGACATCCTGCCACTGATGCAGGCTTCGGGCAAGATCATCAATCTGGACTTGAAGGTCGACGAGGCGATCGAGCCGACGGCGGCGCTGGTCAAGCGGTACGGCTTGTCGGAGCGGGCTTTCTTCTCCGGCTGCCAGCGGGACCGGGCGCTTCTGGCCGAGCGGCTGCAGCCGGAGATGCGCAAGATGCTCAACACCGACGTCGAGCTGTTCAAGACGATGTCCTACCGGGACGCGATGGTCCGGACCTGCGAGGATGCCCGGGCGGCAGCTTGCCGGGGCATTAACATCTATCACGGCATCCTGCGCAAGGAATTCGTGGATTATGCCGCGGAGCAAGGCCTGCCTGTCTACGCATGGACCGTCGAGGACGCAGCGCTGATGCGCCAATACGCGGATTGGGGCGTGCGTTCGATTACGACGCGCGGCGTTGCGACGCTGCTGCAGGTCAAGCGGGATTGGCTGGAGCAGGAGCAATAGCGGCTGGCTAGCGCGCACTGTCGGCATCTTGCGGTTTGCAGAACGGATAGTAAGGGGGATCATCTTTGCCGATGATCCCTTTTTTTTATCGGGATTCTTGCAAGCGCAATCATTGGACATGCGATTAAGAAGCCGAAGGAGCCGAATCCGATCGCTGACGATTAATTCGGAACATTTTGCCCATTTGGAAGTATTATCCTTTGCAGGCGACGGATCTGCAGGGGAGGGAAGACCGGATATGAAAATGCGTTACGCCGCGTACGGCATTGCGGCGCTGCTGATTATCGCGAGCTGGATCGGCAATATTGCCTACAGCCGGTATTATCGGCTGCCGGAGGGGCGGTTTCTGGTGCATCGCATCGAAGCGACGGATACGCCGTCCGCGGCGTTCGCCCTCGTGTACGTCGCGAACAAGGACGACAAGCGGACGATCCGGTCGATCGCCGTAGGAGGACTGCCGACGCTGCGATTCGGCCCCGCAAACGGGAGGCAAGAGCTGAGTCGTCAAACCGTGTATACGTTCATGGGCAGCTACGCAGGCGACCCGGCGCGAAAATCCGCTTTGCCTCCCTTGGTCGTCCGCGACGTCGATGTGACCTTCGACGACGGGCAGACGCAAACGATGCGCGTAGGCGAAATCATCGTCTATCGCGACGACTACCCGCCGCGCGAGATCGATTCGCCCGTGACCGTGACTGCGACGACGGGCGGCTCCGATCATAGCGGCTCCGTAACGGCTCTTGTCAATCGCGAGGCAGAGCTCACGGGGACGACGTCCGCCTGGCTCTCGAGGCTGGGGCAGGCGTTTCCGTTCCGCGTGAGCCTCATCGATGCCATCGGTCAACCCGCAACGTCGGTAAAGCCCGAATCGGATTATCCGGTCCGGCTGGTCAGAGGGCAGCATATCGTAACGGACTATCAATTCCGATTTCCCGCGGGGGACCCGCATGCGATGGAGGCGTACAATCTCCTGCTGACGCATGAATTCCTGGAAGCGGACGGCGAGCGGACGGAATATCGCGTCGATGCGCGCTATGTGCCCGATTTCACCGAATCGCGGATGAAGGCCTTCGTTCGCGCGGCGAGGAGGGAAGCCGGATGAAATTCTCTTATTCCCGCATCGTCCTGGGCTTGACGTTCGAGCTGATCGATTTTCGCATCATGAATTTCGATCTGCTTCCGGATGTCGTCGGGTACCTGCTCGTCATGTGGGGCGCCTACCGGCTGAGCGGCGGCAACCGCGTCTTCCTGATCGCCTGGCTCGCGGCGGCGGTTCAGCTGCTGCCCGCTTGCGGCGAGCTGTTCGGGCATCGCATCGAGGTGCCGCTGCTCGGTTCCGAAACGTTCAAGACGCCGCAACTCGCAGAAGCCGCGCTCAAGACCCTGGTTGAAGCCGCGATGCTGGCAGGCATTTGCGCGGGCATCCGCGCCAGCGCCGCGAAGCGGGGGCTGCGCGGCTTGGCTGAAGCCGCCCGGACGCGATGGAGAATCGTGGTCGTCATGGACGGCGCGCTCCTGCTGCTGCTGCCTTTCTTGCTGAACACCACAAAGAACAGCTGGGAGTTCTTCTTTCTTCTGCTTGCCGTCGCTGCGTTTCTCGCGCATTTCAGCATTGTTTTCCTCGTTAACCGCGCGGGCAGGGAGGGGCATGACGATAGCGAGGAAGCAAGCGGTCCCGGGCAGCAATGAACAGCGGCTAGATGCCGATGATAACGGCGCTTCGACCCGATGAAGCAACTCGGCGAGGCAAACAGCAAGGCGCGGTAACTAGCGAGATAGGGTGTCAAAAAGGCGGACCAAGAGGCTCATCGGGCACCTTGCGGTACCCCGCGCTGAAAGCCCCGCAAGCTGCCGAGGGCCAAACTCAAAAGGACGGCTAGCCATGGCTTTCGAAGCCAAAGTTAGCCGTCCTTTATGCTTGTTCTTGTCGGCAGGGAGCCGGGGAGCGATTACTTTATCTCCACGGGGCCCGCATCCAAAATCGCCTGCAGGCGATCCTGCAGGTTGTCCGTGCATTCGCCGCCATGGTAGGCGATGATCTTTTCGAGCTCCAGCGATCGGAATTTGGCGATGGATTGCAGCGCCGTGGCTTGATCCGGCGTGTAGGCCGGGCTGTAAGATTGCAGGATGCCGTCTTGCGCCGTCAGGGCATCGCCGGCGATCAACGTCTTGCTCGGAATATGGTAGAACGACGTGTGGTCCGGCGTATGTCCGGGCGAGAACACCACTCGAATGCCGCCGGCGAAAGGCAGCACATCGCCGTCCTGCAGGGCGACATCGACTTTGACGGGCGTACTGACGAGCTTCTTGCTCTTATCGAGGGGGATTTCCCCGGCCAAGTACGGCACGGCGACTTCATGGGCGAGCACTTGAATCCGGTCTCCGAACGCTTGTACCAGATCAGGCAGGCTGCCGATATGATCCATGTCTTGATGGGTAATGAGAACTTTGGTCAGCTTCTCGAACGGAATCCCCGCTTCTTGGAACGCGACGCGAATCAGCTCCGTTTGGCCGGGAATTCCGGTATCGACGAGAATGACGTCTCGATCGTCCCACAAGACGGTCGGATTGAAGGGATTGCCCCGATTTTCCATGCTAAGTTGAATGCTCCTGATGCCTACGCCCGATTGAACCAATTCGAACACCGCCTTATACTTAATTGTATACGAGCTAATTATTCCTCTACGCCGCGGGAAAATCAATCTCTTTCTGGCTGCCGGACGAAATAAGCGAATGCTGCGCGCAGTCGACGGCCGAGGACTCTCTTCGCGAAAAGAAGCCCGCGGCCTGCTTGTCACAGCAGAGCCGCGGGCTTCTTCCCGCGTTGGTCGGATCAAGCCCTTCGGCGCGACCGATAACAGCGCAGCGAATCGCTGCTTACGCGCCGATCTTGTCGGCGCTCGCCTCCTTATGCGCCGCGCGGGAAGCCGCGCCGACGCGGAAGTACCCGAAGGCCGCCGCGGACATGAGCGCGGCGATGGCGACGCCGGCCGCGCCGATCCACGTAACGGCGCTCAGCGAAGCGCCTTCCACGACCACGCCGCCGATGCCCGCACCTGCAGCCATGGCCAGCTGCACGACGGAGCTGTTCAAGCTAAGCATGATGCTGGTCGCTTCGGGAGCGAGCGAGATCAGGTGGTACTGCTGCGTCGGGCCGGAGGACCAGGCGGAGAAGGACCAGAGCATGAGCAGCGGGAACATGAGGGCGGGCGAATGGGCCGCGAACGAGATCACGATCAGCCAAGCCGCATGGAACAGCATGCCGGTCACCAGCGTGGGCTTGAAACCCCAGCGGTCGGTGCCGAATCCGCCCAGCTTGGAGCCGATCAGGCTGGCAACGCCGAACGCGAGCAGCGCGATGCTGACGAATTTCCCGCTCATGCCCGTAATATCGAGCAGGAATGGGGAAATATACGTATAGGTGATGGAATAACCGCCGAGCCAGAAGAACGTAATGCCGAGCGCGACGACGATTTTAGGATTTTTAAGCAGTTTCAGCTGGTCGCGGAGCGGCACCGGCTGCTCGCCGTCCGTCTTCGGAATCGCGAAGGCGATGAGCAGCAAGGCAAGCAGGCCGAGCGCGCCGATGCCGGCGAAGACCACCTGCCAATCATAAGCGGAAGCGACCAGCCGGCCGAGCGGAACGCCGACGATCAGCGCCGTGCTGAAGCCCATGACGAGCGTGGCGATGGCGCTGCCCTGCTTCTCGGGCGGCGCGAGCTTGGCGGCGACCGTGAGCGCGGTGACGACGAATACCCCGCTGCTGAGCGCGACGATAACGCGCGACGCGATGAGGGCGCCGAAGCCGGAGAACAAGAAGGCCGCGGCGTTGCCGACGATGAATACCGCGAGCGCGTACAGCATCAGCTTTTTCCGGTCGACTTTGGCGGCGGCTGCCATCAGGAAGGGCGTGCCGAATCCGTAAGCGAGCGAGAATACGGTGATCAGCTGGCCGGCCGCGGCGACCGAGACGCCGATATCGTCGGATACTTTATCCAGAATGCCGGCAATGATGAATTCGGACGTGCCGACGAGAAAGCTGACCAAAGCCAGCATATAGATTTTCACATTATAAGACAAACGTTCCAGCTCCTTATCCGTATCTCTCTTTAATAATAATTTTATATTTCTAAATTTATCGAAATAAAAGACATAAAAAAACGGCTATCCGAGCAGATAGGGAGCGTACTTGCGCGCGACTTCCTTATTGACGCTGTAATAAATGTACGTGCCGTCTTTGCGCAGCGTGAGCAGGCCGCATTCCGTAAGCTGCTTCAAATGATGCGACAGCGTGGAACCGGCAACGGACTCGAGCTTGCTGCCGATGTCGGAGCAGCAGAGATTCATCTCTTCCGTAAGAAGCATCGCTATTTTGATCCGGGTCGGCTCTCCGAGTGCTTTGTAGACTTTCACTGCGCGTTTGACTTCCTCGTTGTCCTCGACCATGGTTTCTCACCGCCTTTGCCCTTATATTTCGAAAACTATAGAAACAACAATATCATACCTCGACCGTCGTTGTAAATGGGCGATTCGTGCGAACTCGGTTGTCCGGTCTCCTCCGGCGCAGCTTGCAGGAGCACCGGTCGAATTGACATCGGCTTTCAATGGCGTATACTTAACTTGTATGTACACAAAACGATAAAGGAGGCACCGGAATGGATAATCAAACCGATCGCGCTGCCGTCGAACATGTCGATCTCGCCCAAGCCGAACCGGCGGACGACTCCTTCCTCCGCACGTGCCTGTTTTTCAACGCCAATCGGCTCAGCCGCGCCGTGACGCGGATGGCAGAGGAACAATTCGCCCGGACCGGCCTGTCGCCGATGTACGGCTACTTGATACTAATCGTGAACGGCTCGCCGGGGATCACGCAGAAGCTGCTGGCGGAGAAGCTTTACATCACGCCTTCGACGCTGACCCGGTTTATCGATAAATTGGAAACGAAGGGGCTCGTGGAGCGCAAGGTGAGCGGGAAGACGGTGCTTGTCTATCCGACGGATAAGGGACTTGCCCTGGAGCCGCAGATCCGATCGGCCTCCAAAGACTTCAAGGTCAATTACCAAGAGATTTTGGGCGAGGAATTAGCGACTCTGCTCTCGTCCGAGCTGGAGAAGACGAGCGGGTTGCTGGAAAAATAAGCGAAAGCGACGACGATTTGGACACCGGCCTTTAATGGCCGGTGTTTTTTTGCGCGCGACGGCCGGCCGCGGGGGACGGTCCGGCCTTCTTTTCGCGCCGACGGGGGTTCTCGCGAATGCGCGCCCTGTTTCCGATATCGGCGAAGAAGGTAATTCGATTGTAGTCCGCCCCGCGCTTGTGACATTTTGTTGACATCGGGTTCATGCTGCCGTGACAAGCGGGGGTTATGCTGATGGAGCAAGCATCGAACGAAAGAAAGAGGATGACGCAGATGAGACGAACCCGCAAGAAAAGACGGCTGCCGCGCCTCCTGTTGCCTTTGATCGTCCTTGCTTTCGCCGGCTGGGTCGTCATCGTCCGGCCCTTCGCGCCGCATGCCGAGCGGAATGCCCTGGCTTCGGACGCGAGCCGGCCTGCCGGGGGCGCGCCCTCCGAGACAGTCGCAGCGGTCGAGAAGCCCCCGGCGACGGCGAACGTGCCGAAGCCTCCGCTCGCCCCGGTCAAGGTGTATTATAACGGTTTGGCGAAGGACGGCAAGCAGGTGGCCCTGACCTTCGACGACGGTCCGGATGGCGTCGCGACGCCGAAAATCCTCGACATTTTGAAAGCCAACCATATCAAAGCGACGTTTTTTATCGTCGGCAAGCAGGCCAAAGCCCATCCGGACATGGTGCGCCGGATCGTGAAGGAGGGCCATGCGATCGGCAACCATTCCTGGTCGCATCCGGATTTCGGCAGTTTGTCGACGCAGGACGCGAAGAAGCAGATCGAGGACACGCAGGACGAGATCGAAGCCATCGCGGGCGTACGCCCGACGTTGTTCCGGCCGCCTTACGGCGCCTTGAACGACGACAAGAAAGCCGCGGTCCGCGACCTGGATATGGCGATCGTGGATTGGTCGGTGGACACGAGGGATTGGGCGGGCACGACGCCGCCGAATATATTGAAGCTGGTGAACAAGGAGCTTTATCCCGGCGGCATCATCCTGCAGCACTGCGCGGGCGAACAGGAGCATCTATCGAACACGATCGCGGCGCTCAAGCAGCTGATTCCCGCGCTGCGCAAGCAGGGCTATGCGTTCGTGACCGTGCCGAAGCTGCTCCATCTGCCCGATTCGCAGTCCTAGCCCCAGTAACCGCATTCGCAGTGAGGCGTACTCGTGCATGCGGTAAGGCGTACTCGTGCATGGAAGGCGGCAGGACCGCGAAGCGTGGCTGCTACGACGAGGCTGCTCCCGTATGAGAGAGGCGGCACCGCGAAGCGTGGTGGCCACGACGAGGCCGCTCCCGCATGAGAGGGGCAGAACCGTGAAGCCATGTCGGCCGCGACGAGGCTGGTTCCGCATGAGAGGGTGGCATCGCGAAGCATGTCGGCGGCGAGGCTGGTTCCGCATGAGAGCGAGCATCGCGAAGCTTACCGGCGACGAGGCCGTTCAACGCATTCCGGCCAGCAGCGGCGCGATATGCCGGCGAAACACGTCCGTGGGCGGCTTGTCCGTCCGCCATTTATCGGCGGTCAGCACGACGACGGTATCTTGGACCGGAACGATATAGATATACTGGCCCCCGAAGCCGCGGGCGTAATAATAATCCGGCGCAGGCGGATTCGGGCCGTCCGCGGATTCCGCGAACGAGTCCGTCCACCAATGCCAGGCGTAACGGCCGCGATTCGGCGCTTTCGCGGCGATGGCGGGCTTCACGGATCGGGCTAGCAGGTCGCGCGACAGCAGCCGCGCGTTCTCCCATTTGCCTTGCTGCTGGTACAGCAGGCCGAATTTCAGCATGTCCCCCGGAAGGAGACGAAGCCCGAATCCGCCGGTATGGACGCCTTGCGGGTCCTGCTCCCATTCGTACCGTTCGATGCCGAGCGGCCCGAACAGGTGCAGATCGGCGAATCGGGCGACCGGCATGCCCGCGGCCTGCGCCAGGACGGCGGACAGCATCTGCGAAGCGCCAGAATTATATTCCATTCGCGTGCCGGGCGCGTGCGCGAGCGGCTGCTCCAGCACGAAGTCGATCCAATGCGGGGCGCGCGTCATGCGCGGGAACGAATTTTGCCCGCCGAATTCCGTCCAGTCGAAGCCGGCGGACATCGTCAGCAGATGCGCCAGCGTGATGTCCCCTTTGCGCGCGTCGCGGTCCGCGGCCAGCCGCGGGAAGAAGACGGAAGCGGGCGTCTCCGGTTCGGGCAGCAAGCCTTGGTCGAGCGCGATGCAAAACAGCGCAGACAAGACGCTTTTGGTGACGGAATTGACCTTGGCGACTTCCTCGGGAATGCGCGCTTCCCGGTAGTGCTCGTACTGAAGCTCGCCCTGCCGGCTGATCAGGCAGCTTCTCAAATTCAGCGGCGCGATGGCCGCGGTCAAAGCATTGAAATCCATGTCGTTCATCCTCGTGTTCATCCTCGCGGGTCGTTGAAGTCAGCGCGTAAAGCGTTACGTTGTATTGTATCATTTGTCATCGGCGGAAGAAAAACCCCCTGCCCGCATCGTTTTCGAAAACGCCGCGCCGTTTGCCGGCGGGGCATTCCAATGGATCGCCGGAGCGATAATGCCGGCGGTCTTCGCGCGCGAATGGCCGGAAGCCGATGGCGTTATCTCTCTACAGCGTTGAAGTAAGCGCAAACATGGGCTTTTCCTAAAATGTATCTGACAAACACCTGCCGCGGACCGTTGAAAACAATCGATAATCGCTATATGATGTTAGTTAAAATAACATAACGAGATTCGCTGCATCATGGGGAGTGGCCCGGAAGGAGGCAGAACATGCATTTGACTGTCGAACAAGCGCTGGCTGTCTATCCGTTGTCGGAAGGGAAACTGATCGCGGGCGCGTCGGGAAAGCACCGCATCGTCAAATCGATAAATGTCATGGACGCGCCGGACATCGCGGACTGGATCAAGGAAGGCGAGATGCTGTTCACGACCGCCTACCTGATCAAGGACGATTCGGACGAGGCGTCGGAATTGCTCGTGAAGCTGTTCAACCGCGGCGCGTCCGGGCTCGGGATCAAGCTCGGGCGGTTCTGGGAGGCGATTCCGGAGCGGCTGGTCCGGCTGGCCGACGAGCTCGGTTTTCCGCTGATCGCGCTGCCCTTTCAATTCACCTTCTCCGATCAGATGAACGGCTTGTTCCAAGCCGAGATGAAGCGCAGCACCGTGCAGCTCGAAGGGGCGCTGGAGAAGCAGATCCGGCTGATGCGCTTCGCGCTGCGGGCGGAATCGATGCCGTCGCTCTTCGACTCCGTGACGGAAGTGATCGGATGTCCGATCGCGGTCGTCGGCTCCAAGGGCCAGGTCGTCTATCACTCGCCCGGCATATCCGCGGATTGGCTGACGGGCCAATGGCCGTGGTCCCCGCACAAGAACCGGATCAAGCACGAAGGCTTGCAGGCTTTCCGCATGCCGCTCATGAACCGGGACGCTTGCACGGGCTTCGTGTTCTTTTTCGATACGCAGCCCCTCCTCTCCGCCGTCGACGAAGGGTTGTACACCCAAGCCGCCGAACTCATCTCCCACCATCTGAATTACAAGTACGAGGATTATTTCGAGCTGTCGGTCCGAAAGGATTTCGGCGCGCTGATCAAGCAGTTTCTCAAAAACGGCGTAACGGTGGAAGCCGTGCTGGATTACGCCGGCCGCTGGGAAATGGATTGGCTCGGACAGGGCTACTACTGCGCGCTGGTCGATCTGCCCTCCGAGCTTGACTCCGCCCGTCGTCCGGAGCGCTTGAACGAACTGAAGGCGTCCATGCTCGGCAACGCCCGGATGCAGGCGCTGAACGGCATTCATGCCGTCATGGACGAAGGGGTATTCTGCGTCGTTCCCGATTCGGCTGCCGGTCCCGAGGGCGAGGCCCTCCGCGCCGCGCTGGAGTCCTGCCTGGCCGGGCTTGGCCTCGACGAGCGCAAGGCGCCGAAGGCGACGATCTGCGCGCGCAAGAAGCAGCTGAAGGAAATGCCCGAAGCCTTCGCCGAATGCCGCAACACGTTCAGGCTCGCACGCGAATGGGGCGTCGAGGAACGGATCGTCCGGTACGAGACGCTCGACCTGGCGATGATCTTCGAGCCCGTGTCCCGGGAGAAAATGCGCATATACTGCCAGCGCTGGCTCGGCGGACTGCTGAACAAGGAGCCGGGCTACGTCGGCGAGATGCTGAAGACGCTGGAGACGTATCTCGATTGCGACGGACAGCTGAACGAAACGGCGAAGAAGCTGTTCATCCACCGCAATACCGCCACGTACCGAATCGAGAAGCTGAGCGAAATGCTCGACGTCGATTTCAAAAAGGTGAACGTGCTCATGCGGCTCAAGCTGGCGTTCTTGTTCCGCCGGATGCTGGTAACGGAATCGGGCGAAGGGGAGCGCGGCGCATGAGGATAGCGTCGGGGCCCCGAGAGCGTCCGCGTTTCGCGGTTCCGCGCCCTCTGCGCCGTAACGCGCGGCGGCGGAAGCGATTGCCGCGCTTTTACCGCTGCTCGTATCATGAGCTCGTATAATTGGAGTTCGTATACCGCGCTGAGAAACCGGCTTGAAGATATCGGTTCGGGTACATCAGCTCAGATACTGCATCTCAAAGACATCATTTCGTATATCTAAGCCTAGAGGTCTCCTAACGGGACCGCGCAGTCGACGTTGACCTATTACCAAGGCGACGGACGGCTGTTTTTTTGTTTCCTAATAACCATGGAGGCTTAATCATGCTTGCGATGAGAGCGATCGAGCCGGAGAGGCAATCTGAGGCAGGTTCGATGTCGGTGTAATATGCATGTCATATATAAAGCAATGAAAACGCTATTCCGGAATGATTATTGTTATCCATGCCAATATCGTACGCCTATTTCGTCATCATGCACAAATATATGTTAGCTATATAGACATGGACATGACGTATTCTTACACTGAGATTGTAGTCAGAATATTTCGAACGCAATCTATAAGGGGGAAGAGGAACGATGAAAACGATAAAGGGCACCGCAGGCTTCTCGAAACGCCAGACGGCGCTGGCGGTTTGTCTCGTATCCGCGATGGCGGCACTCTCGGCATGCGGCAGCAACGAGGCATCGAATACCGGCACGGACGCGGCAACCGGCAATTCCCCGGCCACGAACGGGGGGGCGAACGCGACGACCGACGGCGGAACGAACGCGAATGCGGCCGCGAACGAACCTGCGAAGGAGCCGGTAAAGGCGACGCTCATCTTGAACTGGTTCGCCGAGCCGGAGCACGGCGGGAATTTCGCGGCGGTGGCCAAAGGCTTCTACAAGGATGCCGGGCTGGACATGACGCTGATGCCGGGCGGCCCTCAGGTATCCGCGACCCAGCTCGTCGCTTCCGGCAAAGCGGAGTTCGGCATGGCGAACGGCGACGACATTCTCGTGGCCCGTCAGGAAGGCATTCCGGTCGTCGCGATCGCGACGGCGTTCCAGAAGAGCCCGCAGGCGCTGTTCTACCATAAGGACGCCAATATCAAGGATTTCGGCGATTTGAACGATCATAAGGTGTACGTCGCCTCGACCGCGAATTTCTGGCAGTACATGAAGAAGAAATACAGCCTGGACAAGGCGCAGGAGATGAAATACACCGGACAGCTGGTCAATTTCATCAACGACAAGAACGCGGTCACGCAAGGCTATATCACCTCCGAGACCTACACGCTGCAGCAGGAGAAAGTGGATTTCGGCGTGCTGCTTAACGCCGATTCCGGCTACAACATCTACGCGAACGTCTACTTCACGACGGAGAAGATGATTCAGGAGCATCCGGACGAGGTCAAGGCGTTCGTGGAAGCGACCGTCAAAGGCTGGGATTACTACAAAACGAATTCCGACGAAATCAACCCTTCGATTCAAGAGAAGAACCCGGAAATGTCGCTCGACATGATGAAATTCAGCGCGCAGCAGGAAATGGATTTCGCCTTCGGCGGCGATGCGGCCACCATGGGCACCGGCATCATGACGGCCGAGCGCTGGACGGAAGTGCAGAAGCAGCTGAAGGACGTCGGCGTCCTGACGAAGGACGAAGACATCAGCAAGGCGTTCACGACGGAGTTTCTGCCCAAGAAGTAGCCGAACGGACGGGAGACGCGCGTCGGCCTTCATCGGGAACGCGCTCCCGCTCTTCGGATCGAGCGTCAACTTATCACGGTTTCAAACGAAAGGAGCATCGCCATGGCAGCGGAAGACGCGAATACCCGCATGTTGCCCGACGAAATATACCCTGCCCGCGAACGGCCGAGCCGGGTTGCCAAGCTTTTGGCAGGCCGCTCGAGCAAAGGAAACCATTCGCTCGCGGCTTTTGTCAAGAAGCTGACGCCGCCGCTTGCGGCATTCATCGTGTTTATCGGGGGCTGGCAGCTGATCTGCTTCCTGCTGAATGCGCCGACCTACCTCGTGCCGAAGCCGTCGGATATTCTCAAAGCCGCGATCGAGAACCGCCACGAGCTGTGGACGGCGGTGTCGACGACGGCGTTCGAATCCGTCTTCGGCTTTCTCCTCAGTATCGTGCTCGGCATCTCGTTCGCGATTCTGATGGCCAGCTCGAAAGTCATCGAAGAGAGCGTGTACCCGTACGCCATTATCATGCAGACCATTCCGATCGTGGCGATCGCGCCGCTGATCGTCATCTGGTTCGACGCCGGCTTCCAAGCCATCGTCATCATCGCCTTCCTGATCGGATTCTTCCCGATGCTGTCCAATACGCTGATCGGTCTCAATTCCACGGAACATAACCTGCGAAATTTATTTTATTTATATAACGCGAAGCCGCTGCAGACGATGTGGCGCCTGCGCATTCCGGCCGCGCTGCCTTACATCGTGGCGGGCTTGAAAATTTCCTGCACGCTCTCCGTCATCGGCGCCATCGTCGGGGAGTACATCGCCGGCATCGGCGGCGGGAACGGCGGCCTCGGCTATGCGATCACGTATGCCGCGGGACGTCTCAAGACGCCGTATCTGTTCGCCTGCGGACTGTCGGCGTCGCTGCTCGGCATCCTGTTCTTCCTGCTCGTGAACATGCTGGCCAAATGGATGCTCAGCTCGTGGCATGAATCCGAAATGAAACGCGAAGGCTGATCGACCGCAAGGCGACGCCGCCCAGGCGCCGCGGGAGGGAATCGGCCCGAGCGATGCGAGGAGGTCGCGCTATGCTGCAAGCGGAACAACGCGTGCTGCGCCATTACTTTTATCCGGTCATGCCGATCGGGGATCTGAGCGAGGGACCGAAGCCGATCGTCATGTTCGGCGAGCCGGTGGTCGTCTGGCTGGATGAGCGGGGCAAGCCGGCCGCGGCGGTCGATCGCTGCTGCCACCGCACGGCGAAGCTGTCGCTCGGCGTGACGCGTGACGGCTGCATCGTCTGTCCGTACCACGGGTGGACGTTCGACCGCGACGGCAAATGCACCTATTTCCCGCAATCCGAGCTGGAGGACCCGCCGAAGGTGTACAAAATCAAGGCGTACCGCTGCGAAGAAAAGTACGGCTACGTCTGGATCGCGCTCGGCGAGCCGCTCGCGGGCATTCCCGATTTCGGCCGTTACGGCGATCCGGAGATCCGGCAGATCCATCAATTCCACGAGGTCATCCGCTGCTCGGCGCTCCGGCTGATGGAGAACTCGTTCGATACGGCGCATATCGCGTTCGTGCACCATAATACGTTCGGCAACAACCAGGATCCGGTGCCGCCGGACTTCGAGATCGTGCCGAACGAACGCGGCTTCGAGATGCGCTACGAGGTGCGCGTGACCAATAAGCTGAACAAAGCCGTCAAGGCCATCGACGTCGATGCCGACGAGACGGTGCGGAAGGTCCGGGCGACCTGGTTCATGCCGTTCGTCCGGCAGCTGGATATGACGTACCCGACGGGGCTCGTGCATTCGATCGTCACCTGCGCGACGCCGATCGACAACGAATCGTGCATCCTCATCCAGTTCGTCTTCCGCAACGACAAGGAGACGGACGTGCCGGCTTCGGCGGTCATCGCGTTCGACCGCGCCGTCGTCGACGAGGATATGCGCATCCTGGAGTCGACCGAGGCGAACATCCCGCTCGATCTAAAGCTTCGGCTGGAGACGCATATGCCTGCCGACAAGCCGGGCATCGTCATGCGGGAGATGCTGCTCAAGCTGTTCGAAGAACACGGCGAGCAGGAAATTCTGCCGCAGCTCCGCACGCCTCAGCTCTATAAGACGGAAGTGCTCGAGCGGGCAGCCAAACCAAATTAACGATGATCGGGAGGTGCATGGGCGATGCAACTGCCGATGCAGCAGCCGGTGATCGGCACGAAAACCATGGTCGTCAGCCCGCACTACCTGGCTTCCGCCGCGGGCGCGCGCATCCTGCAGCAGGGCGGCAACGCGTTCGACGCCGCCGTTGCGGTCAGCGCCTGCCTCGCGGTCGTCTATCCCCACATGACCGGGCTCGGGGGCGATTCGTTCTGGCTGACGCACAGCCGGTCGGACCGCGCCGTCAGGGCTTACAACGCAAGCGGCCGGTCCGGCTACCGCGCAAGCCGCGCCTTGTACGCGGGCCTGACCGCCATCCCGCAGCGCGGCGTGCGCAGCGTCGTCACCGTGCCGGGCATGGTCGACGGCTGGGACGCGGTGCTGCGGGAATACGGAACGATGACGCTCGCGGAGACGCTGGAGCCGGCCATCGGGTACGCCGAGCGCGGATTCCCGCTGTCGCGGGACCAATATCGCAATACGCTGCAGCGTCACCCGGTGTTGAGCGTCATGCCGGAAACCTCCGCCGTGTATACGCCGGGAGGGACGGTGCCCCTCACGGGCTCGCGGTTCGTGCAGCGCAATCTGGCGCAGAGCCTGCGGCAGCTTGCCCAATTCGGCCGCGACGGCTTCTACAAAGGCATGCTCGGCCGGCGGATCGCCGCCTATCTGGCCAATCGCGGCGGCGTGCTGAACGCGGACGATTTCGCCGACCATCAGGGAGCGTGGGAGACGCCGCTCCGCGGTTCGTACAAAGGGCTGACGCTTTATCAGGCGCCGCCGAACTCGCAGGGGTTCACCGGCATCATGGCGCCGCAGATCATCGAGGGCTTCGGCTTCGGCGAAGGCGGCTCCGTCGAGCACGGATCCTTCGCGTATTACCATCTCCAGATCGAAGCGCTCAAGCTGGCGTTCCGGGACCGGGACGCGGTGCTGACCGATCCCGATTTCTCGGCGATCCCGGTCGATCGGCTGATCTCGCGGGAATATTGCCGGGCGCTTGCCCGCCGGATCGATCCGGCGAGGGCGCTCCCCATCAAGTCCGAGCCGGTCGGGAGCGACACCGCGTACGCGGCCGTCGTGGACGGGGAGGGCAACGCGGTCTCGTTTATCCAAAGCTTGTATTTCGAGTTCGGCTCGGGGGTTACGGCCGGGGATACCGGCATATTGCTGCAAAATCGCGGCTCGTTCTTCTCGCTCGACCCGAACCACGTCAATACGCTGGAGCCGCGCAAGCGAACGTTCCATACGCTGATGCCGGCGATGGCCTTCAGCGGCGATGCGCCCTATCTGCTCTACGGGACGCAGGGCGGCGAAGGCCAGCCGCAGACGCAGTGCGCGCTGCTTACCCGCATGGTTGATTACGGCATGGACCCGCAGTCCGCCGTCGGCGCGCCAAGGTGGGTATGGGGGCGGACGTGGGGGGAAGAAGAACAAGGGCTCCGAGTGGAAAGCCGCGTGCCGGAGACCGTGCGCGGCGAGCTTGCCCGGGCGGGTCATCTCGTCCGGACGGTGGACGCCTTCGACGGCGTCGTCGGCCATGCGCATGCGATCTTGATCGACGGGAACGGCTTCCGCCTCGGCGGCGCCGATCCGCGCAGCGACGGTCAAGCCATCGGGTGGTAAACGAGACGCCGAATCACAGAGACAGAGGAGGTCGCCCATGCGATTCGGTGACGTGGTCATGAAACGCAACGTCCCCTGCACGATGCGGGACGGCGTGAACTTATACGCGGATATTTATTTGCCGGAGGAGTCCGGCTCCTATCCTGTGCTTCTCATGCGGCAGCCTTACGGCCGCAAGATCGCTTCGACGGTCAGCCACGCGCATCCGGTGTGGTATGCCTCGCAGGGTTATATGGTCATCGTCCAGGACGTGCGGGGCAGAGGCGACTCCGAGGGAGAGTTCATACCTTTCGTACGC
Source organism: Paenibacillus glycinis (assembly GCF_009909185.1). Lineage (GTDB taxonomy): Bacteria > Bacillota > Bacilli > Paenibacillales > Paenibacillaceae > Paenibacillus_Z > Paenibacillus_Z glycinis. Next base: position 334,629 of record NZ_JAAAMV010000003.1, on the reverse strand, counting down.
GAAGCCGAGGACGGCTACGACACGGTGGAATGGGCGGCGAAGCTCCCGTATTCGAACGGCAAGGTCGGCATGTACGGCTTCTCGTACCAGGGCATTACCCAATGGGCGGCCGCCTCGCTGCATCCGCCTTCCCTCGCGACCATCATCCCGAGCATGACGGCGGGCGACGTTCACCGCTGGGCTTACCCGTACGGCAGCTTCTCGAACGGCATGCTCATCTGGGCGTTCCAACTGGCGCGGGACTCCGCGAGGCGGGCCGGCGACACGGAAGCGGAGCTGGCCTGCACGCGCATCATGAACAATCCCGACGCGATGCTGCGCCAGCTGCCTTTGAACGACCGCCATCCGATTCTCGCGCGCTATTGTCCGGCGTACTTCGATTGGGTCGACCACCCGGAGTACGACGAGTACTGGCAGTCGCTGAATTGGCTTCCCGCCTTCGTCGAGAAGCCGATTCCGGCCTTCCATATCGGCGGCTGGTACGACTTTCTGCTCGACGGGACGGTCCAATCGTACCTGGCGCTGCAGGAAACGTCGCCGCGGCGTTCGCCGGAACTGTTTCACCGCCTGGAGATCGGTCCCTGGATCCACATTCCGTGGGGACGCAAGGCCGGGGGCATCGACCACGGGCCGGAAGCGGACGGCGACATGCACCGGAAGCAGGCGCGGTGGTTCGATTATTGGCTGAAGAACAAGCGGGACAACGGCTTGTACGAGGAGCCGGCCGTCCGGTATTTCGATCTCGACGCGAAGGCGTGGAAGCCGGCGGATCGGTATCCCGAGCATGCCGGCGGCCGCAAATGGCTGCTGAGCGGATCGGCGAAGCCGGCCAACGGCGCGCTGGGCGGGGCGAGGCTGACGGAAACGCGCGCGGAATTGGACGCCGAGGCCGCGCCGGACGTGTTCGTCTACGATGCCAGGCTGCCGATGCCGCTGGCCGGCTACGCGCCGACGGACCGCAGCGCGACTCAGGACCGGACGGAAATTCTGGTCTACACGGGGGATCCGTTCGAAACGGGCTTCGGCGTGCTGGGCGCGCCGGTCGTGAACGTCGTCGCGCAATCGATGGAGGGGCCGACGGATCTCGTCGCGATCCTGACGATGCTGCAGCCGGGCGGAAGCGCACGGTTCCTGTCCGTCGGACGGACGGAGATCGGCCAAAGCGGCGACGGCGGCTGGCATCAAGCGCGGATCGTCATGCGGCCGTTCGCGGCGACGTTCCTTCCCGGCTCGGCGCTTCGCCTGGAGCTGACGGGCAGCGCGTTCCCGACGCTCATGCGCCATCCCAACGGCATTCCGATGCACGGCGCGCACCGGGCGGAAGAATGCGATCTGACGATCGCCGTCGTGGCGGTGAAGAGCCGGCCGGGCATGGAGTCCTGGATCGAGCTTCCGGTCGCGGGCGAGCGATGACCGATTGACAATCGATTGACCGGCTGCCGGCGGCGGCGGGCGGCCCGCGCGATCAGCGGATGCCGTGCCGACGCTCCAGGCGAGCCGATTACGAAAGGGGCCATTGGCGAATGACGAACGAATGGAAGCTGATCAACGCGAGTTTGCCGCTTCGGGACGAGGCTCATCTCTATACGCTTACGGTCCGGGACGGGATCTGGACGGAAATCGCGCCGCAGCCGGCGGTCGCGGCCGTGCCGGACGCCTTGCCGATCGACGAATTGTCCGGCAGTCCGGCGAACGGAAGCGTCGTCGATCTCGGCGGCAAGGTGCTGCTGCCCGGTCTCGTCGACGCCCATATGCACCTCGACAAATCGTTTTGCCTGCCGCAGGTCGGCAACGTGTCGGGGACGCTGGAGGAGGCGGTGAGCAACTATTCCAACGCCGTGCCCGCCTTCTCCAAGGAGGAGATCAAGGCGCGGATCATCCGCTCCGCCCTGCAGGCGGCTTCCTTCGGAACGACCGCGATCCGCACGCATCTCGATTACCATGTCCGCTGGGGCGCGGACGTTGCGCTGCGGACGATCGAAGCGGCGCTGGAGGCGCAGGCGGAGCTGAAGCCGTACGTGAAGCTGGAGCTGTTCCCGCTTGCGCCGATGTTCCGGTTCGCCGAAGGACATCTGGACATTCTGGAAGAGACGCTGCGCATGGGCGTCACGGGCGTGGGCACCGCCGCCCATATGTCGGCGACGGCGGAAGCCGACATCGATCAGCTGTTCAAGTTCGCGGAGAAGTACGACATGCCGCTCGACTTCCACACCGACGAAAGCGACGATCCGGCGAAGCGAACGGTCAGCCATATCGCCAAACGGACGATCGATTACGGGTGGTCCGGCCGCGTGACGGTCGACCATCTCTGCTCGCTGGCGGCGATGAACGACATGGACGCGGGCACGCTGATCGAGCAAATGGCGGCCGCCGAGCTGCACGCGGTGACGCTGCCCGGCGCCAATCTGTATTTGCAAGGACGGCGCGACAGCTTCCCGGTCAGGCGCGGCGTCACGCGGGTGAAGGACCTGCTTGCCGCCGGCATCACGCTGGCGACGGCATCGGACAACATCCACGACCCGTTCCATCCGTTCGGGCGCGGCGACCTGCTGCAGATCGGCCTCATCACGGCATACGCCGCCCACATGGGAAGACCGGCCGATCTGCGCACGATCCTGCGCATGATCACCGAGATTCCGGCGACGATTCTCGGTCTCCAGGGCTACGGCGTAGAGCTTGGCCATGACGCGGATTTCGTGATCTTCGACGGCTCCACGCCGGAGGAGCTGTTCACGATGGTACCGGAGCGGCGCTGGGTCTTCCGCGGCGGCGGCTGGCTGAAGCTGCCGGCCAAGCGGACCGGGTTCCAGCTTCCCGAGCTGGACCGCAAGTGGGCGGCGGCGGCCGATAAGCTGGCGTTCGGCACGCCGGCGGCCGCCGCCAGGGCGTAGACGAAGGAGCCGCGGCGATGACGAAATTACTGGTCGTCTACTACAGCGCATACGGCCACGTGTACGAGATGGCGCTTGCCGCCGCGCGCGGCGCCGGGAAACTGGCGGGCTGCGAGGCGCGGGTCGTCCGGATTCCCGAGCTGGAGTCGGAGAACAACCGCACGCCTTATCTCGATAAACGGAAGAAGCAGGAGGAAAGCGCGCTGTCCGGCAAGTTCCGGACGGTGGGACGCTTCGCCAAGTATGAAGCCTCCAAGGAAGCGCAATTGCCGATTCCGTTCGCGACGAACGACGACCTGCGCTGGGCGGACGGCATCGTGTGGGGGTTTCCGACCTACTTCGGTTCCATGCCCGCGCAGGTGAAGCTGTTCCTCGAGTTCGCAAGCGAGCTGTGCGCGGACGGCAGCCTCGAAGGCAAGCCGGCCGGGCTCATCACGAGCGCGGGCTCGATCCATACCGGGCACGAAGCGAATCTGCTCACGTCGATGGTGCCGTTGTTCCATTTCGGCATGATCATGGTCGGACTGCCGTATTCGGAGAATCCGGAGTACCTGACGGCGGATGCCATCGGCTGCTCGCCGTACGGCGCTTCGACGCTGGCGGGGCCGGACAGCTCGAACGCGCCGGACGAACGGGAGCTCGTCATGGCGGGCCGGCTCGGCCTGCGGGTGGCGCAAGTGGCGGAAGCGTTGAGGAACAACGGGTTTCGGGCAGGCAAATAACGCGTAAAGGGGACAACCGACATGAGTTTTCTATCCACGATCTTAACCTCCGCCGGAGCGGCAGCCCCTGCCGTGAACCGGACGACGGATACGCTGATCCGGCTGCAGGACGTCGGCAAGACGTATCCGAACGGAACGGTTGCCGTGCAGCACGCCAACCTGTCGGCGGGCGAAGGCGAATTTCTCTGCTTCGTCGGCCCGTCCGGCTGCGGCAAGTCGACGATTTTCAATATGATCGCGGGCTTGACCGGCCAGACGAGCGGCACGCTCGACGTCTTGGGCACGACGCCGAAGGAAGCGCGCAGGCAAAGCGAGATCGCCTTCGTGTTCCAGGAGCATACGCTGCTGCCTTGGTCGAAGCTGATCGACAACGTCACGCTGCCCTTGAAGCTGAGGGGCGTGCCCAAGAAGGAACGGATCGCGGAAGGCGAGCGCGTGCTGGAGCTGGTCGGCCTGAAGGATTACTTGAAGGTGCTGCCCCGCGAGCTGTCCGGCGGCATGAAGATGCGCGTCTCCATCGCGCGGGCGCTCATCTCGAGACCGAAGCTGCTGCTCATGGACGAACCGTTCGGCGCGCTCGACGAGATTACGCGCCAAACGCTGCAAGACGAGCTGCTGAAGATATGGCGGCAGGATAAATCCATGAGCGTGCTGTTCATTACGCATAACGTGTTCGAAGCGGTGTTTCTCTCGACCCGGGTCGTCGTCATGACGCCGCGGCCGGGCAAGATCTCCGACGTCATCGATATTCCGGCGCCCTACCCGCGCGACCACGATTTCCGGTCGTCGCCGGAGTTCGGCGAGTACGTGCGTCATGTGTCTCACCAATTGAAGCACTAAGCAGAAGAGCATGACCTGCGGTCGGCAGGGTCTACAATCGCTGTTGTAGGTTCCGATTTCTTTGATTATGGAAGTGATTATAGGTAGAAATCCGACTACAAAGGCGAACGCTGACGCTTTTCCGACTCCTGCCGACCTCCGGTCACTTCGGCTAAAACAATCATGCTCCATACCGACCTCCGGTCACCTCGCCAAATCATTGTGATTCAACAAATCCAAGAGCAGAAAAGAGGGATGCCGATGCATCGTCTAGGCAATCGCAAACGGGCATGGCGCGTGTCCCGGGAGCATGTGGATCTGCGCGGCGCGGGAGAACGGGTCGCGCATGCAAGTGCACGGGCGGGAGCCTCGTCGGCGGAAGGAGAGGCAGAAGCCTCCTCCGCCATCACGTTCGCGGCGCAGCCGCAGCGGTTGACGCTCGATCTTGGCCGGACGGCGATCGTCGTCGTCGACATGCAGAACGACTTCTGCTCCCCGGGCGGCTGGCTGGCTTCCATCGGCGTCGATACGGCGCCGCTGCTCGCCCCCGTCGAGCCGCTGAACCGGCTATTGCCGGCGCTGCGCGCGGCGGACGTGCCGGTCGTGTGGCTCAATTGGGGCAACCGGCCGGACCGGCTGAATCTGCCTCCGTCGGTGCTGCATGTATACAATCCGGACGGGACGGGCGTCGGCATCGGCGATCCGCTTCCGGGGAACGGCTCCCGCGTCCTGGAGAAGGACAGCTGGGGCGCCGCGCTCGTGGACGGTCTCGTGCCGGAGCCGGGCGATATCCGCGTCGACAAGTACCGGATGAGCGGATTTTGGGATACGCCGCTCGACGGCATTTTGAGGAACATGGACATACGCACGCTGCTCTTCGCGGGGGTTAATCTGGACCAATGCGTCATGCATACGCTCCAGGACGCGGGCTGTCTCGGCTACGACGTCATCCTGATGGCGGATTGCTGCGCGACGAGCTCGCCGGCCTACTGCGCCGAAGGCGCGATTTACAATATCAAGCAATGCTACGGCTTCGTGGCGGAATCGGCCGAACTGGCAACCGCCGTCGAAGTCCGATAAGGGAAGGTGGAACAACGATGAGCATACCGGGATTGATAGCCGGCCATTACGCGGATTGTCCGGTTCATAAAATTTCTCCGAAGGATTCCAATAAATTCGTGCTGCTGTGCGACGGCACGCAGGCGCCGTTCGTCTCGGTGGTGGAAATTTTCGACGAAGGAGGCAAGACGCCGCCCAACGAGCACGCGGCAGCGGTCGAGTATTTCTACGTGCTCGCCGGAGAGGGCGCCGCGGTCGTCGGCGAGTCGGAGCTGCCGATCCGTCAGGGCTCGTTCTTCATCGTGCCGCCGGGGAACAACCACGAGGTGCGGAATACGGGCCGCGGCCGCCTGTACGTGCTGACGACGATGGTCCCGGACGAGAAATTCTCCGATCTGATCAAATCCGGTCCCGCCGCTTCGCTCGACGAGGCCGACATGGCGGTGTTGGACGGACTATTGCAGCCGCGCTAGCTTGCTGAACCAACGGACGGATGGAGGAGTTGCGCATGGCCGATCAATGGCATGCTTACGTGAATGAGGAGTTTAGGATCGATCCGGCCGGCTCGGGCGTGCTGCAGGGCCTCTCGTTCGCGGTCAAGGACGTGTTCGGGCTTGCGGGCTGGACGAATACCGCCGGCAATCCCGACTGGCACCGCACGCACGGACCGTCCGGCGCGAACGCCGCCGCCGTCGACCTGCTGCTTCGGCAGGGCGCCCGCTTGAAGGGCATCACGCATACCGACGAGCTGATGTTCAGCTTGAACGGCGAGAACCACCACTTCGGCACGCCGGTCAACCCGCGCGCGCGGGACCGGATCCCGGGCGGGTCGTCGAGCGGCTCGGCCGTCGCGGCCGCCTCGGGCACGGCCGACTTCGGGCTCGGCACAGATACCGGCGGCTCGATCCGGATCCCGTCCGTCTATTGCGGCTTATACGGCATCCGTCCGACGCACGGCGCCGTTCCGATGGAAGGCGTCATCCCGCTTTCGGCAAGCTTCGATACGGTCGGATGGATGTCGAGCGACAGCCGGACCCTGCTGGACGCGGGGCTGGCGCTGCTGGGGCAGGCGGATGCGGCGGCGGGGGAAGGCGGCTTCGCTCGTCTGCTGTTCGCGGAAGACGTGTGGGATCTAACCGACGAGGCATGCCGGACGCAGATTCTGTCCTGGCTGACGGACGCCGGCGCGGCCGAAGAACGACCCGAATGGGTGATCGCGGCGCCGGAAGGCTTGGCGTCCTGGTTCGGGACGTTCCGGGCGATCCAGGGCTTCGAGATATGGCGGGAGCACGGCGCGTGGATTACGCGCGAGAATCCCCGGTTCGGGCCGGGCATCGCGGAGCGCTTCGCATGGTCGGCGACGCTGAGCCGCGGCGATTATGACCGTCAGCTCGACAATCGCCTCCGCATCCGGGCAGCCCTGGACGGGATGCTCGGCGGCGACCGCCTGCTCGTCATCCCGACGATTCCGAGCACCGCGCCGAAGATCGGGACGTCGGGCGAAGCGCTGGAACGCATTCGGACGCGGACGATGCAGATGTCCTGCATTGCCGGCCTGAGCGGTTTCCCGCAGGTCACGGTGCCGGCTGGCGAGGTCGACGGCGTCCCGGTAGGCGTATCGTTCATTGCCGGCGCGGGCATGGACATCCCGCTGCTTCGCTGGGTGAACCGTCTGGCGCAAGCGGCTGCCGGACAGCGCGGCCGGATGCCGGCGCACGCATCGAAGGGCGCGACCGGCGAAGGCCGCGCACAACTAAACGGATAAGGGTGAGGACGATGTTCTTGCGATACGAAGGAACGGCATGGGAGCAGCGCTTCCTGCCGAGATTGACGAGCAAACAGGTAAAGGAGCTGCCGAAGGACGACGCGCTCGTCATCCTGCCCATCGGCGCGGTGGAGCAGCACGGCGCGCATCTGCCGGTGCTGACGGACACGTTGATCGGAGAGGCGACGTTGACCGCCGCCATGGAGAAGCTCGATCCGGACGCGCAGGTGTGGCTGCTGCCCCCGGTTCCGTACGGCAAGAGCAACGAGCATCTCGGCTTGCCCGGCACGATCTCGCTCTCGGCCGCGACCTTGCAGGGCGTCATTCTCGACATCGCCGAGAGCCTGAAGCTCAGCGGCTTCGACCGTCTGCTGCTGTTCAATACGCACGGCGGCAATACGGATCTGCTCAACATGGTCGCGCGGGAGATCCGGATCCGCAGCGGGATGACGGTGTTTTACCTCAGCCCGAGCAGTCTCGGCGGGGCCGAGGACGTCGTCGCGCCGGAAGAGCTGGAATACGGCATCCACGGCGGCGATTACGAGACGTCGATCGTGAAGGCGATCAAGCCGGATTGGGTGCAGGATCGATTCGCAGTCAAGGAAGTGCCCGAGATGGCCGGCTACGAATTTTTGACGCTCGAGGGCAAGATCCGCTTCGCTTGGCGGATGGCGGACATCTCGGCAAGCGGCATCGCCGGAGACGCGACCGTCGCGACGGCGGAGAAAGGCGTCATCATCATGGAGCGGGTCGCCGGCATTCTCGCGAAAGCGCTGAAGGAGCTGTGCACGTTCAAGCTTTCGGATCTCGACCGGAAACGGATCGAGGCTTAATCAAACAATCACCTCCCGGGGAGCGAAACTGAGCATGAAATTGGCATCCATAAAGGCCGACGGGCTGGAGAAAGCGGCGATCGTGACGGCCGGGGGCTACGTGCTGGTGGAAACGCTGAATGCCGCGACGGGCAGCGCCTGGAGCGAGACGCTCGCGGGCTTGCTCGGCAACGAAGAGACGGCCGGCTTGAACGCATGGTACCGCGAAGGCGGCGCGCTGCAGGCGGAGAGGCTTGAAACGATCGCGTTCGCGGATGCCGCATGCGGTCCGCTGCTCCGGAATCCGCCGAAAATCTGGGGCATCGGCGCCAACTATGCGGAGAAGGCGGAGGAGATGGCGGTTACGCCGCCCGACGGGGAGCCGATCTGCTTCATGAAGCCGACGACGAGTCTCGTCGGTCCCGGCGATGCCATCGTGCTGCCGAGAGGCGAGCATCGCGTCACGGCGGAGGCGGAGATCGGCATCGTCATCGGGCGAACCTGCAAATACGTCTCCGAAGCCGACGCGATGGGCGTCGTTGCCGGCTTCACGCCGACGCTCGATATGACCGCCCAGGATATCCATGCGCGGAATCCGCGGTTTCTGGGCCGGTCGAAATGCTTCGATACCTTTTTCAGCTTCGGTCCCCATCTCGTCACGCCCGACGAATGTCCAGCTCCCGGGCAGTGGACCATCGAGACGGCGTTGAACGGCGTGACCCTTTACCGCTCGGACGTGACGCGCATGATCTATTCGATTCCGTATATCGTGTCCTATTTCTCCGGCATGATGACCCTGCGGCCCGGCGACGTGATCATGACCGGCACGCCGGGCTCGGTCCCGCTGCGGCCGGGGGATGTCGCCGAATGCAGGCTGGGCGGCTTCGCGCCGCTCCTTAATCCCGTCATCGCGGAGCGGGAAGCGCGCGGCTAGGTGTAGTTTGCCGGCATGCCCATTCTCCGCAGGCTCGGATGCAACCACAAGGAAAGGCAGGGATTTCGCGATGGAAAAGCTGGCTTGGAAGGAAGATATGCTGAAATCGCTCGGCGAAACGATGGTGCTGACCGACGCCGACTCCGTCGAGAAGCTGTCGAAGGACTACTATTGGTATTCGCCGGTGTTGGATAAACGGCTCAAAGACAAAAAGGCGGACGCCGTCATCGCGCCGAAGTCCGAGCAGGACGTGGCCGACGCGCTGGCGCTCGCCTACCGCATGCGGGTTCCGGTTACGGCCCGCGGCGCCGGGACGGGCAATTACGGCCAGGCGATCCCGCTCGAAGGCGGCATCGTCCTCGACCTCAGCGGCCTTGACCGCATCGTCGAACTCGGCGACGGCTATGCCCGAGCGCAGAGCGGCGTGCGGCTCGGCGTCATGGACAAGACGGCGAGGGAGCAAGGGCAGGAGCTGCGGATCTATCCGAGCACGTACGTGAAAGCGACCGTGGGCGGCTTCGTCAGCGGCGGCTCCGGCGGCATCGGCTCGGTAACGTGGGGTAATCTATGGGACGGAAACGTGCTGGAAGCGGTCGTCTATACATTGGAAGAAACGCCGCGGCGGCTTGTCATTAAAGGCGATGAACTGTTCGACTACATTCACAACTACGGCACGACCGGCATCATGACGGAAGTGACGATCCCGCTCGCGCCGCGGACGGAATGGGCGCAGTGCGTGTTCCAGTTCGATGCCTTCGAGGATGCCGTGCGGTTCGGCGAGGCGCTGGCGCGGGAGTCGGCAGTGCCGAAAAGGCTCGTGAGTCCGATGGAATGGCCGCTGCCCTCGTTTTTCAAGCCGCTGGCCAAATCGCTCGAACCGTCCAAGGCCGCGGTGCTGACCGAGATCGCGGAGCATGCGATCGGAACGGCGGCGAAGCTTGCCGAGTCGTACGGCGGCCGGCTCGGCCATACCATCGAAGCGTCCCAATACCGCAAAACGATCGGCGTATCGGATTTCACCTGGAACCACACGACGCTGTGGGCGATCAAGGCCGACCCCTCCTGGACGTACTTGCAGGCCGGCTTCGCGCCGGACCGGTACTTGGAACAAATCCGCGCGATCAAAGCCGAGTACGGCGACGAGGTGCTCTTTCACTTCGAATGGATGCTGAGCGGCGGCGCGCTCGTCCCGACCGCGTTGCCGGTCGTCTATTTCTCGACGGAGGAGCGGCTGTACGAGATCATCGCCTACTTCAGATCGATCGGCGTCGCGATCTTCGATCCGCACACGTGGATGCTCGAGGACGGCGGACGCGGCTCGATCGGCCGCATGCGCACCCGGAAGACCGTCAACGATCCGCTCAGCCTGCTGAACCCGGGGAAGCTGTAGCCGGCGGCGATTGTCGGTGCGGTATGGTCTGCCCGGGTAACCGGCAAAGTCCGTTGTCGATGGTTCGGCCTGAGGGCTTGATAGCATGAAGCACGTCAAATCCCGTGCGAGATAGCGGAAGTATCGGCATCAGGTGCAGGCGCCCGCCTAATATGAATCGGCCCCGGTCCGCGCAAGCTGGCCGGGGTTTTTCGGATTCCGGCACGTCTTGCGAGAGTAGAAACCGCCATTCGTCGTCGCCAGGCGAATAATCAAGCCGTTCCTAAAATGGATTGACAAGTCAGATTCATTGCTATTATATTTGTTGTACATACAAAATTGAAAGCGAGGCATCCTTAACATGCAACCACCTGCTCAAACGTCTAAAATCCATTACGGCTGGGTCGTCGTGCTCGTCACGTTCGCGGCCTTGCTCGTCTCCGCCGGCATCCGGTCGATGCCCAGCATTTTCATGCAGCCGTTCGAGAAGGATTTCGGCTGGGAGCGCAGCGGCATCTCCGGCGTGATCTCCGTCGGTATCTTGCTCTACGGCCTGGTCGGCCCGTTCTCGGCGGCGCTGCTCGCGAAGTTCGGCATCCGCCGGATGATGGTCGTCTCCCTCGCGGTCTTGGCCGCGAGCCTCTCCCTAACGCCGCTTATGACGGCATTATGGCAATACGAGCTGCTATGGGGGCTCGTATCCGGATTGGCTACCGGCATGATGGCCAACGTCCTTGGCGTGACTGTCGCGAATCGTTGGTTCGTGCATCGCAAAGGGTTGGTCGTGGGCATGCTGACCGCCAGCGCGGCCACGGGGCAGCTGCTGTTCCTCCCGCTGCTGGCCCATATCACCGTCAACCATGGCTGGAAATACGCGGTGTACACGGCCGTGGCCGTCGTGCTCGTATTGTTGGTTGTCGTCGCTATCTTTATGCGCAATCACCCTTCCGATGTCGGCGCGGCCGCTTACGGCGCGAGCGACGCGACGAAGCCGGAACCGTTCCGCGGCAGCATCTTCTTGACGCCGCTGCTGACGCTGCGCGACGCCATGAAGAACAAGACGTTCTGGCTGCTGGCCGTGACGTTCTTCTTCTGCGGCTTCTCGACGAACGGCTTGATCGGCACGCATCTGATCGCCGCGTGCGGCGATCACGGCATCGAGGAAGTCATGGCCGCCGGCCTGCTCGCCTTTATGGGAATCTTTGATCTCGTCGGCACGACGCTGTCGGGCTGGTTCACGGACCGCTTCGATTCCCGGAAGCTGTTGTTCTGGTATTACGGCCTCCGCGGACTATCGCTGATCTTCCTGCCGTTCGCCCTGGATACGACCCCGTCGATGCTGGTCGTGTTCTCGGTCTTCTACGGGCTGGACTGGATCGCCACGGTGCCGCCGACGGTGAAGCTGGCCACGCAGGAATTCGGCAAAGACCGGGCAAGCATGGTCTTCGGCTGGGTCGTCGTCTTCCACCAAATCGGCGCCTCGACGGCGGCTTACGGGGCGGGCCTCGTCCGGCAGATGACCGGCACGTATTCGACGACGTTCGTGACCGCCGGCTTCATCTGCCTGCTGGCCGCGCTGATGGCGCTGCGCATCGCCAAGAAAGCAGCCGCGCTGCGGACGGCGGCCTGAGCGCCGTAAATCATCTTCCGTTAGGTATACGATTCTTATTTTTCACTCATCCTTCAGCCGTCATTCTTCATTCGTCGTCACGGTTTAACCGGCGTTCCTATGCCGCAGTTTCGGACTTTGGTCCGGCTGCCGCAAAGGGACGCTTTTTGCTTTCTGGGGAACATCGCCTGCGATCGGAATTTTTTGTCCGAAGCCGTTACAAAAGGCGCCTGAGCGGGTAAGGAATGAAGTTAGGTCCGCGTGCAAGTTATGGCCATATTGTGGCTATTGGCTTCGGTCGGCAGGAATCGCGCGTTCGATCTCGAATAAGAACGGACTATGTTTTCAGAGGAGTGCAGGCATGAAGCAGCATGAAGACCCCAAAGTCCAGGCCGCCCGTAACCGCAACTCGTTTACGCTGCGATTGAATATGTTTTTCGGCATCACCTTTCTCTTGTTCAGCATCCTGATCGTCCGGCTCGCGATTTTGCAGTTCGTCGACGGACCGACGCTGCAGGACGAGTTCGACAAGAACAGCACCAGACCCGTGAAAATCCCGCCTATCCGCGGCAACATCCTGGATTCCAAGGGCGCGCCGCTGGCGTACTCGACGTCGACGCAATCGCTCTACTTCACCATCCAGCCGGGCTTCAAGAAGGCGGATGCGGATAAGCTGGCGCAGCAGCTGCTGGATATCTTCAAGCGGCTCGGCAAGCCGGAGCAGGCGATCACGCTCGAGGAAATCAAGAAGCGGATGGACATGGACCATATTCAAAATACGTATTCGGTGCCGCGGCGGATCAAGATCGGCCTGTCGCAGGACGAGATCGCCTATTTCGCCGAAAATCGCGAGCAGTATCCCGGCATCGACATCGTCGAGGAGAGCGTCCGGAACTACGACAAGGACGACGTCGCGGTGCAGCTGGTCGGCTATCTCAAGAAATACCGCGGCGTGAAAGAAACCATGACGAAGTATAAGAAGAGCACGGAAGAAGAAGACGCCAAGAAGCAGTATCTGGACGACGAGGACGTCGGCGTCGACGGACTGGAGTACATGTACCAGGATTTGCTTCGCGGCCAGAACGGCGTCAAGCTCTATCCCGTCAACGCGCAGAACACGATCATCGGACCGCCTACCGTCACCGTGCCCGTGAAGGGCGACAATCTCTACCTGACGATCGACAAACGGGTGCAGATGCTGACGCAGCAGGCGATCATGGATCATCTGGACTTCATGAAGCACGCGACCTCCGGCTCGTGGGTGGACGGCGCGGACGCGACGACGGGTTACGCGGTCGCGATGGAAGTGAAGACGGGCAAGGTCGTCGCGATGGCGAGCATGCCCGATTACGATCCCAACGTCTGGTCGGGCGGAACGATCAGCACGGATGACTTGAAGGCGATCCAGTATTTCCAAACGAACGGCACGATCCGGCAATCCTATCCGCCGTATGACGACGACAAAGAGCGCAACCGCCATCCTTCTTCGATGGTGCCGCTCGGATCGACGCAGAAGCCGTTATCGGTATTGCTTGGCTTGAACGAGAATTTGATCACGACGCATACGCTCTACCAAGATAGAGGCGTCTATTACTTCGGTAAAGCGGGCCATCAGGTCGCGATCCACGATTCGCAGGGCCATGCCTACGGCACGATCGATCCGGCGGCGGCGATCGCGCATTCGTCCAATACGTTCATGGCTCAAGAGATCGGCAACGAGCTGTACAAGAAATACAACGGCAGCATCAAGGGCGTCGACGTCTGGGACAGCTACATGAAGCAGTTCGGCTTGGGCGTCTTGACGGGCAGCGGGCTGCCGGGCGAAAACACCGGCGTTATCGACTATTACCACGAGGCCGAGAACGCGAGCCCGCAATCGGCGCTTATCCGGGCATCGTTCGGCCAACAGGCCAAATACACGACGCTGCAGCTGGCGCAGTACGCCGCGATGCTCGGCAACCGCGGCAAGCGGATGCAGCCGCAGTTCGTCGACAAGGTCGTCGACCAGGAGGGCAAGCTCGTGCAGGGCTACACGCCGAAGGTGCTGAACACCGTCTCCTTCCCGAAGGAGTTCTGGGATGAGATCGACGACGGCATGAGCAAGGTTTCCGTCCAGGGCTTCGACGACTTCAAGTACGACTTCCTGCGGAAAACGGGAACGTCCGAGCAGGATGTCGGCGACCGGAAGAAGGTCGAGAACTCCGTGTTCATCGCGCTCGCGCCGGCGGAGGACCCCGTCCTCGCGGTCGCGGTGGTCGTGCCGGACGGCGGCTTCGGCGCGTACGGCGCCGCTCCGATCGCGCGGAAGATCTTCGACGCGTACGACGAATACGTCGGACTCGACGGCACGCCCCATCCGAAAACGCCGGATACGGGCAGCGACGAGGCTAAGCCTTAAGCAATCGAAAAAAAAGACCTTGAGAACGCTCGTTCTCAAGGTCTTTTTCGGTCTGCGTCGTATCATTCGCGCGGGGCAAATAACAATTGCGACGTATCCGCGCGGACTGCCATGCGCATTGCGTCTACGATCTGCGATCGGACAAGAAGCAAGTAGGAAGTCTCATGCCATCCGCCGAAAAGGCCCGTTTTAATGCGCGGTCGGCTTCCCGGCGAGCGTGTACCGATAACTCCAGGCGTTGGGCTGTTCCGCCGTGATATCGAAGCCGAGCAGCGGGGCCAGCTTCAGGAGCGGGATGAACGTCTGGCCGTCGACGAGCTTCGGGGGATACGCCAGCTTCACCGCATCGCCACTCTTGACGGCGGCGGTCGTGTCGTTCAACGTCAGCGTCACCCGGGACGAAGCCCGCGACAGCACGAGCGTCTTCGTCGCCTGATCCCAGGCGTACGCGGCGCCAAGCGAGGCGGCGGCTTCCTTCACGGGGACGAGCAGCTCGCCTTCTCCCGGGATGACCAGGCCGCTGAAGGACGTTTCTTGCGGCTCCTGCCCGTTCAGGCTAGTCAACACGCGAACGCTCTTGGGATCGCCCGCTTCCGTCAGCGCGAACGTCCGGACCTGCTCGGCCAGTTCGTCCGACAGCGCCCGGGCATTCGCCGGCGTCATCCGATAACGCGGATCCCGCTTGCCGATGGCATGGATGATGCCCGTGTTCACGTCCTGATCGTGATGGGACATATCCTTGTACGAATCGAGGTCGTACGTCCACTCGCCCGCGGTTTGGAAATCGTAGACCTGCGCGTTCGGCAGCGCGTTGAACTGCTCGAACATCCATACGTCCATCTCCAGCTGGTTCCGGTAACGTTCGGCGTTCGTCCGTTGCCAGACGACCTCGCGCAGCACGCTGTACGGCGGATAGTAGAAAATAAACCGCACGTCCGGATGGGCCTTCGCGAGCGAGAGGACGCGGTCGTTGAAATTGCGCTTGATTACGTCGAGGGGCTCTTCGTTCAATCCGAAGTAAGCCTCCGTCTGCTGTGCCTTCTCGTAATCCTTCAATACGGCCTGTTTGCCGAACCGCACGCTGTCGTTCCAATTGTAGAGCTTCTCCAAGCTTTGCGAACCCGAACCGCCGGTCAATACCTTGGCGATCCCCTTGAAGAATTGGCCGTAGACGTCGTAATTGAGCAAGTAGCGGTAATCGTTCCAGCGGTTATCGTCGTACAGGTAATCCGGGAACGGACCGGCGGCTTCCTGGTCGCCCGTCTTCAGCGCGAAATAATCGAGTCCCCAGATCACCTGCTTGACTTTGCCGGTGTCGATCGCCAGCTTGGCGATCTTGTACTGCTCGTCCGCCGTCGATCCGCGGATCGACAGCTTCATGCTGCGGCCGCCCAGGGCGTTGTCCACCTCGGAGGGCAGGAAATTCTCCGTCATGGACGTGCCGATTATGATCGTGTCGTAATCGTAATGGAGCGCGAGTCCCGGGTTCTGGTAGCGCTGCTCCGACGAGAACACCGGCTTGTATCCGAACGGGCGATGGTAAAATTGCAAAGGATCGACGAGATAAGTGACGAGCGCGGCCAGCAAGGCGAACGCCGCGGCCAGCAGGACGGTCAGGGCCAGCATCCGCTTGGCCGCTTTCGCGGTTATTCTGGAGCGGGCGGAAGGGAGGGCGGCGTGCGCGCGCGTCGGGATCGGTCGTTTAGGCTGCAAGGGAGCGGGAGTCTGCACGGCAGGTCATCGTCCTTTCTAGAAATTGAAATACAGGAATTCGCTGATGCGGTTGAAATAGAGCAGCGAGAACACGAACAGCGCGGCCACGGCGACCGCCGAGCGCCAAGTCGGCCGGAACGCGTCGTTCAGCTGCGACGAGTTGGAGAAGGCCAGCACGATCGGAAGGAACAGCGCGAGCAGCAGGATCGTCGGGGCGAGCGTCTTCAGGTCGACGAGCGATACGCCTTGCAAGCCCGCCATGCCCTTCAAGATGCGGGCGGCTTGCCCCCAGCTGTCGGCGCGGAAGAACACCCACGTGACGTTGATGAACATGAACGTGACGAACCAGGCCAGCCAGCGCGGGAGCGGGCGTCCCAGCTTGCCCCAGAAGCGGTGGACGACTTGTCCGACGCCATGGAGCAGTCCCCAGAACAGGAAGGTCCAGCCGGCGCCGTGCCATAATCCGCCGAGCAGGAACGTAATGACGAGATTGCGGAGCATGACCGCTTCGCCGCGCCGGTTGCCGCCGAGAGGGATATAGATATAGTCGCGGAGGAAGCGGCTCAGCGTCATATGCCAGCGCCGCCAGAAGTCCTGGATGCTCAGCGCCTTGTACGGCGAATTGAAGTTTTGCGGCAGCTTGATGTTGAAGATCAGCGCGGCGCCGATCGCCATGTCCGTGTAGCCGCTGAAATCGTAATAGAGCTGGAAGGTGTACGAGAGGGAAGCCGTCCAGGACGCGAAGAAATGCGTCGCGCTCGCGAATCCGTCGTTCGCGGCCGTGGCGAACGTATCGGCGATGACGACTTTCTTGAACAAGCCGATGCAGAAGATGTACACGCCCTTGGAGACGTTGCCCCACTGCCAGACTTTGTTGCGGAGCCGGTCGAACTGCGGCATCATCTCGCTGTGGTGCAGGATCGGCCCGGCGATGAGATGCGGATAGAAGGTGACGAACAGCATGTAGCTGACGATATTATATTCGCTCGCTTTGCCCTTGTAGGCATCCACGAGATAGGCGATTTGCGTGAACGTGAAGAAGCTGATGCCGAGCGGCAGCAGAAGGTGAAGCACCGGGAAGGCGTGTCCCGTCCAGGACGACAGATTGCCCAGAAAGAAGTCGGCGTATTTGTAGTAAGCGAGCAGCAGCAGATTACCGCCGATGGCTGCGATCAGGAACGTTTTCCGGTAACGGGCCGCCGTCTCGCTCTTGGCCTGCAGAAGCCGGCCGAACGCGTAGTTGAAGGCGATGGAGCCGAGAATGAGCGGCAGGTATCCGACATTCCACCAGCCGTAGAAGAAGAGCGAGGAGAGCGTCAGCCAGCATTTGGCCGCGAAGGTATAGCGGAACCGGTTCAGCAGGAAATAACCGGCGGCCGTAATCGGCCAGAAGGCGAAGATGAAGACATAGGTGTTGAACAACATCGAAAAACGCACGCTCCTCCGAGAATAGCGATTCGTCTTGACGCGGCGACAGCCCCGTCCGTAGCTCTATTATACAGGAACGTCAGATACTGGAATAAGGTTTCAGCATGAATTCGAGGCCGAAAATAAAAAAACGCCCGATTCGAAAGAAGTTTCTCTTTCGAATCGGGCGGCTTGCCGTTCACGTCGGGTCCGCGGCGCTCGGCGGGTATTTTTTCTCGAATTCCTTCAAGCCCGTCACGTAGGCTTGAATTTGCTCTTCGGTCATTTGATGCGATTCGAACAGCTTGCCGGAGCGCGCTTCTTCGAGCAGCCGGAGCAGCCATTCTTTCTCCGTCCGTCCGAATTGGATGAAGCCCTCGATCATGAGCGAGGAGCCGCGGGGAATGATCGCGCCCTTCAGCTCCAGGATCGCCTCCATCCGGGCGAGCCGCGCCTCGCAGGCTTCGAGCTGCTTCAGGACGAGCTTCTCGATCATGGCCTGGTCGCCGTGCCGGACGAAGGGCATCGCCAGAAACAACGGATGCTGCGGATAGGAGGTCAGCTTGAACTGCTCCTGCAGCAGGGACAGGAACGCCTCGCGGCCGCTCTCCGTGATGCGGTAGATCGTCTTGTCCGGACGGTTCTCGCCGGGAACCGAGACGACTTCCGCCGCCTCGATCAATCCGTCCTGCCGCAGCTGGTCGACCGCGTAATACAGCGACCCGTCCCGCAGCTTGAAGCTTTCGTTCCAATTGCGGAGCTTGATCGTTTGCCGGATTTCGTAGGGATGCCGTTCGCGCTCCATCAGCAGCCCCAGTATCATCAGCCTCATCGACATGCGGGTTTAGCCTCCGTGGTAAGACGGCGCCGGTTTGGCGGCTTCGCCGCCGGCTTGCGGACCCGGTTTGCCGGCGGCGCCCGGCGTGCCCTGCGGACCGGATTTATTCACTTCGAGACGGGCGCGGCCCAGCAGCAGCGCGAAGACGATCGCGACGACCGGGAGGATGACCGACCATTCGAAGATCGCGATGACGGAATGCGCGAATTCCTTCAGCAGGTTGTTGACGATATCGGCCGGGAGTCCCATTTGCTGCTGCACCTCGGGATCCAGCAGCGCTTGACCGCCTTTGATCTGCGCGGCGAGCTCGGGATTCAGGTTAGGCGTATCGGCGATGTTCGATTGGAACGCGGACTTCTGGATCGCCCCGAACACCGCGATGCCGAGCGCGGAGCCGATCGTCCGGAAGAACGTGATGAGCGACGACGACGTGCCTTTGTACTGCGGCGGCACGGCGTTCAGCGTGGAGATGTTCAGCAAGGAGAACGATACGCCGATGCCGAGGCCGACGATGACCATGAAGAGCGAGATGACCAGGCGGCTGGTGCTGTCGTCCATGACGAAGCCGAGCAGCGCCGTGCCGACGATCAGCATGACCGCGGATACGAGCATGACGTCGCGGTAGCGGAACTTGTTCACGACGCGGCCGCCGACCTGGCTGCTGGCGACGACGCCGAGCATCATCGGAATCATGACGGTGCTCGTCTGGGTGGCCGTCTTGTGGAACACGCCTTGGATGAAGAGCGGGATATACGACGCGGCCGCGATCATGACGGCGCCGTACAGCAGGCTGATGGCCATGCTGCTCGTGACGACTTTGTTTTTGAACAGGTCGAGCTTGATGATCGGATCCTTCACGGCGCGTTCGACGAAGAAGAACGCGATCAGGAAAGCCGCGGAAGCGACGAAGAGCAGGATCGTTTTGGCGGAGGCCCATGCCCAGCCGTCAGAACCGCCGAGCTCGAGGCCGAACATCAGGAAGAGCACGAAGCCGGTGAGCATGATGGCGCCGACCCAATCGATCGACTGTTTGCGGGTGTTCTTGTTCTCCTGATACGCCTTCGCGATGAAGATCACGGACAGGATGCCGATCGGCACGTTAATGTAGAAAATCCAGCGCCAGCTGATATTATCCGTGATCAAGCCGCCCAGGATCGGGCCGAACACGCTGGAGATGCCGAATACGGCGCCGAAGAGCCCCATCATTTTGCCGCGTTTCTCGGCCGGGAACAGGTCGAAGATGATCGTGAAGACGATCGGCATGAGCGCGCCGCCGCCGATTCCTTGAATCGCGCGGTAAATGATGAGCTGTTCCATGTTCTGCGCGGTTCCGCATAAGATGGAGCCGAGCATGAACAAAATAAGACCGGTCAGGAAAAACCGCTTGCGTCCGTACATATCCGACAGTTTGCCGAAGATCGGCGTCGCCACGACCATCGCGATCATGTACGCGGAGTATACCCAGATGAATTTATCGAGGCCTCCGAGCTGCTTGATTATGGTACCCATTGCGGTCGATACGATCGTCTGATCGAGCGCGGCGATGAACAAGCCGAGCATCAGACCCGCAATGACAAGCTTCACGTTGCTGCGATTCGCGTCCAATAGTGTCATCCCTTTCGATTGAGACATACTCAAATTTGATTACCCATTAGTCATTATACTCAAATTTGAGTTATTGGCAAACTTAATTTTTTATGAAGGGCGGCAGCGGAGGACACGGTGGATTCATTCTGGTTTTCGCTCGCTTGTCGGACGAAGTCGGCATAAACGAGATGAAGCGGCCGACTCCCTGCCAGGATCAGCAGGAAATCGGCCGCTTCTATAGCGCGATCTTAGTCGCGTTGCTATTCGTTCTCGACGACGCGGGCAACGGGCTTGCCGCAGGTCCGGCATTTGCCGGTCAGCAGCAGCGCGAATTTCTCTTCGCGGATGCTGTAATCCACGATTTCGACCGCGCCGCCGCAATTGCCGCAGAAGACGTTGCGCACAAGCTTGTCCCTGTACTGCTGGGGAATCGCCCTCCACAGCTGCAGCGCTTTGAAGGAAGTGATATTTTCGGGTCGGCTCATCTTCTTCTCTTCACTCCTCGTTCGTCTCGTTCTCCCATGCTTCTTGAAAATGACGTCCGCCGCTTCGAAGCCATGACCCGAAGGCCAAGCCCGCCGGGTGGCTAGAACAACAGCGCCAACCATTCCCCGCGGTCCACCGGGCCGAAATAGACGGTCAGGTCGACGTCCTTCAGCGCCTCTTCGACGGAGGCGGCATCGTACTTCACGCCGGCCAATCTGGCCGTGACGTCGGATACTTCGCCGGTGCCGAAGAAGTCGCCGAATACGGACGCTTCGGCGATGACGCCGCCTTCGACGAGCAGCCGGACGTCGTACGTGCCGGCGGACAGCCGTTTCACCTGGCGCACGTTGAACTTCGGCGAACGGCCGTAGTTCCAGTCCCAATTGCGATAACGCTCGTCCGCGAGCTTCCGGATGCCGGCTTGATCCGCCTCCGTCAGCCGGTACTCCGGCACGTCGACGCCGCTGCCGAAGACCGATTCCAGGATGAAGGCCTTGAACTGCTCCATCGTCAGCGGCTCCTTCAGAAATTCCGAGATGTTGGCGACGCGGCTGCGCACGGACTTCGTCGCCTTGGATTCGAATTTCGCCGGATTCACGTTCAGCGCGGATACGATGGCATCCACTTCCGAATGAAACAGCAGCGTGCCGTGGCTGAACATGACGCCTTTGGACGCGAACTGTGCATTGCCCGAGATTTTGCGTTCGCCGACCTGCAGGTCGTTGCGTCCCGTCAGCTCCGCGTCGACGCCCAGCTTGCGCAGCGCTTCGACGACCGGCTCGGTGAATTTGCGGAAGTTATGGAACGACTTGCCGTCGTCCCGGGT
Source organism: Paenibacillus glycinis (assembly GCF_009909185.1). Classification (GTDB taxonomy): domain Bacteria; phylum Bacillota; class Bacilli; order Paenibacillales; family Paenibacillaceae; genus Paenibacillus_Z; species Paenibacillus_Z glycinis. The sequence goes on along the minus strand of NZ_JAAAMV010000003.1, from coordinate 313,394 downwards.
GATGAAGCTGAAGTTCAGGTTGCCGAGGTCATGGTAGACGGCGCCGCCGCCGGACAAGCGGCGGACGACGCGAATGCCGTTTCGTTCGACGAATTCGGCGTTCACTTCCTCGGCGGTATTTTGATTTTTGCCGATGATGATGGACGGTTCGTTGATATAGAAAAGCAGAAAATCCTGCTCGCCAGCCAAATTGCGCAGCGCGTATTCTTCAAGCGCCAGGTTCCAGGACGGATCGTGGCTGTTGCCGTTGTCGATAAATAGCATCGGTCGTTCCTCCAGTAGGTTATCGTTTCCCCGTAAGCGAGATTGATTTTGCCGCGGGATCGGCTCCGTTATATGATTGTCCGGCTCCCTATTGTCCATTATACCGCCACGAAGCTAACAGGAACAGCCCGGCGCGGACGCCGGGCTGTTCCTGGGGAACGTCAATTTTTAGTAAAGCGGGATTTCTTCCGCGGACCGCTGCGCGTCGCCGCCGCTATTCTCGCGAATGACGGACGCGATATCCGGTTACTGGATCGGATAGTCCACGACGACGACGTTTTCGAGCACGCCGGCCAGCCCTTTCACGAAATCCTGGTGCAGGGGATGCGGGCCGTAGGCGCGAAGCGCTTCCCGGCTCTCGAACGTGACGCGAAGCCCGAGGGAATAACCGTGCTTGTTGTCCGTTTCTTCCGTGACGTTCAGCCCCGCGGTCACCTCGACGAGACCCGGGATTTGGCCTTTGAACGCCAGCAGCTTGCCTATCAGCTCCTGCTCGCGCTCCGGGGTAATGGCGGCATTGAATTTGAAAATGACGAGATGTTCGAACATGGATCTGGCACGCTCCTCGCTTGGAATCGATCGCATGGATCGTTTTAGGTCGTTTTGACAAGCATTATAGCACGTCGGTGCCGTGATGCGAAATGGGGACGGCGTTCGAGGGAAAACGGACGAAGTAATCGTTTTCGATATTTCCGTGTATAGGAATAGGCATTGCAGACATTTAACGGTATAATACCCGGTAGGGTACCAAAATAACTTCGTAAGGAGAACTTAAATGTCAAAAACATTGATTTTCGGCCACAAAAATCCGGATACGGACACCATCTGCTCGGCGATCGCCTATGCGGATCTCAAAACGAAGCTCGGTCAAGAGGTTGAAGCGGTTCGTCTTGGCGAAGTAAGCGGCGAAACGCAATACGCGCTGGAACAATTCAAAGCGGCCGCGCCGCGTTTGGTGGAGACGGTAGCGAACGAAACGGGCACGGTCATCCTGGTCGACCATAACGAGCGCCAACAAAGCGCGAGCGACATCGATAAAGTGCGCGTCCTTGAAGTTATCGACCATCACCGGATCGCGAACTTCGAGACGGCTCACCCGCTGTACTACCGCTGCGAGCCTGTCGGCTGCACGGCGACGATCCTGAACAAACTGTACAAAGAAAACGGCATCGCGATCGAAAGCGGCATCGCGGGCTTGATGCTCTCCGCCATCATCTCCGATTCGCTTCTGTTCAAATCGCCGACCTGCACGCCGGAAGACGTCGCGGCAGCGCGCGAGCTTGCGGCTATCGCGGGCGTGGACGCGGATACATACGGCTTGGACATGCTCAAAGCCGGCGCGGACCTGAGCCAGAAAACGATCGCGCAGCTGATCTCCCTGGACTCGAAAGAATTCTCGATGGGCGGCAGCAAAGTCGAAATCGCGCAAGTGAACGCGGTCGACGTGAACGACGTGCTTTCGCGCCAAGCGGAAGTCGAAGACGCGCTTAACAAAATCATCGCGGACAAAGGGCTTGACCTGTTCGTCTTCGTCGTGACGGACATCCTGAACAACGATTCCGTCGCCCTGGCGCTCGGCGCCAAAGCCAGCGCGGTCGAAGAAGCGTACAGCGTGAAGCTGGACGCCAACAGAGCGGTGCTCAAAGGCGTCGTAAGCCGCAAATCGCAAATCGTTCCGGTGCTGACCGAAGCGCTGAGCAAATAAGACAGCGACATACGAGCGTTTTCGCGTAAGAAGAGCACCTCGAGCAGCCGAACGGCTGACGGGGTGCTTTTCGTATGCCCTTTACAATGGCCTACGAAGATGATAAGCTACGAACATGACGTTAACGTCACGTTTTGGAGGCGACCCGTGAGAGACCACATGCGCATAGGCGATTTAACCAAACGAGCCGGGGTAACGCATCGTACGGTTCGCTATTACGAAAGCATCGGACTGCTGCCTTCGGGCGAGCGCGAAGGCAACGGTCAGCATTACTACACCGAAGAGTCGGTTGCGCGACTTCGGAAAATCGACCAATTAAAGAAGCTCGGACTGAGCCTGGAAGAAATAAGAGACGTGATTGAACTCTATTTCACCGATGAAAGCGGCGTACGGCCGAAACGGAAGGTCCTCGCCATCCTGCGGCGGCATTTAGCGGAAGCCGACCGTAAGATCGTTGATTTACAGCATTTCCGGGTGGAGCTAGAGGCCAATATCGAACGCTTCGAGCATTGGTTGAAGGAAAACGGGCAGCATTAAATTTTTTTGGTTCAAACATGACGTTTACGTCATGTTCTGAGAATAAGCTTTTCCCTGGGAGGGATACATGTCATGAATGACACGATCGGATTCATCGGGCTTGGCAATTTGGGGTCGCCGATGGCGGCCAATCTCCTTCATGCCGGATATTCGCTTGCGGTATACAACCGAACGGCGAGTAAAGCCGCATCCTTGGTGGCTCGGGGCGCACGGCTGGCGTCTCGACCGGCCGAGGCCGTAACGGCCGGCGGAGTCGTGGCGACTATTTTGTGGGATGACGCGGCCGTGGAAAGCATCGTCACGAGCGATGGTTTTCTAGAGAAGCTTGGCATGGGCGGCGTTCATATCTCGATGAGCACCGTATCGCCCGAAACCTCAATAAAGCTTGCCGCCCTTCACGCCGAGCATGGCAGTACCTTGGTGGAAGCGCCCATCTTCGGAGTCCCGCAGGCCGCGGCCGCGCGTCAACTTTCCATTCCCATGGCAGGACCGCGGATGGCCAAGGAACGCGTCAGACCGATCGTAGAGGCGATGGGAGGATCGAATATTTTCGACTTCGGCGAGGCTGTCGGCGCAGCGAATCAAGTGAAGCTCGTAGGAAACTTCATGATCGCTTCGGCCGTGTACACGATCAGGGAAGGCCTCGCGATGGTCGAGAAGAACGGGGGCGATCCCAAAGCGGCGATCGACATGTTGACCCAAACGCTGTTTAACAGCCCGATCTATAAGAGATACGGCCAGATGGTCGTCGACAAGGAGGATCATCTCTTCACGCAAAACCATATCCCGTATAAAGATGTGGGCATCTTCATAAAAATGTCGCAATCAGCGGATTCGCCCGTCCCAGTGTCCAGTCTATTGTACGACCTATTGGGCAGCGAGCAAGGAGAAGGATAATCTAACGGCCGGGCAAAAGGAAAACCGACAGGCTTGGAAGCGAACTTCCGGGCCTGCCGGTTTTTTGTTGCTGGGCACCGCCGTGCTTACGGCAAATTCCGTCCCAGCGTTGCCGTGTACAGCCGGTACCAATCCTCGCGCGACAGGCGCAGATCCGCCGCGTCCCTGCAGGCGCGGATGCGCTCGGGATTGATCGTGCCGATGACCGGCTGGATGCCGGCCGGGTGCTTCATGAGCCACGCCAGCACGACGGCTTCCGTCGTCGTGTCCAGCCGCTCGGCGAGCTCGGCGACAAGCTTCGCCGTGGCTGCCACGGATTCGCTCTGGCCGTCCAGCGAACGGCCGGAGTAGACGCCCTGCGCGAGCGGACCCCACGACTGCAGCTGGATGTTTTCGAGGCGCATGTATTCCATCGCGCCTTCCGGGAACACGTTGTCGCGAGCCGCCTCCTGGTTGACGCTGATCGCCGTGTCGAGGAAGCCGTGCTTGCGCAGGCTCATCTCCAGCTGATTGACGATGAACGGCTCGTCGCTGTAGGCGGACAGCAGGCGAATCTGTCCTTGGCTCATGTTGGATACGCCGAAATGGCGCACTTTGCCGGAGGCCTTCAGCTGCCGGATCGCGCTTGCCACGTCTTCGGGATCGACGAGCGGATCCGGACGGTGGAGCAGCAGGATGTCGAGGTACTCCGTGCCGAGGCGCTCCAGGATGCCGTCGACGCTGCGCAGGATATGCCCTTCGGTGAAATCGAAGCGGTGCGGGCCGGATTCGTCCGGGAAACGAATGCCGCATTTGGATTGCAGGATAATGTTCTCGCGCAGCGCCGGGCGTTCCTTCAGTACCTGGCCGAAGACGCGTTCCGCCTTGCCCGCCGCGTAGATGTCCGCATGGTCGAACATGTTGATGCCGATCTCGAGCGCGGCGTCCAGCGCCTCGTGCCCTTCTTTATAATGCTCCGCGGTAATCGCCGACGCGGCGTTCCAGTCGCCGCCGAAGCGCATGCAGCCCAGCACGAGCTGGCTCGCGGGAATGCCGCGTTTTTGCAATGGAATTGGTTTCGTCATAAGGCCCTCCGATATGGTATCTTGAAATTAAACGCGAGCTTGGTATCGATTGGATCCCGGGTACCAAAGCTCTAGCGCTCATTATGCTGCATGCGCCGAGGAATGAAAAGTACTGAAAATAGGGTTATGTAATGTACTGCGGTATACCTGCTGAGACAAAGTATAGCGCCGGCATTCGATAGAAGCGCGCATCATTTCGGTAAGAATAGGCATACGTTTTAACCGCACGATCTGCTATCTTAGCCATACGAGCAAAGGAGAGACGGGGGACATGGCGCGCACGATGACCAACCCGCTGACGCGGATGAACGTCAAACAACAAATCATTCTGCTCTTCATCGTCATGGTCTGCCCGATCCTGCTCCTGCAGTGGTACGGCAACACGAGGGCGGAGCAGATCCTGAAGAACCACGTGACCAATGCGTACGCGGAGCTCAACAAGCAGAACGTCACGCTGCTCAATCGGGATATCGACACCGTCACCAAGATCACGACGACGATCATCCAGAATCCGCTGACGCAGCAGCTCATTCCGAATCCCAAGGATTCCGTGTTCGATCGCGTGCAGGAGTACTCCAAGCTCGACAAGCTTATCGCGGGGTATTCCATCGGCGTCAACGGCGGGGAAGCGGTCTATTACAGCCTTTATGTCTACGATCCGGGCAATTATTACGACTTCGCGCCCAAAATCCCGATGACCCAGACCGGCGTTTACTTCTTTCAGGACAACGACAAGCCGGAATGGTTCGACGAGGCGGTATCCAAGAAGGGCGACGGCTATATGAAGCTGATCCGCACGAATATCGGCTTCTCCACCCAGACGACGCTGGCGTACATCCGCTCCGTCTCGAATATCAGCGATTACGGCGTCATCGGCGTCCTGGTCGCGACGAAGATGGATAAGAAGATCGGAGAATCGCTCGGGGGCGTCTCGCTCCCGGACGGCCAGATTTACTTCACCGACGGCCATAACCGGGTCCTCACCGCGACCACGCCGAGCTTGATCGGCTCCGTGCTCCAGCTGCCGCCGGAGGCGGCGACGATGAAGGCGAGCCCGGACGGCATGATCAACCTCATCACGCCGGAATTCATCTATGTCATCAACGATAACCGTCTGCTCGGGCAGAAGCTCGTCTATAAAATCCCGGTCCAGTCCCTGCTGCTGCAGCAGAACGAACTGAAACGCGTCATCCAGCTGATTTCCGTCGTCTATATACTCCTCGGCATCATCATTATGCTGTACTTTTGGCAGTCGCTCATGAATCCGCTTACGAGGCTGGCGCATTTCGTCCGTTCCTACGAACCGGGCAAGCGCGTGCCGGAAACGCCCGGCAAAGGACGCAAGGACGAGGTCGGCCAGCTGATCTCCGCGCTCTACGACATGGCCAGGCGGCTGAACGTGCTGATCCATTACAAATACCAAAGCGAGATCAAGGAAAAGGAATCGCAGCTGCAGCTGCTCTATCAGCAGATTAACCCGCATCTGCTCTACAACACGCTCGAGAGCATTTATTGGAAGAGTTCGCTCGAAGGCAACTCCGAGTCCGCGGAGATGATCAAGGAGCTGTCGAAGCTCATGAAGATCAGCCTGAGCCGCGGGCGCGAGCTGATCGCGCTGGAGGAGGAGATGGAGCATGCGAAGGCTTATATCAGCCTGCAGTCGAAGCGTTACGAGTACGGGTTCGCGGTCGGCTGGCACGTGCCGGAAGAGCTGCGCGACAACTTGATTCCGAAAATCACCCTGCAGCCGCTGATCGAGAATGCCATCATCCACGGCGTGCGGCATATGGGCGAGGACGGCGAGATCATGATCTCCGCTTCCCTCCTGGACGGCGACAAGGTCATGATCCGCGTCGAGGACAACGGCTACAAAAAGGTCGATTTCGATGCCATTCACCGGCTCCTGAACGAGGAGAAGGGCAACCCGTCGATCGGCTACGGCATCCGCAATCTGCACCAGCGGATCCGGCTGCATTTCGGCAAGAGCTACGGCATTCATTACGAGAAGCGGGAGGGCCACGGCACGAGCGCGATCATCGTCCTGCCGCGCATGCAGGAGCAGGAGCTGCAGGCGGAGACGGGTGCGTCGAATGCTTGAAGTTGAAGTCTCTTTTTGAATAGGTGAGGAAGTGACCGCAGGTCACGTACGTTTCACCGAGTTTATCAAGCATTTTTATTTAGGGGGCTTCAGCATGTACAACATCCTGGTCGTCGACGACGAACCGCTGATTTGCAAAGGCTTATGCAACTTGCTCGGATCCTCGGGGCTGGCGATCTCGCAGCTGTTCACGGCGCACAACGGTTACGAGGCGATGGATTATTTGCGCATGGAGGATATCGATCTGCTCGTGACCGACATCCAGATGGGCGAGATGAGCGGCATCGAGCTCATGCACCAAGCCAAATTGATCAAGCCGTGGCTGCAGGCCATCGTCATCTCCGCCCACGAGACGTTTCAATACGCGCAACTCGCGATCCGGCTCGGCGCGAAGGATTATCTCATCAAGCCGTTGAACGGCGACCAGTTTCTCGATTCCGTGCGCAACGTGCTGCTGAGCGTGAACAAGCTCGTCCCGTCGCAGGACGAGACGCTGGCCGGCTTCCGCGAGCAGTTTCGGCTGGAGCAGCCGATCTCGGAGCGGACCGCGCTGCTGAACAAGCTGTTTGGCGATTCCGCGTCCGCCGAATCCACGGTCTCCGCGCTGGCGGCCCGCTTCGCAACGTTTCTGCCCGGACCGTATTATTCGGTCTTCCGCGTGCAGCTTAGCGGATCGTCCGACCTGCTGCAATATGCCGCGCTCAATATCGCCATGGAGCTGCTGGATCAGGAGTGGGGGCCGGTGGCCTTCTACACGGACGACGATGCCGTCAGCATCATCATCCAGTGGAGCGATGCGCGTTACGAGGAGAACGGCACGAGCAAAATCAATCAGCTCGATATGCTGGGCCGCAGCCTGCATTCGAATATAATGAAATATTTGCGCCTGCCGTGCGTCGTCGGCATCAGCCAGATTTTGCGGGGCGCGGCGTTCATCGGCGAGCTCGGCGTCCAGGCGGCCAAGGCGATCCGGTGGAACGAGGAACGCAAGGAGCTCGGCGTGTTCTACTACGGGGATTTCAACTGGAGCCGGTACGCGCAGGAGCCGACCGAGGAAGAAATGACCGCGCGCAACAACCTGATCGTCGAGAAAGCGAAGGCGTACATCGACATGCATTACGCGCAGAAGGGGCTTACGCTCCACGAGGTCGCGCAGAAAAATCACGTCAGTCCGAATTATCTCAGTTACCTGTTCAAGAAGGACACCGGCCATAATCTGTGGGAATACGTCATCAAGCTGCGGATGGAAGAAAGCCGCAGGCTGATCCTGAACACCGATCTGCGCCGCTACGAGATCGCCGAGCGCGTCGGCTACGAATCGCCGGAGCATTTCAGCAAGATTTTCAAAAAATATTTCGGCATGAGCCCGACGGAGCTGAAAAAATAGCAAGCGGGTGCAGCCGGGTCTGCGGGAATGCGCGGCTATCGGGACAACGGCAAGGAAGGTCATCGCGGCACGCGCTTTCCCGCGAATCTGGGGTAATATGGGGAAGCAAGGTATCATGGCATGCGAGGAGGAACCGCGGTGGAAGATCATGTGGAACTAGCGAACCGATTCGTGAAGGACCGTTTCGGAGAACGCGCCCGAAATCTTGCGCCGCTCGGATCGGGCGATTGGTCGAGGGCGTATTCGTTCTTGCTCGATGGCCGGGACAGGGTGATCCGTTTCGGGGCGCATCGGGACGATTTCGAGAAGGACCGCGTCATGGGCGCGTATGCCTCGGCGGAGCTGCCGATCCCGGCGGTGATCGAGGTGGGGGAGACGGAGAGCGGATTCTTCGCGGTCTCGGAGCGCGTGCAGGGCGAGAAGCATCTCGACGAGCTTGACGAACCGGAGCTTCGGCGGGTTCTTCCGCAATTGTTCGGCGCGCTCGGCGAGCTTCAGAAGCGCGATCTCGCGGCTGCGCGGGACGTTGGACTGTGGCGCCCGGCAGGCACGGGCCCGAGCTGGGCGGAGGAGCTGTTGTCGATCGCCGGGCCGAGAGAGCGCCTTGCGGGCTGGCGCGAAAAGCTGGACGCCTCGCCGCGCGAGGCGCGCATCTTCGACGCCGGCGTCGCGAAGCTGCGCCGGCTCGTTCCGCATCTGCCGGAATGCAGGGGAATCGTCCATATGGATCTCCTGAACCGCAACGTGCTGGTGCACGAAGGAAAGCTGAGCGGCGTGTTCGATTGGGGCAACGCGTTCTACGGCGACCCGCTCTACGATCAAGCGTGGTTTCTGTATTGGTGGCCCTGGTATCCGCAGTGGCAGGCGATCGACCTGCGGGAGATGCTGGAGCGCCACTGGGAACGGCGGGGCGGACCGCCCGAGCGGTTCGAGGAGCGGCTGCGCTGTTACCTCATCCATATCGGGCTGGACCATGTCGCGTACTGCGCGTTTCGGGAACGCCCGGCGGACATGAGGCGGAACGCCGATCAGGTGTCCGCGTACCTTTGAACGGAAGCTTCCAATCTGTCCGCCCGGACGGGACAGGCGGTCAAGTTGTAATCGCCTGATAGGCGTCGAGTCGGCAAGAACGACAGGCCGGTTGTTCGCAGTCGCTGCCCGCAGGCTTGTTCGAAGCGGCTGCCCGCACGCGGCATTGCTTATTCGGAGCCGCTCGCCGAACGCCGCCCCGGCTGTTCGCGGCCGCCGCCTGCATGCCGCACTTTCCATCATAGCCTTGACGAAGAAGCCGCGGATTCGCGGCTTTTTTTCGTGCGCGGGAAGCCCGATTCGCCGCGGCCAACGCGAGGTTGTCGCGTTCGTTGCCGGATTCGGGCGTTCCGGCAGCCAACCAATCCCTGAGCCTACTCAGAGGCGTGCCTGATCGGTTATCATTTAGGGGGAGGCTTCGCAGCCGCCGCATGAAGTAATATCGCCTATGATCCCCATAGAACTGCACATGTTCAGTCCGGGCCTCCGACTCTAGAATGAAGAGGAAGCGAAGAACCGGCGACCGCCGTCCGCGCAGGCGGCGGAGCCGGAGCTTCGAGGAACGAGCATGAGAGAGGGGACGCTATGCGTATAACCGCGCGACTTAGAAAACATATTTGGGGTTATTTGTTCATTGTGCCGGCGGTCGTCATCTTCCTGCTGTTTCTGTGGATGCCGATCGTCAAAGGATTCGTGTACAGCTTTTACCACATCGATTTCGTCAAAGGCAATTCGTTCGCGGGGTTCGGCAATTACCGCACGGTTCTCCATGATCCGGACGTATGGACCGCCACGAAGAACACGCTGTACTACATGTTCCTGTGCCTCGTGATCGGCTTCTGGGTACCGATCGTGTTCGCGATCTCCATCTCCGAGCTGAAGCGGTTCCAGGGCTTCGTCCGCGTGGCCGCCTACCTGCCGAACGTCATTCCCGTCGTGGTCCTGTACGGCCTGTGGCGCTGGCTCTACGATCCGGTCGGTCCGATCAACGCGTCCATCACGAGCTTCGGCACGGATCCCGTCTCCTTCATGACGGATACGAATTGGTCCATGATCTCGCTCGTCTTCATGGAGACATGGCAGCAGTTCGGCGCGGCCATGCTGATCTACCTCGCGGCCGTGCTCAGCATCCCGCGCGACCTGTACGAAGCCGCGGAGATCGACGGCGCCGGCGTATGGAAGCGCATCCGCCACATCACCCTGCCGTTCATCCGCAACATCATCGTGCTGCTGTTCGTCCTGCAGCTCATCTCGACTTCGCAAGGCTACCAATCCCAAATGGCGATGCTCGACGGCGGGCCCAACCAGGCGACGCTGACCTACGCGCTGCTGATCGTCAAATACGCGTTCACGCGGCTCGACTACGGGGCGGCTTCGTCGCTCGGCGTGCTGATGTTCCTCGTGCTCGGCGGGCTTGCGGTGCTGCAGCATAGACTTTCGAGCAGAGAGGTGAATTAGGATGAAGAGCGCCGACCGCGGAATATTATCCCGCTACGATTTGCAGAAAACGCCGAACCGGATCGCATATGCCATCATGCTGCTCGTCATCGTCGCCATGGTCGCGTCGATGCTGTATCCGATTCTCGTAACCTTGTTCAACAGCCTGAAATCCAACGTGGAGGTCAACTCCTTCCCGCCGCATTTCCTGCCCCAGCATTGGACGTTCGACACGTTCAAGAAAGGCTGGAACTACATCGAGCTGCCGCTGTTCTTCCGCAACACCCTCATTATCTTCGGCGGCAACATGGTCGTGACCGTCGTCGTGCTCGGCCTCGCCGCCTTCAGCCTGTCGCGGCTCAACATCCCGTACGGCAGGGCCATCAACTTCTTCTTCCTGGCGGCCCTGTTCATTCCGCCGACGACGTATATCGTGCCGAACTTCGTGAACTTGAAGGATCTCGGCATGCTCAATACGTTTCAGGCCTTCTGGCTGCCGGCCGGCGCCAACGCGTTCTTCCTGCTGCTGCTAAAGAACTTCTTCGACGGCATCAGCCACGAGCTGTTCGAAGCGGGCCGCATCGACGGCGCGTCCGATCTCCGGCTGTTCGCGCGCATCGCGCTGCCGCTGTCGGTGCCGATCTTCTCGACGCTCGCGATCTTCGTGTTCTCCACCGCGTGGAACGACTGGTTCTGGCCGTCCCTGGTCATGCATACCGACAAGACGCGGCCGCTCGCGACCGCGATCTACAATTACGTCATCAACGTGCGCAGGCTCGACACGAACGTGAAGTTCGCCATGCTGACGATGGTCATGCTGCCGCCGATCGTCGTGTTCCTGCTGTTCCAGCGGTTCATCATCCGCGGGCTTCACATGGGCGGCGTGAAGGGATAAGGCATTGCCGCAGGGCGTTCGTCTATCGTAGACCTGCACATGATCGACATAGGAATACACATTCTGCTTTGCCTGCGCCTCCCTTATGATGAGCGTGTAAGGCAAAATAAAGCGAGAAGGGGATATCACGATGCGAAAGCTTCGCAAGGCTTCATTCATTCTTGCCAGCGTCGCCTTGCTGTCGGGCGTATTGACCGCCTGCGGCAGCAACGACGGAAACGGAAATAACGGGGGCAACACGGGCAATGCGGGAGCGGCCAACGGAGGCGCGAACGATGGCGGCACGAAAGCGACCGATAGCGGCACCAACGCCGCCGCGGCCAACGGCGGCAACGCGGCGACTGACGACGCGCCGGCGAAAAAGATCACGATCAGCATTTATTATCCGACGCCGGACCTCGTGGAGAAGCGGGCGCTGGAAGACGACAAGATCAAACGCTTCAACGAGAAGTATCCGAACGTGGAGGTCGTCAAGAGCGACTGGCAGTACAATCCCAACGAGATCGGCATCAAGATGGGCGCGAACGAAGCGCCGACGCTGTTCAACACGTACGCCACGGAAGGCAAATTCCTGGCCGAGCGCGGCTGGGCGGCCGATATTACCGACTTGTTCAACGGCTACGAGTTCAAGGATCAGATGAACCCGATCCTGCAGAACCAATTCATCATCGACGGCAAGGTGTACGGCATCGCGCAGCAGGGCTACGTGACGGGCACCGTCGTGAACAAGAAGATGCTCGACGACAAGGGCGTGGCGGTACCGTCGTACGACTGGACGTGGGACGACATGCTGAACACGGCGAAAGCGGTGGCCGATCCGAAGAAGGGCATTTCCGGCATCGCGCCGATGGGCAAGGGCAACGAGGCCGGCTGGAACTGGACGAATTTCCTGTTCGAAGCGGGCGGCGAGATCCAGACGGTGGACGGCGGCAAAGTCACGGCGGCCTTCAATTCCGAAGCCGGCGCGAAAGCGCTCGAGTTCTACCATAAGCTGGCCTGGGAAGCGAACGCGATTCCGAAGGACTTCGCGCTCGGCTGGGGCGACGCGGTCGGCGCTTGGGCGCAGGGCAGGACGGCGATGGTCATCGCGGGTCCGGACGGTCCGGTCGACCAGGGCTTGAACCAAGGCGGCATGAAGCCGGAGGACATCCTCGTCTATCCGATGCCGAAGGCCGACGCGAACGGCAAGCACACGGGCGTGCTCGGCGGGGATTTCCTCGTCATCAATCCGAACGCGACGAAGGACGAACAGGAGATGGCCTTCAAATACGCCACGTTCGACTACTTCTCCGATAAAGGCCTGGAGTCGGTCGAAGCCAGCATCCAGCAGCGCAAGACGGACAACAAATATTTCATCCCGCCGGTGATCCAGTACTTCACGGACAACTCCGATTACGGCCAGAAAGTAAAAGCGGTCTACGACAAATACGACAACGTGTACCAATACAGCCCGGAAATCATGAGCCTGCTGGACGGCAAGCCGGAAGCGCAGTTCAATACGCAGGACTACTACGCCGAGATGACGCTGAACGTTCAATCCGTCTTCTCCAAGAAAGACGTCGATATCAAAGCGGCACTCGACAGCTCCGCGAAGAAAATGCAAGAGAAGTTCTACAACAATATCAAAGTGGAATAGGCCATGGCCAAACAAGGTCGTGGAAACACGAGACTGGCGCTGTTCGCGGCGCTGATCCTGGCGGCGCTGGCCACGGTCTTCGCGGCCCGAAGCGCGCTGTTCCCGCCGCGCGCGGTACTATTCGACGAGAATGACGGATTGCTGCGCATCGCCAACGACAGCTATGAGATCGCGTTTTCCGCGAAGAACGGCGGCATTGCGTACGTGAAGGACGCGGCGTCGGGCAAGCGCTTGACGTCGGGCAACCGGCAAGGCGCGCTCTGGCAGGGGATCATGCTGGACGATTCCTCCGTCAGCGGCGCGCAAAGCGCCAAGTTCGGCTATGCGTGGAACCGGAAGCGCGCGGAGCTGACGCTGCATTACGGCGGACCGCTGCAGGTGGACGTGACGGTCAAGTTCGACGCGACTAACCGGCTGTCCTTGCAGGCGGCCGTCGCGAACGGGACCGGGGATACGCTGCAGTCGTTCCGGTTCCCGTACGAGCTCAAATTCGCGGCGGACGACGTCGTGGACGGCATGCTGCCGATGCTTCCGGGCGCCAAATTAAAACCGGCGTTCTTCACGGAAGGCAACGCCTACGCCGGGCAATACCCCGGCGTCATGTTCGCCTCGTACGCGGCGCTGCGCACGAAGAACGGCAATCTCGCGCTCTACGATCTGGCCGGCAAGCAGGTCGCGACGACGCGGCTCGGGTTCAAGAGTCAGACGGACGACGCCGGCAAGAGCGCCTTCGTGCACGAGTACAGTACCTGGACCGCCGCCGGAGGCAAATGGCAAAGTCCGGCCGTCATGCTGGAGATCGGCGGGGATTACCCTGATTCCATCGGCAGCTACAGCAGCTTGAACGGGATCGACGAGTACCGCAGCCTGGACGACAAGCTGGGCGCGGAGAAGGCGCATGCCGCCGAGCTTCCGCTGTATAAGCTCGACGTCGCGGCGCTGGGCGACGAGACCTGGCCGTCGTTGGCTGCCGATTACGTCGATGCGCTGCCGTACAGCGGGATCGTGCATTTGGTCGGCTTTCAGACGGGCGGCCATGACGAGAACTATCCGGACTTCATGCCGCCGGACGACCGATGGGGCGGGATGGATGCGTTCAAGGCGTTCATCGAGCATGCCAAGACGAAGGGCAACCAGGTCGTGCCGTACACGAACTTTTCCTGGTGGGGCGTGCATTCGCCGACGCTGGCGAAGCTGCCGGACGGCACGAAGCTAGCGGATATCGTCGTGAAGCACCAGAACGGAGAGCTGTTGCGGGAGGACTACGGCGAGCACGGCGGGTACGTGATGGACCCGAACCATCCGTTCGTCATGTCGCGGATCGCGAAGGAACACGAGCGGCTGCTGGAGGCCGGCGTGGACGGGATTTTCGAGGATCAATGGGGAATTCGCGATGCGCCGTTCATGGGCAACGTGACGGGCGCGCCGAATTCCGATCCCTGGACGGCGTACTTCCAAGGCGTGCGCAGCTACTTCGCTACGCTCAATACCCGCATGTACACGGAAGACGGCATCGACGTCCTGGCGAACGACAGCATAGGCTTCATGGGCACGAACTATCTATGGGATCTGCTAGGTTACCGCAAGAATACGGCCAGCTATACGGACTACTACCCGCTCGCCGGCATGCTTTTCCGCGACAAGGTGCTGCTCTTCCAGCACGACCTGGCCGCGGAGACGATGACGGACAACATGGACCTGCTTCGTTGGAACGCGGCGATGGGCTACAATCTAAGCGGCGATCTGTACACCGGCGTCAACAATCCGTGGATCGGCGTCATCGGCGTGTTTCAGAAATACGTGCTCGCGAGTTACGCGGACGCGGTCGTGAAGAGCTACGACGCGATCGACGCCACGACGACGCGGACGGAATTCGGCACGCATACCGTCATCGCCAACTGGGATACGGAGAAGCCGTACAGCATGGACGATCAGACGACGTTGTCCGGCGGCGGCTTCGATATCCGGTCGCATGACGGCGATGTCCGCGCGGGCAGCTACGTCCGCTACAACGGCTTCGACCTCGATCCCGGCGAGCATCTGCTGGCGGAAGTGCGGGGCAAGAAGGACATTCGCGTCTATCAGCCGCTCGGCGCCGACACGACGCTGCGGGTGAAGACGATGAAAGGCTGGAAGCACGCCGCCGCGGCCGCGTATGCGGCGGACGGCGCGAAGATCGCGGATATTCCCGTGCGCGAGCAGGACGATTGGCTGCAGGTGGATTTCATCGCCAACCTATCGGGCAAGCGCGCCGCATACGTCGCGCTGACGCCCGCGGACGCAATCAGCGCCGTTCGGGACGTGCCGTTCAAGAAGGCGGCGACTTCCGTTAACCTCGCGCTCCGGCGGCAAGCGGCGTCCGATACGGATGCGAACGCGGAGCTGACGGCAAAGCTGGCCGTCGACGGCGACCCGTTCACTTATTGGGAAAGCGCCAGCGGCAAATTCCCGCAAAGCTTGACCGTCGATCTCGGCAGTTCGCGCAAGGTCGGGCGTCTCGTGCTCAAGCTGCCGCCGATGGACGCGTGGGAATCGCGCGTGCAGGAGGTGGCGATCGAAGGCAGCGATGACGGGAAGACGTTCAAGCCGCTGGCTCCCGAGCAGGGCTATGCGTTCGACCCGGCAGCGGGCAACACGGTCGAAATCAAGCTCGACGGGGCACCGGTTCGGCATGTGCGGCTTGTCGTCCGAAGCAATTCGGCCTGGCCGGCCGCGCAGTTCTCGGAGTTCGAGGTGTACGAGGAATAGGGAGATTTGGATAACGCGACAAAAACAGCCTTAGCTCGGCGACCGCCGAACTAAGGCTGTTTTATTCGGCGATCATCGTTGCTCGCAAACGTTCCGGAAACGAGATGCGCGTTCCCACGGAGCCCGTCCCGGTTGAAGCCCGGGTCAAGCGCGGCAACGCGCTTCTCGCGGACGGCAGCTCATTCTTCAAACCCGGAAACGTCATTTCCAGAACTGCCACCAATGTTTGTTTGTTCCAGATCGTTCATTAACCATAAGTCCGGCGTGTTCTCGTATAACATCCAGCGTACCTCTCCAATATTGGAGACCACTTGTGGAATCTTCATCGAAATCAATCAATACTTCATCCGCTGCGCTCCAGCCGGTGCGCTCATGCAAAGCACTCATGAATTCGAAGGCTTCTTCGTTACCCGAAATACTTAAAGTCAAGATTCGAACCGTTTCGGTGTCAGGAAAATAAAAAGTAATGGCGCAGCTGTCGGTAATCAAGTATCCTTCGTGATGCTTGTCGATCCCAGCCGGGAAGTTTGAAAAACCTCACATCATAACTCATGCACCGCACCGACTCTTCGTTTATTTTTAGTCTCAATTTATCTGATCACATTATTAAATGGTGTCTGCATGAATTCTCCCGGTAATTCATTCCATAAAACTGCGCGCAATCCTGCATTAAAAGTTGGTGCACGATACGAATTTTCCTGGCCAGATTAATTACCAGCACTCATGCAACCTGCCGCCGATCGCTCTCCGTTAACACTTCCTTTACAAAAGTCACAAAAAACGCATGCCATAAAAGATGCGTTTCTTTTTTTTCCTGTTATAATAAGAGGTAGATGGATGACGGGTGGCAAAGGAGAATCGCGGTGAACGAGGCACAGTTAGTGATGTTGTCAAGGCAAGGCGACGAGACGGCCTTCAAAGAGCTGGTCGAGCTCTACAAGGATAAGCTGTTTCATATGGCGCATCGCATCCTCCGCAGCAAGACGGAATGCGAGGACGTCGTTCAGGAAACTTTCTTGAAGGTATACCTGAATTTGAACCGCTTCGACGAGAACAAACGGTTCTCGACGTGGATTTTCCATATCGGCAAGAACGTTTGCCTGGATTTGCTGCGCCGCCGCAAGACCCCGCCGCTGCCTTTGGATCAGCCCGTAACGGCACACTCCGACCAAAATTTGTCCCTGCATGACGTCATCCCGCATGCTTCCCTGACGCCGGAAGGCGAAGTGATCGAGCGCGAGCTCGCCTCCACGATGGCGGGGATGATCGAGAAGCTACCCGAGAAGTACAAGACCGTCGTGTACCAGCGCTACGTGCTGGAGATGTCCATGGAGGACATCGGACGCGCGAACAACATTCCGGTCAACACCGTCAAATCCCGCATTCACCGGGGCAAGGATTTCATGAAGAAACGGTGGGGCAAGATGCTGCTGCTCTACTCCCTGCTGCTGCTCAGTTTCTTCTGACCGTCCGCTCCGGACATTGACCATATTCGAATTCCATGGCGTGCAAACCGTTCACCGGTTTGCACGCCATTTTTGTTGCCCGGACATCCGCGGGCTTCGCGAGCGGCGGCCCGTCAATCATGCACCCGCGCGTCCTCGCGGAACCTGGCCGGCGGCACCTTCATGATGCTGCTGAACGTGCGGGTGAAATAATGCACGGAGCCGAAGCCCGTCGTTTCGGCGATTTCCTTGATCGACCGGTCGGTGTAGCGCAGCAATTCGGCTGCCCGGCGGATGCGCTGCTTGCGGACGTAAGAGGTGTACGACTCGTCAACGCCGGAGGAGAACAGGCGGGAGAGATGCCTGGGCGAGACGCTGACCTGCGCCGCTACCTTCTCCAGCGACAGATCGTCGTCGTTCAGGTTATCGGTAATGAACAGCTTCGCCTGCTTGAGCAAGGCGGACGCGCTGCGCCTCGGCGCCGTCCATTCCCGCTGCGGCGGCTTGGTAAAGACGGACGGCAGGGCCGTCAGGAGGGAAGCGGCGAGCTGCGTCAGCACCGACTCCGGCAGGGAGGCTTGGTCGCCGGCGCGGCGGAGCATGGCGCGCCATAATTGGGCGGCGGCGAGATCGTCGCCGTCCCGGACGACGACCGCGTCCGTCTCGGACAGCGCCTGGAAAGCGGCGCGCGCGGCTTCCGAGCTTCCGCTTTCCTCCAGCTCGAACGCGACATAGAGGATCGCAAGCTCCGGCTTGCATTCGATATAGTGCGTGATGCCCGGCCGGGAGCAGAACAGCGTTCCCGGGGCGAGAGGGAACAGCTTCCCGTCGTCCAAGTAGGTGCCTTGGCCCCCGAGCACGTAGCAGATTTCGAAGAAGGAATGCTTATGCAGGAAATTGGACATCAGATGCTCGCTCACGCCCCAATAATGGACGGTGAACACGGCGTCCGCCGTCTTCGGCCGAAGCGCGTATTGATTCAACCAGGTAGAGGTCTCGTTCCACAGATACATACGCCGATTGCCTCCGATCGTAAGGATGTCTTCAAAAGACAAAAAGCTGACTTCTTTCGCTAAAGATCGCAAGTCCTTGAATCGTCTACAATAAAGACAAGGGAAAGCGATTCCAACTTAGGAGGTTATTACGATGATTAAACCACAGGACGTCGATTTTTACAATGAACAAGGGTACCTGCTCGTGAAAGGCGTGTTCAACCGGCAGGAGGTCGAAGAGATGCGCACGGCGGTCGGCGCCATCATCGATCGCGCCGCGAAGGCGAACCGCGATCACAACGCGCAGTGGCAGGGCGATTTCCTTCCGCCGGAAGAGCTGAAGAAGCTCGTGCTGAAAGGGTTCCATGACGTGCATTACCATGACGCCTCGTTCCTGCGCGCGCTGATGCATCCGAATATGACGTCCGTATTGTCGCAGCTGATCGGACCGAACGTGCAGCTCCACCATTCCAAGATGCTCGTGAAGCCGCCGGAAAACGGCGCCGCGTTCCCGATGCACCAGGATGCGCCATACTTCCCGCACGAGAAGCATACCATGCTTGCGGCAAGCGTTCACTTGGACGACGCGAACGTGGAAAACGGCTGCCTGCACGTTATGCCGGGCTCCCATAAACAAGGTACGCTGCCGCACGTAGGCAGACATTACCTGAACGCGAAGGAATATCCGGTGTCGGACGGCGTGCCTTGCATCGCGGAAGCGGGCGACGTGCTGTTCTTCAATTATTTGACGATTCACGGCTCGCCGCAAAACCGCAGCGACCGCAACCGCCGCAACGTGCTGTTCCAATACCGCAGCGCGACGGACTTCCCGACGACCAAGGAGCATTTCGATTGGGGCATGGGGCTGATGGTTTGCGGCGAGAACCCGAATTTCGATAAAGTCCATCCCGAATTCACGATCGTCTGATCATACGTCGCGCGTCACGGAAACGCTTGGTTGAAGGCCGGCCGGAACGAAAGTTCCCGCCGGTTTTTTTGCGCGCGCTTCGTCCGCGAATGCCGTCTTCACACGGATTTCATTTATGTTTGCTAATGTGGGAGGCGATAGACGAATCAGAGAGGTGGATACCAAACCTTATGGAACGCTCAAGCATAAAATTGATGGCGGCCGCGATGTTGATCTCGGTCATGCTTGCCGGATGCGGCGCGCAAAACGATACGCAATCCGCGGACGGCGGACAAGCCGACGTCCAAAGCTCGAACGGCGGAGCAGCAGCGGCGCAGGGAACGGACAGCGGCGGCAGCGGACCGCAGCAGCCCGACCGGACGGCCGATTATTTCGCCAAGGTGGTGAAGGTGTCCGGCGATTCCATCATCGTGCAGAAATCGACGATGTCCCCGGCGGATATGCCGTCCTTCGGCGGCGGACGCGGAGGCGGCCAACGCCCGCAGGGCGGCGAGGGCGCCAAAGGCCAGGGACAAGGCGGCGGAGGCGCCGGCGGCCAGCGGGGCAATTGGCAGCGCGGGACCGGCGGAGCGGGCGGGACCGGCGGTCAAGGCCAAGGCGGCCAAGGCCAGACGGCTGACGGTCAAGGCGGCGGCAACCAGCCGGCGGCTGGCGGACAAACCGGCGGAGGTCAATCTGCCGGCGGCCAAGGAACCGGCGATCAAGGCCAGGGCCAAGGCGGCAGGCCGGGCGGACGTCCCGGAGGCGGAGGCTTCGCGAATCAGATGAAGTTCGCGGACGAACAGATTACCGTTCCCGTGAATGCCGACACCGAGATCGTGAAGTTCGGACGCGGGCAGAACGGCGTCACGACCGATACGATGAAAGCGGCCGATCTGCAGGCGGGCGACATTCTCATGGTATGGCTCGGTTCCGACAATAAGACGGCGCAGTACATCAGGCTTCAATTTAATCCGGCAAATGCAGGCAATCCGGCAAACGCGGGCAATACGGGAAAGGCAGGTAACGGACAATGAGAAAATGGTGGCTGCTTGGAATCGGCGTGCTGATCGTTGCCGCCGGGGTCGTCTATTATTTGAAGCGGGACACGAAGGAGACGGCTGCGGCTCCGGTGGTGCAGACGGCGCGGGTCACGAAGGGGACGATCGAGGTGAGCGTCAGCGGCACGGGAAGCTTGGCGCCGATCGATAAAGCGACCGTCAAAGCATCCGGACAGGGTACCGTAGAGAAAGTCAACGTGGCGGAAGGCGCGGTCGTCAAGAAGGGCGACGTGCTCCTCACGATCGAAGGCGAGGACAACGGCGACAAGATCAAGTCGGATCAGTTGAACCTCGAAAGCCAGCTGCTCGATTTGGCGGACACGCAGAACAAGCTGAAGACCGCGACGGACGATGCCGGGATCGACAGCATCAAGCTGAGTTTGAAGAAGATGCAGCTGCAAATCGACCAGACGCGCGCGGAGATCGCGGATCTGCAGGACGCGGAGACCGGCAGCACGATCACCTCGCCGATCGACGGCACGATCACGACGCTGAGCGTGGCGGCGGGCGATTCGCTGAATCCGTCCACCGAGCTGATGGCTATCTCGAATTACGCGAAGCTTCAAATGGTCGTCGGCATCGACGAGCTGGACATCGCCAAAGTGAAAAACGGCCAAACCGCGACGATCTCCGTCGAGGCGCTTGCCGACAAATCCTACACCGGCAAGGTCGTCAAAATCGCCGACGAAGGAACGGCCAGCAACGGCGTCGCGTCGTTCGACGTAACGGTCGCGCTGGATAAAGCGGACGGCCTGAAGAGCGGCATGTCGGCCGAAGCGAGCATCGAGGTCGAGAAGAAAGAAAACACGCTGATGCTGCCGATCGACGCGGTGCAATCGCTCGGCAACCGGTACATGGTGTTCGTGCCGGCGGCAGCTGGCGGCACGGGTTCAGGCACGGGAACGGGCGCGTCAGGCGCGGGAGCCGCTGCCGCTGGCGGCCAAGGAACTCAAGGCCAGGGCGGCGGTCAAGCCGGGGCTGGCGGACAAGGCCAAGGCGCAGCCGGCGGTCAAGGCGCCCAAGGCGCTCAAGGCCAAGGCGGAGCGCAAGGCCAAGGCGCGTCAGGCGCGGGAGCTTCTGGCGGTCAAGGCGCGGCCGACGGTCAAGGCGCCCAAGGTCAGGGAGGAGCGCAAGGCCAAGGAGCAGCAGGTGGCCAAGGTCAAGGCGCAGGCGGATACGGCGGCGGTCAGGGCGGCGGCAGACGCGGCCAAGGCGGCTATACGGGCGGCGGCGGAGGCGGCTACGCCGCTGCGGGAGGCCAAGGCGGCTTTGCGGGCCGCGCAGGCAGCAACCGCAGCGGAACCAGCAGCGCGAACAGCCGTTTCGGCACGGGAACGCCGGTCGTCATTACCGTCGGCATCCACAATGAGGATTACATCGAGGTGCTGTCGGGACTCTCGGAAGGCGACCGCGTCATCCTGCCGACCGTCGTGACTTCTTCCTCGAACCAGCAGCAGGCCGGTCTCGGAGCAGGCGGCTTCGGCGGCCTCGGCGGCGCAACCTTCGGGGGCGCGGGCGGCTTCGGGGGCGGCGGCGGTTTTGGCGGCGGCGGCTTCGGAGGCGGCGGCGGAGGCCGTGCCGGCGGTGCGACGACGCGCGCGGCCGGCGGCGGGGGTACAAGGTAATGGAAGCGACGCGCGAACCGTTGATTCGGATCGAATCGCTGTCGAAGCAGTACAAGATGGGCGGCGAAACCGTTTATGCGCTGAACGAGATTTCGCTGCGCGTCGATCACGGCGATTTTCTGGCCATTATCGGCCCCTCCGGCTCCGGCAAGTCGACGCTCATGAACGTCATCGGCTGCCTGGACGGACCGACGTCGGGCAAATACTGGCTGGACGGCGAGGAAGTCAGCCGGCTTCGCGAGAACCGGCTGGCGGAGATCCGCAACCAGAAGATCGGCTTCATCTTCCAAGGCTTCAACCTGCTCAACAAATTGTCCGCGCTCGAGAACGTGGAGCTGCCGCTGATCTACCGCGGCGTGCCGGCGAAGCAGCGCAAGGAGCAGGCGATCGAGGCGCTGACGAAGGTGGGGCTCGAGGAACGCGTCCGCCACAAGCCGAGCGAGCTGTCCGGAGGACAGCAGCAGCGCGTCGCCATCGCGCGGGCGCTGGCGGGCAATCCGCCGATCCTGCTCGCCGACGAACCGACGGGCGCGCTCGATACGCGCACGGGCGCCGAAGTCATGGTGCTCATGCAGGAGCTGAACAAGCTCGGCCATACCATCGTTCTGATCACGCATGACATCGCCATTTCCAAGCAGGCAAGACGTGTCGTTCGCATCCAGGACGGTCAAATCAGCGAAGAAGGCGGTGAGAGACGTGAACGTCAGTCAAGCCTTCAAAATGGCGGCTAAAAGCATACTCGCGAACAAGATGCGTTCCCTGCTCACCATGCTCGGCATCATCATCGGCGTGGCTGCGGTCATCGCGCTCGTCGGCGTCGGCCAAGGCACGACGAAGCAGGTCACCGATCAGGTGCAGAGCCTCGGCACGAACCTGCTGACCGTGAGCATCACGGGACGCGGCTCCAAGACGACGCTCGATTACAAGGAAGCGGAAGACATCACGAATACGTCAGACATCGAGTTCGCCGCGCCGTACAACCAGTCGAACGCGACCGTGAAGAACGGCAGCGAAAGCACGAGCGTCAGCGTCGTCGGCTCGACGGCCGATTACTTGGACGTTAAGGACTACAGCGTCGCCGAAGGCCGGTTCGTCGCGCAGATCGATCTCGATTATTACCAGAAGATCGCGGTGCTCGGCTCGACGACGGCGACGGACCTGTTCGGGACGGCCGATGCCGTCGGGCAGACGTTCCTGATCAACGGCGTGCGCTACAAGGTCGTCGGCGTGCTGGAGACGAAGGGCAGCTCGCTGACCGGCTCCAACGACGAGATCGTCATCATTCCGATCACGACGTCCGAACGGCTGTTCAAGTCCAAGGGCGTCAAGTCGATCAACGTCCAGGTGGCCGACGCTGACAAGATGGACGCGGTCATGACCGAGCTCGAAACCGCGCTCGGCAAGAAGTTCCGCGGCGACACGAACAGCTACCGCGTGTTCAACCAGCAGGATCTGCTGGATTCGTTCAGCAGCATCTCGGATACGCTGTCGCTCGCGCTCGGCGGCGTCGCCGCGATCTCGCTGCTCGTCGGCGGCATCGGCATCATGAACATCATGCTCGTGTCCGTCACGGAGCGGACGCGGGAGATCGGCATCCGCAAAGCGATCGGGGCGAAGAAGCGCGATATCCTGACCCAATTCCTGATCGAGGCGATCGCGCTGAGCGGCCTGGGGGGAGTCCTGGGCATCGCGATCGGCCTCGGGACGGCGCAGCTGCTGCAGAAATTCGCGAGCATGACCGTCGTCGTCTCGTTCCCGGTCATCGGCCTCGCGTTCGGCTTCTCGGTCTTCATCGGCGTCGTGTTCGGCCTCTTCCCGGCGAACAAGGCTTCCAGCCTGCGGCCGATCGAAGCGCTGCGCTTCGAATAGTATTCGAACCGTGATGAAGCAGACACTGGCGCTGCCATATAAAAGTCGGCTTTGAAGGAACGGCCGGACAGGGACTCGCTCCCTGTCCGGCCGTTTTCGCATGTCTGCCGGGAGACCGCCATTATTAGCTATTTGCCCGCGCTTATTTTATATTTACGCTACGGCGGACCTCATATACAGTAGGGGTGAACGCTTAAATCCCGTAAAAGAGGTGCTTCCTTGAAGTCGAAATTCACGTATACCCCGCCGGCCAACGGTTATCCGGAGTGGAACAACAACCCGGAAATTTTCGAGCTGAACCGGATGAAAGCGCACGCGACGCTCATGCCGTTCGACTCCGTCGAAGAGGCGCTGCAGGGCGATCGCGCGGCATCCCGCAGTTATTCGTCGCTGAACGGCATGTGGAAATTCGCGTTCGCGGAGAATCCGTCGCAGCGCATCGTTAACTTCTATGAAGACGGCTTCGACCACGCGGGCTGGGACGAGATCAAGGTTCCCGCGCACTGGCAGCTGCAGGGATACGATTATCCGCAATATACGAATATCCGCTATCCGTGGGAAGCGTCCGAGGAGCTCGTGCAGCCGTTCGCGCCGACCAAATACAATCCCGTGGGCTCGTACGTGCGCAGCTTCGCGGTGCCGGACGGCTGGGAAGGCCAGCCGGTGTTCATCAGCTTCCAAGGCGTCGAGTCCGCCTTCTACGTCTGGGTGAACGGCGAGCTCGTCGGCTATAGCGAGGATACGTTCACGCCCGCGGAGTTCGACCTGACGCCGTATCTGCGCGCGGGCGACAACAAGCTGGCCGTGGAAGTCTATCGCTGGTGCGATGCGAGCTGGCTCGAGGACCAGGATTTCTGGCGAATGAGCGGGATCTTCCGGGACGTGTATCTGTATACCGCGCCTAAAGCGCACGTGTACGATTTCTTCGCGGTGACGGAGCTGGACGAGGCGTACCGGGACGCGGAGCTGAAGCTGAACGCGACGATCCTGAATTACTTCGAGCAGGACCTCGGCACGGTGACGCTCGAGGCGCAGCTGTACGACGGCGGCGGCCAAGCCGTGCTGCCGCAGCCGATCACGGTCCATGCCGCGCTCGGAAGCGGCGCGGCTGAGCTCGAGATCGAAGCGTCCGCGAACGTGGCGAATCCGCTCAAATGGAGCGCCGAGCAGCCGAATCTGTACACGCTCGTCCTCGGCTTGAAGGACGGCGAAGGACGCTTGCTGGAAACCGTCAGCTCGCGGATCGGCTTCCGCAAGTTCGAGATCAAGGACAAGCTGATGCTGATCAACGGCAAGCGCATCGTCTTCAAGGGCGTCAACCGCCACGAATTTTCCAGCCGCACCGGACGGGCGCTCGGCTACGAGGACATGTTGACGGACGTGAAGCTGATGAAGACGCACAACATCAACGCGGTGCGGACGTCGCATTATCCGAATAACCCGCTCTGGTACGAGCTGTGCGACGAGTATGGCCTGTACGTCATCGACGAGACGAACCTGGAGACGCACGGCAGCTGGGAATACAACTCGCCGGTGCTGAAGCCGAACTTCGTGCCAGGCAGCGATCCGGCCTGGACGGCCAACGTGCTCGACCGCGCCAATTCCATGCTGCAGCGCGACAAGAACCATCCTTCGATCGTCATCTGGTCGCTCGGCAACGAATCGTTCGGCGGCGATAACTTCGTCCGCATGCACGATTTCCTGCGCGAGGCGGATCCGTCGCGGGTCGTCCATTACGAGGGCGTCACGCAGTGGCGGCCGTCCGACGCGGCGTCGGATATCGAGAGCCACATGTACTCTTCGCCCGCGAAAGTGGCGGAGTACGGCTCGCATCCGAATTCGCCGAAGCCGTTCATCCTGTGCGAATACAGCCATGCCATGGGCAATTCCGTCGGCGGCCTGCATCTGTACACGGAGCTGTTCGACAAGCTTCCGCTCGTGCAGGGCGGCTTTATCTGGGACTGGATCGACCAGGCGATTCTATCGACGAACGCGGACGGCGACCCGTATATGGCGTACGGCGGCGATTTCGGCGAGCAGCCGCATGACGGCAATTTCTGCGGCAACGGGCTGATCTTCGCGGATCGTTCGGTATCGCCGAAGCTCATGGAAGTGAAGCAGTGCTACCAGAACGCGACGATCGCGGCCGTGGATCTGAGCCGCGGCGCCGTAAGCCTGCTGAACAAGAACCTCTTTACCGACTTGGACGCGTTCGCGCTGCGATGGTCCGTCGCCCTTGACGGCGTCGAAGCGGCGAGCGGAACCATGCACGTGTCGGCGGCGCCCGGCGAATCCGCCGAGATCGCGATCCCGCTGCCGGAGCGCAGCCGCGAGGACGGCGAAGCGGTCTTGACCGTGAGCCTGCTGACGAAGTCCGATTCGCCGTGGGCCGACGCCGGCCATGAAGTCGCCTTCGAGCAATTCGTGCTGCCGGAGGCGGAGCAGGCGACAGCGAGCGTCGGACGCGCGAAGCGCCGTCCGGGCGCGCTCGAGATCGCGGAGGACGGCGGCAAGCTGGTCGTCCGAGGCGAAGGCTTCTCCGTCGCCGTCGATCAGGCGAACGGCAGCCTCGCGTCGTACAACGTGAACGGCACGGAGCTGATCCGCGGCGCGCTGGCGCCGAACTTCTGGCGCGCGTACACGGACAACGACCGCGGCAACAAGCATCACGAGCGCTGCGTGACTTGGCGTTCCGCGGGCGAAGAGCGCAAGCTACGCGAGCTGAGCTGGGAGCCGCAGGCGGACCGCGTGACGGTGCATGCCGAATTCACGCTGCCGACGACGACGGAATCCCGGTGTTCGGTGTCGTATGCCATCCTGAGCAGCGGCGCCATCGAGGTCGGCCTGCAGCTGGTTCCGGGCGAAGGCCTGCCGGAAATCCCGGAGATCGGCCTGATGCTGACGATGGACGGGTCGTTCGACCGGCTGGAATGGTACGGCAAAGGACCGCATGAATCGTACTGGGACCGCCAGCACGGCGCCAAGCTCGGCCGTTACGCCGGCACGGTCGCGGAGCAGTTCGTGCCGTACCTGCGTCCGCAGGAATGCGGCAACAAGGTCGGCGTCCGCAGCGCATCGGTCGGCAACGGCCAGGGCGCCTCGCTGCACGTCACGGGCGAGCCGCTGATCGAGCTGAACGCCTTGCCGTACACGCCGTTCGAGCTGGAAGCCCATGACCATGCCTACAAACTGCCGGCCAGCGACAAAACGGTCGTGCGCATCAACCACAAGCAAATGGGCGTCGGCGGCGACGACAGCTGGGGCGCGAAGGCGCATCCGGAATACGTGCTGCACGCGAACCGGACGTACGGTTTTCGCTTTACGTTGACCGGCCTGTCCGAATAACGAACAAGCGCCTCGGCGCGGAAGGCATGCATCGCATGCCGCCCGCCGAGGCGCTTCTTTGTGTTCGCTATTTGTTTTTCGGTCGTTGATGGGGGCTTCTTATTTCGATTGCTATTCTCGCTGACGCCATCGGCTGCCCTTCGGCCGCGCATGCGAGCGATTAATTATCGATGACGACGCCTTGGCCTTCCTCCAAGCCTTTGAGGACCTCGACCTGATTGCTCGTCTTCAATCCGGCCTCGATGTCGACTTCCTTCACCCGGCTGTTCTCGATCGTCTCGACATAGTCGCGGCCGAACATGGTTTTCAAGGCTTCGCGCGGAATGATGAGCACGTTGTCGCGTTTCTCGATGAACAGCTTGAAGTCGGCGTAGGTGCCGATCTGAACGGGCGCGCCCGCATCCTTCAAAGCGATGACGAGCGACTTGGCGTTGCGTCGGTTCACGGCGTCGTCGTCGCTTTTCGGCGCGGTGGCCGGCGTTTGGATGACGGAGCCCGCATACGATTTCTTGTCGAGCGTAAGCGCGACCTCGGCGCCCTTCTGCACCGAACGGATTTTCGTGGCGTCGGTGGCGTCATAGACGAAATTGACTTTCGCGGGGTCCGAGACGACTGCCATCGCGACATTGGCTTCCACCGCTTCGCCCGGCTTCAGGTCGTTCAGGTACGTGACCAGCCCGTCGGCCGGCGCGAAGAGCAGCGCTTTGCGGTACTGCTCCTTCAGCGCGTTCAGCTGCAGCCGATCCGCTTCGAGGTCGATTTTCGCCAAGGCGATCGCATCCTTGTCCGAATCTTGCTTGACGGCGTCCTGGTAGCGGAGGCTGCGCTGCTCGACGGTCAATTCCTGCAGCTTCAGCCGTATCGGCAGGTCTCCGGTGTCCAGCTCCGCGATCGGCGCGCCCGCCTTGACGGTATCGCCTTCGCTGACGTAAAGCTTCTTGAGGATGCCGCCCGACTCCGGGAACGAGACGGTTTGATTGACCTCGGACACGGCCGACGCCGTGGAGGAGAGGTATAGCTCCATGTTGCCGCGGGTGACGGGCGACGTCTCGTGGACGGCGGCTTTGCTGGTCAGCGCGGGCGGATCGAGCGGTTCTTCTTCGTTCGGCAGCAGCGAGCAGCCGGCAAGCAGCGAGAGGGCGGCGCATAGGGCGGCGGCGCGCCCCGCAAGATTACGCCGGCGTTTTGATAGCGTCGGGTGAGCCATATGCAGGAAGTGTACTCCCTTCATCATGGAATAATGGGATACTTATTTTTACAACTTTGTCTATTCAAGCATAAACCCGGACCATAGAGGTGTCAATGTGTGCGCTTCCATTTTGCGGTCTTGATTTTCCCTCGGTTCCCAAACATCGTGAGCTGCATGCGCCTGCGGGGCAGGATGGTCGACCGAGGGCGTCATTTTA
Source organism: Paenibacillus glycinis (assembly GCF_009909185.1). Taxonomy (GTDB): domain Bacteria; phylum Bacillota; class Bacilli; order Paenibacillales; family Paenibacillaceae; genus Paenibacillus_Z; species Paenibacillus_Z glycinis. The sequence goes on along the minus strand of NZ_JAAAMV010000003.1, from coordinate 285,047 downwards.
ACCCGAAAACCTGAGAATCGGATAATTGTCACCCCTTTCCCGCTATGCTATGGTAGCAGATAGACGCACGAAAAGCGGAAAGACAGGCTTGGAGGTCACGCGCGAAAGGCGGTAAAGCAAGATGACAACTGCTTCGGCACGTACGGCTGCATTGCGGACGGGAACGGTCTATGCCATTCTGTTCGCGATCAGCTCCGTACATCTATTGAACGATACGATGCAAGCGGTCGTAAGCGCGCTGTTCCCGGTGTTACAGGATTCGCTCCATCTGACGTACGGGCAGATGGGCTGGATCGCGTTCACGCTCAACATGACGTCTTCCGTCATGCAGCCGGTCGTGGGTTATTTCTCGGATAAACGGCCCATGCCGTGGATGCTGCCGATCGGAATGGGCCTGAGCCTGCTCGGCATGGCGGGCCTCGCGTACGCGCCGGGCTTTTCCTTCGTGCTGCTGGCGGTCGTGTTCGTCGGCCTCGGCTCCGCGGTATTCCATCCGGAAGGCTCGCGCGTCGTTTACTTCGCGGCCGGCGGCCGGCGCGGACTCGCGCAGTCCATCTACCAGGTCGGAGGCAACGCGGGCAGCTCGCTCGCCCCGCTCATGACGATCTTCGTCTTCATCCCGCTCGGCCAGCCCGGCGCGGTCTGGGGAACGCTGCTGGCCGCGGCGGCCATCGCGATTCTGCTGCGCGTCGTGCCGTGGTACAAAACGCAGCTGAACGAACACGGCAAACCGGTCAAGAAGGCAAAGTCCGCGGGGACCGTGAACGGGGCCGCGGGCAGAGGGCGGTCCGTTATCGCGTTCGCCATGACGATCCTGGTGCTGCTCGTCTTCGCGCGGTCCTGGTATGTCAGCGGCATCTCCAGCTTCTATAACTTCTTCGCGGAAGAGAAGTACGGCTTGTCGGTCAAAGCGGCCCAGGTGCCGATCTTCCTGTTCATGGCCGCGGGCGTGCTGGGCACGTTCTTCGGCGGCGTGCTGGCGGACCGGTTCGGACGCAAGAAGATGATCATCTTCTCGGTCGGAGGCGCGGCGCCGTTCGCGCTGCTGCTGCCGCATATGCCGCTCGGCTGGGTTTATCCCGTCAGCTTCGTGCTCGGCTTCATCCTGATGTCCGGCTTCTCGGTCAGCGTCGTATATGCCCAGGAGCTGATCCCGAACAACGTCGGGATGGCGTCCGGGCTGATCACCGGCCTCGCCTTCGGCATGGGGGCGCTCGGCGCCATCGTCCTCGGCAACGCGGCGGAGGCGTGGGGACTCGGCAAGGTCATGAACTATTCGAGCGTCCTGCCGCTGCTCGGACTGCTTGCCATCCTGCTGCCGCCCGACAGGCGGGAAGCGGCGTGAAATTGAACCGGGAGCCGTTGCGGCTCCCGGTTTTTTCATGCCATCATCCGGACGCTTGGGAGTCGGCCGAACCGGCAGCGGATCGTCGGTCACAATTATTTTGAAGGGTTAGCAGGAATTTCCATTTAAAAAGGCGAATATACATTCGCATTCCGGCGCAATGCCGGGATTCATTTGGAAAAACTGCGGGCTCGTCCTGCCGCAATGAGGGCGCCCGTCGGTTCTTCTTATATTCGGCAAATGGAGGCGGTAAAGGAATGGGAAAACAAATCGGCAGCTCGCTGAGCGTGCTCGTCGTATCCGATCTTGCCCGGTCGCGGCGGTATTACCGGGAGGTGCTCGGCTTCGACGTAACCGACTGGTGGGCCGAGCGGGACGGACTGAACGGCATGGCGCTGAAGCTGCATCAGGCGCCGGATGGCTTCGTGCCGGTACCGAACCCGCCGGAGAGCGGCGCGGATACCGGCATCGACGTGCAGGGCTACACCGATACATGGGCCGGACTCGATGCCTTGTACGCGGAATTCGAGAGCAAAGGAGCCAAGTTCGCCCGGGAGCCGATCGTGTATGAGGACTTCGGGCCCTGGAAGGAATTCGTCGTCGAAGATCCGGACGGCTACCATCTGGCGTTCGGCGGGGTGGACGGCGCCAAGGCGCATTGCAGTATACAGCCGAAGCTCGACGCCGGCATCCTGCGGGTGCGCGACCTGGGGGGCGCGGTCGAGCGTTACGCCAAGCTGATGGGCCTGCAGGTTCGGGACGAGGACCGGTACGGCCATCTGCATCTCTTCCGGCTCGATAACGGGACGAATCTCATGCTGGATTCGAACGGCATGGCGAATGTGCCGGTATTAGAGCTCGGACCGGCGCTGAAGCTGGGCACGCACGACATCGAACGGGCGAAGCGCGAAGCGGTCGAATGCGGGTTTGAAGTCGTGCACGACATTCAGCGGCTTCCGTCGGTCGCGTATTTCAACATCCGCGACGTGGACGGCAACGTCGTCATGATTACGCAGGATTACGTCCCGGAGGGATCCTAAGGAGGCGGGTAACGCGATGAGGGTACGAATCGTGGAAAGGCCGGCGATGAAAGCCGCGGCGATCCGCTCGGAGCTCGGCGGCGAGGGCACGCGCAACGCTTGGCGGCGCATCCGGGAACTGCTCGAGGGCCATCCGGCAGTGAAGAACGACGACTAAGGGCTCGTGTTTATTCCGGAGTGGCAGTGGGCGACCGGCGTACGGGAGCTGTGGACCGGAGTCGAGGTAGACGGCTTCGAAGGACTGCCGGACGGCGTGGAGACGATCGCGATTCCGGGGCGCAAGTTCGCCAAGTTGACGGTTCGCGGCGACGGAAGCCGGATGAACGAAGCCTATGCTTTCCTGGAACAATGGTTCGAGCGGGAAGGCATCGAGCGCGACGTGACGGAAGGCGCCTTCGGCTTCGAGGCGAACCGGTTGAAGCCTGTCAATCCGTTCGATATTCCCCGCTCGGACATCGATTACTTCGACTACGACATCTACGCGCCGATCAAGCATGCGGATGCGGTCGATACGGACCAGTTCCCGCATGTCGAAAGCATCGAGGTGACCGTGCAGCCGTCGCGGCGGATCGTCGGGGTCGAGCGCTACGTCGGGCAGCGGGACGGGGAAGATCCGGGATCGGCCATACCCGCGATATGGGAAGCGTACCGCCGTCTAAGCGACGGATGGATCGGTGCAAGCGGCCGCGAGGCGTCGTTCGGCTTGTTTACATACGAGCTGCCCTTCGGTCCCGGACAAAACTTCCTGTATTTGGCCGGCGTCGAAGCGCCGGACGACGGAAGTCCGATTCCGGACGGGATGGTCGAGCGGACGATTCCCGCCGGGGAGTTCGCTGCGGTAATCTACCGCGGACCGGTCGCGAATATTCAGGAGGCTTGGGGATTCTTTCACGGGAGCTGGCGCGGGCATTCGGCGTACGAAGCGGTCGACGATTACGAATACGAACGCTACGACTTGCGGTATCTGGGGCCGGAAAACGAAGAGTCCGTCATCGAGCTGCATGTGCCGGTTATCGGGACGGAAGCGCCGACATTGCTGACGGATAAGCGCCTGTTCGATCGCAAAGGCGCGGAATTCCACGGCGCGACCTGCGGGACGCCTCGCTGCGGCACGTGAACTTCGTCAATGCCGAGTGGGAGCATATTTATTTCTCGAACGTGCATGTCAACCATATTCAGCTCGGAGGCACGGTGTTCGACAATATCAAGCGGCCGGACGCGCAGCGAAGCCGGCTCGACGAAGAGCCCGGCACGGACGGCTGGGTGAACGTCGAGCCGGTGGTCTTCCGAAACAGCGACTTAGGGGGAGCCGTCTTCGACAATTGCGCGCTGAACGGCGTCGATATCCGGGGCTGCCGGATGGACGGCATGACGATCGACGGCATTCCGGTCGCCGAGCTTCTTGCCGCCTACGCCGCGGCGAAGAGCCGATAGACCGAGAATGCTCGGCGGCGAATGCGCGGACATCCGGCGCGCATTCGCCTGACATTTCCGCGCGAGCCCGAGCCGCGAACAGCGGCTTGAGCATGGTTGGCGGTGCGGGCAGACGGCGAAGAGTCGGACGCGACCGCGCGACTGGGGCGGGGCTTATCAGCCCGTTTCCGGCTGCCCCGGGCCGATCGCGCTTGAACGAACCGGCGCCGATCGCGTACACTGGAGAGAAGCCGCGCGCATGCGGCGGAAATAATGGACTCTAGGAGCGTGCATCGTAATGGCGAAGAGCTTGGCGCGAAAGCGCATGGAGAAACGATTGCGGCAGGGTGGATTGGATCCCCGGCAGCAAAGGGGAAATTGGAACGGCGTGAAGCCGGTGACGAGAGTGAAGCCGGACAAACGGAAAGGCGCGCATCCCAAGAATGACGATGATCGAGGCTTTAAGCCTGCCGCAGCGGCTTGAAGCTTGGATCATCGTCATTCTTTCGTTAGCTGGAAGCCGGCCGGAACGGCGCGCGGTGCTCAAGTCGGCTGCATTCGCCGAATGAACAAACGTGCGGCGATTGTCCTTGCGCCCGATCGACAGGATCGGCTATGCTCAATGCATTGATCAAACTTTACTGGGAGGGTTTGAGATGGACGTGCCGGAAGCGTTATACGGAGCGACGTTGTCGGAATTGAAGCAAGGGTATGTGTATCATGCGGAGTCGGACAGCTACTGCTGTCTCGTCTGCGGAGAACGGTTCGAGGAAGGCTTCGTGTACGAGGCGGACGGCCGGTTGATGGAAGCGTTCCGGGCCGTCGCGCGGCACATCGGAACCGCGCACGGTTCCATGCTGCAGCTGCTGCTCGAATTGGACAAGAAAGCGACCGGCTTGACCGATCTGCAGAAGCAGCTGATCGGCATGTTCGCCGCCGGGCTGTCGGATGCGGACATCGTCGCGTCGACGGGCTCCGGCAGCGCCTCGACGATCCGCAATCACCGGTTCTCGCTGAAGGAACGGGCGAAGCAGGCGAAGCTGTTTCTCGCGATCATGGAGCTGATGGACGGAGGGACCGAGCAAGGCGCCAAAACGGATCCCGCGCGCCGGAACGCGCCGCCCGCGGACGAGCGCTTCGCGCTGACGCCGGAGGAATACAAATCGCTGTTGGACAAATATTTGCCGCAAGGCCTGGAAGGCCCGCTCGCCGGCCTGCCCCGCAAGGCGAAGCGCAGGGCGGCGCTGTTTCGCCATATCGCGACAAGCTTCCGCAAGGGCCGCAGGTACAAGGAAGCGGAGGTCGACGAGCTGCTCCGGCGGTTCATGGCCGACGAATACGAGCTGCTTCGCCTGCAGATGGTCGATTACGGTTTCCTGGTCCGGGAAGGCGACGGAAGCGTCTATCGGCCGAGCGTGTAGCGAAGCCGCGGGACGGAGGGGAGAATCATGAACAGACGCAAAGATTTGCAAAACGAATTCGGCGTGAAGCAGCGGGCGATGGGCGTCTTCCAGATCGTCAACGCGCGCGGCGGGATGCGGTACGTCTCGTCTTCGCCGACGCTGGACTCGGCCTGGAAGCGGGAGAAATTCATGCTCGACACGGGCAGCCATCTGAATTCCGCTCTGCAGCGGGCGTATACGGAACAGGCCGGCGCGGACTTTCATTTCGAGATTCTGGAGACGCTGGACGGCGAGACGCGGGACGACGGAAAGGAAGCGGAGCGGCCGGCAACGTCCGTGCTGGGCCGGAGCGCCGTGCAGTCGTATCGCGACGCGCTCAAGAAGCTGGAGCGCAAATGGCTGGACGAGCTGAAGCCCTATGGGCCGGCAGGGTACAACCGTCCGCCGAGAGAGCCGTGAGCAGGGGACGGGCGCATAGACCGACAGACGATGCGCAAGCACGTCTTCCGGTTGTTTGTCATCCCGCCTAAGGCCGACGATAGCCATTCATGCGATGCGCAACTATTGCATGGCTGCATCCGCAAAGCTTACAATGACATCAAAACGCGATAGGTGATACAGTGATGCAACCAGTTGTGCTTAGTGATCTGATCAACGAAATTCTCGTCAAATCCTCGATTTTGGGTTCCGAGAAGTCGTTCGTGGAAGCATTGACGCCGAGACAAGCCCATATCGTCATGGAAATCAAATCGAATGCGTTTCGCAACGGCGATTTGGCCGACCGGCTGGGGGTGGAGCCGTCCACGCTGACCCGGCTGCTGGATCCGCTCGTCAAGAAAGGATTCGTATCGCGCGGATTGAATCCGGATAACCGCCGAGAAGTATTGATCAGGCTTACCGACGAGGGACTCGCGATTCTCGAGGAGCTGAACGAGAAGATGCTTCGCGTATGCACGCAAATTTTGCGTCAGGTGCCGGAAGATAAGCTGGAGCGGGTGGAGGAAGGAATCGCGCTGCTGCTGAGCGCGGTCAGGAAGGCCACATTTCCGCATTGATCCGGATAGCGGTATCGTTCATTGAATAGCGTACGTCTGGCGGGTCCTGAAACAGGGCCCGTTTTTTATTGCGCGCGCACAAAAGATGTATTAATATAATAATTGTATTTATACAATAATTATAGGAGGATGGCGAGTATGAGCAATGATGCTTTGAATCCGCAATTGGAGGGCATGGAGCAGGAACTGAGAAAGGCGGTGCCGATCGCGGTTTACGATGTGCTGCGGCAGTCGGTCGAGGAACTCCGGCGGCAAGGATTGGCCGCAGGCTTGAAGACGGGGGATTCCGCGCCCGGCTTTGCGCTTGCCGGCGCTGTCGGGCAGGAGGTTTCCTTGATGGCCGAAGTGTCGAAGGGGCCGGTCGTGCTGGTGTTCTATCGCGGAGGCTGGTGCCCGTTCTGCAATATGCAACTGCGGGCTTACGAACGTATATTGCCCCGGATCCGGGCGCTTGGCGCATCGCTTATCGCGGTTTCGCCGCAGCGTCCCGACCATACGCTTTCCCAACAGGAGAAGGAGCAGCTGACCTTCACCGTCGTGAGCGACCCCGATGGCCGCGTCGCGGAGCGCTATCGCGTTCTCTACGAAGTTCCCGAACCGCTTCAACGCGTCCTGCGGGAGTTCGGAGGGAGCTTGCCCGAATATAACGGGACGGATAAGTGGCTGCTGCCGGTTCCCGCGGTATTCGTCGTGGACGGGCGCGGGATGATCCGCTTCGCGCATGTCGACGCGGATTTCATGAGACGGGCGGAGCCGGAGCGCGTCTTGCTGGCGCTGCAGGCTTTGGAGGCGCAATAAACGGCATCGCGGCGAGGGCTGCCGATATAGGCACTGAAGCTCATCGCACGATTAATGGATCACCAGGAGAACGCGCCGATCAGGCGCGTTTTTTTGTGTTGGGTAACTATGCGATCCGGGGCTGCCGGATAAAGAAGAGTTGATCGGAGCTGCTTATCGCGCGGCGTTCGTATCCAAACGCTTGATGGCCCAATCGCGCCTGCGTTTTGTATAATAATGGAACCGGCAGCGGCTAATCCAGCCCGTCAATCATTTTTGCAACTAAGCTTGAAGGCAACGGAACCATTCTGCGACTCGATCGTCTACTTTCCGAGGTGAACAATTTGCAGTTCGATTATTTGAAGCATGTCACGGACGGCTTGGACCGCCATGCGGTGCTCGACGAGCTCATGGCCGCGTACGGCAAGGACGTCTGGCATTTCGCCTTCTTCATCACGCATTCCAAAGAGACGGCGGACGATGTGACCCAGGACGTTTTCGTGAAAGTGTTCCAGCAGCTTTACGAATTCCGCGGGCAATCGTCGATCAAAACCTGGCTGCTCGCCATCACCCGCAACACGGCGCGCGACGTGCTGCGGTCGGCTTGGGTGAGACGGGTCGTATTGTTCGATACGATCCGCTCGCGCACGGGAACTTCGCCTTCGGCGGAGCGGGAGAGCATGGACAAGCTGATGACCGAGGAGTTATGGGCGATCGTCTTGAAGCTGCCGCGCAAGCTGCGCGAGGTGCTGCTCCTGAACAGCCATTACGGCCTCTCCATGCAGGAAATGGCGGACATGCTTCAGGTGTCGGCCGGCACGGTGAAGTCCAGGCTGCACCGCGCCCGGGCGGCGGTCAACCGCAAGCTGGCCCAGGAAGCGTCATGGACCGGGGAGGAAGAGTGGACATGAAGAAGCATGCAAACGAATGGGAGCATCGTTTGGCGGGCAAACCTCCCGTCAAGAACGGGTTCACCTCGGACCTTGAACGCAAAGTGAGGGAACGCATTCGCATGAATACGACTACACGACGCGCGCCGTTAAGAGCGGCTGCCGCGATCATGAGCATGGTGATTCTGCTGGGCGCAGGCTGGTGGTTCCGGGACGACCTTAAGGAGCTGCTGCGTCCCGCCGAGCGCTCCGACGTGCCGGCTGCGCTGAGCAAGGATCCGCTGGCGGACAAGGAATACGAGCTGAAGGTCCAGCAGTTCGAGATGAGCAACACGTTCGAATACACCTTCAAGAAACCGTTCTTCATCCGGCATCCGTCAGTGAAGCTGAACATCGACACGTCGCCGGACGATTTGTACGGCGACCCGGAGAAATTCGAAGCCTGGTTCGACGCGGAGCAGCCGGATGTCGTGCAGGTGCCGGTGAACGTCTACGCGAAGCTTGCGGCGGACGGGAAGCTGAGCTCCCTCGATACGCTCGCGAAAGCGAACAAGGCCGATCTGCAGGCGCTCCATGCGCCGCTCGTCGATTATTTGCGGCAGGCCGGCGGGAACGGGGATGTGTACGGATTATCCGCCGACATGACGTCCACGGCATTGTACGTCAACGAAGATGTGTTCGCCGCGCACGGCGTTCCGCTGCCGGATGGCGACCTGTCCATGGCGCAGATCCTGCAGCTTGCGGCCCGTTTTCAAGGCTCCGGCGTCAGCGGGCTGGCCGCCGTCGATCGCAGCAACAAATTCGCCTTGGTCGCGTTGGCCGGCCAAGCCGGCGGATTGCAGACGATCGCGGAGACGGAAGGAGACATGAAAGCGACGCTGAATTCCGACGCCTGGAAGAAGGTGTGGACCACCGTTGTAGACGGCTACCGCGATGGCTGGATCAATCAAGCGAAGCCGGTCGTCTACGGCAAGAACGGCACGACCATGGCGGAGATCGGCAAGCAGGACCCGTTCGCGCTCGGACAGGTCGCGATGGTCGTCAGGTCCAGCGATTATTACATGAACCTGAAGTCGTACGAGCAGGCAGGCGTGATGAAATCGAACTGGTCCACGGTGCCGATTCGCCTCGATGCGTCCGCGACGAACCAAGACGCTTTTCTCGGCACGCGCACCATCTATGCGGTCAATGCGAATTCCAGCCAGGCCGACGCGGCATGGGCGCTGGTTCAATTCGTGACGGGGGGAGCTTGGCGCGCCGGCTTGAATCCGGACAGCTTCATGTACATCCAATTGCTCGCCAATAAATCCGCCATGGACGGCGCGAGCGGCAAGCAGTGGGAGGCTTTCTACGAGACGGCCGCGGATCCGGCGAAAGCCGCGGCAAGCGCGGTGTCGAACGCCAGCCCTCGATTCATCAAGGCCAACCGGTCGCTCTATGCCCTGGGCGGCGAAGAGATGAACGCCATCCTGAACAAGTCGGTCCCGATCGATACGGCGCTCGGCGACCTCCAAGCCAAGCTGAATGCCGAGCTCGCGGCGATCGGAAAGGAGGCGCGGCCATGATGGGATTCGGACGATTCGACGTGCGGGCCAATGGCATTCGATTCATGCTTCTGCCGTTCTTCGGCCTTCTGCTCGGCGCCTGCTCGACCGGAACGGATTCGGCCGGTGCCGGGCCCGAGCGGATCGTAATCGGCGTCCCCAATAATGGGTATTACACCTCTACGTTTGGCGATTATCTATCGGTTGCATACCCGGACCTGCAGGTAGAACTCGTGGAAATGGACCCGGACTACAAGAAACCGTTGACGCTTAAACAATACGAGCAGAAGCTGGAGCAAGAGAAGCCGGATCTCCTGCTCGGCTACGATATTCGATATAAGCAGTTGGCTGCCGACGGCCTGCTGCAAGACTTGGCGCCGCGCATGGCGGACAGCGGGATGAAGGAAGACGATTTCTACGCGGGCATGATCGACAAAATGAAGCGCAACGGAGGCGGCAATCTGTATGCGGTCGCGCCTACGTTTCAAGCCTCCGTCCTCTATTACAACGCGGACTTGTTCCGCAAGTACAAGGTCGCGCTGCCGCGGGACGGCATGACGATCATGGACGTCATGAAGCTTGCGGGCGATTTCGGCAAAGCGGGCAGCAACAGGGACGGCATCGTCGGCTACCATCAGCCCTTCAGCAGCATGCCGCACAGCTTGCTCTTCAGCTTGTCGACCCCGGAAGGGCTGCGCCCCTATAACTTCCAGACGGGCAAAGTGACGATGGACACGCCGGCATGGCGAAACATCATCTCGACGGTCATCGGACTCTACAAGAGCGGCACCTTCCTGATGCAGGACGTCAAAGGAGAAACGAAGGACGGCGAGGTCTGGTACGGTCCGGACGACGTAACCGAGGCGGATCTGTTCAAGAAGGGAAAATCGGCGATGACGATCGGGGGCTATAACGGCATGTCGGCCAGCTACAACGGGATGTCGGACTTGCCGTTCGAGACCGGGATGGTGACGCCGCCGGTCAGCTCCGTCGACAGCCGTTCGGAATATCTCGGCGTGTACAATTACATGGCGATTCCGACTGGCGCCGAGCACGGGGACACCGCTTGGGAAATGATTCGATTCATGCTGAGCGATTACGTGGCCAAGGTCAGATCGGGACTTCAAGAAGACCTGTCCACGCGCAAGTCCTACATGAATTACGATCAGAATCCGCTATTGCCGAAGCTGTACGACATCCTGCCGAGCGTCGACCAGTCCTATTCCATGGAAGGCTACGACGCCAAATTCACCGGGCTGTTCGATGAGCTGGAGGATCGCGAAATCACCGCCGCCGTCAATGGCGAGAAGAGCGCCGACGCCAGCATCGCCGCCATCCAAAAGGAAGGCCAGGCGTTGATGGACGCGGCGAAGCCGAAGAAATAACCGCGTTGAGGAAGCCATTATCCATTGCAATGATCACCCTCACAGGCCAAACGGAGCCTGCGGCAATAAGCCCGTTCCGTAAGCACTCGTTAGAAAAGACCATGCCCCGCGGGGCATGGTCTTGTTTGGTTTTTCCGCTTTCTTCTCGATCGTTAGGCAGCGGCCGGAAGCTTGACGAGAATCGCCGCCGCTTCCGCGCGCGTGGCCGTATCGAGCGGGGCGAATGCGCCATCGCCGCGGCCGCCGATGAGGGAATTATCCTTGACCGCCTTGACCGCGCCTTTGGCCCAGGCCGGAATCGCGGCATCGTCCGCGAAGCCGGTCGTGCCGGCAGTCTTGCTATCGAGCTTCAGCGCCTTGGCGATCATGACCGCCACCTCCGAGCGCGTGACGGTCGCGTCCGGCTTGAACGAGCCGTCGGCGTAGCCGTTCACGATTCCGGCCGCTGCCGCCTGGGCGACGGCTTCCTTGGCCCAGCTCCCGATCTCCTCGGCGTCGGTGAACGTCAAGCCGGCTCCGGCTCCTCGCGGCTTCAGCGCGTTCATCAGCATGACCGTGAACTCCGCTCGGGTGAGCTTCTGATTCGGCTTGAACGTACCGTCGGCATAGCCGCGTACGATGCCGGCGGATACGGCCTTCTCGATGGAAGCCGCCGCCCAGTGGCCGCCGATATCCTTCAGCGCGACTGCCGCCGGCGGCAGGGTCTCGCCTTCCGCTTCCCCGATAACGATATCCTGTCTGCCGTAGACCGCGAACCAATTCTTGATCGTCTGAAAGTCGCTTGAGAACGACAAAGCCACGAGCAGCATCATACGGGCATGCTGGGCGTTCAGGCTGTCGCCGGCGATGATGCCTTCGCCGTCCGACGGATACATCGTCCCCGAGCCCGTTCTCGTCGTCGTGACGAAGATGACGCCCTGCTTGATCGCATCGGCGCGGGCCGCGCTCATCTTCGGCGAGATGCCGCCTGCTCCGGTGCCGGCGGTGACGATGCCTTTGGCGCCGTCCGCGACGAGGCCGCGAATGCCGCCGCCGTCCGCATCCTGATAGGCGTAGGCGATCTCGACGAGCGGCAGATCGGTCTTCTTGATCTTGCGCAGATCGAACGGCGTCGACCAGTCGGGCCGGCCGGCCTTCAGCGCGCGTTCGTTCAAGCGGTACATGGAGATGTTGTCTTGATCGATATAACCGAGCGCGCCGAGGATCGGCGTCTTGAACGTATCCAGGCGCTGCGCGTTCGTCTTCGTGACGTCCCGGGCGGCCTGCACGAGATCGTTCAGCATGATGACGGTCCCGTACCATTTGGTCTTGCCGCTGGCGGACAGCTTGATGGCATTGTACAAATTCGCGGGCGCGTCGGTGCCGATGACGTCCCACGGCCGCATCGCGCCGGTGACGACGACGGGCTTCGGGCTCTGCACCGTCAGATCGAGGAAATAGCCGATATCCTCCATCGTGTCGGTGCCGGAAGTGACGACGACGCCGTCATAGGACGCGAGCGCCTGGTCGACGGTCAGCGACAGATCGTACAGCTCGCCGATCGTATAGCTGCCCGACCCTTTATTGCCGAACTGATAGGTGGAAACGTCGGCGATCTTCTCCTTGCGCGGGAGCTGGGCGACCATATCTTCGATCTTGTAAGTGCCCGACTTGTAGTCCTGCAAATTGGTCGGATCGCCGCCGTTCGCCGCGCCGGAGATCGTGCCGCCCGTGCCGATGACGAGAATGTTCGGCATCGGCGACGCCTTGAACGCATCGCTGAGCGCGGGAAGCGGGTAAGCTGCTGCCGTATCCGCCGTCCCATCCGCCGCGGCTGCCGCCGGCATGAAACCGCCGGCCGCGGGCAGAGACAAGCCGAGTAATAGGAGGACCAAAATCGATAAGGGCAATCTCTTCCGAGGCATGCCGTTCCGCGTCGCTGTCATAAGGCTATCCCTCCTGTCCGTTCATTATGGCGTGGCTGCGCCGACGGCGACATTTTGCGCGCCGTAAACGGCGAACCAGCCTTTAATCGTTTTCTGGTCGTTCGAGAAGGCGAGAGAAAGCAGCAGCAGCATGCGCGCATGCGTGGCATTGAGGCTGTCGCCGGCGATGATGCCGTCGCTGTCGGTCGGATACATCGTGCCGGAGCCCGTCCTCGTCGTCGTCACGAAGAGCACGCCCTGCTTGATCGCGTCGGCGCGGGCCGCGCTCATTTTCGGAGAAATGCCGCCTGCGCCCGTGCCTGCCGTGACGATACCCTTCGCGCCGTCCGCGACGAAGCCCTTGATCGCGCCGCCGCCCGCGTCCTGATAGGCGTAGGCGATCTCGACGAGCGGCAGATCGGTCTTCTTGATCTTGCTCAGGTCGTACGGCGTAGACCATGCCGGCGTGCCCGCTTTGCTAACTCTGCCCGGCGCGCGGTAGATGGAGATGTTGTCCTGATCGATGTAGCCGAGCGCGCCGAGAACCGGCGTCTGGAAGGTGTCGAGGCGCTGCGCGTTCGTCTTCGTCACGTCGCGCGCCGCTTGCACGATATCGTTCAGCATGAGCACGGTGCCGAACCACTTGGTCTTGCCGCTGGCGGACAGCTTGATCGCATTGTAGAGGTTGGCCGGCGCGTCGGTGCCGATAACGTCCCATGGGCGCATCGCGCCGGTAATGACGACCGGCTTCTCGCTGCGGACGGTCAAGTCGAGGAAGTAGGCGATGTCCTCCATCGTGTCCGTGCCGGAGGTGACGACGACGCCGTCATAGGTTTTCAGCGCCTGATCCACGGCGAGCGACAGATCGTACAGATCGCCGATCGCATAGCTGCCGGATCCTTTATTGGCGAACTGATACGTGGAGACGTCGGCGATTTTGTCCTTGCGCGGCAGCTGGGCGACCATGTCTTCGATTTTGTATGTACCGGATTTATAGGATTGCAGATTGGTAGGATCGCCGTCGTTGGCTTGCCCGGAGATGGTGCCGCCGGTACCGATCACGAGAATGTTCGGCTTGACGGAGATGTCTTTGGCTTTCACGTCGGGAAGCGAAATCGCGGGCTGGGCGGGAACCACGGGCGCGTCCGCCGCGTTGGCGACGGCAGCCGTAAAACTCAGCATCGCGACTGCAAGGAAGGGGGCGAGGAAGAAGCGGGTCATTCTCTTTCTCGTGCTTGATGTCATCATTAGTACCTCCTAATGTCATATATGAAGATATTGGCAAGCTAATTATACGTTTGTGTAATATATTCTGACAATATATATTTGGAAGATTTCGAAAATTTAGAAGATTTGGTTGTTCTTATCGAAACCAAGAGAAAATGCGTTAGATTTCCTGCCGTAATTGCATAGGGGGATCGAAAAACCGAGGATTGGGGGAGCGTCTGCGCGGCAGCGCGAGCATGGGCGTTTTTGGCGGCTGGGAATACGAATGCCAAAATTGCTCATAATAACCAGACTTATCATGAGCCGAAAAGGGGCAATTGCCGATGAACGAACAGATGCAGTCGATTGCCGCATCCCTGGATACCTTCTTCGAGAACAACGCGGACGCGCGAAGGGAACAGATCGACGCGGAGCCGGGATTCATTTTATATTACATCTGGACCATCACCGACCCGGATTTTATCGATCAACAGCTGAAGATGCCCTTTTTCCGCTATTCCCGCGAGGAATACGAGCTGCACCTCCGGTCGATCAGCCAGGCCGGCGACAAGCCCGAGGATCTGCCCGGCAAGCTCTGCAAGGGCTGCGCGGTCATCTTGTACGGCGATCAGGTCTATACCGTCGCGAAGTCGGTCGCCTACCGAACGCGCAGCGTGGACACCCCGCAGGTCGAGGCTTCGATCGTAGGTCCCTTGGAAGCTTTCGTGGAAAGCATGGCCGTCAATTTGAATCTGATCCGCAAGCATTATCAGAGCCCCAACCTCCGAATCGTCAAATTCGAGGTAGGGACCTTAAGCCATATAACCGGTTATATGCTGTACGACAGCGAACTGGCCGATCAAGCCTTCGTGAAGCGGGAGCTTCAGCAGATCGATAACTTGAACGCCAAGAATGCCCAAGCCGTATCCAAGGTGCAGCAGTATTTGCCGAAGAAGCGACCCTTGTTATTTCCGAGAACCGTCGTGACGGAGCGCCCGGACCGGGTAAGCGAAGCGCTGTCCAAAGGGAAGTCCGCCTATCTGATCGAAACGACCCCGTTCGCCAGCTTGGCTCCCATCAATTTTCATGATTTCATGGCTTCCATGGACGATTCCTACATGCTTCCCGTGTACAGCTATTTCTTGATCGCGCTGCGCTACTTCGCCTTGTTCGCCACCGTCGTCCTGCCCGGAGCGTACGTCGCGTTCACGGCGTTCAACCCGGAAGTCTTCCGCGTGCAGCTGGCGCTGTCGATCGCGGGCAGCAGGGCGGGACTTCCGTATCCGGCCTTTCTCGAGGTCGCCTTCATGATGATCATGACCGAGCTATTGGTGGAGGCTTCGCTTCGCGTACCCAAAACGATCGGTCCCGCGGCCACGACGGTCGGAGGGCTCATCCTGGGGGAGGCCGCCTCGCAGGCCAATCTGGTCAGCGATATCATGATCATCGTCGTCGCCTCGGTCGCGATCGCCAATTTCGTGATCCCGATCAACACGATGTCGCTGACCGTCCGCGTATTGAAATACGTGCTGCTCTTCCTGGGCACCATCGCCGGGTTCTTCGGGCTTACGGTCGGCATCGTGCTGCTGGTCAGTTATTTGTTCACGATGCATGACGGCAAGTATTCGTTGGTCCAATCCTACACGGCCCCGGTGAAATTCAATACCGGGCGGGCGCCGAAAAGCCCGGCCGGCGGGGGGCAAGCCTAAGTGAACATCCTCTTCTATATCGCGATGCTAACCTATTACATGATTAATAACGCCTTATTCAATGCCCCGAACGTCATTGCCCGAAATTACCTGCATCACGGATTGACGGCGATCCCCATCGGATTGGCGCTTGCGGGAATCAATGCCTGGCTGCTCCTGTCCGTCTACAACCGGTTTCCGAAATGGACGATGATCGAAATCAACCGCCATTTATGCGGCAAGTTTTTCGGAGGGGCCATATCCGCCTCGTACGCGGCATTGATGATCATCATCGGCTTTTTCATGTTCCGGGGATCCTTGGAGGTTATCATCGAATTTCTCATGCCCGATACGCCGGTCTGGTTCCTGGCGATCCTGCTGATCACCATCCCGCTGTTCGGGCTGCTGCACAACGACAGCACGATTTTGTATTTGGTCGCCTTTTTCACGGCCATCGCGTTTATCCTGATGCTGATCATCTTCTGGCTGGGCTTCAAAGAGATCGACCCGGTCATGCTGAAGGGAGTCGCGGTCCATGGCTGGAAGCCGCCGACGGTTCAGGGAATCTCGGCGTCCTTGTTCGTGTGCGGAGGGTATGTCGGGCTTGCCATTTGGAATCCCTTCTTCGCGCGGACGAGCCTGAAGGCGACCTTGCTTCTTTTCGTCTCGGTCGGTCTTGTCGCGATGTCCTGCGGCACGATTATTCCGTTGGCCGTGTGGGGGCCGTGGGCGATCCGGAATCTGAACCTGATCTGGGTCATGACGGCCGAGACGCTGTCTCTCGATCTATTCGTGATGGAACGCGGGCTGTTCCTCATCGTTCCGCTGCTCTTGATCACCGGGTACATGGGCGTGCTGCTCTATATCTACAAGGGCTACCGGATGCTCGATTTGCTGCTGAACAAACCGAAGGCCACCAGAATCATCATCGGCTGCGTCCTGGCGGGCTACGTGGTTCTCGCCTTGTCCGTCAACGAGCTGAAAGTCATTATCCGGTACAGGGAACAATACATGGTCGTTTGGGCGGTGCTTCAAAATATCGTGGGCATTCTCTGGTATGCGCTTGCCAAGAGAAAGGAGCGTGGGGTAAGTGCGCCTTAGCAAAGCGTTCGCCTTCGGCTTGGCGTGCCTCCTGATGCTGCAGGGATGCCGTTCCGATTACAAGGACATCGACCGCCGGCAATTCGTCGTCACCATGGGACTGGATAAAGCGGAGGGGGAAGGAAGATTCCGCATGACGCTCCGGGGAGCGATCCCGGAGTCGCAGAACCAGGGCTCGTCCTCGGCGCAGAATCTGTTCGAAAGCTACGAAACGACCGCGGCATCGATCGGACAAGCGGTGCAGCAGGTCACGCAGCAATTTTTCCTGGAGCCGGATTATTCGCACCTGAAAGGCGTCATTATCGGCGAAAAATTGGCGAGAGCGGACAGTATTTTGAAATACGTCGATTTTTTCATACGCCGCCGGGACTTTCAAGACTTGGCCATGGTCGCCGTCACCGATAACGCGGAAGAAATCATCAAGCTCCAGCAAAAGGGAGAACGCACGGCGGGCGACAATCTGTTCATGAAATTCGGCGAAGGGGTGAACACGGAGTACACGCCTTCCATCGAATTGCAGCAGATCTACAAGTACTCGCTCACGCCCGGCATCACCTTCTACTGCCCGATCCTGCGCGTGCAGGGCAACAAGATCACCTCCGGCGCGACCGCGCTGTTCGACCGCGACAATCGGATGATCCTCCGGCTGAACGGAGAAGAGACGAAGTATTTCAATCTTCTGCGGAGAGGGCTGGACAGGGGATTTATCGTCCTGGGGCCGAAGAAGCAGGCCGGTCTGGGCATCAGGCAGGGAAGCGCGCGTTTTCGTCTTCGTAAGAAGCAGGGCGGCCTGCTGTGCGAGGTATTCGTGAAGCTCGAAGCGGCCATCGAGGATTCGGATCAATCGGGCTATACCCCTGCCGATCTGAAAAAAATGGCGGAAACCAAATTGAACGCGGACATCGCCAGGCTGCTGCTCAAGATGCAGGCCAATGGGGTCGATCCGCTCTTCATCGGCTTGAAATACTGGGCGAAGAACCCCGGATCCAGGCTGGATCGGGATTGGCTGGACGAGCTTTACCCCGCGATGGAATTCCGGGTTCGGTCCGAGGTGAAGATTACCCGCTCGGGCACGCTGCGATGGAACAACAACGGCGATCGGCGAACGAAGTGACCGGGCCGAACCGGGCGGCAAGCAAAAAGGAAGCGGCAGCCCATCAGGCGCCGCTTCCTTTCATTTTGGCCAGGAAGGAGGAGATCGCGTAATAAGCGGCTCCCCGCACGGCGGATTTCTCGCCCTGCTCCGCGAACAGCACCTTCAGCTTCCGCTGGTGGTGCGCGAGCGCCCGTGCGGCGACGGTACGCTGAACCGCCCCGCCGATCCATGCTTCCGCGCGCCGCATCTCGTTGCCGATGATGACGACGTCGGGATTGAACACGTTGACGATGTTCGCGATGCCGACGCCGAGCGCTTCCCCGATGCGTTCGAACAGCGCGACGACGTCTTCGCGGCCCTGGCCGGCCGCCTCCAGCAGACCGTCGAGATCGTGAAAGCCGAGCGGTTCGGCCTGCTCCAGCAGCGCGTTCTCCGACGCGTACAGCTCCCAGCAGCCCCGGTTGCCGCAGCGGCACGGCTTGCCGTCCGCATGGATGGAGAGATGGCCGAGCTCGCCGGAGAAGCCGCCCGAGCCCTTGTACAGCTCCTTGTTCAGGATCATGCCGGTGCCGATGCCGATGCCGGCGCTCACGTAGATCTGATTGGCGATGCCGCGGCCGGCGCCGTAGCGCTGCTCGCCTTGGGCGCCGGCGTTCGCCTCGTTGTCGATGGTGACGGGCACGCCGAAGCGCTCCTCCGCGATCGCGCGCAAGGGCACCTCCGTCCAGGACAAATTCGGCGCGAAGAGAATCGTGCCGTCCTCGTTCACGAGGCCCGGGACGCCGATGCCGATGCCGACCATGCCGTACGGGCAGGGAGGAATCTCGCCTCGCAGCGCCTCGATGCATGCGAGCAGCTGCGGGATGACGCTCTTCGCGTCATGCGCTTTCAGCGCGATGCGCCGTTCCGCCACGACGCAGCCCTCCAGATCCGTGAGGATGCCGCGGATGTAATTGACGCCGAGATCGATGCCGACGGCATGGCCCGAACGCGAACGGAACTGCAGCAGGTTCGGCTTGCGGCCGCCGCTGGACTCGCCGGGGCCGAGGTCCAGCACGAGATGGCTGTCGATCAGATCCTGCACGAGGCTCGATACGGTCGCTTTGTTCAGCCCGGTGCGTTCCGAGATTTGAGCCCGCGAGAGCGGCGCGTGGCGAAGCACGGCGTCCAGCACGATGGCGGTATTCATTTTTTTGACGAGCGACAAATCTCCGGTTTGCTTCATGATTGCTTGGGTTCCTCCGCTGCCGTGAATGATATGGGTACGATTGTACCACGCGGATGTGCAGGTTGCCAGACGATCGGGCGACTTTCAAAAAACTTACTTTGTTTACTAGACAAACAAAGTTTGGCGATGCTAGAATGTTCGTAAGAACGTTTTCAAAAACAGCGCCGCTTCGCGCGGCCACACTTTTGGAGGGATTATCTTACATGGCATACTTCAAAAACATCGGCAACATCGCTTACGAAGGCAAAGGCTCCGACAACCCGCTCGCATTCAAACACTACAATCCGCAAGAGATCGTCCTCGGCAAACCGATGGAAGAGCATCTGCGTTTCGCGGTCGCGTACTGGCATACGTTCACGGCTTCCGGCGCCGATCCGTTCGGCGTGGGCACGGCGGTCCGCGGCTGGGACAGCGCGAACGAGATGGACCAAGCGAAGATGCGCGTCGAAGCGAACTTCGAATTCCTTAGCAAGATCGGCATCCCGTACTACTGCTTCCATGACCGCGACATCGCGCCGGAAGGCAGCTCGCTCGCCGAGACGAACAAGAACCTCGACGTCATCGTGGACCTGCTGGAAGAAGGCATGAAAGCCTCCGGGGCGAAGCTGCTCTGGAACACGGCGAACATGTTCACGAATCCGCGTTTCGTGCACGGCGCGGGCACGACGTCCAACGCCGACGTCTATGCATACGCGGGCGCTCAGCTGAAGAAGAGCCTGGAGATCGGCAAACGCCTCGGCGCCGAGAACTATGTTTTCTGGGGCGGCCGCGAAGGCTACGAGACGCTGCTGAACACCGACATGGCGCTCGAGCTCGACAACCTGGCACGCCTGTTCCACATGGCTATCGCTTATTCCAAAGAAATCGGCTTCGGCGCGCAGTTCCTGATCGAGCCTAAGCCGAAAGAACCGACGAAGCACCAATACGACTTCGACGCGGCGACGACGATCGCGTTCCTGCAGAAGTACGACCTGAAGGACTACTTCAAGCTGAACCTGGAAGCCAACCACGCGACGCTCGCCGGCCACACGTTCGAGCACGAGATCCGCGTGGCGGCGATCAACGGCATGCTGGGCTCGCTCGACGCGAACCAAGGCGACCTGCTGCTCGGCTGGGATACGGACGAATTCCCGACCGACCTGTTCTCCACGACGCTGACCATGTACGAAGTGCTGAAAGCCGGCGGCCTCGGCAAAGGCGGCGTCAACTTCGACGCCAAAGTGCGCCGCGGCTCCTTCGAGGACGAGGATCTCTTCCTGGCCCACATCGCGGGCATGGACACGTACGCTTGGGGCCTCAAAGCCGCGGCCAAGCTGATCGAAGAGAACGTCATCGACGGCTTCGTGGACAACCGCTACCGCAGCTTCAAGGAAGGCATCGGCGCCGAGATCGTCTCCGGCCGCGCCACGCTGGCGTCGCTTGAGCAGTACGCGCTGCAAAACAACGTCATCAAGAACGAATCCGGCCGCCTGGAACGGATCAAATTGCAGCTGAACGAAATCATCTACAGCGTCTAAGAGGAGGCCCTTGATTCCATGTCATACGTCATCGGCGTCGACTTAGGCACAAGCGCGGTGAAAGTGCTGCTTCTGGACGGAAGCGGCAAGGTCGCGGCGGAAGCCTCGCGCGACTATCCGCTGTTTCACGAGCATTCCGGCTGGAGCGAGCAGCGGCCGGACGATTGGGTGAACGGCACGGTCGAAGCGCTCCGCGAGCTCGCGGAACGCTCCGGCGTGTCCCCGGACGAGATCGAAGGGCTGAGCTTCTCGGGCCAAATGCACGGCCTCGTGCTGCTCGACGCGGCGGGCAATCCCGTCCGCAACGCGATTCTGTGGAACGACACGCGCACGACCGCGGAATGCCGCGAGATCGAGTCGCTGGTCGGCAAGGACCGGCTGCTCACGATCACGCGCAACCCGGCGCTCGAAGGCTTCACGCTGCCGAAGATTCTGTGGGTGCGTAAGCACGAACCCGAAGTCTTCGCGCGCGCCGTCTCGTTCCTGCTGCCGAAGGATTACCTTCGCTACCGGCTGACGGGCGCGCTGCATATGGATTACTCCGATGCGGCGGGCACGCTGCTGCTGGACGTGGCGAACAAACGCTGGAGCAGCGACGTGCTGGAGGCGGTCTCGCTGCCGGCCTCGTTCGCTCCGCCGCTCGTCGAATCGCAAGCGCTGACGGGCACGCTCCTTCCCGAGCGGGCGGCGGCGGCGGGGCTGAACGCGGACACGAAGGTGTTCGCGGGCGGCGCGGACAACGCCTGCGGCGCGATCGGCTCCGGCATTCTGCAGGAAGGGCTGACGATGTGCAGCATCGGCACCTCCGGCGTCATTCTTTCTTATGAAGCGACGAGCGGCAACGATTTCCGCGGCAAGGTGCATTTCTTTAACCACGGCAAGGAGAATGCGTTTTATGCCATGGGCGTGACGCTGGCCGCGGGGTACAGCCTCAGCTGGTTCAAGCAAACGTTCGCCAAGGGCGAGTCGTTCGACGAGCTGCTGCAGGGCGTCGGCGACGTCAAGCCCGGCGCGAAAGGGCTGCTGTTCACGCCTTACCTCGTCGGCGAACGGACGCCGCATGCGGATTCCGTCATTCGCGGCAGCTTCATCGGCATCGACGGCTCGCACGAGCGGGTGCATTTCGCCCGCGCGGTCATGGAAGGCATCACGTTCTCGCTGAACGAATCGGTGGACATGTTCCGCCAGGCCGGCAAGACGGTCGATACGATCATCTCCATCGGCGGCGGCGCGTCCAATCCGGTATGGCTGCAAATGCAGGCCGATATCTTCAATGCCGAAGTCGTTTCCCTGGAGAACGAGCAGGGACCGGGCCTCGGCGCGGCGATGCTGGCGGCGTACGGCTGCGGCTGGTTCGACAGTCTCGAGGCGTGCGCGGAGCTGTTCGTGAAGCGCGCATCGGTGTACAAGCCGGATCCGGCCGCGGTAGACGCGTACGGCGGGCTGTTCCGCATCTACCAGGACGTGTACGCTTCGACGCGGGCATTGAACGAAGGCTTGCAGGCGTATCGGAATTCCTGATTCGTCGAGACGCGTTTCGGTTTGCATCCGCGTTGCGTATTGATTAAGCACCGACCGAGCGCTGACCAGGCACTGGCTGATTGGCCGTTCCCCTCCGGGGGAACGGCATTTTGTGCTTGGCGAAGGAATCGGGAGAGGAGGCATGCGATAGGTAATCTGACATATAAGTCGCGGAGAAAGTTTAATTTTTTAAATATATGTAGTTCCATCGCACTAAAAGATAGGTTAAAATCGAATCTATCAGCCGGAGTGACGGTCCGATCGCGTGCAAAGTATCCGAAAATGATCGATTATCCGGCATTAGCTGACATCAATCTATCTTCGACAAAGGCGGGAACGACATGGAGAAACCGGCAGTAAAGCGCAAGTGGACGGTCGGCGCCAAGCTGATGGCGGCATTTATGAGCGTGCTGCTGCTGCTCGCCGCCAACGGCGCCGTCAGCTACGCAATGATGGCCAAGATGAAGGAAACGAACGGGGATTTGGCAGGCAAATGGGTCGTCGGGGCGGAGACGATCAACGGCATCAATTATTTGACCGAGCACTCCATGACCCTGCAGTACAGGCTGATTTCGGAGCAAAACGCCAGCCTCAAGAAACAATACCTGTCGGACGCGGAAGCGACGATGGAGAAGATTCATGCAAGCTTCGATACATACAAGTCGCTGCTGGACGCCGGAGATGCGGCCGAAAACGAGCTGTTCGCCAGCCTCGTCACCGCTTGGGAGAAATACGAGGACGATTACGATCGCCTCGCCGCGGCTGCCGGCAAGCCGATGACGGCCGAGCAGGCCGAGTCCTACCGCAAGGCGTCCGAGAGTTCCTTCGCGGCGCTGCAAAACAACTTGGACTATCTCGTGCTCAACAATCACAGCGGCGCGCAGGAGGCGAAGAGCAAGAGCGAGAAGCTGAGCTCGCAGTCGGCGGTCGCGATTCTGGCCGCGCTTGCCGCGGGCATCGTGCTGGTGGTGCTGCTCACCGGCTACGTGCGCCATGCGATCGCGAAGCCGATCCGGCAGGCGGCCCTCGTCGTCGACGAAGTGGCCGGAGGAAATCTGCGGGCGGTCGTGCCGGCGATTCGGAACCGGGACGAGATCGGCGGCCTGTTCGCTTCGCTGCAGTCGATGATGACGCAGCTGCGCTCGGCGATGCAAGGCGTGCAGGAAGCATCCGCGGATATCGCGTCCTCGTCGCGCCAGATGCTGGCGGTGTCCGAGCAGAACGCCGGATCCGCTCAACAAGCCGCCGAGGCCGTGCAAGGCATGGCGGAAGGGACGGAGCTCGCGCTTTCGCAATTCGGGGAAGTCAGCCGGACGACCGGGGATCTCGGCATGGGCATCGACCGGATCGCGGAATCGACGTCCGTCGTCGCTTCGTTGTCGGCGGACGCCAGCAGGCAGGCGCTGATCGGACGCGAAGCGGTGAACGATGCCGTCCTTCGGATGGCTGCCGTCAACGACAGCGTGCGGATCGCGGTCGGTCAAGTCGACCGGCTGGAGGCGCATTCGCGAACGATCGGCGTCATCTCGCAGCTGATCGGCAGCGTCTCGAAGCAGACGAATCTGCTGGCGCTCAACGCGGCGATCGAAGCGGCGCGGGCGGGCGAGCACGGCAAGGGCTTCGCCGTCGTCGCGGACGAAGTCCGCAAGCTTGCGCAGCAAACGTCGGAAGCCGTCCTGGAGATCGGGCGGGTTATCGATCAGATCGCGGCGGATACGCGCGACACGGCCAAGCAAATGCGGGAAAGCGCGAAAGAAGCGGAGGCGGGCGTGTTCGCCGTACGCGAGGCCGGCGCGTCGTTCACGGGCATAGCCGAAGCCTCGGAACGGGTATCTGGCCAAATGCGGGAGGTTGCCGCCGCGTCCGGGGAGATGGCAGCGGGCTCGCGGCAGCTGGTCGATGCGATGCTGCGCCTGGAGGGATATGCGAAGCAAAGCTCGGAGACGGCGATGACCGTGGCCGCGACGACCGAGGAGCAGACCGCTTCGGCGGAGCAGATCGCCGTATCGTCCCGTTCGTTAAGCCGGATCGCCGAACGGATGAACGAACTGGCAGGCGGCTTCGAGCTGTAGCGTCGGGCGGCCAAATGCCGGCGAGCCGAACATGCCTTTGCCGCCGCGCGAACGGCTCGCAGTGGCCGTGGCGCCGCACGGCAGCATGAAAATAAAACCCTTCTCTTCCGCCAGGCGGAAGGGAAGGGTTTTCGCCGTTCGATCGCGAGATTCGCGGCTGCGCTAATACGCTGATCGCCGCGGCGTTGCTGTCGGCTTCTCGGCTCATGCGGAGCGAGCTGCGTGTCGTACATTCAAGAATTCGCCGCGCTTGCTCGCGATCGGTTCTATTTGTACGAGCTCCATATATCCGAGGGCGCCACGCCGAGCTCGTCGGCGATCAATTGCGCGGTGAGCCGCTGCGGTTTTTTGATCTTGCCGTTCCGGATGTTGGAGATGGTCGTGAGGGAGATCTGGGTGTTCTCGGCAAGCTGCGTGACGGATACGCGCTTCTCGAGCATGAGGAGCCGCAGTTTATAGGAGGAGTCCGCCACCACGTCCGCGGCCTTGCCCGAATCCTCGGGCAAGGCAGGAGGGGCGGATGCCTCCGCCGTTTCCGTGCCCGGAACGGCCTCCATGGATAAGACCAGGATGGCAAAGCATCGGAACGATCCGTCCCCGCTGTAGAACGGCTTGACGATGGAATGGACATGAAACTGATCCTGGAATAGCTGAAGCGTGAATTTGAATTCTCCGCTTTCCTTGCTGAACAACAGCCTCCGCAGCCCGTTTCGCACGCGCGCGCGGTCGGGCAAGGCGACGAATTGGTCGCTGTCCATGCGGGAGAGCTCCAGGACGTCGTAAGAGAGCGGGCCGCGATAGCTGCGCATCGAAGTGACGGTGCCCGCGGTCGTGAGCAGCATGGAGACGATGGGATCGCGTTCGTAGGTCATCTCTTCGATCCATTTATGCTCCGACCGGTCGCGGATCGTGATCAAGATGAAGGCCTCGCGCGAGGCCTTCATCTTTTTGGCATGGAGCTCCCCGAACAGCTGCGAATGCTTCGGCAGGGTGACCCGCGATTCGGCGAAGGCGTCCGAATTGCCGAGTGCGATGGAAGCGCATAACCGATCGACGATCGGCCACAGCGGATGATTGCCGTCCAGCGGCAGCGAAGAAAGTTCGAGCCCGATCAGCTGATTGCCGGTGTAGCCGGTCATCGTATAGAAGGCCGTATTGCAAGCATAGATGAAGCGTTTGCCCTGATAGGTTCGAACGACCGTCACCGCATCCGGAGAATAAGCGAAAAGATCCACCATCATCTTCAGCACCTCAGCTCAAATTGTCGCTTTATTATAGCACAATAACGCAGGCGATAGGGTTAATGAATGCGAGGGTCAAGGGAGGATCGCGACGGCCCGAATCCGGTATGGCGGGGGCTTGATAAGGGTACGCTATGCGAGTATGGAATCTACTAGCCGATAAGGGTGAGCCGATTTGCAAAACGATACCGCATTGTTGTTTCAATTCGCCGATTCGCGAACCGCGTCGCTTGCATGCGATACGTTTCAGGAACTGGGCTACGACCCCGTTTTCCAGCAAGAAAACGAAGTGCATATCCACATGCTCGGGGACGATCTGACCTCGGCGCTGGAGATCGCCCAGGCGCATGGCGGGCAGCTGGCCGTCCAATCCTCCATTCCGGATATCGTGCTGACGAACGAGCTTTACCGGATGGAAAACATCACGATACCCGCGCATGTCGTGAACGAGGACTGGATCGCCCAGGAAGAGACCGCCGGAAGCCTGCGCAACCGGGACGACGATGCGGCGGCGGAAGATGATTTCTTCCCGGACGACGGGTCGTACGGGTATTTTTCCGGCGACGTCCACATTTGAACGCGCGACGAAAGAAGGCCGACGGTCGGCGCTGCCACCGGTCGGCCTTCTCTTCTATTCGCGATTAGAGAAGCGCCGCATGGCTTCCGGCCGCATAACCCGTCGAGAACGCGGCCGTTATGTTATATCCGCCGGTATAGCCGTGAATATCCAGCACCTCTCCGCAGAAATACAATCCCCGCATCAGCTTCGACTGCATCGTCTTGGGATCGACTTCCTTCAGGTTCACCCCGCCGCCGGTGACGAAAGCATCCTCCAGCTTCAACGTGCCGTAAGCCCGCATCGGGAAGGCCTTGATCAGTTTCGCGAGGCCGAGCCAAGCCTGCTTCGGGATGTTATCGTAGGTCAGCTGCTCGTCCAAGCCGGCTTCCTTCAATAATAAAGGCACCATCCGCTCGGGCAGATACCCCTTGAGCACGTTTTTGACCGTTTTCTTCGAATCCGCCCGCACCAGCTCCAGCGACTCGCCGTAGACCTCGTCCGCGCTTCGGTCCGGCAGCAGGTCGATCGTCAGCAGCGCGTTGCGGGCATCGCCTTTCTTCAGCTCCTTCACGACGAACTGGCTGCAGCGCAGCGCGATGGGGCCGGATACGCCGAAATGGGTGAAAATCATGTCGCCGCGATGCTCCGTCACGCGTTTGCCCTTCGCGTTCCAGACGGAGAGCGCGACGTCGCGGAGCGACAGCCCCTGCAGCTCCTTGCTCTGGATGAACGGCTCGTTGGACGTGATCGGCACTTCCGTCGGGAACAGCTCCGTAATGGAATGGCCGGCCTTCTCCGCCCAAGGATAGCCGTCGCCGGTCGAACCGGTATGGGGCACGGATTTGCCGCCGGTCGCGATGACGACGCTTCGGCAGGCGACCGTTTCGCCCGATTTGAGCGCCACGCCGGTCACCTGCCCGTCGGCGTACGCGATATGGCTTGCCGGCGCGTTCACCCGAATCTCCACGCCTTGCTTCCGCACCTGGCGGACGAGCGCGTCGACGACGGTTTTCGCTTTGTCCGTGACCGGGAACATCCGGCCGTTGTCTTCTTCCTTCAACGCGATGCCCAAGCCCTCGAAGAAGGCGATGATTTCTTTGTTCCCGAAGCTCGAGAGCGCGCTGTACAGGAAGCGGCCGTTGCCCGGGATGTTCTTGATCAATTCGTCCAATTCCTTGTTGTTCGTGACGTTGCAGCGGCCGCCGCCGGAGATGCCGAGCTTGCGCCCCAGCTTGTCCCCTTTGTCCAGCAGCAGCACCCTCGCCCCGTGTTTGCTGGCGGCAATCCCGGCCATGAGCCCGGCAGAGCCGCCTCCTATGATAACGACCTCGTAATTCACTGGTTTCTCCTCGGTTTTCGCTCGATTTGGCATGGCATGACGCCGTTATCTATCATACTATCCAGTTCGGAGAGCGTCTACTCGGCGCAGCGGGCATTTACGATACACCAAATTTCAAATATGGGAGAATAATCCATAGTTTGTTTATCGTCGAAACAAACCGGAAAGACATTGTAAAATAGATAGACCTATGATTTAATCGGATTAACAGATAAACAAAGATATACATTAACTGGGTTTCTTCTGAAGGGTGGGACTCATTTTGTGTGGAAGCTGATTCTTTTGCAGTTCATTCTAGCCCTGCTACCGGTATTTATTTTTCAATTCTGGTATGACTACTCGAAACCACGCAAAAGAGTACCTTACCTCCTGACCGTTTTTTGCGGCGCCTGCGTGCTGCTCGGCATTGCGGCCTGCATCGAAGTGAAGGGGTTCGATCTGGATTACCTCTACGCGCAATTGATCTTGGGCTCCTTGTACGGAGGCGGGTGGGTCACGCTGGCGTTGACGGTCATCTACCTGGCTTCCGAACAGTTAATGATGGAAGGCAGCTGGGGCTGGATCGAAATGGCGGGCACCGTGTTATTCATCATTCCGATTATTTCCATGTACAATCAAGGCTTTCATCAGTTGAGCCGCCGGACCAAATACCGGGTCGTGCTCGGATTGACGGCGCTGCTGCTGTTGATCAAATGCTGCGCGTTCATTCAATTCGTCTACGTGGCGCACCCCGATTTGCATGCCGCGGATTACTACGCGATTTTGGCCCATCAATTGGCTTATTTTATCGTCATGGTCCTGGCGTTGGCCTGCTCGGAGCATTTCATCCAGCATCAGAACGTGAATTACCGGCTGCACCAGATCTCGAACAGCTTCCGCATCGAGGTGCAGAAGCTGCAGCAATTCATCGACGAAACGCCGCTCGGCGTCATCTTCGTCGATGCGGGCGGAGCGATCACGCATATCAACGAAATGGCCATTCATCTAATGAAGGAAAAAGTAGGCGGCAAGCAGCGCAACGAGCTGCTCGGCCAGCCGTTCACGATCATGTACGACCATATCGAGAAGGACGTGATCGGGCGCCTGCTGTACCAGGCGCTGAACGGCCATAAGATCACGACGGAATACGTCCAGGAGCAGGGCAAGATCTACGTGAATTCCGGCATTTGCGTCCGCGATATGCAGAACGGCGAAATCATCGGCGCGGCGATCATCGCCCACGATATTACGGAGCTCAATCGCTTGCGCGACGAGATCGGGCGGATGGAACGCCTCAGCCTCGTCGGCCAGATGGCGGCCAGCATCACGCACGAGATCCGCAACCCGATGGCGGTCATCCGCGGCTTCGTGCAGCTGATGCGGGAACGCAGCCCGGATCATCAGAAGGAATATTACCGGATCGTCATGGAAGAGCTCGACCGGGCGAACAGCATCATCAGCGACTTCTTGTCCTTGGCCCAGAACCGGGTCATCGAGAAAGACAGCCAGTCCCTGCACGAGATCATCAACGAGATTCTGCCGCTGCTGTGGGCGGATGCCAACATGCGGGGCCAGACGCTGGAACTGAAGCTGGCCGACGAGCTTCCCATGCTGCTGCTCAACGAGAAAGAAATGAAGCAGCTGATCCTGAACTTGGCCCGGAACGGCATGGAAGCCATGAATCAGCACGGCGTGCTGACATTGGAAACGTCTACATACGAGCAATACGTGGAGCTGCGCGTCATCGACACGGGAAGCGGCATTCCGAAGGAGAAGCTCGAGCATCTGTTCGAGCCGTTCTATACGACCAAGTCGCACGGAACCGGGCTCGGCTTGCCGCTCTGCCTCAGCATCATGGAACGCCACGGCGGCATCATCCAGGTGGATTCCAAAGAAGGCGCGGGGACGACCTTCGTCGTCCGTTTCGACCGGAACCGAAACGCCTACGAAGCGGCGGCGGCGCTCAGCAGGGGCTGACCGCGCGCATTACATAACGAGCAAGACGGTTTACGTACGGATAAGCGGATTTCCGCGCGCGCATACTACCTTTGGAAGGGGGTGCCAGCAGTGGAAAACCAGCGGCAATCACGCAATGCCTCCGGACCGGCAGCCAGCAAGAAGAAGCAGGGCAGCAAAGCGCCGGAGTCCGAAGGCTACGACAAGAAGCTAGACGGCCCCAATCGCCCTTCCATTTAAAGGGAGGAGCAGAGGGATGGACGAACATGACGCAGACAGCGAACGCGAAGCGCAGATAAAAGGCCCGAGCGCCGGCGGCGACGATCCGGCGCTTGACCCGTACGAGATCAATTTTCTTCCGGAGTTCCGCAGCGGACGCGGCCCGAGAGCGCCCTTCGTCAACGGCAGCGGCGTCGTCATCGGCGATCATATGTACGAATCGCCGCAGTCGCCGCTCAGCAGCTGGACCGAAGACACCGACCCGGCCGTGATGGCGGGCAGCGAATGGGTGCATCCGTTCAAGGATGTCGGGTTCCTGACGAGCGAGAACCGGGATTATTTCGAACGGGGCATCGCGCCGGAGAGCGGCATCTTTACGCATGCCGACAAGGATGCGGCTTACGAAGCGGGCAACGACGGCGCTTCCGGGAATAAACCGTGAGGCATGAAGATCGGCAATCGGGCGCTGGCCGGATTGCTTTTTCTTTGCTTTCAATACGAGAGGGGGGTATAATAGAAATCAAAACGATCTTATAAGGAGCGATCACATATGTCGATGTCTTTCGAACGATACATGCTTGACATGATTCAACCCATGCGCGACGACCTGACACGTCTGGGAATCGAGGAGCTGCGCACGCCGGAAGCGGTGGAAGAGAAGCTTCCGAACGCCGAAGGAACCGCGCTTGTCGTCATCAACTCCGTCTGCGGATGCGCCGCCGGCCAATGCCGTCCGGGCGTCGCCCAAGCGCTGCAAGCCGAGAAGCTGCCAGACCACCTGTTCACCGTCTTCGCCGGCCAAGACAAGGAAGCCACGGCCAAAGCGCGCGAATACTTCGCGCCGTACCCGCCGTCTTCTCCGTCCATCGCGCTGTTCAAGGACGGCGAACTGGTTCATTTCATCGAGCGCCACCAGATCGAGAACCGTTCGGCGGCCGATATCGCGGCAGATCTCACTTCTGCGTTCGACCGCTATTGCTAATAATGAAGAGGTGATAGGATGAGCTTGCAGGAACAGATCATTCAAGAGCTAGGCGTTAAGCCCGAGATCGACCCGCAGCAAGAGATTCGCAAACGGGTCGATTTCCTGAAAGACTATGTCCGCAAATCCGGGACGACCGGACTGCTGATCGCGATCAGCGGCGGCATCGACAGCGCGGTCGCGACGGGATTGTGCAAGCAAGCGACCGACGAGCTGAGCGAAGAGACGGGCAAGGAATACATGACGCTTGGCGTGTTCCAGCCGTATGGCGAGCAAGCGGACATCTCCGACAGCTACGCGGTCGCGGAAGCGTTCAACCTGAAGCATCGCGTCGAGACGAACATCCAGGAAGCGGTCGACGAGATCGCGCTGGAAGTCGAGCACGGCCTGAAGTCGATCGGCATGTCCCGGCATATCAGCCGCGGCGGCAAAGGCAACGTGAAGGCGCGCACCCGCATGGTGACGCAGTACGCGCTGGCGTTCGAGCTCAACCTGCTCGTCGTCGGCACGGATCATGCGTCCGAAGCGATTACCGGCTTCTATACCAAATGGGGCGACGGCGCGGTCGACATTACGCCGCTCAGCACCTTGAACAAGCGCCAGGTTCGCCTGATCGCGGCAGCGCTCGGCGTGCCGGGCGCGGTCGTGACGAAGGCGCCGACCGCGGGATTATGGGATGGCCAGACCGACGAGGACGAGCTCGGCATCACGTATGACGAGAACAGCGATTACCTCGAAGGCAAGCAAGTCAGCGACTCTGCCCGCGAGAAGCTGGAGAAGCAGTATCTCAAGACCGCTCATAAACGGAACACGATTCCGGGCATTTAAGGGAATCGTATCGGGTTGCGCGGATCGCGCCCTTCGGCTACGGCCGGAGGGCGTTTTGCTTTTGCGCCCGTGGCGATGGGTTCCGCTATCTGGGTCCGCCATCTCGGGCGGAGGTCCGATGGAGCTTCCTCCTGCTATCGGAATCGATTATTTGCTATGATAAGAGCAGTTCTCCCGAGCTGACCGCGGCGCCAGCCCGCGTTCATCGGGCATCATGCTTGACCGGATACGGCGCGACGACCTAGAGAAGCGTAGCGGAATGCGCGGAGGAGCAGCCGGGAAGCGCGGCAGGAATGCGGCGTTGCCGCATACGTATATCCGATGCATGCATGCGGCGATGCTAGAGGGAGAGATGCCGGATCCCATCGCGGAGCGGGCATCGGGCGCGCGGCTTCGAGCCGTGGCGTTCGCGGCGACCTTCGGAATTGCTGGGAAACGAATAACGGGCGGGCGCCGATCGGCGTTATCGTCCGGGTAGGCGGTGGATTCAATATGATACTGGGAATCGGACATGATCTCGCATCGCTCGACCGGATGGAGCGGATTCTGCTTGGCGATTCCGGGATGCGTTTTCAGGAACGGATCTTGACGGAACGCGAACGGGAGCTGGCTTCGGCTTCCGGCGGGAAGCGGCTGGTCGAATTCGTCGGCGGCCGATTCGCCGCCAAGGAGGCCGTCTCCAAGGCCTTCGGCTGCGGCATCGGGGAAACGCTTTGTTTCCACGACATCGAAATCGACCGCGCGGCCGGCGGCAAGCCGGTGTGCCGCCTGAGCGACGAAGCATGGGCGCGGCTTTGCCTGCGGGGAGCGGATACCGCGATCCACGTATCCATCACGCACGACCACGCGCTGGCTTCCGCCTACGTGATCGTCGAACGGCTCGGCTGATGCCGCGTGCATATCCGCGTCACCTTTTGCCCATAATTGGAATACATAAGTAGCAAACCAGGGCAGGGGAGCGGATGGTAATGGCGTTGAGACCGGAGCTGTTGACGAAACGGATATTCAGAAGCGGGCAGCTTGTTCCGCTGGACGGCATGTACGGGGATCTGTGGGGCAGCTTCCTGCCGTTGTTGCAAGGCGAGACGTTCCCGTCGCATCGGGAAATGGGCGAATCCAAATGGACGTACAAGGGCTCGCTTGGTATGGGCTTGCCGGAGGAGCGGAAACGGGCATCGTTCATTAGACAGGTCAAGGAACGGTAGACGTCTGGCGCGGCGGGATAATGGGCAGAAAGCGTGGCTAATTAAAAATGCTATAACTGATGAAAAAGACCCTTACGGGCCAGCGCGATGCGTGCTCCGTAAGGGTCTTTCGGTTATTTTTTGGCGCTGAGCCAGGCGGCAAGCTCTTCGATTTGCGCATCGGACAGCTTGCCGGAGAAGGCCGGCATTCCTCCGCCGCCCTGCTTGATCTGCGTCGCGATCTGCTCCTTGGTCATGCGCTTGCCGACCTTGGTCAGGTTGGTGGTCGCGCCCATGCGTCCTTGCAGGTCCGTGCCATGGCACGAAATGCAGTTGGATTTAAACGCTTGCGGCGTGTCGGCGGATCCGACCGTCGCCTTCGATGACGACGCGCAGCCTCCGAGCATCAGAATAACGGCCGGGACCGCGAGAAGCAGGAAGCGCGCAGATCCGCGAGGGGCGGAAGGCGTAGAATAGTTCGGCATGTTCTGCTTTAGCCTCCATTTAATGGATTTATTATCCAGTATAGGCCTTAATAAACGTGAAATGCAACCGGAAGCACGGTGGTTCCTTTCGAAACAGTGCGTTATAATGAAGCATATTGTTCACGAGCCGCGAGAATATAATCTTTTTTGATGATTGGGATGATTGGAACCGCAATGAAACTGACATACAAGACGATCATTCAGAATTATTTTCAACGATTTCATGCCGAAGTGTCCATGGCGGCGTACTCGCGCACGAATCCGGGGCGCCATTCGCATTTAACTCCCGAATTTTACCGGTTCTGGTTTATTCAAGAAGGCGGCGGGCGCCTGCAGGTCGGCGGCCGCTGGCTGGACATGGAGCCGGGTCAGCTGCTGCTCATCCCTCCGGGCACGCTGCAGGCGTTCTCGGCGGAGCCGATGATGACCGTCGGCTTATATTGGTGTCATTTTCGCGCGGCGATCGGGGATATCGAGATGTTCGACTTGCTCAATCTGCCGATTTGCGTTATACCGGAAGAGCGGGAAATAGAGCGGGTCGTCGTCTTGTTCCGCCAGTTGATCGAAGCGTACCGCTCCCCGCTGCTGACGAGGGAGCTGCGGATCCGGGCGGCGATGTTCGAGCTGCTGGCCTGTTATTTGGAATGCGTCGGCATCGGCGAATCGTCGCTGCGCGAGGCCGAGCCGATCGAGAAGATCGACCGCGTGCTGGCGTACATCGAGGATCACCTGTCGGAGACGATCGCCGTGGAAGAGCTGGCCCGGCTCGCGTTTTTGCATCCGAACTATTTTATCGGGTATTTTAAAAATTTCGTCGGGTACGCCCCTGCCCAGTATGTTAATTTTCGCCGCTTGGAGCGCGCGAAAGTGCTGCTGGAGCAGAAGACGATCAGCATCTCCGAGGTTGCCCGGCAGGTCGGGATGCAGAATCATTACTTGTCCCGGTTGTTCCGGCAGTATACGGGGCTGACCCCGAGCCGATACCGGCAAATTTATTATCAAGCTGCGCCAGGCACGGATACGGGCGCGGCGGAAGAGAGGGATTAGGCATGTCGACGGAAGCGGCGTCTTACTTCAGCCGAGAGCTGCTGAGCTGGTATTTGGCCAACAAGCGCGAGCTGCCATGGCGCATCAGCCGCGATCCGTACCGCGTATGGGTGTCCGAAATCATGCTTCAGCAAACGAGAGTGGATACCGTCATTCCGTATTACGAACGGTTCATGGAGAAATTCCCGACGGCCGCGGCGCTCGCGACCGCGCCCGAGCCGGAGGTGCTGAAGTGCTGGGAGGGCCTGGGCTATTATTCGCGGGCCCGCAATCTGCAGGCGGGCGCCCGCGAGGTGCTTGCCCGCCATGGAGGCGTGCTGCCCGACGACCGCGACGCCGTAGCCGCGCTTCGCGGCGTCGGACCTTACACGACCGGCGCCATCATGAGCATCGCGTTCAACCGGCCGGAGCCGGCCGTGGACGGCAACGTCATGCGCGTGCTGTCGCGGTATTTCTGCCTCGAGGACGATATCGCCAAGCCTTCGACCCGGATCGGCATCGAGAAGCTGGCTGCTTCGTTGATTCCGGAGGGGGCGGCCGGCGATTTCAATCAGGCGCTCATGGAGCTCGGCGCGTTGGTGTGCACGCCGAAGTCGCCGGGCTGTCTGACCTGCCCGGTCATGATGCACTGCGAAGGAAGGATGGCCGGCAAGGAGCACACCCTGCCGATCAAGACGAAAGCGAAGCCGCCGCGCCGGGAAACGCGGATCGCCGCGCTCATCTCCGGCAGCGGCGAGCATGCCGGCAAGCTGCTCGCGCGCCGGCGGCCGGACAGCGGCCTGCTCGCGCAGATGTGGGAGCTGCCGCATGTGCTCGCGCCGGAATCGGACGCGCCTGCGCCGGCGGCGAAGCGCCGCGGACGCAAAGCCGCGTCAGCATCCGGCGCAGCCGCGCAGGAAGTCGCAGCGGCGATAGAATGGCCGCAGGCGTCTGCGGATGCCGCTAGCGGGGCGGATGCGAGCGGGGCCGGGCACGCGACAGCGGCAGGCGTCGAGCCGCCGGACCGCCATGCGGCGATGGCCGACTTCCTCAGCCGCTCCCTGTCGGCCGAGGACGGCCTGCTCGTTCGTCCCGTCTCCTGGTGGGGCGAGACGGATCATGTGTTCAGCCATATCGTCTGGGACATGCAGGTGTTCCGGGCGGAGTTCGGGTTCTGGCATCGGGCGGGCGTCCAAGCCGCGGATCGCTCGGGACAGGCGGCGGAAGCCTCGCCGTCATACGGGGAAGTTGCCGCGCCGGCGAATTACGCATGGATCGGCCCGGAGGAGATGAAGACGTTGGCATTTCCGAACGTATTCGTCCGTATCTTGCAGGATTATTGGCGCGACCGGGATTGAAGCGCGCGAACCGCGCGTTCAGCCGAGGCCGCAGGCTTGCATCGGGCGGCAAGATATCGTATTTTGCTCGATTCACGGAAGGGGAAACGATAACGTGAGCATGATGCTGGAACGATTGAAGCAGGAGAAAGTCGTGGCAATATTCCGCGGCATCGAGGATCGGCATGCGGACGGAGCGGCGGAGGCGCTGCTTGCCGGCGGCATCTCGTTGATGGAGATCACGATGAACACCGAAGGCGCAGCCGGCATGATCAGCCGGTGGCTGGACAAGTACGGCAGCCAAGCGGGGATCGGAGCCGGGACGGTGCTCGACCTGGAGATGGCGAAGGAAGCGGTCGCGGCCGGCGCGCAGTTCCTGATCTCGCCGAACCTCGACGAAGCCGTCGTCGAATACGGCTTGAAGACCGGCGTTCCCGTATGGCCGGGCGTCATGACGCCGACGGAAATCGTGCGCGCGTGGAAAGCCGGCGCCGAAGCGGTCAAGATATTCCCGATGGGCTCGCTCGGCTTGAAATACTTGACCGAGATCCGCGCGCCGCTGGACCGCATCCCGATGCTTGCCACCGGCGGCGTCGACCTCGCCAACATCGCCGACTACTTCAAGGCCGGCGCCTGCGCGGTCGGCATGGGCAGCAAGCTCGTTAATCTGGAGTGGGTGAAGAGCGGGCGATTCGATCTGCTGACCGAGCGCGCCAGGAAGTTCGTCGAAGCGGCAAAGTCGGTCTAACTGGTAATAAACCAACGCCGATTTGTAAAATCTGTTAGGTTTTTGTATGGAAAGCGCGGCTGCGGCCGCGCTCTTTTTTTATGTCTCTCTATCGGCGAAGGCCTATAAAAACAAAGAGGCCTGCGGCATATCCGCAGGCGCAAGAGAGAAAATATATAATAAAGGGGGGTCATGTGTTTAGTATAGGGCCTATTTATGAAAGGAACATGAAGGAAATATTACAATTCCATTACAGAGGCTGGAAATTCGATTAAGGTTCTCTCATATTGGTGAGAGAAAATAAAGTTCTTTAATGATGATCCAGTAAAATCAAAGGTTCTTGAGGAACGAAATCATCGACAAGAAAGTTAAAGTTGATTAATGAGATCAATTACAGTTATGCCGTGGTTGAAATTATTGAAAATAAGTTAGGATCATGCTGGAGCAAATAATCATAACGCTTTTGCCCCAAAGAATTACCATTTTCCTCACAATTCAAGCTTAGCAATGTATATTACAGAACTTTATTAAAGAAATGGATATAATCGCACTGTGCCTCATAACTGAAAAAAGGTAAAAGAAAATGGAGGGTAAACGATGTCAGATAATAAAATGATGCAAGAAGAAAGCCAAGTTGGGAAAGATTTTTGGTATGTTGGAACTTTAATAACTGTTAAAGCCGATGCGGTATCCACCGATAATAAGTTTGCAATGTTTGAATGTTTGGTTCCAGCAGGATTCGAGCCTCCTTATCATATTCATAAAGAGGAAGATGAAGCTTTTTATGTCCTTGAAGGCGAAATGGAATTCTTTTTAGATGGGAAAAAAATGGAGGGCGGCAAGCCAGGCACCTTCGTTTACCTGCCTAGAAATGTACCTCATGGCGTGAGAGCAGTCGGCGACAAGCCCGTACGTTTGCTCAATTTCTTCAACCGAGCTGAATTCTTAGGCTTGTTCCTTGAAATGGCCGAGCCTGCTTCACGTAAAGAACTTCCACCTCCAACAGCATGGGATTTCGAAAAAGTTATGGAGCTTTCCGAGAAATACAACGCAGTGACATTAGGACCGCTAAATGAATTTGTAAAATAAACATTGAACTTTAGAAACTCCAAGACAACAAAACCCCATTTTGGCGGTTTTGTTGTCTGATTTCATTTTCAAGAGGAATGAATGCAGGGCTGAGTGTGAGCTTTTGTACTACAGCGCTTTGATCGGCGAGTTCGAAGGCGATTGTCCTGCTCGTACTTGTTCCAGTGATTGTGAAGGTTAAGGTAACGTTGCCGTCGGACGGAGCAAAGGGAGTTCCGTTGCCGGGAGATGCTGCCGCGTTCTGCAATGTTACGCTGATCGGCGCCGAACCACCTTCGCCATCGCCTCCGGAGACCACTCGGACATTAATCGAGCCATCTCCATAAACGCCGTCAGCAGGATTCACGATCATGCCATCAGATCTCAGTTGCTTCGACGGGTTCGGATGATCGTAAATGCTCCCCACTCCTCCGCCTTCTGTGGGCAGGCTTGGAGCCGTACCCGACCCAGATCCCGCCAACCTGGTATAAGCTTGGTACTCGGGTGTGCCCTGCCCCGCGATAGCCGCGAGTACGAAAAGGACGATCCCACGCCATCTGACCTTGCCTCCTTAAGAATAAAAAGCACCCCCGATGGGAGTGCTTTAGAAAACCACATTTCAAATTCTATTTTTTGCGGAAATAAATCGAACTTAGAAAGTCAAATAGAGACCTCTTGATTAAAGAACTTTATTCTGCGTTAAAGAACTTTATTTTCAATTAAAGAACTTTATTCTCCCTCGCCGCATATTCGTCGATGAGCGCCTATTTCCTGCTGCCCGCAATGAAATGCGCGAAGAGCGTTGGCATACGCATCTATGAATGGACGCTCTCCGAGACGGAAGCGTTTTTTCAATTTCAAATATAAAATATTTTTGTCTCTTCCAATAAATTAGGTCTTTGGACATGAATTTTAAACATTTATATGTCGATATATATGATTATATGACTCTTTGTGTCGAACTGCGTCATAGTAATAGGAACAAAGTAGGAGGGGTGGCTCAGGTATAATGAAACGTTTCATGACTAAGTTAGGGAAGGCGCTATTGGGCTTGTCTTTGGCTCTCGGGTCGCAGACCGTCTTGCCGACCGCGCACGCGGCGGTCGTTTGGGAGTCGGTAGGATCCTTCGGATTCGGCGCGGGAACGCACAACAGTCTGAGTCTGGATAACGATGGGGTTCCTTATGTCGTCTATGCGGCGAGCTCTGCGATATTTATGAAGAAATACGTATCCGGAAGCTGGCAGGACGTAAGCACGACCGCAACCTTCGCGATGAGAGCGAACGATATGGTGAGACTGTATTTCGATCACGATAATATGCCTTATATGGCTTTTAACAACACCGGAGCGGGCAACAAGGTCGAAATCGATCAACTGGTTTCCGGAGAGTGGAAAAGAGTCGGAAACGAGGGATTGTCTGTTGCAAACGGCTACTACCAGAACTTGGTGTTCGACAGCGAGAACCAACCGTATACGGCGTTCACGGATTTCGGCCAATCGACCAAAACCATAGTCATGACGCCGGTAAGCGGAACATGGACCAACGTCGGCACGCTTCCGTGGAATAACAGCACGACGTCCCCTTCATTGGCGATCGCTTCGGACGATACGCTATACGTCGCGTTCGTCGACGCCTCGGACAGCAATCAAGTCAAAGTCTATCAATATAGCGGCGGTATCTGGAGCATGGTTGGTTCTTCCGTGGGTACCGGCGTCAATTCGAACTATACGCTCAAGCTCAAAATATCGTCGGATGACGTCCCCTACGTGGATTTCATCGATGGAGCGAAGTCCGGCAAACTGACCGTTAAGCGGTACGTGAACGGATCGTGGGAAACGATCGGTTCCGCCGGCTTTTCGCCGGCAGCGGATACGTTCATGGGGTTCGACCTGGACAGTTCCGACGTGCCGTACGTGGCTTTCGGTGCGAATTCCTACAAAGCGAACGTCATGCGATACGTAGACGGAGCTTGGGAATACGTCGGAGGCGCCGATTTTCTGAACGACGTCAATCGGATTACCGTGGCGGTCAATCCCGACGATAACGTCTATTTTCATTATAAGTCGACGACGTCGACGAACCTCGGCCTCTACTTGGCGAAGCTTCCGCTATCGAGCGTGAAAGCCGTCCCTGGCAACGGGCAAGCGGTATTAAGCTTCAAGCATCCGACGGGAGCAACCTCAGTCGTCGTGGAGCAGTCGAGCGACGGAGGAGGCTCGTGGACGACGGCCGCGACGGAAGCGCTTGACGGGAATTCGACTGGCGCGACAGTGACCGGATTAACGAACGGGACGAGCTACGAATTCCGGGTAAACGTCACGGGAGGCGCCAAGCCCGGCATTTCCAACGTCGCGACCGCGACCCCGATCGCTCCGCTAAGCGACGTCGCCGGCATGCCCGGGGATGGACAAGCGACATTGACCTTTACCGCCCCGGCAGGCGCGACTTCCGTCATCGTGGAGAAATCGACGGACGGCGGAACGACGTGGACGACGGCGACGACTTCGGTCGCGCTGACCGCTAGCTCGACCGGCGCGACGGTAACGGGCTTAACGAACGGCACCGCGTACAAGCTCAGGGTCAATGTGTCCGGAGGCTCCTTCCCGGGCATTTCCAACGTAGTCGACGTGACTCCTCCGGGTACGATCTTCGATTTGGCCGCAACGAGGGGAGACGGCACCGTCAGTCTCTCCTTCACGGCTCCGATCGGAGCTTCAAGCGTCGTCGCGGAGCAATCCGATAACGGAGGAACGTCGTGGACGACGGCGACGACGGAAGCCCTTGGCGCCGGTTCGACGAGCGCGATCGTAACGGGGCTGACGAACGGTACGACTTACGGCTTCAGATTGAATGTCTCGGGAGGCATGTACCAGGGACTCTCCAACGTCGTTAGCGCGATGCCGGCTGCGCCTCTCGCGGATGTTGCCGCAACGGCCGGCAATACCGAAGCCGTCTTGACGTTCAGCGCGCCTACGGGAGCGACGGCGGTCGTCGTGGAGCAATCGACCGACGGCGGCGCGACGTGGAACGCGGCGACGACGGACGCTCTAAACGCCGATTCGACGGGCGCGACGATAACGGGATTGACGAACGGCACGACCTATCGCTTCCGCGTCTCGGTAACGGGCGGCGCCCATGAAGGACTGTCGAACGTCGCCGACGCGCTTCCGTGCTTGCCGATCGCCGATTTGGCGGCAACGGCGGGTCCGGGACAAGCCGCGTTAACGTTCAGCGCCGCTTCCGGCGCGACGACGGTCGCGGTCGAACAATCGACCGACGGCGGCACGTCTTGGACGACGGCGACGACGACGGTTGCGTTGTCCGCAAGCTCGACCGGCGCGACGGTCACGGGACTGATGAACGGCACGAGCTACAAGCTTCGCCTCTCGGTAACGGGCGGCGTCAATAACGGCTTGTCCAACGAAGCTTCTGTCACGCCCGTGGCGCCGATTACCGATCTGGCCGCGACGGCTAACGATTCGCAGGTTCAATTGACGTTCACCGCGGCGGCCGGCGCCTCGAGCGTGATCGCCGAGCAGTCGACCGATGGCGGCACGTCTTGGACGACGGCGACGACGGATGCTTTGACAGCTAGCTCGACGAGCGCCACGGTAACGGGACTGACGAACGGCACGACATACAAATTCCGGATCTCGGTAATCGGAGGCGCGAACGAAGGCCTCTCGAACATCGTGGATGCCAAGCCTACGCTAGCGATCGGCGATCTGACGGCAACGGGGGGCGATTCGCAAGCCGTCTTGACGTTCAGCGCGCCTACGGGAGCGACGGCGGTCGTCGTGGAGCAATCGACCGACGGCGGCACGACGTGGACCGCGGCGACGACGGACGCTCTAGACGCCGATTCGACGGGCGCGACGGTAACGGGATTGACGAACGGCACCACCTACCATTTCCGCGTCATAGTTACGGGCGGCGCCAAAGAAGGCGAGTCGAACGTCGTAAGCGCGCTCCCTTCGATCCCTTTAAATGATTTGACCGCTGTAGCCGGAGATGCGAGCGCAACGCTGCAATTCGGCGCTGCTATCGGCGCAACGAGCGTTATCGTCGAGAAATCCGCGGATGGCGGAACGACATGGACGCCCGCTACGACATCGGCCGCGCTGGACGCCGACTCGACGGCCGCGCAAGTGACGGGGCTCGTCAACGGCA
Source organism: Paenibacillus glycinis (assembly GCF_009909185.1). Classification (GTDB taxonomy): domain Bacteria; phylum Bacillota; class Bacilli; order Paenibacillales; family Paenibacillaceae; genus Paenibacillus_Z; species Paenibacillus_Z glycinis. Next base: position 243,760 of record NZ_JAAAMV010000003.1, on the reverse strand, counting down.
CCGCCTACCTATTCCGCTTGAAGGTGGCGGGCGGCGTGCATAACGGCCATTCGAACGCCGCATCGGCTACTCCGATCGGCACGTTGGGCAACTTGGCGGCGGTTCCCGCCGACGCCAGCGTCAACTTGAACTTCGGGCAGGCAACGAGAGCGGCGGCGGTCGTCGTCGAGCAGTCCGCCGACGGAGGCACGACTTGGACGCAGGCGACCACGAGCGACTCTCTTAACGCAAGTTCGACGAGCGCGACGGTAACCGGACTGATTAACGGTACGGCTTACCAGTTCCGTCTCCATATCACGGGAGGCGCGTACGACGGACTATCCAACGTCGTCTCGTCGACGCCGGTCGCTCGGCCGCGCATTCCGACAAAGGAAATCGTTCCGATCGTCGTAGACGGCGGCAACAACGATAGTCAGCTCGTTAATCTGACGATAGAGCGCACTACGAATCCGGACGGCACGAAAAAAGATACCGTCGTATACCAAGCCGACAAAGCGGCGGATTCGATCGGAAAAGCGAAGGAATTGGGCCGGATGAAAATACGCTTGGTTATCCCCGATTCCAAGGACGAGGTTTCCGAGCTGAACGTCGAATTGCCGAAAGCAACGGTCGAGGAGATCGCCTCCGGCAAAGTCGATTTCGAAATTTATACGGATAACGCCCGGATCATCGTGCCGCAGTCGTCGGTCTCCGGATTGACGGATTCGCTCTACTTCAGATTGATTCCGCTTAAGAAAGAAGAAGAGAGAAAAGCCGTGGAAGAACGGGCGAAAAAAGAAGAGATCGTCAAACAAACAAACGGAGAGCACGCGGTTCAGGTCGTCGCTCGTCCGATGACCATCGAAACCAATCTTTCAAGCCGATCGGCAGACGTCATTTTGCCGCTACGGGACGTCGCCATTCCGTCGGATCCGAAGGAACGGGAGAAATACTTGGCGCGATTGATCGTGTTTATCGAGCATAGCGACGGCGAACGCGTCATAGCTAAACCTACGATCGTTCCTTACAAAGACGGCGGATTGGGCGTCATGTTTACGGTTACCAAATTCAGTACGTTTACGATACTCGCGGTAGACGGAGACTTGGCGAGCGATTTAGAAGAACAATCCCATCAAGCGTATATTCATGGTTATGCCGACGGCACCTTCCGTCCGTCCGTCTCCGTAACCCGCGCGGAAATCGCGGCCATGCTGACGAGACTGCAATTGGGTACGGAAAAGGAAGCTGAGGCGATCGGTTTCGAAGACGTAAAGCCCGGCCACTGGGCGGAGAAAGGGATCCGGCACGTCACGGCAAGCGGACTGATGAACGGCTATTCACATAAGGAATTCGCCCCGGGCAAAGCCATTACGCGCGGGGAGCTTGCCGTCGTGATCGCCAGACTTTTAAGTCTGACGGATGCCGGAACGGCGAACGCCGCCGATATCGGAGGGCATTGGGCGGAGAAGCAAATACGGCTCGCGTTGCAAGCCGGATTTATGACCGTCGATACCGAAGGCCGTTTCCGTCCGGACGATTCGCTCACGCGCGCGGAAGCCGTCACCGTATTGAACCGCGTAATGAAACGCGGTCCATTGCAAGGCGTTACCGTTCCGACTTGGAGCGATATCCCGGTCGGTCATTGGGCGCTCGCCCAGATCGAGGAAGCTTCGCTGACGCATTTCTTTACGACCGAAGCAGACGGCAAGGAATATTTAAAGGAACGAGAGCAGGATTAATTCGGGCTATAGCCGAATTTGAATCAGCATACGAATCGAAAACCCCGGTCCGTCGGAATCCCGACGGCCGGGGTTTCTTAATAGGAGCTCTTCTCTTGATGTGGAGGGCTTTCTATTTTTCTTTCGTGAACACTAGTGGGTTTATATGCAACCACGAAACGGTTACGTTGGCGAATCAAACGCGCGACGGCATTTCACAATGGATCTTCGGACACTTGTAGCTCAGAGACCGAATCCGCATCTCTTAACCTGCTGAGCAGAACCGTCCGCGTTTCAATCAATTAGCGGCAAAGGAACGGATGTATCCCAGCGCGGCATCCAATCCCGTGGCAAGCGGCGCTACCTCTCTACGCAGCCGCGAGAGCAAAAGACCGCCCTGAAGCGCCGTTAGCAAGGCTAACGCCAAGCCGTCGGGATCGGCATCGGAACGCAACACGCCACGAGCATGCATGTCATGCAGTCCCCTGGAAATTTCGCCTTCCCATTGCGCAAAGCAAGATACGAGCTCGGAACGGACTTCTTCCTCGCTCTCCGCAATTTCACCAACTAACGAATCGATGGAACAGCCGTTCTTGAATTGCCGCCCCGACTGGATTTCAATAATGAGATTTCTCCACGCCTGCAGCGCTTCAAAGCTGTCAAGCTTGCCCAAATAAGGCTGTTGCGCTTCAAAAATAGCTTCGGCCTGATGCGCGATGACGGCTCGGACCAGCTCTTTTTTGTCATCGAAATAATGGTAGAGCTGGGAAGCGCCCACCTTCGCCTGTCGCTGGACATCCTCCATCGATGTCCGACCGATGCCTTGCTCGGCCATCAAGTCCGCTGCCGCTTCAATAATTCGAGCCCGTGTAGCCTGTCCTTTCAAGGTGAGCTTTAGCTTATAAGAGGATTGATTGTTATCGTCCGTATTTTTCATAGTGCCATTGTATCAAAAATGAAGTTGACATTCCAGAACTCGAGCTATACTATTGAAACATTCAATACAAAAAAATGTATTGTTTAATACAAAAAAATGTATTGAATAATTCAAAATAAGAAAAGAGGTAGTGACTCATGAATTCCCATCAACAGGCAACCGTCGCTCTTATTACTGGAGGAACAAGCGGAATTGGCCGAACGACCGCCAATGAGCTTGCCGCGCTTGGCATTCACGTCATTGTTGCAGGACGCCATGTTGAACGTGGAGAACAAACGGTAAACGAAATTCGCGCCAATGGCGGAAAGGCCGATTTTATCCCGGCGGATCTGAAGGACGAAGCAAGCGCGCGTGCGCTTGCGAAAAACGCGGTCGAGCTTGGCGGCGGTCCGATCGACATTCTGATCAATAATGCCGCGATCGGTTCGTTTGGGCCGACCGATGCGTCAACGGAGGCGGACTTTGATCATGTGTTCGGGGTGAATACCAAAGTTCCTTATTTCCTTGTAGCGGAGCTTGCGCCGTTAATGGCCGAACGCGGCAAAGGAGCGATCGTCAACGTCTCGACCATGGTATCGAATCTGGGGACCTCCGTGTTTAGCTTGTACGGGGCGAGCAAGGCGGCGTTGAATCTGCTTACCAAATCATGGGCGGCCGAGTACGGCCCACGCGGAGTTCGTGTCAATGCGGTCAGCCCGGGACCGACGCGTACCGAAGGCGCGTCTCAAATGGGCGAGTATCTCGACCATTTGGCGGCCCAGGCTCCCGCCGGACGGGTCGCTTCGCCGGACGAAATCGCGGCCGCCATCGTTTTTCTGGCTACGGATCGTTCCAGCTTTATTCATGGCACCATCGTTCCCGTCGATGGAGGTCGGGCAGCCGTATAATCAAATTATTACGAACTTGACGCAATTCCGAAAGAGCAAGCCGGACCCCCATCATGCTTTGGTGTCCGGCTTGCTCTTTGCATGAATCCACATTGCCTGGCTTGCGCCTAGCAATCGCAAGAAAATTTGACCCTATAAACAAAGCAAACTTGGTCCTATGAACAAAATGAAATACGGAAAAGCCGTGATACAATTTCACTAACCTAATGAATGGAGAGTGAAAACATGAAGCAGAATAATGCGGGAATGCTGCAAAAGCCGGTAGGATCGGGATTCGACGCGGCATCGACCGCGAGCGACGTGATAAAAGGCATTGACCTGTTCGGAAAAACGGCCATTGTCACCGGAGGCTATGCCGGCATCGGCCTGGAAACGACCAAAACCTTCGCTGCAGCGGGAGCGACCGTCGTCGTACCGGCCAGAGATATGGACAAAGCGCAAAAAAATTTGGCAGGCGTCCCTCATGTGGAAATTTTGCCGATGGATTTGACGGACCCGGCTTCCATCGATGCATTCGCGGAACGATTTCTGGCGTCCGGCAGAGCGTTGCATTTGCTCATCAACAATGCGGGGATCATGTGGGTTCCGCTGCAGCGCGACGCGCGCGGATACGAATCGCAGCTATCCGCCAATCATTTGGGACATTTTCATTTGACGGCGCGGCTGTGGCCAGCCCTGATAAAAGCCGAAGGAGCAAGGGTCGTCAACGTTTCTTCGTGGGGACATCATTTTTCTTCTATCGAGTTTGGAGACCCCAGCTTCGAGCATCGCGAGTTCGATACGCTCCAAGGCTATGGACAATCCAAAACCGCCAATATATTGTTTACCCTGGAATTGGACAACCTCGGCATGAGCCATGGCGTACGGGCTTTCTCCCTGCATCCCGGCTCCATTATCGATACCGACCTGAAGCGGTTGTTGTCGACCGAAAATCTGATCGCGCAGGGGCTTCTGGACCCGGAAGGGAACGCCGTTTATAATGCCCAGATGGGTCTGAAAACCATCCCGCAAGGCGCGTCAACGACCGTCTGGTGCGCGACCAGTCCGTTGCTCGACGATATCGGCGGCGTGTATTGCGAAGACAATGAAGTAGCCGTGCTGGATCCCCGCACCGAAGCGGTTACGCCGGCGGACCTGTTTACCACGATCTTTCCGCCGTTTAACGGCGTTACGGCTTTTGCACTCGATCCGGCAACGGCCGGCAAGCTTTGGACACTGAGCGAACGGCTTACGGGGGTCGCGTTCGATCTCGGGTCGTCGATTGGAACCTCAAACGATTGAGCTCTATAATGACCTTGAGCGATGGCGTAACCATCTGATCGAAGAGTTCCGCGGACGCCTCGCAAGCAGATGCGGTTGTGCCACGATATCAGCCTGTGAGCGCGCGCCGCGGCATGACGACAAACGCCGCTAGCCTGAATTGTTTTTTCAGGACTGAGAGGGAGGTGGTTCCATATGTCTGCACCGGAGCAGAAAATGAAGGCTGAAATCATCTGGGCTTGCATGGACGACAATTATTATAAAGAAGAAGCCGTGCTGGAACATCATTGCATCGTAAGGCTTATCTCCGGTGAAATGAAGATTGTTCAAGCCGACGACAGCTATATCATTGAAGCGGGAGAGACATTTCTGTTCCCCCGGCGTCAATTGGCTACGATGATCAAATATCCGAAAGACGGTCGTCCCTACCGTGCCATCATGCTGATTCTGAAGGCCGAGCGATTGAAGGATTATTATATCCGACACCCGTTTAACGTGGCCAAGGCCGGCTCGCACAAGATCAAGAAATATGCGAAGGAGCCTCTGCTGGACAGTTTTTTTGCCTCCCTGCTGCCGTATCTCCAGATGGAAGGTCAACTGCCGGAATCCATGATTTCCTTAAAGCTCGAAGAAGCAATCACCATCCTGCGAGCCATTGACCCCGATTCCGATCGTGTCCTGTCCAACTTCGACGAACCGGGCAAAATCGATCTTGCCGAGTTTATGGAGAAGAACTATATGTTCAACATCACGTTAAATCAGTTCAGCTATCTCACCGCCCGCAGCTTGAGCACGTTCAAGCGGGATTTCAAAAAATCTTTCCATTCGACGCCTCAAAAATGGCTGACCCAAAAACGGCTCGAGTTGGCCCATTACCAGCTTGCCGAAAAAAATAAAAAGCCGATTGAGATCTACGACGAAATCGGATTTGAAGATTTATCTCATTTTTCCTATGCGTTCAAAAAGCATTTCGGGTATGCCCCTTCCGAGCTGATCCGCCGAAAGGTTCATACCGATTCAAAAGAAGAATAGCGGGAGGCCATGGGAATGGAATATACAAGATTGGGAAATACCGGCTTGGAGGTTTCGCGAATTTGCCTGGGTTGCATGAGCTACGGAAATACCGGCACAGGCATCAACGACCGACCGTGGACGCTGAACGAGGAGAGCAGCCGCAGCTTCATCAAGCTGGCCGTGGATAATGGCATCAATTTCTTTGACGTCTCCAACAATTACTCCGATGGCGATACGGAGCGGATACTGGGCCGCGCCATCCGCGATTTCTCGCGGCGCGAGGATGTCGTGATCGCGGATCGGGTGTTCGCTCCCATGAGGTCCGGCCCCAACGGAATGGGCCTGTCCCGCAAGGCGATTATGACGGAAATCGACGATAGCCTGAGGAGATTGGGAACGGATTATATCGATGTTTATGAAATCGGCCGTTTTGATTATGACACGCCTCTTGAGGAAACGCTTGATGCCCTGAACGATGTGGTGAAGGCGGGTAAAGCCCGTTATCTTGGCGCCTCTACATTATACGCCTGGCAGTTGATGAAAGCAGTCGAGATTCAACGCGCCAAAGGCTGGCATCGGTTCATCGTTATGCAAAATTACTATAACCTTCTTTATCGGGAGGAAGAACGGGAAATGCTGCCGCTGTGCGAGTCGGAAGGGATTGGAGTTACGCCTTGGTCGCCATTGGCGCGCGGGCGGCTATCGCGGCCTTGGGAAGATGGACAGCGAACCGAACGTGCGAAAACGGACAGTTATGCCGCGCAAACCAATATCAATGCCGATATGGTTAAACCGGTCGTTGACAGATTGGCCGAGGTAGCTGGGAATCGTGGTCTTCCCATGGCCCAAATCGCATTGGCATGGTTGCTTTCGAAGCCTGTCATCGCCGCTCCGCTTGTCGGCGCAACCCAGAAGCAGCATATACAAGATGCCATCTCCGCCGTATCGCTCCAGTTATCGTCGGATGAAATCAATTTGCTGGAAGAACCGTACCTGCCCCATGCGTCATTAAACCATTACCGTTTTGTGAAAGCACAATAGCATGTTATGACTAACCGAACCTTGGCGGGTTAAATCAATGATTCCTTTTTTGGCTGTTCTCGTCTCGCCCATGCCGCTTCCTGCGCGATATCATCCGATATGAACGCATCGCAATTGGCGGCATCCGCGCCGGTCGCCGCGCAGGCGTCGGCAACGGACGTCTGCGTACCGTATGGGCCGGAACCAGGTTATCAGTACGACCCGAATACGCTGATGGATGCCTTTCAAAAGGAAGGAACATGGCATGCTAGGCTTGATCTATCCAGTCTTCTTGGCGCAAGCGACGTGAAGTTTTTTTATCCGTTCACGACAACGCTGGTCGAGCTGCGGCTCAATCGGGAACCGCTCCCGTTGACAGGAACCAACTATGTCTGCAGATTTATCGATTAGCTACGATCGGCGAACGGCAGGCATACTCGGCGTCGCTTTAGAAGGTTGTACCGTTTTCGCCCTATTTCCGACAAGCCGGAACGTTAAATCTCGCTGTCTTTCATGGTAAACTGATGAGAGAGCACGCGAATCGGCGAAGGGGAGAAACGATGAAAACATCAGCCTTGAAGTACTTTCGGTGGATCAGTTATTTGGAAGGCGCCTCGTTCTTGTTTCTGTTATGCATCGCCATGCCGCTCAAATACATCGGCGATCGTCCGGAGGCCGTAACCGTCACAGGCGGTATCCACGGTTTATTGTTCTCGCTCTATCTGATCGGAATCGTCCTGATGGCGATCCTTTTCCGTTGGAAGCCGCTGCGTATCGTCGGTGCCGTCATCGCTGCTTTTCTGCCTCTCGGACCTTTCGTATTCGAGAGAAGATTGAAGGCGGGCGCATAAGAGAAGCGAAGCGACAACGGCCACCGCGATCAAGACGGCTTCAATCGCTCAACGCAGCAGACGTCCATATGATCGCCAACATCCAAAAGTAGCAGTTGCCCATGCGCCTGCTTCTTTTTGTTTCCATGCCTCGCGCGGTCGCGAATGGCTCCGAACTCGTTTTACGCGAACATTCATGTTACGATATAGACCTACTATTGAAGAGGACGTGAATCGATCGTGATCAACATAACGATACCCAAACCGGACGTTACCATCACCAAGCAGCGTGATCCCCAGGTAAGCCATATTTACGGATTTACCGACTTTCACTTGATTTCGCGGGAAACCGGCGGTATTTTCATGTTTTACAACAGTAAAGATGAACTGCTGTTCGTCGGCAAAGCGAGAAAGCTGCGCCCGAGAATCAAAAAGCATTTTGAAGATACGGTATCGCCCATCAAGGACCATCGAGAAGAAGTCGCGAAAATCGAGGTTTGCCTCGTGGAAGGCCTGCTGGATCGCGCCATCTACGAAATCTATATCGCCAATAAATTCAGAGCGAAATACAATGCGGAGCGAGTGCTGTAAAACGCGGCTCAGCCTGTCAGATCAATGCACGAAACAGGTTCCGAGGAGGACTTCGTTTCGTGCATTTTCAATTCGTTACGATGCGTTGGAAGAACATTCGCGCCTCTTCATCGCAGCAGGCTGACCTCATTATCGGGGCGATTGGTTTCGTTATCGTCGCGAGTTGGATTTATTGGCTATAATTGTTTTCTTCCGGTTTTACGGCCGCGTATTTGATACATTAGAGGTAGAGGGATATTCGCGGGCATAGAGTTTCGAGCTCAAAAGCAAGTATAGATGGGGGATGATGGCATGGCGGACATCGATGTATCGTTAGTAAGGCGTTTGATCGCGGATCAATTTCCGCAATGGGCGCACCTTCCGGTCAGGCCGGTGGAGATGAGCGGATGGGACAACAGAACGTTTCGTCTTGGTCGCGATATGAGCGTGCGCCTGCCGAGCGCGGAAGGATATGCCGCGCAGGTAGAAAAGGAGCAGCGATGGTTACCGCGATTCGCCTCCGCTCTGCCGCTGCCCATTCCCGCCCCTCTTGCGATGGGGGCGCCTTCCAGTGAATACGCTTGGCATTGGTCGATCTATCGCTGGATTGATGGCGAGAATGCGTCGGTGGAAAGCATCGAGGATCTGAATGATTTTGCGGATCAGTTGGCGAAGTTCCTGACTGCGCTGCAAAAAATCGAGGCAAGCGGCGGCCCCCCGCCCGGTCTCCATAACTTTTATCGCGGCGGCCCGGCAAGCATTTACGACGAGCAGACACGTCATGCAATTCAAGCCCTTGACGCGACGATCGATGCAAAGGCAGCAACCGGCGTTTGGGAAGCAGCCACGAAAACAACGTGGAGCCGCCAGCCGGTTTGGATTCATGGAGACGTTCATCCAACGAATCTGTTAGTAGAAGAAGGGCGTTTAAGCGCGGTTATCGATTTCGGATGCGCGGCCGTAGGCGATCCGGCATGCGATTTGACGATTGCGTGGACGTTGTTTTCGGAGGAAAGCCGGGCTGCCTTCCGAGCGGGCATTATGGCCGATGAAGCTACATGGTCGCGTGCGCGCGGATGGGCGTTGTGGAAAGCGCTGATTACCCTTGCCGACAACGCAAGCAACAACCCGATAAAAACGAATGAGGCTCGACGTACGCTTAACGAACTTCTTTCCGATCGGTATTTCGGCTAGACGGGACAAGTGGGGATCGAGGCTCCAGTCGTCAAACTTTGTGGTCAAGACATGGCGCACGCAGTATGTACACGGTTAACATCCGCGCTATGTCTTCGATCCCCCATTGACAAATGGAAATCATTCATATATCTTTAATTTAAGATAATTAATTTAAAGACATAATTGTCGATGACCGGAAAACGTCGCTTCGCAGTTTGAAGCGCGACAGCGGGAACGATCAACAAACCTTAAGGGGGACTTGTACATGCGTACCATGCTTAAACGAATAAATGAGCTTTCTAAACTAGAAAAAAACCAAGGCTTGAGCGAAATGGAGAAAGCCGAACAAGCCGGCCTTCGTCGGGAGTATCTCCATCAATTCCGCGGCACGATAAATAGCGTGCTCTTGAACGTGACCATTGTCGATCCGAACGGAGACGACGTCACTCCCGAAAAATTGAAAAGGGAGCAGGGCCGGTTGGACTGATGCGGTTATAAATAGGTAAGCGTTGTATGACGCATGACAGATACTTCAAGGGAGGAAACAAAAATGGCGCCTGACAATCGAACGAAAAAGGTAGGACTGATCGTCGGAAGTTTAAGAGAACATTCGTTCAACCGCATGATTGCCGCAGCTATACCCGAGTTGGAAGAATCCATCGCGTTCGAGTCGATCTCCTTGGCGGAGCTCCCCCTGTATAACGAAGACCTGGATCATGGGGACGGCCCTGAGCCTGTCCGGCGCTTCCGCGAAGCGATTGCACGGGTCGACGGCATCATGATCGTTAGCCCTGAATACAACTCGGGCATTCCCGGCGTATTGAAGAACGCGCTGGATTGGGCCTCGACGCCGGGCAAGACCGCCGCGCTTCGCGGAAAGCCGACCGGGCTGGTAGGCGCGACGCCGGGCGTCAAGGGCACGATCCTGTCGCAGCAGCAGATAAGACAGACGTTAGAAGCAATTCGCGCCCACGTGCTTCCTTTTGAGAAAATGTACATTTCGCAAGTGATGGATAAAGTGGATGCGGAGCGACGCCTATTGACGGACGAAACGACCCGCAAGTATTTGAAGCGCTACGTACAGCGATTCAGCCTGTGGATCGATCAAGTTCAGACCTTGGATTAACGGGGACGGAACTGGCATAGTGAGGCGTGAAAAATGTGCTGCCGAGCATCCGGCAGCTTTTTCTATTTATTCGCCGGACACAGCATACATAGGGGGACTTAGGAAGTAGCCGATAGGTGCGTCTTAATTTAAATTTTTCGTGAATCGACATAAATCGACAATTGAATGGCCAAGCCGGATGCTATAATGCACCGTAGCAATTTGATACCTAATTTTTTGGACGACGGGAGCATAATTTGATGTTAAGACGATGGATGGCGGGCATCATCAGTTTCGTAATCGTATTCGCGCTTGCGATGCCGGCGCGATCGCATGCGGAGCAAGGGGACGGGGGCTCGGCTGCTCCATCAGGGCAGCAGCAGACCGCCGATAATTCGGCCGGACAGGCGCTTCCGCTGCCGGGGGATGGCCAGAAAACCGATGCGGGAGCTGAGGGCCAATCGGCGACAGCGGACCTTAGGACGATTCAGATGGAGACGATCGACGGGTATGAAATTAGTTATATTAATAACGGGAACGCAAGTTATACCGATGATGATGGCAGCAAGAAGATAAAGTCATTTATTTTCGGCGACGCATTTGATTTGGGGGAACTTACGGCCCCTTCGGGAAAATTGATCACCATTGATCTGGCCGTGCGGTATATGCAACGAGCGACTGGCAAATCACTTCTCTATATCGACGAGAGAACGATGACCGCGGAGCAGCTTTCTTCGCTGAATGAGTGGAAGATCGATGAAGAAGCGGTGGAAGTTCCGCTCGACGTGAACGTGTCGGCAAATTGGAATGAACGGCAGCTCATCATTCATCATGGCGAATTCGCCGAAGTAGTTGACGACGAATACGACAATCTATTGCAATGCTCGATTTTGACGAAGCCCGGCAAGCTTGAATTAAGTTTAACGGGGACGAAGGACTCAAAAGGTTATTTTCTAAACAAAACGCTTGAAGTTACACCGGGCACAGTGTTTACCTTTAATGAAGACGACGTGAACGCGGCATCTACAACCCAAGTACCCGAGACCTTCGTAGGATTCAATTTGTCGCGGGAAGGTGGGGGAGCCTCACTCAGCGTCGTTCATCAATTGATCGCTTCAAACGGTATATATCGGCTTGATTTAGTTCAGCGCTATGACGTTGAAGGGGGCGAACGCATTGTTTCATGGAACGACGACGCATTCAATCCCAAAGAAGTCCCTGTGCTGGTCATTGATCGTCAACCGCAGGCATCGATCTCCGCTTTGAATCTATCTCCGGATCGTATCAAGGCCGATGTTGCCGTGACCAGCGGGGCATTTAAGTTGAATTATGCTTTTTTTTCTGACGGAAACATTGGCTCGGAAATACCTGACCTGCATGTTAAAGTGTCGGACGTTCAAGGTAATGCCGCAGTAGAGAAAGATATGTACGGCTGGTGCTGCATCGATCAATCGTTTGCGCCTCCGCTTAAAGACGGATCCTATACGATGGAACTTTCGCTGACGGGCTTTGATCAGCCGATTATCGTAACAAAACCGTTCGTTATCAGCGACAGCTATGAAGGAAAGGGGCTGGTCGTTCATGCCCAAAACGAAGCCGGCCAACCGCTGGCGAACGGGCATGTTTATCTATTCGAGAAGCTCCCGCCATGGAATGACGGGATGAATGACGGTACGGTTTATCGAACGGTTCTTACTTATGACACGGATATGTCCGATAGCGGAATGATCGTTATCCCGTATAACGATTTGCTGAAAGGGCGCAATTACGAACTAGAAATCGTCGGCGACTCTTCGGATGGAGGACACGAGGTCGTCTATCACCGCGCCGTGTCTCGCGAAGATCGCGACATTCAATTTAACAGCACCGAATTGAAGCATATTACGGTGAAGGCGATTCAGGCAAAATCGGGCGACGAGCTGTTCTTCAACGTACTTGACGACCGGAATCAATTGTCCGCTTGGCCTATGCTGACCTTGTTCGGCGACAATCATCAGGCTGAGCTTTATGTACAGTCCGACAATCCGATTTCCATGATCACGAAATTGTACGATACCGCCAACGATACCGGATACCTCCTGTCCGGAGTCGCCAATCCTGCAGCAGGTGCGCAAACGGTTGACTTGAACGGCGAGACGATCGAGATTAAACCCGCCTCGTCGCTGGATAACGGCAGGGTGGACATCAATGGGAGGTTAACGCAAGACGCGCGTTACGCACATCGCTATTTGGTGAGTAAGGGAATGGATCTAACGGCTACGTATTACGTTGAATCCGAAGGCTATCGGTACACGTTTGCGAAATCGCTGACGGCTGCGAATCGGGATGTCTCGCTCGAGGTCGGCCGCGACTTCGTCAATAAGCGGTCGGAGCAACAATTCTTCGCTGTTGGCGTAGTCAATCGCCGCGTCTATACCGATTATAGGGATCAATTCGATAACGCCTTGATCGACGTAGCGAACGCGGCGGTAGCGAAGATCGCGGACAGCGTGGATGCGTCGGGAGTTCAATTCATGGTGGATAACGCCGGGAAGAACCAGAACATGACGGTTCAGACCGACGGGGAGAACGGATTCATCTACGAGGCGGTTGCCGCAGCCGCTAACCAAGGTTCGGCGATGGCAGCCGGATCCGTACTCGACTATCAATTGTACGACTCGTCCAATCAAGCTTTCGGGGATAAGCTGCCATCGCAATCGCCCGTGCTGGTACAAGCGAATCTCTTGATGAACGCAGGCGAGTTCGCACTGAAACTTACGCATCAGAACTTTCCGACGGATGTCGTCAAGCTGACTGGGCAAGCCAATCTATCGATTAGCGATTACAGCGAATATTACAAACAAATTCCGATCTCGCTGCCCGCGGGGTACCGTCTCGCGAATAATTACGGGGAAGCAAACCTCCAGTCTTTACAAGGTACGGAATCCCTTGGTTATATCTGGGTCGATCAAGGAATATTAAAGCTTCCAATCGATCTGGATCTGGCTTCCGACCGGAAGTATGCCCTGCATGTCGTTTTGAACTTAAATTCTTCATCTATAGGGAATGTCGTTTACTATCGTCAATTGGTTTTGACAGGCGCCGAGCTCAAGAATTTGAAGCAGATCGACGCTGCGTCTTCCGCAGGGATCATTCAGCCGAAAACCAATGATTTACCGAATAAACTGCAGATCGACAGGACGGAGATCGAGTTTCCGGTTCCCGGATATGGGAAATCGTACCGTACGCAGGTAAATGTTACTGATTGGTTCAACGGTACTTTAACGTATGGTAAAATCTTGATGAATCCGCAAGATTTTGGTCTTGTCATCAATGGATGGGACGGAGCCTCTACCGCGTACAGCTTAAGGAGGGACGTACACGTTGATTCCGCGACGGGGAAATGGTCGGTTACCAATCCGGGCATGCACCTGCTGCAGCTCCAAGGAAATCGACCGTTTACAGCCTTCGATGTCCGTATCGAGGGTTCCGGCCAAAATGGTTACAGCTATTCGTTTCATCGTTTTATGGACAAGGCCTATGTCAGTCCAGGCAAGCAGCGATTTTTCTTCGTCATGAACACGCAAAGTTCGGATGAGGTGCCATGGGAACAAGATTGGCTTACAAGGAGCGCCTATGATATGGACGAAGATACTACCGTTCCGTATAGTGGTCACATTGATGTCGCGAACTCCTCGCTACTTGTCAGCCCGCACAAGGCATACGGGCAAACCGTTCTAAATGTCAACCCTGAACTACTCAGCGGAGACTTGGAACTGCAAAACACATCTGTTAAGAATGCGAGGGACGGGTTTGATTCGCTCGTTCCCGGTATCGTCACGATCAAGAACAGCATGGGAAGCAAGGTATACGAATCTATTGCTTACAATTGGCCAGAGGGTAATGAAATCACAAAGACCCTGGCGCCCGGCACGTACTCCATCACGTACCGCCAGCCTGTCGGGCCGAACGAGGAGGCCATCGTGTCGAATTCCTTCATGGTTTCGGCCGATAACGGTAATGGAAGCAATCCGGGCGGAGGCAGCCCGGGCGGAGGCATTCCGGGCGGCGGCGGCGCTCCCGGCGGCGCGGTGCCTGTCGGCGACTCGGACACGGATCTGCCGGCAGCGCCGAATGCCGTGACCTTCAAGCCGGAGGACATTCCGGCGCCGGTGAACGGCGTCGTCACGCTGCCGATTCAGGACAGCGAGGCGGCCGTCATGCCGGGCAGCATGCTGAGCGGCGACGGCGCGACCCGCACGCTCGAGCTTGCGGGCTCGCACGGCAAGGTCTCGATCCCGCCGGCCGTGCTGCAGCAGCTGGCCGGGCTCGTCGGCAGCGAACAGCTGTCCGACGCGCAATTCACGCTGACGTTGAAGCCGATCGGCGCGAACGCGCTGCCCGGCGCCGTCCACGCGGAAACCGGCATGGAAGTTCGCGCGGCCGGTACGGTGTACGACCTCACGCTGTCGATCACGCCGAAGGGAGGCAAGCCTGCGCTGCTCTCGACGTTCAACGCGCCGATTACGCTGACGTTCGACGTGAACGCGAATGCCGATCCGCATGTGACGAATGTGTACTACATCGCGGACGACGGCAGCCTGACCTATGTTCCGGCTGAGCGCGCGAACGGCAAGCTGGTGGCGAAGGTATCCCATTTCAGCAAATACGGCGTGCTGGAAGTGCATAAAGCCTTCGCGGACGTCGGCGCATCGCACTGGGCGCGCGGCGCGATCGAAGAGCTGGCGGCGAAGCAATTCGTCACGGGCGTCACGGCGACGACGTTCGCGCCGAACAAGCCGGTGACCCGCGCCGAATTCACGGCGATGCTCGTGCACGCGCTCGGAGTGAAGGCATCCGGTTCGTCCGGCTTCAAGGACGTGCCCGCGAACGCGTGGTACGCGTCCGATGTCGCGGCCGCTTACGAACATAAGCTCATTCAAGGCATCGGCGCCGATACGTTCGCGCCGAACAAAACCATCTCCAGGGAGGAGATGGCGGTCATATTGGCGAATGCTTTCAAGCAGTTGGGCGTAACCGCTTCGGCTGCGCAGGCGTCGGCCTTCAAGGATGACGCGGCCATCAGCAGCTGGGCGGCGGACGCCGTCGCGCTCGCGTACGCGAACGGCCTGATCCAGGGCGACGCCGCCGGATTGTTCAAGCCGAAAGGCTCGGCGACGCGCGCGGAAGCGGCCCAAATGCTCGTCAATCTGCTGCGCCGCGCAGCGCGTTAAGTAAAGAAAAACGGAGACCCGAGCGATCGGGTCTCTTCCCGTATTCGATGCAGAAAGATGGATGAGATTCCCATGTCGAAACGATCTACCGCTCTTCGCGCCGTACCTTTCGAAACCGGGCTGCTGGCGCTGTTCCTGGCTTGCGGTCCTTTTCTCCGCGGCTTTATATTCGAGCATGAAATGATGATCGCGGCTATCGTGGCCGCGCTCGGGTACTTGGTCGGCCTGGCCCGGAAACGGCTGACGCACGACCGCCTCCTCTATGCGCTGTTGGCGCTGACGGTTCTATACGGAGCCGGCATCGGCTACGGCGCCGACCACCGCGAGGCGTTGACCGCGTTCGTCCGCACGGCGCTCCTGATTCCGCTGTACGTCTTCGCGTCGGCCGTGCCGCGAATCGCCATGGAGCGGATCTGGATGCTCCTTGTCGCGTTCACGGCGCTGTCCGTACCGCTTGCCGTCGCGACGGGCCGGTTCGTCGACGGGCGGCTGGCGGGCTTCATCGATTACGCCAACGCCTACGCGATCCTGCTCTTGATCGCCGTGTTGCTTGCCTTCGCGTTATCCGTCGGCGAACGATCCGTCGTATACATGCGGTGGCTGCAGGCCGCGTTCTTCCTCTGCGCCGGCGGCCTATACTTGACGGAATCCCGCACGGTGCTGGTCTTGACGGCTGCTGCATTTGTCCCGTTGTACGCGTGGAGCCGGAGGGATGTCCTTCCCCTCTGGCTGCGGTCTTGCGCGAGCGCGATGCTGGGCATCGTCGCGGCGGCGGCCTACGATTGGTCGCCTTGGTTCGCCGTGCCGGTCGCCGCGGCCTTCGCGTTCGGCCTTCGCATGCCTGACGCGCTGCTGTCCGGGCGCGCCGTCCGCTTGGCCCAGACGACGTTCGCGCCGGTGCTGGGCATCGCCGCGATGGCCGTCGGCTCCGGAATGGCCGGCCGCTGGAGCACGGCGCTTTCACGCACGGGAGAGGGCTTTACGAGGCTCGTCTATTACCGCGACGCCTGGTCCATGTTCTTGGATTCGCCGATTTGGGGCTTCGGCGCTGGCGCATGGAGCACCATGCAATACCATTATCAGTCGGCCGATTATTTTACCGCCTATGTGCACAGCCAGCCGCTGCAGGTCATGACGGAGACGGGCGTCGCCGGCTTGATGCTCTTCGCCGGCGTTTGCGCGACGCTCATGGCTCGAGGGATCTCGGCGGCGAAGCGTCGATCAGGCCGGGAAAAGCTATTCGACCGAATCCTGCTGCTTGCCATGGGAGCGCTGCTGCTGCACGGCTTGGCCGATTTTTCGCTGTCGTTTCCGTATTTGCTGGGACTCTTGCTCGTGATGGGCGCGGCCGTCCGCAGGGAACCTGCCCGGGCGGCGACGCCGGCGCCGAACCGCGCGGCCGTCCTGAAAGCCTCCGCCGGCTTGGTCGCTGCCGCGGCGCTGGCCGTTTCCGTCATGCTGTTCGCGTCCGCCCGATTCCAGATGGCCGCCGAACGCGCGATCGCGGAGAATCGCAAGGCGGATGCCGTCCGCCAGCTGGATCGGAGCGCCGCATGGGCGATCGCTCCCGATCGCGTTCAGGACCGCAAAGCCCGCCTGTACCTCGCCGAATACGAGGCAGGGAAGGACGCTCGATACTTGGACGTGGCCCGCACCGAGAACGCGAAAGCCTTGTCGGCACAGCCGGATCAACTGTGGTATAGGAAGCTGCGCAGCGATATCGCCTGGCTGGAAGGGGACAAGGACGCGTCGCTGCGTGAGCTGCGCGACCTGACGGAGCAGAACCGCTTCATGCCGAGATGGAGAGAAGAACTGAAGGAGAAGGAAGCCGAAGCCGGGCAGCGTTGAACGGAGGGTTGGGGGAAGCGGATAGAGGATCTGCGAGGCAAATCCATGTCCGTGAAAGTGAGAACCGCCAACGTCGTCAAGGCTCGGGGGGAACTCGCGTCGATGCCGCCCATCCTACGTTCTGAACCTTTACTTCATTGCCTTTATGACGAAACTAGCAGGGGCCCTCATTAATTTTGAATATGCAAGAAAAGTGCTTATCTTTGCTTATGCAGAGGTGGGTACTTTTTTTGTTTTCATTATGCACCGCCGGGCTTACCTCTCCGTCTGGCAATCCCCGAATCTCGCCGCGAACTAAAATAGCGTAAATCTGTTCATACTAGGAAGGATAGTAAGGCAGCTACATTATAGGAGGAAGTGAAGCGTTCATGACGACGAAATCGACGGCAGGACAAAAAACGGAGCGCGAGGGGAACATCCTGTTCCTAACGATGAAAATCGCGGCATGGATAGCGCTTATCGTAGGCGGTTTTTTGTGTATCTCCAATTACAGGAATTTCAGCGACAGTAATCGCCCGTTAATGGCCGGCATCGGCTTTTTGGTGGGCAGCGTGTTCATTTACATGATCGGCACGGCGATCAACCTCGTCCATAAACGCAAGGCGGAATCCGAATAAGCAATTGCATAGGGTTCGTAAAAAGGGCTGTTTCCTTCACATCGGGAGCAGTCCTTCTTTATTGACATGACCTCCAGCCGAAGCCGCCGTAATATTGATCCGGTATCTGGGGAAAAATAAGTCAACCCAAGATGATGTTTAGGAGATGAGGAACTTATGCCGACTTCAAAGCTCATGCGGCCGTTGATCACTTGCGGCGTCTTGGCCGGCACCGTCATGCTTGCCTCGGGTTGCAAGTCGATGATCGTCTTCGATCCGAAGGGACCGATCGGCCTCCAGCAGCGCGATTTGATTAACATTACCATGCTGCTTTGCCTCATTATCCTGGTTCCGGTGTTAGTGATTACGGCCTGGATCATATGGCGTTTCCGCGACAAGAAGGGCAACAAGGCGCCATACCAGCCGGTCTGGTCCCACAGCACCAAGCTGGAAATCGTCTGGTGGGGGATCCCCATCGCCGTCATCCTGGTGCTGGCCATCGTGACCGCGCGCTACACGTACGCGCTCGATCCGGCTAAGCCGATCGCGTCCGACAACAAGCCGATCACGGTCCAGGTCACGTCGCTGGACTGGAAATGGCTGTTCCAGTATCCGGAGCAAGGGATCGCGACCGTCAACTATCTGGTCATTCCCGAGCGGACGCCGATTAAGTTCGAGCTGACCTCGGACGGCCCGATGAACTCCTTCTGGGTGCCGCAGCTCGGCGGAATGATCTACACGATGTCGGGCATGGCGACAACGATGTACCTGCAAGCCGACGAACCCGGCAATTATATGGGGACCGGAGCCAATTTTACGGGCCGCGATTTCGCGAAAATGGGGTTTACCGCCAAAGCCACCTCGAAGGCGGAATTCGATCAATGGGTAGCCGAAGCGAAGAATAGCGGGAATGCGCTGTCCGAAGAGGGGTATCAGCAGCTGGCCAAGCCCGGGCCTTCGAACCGGATGACTTTCGCTTCCGTACCGTCCGGATTGTTCGAGCGAATCGTCAATGAATATTCCACGAGCCGGGGAGCTCCTCCGGGATACACCATCAAGGCGGAGACGCTCAGCGAAGAAAAGAAAGCCGAGCATACGGAACATCCGGAAAGCGGCCAGCTGCCGCCCGGCAATAACGCGCAGAAGGATGCCCACGACATAAACAGCTTCGGGCAATCCGATCCTAAGGCGCACCCGATGCACATGAATCATGGCAAATGAGAGGAGAGGCTTCCGTGATTGATTCAATAAAGGATTTCGTCTCATGGTTCTTTGTCACGGGCGACCCGTTGATTTACGGGGCGGATGTGTCGATCGTGCTGACGACGGTGGCCATTATCTTCGTGCTCACCTATTTCGGAAAATGGGGCTGGCTCTGGCGTGAGTGGCTGACGACGGTCGATCATAAACGCGTCGGGATTATGTACATCATCGCATCGCTGCTTATGCTGTTCCGCGGCGGCGTCGATGCGCTGCTGATGCGGACGCAGCTTGCCTTTCCCGATATGAAATTCCTATCGCCGGAGCACTATAACGAGGTGTTCACGACGCATGGCGTCGAAATGATCCTGTTCATGGCGATGCCGCTCATGTTCGGCTTATTCAATATCGCCGTGCCGCTGCAGCTGGGCGCGCGCGACGTCGCGTTCCCGTTCCTCAACTCGCTTAGCTTCTGGCTGTTTTTTATGGGAGCGATGCTGTTTAACATGTCCTTCGTTATCGGCGGTTCGGCAAATGCCGGCTGGCTGTCGTATCCGCCGCTTTCGGAGCTGACGGGCAGCCCGAGCGTAGGCGAGGACTTCTACATCTGGGGCGTGCAGATTTCCGGAATCGGCTCGCTGATGACGGGCATCAACTTCATCGTCACCATCGTCAAGATGCGCGCGCCCGGGATGACCTGGTCGAAGGTGCCGATCTTCACGTGGTCGGTATTCTCGAGCTGCATTGCGATTATCGTCGCATTCCCGGTCCTGACGGTCACGCTCGCGCTGCTGTTCCTGGACCGCTTTCTGGGCGCGCACTTCTTTACGATGGACGGCGGCGGCAACGCCATGATGTACGTCAACCTGATCTGGATGTGGGGCCACCCGGAAGTGTACATCATCGTGCTGCCGGCCTTCGGCGTGTTCTCGGAGGTCGTGGCGGCCTTCTCGAGAAAGCGCTTGTTCGGTTACGCGTCCATGGTGTTCGCGATGCTCAGCATCAGTTTCCTGGCGTATTTTACCTGGCTCCACCACTTTTTCACGATGGGCTCGGGAGCCGACGTCAATCTCTTCTTCGCGATTACGACGATGATCATTGCGATTCCGACGGGCGTGAAAATTTTCAACTGGCTGTTTACGATGTACCGCGGCCGGATATCGTTCGAAACGCCGATGCTTTGGACGCTCGGATTCATTCCGTGCTTCGTCGTCGGCGGCATGACCGGGGTGATGCTCTCGGCAGCGCCGGCGGATTTCCAGTTCCACAACAGCTATTTCCTCATCGCCCACTTCCATCAGGTTCTCATCGGCGGGGCCGTTTTCGGCTACTTCGCGGGTTTGTACTACTGGTGGCCGAAAATCTTCGGCTTCAAGCTGAACGAAACCATCGGCAAATGGGCGTTCTGGATATGGAACATCGGTTTCTATGTATGCTTCATGCCGCAGTATTTCGTCGGTCTCGACGGCATGACCCGCCGGCTTAGCTCGTACGGCTGGGACAGAGGCTGGTGGGCGATGAATTTCACGTCAACCATTGGCGGCTTCCTCATGGGACTCGGCTTCCTGTTCCAGGTCTGGCAGATCGCGCACAGCATCAAGTTTATGGAAAAGGATACCACGGGCGATCCGTGGGGGGCCCGCACGCTGGAATGGTCCATCCCGTCGCCGGCGCCTCTCTATAACTTCGCGACAGTGCCTGTCGTGACGGACCGAGATGACTGGTGGGAAGAGAAGGAGCGCATCGCCGCGGGGAAAGCGCCCAAGGCGAAGCCGGCGCTCGAGCCGATACATATGCCGAAAAACTCGTCGATCCCGTTTATCCAAGCGATCTGCTGGTTTACGGTCGGCTTCGGTCTCGTGTTTCATTGGCTGTGGATCGCGATTCCGGGCTTTATCGGCATCGCGGCGACCATGCTGGCGCATTCGTTCAACTACGATACCGACTACTACATTCCGGTGGACGAAATTAAACGTACCGAAGCAGAGGCAGGGAGGATTGTCTAATGGCGCACGCTCACCATCCATCGTTTGCGCATGAGGGCGGCCATGAAGGCCATCATGATTTGGAGGAGCTTCGAAAATTCGGCTTCTGGATATTTCTGATCACCGACTGCATTTTGTTCGCTACGCTGTTCGCCACTTATCTGGTGCTTCGTGAGCACACGGCGGGCGGACCGGGGGCGAAAGAAATTTTCGAAATGCCGGGCGTCATCGTCGAAACGTTCATTCTGCTGACGAGCAGCTTCACGAGCGGGCTGGCCGTGCTGGCATTGAACGCGGGAAGCCGAAAAGGGCTGCTGGGCTGGCTGATCGTGACGATTTTGCTCGGCGCCTGCTTCATCGCGATGGAAGTGACCGAATTCTTGAAGCTCGTAAGCGAGGGGCACACGATTCATTCCAGCGCGTTTCTGTCCGGCTTCTTCACGCTGGTCGGCACGCACGGACTGCATGTCTCGCTCGGCATCTGCTGGATCACCGCGCTCATCATCCAGCTGACCCGCCACGGCATTACGCCGGTCACGCAGCGCAAGGTACATATCACGAGTTTATACTGGCACTTTCTGGATGCCGTGTGGATCTTCGTGTTCACGTTCGTTTACTTGATGGGGGTGAGGTGACATGGCGCAACATAACGCGATCGGGCATGGCGACCATGCCGAACGCCACGGCTCGCTCAGGGAATACGTTATCGGATTCGCGCTCTCCATCATCCTGACGATTTTCCCGATTCTGGCGGTCATGAATCACTGGTTCGGGAACACGGCAACGTTCCTGGTGCTGTTGATTACGGCGGCGCTGCAATTTGCCGT
This sequence comes from Paenibacillus glycinis, assembly GCF_009909185.1. Lineage (GTDB taxonomy): Bacteria > Bacillota > Bacilli > Paenibacillales > Paenibacillaceae > Paenibacillus_Z > Paenibacillus_Z glycinis. Next base: position 221,595 of record NZ_JAAAMV010000003.1, on the reverse strand, counting down.
GCAGCTGCTGTTCTTCATGCATCTGCGGGAAGAGGAGCGTCCGCGTTATAAACTCATGACCCTCATTCTCGGCCTGCTCATCGTGGCGGTCGTCGTCTACGGTTCCATTTGGATTATGGAACATAACATGTATTGAGGCATGAACCCGCCATTCCGGGAAGCGGGAACAACAAACCGACCGATTCGGCCGATATCCGATTCGTAAGACAATTGTAAGGAAAATGAAATCTGATCTTTAGCTTGTCTTAAGGCGGCGAGGCTATACTGGAAATCGACCCCCCTTTTAGTATATATACCTTAGACCCGCAGGCAGTTGCCGCGGGTCTCTTTTTTTTGCAGGTTAGATGCCCGGGCATCGCATGCCCGAAGCTGACGATGGACGGGATTCGGCGCGCATGGCCAGCTGGCTGTCTCTTCGGATGTCCTGGCCGCGATTCGATTCGGGCGGCGGCGAGCAGCAGGGCGCAGGGGTTAAGCCCCGTAGCCGCACCATCCATTACGCATCGGAAAGGCTGCCGGACGGCAGCCTTTTTGGCTTGAGCAGCGGCATGCGCGCGGGCAATTTCCGCCTAACGATTGGAAAAAACGACAAATCGTTGGTGAGAACAACAAAGACGATTCGCCCTGGCAGCCGTATAATGGATAATAATGTATGCGGTTACATATGTCGTTTCACGATAAGGCTTGCATTCAAATTCCCTCCAAAGGATGATGGCCCTTGAATCGCACATGGCTGCGCAAAACGATCTGGTCGTACCTGCCGATTTTCTGCATCATGTTCTCCCTCCTCTTCTTCGTCTTCTTTCAGACCCTCGTCGAACAAAACAACCGCAATACGAAAGATTCCAGCGAAGTCTTCGTGAACCAACTGCTGCAGTCCGTGGACGTCAGCCTAAGGTCGCTCGATAACATGTTGATCCGCGAAATGGTGACGGGCAAACTGTTGAACGATTTCTTCCTCGAGCGAGGCAAGGACAACGTCTACCTGAACTACCAGCTCGTCAATCGGATGCTGCAGCTGAAGCAGGCGATGCCGATGATCGATTCGTATTATTTGGTTCGGTTCAAGGACGGCATCGTGTTCAGCGGCGCGACGGCAAACGCGGACGCGTTCGCGGACAGCGCCTTCATCCGCAGCCAGCGGAACAGCCGAACGTCCTATACCTCTTCTTGGAGCGGCTTCCGTTCGTTCCGCGAATTCGCGAACCAGCAGCCCAAGGAGGTCGTCAGCCTCGTGCACAAGGTTTCGCTCAGCAGCAGCGTGGACGGGATGATCGTGGTGAACGTCAGCTTGCCGGCGATTCGGAGCATGCTGGGCGAGATGTACGATCCGGGACGCGCGTTCGTGCAATTGTACGATCGCGGCGGACGGCCGCTCTTCTCGGACGACGCGCCGGCAAGCGGGAAGGTGCTCGCCGGGCAGACGTCGCCCTATACCGGGTGGAAGGCGGAGAGCAGCGTCGCGAACGGCAAGGCGCTTGCCGCGATCTCCAGTTTATCGAGCATTTGGCTGGCGCTGGGCCTGCTCGTCTTTCTCGCCGGCGGCGTCTCGATCGTGTACATCTCGCGCAAGAACTACAAGCCGATCGCGGAGCTCGTCTTCCGCGTGCAGGATCAGTTCGGGTCCGGCAAGCCCTCGCTCGGCAGGCTGGCGGTGGACGAATTCACGTTTATCGAGACGGCCATCAACAATTTCGCCGAGCAGACGAAGCTGTTCCGCAAGGAAGCGCAAGAGGCGGCGGCGCGCAAGCAGAAGGCGCTCTTCGGGGAGCTGCTGCAAGCTCCGGACGGGGAATCGGATGCCATCGAGCCGTCCGCGCTGCCGCCGCACGACAGGCTGCGGGTATTCGTCGCCGAGATCGATCATCCGGAGCAGGCGTTCGGCCGTTACTCGGGCCGCGATCAGTCGTTGTTCAAATTCGTCGTCAGCAGCGCGGCCCACGAGATGTTCACGTCGCGGATCCCGATCCAGCTATGGCTGGAGTGGACGTCGCCGCTCCAGCTGACGGGCATTCTCTTCCTGCAGGACGCGGCCGAAGACGTCGCCGCGGAGACGGCGGAGCGCCTCGCTTCCTGGGTGGACCAGCATCTGGCGTTCTCGGTGACGATCGGCCTCGGCGAGACGGCCGAAGCCGGTTCGGGTGCGGGCATCTCGAATCGTCAAGCGCTGGAAGCCTTGACGTTCAAAGCGACGCTCGGCCATAACCGGGTTATCGGCTTCAACGAGACGCGGCACGCGGCGGCCAAGGAAACCAATAAGCATCTGCAGGCGATCCATAGGCTGACCGACCAGCTGCGTCTTCAAGAAGACGAGTGGCGGGAGCGCTGCGGCGATTTCTTCCAAGGCATGCGAGGATGCTGTCTGCCGAAGAACGAGATCGCGGGGCTCTGCCGTTACTTCGTTGCCCATATGGACCTTCAGCTGTCGCAGGGCTCCAAGGAGTACTATGACGCATGGATGAACGAGGCTTCCGCGCCGCTGCTGCAGGCCGTCGGGGAGTTCGACACGCTGGACGAGCTCCAGCGCCTGTTCGGCACGGCATTGGAGCGCTATGCCGGGCAAGTGGAACGCTTGTCCAACAATCGCCAGCATCGCCAGCTTCTGCAAACCATCCGGGGATATATCGAAGACCACTATGCCAATCCGGAGCTGTCGCTCGAATACCTCGGCGACAAGTTCGGGATCAGCGCCAAATACATCAGCCAGCTGTTCAAGGAGGAATTCGGGGAGAATTTCCTGGACTATCTGTCGCAGCTGCGAATCGTGGAAGCGAAGAAGCGCCTGCTGGAGCAGCCGGATTCGATCCAAGAGGTCGGCGAACGGGTCGGATACGCGAGCGCGGCGACGTTCCGAAGGGTATTCCGCAAGATGGAGGGCGTCTCGCCCGTCGATTACCGCAAACGCAACGCGATGTGAAGCCGCTCGACCGATCGCCCGGGCTTCGCGGGCATGAATAGGCGCGATACACGGGCGAAGCGACAGGGCCGTCCGCTTGCAGGCATACTGCTCGCGGACGGCCCTTGCTTGCTTTGCTTGCGTTGGCCGGACTAAGAACACCTGGCAGCCCCACGGGGAGGCCGACCAGCCCCGCCGGGAAAATTGAGCGGCATCGGAAAATCGCGCGGCGACCGCCGGGAAGCCGGCGCCGGCGCGGGAGCGGAAAAATGATCCCTTCGTGGATTAGTGGCCGTTGTCCGTCCCGCGCCGCTCCGTTATCGTTGGAATCATTCAGCGTCCATGCACTTCAAACGCCAATTTACCGAAGGATGAAAGGATGTGGGGAGACAACATGCCGGCAACGACGGGAGCGCTCGAAAGGAAAAAAACGAAGTCGGCCATCGGCGCCGGATCGCTCGCGCTCAGGGATCGGGGCAAGCGGGTAAGGCGGCATTGGCAATTGTATCTGCTCGTGCTGTTACCGGTCGCCTATCTGATTATTTTCAAGTACATTCCCATGTACGGGGCGCAGATCGCCTTCCGGGACTTCAGTCCGGTGAAGGGCATTCTCGGCAGCGACTGGGCCGGGTTCAAGCATTTCCGCACGTTCTTCGAATCGCCGAACTTCTGGGTGCTGATCAAGAACACGCTGGTCATCAGCCTCTATTCGCTGCTCGTCGGCTTTCCCGCGCCGATCCTGCTCGCCCTCGCGCTCAACGAAGTCCGCGGCATGCGCTTCAAGCGCCTGGTGCAAATGGTCACGTTCGCGCCGTATTTCATCTCGACGATCGTCATGGTGTCCATGATCATTCTGTTCCTGTCGCCGCGGCTCGGATTCGTCGACCATATCCTGAACGCGTTCGGCATGGAGTCGATCAATTTCATGGGCATCCCCGATTATTTCAGCAGCATCTTCGTGTGGTCGAACGTCTGGCAGGGCATCGGATACGGGGCGGTCATCTATCTGGCGGCGCTCTCCGGCATTAACGTGGATCTCTATGAGGCGGCCAGGGTGGACGGGGCATCGCGCATCCGCAAAGTATGGCATATCGATCTGCCCGGCATCCTGCCCGCCGCGACGGTGCTGCTCATCCTGAACGTCGGCCAGATCATGAACGTGGGCTTCGAGAAAATCTACCTGATGCAAAATCCGCTCAACACGAGCACCTCGGAGGTCATCTCGACCTACGTGTACAAGATCGGCTTGCTCGGCGCAAACTTCAGCTTCTCCGCGGCCGTCGATTTGTTCAACTCGGTCATCAATCTCATTTTGCTGCTCAGCGTCAATTACGCGGCGAGACGCTTCTCCGAAAGCAGCCTATGGTAAAGGGGGATCGGCCATGACACGTTCGACCGCCATCCGGGAATCGTTCGGCGACAAGCTGTTCCTGGCGCTGGTGTACGCGTTTCTTGTCCTTATTCTGCTAGTCGTGCTCTACCCGCTTATCTATATCGTCAGCTCGTCCTTCAGCTCGCCGCAGGCGGTCATCAGCGGCCGCGTATGGCTGCTGCCCGTCGATTTCAGCCTGGCGGGCTACCGCGCGATCTTCTCCAATCCGCAGATCATGACGGGCTACGGCAACTCGCTCTTCTACACGGTCTTCGGCGTGCTGATCAACGTCAGCCTGACGGTGATGATGGCGTACCCGCTGTCGCGCACGACGTTCTACGGACGCCACGTCCTGATGGGCCTGCTGGTGCTGACGATGATGTTCAGCGGCGGCCTGATCCCGTATTACTTGACCGTGAAGAACCTCCATCTGCTCGACACGCGGTGGGCGATGCTGCTGCCGAGCGCGATGGCGGTGTGGCAGGTCATCATCGCCCGGACGTTCTTCCAGTCGAGCATCCCGAAGGAGCTCGGCGAGGCGGCCGAGCTGGACGGCTGCAGCGACTTCGGCTTCCTGTGGCGCGTCGTGCTGCCGCTCTCCAAGCCGATTCTGGCGGTGCTCGTGCTGATGTACGCGGTCAGCCAGTGGAACGCGTATTTCGAGGCGCTGATCTTCCTGAAATCGACCAACCTCTTTCCCCTGCAGATCATCTTGCGGAACATCTTGATTCTCAACTCGATCGATTCGAGCATGATGGTGGATGCCAACAAGATGGCGGCGATGCAGGGACTGCGCGACCTGCTCAAGTTCTCGCTGATCGTCGTGGCGACGCTGCCTGTGCTCGCGATCTATCCGTTCGTGCAGAAGTACTTCGTGCAGGGCATCATGATCGGCTCGCTCAAAGGATAACGGCAAAAAGGTTCCCATGATATGACCAAGGAGGCGTCTGTCTTGAAAACGAAGAAGAGAAGCGTGAAATGGCTCGGCTTGATCCTGGCGATGGTCCTGATCCTGACCGCATGCAGCAGCAACGACGGGGGAAGCGGCGGAGCGGCGGACGGCAACGGGAATGCCGGGAATGGCAACGGGGAGGACAGTGGCAAGACGGTCACGCTGGACACCTACATCAGCGTATCCCCGCGCATCGAGGACATTAACACCAACGACGTCACGAAGGCGCTCGAGAGCAAGCTGAACATCAAATTCAAATTCGACGCGACGCCGAGCGCGAATGCCGTGGACAAGAAGAAGCTGATCATGGCGAGCGGCGATTATCCGTCCGTCTTCCTCTCGGGCGACTTTACGCAGGCCGAGCAGATCTCGTACGGCAAGCAGGGCATCCTGCAGCCGCTCAACGACCTGATCGACAAGTACGGCAACGAGATCAAGCGCGCCTTCGCCGAGGATAAGGACCTGCAGGCGGCCATCACGGCGCCGGACGGCAACATCTACGCGCTGCCGCATATCAACGACTGCTTCCACTGCTGGTACGCGCAGAAGCTGTGGATCGACAAGACGTGGCTGGATAAGCTGGGCTTGAAAATGCCGACGACGACGGACGAATATTACGAGGTGCTGAAGGCGTTCAAGACGCAGGACCCGAACGGCAACGGCAAGGCGGACGAAATTCCGCTGTCCGGCGCGTTCAACACCTGGCACGGCATCCCGTCGAACTTCCTGATGAATTCGTTCATCTACGACAACGACGAAGATTTCTTCTTAATGAAGGACGGCAAGGTCCAGCTGGCCGCGAACCAGCCGGAATGGCGCGACGGCCTGACGTACATCAACAAGCTGTTTGCCGATGGATTGATCGACAAGGAAGCGTTCACGCAAAACGCGGACCAAATGGCGCAGGTCGGCAACAAGGAGGGCGACAACGTCAGCGGCAGCGTGACCGCCGGCCACATCGGCATGTACTTCAGCTTGGCCGAGGGCCAGAACCGCCACAAGGAATACGTGACGGTCGCGCCGCTCAAAGGCCCCGGGGGCGTCGCGTACTCCGGTTACTACAAAGCCTACGGCAACGGCCAGTTCGCGATCACGAACAAGGCGACCGAAGAACAGGCGATCGCGGCGATCAAGATGGCGGATTACATGTATTCCGAGGAATTCGCGATCATGAACGAGTACGGCCTGGAAGGCAAATACTGGACGAAGGCGCAGCCGGACGAGAAGGACGTGCACGGCAATCCGGCGAAGTACACCCTGAAGCCGGAATATTGGAACCTAAGCACGACGTTCAACGACAATTGGGATCAGATGGGCATCACGAGACGGACGCGCGCGATCCGCGAATCTTGGACCGCGCCGGCCGACATGATGTCGCAGCAGGGCTATGAATTCCGGCTGTTCACGGAAACGGCCAAAAACTACGAGAATCGCCAGCCGGAGGAAACGTTCCCGCTCACGATCTTCATGGACGAGAACGACGCCAACGAAGCGATCATGCTGCGCACGCAGATCAACGAATACGTCCGCTCCAACATGGCGCAGTTCGTGACGGGCTCCAAGAAGCTGACGGAAGCGGAATGGGACAGCTACGTGAAGGGCTTCGACGGTTTGAATCTGAGTAAGTATTTGGACATCTACCAGAAAGCGTACGATAAGCAAAAACAACCGTAACCGGCCGGCTAACGCCGCCCGAGCGGCCGGGACGCAAGCTTGTCCCGCTCGCTCGGGCGGTTTTATAAGGAGTGGGCATCCGAAGCGAACGCCCCGGACTTGAACGATCGAGGAGGAACCCTGGATGAGCGCTGCCTACAACGGCAATGAGCAGGCATTGATCGACCCGACTGCCCTTCACCCTTTTCTGTTGTTCGCCCAGCGGTACGCGTTCCATCCGAACGAATCTTCGTCGGAGCGGGTCGCGTACATGAACGCCATCATCATCGTGGAGGCTGGAGCGGGTTCCCTGCGCATGGACGGCCGGATCTATCCGATCAAGCCGGGGACGCTCGTCTACATCCCGGCCGGCAAAACGCATCGCTGGCAGGCGGCCGACCATGATCCCATGGTTCATCGGACCGCGTATTTCGATTGGAACCCGCTTCGGCGCCCGTTCGCCCACGAAGGACAATTTTTTCATGGCGTTTCCGCCCATTCGGCCCCGCTCTCCAAGTACATGGACGAGGAGCCGGCCATCGGCATCGAGCCCGTATCCACGGTCGCGAATTTGCCGTTGTGGCTATCCTATCACGACCGGTTCATTACGATTCCGGGACGGATCGGCGGCGGTGCCGAGATAGGGGAAGCCATCCGCCTGCGCGGCGAATTCCAAGTGTTTCTTTCCTTGTTCCTCTCGAAGGCGTGCAAGGATTCAAGGGGCACGGGCGATCCGCGCATCCGGGAATTGCTGAAGCTGATCGCGAGCCGGGCGGAATTCGAGGAGCCCGAGCTGGTGCTGTACGCGGCGCAGATCGGACTGAAGCGCAGCAGGTTTTACGCGCTGTTCCGCGAAGAAACGGGCTTGTCGCCCAAGCACTACATGACCCGGCGCAAGCTGCACCGGATCAAGTGCGACCTGCGGCAGTCGGACGCGTCGATCACGCAGATCGCGGAGAAATACGGCTATTCCAGCATCCACGTGCTGTCCAAAAACTTTCGCAAGCACATCGGATTGACGCCGTCGGAGTACCGCCGGCAGTGCCGCATGTAAGAGCGGCCGATTGATTTTAGGAAAACCGTCGTGGTAAGTTAAGAAGGCATCCAGACGGAAAGCAGGGTGATCCTCTTATCATGACGCCGATAGATAGAAGCCGAGAAGCGATGAAACGCCCCGTCGACAGCCCGGAAACCGACGGAATAAGATGGCATCCCTTGACCTGGAAGCTGATTTTCGCGCTGAAGTTCGCGTTTGATTTGGCGCTTTCGGGCATTTTTTATTTCGAGCATTCGATTGCGATTTTTTGGCGCTTGAGCTTCGTGCTCTTTTCGCTGGCGGCCTTCCTGTTCGTCAATCTCTTCTATTTCAAGCTGAACAAGCAGCGAAATTGGCTGTTCCACCTGCTCATCATCGATTTTCTGGTATCGGCATCGTACGGTTACGTCTATATCGGGGGGAACTTCCCCAATCACCTCTTTATCGGGATTACGGCTTTGGCGATTTTGATGTTCATGAAGAATACGCGCGCGCTGGTCCTGACCTGCTTGCTGCTGTTGATCCTGTACGTGGTCACGATGGGCAGCATCGATTGGCATTTATACCGGCAGTTCGACGAAGTCGGGTATTTTACGACCGGCTCGTTCATCGTTTTCGCCGGCATCGTGAGCGTGCTCGTGAATTTCTACCGGGACGCGCGCAAGAACGCGCTGCGGCTGTACGCGCAATTGATGCAATCCCATGCGCGGCTGCAGGAGTACGCGCTCCAGACGGAAGAATGGGGAGCGGCCAGGGAGCGGGTGCGGATCGCGCGGGACATCCATGATACGGTCGGCCATAAGCTGACGGCGCTGCTGGTTCAAATGCAGGCGGCGCGCAAGCTGAGCAAGCTGGATCCGGAGCGCAGCGAACGGACCTATCTCGAATGCGAGGACTTGATTCGCGCTTCCCTGCAGGAGATCCGGCTGTCGGTCAGGGCGATTCGGGACGAGCCGGTCCGATCGACCGCCTTGGGAGACAGATTGGAACAGCTGGCGCAGGATTTCACCAAGCTGGCCGAGGTGCAGACGACCCTGGAGGTGGCCGGCATTCCCGTCGCGCTGCCGGGCGAGCTGCAGATGACCGCGTACCGCATCGCGCAGGAGTCGCTCACGAATGCCCAGAAGCACGGGCACGCGAGAAAAGCCGCGATCCTGCTGGCTTATTCCGAACGCGGGTTTTCGCTCAGCATCCGCAATGACGGCGACGTGCCCGCGTCGTTCGAGCCGGGCTTCGGCATTATGAACTTGCAAGAAAGAGTAAGAGAGTGGAACGGGGAAGCGCATATCGGGGCGGACCGGCGAACGGGCTTCGCCGTCGAAGTCCATTTCCCTTATTCCGCGGCGGAAACGGAGCGAATAAGCAATTGAGGATTCTGATTGTTGACGATCAACGGCTCATGCGCGAGGGGCTGGCGACCATCATCGGCTTGGAAACGGGCATGGAGGTCATCGGCACGGCAACGGACGGGCGGGATGCCTATTCGCAAGTCGTCGAGAAGCGGCCGGACGTGGTGCTGATGGATATTCGCATGCCGGGCATGGACGGCGTGGAAGGCGCCGAGCTGATTCTCAAGCATTTTCCGGATACGAAGGTGCTGATCCTGACTACGTTCGACGATGCGGAATTGATCCTGCGCGTGCTGGAGACGGGCGTCCATGGCTATCTCTTGAAGGATCTGCCGGCGGAGGCGATCGTGAGCGCGGTTCAGACGGTGCACAACGGCGGCACGGTGCTTCAGCCGGAGATCACGGACGTGCTGCTGAAGGAAATGAAGAAGATGTCGGCGTGGAATCCGGACAAGGCGCATCCGTTAAGCAACGACGCGCCGGAAGGATTGACGGCGCTGACCGACCGGGAGAAGGAGATACTCGCTTTGCTCGGGCAAGGCTTCAATAACAAGGAAATCGCGGAGACGCTGACGATAACCGAAGGCACGGTGAAAAATCACGTATCCAACCTGATCGCGAAGCTCGGGCTGCGCGACAGGACGCAGGCGGCTTTGTTTTCGGTACGCTATTCCATTTAACGCGGAAGGCATTACTTTCGGCATAGGGCATGAGATTGATCATGACCGGTGGCCGAAAGAGATGCTTTTTTTTTGCGTGAATTCATGACTTTCCATAGATTTGCCGCTGCGCGATCCTTGTTAAGATCAAAGGGCGAGGAAACGAGGAGGAAGCGCCTCGCAAGCCTTCCGAAAAGCCAATTCGCAAAAGGAGAGTGAACGTGATGGCGGAGAAAAAAACAAGCTTCAAGCTGCGGATCATGACGGTGTCTCTGCTCGCCGTGCTGGTGGTCGGATCTTTTTTCGAAATCAATTGCTTCTTGAACTATTAAGCGCGCATGCGCAGCCTTGATGATCCCGCGGAGGTGAAGGGGAATGAAACTGAATTGGAAACGATTGGCGTTGCCCGTCGGTTTGGCGGCCGTCGTGTTGTATTTCGCGTATGCCCCGGCGCATGAGCGCGGTACGGCGGAGGCCTCCGGATTGCGCAGTCAGCTGGAGCAATTCACGGACGGCGCGAAGTACGAGACCGCCGTATTTGCCGGCGGCTGCTTCTGGAGCGAGGAGGAGCCGTTCGAGCGGCTTGACGGCGTAGTGAGCGTCGTCACCGGGTATACGGGCGGACATACGACCGATCCTTCTTACGCGAAAGTGTCGACCGGCACGACGGGACATCTCGAAGCCGTGCAGGTAAAGTACGACCCCGATCGGATCACGTACGACGAGCTGCTCCAGGTGTTCTGGCGGAATACGGATCCGACGGACGCGAACGGACAATTCGGCGATCGAGGCACGGAATATCGTTCGGTAATCTTCTACGACGGCGAGATGCAGCGAGCATCGGCGGAAGCGTCGAAAGCGGCGTTGGCCGCGCAAGGCAAGTTCGCCAAGCCGCTCGTCACGAAAATATTGCCCGCCGCGGCGTTCTATAAAGCCGAGGACGAGCATCAGGATTTCTACAAAACGAATCCCGCCGGGTTCCGAAGCAACATGGCCGGCTCCGGACGGGACGCGTTCCTGGATCGCGTATGGGGAGATGACCGCATCATGAAGGAACTTGAAAGCCGTTATGCGCAGATCGACAAAGCAGCGAGCTTGAATTCATTGACGAAGCTGCAGTACGACGTCACGCAGCGCGACCAGGATGAGCCGCCGTATCAGAACGAGTATTGGGACAGCACGGAAGAAGGCATCTACGTGGATATCGTGTCGGGCGAGCCGCTCTTCAGCTCGAAGGATAAATTCGACGCGGGCACGGGCTGGACCAGCTTCATGAGGCCGCTCGAGCCGGGCAACATCGTGTACCGCGAAGCCGGCGGGGTCTTCTCGTCCACGACCCAGGTGCGAAGCCGGTATGCGGATTCCTTCATCGGCGACGTGTTCAATGACGGGCCCGAGCCGACGGGATTGCGCTTCTGCACGAATTCCGCGTCCCTGCGGTTCATACCGAAGGATCAGCTTGCGCAGCAAGGATACGGCGAATACGCCAAAACTTTCGAGGGGGATGGACAGCAATGAGAAACGAGTTTATTTTTGAAATCTTGGACAGCCGTCTGAACGTACTGATCGAATTGTTCGAGCAATGCCCGGAGGACCGGCGCCGCGTAATCCCCCAAGGCTTCAATAACCATATTCATTGGCATGTCGGGCATGTGCTGACGGTTACCGAGTTCCATGTCTTCGACCTCTCGGGGCAGCCGAAGGTGCTTCCGGAAAGCTACCAGGCGCTATTCGCTTATGGCACGAAGCCTGCGGATTGGCTGGAAGAACCGCCCGCGTGGGAATTCTTGATCGAGCAGCTGAAAGAACAGCGTTATCTGATCCGCGAATCCTTGCAGGACAAGCTGGACCAACCCGTGAAGCCGAACTTCCTCAAGGCGGAAACGATCGGCGAGCTGATCGTCTCCACGGTGCTGCATATCATGAATCACGCAGGCGTCGTCTCCGCGATTCTGAAAGCGTTGAAGGCCGCATAATATCGTTGCGCGACGAAGGTGTCCCGAAAGCCACAGGCTAAGGGGCTCCTTTTTCCTGTTGTAAAGGCCGCAACCGACGAGGCAGCCGTTCACCGTCATTCGCGCATCGCTTTCGGCCCCTCGTTATCCATCCATCGCCATCCATCCCGCGGCACGCGAGAATAGTTCTTGCGATACATGGGAAAATATAGTCATCAGTGTTTTCGGGGGGCTTAGTCGGTGAATCGGTTCAGAAAATGGATGCGCAATAAACCGGCGCATCCGGATATTTCGGCGGACGACCATGCCGAGGTTATAGCCCACGCCAAGTTAGCGCCGGATTTGGAACAAAACGAAGCGATGTTCAGAAAGCTGTTCGAAAACAACGCCGATATCGTATTTCGCGAGGTGAAAGCGGCAGGAGAAGCCCGCTGGCTGGTCTTCTATTTCATGACGCTGGTCGACGAGAAGACGATCGACGACCATATCTTGAAGCCGCTGCTGGCCGGGCATCCTCGGCCCGAAGCAGGGGAAGCGGGCGATCGCCAATCAATCGCCGCCGATGACGGGAGCCCGGAGAGCGCGGAAGCGCTGGATGACCGGATGATCTCCCTTGGCATGACGAAAGTGAGATCGGAAGTTTCCGATATCGTGCGCGATGTCTTGTCCGGCCATGCCGCCATCCTTACGAGCGCGGACAACCACGCGTTAACGGTCAAAGCCGCAAGCACGAAGCAGCGAAGCCTGGAAGAGCCCTCGTCCGAGCCCGTCATTCGCGGCCCGCGGGACGGGTTCAACGAGAACCTGTCGACCAACATCGGCCTGCTGCGCGGCAGGCTCAAAACCTTGCGGCTCAAAACGGAATCCGTCACGATCGGGGAGCTGTCGCAAACCGAGGTCGTCATGGCCTATATCTCGGGCATCGCATCCGATTCGTTGGTCGAGGAAGTGCGGAAAAGGGTCACGCGAATTCAAATCGACGGCATTCTCGACTCCGGCTACGTCGAGGAGTTCATCGAGGACTTGCCGTACTCGCCTTTCCCGCAGGTGCACAGCACGGAACGGCCCGACGTGGTCGCGGCGGAGCTCCTGGAAGGGAAAATCGCCATTCTGGTCGATAACACGCCCTTCGTGCTGGTCGTTCCGATGACGTTCTGGACGGGTCTTCAAGCGAGCGAGGATTATTATATCCGTTGGCCCATCGCGACGTTCGTCCGCTGGATCCGCTTTCTCTTCGTCTTCATCGCCATATTCGCGCCTCCGCTCTACGTGGCGGTCACGACCTACCATCAGGAGATGATCCCGACGAATCTCGTGCTGAGCATCGCCTCCTCCCGCGAGGCCGTTCCCTTCCCGGCGATGGTCGAAGCCTTATTGATGGAGATCATTTTCGAGGCCTTGCGGGAAGCGGGCATACGGCTGCCGAAGCAAATCGGCCAAGCGATCAGCATCGTCGGAGCCTTGGTCATCGGACAGGCGGCCGTGCAGGCGGGCATCATATCCGCCCCGGTCGTCATCATCGTATCCATCACCGGGATCGCGGCGTTCACGATTCCGCGTTACAGCTTCGCGAACGGCATCCGGCTGCTCCGCTTCCCGATGCTGTTCCTGGCCGGCATGCTCGGCCTGTACGGCATTGTGCTCGGATTTCTCGGCATTCTGCTGCATCTGGGTTCGTTGCGTTCGTTCGGCGTGCCCTACTTTAATTCGCTGAGCCCGTTTAAAGGGATGAATTTGAAGGATATCGTCATACGGGCACCCGTATGGGCGCAGACCCGCCGGCCGCAGACAACGGCATCCCGTGATCCGGTTCGCGAACCGGCAGGGCAGGAACCGGGTCCGACGACATGACGTCCGCCGTCCGAGAACAACGAGGAAGGAACCTCTGCATGAAAGCATTCCTGCACATCGTCTTGCTGTCCGCCCTATTGCTGACAAGCGGCTGTTGGGACAGAACGGAGATCAACGACCTGGCGTTCATCTCGGGTTCGGCGTTCGACTTGACGGACGACGGCGAATATTTGCTTTCGCTCCAGATCGCCGTTCCTACCTCCGGCCTCGGCGGGCCCGGCAACGGAGGGGGCAACCAGCAAGGGAAGTTTTTTGTCTTGTCCGCCACGGGCAAGGATGCCAATGAAGCGTTTCTCAAGATTCAGAACAAAAGCTCCCGGCGGTTGTTCACCTCGCACCGCAGCGTCATCTTCATCGGCGAATCTCTTGGCAAGCACGGGATCGGCGATCTGCTCGACGTGTTCAATCACGATCCCCGCCAGCGACTGAGAACCTATATCATGATGGTCAAGGGAGGACAGGGAAGGGAAGTTCTCGAAACGAAGTACCCCTTCGAACAAGTGCCCGTCGAGGCAATCAAGGAAATGGAAATGCTGAAAAGCGAATTGGCGGTGACCTTGCGCGATTTCTTCATCGCATCCTCGAGCGACGGCATCAGTCCGGTCATGGGCGTGATCGAGGCCGTGGACGATCTGCAGGGAACGAAGGCGAAGCACAGCAAAAAAAACCTGTTTCAGCTCTCCGGATTGGCCATCCTGAAGGAGCTGAAGGTCGTCGGGGTTTTGGACAATCCGGAAACCAACGGGTTCATGTGGATGACCGACCGCATGAAGAGCGGCAGGGTCGACGCTTATTTGCCGGAGGGCGGCGGACTGGTCGGGATGATGGTCTATCATGCGGAGCGCAAAATCGACTTGGCTGTTGATGGGACCGACGTCAAGGTGAAGATTAAACTGCGGGGGCAAGGCAGCCTGATCGAGAACAACACGCCGCTCGACGTCAGCCGGCCGAAAAATCTCGAGCTCGCGCAGCGGGCGTTGGAGGCCTCGGTCGAGAAGCAAGTCCGGGACGCGCTGTTCAAAATCCAAAAGAAATGCAAAACGGATAGCCTGGGTCTCGGTCAAGAAATTTACCGCAACCGGCCGAAACAGTGGAAATCGCTCAAGCGGCAATGGGATACGGTGTTTCCCCGGGTCGACGTTACGGTCGATGCGGAGTTAAGCTTGAACGGAGCCGGAATGGGAGGTTCCCCTTTGTATTTGAACGAAAAGGAGATTAGGAAATGATCGTGCAAATCGGAGGCTATGTCCTGGTGCTGGCGGCATGGACCGTCATTCGGACGCGCGCCATGCTGTTCGAGCGCCAAAAAAAAGAAGCGGCCTTATACGGCGCGCTGATGGTCGGATGCTGCTTGATCGGTTCCCTCGTCATCGCGCGGGTCAACCTGCCGAGCTTTACCGCTCCTGCCAGGCTGCTGCTGGAACCCCTGGGCAAATTCTTATTGAAGCCGTAGGTGCTCGACCCTCCTCTTGATCGTGTCGATCGCCAGAAGCGACAGCGGCAGGAAGCTTTGATTGAAGAAGGCCAAGAGCGGAAACGTAAAGGCCAAGTAATTCAGCAGCTCCGAGCCGTTTTTGAAAATCCAAACCGATCCGATGAGGGAGAACAAGGTAATCGGGAACACGAATTGGCGATAGTTGCGCAATTTGAATAGCTGGCTTACGCTTAAGCACAGAATAAACAACGAAACCGCCACCTTCACGAAACACCCCATCACCCACATGGAAACCGCGAGCGCCTCGAGACGTTCGAAGGAGCCGGCGATGCCGATATATTGGATGACGCTTAAGAACGCATAGGTCAGCTTGCCCGTCAACGGACCGAGGACCATGATCGTGAGCATAACGATGAAGGAAATCAAAACGGCAATGCCTGCAAGCGCGATTACCGATACCTTGCGGGCTTTCTTCGGTTGGTTCAAATAAGGAAGCAGCCATCCGAGGATGAAGAGCTGATTCATGAATCCGCCCGCCGGGCTGACCGTGCTTTGCAATACGGGCAGCAGGCCGTTTCCCAAAACGGGCTTGATCGCGGCGGGGTTTGCTTCTCCGGCCGTCAAAATCAAGAGCGGAATCAAAAAAACGAGAATGAGTATACTAATGAACTCATTGCACCTCGCGATGACTTCGATTCCCGCGATTACGGCCAGCCCGCATAAGATCAGGAACGACAGGCTGGCTACGATGGAGGGAGTTCGCGGCAGCAGAAGCGTGCTGATAAACCCGGTATGCTGCATGGTAATCGTTGCGATCGATACGAACCAGTAATACAGATAATTAAGCGCAATCAGCGGCCCAAGCCAATTTCCGACGATTTTCGAGCTGTATTGAATGATCGTCATGCCCGGATAACGATTGGCGAGCGCGGTCATCACCCATATGCTGATCAGTCCGGTAAGCGCGGAAGGCACGATCGCCATCCAAGCATCCTGCTTGCCGAACATCGCCATGATTCCGGGCACGGTCAGCATGTTCGTGGACACGACGAACGTAAACAGCAAAAAACCTAACTGGGATCCGGTGATTTTCTCGGATGTCTCCATCTACGCGCAGCGCTCCTTTATAACGCAGAAGTGTCTCAAGTATTGACGGAACGCCGGACGATTATACGCATAATAATGGAAGTTGACAGACTATCTACTAAAAGGTAGAATACGTACATGAACAAAAACAACAACACAGCAGAGCTGATATTGGACACTGCCCAAGCGATTGTCCAGGAATTCGGGTTCAACGGTTTCAGCTATGCGCATATCGCGGAGAAGGTAGGAATACGTACCGCCAGTATTCATTACTATTTCCCGAATAAGGAGGATTTGGGAGAAGCGCTGATCATGCGGTACTACAGCAATTTCCTCGCTTCGGCCGCTCGCATCGATGCCGAGACGCAGAACAATCTGGACAAACTGCGCAAGTTCATTTTGCTTTACGAAGGTCCCGTTCAAGTGTACTGCACGTGCTTGAGCGTGATGCTCTCTACCGATCTCGCCTCGTTATCGGGCAAGGTGCGCGACGGGGTTACGCAGTTCTTCTCGGCCAATCTGGCATGGCTGGAACGCGTGCTGGAAGAAGGAAGGGCCGAAGGGCAGCTGCGATTCCAAGGCGAGGCGGAAGTTCAGGCCCACCAGTTCATGGCTTCGCTTCAAGGGGCGCAGCTGCTTGCAAGAAGTTTTCGCGATATAAGCAGGTTCAATAAGATTGCCGATGGATTGCTATCCGCTTTGGCTTAAGAAGCGGATATTTTTTAAAAACAAAAATCTACCTTTTAATAGGTAGAAATAAAAAGGAGATCGAGAAAAATGAAGATGCAAGGTAAAGTAGCGGTCGTTACGGGCGCCAGCAGCGGCATGGGAAAAGCGATCGCGATCGCGTTCGTGAAACAAGGCGCGAACGTCGTCATTAACGGACGGCGCGAGCAAGCGTTGGCGGAGGCCGCAAGAGAAATCGACCCGACGGGCGAGCATGTTGCCGCCGTTGCCGGCGATATCTCGAATCCGCAAACCGGCGAGCGTTTGATCGAAGAGGCGCTGTCCCGTTTCGGACGCATCGACACGTTGGTCAATAACGCCGGGATTTTCGTCTCGAAGCCGTTCACGGAATACACGACGGCCGATTTTGCATCGGTGGTATCGACCAACATGGCGGGATTCTTCTACGTCACGCAATATGCGGCGGCCGAAATGCTAAAGGCCGGCAAAGGCCATATCGTGACGATCACGGCAAGCGGGACCGCGGAGCAGCCGATTGCCTCCCTGCCGGCCGTCATGGCCGCGCTGACCAAAGGCGGATTAAGCACGGCGACGAAATCGCTGGCGATCGAATATGCGAAGTCCGGGGTTCGCGTCAATGCGATCGCGCCAGGGGTCATCAGGACGCCGATGCATCCGGCCGAGACGCATGATTATTTGGATAAGCTGCATCCGATGGGCCGAATGGGCGAGGTCGAGGATATCGTCGACGCCGTCTTGTACCTGGAGTCGGCGCAATTCGTGACCGGCGAGGTCGTTCATGTCGACGGCGGCCAAAACGCCGGCCAATGGTAAGGCCCGACTAAAAAGGAGGCTGACGCTCATGCTGTACGAACTGAGGATGTACGATATCGTTCCCGGCCGCATGCCGGCCATACTCGACCGGTTCCGGGACGACACGATCAAGCTATTCGCGAAGCACGACATGAAAGTGACGCAATTCTGGATAGACGCCGACGAAGCGAGCAACCGTCTCTATTATCTCGTCGAGCATGCCGATATGGACGCCCGCAACCTGAACTACGAGCGTTTCCGCGCCGATCCCGAGTGGCTCGAAGTCAGACGAGTCTCGGAGCAGGACGGACCGTTAGTGGACAAGCAGGAAAGTGTCTTCATGAAGAACGCGCCGTTTTTCCAGCGCCAATAATAGTACGACACATAGCCAATCGACCGAACGAACGCAAGATCAAAAACAAAAAACCACTATGAATGGAGCAAATTAAAATGAAAACACTCGTCATCGTTACCCACCCGAACATCGAAGCATCCAACTGGAATCAAGCATGGGCGAAAGCCGCGCGCGAGCAAGGCGATATCACCGTCCATGAACTGCACAAGGCGTATCCCGACCAAAATATCGACGTTGCCGCGGAGCAGCGCTTGATCGAAGCGCATGACCGGATTATTTTCCAATATCCGCTGTTCTGGTACAGCACGCCGCCGCTGCTCAAGAAATGGTTCGATGAAGTGCTGTTGTACGGCTGGGCATACGGTCCGGAAGGCACGAAAACGACGGGCAAAGAAATCGGCGTCGCGATCTCGACTTACGGCACGGAAGAATCGTATCAAGCCGGCGGATCGAACGGACCGCTGGACGAGATTTTGCGCCCGATCCAAGCGCTTGCCCGTTTCATCAGCGCCAAATACTTGCCCCACTTCGCGCTGAACGATACCTCTAACGTGACGCCGGAACGTTTGGCGAAGAGCAGCGCCGACTACGTGCAATACCTCAAGACGGTACAACCGGTCGGCGCGGCGCAATGAAGGACTTGACCGTCGACGTCTACATGGACACGAGCTGCCCATGGTGCCGGATGGGCACGACGAGCTTGCTGGCAGCGGTCGAACAACTGCCGCCGGACGCGAAGGCGACGATTCGTTGGCATGCCTTTCAGATCAATCCCGGCATCCGGCCCGAAGGGGAAGACTACAGCCGGGTCATGATCGGCAAGTTGGGCGGCGCGGCACAGTTCGAGGCAAGGAAAAAGCAGTATAATCAATACGGGGAAAACTACGGCCTTACTTATCATATGGAACGCGTGAAGTATACGCCGAATACCGTATTGTCCCACCAGCTGATCGCGATCGCGCCGGAGCAGCTGCAGGCGCCCTTGATTCAGCGGATCTACGCGGCGTATTTCGAAGAAGGTCTCGACATCGGCGACGCGGACGTGCTGGCGGCGATCGGAGGCGAGGTCCTGAGTACCGATGCGTCCGAGCTGAAAGTGCGGTTGACGCAAGGCGAAGGCATGGACAAGGTGGAAGCGGGACAGCGCGATGCCGAACAGCTGGGAATCCGGGGCGTTCCGTACTACGTCATCAACGGCAAGGTCAGCTTGTCCGGACTGCAGCCGCCCGACGAATTGATGCGATGGTTGGTCCAATCCGCTTGAATCTTGCATGGCAAGCGATAGGCCGATAATAGCGAACGACTGCGATAAGCGAAGGCTCTTGAGGGAAACGTAAATGCAGACCGACAAACCTAACCTAATTGAACGGGAGTGATTCACGATGCCGATCGTTACGATTCAAGTGACCCGCGAGGGCACGACGCCGGACCGTCAATCCGTCACGGCGGAGGAAAAAGCGGCGCTGATCAAAGGCGCCAGCGAGCTGCTGCGCGACGTGCTGAACAAACCCTTCGAATCCACCTTCGTGGTGATCGAAGAGGTGGACACCGATAATTGGGGCTGGGGCGGACTTCCCGCCTTGGAATACCGCAGGCAGCTGGCCGCCAAGAAGAAGGAAGCGCGGGAAGAGTAACCGAGCGAACGTCCTCGGAGCGTCCCGCGAACGGCAGGCGCGGATGACGGGGACGTTTGGGATGCCGGATAGCGAGGGGAATACGATAACATGAAGCTCGATACGGAGATTTGCCGGATGTTGAAGATTCGCTATCCCGTCTTCCTGGCCGGCATGG
The DNA here is from genome assembly GCF_009909185.1 of Paenibacillus glycinis. Taxonomy (GTDB): domain Bacteria; phylum Bacillota; class Bacilli; order Paenibacillales; family Paenibacillaceae; genus Paenibacillus_Z; species Paenibacillus_Z glycinis. The sequence goes on along the minus strand of NZ_JAAAMV010000003.1, from coordinate 201,705 downwards.
CAGGAGGACCCGGCAACGCCCGCTTGGCCGCGGCCGTATCCAATGCCGGGGGGCTTGGCACGCTGGGGGCCGCCTACATGGAGCCGGAAGCGATACGCGGCGCGATCCGCGAGCTGCGCGGGTTGACGAGCGAGCCCTTCGGCGTCAATCTGTTCGCGCTGCGGGCAGCGGACGACAATGCGAGAACCGTGGAAGTTCAGCGGGAGCTGAACGGCATGCGGCAGCGGCTCGGGATTCCGCAGGCCGGGGGAGAATCCGTGCACACGCCGGATTACTTCGAGCGGCAAGCGGCCGTTCTGCTGGAAGAGCGAGTGCCGGTGATCAGCACGGCGTTCGGCGTCCTTCCCGCGTCGATGGTCGAACAGGCGAAAGCCGCGGGCCTTCGGATCGTTACGATGGTAACGACGGTGAACGAGGCGCTTCTGGCCGAACGGGCCGGCAGCGACGCGATCGTGGCGCAGGGCACCGAAGCCGGGGGGCATCGCGGGACGTTCGATATCGCGGATCGTCCCATGGGGGCCAATATCGGCACGATGGCGTTGGTGCCCCAGATCGTCGACAGCGTGCGCATCCCGGTTATCGCGGCCGGCGGGATCATGGACGGACGCGGGCTCGTCGCCGCGCTCGCGCTCGGGGCGCAGGGCGTGCAGCTGGGGACGCGCTTCTTGACCTCGCTCGAATCCGGAGCGCATCCGTCGTATCAGGAGCGGTTGCTCTCGAGCACGGAGGAGAGCACGGTGCTCACCAACGCGTTCTCGGGTCGTCCGGCCCGAGGGGTGGCGAACGCGTTCATCGAAGCCTGGGAGAAGAACGGGCTCGAACCGCTTCCGTTCCCGACGCAAAATACCGCGACCAGGGATATCCGGAACGCCGCGGCGCGGCAGGGCAACCCCGATTATATGTCGTTGTGGGCCGGGCAAGGCCTGCGGATGCTGACATCCGGTCAGGATGCGGCGGAGATCGTGCGGGAACTCGTCGCGCAGGCGCAAACGCTGCTTCGCCAGCGATAAGCTCTTCGCGAATGTCATGGCAATAGGAACGGAAACATGGAAACCGCCAAGGCGCCTTGGCGGTTTTTCGTGTTGTCGCCTGCACGGTTCCGGCTATGCCGGCTATACCGGCGATGCCGCAAACATGTCTCGTTTGACGGGTGAAATGAGCGGGATCGACGCTTATCCCGACCGCGCCGTTTCCGCCATAATCCGAACTCCGTCGTCGGCACGGTCAAGCTCATCGAAGCCAGCTTCCGTTCTGTCGCCCAGCAGGTGTATTTGAACCCGAACTATTTTGGGCAAAGTGTTCAAGGCCGGAACGGCAAAGGCATAAGCATTGCTTCCGTGAGCGCGCCGGGCATGGGGATTGCAGTCCAGGATCCCCGAGCCGCCGCGACGTCGACAGCACCGCCCTCTCTTGATGGAGAGGGCGGTTTTTGTTGTTTTCGGAAGCGGGGGCCGGGAGCGGGGCGCTTGTACGCGAATGCGGCACGCAGTCCTTAAGTCGTCGAATCTCCCTTCACGATCTCGTACGCGACGAGATGGTTGAGCTCGAACGGCTTGCCGCCCCATTGGTCGTGCAGCAGGTCGATCGCCTTCTCGCCCATGGCAAGCTCGTTCTGCCGGACGTGGGTGAACAAATGCTTGCCGAACGGATCAACCGGGGAGTCGAAGCAGACGATCTGGCAATCCTCCGGAATACGCTTGCCCATGGAGAGCAGCACTTCCCTTAGCACGAGGGCCAGGTTGTATTCCAAGGCCACGAAGGCCGTCAGCTCCGGATTAAGCTCGACGAACCGCCGGACCGTCGCGATATCGGCTTGGATGTTCGTCTCCTCGAAGGAGCGGGGCAGGGAGCTGTACAGGTTCGTCATGATATGCTGCGGCTTGACGGTCTTGCCGCTCTCGATCAAAGCTTCGGTGAAACCCGCGATCCGGTCCTCGATCGTGGAGGTGTTCTCCGCGGGCGGCGAGATGAAGCCGATATGGTCGTGGCCCCGCTCGAGCAGATGCTTGGTGAGATCGAACGCCGCCCGTTGATTGTCCGTGTAGACCGCGCAGGCCGCGATGCCTTTCAAGTAGCGGTCGATGAACACGAGCGGGAATTTATCCAGCACGAGCCGCAGCAGGGCGGTGTTGTAATGCTCGCCGTGCACGGGGAAGATGACGAAGCCGTCGACGCCCAGATCGATGAACGACTGGATGGCGGATTCTTCTTCCTCGCGGCTGTCGTAGGTCAGCTTCATCAGCATCCGGCAGTTCGTGGAGGAGCAGCGCTCCTCGACGCCGTGAATGAGACGCAGTCCGTAAGAATCGGCAAAATCGGGCAAAATCAACCCCACCAGCCGCCAGGCTTCCGTCCGGGGAGGATCGCTTCGATCCGGCGCATCCGTACGGAGCGCGGCGGCATGGTCGGGACCGCTTGCGGGATTCGCGACGAACGAGCCCTTGCCTCTGACCCGCTCCGCGAGCCGGTTGTTCGACAGCATTTCCAGCGCCTTCTTGGAGGTAATCCGGCTGACGCCGAACTGGTCCGCGAGCTCATGCTCCGAGGGGAGGCGGTCCCCGCTTTTCAATTCGCCGTCCATGATTTTTTGGAAGAGGTGGTTGTAAATCTGCTCGTACAAAGGTGCGTTCATAGGTGGCGATCATCCTTTAAATATTGATATATCAACTATACATGACGAAAATCGCGCTGGCAACAGGAAGTTGGCTATTCTATAGGAGAAATGGCCCGAATTACCGCGATTTCTTTATCATTAGTGGTTATTGGCCCAGCATCGAAGGGCAAGCAGCGCCGGACAAGTTGATATACTTTATAAAAATTTTAATTGAGATAATATGTTGACATTACATATTTGTGGTTGATATACTAATTTTGCAATCAGGACGAAGAACGAGAAAAGGAGCGCCTACATGTACAAAGCGGTCTATCGAAAAATCGAGGAAATCGCTTCCTCTCTCCAGCAAGTCGACCCCGGCCTGGCCGAGCTTTTTCGCGGCTGCTACCCCAATACCTTGGAGACGACGGTCGAGCTTCTGAGCGACGACACCTCGTTCGTCATCACGGGCGACATTCCGGCAATGTGGCTGCGCGATTCCTCGGCGCAGATTCGTCCTTACGTGGACCTGGCGGGCGATGACGAGGATCTCCGAAGGCTGATTCGAGGCGTCGTTCATCGACAGGCAAGATACCTTGCGCTGGACCCTTATGCAAACGCATTCAATATGGAGCCGAGCGGACATGGGCATACGGGCGACCGGCCGCCGAAAGGGCCTTGGGTATGGGAACGCAAATTCGAGCTGGATTCGCTCTGCTACCCGGTGCAGCTATGCGCGCAGTATTGGGAGGCGACCGGCGACCGGAGCGTGTTCAACGAAGACGTTCACCGGATGTTCTCGGCGATCGTCGACGTCATGAAGACGGAACAGCATCACGACCGCGATTCGGACTATGCGTTCGAACGGTCCGATTGTCCCCCGTCGGATACGCTCCCGTTCGGAGGCCGGGGAACGCGGACCAATTTTACCGGGATGGTATGGTCCGGCTTCCGTCCGAGCGACGACGCTTGCACCTACGGCTATCTGATTCCGTCCAACATGTTCGCCGTCGTCGTCCTGAAGAAGCTGGCGGGCTTGGCCGCGGATATCTATGCGGATTACGCCTTATTTGAAAGCGCTTCCAAATTGGCTGCGGAAATCGAATTCGGCATCGAAACCTACGGCAAGGTCATTCATCCCGAATACGGCATGCTGTACGCCTACGAGACGGACGGCTTCGGCAACCACAATCTGATGGACGATGCCAACGTGCCGAGCCTGCTCTCCATCCCTTACTTGGGGTACCGGCCCGCGGACGATCCGATCTACCGGAATACCCGGGCATTCGTCCTGAGTCCCGCCAATCCCAGCTATTATGCGGGAATCGCGGCATGCGGCATCGGCAGTCCCCACACGCCAAGCAGCCATATCTGGCCGATCGCCCTGATTATGCAGGGATTGACCTCGACCGATCCGGGCGAGCAGGAAGCGCTGATCCGCATGCTCGCTTCGACGACGGGCGGCACCGGATTCATGCACGAGAGCTTTCACGCCGACGATCCGGAGACGTTCACGCGGGAGTGGTTCGCCTGGGCGAACAGCCTGTTCGGCGAGTTCGTCTGCCGCTGGGTGGAAGGGAAGGCGGCCGCCGTGCCGGCGCGGCCGTAACGCGATTGCAAGGCAATGACTCGTGCGATTGGAAAGGAGGAAGCGAATCGTGAACGCGAATGTTCGAAAACGGGATTATTGGGGCTGGATCAAAGGCTATCTGCACATATCGCCTTCGATCATCGGCTTCGGCGTGTTCGTGGCTTATCCGCTCGTCATGTCCGTCTATTACGCGCTGATGGAGTGGAACGGCTATAACAAGCCCAAATTCGTGGGCTTCGACAATTTCCGCTATTTGTTTACCGTGGATCCGGTGTTTTGGAAAGCGATCCGCATTACGTTCTATTACGTGCTCATCAACGTGCCGGCTTCCCTCGTCTTCGGGCTGCTGCTGGCCATGCTGCTGAACCGCAAGCTTCCGGCGATCAAGTTTTTCCGCACGGCCTTTTACCTGCCGACGGTGCTGCCGATGATCGCCACGCTGACCTTGTGGAAATTCATCTATCATCCGCAGTACGGCTTGGCCAACCACGTGCTGAACCTGTTCGGCGCGAATCCCTTGAATTGGCTGGGCAGCGAGCGCCTGGCGCTGATGTCCGTCATTATCGCCGGGTTGTGGCAGGTCGGGGGAGGCATGATCATTTTCCTCAGCGGGCTGCAATCCGTTCCGCAGGATCTCTATGAAGCCGCGGAGGTGGACGGCGCGAGGGGATGGATCGTATTCCGCAGCGTCACGCTTCCGATGATCACGCCGATCCTGTTCCTGCAGCTGATACTCGGCATCATCGGGGCGTTCCAGTCGTTCGCCCAGGTGCAGGTCATGACCGCCGGCGGGCCCAATAACGCCACCGCGCTGCTGAACTTCAAGATATACTCCGACGTGTTCGGCCAGCGCATGTTCGGCTACGGCATCGCGGAGGTCTGGATCCTGTTCCTGATCATCATGGTGTTCACCGTGGTCACGTACCGGTACTCCAACCGGTTCGTCCATTACGAGAACGACAATCGATAAGGGGGCGCCTGTTTTGAAAACGGTTTATTCGACCCGGACGGTCCGCTATGCGACGCGGAGAAGCAAGATCCGCAAGACGGACGTCTTCCGCATGCTGGTGCTGCTGGTAGGAACGGTCGCGATGCTGTATCCGCTGCTGTGGGTGGTCACGATCGCGCTGAAAGGCAGCAACGATATCTTCTCCACGACGCCGGACTGGTTCCCGAAGGAATTTCATTTCGAGAACTTCGTCAAAGGAACGGAGCAGATCCATTTCTGGCGGACCTTCGGCAATTCGATCTTCATCGCGATCGTGAGCACGATCGGGCAGGTGGCCAGCTCCATCCTGGTCGGCTACGGGCTCTCGCGCCTGCGCTTTCCCGGACGCAAGCTCTGGTTCTCGTGCTTCGTCGGCAGCCTTATGCTGCCCGGGTTCGTCGGCTTGGTGCCGGTGTTCCATCTGTTCTCCGCGCTCGGCTGGTACAACACCTGGCTGCCGCTGATCGTGCCGGCATATTTCGGCAATCCGACGTTCACGTTCCTGTTCATCCAGTTTCTCGGCACCATCCCCAAATCGTTCGACGAAGCGGCCAAGATGGACGGCGCGGGCGACCGCCAGATCCTGTGGCGCATCCTGGTGCCGATGGCCATGCCGGTCGTGATCACGATCATCATTTTCTCGTTCAACGGCGCGTGGAACCAGTACCTGGAACCGCTCATCTACGTGGTCGACCAGAGCAAATGGACCCTGTCGGTGGCGCTCGCCTCCTTCGCGTCCAACTGGACGACGCAGTGGAATTATTTCATGGCCGCGGATCTCATCTACATGCTGCCGATGCTCATCGTCTTCTTCCTGGGCCAAAAGTATTTTATGCAGGGTCTCGGGTCGGTCAATTCCGCCGGCTTGAAATAAAGCATTTCAATTAAAACATTGGGAGGGTCAAATATGAAAGCGGTTAAATTCGGTACGGTATCGGCGGCGCTGCTGCTCGTCGGGGGCATGCTTGCGGGCTGCGGAGGAAACGGAGACAACGGCGGCAACGCCGGCGGCACGGGCAACACGGGGAACGGGGCGGGCGGCTCGGGGAACGGCGCGGGCGCCGAGAAGGTCGAAGTCACGCTAATGACATGGGAATCGCAGGACATGAACAACCGGATCATGGAAGCGATGAAACCGTTCGAGGAGCAGAATCCGGGCATCACCGTCAAGCTGCTGCCGGCTCCGCTCAGCGATTACGGCGTGAAGCTGAACGGCATGATCGCGGCCAAGCAGGCGCCGGATATCTTCGAATTGGGCAACGACATGATGCTGCAGGACCAAGCGCAGAACCTGCTCTACGACTGGACGTCCCAGGCCGACGCGGACCAGGAATTCATGAGCGGCTTTTATCCGGGCGTGGCGGACAGCTGGCATGTCGACGGCAAAGTTTACGGCCTGCCCGGCCTCTTGAATACGTACGGCATCTTCTACAATAAGAAGCTGTTCCAGGATGCCGGCCTGCCCGAGCCGAAGCCGGGCTGGACGTACGACGATTTCTTCGCCGCGATGGAGAAGCTGGCCTCCAAGAAGGGCGGCGTTCAGCAATACGGCTACTACGGGCGTCCGGATCCGTTCATGGTGTCGACGTATTCCGTGTCCGCCGGCGGCGCGCCGTTCGCCGACTCCATCGTCAATCCGACGAAAGTGGAGGTCAGCTCGCAGTTCGTCGAGCTCGTGACCCGTTACCAGAAAGCGATCGCGGACGGCGCGATGAATCCGCCGACCTTCGATCTGACCAACGTCATGGGACCGTTCAAGGACGGCAAGGTACCCATGACGTACCAAGGCCAATGGATCGCCGACGATCTGATCCGCAACGCGCCCGATCTGCAGTGGGGATTTGCCCCGATGCCCACCAAGAACGCGCAATCCGAGATTTACGATGCCGTGGGCTGGGCCAGCCCGGCCAGCATCAAGCATCCGGACGCGGTCTGGAAGGTGCTGAAATACCTCGATTCGACGATGTACCAGCAGGTGCTGCCGCAGACGCCGGTGGCGCCGTCCGCCTTCCAAGCCTCCGCTTCCGCCTACTACGACGCGCTGAAGAAAGCGGGCCATCAGGATTTGGCGGACGCGATCGACTATATCTTGAAATCGCCGAATACCCAGCCGATCCGCTTCCTGCCATCCTGGGCGGGCAAAGCCAACCCGTTCATCGACACGGTATGGAACAACGTGCTGAGCGGCAAGGGCGGCGAGAAGGAATTGCAGGGCATGGCCGACAAGATCAATGCCGTGATTCAAGCGGCGGCGAAGTAACCGTCCGTCCGGTCGAAGTCTAATGCGACGGGAACGCCTCTTGGACCGCCGCGCGTCGCCCCAGGCGCGCACGGTGCCGACCGTTTCGCGACAACCGCCGCAGCGGGCTGTGCCGGCGGCGTTCCCTTCACGCATCGGGAGCCGACACCGCTACCGTCGTTCGGCTCCTTTTTTTGTCGTAAGCAAATCCATGCAATCCAATCGATCGATATGGAGGTAATTCAATGGTACGCAAGCCAAGCAAATCGTCCCGCCTGTGGGTGTCCGCCATCGCGTTATCGTTAACGGTATCCGCCTGGTCCGGCATCGGAGCGCGCAAAGCGCAAGCCTTCGCCGCATCCGACGCCGATACGGCGATCAAGGCGTTCAATGACGCCTTCTGGGATGCCGGCGCCAAGTACTTCTGGACGAACTCGAACCGCGACGCGAATTATCAGGGCTTCTGGGTCGAAGCGGAGCTGTGGGAATTGGTCATGGACGCCTACGAGCATACGTCCGACGCCGGTCTGAAGGCGCAGCTGCGCGCGCAGATCGACGATATCTTCGACGGCACGGTCGCGAAGTACGGGGAGGATTGGACAGACAACCATTTCAACGACGATATCATGTGGTGGGCGATGGCGAGCGCGAGAGCGTACGGGATCACCAAAGAGCCGCGGTATCTGGAGAAAGCCAAGCATTATTTCGATTTCGTGTACGACACGCAGTGGGACGACGGCTTCGCGAACGGCGGGATCTGGTGGATGAACAGCGATCATTCCACCAAGAACGCCTGCATCAACTTCCCGGCCGCCGAAGCCGCCGTCGTGCTGTACAACGCGACGAAGGACGAGCATTATCTGGAAGCGGCGACCCGAATCTACCGCTGGAGCAAGACGATGCTGACGGACGGCGAGGGGAAGGTTTTCGACCGGATCGAGATGAAGAACGGCGCCGTGCCGGACGCCACCCATTACAACCAAGGAACGTTCATCGGCGCGGCCGTCGGCCTGTACGGCATCACCGGCGACGAGGTCTATCTGGACGATGCGGTGAAAGGGGCGACGTTTACCAAAACCCGCCTGGTCGACAAGAACGGGCTGTTGAATTACGAAGGACCGAACGGGGACCTGAAGGGCGGCAAGACGATCCTGATCCGCAATCTGGACTACCTGCAGCGGGCGCTGGATAAGCAGGGCAAAGGGCGTTACGCGCAGTTCGGCAAGCAGTTCGGAGACTGGCTGACCTTGAATGCCGATACGGCGTGGAGCAATCGCAACCCAGCCAATATCGTGGACGGCAACTGGGCGGGGCAGCTGCTCTCCGGCACGTACGAATCGTGGTCATCCGCCGCGGCCGTCGAGGCGTTGACCGTATTGAAGCCGGGCAAAGCCGAGCTGCGCGACGGCAAGAGCGATCCGTATGCGAAGACAGAGGCCGAAGCCTACCGCGTCGGCAGCGGGTTCGGCCTGGAGGGCAGCCCGGAAGGCACGCTGCAGCTCGGCGGCATTCAAGCCGGCGGCTACGCCGTCTACAAGAACATGGATTTCGGCGCCAAAGGCGCAGCCGGGTTTATCGCCCGGGTATCGAGCGCGACGGGCGGCGGCAACATCGAGCTTCGGCTCGATTCGCTGACCGGGCCCAAGGTCGGCACCTTGAACGTGAAGGGAACGGGCAGCTGGAATAATTTCACCAATGCCGACATGCTCCTCAAGAACGAACAGGGGGACGCAAGCAAAGTGACCGGTAAGCACGACGTTTATCTGGTCTTCGCGAAAACGAACGACGCGTACTTATTCAATCTCAATTGGTTTCAATTTACCGCGGGGGATCCCACCAAGACCGACGCGTACGCCAGACTCGCGGCCGGCAATTTCGACGAAGGCTCGGGCCTGGGCAAAAACGCCGAGGGAGGATTCGTGGACGGCATCCATAACAACGCCTACGCGCTGTACAAAGGCATCGATTTCGGCTCCGGCGCGGGCGGCGTCGCGGTGCATGTCGCGAGCGGCAATCAAGGCGGCACGATCGACGTGAAGCTCGACCGTCCGGACGGGCCGACCGCAGGCACGATCGAGATACCGGCCTTGGGCGGCTGGGAGAGTTGGGTCGATATCGTGTCCAATATGGACGACAAGCTGGCAGTTGGCGTGCACGACGTTTACCTTGTTTTTCACGGAACCGACGGCAGCGATTATCCGTGCAATCTGGACTGGTTCACGTTTACGACCGTAAAAGGCAAAGCGCGGGACGCCTACGGGAAGCTGGAGGCGGAAGACAATTCCGGCGGAACCGGCTTCGGCACCGAGAACGGCGGCGGGCAGACCTACCTGGCGGGAATTAACGGGGCGAACAGTCCCTATGCGATGTTCAACTACGTGGATTTCGGCGAGTCGAGCCCGGCCAAATTATACGTGAACGCCGCAAGCGATACCGCCGGCGGCACGATCGAAGTCCGGCTTGACAGCTTGAACGGGCCGGTTATCGCGACCGACGCGGTTGCGGGCACCGGCGGCTGGCAAAATTTCGCCGTAACCTCGACGGACGTATCCGTACCCGTCACGGGCAAGCACATCGTATTCCTGTTGTTCAAGGGAACGGACTATTTATTCAATCTCGACAAGTTTACCTTCGGAGATCCCAAGGTGTTCACGGATCCCGAGGTTCCGCCCGTTCAGGTTCCGGACCATACCGCTCCGGGAGACGTGGAGAACGTTCGCGCGAGCCAAGACAACGACGCGATTCGGCTTTCTTGGGACGGACCGTACGACATCGACGGCCAGAAGGTCCGGCTGCAGCCGATGAGCGGCAAGCGGGCGATCGGAGAACCCGTGGACATCGGCCGCGGCGTTCAGACGGCGACGTTGACCGGACTGGCCGACGCGCCGAATCTCGTCATCGCGATCAAGGCGCTGGATACGTCGGGCAATGCATCGAAGGGCATCACGGTGAACCTTGGCGATTATCCGGGCTACGCGCTGACGGCAGGCGGCAAGGACGTGCAGGAGAACGGCTCGCTCGAGGATTCCGCCCTGCTGACGTTCAAGGCGGCGGGCAAGGCAGCGCCATTGACATCGGCCGCGATCACGATCGATGGCCAAACCTACGCGGCGGACCTTCGGAAGAAGGACGGCCTGGAGATCGACTTGGCGGGCCGGCTCGGCATGAAGGAGGTCGTAGTCGAGGTACGGGACGCGCTCGGGAACGAGCTTCGGAAGTCCTTCGCGCTGAACGTGGTCGCCAGCGTGGACGGGATGAACCGCTTGCTCGACCGCTACAAGAAATCCGGCGCGCTGAGCGGCGCGTTGGTGCCGCTCCTGAACGACTCGCTCGACCAGTCGCGGCATCAGCTTAAGCTCGGCAGGAAGGACGCAGCGATTAAGCAGATGCAGACTTTCGTCAAGCAGCTGAACGATCCGGCGATGGCGCGCTGGGTGAAAGCGGAAGCCAAAGCCGTCTTGAACACGGACGCGCTGCAGCTCATTCAGGATTGGCAGCGGCAATAACCGGAAGGCGCAACGGGCCGTTTCGTTGAGCGGTCGGGCTTGCCCGATCCGAAGCGGACGGCGAGACCCGCGCATCAAGCGGGCACGCCGCCGCATCGACATGCGGACATGCAGTCCATTCATCCAGCTAGCGTTTCATAGTATTCCTTGACAGAAATATTCCTTGCGGGGTATGTTCTGAACGAGAAATTCGCGGAGGTCGTCCGTTCGGGCGGACGCCTTACGACGCATGCGGAGGATGGAACATGTCTACGGAAACTGAATTTGTGATTACGCGCGTTTTCGATGCCCCGCGCGAGCTCGTCTTCAAAGTATGGACCGAAGCGGCGCACATGGAGCGCTGGTGGGGACCGAAGGGACTCGCGCTGAGCGTCGCCAAGCTGGAATTCCGCCCGGGCGGGATGTTTCATTACATCATGCGCACGCCGGACGGCCACGAGATGTGGGGCCGGTTCGTCTTTCGCGAGATCGCCGCGCCGGAGCGGATCGTCTTCGTCAATTCCTTTTCCGACGCGGAAGGCGGCATCACCGCGCCTCCGTTCGAAGATCCGTGGCCGTCGGAGATCTTGAACACCGTGACGCTTGCGGAAGAGGCGGACGGCAGGACGATGCTTACCCTGGTGAGCGCTCCCGTCAACGCGACGGATGAAGAAGTGCGGGTGTTCAAAGAGGGCTTCGCCTCGATGGACGAAGGCTATGGCGGCACGTTCGATCAGCTCGCGGCGTATTTGGCACAGGTATAGTCAGGGAAAATCGCCTGCCGGGGAACCGGCGGGCGGTTTTTGCGTGCTTGCGTTTTGCGCGGCGCGTTCGGAATGGAGAACATGATTTTTCGATGACGGGAGGGAACGTCCGCGGCGCGGTTTTTCGGGGTCGGCATCCGGCTGCCGGGGGACGACGAAAATTCCAAGTGGTGCTCGGCGAAGTCTAGTTGCTATAATACTAGACAGAGAGGGGCGTGCGGTCATGGATTACAGCTTGGACGTAAGGTTCAAACCATTGTTCGAAATCATGGGCAGCCTGCATGCCTATGTGTGCCGTAAATCGCATAAGAAGCTCGATTTATCCCCGTCCTGGGCGAAGGAAGTCCGTCAACGGATCACGCCCGAACTAGCGGAGCTGCTCGATCGCGTTCAGATCGACGGGGACTGGAAGCTCACGTATCTGCTCGTGCATCTCTGCCCCGGGGAAGACGTCGGCGACTTCGTCGATTGGCTGGGCGGGATGACGGCCGGCGAGCTCTATGAATTAATGTCGCCTTACGGGAACCAGTTTCCGAATCAGATGGGGGAGTTTCGCGATCATACCGTAAAGTTGTTCGAGGCGTGGAACGAGCAATATTTTCGGCATATCGATCCGTTGATTCTCGAAAGGCTCGGCGAGGAAGCGCATAGCCGCAAGCAAGCGCTTCCGGCCGCGGATCCGTTCGCGTTCGTCGACGAGACGACGAACGGGCTGCTGTTCGCGCCGATGGACGGGCTGGAGCGGGTGATCCTCATGCCGCAGTATCATTTTCAACCGATCAACGTCATCAGCCATTTCGGCAAGGTCACCATCTGCCATTACGCCGCAAGGCTGTACGTGGGCGACGAGGATTTTCTGACGCCGCACGAGTACCGGATGATACGCAGCGTGTCGGAGAAGAGCCGCCTGAAGATCCTGCGGTTCTTGAACCAAGGACCGCGCTCGTTCATCGAGATCGTCCGCCATTTGGAGCTGTCCAAGGGAATCACGCACGATCATGTCTCCAAGCTTCGCAATGCGGGCATGCTGACGGCGCATTTCGAAGGCGAGACGCTCACCGCGTACAGCGTCCGAACAAGCGCCGTGAAGCAGGTTCATAGCAAAATCATGGGTTATATCGAGCAAGGCGTATAAGGGAGAACGCTGAAAGTCAGCGCCTCAACCGGCCGCTTGCGCATCGTGATAAGACGATGCGTAAGCGGTTTTTTCGTTGGTTACACTAAGATGGCCAATTCGCCGCGCATGCCGAACGATTGCGTTATTCTTTATATAAAGAATTTTTTAACGGTTCTCTATTTACAGAACTGAAAATCGTAACTATAATGGACAAAGAATGCTGAGTAAATCTATCGGGATTAACAAAGGGATATAAATAGCAGTCTATACTTAGGAGGGTATCATGAAAAAAAGAATCGTAACGTTATCCACAGCCATACTCGCAACTTCGCTGCTGCTGGCCGCTTGCGGCAACAACGCGAACGACAACGCAGGCGCCGGCAACTCGGCGAATGCCAACCAGCCCGCAGGGAACAATCCGGCCAACACCGCGGCGAACGACGGCGCGGCGGCCGACCCGGCATCGGGCGCTTCCGGGCTCGTCGTCGCGTCGGACATGTCCAAGCTGCCGGACGTCGCCAAGCAGCGCACGGACACGATCATCGTCGGCCTGACCGATCCGAGCGGCGCGTTCACGCCGTACTTCCAACAAAGCGGCTACGACGGCAACGTGTCGGGCCTGCTCTACACGCCGCTGATCAAAGTCGACGACAAGGGACTTCCGACGCCGGGCTTGGCCGAGAAATGGGAAGTTTCGGCGGACAATCTGACGTATACGTACCATCTGCGCAAGGATTTGAAATTCAGCGACGGCACGCCGCTTACGGCCGACGACGTCGCCTTCACGTGGACGATCCTGTACGACAAGTCGTACGACGGTGATTCGCTCGTGAACACGCTGAACGTCAAGGGCGGCGACGCCTACAAGGCCGGCACGGCGACGAGCGTCTCGGGGATCAAAGTGATCGACCCGCAGACGATTTCCGTCACGCTCGAGAAGCCGAACGCAAGCGCCCTGACCGTGCTCGGTTCGGACGTGCTGTCCAAGGCGTACTATGGCAAGGATTACAAGCAAGGACAATTGGATTACATGAAGAAGCTAAGCGGAAGCCCGCTCGGCACCGGACCGTACAAGCTGGAGAAATTCATTCCCGGCCAAGAGGTTCGCATGGTCGCGAACGAGAATTACTTCGACGGCAAGCCGAAGACGGAGCATTTCATCTATAAAACGGCCCAAGGCGATACGTGGCAGTACCTCGAGACGGGCGAAGTCGACTACGCTTCGTTCTCCGCGACGAAGGAAAACATCGACAAGCTCAAGGCGATGGGCTTCGTGAATATCCTGCCCTACACGCCGAGCAATTACGGCTATCTGCAATTGAACCTGAAGCACCCGGCGCTGCAGGATAAGCTGGTTCGCCAGGCGCTCACCTACGGCCTGGACCGTCAGAGCATCTACGTGGACGCGGCCCAAGGCGCGGGCCAGATCGCGAACATCCCGTCGTCGCTGATCTCGTGGTCGTATACGGAAGACGGCATCAACCCGTACAAATTCGATCCCGAGAAGGCGAAGCAGCTCCTGGACCAAGCGGGCTGGAAAACCGGCGCGGACGGCATTCGCGAGAAGGACGGCAAGAAGCTGACGATCCATTACCTCGGCTCCAAGAAGCCGGAGACCGATGTCTTCATCGCCGTGGCGAAAGAAGATTTCGAAGCGCTCGGCATCAAGTTCGAGCCTGAAGTATTCGCGGACTTTAACGCGCTCGTCTCCAAGGTCGAAGGCGGCGATTACGATATGGCGGCCTTCTCCACGTCGCTCTTGACCGATCCGGCGGACGGCCTGCTGCAGTTCATCGACGGCGAGATTCCGGGCTATGACGATCCGGCGTTCAAGGAACTGTACGCCAAAGGCTTGGCAACTTCGAACATCGACGAGCGCAAAGCCGTGTACAAGGATATTTACAAGCTGCTGAACGATCAGCTGCCCGTCATCTTCACGAGCTACAAGAAGAACGTGTACGCCTACAACGGACGGATTCAGAATCTGAGCGTCAGCCCGTTCAACGGCATCGCCCCAAGCTTGCCGAGTTGGTCGCTGAGCCAATAAGGAACCAAACGAACGCGATTCCCTGCCCGATTCCCCGGGCGGGGAATCGCAGGTTAAGGAGTCGACTATGAGCACGTACATTACGAAGCGGATCCTCTACATGATCATTATTTTGTTCGCGGCCTCCTTCTTGATCTTCTGCCTGTACGCCTTGACGCCCGGTGATTTCATCACGGGCAACATCAAGCTGACGCCGGAGCGCAAAGCGGAGCTCCGGGAGATATACGGGCTGAACAAGCCCGTGGTCGAGCGGTACGCGATCTGGATGAAGAACGCCTTTCACGGCGACTTCGGCTATTCGCTGTCGCAGCAGAAGCCGGTTCTCACTTTGTTTAACCAATATATTTGGAATTCATTCCTGCTTGCGATCGTCTCCACGTTCCTGACGTGGCTTATCGCGGTCGTCGTCGGCGTCATCGCCGCGTACAAGCAGTATTCGTGGTTCGATACGATCGTCATGGTGGCGCTGTTCGCCGCGATGTCGATCCCGTCGTTCTTCATCGGCCTCTTCCTGATCAAGATCATGGCCGTCGACTGGAAGTGGCTTCCGCCGGGCGGCATGCTGACGACGGGCAGCACCGCGACGGGCTTCGCGTACGTCAAGGAAGTCGTGCATCATATGATGCTGCCCGTCATGGTTATGACTTTGCTCGGCGTGGGCTCCTTGACGCGCTACTTCCGCAGCAACATGATCGACGTCATCAAGCAGGATTACATCCGCACGGCCCGCGCCAAGGGGCTGAAGGAACGCAAGGTCTTGTTCACGCACGCGCTGCGCAATGCCTTGCTGCCCGCCATTACGCTGGTCGGCTTCGAGCTTCCGGCCTTGTTCGGCGGCTCGCTCATTATCGAGAAGATCTTCAACTGGCCGGGCATCGGGCAGCTGTACATGCAATCCTTCGGCTTGCGGGATTATCCGCTGCTGATGGGCTTCACCTTGTTTATCGCGATTTTGACCGTCATCGGCACGCTGGTCTCGGACATTTTGTACCATGTCGCCGACCCGCGGGTCAGGCTTTAGGAGGTCAATCGGATGTCTACGATTCACGGAGAGGGGACGGCAGCGCTGCCATCCCCCAAACCCAAACCCGTCTATACGTCGCTGTGGAGACAATCCTTCAGGCGGCTGATCAAAAATAAACTCGCCGTGCTCGGTTTCGTCGTCGTGGCGTTCATGTTCGCGGCCTGCTTCATCGGCCCGTTGTTCTCGCCGTATACGGACAACAAGATCAACATGGCCTTCATGAACAAGGCGCCGAGCCTCAAGCACTGGCTCGGCACGGACGCGCTCGGCCGCGACGTGCTGACGCGCGTGCTGCAGGCGGGCAGGATTTCCTTGACCGTCGGCCTCGCCTCGATGGTGCTGTCGGTCTTCGTCGGTTCGCTGCTCGGCGTCATCGCCGGCTATTACCGCGGGATCGCCGACCAAATCATCATGCGCCTGGCCGATCTGCTGCTGACCATTCCGAGCCTGCCGCTCCTGTTTATCCTGGGCGCGCTGCTGTCGGAGTGGAAGGTGCCTACCGAATACCGCATGTACATCGTCATGCTGATGCTCAGCATCGTCGGCTGGCCGAGTCTCGCCCGGATGGTTCGGGGGCAGATGCTCAGCCTGCGGGAGCGGGAGTACATGCAGGCGACCGTCGTCCTCGGTCTTCGCGACCGCCGGAAGCTGTTCAATCACTTGCTGCCGAACCTGGTGCCGCTGCTGATCGTCATTGCCACGCTCAACATCGGCGGAGCCATCCTGTACGAATCCGTGCTCAGCTACTTCGGACTCGGGGTGATGGCGCCGACGCCGACATGGGGCAACATGATCGACGCGGCCAACAACATGATCGATTTCCAAGACCATCCGTGGCTGTGGATTCCGCCCGGCTTCTCGATCTTCGCGACCGTCATCGCCATCAATATTTTCGGGGACGGGCTGCGGGACGTCTTGGATCCCAAGCAGAAAAGGTAGGTGTACGCGAACATGGATACCGTACTTGACATAGAGCATTTAAGCACGCATTTCAACACGGAAGAAGGCGTCGTGCGCGCCGTCGACGACGTGAGCCTGCGGGTTCGCCAAGGCGAGATCGTCTGCATCGTCGGCGAATCCGGCAGCGGGAAGAGCATCACGGCCATGTCGGTCATGGGACTCGTCGAAGCGCCTGCGGGGCAGGTCGTCGGGGGAAGCATCGCCTTCCGCGGCGAGGACCTGCTCAAGCTTGGCCGCAACGAGCTTCGCACCGTTCGCGGCAACGAGATCGCGATGATCTTCCAAGAGCCCATGACGTCGCTCAATCCCGTGCTGCGGATCGGCGAGCAGCTGATGGAGCCGCTTATGGAGCATCGGAAAATGAGCAAGAAAGCGGCGCGGAAACGGGCGATCGAGCTCATCGGCGAAGTGGGCATCTCCCGCGCGGAGCAGATCGCGGATTCGTATCCGCACGAGCTGAGCGGCGGCATGCTGCAGCGGATCATGATCGCCATCGCGATCTCGTGCGACCCGAAGCTGCTGATCGCCGACGAGCCGACGACGGCGCTCGACGTGACGATCCAAGCGCAGATTCTCGATATGCTGCGCCGTTTCAAGGAAGAATCGGGCATGTCGATCCTGTTGATCACGCATGACCTCGGCGTCGTGGCGGAGATGGCGGATTACGTCGTGGTCATGTACGCGGGCAAGGTCGTCGAGGAAGGCGAGGTCGTCGCGTTGTTCGAGAATCCGCAGCATCCGTACACGCAGGGCTTGCTGAAATCCAAGCCGATCATCAACCAGCGCCAGGACGAGCTGTATTCCATTCCGGGCCAGGTGCCCAATCCGCTGGAGCTCGTGCCGTCTTGCTATTTCCATGACCGGTGCGCCCATTGCATGGACATCTGCAGGACGACGGAGCCCGCATTGAAGGAAACCGCCAATCGGCAGAAGGTTGCCTGCTGGTTGTACGAGGAGGCGAACCCGCATGTCTGAGCCGAAGCAGCCGCTGCTCGAGGTGAACGGGCTCAAGAAGTATTTTCCGATCAAGTCCGGTCTGTTCGGACGCACGACGGGCAACGTCAAAGCCGTCGACGATATCAGCTTTACCATTCGCCAAGGCGAAACCTTCGGCCTTGTCGGCGAATCGGGGAGCGGGAAGAGCACGGTGGGACGCACGATCCTGCGGCTGACGGACAAGACGGACGGCAAAGTGAAGTTCAAGGGCGTCGATCTCTACGATCTGCCGCCGCAGGAGCTGCGCCGGCTGCGTCCGAAGATGCAGCTGATCTTCCAGGATCCGTACAGCTCGCTCAATCCGCGCGTGCGCATCGGCGACGCGATCGGCGAGGCGCTGCTCGATCACGGGCTCGCGCCGCGCGAGGAGATTCGCGACCGGGTCATGGAAGTGCTGAACGCTTGCGGATTGTCGTCGTACCACATCGACCGTTTCCCGCATGAGTTCTCCGGCGGGCAGCGCCAGCGCGTGGGCATCGCCCGGGCGCTCGTCCTGAATCCCGACCTGATCATCGCGGACGAGCCGGTCTCCGCCCTGGACGTCTCGATTCAAGCGCAGATCATCAATTTGTTCCGCAAGATGCAGGACACGCAGGGTCTGACCTATCTGTTCATCTCCCATGACCTCAGCGTCGTCGAGCATCTGTGCTCGCATATAGGCGTGATGTATCTCGGCTCGATGATGGAGACCGCATCGCGCGACGAGCTGTTCCGCAATCCGCTTCATCCGTACACGAGAGCGCTGCTGTCGGCCGTGCCGATTCCGATTCCGAAGCTGAAGCGCGAGCGGATCGTGCTGAGCGGCGAGCTGCCGAATCCGGCGGATCCGCCGTCCGGCTGTAAGTTCCATACGCGCTGCCCGTTCGCCGTCGCCCGCTGCAGAGAGGAAGTGCCGCTGTTCCGGAACGTCGGAAACGATCACAGCGTCGCGTGCCATCTCGTATGAGCGGCGCCGGAGTGAAAGTGCCGCAGCTGTACGCGCTGCAGCTCGAGCGGCTGATCGCGCGCGGGCTTCCGGCCGCGCGCATCGTGCAGCTGCTTCGCGCGGGCAGCGAGGAAGAGCTGGCGGCGCTGGTCGATCCCGAGGTGAAATGGGAACGGCTGTTGACGTACGCCCGGGATAATCTCGAGACGGTGGAGGCGGCCGTGCAAGGCGGCTACGCCTTTCCGTTCATTACGATCGGCGGCATCATGAGCCTGCTGGACATCAAATTCGGCAAGCGCGAGGGAACGGATTATCGTTTCCCCGGCGACCGGATCGAAGGGCTTCGGCTGAACGGCGCCGAAGCGGATCTGCTGAGAAGCATGCTTCCGGCGTATTGGGAGATGAGCCGTACCGGCGCGAACCTGCCGGAAGATCAGGCGGAATTGTCGATCGCGCTTCGGGAGCCGCCGGAGCCGGCGGCCGGTTGAAGGGGATAACGCACGAACGAAGGAACGATAATAGCGCCGCGGCCTTGAAGGGCCCGATGCGGAAGGCTGCGACCGAATGCCGGGAGGCGGACGGCGCAGCCTTTTTTGTTATGCGCGGCAGCGCCTTCATGGCGTCCCGCAACGGGATTCGGGTTGCCGATAACGAGGAAAGGAAGCGAAGAAGAGAATTTAAATGACATATTGAATATGTCATTTAAATTCCGGTTTGGATTCAATTTCGAAAAGTAATCGTTAACATATCCGATTGGGCAGCCGTTTTCGAGATTTTTCCGGTCTGAAAATTCACAATTGTTTATATTATATATGTATGATATATTCTGGTTGAGTGCTTTATGCCGAAGGTGGTGGTCGTTGGCTGCGCGCAATAATGAACGGTTACAGGATTGGTTGCGTTGGCTTCATTCCTTTGCAAAGATTCGCCGATTTCGCGTCTATCGCTTCTAACTCGCTTCATCCAGTCGGGAGGTTGTCGCATGACCGCTGAACAGTTTCAAGGACTTAACGCCATTTCCAAGCCGGGCGAATTCACCGAGCTCGATCGCTTCATGTTCGAATCCTGGGGCTACCTGATCATACCGAACGTACTGACGGCCGACCAGGCGAAGGCATGCCTGGAAGCCGCGACCCGTCTTCACGAGCAGGCGGGAACGACGGGATGGGCCCAGGTCGGCCGCGGCTTCGAGACGGAGCAAGTGCTCGATGACTTGATCGACCATCCGGCCGTACTGCCCAAAGTCAGGGCCTTGTACGGCGACCGCTTCATTCTGCAATCCGCCTGGTGCACCAAGCAGCCGGCGTTCGGCGGCTTGGGCGGCTGGCATCAGGACGGCTCGGGCGCCTACGATTTCAAGAAGCTGGGTTACCCGATTCCGCTGCTGCAGCTGCGCGCCTCGTATTTGCTGACCGATCAATCCCTCCCGAGAATGGGCAACATGGAGATGATTCCGGGCAGCCATCGGGCGCAGGTGCCGCTGCCGCCCGACATTCGCCGCGACAAAGGCGACCTTCCGATCGGGCATGTCATCTGCGCGCCGGCCGGTTCCGTGCTGCTGTTCCACAACGCCGTCTGGCATCGCACCTACGCGCATGACGGCGATTACGACCGCTACACCATGCATTATATCTACAGTCCGCCTTGGCTCCGATTCTCCGACCGGTTCGCGAACGACAAGGATTATTTGGAGCGGACCACGACCGTGCGCCGTTATTTGGCGGGCGAATACGAGCGGCCCGACGCGCCGTTCGGCGCCGGCTACCCGGCCTCCGTCTTCGAGGACGAGTAGCGCCTTGGGCCGGTCCCGCCGAGCCGCATCGCCGCAGCAAGATCGCCGAGCCCGAAAATGATCGCATCATAGACCGACAGACGCGCCGCCGTTTCATATTACGATTTGGAGGGACGCTCGAATGCTAAATGTAGCCATGTTAAGCAAGTGGCATGTTCATGCGGAAGGGTACGCGAATCACCTGCAATCACTTGGAAACGTTAACATTACGGCCGTATGGGATGAAATCGCCGACAGGGGGAGCGCTTGGGCGTCACAGCTCGGAGCGGCTTATGAATCCGATCTCGATGCGCTGCTGAAGCGAAGCGACGTGGATGCCGTCGTCGTCGACGCGCCCACGAGCATGCACGCCGACGTAATGATCGCCGCCGCGAACGCGGGCAAGCATATCTTCACGGAGAAAGCGATGGCGCTGACGGTCGCGGAATGCGACCGGATCTCGGAGGCCGTGCGGCGGGCCGGGGTCAAGTTCTGCATCTCGTTCCCGGCGCGGACCAGACCGCCGCAGCTGCTCGCCAAGCAGCTGCTCGACGAAGGGCTGCTCGGCGCGGTGACGCTGCTGCGCATCCGCAACGGCCATGACGGGGCGCTCAACAATTGGCTGCCCGAGTATTGGTACGACGAGAAGCAGGCGGGCGGAGGCGCGATGATGGATCTCGGCTGCCATCCGATGTATCTCGCCAGCTGGCTGCTCGGACAACCGAAACGGATCACTTCGATGTTCAGCCATTTCACCGGCCGGGCCGTGGAAGACAACGCGCAGTGCTCGATCGAGTTCGCGAACAACGCGGTCGCGCTGCTGGAGACGAGCCTCGTCACCTACCAGACGCCTTCGGCCTTCGAGCTGTACGGCACGGAAGGCACGCTGATCGCCTCCGGGGAGAACGTCCGGTTCATCTCGAAGCACGCGGATTCCCGGCTGCCGGGCTGGATCTCGCTCCGCCTGCCCGAGGCGCAGCCGCTCCCGCTCACCCAATGGGTGGACGGCATCCTGAACGACGGGCCGATGCCCTTCGGGCTCGAGGACGGCACGAAGCTGACGGAGCTGCTCGAAGCGGCGTATATCGCGCACCGCGAGCGGAGAACGGTCGAGTTCAAGCAGCCGGGAGGGAACTGAGCATGCGGACGATCAAAGTAGGCATCATCGGCTGCGGCATGATCGCGAACGGGAAGCACATGCCGAGCCTGGCCAAGGTGGACAACGCGGAGATGGTCGCTTTCTGCGACCTGAACGAGGAACGCGCGCGCGCGGCCGCCGACAAATACGGGGCGCCCGGGGCGAAGGTGTTCACCGACTACAAGCAGCTGCTCGCCATGGAAGAGATCGAAGTGGTCCACGTGCTGACGCCGAACGTCTCGCATGCGTTCCTCTCCATCGATGCGATGGAAGCGGGCAAGCACGTCATGTGCGAGAAGCCGATGGCAAAGACCGGGGCCGAAGCGAAAGCGATGTACGAAGCCCATGTCCGGACCGGGAAGAAGCTGTCCGTCGGTTACCAGAACCGCAGCAAGGCGCAGTCCCAGCTGCTGAAGCGGATGATCGACAACGGCGAGCTCGGCGAGATTTATTACGCCAAGGCGGTCGCGACCAGACGAAGAGGCGTCCCGACCTGGGGCGTATTCCTCGATAAGGAGAAGCAGGGCGGCGGACCGATGATCGACATCGGCACCCACTCGCTCGATCTTATCCTCTGGCTGATGAACAACTACGAGCCGGAGAGCGTGACGGGCAGCGTGTTTCATAAGCTGAAGCATACCGAAAACGCGGCGAACGAATGGGGCTCCTGGGATCCCGAGGAGTTCGAGGTGGAGGATTCCGCCTTCGGCTACGTGAAATTCAAGAACGGCGCCGTCGTCTCGATCGAGACCAGCTGGATGCTCAATATCGCCAAGTCGGAGGGCTCGTATCTGTGCGGCACGAAGGGCGGCGCGGATTTCAAGGACGGCCTGCGCATCAACGGGGAGCGGGACGGCAACTTGTTCGTGAACGTCATCGACGTCGATCCGAAGGCCAGGGAGCGCTTCAGAGGCGAAGACCTGACGGACTTCGAGTACGAAGCCAGGCAGTGGATCGACTGCATCGCGAACGACACGGAGCCGCTCGTCAAGCCGGAGGAAGCGATGGTCGTATCGGCGATCTTGGAAGCCGTTTACATCTCCGCCGAGACCGGCAAGCCGGTATACTTCGACTAAGCGGCAGCCGGGCAAGCCGGCGCCAGGCGCGGCAAAGACGAGGCTGGCGGAGGCGAATAAACAAAGGTTAAGCCGGCAGGCGAAGGGGAGGGCGCAGCAGCGTCCGCCCCTTCTTTATGCCGGACGTCGCCCTACGGGCGGCATTCATCATGCAAAGGAGCGATAGCGGTGAAAGTATTGTTTATCGGCGGAACGGGCTTGATCAGCACGGCGGCCTCGGAGCTGGCGGCGCGGCAGGGGATGGAGCTCTATCTCCTGAACCGCGGACGCCGGGAAGCCTTCGTGCCCGAAGGAGCCAACGTGCTTCACGGGGACATTCGCGACCGGGCGGCCATGGAACGGCTGCTCGAGGGGAAGCATTTCGACGCGGTCGTGGATTGGATCGCCTTCAAGCCCGAGGATATCGAACGGGACGTCGAGCTGTTCGCGGGGAAGACGAATCAGTATATTTTCATCAGCACGGTAGCCACGTATCAACGGCCGCCCAGCCATTATATATTCGATGAGTCGGCGCCGCAGCATAACCCGGGCTGGCAATATGCTGTCGACAAGATCGCCTGCGAGGAGCGGCTGATGCGGGCGTATCGGGAAACGGGCTTTCCGGCGACGATCGTCCGGCCCTCGCACACGTACGGCGAGACCGCGATTCCGTTCGCGATCACGAGCGGAGCGCATCCGTGGACGCTGATCGACCGCATCCGGAAGGGGAAGAAAATCGTCGTGCCCGGCGACGGCACCTCGCTGTGGACGATCACCCACAATACCGATTTCGCCAAAGGGCTGGTCGGCTTGCTGGGCAATACCCAAACGCTCGGCCAGGCGTTCCATATCACGTCGGACGAAGTGAAGACGTGGAACCAATACCTGGACGCGATCGGCCAGGCGATCGGCGCGAAGCCGCAACCGATTCATATGACGTCGGCCTGCATCTCGTCGTTCCTGCCCGAGTTCAAGGCGGGGCTGTTCGGAGATGCGAGCAACAGCTACGTCGTCGACAACCGGAAAATCAAACGCTTCGTGCCCGGCTACGAGGCGACGACGAGCTTCGAACGGGGCATCCGGCAATCGATCGCGTATTTCGAAGCGCATCCGGAGCTCCGGACGATCGACGAGGCATTGGACGCCAGGATGGACCGGATGATAGCCGCCTACGAGAATTTTTTGGCGGGCATCGAATGAACGAATCTCACTAAGCTTGCGTACGCCGGCCATGGACGCGATTGTCCGTGGCCGGCGTATTTTAGTCGCGTTAAAGGGGACTCGGTAGGATTGGCCGCGGTCCGTGCGTTATGATAAGTCGAGGCGGATGCTTCAAGCGGCAATGAGCGCGGAGGAAGGCGGCGGACAGGGCATCCTATATATTAGTGCGGAGATATGTTAGTAATTATAACATAATGACGGCAATTTCTTGGAGATGGAAATGATTGCGAATCATGTAAGCGAGACCAATGGAGCGAGAATGACGGGCTGCTCGTCCAACAAACAAAAATTGACTAATAAAAACAAAATCAGGCCATTTGAATGTGAATTAAATTTACATACTATGGAGTTAGGCAATAACCTATCAGCAAAAGCGGGGAGAGAACACAGATGAACAAAAATGTTGCGTTAAGTCTCGTCATGACGCTTGGCGTCGGCTTGCTGGCCGGCTGCGGAAGCTCGAACGGCAACGACTCGAACACGAACGCGGCGAATGCGCCGTCCGCGGACGCGGGCAATGCCGGCACGAACGCAAACGGCGCGAACGCCGGCGGCGAAGCCGACAGCTCGGCGCTCAAGGGCACGATCACCTGGGCGACGCACCGCACCGAGCTGGTCGACACCGACCTGAAGAAGTACGTCGACGCGTTCGAAGCCAAGTACCCGGGCACGGAAGTGAAGATCGAAGGGCTGAAGGACTACGAGCAGACGATCCGCGTGCGGATGGCCGCCAACGAGCTGCCCGACGTGCTCTCGCTCGTCGAGACGACGAAGGCCGATCTGCCGAAGTTCTACGAACCGCTCGACGACCTGGGCCTCGACGACAACATCTATTTCAAGGACTACAACTCCTACGACGGCAAGCTGTACGGCATCACGCAGCAGGTCGCGATCAACGGGCTGCTGTACAACAAGAAGGCGTTCGAGAAGGCCGGCATCACGGCGCCGCCGAAGACGCTGGACGAGCTGTACGCCGACGCCGACAAGCTGAAGACCGCCGGCATCGTTCCGATGGCGACCGCCTTCAAGGACGGTTGGACCCTGCAGTACTGGACGGATCCGGCCGAGTTCATCTACGGCAGCACGAAGCTGCGCAACGACAAGATCAATTCGGATACGCCGTTCACCGTCGACGGCCCTTACGGCCAAGGGCTCGGCATTCTGAAGAAGCTGTTCGACAGCGGCGACCTGGAGAAGGACGTCTACTCGGCGACCTGGGATCAGACGCAGAAGGATCTGGCTTCCGGCAAGACCGGCATGATGTACATCGGCAACTGGGCGATCTCCAACCTGCTGAGCAACGGCCTGGCGCTGGAGGATATCGGCTTCGCGCCGATGCCGTACGACAACAGCGGCACGGTCAAAGGCATGATGCGCAACGACTGGGCGTACGCCGTCAGCTCCACGAGCAAGAACAAACCGCTCGCCAAGGCGTTCATTAAATTCATGATCGAAGAATCCGGCGACTATAAGGACCACATGATCATCTCGCCGTTGAAGGACCAGCAGGCGACGCTGACGCCGATCACCGATTTCATGGCGTTCAAGCCGGAGATGCTCGAAGCGCAGGCGGTGAGCGAGGACGTGACCGCGATCGAGAACAAGATGCAGTTCGATCCGTTCAAGTTCATCCAGGAAGTGACGGTCAACAAGATGCAGGAAGTATTCGACGGCTACAACAAGAAATGGCAGGCGGCCAAGGCGGCCGTAGGCAAGTAAGAACGGCAGTTCACAACGCCGCGCGCGGCTGACAAACCGACGATACGGATGTCCGAGCAATCGGATCATCCCTATTGTCGTCCTCGGCCCGCGCGGCACGAAAGGAGTCGAATCGGATGGTCAACGGCATGTCGTACGCGCTGCAGAAGAGGATTCTGATCATCCTGTTCCTGCTGGTGCCGATCGCGCTGCTTGCCGTATTCGCGCTGTATCCGGCGCTCTACCTCGTCTACCTCAGCTTCATGAGCTGGGACGGCTACAGTCCGGACAAGACGTGGGCGGGCATCGGCAATTACAAAGAAGTATTCGCGAACAAAGAGATCTGGGGAGCGTTCCTGCACAACCTCGTTTATCTGGGCTGGGGACTGCTTCAGAACGCGCTCGGCCTGTTCTTCGCGATCATGCTCAACTCGAAGGTCAAGGGCCGCAACGCATACCGGGTATTGCTCTTCATGCCCTATATCATGAACGGCGTCGCCGTCGCGTACATGTTCAACTACGTGTTCAATTCGGAGTACGGCTCGTTCAACACCCTGCTGCACGGCATCGGGCTCGATTCGCTCGCCATCAGCTGGTTCGGATCGCCCAAGGCGGTCAATCACGTGCTCGGCTTTATTACGCTGTGGAAATTCATGGGCCTCAACATGGTCATCTACTTGGCCGCCCTGCAATCGGTTCCGTCGGAAATCATCGAGGCCGCGCGCATGGACGGCGCTTCCCGCCTGCAGACGACGCTGCGCGTCGTGCTGCCGAATATTACGAAGGTCATCGAGCTAAACCTGTTCCTCACGATCATCGGCACGCTGGAGATCTTCGACCTGCCGTTCATCCTGACGGGAGGCGGACCGCTCGGCGCGAGCGACACCTTCCTGACGAAGACGATCGATACGGCATTCAAATTCAACAATTTCGGCATGGCGTCGGCGATGAGCGTGACGCTGATCACGGCCGTCATCGTCGTGCTCGGCCTGCAGAGACTGGCAACCCGGAGGTGGTCGGATTGAACGCCGCCGGATTCCGCCCGCTCTCGCTGATCCAGCATTTGATTCTATGGGCCGCCGTCGTCGTGATCGTGTTCCCGCCGTCGGTGCTCGTGCTGAACGCCTTCAAGACCAAGACGGAATTCTCCCAGACGAGCGTCTTCAAGCTGCCGGACAACTTCCTGAACTTCGACAACTTCGGCTCCGTCATCACCCGGGCCCATCTGGACCGGGCGTATCGCAACACGCTTATCATCATCGTCGCCGCGGTCATCGGCAACGTGCTGCTGGGCACGATGGTCGCGTATATCCTGGGACGCTTCGACTTCAAGCTGAAGAAAGCCGTCCTGGGCGCTTACATCGCGGTCTCGTTCATCCCGACGATCACGACGCAGGTGGCGACGTTCACCGTGATCAACAATCTGCATCTCTACAACACGCTGTGGGCGTCGATCGTGCTGCATCTGGGGACGAACGTGCTGCAGATCTTCATCTACCTGCAGTTCCTTCGCAACATCCCGCGGGAGCTGGACGAGGCGGCGATGATGGAGGGCGCGTCCTTGTTCCGCATCTACCGGACGATCATCTTCCCGCTGCTGACGCCCGCGACGGCGACGATCGTCATCATCAAGACGATCGATATCTACAACGACATGTTCATCCCGTACCTGTACATGCCGTCCCAAAACCTGACGGTCGTCTCGACGAGCCTGATGCATTTCTCCTCGGAGCGCAGCACCGAATGGGAACTGATGTCCGCGGCGATATTGCTGATCATGGTGCCGATCGTCGTCGTCTACTTGTTCTTCCAGAAGTACGTGTTTGCCGGAATCGTGAACGGTGCAGTAAAATAACTGTACTCGCAGGCGGCGGACACAAGGGGGAACGGACATGAGAGGCAGCATACGCGGAACGGTTCGCAGGACGGGAGAACGATTGTGGGTGTTCTTCGCCAACCTGAACATGCAGCAGAAGCTGCTCATCGTGTTCCTGACGCTGGTCTGCCTGCCGCTGTTCATGATCGGCTATGCTTCTTCCTATTATTATACGCGCTCGATCAAGGCGACCACGACCGCGTACGCGACCGAGATCACGTCCAAGATGCTGCTCAAGCTGGACGATTACGTGACCGATCTGTATAACATGTCGGCGATGCCGCTGTACAACAAGGAATTTCTGAATTGGCTGTCCGACCCGGGCACGAGCCTTGCCAAGTCGCAGGGGATGGACCTGTATATCAGCAATCTGAACAAAATCAAGCCGGACACGGTGTCCGTCTACGTGTTCGACAACTACGGGAATATCAGCTACAACATCAAGTCCGGCGGCAAGCGCAGCAACCTGGACCAGGTGAAGGACGAATGGGCGGCGATCGCGGCCAAGGGCGACGGCAAGCCGATGCTCCTAAGCACGCAGGAGGTCTCGGCCGGCAAGGAAAACTATTACGCGTTCTCCGTCATCCGCGAGCTGAAGCAGGTCAAGGATCTCAGTCCCATCGGCTTCATCGTCTTCGATACGAACACCACCGCCATCAACCGGCAGATCGAGGATTTCGATCAGGTGACGAAGGGCAAGACCATCCTGGTCGACGAGCATGACCGGGTCGTCTTCGACAGCGAAGGCGCGCAGACGACCCACGACCTGTCCGGCGACGAGTCGATCCGCAAGGCGACGGCCGAACGCGGCTCGTTCCCGATCGAGATCGACGGCAGGAAATACATCACGACGTACGCCAGGTCGGCCTTGACCGGCTGGAAGATGTTCGTCTACATCCCGCTGGCGGAAGCGACCAGCCAGGCGACGGTCACGCGCAACGTTACGCTGCTCATCTCCGCCGTCTTCGTCACGATCGCGCTGCTGATCGCCATCGCGATCTCGTATGCGCTTACCCGCCCGCTCAGCAAGATCAAGACGCTGATGCAGGAGGTGCAGACCGGCAACCTGGACGTGAGCTTCAACCAGAAGTACCGGGACGAGGTCGGGCTGCTGGGCAGGCATTTCAATATCATGGTGACGCGCGTCCGCGATCTGCTCGAGGAAGTGAAGGAGACGCAGACGCGCAAGAAGGAAGCCGAGTACGCGGCGCTGCAGAGCCAGATCAATCCGCATTTTATCTACAATACGCTGGAGACGATCCGCATGAAGGCCGAGGTCAACGACGACGAGGAAGTGGCGGACATGACGTTCACGCTCGGCAAGCTGCTTCGCTACGGCGTCAATCACGCCGAGCAGCGGGTCACGATCGCGGACGAGCTGGACCATCTGAGCAACTACGTCGCGCTGCAAAACAAACGCTTCGCGAACAAATACACGCTGGTCGTGGACATTCCCGAGCGGGAGAGCCGGATCGTCTCGATCAAGCTGATGCTGCAGCCGATCGTCGAGAACGCCATCCATCATGCCTTCAAGCACCGGACGGGACCGGGCACGATCCGGATCGGCGTTCGCCGCGAAGGGGAGACGGCCGTGTTCACGGTTGCCGACGACGGCAGCGGAGTGGACGAGGCGCGGCTGCGGCTGCTTCGGGAGCGCGTCTATGGCCAGGTCCCGCTCGATCCGTCGGGACGGGGCATCGGACTGCACAACGTGCATGAACGGATCAAGCTGCAATTCGGCGAGCATTACGGGCTGCGCATCGAGAGCCGGCCCGGCGAAGGCACGACGGTCGAGCTCGCCATTCCGGCCGGGCGCGGCGGCGAGGAGGCGATGTAAATGCTGAAGGTCATGGTCATCGACGACGAGGAGCACATCCGTCTCGGCATCGTGAAGATATTGTCGCGTTACCCGGGCGAGCTCGAGATCGCCGGCGAGCATGCCAACGGACTCGAGGCGCTGCTGAAGCTCTCGGACATGGGACCGGAGGATCTGGACGTCATCATCACCGATATCGAGATGCCGATGATGGACGGCCTTGCTTTCATCGAGCAGGCCAAGGCGAAGCTGCCCGAGGCGTTCATCATCATGCTGAGCGGCTACAACGATTTCGAATATGCCCGGAAATCGATGCGGGCGGGCGCGGCGGACTACCTGCTCAAGCCGATGGACAAGGTCGAGGTGTTCAAGCTGCTCGACCGCTGCGCGGAGAGCAAGCGCGAACGCGAAGCCGCGAACGGAGCCGTCCGGCCGACGGCGCCGGCCGCCCCGGCGGCGGAGAACGCCGCGGCCGCGACGGCCGACCGCATCTGCCGGCTGATCGACCGGGAATACAACCGCGAGCTGGATCTGCCTTACATCGCGGACAAGATCGGCTTTAACGCGAGCTATATCAGCAAGCTGTTCAGCCGCGAACGGGGCGAGACGATCACCGACTACCTGAACCGGGTGCGCATCGACAAGGCGAAGCAATTCCTGCGCGATCACCCCGGCCTGAAGGTGTACGAGATCGCCCATATCGTCGGCTACGGGGACAAAATATACTTCCAGAAGCTGTTCAAACGAACGGTCGGCATGACGCCAAACGAATATCGCGGCGGCGTGCCCGACAGCTAGGAGCGAGAATCTATGGCCGTATTCGGCATCGAGGGCGACGGCTTCGTCTACGACGGCAAGCCCTTTCGCATCATCAGCGGCGCCATGCATTACTTCAGGATCGTACCGGAGCACTGGGAAGACCGGCTCCGCAAGCTGCGCGCCTGCGGATTCAATACCGTAGAGACGTATATCGCCTGGAACGTGCACGAGCCGCGGGAAGGCGAGTTCCGCTTCGGCGGTCCCGCCGACGTGGAGCGATTCGTCCGCTTGGCGGGAAGCCTCGGGCTGCGCGTGATCCTGCGTCCGAGTCCGTACATCTGCGCGGAATGGGAATTCGGCGGTCTGCCCGCATGGCTGCTCGCCGATTCGGACATGCGTCTGCGCTGCAGCCATCCGCCGTACCTGGCGAAGGTGAAGGCCTATTACGACGAGCTGCTGCCGAGGCTGAAGCCGCTGCTCTGCACGTCGGGCGGACCGGTGATCGCGCTGCAGATCGAGAACGAATACGGCAGCTACGGTAATGACCATAATTATTTGAATTTTCTGAAAAACGAGCTCGAGGACGGCGGCATGGATGTTCCCTTGTTCACGTCGGACGGCTCCGAGGATTACATGCTGCAGGGAGGCACGCTGCCAGGCGTGCTCACGACGCTGAACTTCGGCTCCAAGCCGGAGCAGGCGTTCGCCAGGCTGCGCGAGTATCGGCCGGACGGGCCGCTCGTCTGCATGGAGTATTGGAACGGCTGGTTCGACCATTGGGGCGACGATCATCACGTCCGGGGCTTCGCGGACGTCGTCGACGTGCTGGACCGGATTCTCGCGACTGGCGCGTCGGTCAATTTCTATATGTTTCACGGAGGCACGAACTTCGGCTTCTATAACGGCGCGAACCATATCGAGCATTACGAGCCGACGGTGACGAGCTACGACTACAACGCGCTGCTGTCGGAATCGGGCGACGCGACGGACAAATATTGGGCGATCCGCGAAGTCATCGGACGTTACGCGGAGCTGCCCGAGGACCCGCCCGCGCCGTCCGCGAAGCGCGGCTACGGCGCCGTGCGGATGACGGAGCGCGTCTCGCTGTTCGATTCGTTCGACGTCCTCGGGACCGCGGTGCGGGCGGTCGTTCCCGAGACGATGGAGCGGCTCGGTCAGGATTATGGGTTCATCTGGTACGAGACGGAGCTGAGCGGGCCGCAATCCGGCTGCGAGATCATGCTGCAGGACGTCCATGACCGGGCGACCGTCTACGTGGACGGCGCGTATCGCGGCGTCGCGGAGCGCTGGGGAAGCGATTCGGTCGTCGCGGACATCCCGGCGGCGGGCGCGAAGCTCGGCATCCTGGTCGAGAACATGGGGCGCATCAACTACGGCTCCAAATTGCGCGATCCCAAGGGCATCACCGAAGGCGTCAAGGCCGGCGCGAGGCTGTACAATCAATTTCTGTTCGGTTGGACGATCCGCTGCCTGCCGCTGGACGACCTGTCGGGATTGCGGTTCGGGCCGCTGCCGGACGGAGTGGCGGCGGGCGGTTGCGCCGAGGATCCGATCGATCATGCGGCGAACGGCGTAGGCGCCAAGGATCCGATCGATCATGCGGCGAACGGCTCTCGCGAGGAGGAGCCGGCTTTCTACCGCGGCACGTTCGAGGCGGAGGAAGCCGCGGATACGTTCTTGAAGCTGGGCGGCTGGACGAAAGGCGTCGCGTTCGTCAACGGCTTCAATCTCGGTCGCTATTGGGACAAGGGGCCGCAGCGGACGCTGTACGTGCCCGGTCCGTTGCTGCGCGAGGGAATGAACGAGATCGTCGTCTTCGAGCTGCACGGGACGGACGAGCCGGTCGTGACGCTGCAGGATATGCCGGAGCTCGGTTGAGCATCGGCGGGTTGTATTTGAAATGCGGAGCGGCCGCTGGGCTTGCGCTCCAAGGATCGCATGCGACGGATTATGCATCGAGGTCCGCATGAAAGGAATTGTGCTGCGAGGATAAATGCAGCAAGCATAAAGGCAGCAAGGATAAACAGCAATGAATCGTGCGGCGAGAATCATGTAGGAGGCATCATGCCATAACGATGGCAGGCTGAGGGCCGATAAGCCCTGCAGCCTCCGGGGGAAAGGGGCAACACGAGATGAAGATCGGCATTATCGGCTACGGGACGCGGATGCATTATTTCCTCGATCGGCTTCTGGAGCTGGAGGCGGGCGTGGAGGTCGCGGCGGTCGCCGACCCCGATGCGGGCAAAGCCGCGAAGCTGTTGGCGGAGAAAGGCATCGCCGCTTCCGCGGTGCGTTTCTACGCGGAGGCGGACGAGATGCTGGAGCGGGAGGCGCTGAACGGCGTCATGATCGGCACGCGCTGCTCCCTGCATGCGGAGATGGCGGTCAAGGTCATGCGGCGGAACCTGCCGCTGTTCCTGGAGAAGCCGGTCGGGATCGCGCGCGCGGATCTGCAGCGGTTGACGGAAGCGGCGGAGACGTCGCGCTCGGAGGTCGTCGTCTCCTTCCCGCTGCGCAATACGCCCGCGGCCGTCCTGACGAAGGAAATCGTCGATTCGGGCCGGCTGGGCTCGATCGAGCACGCGCAGGCGGTCAACAACGTCCCCTACGGCGGCGTCTATTACCACAATTGGTACCGCGACGAATCGGAGACCGGCGGCCTGTTCCTGCAGAAGGCGACCCATGATCTGGATTGCCTGAACTTTCTGCTCGGCCTGCGTCCGTTATCGGTCGCGGCGATGGCGTCCAAGCAGGTGTTCGCGGGAGACAAGCCCGCCGGTCTGCGCTGCGCGGACTGCGCGGACAACCGGACCTGCCCGGAAAGCCCGTACGTCCTGAAGCGCAGGGGCGAGGACATCACCGGCGAGCTGTGCGCGTTCGCGGTCGATACCGGCAACCACGATTCGGCCAGCGTGCTGATCCGCTACGAGACGGGCATGCACGCGGTCTACTCGCAGAACTTCTATTCGCGCAAGGCGGCCGCGCGCCGCGGCGCCAGACTGATCGGCTACGACGGCACGGTGGAGTTCGATTGGTACCGGGACGAGGTCAACGTATTCCTGCACGGCACGCCGCGCGTCGAGACCTACAAGCTCGAAGCGGCCAAGCTGCCGCATTTCGGCGGCGACGCCGCGCTGGCGATGAATTTCATCGCCGTCATGCAAGGCCGGGAGAAGTCGGCGACGCCTTTGTCCATGGGCATCGCGAGCGCGCTCATGTGCCTCGAGGCGGAGCGTTCGTCCGTATCGGACGCCTTCCGCGATATCCCGGATGCGCGCGGGGAGCGCGCGGCCCGATGAACGATCCGCGCGCGCTGCATTCGTCCGTCGCGCACGACGGGCATGACGACCGGCATTACGGGGCGGTCCATACCCCGATCTACGATACCAGCCTGTTCACCTTCCCTTCCGTCGCCAGCATGGAGAGGGCGGCTGCGGATGAGGGTACGTACGTCTATTCGCGGGGCAACAACCCGACCGTGCGCGCGCTCGAGAACAAGCTCGCCGAGCTGGAAGGCGGAGAGCGGGCGCGCTGCTTCGCGACCGGGATGGGCGCGATCTCGGCGGCCGTGCTGTCCTCCGTGCGGGCCGGCGAGCATATCGTCTGCGTCGACCAGGCTTACGGTCCGGCGCGGGAGCTCATGGGCGGTTATCTGCGCCGGCTCGAGATCTGGACCACCTTCGTCGACGGCCGCGACCTGGCGGCCGTGGAAGCGGCGATTCGCCCGGAGACGAAGCTGCTGTACCTGGAGAGTCCGACCAGCCTGTTTTTCGAGCTGCAGGATCTGCGCCGCTGCGCGTCGCTGGCCCGGGCCAGGGGCATCCGCACGATCGTGGACAATACCTATGCGACGCCCTGCCATCAGAACCCGCTCGCGTTCGGCATCGACCTGGTCGTCCATTCGCTGACCAAGTATGCCGGCGGCCACAGCGACGCCATGGGCGGAGTCGTCGTCGGCAGCGCGGCGGCGGTGGAAGCCCTGAGCCGCAGCGAGCTTGTGCTGCTCGGCTCGGTCATGCTCCCGCAGACGGCCGCGCTGATCATGCGCGGCTTGCGCACGCTGCCGCTGCGGATGGAACGGCACCAAGCCGGCGGCATGGCCGTCGCCGCTTATCTGGACTCGCTGCCGTTCGTGGACCGGGTCCATTATCCCGGCCTGTCGTCCCATCCGCAGCTGGAGCTGGCGCACGCGCAGATGTCGGGCTTCGGCGGCCTGCTGTCCTTCGAGGCCGGTGACGACCGGGAGCGGCTCGTCCGCTTCGTGGACGCGCTGGACTATTTCCGCATCGGCTTCAGCTGGGGCGGCTACGAAAGCCTGGCCTCGCTGCAGGAAGGCAGGGCCGGTTCGCCGCGGACGAGGCGGCAAGCCGTACGTCTCTACGTCGGCCTGGAGGAGCGCGAGGATTTGATCGGCGATTTGGCGAACGCTTTTCGCGCGGCCGGGTTCTAGCTGGCGGAGCATGACCGTCTATAGCAGAGCCTTAGGCGCGAATTCAAAGTCGAAACGCACGCAAGAAAAGGCCGTCCCGAAAGCCAACTGGCAGGGGGGCGGCCTTTTGCGCGCGGCGCTTCGGAAACGGACGATCTTGGCAGCCATGTGCCGCGAAGATGTGACGCAAAACCGGCGCGGAAGCACCGGTTTTTTTGCGTCGTTCGAGGTCTGGTCCGGCATGCGTTCGGGATGTTCCTAATCGGCCTGCGGCAATCCGTGCAGCCTCGTTTTCTTCACCCAGGCGCCGATCAGCAGCAGGAGCGGGAAAAAGATGGCGTAGAGGGTGTAATAACTGAACAGATAGTCTCTGACCCACTCCACGTTCTCCACGATATTGCGGAACAGCAGCGAATACGCCGAGATGACCCAGATAAGCGGATACGCCACGAAATGCCGCTTCTCGATCTTGAACAATTGACAGATGGCGAGGACGGCGCAGTAGAACAGGATGCTCAGCTTCAGGCAGACGATGAACAGCACGTTGATGGCGAGGATCGTCTCCAGATGCTCGAGGAAGCTGGTGAACTGCATTTCGCGGAAGAGCACGAACACCGGATAGATCAGATGGGAGCTGCGGTTCACCCCGAGGATGCCGATGTTGCACAGCAGGCTTAGCGACAGGATGACGCCGCTCGCGAGAATGCCCAGCAGGTAAGAGGTCTTGAGGCGGTTGCGGACGTAAGGGAACAGCATCATGAGCGAGACGGTCTCCATGAAAGGGAACGCGAAGGCGTATCTCGTATGGACGACCGTCGTCCAGACCGAAGCGATATGGCTCTCGTGGAAGTTTTGCCAATCCCACTGCCGGAGCGTGACGAGGACCGGGACCCAGTAGGCCAGGGTCAGATAAGGCGTCAGCAGCTCGGTCACCATCGCGATGGCGGCGGCGCCCTTCACGACGGCGTAGGCGCAGGTGAAGAGCACCATGATGTTGAAGAAGGCGAGCGGCGTCTGCGGCATCATGCTGGCATGCAGAAAATCGCCCAGATTCCGCGTGACCCACGACGCGATCTGGATGAAGAACAGGATGTAGAACAGCGCGATGACGCCGCCGGCCCATTTGCCCAGCGCCTCCACGGCGATTTCGACCAGGCTTTTTCCCGGAAAGTGGTGCGACAGGTAGAGCCACAGCAGCGCGAGCGCGAGCCCGTAGACGAAAGCCCCGATGCAGACGAGCCAGGCGTACTGCTTCGCGTCGCCGATCATCTGGCTGGTCAGCACGATCCAGGTCGTGCCCGCCGTGAAATAAAAGGTGACCGTGAACATCTGCCAGCCGCTTATCCGTGCTTGTTCCACCTTCAATTCCCCCTTTCGAACGTATGCGGCCCGGTCGTATTGCCGATCGCCGACATGTCGGATTCGACCTTGAACGTCACCTTGACGTGCTTCCAATCCCGAATGCCGCGATCCTGGATGCCCAGCAGATCCCAGTCTTTGTTTGCCGCCATGCGAACGAATGCCTGCGATTCGGCTTCGAATTGGCGATTGAATTTGTCTTCGATGTCCCGGATGTTGCCCCGGGTAACGGGAGTCGTCTGCTGGTTGTTGACGATTCTAAGCGTCGCGCGGATCCGGTACGTCAGGCCGGAAGCGTTGAATTTTCGCCGAACCCGGATATGGCTGGCTTCGACGTCCACGTAATCGCCGTTCACCGTCAGCGTCTCGATGTAATTCGTCAGGTTCTTGTTCAGCAGGAAATAGCGTTGCTTTTCGTCGAAATTCAAGCGTCCGACCATGCGCCCGTGCCGGAACACGGCGCCTCCGACGAACAGGAACGTCTTCTTGCGGATGTCGATGTCTTCCAAGCGATTCGTGTCTTTCGCGGGTTCGGAAGACGTATAGCTGACGATGGGGATGACCATCGGCTTCTTCCGGTACATGCCTTTGGCCAGATCCTTGATCCGAATCGGCTCGTACCCGGTTTCGAATCCTTGGCCGGAAAGATTGATCAGCGACCGAATATAGCGGCCCGGCATGCGCTCGAGGGGGGAAAAGCTGTTGATGATCGTCTCGATCGGACTCCCCGCGATGAGGAAAATGACATTCGTCCGGCGATCCGGGCTGAGCTCGACGAAATTGATCATGTCCGTGATGCCCTGCTTCGCGTAACGCTCCGACAGGATCAGCGCCTGCATATGGGGCATGAACAGGCTGCGGGGCATGATGGTCGTCGTCTGCCTCGTGAACCTGCCCAAGCTGAAGTCCTCGAATTTGAACGTGTAGACCGCGGCTTTGGCGGCGCCGCTTTGCTTGTTCGTCAGCGCGCTCGGATTGATCACCTGATAATAAGCCGTGATCCTGCCCGTCTCGGGATCCTTGTCGGCGGCACCCAGGTTCACGATGGCCAGCTGGTTGATTTCTTTCATGTCCCAGCAGCCCGAGCAGAGCAGGAGACAGATCAGTATGCCGATGATTTTCATGCGCTCACCTTGCATTCTTTTTCGCTTTGGTTTCCTGGGGCAGCCGCGTCATGAGCTTGCGCGGGACCCGCACGAGCGTATCCTTCAGGTCGGACAGCATGAGCGGCGCCAGCGGCGCCATATAGTGGGCGCCGAAGGAGCGGATGGACACCAAATGGATGAACAGCATGAACACCCCGCACATCAAGCCGAACAAGCCCATCACGCCCGCCATCAGCATGAAGACGAACTGCACGATCCGCTGCGCGATGCCGAAGCTGTACGTCGGCGAGATGTAATTGGAGATCGCGGTCAGCGACACCACGATGACCATCGACGCCGAGACGAAGCCGGCCTCGACCGCCGCCTGCCCCACGACCAGCGCGCCGACGACCGAGATCGCCTGGCCCGCGATGCGCGGCATGCGAAGCCCGGCCTCCCGCAGGATCTCGAACGTGATGAACATGATCAGCGCTTCGACGACGGCGGGAAACGGCACTTCTTCCCGCTGCGCCGCGATGCTGATCAAGAGCGGCGTCGGCAGCAGCTCCTGATGATAGCTCACGATGGCGATGTAGAGGGAAGGCACGAAGATGGACAGGACGAAGGCGAACATGCGCAGCCAGCGCAGCAGGGTCGCGATATCGGCCCGCTGGTAATAGTCTTCGGGCGACGAGAACAGCTGGAAGAACGTGATCGGGCCGGCAAGCGCCATCGGCGTGCCGTCGATCAGGACGGCGACATGCCCTTCGAGCAATTTCGCGACGATGCCGTCCGGGCGTTCCGTGCTGATCAGCTGAGGGAACGGGGACAGCGTCTTGTCCTGGATCCACTCTTCGATATAGGCGCTTTCCAGCACGCTGTCCGTTTGGATCGCGTCAAGCCGCTTCCGGAATTCGTTCACGATTCCTTCGTTCGCGATATTGCCCATGTAAGCCATGCAGACGTTCGTAGCGGTTTCCGAGCCGATGACGAACGATTCGAAGATCAGGTTCGGGCTCTTGAGCCGTTTGCGGATCAGCGCCATGTTGACCTCGATATCTTCGACGAAGCCTTCCCGGGGTCCGCGGATCGAGGATTCCGTCTTCGGCTCCGTGATGCTGCGGTAATCGCCTTTGGCGACGTCGCAGCTCAAGAAGCCCGGGGCATGCTCGGCGACGAGCACGCATTGGCCGTCGAGCAGCTTTTTCACGGCGGCAGCCGTGCCGGCCGCGATCGTTTTGTTCGCGATGGGGACCAAGCTCGATAACGCTTCCGGCGCGGCGGGCTTCGAGAAGCCCTCGTTCCGTCCGGCGGCGTATGCTTCCAGAATCGGCTTCAGGATCAGCTCGTCGATCTGCTCGCAGATCACGATGGAAGCGAGATAGATGCAATGGACGCGGTCGTCGTCGCGAAGCGGCGCGGACTGGCAGACGAAATCCGGGGACTTTCCCAGCTGCTGCTTGATTTCCCCGACCGTCCGTTCGCCGATTCCCAATGCCGCCGCCTCCCGATTTCCATGAATTAACTGTTTCCATGTTGCCCTGCGCTTCTCGTTAATATACGCGGCCCCGGACGGCGGACGCCGGCGGCGGCGCAATCGGCCGGCAGCTTTTCCGGAGGCTCTCGCTTGCATGCCGTTCGATTGCAAGCGCATAGGGCCGACCGCCCGAAACCCGACTCGCCTGCCGTTCGCCGTGCATGAAATCAACCCCTCCCGCCCATCTTAGGTGGGATGGAGGTGAGAGCAATGACGGGAAGAAACAATAAGCCGAAGCGAAGAGGCCCCGAGTCGCATCCGGGCCGACTCGACCAATACGGCGAGAAGCTGGCCGAAGGCAGCGGCACGAAAGCGATGCAGCCGAGCAACGACGATAGAAGCTGATGCCGAGCCGATGAGAACGCAAAAAACGTCGCCCGCTACGGGCGACGTTTTTTGGTAGCGGCATTCAACGGAGGCTATTTGCTGCGCTGCTCAGGCATCGAGAAGAGGTTAGGCATGTCGCGCGGCGTCCGATATTCGGAACCACGGCATCGGCGGCATACGCGATTTCCGCGGCATCCGATCAGGAGAGCAGTCTTTGGAGCATCTCGTCCGTGATCCGCAGATCCTTCGAGGTGACCCGGCCGAGCCGGAATTGTCCGATGAGCTCGGCGGCGCGGACCGGCTCCGGCTTGTCGGTCAGCCCGCTGACGGCGGCCAGCCAGCCGACGACCTGCTCGGGCGAGGCGCCGGCCGTTCGCAGCGCGGCGAGCGACAGGCCGCCGTTGCGTTTGGCCAGCCGGCTGCCGTCGGGGCCGAACATCAGCGGCACGTGGGCGAAGCGGGGCGCACGCAGCCCCAGCGCCTCGTACAGCTGCAGCTGCCGGGGCGTGGAGTCGATCAGGTCGGCGCCGCGCAGCACGTCCGTGACGCCCATCGCGGCATCGTCCACGACGACGGCCAGCTGGTAGCTGATCATGCCGTCGGCGCGCTTCACGATAAAGTCGCCGCCCGCTCCGGGCGGAAAGCATTGCGGTCCGGCGACGCCGTCCTCGAAGGAGACGGGCTGCGAACCGGCGGCATAGCGAAGCGACGGCCGCTTGCGGAGGCTGAGCTCCGAGCGCCGTTCAGACGTAAGCGCGCGGCAGGTGCCGGGATAGACCGCGCCTTCGCTGCCGAGGCCGTGCGGCGCGCTCGCTACCGCCGCGAGCTCGGCCTTGCTGCAGAAGCAGGCGTACAGGCTGCCGGCCCGCTCCAGCTTGGCGAGCGCTTCCTCGTACAGGGCCATTCGCTCGCTCTGCGTATACGGCCCGCGCCGTCCGCCGACGTCGGGCCCTTCGTCCCAGTCGAGGCCGAGCCAGCGCAAATCCGCCAGCGCCAGCTCCGCGAGCTCCGGCCGCGAGCGGGTCGTGTCGACGTCTTCCATGCGCAGGATGAACGTGCCTCCGGCGCTCCGCGCCTGCAGCCAGGCAAGCAGCGCGGTACTGGCGTTGCCGATATGCATCGGTCCCGAAGGGGTAGGGGCAAATCGTCCTCTCATGGCGGGCGCGGTCTCCTTTCTATGCAAAAATGAGCAGGGAGACAAGCTCCTGCTCAAAAGGTTGGTATGAAGGATGGCGGAGCCGACGGGATTCGAACCCGCGGTCTCCTGCGTGACAGGCAGGCATGTTGGGCCACTACACCACGGCTCCGCATTAACAAGACAAGCACTATCATACCATGCCCGGCATTCCCGGCGCAATAGATTTCTAACTCAAGCGAGCCGATAAGCGTTGGCCATTAGAGGCGTTTCTGTTCGATTAACGCTGCATGTCGACCAAGCCGGGGCTGTGCTCGTTCGGCATATCCGGCAGCTGCGGCACCGGGAAGCCCTGCGGAGGCGGGATGACCGCGAGCTGGCCGCCGTTGCGGCTCGGACTTTGACCTTGGAAAATTTCTCCGATGCGGGTCGCGTCCAAGCGGAAATTAAACTGCGCGTTGTGGTAGCCCATGTCGACGAATTTGCGGCATTCGGGGTATTTGTTGATGTCGTAGTTGGGGATGGGAAAGCTCTTCGCCCAGTCCACGCCGAGCGTCTCGAGCGCTTTGGCGAAGGCGTTCTGATGGGCGTTGTCGCGCACGATCAGGAAGCCGAGCGTTTCCCGGAGCGTTTTGTTCGAGCTCATCTCGTAGATGCGCGACTTCTGCAGCACGCCCGTCGACTCCAGCACGACGTTGTTGAGCAGGTCCGCGATCAGGTTCCCGTGCGCGTACACGTACGAGCCGCTCCATGGGTTGCCGCCGGCGTCGACCGGCAGCGAGCTTTTGGCCGCCATGATGTAGTGATGCGGATTGGCGAGCTTGACGGCTTCGTCGATCGGAGCCGCGTCGGTCCCGGCATTCCCGGGCTCCGACAAGCCCGATTCGTTCAGCAGCTGATTGATCGTGCTTTGCACGAGCTCGACATGCGCGAGTTCCTCCAGAAACACCCCGCGTATGAGATCGCGAAACTGCTTGTCCTTGCCCCTGAAGTTCGCGCTTTGAAAAGAATACTGCATCATCGTGCGCATCTCGCCGAACTGTCCGCCCAGCGCTTCCTGCAACACCTTGGCCGCGGCGGGATCCGGCCGGTCCGGCTGAATGACGTTGATCAATTCTTCCTTGTAATAGTACATGCGTCGTTCACGACCCTTTCGTCTCATAGGTTGGAGGCTGCGTTTTCCATCCGTCCGTAGTATCCCTTGCGGGCCTTTTCTTATGTAGGCATTCGGTTGTAAAGACGTCGAGGCTGCGCGTGAATTCATGCGCGGCATAGAACGGCCGGTGACTGCGAGCATGATTATCAATTAGAACGAAGTACCGCAATCGGCGACGAAACGACGAAACGACGAAACGACGGAAGGAGGCAAATCGCAGTGACGATGGACGCGTATCCGATCTGGGCTGCCGGGGGGTTGAGTCAAACGATGCGGAACAATCGTTCCGAAAAGACTTGAATTTCAACGCGCCATGATTTAGAATCAACGGCAGGGGATGATCAATGATGTCGAGAAACAAAACGTTTAACATCGACGACGCAATCGAGCAAGCCATGCACGTCTTTCGCGGCAAAGGATATGAAGGCACCTCGATGCAGGATCTCGTGGACGCGACCGGCCTCAGCCGCAGCAGCATTTACGAGACGTTCGGCAGCAAGAAGGACCTTTATCTCGTGTCGCTCGACCGATACGAG
Source organism: Paenibacillus glycinis (assembly GCF_009909185.1). Taxonomy (GTDB): domain Bacteria; phylum Bacillota; class Bacilli; order Paenibacillales; family Paenibacillaceae; genus Paenibacillus_Z; species Paenibacillus_Z glycinis. The sequence continues at coordinate 160,057 of NZ_JAAAMV010000003.1, read as the reverse complement.
GACCAAGCGCATGATCTGACGTCCGTGTTGTATGGAACAGGTCCGGCCAAGGAATTGCTGTTGGCTTTTTTCGACCGATTAATCGTACACAATATGCCGCAAAGCTGCCTGATGGTCAACGCGTCGCTCGAGATGTGCGATCATCCCGAGGTGAACGGCCGAATCAAGGCCAACGTGGCCCGCAACGAGAGGGCCTTCTATCAACTGCTGACGCGCGCGGCTTCGAACGGGGAGCTCAAGGGCAATCCCGATCTGCGGGCCCTGTCGCAATTTCTGGTCAACACGATGCAGGGGATAACCGTCACGGCCGTTACCGCGGACCGGCAAGCCTTGGATAATATCGTCGCGATCGCGCTGCATTTCTTGCGTTAATTTTTTTTAGCCTTTATCGGAACGATCATTCCCCAAATAGTCGTTTCACTTCAGCCATTGTCTTATTTTTTTTTTTGTTTATTTCCGGAACGATCATTCCCGATAATGCAGAGGAGCGCGTAACCATGACCATTCAAACAAGCGGTTTAACAGGTAAAACAGCATTCGTGACCGGAGGATCCCGCGGCATTGGCGAAGCGATCGTCAAACGGCTTGCGAGCGAGGGGGCGGCCGTCGCTTTCACGTACGCCAATTCCGCCGTGAAGGCGGAGCAGCTGGCGAAGGAGATCGAGGCAGGCGGCGGCCGGGCGCTGGCGATCCGCGCGGACGCCCAGGACGCGGATGCCGTGAAGAAGGCCTTGAACGAGGCGGCCCGGACGCTCGGCGCGATCAATATTCTTGTCAACAACGCGGGATTGCTTAACGTGAAACCTTACGACCAATTCACGATGGACGAGTTCGACCGAATGGTCGCCGTCAACATTCGGGCCGTGTTCGCCGCCGTTCAAGCAGCCGCTCCGTCGATGGTCGAAGGCGACCGCATCATCACGATCGGCAGCGTAAACGCGGACGCCAGCGGATTTCCCGGGATGAGCCTGTACAGCATGAGCAAGGCCGCCGTAGCGGGGATGACCCGGGGTTTAGCGCGCGACTTGGCGGCGCAAGGCGTGACGGTGAACAATATCCAGCCGGGACCGGTCGACACGGACATGAATCCGGCCGAAGGTGCTAACGCGCCCTTCCTGAAATCGCTGATGGCGCTGGGACGATACGGTACATCCGCGGAAATCGCGGGGCTGGTCGCATACCTCGCCTCCCCGGAAGCCGCCTACATCACGGGCGCGTCCATCGACGCGAACGGCGGGTTCATGATTTGAGCCGCCGTCCAATCTCTTGAATCGCCGCCGGTCCGATCCGCATTTGATCGGACTGGCTTTTTTTATTATGAGGGCCGAGGAAAGGAGCGTCAGACGCACCGCGGACGCGCTATTAGTCGGGATTATCCCGTCCTAAAAGCAAAATGCGCCGTCTGCGGCAGGAACCGCAAACGGCGCAAAGCGCGTTGCCTTACAGCCGAACGATTACTCGCGCGGCGCCGGCGACAGGCGTAATCCGCACGCCTTCCGCGCCGGCGTCGGCTTGGCCGCCCTGCACGGAAGCGACGCCGTTCGCGCCGCGAAGGAGCAGGCTCCAGCCTTCGGCCTTGCCGTCGACGTCGAGCGTGATCGTCGCGCCGCTGCGGACGGCCGTCGCGGTAAAGGCCGTTTCGCCGGTAACGGTCGGCACGACGGCGGAAGCGGACGCGCCGTCCTGAAGCGCGAACAGCTGCAGCGTCGTGCCGGCGGCATAGTCGTAATCCGGACGGCCGTCTTCGGCGCCGACCGCGATCAGCGAATTCTCGCGGACGAACAGCGGCAGGCCGAAGTAATCGAAGCGCTCCTTGCGCCAGCCCCCGCCCTCAACCTGCTCGCCGGTCAAGTAATGCGTCCACGCGCCCTGCGGCAGGTAGTAGACGGATTCGCCGTCGGCGTTGAAGATCGGCGCGACGAGCAGGGATTCGCCGAGCATATACTGGCGGTCGAGGTAATCGCTCGTCGGATCGTCGCCGAATTCCAGCACCATCGCGCGCATGACCGGCAAGCCGATCTTGACGGACTGGACGGATTGGCCGAACAGGTACGGCATCAGGCGCAGCTTGAGCTTCGTGAAGTGGCGGAGCACGTCGACCGCTTCCTCGTCGAACAGCCAAGGGACCCGGTAGGACGTGCTGCCGTGCAGGCGGCTGTGGCTGGACAGCAGGCCGAAGGCGACCCAGCGCTTGTACAGGTCCGGCGTCGCGCTCGCCTCGAAGCCGCCGATGTCGTGGCTCCAGAAGCCGAAGCCGGACAAGCCGAGCGACAGTCCGCCGCGGAGGCTCTCCGCCATCGATTCGTAGGTCGCCTCGCAATCGCCGCCCCAGTGCACGGGGAACTGCTGGCCGCCGGCCGTGGCCGAACGGGCGAATAGCGCGGCTTCGCCGCGGCCGCGTTTCTCTTCCAGCAGCTCGAAGACGACCTTGTTGTACAGCTGCGTGTAGTAGTTATGCATCTGCCGCGGATCGGAGCCGTCGAAGTAGACGACGTCCGTGGGGATGCGCTCGCCGAAGTCCGTCTTGAAGCTGTCGACGCCCATGTCCATCAGCGCGGCCAGCTTGCTCTTGTACCAGTCGCATGCCGCGGGATTCGTGAAGTCGACGAGGCCCATGCCGTACTGCCACAGGTCCCACTGCCACACGCTGCCGTCGGGGCGCTTCACCAGGTAGCCGAGCGCCGCCGCTTCGTCGAACAGCGGGGAACGCTGCGCGATGTAGCTGTTGATCCAGACGCAGATGTGCAGGCCTTTCGCTTTCAGGCGCTCCAGCATGCCGCGCGGATCCGGGAAGACGCGCTCGTCCCATTCGAAGTTGCACCATTCGTATTCCTTCATCCAGAAGCAGTCGAAATGGAATACCGCCAGCGGGATATCGCGCTCGGCCATGCCCTCGACGAAGCTCGTCACGGTCGCCTCGTCGTAGCTCGTCGTGAACGACGTCGTCAGCCACAAGCCGAACGACCAGGCCGGCGGCAGCGCGGGCTTGCCGGTCAGCGACGTATAGTTGGCGAGCACGTCCTTCAGCGTATCGCCGCCGACCACGAAGTATTCCAGCGACTCGCCGGCGACGCTGAACTGCGCCTTCGACACCTTCTCCGACGCGACCTCGTAGGAGACGAGCTCGGGGTGGTTGACGAATACGCCGTAGCCGCGGTTGGTCACGTAGAACGGCACGTTCTTGTACGCCTGCTCCGAAGCCGTGCCGCCGTCCTGGTTCCAGATGTCGACGGACTGGCCGTTCTTCACGAACGGCGTGAACCGCTCGCCGAGACCGTAAACGGTTTCGCCGATGGCCAGATCGAGCTGCTCGCGGAAATGATGGTTCCCGTCGGCGGCTTTGACGTAGCCGGTGGAGCGCGAGCCGCTGCGCGTCAGCTTCCGTCCTTTATAGGTATAGGTAATGGAGATCGGATGGGCTTTCGTGATCGTGACGGCAGCGTCGCCGCTCTTCAAGCTGACGAACTGCGCCGTGTTCTCGATCTCGACGGGCACGCGGTCAGCCGTATGCAGCGGGAACGAGTCTGGGCCGGGACGCTTCGTTCCCTTATGATGGTAGAACTTCGCGCGGATGATATCCTTCATCGGGGAGGAGAACTCCATCGTGATCAGAGGCGCGTTCAACGTGTTGCCGCGGGTCTCCAAATGCCGGTTCGTCGCGTAAACGGTAATGCCGTCCGCCCCGACCGCCACGTCGTGCACCTCGTACGGCGAGATCACCTCGTAGCCTTCGCGGGTCATCCAGTAGCCATCGCTGAATTTCATCCATCTTCATCCTCTCGTCATCTCGTTGATATCTGATATAGCTAACAGTATACTGATTGAAATGGTTAATATCTTGTATTATTATGCTGATTATTAGCAGTATTCTGATTCGGAGGCGGTACGATGGACAGACGGCATCTGCGGGAAGAGCGGCGGCACGGCAGTCCCGATTTTCCGGTCGGCATCTACCGCATGGAGCGGGCGGCCGGCGATCCGATCCTGGACTCCCACTGGCACGAGGAAGCCGAATTTCTGGCGGTCGAAAGCGGAGAAGCGGTCTTCCAGATCGGCTTGTCCGCGTATCATGCGGAAGCGGGGGACGTATTGTTCATTCCGGGCGGGGAGCTGCACGGCGGCTATGCCCGGAACGGCTCGGCCTGCTCGTACGCGGCGATCGTGTTTCGGCTGGATTGGCTGACGAGCCCGGGAGATGGCGCGGACCGGCGGTATTTCGAGCCGCTGCGAAGCGGCCGCGCGGTGCCGGAGCCGCATGCCGCGGCGGCGAACGGACTCGCTCCGGCGCTTTTCCGCCATCTCGGTCCGCTGCTGGAGCTCGAGCATGCGGACGATCCGGCGAAGCCGCTGCGGCTGAAGGGCGGGCTGTACCAGCTGTTCGCCGAGTATATCTCGCGCGACGCCTTCGTCCGGGGAGAATCGAGATCCGCGCTCGACGCGCATACCCAGGATCGGTTGAAAGCGGTGTTGACCTACATCGACGCGCATTATGCGCGCAGGCTGAGCATCAAGGAACTGGCGGCCGAGGCTGGCATGAGCGAAGGGCATTTCTCGCGGGTGTTCAAATCGTTCATGCGCAGGACGCCCGTCGAATACATCAATCTGCAGCGAATCCGGACCGCGGCCGCGCTGCTCGCCGAACGAAGGACGACGGTCGGCGAGGCGGCGCTCGAGGCCGGTTTTGACAATTTCAGTTACTTCTGCAAATTATTTCGTTCCGTGTTCCAATGCACGCCGTCCGAGTACCGGAACCGGGACCGGGCGGTCGAATGAACGGCCTCGGCGGCCATACGCTGGATCCGGAACGCCACCGCGTATTTGCGGCGCGGCTTTCGGCCTTGATGCCGTCCTTGCTTACGGCCGGCGGCGATAAGCGGCAAGTCCCGCGTCAGGCCGTACCCCAAGACCAAGACCTTCTCCCGAACCGGGAGCGAGGTCTTATTTTCGTCCCCGGACTTTTCATCGCGCGCGCGAAAGGGTAAACATTAACATTTGCTCATCCGGGCATGATTGCGGCGCGGCGGCGCATATCCTGGTGTCGCGCGAACAATGATCGGGGAGGGAGTCCGACACGAATACCTTGTGGCACATCCGTACCGGCATCCGGGACGCGCTGGAATCGGGATACCGGCTGTGCAAAGCCGCGCTGAAGCGGTATCCCGCGATCCGCCTGGCGTATGCGGCATTCTCATGGCTGTCGCTGGCGGCGCTTGCGCTCAGCTTGATCTTCGTGGAACAGTCGCGCGCGATGCTGATTCAATATTTGTGGTCGTTCTACGTCGTGCTGCAGTTCTGGGTGCTGTGCCGCGGCAAAACGCTGCCTTGGCGGCAGGCTGCGCTCTGCGTCATGGCCGGCGCGCTGCTCGTGGTGCCGTTCACGGCGCTGACCGTCAATGCGGTCCATGCGCTGGCCGGAGGAAGGACGACGGATACGTGGTCGCAGGCCGGGCTGACGCCGATCGCGGAGGAAGCATGGAAGCTGCTGCCGCTCGGCGCGATGCTCCTTTTCTCGCGGCGGGCATCCGCGTTCAGCCTGAGCGATTTCGCCATGATCGGGGCCGCCTCCGGGGCGGGCTTCCAGCTGGCCGAGGAGCTGTCCCGCCGGTGGACGAATACCGGCGCCATCGCCGATAGGTACGGCTACAGCTACACGATGCTGGGCGGGGAGACGATCCACTGGGACTTGTTCGACTTGTTTCCGGGGCGCTTCGAGGAGAGCATCCTGCCGTCGCTCATGACGGTCAGCCATCCCGTGCATACGGCCATGATCGCGCTCGGCTGCGGAATGGCCTGTCGGCTGCGCGATCGCTTGGGCAGGGCCGCATACCTCTTCCCGCTGGCGCTGCTGCTGTGGGCGATCCTCGACCATGCCGCCTACAACGGGCAGAACCGGCTGCCGGATTGGGTGATGACCGTTCACGGCTGGACCGGCAGCGGATACGAGACGAAGCAGGTGTTTCTGTTGATGCTGAAGCAGGTGTTTCTGTTGATGCTGGCCATTGCGGTAATCTGGGACTATGCGTCCCTGAATCTCATGCGGCGCAGGCTTCCCGCCCTGCCGGGCGAGTCCTTCTTCAACCCGTTCTCCGAGCTGTGGAGCATGGGCGAGGCGCTGTTCGGGGGCCGCAGCCGCGGCAGGTTCGCTTACCTGCTGGCCTTCTATCGGGAACGGCGCGAGCTGGCGTTTATCCTGCTGCACGGAAACCCGGAAGCGGCAGGCAGGGAAGAGCGCGTCAGGGAACGGATGAAGCGGCACTACCGGGCGGCGGCCGGGCTCGCCGCCGTGCTCCTCGCGATCGGCGCGATCGCCGGCGTTCACGCGTTCGCGTTCCATCCGGTCTCGGTTCCTTCGGGCGATGCGTGCTTCGCCTGCATGTTCGACTCGCTCCAGAACTGGTGGGACCGGCTGAGCGGATTCGAGCAAGGCGCGATCATCGTCGGCGCGCTGGCGCTCTCGCTGCTGTTCTTCGAATTCTGGCCGGCGCTCGGCATCGCGCTCACCGTGCCCGGCATCGCCGGAAGCGGACACGAGATCGCGGACGACATCCGCGATCCCAAGCGGCTGCTCACGCCCGAGAACGCGCTCGCCGCGGCCGTCGCCATCCTGCTGAGCCGTCTGCCGATCGGCAAAGCCATGGAATGGATCGCGAAGAAAGGACGCGAGCCGCTCGAGAAACGATTCAAAAAACTCGGTCGAGAGAAGCCGGACCTGCCCGATGCCGGCAAGCCGCCGAAGCGCGAGGAACCAAGCGGGCCTAAGCCGGACAGCGACGAGCCGGATCCGGGGAAGGACGGGAAACGATCGGATGACGAAGACGACGCCGGCAGCGAAGAGAAGGACGATTCGGCACCCGCGGCAGGGAAATCGTATCGCGAGGTCGAAATTGTCGACCAGCAGGGCAATCCCGTCGGGGAATTCGACGAGATCGACGCGGAGAAGGGCATATTCTACGAGGACAAGACGGCTAGCGGGCTCGACAAAGTCAATCCGCGGACGGGGCTGCCGGCGCAAACGCCCCAGCAATTCGCCGACAGGCAGATCCTTGCGAAGACCCGCAACCGGATCAACAATATGGCCTCCAATGCCGTATCCACGCGGGCGACCGCCCATGGCTCGGCGGACATCCCGTCGCTCGAGCAGATCAAGGCGATCAAGCGGTTCGTCTTCCGGCTGGACGGGGACACGCCCGCGCTGCGAAGCGCGGTGGAGAACAGCCTGAACCGGCTGAGGGCCGAATTTCCGGACCATACGTTCAACGTTCTATTTAGGGGGAAACCGTAATGTCGATCAGTGCATTCATGCCCGAACCGTCGGGCGAGTACGAGAAGCTGTTCAACGTGCCGGTAGCGACCGAGGCGTTCTTCGGCGAATGCTGGGAGCCGGCCGCGGAGGCGCTGGGGCTGCGGTGGGTGCCGCTATTCGCGCCCGGCATCGAGGTGACGAAGGCGGATTTGCCCGACGTGCTGGAGGAGCTCGCGAAGCTGAAGCAGTGGGCCGCGCGCGGACTGGACGGCGATCGGCAGGCGCTGATGCTGGCGAGGCTCGATCGGCTCGCCGAGGAACTGCCCAAAGCGCTCGAACGGGACGGGGCCGTCGTGTATATCGGTTGACGGAACGGACGGACGGGCGAATCTGCGACTCTCGCGGCGGAAATGATAGACAACCCCTCCGAAAGCCGTTATGATGAATGGAAATTGAATACATGGATCCGTAAAGGTGCAGGCTTTGCCACGCAAGCCTGCTTAAAAGGGAAGCCCGGTTAAAATCCGGCGCGGTCCCGCCACTGTAATTGAGGAGCGACTCCACAAGGCGCCACTGGTTCGGCATTGAACCGGGAAGGCTGGAGAAGCGATGAATCATGAGCCAGGAGACCTGCCTTTACGCGAATGTTTTCTGAATTCCTCGGGGGGTGGGAATTGGAAATGATCATGGATGCGCGCGACTTCGCTTCGAAGCCGATGCGCTTCTATTGCGTATGCATGGATAACGCGATTGTTTAAGCCGCCCTTTTTCGGGCGGCTTATTTTTGTTGGCCGGCGACGCTTGCCGCTCGGCGAAGAAGCATGCGCAGCAAGCGAGAAGTTAAATAAGCCATGGGAACCAAGGACGACGGGGTTCGTCCTTGGTTCCCATGCGGGGATGTGAATGCGACATGAAAATAACGTTCAAAAAGCGGCTTGCCGCATTGGGAATAGCCGCCGCGCTGGCGCTCGCCTATTTCTGGGGAGGAAGCGGACACGGCGGCGCGCCCAAGCCGGCCGGCAGTTCCTCCGGCATCTCGGTCGTCCGCGAGCCGGTCTCGAATTCGTCCGAGACGGCAAGCGGAGCGAACGCGGAGGCCGACCCGGCCGGTGGAACCGGGCAGAACGAAGGGGGCGGGCAGGATGCGTCCGGCGCGCCCTCGGCAGAGGCCGCCGCGGACGAGAGTTCAGTCGGTCAGCCAAGCCGCGATGCCGCTGCGACTGCCGGCAGCGCAGTCGATGTCGATGCCGCGGCCGAGCCGGGAAGCAAGCCGGGCGGCGAGACGGCTCCCAAGCCGGGAGGCCAAGCCGCCGGCGGCACGACCGCCAATCCAGGCGGTCAGGCTGCGGCAGGTTCCGGCGGCGATGCTGCCGCGAAGCCCGGCAAAGCGGGAGCGGTCAAGCCGCCTGCCGCATCGCAAGCGCATCCGGGCTCCCCGTCCGGCGAAAGCAGCGCTGCCGCGACACCTCAACAGCCGCCCGCTTCCGCGCCGCAGCAGCCCGCCGCCGATTCGAACGGGAACGGCGCCGCAGCGGGGAAACCGTCCAAGACCGCCGAGGGAACCGCTTCGGGCGATCAGGCGGAGACGGGCGGACGGACGGATGCCTCCGGCGGGAAGAAGGATCAATACCAGACCGATCCGGTTCCGGCAGGCAAGCCGAAGCCCGTCGAATGGCAGGACGTCGAGGTCGACAAGAAGAAGGTGCTCACGGCCACGTTATCCGTTTCCTGCAAGACGATTTTGGACAATCTCGACCAGCTCGACAAGGACAAGCTGGAGGTGCTGCCGGCGGACGGAGTCATCTACCGGTCGCAGAAGGTTTCGTTCTACGAGGGGGAATCCGTCTTCGACGTGCTGCTCCGCGAGATGAAGAAAAACAAAATCCAGATGGAATTCGAGATGACGCCGCTATACAACAGCAATTATATCGAAGGCATTCATAACCTCTACGAATTCGACTGCGGCGAGCTGAGCGGCTGGATGTACAAAGTGAACGGCTGGTTCCCGAATTACGGCAGCAGCCGCTACCTGCTCAAGGACGGCGATGTCGTCGACTGGGTGTACACCTGCGATTTGGGCCGCGACGTCGGCGACAATCAGGCGGCGGGGGGATCGGACAAGTGAGGCGGACGGCCTTCTCTTCGTACCATCCGATCGTCAATTTCACCTATTTCGCCGCGGTGCTGGTCTTCGCCATGCTGTTCATGCATCCGGTCTTCCAGGCGGTCGCGCTGGTCTCCGCCCTCGTCAACTCGGTTCTGCTGAACGGCAGGCGGGCGGTCAGGTTCAACCTGCGCTTCCTGCTGCCGCTGTTCGTGCTCATGGCGGTCGTCAATCCGGCCTTCAGCCACGCCGGCGTGACGATCCTGTTCTATCTGCGGGACGGCAACCCGGTCACGCTGGAATCGATTCTGTACGGCATCGCGGCCTCCTGCGCGTACGCGACGGTCATCGTCTGGTTCTCCTGCTACAACGCGGTGATGACGTCGGATAAGTTCATTTATTTGTTCGGCAGGATCATGCCCGCCCTGTCGCTGATTCTCTCGATGGTGCTGCGCTTCGTCCCGCGATACCGGCAGCAGGTCAAGGCGATTTCCGATGCGCAGAAATGCGTCGGGCGGGACGTAACGCAGGGCAATCCGCTGCGGCGCGCCCGGAACGGGATACGGATCCTGTCCGTGATGACGACCTGGGCGCTGGAGAACGCGATCGAAACGGCCGACGCCATGAAGTCCAGAGGGTACGGGCTGCCGAACCGCACGAGCTTCTCGATCTACCGGTTCGACGGCCGCGACCGGAACGCGTTCGCGGCGATGGCCGGCCTGATCGGCGTCGTGCTGCTGGGCGCGGCGTTCGGGGAGAACGGCATCCGGTACTTCCCGTCCGTTCATGTCAAGCACGCGTCGCCGTTCGGCGTCGCGGTGTACGCGGCTTACTTCATGCTGTGCATGCTGCCGGCCGCCATTCAGATCGTGGAGGAACTCAAATGGAAATCTATCGCATCAAAGAACTGAGCTTCGCTTTTCCTCTGCAGGACAAACACGCGCTTTCCGGCATCGATCTCGCGATCGGCGCGGGCGAGTTCGTCGCGATCTGCGGCAAATCCGGCTGCGGCAAGAGCACCCTGCTGCGGCACCTCAAGCCGATTCTTGCCCCGCACGGCAGGCTTAGCGGGACGATTCATTACAAGGGGAGACCCGCGGCGGAAACGGATCGGCGGACCCAGGCGGCGGACATCGGCTTCGTGCTCCAAAATCCCGACAACGGCATCGTGACGGACAAAGTCTGGCACGAGCTCGCGTTCGGGCTGGAGAGCCTCGGCTACGGCCAGCAGACGATCCGGCTGCGGGTGGCGGAAATGGCGAGCTTCTTCGGCATCCAGAGCTGGTTCCGCAAGCCGGTGAACGAGCTGTCCGGCGGGCAGAAGCAGCTGTTGAACCTCGCTTCGGTCATGGCGATGCATCCGTCCGTGCTCATCCTCGACGAGCCGACCTCGCAGCTCGATCCCATCTCGGCCGTGGATTTTCTGGAGACCGTCAGCAAAATCAACCGCGAGCTGGGCACGACCGTCATCCTGACGGAGCACCGGCTCGAGGAAGCGCTCCCGCTCGCCGATCGGCTGATCGTGCTGGACGACGGCGCGGTCATCGCCGACGATTCGCCGCGCAGGGCGGGGGCTTGGCTGCACGGCCTGGGTCATCCGATGTTCGCTTCCATGCCTTCGCCCATGCGGATATACGCGGGCGTGGAAGCGGGAGCCGATCCCGCCGCGCCGAGTCCGTTGACCGTCAAGGAAGGCCGGCAATGGCTGGATCGCCGCATGAACGGGGTGGCGGGGGGAGCGAATGCAGCGATCGGGCGGAAGCGCGAATTGATTGGCGAATCGGCAGCCGCGCAAGGCAAGAAGCCCGAAAGCATGCCGTCCGAAGCGCCGCCGGCTGCGGCTGAAGGCAGCCAATCGGTGTCTGCAGACGGCGCGGAAATTCTGCCGTCCGAAGTGCCTCCGTCTGCTGCGGTTGCAGAAAGCCGACCGGCCTCGGCGAACGACCTCGCCTTTGCGGACGATAATCGAATGCCCGCCGGAGCCATGTCCGGCAACCTGCCCGGTTCGGCGCCAGCGGCCGATGTACCGCAGTCCGGCGCGTATCCTGCGAATCCCGCTATTAATGAAGCGACCGCGAGAGAGGCGCGGAAGTCCGCGTGGCGGTTGCTGCTGGACAAGCCAGTCGCGGCACCCGCCGCCGCTCCCGCGGTTTCGTTCAAGGACGTCTGGTTCAAGTACGACAAGAACGGCCCCGACGCGATCAAGGATTTGTCTTTCGAGGTGAAAAAAGGCGAGTTTTACTGTCTGGTCGGCGGCAACGGCACGGGGAAGTCGACCACGCTGTCGCTCATGAGCGGCCTGCTTCGGCCTTACCGCGGCAAGGTTCGGATCGACGGCCGGAATCCGGCGGCGCTCGGCGCGGACGAGCTGTTCGCGAATCTGCTGGCCGTCCTGCCGCAGAATCCGCAGACGTTGTTCGTCAAGAAGACCGTGGAGCTCGACCTTCATGAAATTTTCGACGGCGCGAGGCTGACGAAGGAGCAGAAGCGGGAGAAGGTCGAGGCCGCGATCCGGTTCGCCGAGCTGGAGCCGCTGCTTGGCATGCATCCGTACGACTTGAGCGGGGGCGAGCAGCAGCGCGCGGCGCTAGCCAAGGTGCTGCTGCTGGAGCCGTCCATCCTGCTGCTGGACGAGCCGACGAAGGGGCTGGACGGCTTCTTCAAGGCAAAGCTGGGCGAGTTTCTGCAAAAGCTGAACGCGGGCGGCGTCACGATCGTCATGGTTTCGCACGATATCGAGTTTTGCGCCCGGTACGGGGAGACGTGCGCGATGTTCTTCGACGGCGGCGTCATCGCCTCGAAGGCGGCGAAGCCGTTCTTCGCGGGCAACGGTTTCTATACGACGGCCGCCAATCGGATGGCACGGCACCGCTGGCCGGACGCCGTGACGGCAGAGGACGTGATCGCGCGATGCGACGACAGCCGCTGACCGACCGGCGCTTGACCCGGCGCACGCTCCTTGCGGCGGCGCTTATCCTCGTCGTCATACCGGCGACGATGCTGCTCGGGATCTTCGCCCTGAACGACCGCAAATACCTGTTCGTCAGCCTGCTGATCGTGCTGTACACGATGATCCCGTTCGCCCTGGTCTTCGAGCGCCGCAAGCCGCAGGCCCGCGAGCTGATCGTCATCGCCGTGCTGGCCGCCATCGCCGTCGCCGGCAGGGCCGCATTCTTCATGCTGCCGGAGTTCAAACCCGTCGTCGCGATCGTCATCATCGCCGGCGTCTGCTTCGGCGGGGAAGCGGGATTTCTCGTCGGCGCGGCGTCGGGGTTCGTCTCGAACTTTTTTTTCGGGCAGGGGCCATGGACGCCTTGGCAGATGTTCTGCTTCGGCATCATCGGATTCATCGCGGGCGTGCTGTACAAGAAGGGCTGGCTGAAGCGCTCGCGGATTTCCCTTTGCGTTTTCGGCGGCTTGTCGACGCTCGTCGTCTATGGCGGCATCATCAACATCGGATCGGTCATGATGTTCGATCCGGTCCTGACGAAGGAAGCGCTGCTGGCCTCCTACGCCTCCGGCTTCTGGTTCGACTCGGTGCACGCGGTCGCCACGGTGCTGTTCCTGTTCTTCCTCTCGCGCCCGATGATCGAGAAGCTGGATCGGACCAAAGTCAAATACGGCCTTATCGAGCCTTAGCGCTCGAAGTCAAATTGTTCGGACACTGCCCATGCGCGAACGCGATGGAAGGGAAAGGAAGAGAAATTCGTGAGAAACAATCGAATCATTGCATGGCTGCTTGTCGTCGGCCTCATCGTCTCCATGTTCTCCGCAAGCGGGACGCGGGCATACGCGGATGCGGAGCAAGCGGGAGGAACGCCGGAAGGATACATTACCCTGTCCGTGGAGAAATTCACGCTCGGGCAAGGCTATTACTTCGAACCGGCGAAGGTCCCGTTCTATGCGGGAGAGAACGGCGCCGCCGTGCTGACGCGCGCGCTGGGAGCAGAAAACATCGCGCACACGGGAGAGATCACCAGCGCGTTTTACTTGGCCAAGGTCAAGGATGCAACGGCTGAAACGCATATCCCGCAGTATATCCTCGACATGGTCGCGGAGGGGAACAGCGAGATCGGCGACAAGAAGGACCCCGACTGGCTCGGGGAATTCGATTATACGCCCATGTCCGGCTGGATGTACGCGGTCAATAACGTCTTCCCGAACGTCGGCTTCACGGACTATCATCCGTCGAACGGCGATGTCGTCCGGACCCAATTCACGGTATTCGGCTTCGGCAGCGATCTCGGCGGTTCCGATTATAATCCCGGCGGCTCCTTTCATGCTGCGAACAAAGACGATCTGACGGCGCTCGTCGCGACCGTCAACAGCGCGGCGGATAAGGCGGCGCTGCTGGCCGATCCGGAGATCGACGCGGCTTACGAGCACTCGTACGACGTGCTCGGGAATATGGAAAGCAGCCAAGAGAGCGTCGATCGGGCGCTTGCCGACCTTGGCACGGAGATGAACCTGGACGTGGTCCGGCCGGTTCTGACGATCCAGGGCCTGACGGATCAAGCCGAATCGGCAGCCAAACAGCTCAGCTTCCAAGCGGGGGCTACGGATAACGTCACGCCGGGCATCGTTCCGGTCGTGACGCTGAACGGCGCGGTGCTGACGGGAACGGGCGGCACGTACACGGCCAATCTGATCGCCGGCGAGAATACGATCGTCGTCATGGCGACCGATGCCGCCGGCAATCAGGCGAAGCAATCCTTCACGGTGTATTACGACGTTCAGCAGATTGCAAGCGCGCAGTTGGACAAGAACCTCGCCTATATTTTGAACAAGGTTACGAATCCGACCTTCGGCACGCTTGGCGGAGAATGGTCCGTCCTGTCGCTGGCGCGGGCCAATTATGCCGTTCCCGACGGCTATTACGGCACGTATTACGCGAACGCCGCGAGCAGCGCCGGCGCGCTGATGGCCAAGAACGGCGGCGTGCTCGATCCGAGCAAGAGCACGGAGCATTCGCGGCTGATCCTGGGACTCGCTTCGATCGGCAAGGATCCCCGGAAATTCGCGGGCTACGATATGACCCAAGCGCTCTCCGACTTCGATTACGACGTCAAGCAGGGCATCAACGGACCGATCTTCGCGCTGATCGCGATGGACGCCAACCGCTTCGATTTCCCTGCGGCGAGCGCAGGGAAAACGCAGGCGACGCGAGAGAAGCTGATCGATTACATCGTGCAGCGCGAGGTCAAGAAAGGCACGCCCGACGCGGGCGGATGGGGCTTCGGGACGACGGTCGCCGACGTGGACCTGACCGCGATGGCGCTGCAGGCGCTGACGCCGTATTACGCCGATAGCGACACCGTCCGGGAAGCGGCGGACCGCGCGCTTGCTTGGCTCTCCAAGGTCCAGACCGCGTCCGGCGGCTACGCGGCGCTCGGCTCCGTGAACTCCGAGAGCATCGCGCAGGTCGTCGTCGCGCTGTCGGGCCTGAACATCGATCCTTCCTCCGATCCGCGGTTCGTCAAGAACGGTTATTCCGCGGTAGACGCGCTGCTGGCCTTCGCCGTTCCGGACGGCGGCTTCAAGCATACGGCGAGCGGAAGGGTAGACGCGCTGGCGACCGATCAAGGCACGTACGCGCTCGTCGCGTTCAAGCGCATGTTGTACGGCCAAAATCGCCTCTATGATATGCGGGATGCCAGGGAGGTCGTCGTGACGCCGCCGGACGGATTCGAGCCGGTCATCGACATCCCGGCAGGCGATCATGATTACACGATTCCGATTTATGCCTATGACGGCAACAAGGACTTCACGATCCATATCGCCGACGCGCCGGAATCGAAGGTGCGGATCGACGCGGCGGCGAATACCGCGCTTCCCGGGATCAAGGCGGATAAAGGCGGCGTTGCCTTGCAGATTCCGAAGGGCGCGCAAATCCTGAGCGGCGATGCGGCGGCGCTTGAAATATTGACGACGCTGGATCCGGCGGACGCAACGCTCGCAGGTCAAATAGGCGCTATCGTGCCGAGCGGCTATAAGCTCGATTCCATTGCCAAGGCGGTTATGATGGGCGGCGCCGATCCCGTGACGTTCGATCGGTTCGTAACGCTTTCGTTCGCGGGCATGAAAGGAAAGAATGCGGCATTCGTAAGCAAAGGGACGGCGAAGGCGATTCGGAAATTCGCCGACGATGCGGCCGGAAGCGCCAGCGGCCTGAACGAGTACTCGTACGAGGACGGCAATGATTTGATCGTCCGCACGAACCACTTTACGGACTTCGCCGCATATGCAACAAGCGCGACCGGTACGCCGGGCGGCGGCGGTCCCCCGCCGACAAGCCATGTGACGCTGTCGATCGACAAGCAGACGATCGATAAAGGCTACGTAATCGCGCCCGAGAGTCTCGAGCTGCAGTCCGGGGATACCGTGTGGACCGTACTGCAGCGGGAATTGAACGCCAAGGGCATTCCGTTCGCATTCGAATTCAACGCGCAGTACGACAGCGTGTACGTCCAATCCATCGACGGCGACGGCGAATTCGATCACGGCCAATACAGCGGATGGATGTACAACGTCAACGGCACGTATCCGAACTACGGGGCGAGCAAGTACCTGCTGCACGACGGAGACAGCATTCAATGGCGGTACACGACGAACCTGGGCAAGGACATTGGAGCTCCCGATCAATCCGATCCGGACGAAGGCGATCCGGGCGACGACGACCCGGCAGATGGAGGGACGGGCGGCGGAGGCTCCGGCGGAAATGCGCCCGGCGGCGACGGGGAGAAGACTGTTATCGCCGTGCCGGGCGATATCGCGAAGGACCACGTCATTACGATTACGAAAGCGATGAATACCGATGCCGTCACGATCACGATTCCGGCCGTGAAGCCGAAGGTCGTGCTGAATCTGGACGAGGTCAAGGATGACATTCCGATGATCGCCGCGACGAAAGGCCAGCTGTCGCTGCTGATCGACAAGGGCACGGCGCTAAAATACGGCCGCGCGAGCATCGAACTGCTGACGGACCTGGATGCGGGCGCCGCGCTGAAGGCGCTCATTCAAGGCGGTCTGAACGCCGACGATCGGCTGGGAACGGTAAGCCACGCTTTCGCAATGGGATCGCCGGATCAATCGGTCGTCTTCGACAAGCCCGTGACGCTGACGATCAAGGGCGGCAAGGGGCAGCTCGCCGGCTTCATCGAGGGGAAGGCCTTCACGCCGATCACGGTATACGGCTCCGAGGCCGACGGCGCCGAAGCCGCGAAAGGCAAGGATAAATTCGCCTACGCTTTCGCGAAGGACGGCGACCTGATCATCAAGACGAACCACTTCACCTCATTCGTAACGTATTCCCTCGCGAATCCGGCGCCGGGCGACGCGAACGGCACCTTCGATCTAGGCAAGCTGTACTCGGATGCGGACCGCATTGCGTCTTGGGCTTATGGAGCCGTGGGGAAAGCGACCCAGAAAGGCTTCATCCAGGGCAGCGGCGGCAAGCTGAATCCGAAAGCCTCGATTACGCGGGCCGAGTTCGCCAAGTTGATGGTTTCCGTATTGGAGCTGAGCGCGAACGGCGCCAAGACAGGCGATTTCAAGGACGTCCCTTGGGACGCATGGTACTATCCGTACGTGAACGCCGCGTCCCAATCCGGGTTCGTTACCGGATACGCCGACCATCTCTTCCGTCCGAACGATACGATCACGCGCGAGCAGATGGCCGTTATCCTGGCGAAAGCGCTTGGCATCGAGACGATCGCGTCGTCGGACGCGCCCAACGATATGGATCAGGCAGCCGCGTGGGCGAAACCATACGTGCAAGCGGTCGTTTCCAAAGGGATCATGGTGGGGCAGGACAAACTGTTCCTGCCGAAAGCTCCCGTCACGCGGGAGATGGCGGCGGTCGTGGCGATGCGGGCATTCGACGCCAGATCCGGCAGCGGGGAACAGGGCGGCCAATCGGATGACGGACGCCTGCATGCGGTCGAGAAACAAATCGCGGCAACGGCCGCCTTCCAGCTGAAGACGATTGCGGACCCGGTCGTGGGCACGCTCGGCGGCGAATGGACCGTGTTCGGCTTGGCGCGTTCGGGACGCCAGGTTCCCGAGGCGTATTACGCGAAGTACTACGCCAATCTGGAGAAGACGCTGAAGGAAAAGTCGGGCGTCCTCCACGCCGTCAAATACACGGAATACGATCGCGTCATCTTGGCGCTGTCTTCGATCGGGCGAGGGGTCGAAAGCGTAGCGGGCTACAATCTATTGAAGCCGCTCGCCGACTTCGGCGCCGTGACGAAGCAGGGCATCAACGGTCCGATCTTCGCGCTGATCGCGCTGGACAGCAAGCAGTACGACATTCCCGTCGTTCCGGGCGTCAAGACGCAGACGACCAGGGAGCTGTTGATCGACTTCATCCTGAAGCGGGAGATCCCGGGCGGCGGATGGGCGCTCGGGGAAGACGCGGACGGACCGGATCCCGACGTGACGTCGATGGCGATCCAAGGGTTGACGCCTTATTGTGCGACCAACCCCGACGCGCGGGCGGCGGTCGACCGCGGAATTGCTTGGTTGGCCAAGGCGCAAAACTCGGACGGCGGCTATGCCAGCTTGGGCGCGGAGAACGCGGAGAGCGCCGCGCAGGTCGTCGTCGCGTTGACCGGTCTCGGCATCGATCCGGAGAAGGACGCGCGCTTCGTGAAAAACGGTCATTCGGCCTTGGAGGCCTTGCTCGGCTTCGCGGCGCAGGACGGCGGATTCTACCACGTGAAGGCGGGCGCAACCGGCAACGGCGGGGCCGAACCGGGACAGGTGGATCCGATGGCAACGGATCAGGCCATGTACGCGCTCGTCGCGTACGGCCGGTTTCTTAACGGGCAAATCCGGCTTTACGACATGACGGACGTCAAGTGAATTCGGCAAGCCTCGTCCTAGGAGGCGAACAAGCAAGGGCATAGCCTGCCCTTGCTTGTTCGTGCGGATTGGCAGCCGGGCGAAGCAGGCGTTGCGGACGCGTTTTGAGTTATAATGAACGGGGTATCCTGAAAACGGGAGAGCTGCCTTGGGTGAACTTGGCATAGCTCGATTACCAAATTCGAACGTCGGAGTGAACTGCCATGCAATTATTTCTGGTCGTGCTCGTCTTGTTGCTGCTGCTTGCCGTCTCGCAGGTCCTGCAGCGGATGGCGCCGTTCATTCCGCTGCCCGTCGTTCAGATGGCCCTTGGGGGAGCGGTCGTTTATTTGCCGTGGCATTTCCATGTTTCCTTGGAGCCGGAGCTGTTCTTCATGCTGTTCATCGCGCCGCTGCTGTTCAACGACGGTAAACGGACGCCGAGGGACGAGCTCTGGGAGCTCAAGCTTCCGATCGTGCTGCTGGCCGTCGGCCTCGTATTCGTCACGGTCTTCGCGGGCGGTTATTTCATCCACGCGCTGATTCCGGTCATCCCGCTCGCGGCGGCCTTCGCGCTGGCCGCCATTCTCTCGCCGACGGACGCGGTCGCCGTCTCGGCCATCGCCTCGCGCGTCCGGCTGCCGTCCAACATCCAACGGCTGCTCGAGGGCGAGTCGCTGATGAACGACGCCTCCGGGCTCGTCGCGTTCAAGTTCGCCATCGCCGCGGCGGTAACGGGCGTCTTCTCGTTTTGGCACGCGTCCTGGAGCTTCCTCGTCATCTCGCTCGGCGGCCTGCTGCTCGGCGGGGCGCTCGCGCTCGCCATCATCTGGGCGCGCATGGCCTTGCGCCGGTTCGGCATCGAGGACGTATCGGTTCACGTGCTGATTCAGATCGTGACCCCGTTCATCCTGTTCTACGTCGCGGAGCATCTGGGCTTGTCGGGGATTCTGGCGGCCGTGGCCGGCGGCATCCTGCATGCGATCGAGCAGGACCGCTCCGGCTTCACGTCGATCGAGCAGAAATTCGTCTCGGAGATTACGTGGAACGTCATTTTGTTCATCATGAACGGGCTGGTGTTCGTGCTGCTCGGCCTGCAGCTTCCCGATATCGCCCACAGCATCTTCAGCAACCGGGCTTACGATAATTTCAGCGCGATCGTGAACGTGCTGCTCATCTATGCGCTGCTGCTCGCCCTTCGCTTCGCGTGGCTCACGTTGTCGGAGCGGCTGACCAAACCGCTCGGCAGCCGGAGCTACGATTGGCGGGCGATCGTCCTGACGTCGCTGTCCGGGGTCCGGGGCGCGGTCACGCTGGCCGGGGCGTTCACGATTCCGTTCGCGCTCGGCAGCGGCGGCCCCTTCCCGGAACGGGACCTCATGCTGTTTATCGCCGCGGGCGTCATCCTCGTCTCGCTGGCGGTGGCCAGCATCGCGCTGCCGCTGCTGGCGGAGTCGCCGGATACGAACGAGGAGGCGCGCCAGCGGGAATTGGAGCTGCGCGCCCAGATCTTGGCGATCAAGGCGGCCAATCAGGCCGTTCGCCTGGCGATCGACGATTCCAACACCCACTCCGCGGCGATCGTCATCGCGGCGAACGACGAACGGCTGTCGGACGTGAAGCGGACCAAATACGAGATGCTCTCGCGCAAGTCCCGCGAGGAAGAGATGTACCTGCGTCAGCTCGGCATCGCCGAGGAACGCAGATTCATGCAGCAGCTGAAGGAGCAGGGGGAGATCGACCAGGAGGAAGCGGTCGTGCTGCAAAACGTGTTCCGCCGCGTCGAGATGGTCTTCTCGAACCGGTTCCATGTGTTCTATCTGCTGCTCTACGCGCTCTTGAACAAAGTCCTTGCCGTGTTCCAGCCGGCCAAGCGCAGGCTGTACGACAGCCTGAGGGCGAAGGACCGCAAATCGTTCATCAAGCTGCGGATCGCGACCGCCGCGTACGCGCTCGACAAGCTGCAGGTGAACGAGACCTGCGCCGATTCGACCGTCAGCCGGGTGTGCGGGCATTACCGCCAGATGATCAACACGCTCAACAACCGGCTCGCGGCGCCGGATCCGATGGACGTCCAGGAGGAGCAGGTTCAGCTGCTTCGGATGCTGTCGCTCCAGGCCGAGCGGGAGGCGCTGCAGCTGGAGTACCGGCAGGGCAACATCGGACGGCAGCAGTTGAGCAAGCTGCAGTTCCAGGTGAGCATGCACGAAGCGGAAGTGCTGGACAGCAACTGGGGCAATTTCCTGCAAGCGTGAGGAGACCTGCGGCGATAACGAAACGGGATGGCTTTATCGGAAGATCCGATAGGGCCGTCCCGTTTTTTGTTTTGCGGGCGATGCCGCGTGCCCGGACGTCGGCAGCGCAAGAAACGGAGGAAACCGCGACATTCGCGGTTTCCTTCGTTTTTTAGTTTTCTCATGAAAGCGAAGACGGCCGCGCGCAAGCCCAGCGGTCGCCTGCGTTTGCCCGATTGGATTGCCGCGGCCGCACGGGAGGCTTTCATCGCTCCTTACAGGAAATTAAACAAACCTTAACCCGCGCTACATATCGACAAGATAAGCTTGTACTAGAACGAAAGGAAGGAGTGAACAGCCATGGCATTGACTTACGTTCATCGGGAATCGCGGAGGCGGGGGCCATTGACCCGGGAGCCGAACATCGACGAATCGGCGGTCGTGCAGCGCAGCCATTTGGGCGAATGGACGGCCGTCGGGGCGCGAAGCCGCATCATGGAAAGCACGATGGACGACTACAGCTACTGCGTCGACGAAGCGATCATCCACTATGCCCAGATCGGCAAATTTTGCAATATCGCCTCGCATGCGTGCATAAATCCAGGCAATCACCCCATGTGGAGGGTCACGCTGCATCATGCGACTTACCGCCGCGTCGCCTACGGGTTCGACGAGACGGACGATGCGGCCTTCTTCGACTGGCGCCGCTCGCATCCCGTCGTCATCGGCCATGACGTGTGGATCGGCCACGGAGCCACGATCATGCCGGGCGTGACGATCGGCAACGGCGCGGTGGTCGGGTCGGGCGCGGTCGTGACGAAAGACGTGCCGTCCTATACGATCGTCGCCGGGGTTCCGGCAAAACCGATTCGCGAGCGGTTTCCGAGAGAGATGGCCGAGAAACTCGAGCGGATCGCCTGGTGGGACTGGACGAGAGAACAGCTCGAAGAACGGTTTGCCGATTTTGGGGAGTTGGAATCATTTATCGAAAAATATGCCATTTCATAGGGGATTTCATAAAAACGACACGCCGGTTTAACATTCACCTGATGTCGACAAGTTAGCTTCAATGCAACAAGCCGTTCGATAAAAGGAGGTGAAACGCCGACCATGCAACGATTCGCGAAGCAGGAAGTCCCCGAATACCAGGTGATCGCCGATAAGCTGTTCGCGGAAATCAAGGCCGGCCTCTACAGCGAAGACGGCCGAATGCCGTCGGAGCAAGTGCTCGGCCGCAGATTTCGCGCCAACCGGTACACGATCCGGCAGTCGCTCGAGCTGCTCGTGCACACCGGCGTCCTGCGCGCGCACCAAGGGAAAGGGTATTTTCTGTGCGAGAAGCCGCTCGACATCCAATATACGATCACGCCGACCATGAGCTTCTCCGACGTCATCCGCCGGCTCGGCCGCCGACCGGAAGCGAAGCTGCTCAGCCGCGAGCAGCTCGGCACCCCCGCGGATATCGCGGAAGCGCTGGGATTGGCGGAAGGAGAGCCGGCGTACAGGCTTCAAATCCTGCGGCTTGCGGACGACGTCCCGTTATCGTGGAACGAAACTTGGCTGCCGAGTCGTTATTTTCCGGATCTGCTCGAAACCGTCGCGAATATGACATCGCTGTACGTGCTGCTGGAGCAGCGCTACGGGATGGAGCTGTTCCGCATGCAATCCTCGTTTCGTTCGGGGAATCCGACCTTGGCGGAAGCGGGCATGCTGCAAATTTCCCCCAACACGAGCATTCTGCACATCGAAAGCGTCATGAGAGACCAGCACGGCCGCCGGGTAGAGCTGACATCGGCCAAATACCGCGGAGATTTATGCAAGGTGTCGATCCAGTTCGAAGCATAAGCGGGTTGTTAAAAATTTCGGAGGTGCACGTGAAATGAGACAGCGTCATTGGTTTAGTATTCTGACTATTCTGGCAATTACGGTAGTTTTGGCGTTTACGGCGGGCTGCGGCAAGAACAACCAAGCCGCCAATGCGGCGCAAGCGAACAATGGCGACACGAAAGCGACGAACGGCAGCACGAACGCGGCGAACGCGAACGCGACGAGCGCGGATGCCGACAAACCGGCGGACGACAAGAAGGACTGGCCGGAAGTGATTCGTTTCGGCGTGCTTCCGGGCGAGGAAGAAGGCAAGCTCTCGCGCGGCAACCAACAATTCGTGGACGACCTGGGCAAGGCGCTCGGCATCAAGACGGAGCTGTACGTCGGCGAGGATTACACGGCGGTCATCGAGGCGATGCGCACGAAGAAAATCGACATCGCGAGCTTCGGTCCGTTCTCGTACATCATCGCGGCCCAGCGCAGCGGAGCGGTTCCGTTCGCGGTCAAGGCAGCCAGCAAGGAGTCGGCGTTCTACCATAGCTTGATCGTCGTTCCGGCCGATTCTCCGGCCAAGTCGATCGCTGATTTGAAGGGCAAGACGTTCCTGTTCGCCGATCCGGCCTCGACGTCGGGCCACTTGTTCCCCCGCATGATGATGATCAAGGAGCTCGGCATCACGAACGACCAAGTCGAATCGTACTTCTCCAACGTCTCGTTCTCCGGCGGCCATGACAAATCGATCATCGCGATCGCCAAGGGCCAAGCGGACGGCGCCGGCGTATGCGATACCTGCATCGATCGCGTCGTCGAAGCCGGACTCGTGAAGAAATCGGATTACAAAGTCATCGGCACGTCCGACCCGATTCCCGGCTCCCCGCTTGCCTATCGCGGCGACCTGCCCGCGGATCTGGTAGAGAAAATCAAGGCATTCGTCTTCAACTACAATACGCAAAACCCGTCGTTCTTCACGGACGACAAAACGACCGCGTACTTCCCGGTCACCGACGCGGACTATCAAGTCGTCAAGGATACGGCGACGGCGCTGAACATGAGCCCCGAGGAACTGCTGAAATAAAGAAGGGCGGTATGCGAGAAATGGCTTCGTTATTGGAAATCAACGAGCTGAGCAAGGTGTACGCGGACGGCACGGCCGCGCTCAAGAACGTCAGCTTCTCCGTCGCCCCCGGCGAGTTCATCGCCATCATCGGACCGAGCGGCGCGGGCAAGAGCACGCTGCTCCGCTGCATCAACCGGCTGGTCAAGCCGAGCGGCGGCGCGATCCGTTTCCGGGATATCGACGCCGCGGCAGCTTCCCGCCGCCAAGTGCGCCTGCTGCGCCGCCAGACGGGCATGATTTTTCAAGGGTACAATCTCATTCAGCGCGTCACGGTGCTGCGCAACGTCCTGCATGGCAGGCTCGGCTACATGAACGCCGTGAGCGGATCGCTCGGCCTGTTCTCCCGGAAGGACGTCGCGGACGCCAAAGCGATCCTGCACCGGCTCGGGTTGACGGAGCAGATGTTCAAACGGGCCGACGAGCTGAGCGGCGGCCAGCAGCAGCGGGTCGGGATTGCCCGGGCGCTGTCGCAGAAGCCGCAGCTCATCCTGGCCGACGAGCCGATCGCGAGCCTCGACCCGGTCGCGTCGCGGACGATCATGGAGCATCTGAGCGGCATCTGCCGGGAGGACGGCATCACGTGCATCGTCAATCTGCACCAAGTGGCGATGGCCCGCGATTACGCGACGAGAATCATCGGCATCCATAAGGGCGAAGTGGTGTTCGACGGCCGGCCCGGCGAGCTGTCGGAGGAAACGATCCATCGGATCTACGGCGCGGCGCCGGATTGGAGGGAGCAGGGTGGAGAATCGCTTGCTCGCGCTTAGGCGCCAAAAAAGGCTGCAGACGCTGCTCTTCGTCGCGCTGGCGTTGGCCATGGTCATCGCCTCCGCCGTGCGTACCGAATTCACGCCGTACACCGTGTTCCAGGGCGTCGGCGAGATGTTCCGGTTCGTCGTCGACGACTTTCTGCCGCCCGATCTGTCCACCTTCCGCGAGCTGATCGGTCCGGCGCTCGACACGATCTACATGAGCTATATCGGCATGGTGATCGGCGCGATCGTCTCGGTCGTGCTCGCGTTCCTGGCGGCGCAGACGACGGCGCCGCACCGCGGCGTGCAGGTCGCGACCCGCGCCTTCGCCTCGGTCATGCGCAACATTCCGACGCTGATCTGGGCGATCGTGCTCGTCGCCGCCTACGGCCTCGGCACGCTGGTCGGCACGCTGGCGCTGATCATCACGGCGATCGGCACGCTGACGCGGGCGTACGCCGAGATATTGGAAGAGATCGACATGGGGCAGGTCGAAGCCGTGCGCGCGACGGGCGCCTCGTATTTTCAAGTGCTGGGACAGGCGGTCATTCCGCAGTTTTTTCCGGGCTTCGTCGCCTGGTCGTTGTACAAGCTGGAGCTGAACGTTCGCTCCTCGACGATCATCGGCATGGTCGGCGGCGGCGGGCTCGGCTTCGTCATCCAGAAAGGGCTGAAGCTGTTTCAGTTCAAGGAAGTGAGCCTCGCCGTCATTTTGGTGCTGCTGCTCGTGGCGGGCACGGAGTTTGTGACCAGTAAAATCAGGGAGAGGATTTTATGAGCTCGGAATACGTGACAGGCCCGAAGCTGCTGAACCGGGAAGAGCGGCTCTCGACCGGGTCCTCCGGCGAGCCGGCCCGGAAAAGGCGCGACCCCGTGCTGACGGGCGCGGCCGCGTTCGGCGCCGTCTTCTTCGTCTTCTGCCTCGTGAAGATGAATTTCGATTATTCGCTGCTGGCGCACGGCACCGGCAAGCTGATCACGATGTTCGGGGACATGTTCCCGCCGAACGCGGCGGAGTGGCGCTACGTGCTCAAGGCCGCGCTGGAGTCGCTCGAAATCGCGGTCGTCGGCACGGCCATCGCGGTCGTGCTCGCCTTCTTCCTGTCCTTCGCGGCGGCGTCCAACGTCTCCCCGCGCACGGCATGGGCGATCAAGGGCTTGGCCTCGCTGATCCGCGCGATTCCGACGCTCGTCTGGGCGCTGCTCTACATCGTCGCCGTCGGGATGGGACCGCTGCCCGGCATCCTGGCCATCGGCACCCACGCGGTCGGCATGCTGGTCAAGATGTTCGCGCAATCGATCGAAGAAGTGAATCCCGGCGTCATCGAAGCGCTGGAAGCGACGGGCGCGGGCAAGCTGCAGGTCATCGCGCAGGGCATCCTGCCGAACGTCGTGCGCCCGTTCGTGGCGTGGAGCGTGTTCCGGCTCGAGATCGACATCGGCGAATCGACGATTCTCGGCGCGGTCGGCGCGGGCGGCATCGGCTTCGAGATCGCCAACGCGATGCGCATGTACGAGTTCGACAAAGTGATATTCGCGGCGCTCGTCATCTTCGCGATGGTATTCAGCGTCGAATGGCTGAGCAACCGGATGAAATTAAACGTCAAGTAGGGAAGGTGGAAAGCAACCATGAAAAAATTCCGGATGACCCGCATATTGATCGAAGGCTCGCCGCTGCTGCCGGATAAGCTGGCCCGCGAAGTATTGGAGCGCTACGACGTCGCCGTCGTGAAGCCGCCGGAGAACAGCCTCGTGCTGACCAAGGCGCGCGACTCGGTATCCCGGGAACCGTTCTACCTGACGGAGGTGCTCGTGACCGAATGCACCGTCTCGATCGAGGGCACGTTCGGCTACGGCATTCTGATGGGCGACCGGCCGGAGCTGGCTTATCGGCTCGCGGTCGTGGACGCGGCGTTCAACCGGCAGCTGCCGGAAACGGAGGCGTGGGAGACGCTGCTTCTGGAAGAGGAGCAGGAGCTGCTGAAGCGCCGTTTGCGCGAGCAGGAGCTGACGCAGGCGACGAAAGTGGAATTCGATACGATGGAGGAATCCTATGACCGCGCAAAATGAGACGCTGTTCGATCCCGTGCACGACACGCAGCTGTTCTATCGCGAGCTGCTGGGCGCCTTCGCCGAGCCGGGCAAGGTGAAGACGGCCGGCCGGCTGACAGCGGGAGCCGAGTCGCTTGAACCTGACGAGCGGATGGTCGCGGTTATCGCCTTGACGCTGCTGGACAGCGAGGTGCGCTTCGCGGCGGAGCTGGCGGGGCAGGAACGGCTGACTCCCTATATCCGCATGCATACCTTCGCGCGGCCGGTGCCGCCGGCGGAGGCGGAATACGTGTTCGCCGACGGCCGCGAGACGCCTCCCGCCTGGGCGGAGGCGCTGAATACGGGCACGCTGCTCGAGCCCGAGCACGGGGCGACCTTGTTTCTTCGGGTGGACGATTTGTCCGAAGGCGCAGCCGAGGAACCGGCCGGCGCAGGCGAGGCGCGCATCGCGCTGTCGGGTCCCGGCATTCCGGGGGAGCGCGCGATGACCGTCGCCGGGTTGGCGAAGGAATGGCTGGCATGCCGCCGGCAATGGAACGTCGAGTATCCGCTCGGCGTCGACGTGGTGCTGTTCACGGCGTCCGGCAAGCTGGCCGCGCTGCCGCGGACGACGCGGGCAGAGGGATAATTCGCACATAGGAGGTCGATGAAGCGTGGCTTATGTTGCCGTAACGGGCGGAAGAGAAGCAATCGAGAAAGCAAGCGAACTGAACCATTACTATCGGCTGAAAGAATCGGAAGAAGGGCTGGAGCTCGGCTCGATCCGGAAGCAGATGCGCCTGCTGATCGACAAGGTCATGGGCGAAGCGGGCCTCTACGCGCCGGAATACGCGGCGCTTGCGCTCAAGCAGGGGGAAGGCGATCCGGCCGAGGCGGTATTCCTGCTGCGAGCCTACCGGTCGACGCTGGCGCGGAACCACGTGTCGCGCGTGACGGATACGTCGTCCATGCGCATCATTCGCCGCATCTCCTCGTCGTTCCGGGATTTGCCGGGCGGACAGGTGCTCGGACCGACCTACGATTATACGCACCGGCTGCTGAATTTCAACCTGCGCAGCGAGGGCGCCGAGGATATCCGGGCGTTCATGGACCGCTTCGCGCCGGCAGAAGGCGGGCCGAAGCTGACGGAGGAACCGGCGTTCCGCAAAGTCGCGGACCTGCTTCGCGATCAGGGACTGATGCCGCCGATGAAGGCGACGCTCGATACCGAGCCGTTCGACGTCACCCGGCGCAAGGTGATCCTGCCCGCCTCCCGTTCGGCTCGGCTGCAGATGCTGGCCCGCGGCGAGACGGGCACGATGACGGCGCTGGCCTACAGCTCCATGCGCGGCTACGGTTCGGTGCATCCGACGATCGGCGAGCTGCGCGTCGGCTATGCCGAGGTGTCGATCGCCGATCCGTACGGCGCCGGCGATCCGGACGACAGCTTGTATTTGGGCGAAATGCTGGTCACGGAGGTCGAGACGATCAACTCGTTCAAGCAGAACGAAGCGACGGGCGAGGTTCATTTCGTGATGGGCTACGGGCTGGTGACGGGGCAGAACGAGCTGAAGGCGATCGCCATGGCGATCCTGGAGCGGAGTCTCGACACGGAAGGAACCGCGCCGGCGCAGGACGAGGAATTCGTGCTCACGCACATCGACGGCTTGGAGTCGACGGGATTCGTCTCGCACTTGAAGCTGCCGCATTACATTACGTTCCAGTCGTCGTTGGACCGCATCCGCAAAGCGAAGGGCGAGCGGGAGCGGCGGCAGGCGGACACGGAGGAGGAGAAAGAAGATGACGAGCAGCAGCATGAACCGGCCGTCGGAGCAGCACCCGGCGTTTCCTAAATCGGCGTACAACTTTGCATTTCTGGACGAAGGCTCGAAGCGCGAGATTCGCCGCAAGACGCTCAAGGCGGTCGCCATTCCCGGCTACCAGGTGCCGTTCGCGTCCCGCGAGTTGCCGATCGGCCGCGGCTGGGGAACGGGCGGGCTGCAGCTCACGCTCTCGCTGATCGGACGCGCCGACAGCGTCAAGGTCATCGATCAGGGCAACGACGACAGCGTCAACGCCGTCAGCATCCGCAAGCTGATCGAGGAGACGAGCGGCATCGCCACGACGGAAGACGCGGCCGAGGCCACCGTCATCCAATCGCGCCACCGGGTGCCCGAGGAGAAGCTGAACGGCGGGCAGATCCTGGTGCTGCAGGTGCCGCAGCCGGAGCCGCTGCGCCACGTCGAGCGGAAGGAACAGATCACCCGCAGGCTGCATGCCGAGATGGACTACAGCGCGATCTGGCTGACGTTGTACGAGAGCGTCGTCAAATGGGGAAGCATCACGGTCGGCGCCGATTATCCCGTGCTGGTGCACGATCGTTACATCATGGCGCCGAGCCCGATTCCGCGCTGGGACAATCCGAAGCTGCACCAGGCCGAGCATTTGACGCTGCTAGGCGCGGGCCGGGAGAAGAAGATCTACGCCGTGCCGCCTTATACGAACGTCGTGCCGCTGCAATTCGAGGACTATCCGTTCGAGATCGAGCATTTCGTGGGCAAATCCTGCCGCCGGTGCGGCAGCGCGCATACGTTCCTGGACGAGGTGACGGACGGAGAGACCGGAGAGATCCTCCACCAGTGCTCGGATACGGCGTTTTGCGCGAAAACGATAGAAAGAAGGGAATCCCATGTCGCTTCCATCCAGGCTTGATTCGCAGCAACGGCAGGGCGCCGCGCAGGATGCCGCGCCGGACGAGCGTCCGATTCTGCAGGTTAGGAATTTGAATAAACGGTTCGGCGACGGCTGCGCGCATTGCCTGCCGGCGCATGTCGAGCACCCGGGCAACCGCTGCCCGCGCTGCGGGTCGGTCCAGGCCTGCATCGACCTGAATTTCGATTTGTATCCGGGCGAGATCCTCGGCGTCGTCGGCGAAAGCGGCTCGGGCAAGAGCACCATGGTCCGCAGCTTGTATTTCGACGAAGACGCGACCTCCGGAGAGATGTTCATCTCGTCTTGCAAAAACGGGGAAAGCAACCTGCTCGCCGAATCGGCGCAGCAGAAGCGATATATACGCAACCATGTCATGGGCATGGTCTACCAGAATCCGTATCTCGGCCTGCGCATGTCGTATTCCAGCTCGGGTAACATCGCCGAGAAGCTGTTCGCCGCCGATCATTTCCACGTCGGCCGAATCCGCGAACGGGCCGCGGAGCTCCTCGGACGGGTCGAGATTCCGCTCGGCCGGATGGACGAGCCGCCGAAGCGCTTCAGCGGCGGCATGCAGCAGCGCGTGCAGATCTCCAAGGCGCTGGCCAACAATCCGCCGCTGCTGCTGCTGGACGAAGTCACGACGGGGCTCGACCTGTCCGTGCAGGCGCGCGTGCTCGACTTGATCCGCAGCCTGCGGCGCGAGCTGAAGGTCGCGATGGTCGTGGTCTCGCATGACCTCGGCGTCATCCGCATGCTGGCGGACCGGACGATGGTGCTTCGCCAGGGACGGATCATCGAGATGGGCTTGACCGATCAAATATTGGAGGACCCGCAGCATGCGTACACCCAGCTGCTGGTTCATTCCTTGCTGTAAGGGAGGGCATCGCAGATGCTGGAAGTTGTCAACCTGACCAAGTCCTTCGAGTTGCACGTCTCGCAAGTCGGCAAGGTCTACCCCATCCAGGGGCTCTCGTTTCATATCCGCCAGGGCCGGTTCCTGGGCATCGCCGGCCCGAGCGGCATCGGCAAATCGACGATTCTCAAATGCATTTTCCGCACGTACATGCCGAGCTCCGGCGAGGTCTGGTACGATTCGCTTCACGAAGGACGCGTCGACCTGGCGCAGGCGGACGATCGGCAGATGATCCGCCTGCGCGAGCGGGAGCTGGGCTACGTCTCGCAATTTCTGAAGGTCATTCCGCGCGTGCCGGCGGTCGACATCGTGGCGGAGCGCCTGCTCCCCCTCGGCTGGTCGCAGGACGACGCCCGCCGGGAAGCGGAGCGGATGCTCGAGCGGCTGCGCATCCCGCGGAAGCTGTGGCAGGCGTTCCCGGCCACCTTCAGCGGCGGCGAGCAGCAGCGCGTGAACTTGGCCCGCGCGTTCATCGTGCGGCCGCGGCTCATGATCCTCGACGAGCCGACCGCTTCGCTCGATCGCGAGACCACGTCCGCCGTCATCGAGATGCTCCAGGCGATGAAGCGCGAAGGCACGACGATGGTCGGCATCTTCCACGACTGGGACGTCATGGAGCAGGTCGCCGACGAGATCTTGGACATCACCCTCTCCGGAGGCGGAACGATGCGTCCGAAGCCGGCGGCTGCCGGGGCGCAGGCCGAATAGCCGATCGCCGCTCTGGCGTTAACGGCCGGCAAGCAAGCAATTCAGGAGAGGAGATCGCAAATAATGAAGCGAACGCAACGGATTTGCGGCGGAAACATCGTGACGCCGCAGGGCATCCTGCACGGAGGCACGCTGACGATCGAAGACGGCATGATCGCGGAGGTACGCTCCGGTCCCGCGGGATTGGCCCAGGCGGGCGACATCGACGCTTCGGGACTGTGGGTGCTGCCGGGCATGATCGATTCGCACAGCGACGCGATCGAGCACGAGATTTTCCCCCGTCCGACGAGCTGTCTTCCCGTGGACATATCCTTCTATGAACTGGAACGCAAGCTGGCGGGACAAGGCGTGACGACGATCTACCATTCCTTCAGCCTATGGGGCGACAACCGCAGCAACGAAGCGCGGAAGAACGCCAGCGTTCGCGAATACGTCCGCAATATCCGCGAGCTGCAGCGCGAGAAGCGCATGCTGCGTCATCGCATCCACATCCGCTACGAGTTGACGAATCTGGCCGGATCGGCGTTCGTCGAGGACTTCCTGAACAACGGGGAGATCGACCAGCTGTCCTTCATGGACCATACCCCGGGTCAAGGTCAGTACCGCCAGCCCGACGTCCAGATCAAATACATCATGGACAAGCAAAATAAAACCGAAGAAGAAGTGCTTCGCCAGCTGGAGGAGCGCAAGAGTCTGCCGAAGGCCGATCCCGACGAGCTGCTCCGGCTGGCGGCGCTCGCCCATTCGCTCGGCATTCCGCTCGCGTCGCATGACGACGACACGCTGGAGAAGCTGGACGTGGTCGGCGAATGGGGCGCGACGATCAGCGAATTCCCGATCACGCTCGAAGTGGCGGTCGAGGCGAAACGCCGCGGTCTTCACGTCGTGATGGGCGCGCCGAACGTGCTGCTCGGACGCTCGCACAGCAACAATTTGTCGGCATTGGAGGCCATCCGCGAAGGCGTGGTCGACATGCTCTGCTCCGATTACTATCCGCCGGCGCTGCTGCAGTCGGTCTTCCTGCTCCACGGCCTCGGCTACGAGCTGCCCTACGCGGTCAACCTCGTCTCCCGCAATCCGGCCGTCGCGCTCGGCATCGACGGCGTGACGGGATCGCTCGAGGCGGGCAAAGCGGCGGATATCCTGCTCGTCGGCATCCACCGCGACCGCCCGATGACCGAGAAGGTGTTCGTGGAAGGCAATATCGTATGCCAGATGGCGTATCAGCAAAGCTTGGCAGTCTCCTCACTGTAGGGAAGGAAGTGCTTGTAGATGCATATAGAAGCGATGGGCGTCAGTCTGCTGTCGAACGACCTGGTCAGCTCCATGGATCGTCTGGAAGCCAAGCTGGCCAAAATCGAGGAATTGGGCTTCCGGGCGGTCGAGCTTCCGATCCACGGCATGAACGTGATCGTGAACGGCCGTCTGCTGGAGGAACGGCTCGAGCGGTACGTCAAGCTGTTCAAGCAATTCTCGCTGCGGGTTACGACGCACGCCCCGTTCGAGATCAATCTGTTTCGCCAAGACGGCTTGTCGAAGGAACGTCAGGTGCTGCAGGCGTCGATCGAAGTCAGCGGCGCCCTCGGCGCGGCCGCGATGGCCTACCATCCGGCGCGTTTCGTCGGCGAGGAAGAACTGATCTACCGTCATGCTTGGCCGGTGTATACGGAGGAGGAGCAGGAACGGCTGCTGGAGCAGGAACGCGAGGAGCTGCGGCTCGCCGGGGATCTCGCCCGCTCGCGCAATGTGCGGATCGGCATGGAAAACATGCGCCCGTACCTGGACTGCCCGAACTACTGCTACGCGGTGCGGCCTTCGCTGCTCGCCGAGCAGATGGCACGCATCGGCCACGACCGGATCGGCTTGACGCTGGACACGGGGCATCTGCTGCTGGCGGTGCGGATGTACGGGCTCGACCTGCAGGCCGAGCTCGAAGCGATGGCGCCCCATGTGTTTCATCTGCATGTGCATGACAATTTCGGGAAGGCGAACTTCTCGATCGAGAAAAACCAATACGATCTCATCCCCCACGGACGGGGCGATATGCATATGCCGATCGGCGAAGGCGAGGTGCCGTTCGGCGAGATCGCGTCGACGCTGGCGCCGTTCTTCGCGGGTACGCTCATTCACGAGGTGCGCGAAGCGTACGAGCCTTCGTGGCCGCTGTTGATCGGGCGGACCGCGGCGATGCTGGCGCAGGAGACGCTGGCGCCGGAGGGGCTGCGCCGGCAGGGCGAGCCGGAAGGAGCGAGCTTATGAACAGCGGGGAGCGACGGCCGGAAGCCGGAGGCAAAATCGATCTTCACTGCCATACGTCGGCGTCCGATAATACCTTCTCCGCCGAGGACGTGGTGGGGCAAGCGGCCGCCGCGGGCATCGCGACGCTCGCCATTACCGACCACGATACGACGGCGGGGCTGCCGGACGCGATGCGGACCGGGAAGCGGCTCGGCGTGGAGATCGTGCCCGGCATCGAAATTTCCGCGTATGATTTCGGGCGCAAGCGGCGGGCCCATATCCTCGGCTTGTTCGTCGAGCCGGAGCATCCCGCGCTGGCGCGGCTCTGCGGGCCGATCGTCGAGCGTCGTACCCGGCTGTCGGAGCAAATGACGGCACGGTTGATCGAGGCCGGCTACGGCATCGACTGGGACCTCGTCCGCAGCCATGCGGGAGACGGCGGCGCCGTGTTCAAGCAGCACGTGATGCATGCGCTGGTCGACCGCGGCTATGCGAACGAGCTGTTCGGCGCGTTGTACCGCGAGCTGTTCTCGCGGGGCGAAGGCGACAAGCCCGGCATCGCTTACTTGCCGATGCAATACGTGGACGCGCGCGACGCCATTCGCGCCGTGCTCGATGCCGGGGGCGTGCCGGTGCTGGCCCATCCGGGCCAGCTGGGCAATTATGAAGCGATCCCGGACTGGGTCGACTGCGGCCTGCAAGGCATCGAAGTCCATCATCCGTCGCACGACGAAGCGGACTGCATCCTGGCGGCGGAAGCCGCGGCCAGGCACGGCTTGATCGCCACGGGCGGATCCGATTACCACGGCGGCTACGGCAGCGCGCGGTGGCCGCTCGGCAGCATCGACGCCGGAACGGCGTGCTTGGAGGCGCTGCGCGAACGCGCGGGGCAGAACGCGGTCACGCGTTAGAGGCGACGTACGGGGAGGCCCCCGCACCAGAGATATCTGGGCGGGGGCTTTTTTGCGTCCAGCTATCGCTTCGACCGCCTGATTTCTTCCATGACCGTCCGCACCGCGTCCTCGATCGCGTCCTCCTCTATCCGCGTGATGCTCAGCTTGAGGAAGGGCGGCTTCTCGGCCCCGGCCAGGAAGTTGACGGAGAAGTCCAGGAGCCGGATCTGCCTGCGCTCCAGACGGCTGAGCAGCTCCGGCAGATGTACCGTTTCCGGCAGCGCGAGATGCGTGTGCACGCCGGCATCGACCGGCGGATGGCGTACGTCGTCCATGTCGTTATAGGCGTCCAAGGCCCGGCTTAAGCGTTCCATGCGCCTGCCGTAAGAGGTCAAGATCCGGTGCTTGCGCCGCGCGAACATGCCGCTTTGTATGTAGATTTTCAGCGCGGCCTGCGAGAGCATGGAACTGTCGATATCGGCGAGCTGCTTGTACTGGCTGAACGTGTCCAGCAGCGCGTCCGGGAGGACGGCGGCTCCGATCCGCAGGCCGGGAAACAGGATTTTGGAGAAGCTTCTCAGGTACACCACATGGGATGGCGCGTAAGCATGAACGGGGTCCGATTTGGAATCGGTCACGAGATCGAGCAGGAAGTCGTCCTCCGCCACGTAGACGCCGTACCGCTTGGCCAGCGCGGCGATCGTCTTCTTCGCGTCCTCCGAATAGGACGTGCCGAGCGGATTGTGAAACCGCGGAATCGTATAAAAGAATTTGATGTCCCCCGTCCTGAACCGGTGCTCCAGCTCGTCCAAGTCGATCCCGCGCTCCGTTCTGGCGATGCCCTGCACGGGAACGCCCAGCGTCTCGACCAATTGGATCATTTTATGATATGTGGGCTGCTCCAGCAAAATCGTGCGTTTGCCGCCCGGGAACGGCATCATGGCCAAGATCGACAGCGCCTGCTGCACGCCGGACGTGACGACGAGCCGATCCGGCCGCGCGAACACCTGACTGCCGGCGAGCTGTTTCCCGAGCACGCCCAGGAGCGAGGGCAGTCCCTGCGGCGTTCCGTAGACAAACAATTCGCTGCGGTACATGTCGATGGCTTTGTTCAGGCAATGCTGGAAATCCAGATACGGAAACAGGGCCGGATCCGGCGACGGCGCGGAGAAATCGAGCATTCGGCGATCCGATTCCGTTGCGGGCTCCGTCTTCTTCACGACCGCGTAATAGCCGCTCTGCGGAACGGTATAGACCAGATGGCGTTTCTCCAGCTCGGCATAAGCCCGGATGACGGTGCTTTTGCTGCAGCCGAAGCGCTCGGCGGTTTCCCGGATGGAAGGCAGCTTCTGACCGCCGCGGATCGCGCCGTCTTGCATTTGCGATTCGATGTCGTGCATGATCTTGGCGTAGGCTTTCATGGCAGACGCGCTCACTCCTTCGATGGAATTGTACCGGTACAGTTTGCATATTCATGCATTGAACGAGACGCCCGCGTCCGCTACACTTGAGCTCATAGCCGGCCGGCTTGAGCGGATCAGGAGCGGAGGGATAGGGAAGTGGGCCAGTACCGAACGATCTATGGAATGGCTTTATTATACGCGGTTACGATCGGTTTTTCTTTTTTGTTTACCAAACGCGCGCTGCAGTACGCGGATCCCGTCGATACGATGGCTTTCCGGTTCGCGCTGTCGCTGCTCGTCATCGCCTTGCCCGTCATGACGGGCAGGATCAAGCTGGGCCTGCGCCGGGGGGATTGGCTGCGGCTGCTCCCGGTCGGCCTCTTGTACCCGACGGTGTTCTTCGGCTTTCAAGCGTACGGCCTGACGTTCGCGACCTCGTCCGAAGCCGGGATCTATCAGGCGACGTCGCCGATCTTCACGCTCGTGCTCGCCGGGCTGCTGCTCCGGGAGCGCGCGTCGCGGATGCAAAAGCTCGCCGTGCTGAGCTCGGTAGCCGGCGTGGTCTTCATCATGGCGATGAGCGGGGCTTCGGTGCATGGCGCAAGCTTGGGCGGCGCCGGACTGCTGTTGCTATCGACAGTCGCGCTGTCGTTATACAGCGTGCTCGTCAGGCGGCTGCGGAGCGAATTCACGGCATATCAGATGAGCTATGTCATGATGGCCGTCGGCTGCACCTCCTTCGGCGTCCTGGCCGTCGGCCGGCACGCATACGCCGGTACGGTCGGCGGCATGCTGGAGCCTTTGTCCCAAGGCGGATTCATCTGGCCGCTGCTGTACATCGCTTTGCTGTCCTCGGTCGCGTCTTCGATGCTGTCCAACTGCTTGCTGTCCAAGATCGAAGCGTACAAAATGAGCCTGTTCGTCAATCTCGGCACCTTCGTCTCGATTGCGGCGGGGGTGGCGATCGAGCATGACCGGCTGGCTTATTACCATATGATCGGCGCGCTGCTGATCATCGGCGGCGTGCTCGCGGTGCATGCGCCGCGAAGGAAAACCCATACGTCCGCATTGGAGGTCGAAGCCGGATGAAAATCATCGTAGCAGGCGCGAGCGGGGTAATCGGCAGATCGTTGATTCCGCGGCTGGTCCATGCCGGACACGAAGTAACGGGACTGCTCCGTTCCCCGAATTACGCAGCGGAGCTGGCAAGCCGGGGAGCCGCGGCCGCGGTGGCGGATGCGTACGACCGCGATGCGCTGTTCGAGGCCATGAGCGTCTTGCGGCCCGATGCCGTCATTCATCAATGGACGGCGCTCGGGGCGCTGAATTTCGCGGACAACGCGCGCATCCGTAAGGAAGGCACGCGCAATCTCGTGGACGCTTCGCTCGCCGCGGGGGTGCGCCGCATGATCGTGCAGAGCATTTCCTGGGCGTATGCCCCGGGCGTCGGACCGGCGGAGGAGACGGAGCCGCTGGACGTGGAAGCGCCGGAGCCGCGCGCCGCGACGGTCGCCGGCGTTGCCGCCATGGAGCGCGCCGCAGCCGAGATGCCGGAGCATGTCGTTCTCCGCTACGGGCTGTTGTACGGAGCGGGCACGTGGTACGCGGCGGACGGCTTGATGGCGGAGCGGGCGCGTCGGCGAATGCTGAAGGCCACGGACGGCGTCAGCTCGTTCGTGCACGTCGACGACGCCGCGCAAGCGGCGCAGCTTGCGCTGGACTGGCCGTCCGGCGCGTACAATATCGTCGACCGCGAGCCTGCGGCCGGCACGGAGTGGCTGCCGGTCTTCGCGCAATCCGTCGGCGCTCCTGCGCCGATCGCCGAGGCCGGCAGCGCCCGGGGCGAGCGAGGCGCGCGGAACGCCAAGGCGCTCGGCCAAGGCTGGGAGCCGAAGCACCGGTCCTGGCGGGAAGGTTTCCGGGCGCCGAACAAGATTTGACGCAGGCCATTGACAAAACAACCCCGCGGTGTTAAATTGTGTTTAATCTCAAGTAAATCACTTGGAATAATAAGAAAAAGGTCGACCGCTTACGTGGAGACTTTTCGGATGAACGGCATCCGGGAAGTCTCCTTTTCGTTTGGCGCCGCGATGCCGGTTCGCCGGCGGCCGGTGCTGTTCCTCGCCATCTTCATTTGTCGTCCGTACAAGCGGAGACATTCCCGAACCGAATCGGAGAATGTCTCCGTTTTTGTTTGGTTGGATACGTGGTTTTAAAGGCTTGGTTTGAAAAGCTTGATTTGAAAGGCTTGGTTTGAAAATCGACGCGCGAGGAGCTGCTGCAGATGGGCAATGGCGTACTGCTTGATATCCGCAACCTGAACAAAACCTTCCAGACGAACAAAGGCGGCGTGGAGGCGATACGCTCGCTCAATCTGCGAATCCGCGAAGGCGAATTCATCACCGTCATCGGACCGAGCGGCTGCGGGAAGAGCACGCTGCTGAAGATCGTGGCGGGGCTCGACGTCGCATACGAGGGCAGCGTCGAGCTGGAAGGGAACCGGATCGTCGCGGCCGGCATCGACAAGGGGTTTATCTTTCAAGAACCGCGCCTCTTCCCCTGGCTGAGCGTGGAGAAAAACATCGCCGCCGATTTGTCGCTCCGCGATCCCGCGATTCGTCGGCGGGTGGATGAGCTGATCGAGCTCGTTCGGCTGCAGGGCTTCGAGAAGGCGTATCCCCGCGAGCTGTCGGGCGGCATGGCGCAGCGGGTCGCGATCGCGCGGGCGCTGCTGCGGAGCCCGAAGATCCTGCTGCTGGACGAACCGTTCGGCGCGCTCGACGCGTTCACGAGATCGCAT
The DNA here is from genome assembly GCF_009909185.1 of Paenibacillus glycinis. Taxonomy (GTDB): domain Bacteria; phylum Bacillota; class Bacilli; order Paenibacillales; family Paenibacillaceae; genus Paenibacillus_Z; species Paenibacillus_Z glycinis. Next base: position 122,238 of record NZ_JAAAMV010000003.1, on the reverse strand, counting down.
ATGCAGGAGGTGCTGCTCGACATTTGGCAGCAGAACCGGACGACGATGATTTTCGTCACCCACGATATCGACGAAGCTGTCTACTTGGCCAACCGCATCGTGATTCTGAAGCCGCGGCCCGGAGAGATCAGCGGCATTCTCGCCAATGATCTCCCGTATCCCCGGAAGCAGGCGAGCGCTTCGTTCCAGGAGCTTCGTTTGGCGGTGCTGAGCGAATTTCACGGGAAGATCGAGCGGCAGGAATACGTCGACCGGGCGGGCATTTAACCGGATCCGAGAGGAGGAAGCGCGATGAGCGATTTATCCGGAGGCAAAGCGGCCTCCAGGAACGCCGTTCGAAACGGGGAGCCGCGGAAGGCGGCGATAATTGCGCTCGGCGCGGCATTACCCGTGCTGCTGCTGGCCGTCTGGCAGGCACTTGGCGATCGGGGGGCCATCTCGACGATGCTGTTTCCGACGCCATTGACGATCGCGGACGCGATGCTGTCCTTGATCCGCTCCGGCGAGCTGTGGGGCCATCTGCGAATCAGTCTTGTCCGCGCCGGGCTCGGCTTCGGACTGGGCGGCGGATTGGGCTTGCTGTTCGGCCTGCTGGTCGGCCTGTCGAGGAAGAGCGAGAAGACGCTGGATCCTTCGTTTCAAATGATTCGGATGGTTCCGCATCTCGCGGTGGCGCCTTTGTTCGTCCTGTGGTTCGGAATCGGCGAGGAGTCGAAAATCCTGCTCATCGCCAAAGGCGCGTTCTTCCCGCTCTATATCAATGCCTTTCTGGCGATCCGGGGCGTGGACAACAAGCTGTTCGAGGTCTCGCGCGTGCTGGGGTTCTCCCGATTCAAGCGGGTCGCGCGGCTCGTCCTGCCTGCGGCGCTGCCGGGCATTCTGCTCGGCGTGCGGCTGTCGCTCGGCGTGGCGTGGCTGGGCTTGGTGGTGGCGGAGCTGATCGCCTCGACCTCCGGCGTCGGCTACATGATGTCGGACGCCCGGCAGTTCGCGCAGACGCCGGTCGTGTTCGTCGGCATTCTGACGTTCGCCGTCGTCGGCTTGGCGGCCGATTCGATCGTCCGTCTCGTCTCGCGCAAAGCGCTGCACTGGCAGGACGGCTTCAAAGGATGAAAGGAGGGATCACCGATTGAGCAAAAACATGGAAGCGCTCCGGGGCAATCCCGCGCCTGCGGCCCCGGCGAAGGGACGGCTTGCCCGCGGAAGGAAGTTCGGCTGGACGTTCGACGATCTGGCGCTGGGCGCCGCGCTGCCGGCGATCGTGCTGATCGTCTGGCAGCTGGCGGGCGGCGCCGGTTGGATCGATCCGCTGTTTCTTCCGACGCCGTTCGCGATTCTGAACGCGTTCAAGGAGCTGGCGCTGCACGGCCAGCTGGCCCATCATTTCGGCGTCAGCGCCTGGCGGGCGGCGGCCGGGTTTCTGATCGGCGGCGGGCTCGGCTTCGCCGTCGGCCTGACCGCCGGGTTCTACCGCAGAGCCGAGCATCTCCTGGATCCCAGCATCCAGCTGCTGCGGATGGTGCCCCATCTGGCCATCGCGCCGCTCGTGATTCTGTGGTTCGGCTTCGGCGAGACATCCAAGATCGCGATCATCGCCTGCGGCGCGTTTTTCCCGCTGTACTTGAACACGTTGACGGGCATCCGGGGCGTGGACAACCGGTTGTTCGAAGTAACGCGCGTGCTCGGTTTCGGGCGGAGAACCCAGGTTTTTCGGTTGATCCTGCCCGCGGCGATGCCGAATATCCTGCTCGGCGTACGGCTGTCGCTCGCGCTGTCGTGGCTCGGCCTCGTCGTGGCCGAACTGCTCGGCTCGACGTCGGGCATCGGATTTCTGATCAACGTGGCGAAGCAGAATTCCGCGACGGGCGAGATCTTCGTCGGCATTTTCATCTTTGCGGCGGTCGGCAAAGCGGTCGATTCGCTGGTCAGGCTGCTGGAACGGAAATGGCTGCATTGGCGGGACGGTTATCAAGGCTAAGCATGCGACCGCCCCGGCGGTCGATCAAACGAAATCTTGGAGGCATGAACATGACAGTGGCAGAACAAGCGCGATTGGATCTGGAAGCGGACGTGCTCGTCATCGGAGGCGGGCCGGCCGGCACGTGGGCGGCGATCACGGCGGCGTCCTCGGGCGCGAAGGTGGTTCTCGTGGACAAAGGCTTTTGCGGCACGAGCGGGGCGACGGCGCCGTCCGGAACCGGCGTATGGTACATCAAGCCGGAAGAAGAACTGCGCCGGCAGGCGAAGGAAAGCCGCTTCACGCTCGGCGGGTTCCTGGCCGACAACCGCTGGATGGACCGGGTGCTGAACCGGACCTACGAGAACATGAACAAGCTCGGCGACTGGGGCTTTCCTTTCCCGCTCGACGACGGCGGCAATCCTTACCGGCGCGGCCTGCAGGGACCGGAATACATGAAGCTGATGCGCAAGCTCGTGCAGCGGGCCGGCGTACGCATCCTCGATCACAGTCCGGCCCTCGAATTGCTGGCCGACGACCACGGCGTCGGCGGGGCTGCCGGCATTCGCACGCAGACCGGCCAGGAATGGTCGGTCCGGGCAGGGGCCGTGATCATCGCGACGGGAGGCTGCGCGTTCCTGAGCAAGGCGCTCGGCTGCAACGTGCTGACGGGCGACGGTTATCTGTTCGCCGCCGAAGCGGGCGCGAGCCTGTCGGGGATGGAATTCTCCAATGCCTACGCGATCGCGCCGACCTTCTCCTCGGTGACGAAGACCGCCTATTACAAATGGGCCAGCTTCTACTACGAGGACGGCAGCGTCGTGGAGGGGGCGGGCTCGCAGCGCGGCCGCTCCATCATCGCCCGGAATCTGCTGGCGGGAAGGCAGGTATACGCCTCGCTCGATCAGGCGCCGGAGGATATCCGGCCGCTGCTGCGGATCGGCCAGACGAATTTCTTCCTGCCGTTCGACCGGATGGGCATCGATCCGTTCAAGGATAAATTCCCGGTCACGCTCCGCTTGGAAGGCACGGTCCGCGGCACGGGCGGCATTCATATCACGGACGAGAGCTGCGCCACCGCCGTTCCAGGCCTGTACGCCGCGGGCGATGCGGCGACCAGGCAGCTGATCTGCGGCGGCTTCACGGGCGGCGGCAGCCATAACGCGGCATGGGCGATGTCCTCCGGTTCCTTCGCGGGCGAAGGCGCGGCCAAGCATGCGCAGAGCCTTGGCGCGAAGAGCGGGACCCGCGTCTTGAAGGGATTGTCGTCCTCGGTGATCGCCGGCAAGCAGGGCAGCCAGACCGCCGCGAAGTCGGCGGAGTTCGTGCGCGGCGTTCAAGCGGAGGTCATGCCGTACGACCGGAATTTGTTCCGCACGGAGCAAGGATTGCAGGGCTCGATCGAGCGGCTGGACGGCATCTGGAGCGAGATCCGGAACGGCTCGGCGGGGCGCACGGTCGAGGCCGTCAAAGCGCGGGAAGCGGCGGCCATGACGGCGACGGCGCGCTGGATGTACAATACGGCGCTGCAGCGCACCGAGACGCGCGGCATGCATAAGCGGGAGGATTTCCCGCAGCTGGACGGTTCGCAGCATTACCGTCTGCTGAGCGGCGGACTCGACCGAATATGGGTCCGCGCGGAGAAAGTCGAAAAGGAGGCGGCGTTGCATTGATCGAGATTATCAGCGCGTCCAGATGCATTTCCTGCAATCAATGCGTATCCGTTTGCCCGACGAACGTCTTCGACAAGGTGGAGGACGGCATTCCGGTCATCTCGCGCAAGGACGATTGCCAAACGTGTTTCATGTGTGAGCTGTATTGCCCCGTCGACGCGCTCTATGTCGCGCCCGATGCGGAAGGACCGACGCAGATCAGCGAAGCTCAGCTCGAGCTGGCGGGCCAGCTTGGCGGCTATCGCGAGAAGGTCGGCTGGGGGCCGGGCCGGACGCCCGTATCGCAGCATGAATACATGTACCAGCTGGCGGTGAAAACGAGCTTCTGACGTTCGTCGCCCCGATTGCTTTGCACGCACGTTATCGCTTATTTCGGAGGAGAGTCATTATGCGTCACGTATCGTTAAGCTTGAAATCCCTGTCCGTTCTCGCGCTCGTCGCGGTCTTCCTGCTGCTCGGCGCCTGCGGCAGCGCCGGCAAGGGAACCGGAACCACGAACGGCGAGGCGGCCGGCTCCGGCAACGGGACCGCCGCGAATACGCCGGATGCCGGGAATGCAGCCGATGGCGAGAATGCGGCCGATGCCGCGAACCCGCCGGAGGGCGACGTCCCGGACACGCTCAATTACGGCTACATCGGGCTCAACGACCTGAACCTGCCTACGGGAGCGGAAGGCTGGGGCTTCCATACCGGCCTCATTCAGGAGGAGCTCAAGAAATACGGCATCACGAAGGTCAACCTGATCGGGTTTCCGAACGGCCCGGACCAGACGGAATCGCTCATCAGCGGCCGGCTCGATTTCGGCAGCCTGGGCGATACGCCGGCCATCCTTGCCCGCTCGAACGGAGCGAAGACGCGTCTGATCACGCAGGCCGCGACGGACAGCATCGGCTACCTGATCGGCAAGAAGAACGGACCGAAGACCGTTCAAGACCTGGCGGGCAAAACGATCGCGATTCAAAAAGGCTCCTTCATGCACCGCTACGTCGTCGGACTGCTGGAGCAGGCGGGCGTGAAGAACTATAAGCTCGTGCATATGCTGCGTCCGGACGGCGAAGCGGCGCTGGCCCGCGGCGAGGTGGACGCGATGACCAACAACGGCGTCTACGCGCTGAAGCAGATCGAGCAAGGGTACGCGCATATCGACGACGCCTCGACCCATCCGGATCTGGTAGGCACCAGCGCCACCGTCGTCTCCGAAGCCTATCTGAAGAAATTCCCGGACTTTCCGAAGGTATGGAACGAGATCCGGCTGAAGGCGCTGGAGGACCTGAAGAAGCATGAGGACGAGTATTACAAGCTGGCGGCGGAGATCCAGAAGACGACGCCGGAGCTGTTCAAGCAGGTGAGCCCGGTCGCGAACATCAAGGATACGCCGTTCACCGACGACGGCGTCAAGCTGCTGGACGGAACCAAAAACTTTCTCGTGCAGCAGAAGCTGGCGACGAAGGACTTCGACGTGAACGAGTGGATCTTGCGGGACGGTCAATAAGGAGGCTGCGCAGATGGGCAAGCGGCTGCTCGAAGAATTGAAGTTTCGGATCGACGCCGACGACGGATTGTTCTTGTCGGGGGCAGTCAGAACGGTCCAGAACCGCATCGCGAAACCGATCCTGATCGCGGGGCATGGCTTCCGCGGCCATAAGGACTGGGGCTTCTGGCCGGATATCGCCAATCGTTTCGCCGAACGCGGCTTTTATACCGTGACGTTCGATTTTGCCCGCATCGACGCCCGAAGACTGGGCGAGGAAGCCGAGGCGCGGGCGTCCACGGTATCCCGCGAGCTCCGCGACTGGGATGACGTCGTCACGGCGTTGCTGGAGGGCCGCCTGCCTTTATCCGCCGCCGAAGCGGATCGCAGCAGGCTGGCGATTCTCGGGCACAGCCGCGCGGGCGGAACGGCCATCCTTTTCGCTGCGGAGCATCCCGAGGTGCGCGCCGCCGCGATCTGGAACGGCGGCGCGAGCCCCGTCCGTCCGGCCGCGGCCGGCGGGCAGCCGTTGTCGGTCAAGGAGCAGGCGATCCTGGACGATCTGGACCGCCATGCGGACCGTTACCAGATGGGCCGCCAGTTCGGCCGGCTCCGGATTCCGGCCCTCGTCGTGCAGGGCGACCGGGATCAAGAACGCCTGCTGTCGCAAAATCGCGCGCTTCAGAAGATCGCGCCGTCGCAGACGTTCGTCTCGATTCTCGGTGGCGATCATGCGTTCGGCACGGTCGACCCGTACGCAGGCACGACGGAGACGTTGGATCTTGCCTTCGAGGAGACGGAGACGTTCCTGCGAAAGGTATTTGCGTATTACTAAATCGCGTCCTGCCAGGAGAGGGGAAATCAAATGACAACGCCAACCTTTGAAGCATTCGACACCGAGGCCGCGCTTCGCGCCGCCGCCTCGTACCGCCCCAAGATCGCGGCGAATCGCACGCCCGACTATCCCGTTCATCCGCTGGTCCTGAACCGCTGGTCCCCGCGTTCGTATGCGGATCGGCCGGTCGCGGAAGATACGCTGCATACGGTGCTGGAGGCCGCCCGCTGGGCGCCTTCCTCGAGCAACGCGCAGCCGTGGCGCTTTTACGTGGCGCGCACGGAAGCCGAGCACGAGGTATTCCGCTCGTTCATCAAGCCGAACAACCGGCTGTGGACCGACCATGCGCCCGTGCTGCTGCTGCTGGCCTCCGACAAGCTGCGGGATAACGGCGAGCCGAGCGGGGCGCATGCCTTCGACGCCGGCGCGGCTTGGGGCATTCTTGCGCTGCAGGCCAATCTGCTCGGCTTGTCGACCCGCGCCGTCGGCGGCTTCGACGCGGACAAAGCGCGCGAGGCGCTGGAGACGCCGGAGCGGATCGCCCTGCACGCGGTCATCGCGCTCGGGTATCGCGGCGACGCGGACGCGCTTCACGAGAGCTTCCGCGAGCGCGAGGTCCCGAACGGCCGCCGGCCGCTCCGCGAATCGCTGCTGCCGATTCCCGTGAAGGGGTGATCGATCGCGTCAAACCGATCGTTCGCAGCGGGCAAAAATCATGCGCATCGATGCTAGACTTGAAAAAGGGCTCTTCCCGCGCCTGAATAGGCGGAGGAGGGCCCTTTTTCGTTGGTTCCGAAGCGATTCGGGACGGCCGATCGTTACTCGTGCCCGTTCGGCATTGCATGTCGCGCTGCCGTCCGCGGCGGAATCGAGTTCCGCGCGTCGGCGCCGCGACAGCCGAACCGTGCTTTGCTGCGGATCATGCCTCCCGCTTACGGCAGAATCGCGCTCCATGCTTTGTCGTGGAGGCAAACAAGCCGCGAACGCGTTAGCCGGCCGCGCTTCAGCTGCGCGCGCCTGCGGCAGCGGCTGCCGTAAGTATCAACTCCGCCGGAACCAGACCGGACGATATCGCTTTAACCCGAATGGTCGCGGATGATTCGCCATGCAGCTCGGACGGTTGAATCAGCGCGAGGCAGCGGCCGTTGAACGCCCGCCTGCGGTCGGCCTTGTCGGGCTCGTGGCTGCTCGGGTTGCCGTTGCCTACTCCGAGGACGGATGCGGGGCCGGACAATTCGAATCGAATCAAGGAATCCGCGGTCGGCACGATGCGTCCTTCCGCATCGACGACGGATACGCGGAGGACGGCGACATCGGTGCCGTCGCCGCCCAGGCGCGTCCGGTCCGCTTCGAGGACGATGCGGCTCGCGGCTCCCGCGGTCGCGCGTTCGGCGCTCGCGGCCCGGACGCCGCCGTTTTTGCCGATGGCCCGCAGCGTCCCGCGCTCGTAGGGAACGGCCCATTTGATCGGCGACAGCCCTTCGCGCGCTTGTTCGCCCAGCAGCCTGCCGTTCAGCCAAAGCTCCACCGAGTCGCAGTTGCCGTACGTCCAAATCTCGATCTCTTCCCCTTCGCGCCCGGCCCAGTTCCAATGGGGCATGACGTGCACGAGCGGCTCCGGCGTCCACATCGCCTGCACCTCGTAATAGACGTCCTTCGGAAACCCGCACGTATCCATGATGCCGAAATGGGAATTGATGCACGGCCATTCGTACGGCGTAGGTTCGCCGCGATAATCGAATCCCGTCCACAGGAACACGCCCGTCAGGGACGGGTCGTCGAGCACGGCCTGCCAGCTGACGGCGGGGGAGCAGCCCCAGGACGGGATGCTCGTTCCGTAGGCGGACGCGTAGCCGGAGGCGGGGTCGTCGGCGTATTCGCCCCGGGTCGTCGTATAGCTGGCCGATTCGCTGCCGATCTGCGCGCGGCGGGGAAAGCGGCGTCGGCCGTCCGCGGCGGAGCCCCGATGGCCGTAATTATAGCCGACGACGTCAACCTGGTCCGCATAGTCGCCTTCATGCCAGCCGTGGTTCATGGCCGCCGACGTCGGACGGGCGGGGTCGAGCCGCCTCGCTTCGCCCGCCATCCGCTTCAGGATGCGGCTGCCCGTCGCGGTGCCTTCCAGCACCTCTTCGTTCTCCAGGCTCCAGAGGATGATGCAAGGATGATTGCGGTCGCGCAGGATCATGCGCCGCAGATGGTCCAAGCCGCGCGGCGTGCTGTCGAGCTTGCGGTTCTCGTTCATGACGAGCAGCCCCAGCTCGTCGCACAGCGCCAGCAGCTCCGGCGTCGGCGGATGATGGGCGCTGCGGTAGGCATTGCAGCCCATTTCCTTCAACAGCTTGAGCTTGTAGGCGATCAGGGCATCCGGAAGCGCCACGCCGACCCCGGCGAAATCCTGGTGGTTGCTCGTTCCGCGGATGGGATAGGGTTTGCCGTTCAGCAGAAAGCCCCGTTCCGCCGCGAAGGCGATGCTGCGGACGCCGAACACGGTCTCGTACCGGTCGGCCAGCCGAACGCCTTCATGCGATTCGGCATCTCCCGGCTCGAACGAGCGGTCGCGCCGTTCGTCGGCATCCTCGGATGCGTCGCTCCGTTCGGCTGCCATCGCGGCAGGATCGGCGGATGCGGCGTCCGGCTTCGTTGCCGAACGGCCCTCCTCGCGGTCGAGAATCTCCTCGACCGCGCTTACCGCCAGGTACAGATTCGGCTGCTCCGGCGTCCACAGCGCGGGGAACGCGAGCGTCAACCGCTGGTTTATTTCCGTGGCGGAATAAGGCGAGAGCGCGACCGTCTCCGACAAGGTTGCGGCCAGCGCATCGCCGCCGGCCTTCGGGTGCAACGAAGTCCGTACGCGGAACCTCCGCGCGCGGTCCGACTCGTTGCGCACGTTCGCGGCAACGGCAACGACGGCATTACTGCCGTCCGCGGCGATATCCGGCGTCGTCACGTACGTGCCGTGATCCGCGACATGAAGCGGATCGGTGCTTCGCAGCCAGACATGGCGGTAGATTCCGCAGCCCTCGTACCACCAGCCTTCCAGGACGGTCGCGTCGACCTTGACGAGCACGACGTTGTCGCCTTCGGAGCCGTAACGGACAAATCCCCGATGTCGTAGCCGAACGAGGAGGCGCCGCCGAAGTGCTCGCCGACGAGATGGCCGTTCAACCACAGCTCGGCCCGGCCCGTGACGCCGTCGAATTGCAGCGAGATCCGTTTGCCGAGATCTTCCGTAGGCACGGCGAATCGTTTGCGGTAAAAGCCGATTCCGACGGGCAGATAACCGTGGCTGCCGTCCCGCGAGCCGAGACCGGGATCGTTCGCGTATTGGCCTTCGACGCCCCAGTCGTGGGGCAGGTTCAACTGCCGCCATTCGGCGGCCGCCGGGTCGGCAGCGCCGGAATCGCGGTCGACGAAGGCGATGTCGAGCCATTCGCCGTCCTCGCGGGTCCCGCAATCGGTCAAGCCGCCGGTCATGCCGGCTTTGACCGCGTAACGGATCGGGAGATCGCCCAAGCGAAAATGCCAATCCTTGTCGAAGCAGACGCGGCTTCGGGGCGCGGTTTCCGTAATCGTTTTGCAGTTGGCAAGCTTGTCTGTCATGGGGATATTCCTCCGTTTGCAATTGGAATTTCTTCCGTTGTCCGTTCAATGCCGGAGGGACGACGGATATCGTCCCTTGCTGGCAAAAAAAGACGCCGTTTCCGGCGCCTTTTGCCCTGCGGCTGGACTTATTTCTTGCCGTTCGCTTTGAGCCATTCGTCGAGCTGCTTTTGCATTTCTTCCGTTTGCTTCCCGACGCCCGCTTTCTTGAGCGCGTCTTGGTATTTCGGCAGCACCTTCGCGGGGTCGACGGCGCCGCTGTTCAGCGCTTTGCCGTACTGCTCGCTCACGGCCGCGATGTTGACGGATTCCGTTTTGTACGGCTCGGTGTTGAAGTTGAAGCCGTTCACTTCCGGCCGTTTGGCCGTTTCGTTCAGCTGCTTCGTGCGTTCCCACGTATCCGGCGCCTGGCCTTCCTTCAGGTAGCCGATCAGGACGTTGCCGAACACCCAGCCTTGATCGCCTTTGTAACCGGCATCCTGGTTGATCTTGATCGTGTTGTCGCCGACCATCGTGTAGTGCTTGTCTTTGATGCCGAACGTGATCAGGTTGAAGAGGGCAGGGTCCGTGGAGGTCAGCTGCAGGAATTCCAGCGCCTTCTCGGGGTTCTTGGACGTGCGGCTGATGGAGTTCATCGTCGCGCGGACGCCTGTGAATTCGGGTTCGGATACGCGGACGTAAACGACGTCGTTATTGCCGAAGCGCTTCTTGTCGTCGACTTCTCCGCCCGGCTTCATCGTCGTGTTCCATTCGACGGCGACTTTGCCCGTGTTGAGCAGGGCGACGAGCTGATCGTCCTTCATCGTGGCGGCATCCTTGTAGATGTAGCCCGACGTGTACCATCTGCGCATGTTGTCCAGGAACGTCTTGTATTCGGGTTTGTCGGTTGTATCGATGATCTTGAAGTTCGGGTCGCCGAGCTTGTAGCCTTGAGCGGCATAGCCGTATTGGCGGCCGAAGTCGAACATGTTGCTCGTCGTTGCGATCGGAATGATGTCGGGCTCGTTGTCATGGATCGTTTTCAGGACGGGCTCGATGTCCATTTGCGTTTTGATGCTGTTCACGTCGATGTTGTATTTGTCGATGAAACGCTTCTGGATGGCGAAGCCTTCGGCTTTGGCCGCGATCTGCATGTTCGGCACGCCGTAGATCTTGCCGTCAACCTTGGTGTCGTCCCATGCGACTTGCGGGATCGCGGCTTTCAGATCCGGCGTTTTGTCCAGCAGGTCGTCGATCGGAAGGAGCGCGCCTTTGGCGACTTTGTTGTCGTAATCGCCGCCGCCCCAGTTGGACGTCCAGAGCAGGTCGAAGCTTTCGTTGGCGGCGAGCATCGTGTTGATTTTATCTTTATAGCCTGCTTCGAGCACCGGCTTCAGCTTGATCGTGGCATTGATTTTCGGCTGGATGTACGCGTTGATCGCGTCTTCGACTTCCTGCTGGTCGGCAGGCATGTCGTAGACGATGTAGTAATACGTGAGCTCGACGGGCGGTTCCGCCGCAGGCGCGGGCTCGGTCGTCGCCGTGTCGTTCGCCGCATTGTCCGGCGCGTTGGCCGCCGTATCGTTTTTGGCGTTGCTGGCCGTATTGTCGGCTGCCGGCGCGTTGTTTTTATCGTTGTTGCTTCCGCAAGCGCTTACCAAAAGCATCAGCATGAGGCTGGCCAACACGAGCGGGGCCATGGACATTTTCCAGACTTTCATGGGATGGACCTCCTTGGATATGGTTGGTTGTTTATCTATTTCAACGCTAATGCCGGCTTTAACACTACTTCCACGTTACCCCCCTTTATTCCTATCGGCCGGCATTAGTTCTGAAAACGGAGCGGCAATCGGCTGGCTAGCCCTTCAGCGAGCCGACGGTCAAGCCTTTGACGAAGTACTTCTGGAAGAACGGGAAGATGCATACCATCGGGCCACCGGCGAGAATCGCCATGGCCATGCGGGCCGACAGCGTCGGGAATTTGCTCGTGTCGACGCCGAACTGGCTGATGAAGTCGCTGTTGCTCGTCAGAAACTCCAGCTTCTGCATCATGCGCACCAGGAGCAGCTGAATCGGTATGAGCTTCTCGTTATCGATATAGAGCAGGGCCGGAAACCAGGAATTCCAGAACCCGAAGGAAAGGAACAGGCCGAGCGTCGCCAGCGCCGGCGTCGACAGGGGCAGGACGATCGTGAAGAAGATGCGGATTTCCCGGGCGCCGTCGATTTTGGCGGATTCGATGATTTCGAACGGCATTTTGGACAGGAAGCCCTTCATGACCATGATGTAGAACGGCGAGACGAGCGCCGGCAGGATGAGGCACCAGATCGTATTGTCCAAGTGCAGGTACTGCTTGATCAGAATGTACGAGGGCACGAGTCCCCCGTTGAACAGCATCGTGAAGAAGACGAAGAAGGACGCGGGCGTCCGGTAGCGAAAATCGCGGCGCGAGGTGACGTAGCCCAGCATGGCCGTCACGAGCAGCGACAGGATCGTGCCGATGACCGTCGTGATAATGGTGATGCCGTAGGCGCGGATCAGCACGAGCGGCGCTTCGAAGATGTACCGGTACGCCTTGGCGGTAAAGTCGAGCGGGATGAACTGGTAGCCGTGCTCGATGATCGACGTTTCCTCGGTGAACGAGATGGAGATGACGAGCACGAACGGGACGATCATGGCGAGCGTGATGCCGATGAACAAGATATGCGACAACAGGTTGACGACGGAGAACGGTTCTTTGCGCTGGCCGGTTGCCTTGATCTTGACGGATTCGGCTGCGATGGCTTGCGATGTATTCATGGGAAGGCGGACTCCTTTCTAGAACAGCGAATTCTCGTCATTGATCTTGCGAACGACGTAATTGGCGGCGACGACGAGCACGAGGCCGACGAGGGATTGATACAGCCCGATGGCGGTCGACATGCCGATATCGCCGTTTACGCGGAGCGCCCGGTAGACGTAGGTGTCGATGATGTCGGTCGTCGAATAGGTCATTCCCGCATCGTTCGGGATAAAGTAATGCAGTCCGAAATCGCCGACGAAAATGTGGCCGATGCTCAGAATCAGCAGCACCGTGATGAGGTTGGACAGCAGCGGCAGCGTAATCTTGGTCGCCATTTGCCAGCGGGAGGTGCCGTCGATCTTGGCGGCTTCGTAGTACTCCTGGTTGATGCCCATGATGCCCGCGAAGTAGACGAGCGTGGAGAAGCCCACGTTCTTCCATAAATAAGCCGAGATCAGGATGTACGGCCATGGCGCCGATTCGAGGTACCACATATGCGTCGACAGGCCGAGCGTCTCGAGCACTTTGTTCAAGTAGCCGTTCTGCGTGTCGAGCAGGGCCAGGGCGAGATAGCTCACGACGACCCAGGAGAGGCAGTAGGGGATGAACATCGCCGTTTGATGGATGCGCAGCCACCGTTTGCCCATTTCGTTCATGAGAATGGCGAACAGGAGAGCGAGGAGCGTCGTGAGAATCATGTACGTCAGCCCGTATGCGACCGTGTTCCGCGTAATCAAGGTGGCGTTATCCGAGACGAAGAAGAATTTGAAATTGTCCAATCCGACCCAAGGACTGTGCCAGAACCCCATATCGTAGCGGAAGTCCTTGAACGCGAGGACGACCCCGAACATCGGCAGGTAAGCGAATACAAGGACGAGCAGGGCGCCCGGCAGCAGCAGCAGCAGCAGCTCCGAGTTCTTCTTCAGGTAGTACCATTCCGAGCGTGGCTTGCGTTGTTTGATCATGCCTTTACCTCCGGGGAATTACTGGACCGTTGTCCGTGACCCCATCATGTCATCGACGCAGCCGTGGCGGCAACTATGCAATCCTCCACTTCATTTGCGGAAAACTGTGTTTTTTGCGATTGACTGCTGAGAATGCGAGAAAAAGGTTGTACCGGCGGGCATTTTCGCCCGATTTTGGGAGACAGCCGAGTAAGTTCGCCGCAGAGGCGGCCGTCGCACAGAGCGGAAACGGGCGCGTCGGGACTTCTTGCTTAGGCTTCGCGATCGTCGGAAACGCTCGGCTGGACGGGAACTGCTCCATAGGTCTATATGCATAGGGACGCGGTGCGGCAATTGCTTGCGGGGAGAGCGGCGTGAAGGCCAACGCAGCGGCGTGAGGAAGGGGAAAGCGAGGGCGCTGCGGAGTTATCGGCAGGGGCGTTGGAAGCGGCGGGATGTGTGGAGCGGCGCGAGGGTCGGACGTGGATAGGCGTGGGTGGAACTGTGTGAAGATTAGACGGGAATAGGAGTGGGATGGGGCGTCGTGAGGGCCGGACGGGAATAGGCGTGGGTGGGGCGGTGTGAGGATCAGATATGAATAGGCGTAGGTGGGACGTTGTGAAGTTCAGAAGTGAATAGGCTTGCATCGAGCGGTGTGAAGATCAAACGGGAATAGGCGTGGGTGGAGCATCGAGAGTCAGGTATGAATAGGCGTGAGGGAGAGCGTCGTGAAGGTCAGATGCGATTAAGCGTGAGGGAGAGCGGCGAGAGGCAGACGAGAATAGGCATGCGGTGGTACGTCTTGAGGTGGAGCGTCATGAAGGTAGGATATGAATAGGTATGAGGGAAAGCGGCAGGAGGCGTGCAGCGGCGTGAGGGTCGGACGCGGATAGGCGTGAGGTGGAGCGTCGTAATGGTCAGACGAGAATAGGCGTGGGATGGAGCAGCGTGAGGGTCGAACGGGAATAGGAGTGAGGTGGAACGTCGTGAGGTGAAGAGTCGTGAGGGTCGGATGTGGTTAGGGATGGGGTGGATCGGCGTGAGGGCCGGATGTGAAGGGGATGCGTGGAGCGGAGGACGCGTTTAGGGCGTCCGGGTAGATCAGCCGTGAACTCGCTTGACGCGAAGAGGTGTGCGGACGGACGTGCGCAGGCTTTCCCGATGACCATGCTGGCATTAACTCCGGATCAAGGTGAATACCAGCTATTCGCATGATCAAATTGATGCCATAATGCAGGATTTCTTCTCCCCGATCGACCAATTCAGCGAAAATGATGCAAAAATGCAGGAAATCAGCTACCCGGCAAAGCAGAAGGAACAAATTCGCGTGAAATACTGTATTTTTGCAGGAATTTGGCTTTGAGAACCCGTTAAGATACGTTATTACTGTATTTATGCATTAATTGCATATAAGAACGATGCCGCTATGCAATCAATTAATGGCTTAGCCCCCCCAGCTTGCTCGGACGAGTCGCTCTTTAATCAAAAAGCCGTCCTTCGTCATGAGAAATGGCGAGGGACGGCTTTTAAGTCTAATGGAGTTCATACGGGCGACGTTCACTGGAAGGGACAGGCGGTTTGAGGCAGCCGGGAAATGCTGCAGTCGTAGTCCGGCTCAGAAGCGGTCGAATGCTGCATGCCCGTCTCGCGGAGTGAACGCAGCGCAATTTTCCGGATCAACGGGAATATCAGCTATTCGCATGATTAAATTGATGCCATAATGCAGGATTTCTTCTCCCCGATCGTCTATTTCAGCGAAATGATGCGAAAATACAGGAAATCAGCTATCTGGCAAAGCAGAAGGAACGAACTCGCTTAAAATACTGTATTTTTGCATGAATTTAGCTTTGAGAGACCGGTAAGATACGTAATTGCTGTATTTATGCATCAATTTGCACATAAGAACGATGCCGCTATGCAATCAATTAATGGCTTAGACCCCCAGCTTGCTCGGACGAGTCGCTTTTTAATCAAAAAGCCATCCTTCGTCATGAGTAATGGTGTGAGGGGCGGCTTTTAATCTAATGGAGGTCATACGGGCGAGCGCTTAACTGGATGAGGACAGGCGGTTTGAGGCAGCCGGGAATGCTGCAGTCGTAGTCCGGCGAAGCCGCGACGCGAGCGCAACCCAGTCGCCCAGAAACGGGCGATTACTGCATGCCGTCTCGCGACGTGAGCGCAACCCAGTCGCCTAGAAGCAGACGAATACTGCATGCCCGTCTCGCGACGTGAACGCAACCCATCGCCCAGAAGCAGACGAATGCTGCATGCCCGTCTCGCGACGTGAACGCAACCCATCGCCCAGAAGCAGCGAATGCTGCATGCCCGTCTCGCGGCGAGAGCGCAACCCAGTCGCCCAGAAGCGGGCGAATGCTGCATGCCCTCTCGCGACGCGAGCGCAACCCAGTCGCCCAGAAACGGGCGAATGCTGCATGCCCCCTCGCGACGTGAGCGCAACCCAATCGCCCAGAAGCGGGCGATTGCTGCATGCCCGTCTCGCGACGTGAACGCAACCCATCGCCCAGAAGCGGGCGAATGCTGCATGCCCTCTCGCGACCTGAACGCAACCCAATCGCCTCAATGGCCTCAATCGCCCCAATCGCCTCAATCGCCTCGATCGCCTCATTACCCGATATTGCTCTTCAGCCGGTATTCCTTCGGCGTGACGCCGTATTTCTTCTTGAACAGCTTGAAGAAGGTGCTCTCGTTCACGTAGCCGACCAGTTCCATGATCTCCTTGATGCTGAAGCTCTTCGTCTCCAGGTATTCGCGGGCGCGGGTCAGCCGGACCTCGTTCAAGTATTCGCCGACGGAGACGAGCTCGCTTTGCTTGAAGATGCGGCCGACGTAAGCGGAGGTCATCTTGAGCGTCGCGGATATGCCCTGCAGGCTCAAATTCATGTCGGCGTATTGATTCTCGATGATATCCTTGATCGCTTCGATGAGCGCGACGTTCGTGTCCTGTTCCGCCCCGCGGCGCTTCTCGTGTATGTCGCGCAGCGTCGCGCCCAGCAGCTCGCGGATGTCGGACAAGGTCTCTTTGTCCAGCACCTGCCTGCTCAGCGTGCCGAGATCGATCGGCAGCGACGTGATCCGGTTCTGGTTGATCTCGCGGATCGTCGTCTTGATGACGTCGACCAGATGAAGCACGCCATGAATGATATGGTCGTAATGGCAGGCATGGAGCGGCGCCAGCAGCTGCATCGCGGCCGTTTCCATGGCGTTCAGGTCGTTGGTCTTGATGGCTTCGGCGAGCTTCTTCTCCATCTCGGTCGAGACGGCGTATTCCGTGTGCGCGACATTCGGCCCCACGAGATCGGGCGTAATGAGCGAACGCCTGCCGAATAAAATCTTGTACATGGAGTAATGCAGCGCATCCGCGTATTGATCGGTGATCGTCTCGTGGGAGCGGGAAATCTCGCTGAACGAGAGCGAGAGGGATAGCTTGTAATAGTCCATCATGATGTCCTGCAATCTATGCAGCAGATCCGGCAGCACAGGCAGCTCGGAACCGAGCGCCCCGCCGCTGAGCAGAAGAACCAGGTGATCGCTGCGCGCGTCGACCATCTCGCAGGAGATTCGCAGCGGCGATAGTATTTCCCCGGCAATATTCGCGGTGGCGAAGGCGAACAGCTGCCGCTCTGATTCGCTCGTGCGGGAGAGTACCGCGGCATAATCGTCGATCTTGCCGACGATGACGAGATAAGGGCCGGCCGGATCAAGACCGAGGCCGTATTTGTCGATGCAGGCTTCCAGCTGATGCCGGCTGAATGACGAGCTCCCGGTCAGAATGCTGCGCAAATAGGAGTGACGGACGATCTCCTTTTGTTTATCCTTCTCGTCGGTGACGAAGCTCAGCTTCTCCGCCATCTGTCCGTAAACGCTGCCGACATACGCCAATTCGTCGCGGATCGGTTCCCGCGTCTCTTCGATCACGCCGCCATGCCGGGTGACGCGGGAAAGCAGCGCCTCGATCGGCCGATACAGCTTGTGAGCCAGCGCGAAGGACACGAGGATGCCGAACAACAGGAAACTGGCGATGACGATCGCGAACGTCTCCCGCATCTGCGAGATGCTGCCCAGCACCGCATCGTACGGCTGCACGCTGATGACCTTCCAGCCGGCGACGCCCATTTGCAAATAACTGACGATCGACTCGCCTTTGCCATGGAACTTGTGCGAAAAGAAGCCGAAGCTTTCGTCATGGGTGGCTTGATCGCCGTCAAGCGCGTAACTGAGATCGTTCAGCTCCGGCAGGTTCTTTTCCGCGCCGGAGAGAATGAAGCCGCCGTCCTTATCCATCAGGAAGATGCTGGACTCGTCGGGGGCGGAGAAGCCGTTCACGACCTGGAGGTTGTCGAACACCCACTCCGGCTTGACGTTCAGGACGAGCGCGCTCTCGCGGTCGTTCATGCTCGTGAACGATTCGTAGATGACGATGGAGAAGAAGTCGACGGCGTTCGGACGGCCGCTGAAATTCATCGGGATGAGCTGCAGCTGCGGCAGCTTCTCCGGTTTCTTGATCATGTCGACCAGCCGGCCGGTCATGTAGCTCTCTTCCATCCGGTCCGCGAGCGGTCCGAGCGCGTAGCTTTTGTCGCTATGGCCGTTGTAGACCAGAATCGAATGCAGGAAGGACTGCGAATCCATCGCTTTGTTCAGCTGATTGATCGAATAGATGATATCGATGTCTTCCTGCTCGGAGGTGGACATCAACGGAAAATAAAACCGCTCGTCGTTGTAGAGCGACAGGGCGATGTTGTTGACGATCTCCTGCATGAAGGTCAGGTTGTGGTTGATCTGGCTCATGACCTTGCGGTTGGCGTCCTGCTGCATTTGCAGCACCCGGTGCTCCGCGCTGTAATGGAGGACCGCCGATGAAAGCGACAAGAGAATGACGAGCAGGATCGTGATGGAGAGAAGCATGCGAAGCAGGTAACGTTTGGATTTGTAGAAATGAAGCATTCTCATCCGTCTATGGTCCCCCTTGAAGTGCGACCTTCGTTTGTTTCCAGCATTGCACATGCGCGCGCCTATTGCCACTATGAAATTTGCGAATCCCTGCGCGCGGCGATTGATGAATATAACAGCCGCCTTCGCAGTCATGACCAAACCGCGCAGTAGGCGGGGGGCGCGGCGGTTTGGCATGCTCGTGGTAGAGGGAAGGGAGCTGAATGGCGTGGCTGAAGCCAACACGGACATGGAATATTATGTAAGTAGTACGCATGGGAATGCGGAAGGGGACGGTTCGAGACAACGGCCTTGGCGCGGCATCGCGCGGGCGCAAGAAGCGGTTCGCCAGGCAAGGGCGTCGGGAGCCGCGGGCACGATAACGGTATGGATCGGGGAAGGCCGTCACATGCTGGACGAGCCGCTCGTATTCGATGCCCGGGATTCGGGGTGCGGGGAGGAAGGCAGGACGGTTTACCGCGCGTTGCCCGGAACCGAGCCCGTTCTTACGGGGGGATGCCTGCTCGCGAATTGGGAGCCCGCGGGCGACGGCGTCTACCGCTGCTTCGTCGGCTGGGATGCGCTGCGGGATGGCGGACATACCTTGTTCGAGAACGGGGAGCGCGCGTTCGAGGCGAGGAGCCCGAAGCAGGGCTACCATATCGTGGCGGGCAAACGGGATGGAGACGGCGGACGCGGCTTCCGGTTCGGCCGCGGCGACGTGCCGCCGATCGCGGATGCCGCGGCGGGCGGATTAAAGGTATTCATTTGGCCGGGGGAAGGCGAATGGAACTGGTTCTCGGAGACGAAGCCCGTGGAGGAGATCGATTGGGAGGCGGGGACGATCGCCTTCCGGGATGCCGCGCCGTGGGGCATCGACAAGGGCTCGCGATATAGGCTGCAAGGCGCGCGCGAGCTGCTGACGGAGCCGGGGGAGTTCTGCCGGGACGAGCGGGAGGGGTACCTGTACTACATGCCGCGGTCGCTGCCGATCGAAGGGCAGGAGATCGTGCTGCCGATGATGAAGCGCGTCATCGATATCGCGGGCAACGGTCCCGTGCGCCATCTCGAGCTGCGCGGCTTGACGGTCGAGATGTCGGATACCGTGCCGGATTACCGGATGCCGGTCGCCAACCGCGAACGCGAGGAGGCGCGCGAAGGCTTGATCCGAATCGAGAACGCCGAGCGCATCGCGATCGCGGACTGCGTGCTGCGTCATGCGGGGATGAGCGGCGTCGTCCTGAACGGACGCTGCCGGGAAATAGAGCTGCGGAACAACGTGATCGAGCATCTCGGCTATAACGGGATCTACGCGATCGGTCTCGCTCCGGGCGAGGGCGACTTCGGGAGCGCGGCGGAGTCGGACGTCAACAACGGCCACCGGATCATCGGCAATACGGTACGGAACGGGGGCGAGCTGATCGGGCACGGATCCGGCATGCAGCTGTATCAGAGCGGCGGCTGCGTCATCGCGGACAACGTGATCAGCGGCATGCCGCGGTACGGCATATCGCTGAAGGGACAGCGTTTCCAAGCGATGGAACCGTCGTATTACGGCACGGAGGTCACGTGGGAGAACCACTGGGATTTCCTGCATGCGCGGAACAATCGGATTCGTCGCAACGATATATCGGACGTGATGAAGGACAGCCAGGACGGCGGCATGTTCGAGGCTTGGGGCGCCGGCCTCGGCAACCGGATCGTCGGGAACCGGTTCCATGACAGCGGCATCTACTTCTCCGTCGGCTACGGCATTTATCTGGACGATGCCGCGGACGGATTTCTGGTGTCCCGCAACGTGGTGCACGATTTGTTCGGCGCCGGCAAAGGCTCGCTGTGGTTCGTGATCTTCGCCAAAGGGGTCGGCAACGTCGTCGAGAACAACCTGCTCTTCCGGAACGGGGCCAAGGCGGCGATCGGCACGCAGGAGATGGCCGGCGAACCCAATCGCGACATGACGGTGCTTCGCAACGCGGTCATCGACTCCGGCGAGCAGCTGTACCATTTCATCAATTGGGACGATGCGCGGTTGAAGGAAGCGGACGGCAACCTGTTCTTCCGCTCGGACGGCGCGGCGCCGACGGTCACCGGCTTCCGCGGCGGGGACACGTACGGGAAGCATCCGCTTCCATGGGCGGAGTGGCGGGCGTTCCTCGGCGGACGGTTCGATGCCCGCACCGTCGTCGCGGCGCAGCCGCTGCTGGACGAGATCGCGCCGGGGCAATTCCGGTTCCGCCCGGATTCGCCGGTGTGGGAACTGGGCTGGCAGGCCTTGGAGGAAGGCGAATAGCCAGCTTGTCGGCTGCGCCTTCGGCGCCGATAACGCGCGCGGCGAGCCGCGCACACCAAAAAGGCCATCCAGGTCTCGACCTGAATGGCCTTTCGGCAATGCGGGCTTGCGCCTAACCCGCCAAGGCGGACAGCGCGGCGAAGTCTTCGCCGCTGAGCGTGATGCCGGCCGCGGCGATGTTCTCCTCGACGTGCGCCACGCTCGAAGTGCCCGGAATCGGCAGCATGACGGGAGAGCGCTGCAGCAGCCAAGCCAGCGCGATCTGCGACGGCTGGGCGTTGTTCTTCTTCGCGATGGCGTCAAGCGGACCGCCTTCTTTGGCAAGCGCGCCCGTCGCCAGCGGGAACCAGGGAATGAACGCGATATCGTTCGCTTCCGCGTAGTTCAGGACGTCTTCGGAATCGCGCTTCGACAGGTTGTACAAATTTTGCACGGACGCGATCTTCGCGATGGCGCCGGCGGCCTTCAGCTCCTCGACGCTGACCTGGCTCAACCCGATATGGCGGATCTTGCCTTCCTGCTGCAGCAGGGCAAGCTCGCCGATCTGTTCTTCGAGCGGCACCTTCGGATCGATGCGGTGCAGCTGCATAAGATCGATGCGCTCCAAGCCCAGATGGCGCAGGCTCAGCTCCGTCTGCTGGCGCAAATATTCCGGACGGCCGACGGCCCGCCAGTCCCCCGGGCCGGAGCGGGTAAATCCGGCCTTCGTCGCGATGACAAGGTCGTTCTTATAGGGATGGAGCGCTTTGCGCAGCAGCAGGTCCGCGGTAAACGGGCCGTAGGCATCGGCCGTATCGATGAAATTGACGCCGAGCTCGGCGGCCCGCCGCAGCACGCGAACGGCTTCCTCGGGATCTTTCGGATCGCCCCAAACGCCGGGGCCGGTCAGCTGCATGGTGCCGTAGCCAAGCCGATTGACTTGCAGATCGGCGCCGATCGCGTAGGTGCCCGAAGCGGCTGCGGTTTGTTGCGGGGTTGTCATCGTGAATACCTCCGATACGATTATGTATTGATGATATTGCAAGGCGCTGGACTGTCCGGCAGGTGCCGGTGCCAAGATTGTAGATCAGCAAGGAAACAATTGCAAATCGCGCGGAGCGGGCGAAGCGGAACAAGGGCTTGTACGGCTGCGCGGTTTCCGCGGGCAAGCGGCCCGTCATCGCGGAGGGGTTTCCGCCTGCGCCTGCGCGGCTTCCCGGGCGAGCGCCTCGGGCGCGCGGCTCGCTTTCCGCTCAAACGAAAAGCCCGGCACCGTCGGTGCCGGGCTTTTCGCCTGGTAGTTGATGCTGCGTCTAAATTAGAATCGCTGCCTCGTATCCTGCCGGCTGCATGCGGGAGCGCGGATGATCAGCGTTTTTTGGACCGTTTTTTGGAGGAGGTTTTGGAAGACGTTTTGGCGCGTTTGCTGGAAACGCGGACCATGACGTCTTTTTCGGAGTATACGCAGGATTTGTGATAGACCGGGCAGCAGTGATGTTGTTTGACGACCTCTATCGGCTGAATGACGTTGACCAATTGAGGATGGTAGTAGTTTTCATATAATGTGACCGGAGGATCGTATACGGTTTGCGTAGGGCAGTCCGGGCAGAAATTGGCGTCTGCCGCCCCCATGACGTTAGTTGGGTTATAAGGATTCATATAACTCATCTTGTTCATCTCCTCTCTTTCGCTCGATTCCATACATTGTATGTCGAGAGAATTGGAGTTGTCTGTATGGATGCCATGGAAGGACAATGGCCTTCCGGTACGGATGCCGGGCCATGACGCACGCCGGTGAAGTTGCCGGCCGCAGCTGCCGAACGGAGATCAAAGCCGTTTGCTCCGCCGCCACTCGCCCGGCGCCAAGCCGAACCGCCGTTTGAACGAACGGCTGAAATAATGGATGCTCTGAAAGCCGCACGCCTGCGAGACCTCCTGGACGGTCATCTCCGAGCGCAGCAGGTACTCCGAGGCGGCATTCAACCGCAGCTCGTTCAGATAGCCGAACGGCGTCTTGCCGGTCTGCTGCCGGAACAGCCTTACGAGGTAGGAAGGATTGTAGTGGGTATAATCGGCGATGGTTTGCAGCGTGATCGGCTGGGGGAAGACGGATTCCAGGAACCGCAGCGCCTCCGTCACGAGCGCCTCGCTCGAGGAGCGCGAAGGAGCGGGCCGCGCGGCTGCGGCGATGCCGTCGATCAGGAAGAGCAGCTTGCGCAGGTCCGAGAGCAGTGCCTCGAGGAAATTGTCCCAGGGCAGCGCGCCCTCCGCCCGTATCAGCGCGTCGGCCGCTTCGAGCGCCGCCCGCAGCGCGGGGTACGGGCCGGACGTCCAGTCGATGCCGCCTTGAAGACCGTTCCATGCGTAGATGACGTCCACGCCCGGAAGCGGGTCGCCGTCGCCGGCGTGGAATTCCGCGAACCAATAGCGGAGCGCAGGCGAGCGCTGAACGAGCGCGTGCGGCGTATTCGGCAGCAGGACGAACAAGGCCGTGCCGTTGGCCCGGTAGGTCACGCCGGACCATTCCAGATCCGCTTCGCCTTCCAGCACGCACAGCAGCTCGCAGTAGGGATGCACGCCCCCCGCGCGCCCGCCGGCGCCTCCCGCGTTCTCGGCAAAACCGTGTTTTCTGAGCAGCATGTTCTTCACGCTCCCGCACAATGTCAATCCTGTGCAAATGATACTACGGCGACTAGGCTGCGTATAGAGCGAAATCATTGACCCCGCGGAGATCATGGCAATCAAGTGCAAAGACGAATGCACGTGAAAACGCTTATCCTTAGCCTAAAGCCGCCGGCAAGCGAATGGCGGAAGCCGAGGAGATGAACGGAACATGAAAGCCTTGCAAATTCATGGCGCGGGCGCGTACGAGATCGTCGATATTCCCGTGCCGGAGCTCAGAGACGACCAGATCCTGGTCCGGATTACGCTCGTATCGACCTGTCCCCGCTGGGACCTCAGCATGCTCGGCGGCTACGATATGTTCGATGCGGCCCGGCCGCCGGAATATCCGCTGCCGCCGGGCTTTCCCGGACACGAGGCGGTCGGCGTTGTCGAGGCGGTCGGCTCGAGCGTGACGGGCTTCGCGCCGGGAGACCGCGTCGCGGCGCTGGAGCATCTGTCCCCGGGCCAAGGCGCTTACGCGCAGTACATGGCCTATCGGGAGCGGGACCTGCTTAAGCTGCCGGACTCCATTTCCGACAAGAAGGCCGTCTCGTCCGAGCTGCTGAAATGCGTCCTCTACGGCCTGGACCAGTTCAAGGAGCTGCAGGGGAAAACGATGCTGGTCGCCGGCCTCGGCCCCGCCGGAATCCTGGCGATGCAGCTGGCGTCGCTCTGGGGCGCGAAGGTGACGGCCATCGACGTCAATGCCGAACGGGTGCAAGCGGTCCGGTCGCTTGGCATCGGCGAAGCCGTGCTCGCGGAGACGCTCGGGGAGCGGACGTTCGATCTCGGGTACGACTGCGTCGGCGCGGCGGCATCCGCGCAGAACGTGCTCGATCGGACGAACGAGCATGTCGTCGTCTTCGGCGTGCTTCGCGGCAGCTTGACGTACAAGGACCGGCTGTGGTTCAAGGGCGTCACCCTGGAATCGTACAAATACCGCCAGGTCGACGAGCGCACTCGCCGCCTGCTGCTGGATGCGCTGAGCCGGCCTTCGTTCAACACGGAGATCCTGCAGACGCGGCAGATGTCGTTCAAGGATTACGCGGCGGCGGTCGCGCTGCTCAAAGCGCAGCAGGCGGTGAAAATTTGCTTCGATCCGCGGGAAGCGTTCGAATGACGATCGCATGAAGAGGAGGAGAGCAGCGATGAAAGCGGAAGCGGTCGTATTTGAAAATCGGTTGCAGGCAGCCTTCAGGCAGGTAGAGGTGCCCGAACCCCGCGAGCAGGACGTAGTGATCGAGGTGGACTATTCGTGGATCAGCATCGGCACGGAATCGTCCTTCTTCCGCGGCGAGCGCATCTCGGGCGAGGTGCCTTGCCGGCCCGGCGATCCGTGGCCTTTCCCGCAGGTAGCGGGCTATCAGAAGGTCGGCCGAGCGGTGAAGGTCGGCGGCGCAGTCGCGCATGTCAAGCCGGGAGATCGGGTATTCGCGACGGTGAGCCGGATCGAAGGGATGTTCTTCGATTTCGGGGGACACGTCAATCCGGCCGTCACGGACGGAAGCCAGGTATGGAAGTTGCCGGAGACGGACGTGCCGGACATCGCCTATTCGGGTGCCGTGCTGACGCAGGTCGGCTATAACTGCGGCATTCGGCCGCCGGTGGCGCCGGGCGAGATCGCCCTCGTCGTCGGCGACGGGCTGGTCGGACACTGGGCGGCGCAAACGCTGCGGGCGCGCGGCGCGTCCGTGTACATGTTGGGTCGCCGGGAAGAGCGGCTGCGGCTCGCCGAAGCCGGCGGTTATGCGATTCCGCTGAACGGGCGCCTCTCCGACCCGGCGGCCGCGCTGCGCGAAGCCGGCGCAGCCGCGAGCATCGTCGTCGACACGGTCGGCAGCCTCGAGACGTTCCGCTCGCTCCAGCCGCTGATGAAACGCGACAGCCATCTGGTCTCGGCGGGCTACCTCGGCGAGCACGGGGCCGTCGATATCCAGACGCTGCGCGAGCAGGAAATCACGCTGCATGCGCCTTCCGGCTGGACGAAGCCGCGCATGGACGAGACGATCGGCGGCATCGCCGCAGGCCGACTGCGGACGGAGCCGCTCATAACCCACCGCTTTGCGGCGCGCGATGCCGCCAAAGCGTGGGAGTTGATCGCCGCGCCGGGAAGTCCATGTTTGGGCGTCGTGCTGGAGTGGGGCTCCTGATCGAACGATTCGATGCACCGATAGAAAATACTGATTAGACATCGGCGTTCGTAATGGATACGATATCCGTAAAACCCAATGAGATTAATCGGTTTTATCGGGGCCGACTGGATTGCCGGAGGCCGGGACCGCTCGAGCGCGTTTGCTTGAGGACCCGGCTATTTTGCGTGGCAGGCCATACGCCTCGGGCAGTCGAGATTCAGCGAAGAGAGGGTGACGGTACATGGCGGAATTCAAGAACAACCGCATCTCCCAAGCGCGCAGGGAACAGGCGTTTCATGAAGCGGTCGACTTCGAGACCTTCCTGGCGCAGGCGCAGGTCAACCGCGACGCGCTGCAGGATAATTACGAGGCCTATGAGCTGAGCGAGCAGGAACTGGCTTTCTTCGCGGAGCTGCCGGAGCCGGTCGACGTGCTGGCGCTGGCGCATGATTGGTGCGGCGACGTGGCGGCCAACCTGCCCCTGTTCGCGCGCATCGAGCGGGATACGGGCAAGCTCAAGCTGCGCGTCATTCCCCGCGATCCCGGCAACCGGGACATCGCGGAGTCGTATCCGGCCAAGGACGGGCAAAGCCGGATCCCGACCTATGTGTTCTTCAGCCAAGCCGGAGAAGAGCTGGGCCATTTCATCGAGCGGCCGAAGGACATCACGGTTCTGCTGAAGGTCTGGCAGGAGCAGTTCTGGGCGGCCCATGCGGAGCTGAGCGGCCGCGGCAAGCCGATCGGGGAATTGACGGAGGACGTGCGCCGATTGCTTCTGGCGGACCTGAAGAAGCGCCGGTCGACCGTGCAGAGCCTGGAGAAGCGGGCGATACTGGAGCATATCCGCGGCATGCTGGCTGCTCGGACGGAGAAGGCGGTTTAAGGGCTTACGCTCCCCAAGCCGCATGGCCATCGTATAAGCAAACGCCGATCGGAGCAGAAAGGAGGGGTCAGGATGGCGCAGGCATTCGCGGCCATGTTCGAGGACCGGGCGCTGCAGGCCCGGCTGGAACGCTTGGAACGGGAGCTGGAAACCGGGCTGACGCAGCTCCGGCGCGATTTTCACCGGCATCCAGAGACGATGTTCGACGTGGAGCGGACGGCGGCCAAGGTCGCGGGGCAGCTGAGGGCGTACGGCCTGGAGGTGGAGGAGGGCGTCGGCAAGCATTTCGGCAAAGGCGTCGTCGGCACGCTTCGCGGCGGCCGCCCGGGCCGGACGATTCTGCTTCGCGCCGACATGGACGCGCTGCCGATCCGGGAACAGAACGACGTTCCGTACCGTTCGGGAGTGGACGGCGTCATGCACGCCTGCGGACACGACGCGCATATGGCCATGCTGCTCGGCGCGGCGCGCGTGCTGAGCGAATGCCGAAGCGAGCTGGCGGGCACGATCAAGTTCGCGTTCCAGCCGGCGGAGGAAGGCGCGCTCGAAGCCGAGGACGGGAGCATGGTCAGCGGCGGGCGGGACATGATCGAGGCCGGTCTGCTCGACGGCGTCGATCTGTGCTTCGCGCTGCATGCGTGGCCGGAGCTGCCCTTCGGTACCGTCGGCGTTCACCGGGCTTACGCGATGGCCGCGTCCACGCATTTTCGCGTGGCGTTCAAGGGCGTGTCGGGCCATCACGGCACGCCGCATCTGGCGGTGGACGCCCTGCTCATGGCGGCGCAGTTCGTGACGGAGACGAAGGTCGCCATGGCTTCGGAGATCGACCCGCTGGAGCCGGGCGTGCTGTCGTTCGGCACGCTTCGGGCGGGCACCGCGCTGAACGCCATCGCCGAGAGCAGCGAGATCACCGGCTCCTACAGGGTTTTCGAGGAGGCGACCGTTCTCCGCGTCCGGGACGCCATCGAGCGCCGGGCGGCGGCGATCGCCGCTTCGTTCGGGGGCGGCTGCGAGACGCGCTTCCGGCTCGGCACGGCGCTCAAGAACGACGGGAAGGCCGCGGAGCTGGCGCTTGCAGCGGGAGCCGCCGTATTCGGCGCGGAACGGGCCATGCCGCTGGAGCAGCCGAGCCTCGCCGGCGAAGATTTCGCGCTGTATCTGAAGCAGGTGCCCGGCGCCTTCGCGTTCCTCGGCTCGGGTACGGACTCGCATCGGCATCCCCTGCATCACCCGAGGTTCGATATCGACGAGCGGCTGCTGCTGAAGGGAGCGAAGCTCCATGTGCGGTTCGTGCTGGAAGCCTCGAAGCGGTATAATCTAGCTTGAAGACAACGACGAAGAGGTGAAAACGATGGATGTACGGTTCAGATTGGCAACGGAGGCGGACGCGGAGCGGCTGCTTGCGATTACGTACGACGCGTACGTGACGATCCGCGAGCTGGAGCTGCACTGGCCGGCGGCCAATGCGGATTTGGCGTTGATCGAGGACAACGTGCGCAAGAACGACTGCTACGTGCTTGAAGTCGACGGGGATATCAAAGCGACCGTGACGCATTCCAAAGGAAACGAATTAAAGGGCCTGACCGATCTGCCGTTCCTGAAGTGGTTTGCGGTCGATCCGGCGTCGCAAGGGCAGGGCCTCGGAGGGCAGCTGCTGGACTGGGTGGAGCGGACGGTCGCGGAGCAAACGGGCGCGCCCGGCGTGACGCTCGCGACGGCCGAGAAGCATCCGTGGCTGCTGCCGATGTACGAGCGAAGAGGGTACGAGCGGTTCCACGCCTTCGATCCCGGGAACGGAGACGGAATGATGCACCTGCTGCGCAAGACGGTCGTTCCCGACGCTAACCAGCCGCAATCGAACGGGCGGTTAGACGGCCAACCGAATGAGAGGGTCAGATAGAACCCGACAGCCATGAAGAACGGAAGGAGGCGATCGATTTGAAAATCGCCGTGTTCAGCCTGATCATGAACCTGCCCAACGCCGTCACGGGCGAGTCGCTGACTCCGCAAGAGAAATTCGAGCGCGTCCTTCGCCAGGCGGCCATGACGGAGTCGCTCGGGTACGACGCCTACGGCATCGGCGAACGGCACGGCTCGCCGTTCCTGTCGTCGTCGCCTCCGGTCGTGCTGGCCGCGATCGCCGCCCGCACCTCCCGCATCCGGCTCCTCACGACCGTCACGGTGATCAGCGTGCTGGATCCCGTTCGCGTGGCGGAAGATTACGCGACGCTGGATCATTTGTCCGGCGGCCGGCTCGAACTCATCATCGGCAAAGGAAACGATCCCCGCCACTATCCGCTCTTCGGGATCGCCGAGGAAGAGCAGTGGGACTCCATGGCCGAGCGCTACGAGCTGCTTCGCCGGCTATGGCGCGAGGAAGAGGTGAGCTGGGAGGGGCGGTACCGGCCCAAGCTCGATCGGATCACGACGCAGCCGAGGCCGCTGCAGCAGCCGATCCCGGTCTGGCACGGCAGCGCGTCGAGCACGCGGTCGACCGAGCTCGCGGCTAAATTCGGCGAGCCGATTTTCTCGTCGAACGCGTTTCATCACATGTCGAAGTATAAAGCGCTGATCGACCATTACCGGGAGCGCTGGGCGTTCTACGGGAGGGATCCCAAGGATGCGGTCGTTGGCGCGGGAGCAGGCAGCCTGTATATCGCACGTACGCACGAGGAGGCGCTGCGCCGTTATCGTCCTTATTACGAAGCGATGCAGGCGACCGCCGCGGCGCAGCATAACCAGTCGCCGTTCGTCGATCTGGAGGATGCCGTGGCGAACGGTCCCGCGCTGATCGGCAGCGCCGACGGCGTCATCGAGAAGATCCTGGCCTACCGCGAGGCGTTCGGGCACGAGGTGCTCAGCATCAGCGTGGACGGCTTGACCGAGGACGAGCAGGAGGAGCAGCTGGAGCGGTTCGCCGAGGATGTGGCGCCGGTCCTTCGCCGCGAGATCCCGAGCAAGGTTTGGGGGGAGCCGAATCGCGCGGGCAGCCCAGGCAGCCAAGCGATTTAACGAGACGTAACGCGATGCAACGAAAACGATAACGATCGGAAGGATGCCGCCGAAAGCATCCTTTTTTGCCGTTTAGCGCATTTTCAACCGGCGGCTGGAGGTTAATAATCTTGGAAGCGAACGTACAAGCGTCCCTCCCGACGCAGCAATCGGACGACAGGCATCGCCTCCGGCAGTTCTGCAGCCTGGACTAGGATGAACCGGCTCGGTGGTGAAGGGGTCGAATAGCATGTTCAATTGTGCCATATATTGGGTATAATAGAGGGAAAACCGGACATTGGGGAAAAGGAGGGCGCATGATGAAGTGGATCGTTCGAGTCGCGCTGATCGCGGCGGTTATTTTCGTCGGGCTGGGTTCCGAGGATCATCACATCAGCGTGGCGTCCTCCGAACAAACGCTCGACCAGTTGAGCGCATCGATATTCGCGCAGTTGGAACAGCGCAAGACCGAGATCAGCTTCGATTACGTCGGGGACCGCAAGGAACTGTCGGCGAATATCGGAGAGCTGCTCAAGCAAGTCTTCGCCAGAGACGA
Organism: Paenibacillus glycinis; assembly: GCF_009909185.1. GTDB lineage: Bacteria > Bacillota > Bacilli > Paenibacillales > Paenibacillaceae > Paenibacillus_Z > Paenibacillus_Z glycinis. Next base: position 92,549 of record NZ_JAAAMV010000003.1, on the reverse strand, counting down.
TTACGTGGCGTATAACGTGGACTCCTATCTCTATACGATTCGCACGTGGAGCGCGGCGGCCAAAATCAAACTGACGGTCGCTTACCGCGAAACCGCGGACGAGACGGCGCTCGTGGACGCAAAGCTGAGTCAAGTGCTGCCGGCGATTCTGAAGGACGCCGTAGGCGAGCGGCAGCAGGCGCGGGCCATCCACGACTGGATCGTCACGCACGTCGCGTACGATACGACGCTGCAGCATTACACCGCCTACGACGCGTTGACGACCGGCAGCTCGGTCTGCCAAGGGTATTCGCTTCTGGCGTACCGCATGCTGAAGCTCGCCGGCTTCGAGACGCGGATCGTGGAGGGCAGCGCGGGCGGGAGCAGCCATGTCTGGAATCTCGTGCGGGTGGACGGCCGCTGGCTCCATATGGACGCGACTTGGGACGATCCCGTGCCCGACCGGCCCGGTATAGCGAGCTACGCGTATTTTCTGAAGACGGATGCGCAGATGCGGCAGGATCATGCGTGGACGAATCGATATCCGGCAGCGGGCTGAGCCGATCGCGTACGGCGGCAACGGCCAGCAATGGAGAAACCGCGCGGATAGGCGAGTGGCGCAGGCAGTCTACCGGCGATTCATTACGGCTGTCGCGCGAACCGGGGATCATTCCGGCTGCTCTGGTTCGCCGTGCTGCTCCGCTGCGCCGGCGGCAGCGGCCTTCCGGAACTCGCCCGGCGTCATGCCGAACCGGCGCCGGAACAGCGTGCGGAAATGCTTGCCGTCGGCGAAGCCGCATTCCAGCGCGGCATCCCGGATCGGCAGCTCGCCGGATCGGAGCAGAAGGCTGCTTCGCTCCAGCCGGTACGCGTTGACGAAGCCTGCGAAGCTGTCGTTCGCGCGGCTCCGGAACAGGCGGTTCAGCGTGCTGCGACTGATGCCGAGCTTCGCGGCCGCGTCGTCCAGATTGATTTTATCGCGGTAGTGCAGGTGGACGTATTCGACGGCCTCCTGCAGGAGCCGCGTTTTTTTTCGGCTGCCGTAAGGGCGCTCATCGCGCTGTTCCCCTTGGCGGCCCAATTCCGCGAGGAGCGCGAGCAGGTATCCCCTCAGCTTGGTCAGGTAGGCCGGCTTCTTCTCCCCGTATTCCCGCAGCATGGCTCCCATGAGGTAGTCGATCTCCATCCCGTCGCTCGCGAAATATTTCCGGTCGGAGAGCAGGGAACGCACGTCGAAGTCGATGAATTCGGGCACGAACATGCAGTCGATCCATTCGAAAAACGGCGTGATCGGCTCGAACGAATGCGTATCCCCGGCCTGGATGACGAACGCGTCCCCGGCGCCGGCGAGAAAGGACTTGTCGTTCAGCCGGTGCACCGCCTTGCCGGAACGGATATAGAGCAGCTCCACGAAATCATGCCCGTGCGTTCCGACGGTGCGGTAGATTTCGTTATTCAGCAGATGGATGCGGATTCGCTCGTCCGGATGGATGAGCTGCGCGTGCGTGAACCGTCTTTCCGCTTTCATGCGACCACCTCCGGCAACGGGATCCGATTCACCCCGATTATGAGTCGATAACCCCTCTTCTACTCGTTTTATCTCCCTATAATGAGAATGTCAAGCGTTTTCATATACTCGTGCGGAGGGAAGTGCAGGATGGAACATCGGCATGTTTGGACGGCCTGTTGGATCTGGCCGGATCATCGCGGCGGCGCGGAACGCACACAGCGCAGAACGCTGTTTCGCAAGACGTTCGACAGCAAGGAAGCAGCGGAAGAATTAACGGTCGAAGTGACGGCCGACAGCAAATACCGCCTGTACGTGAACGGGAACTTCGTGCTCCGCGGGCCTTGCAAAGGCGACGATTGGAGCCACTACTACGATACGGTGAATCTGGCGCCCTATCTCCGGAAAGGGCGGAACGTCATAGCGGCGGAGGTCGTGCACTACCCGAGCCTGCTGACCGGTGGCGCGTCGGACGGCGGTCCGCTGTCGGAATGGCGCTCGGATGCCGGCGGATTCTGGCTGCAGGGCGCGCGCAAGGCTAAGGACGGCACGGTGCTGGAGGCGCTGGACACCGACGGCTCTTGGCGGCTTCTTCCATGCGAGGCGGTCGCCGTCCAGAAAGAGACGCATACGCTGTTCGTCGGGGGGACGGAGGAGGTGCAAGGCAGCCTTGTCCCGGCCGGCTGGCGCGAAGCGGATTATGACGACTCGGCGTGGCCCGTCTGCGCCAAGCCGCTGGAGCCGCTCGACCGGCTCTACGGCCAGCTGCTTCCGTGGCAGCTGAAGCCGCGGCCGATCCCGCCGATGCGCGAGACCGATCGGGAGTTCAGCCGGGTGATGCGCGCATTCGGCATTGAAGGGGCGGCGAATGTCGACGCGAACGCGCAGCCGAATGACGTCGGAGGCTTGTTTCCGCTTGAGCTGAAGGCGGGAGAATCCGCCTGGCTGGAGCTGGATGCCGGCGCGCTCACGACCGGCTATCCGCAGCTGCAGGTTTGGGGCGGAACCGGCGGCCGCGTCGAGCTGCTGTACGCCGAGGCCTATGAGTACGGGGAGCAACGGCATAACGGGGGCAATCGGAAAGCCGTCCGCGACGACCCGGAGGGCAAGGCGCTGCACGGCAACGCCGACCGTTATTCGCCGGCCGGGTGGGGCAGCCCCGAGGTTCCGGAAACCTACGAGCCGATGGGGCGCCGGGCGTTTCGTTTCGTCCGGGTCGACATCCGGGCAGGCGACGAGCCGCTCACGCTGGCGCGGCTGAGCTGGCGCGCGACCGGGTATCCGCTGCAGGAGGCCGGCACCGCGCGGAGCTCCGATCCGCAGTCCGAGGCCATGTGGCGCATCAGCCTGAACACGCTGCAAAACTGCATGCAGGATACGTTCGAGGATACGCCTTACTACGAGCAGATGCAGTATATCATGGACGCGAAATCGCAGGCGCTGTTCGCTTACTCGGTCAGCGGGGACGACCGTCTGGGACGCAAGACGATTCATGATTTTCACAGCTCCTTGCTTCCGTCCGGCATGCTGCAGAGCCGGTACCCGTCCGTATCGCGGCAGGTCATCCCGGGCTTCGCGCTGTTTTGGGTGCAGATGGTCCGCGACCATTACGCGCATTTCGGCGACGGTGCGCTGGTGCGCCGGTATTTGCCGACCGTCGACGCGGTGCTGGGCTGGTTCGAGCGTTTGACGGAGGACGGACTCGTCGGTTATATTCCCGAGCCGTACTGGGCCTTCGTCGACTGGGTGGATACGTGGCAATCGACCGCGGGCGCGCCTCCGGCGAGAACGTCCGGCGCGCTCGCCGCGTATAACCTGATGTATGCGGCCTCGCTGAACCAAGGCGCAGAGTTGAACGAGGCGGCGGGCCGCCGGGATACGGCGGCCGAATACCGCGCGCGGGCGCGATCCGTGAACGAAGCGGTTCGCGCCGCCTGCTATGACCGGGAAAGCGGCCTGTTCCGCGACGGACCGACCGTGCCGATGTACAGCCAGCACGCGCAGATCTGGGCGGTACTGGCCGGGGCGGCGGAAGGCGCGGAAGCGACGCGGTTAATGGAACGGATGCTGGCTCGCCCGGATCTGGCGCGCGCGTCCTTTTCCATGAGCCATTTCCTCTTCCGGGCGCTGGCGATGACCGGGCTTTACGGCCGCACGGCGGAATTGTGGCAGCCTTGGAAAGATCAGATCGCGCTCGGCCTTACCGCATGGGTCGAGGATCCCGTCCAGCAGCGCAGCGACTGCCATGGCTGGAGCGCGCTGCCGCTGTACGAGTACCCGGCCGAGACGCTCGGCGTGCAGCCGGAGAAGCCGGGCTTCGCGGCGATCCGCATCGCTCCGAAGCCCGCGGGGCAGGAATGGGCGGAAGGCGTCGTTCCGACGCGTCAAGGCGAGGTTCGCGTGCGCTGGGACATCAAGGACGGCCGCTTCGAGCTGCGGGCGAGCGTTCCGGCAGGCGTCCCGGCCGTTGTCGTGCTGCCGGACGGTACCGCGCGTGAATTCGCCCAACCGGATATCGCGGCGTCGTGTCCGTTGAACGCGGCCGTTGGATGATTTAGAGCGGATGCGGCAGGGCCGAACGAGTTCTTGTTCGCGCGCCGGGTCTCGACCTTGTTGGCTAAATCGCGTCGGCGCGAGAGCGTTTTATGACTCATTTCGCCGGATACCTTTGCCCGTATGTGCCAGCTTGAATCAGGATGTTGAAAACGAACAAGGCCTCCATTTCCGCCGAAATGCGGAATTGGAGGCCTTGTTCGTTGGAAGGGCTTAGCCGATCCTGCGATCGGCGCGGTCGGCGAATCTGCCGAGTACGCAACCAATAGGAGTAACGATGGCCATCCGCCGTGCGTACGGTGTATATGCGTATCAACGGCAAACATTGTTGCGCATACCGTTATTGCGCGTATCGATGGCTCTTTTGCCGGGCGTGAGGTTTTACGCAGGCAACCAAGGCTATCGCCGCGGACGTTACTCCGCGCTTTCGCGGCTGCGGGTCATCTGCTGCCAGACGGAGCCGGCGGCTTCTTCGCCGCGCTGGATGCGCTCCAGCGCGATGCGCGCCTGCAGGCTGACCTCGTATTCCGGGTCGGCCGCGGCTTGCTCGAGCGCCGCGACGGCGGTGTCGTCGCCGGCCTCGTAGAGGAAGCGCGCCGCGCGCCAGCGGACCAGCTTGTTGCGGTCCGCCAGCGCCTGGATCATCGGGCCGATCGCGGCAGGGTCGCCGAGATCGGACAGCGTGTCGCCGGCGGTGCGGCGGACGGATGCCGACGCGTCGCGGAGCGCGGCGAACAGCAGCGGCATCGTCTCCGGCAGGCGCAGCTCGCCGAGGTACACGACGGCCAGCCGCCGGATGGAGGCGTTGTCGTCGGTTATGGCTTTCGCGAGCGACGGCAGCATCGCCGGCTCGGGCGCCGTGCGGTCGAGCGCTTCGTAGCGGACCGACCAGTCGGGGTCCGCCATCCGCTCCGCGAGCTGCTCCGCGGTCAGCGGCGCGGGCCGCACGACGGGCGCGGCCGCGGCGGCGCCTTCCCCGGCGGCGCCGAGCGCGAGCGCCGCCTCGACGAGGGCCTCCAGCCGCTCCTGCGGGTAGGCGGCTTCCAGCTCGCGCACGAGCTCCGCCGCGATCTCCTCCGGCTCGCCGTAGCGGACGCCGAGCTCCTCCAGCTTCCGCTCGCGGATCATCGAAGCGGCGGCGGCGCGGGTGACCGCCTCCGTGAAGGCCGCGGGCATCGCGGCGCGGGATTCGCCGCCCGGCGTGCGCACCCGCACCTGCATCGGGATGCCCCGATACAGCTGCACGAACGCGTGCGCCTCGCCGAAGGCTTCGGCGGCCCCCGGCCCGCCGCCTTCGCCCCCGGCGGCGCCGGCTTCATCGCTCTGCAGCAGCTGCCGCGCCGCGGTCAGGATGCGCTCCCAGTCCGCCCCCGGCTTCCGGTCGAGCGCGATGAAATCCGCCGTGCGGAACAAGCCCCGCACGCCATCGATGGCCAGCAGGCCGCGCAGCGGCTCCGGCGCGCCGGCCGCATCGCCCGGCGCGTAGCTGATGCGCTGCCCCGGCGCGAGTTTATCGTCAACGTTCAGTTTCATCGTATTTGGACTTGGCGTCGGTTCAATGCCGATCAATTTCATTTCGTTTCGCCTCCGGTTCCCCATCATTCGTACGTTACCAGTGTAAACCATCCGGCCCGCCAATCTCAAACCGCAGGGTTTCCGGCGGCGGCGCGATCCGTTCAGTTTCGCCGGCGTGCCCCGTTTTCGCCGCCCCGCGCGCGCAGGATTCGCTTTCCGTTCACCCGAACCGCTCGGTTTCCGCCGATTCGGGGTTTGATTAATGGAATTAACCTTGGTATCTTTGAGATAAAGAGAGCGGTCCGGCGCGCGCCCGAGGCAGTTCAAGCGGCAGCGAAGCGCGACAGGACGCGGGGAGTCGATCGACAGCAGTCGTTGAAAGCAGACGGTAGAAAGCAGACGATAGAAACGGGAGATGTGAGAGATGCGCTACACGAATTTGAATCCGGCCGCCGTGCCCAAGACGTTCCGGGAAGTCCGGCAGTGGCGGAGGGACCGTTCCGGCCGAATGAAGCAGAAGGACTATTCGTATAAAGTTCCGGTCGTCGCCCCCGACCTGGCCTTCCTGCAAGGCAACGCGGGCGAGCCGACGCTGACCTGGATCGGCCACTCGACGTTCCTCGTCCAGCTGGCCGGACTCAACATCGTCACCGATCCGATCTGGGCAGAAAAGCTGGCACACCATACGCGCCTCGTGCCGCCGGGGCTGGCGATCGCGGACGTCCCCCCGATCGACGTCATCCTGATCTCGCATTCGCATTACGATCATTTGAATATCGCGTCGCTGAAGAGACTGACGGGCAGCAAGATGCTTATCGTGCCTATCGGTCTCGCCGACAAGCTGCGGCGCAAGGGCTTCTCCTCCGTCATCGAGCTGGACTGGTGGCAGTCGGCGGTCATCCGCGGCGTGACCTTCACGTTCGTGCCGGCGCAGCATTGGTCGAGACGGACGCTCACCGATACGAATTCCTCCCGGTGGGGCGGGTTCGTCCTGGAGCGCAGCAACGAGCCGACGATCTATTTCGCCGGCGACAGCGGGTACTTCGACGGGTTCAAGCAAATCGGCCAACGGTTCGCGGATATCGACGTGGCGCTCATGCCGATCGGCGCGTACGATCCGGAATGGTTCATGGGCCCGCAGCACGTCACGCCGGAAGAAGCGCTTCAGGCGTTTCGCGACACGGGCGCGCGGCATTTCGTCCCGATGCATTACGGCTCCTACAAACTCGCCGACGATACGCCGCGCGAGGCGCTAGACCGGCTGGAAGCCGAAATCCGCCGCCTGCGCCTCAAGCCCGGGACCGTGCGCGTGCTTCCCCACGGAGAGACGTGGCGGTTAAACAAGGAAGTCAAGCATTAATAGGCGCTTCTATGCTATAATGGAGTGATGATTAAGATTTTTTAGCGAAGGACGGGATACCTGAACATGATCAGTACAAGCGGCATCACGCTTCGATACGGCAAGCGTGCGCTATTCGAAGATGTTAATATTAAATTCAACCCGGGCAACTGCTACGGCCTGATCGGCGCGAACGGCGCGGGCAAGTCGACGTTCCTGAAGATTTTGTCCGGCGAAGTGGAACAGACGAACGGCGAAGTGCATATCACGCCGGGCGAGCGCCTCGCGGTGCTGAAGCAGAACCATTACGAGTACGACGATTTCCTCGTGCTCGAGACGGTCATCATGGGCCATAAGAAGCTCTATGAAGTCATGAAAGAGAAAGACGCGATCTACGCCAAAGCGGAATTCACCGACGAGGACGGCATGCGCGCGGGCGAGCTGGAAGCGGAATTCGCCGACATGAACGGCTGGGAGGCCGAATCCGAAGCGGCCGGCATGCTGAACGGCCTGGGCATTCCGCCGGAGCTGCACGACAAGCGGATGGCGGAGCTGTCCGGCAACGAGAAGGTACGCGTATTGCTCGCGCAAGCGCTCTTCGGCAATCCGCAAATCCTGCTGCTCGATGAGCCTACCAACCATCTCGACATGCAGTCGATCGAATGGCTCGAGAACTTCCTCGGCGGCTACGAAGGCACCGTTATCGTCGTATCCCATGACCGGCATTTCCTGAACCAAGTGTGCACGCATATCGCGGATATCGATTTCGGCAAGATCCAGATGTACGTCGGCAACTACGACTTCTGGTACGAATCCAGCCAATTGGCGCTTACGCTCATGCGCGACGCCAACAAGAAGAAGGAAGACAAGATCAAGGAGCTGCAGGCGTTCATCCAGCGCTTCAGCGCCAACAAATCCAAATCCAAGCAGGCGACTTCCCGGAAGAAGCTGCTCGATAAAATCTCGCTCGACGACATTCGTCCGTCGAACCGCAAATATCCGTTCATCAACTTCAAGCCGGAGCGCGAAGCGGGCAAGCAATTGCTCTTGACGGACGGCCTGTCGAAGTCGATCGACGGCGTGAAGCTCATCGACAACCTGACGATCGCGATCAACAAAGGCGACAAAATCGCGCTCGTCGGACCGAACACGCTGCCGAAGACGATCCTGTTCCAATTGCTGACGGGCGAGCTGGAAGCCGACGCGGGCACGTACCAATGGGGCGTGACGACGACGCAGGCGTATTTCCCGAAAGACAATTCGCAATACTTCGACGGCGTGGAGCTGAACCTGGTCGACTGGCTGCGCCAATATTCCAAGGACCAGGACGAAAGCTTCATCCGCGGCTTCCTCGGCCGGATGCTCTTCTCCGGCGACGAAGCGCTGAAGAAGGCGAGCGTCCTCTCCGGGGGCGAGAAAGTGCGCTGCATGCTGTCCAAGATGATGCTCTCCGGCTCCAACGTGCTGCTGCTCGACGAACCGACGAACCATTTGGATCTCGAGTCCATCACGGCGCTCAACAACGGATTGATCGATTTCGACGGCACGATGATCTTCACGTCGCATGACCATCAGTTCGTGCAGACGATCGCGAACCGCATCATCGAGATCACGCCGAGCGGCATCATCGACCGGATCATGACGTACGACGAATACCTCGAGAGCGCGGAAGTCAAAGCGCTGCGCGAGCGTATGTACCCGGCTGAATAAAGACTGGCACGAACATCGGCAAGAGGCCGTACTCCCCGCGAGTACGGCCTTTTTTGTTGTTCTCGGTCCTTCGGCCGCTTCATACGCTAGATAGAGAGCATGCGCTTCGAATGACCTAGGCCGCGCCGGAGAAAGTTGCGTGATTCGGCAGGCCGGATATGGTAAAATAAGCGAAAGCGACAAAGCTAGACGAATTTATAAAGGAGTCGATTTATTATGTCCTTTTTCGATAAAGTCAAGCAGGGAGCATCGGATGCGGCCAAGAAAGCGCAGCAGACCGTGGAAATCACGAAGCTGAAAGCCCAAATCTCCGGCAAGGAGAAAGACATCGAGAAGCTCTGCTTGCAGATCGGCGAGGCGGTTTACCGCGGCCATCAAGCGGGAGACATCTCCTCCACCGAGCAAGAGGTGCTGGATTGCTGCCGCGAAGCCGACGAGCTGCACGGAGAAATCAAGGTGCTCGAAGAGCGGATCAAGGTGACCCGCAACGAGAAAACCTGTACCTGCGGCAAGGTCGTCGCCCTCGACGCCCGCTTCTGTCCGGATTGCGGCGCCGCGCTGGCCGAAGACCCCAAGGTCGAGACGACGATCGGCGAGATCGTCGTGATCTGCAATCAATGCCACACGGAGAACGAGCTGAACGCGAAGTTCTGCGTATCCTGCGGATCGGGATTGAACAGCACGGCCGCCGAGCACACGTATTGAGGCGTGCGGGCTGCGGCATTGCATAACTGATGCAAGCAAGCGCATTTATCGATTCTCTCCGCTGCACGAAGCAATCTTGGCCGCATGGCGCGCCGGGATTGCTTTTTTGCGTTAGCCGGCGACAGCCTTACGCGGGAGGAAGCGGCAGGCTCGCGATGGCCTGCCGGATAACGGCGGCGGACTGGGCAAGCTGCTCCTGTTCGAAGGGCGACAGGTTCAGCTCCACGATTTCCCGCATGCCGGACCGGGTGATGATGGCCGGCACCCCGAGGCATAGATCCGCGTAGCCGTACTCGCCGTCGAGAATGGCGGACACGGCGATGATCTTATGATCGTCGTTCAGCACGGAACGGATGATATACGCGAGCGCGTTGCCGATGCCGTAGTACGTCGAGCCTTTCACCTTATAGATTTCAAGTCCCGTTTCCTTCGTCTGGCGGGCGATGTCGTCCAGCTTCAGATGGCCGAAGCGGGCGGGATGCTGCGCGAGAATGTCGAGCAGCGGCTTTCCGCCGATCGTGACATGGGACCAGACGGGAAATTGGGAATCGCCGTGCTCGCCGAGCACGTAGCCGCTCACGCTGCGCGGATCGACGGGAAGGTAGTAGGAGAGCAGCGTCTTCAGCCGCGAGGTGTCGATCGAGGTGCCGGAGCCGATCACTTGGCTGCGGGGCAGTCCCGACAGGCGCCAGACCGCGTAGGTGACGATATCGACCGGGTTGGAGGCGACGAGCAGGATGCCGGCGAAGCCGCTCGCCATGATTTGACCGACCAAGGGTTCATGAATCTCGTAGGCGGATTCCAGCACCTCCAGCCGGCTCTGGATATTTTTCGGCCGGATGCCGACGCAGAGCACGACGACGTCCGCATCGCCGCATTGGGCAAAGGTGCCCGGGGTGATTTTCGTGCGCGCATGCACGAAATCCATGCAATGCGACAGATCGAGCGCCTGCGCGTAAGCGCGCTCGGGCGTGCGGTCGACGAGCATGATTTCGTCGCAGACCGCTTGATTGATCAGGGAATACGCGCAAGTGGAACCTACGTACCCGACGCCGACGATGACGACCTTTCGCACTTTGCTTCCCATGGCGAACAAATCCCTTCGATGTGAGATGTACTTCCATTGTATGGCCGATAAATGCCGATATTCGCTTTGTTCCGCGCGCAAGCGTTTACCAGGGGCAAATGCTGATTCATTTTGGTGCTTGAATGGGTAATGTTGGGATATATATAATAATGGGCTTGCGAATACTTAATTGGGAGGCGTTTACCATGCTGGTACCCGTGGAATCCAAGCAAATCGCGTTCTGCTCGTACAATGAGGATGAATCTTCCTTGTATCTGTATTACCATACGGGCGATGTGGCCATTTTCTCGTCGATCGGCAAGAAGGACTACCAGTCCGTAATCGATTCCCCGAACCGGTACGACACGCTGATGAACATCATGAAGAAATGCCAGCACGAGGAGCAGTTGCACGGCCTGTTCCCGGAATATGAACAAAAGTAGGCGGGAAAGCGCACTTGGCATTATTTACATGCAACATTTCGGCCAGGCGCCGTTTAGGGCTTAAGATGCTGTCTTAGGACCTGATGTTAACATTTTGTGGAGCTTATCCATCCAGCGAATACGTGCATTTCATCGGACGGCGTCCCAATACGGGGCGTCTTTTTTGATGGAAGCACAACCAATTCATGGTCCGATTGGACTACGGTGGATTTCGACAAATGAGACGGGCGGACGATATGGTCCTTTTGGAGGGTTCCGTACAATGAAGACAGCAAGCAGTTGCGAGCTTTCCACACGACTTAGAACGAGAGAGGAAGATCAACATCAAGAAGAGTACAGCAGCGCTATTGACCTTTGTCTTGGGCGCTTCATTAATGCTGCCGGCTGCGGCTTCCGCGGCAACGTCGGCGGCAACGACCGTCGGGGAAATCCAATCCAGCGTCAGCTTCCGCAGTCTTCCTTCCACATCGTCCACCGTTAACCGGTATCTCAAAAAAGGCGAGCAGGTTGTCATTTTAGAGCAAGTCAATTCCTATTGGTATCGCGTGCAGGACGTTAACGGCGCGATCGGCTACATCTCCACGGACGACAAATACGTCGAAATCGTAAGCGGCGGCAATGAAGGCGCCACTTCCGGCAACGCGACGATCGTGGCTTCCGTCTCGTTCCGGACGGGCCCGTCCACCGACGCCGCAAGAATCCGTTACCTGTCCAAAGGCGAAACGGTGACCATCACGGGTCAACCGAACAGCTATTGGTATGCGATCACGGCATCCGACGGCACCAAGGGCTACGTCAGCACCGACAGCCAGTATATCTCGGCAAACGCGGGCGGCTCCGATCCGTCGGGCGGCTCCGGCTCCGCGCAGGGCAACGCGACGATCGTCGCTTCCGTCTCGTTCCGGACGGGCCCATCGACCGACGCCGCGAGAATCCGCTACCTCTCCAAAGGCGAAACGGTGACCATCACGGGTCAACCGAACAGTTATTGGTATGCGATTAAAGCAAACGACGGCACGACGGGCTATGTCAGCACCGACAGCAAATACATAACGGTCAACGGCGGCGGCTCCGCGCCTGGCGGCAACCCGCCCGGCGGCTCGAATCCCGGCAGCGGCGATCATGCCGCGCTGGTCGAGCGCGTCATCGCCGCGGGCATGAAATACTGGGGAACGCCGTATGAGTTCGGCTCCGACCGCGACACCACGACGACCTTCGACTGCTCCGACTTCGTCCGCACCGCGTTCCGCGAGGGCGCAAGCCTGATTTTGCCGTCGGACTCGCGCCAGCAAGGCGATTACGTCCGCAATCGCGGCAACGTCAAGACGGATTGGCATCAACTGCAGCGCGGCGACCTGATGTTCTTCATGGATTACCACGGCACGAAGGCGTCCGATTACGCCGGCATCAACAAAGCGACGGCGAGAATCACGCATGTCGGCATCTACCTCGGCGACGGCCAGATCCTCCAAACCTATTCCACGGAATCGGGCGGCGTCCGCACGAACGTCATCTCCGGCCATTGGGATTACCGCTTCTTGTTCGGCGGAAGCGTGCTGTAGGGCTGTATTAGCTATATTATATGTAGGGAAGTTTTAAACGGAGCAAGGCAGAACGGGGAGATCCGAACGGATCTTCCTTTTTTGTCGTTCGGAAAGCAAAAAAAAGCCGTCACTGCATAAGCTGCAGGACGACGCGGGAACATTCCATGGGGTTGTATTGCTGATTGCGTTTATGCATGAGGTCGCTCCGGTATTTCACGGACGAGGGTTCTTGAATCTGCTCGAACCATTTGTCGATCGTGCCGGTCGATTCCAGCATCTCGCCGAATCCGCTGGCAACGAAATATTCGCAGTTGACTTCCTCTTGGCCGGGGATCGGCTCGTAGAAGAGCATCGGGATGCCTTTGCTGAGGCCTTCCGTGCAGGTCATGCCGCCCGGCTTCGTAATGAGCAGGTCGGACACGTCCATCAGCTTGTTGATTTCCTTCGTGAAGCCGAGCACTTTAATGTTGGGGTGCTGGTAATCGGGGTCGGCGAGCATCCGCTCGCGGACCTTCTCGTTGTTGCCGACGCAATAGATCAGCTGCACGCGATCCCGCCAGCGCGTCATGTAGCTGAGCAGGTCGTCGCTGTACATGATGCCCCAGCCGCCGCCCATGATCAGCACCGTCGGAATCGGTTTCAAATCGAACTGCGCCTGCAGCTCGGATTTGTCGTGCGTCTGCCAGAAGTTCGGATGGACGGGAATGCCCGTCACCTGGATGCGGCTCGCGGAGATGCCGCGGTCGGTCAGCTTTTTCTTGACCTCGACCGTCGAGACCAGGTATTTGTTGACCTCGGAGCTTGTCCACGTGCCGTGCGCGTCGTAATCCGTGATGAGCGTGTAGAGCGGGGTGCTCAGGCCCAGCCGCTTCAAGCGGGAGACGACCGCATTCGGAACGGGATGCGTGCATACGATCAGATCGGGCTTCAATTGCGAGATGACCTGCGACGTATGGGTATAAAATAAGCGATGAAGCGCAAGCTGCGTGAACCGGTTCAGCGACTTTTTGTATTGTCTGCGGTAAACCATGCCAAGCAGCTTCGGCTGTTTCGTAACGGTTCTGCGATAGGCGGACACGATAAGCGGACCGATGACCGGGTTCAGAAAATTGCCCAGTTCGATCACGCGCGTCTGTATGGAAGGATCGAGCGAACGCAGCCCGACGGCCAGCGCGTAAGCGGCCTGGGTATGTCCGGAGCCGAAACCTTCGGAAAGCAGCAACACTCGTTTTTTATGCATAATCTCACCTGCTTCTCGTACCTGATCAGATCATTCATGATAACTCTCTTTATCATATTACGACGGGCAGACGGCAAGCACAAGGTTCGAATTGAGACTTGCGTATGATTGCGAGGATAAATTATCCTGAGATATGGATGTCCGGCGATATCCGGGCGGGCGCAAGCCTTTCCGCGGTTCGGACTCGGAGAAGCCGTCAAAGGTTCCGCAGGCGGGACAAAAGCTTGGAAATGCTGGAGAATGGAGTGGTTGAAGATGCAAGGGAACGAGAAGCGCATGCCGGAGGCAGGCTCGATAGTAGCGTTCACGAATAAAACGGGCCGTTATGCAGGCGAGGTTATGGAAATTAATGGAATGCGGGCGCTTATAAAGGTGTTGGCCGTGCTGAAGCATCCCGACCAGGGCGATTTGCACAATCCTTACAATCCCGACGTGCCGATGTTTCACGAGCGCCGGGCGCTCAGCTATACCGAGAAAACGAACGTGCCGTTCGGCGACATCGAACCCTTCCACGGCGAGGTGCCGGAATACAAGGCATCGCTGGCTCGCGCGGTGGCCGCGGAGATCGAAGCGCTCGACCGGCTGAAGCGCTGGACGGAGCGGGGATTGGACAATCTGAGGCAGCTGGAAAAGGAATACGGCGCTTAGAATCGGCGGAATTGCAAAATCTAATCTATTGACCAATTGACCATATTGTAAATCCGGTCAATTGGTGGTATGCTGAATGGCAGATAAGATCATGAAGGAGGCTGCGGCAGATGACGGGGCCGAAGAAATCGGTTGACCGCCGGGCTCTAATCGTGGAAGCGGCAGGGAAGTCGTTCTCCATGTTCGGTTACAAAGCGACGACGATGGAGGTGGTTTCCAAAATCGCCGCAGTCGGCAAAGGTACCATCTACACGTTTTTCGCCACGAAAGAAGAGCTGTTCGGCGAAATCATCGGCCAGCTTACCAAAGAGCTGCGCGAGCTGGCGGAACGGACGATCGACCACGAGCGGCCGTTCTTCGACAATTTGTCGGCCGTGCTTCACGAGCTGCTGCTTTTTCGCGACAAGCACGAGCTGATGGTGAAGCTTTCGCAAGAGGTGCGGGATATCGGCACGCCGATGGCGAAGGACGGCATCGCCAAGCTGGAGCAGGCGATCACGGCTTTCATTCAGCAGGAAGTGGTCCTGGCGGTCGAGAAGGGCGAGATTCGCTCCTCCAATCCGAAGCTGACCGCGTTCGTCATGCTGAAGCTTTACGTCGCGCTGAATTCCGAGTGGAGCAAGCATCAAGAGCCGCTGACGCGCAAGGAAGTGGCCGGGTATTTTAACGAGCTGATGCGCGACGGCATGTCGGTGAGATAAGCGCCGGCCGAAGGCGCGGTGCTCGCGGCGAAGGCTTGAAGTTTCCGTTCGTCTCGCTTCATCGGGCAAACGGGGGGCGGAATGCCAAGGGCCGCCGCCGACGCGGTGCTCGCCGCTCGTCTAACGCAGGTCGATCGATTACCGTATGGACGGAAACGTTCTGCGGGCGAATGCCGGCTTCCCGGCATTTCAAAAAAGCGGCAGCTGCTGCTTCTTTTTTTGGCATTCATTGACCGAAAGTATGAAGTGGTCAAGTGTTCATTCTTTTTGGAATCATACTTTAATTTCGCATTGGAGGCGCAAGTCATGTTGGGTATATCGTTATTCGGCAAGGAAATGAATCGGATTCTCCGCAACCCCAAGCTGCTTATCCCGATCATCGGCATCTTGTTCATCCCGATCATGTACAGCGGGATGCTGATCGGCGCTTTCTGGGATCCCTACGGCAAGCTGGACCGGATGCCGGTCGCGGTCGTCAACGCGGACGCCGGGGCGGAGTTCAAGGGCGCGCCGCTTACCGTCGGGCGGGACTTGGTCAAGGAGCTGCAGGCGAACAAGACGTTCAATTGGGCCTTCGTCGACGAGGCGAAAGCCGAGCGCGGCTTGAAGAACGGCGATTATTATTATGTCATCGAAATCCCCTCCGAATTCTCGTCGCAGGCGACCACGCTGCTCGATAAGGAGCCGCATCCGGCGGCGATCCGCTATCTGACGAACGACAGCGAGAATTATCTGGCCTCGAAGATCGGTTCGTCCGCGATCGCGAAGCTGCAGACCGACATCTCGCAGCAGGTGACCAAGGCTTACGCCAAAGCGGTATTCGGCAGCATCGGCGAAGCCGCCGACGGCTTTGCCCAGGCCAGCGCCGGCGCCGGCAAGCTGGAGGACGGGGCGAAAAGCGCGGAGCAGGGCGCCGCGCAGCTCCGCGATAACGTGGCGAAGCTGGCCAGCGGCACGCAGCAGCTGGCCGGCGGGGTCGAAGCGCTGGACAGCGGGGCGGACCGGCTTCAGGCCGGCACGGCCGCCGTCAGCGACGGCACGGCGAAGCTGGCCGACGGGCTCGGGAAGCTTGAGGCCGCCGGCGGACAGCTCGGCGGCGGCGCGAAGCAAGCGGCTGCGGCCGGCGCGGAGCTGGCCGCAGGGCTTGCTTCGGCGAAGCAGGGCAGCGCCGATCTCGCCGGCGCGGCCGCGAAGCTGTCGGCGGCGCTGGACGCGTACGCCGCCGCGCAGCCCGATGCCGCGCAGGACAGCGCGCTGCAGGGGCTGATCGGCGCGGCCCGCGCGGTATCCGCGGGCGCGGCCGAGCTCTCCGGCGGCAGCGCGCAGCTGGCCGCCGGCGGCGCGCAGCTGCAGCAGGGGCAGGACGCCCTGCTGCAGGGCATCGACGCGCTGCACGCGCAGCTCGCAGCCGCGGACAAGAACGGCACCGAGCTGGCCGCCGGCGCCAAGAGCGCCGCGGCGGGCGCCGCGAAGCTGGCGGACGGCGCGGCCGCCGCGGGCCGCGGCGTGGCGCAGCTTGCCGATGGCACCGGCAAGCTGGCGGACGGCTCCGCCGCGCTGGCCACCGGCGCGGCGCAGCTCGCCAGCGGCTCGACCGAGCTGTCGGGCAAGCTCGGCGACGCCGCCAGCCAAAGCGCGGGCGTCACCGGAACCGACGCCCTCTACGACATGTTCGCCAATCCCGTACATGTCGAAGAGCAGAAACTGACCGACGTGCCGAACTACGGCACGGGCTTCGCGCCGTATGCGTTGTCGCTCGGCTTGTTCGTCGGCGCGCTGCTCTCGACGATGGTCGTTCCGATGCGCGAGACGGGCACGAAGCCGCGCTCCGGCTGGAGCTGGTTCGTCAGCAAGGCGCTGCTCTTCGCCGGCGTCGGCGTCGTGCAGGCGCTGATCGCCGACGCGATCCTGCTGTACGGCATCGGCATGCACGCCAATCATCTGGGCGCGTTCGTCGGGTTCTCGATCCTGACGAGCGTCACGTTCATGATGATCATTCAATTCCTCGTGACCTTGCTGGATCAACCCGGCCGGTTCGTGTCCGTCATGCTGCTCATCCTGCAGCTGACCGGCAGCGCCGGCACGTATCCGGCCGAGCTTGTGCCGGCATGGCTGCAGCGCATCGGCGATTGGCTGCCGATGACGTACTCGATCCGCGCGTTCCGCGAGATCCTGACCGGCAACGAGCTGCGGGACACCGGAGCCAGCGCCGCGTTCCTGGCGGTCGTCGCCGTGCTGTTCGCGGCGCTCACGTTCGTCGTGTTCCACCTGATGCACCGCAAGGAACGGGGGCAGGCGCCGTCGGCAGAGCTTTCGGTTTAATGAAACATGCGGTCTGACGGAATCAGTCGGAAGTTCGGTCGTTCCACCCCATAAACACGGCGAAAAGGCGGGATCCCCGGCGCAGCTTGCAGCTGCCCGAAGGATCCCGCCTTTTTCATGACGGAGGAACTGATCGTGAAGGACATGTCGTCCGTTTACGAGTTGATGAACACCGTGGCAATCGGCTTCCGGTATTCCACCTGGTAGCCGAGCCCGCGCGACAAGGCCGCAAGCGGCAGGTACGTGTACGCGTTGGCGCCGGATTGCTGCAGATAAGCCGGCGTTTCGAGCGGAACGGTTTGCCCGTCGACCTTCATCGTGTTCGCGCCGATCGTGAAAGCGACCTTCTTGCCGCCGGAGGCGATCGTCGCCGTACGGGTCTTGTTGTCCCAGTTCAGCGTCGCGTGCAGCGCCGTCGCGACGTCGCGCATCGGCAGGAACGTCGTGTTGTTCTTCAAGACGGGCTTGTTGCCGCCCTTCAAGCTCGCTCCGTTCACGACGACGCGCAGCGGCGTGCCCGCGGGCAGCGCGTCGGGGTCGCGGTAATCCCCCCAGATGCCTTCCGCGAATGCGCGGCCCATCACGTCGTAACCGGACTGCTTCGGATGGATGTCGCCTTTCAGAATATACGTATAGGCCAGCTCTTTGCCCGCGAACGGCTCCGACACGTCGACCGTGCGCACGTCGTAGCCTTCCTGCGTAAGCTTGGCGGCCAGCGCCTCGTCCATGCCTTTCAGCTTCGCGACGGCCGCGGTCAGAATATCGTATTGCTCCTGCGTGACCGCTTTGTTCAGCGCGGAAGGCTTCGGCGCCGGCAAGTATTGATCCGCGAAGACGACCGTTGCCTTCGGGTTCAAGCTCAAGATCGTCCGAAGGGACGCTTCCAGCTCCGGCACGTACGTTTCCAGCATCGCGTCCAGCTTCGCCTGCAGATCGGAGGCCGACAAGCCCCCTCCTTTGATATCGTCGAAGATCGGCGTGAAATCGTTCCCCCCGATCGTCAGCGTGACGAGATCGGCCGTTTTCAAATCCGCGGCCAACGCGGCCGATTTGGCTACCGTTTCCGACGCCAGCGGATACGTCGACAAATTCGGCTGAACCTCTTCGGCGGTGATGCCCGCTCCGTCCGCCGCCGCTTTCAGGAACTTGCTGAGGCCCGGCGTTTTGAGCGCGATGATGCCGTAATTCTTCAGATCGGCCCGGCCGTGATACAGCGCTTGTTCGTAGACGCGGTCGACGTAGCCATACGGAATCGACGATAAGTTCATGCCCAGCTCGTAGCCGACCGTCAGCGAATCTCCTACGGCGACGATATGCAGCGGTTCGCCCGCCGCGGCCGCTTTCGGCGCGGCTGCCGCCGCATAAGGCCGCGGCGCGAATGACGCTTGCGATGCAAGGGAAGGCTGTCCCGCCGCGAGCGCGCTCCCCGCGCCGACCGTAACGGCCAATAGCGCCGCTGCCGCGATCGCTGCCGCCCGGCCCGGCATTTTGCTGCTTGTTCTTATCAAATGGACCACATCCTTCTGTATAATTATGCGTCTTCATGAAAAATAAATGTACAAATCTTGTTCGCAGGCCCGCGTTGCTCCGTTAAAGAACTCTTATCGCATTCATAAAAATATTAAATTGATATCATTATGGCGTGATGTTAAAATAATATAATAACGAAATTCCACCATCTTGCCCGTTTGCCGAAAGATGCTGATAAATACGGCATTTTTACCCAGCCGCCGTTCAGCGTCTTTTTTTGAAGGACCTCATGAAAGCATGCAGGAAAGGTTTTCATACTCCTTCATTCTAAGCGATCTTGGCCAAGAAATGAAGTCGGATTCGATGCATAAGAATCCATTCCTTCGTTTATTCACAAATTTCTCATAGAAAGGTTGCATCCAAGTGAAAGAGAACCGTTTAGGATTGCCGCCGAAGCAGGGCCTGTACGACCCGCAATACGAGAAAGACGCTTGCGGCATGGGCTTTGTGGCTAACATCAAGGGATTGAAGTCTCACGCGATCATTCAGCAGGCGCTGACGGTGCTCGAGAACATGGAGCATCGCGGCGGGCAGGGCAGCGAGCCCAACACGGGCGACGGAGCGGGCATTTTGCTTCAAATTCCGCATGCGTTTTTCTCCCGCGAACTGAAGGAGCTCGGCATCGAGCTGCCCGCAAGCGGGGAATACGCCGTCGGCATGCTCTTCCTGTCCCAGGACGAGAGCGTGCGCAGCAAGCATGAGCGTGAATTGGAGGCCATTATCCGCGAGGAAGGCCAGACGCTGATCGGTTGGCGCACCGTCCCGACGGACGACGGGAAGCTTGGACAATCCGCGATCGCGGCGAAGCCGTTCGTTCGCCAGGTGTTCATTGGCAGAGATGCGTCGCTGCAGGATGAGCTTGCCTTCGAGCGCAAGATCTACGTCATCCGCAAGCGCGCCGAGCTGGCGATCCGCTATTCCGGCACGGAAGGCGCGGACAGCTTCTATTTCTCCAGCTTCTCGAGCAAGAAAATCGTGTACAAGGGGATGCTGACGACCGAGCAGGTTCGTTCTTTCTATGCAGAGTTGAACGACGAAGCCATGGAAACCGCCATCGCCCTGGTCCACTCCCGTTTCTCGACGAACACGTTCCCGAGCTGGGAGCGCGCGCATCCGTACCGTTACCTGATCCACAACGGCGAGATCAACACGCTGCGCGGCAACGTCAACTGGATGCATGCCCGGCAGACGCTGTTCGCGTCCGAATTGTTCGGCGAAAGCCTGGATAAGATCAAACCGATCATCAACCCGGACGGATCCGATACGGCGATGTTCGACAATACGCTGGAGTTCTTGTATCTCTCCGGCCGCTCGCTTCCGCATGCCGCCATGATGATGGTGCCCGAGCCATGGTCCAACCATGAAGGCATGAGCGACGAGAAGAAAGCGTTCTACGAATACCACAGCACGCTGATGGAGCCGTGGGACGGACCGGCCGCGATGGCCTTCACCGACGGCACGCAGATCGGCGCGATTCTCGACCGGAACGGTCTGCGCCCCGCGCGTTATTATGTAACGAAAGACGACGTCATCATTCTCGGATCCGAGGCGGGCACCGTCCACGTCGATCCGGAGAACATCCTGTACAAAGACCGCCTGCGTCCGGGCCGCATGCTCCTCGTCGATACGAAGGCGGGCCGCATCGTCTCCGACGAAGAGGTCAAAGCTTCGATCGCGTCCGAGCATCCGTACCGCCAATGGCTCGACGAGCATCTCGTTGGGCTTGACGATCTGCCGGACGCGCCGGAGCTTCCGGAACCGGACCACGATACGGTCGAACAGCGTCAGCAAGCGTTCGGCTACACGTTCGAGGATCTGCGCAAGGTGCTCGAGCCGATGGCGGGCAGCGGCGTAGAGCCGATCGCTTCCATGGGTTACGACGCGCCGCTGGCCGTTCTGTCGGAGCGCCCGCAGCGTCTGTTCAACTACTTCAAGCAAATGTTCGCGCAGGTGACGAACCCGCCGATCGACGCGATCCGCGAGGAAATCATCACGGCGACGGGCACGACGCTCGGTCCGGAGCGCAACCTGCTCAATCCGGAGCCGGAGAGCGCCCGCCAGATTCGCCTGGCGTCGCCGGTGTTGTCGAACGAAGAGTTCGCGAAGCTGCGCCACGTGCGCCGTCCTGGCTTCAAGTCGATTACGCTTCCGACGTTGTTTAATGCCGCCGACGGCGTGGAAGGCCTTCGTTTCGCGATTCAGCAGATGTGCGATGCCGCGGACCGCGTCATCGGCAAGGGCCATAACGTCCTGATCCTGTCCGACCGCGGCGTGGATCGCGAGAACGCGGCGATTCCTTCGCTGCTGGCCGTATCGGCCCTGCATCATCATCTCATTCGCGAGGGATCCCGCACGAAGGTCAGCATTTTGCTGGAATCCGGCGAGCCGCGCGAGGTGCATCACTTCGCGCTGCTGCTCGGCTACGGCGTGAGCGCGGTCAATCCGTACCTGGCCTTCGAGACGCTGGACGACATGATCCGCCAAGGCCTGCTCAAAGGCGTGACGCACGAGAAAGCGGTCAAGAACTTCATCAAAGCCGCGACCAAGGGCGTCGTGAAAATTCTGTCCAAGATGGGCATCTCGACGATTCAATCGTACCGCGGCGCGCAAATCTTCGAAGCGGTGGGCTTGACCGAAGAAGTCGTCGACGCGTACTTCACGTGGACACCTACCCGCATCGGCGGCATCGGCCTCGACGTCATCACCGAAGAAGCGTTGAAGCACCATAACCGCGCGTTCGCCGAACAGGAAGGCCGCGTCAAGGAGCTGGACTCCGGCGGCGAATACCAATGGCGCAAAGACGGCGAAGACCATCTGTTCAGCCCGCAGACGATCCATACGCTGCAGATGGCTTCCCGCGCCAACGACTACAAGCTGTACAAGAAGTTCTCGGCGCTCGTGCAGGGCGAAGACAAGAAGCATCTGACGCTTCGCTCGCTGCTGGACTTCAATTTCACGTCGGAACCGGTGCCGCTGGACGAAGTGGAATCGGTGGAATCCATCGTGAAGCGGTTCAAGACGGGCGCCATGTCCTACGGTTCGATCAGCCGGGAAGCGCATGAAGCGCTGGCGATCGCGATGAACCGCATCGGCGGACGTTCCAACACCGGCGAAGGCGGCGAAGATCCGGCGCGCTTCATTCCGGACGCGAACGGCGATTCCCGCCGCAGCGCGATCAAGCAGGTCGCTTCCGGCCGCTTCGGCGTCACGAGCAACTACTTGGTCAACGCCGACGAGATTCAGATCAAAATGGCGCAGGGCGCGAAGCCGGGCGAAGGCGGCCAGCTGCCTGGACGCAAAGTCTACCCTTGGGTAGCCGAAGTCCGCGGCTCCACGCCGGGCGTTGGTCTCATCTCGCCTCCGCCGCATCATGATATCTATTCCATCGAGGATCTGGCCGAGCTGATTCACGATCTCAAGAACGCCAACCCTCGCGCGCGCATCAACGTGAAGCTCGTATCCGAAGTAGGCGTCGGCACGATCGCCGCGGGCGTAGCCAAGGGCCGCGCGGACGTTATCCTCGTCAGCGGCTACGACGGTGGCACCGGCGCTTCGCCATTGGCATCGATCCGCCACGCGGGCATGCCATGGGAGCTCGGCCTGGCCGAGACGCACCAGACGCTGATGCTGAACAACCTGCGCGACCGCGTGGTCGTGGAGACGGACGGCAAAATCATGAACGGCCGCGACCTGGCGATCGCTACGCTGCTCGGCGCGGAAGAATTCGGCTTCTCCACGGCTCCGCTCGTCGTGCTCGGCTGCATCATGATGCGCGTCTGCCAGCTGGACACGTGTCCGGTCGGCGTCGCGACGCAGAACCCGGATCTGCGCAAGAAATTCATGGGCGATCCGAGCCACGTGGCGAATTATATGCTGTTCGTCGCGCAAGAATACCGCGAGATCATGGCGGAGCTCGGCTTCCGCACCGTCAACGAAATGGTCGGACGCGTGGACCGTCTGCAAACCAAAGACCTGATCGATCACTACAAGCTCAAAGGCATCGATCTTCGTCCGCTGCTGCATCAAATGGAGGTTCCTCAGGATGCCGCCCGTTACAACACGCAGCAGCAGGATCATAAATTGGAAGAGTCGCTCGACATGCAGCATCTGCTGACGCTGGCCGGTCCGGCGATCGAATCGGGCGAGCGCGTGCGCGCGACCCTGCCGATCACGAACATCAACCGCGTCGTCGGTACGATCGTGGGCAGCGAAGTGACCCGCAAGCACGGCGCGGCAGGCTTGCCGGAGGACACGATCTCGTTCCACTTCGTCGGCTCGGCCGGCCAAAGCTTCGGCGCGTTCGTGCCGAAGGGCATTACGCTCTCCCTGGAAGGCGACTCCAACGACTATGTCGGCAAAGGGCTTTCCGGCGGCAAAATCATCGTGGCTCCGTCTCCGAAGGCGACCTTCAAGGCGGAAGAGAACGTCATTATCGGCAACACCGCGTTCTACGGCGCGACGAACGGCGAAGCCTATATCCGCGGCATCGCTGGCGAGCGCTTCGCGGTCCGGAACTCCGGCGTGAACGTCGTCGTCGAAGGCGTGGGCGATCACGGCTGCGAATACATGACGGGCGGACGCGTCGCCATCCTCGGCGGAACCGGCCGCAACTTCGCGGCAGGCATGTCCGGCGGCGTCGCTTACATCCTGGACGAAGCCGGTGACTTCTACAAGCACTGCAACATCGAAATGGTGCTGCTCGAGCGCGTCGAAGAAGCGCGCGACGTCGAAGAGCTGCAGGGCATGCTGAAGCGCCACGCCGAGTACACCGGCAGCGCGGTGGCGGAACGTCTGCTGTCCGATTGGGAAACGTCCTTGACCAAGTTCGTCAAGGTCATCCCGAAAGACTACAAACGGATGCTCGAGCAAATCGAGAAAATGGAACAAACCGGCCTCGCCGGCGACGAAGCGCTGCTCGCGGCCTTCGAAGCCAATATGAAAGAACTGGCGCGCGTGGGCGGGAACTAACCCGAAGACAATATCGTGGACATTAAGAAGCTGGCAGCGAATAAATTCGCTGCCAGCTTTTTTATTATTTATTAGCTAAATGTTAGCGTTATTAACAAATTTGGATAATTCTCTCATAATCGACAAAATAACAAGCGAATTGTGAGAATGGTCCCACAACCTTCGACATCCTTTTTGATTTCTTTTGGCTATACTAGATGAAGACAATCAATGCAGAGAGAACATCCAAGGGAGGAAGTCGAGTAGATAGGGTGGTTTTGAAACATCCGCGATTCAGGAGCCGACTGTTCAAAAGAGAAAGACATTTAAAGAGAGAAGGTATTGGGGAATGAAGAGAAATGAAATTGAAAATCAAGAAGCCGACAAAAAACCTCCAGCAGTTGTATTGGATATACAAACGATCGTTCAGCAGCTTGGCATTAATCTTGCTAACTGGCCCCATGACCTGCCTCAACTAAATGAAGCCGAGAAAGAACAAACGTAGTTTTCCTACTCCTAATCATTAACCGCTACATAGATCAATGAAACGAAAATGAATCGACATAGGGAAAGCTGCTTTCGGGAATTATCCGAAAGCAGCTTTTATTATTTTTACATCGTCGTGTCCCTATGAGGAACTTTATAAATAATGCACTCCTGATAATCAGGAGTGCACTATTAAAGGCGATGCTTGTTAATGGCCTATTTCATGCTACGTTCTGTTCTTACAAAGGCAATAAATCGTTTCGCTTCTTCAGGGGACAATTTTAGACCATCTATCGTTAATTCATATCTACTTAAAATGTCGGCTTCCGATAGTTCTAAATGGTCCACGAAATCTCTGACCGGCTCGTCTAGAACACTCTGAGGCAAGTTCGTTCGCCCAACTAAATAATCTACTGAAACTTTAAATAGGTCGGCAAACTTAGACAATGTCTCCGTGTCCGGCTCGCGGCGGTTCTTTTCGTAATGAGACAAGGCTGCACGCGAAATCCCAAGTAATCCTGCAGTTTGTTCCTGAGTCCAACCTCGGTCGTCCCTCAGTTTAGAAATCCGGCTGCCGATATTCATTATTTTCCTCCTACTTATCAATATACTCATATTAATAGAATATGTGGTTTTTTGCATTCAATGAAACAAAACGTCGCAAAATGAGGTAATATTTTTAAAGATCTGATTGACAATATACAAAACGTATCTTAAAGTAAGCAATATACATGTTACGAACTGTATCGTCGCTTTTTAGTACTAAGTATTGCCACGGATTTTTATTCTATTCACGATGACGCAAACGGAACTCGATCATTCTGCAAATCAAGGAGGAAACGCATGAAAAGGAGATCTGTCGTGTTGTTTTCAGCGCCGATATCGGTCGCGGTCATTTTTTTCATTTTCTGGATGTATCCATCGCATGATCGTTCGGAGCTAAGCCCAAAGCCGGCTTTGAATAAGCCGTCCATCGTGCAGAAGCTTCAGAAGGTTGCCGCGACAAAAGGCAAAGTTACGATTGTTGCGCTTGGAAGCAGCGTGACGCGGGGATCGGGCGCGAGCGGTTATAAGACCACATGGCCCAACCGACTTTTTGACTTCCTCGACGCAATGAAGCCACTGTCCCATAAAATCGAAATCGTCAACGACGGTAATCCAGGATTTACGACCAAACATATGCTCGACAATACCGCTCAAATTAATGAAATTATTCGCTCCAAACCGGATTTGGTTCTGTTCGAAACTTGTATCTTGAACGATGTGAAGGCCCCCCTGCCGATCGAGACGACGCTGAGTAATTTGGATGCAATCGTAGAAAAGCTTCAAACCGGTCTTCCCAATGCGTTGATCGTCGTGCAATCTCCGAATCCCGAGCGCGATAATGACGCCAAAAACAAACTCGGATTAAGTTATAGCGATTATGCAGAAAAAACAAAGCAGCACGCAGCCGAGAAAAAGTGGATTTATCTCGATGTTTACAACGAGTTTTTTGTTTCTCTGAAAGAGAATAATTTGAAACTCCAGGATGTCATATCTCAGGACGGCATCCATCCAAATGATCGAGGCTATGAAATTTGGTGCGGAATCGTATCGGAATTTTTGATGACGTACCGATAACGGTTTTGCCGCAGACGAAAGAAAGGGAGACGAGACGTGAAGAGATGGCTAAAGCTCAGTCTATTATCGATAACCGTTTTACTGATAGGAGGAGGTGCTTACGGTTATTACGCTTTGCTTCCTTCGCGTCATTTTTCCCGCACGGATATTCCCGTACTTGTAAAACCGACTCAAACCGAAACCAAGAGCGGGGACAGCGCAAGTAATTCCAATCGCGCCGATAATTCCGATTCCGCAGATTCCGCGAATCAAAAAAACGCCAAGCAGGATAAAAATGCATTCAATGTACTCGTCCTCGGGCTCGATGCCAGGGGCAATGAAAACTCAAGGTCGGATGTCATTATGGTCGTCAGAGTAAAGCCCAAGGAAGGAAAAGCCAACATCGTATCCATCCCTCGGGATACCCGGGTCTACGTGGATGAAATCGGGATGACCAAAATCAATCACGCTCATATCGTCGGGGAACTGAGAGGCGGCACGAAGGAAGGGACGCAGACCGCGCTGCAGACCGTGAGCAACTTGTTGAATGTGCCGATCAATTATTACATAAAGACGGACTTTAAAGGATTCGAGAATTTTATCGATACGATCGGAGGCGTGAACGTTCATATTAATGAAGCATTGTTTTTGCGGGCAATAAGCGTAACGCTTCAGCCTGGCGATCAAATCATTGATGGAAAAACCGCGCTGGGACTCGTCCGCGAGCGATGGGCATTCAGTGACGGCGACTTTGGCCGGCAAACCGAACAATCGCAGATTTTGCAGTCCGTCGCGGAACAGTTGTTGAGTCCCAAACATCTTCCGGAACTGGCTGGCCTTCTCGTAAAACTGAAGTCGGATATATTGGATACCAATCTGAAAGAGGATGACTTAATCAGCTTGGCATGGATGCTAAAGGGCATGAACAAGGATGATTTCGATTATGTCCAGGTTCCGGGAAAGAGCGGCTACGAGATGGATCCCATGGTGGGTTCAAAGCTGTATTATTGGATTCCCGATAAGGAGCTGTTGGCTGGACTCAGCGAACAGTATCTGAAGTAATTCGCGCCTGCGGAAAGGAGGTGGTAACCATTGCAAGGTGTCAAGCCGATTCGAAATCCGGCTACGATTAAACAAATGGAAGCTTATTTGTCTCGCCGCTCGATGCGGGACTGGATGCTGTTCGCGATCGGCATTCGTTCGGGGCTTCATTTGCATGATTTGCTGCACTTGCGCGTCGGCGATTTATTTGGAAAAAACGAAATCAAGGTCAATGAAAGCAAGACGGGAAAAGAAAAGCGCTTTACCCTTGACGATCATATGAAAATGATGATCGAACAATATTGCCGGAATCTGAATCTTGATGCGGAGCACTATCTATTCAGCTCCAAACGAACGGGAACGCCTATAAAAAGGGTTAGGGTCTACCGCATTCTTAACGAGGCGGCGAAGGAAGTAGGTTTATCGGATATCGGGACGCATACGATGCGCAAAACCTTCGGCTATCATTTTTATAAACGGACAGGTGATATCAGGCTGTTAAAAGAGTATTTTAATCATTCCGCTCCTTCAGTCACGCTTCGGTATATCGGAGCCGGCTTGGAAGCTGAATAGCCTGCCCTGGTCTTGATAGGAGGGCTATTAATGGATCGGCGCGGCAAAATGGAAAAACCTATATCCAGAAGGCGGGCGTTGTACATATTAAGCGGGGTTGCCGTGGGTCTTGCGGCAGGCATAAGATGGCCGTTTCGAAAATCTGAAACGACGATTATTCGCCAAGAGATTGATCTTTCGGACCCATACACGGACGTCAAAGCTTTCGGGGCAAAAGGGGACGGTGTCACTGATGATTATCGAGCCATCATGAAAGCGGTCAAGTCGGCGACCGAGGGAAACCGCATCCTGTACTTCCCAAGGGGGAAGTACGTATGCTCCGGAACGATTGAACTTCCGGTTACGGAGCGTCCCAATACGGCTGGGACGGCCGGTTCGGGTTTCAAGATCGTCGGCGCGGGGATGTATGATTCGGGGATCTTGTACACGGGTTCGGGATATGCGATTCAGTCCAATCATGAGTTGGCGGAAAGCGTGTCATTCAAGGATTTTTATGTCAATCACGCAAGGGGAGGCGGTATTCGGCTGCCGCAAGGCGCACATCAGGCATTCGAGCGGTTCTTCTCCAGCGCGTGCGGAAAAGGAAGGTACGGAGTTCTAATAGAAGGCGCCAAATCGAACGGTCATAAAAAAGGGTCGGGCGCATATATGATCTCGTTGACCAATTGCAGGTTTTGGAGCGAGAGAGGGTATTCGGGGACCGGCCTTCGGCTTGAGGACGTGCAATTGTGCGCGCGTATTGAAAGTTGCTTCTTCTCGACGTTGACGGTTGACCGGAGCCACCTTGAACTCGTTCGCACGTACGGCGTCCAGATTGACAATTGCGCTTTCGAGAGACTAGAGGATCCTGAGAGCAAAGCACCACTGATTACGATCGATCAGTCGCACGCGGTATCGATTTTGGGCTGCCACGCCGAAGCGACATTCGAGAGCTTCGTCGGGATCAAGGGCCATAGCTCCAATGTCCGCATCGACGGCTGCCGGGTGGATCATTACGCGATCACGCCTTTTAACTACCAGCGCGGTTTCATCGTATCCGTGGACAGCAGATCCACCGGATCAAGAAAAATTATCGTCGGCGACCTCAATTATTGTTTGCAATCCAACCATCAAGATGCCGTGCATGGTTCCATGATCGATGATCCCGTGGGTTGCGTTACCGTCATGGGGTACGAGGATGCCACTCCTTTCCAACAGGACTGGGAGAGAAGAACGGTGTCCGTCATGGGAAACGCGGGGCACAACGTGATCTCTAACCCGGCGCTTTACTCGAATGATCGGGATGGCCTCCCGAATAATGTTCAAGTCACGGGAGAATCGATTCGGTTTGAACAATTGCAGCCTTCAGGCTGCAGGTTGAGCTCCGTTCGCGACACGGGTTCGTCTCGGGTATGGATGACGACCGTCGAGAGCATGAATAAGTATCCTGATTATACGCTATTCATCGTCGGCAGCAATCGTTCAGGCAAAGCGATGCCCATGGCGATTGAAGCTGGGAACCGCAAATTCGAACCGAGCATGCTATGGCCAAGCGGCAGGGAACGTTTTACGCAATCCATTCATATGAGGGCGGTCGAAGGAAAGAAAATCTCGTTTACGATCAACGGCCCATTCGAACTCGATTTATTCGGGGTTTATCTTGTTCCGAATATTACTACCCAAGCGCCTTATGGTTCGGAACTATTGGCGGGCTCCAAGCTTCATGTGGGCCGGGAAATTCGCTTCGGCGATAGGGTTCCGGAACAGCCGGGCGAAATTGGCGACATCGTGTTCAACGGTTCTCCCGCTGAGGGAGGCAGGATCGGTTGGGCGTATACGGCGAATGGGTGGAAATCGTTTGGAAGTATTGATTAAAACGAGTTTTAAACAATTGGCTTGACAAGATCCATTTCGTATCTTAATTTAGAGTGAGGCGGATGATACGAACTGTATCAAAAAAACAATTGATTCTACTATAAAAAAGAGGTGTCTAGATGGCGCTGCAAACGGCTAAAAAACCAATCATAATGGACGTGAATCCATCGTCTCCCGTATCCGAAGCCTATCGTACGCTTAGAACGAATATCGATTTAAGCCAGGACGAATACAAACCGAGGGTTATCACGGTAACGTCGTCCCAGCATAGCGAAGGCAAGACAACGACGGCCGTCAATATGGCGGTTGCATTTGCTCAGACGGATAAAAAGGTGCTGCTGATCGACGCGGCGCTTCGGAATCCTTCACTGCACTATATTTTCAAGCTTCGCAATACCGGCGGCTTAAGCAGTTTGCTGCAAAATCTGCACGGCATTCATGAAATGGTGCGCGAGACGCATATTCCGAATTTATCCGTGCTCACTTCAGGTCCTACTCCTGCGAATCCTTCAGACATTTTATCCAATAAAAATTTGGAGTTGCTGCTGACAGCGTATAAGGAGCATTTCGACATCATTATCGTAGATACGCCTCCGGCTCTAACGGTATCCGATGCGCAAATCATCGCGGCCAAGAGCGACGGCGTTCTGTTAATCGTTCAATACGGCAAAGTAAAGAAGGATCTGATTCGCAAGGTGAAAATGAGCATGGAGCATGTGCACGCGAAGATCCTAGGCGTGGTCATCAATAAGATTGATAAAAGATATATGGGTTCTTAAGGAAGGTAGGCGGGAGAGTCATGGAGATTAAAGAGTTCGTCAAGGTGGTTACCAAGAGGCTGGGCATTGTACTGACGCTTTTCATCCTGATAACGGGGGCAACGGTTTATTACGCGTACTACCAATTAAAGCCCGAATATCAAGCGACCAGCAATATGGTCGTAAACAAAATGATGAGAACCGAAGATACGAATACATTGTCGTACGACGGATTGCTGGCCAATCGAGGACTCATCGATACCTACAAAAAAATCGTCTTGAATCCGACGATACTGAACAAAGTCGTGGAATTAAATCCGGATCTTCGTTTAACCACGCCGCATCTATTGGAGCAATTGAGCGTTAATTCCGATGAAAACACGCAGATCATTTCGATTTCGGCCGAAAACGAGTCTTATGAACGTTCAGCGAAAATCGTTAATGCAGTCACGAATGTGTTTGTCGCGGAAATCCCCAAAATCATGCGGATCGATAACGTGGTCATCCTCAACCTGGCGCCCGAACAATTCACGAGCGATATCGCTCCCGTCAGCCTCAACCCCGCGCTCTATGTAATCGTCGCGTTCATCGCTTCGCTCATCCTGGGAATCGGTCTGGCTCATCTCCTGGAGTACCTGGATGTTACGATTAAGACCGAAGAGGACGTTACGGACGTGATCGGCTATCCAACCGTTGCTATTATTCCTAAAGCAAGTGCGATGGAAATAAAATCAAGAAAAGCAAAATTGAAAAACAAAGTCAAAGATCAGCCAATGTCGTTGAACTCCTGAATCGGATGTGAATGAAATGGAAGCCGTAAATTCCACAAAACTATACGCGAAGCCAAGAGTCATGTCCGCCGCTCATTCTTTTTACAAACCCGCCGTATCGTTTGCGGCTGCGTTGTTGATATACGCGGTCCTCAGTACGCCATTTCCGCAAAGCCCCGGCCTCATCGAAGTGGTAATCGCCTGTTTGTTGGCAGTCTCGATCAGCATCCCAGTCTGTCTATTGGCAGCCGGGGGAGGATTTAAGCTCCTTCGAAGATACGGCGTGATTCCCATTGCCATTCATATCACGTTCTTCTTTTTCCTGTGGTGGAACTTGATGAATGGCGTATTGCTGAAGCATTGGGCGATTAGGGACGTCATACGCGATATCGTCCCTTGCCTGTACTTGTTCATGCCGGTTTTTCTTCTGCCTGTCATGTCGAAGGCGAAAGCCGAGTGGGCAAAATTGCTGCCGTGGTTGATCGCCGGCATCGGCGTGATACTCTCCCTTCGTTTCTACCATATAACGGGCATCTCGCTATTGGATATAGGAAAGAGCTATTACCAGGATAATCTGCTCTATATTCCATATGACCCTAGCGTGGCCTTTGCCGGCATTTTCTTGCCTCTGATGGCCTTTCATACCTTTATGTGGGGCAATATGCGGCGAATGGCCGCGAGTCTAATGATGATCATCGGAGGAGGCATCGCGCTCGGGTCTTTAATGGCAGTCGCACAGAGAGCTCCTCTCGGGTTGGCGTGCCTATGCTTTCTTCTTTATATCGTCTGTTATGCCTTTAAGTCATTCAGGAAGTTTTTGATGGCGGTCATCATGCTGCTCATTGCCGTCTGGATAGGGTTTAGCCAAATTCAAGGTTCGATTGAACTGCTGCAGGCCAAGCAAGAGGCATTCGGGGCGAACGGCAAGTTCGATGAGCTGTATGCGGTTTTTCACGAGTTGGCCAATAGCCCGGATTCCTTGTTATTCGGATTAGGCTGGGGAGGGCTGTTTCATGATCCCGCCGTCAACTACGTGGCGGTCTCCTATACGCATTCGCTGATCACGTATTTTCTTCTAAAAGGCGGATTGATCGGGCTGCTAATCATGTTCATATACATGATCTGGTTGATGCGCAACTTTCTCCGTTCGATCACGATAGAGAAGCTTCCGATTCTGTTCGGCTCCGCGGTACCTTTATTGATAGGCATGTTTTTCCAAGTCAGCTATAAGGCGCTTCCGTACGGGCTGATTCTGACGCTTGTATGTTTGACGAGAATGAATCTTGAGGCCGAAAAAGCCGCAAAACCAGCAGCGCGGAAGAGCGTGGAAAAAACAGCGCTTTCTTGATACGTTTTGTAGTATTTTGCGAAAATACTCTTGACAAGTTACAGAATGTATCATAAATTAGGACTAGAGGCAGTGATACGATTTGTATCAGTCAAGTGCGCTAAGCCGCCAAGACGATTAAAACCTGAGCTTCTGGTATGAAAACGGAATTTTTATTGGTTTTTTTGAAAAACACCTGAAAGTTTTCTGAAAATTAGGTTCACGGAGGTTGGCAATGGAGTTTAAAGAGTACATCAAAATTGTCAAACGAAGGATTTACCTTATTGTGGCTTGCAGCATTCTGATAGGCGCGTTTACGGCGTACGTCAGCTACGTGAAGCTGCCGAACGAATATCAAGCCAACGTTAAGCTGATCGTCAACCGTTCGACGCCGCTGGAGGATTACAAGCTCGACATCAACGAAGTCAATACCAACATTAGGCTTATCAATACATATAAGGAAATCATGAAGACCAGGGCCATTATGGATAAGGTCGTCACCCAGTACCCGGAGCTTCATATCAATTCCGATCAGCTTCTTAGCAACTTCACCGTTAGCTCCGTCAACGACACGCAAGTGATGACGATCAGCGTTAGGGATCAAACCTATAAACGGGCTGCCGATATAGCAAATGCCATATCGATCGTGTTTCAATCCGAGATCGTCTCGATCTACAAGGTGGATAACGTCATTATACTGAGCGACGCCAACCCCGCCGACAAAGCCGCGCCCGTAACTCCCAACCCCGTGAAAAATACGTTTTTGGCCTTCATCGTATCGATGATTGCCCTTACCGGCATTGTATTTATCCTGCATTACTTGGATGACACGGTAAAAACCGAAAGAGACGTCATGGATACGCTGGGCTTAACGACCTTCGCAGCCGTAGCGAAAGCCAAAAACCGCGATTTCAAATCGCCGCGGGACAATAATAAAAATCGGCCGATCGGCGAAGCGCCCGTGGCAACGGTCAATCAGTAACGGTTGACAGCGGGGAGCAACGCAAATAGGTCGTTCAGGTAATGCCTACTGCACCTTTATAACTGTAGGCACTCGGTCACGCTGTGGGTTTGCGAACCTTAGACGTTCATCGTCGAGGGTGTGATGTGAGGACGGGTTAGATGCCCTTTTTATTCGAACTTTGTTCCAACTTGATTGTTTTGCCGTGCTTGCCAAAACAATTGCGTTGGAACGGTAACGTTACTCGCATGCTGATGTACATAAGATTCGAAAGCCTTGTAGATGCATTCTCCAAAACCAGTCATTCGAGCATAGATGCCCTGCGAGCACATGACATTCATTTGAGGGACGGTGTGAAACCTTGGATAAAGACGCGAAAATTTACGTGGCCGGGCATAGAGGGCTCGCCGGGTCGGCAATCGTTCGCAAATTGAGGGCCGAAGGATACGGCAATCTCGTGGAGCGAACGTCTTCGGAGCTCGATTTGAGGGACTTCGATGCCACGTTGGACTTTTTCAAACAGGAATCCGTTGATTGCGTTTTTTTGGCGGCGGCCAAAGTAGGCGGCATTATCGCCAACAACGAACAACCGGCAACCTTTATCCGCGATAATCTGCGCATCCAGACCAACGTAATCGAAGCTTCGCATTTAACCGGCGTAGGCAAGCTTTTGTTTCTGGGGAGCACGTGCATCTATCCGAAATTCGCTCCGCAGCCCATGAAAGAAACGGATCTGCTGACCGGCGAACTGGAACCGACGAACGAACCTTACGCGATCGCGAAAATCGCGGGCATTACAATGTGCAAATCCTACAACAGGCAATACGGAACGAACTATATATCGGTCATGCCGACCAATTTGTACGGCCCGAACGATAACTTCGAGCTGGCGCATTCTCATGTATTGCCCGCCTTGATGCGGAAGTTCCACGAAGCCAAAAAAAATGGTCTCCCGGCTGTCGAAATATGGGGGACGGGTATGCCGCGCAGGGAATTCATGCATGCGGATGACCTGGCGGATGCTTGTTTGTTTCTGATGAAACATTACAGCGAAAATGAAATCGTCAATATCGGCGTCGGAGAGGATATTTCGATTCGGGAGCTTGCGCTGCTGCTCAAAGAGCTGGTGGGATTCGAAGGCGAGCTTATTTTCGATACGTCGAAACCGGACGGAACGCCGCGCAAGTTGGTCGACGTTACCAAATTGAACGGCTTGGGCTGGAAGTCCAAGATCGATCTGCACCAAGGTCTCGCTCAAACCTACCGCTGGTTTTTGGAATCCGAAGCGAATTTAAGATCCGTTGTCATTCAATAGGAAGTTCTCAGGAGGGGATACGATGAAGAGAGCGTTAATTACAGGCGTTACCGGCCAGGACGGATCGTACTTGGCAGAGTTTTTGTTGGAGAAAGGCTATAAGGTGTTTGGTCTCCGCCGTCGTACGAGCACGCCGAATTACGAGAATGCGATGAAGATCAGAGACCGGATCGAATGGGTTTCCGGCGATTTGACGGACCTTGCTTCGCTGATCGAAGCCGTCCGTCTATCCGATCCGGACGAAGTATATAACCTCGCCGCCCAATCCTATGTCGCGGCATCGTGGCCGCAGCCGATTACGACGGGGCATATCACGGCGCTTTGCGTGACCAACATGCTGGAAGCCGTTCGTATCGCGAAACCGGATGCGAGATTTTATCAAGCCTCGAGCAGCGAAATGTTCGGCAAGGTATTGGAAGTGCCTCAAAAGGAAACGACGCCGTTCTATCCCCGGAGCCCTTACGGGGTCGCCAAAGTATACGGGCACTGGATCACGGTCAACTATCGCGAAAGCTTCGGCATGTATGCCTGCTCGGGCATTCTGTTCAATCATGAGTCTCCGCGGAGGGGGCTGGAGTTCGTAACCCGCAAAATTACGGATGGCGTAGCCCGGATAAAGCTCGGCCTCCAAGCAGAGCTTCGATTGGGAAATATCGACGCGCTGCGCGACTGGGGATATGCCGGAGATTATATAAAAGCCATGTGGCTGATGCTTCAACAGGAAGAACCGGACGATTACGTGATTTCGACGGAGGAAACGCATTCCGTCAAGGAGTTTCTCGAGACGGCGTTTTCGTTCGTAGGATTGGATTATCGGGATTATGTCGTCTTGGATTCCAGATTCGTCCGTCCGGCCGAAGTGGATCTCTTGATCGGGGACTGCTCCAAAGCGAAGCAAAAACTCGGATGGAAGCAGGAAGTCAGCTTTAGCGAGCTCGTTCACATGATGGTGGCCGAAGATATCAAACGGGTACGGGCTGAAATCAGCTATCATAACGCGCTTACGAGCGACGAGGAAATCGGGCAATTGATATAACCTGCGTCAATGATATAAGGAGCTGTGGGGAATGGAAAATCGGATACGGTTAGACAGGTATGATCAGAGCTGGTTTGCCAGAGGGCGCAGCAATGCGGTGGTCGTCTTGTGGTGGCTTGTCCAAGGCTCGCTCTTTCGTTATTCCCTACAGCCGATGTATGCGTGGCGCCGATTTCTGCTGCGATTGTTCGGCACGGAAATCGGCGAAGGCGTTCAAATCCGACCGACCGCAAAGATCACCTATCCATGGAAGCTGAAGATCGGCGCGCACACTTGGATCGGCGATGAATGCGAATTATACAGCCTGGACTACATTCATATCGGAAATCACTGCGTCGTATCGCAGCGCAGCTATCTGTGCACGGGGTCCCATTCTCTCCAAGATCCGAATTTCGGTTTGATTACCAAACCGATCGCGGTGAAGGACGGAGCCTGGGTCGCAAGCGACGTATTCATCTACCCCGGCGTTACGATCCATGAGATGGGCGTCGCAGCGGCAAGAAGCACGGTCACGAAGGATATTCCCGCCGGTCAAGTCTATGCCGGTACGCCGGCGAAGTTTCAAAAAATGAGATTTTCAGACAATGAGGAGTACGTGTGAATGAAGAGGAGAATCGTTTTTGTCATTAACTACTTCTACCCTGATTTCGCCTCAACCGGACAACTCATGACGACGTTATGCCTTCATTTGCAAAATGAATTCGATATTACGGTCATAGCGGCCCAGCCGGATAATGTTGAGGATGATCTTGAGAAGCGCACGAAACTATTTACCAAAGATATGCTTGAAGGCGTACAAATCATACGGATTCGGATGCCGGCCGTAGATAAGACCAATAAATTCAGCAGAATGAAATATATCAGCACGTATTTCCTGCTGGCTCTGTTCGTCGTGCTTCGCCAACGCCGCACGAATATCATTTATACGATTTCGTCGCCTCCGATTATCGGCGGGCTGATCGGAACGATCGGCAAAGTATTAAAACGCGCGAAGCATGTGTACAACATCCAGGATTTCAATCCCGAGCAGGCGGAAGCGGTCAGCTTTCTGAAACAAAGCTGGGTCTTCCGGGTGGCAAAATGGATCGATAATTGGAACTGCAAAATGGCGGATCATATCGTGACGGTCGGCCGCGACATGCAAGAGACGCTGACGAATCGGTTTTCTGGCCGAAACGGCAAAATCCCGAGCAACACCGTCATCAACAACTGGGCCGAAGAAAACGAGATCGTGCCGTTACCGAAGGAACATCCCAACGTGGAACGCTTCTTGGCGGCCAACAACCTGAAAGGTAAATTCATCATCATGTACTCCGGCAATCTCGGGCTTTACTACGACTTGGAAAATATCATCCAATTGACGTCGCGGTTTAAAGACCATCCCGACATTGCTTTTGTCTTTATCGGAGACGGCGCCGTCAAAGATAGAATGAAGCAATTCGTATTGCGGGAGAAGATCGAAAATGTCTTGTTTTTGCCGTTTCAGCCCAAGGAATACATTAAATATTCGCTCAATGCGGCGGATGTCCATCTGGTCGTCAATCAGAAAGGCATCAAAGGAGTTTCGGTGCCAAGCAAGATTTATGGCGTCATGGCATCCGGAAAGCCGATACTGGGCGTTCTTGAATCCGGCAGCGAGGCTTGCCGTTTGATCGTGGACAGCAATTCCGGCGTCGTGGTGGAGCCGAGAGACTACGACGGCATTTATGCTGCGATCATGATGCTTTACAACATGGGCGAGCATCATCTGCAGGCCGCCGGTCTCCAGGGCAGACGCTACCTGGAAAGCAATCTGAAGAAGGAGATCTCGTTGGAAAAATACCGCTATTTGCTTCAAAGCCTTTAAAAACCAGAAATGTAGGGCAGGTGTAAGAGCATGCCGAGCGATACCAGACGATTAAAAAAGCAAATCGTAATGGACACCAATCCACAGGCTGCCGTCTGTGAGGCATACCGGACGCTCCGGACGAATTTAGAGTATTCATCCGTCAGCGAAAACCACAAGGTCATCATGTTCACTTCGGCACAGAACGGCGACGCAAAAGCGGTAACCGCGATAAATTTAGCCATCGCGTTCGCGCAGACGAACAAAAAGGTGCTGATTATCGATGCCGATTTGCGAAACCCCAGGCTGCAGACCGTATTTGCCGTAAACAATTCGAAAGGATTGGCAACGGTGCTCGGCGAGAGCGGGGAGGCGGCAGAATGCATTCAACCGACCCATATCGACATGCTGTACGCGCTGCCTTCCGGGCCTATACCGTCCAACCCTTCGGAATTGTTGTCCTCTCCCAAATTATCGATGACGATCGAGGAGCTTCGCCGCTATTTCGATCTCATGATCTTGATTGCCCCAGCTGCAACGCTTTCGGATCCTTACATCGTCGCCTCTAGATGCGACGGGGTACTGCTTGTTATTGATTCCGGCAAGGTAGGCCGCAGGGATGCGCTGAAAATCAAGAATGGCCTGAACCATGTCAAAGCGCATGTGCTGGGAGTCGTGCTTAATCAATAGTCAATCATGCCTAAACATATAAGCAAGTTATCCAATGGATTGGAGAGTGGAAGAGATGAAAAAAGTGAAGAAAGCAATTATTCCCGCAGCTGGCTTAGGCACACGGTTTCTTCCAGCTACAAAGGCTATGCCTAAGGAAATGCTCCCGATCATCGACAAGCCGACGATTCAGTACATCGTGGAAGAAGCGATCGAATCCGGAATCGAAGACATTATCATCGTGACGGGGAAAGGGAAGCGCGCGATCGAAGATCATTTCGATTCGGCCTTCGAATTGGAACACAATCTTTACGAGAAAGGAAAGCTGGAGCTCTTGAAAGAAGTGCAGCGTTCCTCGAAAGTGGAGATTCATTATATCAGGCAGAAGGAGCCCAAGGGACTTGGACACGCGATATGGTGTGCCCGAAAATTCATTGGGGATGAGCCGTTTGCCGTACTCTTGGGAGATGACATCGTAGTCGGCGAGACGCCGTGCCTGAAACAATTAATACAGCGCTATGATCAAACCGGCTCGTCCATCATCGGCGTCCAGGTCGTATCCGAGGAAGAAACGCAGCGATACGGCATCATCGAGGGCACGCGAATCGGAGCGGAGCTGTTTCAAATCAACGACCTTATCGAAAAACCGCCGCTTGGAGAAGCGCCTTCGAACTTGGCCATCATGGGCCGTTACGTTCTTACGCCGGCGATCTTTGATTTTCTGAGCTTGTTCGAACCGGGGGCCGGCGGAGAAATACAACTGACCGATGCGATGCGAAAGCTGAACAAAATTCAGCACATGTATGCCTACCAATTCCGGGGAACCCGATACGACGTCGGAGAAAAGCTTGGCTTCATCTTGACTACGCTCGATTTTGCCTTAAATAATCGAGAGCTTCGCGAACCGCTGTTGAATGCGCTGAAAGACGTGCTGAATCGTGAACGCATTACCAATGCAATAGGATAGGGGATAGAGAGATGAGTCTAACCAATATGACGCCGGAAACCGAAGGTCTGGAACACACGGCTTTCTATGATCGAATGGGCACGGCGAAGCAAGTCGAGCAGCCGACCTTCTACACGGTCACCAAACGCTTGATGGATATCTTGCTTTCATTGACGGGGCTTATGATTCTCTCGCCATTGTTTATCTTGCTCGGCGTGATCATCAAGATCGAAGATCCGAAGGGGCCAGTGTTTTTCAAGCAGAAGCGGGTCGGGAAGAACGGTCAGGTATTCATGATGATCAAGTTCCGTTCAATGGTTTCCAATGCGGAGGCATTGTTGAACGACTTGCTGAGCAAGAACGAAATTTCCGGCAACATGTTTAAAATGAAACAAGATCCCCGGATCACGAGGATCGGCAAAATCATTCGGAAAACGAGCATAGACGAGCTGCCTCAGCTCATTAACGTTCTCCGGGGGGAAATGAGTCTTGTGGGTCCGAGGCCCGCGCTGCCCCGGGAAGTCAATTTGTACACTTCATATGATCGGCAACGGCTTATGGTGACGCCCGGCTGCACAGGGTTATGGCAAGTAAGCGGACGTAACCAGCTGAGCTTTGAAGAAATGGTCGAACTGGATTTGAAGTACATTCGAACGAGAAGCATCGTACGAGACCTGAAAATCATCTTGAGAACCTTTAAGGTATTTTTAGGATCGAGTGATGCTTTTTGATCTTTCCGGGGCGGAGATTTCCACATGAAAAAAATCGTATTCATCACAAATCGACTTCCCTTCCCCAAGACGGACGGGAGAAAAAATTTATTGAGCCAGTATATTCAGCAAATCAAAGAGCTATTCCCGGAAAGCGAAATCATCAATCTGTCCTTTATCGATGACCCTAAATATTTGAAGCATCAGTCCTCGCAAATTGCGAGGCTGGTTCCGCTTAAACCGCCGGGGTTCCTCGAAAAGCTGTACAATATCGCGGTTCATACTTTGCTGCTGAGAAGATGGCCGCTCCAGGTTTCCGTTTTCTACAATCGCAAAACGCATAAGGAAATCAAAGCGATCATCGATGCAGAACAGCCGGAATTTATTATTTACGATATGGTGCGCGTCGCGGAGTACTGGACGAACGGACCGAATCAGAAAATATTAAGTTACGACGATCTGCTTTCGTTGCGTTATCAGCGGCAATTGCAATGGTTCAAATACATTCCATCCGTATTCGGCGGTTTTTCCAACAAACTGCCCCAATCTCTGAAACGGCTGACTTCGTTGAAGTTCGTCCAAAAATGGCTCATTGCGTACGAAAGCCGGCTGCTCCTCACGTACGAGAAAAGAGTGGCCGGCCGCTTCCAGCATCTCATTTTTACTTCCCCGAAGGAAGCGGACAGCTTCCGGCAAACCGTGAACCACCGGTCCTGCCATGGCATTCCGATGAAGTTCGATCCCGACCTGCTGAAGACGGAGCAGAGGCGCAATTACGATCGCAATAAGCTGGTATTCGTCGGGAAGATGGATATTCCCCATAACAGTTCGGCGGTATTTTACTTTTGCGAGCATATTTGGCACGAAGTGAAGCTCAAGATGCCGGAGGCGATGTTTTACATTGTCGGAAAAAACCCGACGAAAGAAGTCAAACAGCTGGAACAGAAGTATCCGGACGTGTTTGTAACCGGAGAGGTGGATGACGTCGAACGTTACGTAAGCGACTCCGCGCTCATGATCGCTCCATTGCTGTTCGGGACGGGAATCAAGACGAAAATCATCGAAGCGATGTCATGGGGCGTTCCCGTGGTGACGAATCCGGTCGGGAGCGAAGGCATCAATGCCAATCACAACGAGGATTTGTTCATCTGCACCACGGACGAAGACATGGTGAACAACGTGCTGCTTCTCTTGAGCAACGACGAGGTCAACGACAGGCTGTCCCGTAACTCCATTCATTATGTGCTGAGTCATTTCAGCAGCTCGGTGACGAAGAAAAATCTTAAGCTGATCTTATCTTGACGAGGGCTTACAAAGTAGGTGTTTCCTATCCGGAGTGCAATCGTATTTTTGTTTATGCTTTCGCTGTCGGTGCTCACCTACGACAGTTTGCCTTTCATACATTTTTCGGTTTACCGGCCTGTCGCGATGTTCCCCTTGTTCCTGGCGTCGATCCTGCTGCTGTTCGAGAAATTCCGTTTCGGCAAAGGCGATTTTTTTCTGATCGGCTTCTGCGTGTACAGCGTCTGCCATTCCCTTGTCATCTGCATGGGTTATGGGAGTATGGGAGCATCGATGAAGCATATCTTCACCTTGATGATCGGCCTGGGCATGTATCGGGTGGCGCTATATATAGGACAATTATGCAAGGAAGACCCGAAGATTCGAAGAATGATGGCCATCAGTTTATGGATAGCCTTTCTTCCGCCGATCGCGATCGGCTGCCTTCAGTTGGTCGACTCTTTCATCGTGAAGTCGGGGTTCTCGATGTCGATAACCGGTTTGTTTTCGGAAAAAGTTTATCTGCGTCGCATTCAGCTGTTGTCCGGCGAACCGTCATGGGCGGCTATTCACGTCTTGTCCGGCGGCTTGATCATGAGTTACTTGATACGGCTCGGCTATCGCAGCCTGAGGATTCCGCTGGTCTTGAGCGTACTGTTGATGGTGCTGTCTTTCTCCGCTTACGCCTATAGCGTTATTCTGATCGCCCTTATTTTCTACATAGTGTTGACCAGCAAGAATCGAGGAAGAATGCTCCTGATTCTGGGCGGCACCGTTGCGTTCGTTGCGGTGTTTATCCCGTTCCTTATTGACTACTTACATATAAGCGGCTATTTCGCGAAACGATTTCAGTTCGATTTCCAGGCGATGCTGAAGACGGACAATTCCGTCTTCGTACGCTTCGTGTTTCCTCTCATCGGGGTTTACGAGTTTTTAAGGCATCCCGTCTTCGGCTTGGGCGGCGGCTATTATTTCTACGAATTCAACGCGATATTATTCGAGAAATTCAGCTACGGCCTCAAGTTCAAGGAAGTTTATGACATTGCGTACGTGATGCCGGACAGCGCCACTTCCCGGAATTTGTTCGCGAAGGTCTTGTCCGAAGAGGGAATAGTCGGATTCATGCTGTTTATCGGATTCTTGAGTACGGCCGTCAAAGGAAGTTCGCCGTATGCCAAGTTTGCGCTGGCCCTTTGCTTTTCGCTTGTCATGAATTTCGATTCCTACTCCTTCGTGAACTTCTGGCTGTTGATCGGGTTCATCCGCGGCGGGTTTTTTAATGAAATGCCGGCCGCGCGGGAAGCTGGAACGGAGACGCTGAGCACGAAAGGAATGAAACAGATCGCATGAAAATCGTCATCATGAACAGCCTGTACACGCCGCATATCATAGGAGGCGCCGAGATCTCGACGCAAATCTTGGCGGAAACGCTCGCGGCGTCGGCCGAAGTCCATGTGCTCACGGTCGGCGGACAGAAGCGCGCCGCCGGTATCGCGTCGGAGGTCGTCAATGGGGTAACCGTGCACCGCATGCCCTATAACAATCTGTATTGGATCGGCGAAGGAAATGAAGCCGGGACGCTGAAAAAAACGTTCCGAAGACTGATCGACCTGTACAATCCGCTGCAGATCGGGGCCGTGCGCAGGCTGCTGAAGCAGATTGCACCGGATCTGATCCACACGCAGAACTTATCCGGATTCGGCGCTGCGATCTGGACGGCGGGGGATTCGAACGTACCGATCGTGCACACGCTCCGGGATTATTCGCTGCTCTCGCCGGTCAGTTCGCCGATCGGGAATCCGATGCTGTCGCGAATGTATCAATGGGGTTCTCTCGGCGTCAGCCGGCGGGTGTCCGCGGTCGTCGGAATCTCGTCGCATATCCTGAAGCGCCATACGGACGCAGGTCTGTTCCCGAGCGCAACCAAGCTTGTCATTCCGAACGTCGTTGACGGAGATATCGCGGGCACGGAGAAGGATTTCGACCGCAAGCCGCTTCACATCGGTTATTTTGGCAGAATCGAGCCGGAGAAAGGCGTGCGCGAGCTGGTCGAGGCCGTCCGTTCCCTTCCGAAGGAAATGGTGGAGCGGGTTACCGTTTGCGGCGAAGGAGGCTTTCGAGCGAAGCTCGCTGAGCTTTGCCGGGACGATGACCGATTCGTTTTCACCGGCAAGGTCACGCCGAAGGAAGCACGCGGCTTCATGGCGAAAGTCGACGCGACGTTCGTGCCGTCGATCTGGGAGGAACCGTTCGGCCGGGTGATCATCGAGTCCTACCAAGTCGGCACTCCGGTTTACGCTTCGGCCGTTGGGGGCATTCCGGATGCCGTATGGAACCCGGACGAATTCCTGTTCAAGCCTGGAAGCGCGGAGGCGATCATGGAGAAAATCGCGTCGTTCCACGGCAAGACGGGCGAAGAGAAGAGATTCATTCAGCAACAGTGCCTGAAGCATTGCGGCTGGTTTACCAAAAGCTCGCTGCTGGAAAACCATCTGGAGCTTTACGGACGAATCAAGGAATCCGGCAGCCATGCCTATGCGCTTGCGGCCGCGAACGGGAGGTGACGCCGATGGGCAAGCCGACCGTTTATATGTGGCCCAAGTCGAGTCCGCACAACAAATACAGCGAACTCTTGACCCGGTCGATCGAGCGGAACGGCCTGCGGGTCGAGCATTACGACCGCGCAGCGATGTTCAAGCCCCGCAGGGGAGACATCGTGCATCTGCACTGGCCGAGCAACTCCTACACGGCGTCCGTCTTTGCATTGACGATCGTCAAATCGTTGTTCTTCGCCTTGCTGCTCCTGCATTACAGATGCCTCGGCGTACGGCTGTTCTGGACGGTTCACAACGTTTGGCCGCATGACGGCAAAACGCGGTGGGACCGGTTGATGCGCAAGTACATCTTGACCGTGTGTCACCGGGGGTTCGTGCTGAGCGAGTCGGTGAAAGACGAGGTAGCCGGCACGTTCGGCGTGCCGGCGAGCAAGCTCGTGGTGACGCCGCACGGGCATTACGTGGATGCTTACGTCAGCAAAGGCACGGATATCCGCAAGCGGTTCGGCATTGCGCCGGATAGCTTCCTGTTCCTGTTCATCGGCCGGATCAACCCTTACAAAGGAGTCGATCAACTCGTCGAAGCCTATTCGAAGCTCAAGCTCAAGCCGGGGACATGCGAGCTGCTCATCGCGGGGCATGTCGATAAAGGGTACAGTCTCGATTTCATCGATAGGGTCAACGACGGTTCGATCCGCGTGAATCCGCAGTTCGTGGATGACCAGGAAATGGCCGATTTCCTGGAAGCGGCCAACGTGATCGTGCTTCCTTACAAGCAAATCACGACATCCGGAAGCGCGATTCTCGCGCTCTCCCACAAGAAGCCGGTCGTTGCGCCGCGATTAGGCGCGCTCGGCGAGTATGTCTCCGACGGTTGCGGCATCTTGTACGATCCGGATGACCCGGACGGCTTGCGCAAGGCGCTTCGGCAGTCCATGGACATGGACGCGAGGGAAACGGAGCTGCGCATCGCGGCAAAGCTGGGAGAACTGGACTGGGGCCGGATCGCCAGCAAAATGGTGCAGGTTTATACCGGTACGAAACAGGTTGAGGTGAATGCATGAAAGCAACCGTAGCGATTTGTACCCATAATCGGGCAGCGGATTTGAACGAAGCGCTTCAGAGCCTGCTGCATCAAAGCTTTGATCAATCGTACGAGGTCATCGTGGTCGATAATCGTTCCACCGACCAGACCAAGCAGGTCGTGCTCGATTTCCAGGGCATGATCGACATCCCGATTCTTTATCTGTACGAAGAACGGCTGGGGCTCTCCGTCGCCCGCAACCGCGCCA
This sequence comes from Paenibacillus glycinis, assembly GCF_009909185.1. Classification (GTDB taxonomy): domain Bacteria; phylum Bacillota; class Bacilli; order Paenibacillales; family Paenibacillaceae; genus Paenibacillus_Z; species Paenibacillus_Z glycinis. The sequence goes on along the minus strand of NZ_JAAAMV010000003.1, from coordinate 47,802 downwards.
TTCGCGAAGCCAAGGGCGAATACGTGCTGTTCCTCGACGACGATGCGGTCGCATCCGAAGATTGGATCCGCGGCATCGTTGCCTTGTTCGACCGCGACCCGCGCATCGGCTGCGTAGGCGGTAAAATCGTGCCTGCGTGGGAGGGAAGCGCGCCCCCGTGGCTGCTTCCGGAAAATCGGACGCTGTACACGATCCTCGATTATGCGGACGAGATCGTGGAAATGCGCAAGCCGGCTATCCCGTTCGGCGCGAATGTAGCCTTCCGCAAATCGCTCTTCGCTTCGATCGCACCTTTCCGGGAGGATCTCGGAAGAGTAGGCAGCAATTTGCTGTCGAGCGAGGAGGCCGAGTTGATCGACAGGATCCGCGCCAAGCATGCGGTCTATTACACCCCGCATGCCTCGGTGCTGCATAAAATTCCCCGCAGCCGAATCAGCCGGAAATGGCTGCTGCGGCGCATTTATTGGCAGGGGGTCAGCAGCGCGGTTTCATCGAAGAAAAAGGCGGGCATTTTCTTGAAATCGCTCGTCAAGCTGCCGGTATATGCTCTGCTTACGATAGTATTCTTGTACGATAAGCGCAAAAGTTTCCGGAACATAAGCAAGATTACGTATAATAACGGGCAAATTCGAGGCGTCCTGAGGATGTACCAATGATGAGAATACGCGGAGTAAGGATGACGAACGGATGAAGAGGCTGCTGCAATCCATTCAAAAAAGGCTGACCGGTCAAGGGGCCTTTCAGGCGATTCTGCATACCAGCGCAGCCAACTTGCTGATCATGATTTTGGGCACGTTGACTTCCATCGTAACTGCGCGGTTTTTCGGGGTGGAAGGAAAGGGAGAATTCTCGGCCATCCTGTTTTGGCCGACGCTCCTGGCCGGTCTCGTTAGCTTCGGGCTGCCGACGTCGCTCATCTTTAACATGAGGACGAACGAGGCTCAAGCGACCGAGTACGTTCGCGCAGGCTTCTTGTTCCAGGCTCCCGTCAGTCTTGTCGTCGGCATCGTAGCTTGGTTCTGTCTTCCGGTCTGGCTTGCCAATTACCCCGATGCCGTCGCCCAAATCGCGAGATGGTATACCGTATTGACCTTGCCGATGCTGCTCGCCGTCAATTTGCTCGCGGCTTTGACGCAGAGCATGGGCAAATTCAACCTGTACAATGGCTTGCGGCTATACGTCCCGTTGAGCAATCTGGTCGGACTGCTGCTGTTATGGGCGATCGGCGAATTGAACCTGCAGTATGCCTCGTTCGCGTTCTTCGCGACAAGCTTGATGGTTATCGTGTGGTCGCTGTACAAATTGCGGCGAGACTTGAGCTTTAACTGGCTGAAGCCGTTCTCGGACCGAATGGTATTCAAAGCGTTGTTCGGTTACGGCGGAAGAGTGTTCGGCGTCGAATTGCTGGGGACGCTTTACTCGCAGTGCGATAAGCTCATTATTCTGGCTCTTCTGCGTCCGAGGGACTTCGGACTGTACACGGTCATTTATACGTTGTCCCGCGTATTCAACGTCGTGCAGATGGCCATCTCGAACGTGATCTTCCCGAAGGTCACGGGCATGGACAAGGACAAGATTCTGGCAACGGTCGGAAGGGCGTTTCGGCTTTCGTTCCTGCTTATGTGCGCGGCGGTCATTCCGGGGATGATCATCGGGCGATTCTTGCTCGGTCTTCTGTTCGGCACGCAGTTTCTGGAGGCTGGCGACGCGTTCTACATCCTCTCTTTGGAATGCATAGTCGGCGGGGGCTCGTGGATTCTCGCCTCGTCTTTCAACGCCATGGGCCGTCCTGGACTCGTCGTTCTGAGGCAGGCGATCGCGCTTGCCGTTACGATCGGTCTGTTTTTCGTCTTTACGCCGCTCTATGGCTTGAACGGCATCGCCTTCGCCCTGCTGCTCGGCGCCGTCACGCGGATCGTCATTACGATCGCGGCCATGAAGCTGGTCTTCAAGGTCAGAATCGTCGATATTCTGTACGATAAAAACGATTTGCGATTCCTCTTCAAGCGATTTTCCCGAAGCATGTCATCCTAGAGCGGGGTTCGATCGAAATCGACATAGCGTGCCTCTTTATTAAGAAGAAGGAGACGGATAAATGACTACGTTACAGTTTGCGCATCCGATGGATGAACTCAAAAACAAGCTTCTGCACATTTTGAACGTGATCCCGCCTCAATCCAAAATCTATTACATTGATTATCCCGTGTACGGTAACGGCGGCGATCTGCTGATTATGAAAGGGACGGAAGCTTTCTTTAAAGATAATCGCATCCAGGTCCAGGCACGCTACAGCGTATTGGATTTTCCGAATGGCTTGGCCATTCCGAAGGATAAAATCATCGTGCTGAACGGCGGCGGCAATTTCGGGGACTTGTATCCGACGCATCAGAAACTGCGAGAGAAGATCGTAAACGACTATCCGGATAATCGGGTGGTTATTTTGCCTCAGACCATTTTCTACAAAAACGAAACTGAACTCGATCGCACGGCAGCAGTATTCAATCGGCACAAGGACCTGCACCTCTTTGTTCGAGACACGTTGTCGCAAGAGCTCGCGCAAACTAAGTTTAAGACGTGCCATGTGTATTTGTCGCCGGATATGGCCCATCAATTGTGGCCAATCCATAGCAATTATGCACCTGAGAAGGATCTGCTCTGTTTTCTCCGCACCGACATTGAAAAGACGGTTGAACAGGAACGGTTTGAATCTTCGGACCAAGGGGATTATTTGGACTGGGCCACGTTGTTTAACAAAACCGAGCAGAAAGGAATCCTGCTTTTCCGCAAATTGCTGAAAATAAGCGGCGGCAATTCCTTGCTGAGCAAGTGCTGGGGAATGTACACCGACTATCTCGTAAACAAGGCGGTCAACCGGTTCGGCAATTATAATACGGTCCAAACATCACGCCTTCACGGCCATATCTTGTCATGCCTCATGGATAAGCCCAATGTCTTGCTGGACAATTCTTACGGCAAGAACGGCAACTACTACAGCGCATGGACCAAAGGCATCGCTTCGGCGAAATTGGCCGGCTCGACCGGAGAATAGAATGGCAATCAGGTTGAATATCAACTAATGTACCGAAAACGCTAAGGTTATGCTTACGATGCTGCGTTTTCTTCGAAAACGCTTGGGAGCTGAAATCATGAACATCACAGTCATTGGCACCGGTTACGTCGGACTCGTATCGGGAATCTGTTACGCGGAGCTTGGGAATCGCGTGATCTGCGTCGACAAAGACCTAGCCAAGGTCGCAACCCTGCAAAACGGGGGCATCCCGATCTATGAACCCGGCCTGCAGGAGCTTTCGGCAAAAAATACGGCTGCCGGCAGGCTGAGCTATACGAGCGACCTTCGCGAAGCGGTCGAGCAGGCGGATATCGTCATCATCGCCGTCGGCACGCCCTCGCTCCCGAACGGCGAGGCGAATCTCGCTTACATCGACCAGGCGGCCATCGAAATCGCCCAAGCGATGAACGGGTACAAGATCATTGCCGTGAAAAGCACGGTCCCCGTCGGAACGAACGAACGCGTCGCCAAATTAATCCGGAGCTGGACTGCGGAACAGTTCCATAGCATTTCCCTGCCGGAGTTTCTGCGGGAAGGGTCGGCCGTGCAGGATACGCTGCATCCGGATCGCGTCGTCATCGGCGCCGACTCCGAGACGGCCGCCGAGACGATCGTCCGGCTGCACCGATCGTTGACGGATCAAATCGTCGTGACGGACATTCGAAGCGCGGAGATGCTGAAGTATGCGTCCAACGCCTTTCTCGCGACGAAAATCTCGTTCATCAATGAAATCGCGAACATTTGCGAGAAGGTCGGCGCCGACGTCACCCGCGTCGCGGAAGGCATGGGCTACGACAAGCGGATCGGGCACGCGTTCCTGAAGGCCGGCATCGGCTACGGCGGATCCTGCTTCCCGAAGGACACGAGAGCGCTCATCCAGATCGCGGGGAACGTGGATTACGAATTCAAGCTGCTGCGCGCGGTCGTCGAAGTGAATCAAGATCAGCGGATGAATGTCATCCGCAAGCTGGAATCGATCTTCGACGGGGAGCTGCAAGGGAAGACCATCGCCGTCTGGGGACTGGCTTTCAAGCCGAATACCGACGATGTCCGAGAATCGCCGGCACACGAGATCATTCAGTATTTGACTCAGAGCGGAGCCCATGTAAAGGCGTATGATCCGATCGCGACCCGCAACTTCCGATCCATGTACGGAGAAAACGGCGTGATGTGGTGCGATGACGCGCTGCAGGCCGCGACCGGCGCGGATGCGCTCTGCCTCTTGACGGAATGGGACGAATTTGTGCGTGCGGACCTTGTCGAGCTGCAGTCGCTGCTGCGCAAGCCGATCCTGATCGACGGACGGAACGTCTTCAAGGAAGCGGATTTGGCGGAGACGAAGTTCATCTATTACTCGATTGGCCGCCCGCGCTTGAACCAAGGGATCAAAGAAGAAATATCCGCCTTATACGGTTAATTCGGTCAGGTTTATTTCAGAGGCCACGAATAGGCGTGCAAACAGAAAGCGATGAAAATGGTTGAAGGAGTGTTGGAGATGAAATTAGTGCTTCTTTCCGGCGGATCGGGCAAACGGCTATGGCCATTATCGAACGAGTCTCGTTCGAAGCAGTTTCTTAAAGTGTTGTCGGACGATAAGGGTGACCGGATTTCCATGGTGCAGCGCGTGTGGTCCCAACTCGGCCTGGTAGGCTTGCAACAGGATACCTTGATCGCGACAGGCATGTCCCAGAAAGAAATGATTCAAACCCAGCTCGGCTATGAGGCCGACATCGTCATTGAACCGGAACGCCGGGATACGTTTTCCGCTATCGCCCTCTCCGCCGTATATTTGTATTCGATATTGGAGATCGGCTTGGACGAGACCGTGATGGTGCTTCCCGTCGATCCATATGTCGAGAACCGTTTCTTTGAACAATTGCATCGTCTGGAGACGATTATCGGCGATGCGGAAGCCGAGATCGGTCTTATCGGCGTACAGCCAACCTATCCTTCCGAGAAGTACGGCTATATCGTTCCGAAGCAGCAGGAGGAACGGTTGGGATATATGCAAGTCAGCCATTTCGAAGAAAAACCCCGTGAGTCGAGAGCGCAGAGACTGATCGAACAGTCCGCGCTATGGAACTGCGGGGTTTTCGCTTTTAAATTGGGCTACTTGATTAATCATCTCATTGAACGGGGATATCCGATTCAGTTCGACGAGCTTCAGAAGCAGTACCACAAGCTGCCAAGCATCAGCTTCGATTATGAGATCGTGGAGAAAGCGGAACGGGTCGTTGTTTTGCCGTACGATGGCTATTGGAAAGACTTGGGAACTTGGAATACCCTGACTGAGGAAATGGACTCGGCGTTAATCGGAAACGGCATCGTTTCCTCCGATTGCGATCGGACGCATGTCATTAACGAGCTTGGCATCCCGGTCACCGTTCTCGGCGTCAGCAATATTGTGGTTGCGGTTAGTCCGGACGGCATTCTTGTCGCCGATAAAGAGGCAAGTCCCCGGATCAAAGAAGTCATGAAGCATAACGAGCAGCGCCCCATGTACGAAGAACGCCGTTGGGGGCGCTATCGGGTGATCGACTATATCAAGTACGACAGCGGCAAACAGGTGCTGACGAAGCGAATACGGGTAGATGCGGGCTGCAATCTGAGCTATCAGTATCATCTGCATCGCGATGAAGTATGGACGGTCATCGAAGGCGAGGCGCAAGTCGTGCTCGATAACGAGATCCGTTTCATCCGGACCGGCGACGTCTTGCGTATACCGGCCTATGGCAAGCATAGTTTGCGGGCGATGACGAATACGGAAATCATCGAGGTGCAGTCCGGCACCGAGGTTGTTGAAGAAGACTGCGTGCGTTTGACGGCGGAGTGGGAAGAAATTTTGAAAATTTGCGCGGTCCGGAATTAATCGGTAGTTGCATAGGGGAGGTATGGCACGGATGTCGGACAATGATCGTCACATGATGAGCCGCAGGAAGCTGCTCATTTCCATGGCTGCGGTCGGCGTAGGCGTGGCTACGGGAAACATACTCCCTTCGTTGTTGAACCGCAATTCCAAAGAAGAAGGAGATTATGTTGCCGCGGCCGTCATGGCGGACAAAGAAAGCCGATTGGTAACGGATTACGGGGCAGTCGGCGACGGCGTCAAAGACAATACGCAGTCTTTTCAATCGGCGATTAACGATGCGGTTGCCAAAGGCTATAAGCTTGTCATCCCGAGCGGACGCTTCCTAATAAAAGGAACCCTGGTCAACTTGGACAACGTGAGCATGCATGGCGTCTCCCTGACCAAAAATTATTGGAGACAAGACAACTACGACGACTTTGAAAAAGGGGCCTCCGTCCTTATCGGAACGGGCAAGAACGCACTTTTCGGAAAGAAAATGAGCAGGGCTGCCTTTACGGGCATCTGTTTTTCCAAATTCGGCAGAATCGCCGATCCTTCCAGTCCCCGGTACGTGCTGTTCCAATCCTGCAGCTTCAAGGATGTAACAACCGTGCTCGACGCGCCAAGTAACCAAACGGCGGCCTATCATAATTTCAAGTTCGTGGATTGCGCGTTTACCGTCTACCGATCGAGTGCATTATTCAGTGGGCGTATTCTCGATTCCATGTGGGATAGGTGCGTTTTCGTCGGTTCCAATCCGATGGAGCTTACCCAGGCCAAAGCTAACCAGGTGACTAATTCGCGATTCGAATGGATCGACCGGGGGACGGCGATTTCGCTCTATGCCTGCGAACAGATGCTCTTCAACGGCAACTACTTCGATCGCATCAGCGGCGCGGCGTTCGAGATCAAGCAGGGGAATAAAGAGATCTTGATTACGGGCAATCAATTCAACCGATGCGGGAGCGGGCTAAGCTCTGCCGGCGATTCGTTAAATTATAAAGATCTCAACAAAAGCTTCATTATTCTCTACGGAGAATTTACGGACGTGAACATTTCCGCCAATACGTTCTCGAAGAACGCGAGCGGCGATCACGACGGGGAGCCGTGTCCCAAGTATGTATTGGCCAAGCGAGCGGGCATCGCGGACTGCACGCTCCGATTTTACGGGAACGACGTTGAGAATGGTTATACGAAGACGTTTTTGTACGTGGAGGACAAGGATTACTCGTCGATCTTGATCAAGGGAGAGAAGGCGTTTCAAGAGTTATCCCAGCATGTCATCGATATGGCGAAATGCAGCAACTATAATATCGAAGCCGCTTGCACCTCGGAAGTAAAGTTGTCCGAGGTGCCGTCGAATTTGATCGTGCATAACAAGTCCGCGATCAAGATCGAAGGCAAGCAGCTAGGGACGGTATTCGGAGGAACCGTCAATGGGTATCCGAGATATGACCGGCCGGAAATCATATACGAGGAGACGGGACCGAAGCTTTCCTCGTCGAACGGAGCAGACAAGCTATCCGGCTATAGCATACCGATTACGAGGATGCTTCACGGCGTGCAGCTTACGATCTCGTTCGTGTACGTCACGAGCGGGTCGCCGAATATGAAGATTTCCGCTTCCATCAGCGGGTCGACCGACATAAAACTGCCTGACTTGACCGGTGCCGCCCAACGAAAATTGTACGTCGCGAATCTCTACGTTCCGTTTCAATCAAACGGAAAAACGCTGCAAATCAATTACGGAGCTCTCGGTTCGCTGAAAGGCAGCGTTCAAATCTATGCCTTCGCTGCGACCTATGCTTCGTTTACGCCAAAATCGATCTATGATCAATTAGGATAATCGTTATTAAGCGCTTCTTATAGCAGCTCTAGCCGGAGCTGCTATAAGAAGCGCTTTTTTAGTCGATAGAAGAGGGAGTATTGACATGATACGAATTGTAACATAATATTGAAGTAATGATGATACTAAATGTATCTCGAATGTTGAGAGGATGGGAGTGCCATGACTGTCGCATCATCCTACTTTCGTTTTGGGTTTCGCGTTCTAAGGGGGGTTGTTTTTCATCGGCATGCGGATCGCTGCGGTAAGCTGCTTCGCGTATGCGGATCGGTAAAGGTTAACCGGCAACCGCAGACGACCTTGAATCTAGGCAGCCATATCATGATCTACCAAAACGTTGGTTTCTATCTGGAAGAACGAGGCGCCAAGATTGAAATCGGAGACCATACGTTCATTAACCGGCGGACGGAAATCATGTGCAGGGAGCGGGTATCGATCGGCCAGCATTGCGCGATATCGTGGGATGTGACGATCATGGATACCGACTATCACCATATTAACGGCATATCGCTGGCAAGGCCTGTGGTCATCGAGGACCATGTATGGGTCGGCTGCAAGTCTACGATTTTGAAAGGCGTCACGATCGGTCAAGGATCCATTATCGCGGCCGGTTCGCTCGTGAACCGCGACGTGCCCCCTTTTTCGCTCGTGGGAGGCGTCCCGGCAAGGATTCTGAAGCGGGATGTAAAGTGGAGCAAATAAACCGGCTGCCCATTGAAAGGCAAACAATCGGAAGGCGGGATTGATCTGAACACCAAACGAATTCCTGTATCGGTTATTATCATGACGAAGAACGAAGAGAAGAATATTGCCAAATGCATTCATTCCGTTCAGCTTTTCGACGAAGTGTTCGTCGTCGACTCCGGCAGCTCGGATAATACGGCGGCTATCGCCGAACAGTTGAATGCCTTGGTCGTTCCGTTCGAATGGAACGGAATGTATCCCAAGAAGAAACAATGGTGCTTGGAAAACCTCCCGTTTCGCAATGACTGGGTGCTCTATGTCGATGCCGACGAGGAAGTCCGGCCGGAACTTGCCGAGGAAATGATGCGGGTATTTCAAGCAGGGCCGCAAGCCATGGGGTATTTCGTCGGTTATGACTACGTGTTCATGAACAAGGTGCTGCGGCGGGGACATCAGGTATACAAGCTCGTGCTGTTCAACCGCCATCACGGCAAGTTTCTCGATTACGACGATTTAGGGGCAAGCAACATGTGGGAAGTAGAAGGGCATTATCAGCCGGAAATCGCCGGGAAGGCGCAGCTTCTTCAAAGCAAGATGCTGCATTTCGACCATGACAGCATTTTCGATTATTTTTCCCGCCACAACCGTTACTCCGATTGGGAAGCGACGGTTCGAATCAAGGGGCTGCTCGACAATCCAAAAGAGTCGCAGCCGTATATCCGCGTATTGCAAAAGAAACTCTTCAACAAACTGCCATTGAAATGGTTAACGGCTTTCCTGCATTCCTATGTCTTCAAGCTCGGCTTTCTGGATGGCAAAGAAGGATTTCATTTCGCGTTCGCGAGGGCGGTCTATTATTGGCAGGTAGAGATCAAAATCTCGGAATTAAAACGAAGATCCGCGAGATCGCCGGTTTCCCCGGGTCTTGCCGGCAAGACGCCCGAAGTGAAAGCCCAATGAGAGCCGGGGCGAGCTTATGAACGCAAAGCTTAACTCTGCTTCCAGGCAGTCATCATGGCTCCTTCTCATCGGGTTGTTTTCATCCATGCTGGGCTTTTATCGGGAAATTCAGATCGCTTCGCTGTACGGCGTCTCGATCGAGGCGGATATGTTCTACATAGGCACGCTGCTGCCCGAATTCATCATCGCGGTTTTGGGAACGGCTTCGGCGAATATTTTTATGCGCCAGTACCACATTTCGCAGGAGAAAAAGGACTTCGCCTGGACGGTTTTCGTATTGCTTGGCGGCGTCTTGATCTTGATTTGCGCCATTCTGTTCGTCGCATTCCCGTTCATTGCCCGTTTCATCGCGCCAGGGTTCACGGACGGCGATTTGTCCGTTTTGACGCAAATGGGACGCATCATGCTCGGTTCGCTGGTCTCGTCCGTCTTCTTCGGGGTAATAACCGCTTCGCTCAATATGAACGGCCGCTTCTACATGGCAGGTCTTCATGGACTGCTGTATAACTTCATCCTTATCGCTTCGACATTTATTTTTGTTCCGCATCTAGGCATATATGGATTGGCTTGGAGTTATCTAGGCGCTAACGTGATCCGAATCGTGCTGTTGCTGCCCTTCTCGTGGAAGTTTTTCGGTCGGTTCGATTTCGGGTTGACGCTCGCCTATTGGAGAGAATTGCCGAAGGGCACGACAACGTACGTGTTGACGGGACTACAGCAAATCTTCGAACGTTCTTTCGCAACGAGCATTCAGGCCGGCGCCGTTGCCGCGCTGAGCTACGCGGGCAGAATCGCCAATTTGCCCATCCTTCTCTTCATCAACTCGGTTCTGACCGTCACGTATCCGATGATGATTAAGCAGGCAGAGGAAGAGCGGCGCGAACGTTTGAGCGAAACCGTCGTGCTTACGCTGAAGATCGTCCTTGTCAGCTTGATCTGCATTGAATTGTACTTGCTGCTCTTCCGCGGCACGCTATTCTCGCTGCTCTTCCAATACGGCAAATTCGGCGAGAAAGACAGCCGAACGCTTTCGGAGCTGCTCGTGTTATTCGCTCCCGTCGTATTGCTGGCGGGCATCAACCAGGTGCTGCTTAAAACCGCGCACGCCATCGGCAAAAACATGTTGACGGCCGTGGCGCTGATCGCGGCGATTACCGTTTACGTTTTGGCGGCTAAGCTGCTGCATGTGCTGGGAATCGACTCGCTGGTATGGGCGCTGCTCATCTATAATGCCGTCATGACGGCGGTCTTATGGGGGGGCATTACCGGAAGCAGGCGCGGGTCGCTGCCGATTCCGATCCGGTTCGGACGATTCGCGCCCGTATGCCTGGCAGGCGGCATTACCTGGGGAGGTCTCTCGCTGCTGCCGGAGTCCGGATTCATCGGTTTTCTGGCATACAGCGTCCTCTATTTCCTGTCATTTGCCGTTCTTATGTATGGGTTTGATCGTGAAGTGCGAGGGCATGTCCAAAGATTATTGAATAGAAAAGCAGCAATGTCCGAGGAGAAGCCGTCACTTTCTACGAACGTGGCGGAATCCTAGATTGCCGCTCATAATTGGCCGTCATCCCGATTAAGATCTATTTATCGGGGATGCGGTACTCATAAGATCTTTTTCCAAGCGAAGGTACCGTTAGCGTTTTTTACGGAGACGTATACGCTGCCGTCGCTGCCGGCTTTCTCCACATAAGCGAACGTGCCGCGATTGGAGTCGGTTGCTGTCGGAAGCGTCGTGTAAAGAAGCATTTTTGCGTCGCCGCCCACGACCCCGAACGGCTGCCAGTTGTTCGCGGCTACGCAGACCCACCCTGCTTCTTTGCCGTATACCGGCTGCCGGTTAAGCACGAGATCGCCCGTTGCTCCTCCGGAGGTCGGCTTGGATTGCGCATACCGGATTTCCGATCCGAGATTGAGCTTGTAACCGCTCAGCAACTCGGAAGCGTACGGCGCCTCCGTCGTAATCCCCGGTACGAGGTACATGGCAAGCAGGTCGAGCTCGAGTTTTTGGTACACGACGAGGTCGATAATATCCGAATTCGTGGCCGGTATCTGAGTGGTTAACGTAAACAGCTGATTACCGGAAGGAAGGATCAACGTACGGTCATTGACGCCGTTGCCGCCGTAGTCCACGTAGAGATCGATGCTTTTGCCGGTTTGGTTTCGACCGGTAATGAAGAGCGTATAGGCCGAGTACTTATTGAATCGCTCGATTGCTCTGGTTCTTAGACGGTACGGTGTTCCGGGCGCGGTCAGGCTCTGCGTGATTTTGCAGCCGGCGGGAGCGAGCTGCGCGAACGAATAGGAACCCGAAGGCGTTTCGACGCCGAAGGGAACGCCGTTCGGCTGATCGGAGTAGAACGACGGATTTTTCAACATGTTATTGCCGGATTGTCCGCTCAGCGGGATGGTTCTGCGTTCGGTTTTATAGTTCTGGTTGGCAAACGGCGTAACGTCCTCGAAGCCGAGCATGGTAACCGCATTCACCGGATCGAGTATGACCGGACCATGCGTCGTATCGGGATGATTGGTTTGACTGTAATAGTTTCGCTTGCCGACGATAATTCTGCGGGAATCGGTAGAAGCGGGATCTACTTGCACGATGTAGCCTTTCATTCCGTTGTAAGTCGTAATCGCGTAATGATCAAGCCTGCAGCCGTCGATCAGTACGTTCGTGCTTCCGCCGTAGACGCCGACGAATGCCGGAAAGGTCGCTTCCGCATGGCATTCGAGGATCGAGATCGCATGGGAGTCGTCCAAGCGGATAAGCGGCTCCGTGATCGCATTGTTTACGGTGGTCGACATCGTGGCGCGAATGGCTTCTTTTTGCTCGGGCGTATACGCCGTGCTGTTGGCGATGGCCGGCGGCAGGACCGCTTGGTATTCCGATCTCTCGAAAGCACTGTCCGTGATATGCACGCTGACGGAATTTTTCAGCCAGAGATGAGGGTAATTATTGACGGCCCTGGAAAAGAAGCAGTTGTCGAACGACGCGCACATGAATAAGTTTTCAAGCAAGACGCCCGTTCCGTTGTAGCCCGTTTCTGACCAGAACCTGCAATTGTTGAACGAGAGCATATAGGCGCCGACGCCGCCCGTATTGTTCTGCGCGGATCGGTTTCCTTGAATATATACGCCGTATTTGCCGGTTCCGCAAGCGCTTGAGAAGAATCGGTTGAACATTTGATGCGCGCCTTGGGGAAGTCCTACGCCGCTTCCGTTGCGATGGTTGATGTAGAAGTCTTCGAATAGAACGGTATCGGCGATAGTCTTATCCGAATAAATAGCGAATCCCGTGCCTGCATACAGAATGCCGGAACTGTACATGCCCGCGCCTTTGATCGTGATGCCCGAACCTTGGGTGCCGGCCGTATTCGGTCGATTGACATTCGGAAGCACCAGTGTGGACGAGGTTTTGAATTTGCCGGGCGGAAGCCACACAACGCCGCCTCCCGCACTAAAAGCGGCATTTATGGCGTTTTGTAACGCGGCGGTATCGTCCGCTGTTCCGTTTCCGACTGCTCCGTAAGATGTGACGCTGAAAATGCCTGCTGGATCTGCCATTCATATCCCTCCTAAACGATAGTTTGTTTCTATTAATTTTATGCAGGCAGATGAAGTTATGATAGAGTCAGCGACCCATATGCAGCGCAGAAAGGAGGCTTATATGGAGGGGACCGGTAAAACTGTGATCATATTCAAGCTGCTCTTCCTGTTCGGCTGGATTTTCCTTATCTTTCTTTTTTCCTCCCAATCGTACGAAGAACAAAGCATCATCCCGTTTTTAAGCAAGCATTTCTCGGAACGGGCGGCAACCGAGGTTCTTCCGGACATGGATTTTTATTATTTTCATCATGAATATTCCAACGCGAAGAAACCTTTTGATTTGATAGAATTTTTATTTCGCAAAGGCGCGCATTTGTTCATCTATGCCGTGCTTGCATTTTTGGCAGCGACAGCGTTACGGGCCGGGGATAAGCCGCGTTATTGGCTGCTCGTTCCGCTGCTCGTCGCAGTATCAGTCGCGAAGGTCGATGAATGGAATCAATCGTTTACGGTCGGAAGAACCTCCAATCCGAAAGATATTCTCATCGATGCGATAGGCGGCGTTATGGGACTCGGATGCTATATCATTTTGCGCAAGCTGCGTTTGGGGAATCGGAATGAAAAACGATAACAAAGCCGACGGCAAGCGGGTTCATAGCGGAGCAGGTGAAAACATAGACGAAGGATCGCGAGAATGGATGGATGAAGCCATCTTTACCGCAAGAAGCGCAAGGGAATCCATCGTGTCTATTCATCATTCGCTCCATGCGCTTGTCCGGCACTTGGCCGACCTGCGGCGTCAACTAGACGATGTCGGCACCGCGACTAACGGCCATTGGAAACCTCTTGAATGTATAGATACAATTTGTATTACAGATGATAAAGGCGCAATAAATGACCAGGAATACAACGTCTAGCCGCACGAAAAGAGATTTCGCACGGTTTAAATCGATGTCTATATTGATACATTTTGTATCAGTTTACTTTAACCATCGAAAGGAGGAAGCTTGCATGAATAGCAAACCTACCCATGCACGCGTCAATGCGGGGCGACTCCGGATTTTTAACGGGGTGAAGGTTACGGTAGCGATTGCGGATGCGCTCGGAAGCCATACCAAATCGAGAACAACGCCCGTAATGATCCAAGATCTGAGCCCGACAGGCATGCGATTCATGACGCATCTGCGGTTTCCGGTAAGCAAGGACTATTGCATCCGGACATCCGTCGCGTTCGGGGCATGGGAGTTCAACTTGGTGGGAAATGTAGCCTGGAGAAGCAAGGAAGAGAATATCTACGTCTATGGGTGTACGTTCGTCCACGACGAACAAATGCAGCAAGCGCTTGCCGCGGCGCTCAAAGAGAAACTCGCGCAGATGATCCCCGCACGCCGCCGTATTCTCGACATGTACGAACATCTATTGAGGGTCACCTTGAAACCCGCGGCACCTTACTTGGATCGAAGTCTATGAGAGCTGTAACCATGAAACGGCTGTTGAGCGGAGGCCGTTTTTCCTATGCCACAACTTGAAAGCGCATACAATCCGGTTGGCCGACAAATTTCCTACTCCCATTATTGACAATTGGCGAATGTTGTCATATTCTAGATTTGTCGATACGAAACGTAACATATACTACAAAGTTTGCTACAAATAGTATATAGAGTGGGAAAAGGGAGGCGTAATAATGTCGGATTACCGTTTTTGCTGCGTGGGGTGCGGCAAGCTGATGGCGAAGGAGGAAGCCGGACAATTATTCCGGACGGGATTCTATCGCGGAAACATCCCTCTCGGCTGCTGCAAGGTTTGCGCGGAATCCTTCCTGAAGCCCGAGGAGGAAGCGCCGAAGAACAGCCGGACCAATAGGCCTCTTGACGGCGATGCTCCTTTTCAAGCGCATTCGTCCTTTGCGGACAATAGACCGTTGATCTACAGCGCATGATCGGGACGGGACGTTTTATTGCGGCCTAGGGCCTATGCCTTCCAATCGCTTCCTCTATTCGGTATACTGATGGGGATGATACGCGACCAAGCTATTATTCTTCGCGGATACAGGGGGTACGTCAATGGGTTATGGGACCGTTTCGGACGAGCAGCCGGTCGTCAGGCTTCAGCAGGTGACGAAAGTGATCGGCACTCGGACGATTATAGACGGCTTGACGCTCGATATTCCGAGAGCGGAAGTATTGGGATTCCTGGGGCCGAACGGCTCCGGCAAGACGACGACGATCCGGATGATGGTCGGGTTGATGCGCATGACCAAGGGCGACGTGCTCATCGGCGGACACAGCGTCCGCACCGAATACGAGCAGGCGATCCGGCATGTCGGCGCGATCGTCGAGAATCCGGAAATGTACAAATATTTGACGGGGTATCAAAATCTGCTTCACTTCTCCCGAATGGTGCCCGGCATCACGAGCCAGCGGATCGACGAGGTCGTCCAACTGGTCGGGTTGAAGGAGCGCATCCACGACAAGGTAAAGACGTACTCGCTCGGCATGCGCCAGCGGCTGGGCGTGGCGCAGGCGATCATGCATAAGCCGTCGCTGCTCATTCTGGACGAGCCGACGAACGGGCTCGACCCCGCGGGCATTCGCGAGCTGCGCGATTACTTGCGCAAGCTGGCCAAGGACGAGGGCATCGCCGTGTTCGTCTCCAGCCACTTGCTCAGCGAGATGGAGCTGATGTGCGACCGGGTCGCCATCATCCAAGGCGGCAAGCTGATCGACGTCAGGACGGTTCAGAGCAGCGCGCAGCTGGCCGAGACCAGCGGTCCCGTCGTATTCGAGGTGGACCGGCCGGACGAAGCCGTGGAACTGCTGGCGAAGCATGAGGCGGCCAGGGTGGAAGAAGGGGCGCTTGTTCGCGCGGACCGGGACACGGTCGCGCTGATCAACGCGGAGCTTGTCGGCGCGGGCATTAAAGTGTACGGCATCCGCATTCTGAACAAATCGCTCGAGGATCAATTCCTGGAGATGACGGGAGGTGGGCAGCTTGTATAACTTCCTGCAGCTGGTCCGCAACGAGAACATGAAGATATACCGGCGCATCGGCACCTGGATCATGTTCGGCATCATCCTGCTGATCGTCGTCGGCGTGAGCATCCTGTCCAAAGCGTTCGACGAGGGCGGAGGCTCCATGTGGACGGTCATGAACAACATCGAATCGTTCACGTACCTGCTGATCACGATTTTCACCGTCGTCGTCTCCGCCGAAAGCGTGGCGGGCGAATTCTCCTCCGGCACGATCAAGCTGCTGCTGATCCGGCCGTGGAGCCGTTCCAAGATTCTGCTGTCCAAATACATCGCGCTGCTGATCTTCGCGATTCTGTTGTCGCTCCTGATGCTGCTGAGCTCGTTCGTGCTGAACCTGATCCTGTTCGGCTACGGCGACGCGAAGACGGCGAGCGATGCGCTGGGCGTCGCCAACGGCTCCGGACCGTTCAGCTACATGATGCAGGTGTACGTGCTGGATTACCTCGGGCTGATCATGATCGTCACGCTGAGCTTCATGCTCTCGACGCTGTTCCGCAGCGGGGGGCTGGCCATCGGACTGTCGATGTTCATCTATTTCTTCGGCCTGATCGCGAGCGGCCTGCTCTCGATGCTGGACTACAAGTGGGTCGATTACCTGCTGTTCCTGCACTTGAACCTGAAGGAGTACCTGAGCAGCAAGGAAATCGCGCACGGCATGACGATGGGCTTCTCGCTCGCGGTGCTGGCCGTCTACTATATCGTCTTCGTCGGCATTACGTGGCTGGTCTTCAACAAGCGGGACGTGGCGACGTAATTGCCCGGGTACCTTCAAAAAGGGAGCGCAGCCGTCTATTCCGACCGGCTGTCGCTCCCTTTCTTCGTTTTATTAACCGGCTTGCCGGGATTTTTCCTTGGCGGCGTTTTCCTTAGCCTGCTGATGCGGATGCTGCGGCGGATCGCCCTCCTGCAGATGGCGAGGTTTGGCCTCCGTTTGTCGTTCCATGCGACAATTGCCGTTGTAAATCCCCCCGTCCTGAATGAGAATCGCGTGCGCGAGGACGTTGCCGTGCAGCTGGCCGGAAGCGGTGATGGTCAAGCGGCCCTTCACGTTGATATCGCCGTAGACCTTGCCCGCCACGGTCAAATCGTGCGCCGCGATGGCGGCCCGGGCGATGCCGTATTCGCCGACGACGACGTCGCTCTTGCATTCGATCTCGCCCCGGAATTCCCCTTCGATCCGTATGCCGGCATCGCTGATCAGCTTGCCTTCCACGTGCGTCCCTTGTCCGATGGACGTCTCGGCGTAATCGCTTCGTTTGGATTCTTTGAACATCCGTCGATTCATCCTCCTTCCTTCGGTGGTAACGTGCTATTAGCTATTTATTCCCGGGCGAATGGAAACATGCCTTCAAAAGATGTATATGCCCTGCTGGGAGAGTTAAAGCTAGACAGACGAGGCTTCGGCGAGCCGACGGGGGAGGAACGCAATGATTTGGGCATTGGCCGTACTGATCGTGTTTATCTTTCAAATCGCGACGATTCTCGTCCTGGAATTCCGCCGTCCATCCAAAACGATAGCCTGGCTGGTCATTCTGTTCGTGCTGCCGATCATCGGGTTCGTCATGTATTATTTCCTGGCGCAGGAATACAGACGCCGCAGAACGATGCGCCGAAGAGGCGTCGTCACCAAGGAAACGATGCTGCAGGCGCTGCTGCGGTGCAAGCTCGTGAATCGGCTGGAAGACATGCAAGGCGACGCGTTCAAGCATCAGGAACGGCTGTACCGCACGCTGCAAAGCATGGCGTTCTCGCCGATCACGAGCTGCAACGAGACGACCGTGCTGACGAACGGCGAGGCGACGTACGCGGCGATATTGGAGGCGGTCGAGGCGGCGCGGCATCATGTGCATGTCGAATTTTACACGATCCGGGACGACGTCGTCGGGCGAAAGCTGAAGGAGGCGCTCATTCGGAAAGCGCGGGCGGGCGTGGAGGTCCGGGTGATCTACGACGGCCTCGGCAGCCTGGAGCTGCACGCGTCCTATATCCGCGAGCTGGAGCGGGCGGGCATCGAGACGAGATGCTTCCTGCCCGCGCGCCTGGCGTTCTTCAGCAAGCGCATGAATTTCCGCAATCATCGCAAAATCGTCGTCGTCGACGGACTGGTCGGCTTCGTCGGAGGCATCAATATCGGCGACGAATACCTCGGCGGCAATCCGAAGCTGGGCTTCTGGCGGGATACGCATCTGCGGCTGCGCGGGGATTCGGTCTATTTTCTGCAGGAAGTATTCATGCAGGACTGGTGGTTTACCTCGCGCAAGCGGCTGACGAACCCGGCGTATCTGCCGGCGCACGACTGCACGGGACGGGAGCAGGTGCAAATCGTGGCCAGCGGGCCGAACAACAAGGACGCGGCCATCCTGGAATCCGTGTTCGCCGCCGTATCCGTCGCCAAGTCGCGGATCTATATCACGACGCCGTATTTCATCCCGGATCCCAGCGTGCTGATGGCGCTGCGCACCGCGGCCATGAGCGGGGTCGACGTTCGCCTCATCATCCCGTACGTGGCCGATACGAAGCTCGTCTTGTTCGCGTCGCTCTCGTACGTGGAGGAAATGCTGTCGGCGGGCGTGCGGGTCTATCGGTACCACAATGGGTTCGTGCATGCGAAGGTGATGATCGTCGACGAGCTGCTCGCCTCGGTGGGAACGGCGAACATGGACATGCGGAGCTTCTTCAGCAATTTCGAGATCAACGCGCTGCTGTTCGATCCGCAGGCGATCAAGCGGTTGGAGCACGACTTCGTGCGGGATTTGGCGTCGTGCGAGGAAGTGAACCGTTCGCATTTCCAGAAGCGATCCGCCTGGCAGAAGGCCGGAGAGATAGCCGCGAGAATGCTTTCGCCGCTCCTGTGAGGGAGCGGCTTTTTGGACTGCGCGATGGGCGATGCGAGAATAGGGGGATGCGGGATCGGTTGAAGCCGGTCGGGGCATCGGCGGAGCGGGTCAGGCGTTTTGCAGCGAGCGGCGGCCCAGTCCGACGATGGGGGAGATCGGGTTGTCGCGTCCGTTGATCAGATCGCGAAGCAGGAGGGAGCCCATCATGCTGTAGACGGTGCCGTTGCCGCCGTAGCCGAGGCAGTAATAGACCCGCGGCCACTTCGGGTCCTCCCCGATGAAGGGCAGATTATCCCGCGACACCGCGAACGTCGCGTTCCACTCGTACTCCGGCTGCACGGAGAAAGAGGGGAACAGCTCCTTGACGCGTTCGGCGAGCTTGTTCGCCAACTTTTCCCGCGCGCCGCGTCCCGCCAGCGGATGGCCGTTCGGTTCGTCGTAGCCCCCGGCAATGACGCGTCCGTCATTCGCGAGTCGCGTATAGAAGTACGGCCTGGCGGTTTCCCAGATCAAATAATGGCCGTGCCAGGGCGTCAGATCGGGCTGCGGCTCCGTGACGATGACGCTTGTCCGGTTCATCTCCGAGCGGATGAGCTGACCGCGCAATTCTTCCGGCTCGTAGCCGACGGCGTAGACGACGTGGCGGGCCGAGACGATTGCGCCCGTCGCGGTGCGCAGCGCGTGAAGGCCTTGCTCGTCCGTCTCATGGCCGGTTATGTCCGT
This sequence comes from Paenibacillus glycinis, assembly GCF_009909185.1. Taxonomy (GTDB): domain Bacteria; phylum Bacillota; class Bacilli; order Paenibacillales; family Paenibacillaceae; genus Paenibacillus_Z; species Paenibacillus_Z glycinis. The sequence continues at coordinate 28,259 of NZ_JAAAMV010000003.1, read as the reverse complement.
GTCTTCGTATACCCCGAGTCCGAACTTCGCGGCGGCGGCGTCGACGACGGCATGCACGAAGCGGTACGGGTTGACCTGCGCATCGCCGTGGGTGACGACGGCGCCCGGCTTGCGGAACGGGAAGTGGCTGCCGATCCGCTCCGGCTCCCAATATTCCACGTCGAAGCCGTTCGCGTGCAGATTCGCGTATTCTTCCTTCAGCTTCGGCACGTCCTGCTCCGAGCTGGCGTAATACAGGCTGCTTCTGCGTTTGAACTCCGTATCGACGGAAAACTTGCAGGCGACGCGCTCGAGCTCCTTCACGGCCGTCTCGCAGGCTTTGTAGAACAGGACCGCCTGCCGTTCGCCGATCTGGGCGATGAGGTCCGTCAGCATGACGTCGTTGCAAAATTGCAGCAGGCCCGTATTCGCGAGCGAGCTGCCGCCCGCTACCTTCTCCCGTTCGAGGAGAACGGTCCGCAGCCCGTTTTGGGCAAGGACGTAGCTGCAAATCGCGCCGGACATTCCGCCGCCGACGACGGCGACGTCGGCTTGGACGGATTGTTGCAGCGACGGATAAGTTTTGCTGTGCGGCAGGGTCTCCTGCCAATATAAGCGACCCTCGTGTAAATTCTTCATTTCATCATGCCTCCCGCGGCTATTATGCCCGTTTCCGGTCATAAAAAAGAGGGGCAAGCCCCTCTTTTTGCGCCATGCGCCGATTTATTCTTGAATGGGATCGGGCACGAGACCTTCTTCCTGCAGCTGGCTGTTCGTCTTCATGTCCTTCATGTCATGGCCGAGGCGCTTCAAATCCTGCATGTCCTGCACCATGGAGCCGTTTTTCGCGCTCTCGATCGGCTCGGACTTTCTGCCCGCCTGCCCGGCTGACGACGCCTTCGGCAGTTCGCTCGGCAATGGGTTCAATGCGGTCAAGGTCGACAACTCCTTTCGGATGCGGCTTATGCTTACATACACGCGCGGGCGCAAGTTTGAAACAAAGCGGGTTGGATTTGGGCTCGGATAGCCATGCAGAGGCTCTCGAGCGGAACGCCGGGGACCATTGGGACCGGGCTGCGTTCGATGCGCCGGGCAGGCCGGAAGGACGGTAGGAGAAACGGGTACTTCCGTGGTAAAATAAGTTTTTGAAATCATGCGCGCATCAGCTCGGAAATGGCAGGGGATAACAGGATGAAAATGATCAATGACGCACCTTCCGCGGCGGACGTGCTGGGGGTCCCGCTCGTGCGGACGACGCGCGGCGGCGCCGTCGAAAACGTGCACGGCGGCCATGCCGCGGTCGTCTCGGCGAACGGGGACATTCTCGCGGAAGCGGGAGATGCTTCGATCTGGACGTACATGCGCTCGACGGCCAAGCCGGTCCAGGCGCTGCCGGCTATACTCGGCGGCGTCGCGGAGGCGTACGGCCTGGGCGACGACATGCTCGCGCTGATGTGCGCCTCGCATCAGGGCACGCCGGCGCATGTCGCCGTGCTGGAGCGCATGCTCGCGCTCACGGGCGTGGAGGAAGAGCAGCTCGTGTTCGGGCCGCAGCTGCCCGCGAACGCGGAAGCCCGCGACGAGGTGATCCGGCGCGGCGGACAGCCGCGCAAGCTGTACCATGTGTGCGCGGGCAAGCACATCGGCATGCTCGCGCTGTGCAAGCTGCGCGGCTGGCCGATGGACACCTACGCGGAGCGGGAGCACCCGCTGCAGCAGGAGCTGCTTCGGACGGTCGCCGCGCTCGCGGAGCTGGAGCCGGAAGCCGTCGGCTGCGCCATCGACGGCTGCGGCCTGCCCGTCTTCGCGCTGCCGTTATGGCGGCTCGCGCTCATCTACGCGCGCTTCGCCGCGTGGGATGCCGCCGCCGGCCCCGGCGGCATCGCCGGCGCAGCGCCCGCCGCGGCATCGCCGGCGGGCAGCGCCTACGCCGCGGCGGCGGGACGCATCGCCGCCGCCATGCGCAGCCATCCGGGCCTCGTGGAGGGGCCGGGCCGGCTGGCGAGCCTCATGCTCGGCGACGGGAACGTCGTCGCCAAGAGCGGCGCGCAGGGCGTCTTCGTCTTCGCCCTGCGCCGGGAAGGCATCGCCGGCGTCGTCAAGCTCGCCGACGGCGGCGAAACGCCTTGGCCGGAAGCCGTATGCGGGATACTCGAGCAGATGGGCCTCGGCGAGGAAATCATTGCCAGCATTCGGCGGCATATGCCGCCGGAGATGCGCAACGATGCCGGCCAGGTCGTCGGCCGCCGCGAGCCGAGCTTTCGATTGCGGATCAACGCCCGCGATTAGCGGCATCGACCGCGGAATCGTCCCTCCGGATTGCTGCCTTTCAGGCCGCGGTCCGGAGGGCTTTTTTCGTTCGTCCGGTGCCGCTGCCGGATTGCGACCGGGAACGATCGGAATCGCGAACCGCGTTTCAAGCTCTCCGCGGACGGTGTATAAGCCAAGTAAGCAAGTGCAGGGCAACACCAAAATACAAGCAACCGAAAGGGTGACGGTTATGTTGGGTTACGCGGTTTTGTTCTTCATCATTGCAGTGGTGGCGGGGGTGCTGGGCTTCTTCACGCTGGCTTCGGCCGCTGCGGGGATTGCGAAGATCTTGTTCGTCGTATTCATCATTTTGTTCATCCTGTCGTTCTTCTTCGGCAGAAGACGGGTTTAACTCGGCTGCATCGGGGAGACAATGAACGAAAGCGGAGGGCGGACTTGTGCCGCCGGCCGGCCGATCGTCGCGACGGTCGCGGCAACGGCGGAGTTTACGCGGTCGCCGCGTTCGGAAGAGCTCCGGCGCAGCAGATTTGCCACGGCCGGGAGCAGTAGTCGAAGCACTATCGATAGCCTTTGGAGACGCCGATGTCTCCGAAGGCTATCTTTGCGTGCGTTCCTTCTCGTTGCAGGCGCTGCGTGTTAGCCGTATGCTTGCAGCTTCAACTCACCTTGCCTTGACCCGCCGCCTACAAGGCCTTCATCGCTTCCCGGTACGCCGTGGGCGACTGGCCGTAGAAGCGGCGGAATTGCTTGGAGAAGTAAAGCGGGTCCTGGAAACCGACGGAAGCGGCGATCTGTTCCACGGTCAGCTCCAGCCGCTCGCGCAGCAGCAGATGCGCCTTGTCGATCCGCAGCTTGAGCAGGAAGGTGACGGGCGTCACGCCGGTCTGCCGTTTGAACAGCCGGGACAAATACGCGCGGTTGTAGCCGAGCGAATCCGCCATGTTTTCGATGGAGATCGGCTCGGCGTACTGCGTGGACAAATACCGCAGCACCTGCTGCGTCAGCGCCTCGCCCTCGTCGCCGCGCTGCTGAGCCGCGGCGTCGGCTTCCGTCAGCGCCGACGCGTATTCCGCGAACAGCAGCTGCAGATAGCCCGCGGCGCGTAGATGGGCGGAGCGGTCGTTGTGGCGAAAAGCGCGCATAATATGATGGAACAGCACCGCGATGCGCGGATTGCGCCCCGTATCGAGCAGCGGCGAGGCGGGCTCGAGGCCGGTTTCCGCGACGAGCGCCTGCGCGGGGCCGCCATGGAATGCGATCCAGCGGTAGCGCCAAGGATCCGCTTCGCTGGACTCGTAGCTGATCAGCTGCTCGGGATGGATCAGGAACGTATGGCCGGCGCGCAGCTCATGCCGGATGCCCGCGCAGACGAAGCTGCCGGAACCGGACAGGACGTGATGCATCAGATAGAAATCGTACACCTTGGGCCCGATCAGGTGGCCCGGCTTCGTTTGGCTTTCGCCGGCGAACAGGACATATAAATCACCATGCGAATCGGGCACGGGATTGGACAGGACCGTATAGGTCGTTGGCAGCTCCATCATGAGGAAACCCCTTCGTTTACAATTCATCCATCTCACATCCATTGTAGCATACGGCCGCCCGGCCGCTCGATAGGAGGTCACAAAATTCCATCCAATGCTCACATCGTACCATTTCACTCGGCCTTGTCTTCGACTATACTGATTTTAGCAAGCGAAGCGAAATACGGCCTCGGGCCATGCTCGTTCACTACAGTTGGCAAAGGCAACTAATTCCATGGAAAGCGGTGCGGCATAATGGCGAACCTGCAAGAACTGAATCAACGATTTCTGAACGTATACGGCGAATCCGCCGAACAGATCGGCGTCTTTCACGCCCCGGGACGCGTCAATCTGATCGGCGAGCACACGGATTACAACGGCGGCTACGTCTTCCCGGCGGCGCTGACGTTCGGCACGACGCTGCTGATCCGCAAGCGCGGCGACCTTCAGCTCGGCCTTGCCTCGACGAATTTCGCGGAGCACAAGCATCTGCCGATCGCCCCGATCGTCTATGACGAGGCGGACGACTGGATGAACTATCCGAAGGGCATCGTCCACGAGCTCGAAAGCCGCGGCGTCGTATTCGGCAGCGGCTACGACCTGCTGTTCCACGGCGAGATCCCGAACGGCGCTGGCCTCTCGTCCTCCGCGTCCATCGAGGTCGTCACGGCGTACGGACTGCTGACCATGGAAGGCCTGGGGACCGATACGGTCCAAATCGCGCTTCTGTCGCAAAAATCCGAGAATGAATTCAACGGCGTGCAATGCGGCATCATGGACCAGTTCGCGGTGGCGAACGGCAGGAAGGACCATGCGATCCTGCTGATGTGCGATACGCTGGAATACGACTTGGTGCCGTTCAACTCCGGCGATTATCAGCTCGTCATCGGCAATACGAACAAACGCCGCGGCTTGGTGGACTCGAAGTACAACGAGCGCCGCAGCCAATGCGAGCAAGCGGTCCAAGATTTGAAAGCCGCTTTCCCGCATCTCACGCTGCTCGGCCAGCTGTCGCTCGCCGATTTCAACGCGAACAAGCATCTGATCGGGGACGACGTCGTGCGCGCCCGCGCGGAGCATGTCGTGGAAGAGATCGACCGCGTGCTCCAATCCATGAAAGTGCTCAAGGCGAACGATCTCGCCGCATTCGGCGAACTGATGAACGCGTCCCACGATTCGCTCCGCGATTTGTACGAAGTGACGGGCGACGAGCTGGACGCGATGGTGGCGGCGGCGCGCACGGTCGACGGCGTGCTGGGCTCCCGCATGACGGGCGCGGGCTTCGGCGGCTGCACGGTGTCCTTGGTTCATAAGGACAGCATCGATGCGTTCAAGGCCGAAGTCGGCCGTCAGTATACGGATGCGACGGGCTTGGTTCCGGAATTCTATGTCTGCGCGATCGGCAACGGCGTGGAGCGTTTGGCCTAAGAACCAGGGGAGTTCTTGGCAGCGAAGGTCAGGCTTGGGTGGAACGAATCGGCCCGGATCGCGGCGGTTCGGCTTTGAATAGAGAAGGGAGAGAGATCAACATGGCAGTATTGGTAACGGGTGGCGCGGGCTACATCGGCTCGCATGCGGTAGCGGCGCTTATCGAACGGGGCGAGGACATCGTCGTCGTCGACAACCTGCAGCAGGGACACCGGGAGGCGGTGCTCGGCGGCAAATTGTACGTCGGCGATCTGCGCGACGCCGATTTCCTCGATACGGTATTCGGCGAGAACAGCATCGACGCGGTGATCCACTTCGCGGCGAATTCGCTGGTCGGCGAGAGCATGAAGGATCCCGGCAAATATTATCATAACAACGTCTACGGCACGCTTTGCCTGCTGGAGCGGATGAACGCGCACGGCGTGAAGCGGATCGTCTTCTCGTCCACGGCGGCGACTTACGGCGAGCCGGAGAACATTCCGATTCACGAGGACGACCGCACGCTGCCGACCAACACGTACGGCGAAACGAAGCTCGCGATGGAGAAAATGATGAAATGGTACGACGTCGCTTACGGCGTCAAGTACGTCTCGCTCCGTTACTTCAACGCCGCGGGCGCGCATGCCGGCGGTCGGATCGGCGAGGACCACAGCCCCGAGACGCATCTGGTGCCGCTCGTGCTCCAGACCGCGCTCGGACAGCGCGCGCATATCTCGGTCTTCGGCGACGACTATCCGACGGAAGACGGCACCTGCATCCGCGACTATATCCATGTCAGCGACCTGGCGGACGCGCATGTGCTGGCGGTCGATCGGCTGCGCACAGGCGGAGACAGCGCCGTCTACAACCTCGGCAACGGGACCGGCTTCTCCGTGAAGCAGGTCATCGACATCGCGCGCCAAGTGACGGGCCGCGAGATTCCGGCCGTTACAGAGGCGCGCCGCGCGGGCGACCCGGCGGTGCTCGTCGCTTCGTCCGACCGCGTCCGCAAAGAACTCGGCTGGAACCCGACGCGCAACAAGCTGGAGGACATCATCGGCAGCGCGTGGGCGTGGCATCAAGCCAACCCGAACGGATACGACGACAAGCGATAACGCTTCGGAAGCATAGACTCCCCGCAGCGGGAAGGAGCAATGACAGAACATGACGGAACAACGGACACCCGGCACGAACGACGTGCTATTACTGATCGAGCGGTTGGTGCAATTCGCGGCGCAGCGCGGCATGATCGAGCCGCCGCTCGACGCGTACGCCTCCAGGAACGCGCTTATCGACCTGTTCGGATTGACCGAAGCCTACGCCGGCGAAGTGCCGGAGGAGCGGCTGGAGAGCCCGGTATCGCTGCTTGAGCCGCTGCTCGATTACGGCGCCTCCATCGGGCTGATCCCCGACGATACGATGACCTTCCGCGACCTGCTGGATGCCCGCATCATGGGGCTCTTGATGCCGCGTCCGTCCGAGACGGCCGCGCGGTTTCGCCGCACGGCTGAGGCAGACGGGATCGTGAAAGCGACCGACGATTTCTACAGGCTCAGCATCGATTCGAATTATATTCGCATGGACCGCATCCTGAAGAACCAGTACTGGGAACAGCCGACGGCGTACGGCAAGCTGGAGATCACGATCAACCTCTCCAAGCCGGAGAAGGATCCGCGCGAGATCGCGCTGCTCAAGACGATGGCCCCGAGCAACTATCCGAAATGCCTGCTGTGCGCGGACAACGTCGGCTATGCCGGACGCGCCGACCATCCCGCGCGCCAGAACCTGCGCGTGGTGCCGCTGGAGCTCCAGGGCGAGGCATGGTACTTCCAGTATTCGCCTTACGTGTACTATAACGAGCACAGCATCGTGTTCCACGGCAAGCATGTGCCGATGCGCATCACGCACGACACGTTCGCGCGCCTGCTCGATTTCGTCGATGCGTTCCCGCATTATTTCATCGGTTCCAACGCGGACCTGCCGATCGTAGGCGGCTCGATCCTGAACCATGACCATTTCCAGGCGGGCCGCCATGTGTTTCCGATGGAAACGGCTGCCGTCGAGCGTGCCTTCGTCCGACCTTCGGGCGACGGCTTGACGTACGGCATCGTAGCTTGGCCGATGAGCGTCGTGCGGGTGAACGGCAACGACAAGGCAGCCGTATTGAAAGCCGCTGGCGAGATTCTCGATGCGTGGCGCGTATACAGCGACCCCGAAGCCGATATCTACGCCTTCACGGAGAAGGACGGCGCGCAGGTGCCGCATAATACGATTACGCCGATTGCCCGTCTGCGCGACGACGGCCGTTACGAGCTGGATCTCGTGCTCCGGAACAACCGCGCGAGCGAGGAGCATCCGGACGGGATTTTCCACCCGCACCAGCATTTGCATCACATCAAGAAAGAGAATATCGGCTTGATCGAAGTCATGGGGCTTGCCGTCCTTCCGGGCCGGCTCAAGACCGAGCTCGGGCAGATCGCCGAACTGTTGACGGGCGAGACGGCGTTCGACGCGGTTGCCCTGCAGAGCGGTCCGCTCGGCAAGCATGCCGCCTGGATCGACGCGATGATCGGAGAGCATGGGGCCAAGCTGTCGCCCGATCAAGCGGAGGCGCTGCTGCGGGACGAGGTCGGACGCAAATTCCTCGACGTGCTGAAGGATGCCGGCATTTACAAGCGGACGGAAGCCGGGCAAGAAGCGTTCGCGCGGTTCCTGCTCTCGCTCGGACTGGAAGCGCAGCGGTAGAGCGAATGGTTGCAAGCGATGGTTTCGGAGCCTGGACGGCTTCGAAACCATTTTTTATATGGCATTAACGTTTCTCTGCTATGCTGATCCTCGGAAAACAAAATCGCGAATGCGGCCGACGGGAGCGAGTAGAGATGAGAATTGCTGTAATCGGAACGGGCTATGTGGGACTTGTATCGGGGGCTTGCTTCTCTGAGCTGCATAACGAGGTCATCTGCGTCGACAAGGACGCGTCTAAAATATCCGTTCTGTCGCGCGGCGAGATCCCGATTTACGAGCCGGGGCTGCAGGAGCTCGTCATACGCAACATGGAAGCGGGAAGATTGGCGTTTACGTCCGACCTTCAGTCGGCCGTCCGGCAGTCGGAAGCCGTTATTCTCGCCGTGGGAACGCCGTCCTTGCCAAGCGGGGAGGCGAATCTGGAAATTATCGAACAAGCCGCGCGCGAAATCGCGGCCGCGATGAACGGATACAAGCTCATCATGGTCAAGAGCACCGTCCCGGTCGGCACGAATCACCGGCTTCAAGCGCTGGTCGCTTCCATCGCGAAGTTCCCGTTCGAGATCGTCTCCGTGCCCGAATTTCTGCGCGAAGGCTCGGCGGTCGGCGATACGTTCCATCCGGACCGCATCGTCATCGGCGCGGACCGGAGCGAGGCGGCGGAGATCGCGGCAGCGCTCCATCGTTCGTTGACCGACCGTATTTTCGTCACGGATATCCGCAGCGCCGAGATGATCAAGTACGCGTCCAACGCTTTTCTGGCGACGAAAATTTCCTTCATCAACGAGATCGCGAACATCTGCGAGAAGGTCGGCGCGGACGTGACGAAGGTCGCGGAAGGCATGGGCTACGATCGGCGGATCGGCCATTCCTTCCTGCGGGCCGGCATCGGCTACGGCGGATCGTGTTTTCCGAAGGATACGCAGGCGCTCATTCAAATCGCCGGCAACGTCGATTACGAGTTCAAGCTGCTGAAGTCCGTGGTCGACGTGAACCGGGATCAGCGATTCAGCGTCGTTCATAAGCTGCGGCGCATTTTCGGGGAGCTGGAGGGGCGGACGATCGCGGTCTGGGGACTGGCCTTCAAGCCGAACACGGACGATGTGCGGGATACGCCGGCGCTGGATATCGTGCAGGCGCTCGTCGGGCTGGGAGCGAATGTCCGCGCCTGCGATCCGGTCGCGCTGCCGAACTTCAGAAACGGCTTCGACCACGAGCGGATCGCGTGGTGCGAGGATGCATTGGAGGCGGCTGACGGCGCGGACGCCGTATGCTTGTTGACGGAATGGCCGGCATTCGCCGACGTGGATCTGCAGCAGCTCCGGCAAAGGATGAGCAGGCCGGTGCTCATCGACGGGCGCAACCTGTTCTCAGCCGAACAACTGGAGCATGCCGGCTTCATCTACAGCTCGATCGGCCGCCCTGCGCTTAACCGGGGAACGGCGGAGCAGGCGGACGACAAACCGGCGTGAACGTAACCGCAAGCCGCGCTATCCGCTTCGGAGTTCGCGAAAATCGGAAAATAAATCCTCGTTTCCTCGAAAAGGTTGTTCGAAGCCGCGACGCTTCGGACAACCTTTTATGATTTCTCAATATATTTCGCGTTTACGACAAAAGAACTGGAATATTTTTATATTAAAAAAAGGAAAAATGAATGTTATGGCGAAAATAAATGCAGAAGCGTAATTTCCAGATCCGGGGGGACAATATCGATGCCGCAGCCAATCTTACCGATTGAGGAGTTTCTTGCCTTATCGACCGATGAGCAAGTAGAGAAATTAAAGCAGTGGAAAATGGACTACACGCTAAAGGATATTCGCGACGCGTGGGGGTTCAAGCATTCCGCCCAGTATTATATGCTTCTGAAGAAGCTTCGCATTTACGAGCGGGTCGTGAACAAATCGGATAAATTTTCGCCGGAGCAGCTTTTGGCTTCGCGCAATACCGCCGATGCTTATGCAACGGGCGCTTACTCGGGCGGAGGGCGGCTTGCTCCCGAGGATCAGTTCGGTTACGAGCTGAACGTGACGCTGAGCGGGCCGGAGCTCGCGGAGAAGCTCGAACGGCTCGCGTATTTCCTGAAAGGCGAGAACAAGACGGTGAACGTCAAGCTGTCGATTTCCGCCTCGGGCGCCGCCCCTTCCGGGGATTTCGAAGAAGGGATTGAATCCTAGCCGCGCAAAGGCCGGCTGATCCTGCTGGCATTTTCAGTAAAATAGTGGAAAAAAACAAAACCGGACGCGCTGCTCGCGTCCGGTTTTAAATTGTAATACTATGTCGGTAAATGGCATTAATTGTAATTATGTGGAAACTATTTCGATTCCCGCAGCTGCCCGAGCTCCGACACGATCGCTTCGACTTCGCTGATGCTGAATTTGTCCTTGCCCGCCACGATTTCGTAGATGTCCAGCAGGTCCTCGTATTTATCGAGACTGAAGTTCGATGCCTGCATGGCGGCTCCGGAGGCCATGCGCAGCTTGGTTTTGATGGCTTCGATCATGAAGGCGACGTTTTCCGCGTTCGGTTCTGCCAAATTTTGCATTCTATCTCTCCTTTCCCGATGAACGGACTGATTGATCGTATTGTAGCATGCCGGGCGGACGGCCGCTACTCCGGCCGCGGGCGGACTTTGTTCGATTTGATGCCGCATGGGGATTTCGGTACAATGAGGACAGTTGGAACGGGGAGGAAGCATGAAGCATGGGTAATCGGGCCAAAGCCCGCAGGGGACGCTCGGAAGATCCGGTGTTCCGTCAGCGCGTCGCGATCGACGGAGTGGCGGCTTTTTTGCGAAAAGCGGCCGCCGTTCAGCCGGACCGCGGCCGCGTGGCGTTCTTGTGCATCGGAACGGATCGCTCCACCGGCGATTCGTTCGGACCGCTCGTCGGCACACTGTTGGCGCAAGCCGGCTGGCTGCACGTCATCGGCACGCTGGAGGATCCGTGCGACGCGGACCGGTACGACGCGATGCGTTCGGCCGTTCCGGAGGGCTGCATGACGATTGCGGTCGATGCTTGTTTGGGTAAGAAAGAGGAAGAACCGGGCTATATCGTCGGCGAAGGACCGTTGTTTCCGGGACAAGCGGTCGGGAAGAGGCTTGCGCCCGCGGGGCATTACAGCATCGCCGGCATCGTCGGACCGAAGAGCGTGAAGCCTTATTGGACGATTCAGCATGCCTCGCTGCGCGAAGTCCTCGGCATGGCCCGCGCCTTGGCGAGCGCCGTTCAAGCCGCCTGGGACCAGCCAGAGGTGCTCTCCATGCGGCTGTCATCCATTCATTCGCAGCATCTATAACAGCTTTCAAGGGAAGGGAAAATTCCTCATGACCACGGATCAACGTTCTATCGCAAACCTGTCGTTCGCGGCGCCCGGCGGACGGACGATCGCCTATTACGACTCGGCCCCTTCCGCAGGGGGGACCGGCAAAACGATCGTACTGCTGCACGGTTTCTGCGGCAGCTCGGCTTATTGGGAAGCGGTGCTGCCGCAGCTTGAAGGGGCGGGGCGGGTCATCGTGCCCGATCTTCGCGGCCACGGCCGGAGCTCCGCGCCCCGGCAGCCCGTTTACGCGATGGAGGATTTCGCGTCGGATCTCGAGCAGCTGCTGGCGCATCTCGATGCCGGTGCGGTCTGGCTATTCGGCCATTCGCTCGGGGGATATGTATCGCTGGCCTTTGCCGAACGGAACCCGGACAAGCTGGCCGCTTTCGCCCTCGTGCATTCGACGGCGAAGCCGGACGGCGACGAGGCGAAGGGCAATCGGGACAAGGCCGCGCAAGCGCTGCGCTCGGACGGGATCGATCCTTTCGTGACTGGCTTGGTCCCCAAACTGTTCGCGCCGGCGCACCGGGAATCGATGGCCGAGCGGGTCGAGCGCATGATCGACGTCGGCCGCGGCACGGACGCCGAAGGCGCGGCGGCCACCGCGCTCGGCATGAAGGCGCGCCCCGACCGTACCGGCGTGCTGGAAGGACTCGCCGTTCCCGTCCTGCTCGTCGCGGGCTCGGAAGACGGCGTCATTCCGCCGGCCAATACGTTTACGGCGGACGGACCGCAGGTGAAGCAAGCGCTGCTTGAAGGCTGCGGCCATATGAGCATGACGGAGGCGCCGGATAAGCTGGCCGCCGCGCTGCTCGCTTTCTTGGGAAGACGCGAGGCTTAGGACCGGCAGCTGCCGGAATGGGGGGATGGCATTTGTTTCAGAGGGATTTCTTTATGCGCATGATCGAGCAGATGGGAGAGGCGGCAGGCGTGATCATGGGCCTGCGCCAGCAGCGCAAGCACGAAGAGGCGCTGCTCGTCATCGACGATTTATTGGATCGGCAGTTTCGCATGAACGGCAAGTTGATCCGCCAGCTCTCCGATGCCGACCTCGTCCGGATGATGACGACGAACGGCGTGGTGGAAACGGCGAACCTGAGCGGAGTCGCATTATTAATGAAAGAAGAGGCCGCGATCTTGAACGAGCTCGGCCGGACGGATCAGAGCTATCCGGTCCAGCTGAAGGCCTTCCACCTGTTCATGCGCCTTGCGCTGCTGGATGCGCCGGCGCTGCTGCGGACCCCGTCGGAGGAAGCCGCTGATTTGGCGCAGCAGCTGGACGGCTACGAGCTGCCGCGGGCGACGAAGCTGCTCATGTGGGAATGGTACGAGGGCGACAAGCGGTACGATGATGCCGAGAACATTCTCCACGAGCTGGTGGAGGACGGCATGGTCGAACGGGAGGACGCCGAGGAATTTTACCGTCGGCTGCTTCTGCTGCCGGACGAATCGCTCGAAGCGGGCGGCTTGCCGCGGGACGAAGTGCTCGAGGGTCTGGCACGAATCAAGCAGGACTATGAAGCGGTTTAGGAGCTGAAGGACAGAAGATGGAAAGCAAGGAACAATGGCAGCGCGACGTCGAGCTGTGGGTAGCGGAAGGAAGACTGAAGGGAGCGACGTTCAGCCAGCTGCGGCGCAAGGACGGCGGCATCCCTGCCAAGACGGTCATTCGTCCGGTGGAACTCAAGGGCTCGCTCCACTACCAATTTCAATATTACAAGGACAATAAAGTGACGCACGAGAACGTTCCGCAGGCGCAGGCGGCGGAACGGATGGCCGAATGGCTGATCCTGCACTACCGCCAGGCGCTGATCCGGTCGGACGATGCCGACATGCAGGTGCTGTTCAACAAGAAAGGCAAGGCGGCGGTGCTCAGCAAACCGTCCGCGCTTGCTCCCGAGGCCAAGGGCGAGGCGCTTGCGCATAACCGGCAGAAGCAGCGGGTCGTGCAAGAAGGCGAGGCGGCGCCGTTTCTGGTCGAGCTCGGCATCATGACGAAGGACGGCCAGGTCATCGCGAAGAAGCAGGACAAGTTTCGCCAGATCAACCGCTTCCTTGAAATGGTGACGGACGTGCTGCCTCATTTGCCGGCCGACCGGGAGATTACGATCGTCGATTTCGGCTGCGGCAAGTCCTACCTGACCTTCGCGCTCTACCATCTGCTTGCCGTCAAGCAAGGGCGACGGATATCCGTCGTCGGCTTGGATTTGAAAGCGGACGTGATCGCCTTTTGCACGGAGCTTGCCGAGAAGCTCGGCTACGACCGGCTGCGTTTTCAAGTGGGAGATATCGCCGATTACAAGGACCAGTCAGAAGTCGACATGGTGGTAACGCTGCATGCCTGCGACACGGCTACGGACGCCGCGCTCGCCAAAGCGGTGGAATGGGGCGCTTCCGTGATCTTGTCCGTGCCCTGCTGCCAGCACGAGCTGTTCAAGCAGATCGCCAACGAGACGATGAAGCCGCTGCTCTCGCACGGGTTGCTGAGGGAACGGTTCACCGCCCTCGCGACGGACGCGATCCGCACGCAGCTGCTGGAGGTACTCGGTTATCGCACGCAGCTGCTGGAATTCATCGATCCGGAGCATACCCCCAAAAACATGCTGATCCGCGCCGTCAAAACCGCGGGCGGCAAAAGCGACGCCGACGTAAAATGGCAGGAATACGTAGCATTCCGCGGCATGCTGCAGGTGTCGCCTTATTTGGAGCGGGCCTTGGAAGAGCGGCTCCGGCAAGCGATCGGGGATGTCAAATAAGATAACAACTCATGTTGTCGAATATCTGAGCAGTGTGATAGAATGGAAGAGTGTTTTTGAAAATTGTCCCAGGCCTTTTTTCATAGAAAATTATATAGTGATTTGGGTGGAGTACATGGGACTTATGACAGGGATGGATTTGAGCTTACTCGTATGTTTGGTTGCCATCTTCATCTATGTGTTCGTCAAGAACGTCATCACTACGCAATATAAAGTCTACCTGCTCTTCCACTTCTTCATGATGATTTGGCCCATCGGTCAGATCGGCGTCCACACGACAGATCGCCCACACCTTCAGATTATCTACATCACACTATCCTTTGTCGGATTTTCAATGCTTGGCTTTGGCTGGCTGCTGTTCGCGAAATTTCTGGTGAACGGCACATACTACAGGCCGGGCCGAAACGTCGTTCTGCTTATGTTTACGCCGTCGCTGCTGCTGTCCGCGGCCATGATCTGGAACCCGGCAAACTTATTCGTTGCGCCAGTCGATGACAATTACAGCGAGCGGGTCTATGGTCCTATATTTTGGTGCATGCTCATGCTGCTGGTATCTTATTATCTCTATTCGCTCTACCAGCTCTGGAAGGCATACCGTTCCGAAGCGAGGCAAGCCGACAAGGCGCGCATCTTCAACGCGCTGATCGGCATCGTGATCATGCTGGGCCTGCCGACGCTGGACCTGGCCATCAACGTCGGCTTGGATCCTTGGCTTCCGGTCATCCCGGGACTGACCACGCTCGGCATCGTGCTGTCGGATTTGTATTTTCTGTTTTCGCTGCAGAAGCACCGTTCGTTCGATCTCGTCAAGGTGGCGCAGCAGGACGTGGTCGATACGCTGTCCGTGGGCATCGTCGTGCTGGACGAGGAAGATTTCGTCATCGAGATGAACCGCAATATCAACCCGGACCTCGCCATCGCGCTCGGCAAGCGGCTCGACATGGCGTCGCTGCTGGCGGGCCGATCGCTCGACGCAAACGCCGGCGAGGCGTTTCTGCGCAGCTACGGCGAGCATTCGAGCGAGCGCATACATACCGAGATCGCGCTTGGCGCGGGGCCGGGGCCGAAGCAATTCCTGTCCCTCCATGCCGCGCGAATCATGGTCGGCGGGAATTTGCAAGGAAGAGTCATCACCCTTCAGGACATCACGGAGCTTAAGTCGCTCGTACTGAAATCGCAGGAGCACAACACGTCGCTGCAGGAGCGGAACCGCGCCTTGATTTATATGCAGGACGAGCTGTTTCAGGCCAATCGGAAGCTCGAGCAGATGGCCATCACGGACAGCTTGACGGGCTGCTTCAACCGCAGGTTTCTGATGCAGCAGCTGGAGCACGAGGTATTGACCAACTTGAGGTACAAAATCCCGTTCGCCGTCTTTCTGTTCGACATCGACTTGTTCAAGCTCGTCAACGATACCTACGGGCATGTCGTGGGCGACGAGGTCATCCGGCGCACGGCCGAGGCGGTGCGCGGCGCATTGCGGCGCACGGACATCCTGGCGCGGTACGGCGGCGAGGAATTCGCCGTTTACCTGCCTCACACGAACAAGGATCAGGCGGAGCTGCTCGCGCAGCGCATCCGTCAGGTGGTGGAGTCGAACGAGGTGCCGACGGGCCGGGGCCGCGTGCCGATTTCCGTCACGATCAGCATGGGCGTTCACGTGGTCGAGGAGCAGACGGACCTGCAGATCGACGACGTGAAGACGTACTTGAAGGATTTGTTTTCCAAGATCGATTCGGCTCTCTACAGGGCCAAGGACAACGGGCGTAACAGGGTCGTCAACCATTAAGATGGAAGGGGATCAGCGAAATGTCAAAGAACGGACGTTTGATAGCAACTGTCGCAGCATTGGGAATGACATCGGCAGCAGCGGGTCTGTGTTACATGGCGTCTCAACCGGGACATTCGCTGTTTCCCGTCGAACTCGGGCTCGGCGCGTTCGCGGCGGTCATGCTGCCTGGGGGATGGCTGCTGGGCCGCAGTTACGACCGTTTGAAGATCGATGCGACGATAGACTCCCTGACGGGGGCTTACAACCGCAGATTCATAGAATCGACGTTCGGGCGGCTGCTCCGGCAGGCGAGCCGAAAGCGCAAACGGATGTCGGTGATCATGCTCGACGTCAATGATTTTAAAGAAGTGAACGATCGTTTCGGTCATCAGCAGGGCGATTCGGTGCTTGCGCTCATCGCGGAGACGCTTCGAAGCTGCTCCGACCGCGGGGAGATCGTCGGCAGATGGGGCGGAGACGAATTCATCCTGATTTGTCCCTACGCGGATGACAAAGGAATGGATCGGATAACCAAACGGATTCATGATCAGCTGCTCGGCGTTTCCAGGCGAATCGGACTTCGGCTGTCAGTCTCGGCCGGCAATTCGATTTTCCCGGATCAGGGGAAGGATTTAAGCCAACTGACGAACGTTGCCGATAAGAAAATGTATGCGGACAAGTATGTATGCAAAATGAAAGAAACCGAACCGGCAGCGCTGCAGGCATGAACCGTTAGCACGCGATAAAGGCGGGAGAACATCAATGAGGAAAATACACATTAACTCCGTTGCTCCGGGAGAAACGCTTGCCCGCCCTATTTTGCAGGAGAATGGAAACGTGCTGCTTGGTGCCGGCGTGGAGCTAAGCCAACGTTTCATAGACAGATTGATGGGGCTTGGCATCGATATGCTGTTCATAGACGACCCGCTCACGGAAGGATTGGAGCCGCCTTCCGCCATCCAGGACGACACGAGGAAACGGGCGTCGGATACGATATTCAAAACCATGACCTCGATCATGGATCAGCCGGTCATCAAAGGCCGGACGATCGCGCCCGAGCTTGGGCGAACGTTTCGCAAAGTATTCGGCGATATCGTGCAGGATCTCGTCAGGCGCCAAGAAGTGATGGTCAGCTTGACGAACATTCACGTCGCCGACAGCTATTTATTCCATCATTCGCTTAACGTCGCGATTCTCGCAGGTATTATGGGCTTGGCGAAAGGGTATAATCGAAATCAACTGGAAGAATTGGGAATGGGCGCGCTGATGTTCGATATCGGCATGACCCGGATACCGAAGGAGCTGCTGAAGAAGACGGGCGCCTACACGCCGGCGGAACGCAGCCAGATGGAGAAACATACGGAGGAAGGCTTCAATATCATCCGGGCGCAGCACGACATCTCGCTCCTCTCGGCGCATTGCGCGCTTCAGCATCACGAACGCTACGACGGCTCCGGTTATCCGCGCAAGCTGAAGCGGGAAGAAATTCACGAATACGCGCAGATCGTCGGAATCGCCGACGTCTACGACGCCTTGACCTCCGCGAGGCCGCACCGCAAACGATTTACGCCGACCGAGGCGATCGAATTTTTGTTCGCCGCGGGAAACACGTATTTCGATTTGGACTTGATCAAGATTTTTTGCAGGCATATCTCGATTTACCCCGTGGCCACGACGGTGCTTCTCAGCACCGGGCAGATCGCGGTCGTCGCGGTCAACAATCCGCTGGCGGTACATCGGCCGATCGTGCGCATTATTCGGGAACCCGACGGAGCTCCGCCTCCGGCCGCGTACCAAATCGACCTCAAAGATGAGCACAGCCTCATGATCGTCAAAGAAGTGTAGAAGTGTAAACGGCAAAGCCGATCGTCATTCAACAACTTCATAGACATCGATACTAGCAAACTTGCCGAAAGACAAGGACGCAAAGCCAAAGGGTCTAAGGTTCGCCTCGCGCGGACGACTGACAGCCTGGCTGCCGAAATGTACCCGAGCTGACGCCCGGGATCAGGAAGCGGCTCCATGCAGTAGGAAGCGCTTTTTTTCATTATGGAGGAGGAAACGGAGAATGGCAGGAGGCATGAAGGCAAGGACTCATGACGTTTACAACAGCGACAAGGCGAAGTTCTCGCTTAAGTCGCTGCTTCACAGCCGAACGGTCGTCGAGAAGGAAGGGTATGTGTCCACGGGCATCCTGGCGCACGCCGAAGGCGATATGCTGGAAATCGAACTGAGCGAGTTCAGAAACTTCGAGCTGGGCGACCCCGTCAATCTGACCGTATACTCGCCGGTGGGCATTCATCGCCTGCGTTCGTCGGTGATTGCGAAGGCAAACGGGGCATTGGCGGTACTCTTCCCGGAGCGCTCGTTCGCCGGGCTGGAGGAAAGGCGCGAATCCCCGCGCGTGGACGTCGTCGTGGAGGGCACGCTGAAGCACAAGCAATCCGAGACGGTCATGGTCAGAGGCGAAGCGCATACCGTGGAGATCGAAGAGGAATTCGAGCTCGCGACGCGCAATATCAGCGATTCCGGGGTGGGCTTCCGCCTGCTGTTCGGACCGAAGCTTCAAATCGGCGAAATCTTCGACGTGACGCTGGCGCTGGAGTCGCGACTGGCCTGCAGGCTGGAGATTATCCGCAAGGAAGAGAACAACCAGCGCGAAGGGTACGGAGCGCGGTTCGTGGATATGGACGAGCAGCAGCGCCGGGCGATTCGGGCGTTTCTCATTCGCGAACAGGTGGGCGCGTATTTCCGGCTCAAGCAGCAGAAAAACGAGCGGTAAGCAGATGAACCATCGATAAGCAGAAGCGCCATTGCTGACATCAGGAAGACGTTAACCGGGGGAGCCGGCGGCGTCTTCCTTTTTTGAACATGGCGGCACCTGCCGCGGGGGAGCGCGGCGGCTGCCGGCGCGCGTACGGAAAATGGGGGAAAGACGGGTCGCCCGGGAGAAGGTGCAAGATGCGAAACGCGTTGCATGGAATAGGATCGGCGGCCGCGGCCGCGGTGCTGACGGAAGGCGCTTGGCGGTACGGCTTGTTTTTTGACGAGCCGTTTTATCGTCTGGCATCGACGCTGTGCATCGGAGGTTTGGCGGTCGTCGGTATTTTCGGCTGGCAGCGCATGCGGGCCGATCGGCGGCATAGCCGGATCGAGCTGACAGACATCCGTCCCGCCGTGTCGGGGCTGTTGTTCGCCGCGCTGCTCTACGCGTTTGCGCTTCTGCATGAGCCGGCATCCGTGCTGGGCACCCTGCAGCAGGCGTTTCGCTACTGCGCTTATGCGGCTTATATGCTGCTGCTCTATGCAGGCTTCGGGCCGAGAGGCAGACGCGTATGGCTATCGGCGGCGCTGCAGGCATCGGGCATCGTCGTCGTCGGCTGCGCGTTGGCCGGCTGGATGGGGGCGTTGTCTTTTCCGGCCATGATCATGACGACGGGCGACGGGCGAGTGTCGGCGGTCGGCGCAAGACTCGGGGGCTTCCTGCAGTACCCGAACTTCTTGGGGGCGGCGGCCCTCGCGTATCTCGTATGGAGCTGGCTGCTGCTGGTGCGGACGGGGACGAGATGGGTTTTCGGGCTGGCCGCTTGCAGCGTCTTGCCGTACTTCCTAGTCGGCTTGTTGACGGAGTCGCGCGGCGCTTGGCTGGCCGCATCGGTCGTATGGGCAGCTGGCGCCGCGCTCATGCGGGGCAAGGGGCGCATCGGCTGGCTGCTGTACAGCGGCTGGACGCTGTTGTGCGGAGGCGCTGCTTGCCGGGTTGTCGTCGGGGCGGGCTTGCGCGGTCCGGGGAATGGCACCGCAGGCGGGGCGACGGTCGCGGAAGCGCTGCTCCTGCTGCTTCTATTCGCGGTTTCGGCGGCCGGCTTGTTCGGTTTGCGCCGATTCGTCCATAGGAGCGAAACCAAGCAGAATGCAGTTGCTGCGTGGGCCGGTTGGGTGCTGTCGATCGCCGGTCTTGGACTGCTTCTTCCGCCGGCGATCTACGGACGGATGACGGTCGGGAGCACGGGCGGCGGGACGGCCGGCGCGCGGGAGCTGTTTTATCGCGATGCCTGGAGACTCTTCCGCGAAGCGCCGCTCTTCGGAAGGGGCGGGGATGCCTGGCGAAGTCTCTTCGCGGGGGTGCAGTCGCAGCCGTATGTCGGCAATGAAGTGCACAACGGGTATTTGGAAGTCGCGCTAGATCTCGGCGCGGTCGGCGCGGCGGCGGGCGTCGTCATTATGGCCGTGCTGTTGCGACCCGTCTGGAAGAGCGACCGGACGGGACTGCTGCCGATCGGCGTGCTGCTGCTGCACGCAGCGATCGATTTCGATATGTCCTTCGGCTACTATTGGCTGCTGTTGACGAGCTGGATCGTGTATTACTCGAGCGGGCCGGACGAGGCGAAAGAGGTAGCTGCTGCCGGCCGCGTCGGACAACGCGGCCGACGGTTCTGGCGCGGAGCGCGGGCCGCGACGTTGGCCGCGGCCGCCGCTTGCTTCGCCGCCGGAGCTCTGCTCGGCTGGCGGTTCGATGCCGCCGCGCGGCACCGCGAGGCGGCGGCCGCCGTCTCGGGCGCCGCGCGCACGGCCGCGCTCCGCGCGGCGCTCGAGGCGAATCCGTATTGGACGCGGATTCGCCTCGAGCTGGCCGTGCAGGCGCCGCCGCCGGAACGGGCGGCGCTGCTGGCGGCCGGACTGCGCTATGAGCCGCAGTCCGTTCCGCTGCTGTGGGCGCTCGGCCGGCAATCCGCCGAGCGCAAGGACGTTCGCGGCGCGGCGGCTTACATGCGCCGCGCTCTGGCTGCGGACCGCTTCGACCGGGACAAGCAGACGGAAGCGGTCGTGACGATGGCGCGGCTCGCGCAGGAGCTGCGAGCCGACTCACGCTTCGCGGAAGCGCGCCTGGCGGCCAACGCGGCCGAAGCCTTCTTCGACGGTTACGAGTCGCTCGACCGCGACTATGCCGCGAACGACCGCCGGTTCGCGGTCTCCGCGGCCGCCAAGGCCGCCGCGGAGCAGAACCGCCAATTGGCGGCCCGGCCGGAAGCGCTCCGACCATTCCCTCAAGAATAGGCGGACCGACCTAAGATTGTCCACGCCTCCGGAGTGCTCGTCGCATATGCTGTAGCAATTCCCCTTGAGGAGTGATGACAGTGACGACTCCACGCGTAAGACCGAAGCTCTACGTGCCGAGCTCGGGTAAAACCATCCGGCGCATGGTGCCGCGGAAGCTTGTCCAACAGACGGGACCGATCTTTGACCGGCTGACGGTCGTCTGGGTGCAGAACAACGGCGTTTCGTTCAATACGTCGGGCTTCTTCGCCCGTTTGATCCGCAACAACCGGGTCGTGGCCACGGCTGCCTTCGATCCCTTCGGCGTCGTGCGGTTTAACCA
Organism: Paenibacillus glycinis; assembly: GCF_009909185.1. GTDB lineage: Bacteria > Bacillota > Bacilli > Paenibacillales > Paenibacillaceae > Paenibacillus_Z > Paenibacillus_Z glycinis. The sequence continues at coordinate 7,106 of NZ_JAAAMV010000003.1, read as the reverse complement.
GATCCAGACGCTGACGGACGTGTCGTATACGATCCGCACGTTCAATGCCAACGGCGTCCTGTTCCGGTCCCGCTTCATCCCGGCCAGGGTCGAAACGTTCGCGATCATCGGCTGACGCATCGATTATCCCTCATTCGCGACAACGGCAGCACGGCTCTCTCGAAGAAGATGAGCCGTGCTGCCGTTCCATGTCTTGCGGTCCGGGGGTCATCCGCCGAAAGCGTCCCGGAATGCCGCGCACAGCTTCTCCCGGTTGACGTCCCAGAGCTCGGCGATCTCGGCGCTCACGTTCTCGTCCCACCAGTCGGAGAGCAATCTGCGGTTGCTGGCATTCTCGTGGATCCACATCAGGTTCAGAAATACTTTCTGTACATAAAGCTTCTCGGCGATGTCCAGTTTTTCCTTCGGAATGTAGACGCCAAGCCGTTTGACGGTCCGGTACAGCTCGTTTTCGCAGGCTCGTTTGATTTTGCGCGCGCTGGGCAGGGCGGATGCATGTTTTTGGGTAGATGGTTTTATCGTGACCGACTCCTCTCTACCCCTATATATGCGCCCTGAGGGCCTGGCGTCACCAGCCGTCGGGCCGGCGAGTCACTGCGCCTCCTCGCGCGTCGCTGCCTCTCTGCGAGCCCATCGATCATCCGTGGCATGCTGCGAAACGCTGCTGCGATCGCCGCATGCGGTCAAGCTTTGCTCCGGGCTACATCACCGTAATATATCCGACCATCGGCCCGCCGTTCGCGATCGACGTGTGGGTCAGGCATTCGATGGCGAAGGTGCCGCGCTGATCCGCCGTGAAATGCACGACGGTCGTTCGGCCCTTGTTCACCGTGCCTTTGATGCCGAGCTCTTGAATGGCGAAGGGGTGGGACGCGCCGTTCACGCCCGTGATGCGGAGCTCCACGGCTTCGCCTTTATGCACGACGATCGAGGCGGGATCCCAGCGGTACACCTCCAGCTCCTTTCCGCCCGGCATCGTCGTTTTGAATTCGCCGGTCACGAGCTCGAACACCTTCGTTTCCTTCGGGGCGGACATCGCCGCGCGCGATTGGTTCCAGCGGAGGCAGACCGCCGCGAATACGATGAGGAGCAGCAGGAGGTAGATCAACCGGAGCTGTTTTTTGCTGACGACGAAAATATTGGACATCTCGCTTCACCTTCCTTTACAGGTTCGAAACCTCGTTACTGCCAGTCTATGTACGGGCTTGGACATCGATGACAGCGCTGGAAGGGATGTCCGCAAGTATGCTAGAATACCGTAAGAGAGACGGAATCATACGTTTGGCGAGACACAAAAGAGAATGATAGGAGATGAAGAATGAGCTGGTTTCATGATCTGGTTAATACCCTGCTGAATTGGATTGAAGACCTCGGATACTTCGGTATCTTGATCGGTCTGATGATTGAGGTGATTCCGAGCGAAATCGTGCTTGGCTACGCGGGTTACCTGGTGTCCCAGCATTCGATTTCGTTCGTCGGCGCGGTGCTGTTCGGCTTGGTGGGCGCCGTGGCGCAGCAGTGGATCCTGTATGCGATCGGGCGTTACGCCGGCCGGCCGTTCTTCGAGAAATACGGCAAATACATCAAAATCAAACCGAAGCATCTCGATATCGCCGAGCAGTGGTTCCAGCGTTACGGAGACGGCATCGTCTTCACGGCGCGTTTCGTGCCCGTCATGCGCCAGGTGATCTCGGTGCCGGCCGGGATGGCGCGCATGTCGTTCTGGCGGTTCACCGCGCTCACCGGGCTCGCTTCTATTCCATGGGTGCTGCTGTTCGTCTATTTGGGCCGTTCGCTCGGAGACAATTGGGAGGATATCGGCGAGAAGGCGGCGCCTTACGTGCAGCCGGCGATTTTGATCGCCCTCGCGTTGCTGATCGCGTACGTGGTTTACAAAGTGCTCAAGCGCAGAGGGAAATCGCTCTAACCGTTTGTGCGCGGCGTGCCGCGTTTGATACAATTGGACTCAGAGGAAGCTTCGATCCGACAAGAGCATAGGTTTTATCAGAGCTTTGACTTCACCGGGACTTCGATTTAACGAGAACATCGATTTTAGCGGAGCATCGATTTAACTGCTCGCCAGAACGCGGATTTTATCCGTACACCGGGAAAACCGGAAAACAAGGAGGCGTTTACGATGGGGAAAAACGTAGCCGACAAGCTGGGCAAGGGCATCAGCCCGCAGCAATTCATCGACGGCATGACCAAGAACCAGGAAGCGTTCAAAGATTGGGGCAGCCGGTTTGAATGGGCGAACGCGGAGGACCGCGAATTTTTCGAATCCATTCAGAACCGCGACGACCTGCGCTGCGTCATCATCGCCGCGGATTGGTGCGGCGACGTCGTCCGCAACGTACCGGTCGTGTTCAAGGCGCTCGAACTGACCGGCATGCCGGTAGAAGTGCTTATCATGGAAGAGCATCTCGACGCGATGGACGAGTTTCTGACCTTGGGCGGGCGCTCGATTCCGGTCGTGCTGATCGTGGACACCGGCGGCGCGGTGCTTGGCCAATGGGGGCCGCGCCCGACGTACGTTCAGGAGCCCATGGTTGCCTTCAAGCAAGCGAATACGGACCGCGAAGCCGCAGACTACCAGGAGAACCTGACGGCAGCGCGACAAGAGATCGGACGCCGCTACGGTGATGGCACGGCGTACCAACAATTGATCGTCTCCGAGCTTCGCTCGCTGATCGCCTCCGTCTAAGATGCGCATCGAAACCTTTACCCTCGGGCCGCTGCAAACGAACTGCTACCTCATCACCGAGGACGCCGGTAAGCGCGCGTTCGTGGTCGATCCCGGCATGGGACCGAAGCGCTTAATCGAGCGCATCCGCGAACGCGAACTGACGATCGAGGCGATCGTGCTGACGCACGCCCACTTCGATCATATGGCCGGGGTCGAAGACATGCGCCAAGCATTCGGCTGCCCCGTCTATCTGCATGACGAAGAAGCCGACTGGCTCGAGGACGCCCGCAAGAACGGTTCCGCGCGCTGGGCGGACGTGACGCCGCCGCTCACGACGGCGCCTGCGGAATTCGCGCTGTCGGAAGGCCAGCAGCTGGAGCTGATCGGGCATACGTTCCGGGTCCTGCATACCCCGGGCCATTCGCCGGGCAGCGTGAGCTTGCTGTGCGACGGGCATCTGATCAGCGGGGACGTGCTGTTCAAGCTGTCGGTCGGACGCACGGATTTGCCGGGCGGCAAGGAACGCGACCTGTTCGATTCCATCCGCACGAAGCTTTATAAGCTTGACCCTGCGGTTCGGGTATATCCCGGCCACGGCCCGCAGACGACAATCGGATTTGAAATGGCAAACAACCCTTACGTGCCGGCCTAACCGCCGGTACGAAGGGTTCTATTCGTTCTTGATGGAGGAATCGCACCGTGGCTGAGACGAAACAGCGGATGAAGGATGAAGATACGGAAGGAACCGGCGGCAGGGTCGAGTTGACGCCGGAAGAGCAAGCCGCCGAACAGGCGGCCATCGTCAAGCGGGTATCGGCGGAGCTCAATCTACCGCACGGCAAAGTGAAATCGGCGGTCGCGCTGCTGGACGAGGGCAATACGATTCCGTTCATCGCCCGCTACCGGAAGGAAATGACCGGCGAGCTCGACGAGAACGAGCTGCGCGCCATCGAAGAGAAATTGCAGTACATGCGTAATCTGGAGCTTCGCAAGCGCGAAGTCGTCCGGTTGATCGACGAGCAGGGCAAGCTGACGGACGAGCTGCGCGGCGCGATCGTCGCCGCCGTGAAGCTGCAGGAGATCGAGGACCTGTACCGGCCTTACCGGCAGAAACGCAAAACCCGCGCGAGCGTCGCGCGCGAGCGGGGACTCGAGCCGCTCGCGCAGTGGCTGCTTTCCCAGCCGCGCCAAGGCGATCCGCTGCAGGAGGCGGCAAAATACGCCGACGAGGCGAAAGGCGTCCCCACGGCGGAAGACGCTTTGCAAGGCGCGATGGACATTATCGCGGAGCAGCTGGCGGACGACGCCAAGACGCGGGCTTGGGTGCGCAGGTATACGTTCGACCACGGCGTGCTCCGCACCGAAGCGAAGGATGCCGCCCAAGAAACGGTCTACGAAATGTATTACGCCTACCAAGAGCCGCTCAAGCGGCTGCCGCCGCATCGCACGCTCGCGATCAACCGCGGCGAGCGCGAGGACGTGCTGCGCGTCGCGCTGGACGTGCCAGCGGACAAAATCCGCGATTACATGGACCGCCAGCTGCTGCGGATGGGGACGGCTGCCGGCGTGCGTTCCGCGCTCCTGTCGACGATCGAAGATGCGTACAAGCGGCTGATCGCCCCCTCCATCGAACGCGAGGTGCGCGGCGAGTTGACGGAGAAGGCGGAGGAACACGCGATCGGCATCTTCTCGGCCAATCTGCGCAATCTGCTGCTTCAGCCGCCGGTGCGCGGCAACGTCGTACTGGGCGTCGATCCGGCTTTCCGGACGGGATGCAAGCTGGCCGTCGTGGACGAGACCGGCAAGCTGCTCGAAGTGGCCGTTTCCTATCCGACGCCGCCGAACAACAAGGTGGCCGAGGCGGAGAAGCTGATCAACGGTCTGATCGACCGCTACCGCGTCGGACTTATCGTCATCGGCAACGGCACGGCGTCCCGCGAGACGGAGCAATTCATCGCGGGCCTGATCGGCAAGCGGAAAGCCGACAAGCTGCCGGGCGCGGGCGAGCTGAAATATATCATCGTAAATGAAGCCGGCGCGAGCGTCTACTCGGCTTCCAAGCTCGCCGCCGAGGAGTTTCCGAAGCTCGACGTGGCCGAGCGCAGCGCCGTGTCCATCGCCAGGAGGCTGCAGGATCCGCTAGCCGAGCTGGTCAAGATCGAGCCGAAGGCGATCGGCGTCGGGCAATATCAGCATGACGTCAGCCAGAAACGGCTCGAAGAGACGCTTGGCGGCGTCGTGGAATCGGCGGTCAACCATGTCGGCGTCGACGTCAACACGGCATCGCCGTCGCTGCTGTCGTACGTGGCGGGCATCAATGCGACCACGGCCAAGAATATCGTGAAATTCCGCGAAGAATCCGGCATCTTCACCGACCGTAAAATGCTGCAGAAAGTGCCGCGTCTCGGGGCCAAGACGTACGAGCAGTGCATCGGCTTCATCCGCGTGCTCGAGAGCGGCAACCCGCTCGACCGGACGCCGATTCATCCGGAATCCTACGCCGTCGTCGATAAGCTATGCGGCATTCTGGGGCTGAAGCTGGAGCATCTGGGCAGCGATTCCTTCCGCGAGGCGCTGAAGTCGATCGAGACGGATAAAGTCGCCGCCCAGCTCGGCGTCGGCGTTCCGACGCTGCGCGACATCGTCGACAGCCTGCTGCGTCCCGGCCGCGATCCGCGCGAGGAGCTGCCGGCGCCGATCTTTCACACCGACGTGCTCAGCATGGAAGACCTGACGCCGGGCATGGAGCTGCAGGGCACCGTGCGCAACGTCATCGATTTCGGCGCCTTCGTCGATATCGGCATCAAGAACGACGGGCTCGTCCATATCTCGCAGCTGAGCGGCAAGTTCGTCAAGCATCCGATGGACGTCGTGTCCGTCGGCGATACCGTGACGGTATGGGTGCTCGGCGTCGATACGAAGAAAGGCCGGGTCAGCCTGACGATGCGCAAGCCGGGCTGATCGTTCCGGAGAGGATTCGCGCCGGCTTCCCGAGCGAGGCCAGGGAGGCGCTTTGGGCCGTTCTCCAACTTCCCGATAACGTCAAAAGGGTGTTATCTCCGAGCAGTCGCGTTAGACGTCACTGCAGAGAGATAGCACCCTTTTTTGAGAATAGATCGACCGCTGCCTATAGACTTGCGGAATCGTCTTCCGGACGTTGACTGGTACGATAGAAATACCAGCAGTCGTTCAATAATCGGATCTGCCGGCGGTCCTTCTTCAAAAATGCGCGCATCAGTTGGTTGCACAGCCATTGCGGCATCGCCTTCGCCCTCCTTCCAGCCATCGCGTGTTGTATTAAGTAGTGTATGGAGGTAGGCGAATGTCCGTGCAGGTCCAACCGGTTTTTGTCGCAGAAAAGTCCGTTGCCCGTCGCTTAGAGGTCGTATTCCTCTTCGTACCATTGCTCGAGCTGCGCCTGCAAGGCGCGGATTTCCGTCAGCAGGGAGATCAGCGGGTACGATTTCTCTTCAATAGAAGCGAAATCCCGTTCCAGGCGATTCACGTAATCCAAGCCCGAGTGAATAGGGACGGAGTTGTCGTGAAGCTCGACATCGGCGCACTCCGCGATCGCGTAAGGCAGCACGGGGACATGGCTTGCGGTCAGCTTGTCGATTTCTTTATGGAGCCTTAGATTGAGCGCGCTTAGCTGGTAAGCGTGCGAGGCGGGCATTTCGACGAAAGAAACCTCTTGTCCGCTTTGTAAGACGATATATCGCATAATGGCCAATTCAAAAATCTCCCTTCAATATCGTTCCGATCAATACCTCTTGACAGTGTAGCGTATTCGTCCTTTAAAATTCAAGTATAACTGTTTATCGTAAGGAGATTGAGGCATGCAGGATCATCTGTTGCAGGAATGGGTGGAACGCGTATCGCTGCAATATTTCGGGCTTCCGTTCCGCCACCGCGCCACTTTTAACGGAAGGCTCAAGTCAACCGGCGGCCGGTACTTCACGAAGACGCACGACATCGAGATCAGTCCGCACCAGCTGCGCAATTACGGCGAGGAAGAGACGGAGAAGATCATCAAGCACGAGCTGTGCCATTATCATCTGCATCTCCTGAAGCGCGGCTACAATCACCGCGACACGGACTTCAAGCAGCTGCTTGCCAAAGTCGGCGGCTCGCGCTTCTGCAGGGCGCTGCCGGCCGGGGAGAAACGCAAGACGGAGCCGTACCGGTTCAAGCTGCAATGCCGGAGCTGCGGCATGGAATACATGCGCAAACGCAGGACGGATCCGCGGCGCTACGCGTGCGGAAAATGCCGCGGTCAATTAATGCTTTTTCAGCTTGACTTCATTTCTCAGACATGATACATTATTTCTTGTCACTAATTACTATTCCCTGATAGCTCAGTTGGTAGAGCACTCGACTGTTAATCGAGTTGTCACAGGTTCGAGTCCTGTTCGGGGAGCCA
>NZ_JAAAMV010000029.1 GCF_009909185.1 Paenibacillus glycinis | reverse complement strand
TGCGGAAGTGGCTCAGCGGTAGAGCATCGCCTTGCCAAGGCGAGGGTCGCGGGTTCGATTCCCGTCTTCCGCTCCATTTTTTATCTGGCGCCATAGCCAAGTGGTAAGGCAGAGCTCTGCAAAAGCTTTACCCCCAGTTCGAGTCTGGGTGGCGCCTCCACAATTTTTAATTTCTGTGCCGTTAGCTCAGCAGTATAGCGGATTTGATTACGATTCATATGATCGGGAGTTCGAATCGCTTAGAGCAGGCCAAAGAATTGCCGGCGTGGCGGAATGGCAGACGCGCGCGACTCAAAATCGTGAGGGAAACCGTGGAGGTTCGAGTCCTCTCGCCGGCACCACTTTTAAAAATCATGTACATGAAATCTGAACGCTGATTGGACTTCGTCCTGTCAGCGTTTTTTGCGTTTTACCCGTGGATGCTTACAGCGCTCGAAAAAAAAGCTCGAAGGACTGAGCGGCTGAATTGTGATCGAGTTGAATGAATTTCAACCGTTCGTCTGGATGAAATGAGTATAGCTATTCCTGTTAAAGGGTGCTACATTTGGATGTTTGATATGTAAGCTTGAGGGTTGTTATTCATTCGATTAATTGTTTAACTGGGGACCGGTTAGCATATGGGGTATTATTGTTGCTCCCTTATCTTGATTAAGCTTGCAGCAACATTTTGCGGCAACGATCAGAACTGGTCGTGACGATTAGATCGGCCTGGAATATGCGGATGACCGGTCGTTCGGTCTTAGGGTCTGCGGGCACCCCGCCTGAGGTCTAGGTTCAAATACCGTCGCGGGTCCGTTTTGAAGTCGATCAAAACAACCTACAATAAGGACATAAGCAAGAAACGAAACATCAGCTTGGCAATGAACGTAATGAGGAAGTAAAAGCGAACGATAAGAAAGGCGGTGACCTAATAATGGGGAAAAATGCACTTGGCGTAATCTTGGTTGTTATCGGCGGTTTGATGGTGATGAAATTCATCGGCATTCATCTGGGCTGGATTATCGGAATTCTGATGCCGTTCATCTTAATCGGCTTTGGCGTGGTAGGGATTCGTAACAACAGCAAGGTAATTGGTTCGATCCTGATCGTCGTAGGCGGATTGATGCTGCTTCCAAAACTCTTCGGCCTGATCTCGCTGCTTCTGGCGATTGCTTTGATCGTATGGGGCGTGTCGATGTTCAAAAATCGTCAAAAACGCATCTAATCGAGGAGAACGGAGGCTTCCGAAGTCAACGATTGACCGTCCGTTCTTCTAACTGAAATACTGTCCATGAACGTTGGGAACGAAGGAGGATCAAGCAATGAGCATTATGCGAAGAGTGAGGGATATGACGGTTGCGACGCTGAACGAGCGGCTGGAGAAGGCCGAAGATCCCGTGAAGCTGATCGATCAGTTCTTATGGTCGACGCGGGAAGAGATCATTCAGGCCGAGAAGTTGTACCAGCAGGTCAACGGCCACGGCAACCACTTGAAAACGCAGTGGCTGCAGGCGGAGCAGCTGAAGGAAAAGCGCGAACAACAAGCGATCATCGCATTGAAAGCCGGCGAGGAGCATGTTGCCCGGATCGCGCTGATGGAAAAAGCATCGAGCGAGGAGCGCGCCGCACAGTACCGCGAGCTGTACGACCAGGCTGCGCAAAGCATACAAGAGCTGGAGGAACAGCTTCGCGAGCTTCGCAGCGAATATCAGAGCGTTTACGATAAACGGGAATATTTCGCGGCACGGATGGAGTCGCTCCGACTGCAGCAGCGGCTGAACGAACGTTATGCGCAGGGCGGCGTGTTCAACAACGCGCCGGGTCAACAGTCATCCGGAATCTTCCGGAAACTGGACGATCGCTTGAGCGACATGGAGTTGGAAGCACGCAGTCTTCGCGATTTGCGCAAAGCAGGTCAAGAGTGGGTAAGCGGAGCAGGGCAATCGCTGCAAAACGTTATCGAGCGCGAGATGGAGCAATTGAAACGTAAACTGCAGCAGGAAGGATGGAAATCGCAATGAAGAAGCTGTATCGATCGCGACGCGACAAAAAATTGTTCGGCCTCTGCGGCGGACTTGCTGAAATGCTGAATGTAGATGCGACGCTGGTTCGGATCCTGCTGATCGTCGTCACGGTCTTTACGAGCGGCGCATTGATTCTGGTTTACCTTTTGGCGGGATTGGTCGTTCCGCAAAATCCGTATGATATTGGCGGCGGGTACGGTCCTGGTCCCGGGGGATATAACGGCGGATGGAATACAAACCATCATAACGGCCCATATAACGGCAGCCACTTCGGCGGCGGTCACGGCCAGAACTACGGTCAAGGAAACGGCAGCTCGTACGGAGCTCCGTCGCAGCCGGGACCGAGCTGGCAAAAACCGCCCGCCCAAACGCAGGCGCAGCCGGCTTCGAATATCGATGCGATGATGGAAGATCTGGAAAAACGCGCGCTGAAGAAAGAGATCGAAGAGCTTCGCGCAAAATTGGCTAAACACGAGAAGGGAGATGTTTAAGAATGAGTATTTTCAAACGAATGAAGGATATGACGAAAGCGTCCATCCATGAAATGCTGGATAAGATGGAAGATCCCGTTGTGATGCTGAATCAATACCTGCGCGATATGGAGGCCGAAATCCATACGGCGGAATTGACGGTCGCGAAACAGATGGCGAACGAGCGCCGCATGCTGCAGCGTTTGGAGGAAGCAGCGAGAAGCGGCGCAGACCGCGAGCTGAAAGCCGAGTCCGCGCTGCGTGCCGGACAGGAAGAGTTGGCGCGCAAGCTGCTGGAAGAAAAGATTTTCTTCGACCAGAAGACGGCGGAGTTCTCCGAGCTGCACGTGAACGCAAAAACCCAAGCCGAAGAGCTGATGAATCAGCTGCACGGCATGAAGGACGAATATTACCAGCTGCGCAATAAGCGCAACGAGCTGGCCGCCCGTGCTCAAATGGCGAAGGCGAAAAAGCAAATGGCGCAGGTGACCGCGGTACACACCATCGAGAGCGGCAACGCGTCGCGCGGCTTCGGCCGGATGGAAGAGAAAATCATGCAGATGGAAGCGGAAGCCGATGTCATGCGCGTGCCTTTCGGGACATATAACAGACCGGCAACGGCAGGCAGCGTCGATCCATCGAAGCAGTTAAAAGTGGAAGAGCAGCTGCAGGCGCTCAAGAGCAGACTGAATCCTCCATCCATCGAATCCGCCGAATAACGCGGGCTTGGAACGTTGAACGATATGCCTTGGTCGATGTGCTTTTTTGGGCATCGGCCTGCGGCATGTTTTTGCACGTTCAGGTACATAGGGAGGAGGAGCAGCCTTGACCGAACAACCGTCTTCGCCAAAAAGCGAAACGCCGGAGGCGCAGGCAGAGCGGCCGATGGCGCTCGTAGATCGGGGCGGCCCGCCGGCCGCTTATCGCAACGGAGGGCAGCCTCCGCTGATCCAGGCGGCGGAGAAGCGCAAAAACGCGGCAGAGACCGTGCTTTGGCTCTTCGTCATCCTAGGCTTAAGCGTGCTGGTGCTGCAGGGAACGGGATACGTGAAGCTGTTCGCCCTGCAGAGCAAAGCGGCGCTGATCGGATTATCGGTCATTGCGACGGCGCTGGTGCTCGCCGCGGTATATAGTTATCTGCAAGGCGTGAAGCTTCGCGCGGCGCTAAAGCGGCTATCCGATCAACAACGGCGAAAACGCCAGCGCGTGACGCTGCCCGTGGAAGGCAGCTCGGATGAATCCGAAGAAAAAATGTCGGAAGAAGACGAAGCATGGACGGAGCAGGTTCGTTTTACGGCGGTGATCGAAGAACGCCAACGCTTGGCGCGCGAGCTTCACGATGCGGTCAGCCAACAGCTCTTCGCGATATCGATGACGGCTACGGCAGTGAGCCGGACGATGGAGAAGGATTGGGAGCGGGCGAAACGGCAGGTGCAGCTCATCGAGGAGATGGCTTCCGTGGCGCAGTCGGAAATGCGTGCGCTTCTGCTGCATCTGCGGCCGGTGCATTTGGACGGAAAACATCTCAGCCAAGCGCTTCGCGGGCTTGTGGACGAGCTAAAGCAGAAGGTGCCGATCGCGATTACGCTCGAAGCCGACGTGACCGTCAGCCTGGGAGCGGAAGCGGAGGATCATTTGTTCCGGATTGCCCAGGAAGCGATGTCCAATTCGCTGCGGCATTCCAAGGCGGATCAGTTGAACATCTATTTGCAGCAGGCCGGGGCTTTCGTGCGGTTAACGCTGCAGGATAACGGCATCGGATTTCACGCGGAAGAGAAGAAGCAGACGTCCTACGGCTTGTTGACGATGGAAGAGCGGGTCAATGAATTGGGCGGCTCCATGAAGCTGATTACATCGCCGGGCAATGGGGTCGTCATCGATATCTGGGTGCCATCGGCAGCACAGGATGGAGGAGGAATTTCACCGAATGGAAGCGATCGAACGAATGGACAGCATCGAGCAACCTATTAAGGTTCTGCTCGTCGACGATCATGAGATGGTGCGGATCGGGCTGGCGGCGGTTCTGAATACGGAAGACGGCATTGAAGTCGTCGGGGAAGCGAGCAACGGCCAAGAAGGCATCCGTTTGGCGCAGGCCTATCGGCCGGACGTCGTGCTGATGGATCTCGTGATGGAAGGCATGGACGGCGTGGAGACGACGCGGAGGCTGCTGGAGCTATATCCGGATTGCAAAGTCATCGTACTGACGAGCTACTTGGACGACGGGAAAATGTATCCGGTCATCGAAGCCGGCGCGTTCAGCTATTTGCTCAAAACGTCGCGCGCGAATGAAATCGCCGAAGCAATCCGCGCCGCGGCGCGCGGCCAGTCTGTCCTTGAATCCCAGGTGGCGGTCAAGATGATGAACCGTTTCCGCCAGCCGAAGACCGAGACGGCAAAACCGCTGCACGAGCAGCTGACCGAACGGGAAATGGATGTGCTCAAATGCGTGGGCAAAGGGCTGTCCAACCAGGAAATCGCGGAGGAGCTGTTCATCGGCATCAAAACGGTCAAGTTCCATGTGACCAATATTTTCGCGAAGCTGGGCGTGGAGGATCGCACGCAGGCGGCGATATATGCGCATAAGAACGGTTTGGCGGAGTGATGTGCGAAAGCAGTGAGTGCAGGAGTCTGTAGCTGAGCATATGGCGTTCGCATGATGAAAGAGCAGTGAGTGCAGGAGTCTGTAGCTGAGCATATGTCGGTTCGCAGGCACGCGGCGGTTTATGCGCATAAGAACGGCGTTCAGCGATAATGCGCGATTACAAAAGGGCCCGAAAGAAGGACACTCCGGGAGAGTGCTCTTTTTTCGGGCTCTTTTTAACGGCGAATCAGGGCGCATACGGCTGCTGCTATCGACTCGTCGTCATGGATGCCGTATGTCGGGATTGTTGTCGCGCCTTCCAGCGCGGTCGCTTCCGGCCAAAGGACGGCCATGAACGGATTGGCGAGCGTCAGCAATTCCGCGTCCTCCGACTTGCGGAGCAGGATCAGCTTGGGGTAATCCGCCTGCTTGAAGCCTTCGACCAGCACGATGTCCGCGTGGCGCATATGCGCGAGCAGGACGGAGAGCGGTTCGGGTCCGCGGCTGATGACGGCGCTGCGGGACGCGGAGCTGATCGCCGTGATGTCGGCGCCGGCTTCTTGATGCCGCCAGGTATCCGTGCCGGGCTTATCCACGTCGAATTCGTGGGCATCGTGCTTGATGGTGCCTACGATACAATTCGCTTGCTTCAGGCGATGGATCAGCTTGGCGATCAGGGTCGTTTTGCCGCTGTTTTTGTAGCCGACGATTTGGAGCACGAGCGGCATAGGGTCTGAAGGCTGATGCGAAAGACGAGATAGCATGGCGCGCTCCTTTCACAGATGACATGCATTGCGGTGCATCGACATGGTCAAGTATATCATACGGCGTATCCACGCCTTGCCCGTATTCTGTTACAATGGAAGGAAAATGCCGAACAGGCAGAGGGTACCGGAGGTCGCATGAACGAGAGGCAGCAGGGAGAGGCGCGGTTCCGCAGGCGCGCCGTGAAAGTAGACGAGGCGCTGCGTCTCGTGCTGGAAGCGGCCGTCCCGGAGCGGACGGAAATCGTGCCGCTGTGGGAGGCCGGAGGCCGCAGGCTGGCCGAGGCGGTCAGCGCGACGACGGACTGGCCTCCCTTTGCGCGTGCCGGACTGGACGGCTTCGCCGTCCGCAGCGCGGATACGGCGCAAGCTTCGCCGGGCGCGCCGGCGACGCTGCGCGTCGTGGACACGGTCGCCGCCGGCGCGCTCGCCTCGGCGGACGTGGCTCCGGGCACCGCCGTCCGGATCATGACGGGCGGGGCCGTGCCCTCGGGGGCGGACGCCGTCGTCATGCTGGAGCAGACGGCGGACGCCCGGGTCTTCGGGCAGCCGGCGGTGCAGGTGAAGAGCGCCGCCGAGCCCGGGCAAAACATTGCGCCGCGGGGCGAGGAATTCGGCCGCGGCCGCGTGTTCGGGCAGCCAGGCGAGCTGCTGCGGCCTGGCCATGTGGCCCTGCTCGGCACATTCGGCTATGCCCATGTGCCGGTGTATGCGCGGCCGCGCGTAGCGGTGCTCGCGACCGGCGCGGAGCTGCTGCCGGTCGAGGCTCCGCTGGCCCCGGGCCGCATTCGCGACAGCAACAGCGCGATGGTGGCCTCGCTGGTCGCGCAATGCGGCGGCACGCCGATTCTGTGCGGCCGCGTGCCCGACGAACCGGTCGCGGTCGCGCAGGCGATTGCAAACGCGCTTGCGCAGTGCGACATTGTCATTACGACCGGCGGGGTGTCGGTCGGCGACTATGACGTGATGGCGACACTGTTGCAGAGCATAGGGAATGAGCGGTCGACCGAGGAGCAGCATGAAGCTGCTCCATCGGTGGACGCGGAACCGTCGAAAGACGAGAAGCGGTTCGTAACTGACGACGAGCATGCATGCGCTGTTAAAGTTGAAATGCAGGATGAGTTAGATGACAAGGTGTTAGCGCGTCCGATGGCATTGCCGCAGGAAGACGCAGCTGTCATGAGCGCCGTGCATTCGAAGGTACCATCGCAGTACGCCTCGACTGTAACGGCTTCCCCGCATTCGGAGGAACCCTTGCACCCGCAGGACGACAGACTGCCGAGCAACAGCAGGCTCCTGTTCAATAAAGCGGCCATGCGTCCGGGAGCGCCGACTTCGGCCGCGGTCGTGTCCGGCAAGCTGCTGATCGCGCTCTCGGGCAACCCTGGCGCCTGCTTCGTCGGCTTCGAGCTGTTTGCGCGCGCAGCCATCCTCCGGCTGTCGGGCGCTTCGCGGGAAGAAGCGCGCCCTAAGCAGGCAACGGCCAAGCTGGTCGGCAGCTTCGATAAGGGAAGTCCGCACGAACGCTTTGTCCGCGCGCGCCTTTATACCGAGAACGGCACGCTATATGCCGATCCGCTCGCCTTCGGCAAGTCGAGCATGATGGCATCCTTGCCGGCCGCGGACGGTCTGATTCGCATTAAAGCAGGATCCGTCGGCGCCGCGGAAGGCAGCATCGTGAACGTTATTTTGCTAGGGGCCCTTGGTTACAGCACGGAATCCACGTGAAATCCGTTGAAGCGCAGCTGCAAGTACGGCTCCGATGAAGCGCCGTAGCGCGTGAACGCTTGGAATGCGCCTGCTTTGACGTTGATTAAATCGTTCGTCGGCGAGCTTGTCAGCCGGTTCAGCTCGTCGCTAAGCGCGGAGGCGAATCCGCGTCGACCCGCTAGCGCCTGCTTTAAGCCCTGGAGATTTCCTTCCATCGCAGCCGCATGAAGCTGCTCCCGATCCAGCTTCCATACGCCATGGGCAACCGCAAGACCGACAGCCTTCGCGCCGGGATGGGTCAAGGTATCGTTCAGCCGCTGCCTCAGTGCCGGATTCAAGCTGCCGGCAGCGCTAAGGTAAATGGCGTGGAGCGCATTCATTTCCTTCGCAACGAGGTCTACCTTGTCCGCCAACGCGGACAAATCAGGACTCACGCGTACGGTAATATCGACGGCCAAGGGAAGCCGGTCGAGCGCAATCATGACTTTGCCGTCCCGAACCGGAATTTCGGTTGATGAAGACACGGCATAGGGGCCACCGTCAATCGTGTAAATGCTATTCGACGCAGGCTGTTCGAGCTGTCCGATCCCGCTGGCGCTCACGACGCTGCCGCCGCCGATATCCGTTATGGAGAACGCGTTATCGGTGCCGCTATCGCCGGCAATCAGCTCCAAGCGCACGATCTCGCTCCGGTCGGCGTAACGAAGCGCTGCGGTCATGCCGAGGTTCGCTTCGTTGATGGCATCGCGCAATCGCCCGAGCGCGGCGCCGTTCGTGTCTCCCTGCCGAATAGCTGCCGGCAAGGCTACGGATTCAACGGATCGCGAAACGATTCTGAATAGATGAGTGCCCGGCGGGATGACGGATGGCGCGTTGGGAGTCAAGCCGAAGCCGAGATTGCGCTGCGGGCGTGCGATCGCAATGACGCGAACCCGTATATCCCCGATGTCGGCACCGTCCTCGGCTCTGCCCGCCGTGTCGTCGAACGCCGTGACGATCCGTTGTTCGAACAGGAGGGAGTCCCTTCGCGCCAACGATGAGAGCGACTCCTTGAGGGAGTTCGCTTGCGTCAACCAAGCGGCGGCGTGGTCGGCTGCCGTTTTCAGCGCGTCCTTGGCGGCCTGCGGTAACGAAGCTCGCAGGTCCAGCAGACCGATTGGCCGGATTCGGGTTGCCGCCTTGGGATTGCTTTTTCCCCGATTGCGAGGAGCGTCCTCGTACGCATACGGATACATGGCATATCTCTCGAGCGGGCCGATGGGCTCGTCTGATCGACGAACGGGCCCGAATACGGCTGGAATCGCATAAGGCAAGACCATGATGATCGCCTCCGTGAACGGTTTGTGTTATCCTTAACATACCAGATTTTCCTGCAACTGCACTATCCCTTTCTGAAGTTCTCCGATTGAAAACGCATAAGTCGCTCGCACAAGAATGAATCAATTGTCAGCCCGGGTTCTAACGTAATCCGGACTGCTTCATCTCGATCCGCTGGACGAGCCCCGCCGATGAATAAGCCCGAGTCCGCAGCTGCGCGCAAGTCTCGGGCACGTGATTTCCCCTTAGATCAACAGAAACAGCAAAGCGATGGAGGCTAAATCGAACGCCAGCGCTTCGCCGAACCCGAAACCGCCATAGCCGTATCCATAACCATAGTCGCCGTAGCCGTAGGGATCATAAGGGTAATACGCCTGGGTCTGCACCGATTCCTTCGCTTTGGTCCCGCTTACCGGTTTTCCCTTCTTCTTGACGCCATTCTGCTTCGCGCTCTTCTGATTCGTCACTTTTCCTTGCTGCATGCCCGAGGTCGCCTGTCCGCCTTGGCCGGCATGGGTACCGATCGAATCCGGACGTTCGTTCAGCATGATGCGTCCTTCGTGGCAGCGGCTCAAGACGCCGACATGGCGCTGTCCGTCATGCGTGACAACACATACGGGCATGCCGCAAAAGCGTTTGATATGGTCCTCGTGCAGCGGATAAATTTGTTCCATCAGTCGTTGACACCTCCCCTGGTTTATCTGTGTCAGTGTATTCACCCAGAGGCGCATGCGTATGGATATTTACCCAATTCGTCCGGCAAATGAACGCGGGCAGAAGGAGTGGATGACCTATGGCGGATCAGTCCCCGGCGCTGATACCCATTCGGAAAACGAAACGAGGCCGCGCCCCGCTAGCCGGCGTCCTTGCCGCGCTGCTGATCCTTGTCGCCGCAATCGTCTGGACGCTGCGGAACGGAAAGGACGACCCCGCAGCGGACCGTTCGCGGCCGCTTCGCGCGGACTTCGAAACGATATGGGGCTGGAGCGATGCCGAATACGCCGGCGGCGCATCGGGCGCCGAGTGGTCCTTCCGCTGGGACGGGACCGCAAGCCCGAAAGCCGCGAAGTCCTTTGCTGCCGGCTTAGGGTTCTACTTGGGAGATCGTTTGGCGGAAGGCACGGAACCGATTGACGTCGTCGCATCCGATCCGGCTTACAAAATGACGCTCTGGATTCATTCGCGCCCGCGTGCGGACGGAGAGCAAGCGGAGAACCCGGCGTTCTACGATATCGTGCTGCTTCTGGACGCGGCCAAGAACGAACAACGGCAGACGCTGGCGGACGCGATCGGCAAAGTCGAACGGCATGTCGCGGAATCGGACCTGAAGCTGCGCGGCGGATTCACCGTCAAAGGGACTGCGGCGCGCGAAGGGGCGCGGGCGCGCGTCGCGAAGGCGGCGTCCGCGGGCGAAGCGGAAGCTTACGACGACGGCCATACCAGCAGTCTGACCTATTACAGCGCTGCGCTCGGGAGCAAGGTGCAGAGCGCTTCGAAGGCGGTAAATCTGCAAATCGCGGAGACTTCCGCCGCGGCCGGGAAAGGTTCGGAATTAATTATTGGCGTTCCGCTCATAACCGGGGATTATACGATGCAAGATAAGTGAGAGATTCGTGCGGGACACGCCGCATTTTATCCTTGCGCGAATAGCTTCTAACCTTCCGGTATGCTACACTACATTAAAAAGCAGCATGCCAATCGTTGCCTAAAAATACATAAGAAAGAATGAGGAAAATGACCGAAGTGAGCAAACAGGATACGATTGCCGCAGAGGGTGCGGTGTATTATTTATTCGGAGCAACCGGCGACCTGGCTCGCCGGAAGCTGTTCCCGGCGCTGTTCAGCCTATACAAGGAAGGCAAGCTGGCCGAGGATTTCGCCGTTGTCGGATTAGCCCGCAGACCGCGCACGAACGAGCAGTTCCGCGTCGACCTCCAGGAATCGATCGACGAGTTCTGCCGGTATAAAGCGGACGATGCCGAGCAGTGGGCGCGTTTCGCTTCGCATTTCGTGTATATGTCCCTGGACATCAACAACGTGGACGGGTTCCGCGAGCTCGGCCGGTTGACGCAGGAATTGGATGCCAAGTTCGACATTCCCGGCAACCGTCTGTTCTATCTGGCGCTGGCTCCCGAGCTGTTCGGACCGGTGTCGTTCAACCTGCGCGACGGCGGCATGCTGGAATCCAGGGGCTGGAACCGGCTCGTCATCGAGAAGCCGTTCGGTTACGATCTGGAATCCGCGCGCAAGCTGAACGCGCAGCTCAGCCAAGTGTTCAAGGAAGAGGAGATCTACCGGATCGATCATTACCTGGGCAAGGAAATGGTGCAAAACATTCAGGTGCTGCGCTTCTCCAATGCCTTCTTCGAGCCGCTCTGGAACAACAAGCATATCGCCAACGTCCAAATCACGCTGTCCGAGACGGTCGGCGTGGAAGAGCGCGGCGGCTATTACGACAAGTCCGGGGCGCTGCGCGACATGGTGCAGAACCACATGATGCAGATGCTGGCGATGATCGCCATGGAGCCGCCGAGCCGTCTGCATCCGGAAGACCTCCGCGACGAGAAGGTCAAGGCGCTCCGTTCGCTCCGTCCGTTCGCGAGTTCGGAGGAAGTCGGCGCGAACGTCATTCGCGGCCAATACAGCGATGGCGAGACCAACGGAAAGCCGCTTAGCGGCTATCGCCAGGAAGATTCCGTAAACCCGCAATCGGCGACGGAGACGTACTTTGCCGCTCGCGTGTACCTGGACAATTTCCGCTGGGCGGGCGTGCCGTTCTACATTCGCACGGGCAAGCGGCTCCCGGTCAAAACGACCGAGATCGTCATCGAGTTCAAGAACGTGCCCGACAACATCCTGTTCGCGCACCGTCACGATCTGGCGCCGAACCTGCTGGTCATCCGGGTCAACCCGATGGAAGGCATTTACATCAAAATCAATGCCAAGAAACCGGGCGTCGACAACGTCGTGCAGCCGGTATCGATGGAATTTTGCCAAAGCTGCATGATCGGCATCAATACGCCGGAAGCTTACGAGCGGTTGATCTACGATGCCGCGCGCGGCGAGTCTACCTACTTCACCCGTTGGGACGAAGTGGCGCAGGCTTGGTCCTTCGTGGACCGAATCGCCGAAGCATGGCGCGAAGACGATTCCAGCCTGCAGTTCTATCCTGCCGGTTCCTGGGGACCGGCGCGCACCGAAGCGCTGCTTGCCGAGAACGGGTTCCACTGGTGGCCGGTGAACGGTCAAGCAGAAGACAACGTCATCTGGATCTCCGGCGGACCGAAATGAGACGGTTGACGCCGTTCTTGGCGGTCTCGGCCGCGCATCGGGGAGATCATGCCGATGTTTAAGCTGCATGATATATCGATGACGATTGAGCCGTCGATGCAAGTGTACAAAAACAAAGCACCGAAAATGCCGAACATCTCGAACGTGAGCAATCACGATGACGGCGAAGCCGTTTACGAATCCCGGCTGGACATGGACGTGCACGGCGGTACGCACGTGGATGCGCCCCTGCATATGTTGAAGGATGGGGAAACGATCGAGACGATCGGCTTGGAACAGCTCGTCGGCATGGCCCGCGTGGTGGATTTGACGCATTGCGCGGATTCCGTCACCCGGGCGGACTTGGAGCGGCTGAGCCTGCAGCGTAACGATTGGGTGCTGCTCAAGACGAGAAACTCCTTCTCGGAGGCCTTCGATCCGGGCTTCGTCTTCCTGCGCGAAGACGGCGCCAGGTACCTGATCGAGCTCGGCATCCGCGGCGTCGGCACGGATGCCCTGGGCATCGAGCGCGGGCAAGCCGGGCATCCGACGCATCGCTTGCTGTTCCGCAACAATGTTGTCATCGTAGAAGGGCTGCGACTGAAAGACGTCGCGGCAGGCAGTTATTTTATGGTCATCGCGCCGCTGAAACTTACCGGAATCGACGCGGCACCAGCCCGCGCGTTTCTGATCGGCGGCATGTAAAAGGGACGAAGGGAACTATCATGAGTAAAACTATTGCGGATGAAATCAAACAAGAAGTCGAGAAACGGCGCACGTTCGCCATTATTTCTCACCCGGATGCGGGGAAAACGACATTGACGGAGAAGCTGCTCCTCTTCGGGGGCGCGATCCGCGAAGCGGGATCGGTCAAGGCGCGCAAAGCGAGCCGTCACGCGACGAGCGACTGGATGGAAATCGAGAAGCAGCGGGGGATTTCCGTTACGTCTTCCGTCATGCAGTTCGATTACAGCGGTCACCGCGTCAATATTTTGGATACGCCCGGTCACCAAGACTTCAGCGAAGACACGTACCGGACGCTGACTGCCGCGGACAGCGCGGTCATGCTGATCGACGTCGCCAAAGGCGTCGAGGCGCAGACGATCAAGCTGTTCCAGGTGTGCAGCAAGCGCGGCATTCCGATCTTTACGTTCATCAACAAGCTGGACCGCGAAGGCCAAAATCCGTTCGAGCTCATGGAAGAGCTGGAGCGGGTGCTCGGCATCCGGGCCGTTCCGATGAATTGGCCGATCGGCATGGGCCGGGAGCTGTGCGGCGTCTACGACCGGATGAAGAACCAGGTGGAGCTGTTCCGGGGCAACGACCATTCCACGATCGAAGTGCAAAAGGTCGCGGATTATAACGATCCGCATATTCGCGAGATGGCCGGCGATTATTTGACCGATCAGCTGATCGCGGATCTGGAGCTGCTCGACGTTGCCGGCGACCAATTCGATTACGAGAAGGTCCGCGCGGGCGAGCTGACGCCGCTCTTCTTCGGCAGCGCGGTCAACAACTTCGGCGTGCAGACGTTCCTCGAGAACTTCCTGCAGCTTGCGCCGGCGCCAACGCCGCGCCAAAGCACGACGGGACCCGTGGAACCGACGAACGAGAAATTCTCCGGCTACGTCTTCAAAATCCAAGCGAACATGAATCCGGCCCACCGCGATCGGATCGCCTTCCTGCGGATCTGTTCCGGCCGCTTCGAACGCGGCATGAGCGTTCGCCATGTGCGCAACGGCAAGGACATCAAGCTGTCCCAGCCGCAGCAATTTCTCGCGCAGGACCGGGATATCGTGGAAAATGCCTATCCGGGCGACATTATCGGGTTGTTCGATCCCGGCATCTTCCGGATCGGCGATTCATTGTCGCAGGGCAGCGAGATCGTCTTCGACGAACTGCCGACGTTCTCGCCGGAGCTGTTCGCGAAGGTGACCGTCAAGAACGCGCTGAAGCATAAACAGTACCAGAAGGGCATCGACCAATTGACGGAAGAGGGCACGATTCAGGTGTTCCATTCCACCGGGAACTTCGACGAGACGATTCTGGGCGTCGTCGGCCAGCTGCAATTCGAGGTCTTCGAGCACCGGATGCGTTCGGAATACGGCGTGGAGATCATGCTGCACCGGATGCAATTCCAATTCGCGCGATGGATCGTCGACGACAAGATCGACCCGTCCAAATACCGAATCAATTCGACCCTCGTCAAGGACAAGAAAGACAATTACGTCGCGCTGTTCGAGAACGAGTACGCGATGCGCACGGCAATGGATAAAAATCCCACCTCCAAATTTTTGGAGATGGCTCCATAGAGCACTTCATAACGATAAAAAAGACCTCGGTTCCGCGCTTTATGCGGTCCCGAGGTCTTATTTGTTATTCGGCGCAGAGCGGCGTGACGAGCAGGGAGTGGTCCGTTTGCCGATCAACCGCGGCCGGGAAGCCGTTCCATTTCGCGATAATGAAGGATTTCGGCGATAATTTCTTGCTGAGATATGCTGGTAATAAGAGCGGAGCACTTGGAAGCAGAAACAAATCGACGATGATCCATACGAACAGCGCCGAGGCAGGAAGGACGGACGGGGACACTAGATTCTTCGTTGACAATCCGAACCTCGCATGAGAGAATGTACGCGTGTACATTTGGGGTTTTGGCCAGACGGGAGAGAGGACTTATCCGGAAAAAAGTCGCTGAGCTTGCCGGCGTATCGGAAGCGACGGTGTCGCGGGTGCTGAGCGGCGTCGGAACGGTGAAAGAAGAAACGGCGAGACGGGTGATGGAGGCTGCCCGGCAGTTGAATTACGTGCCAAGCGCGCTCGCGCAGCGGTTCGCTCTGCGGCGAAGCGGGAATTTGGGCGTGATCCTGCCGATGCTGCCGAAGGTGAATCTGTTCTCGACGTATTATTTCTCCGAAGTGTTGAGCGGCATCGGCATGACCGCCAAGCAGCGCGGTTACGATCTGCTGCTGCTCTTCCGCGAACCCGACGAGCCGAGAGACTATGCCAACCTGTTCCGCACGCAGAAGGTGGATGGCTGCATCATCATCGGCGCGCAGGACGTGCCCTCCGAACGCGCGGCGCTTGCCGAATTGAGGGAAGGGAACCATCCGTTCTGCCTTGTCAATCAGCGATACGACGGCGAAGACTACAACTCGGTGGACGCCGATCAGCGGACGGGCTGCCGAGAAGCGGTGCGGCATCTTCTGGCGCAAGGCTGCAGGAAGATCGGTTTCCTTAACGGTCCTGCCGTGTATTCGAACAGCAAGGATCGCCTGCGGGGCTATCGGGAGGCGTTGGAAGAAGCCTGGTTGGCTTTCCTCCCGGAACGGGTGCTGCTCGGCAACTACAGCCGCACGAGCGGCTACCAGCAAGCGAAAGCGGTTGCAGCGCTCGTGCAGGCAGGGCATATCGATGCCATCATCGCCGCGAACGACCGGATGGCGATCGGCCTGCTGCAGGGCTTGAAGGAATCGGGCGTCAAAGTCGGGGAAGACGTGGCGCTGATCGGCTGCGACGACTCCGATATCGTGCGCATGACGGATCCGCCGCTGACTTCGATCCGCGTCCCGTTCTTCGATATCGGCAGCGAAGCCGCATCCCGGCTGCTCGATGCCGTAGCGGATCAAGACGGCTCGGCCGCGTTCGACGTCAAATTGCCCGTAAAGCTCATTACGCGCGCCTCTTCTTCGGCTGCCGGAACGACCAAAGCCTGAAGCTTGTTAGTTCGTATGGTTAATCTCGACCTAATCTCATGAGAGGTGGAACGAAACAATGAGCAACATTCGAGTAGGGATGATCGGTTATAAATTCATGGGAAAAGCGCACAGCAACGCGTATCGCGCGCTGCCGATGTTCTTCCCGAACGTGACGCGCCCGCAGATGGTGGCGATTTGCGGCCGGGACGCCGCCGGCCTCGAGCAGGCGCGCGCGCAATTCGGCTGGGAGAACGGCGAGACCGATTGGCGCAAACTGGTCACGCGGGACGATATCGACGTCGTCGATATCAATGCTCCGAGCGACGCGCACAAGGAGATCGCGATCGCTGCGGCGGAAGCGGGCAAGCATATCTTCTGCGAGAAGCCGCTGGCGCTGAATCTGGCGGATTCTATCGAGATGCTGAACGCGGCCGAGAAAGCCGGCGTCAAGCATATGGTCGGCTTCAACTATCGGTTCGCGCCGGCTGTGCAGCTGGCGAAGAAGCTGATCGAGGAAGGCCGCATCGGCAAGATTTATCATTTCCGCGGCTTCTTCCTGCAGGATTGGATCGTCGATCCGCAGTTTCCGCTTGTCTGGCGGCTGCAGAAGGAAATCGCCGGTTCCGGCTCTCATGGAGACCTCGGCGCGCACGTGATCGACATGGCCCGTTTCCTCGTGGGCGAGTTTAGCGAAGTCATCGGCATGAGCGAAACGTTCGTCAAAGAACGTCCGCTGCCGACGGAGATGACCGGCCTCAGCGCCAAGGGCGACAAGGATGCGCCTAAAGGTCCGGTTACGGTAGACGACGCGACGGTCTTCCTGGCCCGGTTTGCGGACGGCGCGCTCGGCAGCATCGAAGCGACGCGCTTCGCGCCGGGACACCGCTGCACGAACTCGTTCGAGATTAACGGCAGCAAGGGCAGCATCAAGTTCGATTTTGAGCGCGTGAACGAGCTTGAGGTGTATTTCACGGACGATGCCGCCGACGTGCAAGGCTTCCGCCGCGTGCTTGCGACGGATGCGGCGCATGCCTACAGCGAGCATTGGTGGCCGGCCGGTCATACGATCGGGTACGAGCACACGTTCACGCACGAGATGGTGGAATTCATGAATGCGATTACCGAGAACCGTCAGCCGGTGCCGAACTTCGTAGACGGCGTGGAATGCCAGGCGGTGTTGGAAGCAGTGGACAAATCCATCGCGGAACGGCGTTGGGTCGCCATATCGGAGCTGCGTTAATCGATAACGTCACGTCCATACTTCAGAACAGAGGATGATAGCGAAATGAAAAAAGCACTTATCGTATGGGGCGGCTGGGACGGACATCAGCCGAAGGAAGTCGGAGAAATCTTCGCCGGCATGCTGCGCGAGGAAGGATTCGACGTCACGGTATCGGATACGCTCGACTCGTTCGCCGATGCCGAATTGATGGGCAGTCTCGACCTGATCGTGCCGGTCTGGACGATGGGACAGATCGAACGGGAACAGCTTCGCCTGCTGCTGGATACCGTGAACGCCGGCTGCGGCATCGCGGGCTGCCATGGCGGCATGGGCGATTCGTTCCGCAACGAGACGGATTTTCAGTTCATGGTCGGCGGCCAATGGGTCGCGCATCCGGGCAACGACGGCGTCCGGTACGACGTCAACATGGTCGATGCGGATGAGCCGCTCACGAGCGGCATCGGCGATTTCGAGGTCGTCTCCGAGCAGTATTACATGCATGTCGATCCGGCAGTCAAGGTACATGCGACGACGAGCTTCGGCGACGTGAAGATGCCGGTCGTCTGGACGAAATCCTGGGGACAAGGCCGCGTGTATTACAACTCGCTGGGCCATCAGGCGGACATCGTCGCCATGCCGCAAACGCTCGAGCTGATGCGCCGCGGTTTTCTGTGGGCCGCGCGTTAACCGATTGCTGTCATAAGAATGATTCCAGGGAGGGAAATGATCCATGAAGCCAGTCAAAGTCGGCATTATCGGCTGCGGCAATATCAGCCGGATTTATTTTAAGAACTTGAAGCAATATCCCGAGGTCGAGCTCGTCGCCGCGGCCGATATCGATATTGAACGCGCGAAAGAGCGCGCGGCGGAGTATGACGTACCGAATGCGTACACGGTCGAGCAGCTGCTCGCCGACCCCGAGATCGAAATCGTCGTCAACCTGACGATTCCGAAAGCGCATGCATCCGTGTGCCTGCAGGCGCTGGAAGCCGGCAAGCACGTGTACGTCGAGAAGCCGATCGTGGTGACGCGCGAGGAAGGCAAGCAAGTCCTGGAGCTGGCGGCCGCGAAGGGCCTTCGCGTCGCGAGCGCGCCGGAAACGTTCCTGGGCGGCGGCATCCAAACCTGCCGCAAGCTGATCGACGAAGGCGCGATCGGCACGCCGGTATCGGCGACGGGCTTCATGATCTGCGGCGGCCATGAGAATTGGCATCCGGATCCGGAATTTTATTACGAAGTCGGCGGCGGCCCGATGTTCGATATGGGTCCTTACTACCTGACGGCATTCGTGACCTTGTTCGGTCCGATCAGCCGGGTAACCGGCTCCGCGCGGATCTCGTATCCGGAGCGGACGATCACGAGCGAGAAGAAACGCGGCAAGAAGATTGCCGTCGAGACGCCGACGAACATCACGGGCGTGCTTGATTTCGAGAACGGGTTGATCGGCACGCTGATTACGAGCTTCGACGCGGCGGCAGGCACGGCGCTGCCGAATATCGAAGTGCACGGCAGCGCCGGCACGCTGCTCGTGCCGGATCCGAACGGTTTCGGCGGCGTCGTGAAGCTGCGCCGCGCCGGCGGCGATTGGGAAGAGATCGAGCTGACGCACGGCTTCACGGACAACAACCGCGGCATCGGCGTGGCGGACATGGCCCGCGCGATCCGCGAAGGCGGCCAGCATCGCGCGAACGGCGAAATGGCGTATCACGTGCTGGAAGCGATGCACGGCATTCACGACGCCTCCCGCGACGGCAAGCATTACGTCATGGAGAGCAGCTGCGCGCGTCCGGAGCCGATGCCGGCACTGGCACCGCAGTCGAAATAACGCCCGATATCGCGTATACTGTCAGTTAGGGAAACAGCCTGCCCGGCGAGGCGGGCTGTTTTGCAATACATAGTTCAGCCGGAAGAAACCCGCCGTACCGTTCGCGAGCGGCGGCAACCGTTTCTTCCTATTCGGCCAAAAAGGGAGCAGACGTGGATGAAGCCTGTTAAAGTCGGTGTTGTCGGCTGCGGCAATATCAGTCAAATTTATTTTACGAATTTGAAAACGTACCCGGAAATCGAGCTTGTCGCCGCCGCGGACATCGATCTGGACCGCGCCAAGATGCGCGCCGAGGAATTCGGCTTGCCCAAAGCGTACACCGTCGATCAGCTGATGTCCGACCCGGAAATCGAGATCGTCGTGAATCTGACGTTTCCGAAAGCGCATGCAACCGTATGCCTGCAGGCGCTGGAAGCCGGCAAGCATGTGTACGTCGAGAAGCCGCTAGCCGTTACCCGCGAGGAAGGCAAACGCGTGCTGGAGCTGGCGGCGGCCAAAGGGCTGCGCGTTGCGAGCGCGCCGGAGACGTTCCTCGGCGGCGGCATCCAAACCTGCCGCAAGCTGATCGACGACGGCGCGATCGGGCAGCCGATCTCGATATCCGGCTTCATGATGGGCGGCGGACCGGAGGGCTGGCATCCGGATCCGGAGTTTTTCTATGAGGTCGGCGGCGGCCCGATGTTCGATATGGGGCCTTATTATTTGACGGCGTACATCACGCTGCTCGGCCCGATTCGCAGAGTAACGGGATCCGCGGTCATCTCGTATCCGGAACGGACGATCACGAGCGAGAAAAAGAACGGCAAGGTCATGAAAGTGGAGACGCCGACGCATATCGCCGGCGTAATCGATTTCGCGAGCGGCGCCGTCGGCACGCTCATCACGAGCTTCGACGCGAAAGGCGGGACGTCGCTGCCGAACATCGAAGTGCACGGCAGCGCGGGCTCCCTGCTGGTGCCGGATCCGAACATGTTCGGAGGTACCGTGAAGCTTCGCCGCGCCGGCGGCGAGTGGGAAGAGGTCGCGCTCACCCACGGCAACACCGACAACAACCGCGGCATCGGCGTGGCCGATATGGCGCGCGCGATCCGCGACGGCGGCCGGCATCGCGCCAACGGCGCGATGGCTTACCATGTGCTGGAGGCGATGCACGGCTTTCATGACGCTTCCGCCGAAGGCAAGCATTACGTGATGGAAAGCACCTGCGAACGTCCGGAGCCGATGCCGGCGCTGGAGAACCTGCCGACCGCGTAGCAGCATGCGAGGGATGCAAAGCGCTTGACGCCGCGATGCGGACGCCAAGAGATGGACATGCGAGAACAGTCTGCCCGGAGGGCAGGCTGTTTTCTTGTTCGCAGGGAATAATTGACCGTCATGCGCTGCATGTTCTGCAATGAAGATTGGGACGCTATGAACGTATGCACGCGATTTAATATTGGCCGGTATGCGCGCTAAAGAGCGCCGTGCACGGGGCACGGCGCTTCCTCAGCGACACGTCTTCGGATGCGCGTCGGCTCGGCGAAGTCGCGTATTGAAGCGTATATCAATCCTGGGGCGCGTACGTTAGCTTGGACTCGGGTTCGCGCTCTCCATGCCGCGAAGATGATTGAAGAGCAGCTCCACCATCCGGTTTTGCTCCGGGGCTTTGCTGTTTTGCCAAATCATTTCGAACAGCACGCCAAGGCCGGGCAGCGCCTTCTCGTCGCTGCCGATGGAGCTTTCGATAACGTCGGTCAATTCCTCGCCGGATTTATTTTGAACCCTGCGAACGATAGCCTGCCGCAAATCAAGATTGTTCAAACCCATCCCTCCATCACCTGTTTTCCCGTTTAATATCTCCCCGGCAAGGTGAATTC
This sequence comes from Paenibacillus glycinis, assembly GCF_009909185.1. Lineage (GTDB taxonomy): Bacteria > Bacillota > Bacilli > Paenibacillales > Paenibacillaceae > Paenibacillus_Z > Paenibacillus_Z glycinis. Next base: position 117,063 of record NZ_JAAAMV010000029.1, on the reverse strand, counting down.
ATGCCGGGTCGGCGCGGTCGCGACTCGGTTATCGCCGGAAGTTATGCTATAATAAGCTAACTTGAAGTCGTTGCGGGAGGGTTGGTTTTGGCGAAGAAGCAGTATGCCGTCATCGGGATGGGAAGGTTCGGCTCCAGCGTTGCGCAGGAGCTGTCCGATTTGGGTTTCGAGGTGCTGGCCATCGACGTCAGCGAACAGAAGATCCAGGAAGCCTCCAATTGGGTCACGCATGCGGTCGCGGTGGATTCGACGGACGAGGAAGCGCTTCGTTCGCTCGGTCTGCGGAATTTCGACGTCGTGGTCGTCGCGATCGGCGAGGACATCCAGGCCAGCATCCTGACGACGCTGATTCTGAAGGAGCTCGGCGTGCCGGAGCTGATCGTGAAGGCCCAGAACGAGCTGCACGGCAAAGTGCTGAACAAAATCGGCGCGGACAAGGTGGTCTTCCCCGAACGGGATATGGGGCTGCGGGTGGCGCATCACCTGATCTCGCCCAATATTCTCGAATACATCGAGCTGTCGAACGATTACAGCATCGTGGAGATGAAGGCGCCGGATTTTACGATCGGCCGCAATCTCATGCAGCTCGACATCCGGGCCCGGTTCAAATGCAACGTCCTGGCGATCAAGAAAGGGACGGAGATGAACATCGCACCTTCGGCGGAAAATGTCATCCAGGAAGACGACGTGCTCGTGATTGTGGGCAAGACCGAGGATTTATCCGAATTAGAACTAGTTTATGCGGAAGGCTGAGTAGATAAGGTGCGGAATCAAAATCATCGAATGGCAAGCATTGCTTCCCTGCAAAACGAAAAAGTGAAGACGATGGCGGCGCTGCTCGAGAAGAAGCACCGGGATCGCAGCGGACGTTTCATTATCGAAGGCGTGCATTTGGTGCAGGAAGCGCTTCATGCCGGGGCAGACGTCGAAACGATCGTCGTCGATACCGAGCGCGGCGTGCCAAGCGAGCTTCGAACGCTGCTCGGGCAAACCGATTGCGAGCTGATCGAAGCGACGCCCGCGATCATGGCCAAATGCACGGGGACGGATACGCCGCCGCCCGTCTTCGGCATCGTCGCGAAGCCGCTCGCCGATGCATCGGCCCTGTACAAGGCCGACTCGTTGGTCGTCGTGCTGGACGGCGTCCGCGACCCCGGCAATGTCGGCACGATCATTCGCAGCGCGGATGCCGTCGGCGCGGACGCGGTCGTCCTTGGCCGAGGCTGCGTCGATCTGTACAACCCCAAGACGGTGCGTTCGACGATGGGATCCCTGTTTCATTTGCCCGTCATCGAAGGGGATCTGGCGGAGCTACTGCCCGAGGCGAAGCAGCAGGGCATCCATGTGGTCGGGACAAGCCTGCAGGCGTCCGCCACTTGCTACAACTACGACTGGCGTGGACCGACGTGGCTGCTGCTCGGCAGCGAGTCGAACGGCTTGTCGGACGCGGCGCTCGCGCAAGTCGACACGCGGATCATCATTCCGATGCACGGGCGCTCGGAATCGCTTAACGTGGCGATGGCGTCGACGGTATTGTTGTACGAGGCGATGCGGCAGCGGCGGTATGCGTGAGTAATGAAATTATTGGAAGGGAGGCATATCGTTTGGCGTTATCCCGGGAAATGCCGATGCTAAAACTTCACGCGATGCAAAGGTTCCATTCTCGCTCCATGCAGAGTCTACGTGACAAACAATGGCGGTTGTTTACATGGAGCAGCATCGCTTAACCGCAAAATTCCAGAAAAATCAGCAAGCTGTTTGTCATGCGGGCTTTGCGACCTTGTCATCTTGAGATGGATTAGATGAAGGAGCGAAGCCAGTGAAATACGTATCCGCAAACGAACTTTTGCCTGATAAATTGCTTCGGGAAATCCAAAAGTATGTCCAAGGCAGGACAATTTATGTACCTTCGCCAGAGGACGGCCGGAAAAAATGGGGACAGATCTCAGGACAGAGGAACTACCTGCTGCAACGGAATTTTGAGATCAGGCAATCGTTTCGCATGGGAATAAGCATCGAGCAGCTTTCAAAATCATATTGGCTTTCCGAAGGAACAATCAAGAAGATCGTTTATAAGAGAGAGTAGTACGCGAGGGCTTGCGTTCAATGACGCGAGCCTTTTTAATTCATAAATATGTCTATGTATTCTATGCATATTTTTTACTATCGCCAGTCTTTATACTTTTTGTTGAAGGCTCGAGGTTTCATTCTCATTTCAACGAATTGAATAAGGAAGTGGTATCGTGAACGTTAAGGTGCAGCTTTGCGGCAAGGAGCAGAAATACATAATCAATAATCTATATCCTCTATATCTTCACGATCTAGCGGGAATACGCAGCGTTCTCCCTAATAAATACGGGGTCTTCGAGGATAGTGATGCCTATCGAACGCTGCAGCAACAAATCATGGCATTCGATATCTGGTGGGAAAAAGAAGATTGCCTCTTTCCTTTTTTAGTCTGGGTAGACGAAGTGCCGGCGGGATTCGCATTGATAGCTGCACCGCCTTACGTGGATGATGACAGCGACTTTTTGGTCAACGAATTTTTTATCTTACGGCCCTTTAGAGGTCGGGGAGTCGCTGAAGAAGCCATTACGACAATATTTAACCGCTTGAAAGGGAAATGGCTGTTGTACACGTTCCCGACGGATAACAATTTAAGGACGATTAAATTTTGGCGAAAAACCCTCGGCCGTTATACAAGCGATCTGTTCACGGAAGAAGACAAGGCATTGCGACCTGAGATGGGGGTTGAAAAGGTTTTTAATTTTTCAAACCTATCGTCTTAATGGAGCGAAACTTTGTTTCGGTTAAAGGCAAGAGAAATCTCACTGTTGCGGCTGAAATCGTATGTATATGCAGAATCAGCGCGCTGTTTTGACGAATGATGTGGAATGGCAGGGAAACTGCCGTCATAGGGCGAATTCTTACGGGGAGCAATATAAATTCCATGATCTACCAAAATGAAAGGAGAAGAGACATGGCTGAGATTCTTCTATTTCATCACGCGCTGGGACGAACGGCAGGCATAGACGGTTTTGCCGACGCGCTTAGAGGGGAGGGACATACGGTACATGTACCGGACCTCTTCGAAGGCCGCACGTTCGCCGCGATCGAGGACGGGATGGCGTATGTCAATGAAGTCGGGTTCGAAACGATTGCGGAGCGCGGCGAACGCGCGGCCGGCGAGCTTCCGCGCGGGATCGTCTATGCGGGCTTTTCTCTCGGCGTCGTGCCTGCCCAGAAGCTCGCGCAGACGCGCGAGGGCGCGAGCGGCGCGCTGTTCTTTTATTCCTGCGTTCCGGCCTCGATGTTCGGATCTCCGTGGCCGGCGGATCTGCCCGCGCAAATTCACGGCATGGATGCGGATCCTTATTTCGTTGACGAGGGCGACATCGACGCGGCGCGCGAGCTCGTGGCGTCGGCCAATCGGGCGGAGCTCTTTCTGTACCCCGGCGATCAGCATTATTTTGCGGACAGCAGCTTGCCGTCGTACGACGCCGGCGCGACGGCGCTGCTGCTGCAGCGCGTGCTCGAATTTCTCCGGCAGTTGGATCGTTGAGGCTGCTGCCGCTTTCGGTCGGAGAAGGACCGGACGACCGCATCCCGGACGGCACGCGGACGGTCGGGCTCACTAGCAAGGGTCTGCTGGCAGACAGGGTACTCATCCTAGCTAACTTTACTTGAGATGCTTCTGGGAAGCGTCGGCAACTCCTATCCCGTCGGATACCTTCGGCGGGATTTTTCGCATGCGCAGCTAGTCGCGCGGTGCCGTTCGACGACACCAGCCGCTGCATGCGAAGCGTCCGGCAGCCAACGTCAGAATACTTAACAATTTATGTCTTTACTTTTTTCCGACAAAAACCGACATAACTACTGTACCTACGAAAATGACGCCGGAGGAATCTCATGCCCACCACGACATCCAAGCTCACGATCAAAAATCTGTCTCTTCGCACGAAATGGTCCATCGTCCTGCTAGTCCTTTGCATCGTCCCGTTGATTGCGTCCAGTCTGTTTTACGTCATTTATTTCAGCGGCGTAAGCAAGTCCGACAATCTGCAGAAAGCGCAAACGGTGGAGCAGCTAAGCGTCTCCCGAATCGACGAATGGCTGCAATTGAAAATTTCCGCGGTGCAGGAATTGATCAAGCTGCATCCCGAGTTCACGGCCATGGATTCGAAAGTCATCCTCCCGTATTTGAGAATGCTGGATCAAAGCGACAATCAAATCGATAACTATATTTTGGTCGATACCAAAGGCCAGGGCATCGATATTTCCAATACGCCGCTTGATTTGGCGGACCGGCCGTACTTCAAGACGATGATGGAAACGAAGAAAACGGTCATCTCCGACATGCTGGTCAGCAAAAAAACGAATAAGCTGGTGCTGCCGATCGTGACGCCGCTCCTGGACGCTTCCGGCAACGTCGTAGGCGCCATCTCCCAATCCGCTTCCCCGGATAATTTCGCCAAGCTGACGGATTCGATCGCGATGGAAAAAACCGGCTACGGCTATATCATCTCGGGTTCCGGCGATTATTACACCTACCCGGACAAGAGCCGGATCGGGAAAAAGGTTTCGGAGTTCACGACGGATAAGGGCGCCCAGCAGGCTTTCGAAACCATGCTGGCGAACGCCGAAGGCTCTATCACCTACAAAGGGGAGAATGGCAAGGAAGTCATCACCTACTACCAGACGATCCCCAATACGTCCTGGAAGCTTCTGATTACCGTGCCGACCGCCGAAATTAACGGCAACGTGAATCGGGCGATCTACATCGGAGTCGGTATCCTGCTCGGCATGATCCTGATCGTGGGGGGACTCGCAATTCTGCTCACGAGGATCGTCGTCAAACCGATCGTGTCGATATCCTCCGTCGTCAAAGAAGTCGCGGACGGCAATCTGAATACGAGGCTTGCCGTTCATTCGGGCGACGAGATCGGCCAAATCAGCCTGAACATCAACCACATGATCGATTCGTTGTCCGGCATCGTTCGGCAGATCCATACGACGATCGACCGGGTGTCGCTTTCCTCGGAAGACCTGTTGGCGTCGGCGAAGCAGTCCTCGGCGTCCTCCGCGCAGGTGTCCGCGGCGATTCAGGAAATGGCAGGCGGCACGGAGGTGCAGCTGCAGGCGGTCGAGCAATCCGCGCGAGCCATGGAAGAGATGGCGGCGGGCGTGCAAAAGATCGCCGAATCCTCGGGGATCGTCTCGGATCAAACCGGAGAAGTCGCGAACGAAGTGGACAACGGCAACGGCGAGATTCGCTCCGCCATTCAGCAGATGAACGCGATCGGCGCCTCGGCCGGCGATACGGCCGTCGTCTTGGAGCAGTTGTACGCGCAATCCAATGAGATCGGAACGATCGTCGACTTTATTTCGGACATCTCCAATCAGACGGCCTTGTTGTCGTTGAACGCTTCGATCGAAGCCGCCAGGGCCGGAGAATACGGGCGCGGCTTCGCCGTCGTCGCGAACGAGGTCAAGAAGCTTGCCGAACAGAGCAGGACGTCCGTTACGACCATCGTGGCATTGATCCAGTCGATCCAGCAATCCTCCACGATCGCCGTCGATCATATGCGCCGGAATGTCGTCGTGATCGAAGACGGACTGAGCAAGATGCAGGAGATCGGTTCCTCGTTCGGCGCGATTCAAACCTCGATTCGTCACGTGTCCGCGCAGACGCAGGAAGTATCCGCCACGACCGAGCAATTGTCCGCCGGCACGGAGGAGATCGCCTCGTCCCTTGAAAGCATGGTGGGCATCGCGAAGGACGCCACGGAGAAATCCCAACTGGTTGCCGGCTCCTCGGAAGAGCAGGCCGCCATCATGGAGGATATCACGACATCGGTCTACGCCCTGAACGAGATGATGGGCGAATTGAAGCATCTGGTCAAGACGTTTAAAGTGTAATCCGAGCTTGACGTGGGTTGACCCGAACGGTATGGCAACGCGGCATCCGAGGAATCGATATGCCATGCAAAACGCCCTGGACATCGGCTAGTGCCGATATCCGGGGCGTTTGCGTTTACCCGATTTCCCTGCCGGCAAGGCAAGTTATGCTTTACAATCGACTCGAAGTCATCTATTATTGACTCATAGTCATTGACTTATAGTCAATTAATTTAACTCATACTCGCAAAATGGAGGAATAGCTAATGAGCCATAAAGTCGTTTTAATCACGGGCGCTTCATCCGGCATCGGCAAGGAAACCGCCAAAAAGCTATTGGCGGATGGCCACATCGTGTACGCTGCGGCGAGAAGGATCGAGCACATGCGGGATCTGCAGCGATTAGGGGCGATCCCCGTGCAATTGGATCTGTCGATCGAGGAAGAGATCGTCGCCTGCGTGGACAACATCGTCAAGGAGAAAGGCCGAATCGACGTGCTGTTCAACAATGCCGGATTCGGCCTATACGGGAGCGTCGAGGAAGTGAGCCTTGCCGACGCGAGATACCAGTTCGAAGTGAATGTATTCGGCTTGGCCAGGTTGACGCAGCTTGTCGTACCGCATATGAGGAGAGCGGGAAGCGGGACAATCGTCAATACCTCATCCGTGGGCGGGAAAATCTATACGCCGCTCGGCGCATGGTACCATGCGACCAAGCATGCGCTGGAGGGATGGTCCGATTGCTTGAGACTCGAATTGCGCCCGTTCGGAATCGACGTCATCATCCTCGAGCCCGGCATTATCGAGACCTCGTTCGGCGATGTGATGACCGAACCGCTGCTGAACTATTCCGGCGCCGGTCCGTACAAGGAAATGGCAAAGGCGATCGCGGATACAACGCGAAAATCGTATCAGGCCGGGGGCGGGTCGTCGGCCGCATTGGTGGCGAATACCGTCGCGAACGCCATCGCGGCCGACAAACCCAAAACTCGCTATGCCGTCGGTAAAATGGCAAAACCATTGATCTCGTTGCGAAAATGGATCAGCGACAGAGCTTTCGACCGACTGATCATGAGCCAGATGAAATAACGATTGCCTTGCATGCGAATACCTGGATTCCGGTTTGAGCCGCGCTCAACCCGGAGCCGGGGTATTTTTCGTTCCCTTGACAAGCTTCCCGGTATTCCTTACGATTGACTGCAAGTCAATATTAGGCACGGCGACGGGGGTCTAAGCTATGAGAAGAGCCATGACGGACAGCGCGAAGGCAGAGAAGGCAAGGCTGATCTTGGATACGGCGCGCGAAATCTACCGGGAGCGCGACTTCAACGCCATCAAGATGAGCGATATCGCGAAAGCGGCGAACGTTTCGAACGGATCGTTGTTTTTCTACTACAAGACGAAGGAAATCTTGTTTATGGAAATTTTGTTTCAAGAGTACGCGAAGCGCTTTCGGAACTTCGCGGACCTTCTTCTTCCCTATGGCACGATGACGCATGACGAATTCAAAACTTTTTTTCTGGGCGAAATGGCAAGCATTCTCGACCGGGATTCCCTGTTGATTCGGTTAAGCGCGATCAAAAATACGATCTTGGAAAAGAATATCGATCTGGAAACGGCCGTTAAAGACAGCACGGGCTTATACGCGATCTTGGAAAATATCGTGCGCTTGCTGACCGAGCGAGTAACCGATTTGAACGCGGAGGCTTTCTACGAGCTGCTCTTGGCGCAAAACGCCATCATTGTCGGGTACGCCAACATGGCGAGCATGCCCGACGTGCTGCTTCAAGCGATCGACGAGCATCAGCTTCAAGGGTTTCAAATCGATTTCAAGCAAAACGCATTGACCGCAATGGAATATTATTTGGCCGGCTTCTATGAGAGACGCAGGCTTGCGGATGAACGGAAGCGCGTATAGCAGGTGCCTCTCAAGCTGAACAGCGATATTCGGCGGCTGGAGGGAGAACGCGAGGAGGCTATCGATATATTGGAGAAGCTTTGTCGCGAAGAGCCATCTGTTGCGAATGAACCATCTGCCGCATCTCAAACAATTATTTTATAAGAATTGGTTGAACGGCCGCTATTCGAGTGGTATGACGAAGGACTGTTGGATCCCGAATTCGCGGTAAACAAAGATACGAAAGATAAGCTGATCGACGGCACGGCCGTCTTTAACACCTTGTATTTCTCATCCGGGATCGATATCGATAAAGCGCTGAAGGAAAAGAACAGCGTTAGCTTAACAAGAGTTCGAGGCTAAAGGCGGGAAGACTGCAATCGATGCAATGAATGAATGGTTTACTAAGAAATAGTACATAACGACCAAGTACACTGTAACCGCAATTCGCTTCACGCTGTCGAGCATGTCTTGACAGCCTTTTGCTCTTGTTCGCCTATAAAACGACAAGAGCAAGGACGCCGCAAATCCTTTTAGGAACGATATTTTCTGCCGTCAAGCAGCTAAGGAGAGAAGTCCCGCTGGCTTGGCAAGTTGCCGAACACGACCGTTCTACGGGGCGAAGGTACATTGGCGACAGGGGAATATCCTTTGGAACTAGCACAATATCGACTTTGGAGCAGCTGAATATTAGAGCTGTTCTTCGCTGTGGAAGCATTCGTGTGTCTAAGTGATATGATCGTGGTATGACGTCAATCTACCGCAGCGTGTTAAGAACTGCGTCCAAGGATAACGAAATAGAAGCTAAAAGTAGTATCTTCGTAAAATACCAACTATGATCCCGCAGACTCTCATGGTCTATGGCTTGATCCAAGCGGATTGGCACCCTGAACGATCCGATATTGCCCGCGATTTTTTAGGAGGCTTACCGGCGTATCCGGCGTTGCGTGAATTTCGATGCATATGCATCAGGAGCACTATTTCTACTAAATATACGCTGCCGTACGTTTCGGCCAGCCGAGAGAAGGATTGCGGACGGAGTCGGATTGCCGCGAATCGTTCCGGCATTAAGCCTCCCTGAACCGGTGTCGAATCAGGTCGGTTCGTGTCCGGCTCCGCAACGAAGGAATCGGGGTTCTTGCATGATCGCCGGTGCCCATGTCATTGGCGGCTATTTGCACAATATGGTGCATTTGAACCAGGCGGACGAGGGACGATGAACGGGCGCGCGCGCCCGGATCGTTCGCATACGCGTTCGCAAAACTATGCTAAAGCTGTATCGCGATAAAACGTTACATCGATATGACGATAATGGACGAAAGTTTAAATATTTACAAAATCTTTATAAAATCTTTAGGTTGATACAGTTGTCTAGCGATCTTCAAATTTCGCGTTTTTTCTCTATAATACTTCCATTTCCAAACAGTTCTATATCAATTTTCGTGAAAAAGTCCGGTCATTGAATGAGCTCGAAGATAGGGAAAAATTATTAAAATTGAGTTAAAATAACTCTTACAAAAATTAATTTTGTCTGCGAATTTAATTATTTAAATTAGCTATTTACATCTAGGTTTTCTTGAGTATAAAATGTAATAGTCTTGTTAGACTTTATGACATCAACTAGCATTAAAGACCTACGCACGAAAGGAGCGTAAAGTAAGTTAACATTATCAAACGACTATTAAACGGGGATGTGTGAAAATGAGAAAAAGAAACAGAGTCACGACTGTACTGACAATTCTCGCAATTACCGGATCTTTGCTTGCAGCTTGCAGCAATAACAATTCGAGCACGAACAACTCCGCTGCCGCTAATAACGGAGGCAAAAACACGACTACTAATGAAACGCCGGCTACAAACAACAGCACGAACACCAACACGAACACCTCGACTCCGGATCCAAACGCGCCTGTCGACGGCGGAAGCCTGACGGTCGGCACATTCTCGGATATCGTGTCGATCAATCCTTTGTACATCCAAGACACTTCTTCAGGCGATGTATCAACTTTCGTGAATGCGAATTTGTTCGACATGGATCGTCAAGGCAACGTGACTGCAGAGCCTTGGTCGCTTGCGGCCGAAGCGCCGACTGTCAGCGCGGACGGCCTGACTTATACGGTCAAGCTGAAGCCGGAAGCAAAGTGGAGCGACGGTCAGCCTGTATCCGCCGACGACATCAAATTCACGTTCGACACCGTCAAGAATCCCGAGTCCGGTTCCCCGGGCATTAGCGCTTTCGACAAAGTCGAATCGGTTACCAAAGTAGACGATAAAACGGTCACGATTAAGCTGAAGCAAATCTATGCACCGTTCCAATATTCCCTCGTTTCCTCGCTGGCTCCTTATCATGTTTTGAAAGACGTCGCGCTTAAAGACTTGGCGAAAGACCCGTTCGGCTCTGATCCGACCAAGACGGTCACGAACGGCCCTTGGAAATGGACGAAATGGGAACGCGGCCAATACTTGACGTTCGAAGCCGACCCGAATTATTGGGGCAGCCAAAAGCCGCACATCCAAACCTTGACGTATAAAATTTACGCCGACCAAAACACGGAGATGCAGGCGCTTCTGAAAGGCGACATCGACTTCACCTCTGCCGTTCCGCTTCCGACTTTGGATACGGTCAAAGGCAAGGACAACATGGGCGTGATTCTGGCGCCTGGCCCGCAATACGAGTACTTGGAATTCAACTTCGACGGAGCTAATTTCCCTGGCAAGTACGATCTGTTCCAAGGCCAGAAGACGAGACAAGCCATCGCGACGGCGCTTAACCGCCAAGGCATGGTCGACAACATTCTTAAAGGAACCGGTACGCTGATGAATGCGCCGTTCCTGCCGAATTCGTGGGCGGCTCCAGGCGATGCGGCCGTGAACTACGCGTACGACGCGGAGAAAGCCAAGACGATGCTGGCGGAAGACGGTTGGAAGCCGGGCAAAGACGGCATCCTCGAGAAAGACGGTCACCGCTTCTCGTTCGAACTGCAATACAATGCGGGCAACAGCCGCCGCGAGCAAGTGGCAGCCGTTATCCAACAGAACTTGAAAGACGTCGGCATCGAAGTGACGCCGAAAGCGATCGACTTCGCTTCGTGGATCGATCAAAACGTAACGCCGGGCAAATTCCAAGCGCTGCTGCTGGCTTGGGTATTGAACACGCCGGACCCGGATGCCGAATCGACGTTCTCTTCCAAGTACTTCACGCCTGCCGGCCAAAACAACGGCTGGTACAAGAATACCAAGCTTGACGATCTGTGGGTGAAAGGCTACTCCACCGTAGATCAAAACGAACGCAAATCGATTTACCAAGAAGTCGCGAAAGAAATTTCGACGGATCTGCCTTACGTCTTCCTGTACCAATACGGATCGCCGATGGCATTCGACAAGAACAAAGTTCACTTCTCCGATACCGATAAGCCGGAATCATCGCTTTCTTACGGTTACTTCTTCCATTTGATCAATTGGTGGGTAACGCCTGCTAACTAACTTCAGAAACGCAGCTAATGGATAGAGAAGGGAAGGTCCATCGGATCCTTCCCTTCTTCCTTTCAAGAAGGGGGTAAGTGACGTGATTGAATATTTCGTTCGGCGATTGCTGCAATCTGTGTTGGTCCTGTTTTTCATTACGGTCCTGACATTCCTTCTCATCCACGCCGCTCCGGGGGGCCCCCGGCAAATTTACTTATCGCCGGGTCTTTCCCAGGAAGCGATGGCGGTACAAGCTCATAACCTGGGTCTCGATCGGCCGCTTCCGCTGCAATTCGTCAGCTGGATCGGCGATTTGCTGAAGGGCGACCTGGGCTATACGTTCAAGAACCACATCCCCGTCGGGGAGATTATCTGGCCAACGATCGGCCATACCATGGTCCTGATGGGATCCGCATGGCTGTTATCCTTATTGATCGCTATTCCTTGGGGGATTTATAACAGTACGGTCGAATACAGTCTCTCCGATCAAACGGCTTCGTTCGTCGCCTACTTGGGATTCGCGATGCCGACGTTCTGGTTCGGGATTATTTTGCAGGAATTGTTCGCCCTCAAATGGAACCTGCTCCCCCTGTCCGATATGTGGACGATGGGCAGCGAAGGGAATATAGGGAATCTGATTTACCATCTCGTGCTGCCGGTTTCGGTACTGACGCTCGGTTTTCTTGCCGGGTATTCCAAGTATTCCCGTTCGAGCATGCTCGAGGTGCTCGACAGGGATTATATCCGGACAGCGAGAGCCAAGGGACTGAACGAAAGAAGGGTTATTTTCCGACATGGCCTTCGCAATGCGCTGATTCCGATCATTACCTTGCTGGGCTTGGATCTGCCGATCCTGGTAGCGGGCGCAGCTTTGACCGAGAGCGTGTTCAACTGGCCGGGCATGGGGCGGCTGTTCGTGCAGAACGCCGTGTCCCGGGAATATTCCGTTCTGATGGCGGTCACGCTGATTACGGCGGTATTCGTCATTGCAGGAAACCTGCTGGCCGATATTCTGTACGCGCTCGTCGATCCGCGCGTGAGACTGGATAGAAAGGGAGGCTCGGCAACATGAGCGAAGCGAAAATCGCATTGCAAGAGAAGCCCGTCATCGAGAAATTCAAACGGCCTCCGGGCGTTTGGAGCGTGGGCTGGAAAAGGTTTTCGGCCAACCGCTTCGCGTTGGTCGGCTTGATCGTGTTGATCGTGTTCGTCTTGTCCGCAATATTTGCCAAATGGATCGCCCCTTATGATCCGTCCCGCATCGACATGATGTTCCCTAACCTGCCGGCAGGCACGGGAAATCATCTGCTGGGCACAGACGAATTAGGCAGGGACATCTTCTCGAGGCTGCTCTATAGCAGTCAGGTATCGCTGCTCGTGGGCTTCACCGTCGCCATCGCTTCGGTCATCATCGGGACGCTGATCGGCGCCATCTCGGGTTACTTCGGCGGCTTTATCGACACCTGCTTCATGCGGCTGGTGGACGTGATGAACTCCATCCCGCTGTTGTTCTTGAACATTCTGATCCTGGCGATATTCGGTTCGAAATTTTACTATATGATTCTGGTTCTCTCCTTCACGGGTTGGATGAGCGTCGCGCGGCTTGTGCGGGGCACGTTCCTCTCCCTGCGGGAAATGCAGTACGTGGAAGCGGCCAAGGCGATCGGCGTATCGGATTGGGGCATTATCTTCCGCCACTTGCTGCGCAACGCGTCCGCGCCGATCATCGTCAACGCGACGTTGATGGTAGGCGGCGCCATTCTCAGCGAATCGGCGTTGTCTTATCTCGGCTTGGGCGTGCAGATTCCGCAGACCAGCTGGGGTTTGATGCTTTCGAACGCGCAAGAGTTTATGCTGGTTGATCCCGTGCAGGCCGTATATCCCGGCTTCTGCATCCTGATCGTCGTCTTGGCGGTCAACTTTATCGGAGACGGCTTGCGGGACGTGCTTGATCCGCGGCAGAAAGCCATGATGTCCGCAAGGAGGTTAGACCGTTGGCGAAAAAAATTCTCGAAGTCCGGGATCTAACCGTAGGGTTTCCAAGAGAACACGGCCTCTTGAAAGCGACCGACCACGTGTCGTTCTCGATCGAGGAAGGGCAGACGCTTTGCATCGTAGGCGAATCGGGCAGCGGCAAAAGCGTAACGTCGATGGCCATCATGCGCTTGATCGACTATGCCGGCGGCATTATCGCCGAAGGCAAGATTACGTTCGACGGCGAAGAGTTGACCACGAAGAAGCAAAGCGAAATGAACCGGATTCGCGGAGAGCGGTTGGCCATGATCTTCCAGGATCCGATGTCCGCGCTGAATCCCGTATTCTCGGTCGGCGATCAAATCGCCGAGAGCCTGCGCATCCACAAAGGCATGAACGCGAAGGATGCGTGGAATAAAGCCGTAGAAATGCTGAAGCTCGTGGGAATTCCGGAAGCGGAAATCCGCGCGAAGCAATATCCGTTCGAGATGTCCGGCGGCATGTGCCAGCGGGTCGTCATCGCGATGGCGCTGGCCTGCGATCCGGAATTGATTATCGCCGACGAGCCGACGACCGCGCTCGACGTGACTATCCAGGCGCAAATTTTGGACCTTTTGCGTCGGTTGAAGCGGGAGCTGCGCACGGCGACGCTCCTCATCACGCACGATATGGGCGTGGCGGCCGAGATGGCGGACCGGATAGCCGTCATGTACGCCGGCACGATCGTCGAAGAGGGCACGGTCGACGAAGTGTTTCGCACGCCACGCCATCCGTACACCGTAGGATTATTGCGCTCCATTCCTCGTCTTGAAGAGGAACCGGGGAGCGAGCTTTATACAATTCAAGGCAGCATTCCGGGAATCGGCGAGCTTCCGCAAGGATGCAGGTTCCATCCCCGTTGTCCGCACGCGATGAGTCGCTGTTTCATAGAGGAGCCGTCGCTGCTTGCGGCCAAAGGCAAAGAAGGCCATCGGGCGGCATGCTGGCTAGAGGGAATTCCGGAGGTGTCGACACGATGACGGAACCATATTTGGTAGAAGCCAAGGAATTGAAAAAATATTTTCCGATCAAGAAAGGCTTGCTCGGGCGGGTCGTCGGCCACGTAAAGGCCGTCGACAACGTGAATTTCGGCGTCCGTCCGGGCGAAACGTTCGGGCTCGTCGGCGAATCCGGCTGCGGCAAATCGACGCTCGGCCGCGTCATGCTGCATCTCCAGAAGGCGACGGGAGGAGAAGTCCGGTTCGAAGGCCGTGACATCCAGCAGGCCGGTCCGAAAGAGCTGCGCGCGCTTCGCGAAGAGATGCAAATCATCTTCCAGGATCCGATGGGTTCGTTGAATCCGCGCTTTCTGATCCGGGATCTGATCGGCGAGCCGCTTCGCCTGCATCGCAAGATGTCGGCATCGGACATCGACGATCGCGTCATCGAGCTGATGAATCTGGTCGGACTCGACGTGAACCGCCGCAATCGCTATCCGCATGAATTCTCCGGCGGTCAGCGCCAACGGATCGGCATCGCCCGGGCGATCGCGCTGAATCCGAAATTCATCGTGGCGGACGAATCCGTATCGGCGCTCGACGTATCCGTGCAATCCCAAGTGCTGAACCTCATGATGAAGCTGCAAAAGGAGCTCGGCCTGACGTATCTGTTCATCGCGCACGGATTGAACGTCGTCCGGCATATCTCGAATCGGGTCGGGGTCATGTACCTAGGCAAACTCGTCGAGGTGGCACCGGCGGACGAGCTCTTCGCCCGTCCGGGACATCCGTACACCAAGGCGCTGATGTCCGCGATTCCCCAGCCTTCGCCGGGGCAGAAGCGGGACCGCATCATGCTGCAGGGCGAAGTTCCTTCCCCCGTCAACCCGCCTTCGGGCTGCCGGTTCCACCCGCGCTGCCCTTATGCGCAGGATCGCTGCCGGACGGAAGAGCCGCTGCCGCAACCGATCGGCTTCGACCGGGAAGTGGCTTGCCATTTCCCGCTGACCGTGGATCTCTGATCACCGTTCGTTCGCCGGAACTCCGTTATTTCATAAGAAGCATTGCCGAATCCCGGCCATCAAGATTCATTCTTGATGGCCGGTTTTTTATGCCGGCACTGAACCAATCGATGCAAATTCGAAAACAGCGGCAGCTTGTGCATAAAACGGAAATTTTCCATTTCCTGGCGAAAGCTGAACATGCCGGCAGGCTGGCGGCTTTGACGATCGCGGGTCTTTTTGACGCGGAGGCGGACTGCGCCGGCAGGAGGTGAAAGCCCGGTCCAGAAATGAAATAGTAGAATCCGTGTCAAGCAGAGGGGGAATCGTTCATGAAGAAGTCATCCGGGCCGCTCGCCGGCGCGAGCGCTGGATGGGTGGTTTGCGATCCGGGAACGTGGCAGGTGAGGGTTCGGCCCGGAGAAGTCGTAGCGAAGGGCGGCCGCGCCGTACGGATCGATTCGGAACGGGTGCTCGCCATCCGCCCGGGCGGCAGAAGAGCGTATCGCAGCCAGCGGTACGCAATCGTCGGCGAAGCGCGGCAGTCGCCCTGCTTCTGGAACGGCGAAGACATTCGCGGGAGCGGCGGCATGCCCTATCAGCGCATGGTGGCGGGCTCGCTTCGCGTCTACGACGAGCATCGGTCCGTGCTGTACGAGCCCGACGAGGATTATTGCTACGACTATTATTGGGGGACGATCAAGCGCCATCCGCAAGGGCGAATTCGCGAGCAGGAGCTGCTCTCGCTCGATTATGACGTCTGGCTTTGCCGCTACGACGCGATCGTGCTGCTGGAAGACGGCACGATCGTCGTCGCGGAAGGGACGGAGGAGGCGCCGGAGTCCCGTGAGCTGCTGCTCCCGGATCCGCCCGTCGTCAGGCACGGCATCGTGTTGGCGCATGTGTTCACGGGCTGGGGCGAAGCCTCGCTCTACGACGGCTCCGCCGCGATTACGGTGGAGGAAGGGGAATGGCCGCCGGGTGAAGCATCGCTGCCCTGCGTGACCGGTCGGTATCTGGATGCGGCTCCGCGCGATTATCGGGTGGAGGTCGTCGCGCTGTCGCCGGACGACGATTCGCTCGGCATCATCGTGGCGGCGGAGGGCATCGATTACGGACGGGAGCGCCAGCTGACCGAGGAGACCTTGCGCTGGTCGGCTCCGGTGACGTTCTCCCGCAAGGCGCAGGCGCCGCTCGCGATCGTCAGCGAATACGGGCACGCGGTCGATTGGGGACTGTCCATCGATTTCGGCGGGCTGGAGCCGGACGCCGTCTGGGTGGGGGCGCGATTCCGCATAGCGGCAAGACCGCATTCGGTCTTGAACCTGACCGCGTCAAGCGCGGATGCGGCCGAAGCGATTCCCGTCTTGAACCGCGAGGCGCTGGAGCCGTTCAGGTGGAAGCTGCTCGCGGGCGGGCCGGCGCGCATCGCGTTCTACGGCGAGAGCACGACGCGCTCGGGACGCTGGCCGTATCAGCTGATGCGCTTCCTGCGGCGCGCCTGCCCCGACGCCGCGCTCTACTCATCGAACGTGGCGATCAGAGGAGAGAGCTCCGTTCGCGGCGCAAGCCGATACGAACATGAAGTGCGCAGCACGGAACCCGACCTGGTCGTCCTGGAATATATGCTGAATGATTCCGGCTGCCTCGAAGCGGCGGAACCGGCCGTGCGGGAGATCCTCGCCAAGCTTCGCCGCGACGGGATTCCCTGCCTCATCGTGACGAATAACGGCATGAATCCCCTCTTCTGCGGGTCGATGCGCGCGGTCGAGGCTTCGCACGAGCTGTACCGCCGAGCGGCGGAGGAATTCGGCTGCGCGTTCGTCGGCGGATACCGGTATTTCGAGCGGCTGCACGAATACGGCGTTTATTTCCTGACCGCGCTGAAGGGCAATATGGTCAATCATCCGTACGGCAACGTGGACCCCGACTGGGGGAGCTTCGACGAAGCGCTCGGGCATGCGGTCATCCAAGCCGTCGCCCCCTAAACGGCGCCTCGGAGCTGGATGCGGGCTATCCAATTCCGTGGAGGCGTTCTTGAATTACTGCGCGTGCAGGAGGGAAAAGCATAGGAATACCGTAGTTTTTGGAGCTTTGCCTTATTTAGCCGCGGAAAGCGTCTTGTTACAATGAGGGGGACTCAGAATTGGAGGGGAATCCATGCTCGCCGTAGACTATGTAAACCCGATGATCGGCACGATCGGCCATCTGCTCACCTCGACCTCGCCGACCGTTTCTTTGCCGCACGGAATGATGAAGCTTGCTCCGATCACGACGCCCGGGATCGCCGACAAGTACTTGGCCGACCGGATATTCGGCTTCCCGGCCGGCTGCTGCTCCATCATGCCCGCGCGCAATGCCGGGCTGCCCGATCCGTCCGCGCATTCGTCGCTGTACGATCACGATCTGGAGCATGCGGCGCCCTATGCCTATCAAGTGCTGCTGGAAGACGAGGAAATCTTGGCGGAGATGACGGTTTCCTATCAATCCGCGATCTACCGGTTCCGCTATCCGGTCGGCCCGGAGGCCGCGCTCGTGGTCGGCTTCCCCGCCGGAAGCCGCTTGACGCTGCTTACGGAGCATGCGGCGGTGATCGCCGGGACGGTGGCCGGCGTGCCGCATTTCACGCATCTCGCGTTCTCGCAGCCGGTCGAACTTGACCGCATGTGGGAATCGGAGCGGCAGTCGGGCTGCGTGCTGCGCGCGGCGCCGGCGGGCGGCTTGCTCGAGGTGCGCGCCGGGATTTCGTATATTGGCGAGGAGCAGGCCGCCCGCAATTTGGCCCGCGAGCTGGATGGCCGTACCTTCGAGGAGACGAAGCAAGCCGCCCGGGAAGTCTGGCAGCAAGCGCTCGGCCGGATCGAAGCGAGCGGCGGCTCCGAGGAGCAGAAGACGATCTTCTACACCTCGCTTTATCGCTCGCTGCTCAACATGAGCAGCATCACGGAAGACGGCCGATATTACAGCGCGTACGACGGATGCATCCACGAGAGCGAAGGGCGCGATTTCTACGTGGCGGACAATATCTGGGATACGTACCGCTGCCTGCATCCGCTGCAGCTGCTGCTGGATCCGGAGCGCAAGCAGGATATGATCCAGTCGTACGTGCGCATGTACGAGCAGTGCGGCTGGCTGCCCCAGTTCCCGTTCGCGCAGGGCGATCTGCCCGTCATGACGGGCAACCATACCGCGGCGCTCATCTACGACGTCTACAACAAAGGCTATCGGAATTTCGATGCGGCCAAAGCGTTCGAAGCGATGAAGGTGAACGCGACGGAGGTGACGATGCTGCCCTGGGTGCACGGTCCGCTGACGGAATTGGATCGCGCGTACCAGGAGCAAGGCTTCTATCCCGCGCTGCGTCCGGGCGAGACGGAATGGGTGCAGGAAGTGCACGGCTTCGAGCGCCGGCAGTCCGTCGCCGTGACGCTGGAGCATGCGTACGACGACTGGTGCGTCGCGCAGCTGGCGCTCGCGCTCGGTCATGCGGATGATTACGAGGCGTTCATGCGGCGGTCGCGGAATTACCGGAACCTGTATAACGAGACGACCGGGTTCATGTCGCCCAAATCGGCCGACGGCGAATGGGTGGAGCCGTTCGACCCGAAGTACGGCGGCGGGCTGGGCGGCAGGGATTATTTCTCCGAATGCAACGCGTGGATCTACAGCTTCCACGTCCAGCATGACATCGAGGGCTTGATCGAGCTGATGGGCGGCGCGGAGCAGTTCGAGGAACGGCTGGACGCGCTGTTCGCCGAGCAGTACGACGGTTCCAAGTATCGCTTTCTGGGGCAGTTCCCGGACGCGACCGGCTTGATCGGACAATACTGCCAAGGCAACGAGCCGGCCTTCCACATCCCGTATCTGTACAACTACACGGCTTCGCCCTGGAAGGCGCAGCGTCGCGTGCGCGAGATCATGAAGCTGTGGTACCAGGCGACGCCGACGGGCATTTGCGGGGACGAGGACAACGGGGCGATGTCCGCCTGGTACGTCTTCGGCGCGATGGGACTTTATCCGATCTGCCCGGGCAAAGCGAGCTACGAGATCGGCAGTCCGCTCTTCGAGAAGACGGAGATCGCCGTTTCCGGCGGCGGGATCTTCACCATTCGGGCGGAGGGCGTATCGGACCGCAACAAATACGTTCAGGCCGCGGAGGTGGACGGGAAGCCGCTGACGGAACCGCGCATCTCCCATGAGGCGATCGCGGCCGGAAGCACCCTGACGCTGCGGATGGGGGACAGGCCCAACAAGGCTTGGGGAACCGCGTTGCCGTACGCTGGCCGGGCGGAGAATAGTTGATATTCCGTTTCATCATAGGAGTCACGGGCGGCGACGGCGACGTTGCCGCTTTATTCATCCGCGCGCAAGCAAACGGGTGCAAAACCAATCGGAGGGGACGATCTGGCATGTATCAGCTATTGATTGTTGACGACGAGAAAGTAATCCGCGACGGCTTGGCGGCATGGACCTGGGAACGATACGGCGTCCAAGTGGCCGGCTGCTGCGCCCACGGTTTGGAAGCGCTTCAATTCATCTCGAACCGTCCGGTCGATATCGTGATGACCGATATCCGGATGCCGTTCATGGACGGCATCGCGCTTATGGAATCGCTGAATCGGCTGTATCCGTTCATTAAAATCATCGTACTGTCGGGCTACGGCGATTTTGCGTATGCCCAGAAAGCGACGCAGCACGGCGCGGTCGATTATTTGCTGAAGCCTGTTCCGTTCGCGGAGCTGCCGAAATCGATCGCGCGCTTGACGGAGCGGCTCGACGAGCAGAAGCAAAAGGAAGAGCGGCTGGAGGTGCTGACGCGCAAGGCCAGGCAGCTGACGAAGGTGCTGCGGGACGATTTTCTCGGCCGGCTGCTGGAGAAGCCGCTGTCCCCGGAGCTGCTGGAGCAAGGCAGCGCGGAGAGCGAGATTCTGCTGGAGGCCGACCGCTACGCGGTTGCCGTCGTTCAGCTGGACCGAATCGCGATCCATAACCAGCGCATCTCGGAACGGGAGCTCAATCTGATCGCGTTCTCGCTCGACAACATCTTAAGCGATCTGTGGGATTCGCAGCAGTTCGGCTACCATCTGGTCGACAAGACCGCCATGGCGGCCTATTTGCTGTCCAAACACGACGACCATCGGCGATTCGGGGACATCGCCTCGCAGCTGCACCGTTATATCGGCTTGTTCAAATCGACCTTCTCGATCGGCATCGGGGCGACGGTCGCGAGCCCGTTCGCGATTCATCAATCGATGCACGCCGCGAGGGCGGCGCTGGCCGATAACGTCCAGGAGGGCGCCGTGCGGGTCGGCGGTTTGCCGAATGCGCCGGAATCCGATCCCCCGACGACGGCATTCATCGGCTTGGAGGATGACGAAGAAGGGCCAGGGCCGGACCCCGCATTTCACGACAGCATCATCCTGGTGGAGGCCAAGCGGTACATGAAGGCGAATTACGGCCGGAGCCTGACGCTGAAGGAAGTGGCCGACCACGTGTTTATTTCGACGGGCCATCTGTCGTCCTTGTTCAAGAACGCGGGCGAGCGGTTTTTGAAGTACTTGACGACGATCCGCATGAACAAGGCGAAGGAATTGATGCTGGACAACAGTTACAAGGTGTACGAGATCGTCGAGCTGGTCGGCTATTCCGATCCGGCGTATTTCACGGAGGTGTTCAAGAAGCATACCGGCAAGACGCCGAACGAGTTCCGGGGCAAGCTGAAGCAGCCGCGCAACGGTTAGCCGCAGCCGCTTCTCCCGACGGATGCCGCAGTATCCGATAGACACCTTATCTCAGGGCGGATACCATAGAAATCGCAATTTTGTCCCCTGTTAGCGGCGGCGGACCGGTGGTACGATCTACTCGCCATTCCGCAGCAGTCAAACCGAATTCGTAGAAGAGGAGGGTTGAGGCCGACGAGTGCTCCGGGCCGACAATTGCCGCAGGCGATTGGGGCGGTAACCGGCGAGCGAACGCAAGCGATGGAGCGGGACCTTCCGCAGGACCGCAATCCGCATTCGAAGGAGATGATCGAATTGACGAACAACGCAATAACCAGATGGACGGCCGTGCTGCTGACCGCGGTCCTGCTGCTGTCGGGGCTGATTCCCGGCACGGTCCGGAGCGCCGGGGCCGATCCGCTGCCCGGGGAGAATCTGACGACCGTGGACGCGGCGAGCATTCCGTATACCGGACAATGGACCGGCAACACGACCCAGACGGCCTTCACCTTCACGGGTTCGATGTGGTGGAGCGATGCCTGGTCGT
Source organism: Paenibacillus glycinis (assembly GCF_009909185.1). GTDB lineage: Bacteria > Bacillota > Bacilli > Paenibacillales > Paenibacillaceae > Paenibacillus_Z > Paenibacillus_Z glycinis. The sequence goes on along the minus strand of NZ_JAAAMV010000029.1, from coordinate 95,585 downwards.
GGATGTACGACAACGTCAGCAACCTGAACGAGGCGGTGACGTTTCATTTCACGGGCGATTACGTCGCGCTCAACATGACGAAGCATGCGCAGGGCGGGATCGTGAAGGTGTACGTGGACGGCGTGCTGAAGAGCACGGTCGACACGGTCAATCCGACTTGGGTGGAATCGGCGAAAGTATTCGAGGCGACAGGCCTGACGAATGCCGCGCATACGCTCAAGGTCGAGGTGGCGGGCAAGTCGATCGCGGGCGACGCGTACGTGCTGATCAAGTCGTTCGCGTACGGCACGCCGCCGGCGCCGAATCTGGATCCTCCTCCGGCTCCTGCGCCGAATCATACGCTCGTGAATGCGGCCGCGGTGCCGAATTCGGGCCAATGGACCGGCAACGCGTCGCAGACGGCATTTACGTTCACCGGCACGGGCTGGTGGAGCGACAGCTGGTCGTGGATGTACGACAACGTCGCCAATGCGAACGACGCGGTCCAGTATCAGTTCATGGGCAACTCCATCGCCCTCTACATGACCAAGCACGCGCAGGGCGGCAAAGTCAACATTTACGTGGACGGCACGCTGAAGACGACCGTCGACACCGCGAACGCGGGCTGGGTGGAATCGGCCAAGGTTTATGAGCTGACGGGCCTGACGCAGGGCGCGCACTCGATCAAGGTCGAGGTGGCGGGCAAGTCGATCGCGGGGGACGCGTACGTGCTGATCAAAGCGTTCGATTACGGCACGCAGCCGTCGGGCAATTACGATCCGCCGCCGGCGCCGGCGGCAGGCCATACGCTCGTGGACGCAACCGCCGTGCCGAATGCGGGCCAATGGACGGCGAACGCGGCGCAGACGGCATTCGCCTTCACGGGCACGGGCTGGTGGAGCGACGGCTGGTCGTGGATGTACGACAACGTCGCCAACGCCAACGACGCGGTCCAGTATAATTTCACGGGCAACTCTATCATGCTCTATCTGACGAAGCACGCGCAGGGCGGCAAAGCCAATATCTACGTGGACGGCACGCTCAAGACGACCGTCGATACCGCGAACCCGACCTGGGTGGAATCGGCGAAGGTCTACGAGCTGACGGGGCTGGCGCAAGGCGCGCATTCGATCAAGGTCGAAGTGGCGGGCAAGTCGATCGCGGGAGATGCGTACGTGCTGATCAAGGCGTTCGATTACGGCAGCCAGCCGGCGAATCCGGACCCGGATCCGGACAAAGTGACGGTAAACGCGGACAGCAATCCGCATGCGGGCGCTTGGACGACCAATGCGGCCGAGCCCGAATTCACGTTCAACGGCGCGGGCTGGTGGAGCGATAATTGGTCGTGGATGTACGACAACGTGGACAATGCCGACGATTCCGTCGATTTTCATTTCACGGGCACGACGATCGCGCTGTACATGACGAAGCAGCCGCAGGGCGGCATCGTGAAAGTCTACATCGACGGCCTTCTCGAGAGCACGATCGATACCTACAACGCGACATGGGTCGATTCGGCCAACGTATTCGAGGAAACCGGGCTGCCCGCGGGATCCCACACCCTCACGGTGAAGGTATCCGGCAAATCCGTCTCCGGCAGCGCCTACGTGCTGATCAAGGCGTTCGAATACACGCCGAGCGAGGGCGGCGGAACGAGCCCGTACAAATTCAAGCTCATCACGGTGACGAGTCCGACGTATTACGCCGCGATTAACGGGCAGGTCGGCGTGACGTTCTATGCCCCGGGCTTCACCAGCGCGAGCGCGGAATCGCTGCATGCCCCGGACGGCGGGCATACGAACCCGTACGGCTACATGAAGCCGTTGACGTCCTCGACGATCGCGCTGGATCAGAACGATAACGGCAGGGGCACGTTCACGTTCAACGCCGCGGACTTCCCGAAAGGACCGGTCGCCATCCATATCAAAGCGTGGAACGCCAACAACGAATCCGACGACAGCTACCTGCAACTGGTCAATAACGCGGGCGCGGCATGGAACGGCGGGCCGGCCAATACGCGGAACACGGTGCCGGCGGCGCTCGGCGCGCACGGGCTGACGATGCAGCAGGTGTTCCTCGACGACTTCACGACCATGCCGACGATCTCCTACACCGGCGCGGGCGCCGACAAATACGCCGCCGCCAAGCCTGATCCGAGCGGCTGGCCGGAATACGCCGACGCCAAATTCACGCCGCCGAACTATTCTTACGGCAGCGCGGTCAGCAATTACAGTCCGTTCTCCATCGTCGATTCCGATTACATGAAGATCGAGACGAAGGATTGGGGCACGGTCATCGAGCCGAACTGGGGCCAGACGTACACGACGGGCTTTCTCGCTTCGATGGGCACCGACGGTTCGGGCTTCACGACCAAGCCCGGAGCGGCGCAGTATTTCGAGACGCGCTTGTTCCTGCCGCCGAATCCGGGCTTGTGGCCGGCGTTCTGGACGCTGACGCCGAACGACCCGAACGGCAGGCCCGGCAACGACGAGCTCGACGTGCTCGAAGCGTACATGGGCGGCAATCCGACGACGACGACCTACAACCACCATACGTGGGGCGACGGTTACGGCGGCATTCATACCGGCGGCACCGCCAGCACCGACGATTACGGCAGCGCGGTCAACCTGGCGGAAGGCTGGCATACGTACGGCATGCTGGTGACCGAAGACACGACGTATTACTATTTCGACGATCAATACATCCCGGGCTCCTCGCACGCGACGCTGGACCGCAGCTGGACGGTAGGCAACTATTTCATGATCAACAACGCGTTCCGCAAGAGCGATTCCGATTCCTACCGCGGCGGTTTTAACCGATACGGCAACACGGGCGAGATGTACGTGGATTGGGTGCGGGTGTTCCAGGTGCAGAACGCGGGTTTCACGCCGATGTTCAGCAAGGCGGAAGCGACGCCGGGCGGCACGGTGTCCATCGACGTGCTACGCGACGCGGCGGCGCAAGCCCTGTCCGGCACCTATAACCTGACCCTGCCGACGGGCTGGTCGATCGTCTCGGGCGGCTCGTTCGCGTCCGGCCATTCGAAAGACACGATCGTGCTCAGCGTGCCCGCGGGATTCCAGCAGTTCCAAGGCACGATCGGCATCACGCCGGTGTCCGGCGGCACGTCGTACCCGGCCAAGAACGTCAGCTTCACGACGAAGGGCTTGTTCGGCACGGAGATTTCCCCTTCGGCGAACGCGTCGGGCGGGTACGACCTGAATTTCAAATACAGCAATCATGCGGCGAGCGCGACGACGAATATCGTCATCACGGCCACGGGTCCGAATGGTTGGACGCAAACCAAGACGATCGCGTCGGTAGGCGCGAACGCGTCCCAAACGGCGGTATTCACGATTCCGACGCTCGACAGCTACGCCACGGGCAGCTTCACGTTCCATGCCGTCATCAACGGCGGCTATGCGTTCGACGTGCAGCGTCCGATCAGCGCGCTGACGGCCCGCAAGACGGCATCGCCGATCACGATCGACGGCACGATCCACGCGAGCGAATGGACGGGAGCGACGGATATCGTGCTGAACCAGGCTTCTCAAGCATCCGGAACATGGGGCGGGGTCAACGATCAGAGCGCCACGGCGAAGGTGAAATGGGACGATGACTACCTGTATCTGGCCGTGCAGGTGAAGGACGACATTCATGCCATGCCGCAGGCGAATATCGTCGACGCCTGGGCGGGAGACAGCCTGCAGGTGTCCTTCGACCCTGCGCGGGTCAACGGCCCCGTCGCAGGCGGGGCGCATCTCAGCTTCACGGCGGCGCTGAATTCCGCCACCGGCGCCTACGGCATCGCGGTCGACCGCACGGATTATCCGGGTCTCGGCTTTAGCTACGGACAGCTGCTGACGCGCAGCCACAGCTTCGTGAAGCGGGACGAAGCGGCCAAGACGACGACGTACACGCTCGCCTTCGACTGGGATGACATCCGTCCTGCCGCTTATGCCGGCGCCAAGGATCTCGGATTATCCTTCGTCGTCAACGACAGCGACGGTTCCGGCCGCAAAGGCTGGCTGTCGTATATGGGCGGCATCGCGAACGGCAAGGATCCGGCACAGTTCGGCGATTTGATTTTGGCGAATTAATTTTTAGGAAGCCGCTTGATAGCGAAGGGCCCTGCGTTTAGGCGCGGGGTTCTTTTCGCTTGGAGGGCGAAGTAGGCGCACGCAGAAGATTTTCGGCGCTTTGAGCGATCGTCTACGCTAGGGAGCGCGCAGAAGCCTTTCGGCATTGCCCTGCCCTTTGTGTGAGAGAAGACGTGGCATAACGGCCGTCAATCTCATGCCGGTGCTGCCGCCGCTGCCGATCGTTCTGATCGCGCGAGCCGCGATCGTCTGCGCGGGCGACAGCAAAGAGCTCCCGGCGGAAGAATCCGCCTGGAGCTCTTTTATTGGGTTGCCCCATATTCGAACGAGCTTAGTCATCGTCCAGCGATCGCTTAGAAGAACCGTACGAGCTGCTCCGCCACCGCGTCGTTCGTGCCCGCCACGCGCGTCTGGAACTGCGGCTTGTCGGACAGCGCCCGGATCTGGGACGGCGCCGTCTGCTTGATCTCGAGCAGGCGGATCGCTTCGTCGAACTTCGCGGGATGCGCCGTCGACAGGGCGACGGTCACCTCGTCGTCCGCGGTGAACCGGTGCGCCGCCGCCACGCCGCATGCCGTATGCGGGTCGAGCAGATAGCCGTACGCGTCGTAGCAGACCTTGATCTCATGCAGGCACTCGTCGTTCCGCACGCCGTAAGCGGAGAAATCGGCCTGCACCTGCTTCAAGCGGTCGCCGTCGACGGCGATCCGGCCGTCCCGTTTGAAGCCGTCCATCAGCGCGGAGACGACGTCGGCGTTCCCGCCGTTCAGGTAGTACAAGTAGCGCTCGAAGTTGCTGGCCACTTGAATGTCCATGGACGGGCTGTGCGTGCCGCGGAATTCGCCGGGCTGGTAGACGCCTTCCGTCACGAAGCGCTCGAGAATGTTGTTCTCGTTCGTCGCCAGGATGAGCTTGTGAATCGGCAGGCCCATGCGCTTGGCCAGATAACCCGCGAAGATATCGCCGAAGTTGCCGGTCGGCACGCTGAAATTGACCTTCTCGGCTTGTCCCTGCTTCGCCAGCTGGAAGTAAGCGTAGAAGTAATAGACCGTCTGCGCGAGAATCCGCGCGATGTTGATGGAGTTGATCGCCCGCAGGTGGTAGCGCTGCTTGAAGGCCACGTCCGCGAACAGCTCCTTGATGATGCGCTGGCAGTCGTCGAAATTGCCGTCGACGGCGAGGTTCAGCACGTTGGCGTCGTCGACCGTCGTCATTTGCAGCTCCTGCACCCGGCTTACTTTGCCGTGCGGGTGGAGGATGCAGATGCGGATCCCTTCCTTGCCGCGGACGCCTTCGATCGCGGAAGCGCCGGTATCGCCGGAAGTGGCGCCGAGTATATGAATCGTGGAATCGCGTTTCTTCGAAATATACGCATATAGATTGCCGAGAAATTGCAGGGCGATGTCCTTGAACGCGAACGTCGGGCCGTGGAACAGCTCCAGAATATGCAGGCTGTTGTCGACGCGGCGCACCGGCGTCACTTCGTCGTCGCGGAACGTGCCGTAGCTGTCGTCGACCAGCTGCTTCAAGTCTTCGCGGGGGATCTCGCCGTCGACGTACAGCGAGAACAGTTCAAGCGCAAGCTCCGGGTAGGACAGCTGCTGCCAAGCTTGGAGCGTGGCTTCGGATAATGGCGGGATGTGCTTCGGGACGAGCAGTCCCCCGTCGTCCGCCAATCCCATGAGAACGGCGTCGATAAAGCCGACAGGTGCGATTTTGCCTCGTGTGCTGATGTAGTCCATAACGATCCCCTTCACCCAAATTTTCAATAATTGTATCAAAAATCGCGGGTAATTCCCAACATAATTTCAGGTCGTCGCGCGTTTCCGATTTGACATTGTTCCGGGGATGGCGGGATACTGGGGATATATAGGCGAATTCGCCGGCAAACTCGCAAACGGACAGGAGAGATGGACATGCAATACCGCAGGCTTGGAGGAAGCGGGCTCGCCGTATCGGCGCTCGGACTCGGCACGAATGCGTTCGGCAAGCGCAGCGACCGGGAGGCGTCGACCGCCATTATCGATTTGGCGCTGGATCGGGGCATTAATTTCATCGACACGGCGAACATTTACGCGGGCACGGAATCGGAGACGATCATCGGCCATGCGCTGCTCGGCAAACGCGATCGGGCCGTGCTGGCAACGAAGGCGGGCCTGCCGCGCAGGGATGGCCCGAACGGCAGCGGCTCCTCGCGCTACCACCTGCAGCGGGAGCTGGAGGAAAGCTTGAAGCGGCTGCGGACGGATTATGTCGACCTATATCAGATTCATACGTTCGATCCGTACACGCCGCTCGAGGAGACGCTCCGCGCCCTGGACGACTTCGTCCGCGCGGGCAAGGTGCGCTATATCGGCGCTTCCAACTACGCCGCATGGGAGCTGACGAAGGCGCTTGGCATCAGCGAGTTGAAGAGCCTGAACCGGTTCGTGTCCGTTCAAACCAGCTATTCGCTGGCCGACCGCACGCCGGAGCGCGAGCTCGTGCCGGCCTGCGTCGACCAGGAGGTCGGCATCATTCCGTACTTCCCGCTGGCCGGCGGTATCCTGAGCGGCAAATACGCGCCGGATGCGTCAGGCGCCGCGCCGAAAGGCTCGCGGGCCGAGACCGATCAAGGCTTCAACCGGTTCATGAAGGATCGCGAGCTGTCGCTCGGCCAGGCGGTAAAGCGCATCGCGGACGCGCACGGCTTCCGTCCGGGGGCGCTGTCCCTCGCTTGGCTGATGGCCCGGCCGGCCGTGTCCACGGTCATCGTGGGCGCGACGAAGGCTGAGCAGGTCGAAGACAACCTGGGCAGCCTCGACATCGCGCTGCCGGCGGAGCTTCAAGCCGAGCTGGACGCGGTCAGCGAAGCGTTCCGTCACGGCGAGCCGTTCGCCGTGTACCGGCTTCCCTAGATCGCGGACGGCCGGGTCCCGCGGCAACCAACGCAAACAAAAGCTGCCGAAAGCCGGCAGCTTTTGTTGTGATTAGAAAATTCAACTGGCCTTGCTGCCTACGCGGATCCGAGGATTTAACAGAACATAGATGATATCGGCTATCCAAGAGAACAAAACGACCACGGCCGTAATGATCATGATGACGCTGAGCAGTACCGGAAGGTTGCGACCTTCGGCGGAGTGAACCATTAACGATCCGAGACCGTTCCAATTATACACCCTCTCGACGACCGCCGAAGAGCTGATAAGCAGCGGCAAATCCATTGCGGCGAAGGTTACGACCGGTATCATCGCGTTTTTGAGGGCATGTCTCAGGAGGACTCGCTTTTCGGAATTCCCTTTAGCCCGGGCAGTCAGCAGATAATCCGAAGGAAGCACCTCCTGCAGGCTTGAGCGAATGAACTTGAGATACGAAGCGACCATGCCCAACATCAAGGTTCCCACGGGCAGAATCATATGTTGAATGAGATCCTGCAGGTTTCCTTCCTTGCTTGGCGTATGTATGCTGCTTGGAGGGAGCCAGAACAGGTGATACGCAAATATCTGTTGAATCCAGATAGCGGCGGCGGCGCCAGGCAAAGCGAATCCGACCAACGCCAGGACGACAGCTATCCGTTCCGATAGGCCTCCCGACCGGTAGCCGTTATAGATCGCCCACGGAAAAGCGATCATGAGCGAGAGAAGCCATGAAGTGCCAATCAGAATCAGGCTGTTCTCCGCATTCTTCCAGATGTAGTCGCTGATCGGCTGAGCAAAGAAATCCAGACCAAGCCCTCCATGCCGAAGATCCTGAAGCCAATGCCAGTATTGCACGGGGATGGGCAGGTCTAATCCCAAGGCATGCTTCTGGGCTTCCACGGCCTGTATTTGCTCCGTCGTCATTCCGACCCCCGACCACATGTCTCCCGGCATTTTATGGATCACGTAAAAGCATGCAGCGGACACGATCAGGAGCACGAAAAAAGATTGAACCGTCCTTCGAATGATGAATTTCCACATTTCAGACCCTCGCTAACTGGAATAGTGTGTACAGGTGCATCTCGTCTCCGGACCAAGTGTTCGGGGCGCGTTCTCGGCGTGAAATCTTGCTGCATCGTACTCATCGGACGGAAATTAAGTTCAGTATAGCGAGGCGTGATTTTTATGTCAATATTTCTGACATAAATATGTTCATATTTGGAAAAAAATCATTGGCATCGATCGCTATGTGTAGATTATTGGTGCTCGTAGCGGATGAATTGACCTTCAAGCTGGGGAATAGGAATAAAATATTAAATTAATGTAAGGAATATTTACTTATATGTAGATAAGTGGTGTTAGTTTATGGGTAGATAAAGGGCGATAACAAGAGAGACGCCGCAAGCTGGATGAAGTCGTGGCGTTTGGGCCGGCAGTCGCAACTTTAGTTTCCGTAAAAAGCCGCCTCGTACCGGTTCTTATTCCCGGTACGAGGCGGCCTTTTCGCGTTCCCGCGGCCGAATGGGTATCCGGCGTTGAGCCGCATTCGTCCGTCCGCGCGTTTATCGATTGGATAAGATGGAAAAATTAATAGGTAACACCGACAAGGAGACTGCCTATGAAGGCCACCGCCGACTCGCAACCGATTTCTTCCGCGATGGAAGATAATTATAAAACGCTGTGCGACATTTATTCGAAGTGCAACGATATCATCTTCCGCGAACTCAAGATCGGGGGGAAGACGGAGTCTTTTCTCGTCTTTATCGACGGCATGGTCAACGTCGAGGTACTGGACCTGCATATCGTCCGCTGTCTCCAACACTTGACGGAGCCGCTCACGAACGAGAACTGCATGGAAGTATTGGGAGGAGAACTGTCCATCTCCAATTTGCTGTCGGTCGAATCCATCGAGGATGCCGTATCGCATATCGGGATGGGCTGCATCACGTTGTTCGTAAACGGGATCACGCTGTGCTTCTCCATGGGACTGGCCAAATGGGAGAAACGCGGCATCGAGGAGCCGGCCGCGGAATCCGTCGTGCGCGGTCCGAGGGAAGGATTCACGGAGACGATGAGCGTGAACCGGGCCATGCTGCGCCGCAAAATCAAAACGCCCGCGCTCAAAATGGTGCCTTACCGCCTCGGGCGGCAAACGCACACGGAAGTGAATCTGACCTACATCGAGGGCATCGCGAGCGAGGCGCTGGTGAACGAGGCCGACGACCGCATCTCCGGCATCGATATCGACGGCATTCTCGAGAGCGGCTACGTGGAGGGCTTGATCGAGGACAGCCCCTTCTCGCCCTTTCCGCAGATGCAGGTCACGGAACGGCCCGACGTCGTCAGCGCGGCCCTGCTGGAAGGCCGGGTCGCCATTCTCGTCGACGGCACGCCGTTCGTGCTGATCGCGCCTGCCACGTTGTTCACCATGATGCAATCGCCCGAGGATTACTACCAGCGGTTCTATATCGGCACGCTGATTCGCTGGCTTCGCTATCTTTTCTTTATCACGACGCTGATCCTGCCTTCCTTATACGTCGCGATCCTTACGTTCCACCAGGAGATGGTGCCGACCTCGCTGCTGCTCAGCATCGCGAAATCCAGGGAGGACATCCCGTTCCCGGCGCTCGTGGAAGCACTCCTGATGGAGGTGTCGTTCGAAGCGCTGCGCGAGGCCGGCGTCCGATTGCCCAAGCAGGTCGGCGCCGCCGTCAGCATCGTCGGCGCGCTCGTCATCGGGCAGGCCGCTACCTCAGCGGGTCTGGTCTCGGCCCCGATGGTCATGGTCGTCGCCATTACCGGGATCGCCTCATTCATGATGCCGCAATACAGCGCCGGCATCGCCATCCGGATGCTCCGTTTCCCGATCATGTTCCTCTCCGGCGTCTTGGGCTTGCTCGGCCTGATGCTGGGCATTATCTTCATCGTGGTCCATCTCTGTTCCCTGCGCTCCTTCGGCGTTCCTTATCTGCAGCCGATCGCGCCGATGAAAGGCAATGAAATGAAAGACGTGCTTGCCCGGTCGCCGATATGGATGCAGCGCAGACGGCCCAAATTAACCGGCAGGCCGAATAACGTCAACCGTCAAGCTCCGGGCATGAAGCCAGAACCGCCAAAAGGGAATGAGTCGTCATGATCGAAAAAGGCCGCATATCGCCGGTGCAGCTTGCCATATTCATGCATCCCACCGTCCTGGCCACGGCTTCGCTTTCCGTCCCGGCCATCACGATGAAAACGGCGGGCCACGACATGTGGGCCGCGCCGATCGTGTCGTCCCTGATCGGATTCATGGTCGTGCTGGTCATGTTCAAACTGCACGAGCGGTACCCGAACGAGACGTTCATCCAATACAGCGAATCCATTCTCGGGAAGTACCTCGGCCGGGCGATCGGGCTGTCCTATATCTTCTCGTTCCTGTTCACCAACGGCATCGTGATTCGCGAATACGGGGAGTTCATCGCCGCGACGTTTCTGCTGGAAACCCCGATGGTGTTCGTCGTCGTGGGTTTGATGATCGTTTGCGCTTATGCGCTTCACCAAGGCATCGAAGTATGGGCGAGGGCGGCCCAGCTGCTCGTACCGATCGCGCTCGTGATCATTGTCTTCATGCTGGTCATCATGGTGCCGGACATGCACGTCAAGGAAATGTTTCCGATCATGGAGTACGGCCCGCTTCCGCTCCTGCGGGCGTCGATCGTCCCTTCCTCCTGGTTTTCGCAGTATTTCATCATTGCGATTTTTTTGCCCTATTTGTCGAAGAAGGGCCGTACCGCCTTGAATTGGACGATGATCAGCGTGGTAGCGTCCCTCACGACGATGACGCTGATCAACTTTGCGGTGCTGTTCATCTTCGGCGATATCAACAAGAGCTACAATTACCCGTTTCTGATCGCCGTGCGCTACGTCTCCTTGTCCGATTTCATCGAGCATATCGAATCCTTGCTGATGACGGCGTGGCTCGTCGCCATCTTCATCAAAATCACGGTCGTCTACTATGCCGCCGCGCTCGGGACGGCGCAAATACTGCGATTAACCGATTACCGGATACTGATCGGACCGATCGGCCTGCTCATGGTCCTGCTCAGCCTTTGGTGTGCGCCGAATTTGGAAGAGCTGACGGAGCTGCTGGGCAGAAGCGTTCCCTTCTTCTCGTCGATCTTCCAGATCTGGATTCCGCTGCTGATGCTCGGGGTCGCCATGGCAAGGGGGGCGCGCACCGCATGAGGGGAAGACGCACTGCCCGAATCGTTCTTCTGATGATGGTCTTGCTCGGCGCCTTGCCGCTTGCCGGTTGTTGGGATCGGACAGAGGTGAACGACCTGGGGTTGATTACGGGAGCGGCGATCGATAAATACAACGACAACTTGATTTCGTTATCCGTGCAAATTTTCATTCCCCGGGCTGCAGCCGGCGGAGGCGGCACCGGCGGCATGGAGATGAGCGGCAAGGGCGGCGGCGCCGGCAGCACGTTCGTGCATTCCGCCACCGGCGAGAACATTGCCGACGCGCTGTCGCATCTGCAGGAGAAAATGCCGCGCAAGCTGTTCTGGGGACATGCCGAGGTCATTATTTTCGGCGAGGAGCAAGCCAGATCGGGCATCGGCGACGATGTCGATTACTTGATGCGCGCGCCGCAGCCCCGCGAACGGGCCTATATTTACGTTTGCAGCGGCAAGGCAAGGAAGTCGCTGGAAATGCAGGCTGTGCTGGAGCGGGATTCCTCGGAGGCGCTCCGCGAGATCGCCAAGAGCAAGGCGTCGATGAGCGTGACGATGACGGAGCTTGCCCAGATGCTCACGGACCAGTCCGGGGGGGCAGCCCTGCCTTGGCTCAGGCAGAACCCGGCGAGGTCCAAGCATAATCCGGACAGCACGTCCAATTATACCAACGGCACGGCCATCTTCAAGGGAGACCGGATGATCGGCGTCGTGGACGAAGGCGTGACTAGAGGGATCTTATGGCTGCGCAACGAGATTTCCAATGCCGTTATCACGGTGACGCCCAAAGGTTCGAGAGGGACCGTTTCCGCCAAGCTGCTCCGCAGCAAGACGAGGCTGATCCCGCATATCAAGGACGGCAACTGGAGCATGACCGTCCGGATCCACGTGGAGACCGCCGCGCTTCAAAATGCCTCCTCGGCGAATTTATTGTCCAGCCCCGTGGACGTCAAGAATGTGGAGGCGGCCATGAACGCGGAGATATCGGACCGCGTGAAGCAGTCGCTCAAGAAAGTCCAGAAGGACATGAAGTCGGACGTATTCGATTTCGCCGGCGAATTCCACCGCGCGTATCCGAAGGAGTGGCATCGCAACAAAGCCCGTTGGGACGATATTTTCCCCCGGATCGAAATCAAGGTCGAGCCGGATGCGAGACTGCTGCGGCCGGGATTGACCAACGTGCAGTCGACGACGAAAGCTGGTGAAGAACAATGACGTGGTACGCGATTCCAAGCCTGCTCACGCTAAGTCTGCTCATCGCGGGCATTCAATGGCGATGGACGCGCCAAGCGCCCGCGAAAGAGAAAATCGTCTGCCTGGCGATGCTGGGCATCGGTTGGACGGTAGGGGTGCTGCTGTATATCTATCCGCATTTGCCGGGACCAAGCCAGCTTGTGGACTTGCTGTTCGGGCGAATCGGATCGATGCTGATCACGCAAGGCGAGGCCGACTCATGAAAACGGCGCGTATCGGAGGCAAGCAGCTGTTCTGTCTCATGGCGGTCATGCAATCGGGGATGAACGTGCTGCTCACCATCAATCCGGCCATCATGATCGCAAAGCAGGATGCCTGGCTGTCGATGATCGTGGCCGGTACGGGAGGCGTATTCATGGCCTTTGTGCATTCCAAGCTCAGTCGGCTCTTCCCGGGAATGACCTTGGTCGAGTACGCCGTGCAGATCGCGGGCAAATGGGCGGGGAATGTCATCGTCGGACTTTACATGATGTTCTGGTATGTCGTCCTCGGCATGATTCTCCGGCAGTACACGGAATTCATTCTGTCGACGATCCTGCCGAAAACTCCCATGGTGGTTCCGCTTGTGTCGTTGTTCTTGGTCGCCATCTACGTCACGGCGCTGGGCATCGAGGTGCTGGCGAGATGCGCGGAAGTGTTCGGGCCGTTCATTCTGGGCGGCATTTTCTTGCCGCTCTTGCTGACGATCCATGACGTGAAGGTCAATAATTTGTTTCCGATCTACGTGGATTCGGGGTTCACGACGATCGTGCTCGGCTCTTTGCCGACCATGACGTTCCTGGGCGATTGCGCGATGCTGATGATGCTGTACGCGTTCGTGGGGGATGCCAAACGAGGCACGAAGTTTGCGCTTTGGGGCGTCGGCACGTCCGCGTTTCTGACCTTTGCCGCCACGCTTATGGTTATCGCGGTGCTGAGTCAGGCTCAGGGAGCCGGCATCACCTATCCGTATTTCAATTTGATCCGCAACACCTCGTATTTCGATTTCGTGCAAAATCTCGATTCGCTCGTCATCGCGATCTGGATCGTCAGCGTGTTCATCAAAGTATCGTTGTATTTCTTCGTCTGCGTCTACGGGACGGCGCAGTGGGTCAAAGTGCGGAAGTGGAAGCGCATGATCTGGATCTCCGCGCCGATCGTATTCGTCATCTCGCTCATCCCGCGCGACTTCGTGGAGAGCTCCGTCATCTTCCCGCAGAAGATCGCGATTCCGTACATCCTCCCCTACCACATGTTCGGCATTCCGCTCGTATTGTGGGCGATAGCGAAGCTGCGCCATCTCGGAAAGCCGTCCGACGGGAAAAATTAACCCTTGCGCCGGAAGGCGGATTCTTGCGATACTGGACGTAAAAGCAAACGGCGGAAAACGACATCCCTCTCCGGCTTCGGAGAGGGATGTTTTCGCGTCCGGAACGGAAGGTAGATCGAATGACGGCCGCAGGCATGGATTTTTTCGCGCGCAAGCAGGCGGAGCTTGGCGTGGCATTGAACGAGGTACAGAAGAAGGCCGTGCTGCACGCGGACGGCGCGCTGCTCCTGCTCGCGTCGCCCGGCTCCGGCAAGACGACGACGATCATCATGCGCATCGGCTATCTCATCGAGGCGAAGGGCGTCCATCCGTCGCGGATCAAGGCGGTGACGTTCAGCCGGGCTTCGGCGCAGGACATGAAGGAGCGTTACGCCCGTTTTTTCCCGGACCATCCGGAAGGCGGCGTCCAGTTCTCCACCATTCACAGCTTCGCGTTCGAGGTGATGCGGGAACATTTGCGGCGCTCGCGCCTGTCGTTCCAAATCATCGAGGGCGAAGTGGAGCAGCCGGAGGAGGAAGAGCTGCCGCTGCACAAGAAGCTGATTCTTCGCGATCTGTACCGCAAGGTGAAAGGCGAGAATCTGACCGAGGACCAGATGGAAGAGCTGACGACGTACATCAGCTTCCTCAAGAACAAGCTGATCCCCGAGCGTGAATGGGGAGAAGTGCGGTGCGACGTGCCGGAGGCCGCCGCGGTCGCGAAGGAATACGAGGCGTTCAAGCGGTCGTTCGCGGGAAAGCTGCTCGTCGATTACGACGATATGCTCGTGCTGGCGAACGACGCCCTGGAGAGCGGCGGCGAGCTGCTGTGGAAATACCAGAACCGGTACGATTACGTGCTGACCGACGAAAGCCAGGATACGTCGCTCGTGCAGCATGCCATCATCGAGAAGCTGGCGAGAAGGCACGGCTGCCTGTGCGTCGTGGCGGACGACGACCAGAGCATCTACACGTGGCGGGCCGCGGAGCCGCAGTATTTGCTGGATTTCCGGAACGTGTTCCCCGACGCCGCCATCTTGAAGATGGAACAGAATTACCGCTCCTCGCGTAATATCGTGGACATCGCGAACAAGTTCATCAAGCGCAACGAGCGGCGCTACGACAAAAACATGTTCACCCGCAATCCCGGCAGCCGTCCGATCTTCCTGAAGCAGCTGGACGATTACAAGGGCCAGGCGAAGTATGTGGCGGCTGCGGTCGAAGGCACGGAGCCGCTCTCCGAGACGGCCGTCCTGTACCGCAACAACGCCTCGTCGATCATGCTCATGAACGAGTTCGACCGCCGCGGCATCCCGTTCTACATGAAGGACGGAGACAACCGCTTCTTCTCCCACTGGGTGCTGGAGGACGTGCTCGGCTTCATGCGCATGGCGTACACGGACAAGCGTCCCGATCTGCTGGAGAAGATCCACACGAAGATGGCCGGCTACGTAACCAAGGCGCAGATGGCGGCGCTGAACGCGCTGGACAACGGCGAATCCGTCTTCGACAACCTGCTGGCGCACGTGCCGCTGCAGAGCTACCAGCCGAAGCAGCTGGCGGACGTCAAGGAAGCGTTCCAATCGATGCGTGGCATGGAGCCGCGCGCGGCCATCCGGCTGATCCGGTTCAGGCTCGGCTACGAGCGGGCGATCGACCGGATGTGCGAGCGGCTCGGCTTCCGCCGTGAGAATCTGATCGGCATGCTG
This sequence comes from Paenibacillus glycinis, assembly GCF_009909185.1. Lineage (GTDB taxonomy): Bacteria > Bacillota > Bacilli > Paenibacillales > Paenibacillaceae > Paenibacillus_Z > Paenibacillus_Z glycinis. The sequence goes on along the minus strand of NZ_JAAAMV010000029.1, from coordinate 80,141 downwards.
AACACGCTCGAGGACATCGCGGACGGCTTGGCGACGCTGGAAGATTTCGCGAATCGGCTTAAATACCTGGAGGCGGCGATGAAGGCGTCCAAGAAAAACAAGCACGCGGACGCCGTGACGTTCTCCACGCTGCACAGCGCCAAGGGCTTGGAGTTCGAGCGCGTGTTCATGATCGATCTCATCGACGGCATCATTCCCTCGAACGACGATATGAAGAAGGAAGACGGCGAGGCATCCGACGCCATGGAGGAAGCGGTACGGTTGTTCTACGTCGGCATGACGAGGGCCAAGCGCGAGCTTACGCTGCTCAGCTATGCCAGGCGCGACGGGGAGGACGCGAAGGAGTCGCAATTCGTGACGGCGGTCCGCGAGCTGCAATCCCCGCAGCCGCCCGCGCCTCCCTCCGGCATCCGGCCGGAGGCGGCTTGGCAGGCCGAATCCGGAGGCGGCGCGCGGCCGGCAGCGGCGAAGAAGGCGCCGGCCGCCAAGCGGCAGCGCGCGCCGGGGAGCGCGGGTTCCGGCGTCACGGTCACCGAGGGCCGGCCGGGCGAAGCGGCTTCCGAGCGCAACCCGGATGCGCTGAAGAGCTTCGACGGCTTGAAGCCCGGCGACGTCCTCGTCCATTCCGCCTTCGGCGCCGGAGAGTTCGTATCGGCGAACCGGGACTTCGTCGAGATCCGCTTCGGCATCGGCGTCCGCAAGCTGTCGGCGGCCGCCTGCATCGGAGCGGGCATGCTGACGCGCCGGTAGGCTTCTTCTTTTTTGGCGGTTCCCCGCATAAGCTTGGAAGGGAAAGCGGACAAACGCCAGGAGGGGGCCGTCGCATGCGCAGGTGGGGAAGAAGAGGCTGGCGGAGCAGGGGCGTCCGCCGCCGTTCCGGCGGCAAGAGCGGCAAGGCCGGCAAGCTGCTGACCCGCCGAAGGGTGGTCTTCCTGCTGGTCCTGCTGTTTCTGCTGTTCTTCTTCCAGACGTTCATTTTCATCGAGCGCAACCTGCAGAAACCGCTGATGACCGTCGCGGAGGTTCGCGTGAAGCAGGTGGCGACGCAAGCGATCAACAAGTCGATCACGGAGCAGGTGGCGGATCAGACCGATGCCGACAAGCTGATCGAGTGGAAAACGAACGCGGCCGGCAAAATATCCGGCTTCATGCTCAATTACGCCGAGCATATGCGCATCACGTCGGAGACGATCGACACGGTGCAGGACACGCTCGACCGCATGGGCGACATTCCCGAGAAGATCCCGCTCGGCCAGGCGCTCGGAAGCGCGATTATCGCGTCGTTCGGCCCCCGCATCCCCGTCAAGTTCGAGCCGATCGGGGCGGTGAAGGTAGATCTGAACACCCGGCAGAAGGATGCCGGCATCAATATGATTCTCGTGGAAGTGTACATGCACATCGTGGCGGAGGTATCCATCATCATTCCGTTCGATACGAAGCCCGAGCTGGTGGAGACCGAGATCCCGATATCTTACCTGCTCGTCGTCGGCGACGTGCCGACGTATTACTACGACGGCAAGGGCAACCCGGTCGGCGAGACCGCGCCGAACGCACCGAGCATCGCCATTCCCGCGGAGCCCGGCAAGAGCGACGCGGACGTCATTGCCGGCGGCGACGAGTCGGCTCCGAACGAGAGCGATCCGCCGGCGGACGCGGAATCGCCCGCGGATACCCCGTAAAAGACGCCAAAAAGAGCGCTTATCGGCCGGTTCCGGATAAGCGCTCTTCCTGTTACGCGACCCGCGCGGGCTAATGCCCGCGCAGGCGGCGTCTTTCTTCGGTTTCCCACTGCCTCAGGCTCGGATACGGATCGAAGGACCATTCGACGAGGCCGCGGTCGCGGTAAATCCCGTAATGCAGATGCGGCGGGAATTTGCCCTGCGTGCCGGGACGTCCGTAGCCCGAGCTGCCTACCCACCCGATCACTTGGCCGGGCTTGACGACGGAGCCCGCGTCTATGGTCTTGTCATAGCCGGACAGATGCGCATAATAATGATAGTAATTATTGAGGTCGCGGATGCCGAGACGCCAACCGCCGTACGGGTTCCATCCCTTCACCTCGATAATGCCGAAGCAGGTGCTCCGCACGGGTACGCCGTGATTGGCGAAAATATCGGTGCCCTCGTGGATCCGGTACCCGCCCCAGCTTCGGCGCGTGCCCCACGTTCCTTTATAGGAGTAATTGTCCCCGATCGGAAGGGGAAACGCATGCTGGAACAAATCCAGTTTGCCGTAAGTCTCGTAGAGCCGCGAGAACTGCCGGATGCGCTGCACCGCTCTCGTATTGTGGTAATACTGCCACAGGCCGATGGAGAAATCGTCCTCGTCCGTGCCGTACTGCAGCAAATGGTTGGCGATGGCATACAGCAGATCGGTATCGTTCGTGCGTTTGGCCAGACCGTCGCCGTCGCCGTCTTCGCCGATTCCCTTGAACCAATGGATCGACAACGGAAACTCGTCGCCGCTGTCCGGATTCAGCTCTCCGGCCCACTCCGTGTCCGTCACGAAGACGCTGATGTAGGTGCCCAGCTGTTCGCGGGTTTTGGGGCGGGCTCTGGTCATCGTCCGTTCGTACTGATCGACGGCGGCCAGGCGGAACCAAGGTATGCCGGTCACGACGCTGATCTCGTCGTACAGGATCCGGCGTTTGGCGTAGATGTCGGCCGGGGACATCGCTTTGCCCGTTTCCGCGGCGCGCGCCCGTTCCGGCAGCGGCTGCAGGAGCAGCGAAAGCGCGATCGGGATTACCGCCATGAGGCGGATGGCATATGATTTCACAGATTCAGCCTCCAACAAAACGACCGTCGCGGACGCGGCGAGCATGCGCTGCGGCGCTTCGCTCCCGGCCGGTCGATCCTCTTTAACGGATGCAGCTCTAGCGGCGCTGTCCTGCTGTTATGGTTTGCAAATCATTGGTTTTTATCCGAAACATGCTATAATAAAACGGAAGCGAACAAGGAAAGCAGGTACCAGCGCATGAAGACAAAAGAGAAACAACCCAAGCCGGATTGGCTGAGAATAAAATTAACGACCGGCGGCAATTACGCCGAACTCAAGGATATGATGCGTTCCAAGACGCTGCATACGGTGTGCGAGGAAGCGCGCTGCCCGAACATTTACGAATGCTGGGCGAACCGGACGGCGACGTTCATGATTCTGGGCGATATTTGCACGCGGGCCTGCCGGTTCTGCGCGGTGAAGACCGGATTGCCGACGGAGCTCGACCTGCAGGAGCCGGAGCGCGTGGCGGAAGCCGCGGAGCAAATGGGCCTGCGCCACTGCGTCATCACCTCCGTGGCGCGCGACGACTTGGCCGACGGCGGAGCGAGCATCTTCGTGGAAACGATCAAAGCCGTCCGCCGCAAGCTGCCCCTGTGCAGCGTGGAAGTGCTTATCCCCGATTTCATGGGCAATTGGGATGCGCTGCAAGCGGTAATGGACGCGAAACCCGATATTTTGAACCACAATATAGAGACCGTCGCCAGACTCTCCGACCGGGTGCGCGCGAAAGCGAAATACCCGCGCTCCATGGAGCTCCTGCGGCGAGCGAAGGAAATGAAGCCGGACATCCCGACCAAATCGAGCATCATGCTCGGCGTCGGCGAGGAATGGGACGAAATTTTGCAGGCGATGGACGACTTGCGCGCCGTGGATTGCAATATTTTGACGCTCGGCCAATATTTGCAGCCGTCGCCGACTCATATGCCGATCGCGCGCTACGTGCATCCCGACGAGTTTGCGAAGCTCAAAGAAGAAGGCTTGAAGCGCGGGTTCAGCCATGTGGAATCGGCACCGCTCGTTCGCAGCTCCTATCATGCGCATGAGCAGGTCAAGTCCGCGGAGGAAGCGCAAAGCGCATCCCTGTGAGCTTATGCTTACGAAGTAGTTTTGCTCATTTTTGCCGGATATCCGGAAGCAAACTGTGATCGCAAAACTTTTAAGGAGTGAGAAGCGGCCTTGATCCATATAAGCGGCAGAACCTACGCATTGATACACGAAAACAGAAGCGGCTGGAATTTCGAAGCGTTCAGGGAGCGCTACAGCGAAGTGCTGGAACGGTACGATTATGTCGTCGGGGACTGGGGATACAATCAACTGCGCCTGAAAGGTTTTTTTCGCGACGGCAATCCGAAAGCGACGCGGGAATCCGTCATCTCCTCGATGGCGGATTACATTAACGAATATTGCAATTTCGGCTGCGCCTACTTCGTGCTCGAGAAACAGCCGGGCAGCTCGAAGCTGGGCGAGGACGGCGAAACGGGCGATGACGGCGAGCTTCGGGTCGTCGAGCTGCCGGACAGCGCCGAAGAAGCCTATCTGACGGCTTCCCGCGTCATCGCGGCCGCCAAAGCGAGCGATGCGCCGGCTGCGGAGAACCAGCACGTGAAATTCATGCCCCGCCACGAGCGGGACCTGCGCCGCGAGCAGCAGCGCAACAGCCGCAGGGAGACGGTCAAGGAGCCGGAGAAAGAAAAGGACGGACAACGCGAGCACCGCAAGCCGAACGGCAAAGACCGCGACCAGGGCAACCGCCAGGGGCAGCAGGGCGGCCGGGGGCAAGGCCAGCAGCATGACCGCGGCGAGCGCCAGAACCGGGGCGAACGTCCGGAGCGCGGCGACAAGCAAGACCGCGGCGACAAGCAGGAGCGCGGCGAACGCCAAGAGCGAAGCGAGCGCGCCGAGCAGAACCGCGGCGAGCAGCGGGGCGAACGTCCGGAACGCGGCGAGCGTCCGGAACGGTCGGAGCGCAGCCGCAACAAGCAGCGCCATTTTAACCCGAATCATCATCATCAGCATCAGAAGGCGCCGGTTGCGGCAGCCTCCGAGCCCGGGCAACATTCCCAACAGCCGAACAAGGCCAAGGACGCGGCGCCGAAACATAGCTGACGAGTGGATCGAATGGATTTTTAATGGAGTTAAGACGAAAAAATGCCATGCGGGCTGCAAGCCTGCATGGCATTTTTTGTTTTTAGCCGAAGCGCATTCGGCGCGGCGTCGCTATTTCACTTCGTATCCCAGGAACGCCTCGCGCACGCGGTTCCAGAACGGGAAAGGCCGGTAGCGGGCGAAGCTGATCTTACGCGCGGACACGCTGCAGCGGATGGAACGAATATCGGATCGCGTGATGTTCAAATGATCGAAGGTGAGCTGGAGCCGCTGGTCTTTGCGCGATATGATGTCGCAGTGATGATGCTGCGGCAGGACGACCGAGGAGCCGAGCGTCCGGTACACGCGGTTGTTGATGGACGCAATCTCGGCGATTTGCAGGCAGTCGATGGACGGGTGGATGACCGCGCCGCCCAAGCTCTTGTTGTAGGCGGTGCTGCCGGAAGGCGTCGATACGACGATGCCGTCGCCCCGGAACATCTCGAAGAGCTCGTCGTTGACGTCGATTTGGGCGACCAGCGTGTTGTCGACGCCTTTCAGCGTGAATTCGTTTACCGCTATATAAGTGGACAGCCCTTCGGACGTGTCGAGCACGATTTCCGCGAGCGGGTAGCGCACGATCTTGGGCTCGTCCTCCGCCATCATGCGGACCAGCTCCTCGAGCTCGTCCACCTTCCAGTCGGCGAAGAAGCCGAGATGGCCGGTATGGATGCCGACGAACGCGATATCCTCGATCCGGTCCACGTATTTGTGAAATGCTTGCAGCAGCGTCCCGTCGCCGCCGATCGAGATGACCATATCGGGCATATCGTCGCTGCGCGTCAGTCCGCGGGCAGCCGCTAAGGCATGGAAATCGACGGCAAGCTGCTTGGACAGCTTATCGCCTCTGTCAATGACGACGTAATTCAAACGTTGTGGCCCCTTCCGCACGGCCGAATCCGAACGAGCAGCCGCGCCGCGTGCGGCATCGGCTGCCCAAATCCCGAAATCAGCCTGTTCTTCTTGCATCATAGCCGAAAACGGGACCGAATACAACGTCAGGCGGCCGGGCCGAGCCAGCCCCAAAACGCGTAAACCAAGGCGGCGGCGATGATGCCGTGCAGCAGACGCGCGAGGAGAAAAGGCTTGTAGCGCAAATCCGTGCGGCTCAGGAGGCTGGCGACTTGGGCATGGACGGACAGCCCGGCCCAGGACAGCACGAACGCGGCGATCGCCGCCTGCTGCATGAGCCCGCTGCCTCCGGCGCTGCCCGCCGCCCGCGCGCCGAGCGTCACTTCGAAGATGCCGCTCACGACGGCGTCCGATAACGCCGGCGGCATGCCGACGGCACCAAGCAGCAGGCGAATCGCCCCGGCCAGCACCTCGATGCTTCCCGTCTGGCGGAGCAGCTCCATGATGACGGAGAAGACGACGACGAGACCGCCGACGACGATCATGAGGCGCAGCGCGGCCTGGACCGCGTCCTGCAGCAGCGTGCCGAGCGAGCGGCCGTCCATCATTCGGGCCGTATGCATGGCATGGATGGCTTCGGCGAGCCTGCTTTTCTTTCTTCTCCCGGCTCTGCCGCCCTTATCCGCCGATTCGCTGCTGGCAGGCGCATGGCGGTCGTGAAAGCGCATCAGCAGCCCGATGATCAGGCCGCCGCCGTAATGGGCCGCGGCGAGGACGGGGGCGAGCGCGACGCTGTGGAAAAATCCGACCGAGACCGCGCCGATCAGGAAGATCGGATCCGACGTCGTCGTGAAGGCGACGAGCCGTTCTCCCTCCGCGCGGTTGATCAGCTTCTGCTCCCAGAGCTGCGCCGTCAGCCGCGCGCCGACGGGGTAACCCGAGGCGTAGCCCATGGTGACGACGAAGCCGCCGATGCCCGGGATGCGGAAGAGCGGGCGCATGAAGGGATCCAGGATCTTGCCGAAGAAATGCACGATGCCGAAGCCGAGCAGCAGCTCCGAGATGACGAAGAAGGGGAAGAGCGCCGGAAACAGCACTTCCCACCATATCGCTAATCCCCGCAGGGATGCTTCCAGCGCTTGCGCGGGGAACGCCGCCAGCAGCAACGCGAGCACGGCCGCCGACCATGCGGGAATGACGGACGGGCGGAGCAAGAAACGGACGATATGCAAGGGCGGCTCCCTCCTATGGGCAGTTGAATTCGTACTATTATTGCTATATGTTCCAATGCGCGCAATCATCACTTGTCCCCACGGAACATGTCCAGCGAAGGCAGGGAAAATGCCACATTTACGGCAAAATATTTTTTTAGAAAACGCTTGCAAAACAGGGTGTCTTTTTGTCCCGGGTATGGTACAATCGGATTAAGTCAATCGAACGCACGAGGTGATGACGATGAGTATTATTGCCGGCATTCTTATCTGCGCTTTCGTTTACGTCATCCGTGAGTCGCTTGTGGCTCCCGGAGAAGAGGATTACGAGAGTTGATCCAGCTGCCTTAGTCGCTTGTTTATACTACTGCCGCAATGCCCTCCTACAAGAGGGCATTTTTTTGATTTAAACCGTTCGATTGATTTATGAGGAAAATGAAAAACTAATTCCAAAGACCTAAAAAACGGAGATGAAAATGACGATGAATAACTATAGCACTATTTTTGAAGCGGTCGGAGGAGTCGAAGGAATCAGGAAGATCGTAGAGGCCTTTTATCCCAAAGTTCTGAAAAACCCGCTGATCGGTCCTCTTTTTCCGGCTGACATCGATCCCGTCATGGATCGGCAGACCTTATTCCTGTCGCAGTTTTTCGGCGGTCCTTCCCTGTACTCGGACCAACACGGCCATCCCATGATGCGGGCGCGCCACCTTCCCTTTCCCATTACGCCGGAACGCGCCGAAGCCTGGCTGGGCTGCATGCGGGAGGCGCTCGCCGAGACCGATCTGCCCCATGAGCTGCAGGAGCTGATCCTGGTGCGGCTGTCGGGGCCGGCGCATCATTTTATTAACCAACCCTAAATGACCTGGAGACGTGATGACGATATGGAGCCCCTTTACACGACAAAGAAGACGTGCATTTGCTGCGAGACTTCCTATCAGACTTCGCGTGTCCGTCCCAGCTTCAAAAAAGCGGATAGCCGGGATACCGACTTCCGCGCTTGCTATAAAGGCGAGATCAACCCGGATTATTACGTCGCGTGCGTTTGTCCGGAATGCGGGTTCACCTCGACGGAGAACGGCATATCGAGCATGACGGACGCGCAGCGGCAAAAGTATTACGGCGAGATCGGCGCGCGCTGGACGCACCGCGATTACGGCGGCAGCCGTACGAGGGCGCAAGCGCTGGTGTGCTTCAAGCTCGCGCTCGTCTGCGCGGGACTCGTCGGGGAGAAGGAGCGGGTAGTGGCCGGCATCCTGCATCATATCGCATGGCTGTACCGCACCGAAGGCGGCGCCGAGCAGGAGCAGCGCTTCCTGCGCTATGCCTTGGATGCGTACGTCGCCGTGTTCGAGACGGAAGGGGTATCGCTCAATAACGCCAAGCTGATGTATCTGATCGGGGAATTGCATCGCCGAATCGGCGATCCGCGCACGGCCGTCCGCTGGTTCTCCCGCGTCGTGAACGACAAGAAAATCACGGATGCCGCGATGATTCGCGCAAGCCGGGAACAGTGGCAGCAGATTCGCGAAGAACAGACGGGCCTGGACGAGGAGACGGCTGCCGGAATCGCATAAATGAACGATCAAAAGCCGTCCGGGCACTTGGCCCGGGCGGCTTTTGATCGTTGGATTCGCTGGAGAAGAATGAGTTCGGCGGCCGCCGATCGGGCATTGGCCGCGGCAGTTATGCGCGTCTGAGCACGGTATCCGTCAGCAGGTAGTCCTGGTCCGTGTCCACGACGGTCAGGCGGTTGCGGCAGCAGGGGAAGACGAGCAGCTTCTTTTTGCCGTCGTGAATGTCGGAGAGCTCTCTCGGCCTTAGCGGCAGCAGGACGTTGTCCTTGCCGCAGAACGGACAGGAGGCCACGTACACGTCCTTCATGATGATGTCGTACGGCCAAGTGCGTTCGAACGGAATCACGGCTTATCCTCTCCTTGAGGATCGGCATCGCTCGCGGGAGCGGCGTCGGCCTTCGCCAGCTCGGCGATTTTCTGCAGCAGGATGTGTTTCGGCATGTGCATGAGATGCTCCAGCGGGACGTTCAATTGCTTGGCCAGCTTCACGGCCGTCTCGGCGGAAAGCTGCAATGGTTGTGACATCGAAGTCAACTCCTTATCGTCATGGCCTTCGTCGGGACCAAGGCCTTCACTTGCATAAAGTGGTCAATGGGACAAGACGTCCGTTATAATCAGTTATACACCGATGCAGCCCATTACGCAACGCGCAGAAAACGGATCAGCCGCCGGCTGCGGGGTATGCCCGCAAAAACTAAGCGTAGGCTTACGAAGGAGTTTTTGCTTGGACTCGCCGGATACCGGCAGCGGGCTGTGCCCGCAAAAACTAAGCGTATGCTTACGAAGCCGTTTTTGCTCTGACACGCCGGAACGCCGGCTGCGGGCTGTGCCCGCAAAAACTTTTAGGAGGACAATATGACCCACTATCCGATGACATGGGACTTAGACGTGATTTATCCGGGCGGATCGAGCTCCGCCGCGTTTCTTGAGGAGCTGGCCGGCATGGAGCGCGACATCGCGGCGCTGACGGGCGAGCTTGCGGCGCTAGCGCCGAACGCTGTTCCGGACGCGGGGCAACTGTCCGCTTGGACGGCCGCCGTGCAATCGATTTTGCTAAGGATTCGGCAATCCGATTCCTTCGTGTCCTGCCTGCAGGCGCAGCAGATGAAGGACGCGGCCGCGAGCGGCTTGAACGATCGCGTGAAGACGATGTCGGCGAAATTCAATGCCGCGTTGACGAGCTTCGACGAGAAGCTGCTCCGGACGGACGACGCCGCTTGGCAGTCGTGGCTGCAGTCGAGCGACGCCGCGCCGGTCGCGTTCGCGCTGAACGAGCGCCGCGAGGCGGCAAGGGAGAAGCTTCCGCCGGAGCAAGAAGCGCTGGCGGGCGAGCTGGCGGTCGACGGGTATCATGGCTGGGGCGATTTCTACAACACGATCGTCTCCCGCATGCGTTTCGAAGTCACGGAGGAGAACGGCGAGACGAAAGGGCTGTCGGCGGGACAAATGTTCAACCGGCTCTCGAACAGCAACCGCGCCGTGCGCGAAGCGGCGTTCAAGGAATGGGAACGGGGCTGGGGCGAGCAGGCCGATCTGTGCGCGGATACGTTGAACCGGATTTCGGGCTTCCGCTTGAAGCTATACGGCAAACGCGGCTGGGACGCGATTTTGAAGGAGCCGCTGGACATGAACCGCATGAGCGAAGCGACGCTGAACGCGATGTGGTCGGCGGTTACGGAAGGCAAGCCGAAGCTCGTGCGTTACCTCGAGCGCAAAGCGAAGCTGCTTGGCCTCGACAAGCTGGCCTGGTATGACGTCCATGCCCCGCTCGGCTCTACGGACAAGAAGATTTCCTATGACGAGGCTGCGGCTTTGATCAAAGAACAATTCGGCGCCTTCAGCCCGGACCTGGCCGATTTTACGGAGATGGCGTTCAAGGACGCCTGGATCGAAGCGGAAGACCGGTCCGGCAAACGCCCCGGCGGTTTCTGCACGGCGTTTCCGAAGAGCGAGCAGACGCGGATTTTCATGACGTATTCGGGAACGCCGGACAATGTGTCGACCCTGGCGCACGAGCTTGGCCATGCATATCACCAGCATGTCATGAACGACCTGCCGCCGCTGGCGCAGGAGTACGCGATGAACGTCGCCGAGACGGCCTCCACGTTCGCCGAAATGATCGTGGCGGATTCCGCGCTGGAAGCGGCGACCGAACGCGACGAGAAGCTGGCGCTCCTGGACGAGAAGCTGCAAAATGCGGCCGCGTTCTTCATGAACATCCACGCCCGGTTCCTGTTCGAGAATCGTTTCTACGAGAAACGCCGCGAAGGCATGGTGAGCCAGGAAGAGCTGAACAAGCTGATGGAAGAGGCGCAGAAAGAAGCGTTCAGCGGCGCGCTGGGCGAGCTGCATCCGCATTTTTGGGCGGCGAAGCTGCATTTCTATTTGACGGACGTGCCGTTCTATAACTTCCCTTATACCTTCGGGTATTTGTTCAGCGGCGGCATCTATGCCATCGCGAAGAAGGAAGGCTCATCGTTCGCGGACCGCTATGTCGCGCTCCTGCGGGATACGGGCCTCATGACGGTCGAAGACCTGGCCGAGAAGCATCTTGGCGTTCGTCTCGACGAGCCGGGGTTCTGGCGCGAAGCCGTCGCGCTGCTGCTCGAAGACGTGGATGCGTTCGTCGCGTTGACGGAAGCGTAATCCGAGCTTCGTTGCGGGAAGGAACGGTCGGCTTGCGCGCGGATGAATGAAATCGCCTTGACCGTGGAATACTGAAGCATAGAAGGAACGGTGCGGCCTAACAAGGCTCTGCGCCGTTTTTCTGTCCTATAACGGGCAGTACGCTCAGGTAGGCTTAACACGGAAGGAGACTTGAGATGCAGCAAGAGCAGACGTTTGTCATGGTGAAGCCGGACGGGGTGAGGCGCGGACTGGTCGGCGCGGTAATCGTCCGATTCGAGCAAAAGGGGTTCAAGCTTGCGGCAATCGAATTGCGGACTATCGATCGCGCCTTGGCGGAACGGCATTACGGCGATTTGCGGACGAAACCCTTCTTCAGCGAGCTGGTCGATTATTTGACGTCCGGGCCGGTCTGCGCCATGATCTGGCAGGGCGAACACGCGGTCGAAAATGCGCGTTCCCTGATCGGGAAGACGAATCCCGCGGAGGCATCGCCCGGGACGATCAGAGGCGATTTCGCCATGGATATCGCGGGCAATATCGTGCATGGCTCGGACTCCGCGGCGAGCGCGGCGCGGGAGATTGAATTGTTCTTCGGCAGGCATGCCGCTTCGCATCCCCTCGATCTGTTTGCCGGGGACGAAGTTAGTCATGGCGACGAGAATATGCTGCATTAACTGGACCCTTTTGCGCTTGGATGACACGGCACCGGAAAAGCCCTCGCGGTCCTCTCGAACGAGATCGTAGCAGGGCTTTTGGCAGTCTATCGACGGTCAAGCGGCGAACATTTAAAAAATAAAGGAGTTGACGCAAGGGCAAGCCCGTGGTAAATTATGGTCAATTCTACATTTTACGCTACGGAAGCACCGTAACCGCGCAGCAAATTCTGCGTTGTTAGGGTGCTTTTTTGCGTTCTTTTCATTCTGGAGGAGAGTGGCAACTTCATCATGGGCAAACGAAATCTGATTGTGGCCGTCAAAGAAAGCGAATACGTCGAGCGTCTGGCGGATTACATCCGTCACGCCGCATTCGGCGAGAGCTGGCAGCTGACGGCTTTTACGAACCCGGCGGCGCTGCGGGGCTTCGTTCGCGGCGGATATCCCGTCGATCTGCTGGCCGCTCAGCCCGCCATGCTGGACGAGCTGGGGGAATTGCCGGACCATCTTGCCGTCGCAGCGCTTGTCGAATACCGCGGGCAGTCGCGGTTCGAGGCGGAAATCATGCAGTTTCAGCCCCTTCCCCTGCTGCTACAGGCGTTTACGGCTCATTTTGCCGCGAGCGGCCATACGCTGCCCAGACCCGCCACTCGCGGCAAGGGACCCGCGGTCATCGCCGTGTATTCGGCCTCGGGCGGCACCGGCAAAACGACGCTTGCCCTGCAGCTCGCCCAACAAGCCGGCATTTCGGGGATTCCGGCGTTCTACTTGAACTTGGAGCAATGGAATGCTTCCTTGTCCACGGATGGAGGCGGAGGGGGCGGCGATTTCGCCAAGCTGCTGTACACGCTCCAATCGGAGCCGGATCAAGGCGCATCCGCCGTAGCGGCGCTGCGCAAACGCCATCCGACATTAGGCATGGATTCCATCGCGCCTTGCGATAACCCCGAAGAGCGGTTGACGCTTGGAGCCGAGCACGCGAAGAGCCTGCTTGCGGCGATTGCGGACACGGGCGATTACGGCTGCGTGGCCGTTGATTTGGACACCAGGCTGGACGCGCTGCATATCGGGATTTTCGAAACGTGCGATGTCGCGGTTTGGCTCATGACGCCGGATGCCGCGAGTTTGAAGAAGAACGAGCTGGCGCTGCAATACGGGGAGCGGAAGTACGGGACGGCATTCGGGGAGCAAAGGTCCAAGTTCAGGTTCGTTCAGGTCGGCGGTTCTCCGTCCGAGCCCGCGGTTTACGGCGGCGGGAACATCCGGGTGGACATGGTTCTCCCCCGTGTGGAGGAATGGGCGAGCGGCGGACCCTTGAGCGGCACGGGCGAGATGGCCCCGCATTACCGGGGAGCGGTGGAATCGCTGCTTCGCAAGCTCGGCATCGCGTAGGGAGGCGGCGAGATGAACGAAGAAACGGTACAGCGTTTGAAAGAACGCATCCGCGGACAGCTTGAACTCGACAGCGCCATATCGGACGAAGAGCTGAAAGCCAAAATCGAGCACGTCGTATTCGAGTGGTGCGCCCAGCACCCCCTTCCGGCCGGCGAGAAGGTGCAGCTGGTACGTCGGCTCTTTCATGCTTTTCGCGGACTCGATCTGATGCAGCCGCTCATGGACGACCCGACCGTGACCGAGATCATGATCAACGGCCACGAGGAGCTCTTCGTCGAACGGGCAGGCCGGCTGACGCGGCTGCCGTTCGGATTCGAGAGCAGGGAACGCTTGGAGGATCTGATCCAATCCGTCGTGGCCGGCGTGAATCGCGTCGTCAACGAGTCTTCCCCGATCGTGGACGCTCGGCTGAAGGACGGATCCCGGGTGCATATCGTCCTTCCGCCGATCGCGTTGAAAGGGCCGACGATGACGATCCGGAAATTTCCGGAAAAGCCGCTCTTGATGAAGGATCTGATCGCGCTCGGCGCGTTGCCCGACGAAGCGGCAGCCCTGCTGGAGAAGCTCGTCAAAGCCAAATACAACATTTTCATCAGCGGCGGCACGGGCTCCGGCAAAACGACGTTTCTCAATGCATTGTCCCAGTTCATTCCGGAGGACGAACGGCTGGTGACGATCGAGGATGCCGCCGAGCTTCAAATCGTATCCGTGCCGAATCTCGTATCGATGGAGACCCGCAATGCGAATACGGAAGGCAAGGGCGCCATTTCCATGCGCGAGCTGATACGGGCTTCGCTTCGGATGCGGCCGAACCGCATTATCGTCGGGGAGGTGCGCGGCGGCGAGGCGATCGATATGCTGCAGGCGATGAACACCGGCCATGACGGATCCCTCTCGACCGGCCATTCCAATAGCGCTCGCGACATGATCGCGCGGCTGGAGACGATGGCGCTCGGTGGCGCCGAGCTCCCCGTTGCCGTGATCCGGCAGCAAATCGCGTCGGCCATCGACGTTATCGTGCATCTGTCCAGGCTGCGCGACCGAAGCCGCCGTGTGACGGAGATCAGCGAAGTCATCGGCATGGCGGACGGAGAAGTCGCCCTTCAACCCTTGTACCGCTTCGAGGACGAGGGAGAACGAGACGGGCGCGTGCTTGGCGGGTTGCGGCGATGCGGCGATGGACTTCAACGGACTTGGAAGCTGAAGATGGCGGGAATGAGCGAAAGAGTGGGAGGCGAGGGCGCGTGAAAAAAAATGGCCGCAAGCCCCGGAGAGATTGGCCGGATTGGCTGGCTTGGCCGGATACGGCGGCAGCGATATTGCGTGCCCGGACCTCCGGCAGCCTGACGCAATACTCGGACTACCGGTTGACCAGGCGGCAATTCATGTCGGCGGCAATAATCGGCGGGGCACTCGTTTTCGCGGCGGCGTTCCTGTTTTACCGTTCGGTGCCCGCGGCATTGATACTCTCGGTGATGGGCATCGCGGTTCCGCGCATGTATCGAGGGTTTCTGCTCGAACGGCGGAGATTCCGGCTTGCGCAGCAATTCAAAGAGGCGCTGTACGCCATCGCATCGTCGCTTGCCGCCGGACGATCCGTCGAGAACGCGTTCTTGACCGCCCAGGAGGATCTGAAACTGCTGTATCCCAGTCCGGCGACGGAAATCTTGGTCGAATTCGACATTTTGGCGGCCCGCTTGGGATTCGGCGAACCGCTTGAGCAGGGATTGACCGACCTCAGCCGGCGCGCAGGCATCGAGGACATCACGCAATTTACCGACGTATTCACGACATGCAAACGGTCAGGCGGAGATATGGTGGACGTGATCCGGCGTACGTCGCAGATGATCGGCGAGAAGCTGGAGGTGCAGCAGGAAATTGCGGTCATGGTGGCCCAGAAACGGTTTGAATCCCGGATTATGATGGCGGTCCCGTTCGTATTTCTCGCTTTTCTCAGCCTGTCCGCGCCGGACTACATGGCCCCGCTGTACGGCGGGGTCGGATATGTCCTCCTTACCGGCGCCCTGCTGTTGTTAGGCTTCTGCTACGTGCTTATGTCCAAAATCATGAATATCCGCTTATAAGGAGTCGTGCGCCAATGATTGCAGCTTGGGCGGCAGGTTTGCTGCTGACGATCGTATGGGTCTTCGGGATCGTCGAGAACGAACGCGCCGGAGAAGGCGGGAAAGAGCCGAAGCGCCGATGGATTTCCGGTCCTTTCCTGCGGCTGCTGCTGCGAAGCGGATTGCTCGAGCGGCTTCAACCGCTCGCGGCCGGATTGCACGGGAAGCTTCTGATCCTGAACGGGCAAGCCTGGTCCGCCGATGCCAGCCGCGAGTTTATCGCCGAATCGCTCGGAACCGGCTATGCCGCGATGTGCGGAGGCGCATGGTTGGGCGTCTTGAGCGGCGAGCCGGCGATGCTTTATATCGGGCTGCTGCTCGGCGTCGTCGTTCCGGCGGCGAAATGGAAGGATGTGTCCGGCAAGGTGGAGCGCCGCAAGCAGGATATCGTGCTGCTGCTGCCGGAGCTGCTGAATAAATTGATGCTGCTGCTGGGGGCGGGGGAAACGCTCCAGCGGGCGTTGGTCCGCTGCGCGGAGCGAAACGACAGGCACGCGCAGCATCCGCTGCTTCTCGAGCTGCGAAAGGTGAACGAGTCCGTGCGCAACGGGGAGTCGTTCCCGGCGGCGATGGAAGTGTTTAGCCGCCGCTGCGGCGTGCAGGAGGTATCGGTCTTCACCACGACGATGCTGCTGAATTACCGGCGCGGCGGCGATCGTTTGGTGCTCTCGCTGAAGGAGTTGTCTTATTCACTGTGGGAGAAACGGAAAGCCGTCGTCCGATCGCGGGGCGAGGAAGCGTCCTCGAAGCTTGTTTTTCCGCTGGTCGGCATATTTTTCGTGCTGATGGTGCTGGTCGCGTCGCCGGCCATTCTGATGATGCGCGGGTAGAGAATTATTTTATGACAGGGAGAGATGAAGATGCGTAATTGGAAACAGGAAGCTCGGCGATTTTGGAAGGGCGAGGAAGGTCTGGGCACGCTTGAAGTGGTGCTCATCATCGCGGTCGTGATTATTTTGGCGCTTATGTTCAAGGGGTGGATCATCAAGCTGCTCGGCAATCTGATGAAGAGCGCGGACGATAAGGCCAATGGCATTTTCGACTCGGAATAGACGCCGATTGGTTGCGCTCCTCAAGCGGGAGGAAGGGAACTTTACGTTGGAGGCGAGCATGGTCTTCCCCGTGTTGTTCATCGCGCTGCTTGCGCTTCTGATGCTGAGCCTATATTCGTACCAGACGGTAGTGGTCTACCATTCCGCTTCGGAGACCGCGGAACGTGCGGCATTTCGCTGGGACAACAGCGCGCGCGACCCGGTCAGCGGAATCGGTCCGATCGGTCGATACGACGGGTTGTATTGGCGGATGGCGGACAACGGGGCTTTGCAGTCGTTGTTCGGCTTCGTATCGGATAACGGCGGGGACGGCGGAACGGAGATTGCGGTAGGAGAAAGCGCCGACGAGGGGAGCGGGAGCTCGCTCCCGGAACGCAAGTTGAGAGCGGAAGCGAGCCGGGTTGGAAATCCTTTTCAAGGAACGATGCGGTACGACTACGGGGCGTTGGAGAAACGGGTGCAGGTCAAGCTGCGCCAACCGATCGCCATTCCGCCGCTGGAGACGTTCCTCGGTCATTCGGAACCGGCCTCGGCTAGTTCCGCCTCTATCGTCGATCCCGTCGAGCTGATCCGCAACGTCGACTTGATTCGCTACTATGCGGGGAAGTTCAAAGGCGGCATGGACGGGGATAAACGAAAGCAGGCGCAGGCGATCCTCGGAGAACGGCAGGCGATGAACCATGGCTAGCGATTTCGGGGAACGCGCGTGCTTCAAGCGCGAAGCAAAAAAAGGACGGTTACGGTTCTGGCGGCGCGAGGACGGGGCGGTATCGCTTTACTTGGTCGTCTCGACGGCGGCGATGCTGCTGCTCACCTCGTTGTTGATCGACTACGCGAGGATCGCCGCATTCGACAAGCAGAGCGAACTGGCCGCGCAATCGGGCATTCGTTCCGCATTGTCCGCGTACGACGAGGCGCTGTACGGGCAGTACGGGTTGTTCGGCGCGGGAGGGACGGACCGGAATCAACTGTTCGCGGAAGCAGCCGAGCATAATTGGCAAGCAGAGGCTGGCGACGATTTTCAGCTTCTCCGGATACGGAACGAAGCTTCCCATGTGGATTCGTATGAGGTATTAGGCAATCAGACGGTGTTTTCGCGACAGGTATTGGAGGAAATGAAGTATAAAGCGCCCGTGGATTTTGCGATGGAAATCGCGTCGCGGTTCGCGCCCATGAGCTCCGCCATGAAGGAAGCGACCGCGACGGTCAACGTTTTGGAAGAAATAAAGCAGCTGTACGAGGAGAGGGAGAAGCATCTGGAACGAGTCGCGGAGCTCCGAAAGCAAAGCGCGGCGCGCCTAGCCGGGTTTTCGGGCAAGCTTGGATCCGCTGCGGACCTCGTCAGCGGGTATGGCGCCTACGAAAGTTGGCTGCAAGCGGATGCCGCGCTCGCCGAAGGCGCAAAACCCGCGCATGCGGCAGAAATCGCGGCGTATCGAAGCCGGGCGCAGAGCGAAGCTGCTGCATTGAAGACAAGCGCCTTCGAAGAACAGGCGCGGCTCGACGCGGATCTGACCCAGGCGTTGTCCGAGCTTCAAGCGGCGGAGCAACTGAATGCTTCGATTGCCGCCGCGGTCGCGCGCTCGCGGGATGATCAAGCCGGCAGCGGCTTCGACAGTCTTGCCGGCACGCACGTTGCCGGACAGGAAGCGTCGTCGATGACGCCGGAGGAGCTTTCGCAATTCGGCGATACCCGGGCGTCCGCGGATGGTTTGGTCATAAACGCGGATTGGTTCGCGGACTATCGGCAGGAGTTGAACGATCAGCTTTCCGGTTTTCGGCATGTCGCCGACGAAGCGGCAGCTTTCCAAGCGACGATGCTTTCCGCCGTCTCATCTCCTGGCTCAGCCCCGGCGCTCAATCAGGCATGGACGAGCTTGAACGGAGCTTATCAAGCTTATTCGCAGCGCTATGTCGATCCGGGAACGGTTATTCGGGCGAGGCAGGACGAGCTTCAGCGGCGGCAATCCCAAGACGCGGAACGGAAATCCAATGAAGCTGCGGCGAAGTCCAAATGGGGTCAAGTGAAGGCGATGATCGGCGGGATGACGTCGGGCGGGGAGCACGAGGAGCAGAAAAAAGCTTTCGAGGACGTGAAACGGCTGGCGGCGGATAACCTGCAATTCAATCAGGCTGCCCATGATGACGGCGAATCCGCCGATGATCCCCGGCAGTCGGAGGACCCCGGCGACGAAGCCGAATCCGCCATGACTTCCATGGGTTCGATGTTCGGCGGAATGGCCGATTTGCTGGAAGGCATACGCGATCCGCTTTACATCAACGAATACGTGGTGCATCGCTTTAACAGCTTCGACCCCAAGCAACTGCGCGGGATCGTTACCGGCGGCAATCAAGAAGACTTTTCGAAATCGTTGACGCTCGAGAACCAGGAGGTCGAATACATCCTGTACGGACTTCATGAACCGGGAGCCAATGTCGCGGCCGCCTTCGGCGAGATCTTCGCGGCACGGCTTGCGATCAGGACGATGGAAGGCTTGATCGCATGCAAAGCGCTCGGAAATCCCTTGCTCGTGCTGTCCGCGGCCGTGCTGTACGGTCTTGAGAAAGCGATCGCGGATATGGCCACGTTAGCGGAAAGCGGGAAGGTGCAGCTGTCGAAGTACGTTCCCGCCGAATTGACGTACGCGGATTATCTGCGCGTCTTCCTCATCCTGCACGGCAGCGGCGGCCAGTCACGGAAAGCCAGAATCATCGCCGTCATCGAACATAATACGGGCACGGATTTATCGAATATCGCGACGGGATTGTCCGGCGAAATGACGTCCTCGGTCAATTTATGGTTCCTGCCGGGGTTGATGAGAAGCTTTACGGCGACGGGCATTCTGAGCGGAAAGGTAAAGGACGGCCGTTATGAGAAAACGCAAACGATCGGCACCTCTTACGGGTAAAAGAAGCGGAGAGTCCGGGAGCATCGCGCTGGAAGCGAGCCTGGTGCTTCCGGTCGTGCTCATGGTGATCCTCTTCTTCATTTGCCTGATTAAAATGAACGCGGCGCAGATGGCGCTTCACGGCGCCGTCTCCCAGACGGTTCGGCAAGCTGCGGCGAATATCCACCCGATCGAGCTCGCCGTTATTGACGGCAGTTCCGGAGGCGAGGACCAACCCGAATCCGAATTGGGGTCATCCGGCGAGAACGGCAAGGATTCTCCCTCGGTTGGCGATGGTACGGATTCACCCAACGGCGGCGTCCAACAGGAAGCGGATTCCTCGCCCTCGGGCGCAGCCGGCACCGCTTCTATGCGGGACGAGCCGCTGCCTGCCGTCCGCTTTCTGGCGGACAAGCTTGAAGATTGGCTGCCTGCTCCGTCCGGTCCATTGCTGGCCGCGGCCCTGAAAGGGGATTGGAAAACGATACAGGATACGGCGGCGGCAACGGTCGGCCGGCCCATCATCGAACCGATGCTCCGCCGAGAAGCGGACGCGGCCGTGCTGGACCCGGAGCGGGTTCGCCTCTCCAAGCTATCGCTGCCGGACTTGAAGAACAAAAGCGATTTATCGCTCATGATCGAAGCGGAATATTCGTTTCGGCTCGGTTTTCCGTTTACGAAGAAGACGATCGTCCTTAGAGAACAAGCGGAAGAGCGGGTATGGACGCCAGATCCCGTTCCGGCGCCAAGGGGCGATGCCGGCGCGGATTCCGAGCACGCGCCGATTCAAATCGTGACGATCGAACCGTCGCCGGTCCGTCCCGGAAACAAAGCGCGCGTGGTCGTAAAAACGACGCCGGGCCGAAGCTTGTCCATCCAAGTGATTTATAAAAGCGGCCATAGCGTCGCCAAACATCTGGGCGATACCGTAACGGACCAAGAGGGGCTGGCGGAATGGACGTGGCTGGTATCCGGAAACACCACGCCGGGCACTTGGGAGATCGTCGTCACGGCTAGCGACGGCGTTTCGGCCGCGAGGCATTTCGTCGTGCAGAAGAAACCAGGGAGGACGGAAGTTTCGAATGGATAGCTGGATTACGGAGATCATGGCGGCTTTGTTTATCGGGGCGGCTTTTATAAGCGATATCAAATCCATGACGATATCGAACAAGCTGAATGTCGGATTTCTCGCCGCCGGGATTTCTTATCATGTCATTGCCGGCGGCGTAGCAGGCGGCTTGCATGCATTGGCCGGCGCGGCCGCGGGCTTGGTTCCGCTCCTCCTGCTCTACCTGTTGAAAGGAATCGGAGCAGGAGACGTGAAGTTTTTTGCGGCCCTGGGCGCGATTCTCGGGATGGAGGACGTGCTGCAGGTGATGATGTACGCTATCTTATACGGCGGGCTGATGGGTGCCGTTACCTTGCTGTTCAACCGGTCGTTCGGCAGGCGGCTGTTGTTCGGAGCGGT
This sequence comes from Paenibacillus glycinis, assembly GCF_009909185.1. Taxonomy (GTDB): domain Bacteria; phylum Bacillota; class Bacilli; order Paenibacillales; family Paenibacillaceae; genus Paenibacillus_Z; species Paenibacillus_Z glycinis. The sequence continues at coordinate 59,368 of NZ_JAAAMV010000029.1, read as the reverse complement.
ATCGGTCATCGTGGCGGAATCCAGGCTGCAGGCCTGGGAGGCAAGTTTCGCGAATTCGGGAAGCCTGCGGTTTCCATTCATGATCGCGGTCTTGCCGGGAGCCGTCACGGCATGGTTCATGATAGCGCCTTTGTAATCGTAAAGGAGGGATATACGATGGTTTTGGACGAGCTTCAGGTCGATTTTGCCATGAAACGCGGCCATGAAATGATCGTGGACATGAAGTCCGGCATAAGGCGGGACGAGCTTGACGGCATCGAAGTTCAAATGCTGCAGGGCCAGCGGATTCCGAAGCTGCTGCCCATCGAGTGGATCGACATCGACGGCGGCATCACGTTTCGATATCCGTTGGGCGGCAAACGCATGTTGATGCACCGGCTGCAGACCCAGCAGATGACGATGTTTCAATTTTATACGCTGCTGCTGGCTGTCGTCGAAGCTTTGGATGACAGCAGGCATTATATGCTTCGCGGGGAATGCTTCTTGCTGCACGAGCAGTACATCTTTATCGGCGATAACTGGGACGATGCCGTTCTTGCCTATGTTCCCCTCAGGGATAAGCGGATGGTATCCTCCGCGGGCGAAGCGGTGCTGGCGATGGCGATTCGCTGGGTTGGCGCGGTCGAAGAGCCGGACGGCTTGGGCTTGCAGCAGGTCTTCCAGCATTTGCGCGGCGAGTTCGTTTCATGGGAGCGGTTGAGACAAGCGCTGCTTAAGCTCCTCGGCGAGGGCTACAGAGCCGGATTGGCTGCAAACAGCAGCACGGACGACGCTTACGGGACGAAAACTGCCGCCGTCATTCAGCCTGTTCAGGACAAGAAAGTAGAGAAGCCGAGAGAAGAAAAGGCGAGATTCGAAAAGCCCGCAACCGAATTCTCGGCCATATCGGTGAACGCGAATGAAAGCATGCCGGTGGACGCCGTCTGGAGCATCGGCGCCAGCGATCGCACTCGGGATACCGATATTCCGTTGACCGAACTTCCGAAAGAAGCCGAGGGCGGAAACGGCAGAACGGGGTGGATAATCGGGGCGGGATGGATTCTAGCGGCGGCGGTCATATGGCGTTTTCTGTACCTGTCTGCTCCTTCGCGAACAAACCTCTTCATCTGCGCCGCGTTGACGCTGTTGACCGGAGCGGGGGCGCTGCTCTTGATGAAGCGCATAAAAAAGAACCGCGAGGAGCCCGATGAAAGCAAAAGCTGGAGGGATGAACAGGCGTGGTCCCCGGAAGACGCCTTCGTGCCGAATTCGATCCAGTTCGGTAAAGGTTCGATGCATTCGGCGCAAGTTCCCGGGAAACCGGCTGCCCCCAATAGTCAAGAGCAAGAACCGCGGGAGCGGGAATTGCTGCCGCCGGCCGCAGCATCGCCAAATAAAGCTTCGACATACTCCCGTGCTGCTGCAAGCGACGCTACGGTTCTGCTCGGCCAAGAGGTCAAGGAGCCGTCCGTCGCCGGCACCGCCGGACGGCTGCCTTGGCTGGAGCGCCAAGCCGAGGGCGAGGCGGAGAAAATCAGATTGGAGCAGCTTCATTTTATCATCGGCCGTTCCAATGAAGGCGTCCATTACATCGATCAGGCTTCTGGGATCTCCAGGGCGCATGTCGAGCTGCTCGCCAGCGAAGGCCGTTGGTCCGTGAAAGACATGGGTTCGCGCAACGGCAGCACCCTGAATGGCAGCACCATGGTCCCGTACAAATCCTATCCGCTCGCGGATACCGATCAGCTGCAACTGGCCGGCGAGCAGGGGCCGGTGTACGTTTTCCGCGCAGGTTGATTGAGCCCTGCGATCAGGCAGGGCGAGGGGCGAGCCGCCGAAGGTCGTCATGACGAGAAATCTCCCGAGCTATTCGAACCTTACTCGCGGCCGAGCAGCTGACGCATGGCGGCGCTTGCCTTCGGGTAACGGAACGAGAAGCCGAGCTCAACGCTTTTGCGGGGGACGGCTCTTGAGCCTTCCAAGAGCAGGAAGGAGAGCTCGCCGAGCGCGGTTTTCAGTACGAAAGCTGGCAGCGGCAACCAATGCGGCCTTCCGGCCGCGGCGCCGACGGCGCGGCCGAAGTCGTCGTTCGTCAAAGGCTCCGGCGCGCAGGCGTTGACCGGACCTTCGATCGCCGGATTGTCGAGGCAGAATAGGATCAGCCTTGTCATGTCGTCTTCATGGATCCACGGGATCCACTGTCGTCCGCTTCCGATCCGGCCTCCTGCGAACAGCCGGTAGGGAAGCAGCATCTTCGGAAAAGCGCCGCCCTTCATGCCGAGCACGAGGCCGATGCGCAGCTTCACGAGCCGTTCGGCGGGGATGCGGTCCGCGGCGGCCTCCCACTGTTCCACGACGGAAGCAAGATAATCCGTGCCCCGAACGGCGCTTCCTTCATCGTGCGCCCGGCTGGCATCCGTTCCGTAAATCGAGATGCCGGAGGCATTCACGACTACGCGGGGCTTCTGTTTCAGGGCTGCTGCGGCTTTCTCGATCGCCATGGCGGCATCGAGCCTGGACTGAAGGATCGCTTGCTTGCCTGCCGCGTTCCAGCGCCTGTTAATGGATTCCCCGGCAAGATTCACGATCGCATCGAACCCTTCGAGGGAGGAAGGCGACTCCGCTAGCTGTCCCCAAGCAAGGTACTGCAGCCTCGGCTTGAGCTGACGCTGCCCTCCGGAGCGCGAAATCACCATGACTTCGTCTCCCCGCGCAAGCAGCGCGTCGACCAGCAGGCTTCCGACATAGCCCGTTCCTCCGGTTACGGCGATTTTCATGCCGATCCCTCCTTCTTTCAATTACCACCATGGTACAACAAAAGCCGCCCGAGAAGGCGGCTTATTTATTCAGAAGATGCGCATAAGGCGAATAATCGATCTGCTCCCGCTCCAGGAACGTAACCAAGCTGCGGTAGTCGCGCTTCGGCGTTGCGCGTATGTATCCTTCGATGCAGTGGTTGCGCAGCACTTCCGGCGATCCGCCTTCAACCGCGACTTGCGCGATCTTGGCCGCGATGGAATGGCGCGCGATATCGCGAAACGCGCTCGGCACCGGCGCCACGAGCTTCTCGAGAAATTCCTTGGAGTCCTCCGGCCACATGCCGCGACTGCGATCCACCCAATAGTTTTGCCAATCGAGCTTGGACTTGCCGTCCCGCATGGGAAGGACTTTGAGAAATTTGCGGAACATGAAATAACCGCCGATCGACATGAACACGATCATGACCACGGCCCAAAACACGATAAAATACATGAACCAATTCGGAGCCATCGTTTATCCTCACCTCTTGCAGCGCAGTATGCCGTTAAATATCGGCAAATCGTAACTTATTATAAGCCATGCGCCGCATATCCCGCAACAGAGGGCAAATTTCGGAACCTAGATTTATTTCGCCATTCCTTGTAAAATAGGAAGGACAAGCGTTTTACTAGGACCTGCGAGCGGCAGGCTTCCCTCGTATAAACGAAAGGAGCGAAAAATCGTCCATGTTGAAAATCGGTTCGCATGTTTCATTTTCCGATAAAGGGCTGCTTACCGCAGCGAAAGAGGCTGTCACTTACGGCTCCAGCACGTTCATGATCTATACCGGCGCTCCGCAGAACACGCGCCGCAAGCCGATGGAGGATCTCTACATTCCCGAAGGCAAAGCAGCGATGAGCGAAGCGGGAATCGACGAGATCGTCGTGCATGCTCCCTACATCATTAATCTCGGTTCCTATAAAGACGACACGTTCGAGCTGGCCGTGAGATTCCTGCAAGAGGAGATTCGCCGCACGGACGCGATCGGCGTACGCAATATCGTGCTGCATCCCGGCGCGTACACGGACAAAGACGCCGAATACGGCATCGCCCGGATCGCGGAGGGCTTGAACGAAGTGCTGAACGGCACGAAAGAAACGAACGTCAACATCGCGCTCGAAACGATGGCCGGCAAAGGCACGGAAATCGGCCGCAGCTTCGAGGAAATCGCGTCCATCATCGATAAAGTCGGCTCGAACGACCGTCTCACGGTCTGCATGGATACCTGCCACATGCACGATGCCGGCTATGATCTCATCAACGATGCCGACGGCGTATTGAGCCAATTCGACCGCATCGTCGGCCTGGACCGCGTCGCCGTCGTCCACATCAACGACAGCAAAAACCCGCGCGGCGCCGGCAAAGACCGCCATGCCCCGATCGGCGCGGGCTGGATCGGCCACGACGCGATCCGCAACTTCGTGCACCACGAGGCGCTCAAGGGCCGTCCGTTCATTCTCGAGACGCCTTGGATCGGCCAAGAGGACAAAACGCAGCGTCCGATGTACGAGGCGGAGATCGCCTTGCTTCGCGGAGACGCTTCGAATCGTTTCGGCGGCGAATTCCTGGAGGACGTTGAACGCCTGCATCACTTCTTCGGCAAGCAGGACATCGACCACCGCGAGTTCGTGCTGAACGTCTGGGACGTGCTCAAGAACGACGCGAAAGCGAAGAAGGCCGACCCGCGCGAACCGATGGACCGCTTGTACGACCTCGTTGCCGAGCACCGCATCCTGCCCGAGCTGTCCGAAGAAGCGATCAACCAGCGCATCACCGCCTGGTTCGCCGGCAAAACCCTGCTCGTGAACGCATAAAGCCGCCTTCGGACGGCGCCAGCTCCACTACTTGTTGACGGAAGGAAGTCGCTTTTCACATGCAAAACACTCATCAGACCCAGCAGACCTCGCAGCGTCCGGACAAGTCCAACCGCGCGCGCATGCTGATCTCCTGCCCGGACCGAAACGGCATCGTCGCGGCCGTGTCGCAGTTTCTCTACGAGCATGGCGCGAACATCGTGCAATCGGACCAATACACGCTGAACCCCGGCGGCGGCATGTTTTTCATTCGCTTCGAATTCGATCTGAACGATTTGGAGCGCGAGCTGCCGATCCTGCAGGAAGATTTCTCCCGCGTGGCGGACCGTTTCGAGATGAAGTGGCACACGTTCCGGGCCAGCCGCAAGAAGCGTCTCGCGATATTCGTGTCGAAGGAAGACCATTGCCTGCTGGAGCTGCTCTGGCAGTGGCAAGCCGGGGATTTGGACGCGGATATCGCCATGGTCGTGAGCAACCATCCCGACATGAGAGGGCTCGTGGAGTCGTTCGGCATTCCGTTCCACCACATTCCGGTGACCCCGGATACGAAGGCGGAAGCCGAGAAACAGCAGCTGGAAGCCGTGACCGGCAAAGCGGACATCATCGTGCTCGCGCGTTACATGCAGATCATTTCGCCGAAATTCATCGAGCAGTTCCCGAACCGGATTATTAACATCCATCATTCTTTCCTGCCGGCCTTCGTCGGCGGCAAGCCGTATGCCCAAGCCTACCAGCGGGGCGTCAAGATCATCGGCGCGACGGCGCACTATGTAACGGAAGAGCTCGACGGCGGTCCGATCATCGAGCAGGACGTGCAGCGCGTCAGCCATCGGGACGATGTCGACAATCTCAAACGGATCGGACGTACCATCGAACGCGTCGTGCTCGCGCGCGCCGTGAAGTGGCATGTCGAGGACCGGATTCTGGTTCATCAGAACAAAACGGTCGTGTTCAATTAAGGCACCTTTAATCAAAAAAGCCGCGGCAGCATCCGCCGCGGAGGCATGGCGCGTCAGCCGGTATTCTCCGGATCTGGCGCGTCTTTTTTAGTATCCGCGCTTTCGTCGCGGGCAATCCGGTTAATAAGCGATAAGAATGCGTTTCGTAGGCTATAATTTTAGTGTCGATTTTTTCGCAGTGCCGCATTAAAGATGGAAATGGCAATGAGGTAATGGTACAATATTTCAAAGCCAGTGCGGGATTCCGCCACGATTAACAAAGAGAAAATCATGCATGTACCACCCATTGCGATTTAGGAGGAGTTTACGTAATGACAGTTACTCAGAAATCCATCGACCAGCTTTCCATCGACACCATTCGCACGCTTGCGATTGATTCGATCGAGAAAGCGAATTCCGGCCATCCGGGCATGCCAATGGGATCGGCTCCGATGGGCTACCAATTATTCGCCAAAACGATGAACCACAATCCCTCGAATCCGACATGGATCAACCGCGACCGTTTCGTGCTCTCCGCCGGACACGGCTCCATGCTGCTGTACAGCCTGCTTCATTTGTCGGGCTACGACCTGCCGATCGAAGAGCTGCAAAACTTCCGCCAGTGGGGCTCCAAAACGCCCGGCCACCCGGAGTACGGGCACACGGCCGGCGTCGACGCGACGACGGGTCCGCTTGGACAAGGCGTGGCGATGGCGGTAGGCATGGCGATGGCCGAGGCGCATCTCGGCGCGACGTACAATAAACCAGACTTGAACATCGTCGACCACTTCACGTTCGCGATTTGCGGCGACGGCGATCTGATGGAAGGCGTTTCGAGCGAAGCGGCTTCGCTCGCGGCCCATTTGAAGCTCGGCAAGCTGGTCGTGCTGTATGATTCCAACGATATCTCGCTCGACGGCGAACTGAATCTATCGTTCTCCGAGAACGTGCATGCCCGTTTCGAAGCATACGGCTGGCAAGTGCTGCGCGTCGAAGACGGCAACGATCTGAACGCGCTGGCCAAAGCGGTTGCGGCGGCGCAAGCCGACATCAGCAAACCGACATTGATCGAAGTGAAAACGACGATCGGCTACGGCAGCCCGAACAAAGGCGGCAAAGGCGGTCACCTCGGCACGCACGGCAGCCCGCTCGGCGCCGAAGAAACCGTGCTGACGAAGCAATTCTACGGCTGGGACAACGAGGCGTTCTTCGTGCCGGCCGAAGTGCGCGCGCACTTCGCGGACGTGAAGGCGAAAGGCGAACAGGCGAACGCGGCATGGGATGCGCTCTTCGCTGCTTACAAATCCGCTCATCCGGAGCTGGCGGCGCAATTCGAAACGGCGATCAGCGGCAAGCTGCCCGAGGGCTGGGACAAGGATCTGCCGGTGTACATGCCGTCGGATAAAGCATTGTCGACGCGCGTGGCATCGGGTAATGCCCTGAACGGCCTCGCGAAAAACGTTCCGAACCTCATCGGGGGCTCCGCCGACCTTGAGAGCTCGACGATGACGCATCTGAAAGGCCTGCCTGTCTTCAAGCCGGGCAGCTACGAAGGACGCAACGTGTACTTCGGCGTTCGCGAGTTCGCGATGGCCGCTGCCGTCAACGGCATGAGCCTGCACGGCGGCGTGAAGCCTTACGGCGCAACGTTCTTCGTCTTTACGGACTACCTGCGTCCGGCGGTCCGCCTGGCGGCGCTGATGAAGCAACCGGTCGTATATGTCCTGACCCATGACAGCATCGCGGTCGGCGAAGACGGTCCTACGCATGAGCCGATCGAGCAATTGGCGTCCCTGCGCATCATCCCGCAAGTCACGGTCATTCGTCCTGCGGACGCGAACGAAACGTCGTCGGCATGGGCATATGCGTTGTCGAAGGCGGATCAGCCGGTAGCGCTCGTGCTGACGCGCCAAAACCTCCCTGTGCTGGAAGGCACGAACGTCAATTCGCGCGAAGGTATTGCCAAAGGCGCGTATGTCATTGCCGATGCTCCGAACGGCAAACCGCAGGCTCAGCTGATCGCAACGGGTTCCGAGGTGCAGCTGGCAGTCGCGGCGCATAAAGCGCTCGCTGCGGAAGGCATCGACGTCCGCGTCATCAGCATGCCGAGCTTTGACCTGTTCGAGCGTCAAACGAAAGCGTACAAGGATTCCGTGCTGCTGCCGGACGTCAAAGCGCGTCTTGCCATCGAAATGGCTTCCCCGTTCGGCTGGGAGCGTTACGTCGGCGATCAAGGCGCCGTGCTCGGCATCAACACGTTCGGCGCATCCGCGAAGGGCGACCGCGTCATCGCGGAATACGGCTTCACGGTCGAGAACGTGGTAAGCAAAGTCAAAGCCTTGCTGTAACCGAACGTACAAAATGACGAGTTTTAGATCGCGGGGCTTACACCGCTTGCCACACGAGCGGGCGTAAGCCCTGCTTTTCTATAGCAATCATCAGCAATCATCCCATACGCAGAGGAGTCATCCCATCATGTCCCAGTACGAAAACGTAACCGTCATCAAAAAAGCCAATCTGTATTTCGACGGCAAAGTATCCAGCCGCACGGTGTTGTTCGCGGACGGCACGAAAAAAACGCTCGGCATCATGCTGCCGGGCGAATATGAATTCGGTACCGACGCCAAAGAAATCATGGAAATCCTCGCAGGCGACCTCAAAGTGCTGCTGCCGGGCGAATCCGAATGGATCAGCATCTCCGGCGAAGGCGAATTCACGGTTCCCGCCAACTCCAAATTCAAGCTGCAAGTCGCGTCCATCACGGATTACGCTTGCTCGTACATTCAAGAGTAAAGGCGATCGGTTTGCGTTTCCATCGCGAGACGGAAATGCGGCATTCGCCAGCTTCGTCGAATCGATGACGGAATCGCGGCATGCTCCCGACCGCATCAAATCAAAAAGGCTGCTCCGCTCTTCGCGCATCGACGCGGAAAGCGGAGCAGCCTTTGCTGCTTCAAAACGATTCGTTAGGCTTGGTCATGCTGCATGCCGGCTTAGTCGGCTTTAACGATTTGCTTGCTAATATACGCTTCCAGCTGCAGGCGCTGGTACGGCGCAAGGCCTGCAAGCATGCAGCCGTAACGGAACGAGCTGCCGTTGGCTTCGATGCGGATGATCCGTCCCGTCACCGGAGGGAGCTCGGCTTCCTGCGGGAAGTAGATAACGACGAACATATCGCGTTCCAGCGGAGCGTCGGACGTAATTTGAAGTCCGTTGTCCGAAATATCGTGCAGCGTGCCGTCGATCGTTTGACCGGTGAACGATCCTTCCTGTTCCCATTGGTAGACGGACATCTTGAGCGGAATGTTGAGCTGGAGACGTTCGCTCCGTCTGCGTTCTTCGCCTGCGGCGGAAGAAGCTTGCGAGCCCGCTTGCGATGCCGGCGCTTCCGCGGCAGCCGCCGTGAAATCCGCCGCGTCGCTGTAGTTGGTAATGCGCTTGTTGATCCACTGCTCGTAGCTGTGCGCCAGCGCGGAGAGATCCGAGTCCCCGAAGCCCATGGCGTCGCCCATTTGGTACAGGCTCTTGACCGTTTCCAGAATCGGCGTCGGCGTCTTCAGCTCGTCCGACAATACCGAGGCAAGGCGCAGATCCTTCAGCATCAGCCCGAGCGAGAATTGCACGCTGAAGTCGCGATCCAGGAATTTGGGCGTCTTCAGTTCGGCCATCTTGCTCGCGGCGCCGCCGGACTGGACGAGCTCCAGGAACGATTTGGCGTCGATGCCGCCGCTCGCGGCGATCGCCATGCCTTCCACGAGACCGGCAACGTTGATGCCGACGATCGTGTTATGCGCCAGCTTGGCGGTGGAGCCGCTGCCGCCGGGTCCCATCGGGATCACTTTGCGTCCCATGGCGGTCAGGACGTCGTGGACTTTATGAAGAACTTGCGCGTCGCCGCCGACCATGAACGTCAAGGTGCCGCTCTCAGCCGCGGGCTTGCTGCCGGTCACCGGCGCATCCAGGAAATCGGAGGATTTGGCGGCCACGTCTTGATGGATTTGGCGGGAGAGGGCAGGCGAGATGGTGCTGCTGTCGATGACGACGGATCCGGGCAACAGCGAGCCGAGCAGCCCGTTCTCGCCGTAATACACCTCGCGGATGGAGTCGTCGTTGCTGATCATCGTGATGACGAGATCCGAAGATCGGGCGATATCCGCAGGCGTCCGCGCTTCGTCCGCGCCGAGCTCGATCAGATTGGCGGCTTTGCCCGGGGTGCGGTTATAGACCGTGACCGGGTAGCCCTTTCGCAATAAGTTGGCCGCCATGGGCTCTCCCATGACGCCCAAACCGATAAAACCGATTTTGAACATAGCTGGTCATCTCCTTGGTTTCCGTATCGAACTGCAACCATTTTACCATAATTGCCGGGCAAGCTGCATTCGGCCGAGGTTCCCTTGTATTTGGCTGGGAAATCCATTATCCTTATCGTGATATTGAACGGGACAGGCAAAATCTGGTTTTCAAGGCCGATTATTGCTCGCGTCGACGTATATCCCGCGCCGTTACGCAAACACTTACCCTGTGCGCGCAAAGCGGGGTTTTCGGCAATGAACGTTATTCGAATCGTACGCAAAAACTTTCAGGAGGTCTTCAACCAATGGATAAAGCAGTATCGTTTGATTACAGCAAAGCGCTCGGTTTCATCGGCCAGCACGAGATCGACAATTTGGCGCAGCAGGTGCGCACGGCGCATGACCAGCTTCGCGGCGGCACCGGCGCGGGCTCGGACTATCTGGGTTGGATCGATCTGCCGGTGAATTACGATAAAGAAGAGTTCGCCCGCATTCGCAAATCCGCGGAGAAAATCAAATCCGACTCCGAAGTGCTCGTCGTTATCGGCATCGGCGGTTCGTACCTCGGGGCGCGCGCCGCGATCGAGATGCTGTCGAATTCCTTCTACAACCTGCTCCCGCGGGAGCAGCGCAAAACGCCGCAAATCCTGTTCGCGGGCAACAACATCAGCTCTACATACGTGACGCATTTGCTGCAGCTGCTCGAAGGGCGCGACTGGTCGATCAACGTCATCTCCAAATCCGGCACGACGACCGAGCCGGCGATCGCGTTCCGCATCTTCCGCGAAGCATTGGAAGCCAAATACGGCAAAGCCGAAGCGCGCAAGCGGATCTACGCGACGACGGACCGCGAGAAAGGCGCCCTCAAGAAGCTGGCTAACGAGGAAGGCTACGAGTCCTTCGTCATTCCGGACGACGTGGGCGGACGCTACTCCGTGCTGACGGCCGTCGGCTTGCTGCCGATCGCGGCGGCGGGCATCAGCATCGACGACATGATGAAAGGCGCGGCGGACGCTTCCGCGGCCTACAACAACCCGGATCTTGCCGAGAACGAAGCGTACCAGTACGCAGCGGCCCGCAACGCCCTGTACCGCAAGGGCAAGGTGACCGAGATCCTCGTCAACTACGAGCCGGCCCTGCATTTCGTGTCGGAGTGGTGGAAGCAGCTGTACGGCGAGAGCGAAGGCAAGGACTACAAGGGCATCTTCCCGGCGGCCGTCGATTTCTCGACCGACCTGCACTCGATGGGACAATTCATCCAAGAGGGCAACCGCAATATTTTCGAAACGGTCATTCAAGTGCGGAACGTGGCCGAGCAAATTACGATCGCGCATGACGAAAGCGACCTTGACGGACTCAACTTCCTGACCGGCAAAACGATGGATTTCGTCAATAAGAAGGCATTCGAGGGGACGCTGCTGGCGCATACGGACGGCCAAGTGCCGAATTTCGTGGTCAACATCAAGGATATGACGCCTTACACGTTCGGCTATCTGGTATACTTCTTCGAGATCGCCTGCGGCATCAGCGGCTACCTGTCGGGCGTGAATCCGTTCGACCAACCTGGCGTCGAGGCGTACAAGAAGAACATGTTCGCGCTGCTCGGCAAACCGGGCTACGAGAAGGAAAAGGCCGAGCTCGAAGCTCGCCTGTAAGCGGAGACCATGCTGGACAGCTACCAAACGCTGCGGCAGCCGGGCAGCAAAGAAATCGTCATCAAAAAATCGCGGTTCATCGGCTACGGCAAGCCCGTCGCTTCGGAAGAGGAAGCGATCGCGTATATCGAGGAGCTCAAGAAGCTCCATTGGAACGCGTCGCACAACTGCTCCGCTTACGTCATCGGCGAACGGGACGAATGCCAGAAGCAGTCGGATGACGGGGAGCCGAGCGGCACGGCCGGCAAACCGATTCTCGAAGTGATCAAGCATCAAGGTCTCAAGAACGTCGTGATCGTCGTGACCCGCTATTTTGGCGGCATCATGCTTGGTGCCGGCGGACTTATCCGGGCGTATACCGACGGCGCCGTCGCGGCGATCGAAGCGGCGGAGGCCATCACGCGCGTGCTGCACCGGGAAGTCCTCGTCGACGTCGATTATACCTGGTACGGCAAGCTGGAGAACGAGTTTCACGCGCGCGGCGTCCGCATCGGCGGAACCGAATTCACCGATCGCGTCGTCATCACCTGCCTGCCCGAGGCGCCCGAGGCGGAGAAGTTCGCGGCGTGGATCACCGATGTGACCCAAGGCCAGGCGGTGCTTGCGATCGGCGAGGACAAATACTATATCGACGGAGAGTAAGGCGCCGCCGAACGCACAGCAAGCTCTTCGGAGGCTTAACCGCTTCCGGGGAGCTTTTTTCGCGAGGGAACCGCGCGATCGCGCAGGATAAAGGATTGACTAGACATCCCGTCGTCTGCTACATTGTTAATACCAAGTGTTTTAATGGGAATTAATACATGCCAAACGCGATTCCTCAAGGAAAGCGTCAGGGGGTTATTCAGCTTGAATTTCATAATGCGCGGCCGCATGTGGAGCTTCGGATTCCGGAGCACGATCATGCTCTATTTTATCGTGCTGATCGTATTGCCGATCATCGGCATCTATTCCCAGTCCTTCAAGCTGGGCTGGCTGCCCTTCTGGGAAAGCGTAACGGATCAGCTCGCATGGGAAGCCGTGCTGCTGACGATAAAATTATCGGTCGTATCTACGATCATCAACGTGCTGCTCGGAACGATGATCGGCTGGGTACTCATACGCTACCGGTTTCCGGGGCGAAGAATCTTGAACAGTCTCGTGGATTTGCCCTTTGCGCTGCCGACCGCGGTCGGCGGCTTGATGATATTGCTGCTGCTCGGCCCGAACAGTCTCGCGGGCGGGATGGCAAACAAACTTGGATTTGAAATCGTTTTCCACGAACCGGCGATCATCATCGCGATGGTGTTCGTGACGTTTCCGTTCGTCATTCGCGGCGTTCAGCCTCTGCTGGAGGAGCTGGACAAATCCGAGGAGGAGGCCTCCTACACGCTCGGGGCATCCAGGACGAGGACGTTTCTTCAGGTGATCTTCCCCTCCATGCTGCCCGGGATTATCAGCGGCGCGATGCTGGCGTTCTCCCGCGCGTTGGCGGAATTCGGCGCCGTCGTGCTCGTGGCGGGCAACATTCCCGGCAAAACGCTGATCGCGTCCGTATATATCTTCGGAGAGATCGAGAGCGATAACGCGCAGGGAGCCGCCGCGGTGTCCGTACTGCTGCTGACGCTGTCCTTTCTGATTCTCGGGGCCGTCAACCTCGTGCAGGCGAGGAGGCAGGGCAAATGAAGAAGCTGTGGATCGCGCTGACCTATCTGGTTTTTCTGATCTTGATCGTCGCGCCGCTGGCGAAGATATTCGTCGGGTCATGGGGCGACGGCTGGAGCGGCTTCACGGAGTCGCTGACGCGCGAGCAATCGCTGCATGCGCTCATGATGACGGGGATTCTCGTCGTGATCGTAACGCTGCTGAATACGCTGTTCGGCGTCATGCTCGCGCTTTATCTCGTGCGGGCGACGTGGATGTCCCGCCGGATCAAAGGGCTGCTCAACAGCATCGTCGATCTTCCGTTCGCGGTCTCGCCGGTCATCGGCGGTTTGATGATCGTGCTCGTGCTCGGCCCGAACTCGGCGCTCGGCGCGTTCTTCGAGGATATCGGATTTAAAGTCGTGTACGCGCTGCCGGGCATGGTTCTCGCGACCTTGTTCGTGACGTTCCCGCTGATGGTGAGGGAGGTCATGCCGGTGCTGCAGGAAATCGGCGCGCAGCAGGAAGAAGCGGCCTCGACGCTCGGCGCGTATTCGTGGTACACCTTTTGGAAAGTCACTTGGCCGTCGATCCGCTGGGGCGTCATCTACGGCGTCGTGCTGACGGTCGCGAGGGCGCTCGGCGAATTCGGGGCCGTGCTCGTCGTTTCCGGCAACATTATGAACAAGACGCAGACGGCGACGACGCTCGTCTATCAGGATGTCGAGAATTTCAGCGTGACGGAGGCCAGCAGCGTGGCACTGGTGCTCGCCGCGTTCTCCGTCGGGCTGCTGCTGCTTATGGAATGGGCGAAGAAGAGAAAGGAAGTGCATTGAACGATGCATATCGAGGTGCGCGGGTTAAATAAGCAATTCGGCGATTTTCACGCCGTTCAAGATGTCAGCTTCGACATTGCCAAAGGGCAGCTGATCGGTCTTCTCGGGCCGAGCGGCGGCGGCAAAACGTCGATTCTCCGCATGCTGGCGGGATTGGAGTCCCCGACGTCGGGCGATATCGTCTTCCACGGCAAACGGGTGAACGACCTGCCCCCGCAGGAGCGCGGCATCGGGTTCGTGTTCCAGAACTATGCGTTGTTCAAACATATGACCGTCTACGACAACGTGGCGTTCGGGCTGAAGGTGAAGAAAGAGAAGAAGGACGCCATCCGCGAGCGCGTCATGTCGCTGATCGAACTGACGGGCCTGAAGGGCTTCGAACACCGCTATCCGCACCAGCTTTCGGGCGGCCAACGGCAACGCGTGGCATTTGCCCGCGCGCTCGCGCCGCAGCCGCAGCTGCTGCTGCTCGACGAACCGTTCGCGGCGATCGACGCCAAGATCCGTACCGAGCTCCGCACATGGCTGAAGGAAATGATCGAGCGCCTCGGCATCACGTCGATCTTCGTCACGCACGACCAGGACGAAGCGATCGAGGTCGCCGACGAGATCATGATCATCAACAAAGGACGCCTGGAGCAGAAGGGCACGCCTTGGGATATCTACAAAAGCCCGCAGACGCAGTTCGTGGCCAGCTTCATCGGCGAATCGACGATCGTCGAGAACGTGGAGCGGTTGAGAGGCTTCGAGGAAGCGGCCGACTGGCCGTCGACGAAGGCGCTGATCCGGCCGGAATATATCGAGATCGGCAAGCGGAGCGACTTCCGCATCCCGTCGGCGACCGTTGACGGCATCGTGCGGCATTTGCATTTCCGCGGCAGCGAGTGGATGGTGGAGGTCGAGATCGGCGACATCAAGCTGATCACGTACCGTTCGCTCGAGAAGGACGTTCTGACGCCGGGCGAACCGATCAGCGTGCTGATCCACCGCGCGTATTTGTTCAACGACAACGACACCTGGATCATGGAGAACAAGCTGAAGGAAGATCCGATGCCGATTTACATCTAACGGCTTGCATCCCCGATCAGGCGAATTACGGACGGCTCCGGCCGTTTCATCCTGATTTACAGGAAATCATAAGGGGCGAATGTCTTCTCCGTAAATCGAAGGAGTGAAACTCGCATCGCCATTTACAAGCGGCTCCGGCCGTTTCATCCTGCCTTAGAAAGTGTTGTGTGGACAATGAAACCTACCCTATTCAAAGGATGGCGGATTGCGGGCGCGGCGCTCCTCTCGGTCGCCTTGCTGGCGACGGCGGCATGCGGGAAGGACGGCGCCGAAGGGACGGCGGACGGCACGCAGCCGGCGGCTCCGGCGAAGGGCAGCGTGACGCTCGTCATCGGCGCGTATTCGGTCGCGAAGGACGCGTTCGGCAAGCTGCTCCCCGAGTTCGCGAAGCAGTGGAAGGCGAAGACGGGGCAGACCGTGACGTTTCAAGAATCGTACGAAGCTTCCGGAACGCAGGCGCGGGCCATTGCCGGCGGCTTCGAGGCGGATATCGCCGTCCTCGCGATGGAAAGCGACATCGACAAGATTCAGAAGGCCGGCTTCATCGACGCCGATTGGCGCAAGCAGTTCGGGGATAACGGGATGATCACGCGCTCCATCGCCGTGATGGGCACCCGCGCGGGCAATCCCAAGGGCATCAAAGACTGGGAGGACTTGACCCGCAAAGGCGTCAAGGTGCTCTACCCCAATCCGAAAACGTCCGGCGGCGCGCAGTGGGACATCAACGCGATGTACGGCGCGGGCTTGAAAGAGTCCGAAGCGAAGACCGGCAAGAAAGATCCGGCTTATGCGAAGGCGTTTCTCGAGCGCATCCACAAAAACGTGGAATCGCTCGACAAGAGCGGCCGGGCATCCATGGCGGCGTTCGAATACGGCTTCGGCGACGTGATCGTCACGTACGAGAATGAATTGAAGGGGCGCATCATGCAGGGCGTCGCCTACGAGGAAGTCATCCCGGCATCGACGATCCTGATCGAGAATCCCGCGGCGGTCGTCGACAAGAACGTCGACAAGCACTGCACGCGCAAGGTGGCGGAAGCGTTTCTGGCCTACCTGCACGGCGAGGAGGCCCAGCATATCCTGGCGGATTACGGCTTTCGCCCGGTGAACGCTTCCGTGATGGAAGCGGTCGAAGGCGATTTCGTGACGCCGCCGAATCTGTTCGATATCGGTTACTTGGGCGGATGGGACGAGGTGCGCAGCACGCTTTACTCGCCCAAAGGCGTCTGGTACCAGGTACTGGCGGGCATTTAAGCCGCAGGCATGTCCGAAATTAATGCAAATCACAAAACGGCCCTGACCGCGTGAAGCGGCAGGGCCGTTTGTCATTTCTGCGAGCCGGCGACGATCGCGATGGCCTGCAATGGCAGCAAGATGATGCGAAGCCCGTATCCGATCGCCCGGAGCGGCCGCGGAAGGCCGTGCAGCGCGATGGGCTTCCGCGGACCGCCGCCTTCGATGCTTGGCATGGGAGCAAGCTGATCATCGGCAAATGTCCGTACGGGGACAATCTCGCGATCCGACTTCGATTATTTCGTCGTCGCCGAGGTCAGGACGATAGCCTTATCCGTGAAAGCGAGGTCGGCATGCAGCACTTTGGCGAAGTAGGCCAGCGGGACATACAGGGCGCCGCCTTTCGTAGCCGGCGCGGCGCCAAGCGTGAAGGAGGCCTTATCGGTAAATGCATAGCGGTCCTTGCCGACCGTCACTTTCGCCCAGTCGTTGCCTTTGGTCGCCTTGGTCTGGTGCGTGCGCGCGTCGTAGCTGATCGTATATCCGAGCGCCTGGGCGATCGGGCGAAGCGGTGCCATGACGATTCCGCCCGGTGCCGTGTACAAGCTGATCGCGCTGACGTTCTCGCGATCCGCGACGACGGGCAATTTCACCGCGCCGGCGGGCACGGCCGCGCCGATACCGGGAATGACCAGCGCGATTTCGGGCATGCCCGCGGCGTAAGGCGCGATATCGTACTGTTGGAAGACGATGTATGCGATGCCGTCTTGGACATAAAACGCTTGGTTATCGGTGATCGATTGGAATTGATCCGCGAAGAAATCGTCCGGACGCGAGGCGATCTCGGCCTTGACCGCGCGGTTGACGATGCTTTTGTAATTCGAACCGAACAGGTCCTTCAGCTTGACGGGAGATGCTTTCGCCGCGTTGCGAACGTTGTAGGTATCGGCGATCGTGCCGCCGTGCGCGCCGCCCGTGAAGGTATAGGTGAGCACTTTGAAGGACAGGATGCCGTCCTCGGCCGCGCTGCCGTCCGAGATGAATTCGAACTTGATGGTCACGCCGTACTTCCGGAATTCGGCGGAGGCGTCTCTGGATGCGTAGGCATCCGCCGCCTGCTTCGCGATCGCGTCGACCGCCGCTTTCGCGCGCGCCGCAATGTTGGCGTTGAGCGCATTCTGATAGGCGGCGTCCTTCATGCCGCCGATGACCGGCACGTCCAGATCAATTTCCAGTTGAGCGGTCGATTTGGTGACGTGCTTGCTCGTCAATTGAACGCGATCGGACGCTTGCTTGACGGCGATCGGAGCCGCGCCCGGGTCTTGAGTCGATGCGGCCGTATCCGCGGCGAAAGCGAATTGCGCCGACGCCGTCAGGATGAGCGCGGTGCTCAGAACGGCGGCGGAGATGGTTTTGACGGGACGTTTGCTTATGCGGTTGTTCATTGGAATCCCTCCAGCATTGGTATAGGTATACTATAAACGCTAACGGCCCTAGTGATTGTAACAAAACGGTAACGAGACTAAGGAGGCTGCCGCTCGCATAACGAATCATGATCCGATTCATCATAAGGATTGATTTCTCTTATCGGAGGGGCGGCGTTATAATGGGAACCAACCTGAAGATGAACCGGAGGCACCGCGAATGACGATTCCCTACACGATGAAGCCGCAGGGCTTTCCCATATGGCTGTTTCGAGCCTGCAGGCTGCGAATCGGCGGCATAGCTTTTACGTTCCTGATCGCCGCGGCCGGCTGCGGGCTGTCGTATCTGCCGGGCTTTCACTACGCCGGGCAGATGGCCTGCGCGATCCTGCTCGCCGTTGCGTACCGGCAGCTATGGGGCTATCCGCTTCCGCTGCAGACCGGCATACGGTTCGTCAGCAAAAACCTGCTGCGGCTGGCGATTATACTATACGGGCTGAAATTGAACGTATTGGCGATCTACCAGGAAGGGCTCGAGCTGCTGGCCCGGGACGCGGCCGTCGTGCTGTTCGCCGTCGGCGGCACGATGCTGATCGCCAGATGGCTGCGGGCGGATCTTAAGCTGTCGCTGCTGCTCGGCATCGGCACGGGCATCTGCGGCGCGGCGGCGATCGCGGCCGTATCGCCGATTCTGCGGTCAAAGGAAGAAGAGACGGCGGTCGGCGCGGGCTTGATCGCGCTGACCGGCACGGTGTTCGCGGTCGCGTACACGCTGCTTCGTCCGCTGCTTCCCCTGTCGGATGCGCAGTACGGGATCTGGTCCGGCGCCAGCCTGCATGAAATCGCGCATGCGGCCTAGGCCGCCTCGCCGGCAGGCCAGGATGCCCTGGCGTTGGCGCTGCTTGCCAAGCTGGGGCGCGTGTTCCTGCTCGTGCCGGTGTGCCTGGCGATCGTGTTCATTCAGCGCCGCTTCGGCCGCGAGACAGCCGGAAGCGCAAGCTTGCCGAAGACGCCCCTGCCGTTCCCGTGGTTCCTGCTCGGCTTCGCGGCGATGAGCCTGCTGGGGAGCAGCGCGTCCCTGCAGCAAGTCATGCATGCCGCCCCGGAAGCGATGAGCGGCTTAACCGTATTGACCACCTTTCTGCTCACGATGGCGATGGTGGGGCTCGGGCTGAACGTCGATCTCCGGAATCTCGGGGGCGGCGTCCTGAAATCGCTGGCCGCGATGCTGGCGACGTCGGCGCTCTTGTCGCTCTGGACGTATTTCACGGTCTAAGCGGACCTAAGCCGGCGAAGGTTCCGCTAGTCTGAATCTCCATCGGGGCAATGCGAATGCAAGCCCTGATATCGAACCGGGCAAATGGACCCGGACACCGTAAGCCCCGTCATCGCTTGAACAAGAAGAACGAGCCCGACACCCGGCACGACGAAAAAGAGCTGCGGTTCCGTCCATCAGGACCGGAGCCGCAGCTCTTCGCGGTTTACACCGTTTGAAGAATGAATTTGTCGATGACGTGCTTGACGCCTTCTTCGTTGTTCGTTTTCGTGACGTACTGCGCGATTTCCTTCAGCCTTGGCAGGGCATTGCCCATGGCGACGCCGAGTCCGGCGGTTTCGATCATCTCGTGATCGTTCCAGGAATCGCCGATCGCGATGACTTCGTCCAGCGTGCAGCCGATATGCTCCGCCATGAAGGCGATTGCATGGCCTTTCGTGCCTTCCTTGTGCGTCACTTCCAAGTAATGCGGCTTGGATTTCGTAATATGCACGCGGTCTCCGATGAGCGGCGCGAGCTCCAGCGCGACTTCGTCGAGACGGGCGGGATCGTCGATCATGAGCATTTTGGTCGAAGGCTGCGCGATGAGCTTCTCGAAATCGGGCTCCACGACGAACGGAATATTGGAGAGGGCCGCATAATCGCGCGCCTTCTGGCTGTCTTCCCGCACGTACAGGGTATCGTTGACGTACAGCTGCAGATGAAGCCCGTTCGCATGGCAGTACGCCATCAGCTCTCTGGCCGCGTCCTGCGGCACGCTGCGCTCGTAGAGGACCTGTTCGTCGAGCAGCGTCTTCACCAACGAGCCTTGGTAAGTGATGATCGGGACGTTCAGCTCGATTTGCTTGGCGATCTTCTTGGCCGAAGGAAACATGCGTCCCGTGGCCAGCGTAACGAACACGCCTTGCTCGATCGCGGCGGCGAGCGCCGCCTTCGTGCCCGGGGTGACGATGATATCGTCCGTCAGCAGCGTATCGTCGATGTCGATGGCAATCAATTTGTAAGTCATTCTCTTCCGCTCCTTCTCTCTATCGCTTGCATTTCCATTGATTGTAGCGGAAAACGAAATCGGGAACAAGCGTTATATTCGTAAAGCGCGCATCCCCGCGAACTGCTGCCTGTAGGCGGTCGGCGTCATGTTTTCGCTTTCCTGGAACCGTTTATTGAAATAACTGGCGGTTTCGTAGCCGGACATGCGGGCGATCTCGCCGATGCTCAGCTCCTGCCGCTCCACGAGCAGCGCCTTCGCCCGCTGTATGCGGCACATGGTCAGGAATTCCAGCGGCGTCTGGCCGACGGCGCGCCGAAACCACCGGCAGAACGAATAGCGGTTCGTCGCCGCGCGGTCGGCCCAGGCGTTCAGATCGAACGGCTCGGCGGCGGAGGCTTGCAGTTCGGGCAGCAGCGCCAGCACGCGCTCGACCGCCGTCGCGCCGGAACCGGCTTCCGTACCGATCAACGGCTCGGCCTGCTCGAAGAATTCCGCGATCACGCCGTACATGAGCATGGCGATCCGGCTCGGGTGAAGCAGCTTGTGGCGTTCGATCTCGGCGATCAGCTCGTCGAAGCGCGCTTCCAGCTCCGCCGACGTTCGCAGCCGCCAAGGAACGGTGCGGTGGAAGCCGCGTTCCGCCAAGTCCGACGCGATGCCGCTGCCGTAGAAATGCGTCCATTTGATCTCCCATGGATGCTCCGGATGAGCCCGGTAGGCTTGCCCGTCGCCGGGAAAGTAAAGAAAGGCGTCCCCGGCCTTCAGCTCGTGAAGCTGGCCGTCGAGTTCGACGAAGCCGCTTCCCGCGGTGACGAGATGCAGGTTGAATTCCTGCATGGAACCGGGCGAGCGGCGGACGCGATGCTCGCGGTCCGGATGAAAATGGCCGACCGATTCGGGGAAGCAGTAGAAGCGGTCCCGGTTCAGCAGCGGGAGCGTGAGATGATTTCGGAACATAGCGTCGTCTCCTATTTCGAGCATGATCGTCAATATCGTTCTAACTATATCAATATATTTCGATATGGGCACGCACAAACCTTGTATATAATGATCAATATAGATCAATGCATGCATAAAGGAGAGCTGAACCATGAAACGGATCGAGGTTGCAGGAATCGCGCAGGGCATTACCCAATTGATTCAAGGCTCCATGATGTTGAAGGCGGAAGACATGGATTATTCCGGACAGCTTCTGGATGCCTATGCCGCGGCAGGCGGCAACACCATCGACAGCGGGCATATCTACGGCGTCAGCTCGGCGCAGGCCATCGGCAAATGGATGGCGTCGCGCGGCAACCGCGGCGATATCGTCATCATCGGCAAAGGCGCGCATCCGTACGAGCAGTCGCGCATGACGAAGACGTGCATCCAGAGCGACCTGACGGAATCCCTCGAACGGCTGGATACGGACTACGTCGATCTGTATATGCTGCATCGCGACGATCCCAACGTCCATGTGGGCTATATTCTCGAAGGCTTGAACGATCAGCTCGCCGCCGGACGCTGCCGGGCGATAGGGGCTTCCAACTGGAGCGTGTCGCGCATCCGAGAAGCCAATGCCCACGCCGCCAAGCACGGCATGACCGGCTTCAGCTGCAGCAGCCCGAACCTGGGCCTGGCGAGACCGAACGAGCCGCGCTGGGCGGGCTGCGTGTCGACGACGGCGGAGGACGAGGCTTGGCACGAGGAGTCGCGGCTGCCGATTCTGTCGTGGTCGTCGCAATCCGGCGGCTTCTTCACGGACCGGTGCGCGCCTGAGAAGCGGGACGACGCCGAGATGGTGCGCGTGTATTACGGCGAGGAGAATTGGGAACGCAAGCGCAGAGCCGGGGTGCTCGGGGAGAAGTACGGCGTGACCGCGAACCAGATCGCGCTCGCGTACGTGCTGAACCAGCCGTTCCCGGTGGCGGCCATCATCGGACCGCAGACGCCGGCGGAGCTGCGGGACAGCGTCGAAGCGCTGCCGGTCTCGCTCAGCGCGGAAGAGCGCGCCTGGTTGAATTTATCGACGGCGTCCGTTCCGCTATAAGCGGATGGCCGGAAGAAGCGATCGGCTATCGCTAATCCGGCCGCGTACGATCGCGAAGACCCCTGCCCGGAACGCGCGGAACGACGGTTGAACCGTCCTCCGCCGCGCGGCCGCAAGGGGTCTTTTTCGTCCTCGTCCGCGCGAACTTGCGACGACACTCCGAATGCGATAGAGTGAGGAAACAGGTTCATTGTGGAAGAGGTGTCGAAATGAATAGGTTCGGTGAAAAAGCGGGGAAACAGCGGCGGCAGGCGACGCTCGTCGCGATCGTGGCTATTTTGGTCGTGGCCGGATTTGCCGGGGGGCGGCTCAGCATGCTGCTGCAGTATCCCATCATCAAAGATAAGGCGTTCGGCAATTTAGCGTACGCGTACAACGAAATCATGCATGACTATCTGGACGGCGCCAAGTCCAAGGCGCTGGTCGACGGCGCCGCCGAAGGGATGGTCGGTTCGCTCCAGGATCCGTATTCCGTCTATTTGTCGGAGGATAAAGGCGAGGCCTACATGCAGTCCTACGAGGATCATTTCGTCGGGATCGGCGTGGAGATCCGCCAGGAGGACGGCGCCTTCATCATCGACAGCATCATTAAAGGCGCGCCTTCCGAGAAGTCGGGGCTGAAGAAGGAAGACGTCATCGAGAACATCGACGGCGCGGCCGTGAAGGGACTGACCTTCGACGAGCTGAAAAGCAAGCTGCAGGGGAAAGCGGGCTCGACGGTCAAGCTGCAGGTGCAAAGGCAAGGGCAAGCGGGGCTGCAGACGGTGTCCGTCGTCCGCGGCGACGTGCCGGTGCTGACCGTATCCTCGGAGATGAAGGCGAACGGAATCGGCGAGATCACGATCAGCCGGTTCGCCGAGAAGACGGCGCAGGAATTCGACACGGCCATCGCGAGCCTGCAGAAGCAGGGCATGAAGGCGCTGCTGCTCGATTTGCGCGGCAATCCCGGAGGCTTGCTCGATCCGACGATCCAGATCGCGAACCGTTTCGTGCCGAAAGGCAAGACGATCGTGCAGGTCGTGTATAAGGACGAGAAGCGGGTGCTGACGCATAAGTCCAACCAGAAGGAGCCGTGGACGCTGCCGATCGCCATCCTGGTGGACGCCCATACGGCGAGCTCCGCCGAGGTGCTGACCGCGGCGCTCAAGGATACGGCCGGCGCGCAGGTCGTGGGCGAGAAGACGTTCGGGAAGGGCATCGTGCAAAATTTCAATCAATTGAAGGACGGTTCCGTGCTGAAGCTGACCGAGGCGCAGTGGCGGTCGCCGGACGGCCAATGGATTCATAAGAAAGGCATCGAGCCGAACGTGTCCGTCGCGGCGCCGGATTACGCGCTGCTGCCGAGGCTCGATGCAGGACTCAAGCTGACGATCGGCGATTACGGCGACACCGTCGTGACGGTGCAGAAGATGCTGCAGGCGATCGGCTACGACACCGGCACGGGATCGGGCGTCTACGACGAGGCGACGGCGGCGGCGGTGCGCGCGTTCCAACAGCATGAATCGCTGCCGGTCAACGGCGATATGAACGATAAGACGGCTTACCGGATTTTGGCGCGGTTGACGGACAAATTCCAGACGGAGGATCCGCAGCGCAACAAGGCGATGGATCTGCTGCGGGCGGCGGAATCCGTCGCCTCCTCCGGCAAATAACCAAAATCCGCGCTTCCATTGCTTGTTTTTGGGCTCTGTGATATGCTTGTAAAAATTTATCCGGAATCCATCCTGCAGGAGGCGACATTTTTTGGCTCATTTTTATATGGAACCGTCCCGCACCTTCAGCGAATTTCTGCTGGTGCCGAATCTGACGACCAAGAACTGCAACCCGTCCAACGTATCGCTCAAGACCCCGATCGTGAAATTCAAGAAAGGCGAAACGCCGGCGTATTCGCTCAATATTCCGTTCGCCTCCGCCGTCATGCAGGCCGTCTCGGACGACCGCATGGCCGTGGCGCTTGCGCGCAGCGGCGGCATCTCGTTTATCTTCGGCTCGCAAACCGTAGAAAGCCAGGCGGAAATGGTTCGCAAGGCGAAGAGCTACAAGGCGGGCTTCGTCGTCAGCCGCTCGAACCTGATGCCAAGCCATACGTTGAAGGACGTGCTGGAGCTGAAGGAACGGACGGGTCACTCCACCGTCGCCATCACGAGCGACGGCTCGCCGAAAGGCAAGCTGCTCGGCATCGTAACGGGCCGCGACTATCGGATCAGCCGGGATTCGCTGTCCAAATCCGTCGGCGATTTCATGACGCCGTTCGCGAAGCTGATCTACGGGAAATCCGGCATCACGCTGTCGGAAGCGAACGATCTCATCTGGGATCACAAGCTGAACTGCCTGCCGGTCGTGAGCGACGAAGGCAACCTGGAATACCTGGTGTTCCGCAAAGACTATGACGAACATAAAGAAAATCCGACCGAACTGCTCGACGCGAACAAAAGCTATATCGTCGGCGCGGGCATCAACACGAAGGATTACACGGAACGCGTGCCGGCGCTCGTCGCGGCAGGCGTGGACGTACTGGTCATCGATTCCTCGGACGGTTACTCGGAGTGGCAGAAGGACACGATCGAATACGTCAAATCGAACTTCGACGACGTCAAGATCGGCGCGGGCAACGTGGTCGACCGCGAAGGCTTCCTGTACCTCGTCGAGGCGGGCGCCGACTTCATCAAGATCGGCATCGGCGGCGGTTCCATCTGCATCACGCGCGAACAGAAAGGCATCGGCCGCGGTCAGGCTTCCGCGCTGATCGAAGTGGCCGCGGCGCGCGACGAGTACTACGAGCAAACCGGCATCTACGTGCCGATCTGCTCCGACGGCGGCATCGTGCACGACTACCACATCACGCTGGCGCTGGCCATGGGCGCGGACTTCGTCATGATGGGCCGCTACTTCGCCCGTTTCGACGAAAGCCCGACGCGCAAGCTGAAGGTCGGCAACAATTTCGTGAAGGAATTCTGGGGCGAAGGCTCCAACCGCGCCCGCAACTGGGAGCGGTACGACACCGGCGGCAAGGCGGGCCTCATGTTCGAGGAGGGCGTCGATTCCTACGTGCCGTACGCGGGCAGCCTGCAGGAGAACCTAGGCAAGACGATCCACAAAATCAAATCGACCATGTGCAACTGCGGCTCAATCACCATACCGGAGCTGCAGCGCAACGCGCGCATCACGCTCGTGTCCGCGACCAGCATCGTCGAGGGCGGCGCGCATGACGTCATTCTCAAGGAAAACAACATTACCGGCGAATAGCGCCGATCGGCACGAGAACGAGAAAGCTGCACGGAACCCCTGGGGTTTCGGCAGCTTTTTTTCGTGCGCGCGGCGCGTTCTCAGGCATGAAATCGTAGGGGAGTTATGGATTCTCCTCCGAACGGCGCTTGCCGCGGATAGACGGGCATCGTATCATTGTCTTGATCCCATTATTTGGGGAGGATGCCGATTCGGGGTTCGAAGGCGTATAGTTCAAAATCGGTTGCGGAGCGCGTCCACGGCAAGCGCGCATGGGATCTTATTCAGGTTAGCGGAAAGGCGGAAAACGCAATGAAAATCGGATTAAGCACGTATAGTTTATTGAATGCGCTCAAGTCGGGAGAAATGACCGTGCTCGACGCCATTGCATGGATTGCCGAGAACGGCGGAGAGCATATGGAGATCGTGCCCTATGGCTTCACGCTCGTCGATAACCCGGAGCTGGCCGAGGCCGTGAAGCAAAAGGCGAAGGAAGCAGGCATCCAGCTGTCCAACTACTCCATGCCGGCGAATTTCGTGCAGCCGGACGAAGCCGCCTTCGAAGCGGAGATCGTCCGCGTCAAATCGCATGTCGATCTCGTTCGCGGGCTTGGCATGACGCATATGCGCCATGACGTCACGGCGTTTACGATCGAGAAGGAGCAGATGACGATCGCGTGGTTCGAGGAAAGCTTACCGCTTATCGTCAAAGGAAGCCGCATCATTGCCGATTATGCGGCGGAATACGGCATCACGACGACGATCGAGAATCATGGCTTCAGCGTCCAGGCGAGCGATCGCGTGCAGCGGGTCCTGCAGGCGGTGGACCGCCCGAATTTCCGGACGACGCTCGACATCGGCAATTTCATGTGCGTGGACGAGAATCCGGTCATCGGCGTCATGAAGAACCTGCCTTATGCCTCGTTGGTGCATGTCAAGGACTTCTATTTCCGACCGTTCGACGAGCCGCCGGGCGGAGGCGACTGGTTCCGTACCAGCAACGGCAACTACCTGCGCGGCGCGATCGTCGGGCACGGCGACATTCCGATCCGCCGCATTCTCAAGCTGATCAAGGATTCCGGGTATGACGGCAACATGACCGTCGAATTCGAAGGGATGGAAGAATGCAAGGCTTCGTCTAGGATCGCGATGGATAATCTCCGTCTCCTGTGGCAGGAGGCATAAATTAATTAGCGACGTTCTAGCTGGACGCGCGCCAGCATCTCCAAGCGCGGGGACGCCGATCGGCAGTTACGCCAGCGTCTCCCAGCGCTCCCACATTTCGCGCGGGTTGCGTTCGTACACTTCCTGCTCCCGGTAGAGATACGCATGCATGATGAATTCCCGCCGAATCGTCGCGAAGTCGGGATGATACTGCTTGATGAATGCGTTCAATTCCTTCTCCGAATAGCTGCGGCCTTCCTGCAGCTGCTCCGCAAGCGACTCCAGCACGATGCGTTTCTTTTTGAGTTGGGCGGGGATATGCTTCAGCTTGCCTTCCGCGGTAAAGAAATTGCGCAGCACGGACGCTTTCAGCCGTTCGTTCTTCTCGTCCATCGGTTCCACCTCCTTTGCAAGGGCGTTCGCGGGCTTGGCCAGGAGCGTCTGCAGAGAGCCCTCGTATTGCTTCAGAAAGTACTGGTCCAGCGAAAAATAAATGGCGTTCTTGTCGCGCCGCTCATGAATAAGGCTCACGGCGCGTAGCTTGGCGGCATGGTGCGTGATCGTGGCGGGGGAGAGATAAAGCTTCTCGGCCAGCTCCTGGCCGGTCATCTCGCCTTCGGACAGCAGGATCAGCATGCGGATGCGGGTGGGATCGGCCAGCGCTTTGTGATAATTGACGATCTTGTCGAGCTGCATCATGCGATATGCGTCTCCTTCAACTGATTTAATGAATATCTAATTAGATAATATTCTAATTAGATGCGCAGGTCAAGGGGCACTTCCCTAGCAGACGAAAGAGACGCCGATTGCAGCATGCGCGCAGAAGCGTTGGCCGAAACGTTAATAGGGATCCCGCTTGTCTGCTGACAACCGGAATCCCTATTCGTTCGACATGCGCCTATTCAATTATTTACCGCTCTCCATTCTAAATGCAGCCAACCACATTTTCAGATTTTCGTTTCCGATTGATTGCTTGCGCTTTTCGGTCCCCGCATGCTCCTTGTTTCACGAATCCGCCTGGCTCCTTTCGCGGATAAGATGGAAACATGCTTCGCTGACATTCTCCAATGGACTATCCCCTCTCCCATAGAAAGTGGACTGCCGATCAACAGTGTCGAAGGCGTCTCCCGAAGGCGAAGCGTTCGTCTTGGAAGCGTTCGTCTTGTTTGATCTGACCTCAGTGTACAGGCGTTTTTAAATTTTGTAAATATTCAGAATATTATAAAATCGACTGAATATCGCCGAAATATTGCCATATCCTTCCGCATGCTCGCCCATGTTTACAATTCCTCAATTTGGCGAATGCCGTCGTCTGCCTGCCCTGATCGACAGGCACGAAGCAACAAGCGGGACGGAACCGATCACGGCTTCTGCAGCGAGGAGGAAAGCCCTGTGCGGCTTAATCGCGGTACTCGTTTCCAAATTGGTTATTGACAGCGCCACGGATATAAATTATATTATAACCAACGGTTAGTAACCACTGGTTATGTTAAAAGGAGCGGATGAATAATGAAGATCGAACGGATTTCCGAGCATGTATGGAGCTTGAGCACCTGGATGATCATTCCGATTCATATCTGGGCGGTCGAGGAAGAGGACGGCATTACGCTGGTGGACGCGGGGATATCGATGATGACGAAGGGCATCGCGGCATTCGTCGAGAAGCAGCTCGGCCGCCCGCTTCGCCGTATCGTGCTGACGCACGGCCATTCCGACCATGTCGGCGCCGTGAAGGGCTTGCTAGAGAAATATCCGGACGTGACCGTATACGCCCATGCCATTGAAATTCCTTATATGGAAGGCCGCACGGCGTACCCGCGCCGCAAGAAAGCTGCGCAATCCGTGCAGCCCGGATTGGCCCGACCGCTTGCGGCCGCGGCGGATGGCAAGCTTGCCCCGATCGGGGGCTTGACGCCCCATCTGACGCCGGGCCATTCGCCGGGCCACGTCGTGTATTATCATGGGCAGGACGGCGTCATGCTGGCGGGCGATTTGTTCACTTCGAAGAAGGGCCGTCTCCGCAAGCCGATGCCGATGTTCACGGCGGACATGGCGGAAGCGCTCCGAAGCAGCGAGATCGTGCGCAAGCTGCGTCCGAAGCGGCTGGAGGTTTGCCACGGGAATGCCGTCTTGAATCCGGCGGACCAGCTTGACGCTTATCAGAAGAGCCAGGGCGGCATCGGCTCGGGCAGCGGCATATCGTTACAGCGGTAGTTGGTAGTGTCTGTGCAGCTCCAAGGCGAGGTCGGCCATGCGCGTCCGTAATTCAGGGGGAGAGAGGATGTCGAGCTTCGCTCCGAATCCGATCAGGTAGTAGGGCACGTAGGTGAGAAGCATGTCTTCTTCCAGCAGAAAATGCGCCTGTTCCTTCGTGCGTTCGACGAGCGCGTCGCCGAACGGCCCCGTCTCGCACAGCGCGTTCAGCGTTCCCGGCTGGCCCCGCACGATGACGGTAACGGGCTTATCGCCGTCCGAACCGCTCCACGGCTTCAGAAATCGAAGCATATACGCGCGCGCAGAGAAATCCTCTGGCCGGCTGAAGGCGCCTTCCGTCGGAGAGGCGGAGAGGATGCGGTCCACGCGGAAGCTGCGGATCTCTTGGCGGAGGTGACAGTGGGCGACGATATACCATTTGCCCTTCCAATGCACGAGACCGTAGGGATCGATCTGCCGCCGCTGCGGCTCAAGCCCGACGCCCTTCAGATGCTCGATCAGCATCGTCGCGTTCGCGGCCACGGCACTCTCGAGCTGCCGCAGCAGCGGTTCCATGCCGGCATCGGCGCCGGAGCTGATGACGTCGAAGCCGACCAGATGCTTGTCGATCGCGCTTCGTTGATCCTCGTTCGCGTACAGCTTCAGCTTCGCGAGCGCCTGCCGGAGCACGTCGCCGTAGGGATAGCCCGCTTCCTGGGCGAAGACGGCCGCTTGAATAAGCGCCTTCTGTTCCCCCATGTCGAAGAACAGCGGCGACTCCTTGAACTGGGCGAGCAGGCTGTAGCCGCCGTTATGCCCGGAATCCGCCACGATCGGCACGCCGCTGGCGCACAGCGCGTCGATGTAGCGGTATACCGTGCGAATATGCATCTCCAGCGCATCGGCCAGCTGTTTGGCCGTCATGCGCTTGTTTGCTTTGAGCAGCCAGAGGATGGCGAGCATGTTGTCTGCTTTGGACATGGGCTTACCTCTTTCTTATCGCCTCGATCATCGTTATTTGGCCGTGAACCCTTCCTTGAACGGATTCAGGAACGATTTCGGAATGTCGGTCTCGAATCGCGCGAGCTTGCCCGTCGCGGGATGCTTGAACGCCAATACGCGGGCGTGCAGGCCTAACCGGCCGATGGCCCGGGATCTGGAGCCGTATTTCTTGTCGCCGACGATGGGATGGCCGATGTCTTCCATGTGCACGCGGATCTGGTTCTTGCGCCCGGTCTCGAGCGACACCTCCAGCAGGGAGAAACTCGCGTTGCTTTGAAGTACCTTGTAGTGGGTAACGGCATGCTGCGCGTCGGTCGGGTTGTTCGTGGAGTACATTTTCAGCGTCTTGCTCTCCTTGAGGTACGACGAAATCGTGCCCTCCGGTTTCTTCACTTTGCCCTCGACGAGCGCGATATAGGTGCGTTCCTCGACGCTGTCCTGCCAAGTCGTCTGCAGCTCCTGCTGGGCTTGCTCGTTCTTCGCGAACATCATGACGCCCGACGTGTCGCGGTCGAGCCGGTGCAGGACGAAGATCCGGCTGCGGGGGTCGGATGCGCGCACATGCGCCGTCAATTGCCGGTATGCGGTCAGCTCGCTTTCTTGCTCGGAGGCGATGGAGAGGAGCCCCGCGTCCTTCACCACGACGATGATGTCGTCGTCCTCGTGAAGAATGGTCAGGCCGATCAGCGGCGGCTTCTCCGCGATGCGTTCCTTGGAGACGGCGACCTTCTGGCCGGGTTGCAGCGCGTAATTGTAGAGCTTGACCGGCTTGCCGTCTACGGCGATCTGCCCGCGGCTCAGCATGGATTTGATGGCATTGCGGCCTTCTCCCGCGACATGCTGAAGCAGGAAGGCGAACAGTTCTGCCGGTTCTTTTACCTCGTAGGTGCGGGCGGCCGGCTTGACGGGCACGCGCGGCGCGGCAGCCGGTTTGCCGGCGGTCGCTCGGCCGGCGGCGTTGAGCTGCGCGCGGGGACCGCCTTGCGGCGAGGATTTGCCGCGGGCCGCCGGTTTGCCGTTCGGGCCGCCGTTCGCGGCGGCGGGTTTATACGGACGTTTCTTTTCCATGACTCTTATACGCTCCTAAACAATCAATCTGACTCCTACTATACCGAAAGTAGCGATGCCTTACAAACCTTGGCCGCAGTGCGGCCGGTACCAATAAAGGGCTTGGCGCGATTCGGCGCCGGCGGCGGGGGAGCTATCTTAGCAGCGACGCTGCATGGTTTAGGCGGCTGCCGCAGCTCGGCGGCCGCCGAGCTGCCCGCCGACAAAGCTGCACGTCCGTCACGGACTGCTAAGGAAAAGGCCTCCCCGCAAAAAGGAAAAACCTCCATCCCGCCGAAAAGCGGAGATGAAGGTTCTGCAGCCGAAGGCCGGTTAGATTTGCACGCCTTGCTTCTTATACACCTCGGGGAAGTGGTCGCCGACGAGCAGTTCGCCCGGCTGCACGTTCACGTAAGAAAGCATGGCATGCTCGCCGATCGGCTCGTAGCGCGTATGGCCCGGCATGTAATGAACGGCGATGGCGCGGCGCTTCATGTCCGAACGGTTATGCGGGCTGCCGTGCCAGGTGAGGCAGTGATGGTAGCCGACCTGCCCCTTCTTGATTTCGAACGGGACGGCTTCGACGTTGGCGTTGTTCGGCAGCATTTCCGGCTGCTTGTGGAACGGCTTGAAGTCTTTGGTGCTCGACAGGTAGCGCTGGTGGTTGCCCCACTTATGGCTGCCCGGCACCATCCACATGCAGCCGTTCTCGATGACGGCATCGTCGAGCGCGACCCAGGCGCTGACGAGATCGGCCGGCTGGATGATCGGCCAGAGCGGATGATCCTGATGCCAGGCCGTCGGTCCGCCCGTCACCGGCGGTTTGTATTGGATCTGGTCATGCCAAATGCGCAGCGAGTTCGTATGCGAGAGCTGCGCGACTTCCTCGCAGATCCGCGCGTTCCCCGCATGCTGCAGGTAGAGGTCGCTCGCCATCCAAATATTGACGATTTGCACGACCCGCTCGCTCGCGATCATCTTCATGTTGTCGTACGGCGAATCCGACTCCAGCATATTGCGGTTCAGCACGGGCTTATTTACCGATTCGCCGTTCATGACCTTGTCGAGCTCCTCGCGCAGCGCCTCCACTTCCGCGTCGTTCAGAACGACGTCGCCTTTCAAAAACCCGTTGTTTTCAAATTCGGCCAATTGTGCTTGACTTAACATAGCAGTATTCCTCCCTGAGCGTTCGTTTTCGCTGATTTCGCCTTGCCATGAACTAAGCATAGCGCAGGATGAAAGCGGTGTATTTACACAGACGAAACAGGGCTTTGCACTTTTCTAATATCCTTGAAGCGGCGGCGGTCGGCCGGCGCTTCTGCGAGAGGAGCCGTGCCGCCATGTCGCAGCGCGAAGAGGAAATCCTCATCGGGGCGCTCGAAGAGCTGCAGCCGACGGTTAATTTTGCGAGTCATGCCCTGATCGGGGCCGGGTCGGTGTTCGGTCCGCGGATCATCCCGGACTATCAGCTCTTCTACTTATTGTCCGGCCGGGCGAAGATCGCCGTCGGCGGAGATGTCCGGCTGCTCGCGCCAGGCGAATTCGCGCTGTACGGGCCGGATTGTCCGCACGGCATCACGATCCTGGAGGAGGCCGCCTTCATCGGCATCCATTTTCATTTTCGCCATGCTTCTCCGGTTCCGGTGCATCCCGCGTTCTCGATCGCGGCGTCCAGCGAGGAAGCGATGGCCGGGAGCCTTCGTCGCCGCCACCTGCTGGCCCTTGACGGCGGGGAGGAGCTGGAGCTTCCTCCGTTCCTGGCGGTTCCGGGGCTTGAGCCCACCTTGATGCGGATCGTCAAGGAGTACATGAACGAGCAGCCCGGCTATGCGATGCTGCTCCGCTCGCTGATGACGGAGCTGCTGCTGCTTGTCGTCCGCAACCGCCTGGCCGACCGGCCGCAATCGGCGGAGCAGAGCAAGATCGAGCCCGCGCTGCAGGCGATTCACCGGGAACCGGAGAAGAATTGGACCGTGGCCGAGCTTGCCGCGCTCTGCGGTTACCATGCCGTCTACTTCTCGTCGCTGTTCCGGAAGTGCACGGGCGACAACCCGAAGCAGTACCTGATCTCGCAGCGGATCCGCAAGGCGAAATTCCACCTGCTGAGCGGCGAGAAGACGGAAGCGATCGCGGAGCGGCTCGGGTATGCCAGCGTGCACTATTTCTCGCGGAATTTCAAAGAAGAGACCGGCTTGACGCCGACGGAATTCAAGCAGCAGTAAGCATGCAGGCGAACCGCGAATCGATCGCGTCGGATTTTTCCAGCATTCACTAATTCTTCTATTTTCCTTCACGCCGATTTCATAGACAAACTAGACTCGCAGTGATACCATAATATGACGCAAGATTTAGGAGATTATGGAGGAAACAACCGTGAATTTGAAAGTGACCATGAAGCGCACGCTGCTCTCGTCCGTGCTTGCCGCGGGACTCGTTCTGACCCCGGTGTCCATTCTGGGAGCGCCGGATTCCGTCTCCGCGGCCACGGCGCAGACCGCTGCGATCTCCGTGACCGTCGACGGCGCGAAGCTTGCGCTCAGCCCGTCCCCGGTGACGTTGAAAGGCAACGTGCTCGTCCCGATGCGCGCGATCTTCAAGGCGCTGCATTCCAGCGTGACCTGGGAAGGCGGCACGAAGACGATATTGGCCGTCAAAGGCGGCACGACGATCTCGCTGCAGATCGGCTCCAAGCGGGCCGTCAGGAACGGCAAAACGCTCTCGCTCGCGGAAGCGCCGCAGCAAGTGAACGGCGCGACGATGGTGCCGCTTCGTTTCGTGGCCGAAGCGCTGGGCGCCGACGTGCAGTACGACACGGCGAAGCATGCGATCCGCATTACCTCCGCCGAAGCGCTGCTGCAGAAGAAGCTGGAAGCTTGGGAGAAGGAAGAGGAAGCGAGCAAGCCCAAAGCGCTGACCACCAAGCAGATCGTGGATCAGAACGACGGCAAGATCGTGATGATCACGACGGAGATCGGCCAAGGCAGCGGCGTCGTCGTCGGCAAGGACGAGATTTTGACCAATTATCACGTCATCGTCGATACGTCCAAAGGCAGCGCGACGCTGCTGAACGGCCAGGAAGTGGAGCTCGAAGGCATCGTCGGCTATGACGAGGAGAGCGATTTGGCGGTCGTGAAGACGAAGACGCCGCTCAATATCGCGCCGGTTGCCATCGGCCTCGAGGCGTCCAAAGGCGACCACGTCGTCGCCATCGGCAGCCCGCTCGGCATCCAAAACACCGTATCGGACGGCGTTATCAGCAACATCACGTACGAGGGCAACACGGAGTATTACCAGACGAGCGCCCCGATCGACCACGGCAGCTCCGGCGGCGGCCTGTTCAACGACTTCGGCCAGCTGATCGGCATCACGGCCGCGGGGATCGACGATACGCAGGCGGATTTGAATTTCGCCGTCGCTTCGGACAACATCCTGATGCTGCTGTACGACATCGAAGAGAACCCGCCGGCCAAAATCGCCTTCTTGCCGAAGAAGCTCCCGGACTCGCTCAAGGACGCGACGACGGATCAGATCCGCGACGTGGTGGAGGATAACTTCTCCGAGATTCAGTCGTCGCAGGGCACGACCGAGCTGAAGAAGTTCGAAGTGACGCGGGACGCGGACGGCTGGCTCGTCATTACGGCGGTCATCGATCCGACGTTCTACATGGTCTACGGGCATGCGGCCAGCGAAGACATGCGCTTCTGGGCGATCGACGCGGGCTCGCAGCTTCGCGACATGCTGCCGGACGAGAATATCCAGCTGACGGTCTACTACGATCAGACGTTCAGCTTCGAACCGAGAGGCTTCGAGGCTAGCCAAGTAACGGCGCTCGGAGACGGCACGTGGCGCGTGCGCTTCCCGGTCATCGACTATCAAGGCAAAGAAAAAGCGATCGTTCGGGTGAACGCGTAAGCGCGCAAGCCTTCGAACGAGCGAAGAGCGGTACCTTTCGAAATTCCGGCCGGCGGCATGCGGCGGGGGCTTCGAGGGGGCCGCTCTTCTTTTTTGCGGTCGAGTTCGGTACAATAGAGACTAGTCCAATTCGCGAAAAAGGCAGGAATCACGAACATGAAAGTCGTACTGGCGACCTTGAACGCCAAATATATACACACCTCGCTGGCGCTTCGCTGCTTGAAGGCCTACAGCGAGAAGGATTTCGATATCGATATCGCGGAATACACCATCAAGGATCCGGCCATGAACATCGTGGCGGATCTGTTCGCGCACGCTCCCGACGTCGTGGGCTTCTCCTGCTATATTTGGAACATCGAAGAGACGATCACGGTCATCGACATGCTGCGCAAAATCAAGCCGGAGCTTCGGATCGTGCTCGGGGGTCCCGAAGTGAGCTACGATTCGGCCCAGTGGCTGGAGCGCCTGGGACAGGTCGACTATATCGTCGTCGGCGAAGGCGAGGAGACGTTCCACCATCTGCTCACGGAGCTGTCGGGCAGCCGCAAGTTTCATATGGTGTTCGGGCTTGCCTACCGCAAGGAGCACGAGGAAGGACGGATCGAGGTCATCGTCAACCCGCCGCGTCCGAAGCTGGACCTGGCGACGCTGCCCTCTCCGCACCGGTTTCCGGAGGACGTCTCGCGTCTCGCGAGCCGCGTCGTTTATTTCGAGACGAGCCGCGGCTGCCCGTTCAGCTGCCAGTTCTGCTTGTCGAGCATCGAGGTCGGCGTCCGCTACTTCGACATGGAACGGACCAAATCCGATATTCTGTATCTGATCGATTCCGGCGCGAAGCTGATCAAGTTCGTGGACCGGACATTCAACATCAAGCGGGATTACGCGCTCGAAATCTTCAAGTTTCTGATCGAGAACCACCGCGGCTGCGTGTTCCAATTCGAGATCACGGCGGATATCATGCGACCGGAGGTGCTCGATTATTTGTCGGAGCACGCGCCGCCGGGCATCTTCCGCTTCGAGATCGGCGTGCAGTCGACGAACGACCTGACGAACGAGGCGGTGCAGCGGCGCCAGAACTTCATGAAGCTGTCGCGCACGGTCATGAAGGTGAAGGAGAGCGGCAAGATCGACCAGCATCTCGACTTGATCGCCGGCCTGCCGCACGAGAATTACGACTCGTTCCGCAAAACGTTCAACGACGTCTTCGAACTTCGTCCGGAGGAGCTGCAGCTCGGCTTCCTCAAGATGCTGCGCGGCACGGGCATGCGCATCGACGCGAAGAAGCACGGCTACATCTACATGGACCGGGCGCCGTACGAGATTCTCGGCAACGATATTTTGCCGTTCTCGGATATCGTGCGAATCAAGCGCGTCGAGGACGTGCTCGAGAAGTATTGGAACGCGCACCGGATGGACCATGCGCTGCTCTATCTGATCGAGCGGGCGTTCCCGTCGGCATTCGATTTCTTCCAGCTGTTCGGCGATTTCTGGGAAGGCCGGGGCTGGCAGAAGATCGGCCATCAGCTGGAGGACCTGTTCTCGCGCCTGTGGACGTTCCTGTCGGAGGACTACGTCGGCCGCGCGGACCAGCTGGAGCGGCAATGGTCGCTCGAGGTCGCGCTGGGCCTGATGAAGCTGGATTATTTCCTCGGGCACAACTACAAGCCGCGCAAGGTCTGGTGGGACTTCAGCATGGAGAAGGGCGACTGGAGCGGCTGGATGAAACGGCTGGCGGAGCGTCCGGCGGACGTCTCGGAGGCGTTCGCTTCGCTCGGACTAAGCGAGAAGGAGCTGCAGAAGCATGCCGTCATCGAGCGGCTGCCCTTCGATCTGCGGCGTTATCTGGCGGAGGGCACGGTCTCGGCGGACGAGGAGACGCTGCTGATCGTCGTGTACGGAGGCGGCGGCAAAGGCGAGCAACGGAGCGCCGAATTCTTCACGCTGCCGGTCTTGGCTGCCGCTGCCCAAGCTTGAGCCGGCACCGCGGCTGAGGTAAGATGAGAGAGGCTTTATAATACGGCTCGCAGAAGGAGAGATATTCGTTGGTATACGCAGCGCATCCAGAACGGTATGCATCCATGATCTACAATCGCGTCGGGAAGTCGGGACTGAAGCTTCCCGCGATTTCGCTCGGACTTTGGCATAATTTCGGCGGTGTCGACACGTACGAGAACGGACGGGCCATGCTTCGCCGGGCGTTCGACCTCGGCATTACGCATCTCGACCTGGCGAATAATTACGGACCGCCCGCGGGCTCCGCGGAAGAGATGTTCGGCCGGATGATGACGACGGACTTCGCGCCGTACCGCGACGAGATGATCATCTCGTCCAAGGCTGGATATTACATGTGGCCGGGCCCGTACGGCGAATGGGGTTCGCGCAAATATTTGACGGCGAGCCTGGATCAAAGCCTGAAACGGATGAACGTGGATTACGTCGATATTTTCTACTCCCACCGCTTCGATCCGGAGACGCCGCTCGAAGAAACGATGGGCGCGCTCGACCAGATCGTCCGTTCCGGCAAAGCGCTCTACGTCGGCATCTCTAGCTATAGCGCGGAGCAATCGGCGGAAGCGATTAGCATCATGAAGAAGCTAGGCACGCCGCTGCTCATTCACCAGCCGAGCTACAACATGTTCGACCGCTGGATCGAGAACGGGCTGCAAGACGTGCTGGACGAGCATGGCGTCGGCAGCATCGCGTTCGTGCCGCTCGCGCAAGGGCTGCTGACGAACAAGTACTTGGGCGGCATTCCGGCCGATTCCCGCGCGGCAAGCAAGACCGGCGCGCTGCAGGAAGGGGCGGTCACGCCGGAAGTCGTGGCGAAGCTGCAGAAGCTGAACGCGCTCGCCCAAGAGCGCGGCCAAACGCTGGCGCAAATGTCCCTCGCCTGGGTATTGCGCGGCGGACGCGTCACCTCGGCGCTGATCGGCGCAAGCCGCGTCAGCCAAATCGAAGACAACGTCGCGGCGCTGAACAACCTGTCGTTCACGGACGGCGAGCTGGCTGCCATCGAATCGATCCTGCGCGGTTAGCCGGATCCTCCGGTGCGTGCAGCAGCCCGCGCCATGCATGCCATTCATTGCCGCAACGGCTTGAATCCAAGACCGCTTTCCCGTTCGCCGAACGGGGAAGCGGTCTTTTGCGTGCAGCGAGTAAATTTGCTTGCTCGTGCAACGGGCGATTTGCGGCTTTAGAGGCGGCACGCATGAACGGTGCGGCATTACTCTGCTCTCAGCGCAAGAGACGGGCGCAGGATGGCCGCCGTCGGCTGCAAGCGAGCCAGGCGGCTCTAGCTAGCTTACGGGAAGCGCCGTCAGCGTCAGAAAATCGAACGCGACCGCGCAGCCCGTTCCTTGCGGCGATTGCGCGACGACCCCGGCTTGGCATTCGGCGGGCAGCCGCATGCCGAAGTAACGGATCAGCTCCCAATCTTCGCCGTTCGTCGAATAATGGAACGAGATGCAGGCAGCCGCCCTGGTTACGCGCAGATAAGGCTTCTCGACGTCGACGCGCTCGGAGTTGCAGTCGTCGGAGGAACCGTCCTTCGTCACGACGGACACGATCGTGGGGTAACGTCCGTTGTGCTCGAAGCACAGCTTCGCCCAGTTCCGGTCATCGGCCAGCACCATGAGGCAGCCGGAATCGTAGCGGTGCTTCATCTCCGCGCTAACCCGGGTCGCCAGCGCGAAGGAATCGCCCGCAGGCAACCGCAGGAACGGCGCCGAGCCGGCGATATGCTTCCCGGCGGGGTCTTGGTAATAATCGGCCTTGGGCGGAGCCTGCATCAAAAGTCCGCCGTCGTCCGCGTAAGTCCATCGCTCCGGCTCGTTGGTCCAAGTCAACGCGTGCCTGGCGCTTTCGCTGAATAGATTCGTCGTCATCGTCGCTGATCTCCTTTTCGAATTAACGGGTATCGGAACTATACATTCTCGCTGCAAACGCTTACTCCTGCCGTTGGCCGAAATTGCGCGCCGGAACATTCGACCTGCCGGAAAGTTGACGGTATAATACAGTCAACGACGTTTATTCTGACCATGGAGAGTGCGATGATGAAGGTAGAGGTATGGTCCGACATCGCTTGCCCGTTCTGCTACATCGGGAAGCGCCGGTTCGAAGCGGGACTCGAGAAGTTCGCGCATAAAGAGGAAATCGAGGTCGAGTACAAAAGCTTTCAGCTGAATCCGGCCGCCGAGAAGCATCCGAAGCATGACGCCTACGGGCTGGTGGCCGAGAAATACGGCATCAGCCGGGAGCAGTCGGTCAGCATGCACGAGAATCTCGTGAATCAGGCCGCCGAGCTCGGGCTGACGTACAATTTCGAGCACGCGATTCCGGCGAATTCGCTGGACGCGCACCGGCTCATTCATTTCGCGGGGCGCTACGGCAAACGGACGGAAGCGGCGGAGCTGCTGTTCAAAGCGTATTTCACCGATGCCAAGCATATCGGGGAAATCGACACGCTGACCGGCATAGCGGCGGAGATCGGTCTCGATCCGAAGGAAGCCGAAGCGGTGCTGGCCAGCGACGAATTCAAGGCCGAAGTGGAAGCGGAATGCCATGAGGCGTCCATGCTCGGCGCGAACGGCGTGCCGTTCTACGTCATCAACCGCCGGTACGCGGTGGCCGGCGCGCAGTCGAGCGATGTATTCCTGGACGTGTTGAACAGAACCTGGGCGGAGGAAAAGCCGTTGATTTTCATCGACCCCTCCTCCACCGAAAGCAACACCGGGCAAGTATGCACGGACGATAGCTGCGGCATCAGCGAGCCGGAGCAATAAGACGCCCGCGCGAATGCCGTCTTGCCGACCCAAAAAGCACGAACCAGCGAGTCCGCTCCCGGAAGCGGCGTTTCGCTGGTTCGTGCTTTTTTTAAGCGTATCTAGCGGACAGGCCGATGCAGGCGACGCCGGCCAGAATGAGCAGGCAGCCCGCGATCTTCAGCCCGGACAGCGACTCGCCGAACAGGTAGTACGCTCCGACGATGGAGAGGATGTAGGCCAGGCTTTGGATCGGATAGGCCAAGCCGAGGTCGACCTTGGACACGATGAAGAGCCAGAGGACGGTCGCGCAGCCGTAGATGAACAGTCCGCCTAGAATATAGGGCGAGAACATCAGCTCAATAATGGCGCGCAAGGATTCGAACGGCTTGTCCCGCTGCAGGAGCCCGTATTTCCACAGAAACTGTCCCGTCACGAGCATCAGCGTATTCGCCAGGATGAGCAGGAATTGGACGAGGTTCATGTGGTCTCGCGTCCTTCCGCCGCATGCCCGAGCTCCAGCAGCCGCTTCTCCATGACGGCAAACTCTTGGGTCAAGGTCTTGATTCGGTCGGATTGCTTGGACAAGCTGATCGTCTGGCGCACGAGCAGCGCGAGGATGAAGATGATCGTCACGAGAAACACGAAGGTCGGCATATAGGCAATGCCGATCCATACGGCGAACCGGTTGAGCAGCGGGATGCACGCGGCGGCCAGCACGCCGGCGGAGGCGGTCACGAGCCAGAGGAACGCATACCGGTCCTTCAGCTTTTGCGTTACCGTGAAGTAGACGATCAGCCCGAGGAAGAAGAGCGTGATCAAGATTGCGACAAGCTGGTTCATGGCTTAGCTTCCCTTTCGATTGTATGCTTTTGTATGCTTAGATTGCTGATTGTATGCTAATAGATTGCAATGTACGCTTCAATGCGTTCGAGGTTCGTCGACCGTGCGACTGCATGTCTTATCCGTAGAGCGAGCTGCGAGCACCCGCGTCTAGGAAAAGCTTTTGCGGATGAGCGAGAACATGGTCACCTTCAGCATGTAGTAGAGCGACTTGGACCAGTTGATGGACGACGTGCCGCCTTGGCGTCCGCGCATCTCGACGCTGATTTCTTTGATCCGGAAGCCGTGCTTGGACAAACTGACGAGCACCTCGACCTCCGGATAGTCCGTCGGGTAGCTGCGGGCGAACTGCTCGATCGCCGCCCTTCCCACGATGCGGAAGCCCGATGTCGGGTCATGCACGGGAATGCCGGTCAGCAGCCGGATCAGCTGGTGGAAATAAAAGATTCCGAGCCGGCGGGTCAGGCTGCCCCTGTAGCTGCTTTTCGCGACGAAGCGCGAGCCGATGACCATGTCCCAACCGTGGGTCGTGATTTCGTCCACCAGCTTCGCGATGTCCTCGGGCCGGTGCTGGCCGTCCGCGTCCAGCTGGATCGCGTAGGCATAGCCGCCGCGGTCGGCGTACTTGTAGCCGCTCTGCATGGAGCCGCCGATGCCGAGATTGATGGCGTGGCGCAGCGAAGGAAATCCTTGCTCGCGTATAATGTCCGGCGTGCGGTCCTTGGAGCCGTCGTCGATGACGACGAAATCGTAGGTCGTATGCCGCTTCAATTCATTCACGGTCTTGGCCAAGGTCGCTTCTTCGTTGTAGGCCGGAATGATGACCAGAATGTCGCTGCTGCGGTGCTGCTGTATCATTGCTTATCCTTCTTTCCCGTCTTTCCGTGCGGAGGTTGCTTCCTACCAAATCTTATATAGTATAATAGAAAACAAGGCTGGAAAACCAGTTATTTGGAAAGGAGCAGAACTCTTGTTTTCATTACGTTCGGAGACCTCCCGCATGAGGACGTTCGTATGGGTGCTTATGGCGGCCGTTTTTCTGGTCCATGCCGTGATCGTGCTTTGGCTTGGGGATCATTTTCTGCTCGGCTCTTACGAGAAACGCGACAACGACGACGTCAAGTACGTGTATTCCGCGCAGATGCTGGTCGAGCGCGGCACGCTCGTGTACAACAGCGGCCTGCAGCCGACGAACTTCATCATGCCGGCCATTCCCGTGCTTCTGAGCGGCTTTGTTTCGTTTCTGGACCGCGACGCGGCCGTTATGGGCTTCCGTCTACTGCAATGCCTGATGCAGGCGGCTTCGATCTACTTGATCTTCATCCTGGCCCGGGAAACGCTGGGGAGGCGGGTAGCCGTAGCGGCCGTGCTGCTGGATGCGCTGTACATACCGAATTTGTTCGCCTCGGGAGCGATTCTAACCGAATCGACGTTCAAAGTGCTGTTTTTGTTGCTTATTTCCAGTTTTATTTACGCGGTGAAACGGCGAACGGCGGGCGCGTACGTTTTTGCCGGCATCATGCTGGGGCTGGCTTGCTACGTGAAGCCGCAGTGCGCGCTGATTCCCGTTTGCCTGCTCGTCCTATGGCTGATGCGCCGCTACAGCTGGAAGGAGATCGTCAAGTACACGGCGATCGTCGGCGCGTGCAGCATGCTGCTGCTCACGCCCTGGTGGGTTCGCAATTACAACGACTTTCACGAGTTCATTCCGTTCACCAAGTCCACGGGCAATCCGATGCTGCTTGGCGCGCTGATCAAGCGGGCCGCGCCGCCGCAGGGCTTCTTCGACCAATACCCGGAATACAAGGGAGACAGCAACAACCTGTTCGCCGGCTACGACGCCGAGCAGAAACGGACGGCGCAGCGTCTGATTGCCTACGGCTTCAAGCATCAGACCCTGGCGTACGCCTATTGGTTCACGGTAGGCAAATCGATCGAGCTGTTCATCAATCCGTTCTACTCCAAGCCCGTTCCCGGGCTGCCGCGTCCGGCGATCAACGTCGTGCACTGGCTCTACGTGCTGATCGGCTTCGCCGGCATCTTCCTTACGGTCGTGCGGAGGCGATTCAGGCCGGCGCTGTTCATCCTGCTGCCGTTTCTCTACTATTGGTTCATACATCTACCATTTATTACCTTCGGGCGCTACGGTTATCCGCTGATGTGCCTATTATCGATCTTCGCCGCGTTTGCCGTCGTTTCCATCTTGGAAGCGAGCGGCTTGCTGCGGGGAAAGGAAGAGGTCGCCGAATGATTCGGCGGCCTCTTTTTTATTATGCTGCGCCTAGTTACAATATTTGTCTATAGCGGCTATCATTAATTCCAGGCACGCGATATTGGACGATTCAAATCCTAAGGAGGCGATAAGGATGCAGGTTTCGTTATCGAAAGTCGAAATTCCGGCCGTACGTTTGGCTGCGGGCAAGGAATACGTCACGATCGTTTTCGGCATTTGGCTCATCGGCGGCGTGTTCGTGGACGGGTTTGCGCACAATCACGGCGTCGTGGAGACGTTCTTCACCCCCTGGCATGCGATTTTGTATTCGGGCTTCATGGCTTCGGCGGTTTGGATGGGCTGGCTGCTCCGGCAGTCGAAGATCGCGACGGGCGCGACCTGGCGGGAAGCCGCGCCCGTCGGCTACGGCCTCGGGCTGATCGGCGTGGTCGTCTTTCTGCTTGGCGGGCTCGGCGATATGTATTGGCATACCGTATTCGGCATCGAACAGAGCACGGCGGCGCTGCTGAGTCCGACCCACTTGGTCCTGCTGCTCGGCGCGCTCTTGATTCTGTCCAGTCCCTTCCGCGCCGGCTGGCATGACGGCGCCGTGTCCAGACCCGGATGGGCCGCGTTCACGCCCGCGTTTCTTTCCCTGGTCATCACGACCGGCGCCGTGAGCTTCTTTCTCATGTATGCCTGGATGTTCCGCTACAATTTGCCCGCCTCGTCGACCGTAGACTGGTATGCGGGCCAATTCGGCGGCGGACTCATTGCCGAAAATAACGAGATGCGCGGACTGTCTTATATTCTGATCGATACGCTCGTGTATATGTTCCCGGTATTTTTGCTCATGAAGCGATGGCAGCTGCCGTTCGGCGCGATCGCGCTGCATTTCGCGTTGATCGCCGTCATGATGAACG
Source organism: Paenibacillus glycinis (assembly GCF_009909185.1). GTDB lineage: Bacteria > Bacillota > Bacilli > Paenibacillales > Paenibacillaceae > Paenibacillus_Z > Paenibacillus_Z glycinis. The sequence continues at coordinate 16,133 of NZ_JAAAMV010000029.1, read as the reverse complement.
TGTTGGACGGATTCCAGAATTACCCGTCGATCTTCATCGCGCTCGCTGCCGGTTTGATCGGCGATGTCCTCTATCGCGCGCTGGGGGTCGGAGAGAGGCGCGCTTCGGTCGCCGCCGAACGAATCATCGCGGCCGCGGTGCCGATCGCGCTGTGGAGCTTTTATTACGCGTGGATGGCGATCTCGGACGGCATCGGCTGGGAGACGGAGCTGTGGGCGGGCTCGATCGTCGAAGCGACGCTGCTGTCGATGGGCTTGCAGCTGCTTGCGGCGCAGAAACCGCCGGTCGGGAGATAACCCCATGAGGAACGCAAAGGGGACCCGGCGAATGGGATACGCCGTAAGCCTGCTCGCGCTGCTGCTTCTGCTGCTAAACGGCTGCGGGAGCGCGACGATGGCGGGCGTGGACGTTCATCCGCCGACGAAGGGCCTGCTGCATTACCTTCAGCAGGCCGGACAAATGGGCAACGTATCCGACCGGGGCTATCGGGTCGCGGTGGAAGCGGATGGCATGGACGAAGACGGACGTCCCGTGGGCGGCCAGGAGATCTCGCTGGCGCTTCAGGTGCTGGACCCTGCCGGCCGGCCGGTCGACGAATTCGCGGAAGACATGACGAAGCTGATGCATTTCATCGTCGTCAGCAAGGACCTGGCGGATTTTCAGCATCTTCATCCCGTGTACGAAGGCGAAGGGCGATTCGGGGTGAAGCTGACGTTTCCCAACGGCGGACCGTTCCTGCTCGTCTCCGAATTCATGCCGGACGGAAAAGGACTTACCGTCTACAAAACGTGGATCGACGTGGGCGGGGAAGAGCCCGGGGCCGCAAAGCTGAAGCCGGATGCTTCCCCGACAAGCGTCACCGTGGACGGCATCGAGATCAAGCTGTCCGCGATGCCGGAGCTGAACGAGCTGAAGGCCGGCGGGACGGTCATGCTGGATTTCGCGCTACGGAAGGCGGACACGGGCGAACGGATCGTGTTGGAGCCGTATCTCGGCACGGCGGGGCACTGCGTCATTCTGGACGAGAACGCGCGGCAATACCTGCATGTCCATGCCGTCAGCGAGATGAGCACCGGCTCCAGCGTCATGTTCCACGCGGCGTTTCCGAAGGCGGGCGTGTATAAGCTCTGGGCGCAATTTCAGTATCAGGGGCGCGTCTATACGGCGCCGTTCGTCGTGAACGTCCAAGGCGCCTAGCGTGCAAAAGGAACGACAAAAAAACGACATCCGCTTCTGCGGCTGTCGTTTTTTGCTGAATTGGTTATGAACGCACGCTGAGCGTCGTGCTTATGGCGTTACGCTGCGGAGCACGGTCAGATGGCCGTCCAGCTCGTAGCCGCCGAGGCTCGCCGGAAGCAGGAAGCATTCGCCTGCCTTGACGTCCTGCTTGCCGCCGTCCCAGCTGAGCGTGCCGCTGCCTTCGGCGATGACGAGGATCACGAACGACTCCGTCGTCGTCGTCAGCTTCCAAGGCGCGCGCACGAGGCCTTTCTCGACGATGAAATACGGCGATTCCGCGATCGCGAGCCATTCGTTGCCGCCGATGCCGTCCGTCTTCATGCGGCTTGCGCCGGCGCCTTCGTACGCGGTGACGTTGAGGGAGTCCTCGACGTGCAGCTCGCGGAGCTTGCCGTCGAGTCCCGGACGGTTGTAATCGAACACCCGGTACGTCGTATCGGAGTTCTGCTGGATCTCGGCCACGACGACGCCCGCGCACAGGGCGTGCACGGTGCCGGCCGGGATGTAGAACGCATCGCCGGCTTCGACGGGAACTTCCTGGAGGCAGTCCATGACGCGGCCTTCCTCGATAGCGGCGGCGAGCGCCGGGCGGTCAACGCCTTCCTTGAGCCCGTAGATGATCTTGGCGCCGGGCTCGGCGGCCAGGATGTACCACATTTCGGTTTTGCCGAGCTCGCCTTTCGGTAGCTTCTCGTACGAATCGGTCGGATGCACTTGGATGGACAGGTCGTCGTTGCAGTCCAGCAGCTTGATCAGGAGCGGGAAGCGGCCGTTCTCGACATAGCCTTTCGTGCCGAAGAACTCGCGTCCGTATCGCTCGCGGATTTCGTCGAGGCCAAGTCCGGCAAGGCTGCCGTTCATGACTTTGGTCGTGCCGTTGGGATGGTCGCCGATCATCCAGCCTTCGCCGATGGCGCCGTCCGGCAGCTCGAGTCCGAATTGCTCCAGCGCGCGGCCGCCCCAGATGCGTTCTTTCATTTCAGGTTTGAATTGCAGCGGATATGCTTGAGTCATTGATTTCTCTCCTCTAATCGTAAATTTCTCTATTTAACATCGAAAACGCATAATGCTAATCCCGGAGGCGGTGCTATGGCGCAAAACGCCGGCAAGACTATTGCCGCTTGGCAGGCTGGAACATTTCCAGGAATTCGCCGTCCGGTCCTTCGAAGAAGAAGTAACGGGCGCCGTTCGGCAGCGTCGTGATCGCGGCGTCGCGAACGGTGACGCCTTCCAGGCCGTTCAAGCGGGCGAATTCCGCTTCCACGTCGTCGACCGTGAATGCGACGTGATGCGTTCTGCCTTCGGGGGCCAACTGGCCGGAATAATTTTGGATCAGCTCGATCTCGCTCTCCTCGCCGTCGGTACCCGTGAGGAAGGCCATCAGGATGATGCCGTCCGTATGCGTCAAGGAATAGAGATACTTGAGGCCGACGAATTCCGTGTAAAACTTGATCGATGCTTCCATGTCCGTCACCATGATGCCGACGTGCTCCAATTTGCGAACTGCCATGAATAATTCCTCCTTGAATTGGTTTACCGGCGCAATGCCGGCGGCTTCAAGCTTTCTTTTCTACGGCGGCCAAATACGGCGCCTCGGCCTTCTGAATCAAGCGGTACAGCATCGCTTGGCCCAGCGGCTGCGGAAGCGACGACGCCCACGCCGCGACGGCCTCGGCTTCTTCAAGGCCGCCGGGGTGGCCCGGGTACAGCACGGCGGTCAGGATGCCGCCGGGCCTCAGCAGCCGAAGCGCCGCTTCCAGCGCGGCGAGAGTGGATGCAGGCTCCGTAATGACGGCTTGATCCGCTCCCGGCAGGTAGCCGAGGTTGAACATGACGGCCGCGACGGAGCCGCGGTGCGCTTCGGCCACATGCTTGTCCATGTCCGCATGGCTGGCGTGGACGAGACGAAGCGGCCGGATGTCGGCTTCATGCAGGCCGCCGGCATCCGGCGCTCCGGCTCCGTATGTTCCGCCGATGGCGGCCTCAATCCGCGACCGCGTTCGCTCCAAAGCGGCTTCCTGGATGTCGAATGCGTATACCGCGCCGCGCGGACCGACAAGCTCGGCGAGGAACTGCGTGTCCACGCCGTTGCCGCAGGTGGCGTCAACGACGGCATCGCCCGGCGAGACGCGTTCCTTCACGAGTCGCCGGGCCATGCCGAGCACGCTGATAAAGCCCATTTATTCGGCCTCCCGCAGGCGGCCTTGCCACGTGCCGCGGCTTGCCAGTTCGTGATCGATGGCGTTGAGCACTTCCCATTTCTTGAGGCTCCACATCGGCCCGATCAGCAGGTCGCGCGGCGCGTCGCCGGTCAGTCGGTGCACGATCATCTCCGGCGGGAGCAGCTCCAGCGTGTCGACGATCAGCTTCACGTACTCGTCCTGGTCCAGGAAGCGCAGCAGACCGGCTTCGAACTGCCTGACCATGGGCGTCTTGCGCATCAGGTGCAGCAGGTGGATCTTGATCCCCTGCACGTCCATGGCCGCGACGGCGCGGCCCGTATCCATCATCATCTCGTGCGTTTCCTGCGGGAGGCCGTAGATGATATGCGCGCAGACGCGAATGCCGCGGGCGCGAAGCCGTTTGACCGCATCCTCGTAGCAGGCCGTATCGTGCGCACGGTTGATGAGCGTCGAGGTCGATTCGTGGATCGTCTGCAGCCCCATCTCGACCCAGAGGTACGTGCGCTCGTTCAGCTCCGCCAAATAATCGACGACATCGTCGGGCAGGCAATCCGGCCTGGTGGCGATCGATAAACCGACGACGCCGGGCTGGACGAGGATCGCTTCATAATATTCCCGAAGTTCCTCGACCGGCGCATACGTATTCGTGTACGCCTGGAAATAACCGATATATTGCGCCTCCGGCCATTTCTGATGCTGCAGATCGCGGATCTTGTTGAATTGCGTGATGAGATCGTCCCTGCGGCTGCCGGCAAAATCGCCCGAGCCCCGCGCGCTGCAGAACGTGCAGCCTCCGGCCGCGATGGAGCCGTCCCGGTTCGGGCAGGTGAAGCCGGCATCGAGCATGACCTTGAACACCTTGCCCCCGAACTGTTCCCGCATTTCGAAATTCCATGTATGAAACCTTTTGTCGTTCCATAACCTAGGGGTTAAGGAAAAGGCATCCGGCGTTAGTTGAACCTGCATGCGCGTATAGCTCCTCTTGCTTCTTATTTCTTTCTTGCGGTTAATTACAATCATAACGAAAAAACGCGCAAAACGCCATGAGCCCCCGGTTCGATTAACCGGCGTAACGCTGGAAATTGTCGGACAAGCAAGGAAAATAGCTGGAAAATGAAAGCGATTTTTTTAAAAAAAGGGCTTGCTATACCTTACATGACCTGTTATATTAAAAGTGCGACAGATCAACAAATTCACTGCATTTACCATCTTCCCACTCCTACTCGTAGCAAGTTGGTTTTTTGGAAATTCGCGCGATCAAATCAGTGAGGTGATGAGGAATGAATACGCAAGTGAAGATTCCGCACGGCGACGAGAAAGTCACGGTCGAATTGACGAGAAAAGAATTGATGTCCCTGGCCGGCATCCGGTTCCACGACAATCATAAAATCGAGGTTTCCGCGCGCAAGAAACTGCATGATATTTTGGAGTCGCAAGAGAGCACTCCGAGCCAGCTGATGAACTGAACCTTACTCCGAACGGATTCAAGCCGCAGGCGAGCTACGCGCCGCGGCTTTTTATTTTGCGTCCGTACGCGTGCGGGAAGGCTGCGCCATCACGGGCGGGGTTTACAAGGAGTGCGGAAATCGGGCACAATAGGGACTAGCTTAGAAGACGTGGAGGAATGAGTGTTTTATGCGCCTTAGAGGAAGAAAAGGAATTTTGGAGAGCATCGAAGCCCAGCCGGAGCTGGTCGTGTTGGATGCGGGACCGTACAAGGGACGCTGGCGGGAGTTTTTCGGAAACGACAATCCCATCTACGTCGAGCTCGGCATGGGGAAGGGCAAATTCATCAGCGACATGAGCGTGCGGAACCCGCAGATCAACTTTATCGGGGTGGACATGTACGATGAACTGATCCGCCGCGCGAGCGAGAAAGCCCGCAACGCTTGGGAAGCGGCCCATGGCACGGCGCAGCCGCCGAATCTGGCGCTGCTGCGCGCCAACATCGAAGGCATCGAGCAGATGTTCGCGCCGGGCGAGGTGCAACGGATCCATTTGAACTTCAGCGATCCGTGGCCGAAGGCGAAGCATGCGCGCCGCCGGCTGACGCATCCGCGTTTCGTGGCCAAATACATGGAAATCTTGAACGACCTGGGCGAAATCCATTTCAAGACGGATTCGCAGTCGCTCTTCGAGTTCTCGCTGAACAGCTTCGCCGACATGGAGCTGATGATGCGCAATATCTCGCTCCACCTGCATAAGGAAAAGCTGCGCGACGATCTCGTGTTAACGGAGTACGAAGGCAAATTCGTCGAGCGCGGAAACAATATCCACCGCGTGGAGGTCGTGATCGGCGAGAAGGCGATCGCTGCCCACCGGGCCGCGAAGCGCGCGGCTCAGATGAAGGACCAAGCCGCGGAGACGAGCACGGACGTGAGCGAGCCGAGCACGGCGCCGACCGTGACGTCGGAAGGATAATGAAGACCCAAATACATGCGTGACCAAGCCACCGAACCGCCGATCAGGATCGCGACGGGCAGGAGGATCGGCAGCAGCGCGTAATCGACGAGCAGCCAAGGCATCAGCCAGGCGAAGATAGCCGTTGTGTGACCGGATGGGAACGACGAGTCATGCAGCGGCTTTCGGCATGTATGGACGGCTTCGAGCGCCTGGTAAGGACGCAGGCGGCAAAATTTACGTTTGACGACCGCGACCGGAATATGGCTGACGGCTACGGCGGCGAAAGACTGCCAGCCGGCAATGCTCCATAAGCCGGGTGCCGCAAGCGCCAGAAGCAAAGACGAAAGGAGCGTGAACGTTGCGCCGCCCGTATGGGTAATGCTCCCCAGCCAGCGGCTCAGCCACCTGTTCAGGCCTTCGTGCGACGGCCTGCGGTTCGCCCAGAAGAATACACGCTGTTCATGCGTTAACGCCCAGAAAACCATATTGTCCATGGTGATCTCCTCCGGTATGCGAGAGTTCTTCCTCCCCCAGTTTAAGCTCCGAATGTTTCCGCCGCGTCAACGATCTGCTAAGCGGATATTAATTTCTTCACATGCCCTTCATGAAGTCTTGATACAACGGTAATACAAATCCTTTACACTAACTCCAAAATCCCGGTGAGCCGCTCAACGACTTTAGTCCTACCGTCGAGCGCTGCGTCTGCCGGAACGATGGAGGCGATTTCCCATGCGGCTTGCTTTGTTTACAGATACGTTTGCACCCGAGATCAACGGCGTTGCCCGTACGCTCGAACGCTGGACGGATTATTTGCGCGCGCAGGACGTGCCTTGCCTCGTCTTTGCCCCGGATCCGGCCATATCCAAATCCCGCGAGGCTTCGCCTTTCGTGGAACGTTTCGTCAGCCTGCCGTTCTTCCTCTATCCGGAATGCAGGCTCGCGCTGCCGAATCCCCTTCACGTCCGCCGGGCGCTGGACGCGTTCCAGCCGACGATGATCCACGTGGCGACGCCGTTCAACATGGGGCTATTCGGCATTCATTACGCCAAAAAACACCGGATTCCGCTCGTAGCCTCGTACCATACGCATTTTGATCGCTATTTGGCGTTTTACAATATCCAATGGATGGTTAAGATGTTATGGAGGTATATCAACTGGTTCCATCAGGATTGCCGGTATATATTCGTACCCTCCAAATCGACCCTTCATGATTTGAAGGAACGGGGGTGGGATGAGAAACGACTGGCCGTTTGGACGCGGGGCGTCGATACGAAGAGCTACCATCCGAACGTGGACAAAGCGCAGCTACTGGCTAAACACGGACTTCAGAATAGTCCCTATATCGCGTTTTACGCGGGCAGGCTTGCCCCCGAGAAGAACGTGGACGTCGCCATATCCGCCTTCGCGAAGTTCCAGCGGGACGTATGCAAGGATGCCGTATTGGTCATCGCCGGAGACGGACCGTCCACGGAAGCGCTGAAGACGCAGGCGCTGCAAGAAGGCGTCAATGCCCATTTCCTGGGCTTTACCGCCATGCCCGAGCTGCAGCAGTGGTACGCGGCGGCCGACGTGTTCCTCTTTCCGTCGTCGACGGAGACGTTCGGCAACGTCGTGCTCGAGGCCATGGCATGCGGCGCGCCCGTGATCTGCGCCGATACCGGCGGCGTCACGGATACCGTCCGCCACGAATGGAACGGGCTGCGCTGCGAACCGGGCAGCGTCGATTCGTTCGCCGCGGCGCTTGAACGGCTGTACCGCGACGAGAGCCTGAGCGGCCGCATGATGGCGCGAGGCCTCGCGCACAGCCTCAGACAATCCTGGGACGCGATCTTCGACGAACTGCTGGCGAGATTCCGGGAGGTGTCCGCGGCGGACGACCGTTCATCATTTCGTCACATTCGGGGCTGAGGCGACCGAAACTTTCCAGCCCGCCGAAACGTTAATTGAAATTGAAACATGATTTATTCGTAAATGGCAGAAAATAAGGGCGAGACGGAAGAAAACTGGGCTTTGGCTCGGCACAGCGCCGATGCAAGCGTTTTTCTTCGCGATCTTGACGGTTGAGCGGCGTTTTCCACTTTTGACAAAAGCATGCCGGGCATGGAAAATCAGTAAGGCTGCGGTTTACAAAAAAAAGATATCGCGGCCGCCCGACAAACAAAACTAGAGAAAATATCAAAAATGGGGTCTCAAGGGGGTAGTAAAAAGTAATGATCAACACCATCATTATTCTGTTTCAAATCTTTTTGGCTTTCGTAGGCGTTTACCAATTCAGCATTTCCCTGTTCGGAATCGTAAGAAAACGCAGAGCCTCGCAGCATAAGCCGCAAAAGTCGTTTGCCGTTTTGGTCGCCGCGCATAACGAGGCGCAGGTCGTCGGAGCGCTCGTCGAGAATTTGAAAAACCTGGATTACCCGAAAGAACTTTACGATATTTTCGTCATTTGCGATAACTGCACGGACAATACCGCCGAGATCGTCCGCCAATACGGCGCGACGGCTTGCGAGCGCAAGAATCCGCATCTCCGCGGCAAAGGCCACGCGATCGAGTGGATGCTGAAGGAACTGTGGGCGATGCCGCGCCAGTACGACGCCATCGTCATGTTCGATGCCGACAACCTGGTGGGCAACGACTTCCTGCTTCACATGAACAACGATTTGTGCGAAGGCCACAAGGTCATCCAAGGCTACCTGGATACCAAGAACCCGACGGACTCCTGGGTTACCGCTTCGTACGCCATCACGTACTGGTACTGCAACCGGCTGTGGCAGCTGTCCCGCCGCAACCTGAACATGGCCAATTACCTTGGCGGCACGGGCATGTGTTTCGATACCGAGCTCATGAAGGAAATGGGCTGGGGGGCCACGAGCCTCGTCGAGGACCTGGAGTTTTCCATGCGCTGCGTGAAGCGCGGCATCCATCCGGTACTGAATTACGACGCGAAGGTGTACGACGAGAAGCCGCTCAGCTTCAAGGCCTCGGCGCGCCAGCGGCTGCGCTGGATGCAGGGACACTTCACCGTGGCGAGAAGCTACTTCTTCCCGCTGCTCTGGCAGAGCATCAAGGAGCGCAGCTTCGTCAAGTTCGACGCGGCGCTGTACTCCATCTCGGTGTACAACACGTTCCTCGGCTTCCTCGTTACGGCGTTGCTTTACTTGGATAACCTGATTCCGGCGGACAACGCGTTCGCGTCCATTTATTACTATCTTCCGAGCTGGGTAGCGGTCGTGGCCATCTCGGCGACGGTCGTCATGTTCCCGCTGGTCATGGCGCTCGAAGGCATCAAGTCGTGGAAAATGTACGCGCACCTGCTGTCGATGGTCGTATTCCAGCTGTCCTGGCTGCCGATCACGTTCTACGCCTTCTTCACGCAGAACAACAAACAGTGGAGCCACACGCAGCATACCCGCGTTCTGCGGCTTGAAGAGGTGCAGAGCAAGCAGGTATAACGGGCTGCTTCCGTTTGCCGGGTAGGCATTGACAGCCGCATGCAAGCCGTGCTATATTACTTTGGTAACATGTCTTGTAACGACTAAAGGATTTACCTCACGCACAAGCAGAGGCGCCCGCTTCTCACCTATTCGGCTTCGGCTGAACGGTATGCGTTCGATGATTAAGAACAGGCTTCAGCTGCGCGCTGATTACATTGCCTTCCATCTTGGTTATTGAAATGCGGGTCCCGAGCGGGCCCGCATTTTTTGCTTTTGCTGGGAAGATCAGATCAGGAGTCAAGCTTCGCGTAATTTTTTCTGATCTTTTTGAGAGAAGGGAACTTCTCGATTCATAAACTTTGGAGGTGGCAGGTTATTAGCAGGGAACATCAAATCAACGATGAGATTCGGGCCAGGGAAGTGCGGGTCGTAGGCGCCGAGGGCGAGCAGCTCGGCATCAAGCTTTTCCGCGAGGCGCTGCAAATGGCGATCGATTTGAACATGGACCTCGTAAACGTTGCGCCGACAGCGAAACCGCCGGTGTGCCGGATCATGGACTATGGCAAGTTCCGTTATGAGCAGCAAAAGAAGGAAAAGGAAGCCCGCAAGAATCAGAAAATCGTTGACACCAAGGAAGTCTGGTTCCGCGCGAACATCGACGAGAACGACTACCAGACGAAATTCCGCAACGTCGTGAAATTTCTGGGCGAAGGCGATAAAGTGAAATGCTCCGTCCGTTTCCGCGGACGCGAAATCACGCATGCTTCCGTCGGCCAGAAGATTCTGGACCGGCTGGCAAGCGAAGTGGCCGACTTGTGCGTCATGGAGCGCGTTCCGAAACTCGAGGGCCGCAGCATGATCATGATTTTGGCGCCAAAACCAACCAACTAACATTCTTTGAGGAGGAACACCACATGCCGAAAATGAAAACTCACAGCAGTCTGAAAGACCGCTTCAAAATCACGGGTACAGGCAAAGTCATGCGTTATAAAGCGTACAGAAACCACCTTCTGTCGGGCAAATCCGCTCGTCAAAAACGCGTTTTGGCCACGCAGCCGCTCCTGTCTTCCGGCGACGAAAAACGTTTGGCTCAAGGTCTCGCAAACATCAAAGGTTAACTCATATTCTTTACTAATCACTCGGGAGGTTTCTACTCATGGCAAGAGTTAAAGGCGGATTCGTCCGTGCACGTCGTCGTAAAAGAATTTTGAAACTGGCAAAAGGTTATTTCGGTTCCAAGCATCGCCTGTTTAAAACAGCTAAAGAGCAAGTGATGAAATCCTTGCTTTACGCATACCGCGACCGTCGCCAACACAAACGCGACATCCGCAAACTGTGGATCGTCCGTATCAACGCGGCAGCTCGCCAAAACGGCCTGTCCTACAGCAAATTCATGTACGGCCTGAAACTCGCTGGCGTCGAAGTCAACCGCAAGATGCTGGCTGACCTCGCCGTGAACGACATCGGTTCGTTCAACGCGTTCGCGAACCTTGCAAAACAAAAAGTAAACGCCTAGTTCCGGCGTTCATACGGAAGCGTCCTCCACTCGGAGGGCGCTTTTTTTCCGGCTTGCCGCGGAAGTAGACATCGCGCTGGATAGTTTCGCGGGCGGCAAGTACAATAACAATAAGAAAGGCGGTCGATGGACATGAATACGCGCATTAAGCAACTGCAGACTTACATGGACGGCAACGGAATCGAAGCGATGCTGATTACCTCGCCGAAGCATGTGTATTACTTGACCGGGTTCGCGACGGATCCTCACGAACGGTTTCTGGGGCTGCTGGTGCCGCGAGGGGACGAAGCGTTCCTGCTCGTGCCCGCGCTCGATCTCGAAGCCGCCCAGTCGGCTTCGGCCGTAACGAAGATTTACACGCACGCCGATACGGACGATGCTTACGCGGTTCTCGGCAAGCTGCTGCCGAAGGGCATCCGGCGGTTGGGCGTGGAGAAGGAGCATCTCAGCGTAGTGCGCTTCGAGGCGCTTGCCGCGGCGGTCGGCGAAGCGGAATACGCCGATATCGGCTTGCCGCTGCGCGAGATGCGCGCGGTCAAGACGCCGGAAGAAGCGGCCCGCATGCGCGGCGCGGTGCGCCTCGTCGAAAACGTGCTGCGCGAAGGCGTAGCCATGGTGAAGCCCGGCGTGACGGAAATCGAACTCGTGGCGGAGCTGGAATACCGGATGAAGAAGCTGGGCGCGCAAGGACCGTCGTTCGATACGCTCGTCCTGGCCGGAGCCAAGTCTGCGATGCCGCACGGCGCTCCGGACGGCACGGCCGTGCGCGAAGGCGAGTTTCTGCTCTTCGATCTGGGCGTGTTCGCGGACGGTTACGCGTCCGATATTACGAGGACCTTTGCCGTCGGGGAGATAACGAGCGACATGAAGCGGATCTATGGCGCCGTCTTGGACGGCAATCTGCGCGCGATCGAGGCTATCCGGCCGGGCATATCGTTCGGCAGCCTGGACCGCGCGGCGCGCGAGTCGATAGCGGCGGCAGGGTACGGTCCGCAGTTCAACCACCGGCTGGGACACGGCCTCGGTCTGGATATTCACGAATATCCGTCGATTCACGGAAATAACGAAGAGCTGGTCCGCGAAGGGATGACCTTCACCGTCGAGCCCGGCATCTACGTGCCGGGAGTCGGCGGCGTGCGAATCGAGGACGATGTCCTCGTGACGGCGGATGGCGTCGAGGTGCTGACGTCGTTTCCGAAGGGATTGACGGTCATCGGGCAGGGCCGCATGGACGCCGGATCGTTGACGGATTAACCACGGATAAGAGAAAAAAAGCTCCGCAGACCGGCCGCGACGCGCCGTCGGTTTGCGGAGTTTTTTCGCTCGGAGGCTTCCATTTGGTGTTTTGCCTTAGGGACATCGGTACAATCCAACTCTCCTGCTAGCGAATAGAGTATAGGACAACGCCGTTTAACCTTCTGAGACAAATGCCGGGCAAGCGCATTTGTCATATAGGGATAACACAAGCAATGGAAGTACAAACACGAGGAGGAAATCCAATGCCACGCGTTACAAAAGAACAGGCGCAGAAACTGGTCGGCAAAACGATCTACGCGGTTCGTAAGGACGGATCGGTCGTTACGGGCAAGCTCGTTCGGATGCACCAAAATCAGCTGCAGCTGGTTCCGGTGGTCAACGGCAAAGAGGTGCAGACGAGAGCGATTATTCCGCTCGTGCTGTTCGATCTGCTCGCCATCGGCCTTTTTGCGGGAGGCGGCTTCGGCTTCGGCGGCTTCGGCGGTTTCGGTCCCGGCTTCGGCGGTCCCGGGTTTGGTCCCGGCTTCGGCGGCCCCGGCTTCGGTCCCGGCTTCGGCGGCCCCGGCTTCGACGGCGGCTGCAATCAATGCTGCCAGCCCGGTCCCGGCTTCAACAACGGCCCGTTTTTCTAAGGCCCGCCATGCAAGGCAGGAACGAGCTGGCTACACCAGCGCTTTCAGCATCTCGTAACAGCGCAGATCCGAATAATAGCGGACGGTCTGAAAGCCCAGTCTGGCGTAGAGCCGCTGGGCTCTTGGATTTGATTGGTCGACGAAGAGGCGGGCGATTTTGGCACCGTTTTGCCTGCCTTGCGTTTCGGCTTGGTTCATGAGGGTCGTGCCGATCTGCTTGCCGCGGTGCTGCGGATGGACGACCAGCAGATCGTAGAGCAGGAGGTCGCCGCGGATATAGAAATGGATAAAGCCCGTCGGCAGGCTGCGTCTCGTTCGGGAGTGGACGAGCGAGACGCCGTCGCTTATGCGTTTGGACAGCTCGCGTATCGTCTGGGCATCCCTGGGCGATGCTGTATAGGAGAGGGGAATCAGTTCCTGCTTGATCAGCCGGATGATTTCCTGATCGTCCGTGCGCGCCCGGCGTGCGCGAATCATAAGGCATCCCGCTTTCTTTGGCATAGGGTGCTATATAGTATGTCGATCGGGCGGCTCGCGCGCATAGCGGCTTCGGCGTACATAAGTTTTTCTCGGATTGCTTATCCTTTGGCTTGACGTTTGAAACGGCAAGGCATATAATTAGCTTCAAGCTAACAAGATGTCGCTTTACCGCTATAAAGTGATCTGCTATGAAGAGGACGAAGTGTTAAGGGCCCTTTTGCTCCAGAGAGCGCGCGGAACTGCTGAGACCGACGCCAAAATCCCTTTTCAACGAGCTCACCTCGGAGCTGTTTTCCTGAAAAGTTTCGCCGACCGGCGGAGCGCATTAGGGAAAATCGTAAGGCACACGTTAATGTGCCAAGGTATGAACAGACCTTGTTCTCGTTCTTACCTTATGAGGTTATGTGCCGTGAGGCGCATGACAAACTGGGTGGTACCACGGAAGATCAACCTTTCGTCCCTGGACGCGATAAGCGTCTGGGAACGAAAGGTTTTTTTGTTTTTTTAGAAGGGAGGACGACTTAATGGTCGCTCAAAACGCAACGTTAAGGTCAAAAGAGGAAATCAAAGAAAAGCTGAGCAAACCGGAGGTCATCACGGGCTCTGAAATTTTGCTCCGCAGCTTGGTGCTGGAGGATGTCGATTGCGTGTTCGGCTATCCCGGCGGCGCGGTGCTTTACATCTACGATGCCATGCATGGATTTTCGGACTTTCAGCATCTGCTGACCCGTCACGAGCAAGGCGCCATTCACGCGGCGGACGGCTATGCGCGCGCCAGCGGCAAAGTCGGCGTCTGCATCGCGACCTCGGGTCCGGGGGCGACGAACTTGGTCACGGGCATCGCGACCGCGTACATGGATTCGGTGCCGCTTGTCGTCATCACCGGCAACGTCGCAACGACGCTGATCGGAACGGACGCGTTCCAGGAAGCGGACATCACCGGCATCACGATGCCGATCACGAAGCACAGCTACTTGGTTCGCAAGGCGGCCGACCTGCCGCGCATCATCCACGAAGCGTTCCATATCGCGAATACGGGTCGCAAAGGTCCGGTGTTGATCGACATTCCGAAGGACGTATCGGCCGAGCTCGCCATGTTCGAGCCGGTAACGGAAGTGAATATCCGCGGGTACAATCCGACCGTTCAGCCGAACAAGCTGCAGGTCGACAAAATGATCAAGGCGATCCAGGAAGCGGAGCGCCCGATCGTATTGGCTGGCGGCGGCGTCGTTTACTCCGGCGGTCACGAAGAGCTTCATGAATTCATTATCAAATCGGGCATTCCGATCACGACGACCTTGCTCGGCCTGGGCGCTTTCCCGAGCGGCGAGGATCTGTGGCTCGGCATGCCGGGCATGCACGGCACGTACACGGCGAACACGGCGATTCAAACGTCCGACCTGCTCATCAATATCGGCGCGCGCTTCGACGACCGCGTCACGGGCAAGCTGGCCGGCTTCGCGCCGCATGCCAAGATCGTCCACATCGACATCGATCCGGCCGAAATCGGCAAAAACGTGCCGACGGACATCCCGATCGTCGGCGACGTGAAAACGGTGCTGCAAATCGCGAACAAGGACGTGAAATACGCGGCCAAAGCGGATGCATGGCGGGCGCAGCTGCTCGCTTCCAAGCTGGATAAGCCGTTCCGGTACACGGACAGCGAGGACGAATTGAAGCCGCAATGGGTTATCGAGATGCTGTACGAGGAATCCAAAGGCGAAGCGATCGTCACGACCGACGTCGGCCAGCATCAGATGTGGGCCGCGCAATTCTACAAGTTCAACAAGCCGCGTTCCTGGGTCACCTCCGGAGGCCTCGGCACGATGGGCTTCGGGTTCCCTTCGGCAATCGGCGCGCAAATGGCGAACCCGGATCGTCTGGTCATCTCCATCAACGGCGACGGCGGCATCCAGATGTGCGCGCAGGAGCTCGCGATCTGCGCCATCAACAACATTCCGGTCAAGGTTGTCATCATCAACAACCAGGTACTCGGCATGGTGCGCCAATGGCAGGAGCTGATTTACGATAACCGCTACAGCCATATCGACCTTTCCGGCAGCCCGGATTTCGTCAAATTGGCGGAAGCGTACGGCGTTCGCGGCTTCCGGGCTTCGAACAAGGAAGAGGCGCGTTCGGCTTGGGCCGAAGCCATGAACCATCCCGGACCGGCCGTCGTGGAATTCGTCGTGCGCAAGCACGAGAACGTATATCCGATGGTTACGCAAGGGTCCACGATCGATCAAATGTTAATGGGGGATGCGGAATGAAACGACATACGATAGCCGTTCTCGTCAACGACCAGCCCGGCGTCCTCCAGCGCGTATCCGGCTTGTTCGGACGCCGCGGCTTCAATATCGAAAGCATTACCGTCGGGACCAGCGAGGAAGCCGGCTTGTCCCGGATGGTCATCGTCACCACCGGCGACGACAACACGCTCGAACAGGTCACCAAGCAATTGTACAAGCTCATTGACGTCATCAAAGTCGTCGACCTCAGCGCGAATCCGATGGTCGCCCGCGAGCTGGCCCTCATTAAAGTCAGCGCCGAGCCGGCGGTGCGTCCTGAAATCATGGGCGTCGTCGAGACGTTCCGCGCGGCGATCGTCGATATCGGCACGCATACGATGATGGTCCAAGTCGTCGGCGATACGGAGAAGATCGACGCGATGGTCGAGCTCATGAAGCCGTACGGCATCCGCGAGCTGTCCCGCACGGGCGTCACCGCAATGACGCGCGGCAACGCGAAATAACGAACTGAAACGCCGCTTTTGAGCGGGGGTTAGAGCGCGGATGACGCTGTCGCCAAGCGCCTCGGCTGCGCGTCCCGCCTGTAACACCCGCTCAAAAGGGTCCAATAAAAGGAGGCTTCATCTACAAATGGCAGTTACATTGTATTATGAAAAAGACGCAGACCAAAGCGTTCTGCAAGGCAAAACGATCGCAGTCATCGGTTACGGTTCCCAAGGTCACGCGCAAGCGCAAAACCTGCG
>NZ_JAAAMV010000028.1 GCF_009909185.1 Paenibacillus glycinis | reverse complement strand
AGCCGCGGGCGTCCGCGGCGGCTCCGCCGCCGATCGCCGCCGCGCGGTCCGCGGCGGCGGCACGGCCCGGCTCCGCCGCCCCGTCCGCGAGCGCGGACGAGCCGGCATCGCCCGCGGCACCGTCAGCCGGTGCCGCGAAACCCGGCGTCGGCTCGAACGGCACCCAGCCGGCGCCCGGAAACCACACCTCCACCCAAGCATGCGCGTTGCTCGCGCGCACGGTGAACAGGGAGGCTTCGCCTCCCCCCGCCGGCCGTTCGGCCTCGCCCGGCGCAAAGCCCTTCACGTACCGCGCCGGCATGCCCTGCGTCCGCAGCAGCACCGCCATCGCGGAGGCGAAGTGCACGCAATACCCCTGCTTCTGCCGGAACAAAAAGTCGTCGACAAAGTCGATGCCCGCCTCCGGCGCGGCCGTATCCGCCAGCGTATAGGCGTAATGCGCGCGCAAGTAATCCGCGATGGCCTGCGCCTGCTCGTACCGGCTCGCCGGATTGCCGGCATCCCGAATGATCTGCGCCGCAAGCTCGCCGACCCGTGCGGGCAGACCCGCGGGCAGCTGCGTATACGCCCGTTCCGCTTGATCCGTCAGCGGCGGCGCGCCGGAGAAAGCCGCGGCATCGTCG
Source organism: Paenibacillus glycinis (assembly GCF_009909185.1). GTDB lineage: Bacteria > Bacillota > Bacilli > Paenibacillales > Paenibacillaceae > Paenibacillus_Z > Paenibacillus_Z glycinis. The sequence goes on along the minus strand of NZ_JAAAMV010000028.1, from coordinate 141,901 downwards.
GCGCTCGCGGTCCCGCCCCCTGCCCCGGCCGCGCGTACGCTGCGGACGTCGACCTCGTTCGGGACGACCGTCTCGACCGTATACTGGACGACCCGGTCTTCGTCGCCGGGCGCATAGAGCGCCCCGGTCTCCGTATCCCGCCAATACTTGCCGGCGGCGCCTTTCGGGACGAGCTGCAGCTTGAGCGCCGTGATCCGGGCATTCGCGCCCCCGCCGAACAGCGGATAGCCGACCGTCGGCCGGGCCGGCGTCACGGTTTGCAGGAGCACGTTGGAATCCCCGGCCGCCGACGAGGCGGTCATGTCCATCTTCTGCCAGTCATGCCCGTCCTGTTCCCAGCCCGCTCCGTTATAAACGGACTTGCTGTCGCCGCGCAGATAGCCGGCCTCCCTGGACGCCACGGTGAACAAGACGGTGTCATCCGTGGACAGCGGTCCGCCAAGGCGGCTGTCGTCAAAGCCGTAGCCCGTTTTCCCGGATCCGTTCAATCCCGTGTCCGCCATCGCTTCCGCCGCCGTCGTCGCGGCCTCGGCATCGTCATGCCCGTCCGGCGTTCCGAAGCGCGCTTCGCCCCATTTTACGGCGTCCGCGGCCCATGGCGCCTGTGCGGATGCGGCCGGTCCCGACCAGCTCCAAGCCGCGCCGATGCTTCCCGCCATGATGAGGACGGCAAGCCAGGCCGCGCCGGTCCACCAGCCGAGCGACCAGCCGGCCAGCATCCCTTTCCCGCTCCCGGAGCCGCTCGCCGGCGCGAATAAATCCGGCACGCCGGCGAGCCGCTCGATTCGCGGCACCGTCACGAGCGCGCTCAATAACAGTCCCTCCGCGCATGCCCGGAGCAGCCCGGGAAACACGTTCAATTCGAGAAAGCCGTACAGCAGCAGCAAGTACAGCGCCGTCAGCGCCGTCAAGCCAAGCCCCCACTGGCGCAGCCACATGAGCGACTGCACGGCGATCGCCATCATCCCGAGCCCGCCGATCAGCAGCAGCGTCCTGGATTCGCCGCTGATCATGAAGTCCCCGCGCCCCATGCCTAGCGCGTCATGCCGAATAGCCTCGACCAACCCGCGCAACGACCGGGACAGCGAGCCGTAATGCGGCTCGAACAGCGCGAGCACCGTGCCGACCGCGATGAATCCGTTCAGCAGCAATGCCGCCCATGTCGGGGGCACGAACAAGCCGACGGCGAGAAACAAGCCGACGGCCGCCAGGAGCGGACCGATTTCATACAGCTCCGTATAGGTTTTCAGCTGCTCCAAGGGCAGCAGCCACTCCACGATCAGGCCATACAAAAGCAGGCTCGTGATCAATCTGCGCGCACCGTGACGGAAGAAATGCAGCCCGTCGCGCTCTTCCTGCCGCTTGGATCGCCGAACCCCGCCTCCCGCGGCGGAACTGACGCCCGCAACCGATTCCTTGCGGGAACCGCCGCCTGCCGAAGCCGTTTGCCTCGGTTTGCCCGAGGACGCGGCGGTCGATCCGGAACCGCCGGCATGCGACGCCTGCGGTCGCGACAGGCTAGAGCCCTGGGCATCCCGCGCTTCCCGCCGGGTCGTGCCTTCCCGGGAGCCGCCGCCCGCCGCGGCCTCCCGGCTATCGTTATCCGTTCGCGGCTTCGACATGGATCCCGCCTCCTTCCCTGCCGGCTTGCGCGGCCGCTTCCGCCGCCTGCGGCTTCCGGCTGCCGTAGCTTTCCGGCACGGTCATCGCCCGCACGCTGCAGCCCGTTCCCTGCAGCCGCTCCCGCCAGCTCCGCTCCGCGGTCTCGCCGCCGGTTGCCGGAACCGACAGCAGCAGATGCAGCCGAATGCCGCGCACGCCGGCCAGCTTCGCGCCGTACGAAATATTTCCGGGATCGCCCGACTGCCGGGCGATCGCCTCGGCGCTGCCCGTCTTGCCCGCCGTCAGGCAGATGACGGAAGCGCCGCGCGGCGCGCCCGCCACGACGTCGGACAGCCGCTGCGACATCGGCTTCGCCGCCTCGCCGAGACGGAGCGCCGCCAGGCGTTTGCCGGTCTCCCGAAGCGCGGCGCCCCCGCCGGCGCCGTCATGAACGGCGCTCTCGGCAACGGCGTTGGTCAACAGCTTCATCCGTTTGCCCTCCCGCTCCGCCTGCTCCATGATCGCCAAAGCCCGGCCGGCATTGGCATCGAATAACCGCCGGTCCCCGCCGTAAGCCGCCGCCGATACGTCCAGCAGCACGATGACCGTGCCCGCTTCCTCCGCTTCGTTCATGCGCGTCTGCATGCCGAGTCCGCGCGCCATGGCCCGCCAATCGACCCGCCGCAGCGAATCGCCCGGCACGTAGGAACGCAGCTCGGGGCCGGCTCCGTCCCGGCGCAGGCGCGACGCCGCGGACATCATCTGCCCGCCGAACGAGGACACGGGCTGCATGCCCTGCCGGGTCTGCTCGGCTTCGAAGCCCGGCAGCGCGCCGAGCCGTTCCCCGGACGGCGGAGCCGGCTTCACTACGGCATGGCCGGAGCATTCGACCGTGACGGTTCTCGTCGTCAAGCCGAGCATGTCTCCCGTCGATACGGTCACGCGGCCGAACTCCAGCACGCCCCGCTGCAGTCCGTTCACGGTATACGACAAGACCAACCGGCGGCTGAAGCCGGGCAGCAGCGCCCGGGTGATTTTGATCCCGTTCCCCTGCGGGGCGCATGCATTGACGATCTCTTCCTGCAGGCAAACCCACATGAACGGGAGCATGCGGCTTAGTCTTAGCGTCAGCTGCACGCGCATCGCGCCGCCGTCCGCCAGCTCTTCCTCGTCGAAAACCGTCCGTTCCGCCTGAATCCGGCCGATCGCCGCATAAGGCAGCAGCAGGCCGAAGCTTGCCGTCAGGATCACGATCGCCGCGAACAGCCATTCGACCGCCCCGCCGCGTTCGTGCAGCGCATAGACGGCGGCCAGGAGAACGAGCAGCGCCATGACGCGGCCGATGATCCGGCTGCGCAGCTTGACCGCTCCCGGAATTGCAGGCGCCGCCTGGCTCAGGCCCTTCCCCGTCTTTGCCGCATCCGGCGGCGAAGCGGCGGGGACCGCTTGCTTGGCCGCGCCTGCCTCCCGGCGAGCCGCCGCACGAACCGCCAGCGCCAACCTCGCCGTTTCCGTCTCGCCCGGCGCCGGCGGCTTCGTCATGCCCGGCGCTATCGTTTTCCAAGCGCCAGCCGCGCCTGCCGTATCCGCGCTCCCCGTTATTTCTTCCGGAGTCGCCGTTCCTGGCGGCGCCGCCGTATCCCCCGGACCTGACGCGTCCGCTTTCGTCGCCGACTTCTTCGTTCCCGTCGTTCTCACCGTCTCACCGCCTTCCTATTCGCGCCGGTCTTCCCGCCGAAGCTTGCCCCGGCAGTCGCCGGTGTCGCCAATGACGATCCGGCCGCCGCATCATCTGCGCCGCCCGCCTTCGGATGCCGGCATCGGCACCGGCGACGCCGCGAGAATATCCTCCAGCACCTTCCCCGGGCTTCTTCCCTTGACCCAAGCTTCGTCGCGCAGCAGCAGCCGGTGCGCGAGCACCGGCTCCGCCGCATGCTTCAGATCGTCCGGGACGACGTAGCGCCGGCCGGCAACGTATGCCGTCGCCTGCGAGGCGCGGATCCAATCCAGCGTGGCGCGCGGGCTTGCCCCCAGCTGCAGCTCCGGCGACGTGCGCGTGGCCCCGACGACGTGCACCGCGTACGCGAGCAGCGCGGGATGAACATGCACCGACTGGGCGTCCTTCTGCATGCGCATCCATTCCTCCGGCACGATCACGGGGCGCAGCAGCTCCGGCAGCAGGCGCTGCCGCCCGGATTCCAGCATCCCGATCTCGTCCTCCGGCGCCGGGTAGCCGATCGTCAGCCTCATCATGAACCGGTCCAGCTGCGCCTCGGGCAGCGGGTACGTGCCGTCGTCGCGCAGCGGATTCTGCGTCGCGAGCAGCATGAACGGCAGCGGCAGCGGCCGTGTCTCGCCGTCGGCCGAGACGCTCCGCTCTTCCATCGCCTCGAGCAGCGCGGACTGGGTGCGCGGCGGCGTGCGGTTGATCTCGTCGGCCAGCACGACGTTCGCCATCAGCGGACCTTGGCGGAAGACGAGCTCGCCGCGTTTCCCGTCCCAGACCATCCCGCCGACGACGTCCGCCGGCTGCATGTCCGACGTAAACTGAATGCGGCGGAACTCCCCGCCGATGACCCGCGCGATCGCGCGCACGAGCAGCGTCTTGCCCACGCCCGGCACGTCCTCGAGCAGCACGTGCCCGCCCGCGAGCAGCGCGCTGAACACCCGCGCCACCACCTGCTCCTTGCCGAGCAGCACGCTGTTTACCCGCGCCAGCATCAGCTGCAGCGATTGCTGCGCCGCCTCCGGCCACATATCCGCTTCCGCCGCGTGAAGCGGCGGCTCGCCAAGCCCCTTTTCCCCTTGCTGAACTTTTGGAATCATTTCCGATCTCATCTCCTACTCTTCCAAGCCTATTGAATGACGCTATTTGATAGTTTCGCCATCTCTTGCGTCCTTTACACCTCCGCCGCGGGCAACAGGTCTATAATCTCCAAGATGGTCGCATGAATACCGCCTCCGCTCGCGCTCAACGAAAGAATCGCGCCGTATTCGGCCGTATGCCGAACGCGGCGCGATCCGTTTACCCGAGCCGCGCCGCGCGCGGTCATCGAGATGCCCCTTCGAAAACGCACGCGTCCGCGAACGGCGCATCCGCCCCCGAAACCGCCTGACCTCGGCTGCCACGCCGTTAACGCAAAGAAAGGCTGTCCGGGAACCGACTTATCGGCTTCCGGACAACCTTTATTCGTTCGCTTCCAAAGCTGCGCATCGCGCGCCGAGCAAGCTGCGCCTACAGCGCGATAGCCGCCGCCAGCACGTCCTGCACATGCCCCTTCACGCGGAGATTCCGCCACTCGCGCACCAGCTTGCCCTTCTCGTCGATGAGAAACGTCGAGCGGACAAGCCCCATGTATTCGCGGCCGTACAGCTTCTTCAGCTGCCAGACCCCGTACAGCTCGCATACCTTATGCTCCGTATCCGCCAGCAGCTCGAACGGCAGCTCGTACTTCGCCGCGAATTGCTCGTGCCGCTCCGCGGGATCGTTGCTGATGCCCAGCACGACCGTGCCGTGCTTGCCGAATTCCGCGTACGCGTCGCGGAAATCGCACGACTCCTGCGTGCACGCCGGCGTCAAGTCCTTCGGGTAGAAGAAGATGACCACCTTACGCCCGGCGAAATCGCTCAGGCTGACCTCCCGGCCGCCCGTCGCCGCAAGCGTGAAATTCGGCGCTTTTTTGCCCACGGCCGCTTTCGCTTTGATTGCCATTGCGCATTTCCCCCTTCATATGGTCAGATCAGGAACCCGCGCCGCGGTACCGCTTGACGCCGTGATTCCAGATGAACAGCCCGATGCCGAGGACGATAACGCCCATCAGCGGCGTGTAGAGCGCCAGGTCCGACAACCCCGTCTCGTTCCGGCCCAGGAAGTACGAAGCCGGGATAACCCCGACGAACGCGAACGGCAGCAGCCAGGTGAGCATGAACCGGATGACCTTGTTATAAATATTAACCGGATAACGGCCGTAGCTCGAGATGTTGTACATCAAGGGCAGGATGCCCGTCGGCGCGTCGGAGTAGAACGAGATCGCCGTCAGCGAGGTGAAGATGCCCGCATAGATCATGACGGCGCCGATCGTGAAGACGACCATCATCAGCGCGTCCGTCAGATGGAACGTCAGGTCCAGCTGCCCCCAGCTCAGCACCATGATGACCAGCCCGACGAGCGAGCCGAACAGCGACGGCGGATCGAGGTTTTCCAGCAGCACCTGATACAGATTATAGGCCGGACGCGTCAATATGCGGTCCATCTCCCCTTTGACGATGTACCGTTCGCTGAAATTCCAGATGTTGAAGAACGTGCTGAAGATGCCCGAGGGCACCATGAAGAAGCCGTACACGAACACGACTTCGGCCTCCGTCCAGCCGCCGAGCGTCGGCGTATGCTGGAACACGACCAGGATGAAGATCAGGTTGACCGCTTGGAACAGCAGGTCCGACAGCACCTCCACCCAGAAATCGGCGCGGTAGGTCAGCTTGGTTTTCACGTAATTTTTCATGTATTCCACGGCCAGCGACCAATAAAACATAGCTTTCTTACCCTCCCTGCACGAACAGCCTGGTGCGCGCCATGCGCCATACCCACGCGATCGGAACAATCAGCGCGACGAACCAGATGATTTGGATGCCGAGCACGCGCAGCACCTCGTCGCCGGCAATCCGGCCGGTGAAGACGGAGCTCGGCAGAAACGTAATCGCTTGAAACGGCAGCCACTTCATCGTGACGGCAAGCCAGCCCGGGAAGAACGAGATCGGGACGATAACGCCCGAGAACAGGTCGACCAGCACCCGCTTCATGCGCAGCATGCCCTCGTTGTTCTCGACGAAGAACGCGAATAAGCCTACGAGCATGTTGATCTGCGTATTAATAAGAAAGCTGAACCCCAGCATGACGATATAGATCGCCCAAGTGCCCGGATCCGAAGGAAGCTTGACCGGGAAGATCAGGCAGACGAGCGCGAGGCCCGGGCCCATGAACAACAGCAGCCGGAACAGGCCTTCGCCGAACCCCTGCATCAGCTTGACGAACAGGTAATTGTACGGGCGAATGAACTGCACGGCCACGCTGCCGTCGCGGATTTCGTTTGCGATCTCGCGATCCAGGTTATTGAAGTAAAAGGCCCTCGCCATCCACGAGACCGCCACGTACGTGGTCATTTGCGCCAGCGTGAAGCCGGCCAGCAGCTTCTGCTCCCCGTAGATCGCTTCCCAGAGAAAATAATACGCGCCGATGTTGATCGTGTAGATGACGATGCCGCTGTAATAGTTGACGCGGTAAGCGAGCATCATGAGAAAACGGATGCGAATCAGGTCCAAATACGCGCTGTTCATGCTTCGGGCTCCTTCTCGGACGCCGTCCCCGCGGCGACGAGCGCACGCTCGCCGGCCCGTGTTCCGGCTTCGCCCTTCCCGGCGCCTCCGGCCGCGGGCGCAGCGCCGCCCCCGGCCCCTGCCGTCCCGCCTTGTTCCGCGCCGCCCGCCGCGTTCTGGCTCAGCTTCGCCGCCGCATCGTTCGACGCGGAGCCCGACGAATAAATCTCGCGGACGATGTCGTCGGTATTCGTTTCCGTGATTTTGATGTCCCGGATATCCGACGTGCCGCCGACGACGCGCCCGAGCGCCTCCGAGACGTTCACTTCGTGCGGAAGCCACATCGTGGCCGTCAGCTCGTTGTCGATCGTCCATTCCACGCCGCTCAGGCCGTCCGTCAAGCCTCTCAGGGCGTCCAGCGACGGCTGCTCGCCGAACTGGAACTGCAGCTCCCGGCCTTTGCTCCATCTCGATTTGAGCTCTTCCAGACCGCCGTCGTAGATGATGCGGCCGTCGTCGAGCATGATGACGCGCGAGCACAACGCCTCGATATCCTGAAGATCATGCGTCGTCAGCAGGATCGTCGTGCCCTGCTCCCGATTAATTTTTTTTAAGAATTCGCGAATTTCCGTCTTCACTACGATGTCCAGGCCGATCGTCGGCTCGTCCAAAAACACGATGGACGGATTGTGCAGCAGCGACGCGACGAGCTCGCAGCGCATCCGCTGGCCGAGGCTCAGCTTCCGGACGGGGCGGTTCAGCAGCTCGCCGAGCTGCAGCCGTTCGACCAATTCGTCGAGCCGTTTGCGGAATTCCGTTTCGGGCACGCGGTACACTTTCCGCAGCAATTGGAAGGACTCGATGACGCCGATATCCCACCATAATTGGCTGCGCTGGCCGAACACGACGCCGATGCCGCGCACGAATTTTTCCCTGTCTTTATAAGGCACGAAGCCGTTTACCATAAGGTGGCCCGAGGTCGGCACGAGGATCCCCGTGAGCATCTTGATCGTGGTCGATTTCCCGGCCCCGTTCTCGCCGATGTAGCCGCAAATTTCGCCTTGGGGAATTTGAAAGCTGATATCTTTGACCGCGGTAATCTCGTTGTATTCGCGCTTGAACAGATCCTTCAGCGCGCCGCCGAGCCCTTCGCGATTCTTCTGCACCTGGAATTGTTTCCTTAAATCTTTTACGTCTATTGCCAGCATAGAATTTCCGGCTCCTTTCTGTTTCGACATTTCCTGGGAAATATCCGCGCCATTCGCTTCAATCAGATAAAACTTGCTTCTCTACGACAATCCATTTTATAATTTTATGATGTGTAATGCTATACTGTATATTAAAGTTTAGTCAACGTGCTTCTCCCCATAACAATCCGATGATTGGCGTATTACTTTACCTGTTCCGAGGCGGATCTCTCCTGTGCCGGGTTCGGACTATTACAAGGAGGAACTGAAACGAATATGGCGCGCGCGAAGCAACCTAAACCACCGAAACGCAAAAGACCCTGGAAATGGGCGCTGCTGGGCGTTACCGTCGTGATCTTGGCGGTCGTCGGATATTTCGTCTACCAGGCTTACGGCGTATACAACGGTCTCGATAAATTAAGCCAGCCGACGACGGATCCCAAGTACACGGACTACGAAGTCAAGCCTACCGAGAAGCCGCCCGAATGGGAAGGCAAGGAACGCGTCAACATCCTCATCATGGGCGGCGACAACCGCGGCCTGAAGGAGAACGAGAAGGCCCGCTCCGATTCGATGATGGTCGTGTCCATCGATCCGCCGACCAAGTCGATCCACCTGTTCTCCGTGCTTCGCGATACGTACGTGGACATCGAGGGCCACGGCAGCGACCGGATCAACACCGCCTTCGCGCTCGGAGGACCGGAGCTCGCCATGCAGACGATCGGCGACATCACCGGGCTCGATATCCAATATTATGTGTACACGGACTTTGAAGGATTCAAATCGGTCATCGACGCGATCGGCGGCATCCAGAACTTCGACGTCGAGAAGGACATGAACTACGTCGACAACGCCGACGGCAACCGTTACGACATCCATTTGAAAAAGGGCATCCAGGATCTCGACGGCACGAAGGCGCTGCAATACGCCCGCTTCCGCCACGACGCGATGAGCGACTTCACGCGCACGGAGCGCCAGCGCAAGCTGCTCGGCGCCGTGGCCGACAAGATGAAGAACGGCTGGAACCTGCTGAAGATGAAGAAGATCGTCGACAGCGTCGACGGCTACATCAAGACGAACATCGGCGTCGACGACATGATCAAGCTCGGCCAGCTCGGCGTGAGCAGCCATATCGCCGGCCAGGCGCAGGTGCCTCCGATGGAACTGATCGGCGGCGAGAAGGTCGGCGGGGCATCCGTGCTCGCGATTACCGACGAAGACAAATTGCTGGCATTCGTCCAAGACGAGCTGCAGAAGGATTCGACGGTTCCCGATACGACGTCCACCTCGACCGATTCGAGCGTGCAAAGCGACGGCAGCGCCGTCACGAACTCGAATTCGACGAGCGGCAGCGGAGCCAGCGGCAACACCGCGAACGGCTCTGACAATAAATAACGTGCAAGAGAGGGAGCGCGCCGGCCGGCCGCTCCCTCTCTTTTGTTGTGCTGCGCGGCCCGGCGGAGGTACAATGAGTTATTGCTTCTGTTAGTCCGATTCATCCACACCCGTTCATTCAAGGAGGCACCATCCATGTCCACAACGCAGCGACCGCGCTCGGAAGCCCTGTACGCCGAAGCGCTGGCGCATATCGTCGGCGGCGTCAACAGCCCGTCCCGTTCGTTCAAGGCGGTAGGCGGCGGCGCGCCGGTCTTCATGAAACGCGCCAAGGGCGCTCATTTCTGGGACGTCGACGACAACCGCTACATCGACTACCTCTGCGCGTACGGCCCCATCATCGCCGGCCACGCCCATCCGCATATTACCGAAGCGATCACGGCGGCGGCCGCGAACGGCACGCTCTACGGCACGCCGACGGAGCTCGAGATCACGCTCGCGCGGATGCTCAAGGAAGCGATCCCTTCGCTCGACAAGGTTCGCTTCGTCAACTCCGGCACGGAAGCCGTCATGACGACGATCCGCGTCGCCCGCGCCTATACGAAGCGCAGCAAAATCATCAAATTCGCCGGCTGCTACCACGGCCATTCCGATCTCGTGCTCGTGGCCGCCGGCTCCGGCCCTTCGACGCTCGGCATCCCCGACAGCGCCGGCGTGCCGGTCAGCATCGCGAACGAAGTGATCACGGTCCCGTTCAACGACTTGGACGGCCTGCGCACCGCGCTGGATACGTTCGGCGAAGACGTCGCCGCCGTCATGGTGGAGCCGATCGTCGGCAATTTCGGCATGGTCATGCCGAAGCCCGGCTTCCTCGAGGGGCTCTGCACGATGACCCGCGAGGCGGGCGCCCTCGTCATCTACGACGAAGTGATCAGCGCGTTCCGGTTCCATTACGGCAGCGCGCAGACGTACGCCGCGTTCCCCGACCACTCCGCCGTCGAGCCCGATCTGACGGCGCTCGGCAAGATCATCGGCGGCGGCCTGCCGATCGGCGCCTACGGCGGCCGCAAAGCCGTCATGGAGCAGGTCGCGCCGCTCGGCCCGGCCTACCAGGCGGGCACGATGGCCGGCAACCCGGCCTCCATCTCCGCGGGCATCGCCTGCCTGGAGGTGCTGCGGGAACCCGGCGTCTACGAGCGGATGGACGCGCAGGCGGCGCGCCTTGCGGACGCGCTGCAATCTTCGGCGGACCGTCACGGCATCCCGCTGACGATCAATCGCATCCGCGGGTCATTCTCCGCGCACTTCTGCGATCATCCCGTTACGAACTACGACGAGGCGCAGAATACCGACGGCGAACGGTTCGCGCGGTTCTTCCGCCTGATGCTCGACCAAGGCGTCTGCTTGGCGCCTTCCAAGTACGAGGCGTGGTTCCTCACGACCGCCCATACGGACGACGATATCGACGCGACGATCGCGGCGGCCGAGCAGGCCTTCGCGGCCATGAAGGACTGACGAGCCGCGTTTGTCACAACCAAAGACGCCTATCCCCGGGAGCTGGCTGAGCTGCAGATCGCAGCGCGGAAAGCTTCCGGCGGATAGGCGCCTTTTCGTTCAGGTCATGAGCGCGACCAGCGCGACGATGGCGAACGGAATCAGGATCAGCGTGGCGATGACGACCCAGCCCGTCGGCCGGCCGAAGTTGATCGTCCAGCCGATGCCGTGTTTCTTCGGCACGAAGACCGCGGGATCGCCCGGATTGTAATAGACGCCCCCGCCGGCCAGCCAGTGTTCCTCGTCCGCGCCGGCATTCTGCCCTTGCAGGCCGAGCCTTCTCACCGTGACGACCAGGCCGACGATGCCGCCGACGATAAGCGCCGCGACGGCGATCGTCGCCGCCGGCAGCGCCTTGGCCGGCCAACCGTACAGCATCGTTGCCTGAATATAACTGAAGAAGAGCGTCAACAGCAGGGATAATCCGTAGAGAAACACGCTGTTCACGTACCGGAATGCCCGCTGCTTCGCCGCCCCCGATCCCTTGTCCGCCTGCGAGGCGGCGTTCGCGCTCGCCTGCGCGATAACCGCGTTCGTCCCCAGCATGGTGACGAGCAGACAGGCTTGCACGATATTGAGCAGGTACACCGTGCTCCAGCTCTTGGCGCCGAAGCCGTCCGGCTCGAAACGAATATTGTAATGCGTCGTCAGCATGGAAGGAATGTCCGCCCACAGCAGCGCCGCCGCCGCGGCGGAACCCGCGACGATCAGCGCCTGCAGCCAGTACCAATGCAGCGACATCGCGCCTCTCAAGTGATCTCGGTTGTCGTTCATTCCAATGAATCTCCCATCCTGGATAAATCGCTGCGGTAAATCGCGACGCAGGCTTTGCTGAATTCGGCCTCCGTCATCCCTCTTGCCCTCCCCTCCGCAGCCAGGGTGCGCAGGCGGCTGTGGAGCCGTTCCATGTACCGGTCCGTCATGCGCGGCATCTCCTCCTTCGACGACACGAGCATGCCGAGCCGCCCGTCGTACCGTTCTTGAAGGAAGCCTTCCGCAAGCAGGCTTTGATAGGCTTTGCGCACGGGCAACGACTTGATGCGCAAATCCGATGCCAGCCTTTTGGCCGAAGGCAGCGTCTTGCCCGGCTTCAGCGTCCCCGCCGCGATTCCCGCGATAATTTGCTGCGCGATCTGCTCGTGAAGCGGCACATCGCCCTGCACGTCAAGCTCGATGAACATCCCGCCAGCCTCCCATCCGATAGCGTTACGCTATTCTATGCAAAAGAACGTCTCTTCTCCCGTCATATGCGGACGGAATAAGAGACGTTCTTCGTTAGCTGCCGGCTTCCGCCTGCTGCAAAACTTGCAGGAATTCGCCATGAAGGTGGCTGTTCGACGCCGCGACGTGGCGGACGCCAAGATGGTATTCGTTGCCCTGCAGGTCGGTAACGGCGCCTCCCGATTCTTTCACCAGCAGCGCTCCCGCCGCCAAGTCCCACGAGTTCAAGCCGATCTCCCAGAACCCGCTGAGACGGCCCGATGCGACATACGCCATATGAAGCGCGGCCGAGCCGAGCGAGCGGACATTGCGCACTTGCGGCGCTATCGCCTGCAGCTGCTTCATGTTGAGCGGCTGGGCGTAATTCGGGTCCGCCGGGAAGCCGGTAGCCAGCAGGCTGTCCCGCAGCGTCTGCTCGCCGGAGACGGCCATGCGGCGGCCCCGCACGTACGCGCCCTTGCCTTTCTCCGCCACGAACAGCTCATCGCGCATCGGATCGTAGACGACTCCGACGATGACTTCGCCCCAATGCGCGAGCGCGATGGACACCGAGAAGTACGGGAATCCGTGCACGAAATTCGTCGTGCCGTCGATGGGATCCACGATCCACAGGTATTCGGCATCCTTTACGCTTTGCAGCGCTTTCGTCGAAGCCTCGGGCCCGGGTTCTACGCCCTCTTCCCCGAGAAACGAGTGATGCGGGAAATGCGTCCCCACCAAGTTGCGTATCATCTTTTCCGCGCCTTTATCCACTTCCGTGACCAGATCCTGCGCGGAGTACTTTATCGATAGGCTTGTATGATTGCCAAGCTTCGTCTTGATCCATTCACCGGCCTTGGCCGCGCAATTAATCGCGACGGCTGTGAAGCTTTTGCCCCCGACCAGAGGGATGTCATTCCCTTCGCCCACGGTCTATCACGCTACCTTCCTATGAGTTCTATTGCGCAATACTACTATACGCCACCCGATATGCAAAGTTTCGCCAAAAAGGTGAGCATCCGGTGAACCTTGCATCTATTCTACCCCAAATGAGCACATGCCTTCCACTTTTTAACAAAAACCTTAGGAAATCGCTCTGGATTCGCCCGCCTGCGGTCAACTGCGGGATGAAAAAAGGCGGTACCGGGCGCTGCGGCATTGCCGCCGCCTTAACCGGTATCGCCTCTTGCGTGGCGGAATCCTTCCGTCCGATTACATGGTGCCGGTCTACGCGCCGACGATGTTGTAGCCGTTGTCGACGTAGATCACTTCGCCCGTAATGCCCCGGGAGAGATGGCTGAGCAGGAACATCGCCGTGTCGCCGACCTCGGCGGCGTCCGTCGTTTTGCGGAGCGGGGATTTCTCCTCGACCTGGCGCAGAATGGCGTTGAAGTCCTTGATGCCCTTGGCCGCTAGCGTCCGGATGGGGCCGGCGGAAACGGCGTTCACGCGAATGTTATGCGGGCCGAGATCGGCGGCCAGATAACGCACGGATGCCTCCAGCGCCGCCTTCGCCACGCCCATGACGTTGTAATTGCGCAGCGCGCGCTCCGCGCCGAGGTAGGTCATCGTCATGATGCTGCCGCCTTCGGTCATGAGCGGATGGAGCCGCTGGGCGACGGCGGTCAGCGAGTAGGCGCTGATGTCGTGCGCCAGCGCGAAGCCCGCGCGCGACGTGTCGACGAACATGCCTTCCAGCTCCTCCGTCTTCGCGAAGGCGATGCTGTGCACGAGACCGTGCAGCACGCCGAAGCTTTCCTTGATCTGGCCCGCGAGCCCTTCGATCTCTTCGTCGGCCGTCACGTTGCAGGGCAGCAGGATGGAACCGGGGATCGTGTCCGCCAGCTTGCGCACCCGTTCCTCCACCCGCTCGCTCTCGTACGTAAACGCGAGACGCGCCCCTTGGGCGGCAAGCGATTGCGCGATCGCCCAGGCGATGCTGCGGTCGTTGGCGACGCCCATGACGAGTATATTTCTCCCTGTCAATAATCCGTTCATTGCTTCACAATCCTCTCCGCGTAATGGCGTTGCGATTCGGAAGTAGGACCAGGGTGCATGCGTGAAATGATAGCGCTTCCTTTACCAAAAATAACGCAAGCTGCGCAAAAGATCAAGCTTTCTCTTGCGCCCTCGCGGTTACAGGATCTCGATGCTGCCGCCGTCGATGACGCGGATGCCCGCTCCCTCTGCCTCCAGCCGGCGCATGTCATCCATAAGCTGCAGCAGCGCCGCGTCCTTGCGTTTCGCTTCGATCATGACGTCGAGCCGCGGCACCGAGCCGTTGATGCCCCGCAGGAACCGCAGCAGCGGACCCGTGTCCACGTTGTCGGCATGGCCGCGCGGATCGCGCTCGCTCTTCGGGCTCGAGACGTGGAGCTTCGGCGGCACGGGCAGCGGAAGCCCGTCCGGGCCGTTCCAGGTGCGCGCGATGCGCGGCCACAGCTCGCCGTGCAGCGCGTCCTCGGTCTCGCCGCCGTCGTTGACCGCATGATGGTGAATGTCGAGCACCATCGGCGCGCCGACCGCCTCGGCCGCGATGAGCGTCTCGCGCGCGGTGAACGTCTTGTCGTCGTTCTCCAACGTGACGCGGCCGCGGAGCCTGTCCGGCAGCGCGCCGAATTGGCGGATGAAACGCTCCAGCGAAGCCGGCTTGTCCCCGTAAGCGCCGCCGACGTGGATATTGCATTTGGTCATGGGGCCGAGGCCCATATGCTCCAGCATCGTCACGTGATAGTTCAAATCCTCGGCCGACTTGGCCAGCACTTCGGGCCGCGGGGTGCTGAACACGCAGAAATGATCGGGATGAAAGGATATCCGCATGCCGTGCTCCCCGGCGTAACGGCCGATCGCCGCGAACGCTTCTTCCAGCGCCGGGTAGGGATTCCAATCCTTCAGCTCGTCATGCGTCGCGAGCGGAATCATCTTGGACGTCATGCGGTACACGTAGATCCCATGGCCGACGCAGTGCTTCATGATCCGCAGCGTCGTGCGCAGATTATCCTCCGCGATCCGCTCCAGCCGGCGCAATCCCGCTTCCCGGTCGTCCAGCTTCGCGAAATTCGTGTACGTCATCGTCCGGGACGGCGACGTATTCTCCAGCAGCACGCTCATCGCGACGAACCCGAAGCGGACAATCATCCTTGGTTGTCTCCGAAGAACATTTCGTACGCCAGCGCCGTCTGCACGCGCGCCTCTTCCTCCGTCAGCTTGCGGACGAGCTCCATCTCCACCTCGGTCACTTCTTCGCCCTGGAAATTGATCTCGGCGATGGACACGAGAATGCGCACGATCGCGATCGCCTCGTTGTCCGGCGTGTAGGCGATCACCTTCTGGCCGGTCGGGTAGACGCGGAAGCCGCTTTTGACCATTTTGCCGCGGCCGTATTCCAGGAGCTCGTACAATTCTTGCTTGGACTTGAACTTGCAGACCGAATTAAACTCCGTTTGGAATCCCATTGGCGAACCCTCCTAAAAGGTTTGTGATGGCGAAGCCTCGCAGCCGGATAATCCGGCCAGATAGCAAAACTGCTCGAACGCATATGTCTCGTTTCGCGGACATTCATTATGTAGAGTATCCCGGCCTTCGCAAAGCCGCCCATTCAACAGAAAATCCGGCTTGAACTAAGCCGGACTTCCTCCGCTGTAATCGATGCGCTGCTTCTCGGCGTGGCGCGAGACGGCCAGCCCGATCAGCGTATCCAGCAGCTCCGCATAGGACACGCCGCTTTCCTTCCACATGAGCGGGTACATGCTGTACGGCGTGAAGCCCGGCATCGTGTTCACTTCGTTGATGAACAGCTGGCCGTCCTCCTTGCGGAGGAAGAAATCGACGCGCGACAAGCCGGATCCGTCGATCGCCTGGAACGCGCGGACCGCCATCTCGCGGACCGATTCCGATACTTCCGTCGGCAGGTTCGCCGGGATATGCATCATCGATTTGCCGTCGATATACTTCGCTTTATAATCGTAGAACTCGCTGGACGACGTAATCTCGCCGACCACGGATGCCCGCGGCTCGTCGTTGCCGAGCACGCTCACTTCGATCTCGCGCGCGTCCACGAACTCCTCGACGATGACCTTGCGGTCGAAGCGCAGCGCGTAATCGACGGCTTCGACCAATTCCTCGCGGTTGCGCGCCTTGGAAATGCCGACGCTGGAGCCGAGATTCGCCGGTTTGACGAAGCAGGGGTAGCCGAGCGCGGTTTCGATTTCCATGATGTAAAACGAGGCATCGTTCTCCCATTGCGTCCGGTTGAAGTAGCGGTAGATGCACTGCGGCAGCCCGTCTTGGGCGAAAACCTTCTTCATCGTGATTTTGTCCATGCCGACCGCCGAAGCGAGCACGCCCGCGCCGACGTACGGAATGTTCGCCATCTCGAAGAGGCCTTGAATCGTCCCGTCTTCGCCGAACGTGCCGTGCAGCAGCGGGAAGACCACGTCCAGCCCGGTATCGCTTGAAGCGATCGCGTTCGCCGCCGACGAAACGGCCGAGATCTTGACCTCCGCCGGCACGGATGCGATCGCGGCCGTCTGCGCCTGTTCCGCGCCGCCGCCGAAGACCGGCATGAGCGCTTCCGTGCCGACGACGGCGCTTCCGCCCGCGAGGCGAAGCGAGCCCAAATCGGACGGCGGAGCCAGAAGCACCTGCCCCGAGCGCCACTCGCCGTCTTTGGAAATATAAAAAGGTTTGATTTCGTATTTGTCGTAGTCAAAAGCTTTCATGACCGCCAAGGCCGTTTGCAGCGAAACCTCATGCTCGCCGGAGCGTCCTCCATAAACCAGCCCTACGCGCACTTTCTCCCCCATGATCGAATCCTCCGGTTACGTATAATTTCCCACACAGGCGGGTTGTCATTCCTCTGGGCTTCAAGCGCACCTAAAACTCATCCGCGATATGAAAAAAACGGTACCTCGTATTCTCCGTCCACGCGTAGGAATCCTGATAATCCCAGTAGCGATGGCGGCTCGGCACCGTATTCGCGTTCACGAGCGGCATGCCCGCCGCGTCGAACGCGGTCACGATCGTGCTGTGCTGGTAGCGGTTGTCGCCGCCCCAGTCGTAGATAATGACGTCCCCGAGCGCCAGCTGGTCGGCGGAATCGACGACCGTCGCCCGCAACGAAGAATTGTGCGAAGCGGACAAATAAAGCTGAAGCGCGTTCGCGACGGCCCAGCTGTAGCTCCAATTTTCCCGGCCGCCGCTGAACCCGCGGTACCACCAGCCGGAAGCCCTTTTACCAGTATAGTTCATCGGTGCGCTGCCTGCAAAGAGACATTGGGAGATGTAATTGGTGCAGTTGACCTCGAAATTCTCGTACGCGGGGTTCGCTTCGTTCCACCAGCGGTCGGCATACGCGGCGGCCAAATCGCGCCTGTAGCGGATTCCGGCGCGGCCATGTTTGAAAAAGGGCAAAACGTCATAATTTATATAGGGTATGGATTGCGGCTTGTTCTCAGCGGCGAGCGCGAGCTCGTCGGCGAACTCGCCCGCATGGCTGGAATGGGACGAGCTGAACCGCGGACGGCGTTCGGACACGATCGGCTCGATCCGGGAGATGACGTACTCGCCGCCGTCCGCGGCCAGCCACAGCCGTTCGCGGTCGAAGCGTTCCTCCGAATACGTTCGTCCCTGATGCTCGATCGTTCGCCTGACGCGAAGCTCGATCAGCACGGACACCTCGGAAAGCGTGCCGGACTCGCTGATGCGCAGCAGCTCGGCGCTCGTCTCGCTCCGGGAGGGCAGGATGCCGCGGAGCAGCTCCTGCTCCCGCAGGCGGGCGAGACGCTGCCCGAACCGGTACAGATGGTCCCCGTCGGCGACGATATCGCCAAAAGGCGCGGGGAAGCGGTCGATCTCGGCTTGATTGTACAGCTTCACGTAACGATGGACGGCCGACTTCCAGCCTTCCGACTTGGCGGACTCCTGCAGCCCGCCGCTGCCCTGCGCAAGCATGGCGCTGCCGGACCTGCCCGATCCGTGCAGCCGCACGGCCGGCGAGGCAACGCGGCCCGGCCGGCCGGCCGCGCCCTTTCTCGTTACCGCTTTGCCGGTTCCGGCCCGTATTCGCGATCGCGGCACATCTGATCCCTCCCGAACGTCCGATTTTAAGCCGTCCCAGTTCGTGGGCGGAATAACGCTGGTTCATTATATGAGCCGCACGGCGATTTCATGTGAAAACGGGCGGAAATCTACCGCGGAAGGTAATATTTATGCTTCCTTATTTGACGAAAAAACGCTATACTTAGGGTATGATTTGTTTTTGAAATCGTGTTTCACTGTGTGAAACCGGCATGTACAAAGTCAAGGAGGCGCGAAGCGCAATGACAAAGCAAAACGAGTATTCCGTCCGCGAATCCCTCTCGGTCGGCGGCAAGCAATACGCCTACTACCGTCTGGGCGGACTGGAAGAGCAAGGCCTGGGCAAAATCTCCAAACTTCCTTTCTCCATTAAGGTGCTGCTCGAAGCAGCCGTCCGCCAATTCGACGGGCGCGGCATTACGAAAGAACACGTGAAGCAGCTCGCGACATGGGCCGACGGACGCGAAGACAAAGAAATCCCGTTCATTCCCGCGCGTATCGTCCTGCAGGATTTCACCGGCGTGCCGGTCGTCGTCGATCTGGCGGCGATGCGCGACACCGTTAAGAAATCGGGCGGCGATCCGAAGCAAATCAACCCGCTCGTGCCGGTCGATCTCGTCATCGACCACTCCGTCATGGTCGACGCCTTCGGAACCCCCGAAGCGCTCGAATACAACATGGACATCGAGTTCAAGCGCAACGGAGAACGCTACCGTTTCCTTCGCTGGGCGCAAACGGCCTTCGATAACTTCCGCGCCGTTCCTCCGGGCACGGGTATCGTTCACCAAGTCAATCTCGAGTACCTGGCATCCGTAGCCGCGACCAAAACGATCGACGGCGAAACCGTCGTTTATCCGGATTCCCTCGTAGGCACGGACTCTCATACAACGATGATCAACGGTCTCGGCGTCGTCGGCTGGGGCGTCGGCGGCATCGAGGCGGAAGCCGGCATGCTCGGCCAACCGCTGTACTTCGTGACGCCGGAAGTCATCGGCTTCCGTCTGACGGGCAGCCTGGCGGAAGGCGCTACGGCGACCGACCTTGCGCTGACCGTTACGCAAATCCTGCGCAAAAAAGGCGTCGTCGGCAAATTCGTCGAGTTCTTCGGCCCTGGCCTATCCAACATCAGCCTGGCAGACCGCGCGACGGTTGCCAACATGGCTCCCGAATACGGCGCTACGGTCGGCTATTTCCCGGTCGACAACGAAACGCTGCACTTCCTGCGCTCCACGGGCCGCACGGAAGAACAAATCGCGCTCGTCGAAGCTTACTATACGGCGCAAGGCATGTTCCGCACGGACGACACGCCTGAACCGACGTTCTCGGACATCGTCGAGCTCGACTTGTCCACGATCGTGCCTTCCCTGGCAGGTCCGAAACGCCCGCAAGACCGCGTCGAGCTGACGGCGATGAAAGAATCGTTCAACAGCATCATCCGCACGCCGATCGACAAAGGCGGCTACGGCCTCTCCGACAACAAGATCGAAGAGACGGTCGAAGTGAAGCACATGAACGGCCAAGTGAGCAAAATGGGCACGGGCGCCGTCGTGATCGCGGCCATCACGAGCTGCACGAACACGTCCAACCCGAGCGTAATGATCGGCGCGGGCCTCGTGGCGAAGAAAGCCGTCGAGCGCGGCTTGAAGAAGCCTGCTTACGTGAAGAGCTCCCTGACGCCGGGTTCCCTGGTCGTCACGGACTACCTGAAGAACGCCAACCTGCTCGAGTCGCTGGAACAACTCGGTTTCTTCGTAGCCGGCTACGGCTGCGCGACTTGCATCGGCAACTCCGGTCCTTTGCCGGACGAAGTCAGCAAGGCGATCGCCGACAACGACATGACGGTTGCGGCCGTGCTGTCCGGTAACCGGAACTTCGAAGGCCGCGTGCACGCGCAGGTCAAAGCCAACTACTTGGCGTCGCCGCCGCTCGTCGTCGCTTATGCGCTTGCCGGAACGGTGAACATCGACCTGTCCGCCGACCCGATCGGCTATGACGGCAACAACCAACCCGTCTACCTGAAAGACATCTGGCCGACGTCCAAAGAAATCGCGGACGCCATGGCTTCGGCCATGAGCCCGCAAATCTTCCGCGACAAGTACGAAAACGTCTTTACGCAAAACGAGCGCTGGAACGCGATCGACGTGCCGACGGGCGAAAGCTACGAGTGGGACGCGAAATCGACGTATATCCAAAACCCGCCGTTCTTCGAAAACCTCGGCGCGGATATCGGCGATATCCAAGACATCAAGAGCTCGAGCGTGCTGGCCTTGCTCGGCGACTCCGTTACGACGGACCACATCTCTCCGGCGGGCAACATCAAGACCGACAGCCCTGCCGGCGAGTATCTGATCAAGCACGGCGTGGACAAAGTGGACTTCAACTCCTACGGATCGCGCCGCGGCAATCACGAAGTCATGATGCGCGGCACGTTCGCGAACATCCGGATCCGCAACCAGGTTGCGCCTGGCACGGAAGGCGGCGTCACGACGTACCTGCCGACGGAAGAAGTCATGTCCATCTACGATGCATCGATGCTGTACCAGAAGAACGGCAAGAACCTCGTGGTCATCGCCGGCAAAGAATACGGCACGGGCAGCTCCCGCGACTGGGCGGCCAAAGGCACGTTCCTGCTCGGCGTCAAAGCCGTCATCGCGGAAAGCTTCGAGCGGATCCACCGTTCCAACTTGGTCGGCATGGGCGTGCTGCCGCTGCAATTCCAAGAAGGACACGGCTGGAAAACGCTGAACATCACGGGTCGCGAGACGTTCGACATCACCGGTCTGAGCAACGACGTGCAGCCGAGCCAAACGGTGACCGTCACCGCGACGCGCGAGGACGGCACGACGTTCGAATTCCCTGCCATCGTCCGTCTGGACTCCTTGGTGGACGTCGACTACTACCGCAACAGCGGCATTCTGCAAACCGTGCTGCGTCAAATGATCGCGGCAAACGGCAACTAATCTTCGCCTAACGAAAACGGGTCCGCTCCCAGAGCGGACCCGTTTTTTTGTATGTTCAGAGCGGTTGGTCAGGTGCCGGACTTTCGCTTCGTCACGGTCTCGGCCATGCTCATAAAATGTGCGGTGTACTGCTCGGCGGAGAAATGCTGCCTGATGTGATTCTCCGCTTGCAAGCGAATGGAGCTGCGCAGGGTCGCGTCGCCCATAAGCGACTTAGCTTCGGCAAAGGCCTGTTCAATGCTGCCTTGCCGGTATAATTTTCCGGTTCCGTTGTGAATCAAAAGCCTGCGGATGCCGTCGGAGTCCGTCGTCAACACGGGACAGCGGCACAGCATCGCTTCCGCGACCGCATAGCCGAAGCCTTCGAGGACGGAAGTCGAGCATAGGAAGCCGCCCGAGTCGCCGATCACGGACAAGTAATCCGCGATTTGCGCGTGGGGCACGTTGGACAGGGTCATCAATTTGCTTTGCAGCTGAAGCCCGTTCACCCATTTGTCGAACTGCGCTTTCTCGTGCGGCTGCCGCAGCGTCGAATCCTCGAACATCCACAGGCACGCGTCCGGATAACGATCGATGAGCCTCGCTCCGAGGAGCAGGTACTCGCGCCAATTTTTGTTCGCTTCGAGTCGTCCGATCCATCCGATAATCGGGAACGGTTTGGGCGGATAAGCGACGTAGCCGAAAGCCTCGGTATCGAGCGGGTTATCGAAGCTGAAATAAGGCATGCCTTTCAAATACGCGGCCAAGAGCATTTCCAAATGCTTGGTGCGGGGAATGAGCAGCGCGTCCGTCGTCGGGCGTATGCGCCCGGCGCTTTCGCTCATGAAGGCATGCGCGGTTTCCATCGGACCCAATCCTTGAAGCTCGAACACGAGCGGACCTTGGTACCCGATCCTCCGCATCGTGACGAGCATCTTGTCGTCGGTGCAGACGATAACCAGATCGAAGCGCTCCTTCTCGAGAAGCCATCCGATCTCGCCGTCGCCGCGCAGGACGTAGGTCGGAATGTCGACGACGTTCTTCAGTCCCTCTCCATCATGCGTGTACATCAGATGGCATTCCACGCCGATTTTCCGCAGCGCCTTGCAGCGGATTCGGTTGAGCGTCTCCATCCCCCCGCTCGGCGTGAAAAACGTGAACAGAATTTTCATCCGGCATCTCTCATCTTCATCCCGTCCTTCACGAGCTGCTGCGGTGTCGTCCCATTGGAGGAGGCATGCCGAATCATAATCATCTATCGGTATCGAAGATCCGTTCCCGGCAGGCTGCCGTGGCGTGCGGCGGCCCGCGGAACGGAACTTCGACGGAATAAGCATCGTCAATGACGGCCAAGCTCCTGCGCATTGCCGGATTACCCGGGGATGATGCGGCGGCCGTCCCCGCTTGCGTCGCTCCGCCGTCGATTGGAGCGTGCCGGGCCGGTAAGCATCATCTTGATCCCATTGTATGGCCGGAGAGCGGGGGGCGCTTGTGCCCTTGTCCCGCCAGGCGGAATAAGGCCCCGAAATCCGCATCCGCACGCCAAGAGACGCGCCTGCCGGCTATTTGCCCGCGGACGCGTCTCTTGGCTTTCCTCTTATCGTATGCTCCCGTTAATGCTCGCGCGTTATTTCAACATCGATCCGAGCCGTTTCGCCGCTTCCATGACGGCCGGCGCCTGCTCGCGCATCTTCTCCGGCGTCAGACGGTTGGCCGGACCGGAGACCGAGAGCGCGGCGACCAGCTTGCCGGTGCGGGAGACGATCGGCGCCGCCACCGCGGCCGCGCCCTGCTCGCGCTCCTCCACGCTCGTCGCATAGCCGAGCATGCGCCACTCCCCGAGCTGTTCGCGGTACTGCTGCCGGTCGAAGGAATCCGGCCAGGACGCGTCCTGGAGCAGCTCCTCGCGCTTGTCCGGCTCTTCGAACGCGATCAGCACTTTGCTGGACGCCCCGACGTAGAGCGGCAGCCTGGCCCCGATCGGCGCTACCCTGCGAATCGCCTGGACGCTCTGCACCGCCTGGATGCGAATCCGCTCGTTGCCGTCGCGCAGGTACAGGCTGATCGTCTCGCCGAGCAAGTCGCGCAGCCGCTCCATCTCCGGCAACCCGATAACCGCGGGATCGTCCGCGCCCGACATATTGGCCGACAGCTCCCAGATGCGCAGACCGAGGCGATAACGGTCCGACGCCGGGTCCCGCGCCACGAAACCGCGTTGTTCGAGCGTGGCCAGCATGCGGTGAACGGTGCTCTTGTGCAGCCCGACCTTATCGGCCAGTTCCGTCATCGCCCATTCCCGCTGGTCCGTGAAGCAGAGCAATAAATCAAGCGCCCGTTCAACGGACCGAACCGTTGATTTGCCATCCTCCGCCATAGGCCTTCTCCCCCATTCGCCGGTTTCATGCAGTGAAACTTAATTACACCTAGTATAACGCAATCAGGCTCTTCCGGTAAAGCGCATCCCGATTTTCCGGCTTATTTTACAGCAGGATTACAGGACGCTAACATTATGTCGACACGCATTGACAGGCTGGCCCCGTCGGCCCTACCATAGGAATACAGAACTACCGGAAAGCGCTTACAGAAAATTTTTCCTGCATTCCCTTTTACCCTATAGCATTTCCCTGTTCTTTACGGTCCTATCCAAGCTCGCACCGGTTCGCACCGCCGGAAGGCGGCCGACCGGCGTCCATACTCGCGTACAGCCTTTATCGAGGGGGTCACCACCATGAGCACGACGATCACGCCTATGCATCCTGCCGCCGGGAGCTTCCCGCCCGGCCTTCTGCCCCCTCTCGCGCCTTCGCCGGCCGAGAAGCCGGCTGTCTCCGGCAATCATCGCCGCCGGCATGCGGCGGTCGCCGTGCTGTCCGCCTTCACCGCGATGGTGCTGTTCCTGGTGCTCGCCTTTCACGGCTACGTCGCCTGGGTCATCGCGCATCCCTACGTGCCGGCGCTGACGACGAACCCTCTCGCGGCCAAAGGACTCGCATACAGCGACGTCGCCTTCCCGAGCAAGAGCGGGCGAACCACCGTCCATGGCTGGTACATTCCCGCGCCTGCTTCGGGCGGGACGGCGGCGGCCAAAGCAGCCGCAATCGCTACAGCTTCGATGCAAGACGGGCATGCAGCCAAACCCGCGGTACCGGCAAATTCCGACCGCACCGTCGTGTTCAGCCATGGCTACGGCGCGAACCGCGAGGAATCCTGGGTGCCGATGTACGATCTGGCCGAGCTGCTGCACGGCCTGCACTACAACGTCTTCATGTTCGACTACGGCTACGCCTCTTCCGGCAAACGGACGCCGGCGACGGGCGGGCAAGAGGAATCCCAGCAGCTGCTGGCCGCCGTGCAGTACGCGCGCGCGCAGGGCGCCGGCGAGGTCGTCGTCTGGGGCTTCTCCATGGGCGCCGGTACCGCGCTGCAAGCGGCGCTGCAGACGGACGCCTCCGATCGGATCGACGCCATGCTGCTCGACAGCCTGTTCCTCCCGAGCTCGGATTCGCTCTATAGCAACGTGAAGCAGTATTTAAAAGACCTGCCGCGCTACCCGTCGATCCCGCTGATCAAATGGATGCTGCCTTTCTTTACCGGGGTCCACATGGATACCCTGCCGGTCAATCAGGTCATGCGGACGCAATACGACATCCCCCTCTTCATCATGCACGGCACGAACGACGCCATCGCCTCGGTGACCACCGCCGAACGGATCGCCGCGGACCAGCATAACGCGCTGTCGCGCACCTGGGTCGTGCAGGGCGGCACGCACGAGCTGCTGTTCAAGACCCGCCCGAAGGAATACATCCAGCGCGCGGCGCTATTTCTAAGCCAGGTGGACGCGGCCTATAAAACGACCGCTTGAGCCTCGAGTGCGGCAAGCGAATTGAACGTCCTGGCGCGTGTATCGCAAACGGCCGAGAAAATTTGCACGGGCCGCATGCACCACTAACAATCGAGCATTTTTGCACGGCGCGCTTGCATCGAAAGACGAACGAGCACCTTTGCGCATCGCGTTCCGATCCACCCGCCAAAATAAAAAGCCCTCCTTGCCGTCCGCCGAATTCCGACGGGCCGCAAAGAGGGCTTTCCTTATGCCCTATCGCTATGGACGATTATTGCTTAAGCAGGGACAGAAATTCCGAACGCAGCGCGGCGCTCGTGCGGAATTCCCCGCGCACCGCCGACGTGACCGTCTTGCTGCCCGGCTTCTTCACGCCGCGGGCGCACATGCACAGATGCTCGCCTTCCACGACGACCATCACGCCGTGCGGCTGCAGCACCTCTTCCATGATATCCGCGATTTGCGTCGTGATCCGCTCCTGCACCTGCAGGCGGCGCGTCACGGCTTCCACCAGCCGTGCCAGCTTGCTCAGACCGGCGATCTTGCCGCTCGGAATATAGCCGATATGGGCTTTGCCGAAGAACGGCGCCATATGGTGCTCGCATTGGCTGTAATACACGATGTCGCGGACGATGACCAGCTCTTCGTGCTTCTCGTCGAAGGTCACGCCGAGCACGTCGCGCGGATCGACCGAATACCCGGCGAAAATCTCCTCGTACATGCGCGTCACGCGCGCCGGCGTCTCCTGCAGGCCTTCGCGCTCCACGTCCTCGCCGATGAGGCCGAGAATTTGACGGATGTGATACTCTATTTTTTCCCGATTATCCGAAACGACAGTATTGACGTAATCTTTGATCCCCGCCATTGCAATCGTCTCCTTTCCCTGTACCGGCAGGCCGCGGGGACGATTATCTCCGTTTGCCGGGACGCTGGTTTTGGTTTTTCATCATGCTCTGCGCTTTTTGCAGCTGCTGGTTGTTCATATTATAGCCCATCTGTTTTGCCATCTTCTTGAGCATCTCCGGATCGCTCTGCATCTTCTCCAGCTGCTTGCGCAGATAGAACACGCCGACGAAGAAGCCGCCCACGCCGCCGACGATGAGCGTAATGATCGAAATAATGACCGTCCACATGATCGTTCACCTTGCCTTATCTCATATAGTCATATTGCCATTTATAATAGCATGAGGGACCATGCGTTCGCAAACACGAAAAGCATGATCCCTCTTTCGCATTCCATCTTCGTTCGCAGGATACGAAATCCGCTTCGGCAGCCGCCTCACACCGAACCCGCTAGCGCGTCCAGGGCCGTGTCGATCGCCTCCAGCACGGCGGCGTCCTTCTCGCTTTTCCGCGCCTCCGAGAGGACGGAGACGGAGGCCTCGCCTCCGATCCGGCTCAAGGACCACGCGGCCGTGGCGCGCAGCTCGAAGCGCGGATCGCCGCGCAGCACGCCTTCCAGCGCGGGAATCGATTCCGCGTCCTTGAAATTGCCCAGCGCGATGACGGCGTTGCGCTGGATCGGCTTGCGGCCACGCCATGCGGACGCGTTCGAGCCGTACCGTTCCTTGAACTCGCGGTTGCCCATCGTCAGCAGCGGCACGAGCAACGGCTTTACCTTCTCGTGGTCCGGCGCCAGCTCGGGATGATGCGACGCGTGCTTGCCCTTGTTCTCCGGGCAGACGATCTGGCACGTATCGCAGCCGTACAGCCGGTTACCGATCTTGCGCATCAGCTCGTCGGACACGAGCCCTTTCGTCTGCGTAACGAACGAGATGCACCGCTGCGAATCGAGCTGGCCCGGCGCGACGAGCGCGTCGGTCGGGCAGGCATCGATGCAGGCGGTGCAATCGCCGCAGCTCTCGGTCACCGGCTTGTCCGGCGGCAGGGGCAGATTCGTGATCATTTCGCCCAGGTAGACCCAAGAGCCCCACTCCGGCGTGATGATGGCGCAGTTGCTCCCCGACCAGCCGATGCCGGCGCGTTCCGCGACGGCACGGTCGGACAGCGCGCCCGTGTCCACCATGCTGAGAAAGCGTCCCTCCGGGACGCGCTCCCGCAGCCAGCCTTCCAACCGCCGCAGCCGCTCCCGGAGCACCGTATGGTAATCCTCGCCCCAGGCGGACCGGGACAGCATGCCGCGCCGCGCCCCCGGAACGGATCTCGGCGGATCCTGAAGCTTGGACGGATACGCGATCGCGATCGCGACGATCGAACGCGCGTCGTCGAACAGCAGCGCCGGCTCCGTCCGCTTATCGAGATCGGGCTCTTCGAAGCCGGATTCGTATCCTAGCTCGCGATGACGCACGAGCCGCTCCTTGAGCTTCGTGAACGGCTCCGCCGAAGCGACGCCGATCTTGTCGATGCCGAGTTCGCGGGCAGCGGCCTTCATGTCGTCCTTGAGCCGTCTCCAATCCATGCTGCCGCTTTCCACCACTCGGCACCTCCTTCCGGCCCGCTTACAGGCGGGCCCATTTCGTGATCGGCCACAGGATCAGATCCGCGCGCCCGAGAATGGCCTCCCGCGGCACGGCCTGAAACGACCTGCTGTCGCGGCTCGCGCTCGCGTGGCGATTATCGCCCATGACGAAATAATGACCCGCCTGGACCGTTACCGGACCGTAATCCGGGTCTTCGACCAATACGTCCGTGTACGACTCCACGACGAGCTCTCCGTTGCGGTACAGCTCTCCCTGGCGAATCTCGAGCCGGTCGCCCGGCCCGGCAACGATGCGCTTGACCAGATATTCCTTGCGCGGTTCGGCGTCGGCGGGATCCTTCAAAATAATGACGTCGCCGATCTTGGGAGTTCCGGCCCGATAACTGATCTTGTCGACAAAGAGCCATTCCTTCTCGTACAGCGTCGGCTCCATCGATTGGCCCTCGACCGTCGAGAGGCTGAATACGAAATAATTCATGCAAAGCACGACGAGCACGGCGACGGCAAGCGTCAGCCCCCATGTCAACAGTTCCTTCAACCATGGCGAAACCGCCCTGGAAGCGGACCTCCGGCCTGCGGATTCGGGACGTTCCGTCCGTCCGGAGTCGATCCGTCCCTTCCTTGCCTTCGCGGATGCCGTCCTGTGCTTGCGCGGTCCCAGAGCTGCCTGTTCTAACTCCTGCGGGGAATCGGTTCCCGAGCCTGGACCAGTATTCATGTATCAGCTACACCTCGCCCGTCTGTTTACTCCATGCGTCGTAATACGACATGATGAGCTCGTCCTTGAACGGAGCTTGCCCGCTCTGCGCGCGGTGCAGCAGCGCTTGGAGCCCCTCCATTACTTTTCGGTTGACTTCTTCCGAATAATGATAGGCGACTTTGTGCATTTCGTACTCCTCCTGATCCACGACCTGCGCCTTGCCGCCGCGGGGAACGATGACGTCCAGGTCGTAATCGATGTACGTCAGCACGTCGTTCTGGAAAAACATCGGCGAGGCCACGTTGCAGTAATACCGCACGCCGTGGTCCTCGAGCAGGCCGACGACGTTGAACCATTGGCCCGGGATAAAAAAGGATACCGCCGGAACCCGGCTGATCCACTGCTTGCCGTCGGCTTCCTGGATCGGAGTCTGACGGTTAATGAACACGAGCATCGATTCCGCAGTATGCTCGGGCGCCAGCTGCTCCGCGGGCACGAGCCAATTCTCCAACCAAACCCGGTGCAGGTGGCCGTTATTCTTGAAGCTCTTAATGACACAGGGCCGATAGGTTGTCATATGCAATTACTCCTACGCAGACAGAATTTCGTGAAGAAACGCGATTGTCTTTATTATTCCATATATGAAGCGTAATCTTTCCTATACGTATAAGAAAAGCATATCTGTTCGCCAAAAGCAATGACGGCAGATATGCTTGTCCAACGCGAAAAGCATTATATAAGAAGACGGGGCCGGGAAGGTTACCCTGCGACAATGCTCAGCTTCTGGAACGAACGGAAAAAATCCGCCGCGACGTAGCCAAGCGATTCGTAAAGCGAAAGGATCGGTTCGTTGTGTTCATCGGCCGTAACCATGATTTTCGTGACATTGCGCTGCGTGAAACGCTGGCGAAGCGAGGCGATCAATTGTTTCCCGATGCCTTGACGCTGGTATTTCGGATGCACGGCAATACGATAGTAATAACCGCGCCCATTATCGATCGTCCCGATCATAATGCCCGCGATCTCGTCGTCGACCGCCGCAACCAATACCAATTCGCTGTCCCAGGAGAGTTGGCGGGCAAAAGCTTCCATGGTCTGCTCATAGCACTCTTCCGACAAGACGGTTTCCAGCAGCTCGGTAACAGGTTGATAATCGGCTAATTGGAAGGATCGAACGTCCATAACTTTAAGCTCCTCTTCAAGTCCAGTATGGAATGCAAGATCTAACGAATTTTTTAGGTAAATTTAATAATACGACAAAATCATTCGAATTCCTTCTAAAACCTTTAAAAATCCTTAAAAAATTTATTAAATCGGTCGTTTTCTGTTGAAAGCGCTTTATTGCAAGCGTTTTCAAATTTATTCGGACAAAAGAATGGCGCCTTGCTCTACCTTGATCGCAAGATTTCGCAAGCCGCATAATTCGATGGTCTTACTCCTCAGTGTTTCTCGGCTTCCATAAGCGCTATGATTTTAAGCGAATCCAATTCGTCCTCACTGAACCGCTCCGACACCCGTTGCTTCAATTCCGCTTTCTCCTGTCCAGTCATTCCGCCCTTTACTTTCGCGGCCATGTCTTTCAACTCGCCGATCGAAAATTTGTCCATTACAAGCTTTATCGCTTCATTTTTGTTTTTAACCGCCATCTTCTTGGGACTCGAATGTCCTTGCTTGTCCGTGCCGGCTCGATCTTCGGCAACTGCTTGTTCGCCTAGAAGATGTTTCACGTCCTCAGCGTCTAAGCTGCTCTGTATCATTTGCTTGACTTCAGGATCAGCCAACATCTCGGTTGTCTCCTTGGCGTTCAGCACCTCGTCCGCTACCTGTTCCATGATCTTATTGCCGACCGCATGATAGACGTACTTATAGCCCGCAAACCCGATTCCGGCTGCCAATATCAGAACCATGATCCATTTTTTCATAACAGCCTCCTAAACTTACGCCAGCGATTCCGACATTTTTTATCCATTATACCCTTTTTCGACACCTCCTGACAAAAAAACAACCTCGGTTGTTGCTTCCGAGGTTGTTCATCTCGATCTCTTCAAGCCTTCAGACGTCATCGTCGCTCGGAACTCAGTTTGGCCCAAATTCCGCGATGCATGCTGAACCGCACGCAAAGCCTCTCCGGAAGCTTCCGGTAGCGTTTGCCCAATTGAAACCCAAGGAATTTGGCGCCTGCGTCTGCCGCAAGTTTAGGCACCCACAGCCAATGCCGATTGCGGACCAAATAACGCAGTTGATGCCAAACCAAGCGCGACCCGGCTTTGCCCACGGCCGAATAAGGATATACCCATTCATTGTCGCGCATGGATACGCCATTATCGAAGTACCGCCTGAATTGCTGCACGACCGAATAATTGTGCGAATGAATGACGCGCGCTTCCGCTGCATAGTTCACGGTGTAGCCGTTCAGGATGCATCGCGCCGCGAAAAACAAATCTTCGTTGAACAGAACGGGAGCGTCGAATTGTCCGCGCTCGAAAAAAATCGCTTTCCGGTATGCCGCGCAAACGTTCGAACAGAAAAAGGTCTTGATGCCGAGCTCCGGAAGATCCGCTTCGCTCTTTCGCATGGAAACCGGGGGATAATTGCTCTCCCTCGACATTTTTTCAAGTACGTCTGCATCTTCTCTGGCCAATTGCCGCCCGTACGCGCAAGCGGTATCCTCATCGGCATATAAGGCATCCAACAGGCGTTCGAGCAAATAAGCATCCGCAGGACAAGCGTCCTGGGTCATGAAAACCAACGTGTCGCCCATTGCCTGCTGCGCCGCGTAATTCCGGGTACCCCCATGGTCGAATTCCGCCTTGGCTATGCGTATCACTCGAGCGCCTTCTTGGAGGGCTGTCTCGGCCGTCCGGTCCGTCGAAGCGGAGTCAATCACGATAATTTCTTCAGGAGGCCAAGATTGGCTCTGAAGCCTTCTAAGCAGCACTTCGAACTCCGGGCCAGCATTGTAAGTCGGAATAATAACAGACACGCGATGGTTCGGGTTAGTAGGCATTTTTATTCAACAAGCCTTTCGTTACCGTCCGCACGATAATTCTAATGTCGAAGAAGAAGGTCCAATTTTCAATATAGAAGAGGTCGTGCACGATACGATCCTTGATCGACGTATCGCCGCGAAGGCCATTCGTCTGCGCCCAACCCGTAATTCCCGGCCGGATATGATGCTTCACCATGTATTTGGGAATTTCTTCTTTGAACTGCTCCACGAAATAAGGGCGCTCCGGCCGCGGACCGACCACGCTCATATGACCGGCCAGCACATTGAAGAATTGCGGCAATTCGTCGATGCTGGTTTTTCGAAGAAACGCGCCAAATCTCGTCCTGCGGGGATCGTTCTCCACCGTCCATTGCATATCGGCGACCGATTGATCGTACATATGCATGGAACGAAACTTGTACATCCGGAACGTCCGGCGGTCCAGTCCGACCCGCTCTTGCTTGAAAATAACCGGCCCGGGCGACGTTAGCTTGATGCCTAGGTAAGCAACGAGCATGACCGGGGAAGTCAACGCGATCGTGAGCAAGGAGAACACGATATCGAACATCCGTTTCAAAATCTGGTTGCTAAGCTCATCCAGCGGAACATCCCTCACATTAATGAGGGGGATGCCGGCGAAATTATCGAAGAACGGACGAGCGGGAAGCACGTCGAAGAAATCCGGGATGATCAGCGTCTTAACGCCGAACCGTTCGCACTTATCGATGATGTACGCGTATTTTTTATAAGCTTTCAATGGCAGCGCGATGATGACTTCGTCTACGGTATGCCGTGTCAAAACGGCATCCAGGTCCTCGATCTTGCCGAGAATCGGCTTCTGCGTTCGATGCTCGTGATCATGCTCCGTAATAAAATCGTCCAAATAGCCAATGACGCTATAGCCCATCCCGGGATTCTGCCCAATGCTGTCATGAAAGCTGCGCCCTACCGAACCCGCCCCCAAGATGAGGATGTACCGCCTGTTGTAACCTCTTCGCCTAGCGCGAGAAAGAATCAATTTAACCGAGAACCGGTAAATGCATAGACATATGATATTTTCGGTCAAAAACAGCGCCAAAAATTCGCGAGAGATATGTACTTCCTTCACGATATAGAACAAGCTCAGCAGCCCGAGAAAGCTTAACCCCTGAACCTGGATAATCTTCATCGCCTCATAAGACAAGCTTTTTCGCCTTCGCGGCGCATAGAAGCGGGCGTAGAAGCCGATCAGGACCGCAGCCAGGGAGTACACCGTCGCCCACATCAGATAGGTCTTGAACGGAAGCGTAGGCTGATGAGGCAAATAGCCGCTCTTGAACTTGAGCCAGAATGCGGTCAGAAAAGTCAGGAGCGCGCAGAGCAAATCCGCCATTACATAGATTTGAGTTAAGAAACGTTGGTTTTGTCGGATCATAGGCCCTTCCTCCTTCTCGCATTATGGCGAACATAAGTATATTATATCAAAAAATGGAAGTTCGGCCAAACTGAAATAGAATGATAGCATCATTCAAATTCTGGAATTCCGCATCTTTTGGATCGATCTCCGTTTCTTTAATAAACGGGGCAATTCTTTCATGATGTTATACCAACACTTCAACAACCCCGGCTCGAAAACGAGCATATAGCCAATTTGCAGCAATTCGAATCCTATCAATCTCGGAATCGTCAGGAACAGCGCCCAGTCTGCGGGCTCATTCTTCACAATTGTATAAATGCGGTTCTGGTAGGAATGCCTGCGGATTAACAACGACATCCTTTTTCGGCTTTTGCGGCCCTCGTATTTCCATCCCCGACCGTGCGTCGCTTTGGCTTCGGCGGCGTAATACGCCTTCCATCCGAGCAGCTTCGACCTCCAGGCGACATCCACGTCTTCCTTATACGCAAAATACGTTTCGTCGAAGAATTGCCCTTCCAGCTTGATATCTTCGATCATTCGCCGCGCATAGACCGCCGCCGCCGCCGAAACGCCGAATAGTTCGCCGGACTCCTCCCATTGCGACACGGGATCGCCGCCCCCGCGATCCCAGACACGTCTCGTTCGTCCCATTTCAATGCCCGTACTGTCGATAACGGTCGGTTCGCTGCCTAGCACCAGCTGCCCGGTCGCGCTTCCCACGCGGCGGTCCTCCTCCATGACGGCAATCAGCGTCCCCAGATACTCCGAATCTAGCGTAACGTCGGGATTCAACGTCAGCACGTAATCGGAGGACGTATGCGCGATCGCTTGGTTTTGTCCTTGCGCAAAGCCAACATTCACTGGGTTTTCGACCAACACTACCTTATCCCCGAAACGGCGCACGACTTCCCTGCTATTGTCGGTTGAAGCATTATCAACGACAACGATTCGCTCAAGCGAATGCGAGAGCGCTAATACAGCCTCCAGGCAGTTGCCGATATCCGGTCCGCTGTTATAAGTCACAATGCATACGCTGGCTGTAGGGGCTGTTTTCACGCATCTTCATCCTTTAAATAATGGTGCAGCGCTTCGCGCCAAGGCCTTAACTCTTTAAACCCGCGCACCCGAAGCGCCGAATGGCTCAGGACGGAATACGCCGGTCTCGCCGCGGGGCGAGGGAACGAAGCCGTCGTGCAGGGCTCGAGCCGAACTTCGGTTATTCCGCTTTCCTCCAGAATCGCTTGCGCAAAATCGTACCAAGAGCAAGCTCCGCTGTTCGAAGCATGATAAATGCCGTATTGCTCGGTCTGCACCAGCTCAACCAGAAATTGCGCAAGATCGAGCGTGTAGGTTGGAGAACCGATCTGATCGTTTACGACCTGCAGCCGTTCTTGCTGGCCGGCGAGCTTGAGGATCGTTTTAACAAAATTGCGGCCGTATTTGCCAAACACCCACGACGTGCGCACAATGAAATGTTCGTCGACCGCCGATTGAATTTCCCGTTCTCCCGCCAGCTTAGACCTGCCGTAAACAGTTTGCGGATTGGTCGGCGCTTGCTCCTCGTACGGCGCAGTCGCCTTGCCGTCGAACACGTAATCCGTGCTTACGTAGCAGAGCTTAGCCCCGATCGCCTTTGCCGCCATCGCCACGTTGCGCGCGCCATCCGCATTAATGCGAAAAGCCTCGTCCGGTTCGGATTCAGCCTGATCCACCGCGGTATACGCTGCGCAATGAATGATAGCCTCCGGCATGCATTCGATCATCACCGCTTCGCACTGCGCCGGATTCGAAATATCCAGTTCATCGCGTCCGAATCCCCTGATCTTCACGTTCGGTCCGGCCGCTAAAAGGGCGACTTCCCGGCCCAACTGGCCATTGGCTCCGGTGACGAGTATGTTCATCTGACGATCCCCCGCTCATATAAGCTCACCTTGGTAGGCGCCGCTGCGAATAGACGCCCACCAGTCTTTCGTCGTATTCCCCGTGCAGGTAAAAGCATCGATGTCGATGATGCGCGAATTCGGATGAATGGTGCGGTAGTAGTAAATAAAATCGCTGGCGATGAAGCCCGCTTCTCCGGTCACCAACACGTTCATTGCCCCCCGTAGACGAAATCGTAATCCGAATCATGGACATTCAGGTGATACCTGCCTTTCTCCACAAGACCGGCTGCGACGACCGGCCAAGCAATATTAAGGAACGGATCGTTCCTGTTGATCCCGGTCGTGTTCGGGCGAATCACTTGGTCCTTGTCCGTGACAATGAGCATATCGGTAATGTCAGCCGTCTTCTTGACGGTCAATCAGCACCGTTCCACCACATCATAGAACGATCTTTAGCTCGTTTATATTAGCCAAATTCTCAAACTTCCGATATGCTTCTCTGTAAGTCTTATTAAATGCAGTATAGTCAGCCATATCATAAAGTTCACTCAACGACCAATTAAAATCAAATTCATTAACTTGTAATGTTGGGAACTTAAAATATTCACACATTTCATTCATTCTTGCATCAATTGAGACAAACAGAGTCGGTACACCTTCCATCAGCGGAATGACATTTCCATGGAATCTTGCACTAAAAGAAAAATCCAACCCCCTGCTATATAATCGCCACTGCTCAATGTCAAAAAACAGTTTAGAGTACCTGTTCAAATAGTTAATCAATTGACCGTGAAACTCTGGTTGTGAGCCGAATAACTGATCAATCCATATTGTTTCCGCCTGTTCAATGAAATCAATTTGATTTTGAATTGAATATTCGAAGAAACTCTTTACAAATGAGACGGGCATAGTAGGATTCGGCCAAGGTGTAATTCCAGTAGCAACTCTTGCTCCGTCCCTGAGCGTTCTTCTTTTAGTGAAATTGAATTCTGGATCTCTAGAATGAAACATAGAAGGACATCCAACTGCCTCAACATTTTTAACGCCATTCTTACTCAGCAATTCGGCAGTGTAATCACCGCGGCATGCAATGCAGGCTTGTTCAGAGATCTTCTTAAGGAATTTAAGTGTACTGGGATGATACCGGAAATCCGATTTGTACGTATGCACTTGAGTACCTACGCTAATAGGTACAAACCGCTTGCCATTCTTCGTTATTTTCTTGAATGCATCATAATAAAATGACGGAACCTCTTTGTTTTCAATAATCCATGACAGATTTCCGACAATATAAACATCATATTTATCTTCTGATAAACTTTTATCTAGATTTTGATAATTCAGATGATCCGCACCAAAAATATCCTTTAGAGCTGTAAGGTATGCGTTATTACCGGTGTTTCCACCAACTGCTGCAAACTGTTCTTCAAATGTTCTATCTTCCCTATATATTAAACATTCAGTTAGTAGTGCAACTCTTTTCATTATTAGTCCTCCTTGTATGATAAGAGCACTTCCTGGTTTAAGAGCCGCTCTTATAATTTCATTTTTTGTACCATGATGACTGACTGTTAGTATCCCAGTGTTGGAGGCATCACAAGCACGAAAGTGATCCTACGGACCAACAAGCTCACCATCATTCAAAACAGAGTAGATTGCGACAGCCAATCTGCTGCAATCTATACAATGCCATTCCGTTCGCAAATCCAATCTCAACAACCGATGCATTATTTGAGATTAGTAATTGACCTTCTTGTACAAATTTACGCTGCATGTATGTAATGAAGTCGGAGTCTTCATGATTATGCCACTTCCGATAGTGCTTATCGTAGCCCTATTCACATGACCTCCCCGCGCAACCATGCCCGGACTTCTCATTTAATAATTCTGCGTTTGACTCTTCTTAATGAACGATAACTTGTAATTATTACATTTAACAAAATCGGCTTGGAAGCGTAATGTCGCTTTAATTTCGTTTTAAGCTCTTCTCGATCAAATAAACCATAGAATAATACCTTAACGATATTGCTTCGATTGTACAACATACCGAATCGTTCATAATTAATACCCTGATCAGTAGTCCGATTAATAGAAGGATGTGCCCTCGCTAATTCTGCATCCCACCAATGAGTCAACCGATTTCGATCGTTAGCGCCATGAACTGTATCATCTGAGTAGGAAAAGTTAAACAATAGCCGATCGGCATTCTGAGAGTGATGAATATAATACTCCAGTGGCTGAGAGACCTCATTCTTTCGGAATTTCCATGTCGTAATAGATTCGCCAAAAGTATGTGTCATATCTTTGGCAAATTGGACAGCTCCTTGATGCATGACTTCCATGAAAGCAGCATTTATAGGGTGATCATTGTAATCCTCAAAGACAGGCTCAATTACTCCAACTTCATCAACTCGAATGCTTACACTCGAAGGAGCAGATTTGGCAAAAAGTTGCTCCCTAAGTATGCCGCTGATCTCCGGTTTGT
The DNA here is from genome assembly GCF_009909185.1 of Paenibacillus glycinis. GTDB lineage: Bacteria > Bacillota > Bacilli > Paenibacillales > Paenibacillaceae > Paenibacillus_Z > Paenibacillus_Z glycinis. Next base: position 104,959 of record NZ_JAAAMV010000028.1, on the reverse strand, counting down.
TCTCGTAATACGTTTGCACCTGGAACCCGTTCCTCCTTCCGTACATCCAAGGAGTCTCCTTGTTCGCATGCACAAAATAAGCATCCACAGGTCGCTCTAAGAGCTTAACGAGAATAGTCTGTAGACGCCCTGAGTAACCCAAATCGAAAATAGCATCATTCCCCTGAATAATACTTCTATAATAACGCGATAAGCTATCTATATGAGTCGTAAGCTTCCCTGAATCGACTAGCTTATTCATTATCAGGTCAACGAAATCCATAAACTCCTTATTACTCTTAAACGTTTTATCTAATTTCACGTCGTAATTATTCAGCATTTGCGTCCAGTTTTCAACCAACACTTCATCAAACATCTTTAAGATACTCATCGGAGTATGTGCATGTAAGGAAACGAACAACTCCAAACCATACTGATTGTTTGCGGTAAGCAAATATGGAAGCAACATCAGCCGAGATGCGTACAAATAATTCGATTTCGCTGCTTCTGGATATTGGCTAGATACAATGTCATACACTAACTGCGGCAAGTAACCATCACGAGCCATAAAATGCATCGTGTCCTGCTGTTTCATTTGCGATTCTTCTGCTAGCCAATGTGCCAACCCGAATGCATGCATTCCTAGTGCGTAATAGCCTACAAAAAAAGGATCGCAGTTAAAGTCAGTTTGAGCATTAAATGAAATAAAAGGATTGTCAAATAGCCTGTTGGCAACGACAGCCAGCATACACCGAACACTCAAATACTGAGCCTGCTCACTGCTCATCCATCTCGCACTACTGTCGTCAAAAGAATTAGCACTGTGTCCGGTTTCTTTATCCTGCAATTTATTCAATAATAGATCCATGGTTTTACCTATAAACCACGAATTCCATCCCTTGTTTTGGGCTTTTATTTTATCCGAATCCCAATTATCTCCTATATGAATGATACGATTTGCTTGTGTGTTGAGATCCTTAACTACATAATCAAATAATGACCCCGTATTTTTTAACAATCGAACTTCTGAAGACACATATAATTGATGGTATTCATCGTAACCGACTTTACTTAATATTTTTTCGATTGCTGTTTGTGGAAGATACATGTCGGAGACAAAGATGACTTTTTTATTGATCGAACAAGCCATGCGATATAGTTCGAATATTGTTTCTCTTCGCTCAATAAATCGCAGTTCTAATTCAAGTTCCTTTTCTAACATCATATCCACGATTGGATGTGGCAAATTGTATTCTGACTTTATGTAACTGTAGATTTCATACAGATTAACGTCTTCCCAAGTTGGATTCTGCATTCGTAGCATTCCACGTGCGCGCTCTTCAGCCCTAAATCTAATAGAAGAGAACGGAATTAGCGCACCTTCGGGATAGATCATACTAAAATAATCATCCATGAAAATGTATAAATCTTGTGGAGAGTAGAACGGACGCACAACAAGCGTGTCAAATATATCGAAGCTTACAAACTCCATCTGTGGGTCTGCTATCGCCCTTCTAATCTCCTCTAAACGGTCATCCCATGTAGTAGTAACGATGGAATGGTAATAATCCTCAACTTTAACCTGTTCACTTTCTTCAGAGATTACCCCAAACGAACTTCTAAGTTCATTTAGTATATTCTTCCTTGCAGACGAAGAAATCGGCTCGGAGTGGGCTCGTCCAGCCCATAAACGAAAATAACTCGTCTTCCAATTCTTAATGTGCTGCAAGTTCTCTCCATCTTCATGAAGCTTTAAATAGTTTTCCACAAAAGAAAAGACAATTCCCATATCACTGATATTTTTCAACATTTTTTTCTCATTCGATGCCGCTCCTGTTGCCGCATCGGAACGAATAAAATAATAATAGACTGCATTATTCACGGAACAATAATGATTTGCATTGAAAAATAGTAATGACGAGAAGAGCAGATCCTCTGTCATTATTAGATGTTGATCTTGCTTCTTATAGTATGGCAGACATTGTTTCCACAATTTCATCGAATAGATTTTATTCCAAATCACATGCCAATGATAGAAAACTCCTTCTTGCGAGAAAAACCTTTGTTTAATTATATTTCCATGCAATTCATCAGCTAGAATATTATTCAAATTTTGAATGAATTTCTCGCCAGATTCATATTCTCGTACAATTCTTCCCTCAATGATATCGGCGTGCGACGACATAGCTTTTTCTATTAATAACCGATAATAATCAACGGAGATATGATCGTCACTGTCAACAAAAGCAATGTAATCACCAGTAGCGAGCCCAGCTCCAGTTATACGCGCATGGTACAATCCTTTGTTTACGCTATGTTCAACATATTTAACTCTATTATCTGTTTCGCAAAATTCTTGTACAATTTGTTTTGCATTCCCTGGCGAACAATCATTCACGCAAATGATTTCGAGGTTCTTGTAGGTTTGATTTATAATGCTATCGAGACATTTGCTTAATAAACTTTCCGTTCCATAAATCGGAACAATGATTGAAACCTTCGGGAGCAAGATATTTTCGTTATCCATTCGTAACTATCCTTTCATGATGAATATATAGTTGCAGAGCACATATTTATGCTTTACGAATTAACGATTTAATCTGGTCAACAATCGACCCTCTCACATATCGCATTGCCCTCTTTGGATCCTTGATACCCTTGACCATTAACCCCAGTAATTTCTTCCTTCGACCGCCATTGAATTGTATGTATAATCGATTCCCAACATGCCGCCATCGACTCGCGGCTGCTTCCTTACTGCCCGTCATGACTATCGCACCTGGCCATAAATTCGTCACTGACTGACGCATTGCCGCACGCTTTATTTTTTGACTTACGCCCGATGGAATCACACTTACGTACTTTTGCTTAGACTTGGAATCCCCGATCCCGACAACTGCTGTTAGCTCGCTGAACGCCATCAGGTCTTCGTAACGCTTCGCTTCTATAAACGCCATGAAATCGCTCAATGCTTCCTCTACTTTCATACCTTGCAAGTAGTCAGCGTACTGCTCGTATTCATCAGCCATAGCCAGCACCCCGATCTGGATGCCATTCATCGCAGCGATAACCGCGCTATTCTCTTCCAAATCCTTCAGAACAGGGACGACTCGTCTACCATCTTGTTTGAAGCCAATCAATGACCCATGCGGAGCTGAGAATAGGAATTCATACATCATAACATTTTCCATGATATGCTTACGCAGTTGATGCGGCCGCCCCAAGTTGAAGACGAATGCACTCACTTTGTCCGCGATATCCGTGTAGACATTCTCTATTGTGCCGAGATAATAGCCATATACGTTCATCCCTGTCATGTCGTGAAGCGCCTTATGCGTCGAAGCACGCCAGCCTACATCAACTACGTTCACGCGGTGTTTGCCTTCTATGCCTTGTTGCTGCAAATATGTTCGAAGAAGCTCTGCCTCTTCTTTTAAATGAGCCATAATATCAGGATATATTGACTTTAGTAATTCACGTGTGGCGTGAATGTCTCGTTGACCGCGGAGCTCATATGTAAAGTCAGATAAGCCAAACATCTCGAACTTATTATCATAATCTTTCAGCTTGTCTAATCTAAGATTGTCGAATATCTCTTGTAATGTAATGCTATGCCCTGGAACTTTATTGTTTGCTATGAGCAACTCAATCGCTTCATCTTGCGGTATATGGATAATATTCGGAATTTGATACGCACGTCTTGAAGCATATATATATTGTGCTTGAGGGACATCCGCGCGATGCAACGCCAATCTCTTATAGAGTAAGTACGGCAGATAACCGTCTCGTGAGAGGAAGTAAACATTCTCTTGACCCCTCAACCCTTCCATCAACCATGTCGTAAACCCGTAGAACAACGAAGAGACAGTCAACCTTCCGAAGCGCTCCCAGTAATCATATTCATCCGTCGTCTCGCATGCGTTAATCTGCAGAGCCTTCATGAGCGACTGTCGAAGCGTAAGACGGCCACGGCCGTTATCAATGACGCTCATCCCCGCACGTTCCCGCACGGATTTGTAATAATACGCATTAATACCTGCTTTTCTCGCATTCTCATAATCAGAAACGAGATTGTCACCGATGTGCAGCCAGCTCATGGTAGATGGGTATAAGTCCTGCAACTGCCGATAGCGGCTGCCTGTCGCCTTGGAGCAGCCATCCTCGCCCGACACCAACAACGCATCATACTGATCATATCCGTTCTTCAACAACAATTCGGTGAGTACAGTCGGAGGCAAATACATGTCTGAGATGAACAAGATGAGCTTGCCGCGCTCACGCGCATAGTCGTAGACCTGCTTTATGAAGCGATTGGCGACTGTGAACTTACGTTCCACTTCTAGCTCCAACTGCAATGCTTGCTCGCTTAGCGCTGTACCGATACGTTCCATTACAACTCGGTAGATATCATCGATAGTAATGTCCTCGCTCACAGAACGCCTTCGAGCTTCGCTCTCCGACGCGATCCGCAATCGCTTAAACTCCACTATCGCTATTCGTTGCTCGCTCAACGTCATCTCTACGATGTCAAAAATATCACTTGGATACAGCACATTGCGGAGCAAGGCCGTATCATAGATATCGAACGATATGTATTCATTCTGATCGATCAGTCGGCATATTTGTTCGAACTCCGCTTTCACTTTATCACGCATCACTATCACCTTATGCCCTTAATGCACTGTATTACCTACATGTACCAACACAATACAAAATGAATGATGTTTAGGCATTATTCTTAAATTCGGAAATGATCTCTTCAACTTTACCGATCTTCTTCACACAACCATGCTCCAGCCACAGTGCATTTTTACAAATTCTCTCAACCTGGCTTAATGAATGTGAAACAAATAAAACTGTAGTTCCCTCATCTTCAATCATCGACTTGATTTTCTTCTCGGATTTTTCTTTGAATTTAAAATCACCTACAGATAGCACTTCATCCACAATTAATATTTCCGGTTGAATGACTGTTGCGATAGAAAATCCGAGTCTCGCCTTCATACCCGACGAATAATTCTTCAATGGCGTATGAATGAATTTATCCAGTTCCGAGAAAGATATTATTTCCTCTAATTTGTCCTTTACGAACTTCTTCGAATACCCCATTAATAGCCCATTCAGATATATGTTCTCAACACCGGACAACTCGCCGTTAAAACCCGCCCCTAATTCGATCAATGGAGCGATAGCCCCTTTTGTCACTACCTTGCCTTGTGTTGGCTTTAGCACTCCCGCTATTATTTTCAGCAAAGTACTCTTCCCCGCGCCATTCAATCCAATGATTCCGAAGACATCGCCTTTGTTAACGGAGAATCCTACTTCTTTTAGCGCATGAAACTCTTCATACTGAATTTCTTTTCTTATTTTCTTAATAAAGTAATTTTTCAGAGAATCTAGTTTTTCAGAAGCTATCCGATATTTCATCGTTACATTCGAAACCTGAATCGCAATATCGCTCATCGGTTCTCACACCTCAACTCTATAAGTGATAAACGAACCGGTCTTGCGTTTTATAGAATACTAACAACCCGATTCCTCCATAAATAACCATATTCATAATCAAATATAGATGCGCCGATATATCGGGCATAGTATTATACATCAGGAAATCACGAAACATTTCAACAATAGGAAAAATCGGGTTCAACTTGATTAATGTCAAATACTTTTCCGGAATTATAGAAGCCGGATAAAAAATCGGTGTCATGTACATCAGCAATAACAAAAAAATCGAATACATATGTTTCATATCATTGAAAAACACCGTGATAGCAGAAAGCAACAGCCCAACTCCCGCTACAATAACCAACAAGTAAAAGAGCGGGAATACAATCATTAAATTAATCCAACGCAATGGAAGGCCCGTAATTACCATTGTCAATGCTAATGGCACCAAAGTAAGAATCGTTGTTATTAGCGATGAGACAACACGTGAAAGTGGAAAAAAATATTTAGGAACGTAAACCTTCCGAATCAACTGGCTATTGACATTGATGGAGTCCATGGCAAAGTTGGTGGCCTCCGAAAAATATTGATATACAAGCCTGCCTATCAAAACGTAAACCGGGAAATTGGGGATATTGTTTTTAAAAAACTCCATGAAAACAAGGCTCAGAACGACCATCATCAACAAGGGGTTCAACATGCTCCAAAGAACACCTAAAATCGAATTTTTATATTTAAGCTTTATATCTTTTCGCACTAACTCGAAAAACAAATCTTTATATTTGTATAGATTTTTAAAATATATGTCCATTTCAAACTCCCTTAACTTGTAAACGATTATTAATAATTCCAATTTTACAAATAATGATATCAATGATATCAAGGTTGCATTATTAGTTCCAGTTAATTTAAGTTAATTTCCCTCCTGACTAACAAATATTTTCAAGGTCTCCTCCATTCAACGGATTAGGTTTTGAAATTTAGTTTATATTCTAGTATTATAAAGGACCCATTGTTACTTTTTGTAGCTCGGCATCGTTCTCTTATTATACTTAAGTAATCATAAATAGTTTTCCTTTTTAATACTATGAAAAAATTTCTTTTTTTACCGAAACTTTTATCATCTAAATACGTTTAACTATATACTTGCTTAAAAAGTCACAAGGCAATAGCGCAATTATTTTACATATATGATGATCATTAGGAGAAACGAATGAAGACGAGTCTCAACCAAAAAAAACTTGCAAAGCCCGAAGCAAAAGATTTCTCGCTGATCAAATGGACCGGGCTAGTCGTAATTACCCTGCTGCTTTTTATTTACCCCTACAACAGTAGCAAGCTATTCGTCGGGTATTTATTGATGTACGAACGCTCGATTATCGGAGCGGAAATCGCTTTTTTCGTTCTCTTGCTTGCCGGGACCATCTACTTGTATAAGACCGCAAGATTGAACAGTTGGAAGTCGATAATATCTGCTTGCGTGTGGCTGCTGCCACTCACCTACTTAATTTCAAATGCGGGAGCCGCTTCGGTTCATCAGTCGCATATCATGATCTATATCTCGTTCATGTTGTCGTCCATCTTTTTACTGGGTCTATATTATGGCGACTCCACCAAGGCAAGGTTGTTGCTCCTCTACGGCATCCAGTTCTCGGGTTACGGCGTTGTTTTCTACGGACTTGCTAATATGTTCGGACAACGCTATTTTCCGGATGCACTCTGGTACCAACAAGAGGTATACCGAGTCACCGCGGTGTTCCAGTACCCGAATGCTTATGCCGCTTATCTTTCTGCCTTGTTTTTAGTCGGACTTTTTCTTATTGTACAAGTCCGATTATCGTATTTGCGTTTTATTCATGCCTTCATGCTCGTGCCAATTTGGGTGTCCTTCATGCTCACTTTGTCCCGGGGCGCCTTGGTTATCGTGCCAATATTGATTTTGCTCGTGCTGCCTTTCTTGAAGTTCAAGCAGCAATTGCTGTTTCTGCTTTATACCTGCATTTCAATACTCGCCTCCTTCGCGATTCTGGGCCGAACGACTTCAACCATGAATGCCATCGCTCCTCGGGTGCTTCCGAAGGCGGCAGGCGGCGATCCGAATCTGATATCAGTCTGGTCCAAATTACCGCTTGAGGGCTGGTCCTTGATTGTCATTGCGGGCCTTATATCCGCAGGCGTGATACTATTGTTGCACCAACTGCTTAACGAGCGCTTGGAAGCAAGATTCAAGGCATTTGCCGCAACCAGACGATCGTATGCAGTCGTTCCCGTTGCACTGGTCGTCATTACCTTGGCAGGTGCCTCCCTGCTCCTAGCCAGCAGCAGCATACGTCAATTATTGCCTGGCGAAATCGCCGATCGACTCGAGAACATCAACCTCAATCAACACAGCGTGCTCGAACGCGGAACGTTTTATAAAGACGCGTTGAAGATTTCTGCCGATTATCCCGTTTTCGGGGCAGGCGGCGGAGGATGGAATGCTCTCTACGAGAAATACCAAAATAACCCGTATAGCAGCAAACAGGTTCATAGCTTTTACCTGCAAACGCTTGTTGAAACCGGTTGGGTAGGACTGCTCGTTTTAATCGGTTTCATCGCCTGCGTATTTTACATTTACATACGAAGTTATATCAAGGACAACGAAGAAGACAAATCCCACTTTGCATTCTATATCATAGTTGTTTCTCTTCTCGTGCATAGCGCAATCGATTTTGATATGAGCTATATCTATCTGGCAATCTTGGTCTTCTTATCGCTGGGATTAATGGGAGCCGCTTACGGCGAACGAATGGCACTTCCCCAGAAGATTCGCCAGGACGAAATTTCGGGAAAAGTCTGGAAGATCGGTTTTCCCATAGGCATCGCCTTGCTGGCATCCATTATGTTGATCGGTTCTTGGAGATCCTATATGGCCGATTCCTATTATCGTAATGCTATTTCACTTGCCTCCGACAAGCAGCATCAACTGAAAGATTTAATTCCTCCGCTTGACGATGCCATTAAGTATTCGCCGAGCAATCCCGAATATCTCCTGCGCGAAATCGATTGGTTGAATCAAGCTTTCAATCAAACGAGGGATCAGCAATACTTGCAAAGCATTTCGTTATTAGTCAATCAGCTTCGGAGATCCGAGCCCTACAATCGAGATCTATTCCTAGTTGAATTTACGCTGGATAAAAACCTGGGGAATACCGATAAAGCACTATACGTACTCGAAGCAGGCATTAAAACCAGGCCTTGGGACATTGAATTTTACGAACGTACAATTTGGGAATATGCGCAAGCAGGTATCGCTGAGAAGACTACCGACACGACAGGCGCCCTTAAGAAATGGAAACGCGCCCAAGAACTCTACGACGAAGTTATTGCTAGAATCGACCTTCTGAAAGAATTGCCAACCGAACAACTGCAAGGACGGGACTTCAGCGTAACGCCGCTTATTCGTTTAGCGATCGGACAAATCGACGTTGAACAAAAGAACTATAAGGAAGCAGTCGACATCACCAAACCGCTAACAAAACATAAACTGGACGAAAAGTATGTAGCGAATGCATTACAAGTCTATCTGGATGCTCTAAATGCCCAAGGAAAAGACGATAAAACAATAAGAGGGAAATTACAAGATTTTAATATTAAATCGGAGAAATAGTTGCTCTTTGTGAAATTCAAACTATATTTTGTGACAATTTCAATGAAATTCCCCTTCTTTTTTACATTTATTGACCTACTATATCGTAGTGAGATATTATATAATAACTTCTGGTAAATGATCTCTTTTGATTCCAATGAAAGGAGGTGAAAACATAACATGAAAAAGCTTCTTAAGAACAAAACAGCGGCAGTTCTTGTCTTTGCAATGATTGTTTCCGTATTTACTCCGATTATCGCTTTTGCTGCGACATTCAACGTCACTCAGAACAATAATCAACTTTCGGGTTCGGTTACTTTGACTGATGCTGAATACAGTGCTCTCACAGGCGATCGCAGTACAATTACGGTCGGCGTCTACGGACCAAACGGTCAGTACGGCGTTGCAACGGCTACATACAGCAATGGAGCATACGTATTTGATCAAGCAATTACGATCACTCAAAATACTTACCTTCAATATGGCCCAACAAGCCGTACGGTTGGCGAGTACACGTACTCTACTAGCAACGGTAGCTCTGCATACTTCCCGCCTGTAACTATGGACGTTATCAACGCTGACGGAACTGTTAACCGCGATGCTCTTATCAACTTGTTCAATGCTAACGCAGACGCTACGGTTTCTTCGAAATCCGATGTCGTTCTGCTGCCTGCCGACGCTCTGGCTAAAGGCAAGTCCCTGACCATCATTTTGGAAAACGGTACTTCCTACACCCTGCCAATCGCCGCGTTGAAACTCGAAGATCTCGCTAAATCCCTCGGGGTTGAGCTGAAGGACCTTGTGATCCGCGTTGAATTGAAAAAAGTAACTGGCGATACTGCTGACAAAATCGGCGCAGCCGTTACTGCAGCAGGCGGTAAACAGGTTGCTCCAGCTGTCGACTTCAAAGTCGTTGCAGTTGGAGGTGGCAAAGAACAAGAAATTACGACATTCGGCCAGTACGTTAACCGTACGATCGGCCTGAATGAAGTTGCGGCTGATACGTCCAACCTTGTTGGCGTTTTGTACGATCCAGCAACGGGTACGTTCACTTTTGTGCCAACTACCTTCAATACTGAGAACGGCAAAACGATTGCAACGCTGAAACGTAACGGCAACAGCATCTACACTGTCATCCAAGCGAAAGCCGTATCCTTCGCGGATCTGGCTGGAAACTGGGCACAGAAAGATGTTGAGGCTCTCGCAAGCAAATTGATCGTTAACGGTACGTCTGCTAACAAATTCGAACCGAAACGTAATATTACTCGCGCTGAGTTTGCAGCTTTGGTCGTTCGCGCATTGGGTCTTGAAGTATCCGGTTCGACTTCGCAATTCAAAGACGTCGCTTCCAACCAATGGTACGCTGCTACGGTCGCTACGGCGGTTAAAGCAGGTCTGATCACGGGTTATGAAGACGGTACTTTCAAACCGAACGCGAACATCACTCGTAAAGAACTGTCTGCTATCGTAGCTCGCGCATTGAAATTCGCGGGTAAAGATGTCACGCTGACGGATGCGCAAGTATCTACGGCACTGGCAAGCTTTAAAGATGCGGACAGCCTGGGCTGGGCAAAAGGCGAAGTTGCTGTTGTCGTAAGCGAAGGTATCGTTAAAGGCCAAACTGCTACTACGGTAGTAGGTAACGCCAATGCGAACCGTGCTGAAGCAGCTACAATGATCGCACGTTTCCTCGGTAACGTTGGTTTCATCAAATAGTCTTTGACTATTGAGATCCAACTTCCAGCAAAGAAGCCCCCACTCATCGTGGGGGCTTCTTTGGTTATATCGACAAAGCGCTTCCAATTCTAGTGAAAATGGCGAGCAATAATAGGAAATGAAGTGAATTGATATTAGGTATGCTCTCTCGCTCCGCATAGTAGCATAGTAGCATTACCCCCGCATATACGCCGCCAATGCCGCCCGCCAGTGTCTCAAGCCCTGCATCCCCTGCCGCCCGATTGCGCCATGCCGCAGCACCGAATACGCCGGCCTCGGCGCGGGGCGCGGAAAGTCGGCCGTCGTGCACGGCAGCAGCTTTACGCCCGCAGCGCCGCTCTCTTCCAGGATAGCCTGCGCGAACTGGTACCAGGAGCACACCCCGGTTCCGGTCGCGTGATAGATGCCGTAATGCTCCGTGCGCACGAGACGGATCAGGAATTCCGCCAAATCCAGCGTATAGGTCGGGGAGCCCAGCTGGTCCATCACGACCCGGATCTCGTCGCGCGTCTTCGCCAGCTCGCGAATCGTTTCCACGAAATTGCGTCCATGCTTGCCGTAGACCCAGGACGTGCGGACGATAAACGTCCGGCCGCCGATCGCCGTCGCCTCCTGCTCGCCCGCCAGCTTGGACTTGCCGTATACGGTGCGGGGCTTTGTCTCTCCGCTCTCCTCGTACGGCTCCGAAGCCGTGCCTTCGAATACGTAATCGGTGCTGACGTACACCAGCTTCGCCCCGAATTCCCTTGCCGCGAGCGCGATATTGCGCGTGCCCTCCGCGTTGATGCGGAAGGCCTCCGCCGGCTCCGACTCCGCCTGGTCGACGGCCGTATAGGCCGCGCAATGAATAACCGCGTCCGCCTGATAGCGCTTGACGACCTCGCGGCAGTTCTGCAGGTTCGTCACGTCAAGGCCTCCGCGGCCGAAGCCAAGCATGCTGATGCCCTCCTGCTGCAGCCCCGGCAGCGCCAACAGCTCCTGCCCGAGCTGGCCGTTCGCCCCCGTCACGATGATGCGCATCGGTCTTGTTGTCATGATCCGCCCAACTCCTCGCCGTTCGTCGAATGCCCTTCGTTGATGCCGAGATAGGCGCCCGTAGCAACCTGCTCCATCCATGCTGCATTGTCGATGTACCATTCGATCGTGGCCTGTATGCCCCGTTCGTACGGAAATTGCGGTTGCCAGCCCAAGGCGGTGCGGATTTTGTCCGCGTCGATCGCGTACCTGCGGTCATGGCCGAGCCGGTCCGGGACATGCTTGATCAGGGAAGCCGGCTTGCCGAGCGCCTCCAGAATCGTCGTCACGACCTCCAGATTCGTCCGTTCGTTGCGCCCGCCGACGTTGTACACCTCGCCGGGCGCCCCCCGGTGCAGCACGAGATCGATCGCGCTGCAGTGATCCTCCACGTAGAGCCAATCGCGCACGTTCAGCCCGTCGCCGTAGACCGGCAGCGGCTTATCCTGCAGCGCCTGCGCTATCATGAGCGGGATCAGCTTCTCCGGGAATTGATAGGGACCGTAATTGTTGGAGCAGCGGGTGATGTTCACATGCATGCCGTACGTCTCGTGGTACGCCCGCACCAACAGATCCGCCGCGGCTTTGCTCGCGGAATACGGACTGTTCGGCGATAACGGCGTCGATTCCGTGAAAAGGCCAGACGCCCCCAAGGAGCCGTACACCTCGTCGGTGGATACCTGCACGAATTTACTCACGCCATGCGCCTTCGCCAGCTCCAGCAGCGTATGCGTCCCGACCACGTTCGTCGTCACGAACACGTCCGGCTGCGCGATGCTGCGATCGACATGGGATTCGGCGGCGAAGTGGATCACCGCGTCCACGCCCGACTCGAATAACGGCAGCATCGCGGCCCTGTCCCGAATATCCGCCCGGACGAACCGGTAGCGCCCGTCCGCCGGTTCAATGCTTGCCAAATTGGTTATATTACCTGCATACGTTAACGCGTCCACATTCAGGATCGAATAGGACGGGTACGCCTTGCGCATATAATGAACGAAGTTGCTGCCGATGAAGCCCGCTCCGCCCGTAATCATCAGTTTCACGCTGTCTTCACCTCGCGTAAGTAAAGTTCGACTCCGCATCGCGGAGCATGGGATGCTTGGCGTCTTTGGCCGACAAAACGGACGGCTGGAGCGGCCATGCGATGGCGAGCGCCGGGTCGTTCCAGGCAATGCCCCGATCGTCGGATTGCGAATAGTACGCATCGACTTTATACAGCACTTCCGTATCGGCCTCGAGCGTCATGAATCCATGCGCGAAGCCTTGCGGGACGAGCAGCTGCTTCTTGTTGCCGGCCGACAGCGCGAAGCCTTCCCAGCGGCCGAACGTCGGCGACCCGCGGCGGATATCGACGACGACGTCGTAAATGCTGCCCGCGATCACCCGGACCAGCTTCGTCTGCGCGCTCGGCTCCAATTGGTAATGCATGCCGCGCAGCGTCCCCGGCACCGCGGACAACGAATGATTATCCTGGACGAATACGTTCGTTATCCCGTGCTTCGCCAGCGCTTCGCGGTTGTAGCTCTCCATGAAAAAGCCGCGGGCGTCCTGAAAGCTGGCGGGTTCGATAACCTTCACGCCGGGGAGTCCCGCATCGGACACGATCATATGGCTCACCCATTTCAACGGTAATACTTCATGTATATTCCGGAAGGGGCCGCTTTGCTTCGAGCTTGGCCCAAGCGGTATGGGAACCCTGGGAAATGATCATGCTAGAAGATGTTCCGGCGTCCGATGAATTTTCAAACCGACTTTACAAACATTTATGTTGATTTATTGGACGAGAACGGGGATAATGAAGTGGAAAAACGATTACATATTATTAGGAGGTTTTTGACCAATGGCACACACATTGCCCGCTTTGCCTTATGCAAACAATGCTCTTGAACCGCATATCGACGAAACCACGATGATGATTCACCACGACCGTCATCATAACACTTACGTGACGAATCTTAACGCTGCCCTGGAGTCCGCTCCCGAGCTGCAAGACAAATCCGTCGAAGACCTGATCGCCGACCTGAACAGCGTACCGGAAGCGATCCGCACGGCTGTCCGCAACAACGGCGGCGGCCACGCGAACCACTCCCTGTTCTGGGAAACGATCGGACCGAACGCGGGCGGCGCGCCTACGGGCGCTCTTGCCGATGCGATCGCGAACGAATTGGGCGGCTTCGATCAATTCAAAGCCGATTTCGCGAAAGCGGCAACGACGCGTTTCGGCAGCGGCTGGGCTTGGCTCGCGCTGAGCAACGGCAAATTGAAAGTGTACAGCCTGCCGAACCAAGACAGCCCGATCATGGAAGGCGATACGCCGATCCTGGGTCTGGACGTCTGGGAGCACGCGTACTACCTGAACTACCAAAACAAACGCCCTGACTACATCGCGGCGTTCTGGAACGTCGTGAACTGGGCCGAAGTCGGCAAACGTTACGACGCTGCCAAGTAATCGACTTGCTCCTGCGGGACCTTCGCGCTTTCGGCGCGGAGGTTCTTTTTATGTGGAAAAAGCCACGAGTGCAGGGCATCGGCCGCGGGCAGGAGAGTTGGAGCTAACGGGACGGCAAAAAGGCTGACATTCGGCGATTAGGATCGCCTGTTGTCAGCCTCTTTGCTGCGTCGTTTTTGCTTCCGGCGCACAGCAGTTCATGCGCAGTTAGTCATGGCCAATCGTTGCCATTCATGCAATTCGCCAACATCCCGGACCGAAGCCCATGGTGCTTAAACCATTGCCGGTTCGCCGCTCGCCGGCTCGTTATTCCGACGCGCGATCGACGGCGGACAGCGTGAACGCGAAGCTCATCGCCCGTTCGGCCGGGATGCGGTACTCCTCGTGCACCGGCGCGCCCCAGCTGTCGTCCCCGCCGACGCCCATTTGGCGCCCCGCCACGGTCACGACGGTGTAATGAACGCCCGGCAGCTCGTAAGGATGCGCGGCCTGCTCCAGCTCGAAGGCCGTGTACGGCGAAACGCAGCACTCCACCGGCGCGGACGGCGGTGCCGCCAGCTGCAACCCGATCCCGCGGCCGTCCGTAATGCGCAAGCGGCGAACGCCCGTCCGATTGCCGGACTCCTGCGGAACCAGATACGCGGAGGGCAGTTCCGCAACCTTGCGGCCGAACACGCCCAGGCGCGCGCCGAAGGCGCGATCGATGTAATTCTCCTCGGGTCCCATCGCGTACCATTCCGTTTCGCCGTAATCGGCGGACAGCTTGAACGACAGCGCTACGATCGGCACGTCCGGCAGCCCTGCCGCCCCCGAGTAATCCATCCGGACGTTCACGCTTCCGTCCGCGTGGACCGTATAGGCCGTCCGGACGCGAAGCTCCGCGCTGATAGAGAAGCCGTAATCGAACCACACCGTCGCCCGGTCGCCGGTTTCCGCCGCTTCCAGCGCGACGCCGACGCATTTGCGCGCCAGGCTTGCCGCATACCACACGCCCGCCTCGAAGCCGAGGCTCGCGCCTTTGTCGTTATCGGTCGTCGCCCGCCAGAAGAGCGGCATCGGCGGAGCCGCGATCATCTCCCGCCCGCCGTACCGGAGCGAGACGAGGGAACCGGCCTGCTTCGAGAACAGGACGCTGAAGCCGTCCCCGGTCACGCCGATGTTGACGTCGCCTTCGACGACGCGAACCGATCCCGCCGGCGTCGCGGCCGCAGCCGCGTCCGATTGCGCCGCCGCGACCTCGAACAGCTCTTCGCCGAAAGCGACCTCATGGCCGGCTTCCGCCCAAGCTTCCGCGTCCTTCAGTACAAGAGCCGCATGAATCGCGTACTCGCCCGGTCGCGCCATGGCCTCGGCCGGCAGATCGAACGGTACGAATGCCTCGCTCCCCGCTTCGACCGCCGCTTCGCCGGTCCAGCCGTGCACCTCGGCGCCGTCCCGATATAGTCGTACCGTTAACGACCATCGCTTCGTATTCGCGAACAAATTCTCGTTCACGATCCTCACGCCGTCGCGCGTCGGCTGCAGCTTCACGTTCTGGTACAGGAATTTGACCTCCTGCATCTTCGGCGAGACGCGCCGGTCCGCGAACACGATGCCGTTGCCGCAGAAGCTGTAGTCCGTCGGCCGGTCGCCGAAATCGCCGCCGTAGGCGAAGAACTCGTTCCCGTACCGGTCCCGCGCCATCAGCGATTGATCCATGTAATCCCAGATGAAGCCGCCCTGGTACATCGGATACCGCTGCTCGAGCTCCGTGTATTTGTGCATGCCGCCGACCGAATTGCCCATCGCGTGCATGTATTCGCAGCTGATGTACGGCTTCGCGGGATTGCTCTCGAGATAGGCGATGATATCCTCCGGCTTCGCGTACATGCGGCTCTCCATATCGCTGGTCGCGTCATACTCGCGGTTGTGGAACACGCCTTCGTAATGGACGAGCCGGCCCGGATCCCGCTCGCGGAAATAATTCGAAGCGTCCAGGATCACTTCGCCCGCGTAAGATTCGTTGCCGCAGGACCAGATCAGGATCGACGGATGATTCTTGTCGCGCTCGAGCATCGATTGCGCGCGGTCCAACACCGCTCCCCGCCATTCCGGCCGGTTGCCGGGAATGTTCCAGGAGGGCTCGACGGCGCCCATCTTCTGCCACGAGCCGTGCGTCTCCAGGTTCATCTCGTCGATGACGTACAGGCCGTACTCGTCGCACAGCTCGTACCACAGCGTCTGGTTCGGATAATGCGACGTCCGCACGGCGTTCAGGTTGTTTTGCTTGATCGTCTTGACGTCCCACAGCATGTCTTCGGCCGTGATCGCCCGGCCGCGGCGAACGTTGAACTCGTGACGGTTCACGCCCCTGAAGACGATTCGTTTGCCGTTCAGGCACATGAGGCCGCCGATCAGCTCGAACCGGCGGAAGCCGGTCTTCTGCACGATCGCTTCGACAAGCTCGCCGCGCGCGTCGAAGACGGACAAGCAGACGCTGTACAAGTGAGGCAGCTCGGCGCTCCACGTCTTCACGGCCCCCGCGTTCGCCTCGAGCGTCAGCTTGCCGCCGCCGAAGACGCCTTCCGCAGCGGTAACGACATGGCCGTCCGCATCCTTGAGCGTCAGCTCCGCGCGAGCCCCCGCGTCGTCGCCGTCCCGGGAGTCGAGCAGCGCCAGATCGACGCGCAGCGTGCCGATTTGATAGCTGTCGTCCAATTCCGCGCGAACCTGCAGATCCTGGACATGGACCTTCGGCACGGTATACAGGTACACGTCGCGGAAGATGCCCGAGAACCGCCAGAAATCCTGATCCTCCAGCCAGCCGCCGGTGCTGCGCTGGAACACTTCGACGGCGAGCTTGTTGTCGCCTTCCCACAAGTACGGCGTAAGCTCGAACTCCGAAGGCGTGAAGCTGTCTTCGCCATACCCGACGAATCGGCCGTTCAGCCAGACGTAGAATGCCGATTCCACGCCTTGGAAGGAAATGTAGAGCGGCCCGCGCATCGTCTCGGGCAGGCGGAACGTTCTCGCATAGCTGCCGACCGGATTGCTTGCCGGAAGATCGGGGGGCCGGACGGCGTCAAGGCCGTCCCAAGGGTACATCGTATTGACGTATTGAAGCTGCCCGTAGCCCTGGAGCTGAATATGCCCGGGCACTTGAATGTCGTCCCAGCCGCCGCAATCGTAGTCCGTTTCGTGGAATCGCTCCGGCCGGCTTGCCGCGTTCGCCGCGTAATGGAATTTCCAATTGCCGTTCAGCGAATACCGCATGCTCATCGGCGACTGCCGCGCGGCTTCCTCCGTCGTGCGGTAATAGCGGTGATCGGAATGCGCCGCTAGCCGATTCACTTGATACACCGTCGGATCGCCGAGCCATCCGATGTCGGCTGTCGTTGCTTTCACTTTCCGTTCCTCCTTGGCTGATCCGCCTGGATCGCTAGCATCTCTATTGTAGGCTTAATTTTGGCCGCGTGCAGGCTTATTTGACCGAGCCCGTCATTCCCGCGACGAAATGCTTCTGCATCAGGAAGAAGACGATGGCGGTCGGCAAAGTCGCGATCAGGATCACGAGCATGTTCACGCCGTAATCCGGCGCGTAGCTCGAGCCCAGGTTGGAGATCAGGAGCGGAATCGTCCGTTTCTCCGGCGACTGCAGCACGACGAGCGGCCACAAATAGTTGTTCCAGCTGGACATGAACGTGATGATCGCCGCCGCCGCGTACGATGTCCGCATCGTCGGCACGTAGATGCGGAAGAAGACGCCTAGCTCGTTCAAGCCGTCGATCCGGCCGGCCTCGAGCATGTCCTTCGGAAACATCTTCGTGCTCTGGCGGAAGAAGAAGATGAGAAACGCCGTCGTGACCGTCGGCAGGACGACCGCCGACATCGTGTCGATCCCGATCGCAGGGATGACCCGCGTGATCGTGCCGAACATCCGGTACAGCGGCACCATGAGCGCCGCGAACGGAATCATCATCGACAGCAGCAGGATATTGAAGACGATGTCCTTCGCCCGGCTGCGGTAAATCTCGAAGCCGTAACCCGCCAGCGAAGCGATCAGCAGCGCGAGCACCGTCGTCGAGATCGAGATCTTGGCGGAGTTGAGCAGGGCCGGGCCGAGCGCGATCTGGTCGACGATCTTGCTGAAGTTGGCGCCCAGGTTCGAGCCCGGAAGAAGCGAGCCTTTCGTGACGTCGACCGACTTGTTCGTCGCGCTGACGATCATCCAGAGAAACGGAAAAATCGAGATCGCGGCCGCCACGCTCAAGAATACGTAGGTGAATATCCGTTTAGCCATTTCTGTCACCTGCCAGTCTGAACTGAAGAATGGAGAAGATCACGATCAGGATGACGACGCCGTACGAGACGGTCGCCGCGTAGCCGAAGTCGGGCGTGTATTTGAACGATAGATTGTAGATGTACTGCGACAGCGTCGTGGTCGCATTGCCCGGTCCGCCCTTCGTGATGTTCATGACCTCGTCGAACAGCTGCAGCGTGCCGATCGTCGACGTGATCGACGTGAACAGGATGATCGGCTTCAGGAGCGGCACCGTGATCTGGCGGAACTGGCGGAATGCCGATGCGCCGTCGATGCGCGCCGCCTCGTAGATCGAGTTGTCGATGTTCTGCAGGGCAGACAAATAGAAAATCATGTTATATCCGGTCCAACGCCAGGTGATGGCGATTATGATCGTGATTTTAGCCCAAAACGGGTCGGTAATCCATTGGATGGGGGCGCCGATCAGATGCAGCTTCAGCAGCGCCGTATTGATAAGTCCGTCATTGCCGAACAAGTACTTGAAAATAACCGAGTACGCGACGAGCGACGTGACGGCCGGCAGAAAAATGGCCGTGCGGAAAAAACCCTTCAGCTTCAGCTTGCTGTCGTTCAGCAGCACCGAGATGAACAGGGCGAGCAGGATCATGATCGGCACCTGCACGATCAGGAAGATGAACGTGTTCTTGAGCGCGGTGAGGAAGGTCTTATCCTTGAACAGCCTGGCGTAATTGTCTCCCCCCACGTAATGGAGGTTCGTGCCCGTTCCCGTTTGGAACGACAGCATGAGCGCCTTGACCATCGGGTAAAAGTAAAACGCGCAGATCAACAGGACGGCCAGCGCAATGAACGACCAACTGATCGCGCTCGTTCTCGCTTTGATATTCATGCTTGCTCTCGCTTTGCTCACGGTGGCGGCCAGCTCCTTTCCATCTCGGGAATCATCATAATGACCTTGGGCCGACCCGCGCCGGATCGCCGATCGAATCGCGGCGCGGCGCGGAACCAGGTCCAAGGTCTCGTCGGTCCGATTGTTACTTCACCTGCGCGTCGGCTTGGCTTTGCGCGTCCTTCAAGACGTCGTCAAGCGGTTTGCCGTTCAGGAAGTTTTGAATTTCGACGATCAGGATATCTTCGATGGCGTACGTATGCAGGCCGTAGTTCACGTTCGGAATTTTCGTCGTCCAGTTGGCGAAGTCGGAGACGATCTTCTGGCCGCCGAAGAATTCGTTCGCCGCGGAGAACGCTTCGCCGGAAGCCGCCGGTTTGTACGTGCCGATGGCGCCGACGTCGGTGACGAACTTCTGGTAGAGATCCACGTCCGAGCCGAAAGTGTCCTTCAGGAACGCCGCCGCTTTTTCCTTGCCCGGCACGTTCAGCACGTACCACGAGCTGCCGCCGATGCTCGTCGCGTGGACGGAATTCGGCGTCTTGGCCAGCTTCGGCATCGGCGCGATCGCCCATTTGCCGGATTGCGACGCTTCCGCCGTGATGGAAGGCGTGAACCAGTTGCCTGTCGGGATGGAAGCCACGGCGCCCGTATTGTAGTTCGCGACGAGGGAGCTCCAGTCGGAATGGGTCTTGACGATGTTGGCGCCCATCAGCTTCTTATACACCTCGAACGCTTCTTTCATGGCCGCGTTATTCGCGATGTTCGGCGTTTTGCCGTCCGCGTCCAGGTACCACAAGCCCGCGGATTGGATCATCATGCGGATGACGCCGAGATCGTTCGGGTCAAGCGAGATCCAGTCTTTGCCCGTTGCGGCTTTGACTTTTTTGCCGATCTCGATGTACTGGTCCCACGTGATGTCCTGCAGGTCGGAGATCTTGTAGCCCGCTTGCTCCAGATAATCCGTTCTTACGTACAGGCCCGCCACGCCGGAGTCGAACGGCACGCCGTAATGCTTGCCGTCGACCGAAGTCGGTCCAAGCTTGTAATCCGCGAAGTCTTCGGCTTTGATCGAGCCGCTGAGGTCGTAGAACATATCCGGATACGCCTGCAGGAAGCTTTGCGCGCGGTAATCTTCGATCAGCACGATATTCGGCAAGCCTTTGGTCGTGCCGGAGCTCATGCCCGTGTTCAGCTTCTGCACGATATCGTTCTGGGCATTCTCGATGATATCGACCGTCAAGTTCGGGTCTTTCGCCGCGTAGGCGTCCTTGGCGAGATTCATCGCTTTAATGTTAAAGTTGGGGTCCCATGCCCAAACCGTGATTTTGCTGGCCTTATCGCCGCCGTTCCCGCCGCTGCTATTGCCGTTGTCCGCCGTATCGTTCGATTTCGACGAGCACGCCGAGAGCACGAGCACGCAAATTACGAGTAATCCGATCAGTTTCTTCACTTTCATGACCTCCGGTTCTCTTTTCGTTGTCTTTGTAAGCGTTTACTAGCTCACTGCTTTATGATAGCATTCCCTGAAATTCGCTCGTTAGCACGATCTTTACAACGACTTGTCATATTCTTATACGATGCGGCTAGCAGCCTTTCGCGGTTTGGACAATCTTTAGAAAGTAGGAGGATCCTTAGGTTTCAGGAGCGGAATCCGGATCCGCACGCGCGTTCCTTCCCCGATGTCGCTCGTAATCGTCACCCCGAACCCTTCGCCGAACAGCAGCTTGATGCGGTCGTTGACGTTGCGCACGCCGATCCCGCTGAACAGCTGGCGCTTGCTGACCGGCTTCGGAATCTCGCCGCTCAGGTTCATCCCGTCCCCGTTGTCGACCACCTCGCAGACGAGCGACGAGCCCTCCTGCGTCACCATGATGTGGATGTAGCCCTCGGCCTTCTCGTTGAACGCATGGAAGAAGGCATTCTCGATGAAAGGCTGGATCATCAGCTTCGGGATCCGGTACGCCAGACAGTCCGGCGCGATGAAGTAGCTGACGCGGATCCGTTCGCCGTACCGCACCTGATTGATGAGCACGTAGCTTTTCAAATTATCCAGCTCCTGCTGGACCGTGATCATCTCGCTGACGTTGCCGATCGCGTTCTGCAGCAGCGAGATCAGCGCGTTGATGGTCTCCGCCGCCTTGTCCTTGCTGCCCTGCTGCACCATGAATTTCACGGACGCGAGCGTATTGTACAGAAAATGCGGGTTGATCTGCTGCTGGAGCGCCTCGAGCTCCGCGTTGCGCCGCTGCTTCTGGGTTTCGACCAGCTGGCCGACGTACGCGTTCAGCTCGTCGATCATCGCGTTGAACGCGATGCCGAGCTGCCGCGTCTCGTAGCTGCCGTCGACTTTGACATGGCGGTCGAACTCGTATTTGGAGATCGTCGAGATCTGCTTCACGAGCCGGGTCAACGACTTCGTCAGGTTGCGCGAGATGAGAAACACGATCAGCACCGTCGCGGCCACGATCGCCATCACCATGAGCGCGATCCGCCGCGTATCGGTCAACTGCCCGAGGACCTGCTGCTTGTCGATCACGTTGACCATGTACAGGTTCAAGCCGCCGAGCTGCTCCGCGAGCAGCAGCTGATCCTTGCCCATGACTTCGGCGTTCTTGTAGCGAAGGCCCTTGGCATCGATTTCCTTCGCATAGCGAAGCAGCTCCGCCGATTGCCGGCCGATCCAATCGCCGCGGTTCGACGACACGATCGTCCCCTGCCCGTCCAGCACGGCGACGTCGTTGCCGGCGCTCGTATTGCTGTCGTAGAAGCGGGCGAAATACGGCTCGCGCACCGCGAAATACATCATCCCGTACACGGCCCCGCTTCGGTCGACGAGCGCCTTGGAAGCGATGATCGCCGGCTGAAGCCCCGGATTGGCCGACGCGCCGGCATCGTCGTACGAATAGATGAGCTTGCGCGGCTCCGCCAGCGAGCGCTTCGTGATGGGATGCTCGGCGAGAACGCTGTCGGGCACCGGCCAGTACGAACGATCCGTGGAATAGCGCCTGCCGTTCACGCCGGTGACCGTGATGCCGATATCGTACGCGTCCACGCTGGAACGGTAGCGGTTCATTTGCTGTCCCATCAAGTAATAGGCGTTGAACATCTCGCTGGAATCGCCGTCGTCTTCGGTCAGGAACTGCCGGATCGTTCCGCTTTGGGCGATTTTATTCATCGTGACGATGATGGAATAGTTGAAGGAGTCCAGGCTGCTTTGAATTTGGTTGATCACCTTCGAATTCGTGATGCTGAACGTGTCGATGAAGACGCGGCTGGAGATGTTGATCGTCGTCCACGTCGTCGTCACCGATACCGCCACGATGCCGGCCGCCATGACGAGGAACATTTTCACGAACAGCCCGTTGTATTTGAACCGATCCAATACGTTTCTCATGCTTCACCCGCTCATCTCATGGATTGCTGCCGGTAACGGCTCGGCGACAGGCCGGTGTGCTTCTTGAACACTTTGCAAAAGTAACTGTGGTCGGAATAGCCGACCATGCCGCTGATCTCCGAGATCGACGCTTCGCCGGCGCGCAGCAGCTCCTCGGCCTTCTCCAGCCGGACGCGGTGCACGTAGTCGACGAAGCCTTCGTTGTGATGCGAAGAGAAGTAGCTCGACAGATACGAAGGATTGAAGTGAAAATGCTTCGCCATCTCCGTCAAATTCAGCGGTTCGGCATAATGCGCATGGATATAATCCAGCAGCCGCTTCATGTTGGCGTTGCCGGCCTGCTCGGTCTTGTCGGCGATGCACTGCTTGGCCTCCGCGACGAACGCTTCCAGCAGACCCGCGGCCGCGGCCGCGCTCCGGGACTCCTCGATCGCCTTGAAATAGTCGTACTTCTTGCTCTCGAGCGGCGCGACGGCGTAGCCCATGTTGCCGAGCAGCACCGTAACGTTGAACATCAGATTGTTGAGAAACGACTTGAACGCGAACACGTCCGTCGTGTAGTCGTTCGTATAAGAGACCATGTATTCGCGCAAATAATCGAACGCCGCATCGAAGCGCTCCCGCTTGAACGCCTCCGTAAACCGGTTCAGGTTGAACGGCTCCTGCGCCTGCGGCGGCTCCGGCAGCTCGTTGTACACGAGCAGCTTCTTGCGCGGGAAGTAGAACGCGTAGTCCATCAACCGAAGCAGGCTCTTCTTGTACACGGTCGCCAGGCGCGGCAGCTCCGAGAACGGCTCGCTGACGATGATCGCCGCCTCGAGCTCCGGCCGGGCCACCGCGTCCGCCATCGTTCTTGCCCAGAACGGCAGCAAGCTGAGGATGGGATAATCCAAATTGAACAGCACGACGATCATGGCCGCGTCCGTCTTCAGGCTGTGGTAGACGAATTGATGCGCGTAAAGCGCTTGTTTGCCAAGCTCATCCTCCATCCGCTGGCGAATATCGCCGATCTCCTGCTTCGTGACCGGTCTTCCCCGCAGATCCAGGCCGAGCAGGCAAAACATGCGGTGGGGAAATGCCTGGGCCAGCTCGCCTCCCATGTGCAGATCGCCCTGCTCGAAGCCGGCCAGCAGCTTCTCGAGCACCGTCTTCACGGACGGGCCGTGCTTGCCTCCGCCTCCGCCGGCTTGCAGCGACGGCATCTTATCGGCGACGGTCTTCAGCACGTCCAGCAGCTGCCCGGTATCGAGCTTCGGTTTCAAAATATAATCGCGGACGCCGCTTTGGAACGTCGAACGCACGTAATCGAAGTCGCCGAAGCTGCTCAGGACGATGACCTCGATCTCCGGATGATGCAGCTTGATCCGGCGCGTCAGCTCTTCCCCGTCCATCACCGGCATGACGAGATCCGTCAGCACGATATGCGGCTGCAGCTCTTCGATCAGCGCCAGCGCTTCTTTGCCGTTCGACGCTTCCCCGACGATCTGGAAGCCTTCCTGCTCCCAGTTCATGTAATGCTTGATGCCGTTCCGGATCAACGCCTCGTCGTCGACGATCAACAGCCTGCAATAAATCGACATTATTCGTTCCCCCTCGATCTGCCAAAAAATAATAGGTTCATTATAACCGATATGCCCGATCGGATTCTTGCGCGCCGTTTATCGGTCGAATGCGTCTAAATACCTAACATCCATTCCGAAATACCCAGCTGCATTCGACAATTATTAACAAATTATTGAGAAATCATGTTATAATTTCTACCATATAAAGCTAAATAGAGGGTTGGGGATGCCTGATGTTTCATTGGCTGGGTTTGCGGAAAGGGTTGCCGCTTTGGTGGTCGTACAAGCTGAATAAGGAGATGGAGGACGACGTCGCGGATATATTCGAGGGCATCGCGGATACGCGGATGAATCTGCTGCAGGCTTGGACGACGGAATACTGGGACCATCTCGACCGGCTGCTCGCGCAGCTGTCCGCGGGTGCCGGAGCCGGCCCGCTCGGCAACGCTCAAGCCGCCTGCGAGCGGCTGTTCGCGGAGACCCGCACGCGGGCCGCGGATTTCTCGGAGCTGTTCCTGCTCGACGCCGAAGGCCGCGTCGCCTGCTCCACGGATAGCCGCCACCGCGGCGATACGTACGGCTCCGGCAGCCTGATCGCCCCCGGAATCGCCTATGCCCGGAGCGTTCCGGGCGGGCGCAAATGCCTGTTCGGCCCCTACGCCGATCCGTTGACGCTGAAGCTCGGTCCGAGCACGTCGTCGTTCCACGACAAAATGACCCTGCTCTTCATCACCCCGGTCATGGTGAACGGCGAATGGCAGGGCGCCTTGTGCGGACGCGTGCCCAACGACGTGATCGGCGATTTGATCCAACGCGAATCCGGTCACGTGTACCCCGACTCCGGCGACAATTATTTGTTCATGGCGAAGCCGGCGCTGAACGCGGGCATCGCGCCCGGCACCGCTTTGTCGCGCAGCCGGTTCGAGGACCGGACGTTCACCCGCGGGGAGAACCTGAAGGACGGCGTCTCCACGGACTGGGGCACCGTTTCCGTGCGGGAACACACGGAGCTCGAACTGATCTTCACCGATCCCGCCACGGGGCAGCTGCATCCCGGGGTCGCCGATACGATCCGCCAAGGCAGCAACCTGTTCGTCGCCTTCCCCGGCTATTCCGATTACCGGCACATCCCCGTCATCGGGAAAGGCGTGACGTTCCGGCTGCCCCACTGCCCGGATGTATGGGGGATGATGTGCGAGGGCGATCTGGAGGAAGTCTACCGGATCCGCAGCATCCGCTGGACGCAGTTCAGGCATTCGCTGGGCTGGCTCGCCGGTCTTGGCGCGCTCGGCACCGTTCTGGCCTACTTCCTGTCCGCCGGCGACCTGCCCGTCATCGGCGCCGTCGCCGTCGGGCTGTTCAATCTCCTGTTCGGCTTGTCCATGGTCTGGTCGCTCGATCGCCGGGGCAACCGCGAGACTGCCCGCCAGATGCGGCGGCTCAACCGATTCATCCGCATCAACGCCGAAGGCAAAGGCGACCTGACGCAGCGGCTCGACACGAGCGCGTTCGCGAACAACGAAACCCGCGATTTGGCCAAGTGGATCAACAACATGATCGACTCCCTCGAAGGCGTCATGCTGCAGGTGAAGCTCGCTTCCGGCGACGTGCTGACCAATCAGCGGATCCTGCTGGAGACGACGGGCGCGACCGCGGGCACGACGGAGCGGGTAAGCGGCAAAATCAACGAAATGATTCTCGGCATCCGCAGCCAGCTCAAGGATATCGACAACGCGAAGGACGCGGCCGGCGAGATGCGGGAAACGCTCCGGCGGCTCGAGGACAAGGCGTCCGCGAACATCGGCGTCGCGCAGGGCGAGCTCGTCCGGATCACGGACAAGATGCGGCAGATCGCCGATCGCGTGACGGAAACGAATCGGTCGATCGAGGCGTTCATGGTGACGACGGAGGACATCCGGAGCGTGCTCGGCGTGATCGAGGAAATCTCGGCGCAGACCCATCTGCTCGCGCTCAACGCTTCCATCGAAGCGGCGAGGGTCGGCGAGCAGGGCAGAGGTTTCGCCGTCGTCGCGGCCGAGATCAAGAAGCTGGCGGATTCGACCCGGCAATCGACGGAAGAGGTGCACGGCATCGTCCGGCATATTCACGAGAACGCGCAGCGCGCCACCGAGACCATGGGCGAGGGCACGCGGGTCGTGGCCGAAGGCACCGCGCTGGTGGCGGCGGCCTCGGAGATTTTGAACCATACGCAGGAAGACGACTCGCTCAAATCGCAGATTATCGACGAGGTCGTGGCGATCATGGAGAAAATCGCCCTCGTCAGCAAACAGAACCGCCGCATCTCGGCGGAAGTCGAGGGCACGGTGCAGGAGCTGCTCGGAGACTTCCTTCACGTCCGCCATACCTCCAATCACGTCGAGGCGATCACGGGTCTGCTGCAGCAGCTGGTCGGGCAATTCCGGCTAAGCGACGCCCGTATACGTTAGTGTAGTAAAGCGTTAAACCAACAACCCGCGGCGGTGGGCCCGCCGGTCAGGCTTACTGCGGGGCCGCGAAGGCGGCTGCGACGGGCTTGAGAGAACTCGCAATCATTGCACGCAACGATACACCGGAACGGTCATGGCTCTCTTCCGCTTACCGTTCCTTGGCAAGAGACAAACGAAGGGCAGCCGAGGCGCAATCCGGCTGCCCTTTCGTCGATCCGACGCCGCTCGATCACCGGCGCTGCTCGGGAGTCTGAGCCTTGAGCGCGTTCAGCAGCTCCCGGTTGAATTTCTCGCGTTCGTCATAGAACAAGCCGTGTCCGCTCTCCTCGAACGGCACGAGCGCGGAGCCCGGAATCGCTTTATGCTGCAGCTCGCCGAGCTTGAATGGGACAATGGCATCGTATTTGCCGTGAAGAATCGTCGTCGGCACCCGGACTAAGGGCAGCTCCGCACGCAGATCCTCGTCCCGCAGCGCCTCCATGCCGCGGATCGCGCCGTTGGCGGACGCTTCGAACCCGAGCCCGTCGAACCACGCGCGGAACGGTTCGCTGACCGGCTTATGGAAGAACGCGGCGCCGAAATCGGCGGTCGCTTTCGGCCGGTCCGTCTCCAGGCCTCCAATGATCGTCTCGTAATGGGAAGACGGCTGGCCGTAAGGATACTCGGGATGCCGCGTAATGTGCGGCGCCGCGGCTGCCGCCAAGATAAGCCCCCGCATTCGGCGCGCGGCATGTCGCGTGATGTACCGGATGCACACGGCCCCGCCCATCGAGAAACCGATCAGCGTGGCTTCCTGTAGGCCGAGCGCTTCCGCCACGACGCGGATATCGTCGGCCATGCGGTTATACGTGTAGCCGTGCAGCGGCGCGTCGGAATTCCCGAAGCCCCGCAGATCGATGCAGATGCAGCGGTAGCCGTGTCGGGACACGACGTTCGTCTGGTACTCCCACATTTTGCGGTTCGCCGGCCAGCCGTGGATGAACACGACCGGCCTGCCGCGGCCGACGTCCTCGACGAAGATTTTCACGCCGTGCTCCACCTCGACGTAGAAGCCCATCGTTCAAACCGCCTCCATTTCGCCCGTTTGTATATGTATACCGCGCCTCCGCGCGGATAGTCGCGATGTTTTAAAAAGCGGACACCGGATAGGCTCCTGCCGCATAAGCTGAACCGAGATATTCACCCATCCTTGCGTGTTCAAAAGGAGATCGATCTATGACTCGCTATGCGTTTGTTCCCGGCGCGCCCCAGGGGTATAGGGATTGCGGCTGCAACGGGCCTCGGAGCATGACCCCCGGCACGCCCGGATTTCCTCCCGGCGGTCCGGGCGTGCCGGGTGGACCCGGCGGTCCGGGCGGCGGACCTGGAGGACCTGGCTTCCCCGGTGGACCCGGCGGTCCAGGTTTTCCCGGCGGCCCCGGATTTCCTGGTGGACCCGGCGGTCCGGGCGGCGGACCTGGAGGGCCTGGCTTCCCCGGTGGACCCGGCGGTCCGGGATTCCCTGGCGGCCCCGGATTTCCGCCTGGCGGCCCCGGTTTCCCCGGCGGTCCCGGATTTCCGCCCGGCGGCCCAGGATTCCCCGGCGGTCCCGGATTTCCGCCCGGCGGCCCAGGATTCCCCGGCGGTCCCGGATTTCCGCCCGGCGGGCCTGGATTCCCCGGCGGACCTGGTTTCCCTGGTGGCCCTGGTTTTCCTGGCGGCCCTGGTTTCCCCGGATTCCCCGGATTCCCCGGTGGACCCGGCTTTCCACCTCAATTCGGATTCGTCCGCGTCTTCATTAACGGCGGCAACTTCTTCCCATGGATAACGAACGCCTACACGATCCGGCACTTCCCCGGCATGAACGTCGGCCAGGCGCTCGCCTCGACGGGCGTCGTCCGCTTCGGCAACAACGGCCGCATCATCTCGGTGAACGGCGTCGTCATCGCGGGCAATGTCGACCTGGTGCTTCGTCTCAACGGCCGTCCGATTCCGCAAACGCTGCTGTACCTTCCCGTTCACCGCGGCGATTCCGTCGGACTCGAGCTCTTCGTGACGGGACCGCGCAGCAACGATCCCGATGCCCCGGCATTCCCCGGCCAAGTCGAGAACAATTTCGACGAGCTGCAGCGTCTGGAAGCGGAAGAAGCGCAATAACGCCTCTCGCCACGCAATGCGCGGCATGCAAAAAATCGCCCGCGGCCTTCGCTAAGGCCGCGGGCGATTGCATGTCGATCCGACGTTTATATAAGAGCGGGACGAGCCGGCGATTATTCGCGCGCGCTTGCTTCTTCCTTGATGGCTTTCAGCCGTTTCATGACATCGTTCGCGCCGCGGCCGAAGTAGTCGTGCAGCTGGTTATACTCCGCATACAGCTTCTCGTAGACCGCGACGTTCGCCGGAATCGGCTTGAACGTCTCTTCGCGAACGCGGGCCATCGCGGCTGCCGCGTCCACGATATTGTCGTAGCCGCCTTTGGCCGCGCCGGCCGCGACCGCGCCGAACATGGCCGCGCCGAGCGCCGGCGTCTGCCTGGACGCCGCGACCTTGATCTCGCGGTTCGTCACGTCCGCGTAGATCTGCATCAGCAGGGCGTTCTTTTGCGGCAGCCCGCCGCAAGCGTACAGCTCGTGCACTTCCACGCCGTTGCCGTGGAAGGCGTCGATGATCTTCCGCGTGCCGAAGGCCGTCGCTTCGAGCAGCGCGCGATACACTTCCTGCGGCTTCGACAACAGCGTCAGGCCGACGATCATGCCCGTCAGATCCGTATCGACGAGCACGGAGCGGTTGCCGTTCCACCAATCCAGCGCGAGCAGGCCGGATTCGCCGGCGTTCAGCGCCGACGCCTGCTTTTCGAGCCATTCGTGCACGTGGATGTCCTCGTTCTTGGCGGCTTCGGCGACGTAGGCCGGAACCGCCTCGTCCACGTACCAAGCGAAAATATCGCCGACCGCCGACTGCCCGGCCTCATACCCGTAGAAGCCCGGAATAATGCCGTCCTCGACGACGCCGCACATGCCTTCGACCTGCTTCTCCTCGGAGCCGAGCAGCATATGGCAGATCGACGTGCCCATCGCCATGACGAGTTTGCCCGGCGTCACGACGCCGACGGCCGGCACGGCCGCGTGCGCGTCCACGTTGCCGACGGCGATCGCGGTGCCCGCGACCAGCCCCATGCGGGCAGCCATGCCGGCGGTTAATTCGCCGGCTTTCGTGCCGAGGGGAAGCACGCTGCCGCGCAGCTTCGTTTCGGCCAAATCCTCCAGCCTCGGATCAAGCGCTTTCAAGAACTCGCGGCTCGGATAGCCCTCCTGCTTATGCCAGACGGCTTTGTAGCCCGCCGTGCAGCTGTTGCGGACGATGCTGCCGGTCATTTGGCTGACGACCCAGTCCGTCGCTTCGACGAACTGATCCGCCGTCTCGTAGATTTCGGGCGCCTCGTTCAGGATTTGCCACGCCTTCGCGAGCATCCACTCGGAAGAAAGCTTGCCGCCGTAACGGGGAAGGAACGTCTCGCCGCGCGCCGCCGCCGTTTCGTTGATCCGGTTGGCTTCGTCCTGCGCCGCGTGGTGCTTCCACAGCTTCACCCAGCTGTGCGGGTTGTGCTTATGCGAGGGATCGAAGCAAAGCGGCTGTCCCGCTCCGTCGATCGGCAGCATCGTGCAAGCCGTGAAGTCGATGCCGAGGCCGATGATCTCGACCGGATCGATGCCCGATTCCCGCACGACCGCCGGTACCGATTGCTCCAGAACCTCGATATAATCGCGGGGATGCTGCAGCGCCCAGTCATGCTCGAGCCTAAGGCCGCTCTCCGGAAGACGCTCGTCGATTACGTTGTGGCGGTAAGGCGTCACATGCTCCGCGATTTCCGCGCCGTCGGACAAGCGGACAAGCACCGCGCGGCCGGACTCCGTGCCGTAATCCACGCCGATCGCATAGTTGTGCGTCATGATACGATTCCTCCTTGGTCTCGTTTACTTCTGCCCGTAGTAGGCGTTCTTGCCGTGCTTGCGCAAATAGTGACGGTCCAGCAGACGTTGATCCATCGGCGGCGCGGCCGGGTTCAGCTGGAACGTGTGCAAGGCCATCTTGGCCGTCTCTTCGACGACGACGGCGTTATGCACGGCGTTGTGCGGATCCTTGCCCCAGCAGAACGGCGCATGGCTGCAGACCAACGCGGCCGGCACCTGATTCGGATCGATGCCCCGCTCGCGGAACGTCTCGATGAGCACGTTCCCCGTCTCGAGCTCGTACGCGCCGGTGATCTCCGCTTCCGTCATCGGACGGGTGCACGGGATCTCCCCGTAGAAATAATCCGCGTGCGTCGTGCCCAGCGCCGGTATGCCGCGCCCGGCCTGCGCCCAGCTCGTCGCCCACGGCGAATGCGTATGCACGATCCCGCCGATGCCCGGGAACGCCCGGTATAGCGCGACATGCGTCGGCGTGTCGGAAGAAGGCCGAAGTCCGCCCTCCGCGACGTTCCCTTCCAAATCGACGATCACGATCTGATCGGCGCGAAGCTCCTCGTACGGCACCCCGCTCGGCTTGATGGCGACCAGGCCGCGCTCGCGGTCGATCCCGCTCACGTTGCCCCACGTAAACGTGACCAGGCCGTACTTGGGCAGCTCCATGTTGGCTTCCCATACGGCTTGCTTCAACGATTCCAGCATGTCCATTCCCCTTCCCGCAGTAAGCAAGACGGACGTCCGGCACCGCTGAGGGTCGAATCCGCTTGGAGTCGGCCCGGCGCTGACGTGCCGTCGCATCTAATCGACTCCATTATAACTTGTACGTACA
Source organism: Paenibacillus glycinis (assembly GCF_009909185.1). Lineage (GTDB taxonomy): Bacteria > Bacillota > Bacilli > Paenibacillales > Paenibacillaceae > Paenibacillus_Z > Paenibacillus_Z glycinis. Next base: position 73,393 of record NZ_JAAAMV010000028.1, on the reverse strand, counting down.
AGTGTGTCACGCCTTAATTTGCTTCCTCCGCCGGAACCGGGCCCGTCGATTGGCGGATGATCAGCCTCGGGTCGTACACGATATCGCCGGTCTCGCCACCGTCGCCGCCCGGCTCGTCCATCAGCTTCATGAGCAGCGCCACGGCATCCTCGCCCATCCGCGTCTTGGGATGCTCGAGCGTCGTCAGCTTCACTTCCGTCGCCGTCGCCAGATTCGCGTCGTCGAAGCCGACCATCGACAGGTCGGCCGGGACGGACAAGCCGCTCAGCCGAATCACGTCCAGGAGGCGCACGGCCAGCTCGTCGTTATAGCAGACGATCGCCGTCGGCCGTTCGGCCGGATCGCGCCGAAGCAGCTCCGCCAGCGCTTCCGCCGGCTTCGTCCCTTTCTCTTCCGTCGCGTAGCGGATCAGATGATCCGGCTGCAGCGTCAGCTTCCGCTCCCGCAGGCAGCGCATGAAGCCGCGCATGCGGAACACGCCCTGGAAATCGTCCGTCTTGAAGAAGCCGGCGATCCGCTTATGGCCGAGCTTCGCCAGATGCTCCGCCGCGCGGAAGCCGCCCGTCTCGTCGTCGACCTTCAGGCATGGCGCGTCCAAGTCGCTGTAGCGTTCGTTCAGCATGACGAACGGAATCCGCCGCGCTTCGAGCGCCAGGAAATAATCGAGGTTAGGATTGCCCTCCGCGCTCTTCGTCGGCTCGATGATCAGACCGCCGAGCTGCTGCTGAAGCAGCATCGACTCCAGGCTCTCCCGCTCGCGCGCCTTCTCGTTGTCCGTGCTCGCGAGGAGCAGCCTCGCGCCCTGCAGCCGCAGCGCAGATTCCACGCCGCGCACGATGGTCGGGAAGATGTAATCCGAGATATGCGTCGTCATCATGCCGATCGTCAGCTTCTGCCGCGATTCCGCGCGCGCCCCGCCCCGCTCGGCCTCGGCGACGAACGTGCCCTTGCCCTGGGAACGGTACAGCCACCCCTCCGTTTCCAAATCGCCGAGCGCCTGACGTACCGTTTGACGGCTGAAGCCGAAGCGGCCGGCGATCTCGTTTTCCGAAGGGAGCTTGTCATGCGGCTTGAACTGCGCCGTCGCGATCCAAGAGACGATCTCCTCTTTCAATTGTATGTATTTGGGGGTTTGCTGTTCTTTCACTCGTGCACCTCATGCTTTCTTGCTTCCGCTGGCTTGTATGGGAGTAGTATAGCATACGCCCAACTTGTACGTACATAATAGGCGACCGGCCAACGCGCTCCCGCGAACCGCGCAAAACTAGACCTGCGTGCAATATACAGGTCCGTCCAGGGCAACGTAAACTGGAAGGGAAAGCATGCCATCCACACGGAAAGGGAGGCTCCGCATCATGCCCGAAGGGAACCGTTTCGTACGCTTGGCCATTTTCCTGCTCGCGCTGCTGTTCGCGGCCTGCATCGTCATCCAAGTGTATCTGGCCGGCATGGCCGTCTTGGTGAACGCCAAGCATTGGCGGGATCACGCGTCGTTCATCCACGTCTTCGAATTCGTTCCCGTCGGCGTCTTCGTTCTGACGTTCTTCGGACGCGTCCGCGGCCTCGTCCGCTGGTTCTCGCTGGCGTCGTACCTCCTCGTCATGCTGCAGTACATGACGGCGCATATCGGCGCGGACGCCCCTTATGTCTCGGCGCTGCATCCCGTCATCGCCATCGCGATGTTCTGGATGGCCGTCGTGACGGCGAGACGCGCTTACCGCGTCTGGCGCGGACGCCCAGGATAAACGGCAAAAAGCCGTCCAACGGGGCATCTCTCCCCGTGAACGGCTTCTCGCCCGCGCGCCCTCCGAATTCAGGCGAACGGTTATTGCACTTCAATCACGTAAGGGACCGTCACGACGCGGTCGTTCCGCTGGAACTGCCCCCATATCTTGTACAAGCCAGGCTCCGGGAACGACGTGTGAAACCGTGCTTCCGGTCCTCCGGCACCGTCCATGGCGTGCACGTGCAGATAATGCTTCGCGGCGGCATCCAGGATGACCACATGTCCGGCCGCCCCGAGGTACGGCTGCAGATCGCGGACGGCCTGCCCGTTCGCCGCATCGGCGAAGGAAAACGCGAGCTCCGCGTCTTCCCCGGCCTTCGGAGGCGATCCCAGCGAAAGCTTGACCGTCATGCCGTCCGCCGCTTGCTCCAGCTGCTTGTCCGCGGCCAGCGCAGGCTCGGTGTCCGCCGTCCGCTTCCCGTTTGCGCCAGCCTCCACCCAGACGCCCTGCCATTGCTGCTCGCCGACCTTCGGCTTGAAGTCGGCAATCAGCTTGTACCGTCCGGCGGAGGGCAGCGTCACGGGCACATCGAACACGCCCGGCTTCTCCGTTTCCCGGGGATGCAGGTGCATGAACGTCGACAGCCCCTGGCTGACGATAATCAGATGAAGCTTTTTCTCGTGACTGACTTGGAGCCCCGCGTCGGGCTTGCCTGCGGCATCCGTGATCGTAATGCGCAGCGTCGCGCGCTCCCCGGCTTTCGGCGCTCCCGTCGGCCAATCCCATGTCGCGTTGTCCGCCGCGCCCGTTTCCATGCTCATGCCGGGCATATCCATGCTTATTTTGCCGTTCGCATCTTCATGTTCATGTTCCCGGTCCTTGCCTATGTATGCATCCGCCGCTTCATGAGCTGCATGATCCGGAATCGCGTCCTGCGCTTGAGCAGCCGCGGGCCGGTCCTGCGGCTCCGCCTCGCCGTTCATCCAAAGTCCGATCCCGACGCCCGCCAGCAGCGACAGCGTCAGCACGATGCCCCGGTTGCGGGCTTGCTTTCCATTCATTTTCAACAGTCGCGTCCTCGCCTTCCGCCGGCGGGAACGCGATGACAACCGTCGTTTCCCGTCAGCTATATCCCTGCTTTAACCGCTCGATCATGTAGTTACGCACGTCCTCGGACAAATCCTCCCGGCGCAGGGCCAAGTCGATCGTCGCCTGCACGAAGCCCAACTTATCCCCGACGTCGTAGCGCTGGCCCTCGAATCGGAACGCGCTCATCGGGTTCGTCAAATTAAGGCGCTGGAGGCTGTCCGTCAATTGAATCTCGCCGCCCTTGCCGGGCTTGGCATGCTCGAGCAGCTCGAAAATGCCGTGCTCCAGCACGTACCTGCCGACGATGGCCAGATTGGACGGGGCTTCGCCCGGAGACGGCTTCTCCACGAGTCCGCGAAGACGGCCGTCGTCGCTGTCGGCCAGATCGACGATCCCGTACTTGTGCGTCTGATCCCAAGGCACCTCCATGACCGCGACGACCGACGACTCGCGCCGCTCGTACTGCTCGATCATCTGCGCGAGGCAGGGCCGCTCCGCTTGCAAGATATCGTCGCCGAGCAGCACCGCGAACGGCTCGTCACCCACGAAACGGCGCGCGCACAATACCGCATGGCCCAAGCCGAGCGGCGCGCCCTGCCGGATATAGACGATCTCCGCCAAACGGGAGATGCTCCGGACCAGCTCCAGCATTTCCGCTTTGCCCTGCGCTTCGAGCTCCGCCTCCAGCTCGAACGATTTGTCGAAATGATCCTCGATCGCCCGCTTGTTGCGGCCGCTTACGATCATGATGCTTTCGATGCCGGAAGCGACCGCTTCCTCGACGATATATTGAATGGCGGGCTTATCGATGAGCGGCAGCATTTCCTTCGGCTGCGCCTTCGTAGCCGGCAAAAACCGCGTGCCGAGCCCTCCTGCCGGAATAATTGCCTTGCGAACCCGTTTCTTTGCCATGTTCATGTTCGGTCCTCTCTTCTGTTTTGGCCACAATGCCTGATTTTATACGGTGAACGCCGCGAACGAACGCTGCGGGGTCCATCGGTAGTTCGATCCGCCGATTGCCGGCCGTACGGCGGAATCGCGGGCGAGGCGCCTCATTCCTGTTGAAGCTAACGTATCACGACCGAAGATCGGAAGCAATGACCCTTGACATTTATCCTTATTTATAATAATTTTAATTTAGTACTTATTATTAATTAGTTTCATTTCCAGAAGCTGCGGTTAAGAGTAGAAGGAAGCGACCGCCCACGCGCAGTACGTTCGCGGGTACGGGGCTCGCCGGATTGAATGCCGTCGCCGGCTCGCCCATGCGGACATCGGGCCAAAGTTTGCCGAGGGTGCGAAGTTGCGGCGGAAGCCGCGGTTATTTCGCCGGACGCCTCGGCAAAATAGAGGGGTATCCCGGGCGAATGCGCGCCTGCCGGCCGCAGCGCAAGCGCAGCAAGCTGCAACAGCGTAAGTACTCGATCTTATTTAAAAGGGAGATGCCGAACATGCCGACAAAAAAACTGCAAACGATCCTGAACAAACAAATCTCGACCTGGAGCGTCCTTTACGTGAAGCTGCACAACTATCACTGGTACGTCAAAGGAAACCAGTTTTTCACGCTGCACGTGAAGTTCCAGGAGCTCTACGAGGAAGCCACGCTGCATGTCGACGACATCGCGGAGCGGTTGCTGACGATCGGCGGCGCGCCTTACGCCACGATGGCCGAGCATCTGGAGTACTCCACCGTTAAAGAAGCATCGGGCAAAGAAACGGCCGGCGAGATGGTCGACGTCCTGATCGAGGACTTCACGAACGTCGCCTCCGAGCTGAAGGAAGGCATGGAAGCCGCCGAGGCCGCGGGCGACGAGACGACCAGCGATCTGCTGCTCGCCATTCACAAATCGCTCGAGAAGCACACGTGGATGCTTAAAGCGTTCAACGGACGCTAAGCGATTCCGCGAGAAAATCGGCAGCCGCAAGCATGCTCCCTGCCTATACCGAAGACCGTTATCCGCCGCGCATGCCGCCGGATGACGGTCTTCTTTTCTATGCTCCCGTCAACCGTACGAGAACCGCTGCCGGTATTTGCGCGGCGAGATGCCCTCGGCCCGCGTGAAGCACGAGGTGAAATACGCCGCCTGGTTGAAGCCGACCTCCTCCGCGATGCGGGCGACGGTGTGGTCGGTCTGCAGCAGCATCAGCTTCGCCTGCTCGATGCGGTGATGCAGCAGGTACTCCATCGGCGTGCAGCCGTAGATCCGCTGCATGCAGCGGGCGATATAGACCGGGTGAAAGTTCAGCCGGTCGCCGAGCTCCTGCGCGGTGACGGATTCGCGGTAATGCTTGCGCATATAGGCCGCGGCCAAGTCCGCGCACGCCGCCGCGGGCGTCGACTCTTCCTTCGCCATGGAAGCGGACAGCTGGCGCAGCACGTCTTGGAAGAGCGCCTGCTGATTCCATTTCGCGCTGCCGGAGTAAAAGCTTTGGTTCAGCTGGATCAGCTGCCCGATCAGCTCGTCCACCTTGCCCGGGTGCAGCAGCCGCGCGAATTGCGGGACTTGGATCTGAAAGGTATGCGTGGCGTACGACCACAGCGCCTGCGTGCGCTTCTCGTCGTACGGCTCGACGCCGTGCCTCGGCAGCTCGTCGTCGGTGACGGACCAGCTGCCCGTCGTCTGAAAGTGCAGCCAATAATAGGAGGTATGGACGTCGCAGCCCTTCGTCCCGTAATGGTAGCTGTCCGGCCTGAGAATCAGCGCGCAGCCTTCGCCGACCTCGAAGGTCCGGTCCTCCTCCCCCATGTAGAGACAGCCCTCGCGCACGACCAGCAGGTCGAACACCCCGACGTTCCGCCGGCTGACATGCCTGCCTCCCGGCGCGTAAAACGACGGTCCGCACAGCATGTAATGCGGCAGCGGCGGCACCGTGAACTGCAGCATGCTCATGAAAGCCCTTCCTTTCCCCGGCTGTCCTTCCCGGCCGATTCCAGAGGTTTGAATTTTGAAAGTTTCGGTTGAAAGCATCATACACTGCGCTCAGTATACCATCTATAATTTGAAAGTGAAACGCGCGCATGGCGCATTCGCAATCGTACGGCATCACGGGAGGTAAGCAAGCAGGATGAACGCAGCATCGGATCGCAAACGCGAGCTTCGCTCGTATTCGTTATGGTCATTGTCTTGGCCGATCTTCATTGAATTGTTTCTCGCCACGCTGCTCGGCACCGTGGATACGCTCATGGTCAGCCGGGTATCCGACGACGCCGTCGCGGTGGTCGGGCTGTCCAACCAGCTCTTCAACGGGCTGAATACGCTGTTCATGACGATCACCGGCGGCGCAGGCATCCTCGTCGCCCAAAAGCTGGGCTCGCGCCGGCCGGAGGAAGCCCGCACGATCGCCGTCATCGCGGCGAAGGTCACCGCGATCATCGGCATCGGCATCAGCGCGCTCCTCTTCCTGCTGCCGGACCAGATCGCGCGGCTGATCCAGACGCCGGAGGAGCTTCTCCCGCTGGCCCGCACCTATATCTCCGTCGCCGGCTGCGGACTCGCGCCCTTCGCCCTCTCGGCCGCGTTCAGCACCGTGATCCGCAATACGGGCAATACGCGCGGGCCGATGCTGACGGCGGTCGCCATCAACGTCCTGCACGTGCTGTTCAATTACGCGTTTATTTTCGGCGCGTTCGGCTTTCCGCAGTGGGGGTTGAAAGGCGTCGCGATCTCGACGTTCTCCTGCCGGATCATCATGATGCTCATCCTGGCCTACATGTTCGTCCATGCGTTCGAACGCAAGGTTGGAATCGCAGATGTTCGGCTGAGGGACCGCAAGCTGTTCAAGGAAGTGCTCCGCATCGGCTGGCCGCTCGGCGTCAATTCGTCCTGCTGGGTGCTTTCGCAGATGGTCATCTTCATGTTCCTGGCCGTCCTCGGCGCCAAGGAGCTCGCGACGCGGACGTATTTGAACACGCTCGAATCGTTCTGCTTCATGCTCGGGCTGGCCGTTGCCATGGGCGTGCAGATCAAGATCGCCCACCTCTTCGGCTCCAAGCAGTATCAGGAAGCGTACAAGAACGCGTACCGGGCGCTCTATATCGGACTGGCCATCGTCACGATCAACGCCGTGCTGCTCGCCCTGCTCGGCCGATGGTTCCTGGGCTTCTTCACCGAAGATCCCGCTATCATGCGCATGGGCATCTCGCTCCTCGCCCTCAACATCGTGCTGCAGCCGGGGAAAATGCTCAACATGGGCTTCAATTCCGGCCTGAACGCGGTCGGCGACACGCGCTTCCCGATGGTCACCGCCCTCTTCTCCATGTGGGGCGTCGCCACCGGCCTTTCGTATTACTTCGGCCTGCATCTGGGCTGGGGGCTCGTCGCCATCTACTGCTGCATGATCGCCGACGAATACGTGCGCGGCGTCCTCGCCTTCATCCGCTGGCGGCAGCGGAAGTATCTGAACCGCGCCGAACAGCGGGAGCTGCAGAGGGCGACCCCCGCGGCGCAGGGGATCGCTGCAAGCACGGGCAGCGGCGCGCCGTCTGGCGCGGAGGCGGCGGCCTCGAATGCCGTCGCCGCCCGCGCTTAAGGCGTGACGGCGGCGAGATGGGGCGCGGCGGGTTCAAGCGCAGCGCCATCGATTCTCGCCGCTCGCTTGGAGGGCGGCCATAGCTTTTCGACTTCGCGCTGGCCGGCTGCTACAAGCGCAGCTCGGCACCATTTCTCGCCGCTCGGTTGGCGACTCGCCCGAGCTTTCCGGCTTTATGCTGGAGCGGCTGCTTCAAGCGCAGCTCGGCAGCAATTTTTGCCGCCCGCTTGCGGCGCGTGCGCCAAGCTGCCGGCAAGCTGGCGGCAAGGGCACCATCGTCAATTCGAAACCTGCGCCATCATGCAAAGAAGAGGCTCTCCGACAAGGAGAACCTCTTCTTTGCATTTATTCGAATCTATGCCGCGAGCCGGCATCCCCCGCCCGTCCGTGGCGAGCATGGCAACGCATCGCCTTCGTCGCTATGCCTTCGGGGCAGGTCAAGACAATGCCGCTGCGCGACACCGACGCCGAATCGTCGGTTATTTCTTCTTGTTCGCCGCGATCTGCTCCGCCAGTTCGTTCAAATATGCCCAGCGGTCCATCAGTTCCTCCAGCTTCGCCTCAAGCGTCGCCTGCTCGGCGAGCAATTCCTGCAGCAGGCCGGAATCGCTGGCGGAAGCCTCCATTTTCTCCTGCACCTTCTGCAGCGCCGCTTCGGCTTTCGCGATATCCGCGTCGATCGTATCGAAATCCTTCTGCTCCTTGTACGTCATCTTCGTCGGCTTGGCAGGCTCCGTCTCGTCTTCGGCCGCCGGCTTCTTGGTCGCGGCGGCGTCGGCTTTGCGCTCGGCGCTTTCGTTCGCCGCCGCCCGTACGCCATGCGCGGCCGCGTAGGCCTGGTAATCCGTGAAGTTGCCGACATGCTGCTCGATGACGCCGTTGCCCTCGAACGCGAAGATCCGTTCCGCCGTCCGGTCCAGGAAGTACCGGTCATGGGATACCGTGAACACGACGCCGGGGAAGTCGTCCAAGTAATCTTCCAGCACCGTCAGCGTCAAGATATCGAGATCGTTCGTCGGCTCGTCCAGCAGCAGCACGTTCGGCGCTTCCATCAGGACGCGCAGCAGCTGCAGGCGGCGCTTCTCGCCGCCGGAGAGCTTCGCGATCGGCGTCCATTGCTGCGCGGGCGGGAACAGGAAACGCTCCAGCATCTGGCCCGCGGATATCGTCGAGCCGTCGGCGGTCGCGACCTGCTCCGCGCTCTCGCGGATGTAATCGATGACGCGCAAGCTCTCGTCCATCTCTTCGCGCTCTTGCGAGAACACGCCGAGCTTCACCGTCGGGCCGAGCTCGACGATGCCCTCGTCCGGCGCCAGCTTGCCGGCGATCAGCTTCAGCAGCGTCGACTTGCCGAGACCGTTGCGCCCGACGATGCCGACGCGGTCCTCCGGCACCGCGATGTAGCTGAAGCCGTCGATGATCTTGCGGCCCTCGAACGATTTACCCAGACCGTCAATTTCGAGAATTTTCCTCCCGAGCCGCGAGGAAGCGACGGACATTTCCAGCTTGCCGGCCGCCTTCTCCGGCCCTTGCGCGCTCAGCGACTCGAAGCGCTGAATCCGCGCCTGCTGCTTCGTCGAGCGCGCCTGAGCGCCTCGGCGCATCCATGCGAGTTCATTGCGCAGCAGGTTTTGCCGCTTGGATTCGGAAGCCGCCTCCCGCTCCTCGCGGTCCAGCTTCAACTCCAGGAACCGGCTGTAATTGGCGGAATAGAAGTACGCCTTGCCCTTGTCGAGCTCCAATGTCCGATTGCTGACTCGGTCCAGGAAGTACCGGTCATGCGTAATCATCAGCAGCGCGCCCTTGCGCTTCTGCAGCATGCCTTCCAGCCACGCGACGGATTCGTTGTCGATGTGGTTCGTCGGTTCGTCCAGCAGCAGCACGTCGGCCGGCTGAATGAGCGCCGCGGCCATGGCGACGCGCTTGCGCTGCCCGCCGGAGAGAATGCCGAGCTTGGCGTCGAAGTTCAGGATGCCGAGCTTCGTCAGCGCGATCTTCGCGTCGCTCTCGATGCCCCACGCGTCCGCTTCGTTCATCCGCTGGTTCGCGCGAACAAGGCGCTCCTGCAGCGCCTCGTCGCCGGGCTTCAGCTCCAATTCCCGCAGCGCCGCCGCATAGGCGCGCACGGCCTGCATCTGCGCGGAATCGCCGCCGAGCACATGCTCCAGCACCGTCTCCTCGGGGTCGAATTGCGGATCCTGCGACAGCATCCGCACCGTCGTCCCGCCGACGACGAGAATCGAACCCGCGTCGGGAGGCTCGATGCCCGCGACGACCTGCATGAACGTCGACTTCCCGGTGCCGTTCACCCCGATGATGCCGATTTTGTCGCCCGACTCCACGCCGAACGACACATCTTGAAACAATATTTTTTCGCCGTAGCTCTTCGAAATATGATCAACCGTCAATACGTGCATAAGTGCTCCCGCCTAACGTTAGTAAATCGCAATGCGCGGCAAAGCCGCCGCGCGTTGTCCTCATCCAAGCCAAGTGGCGTGGATTTCTCCGGAATGAAACGGCTGGCGCCCCCAAAGGAGACGCCAGCCGTTTCACCTTCTCTATTCACTTTAAACGAAGCCTACGCTCCGATCAAATCTTTCTTTGCGACTTCGCCCATCGTCTGCTCCGCGCGGATCGCGATCGCCGCCATCGTGCGGACCGCCTCCAGCGGGTATTTGCCGGCCGCCGTCTCGCCGGACAGCATGACCGCGTCGGAGCCGTCCCATACCGCGTTCGCCACGTCGCACGCTTCGGCGCGGGTCGGACGCGGGTTGCTCTGCATGGATTCGAGCATTTGCGTCGCGGTGACGACGAATTTGCCGGCGCGGTTGCAGGCGCTGATCATCTGCTTCTGCGCCATCGGCACGTCCTCGATCGGAATCTCGACGCCAAGATCGCCGCGGGCGACCATGATGCTGTCGGAAGCTTCCACGATCGCTTCGAGCTCGTCCAGGCCTTCCTGGTTCTCGATCTTGGACATGACTTGAATGTGGCCGGCGCCTTGCGCGGCCAGCATCGCCTTTACTTCCTGCACGTCTTCCGCGCGGCGGACGAACGACATCGCGATGATTTCCACGTTGTGCTCGATGCCGAAGGCGATGTGCAGCTTGTCCTTCTCCGTCACGCCCGGCAGGCTCGTGCGGATGCCCGGCAGGTTAACGCCTTTGCGGGATTTGATGATGCCGCCGTTCTGGATGACGCAGACGACGTCCGGTCCTTCGATGCGAACGACCTGCAGCTCGATCAAGCCGTCGTCGATCATGATGCGCGAGCCGACGGACACGTCTTGCGCCAGGTCGTACGAGACCGAGATCCGTTTCTCGGTGCCCAGGACTTGTTCCGTCGTCAGCGTCAGGAATTCGCCGGTCGCCAGCAGGTAGGAAGGCTCCTGCAGCAGTCCGGTGCGGATCTCCGGTCCCTTGATGTCCAGCATGATGGAGACGGGCACGTTCAGCTTCTTCGCGGCCGCGCGCACCAGCTCGAGGCGCTCCTTATGGTCCGAAAGCTCCCCGTGCGCCAAGTTCAATCGAGCTATATTCATGCCGGCCAGCAGCATATTCTCCAACATTTCTTCGGACATGCAGGCAGGTCCCATCGTGCACACGATCGCTGTCTTCTTCATTCTGCTCACTCCCAGATCCTATTTTCATCGCTTCTTTCATTGTAGAAGATCGATTGCGCGAGCGCGATGAACTATAGTACAGTAGCTGTAGAATAGTACGATGAAGAGGACGAAAGTAGCAGGAAGCGGATGAAGAAAGAGGAAACGGAGGCGACGCCATGTTCGACATCTTCGATATCCGGCAGGAACGCGGCATCCTGAAGAGCGAACAGCAGACGCTCGGCAGCGACAGCTTCACCCTGGTCTGGATCCGGTTCGGGCAGACGACTTACCGCCTCGCCGGGCAGTTGACCACGTGCCGCAAGAACGACCTGCTGCTCATTCCCGCGGGGGTGCCCGCGGCGGAGCTGCGCGGCGCCGGCAGCCTCCGCGAGAGCGTCGTCGTCCGCTTCAGCCCGGCGGATACCGCGACGGTGCTGCTGCTCCCCATTCTCGCCAGGCGGACGCCCCTGCGCTGGGTGACGCACATGCCCGAGCTGCTGCTCGAGAAGCTGCTTTATATCGTGGAGCAGTGGTCCGCGAGGGACCGCTACTTCTCCATCATGTGCGCGGCGCTGCTGACGGAGCTCATGGTCACGGTCAGCCGGGAGTACGACGAAGGCGAGAAGGCGCCCTCGTCCATTCACCATATCGAGGTGATGAAGCGGTACATCGACGACCATTACCGCGGCAAAATCACCAAGCTCGAGCTTGGCGGCTGCATCGGCGTCAGCCCCAACTACGCGGCCTCCCTGTTCCGCAAGGTGACGGGCATGACGATCAGCGACTACGTGCATCGCAGGAGAATGAAGACCGCGCTCTACATGCTTCGCCACTCGCGGCTGACCGTGCAGGACATCTCGGATCATCTCGGTTACAGCGATCCCTCGTACTTTAACCGCATCTTCAAACGCATCGCCGGCAAGCTGCCCTCCGATATCATCGCGGAGCGTTCGGGCAGGGATTAAGGCGCAGGCTACGCTTACCGAATCAAGCTCGTCCCGGTTAAAATAAAACTAAAACGCAAAAAGCCCGCGGACTGCCGTAAAGGCAGCCCGTGGGCTCTAAGCCAGATGCCAAGGAAACGTCTACACCATCTCCGTCCGCTGCGCGTCGAACTCCAGCTCCGCGTCGCCGGTCGGCGAGAGCGGAATCGCGATCATGCGCGCGGACTCCATCATGCGGAGCATGTTCTTCAGCTCGAACGGCGTGCGCACGCCGCGGGTCAGCCAATCGGAGATGTCTTCCGGCTCCAGGATGGCCGGCATTTGCGGCTCGTACGGCGCGATCAAGCCGTTGGCCTTGGTCATGAGCATCGTGCAGGTGCGCATCTCTTCCCCCGACGCTTGGCGGAACACGTCGTAGAGGCCGGCCACGGCGAACGTGCCGCTGCGCATCGTGATCTTGACGCGATGCACTTCCTTGCCCTCGGTGCGGGCGACGTAGAAGCCGGTGCACGGAATGATGCAGCGCTGCTTGTTGGCGATCCGCTCGTAGATCGGTTTCTCGAACAGCTTCATGCTGTCCATCCGCACGGAATCCTTCGCCCAATACGGCACCATTCCCCAGCGGAATTCGTCCAGGACCCTTTCGTTCTTGTGGTGGATGATCGCGGACACCGATTCCGTCGGGTGGATTTCATACCGGTTGGATGTATGGAACAGGACATTGTCGAGCCCGAAACGCTCCGTCAGCTCGGATGAAGCGGCCGTGATGGCTATCGCTTGACACATGGCGTAAACCTCCTCTTGTTTTGGCTATTATGGCCGGATTTTCCAGAAATATGTATGCGCCCGGCAATTCACCTAATCAATCCATCCAGAGGAGGTCCTGCCTGCATGAAAGAGAGGCCAAACGAGCCCGGCGCGGCGGATATGCCGCGTTTCTTCCGGGGGGAGCGGCTGCTGCCCTACGCCTCGCTGATCGACAACCCGATGCCGGTCTTCGTCAATCGCGTTCAAGAATCGTTCGAGCTGCGCATGCACGCGCATGATTTCATCGAAATCTGCCTGGTCGCCGAAGGCGCCGGCGTTCACTATATCGATACGGCGCAGCTGCCCGTGGCGCGCGGCGACCTGTTCTTTATTCCGGTCGGCATCGCCCACGTCTTCCGTCCGGCGGCGAAGGGCCGGCCGCTCGCGTTATACAATTGCATCCTGACCGCCGAGCAGCTCGGCAAGCTGCTGCAGGCCGTGCAGGCCGAAGAGGAGATCACCGCCTTTTACCGCGAGCTCGGAAACGGCCAGGCATGGTTCCATCTGCATGATCGCGGCGAGGCGGCACGGCAGCTCTTTCAACGCCTGCACCTCGAATTCACGGCGCGGAGGGCCGGTTTCGCGGCGGCGTTGTCCGCGCTGACGGTGGAGCTGCTGATCCTGCTGTACCGGCAGCGTACCGAGCAGCCTCCGCTCCGCCATGCGGCTTCCGACGAACCGGTCTCTTCTTCCATGCAAGAGCTGCTTGCCTACATCCGCGCGAATTGCGCCGCGGAGCTGCACGCGGCAGACATGGCGGCGAGGCTCGGCATCGGCGAACGCCAGTTCCAGCGAACCTTCAAGCGCGCGACCGGCGTGACGTTCCTCGGCTACGTGCAGAGCGCGCGCATCGACCTTAGCTGCAGGCTGCTGCTGGAGACGAAGGACGCCGTCGGCCATATCGCGGTCCGCTCCGGCTATCAGGACACGAAGTTTTTCAATCGGCTGTTCAAGCGGAAAACCGGCGTCACGCCGAGCGAGTACCGCGCTTCCTTGCACTCCCGGCAATCCATCGACAACTGAAAGCAAAAGCCGCGCAGACCGATGCGCGGCTTTCTTGCGTCTTCCTAAACTAAGGGATTTCGTATAAATTGCCTTTCGCGGGAAAGCCTGTAAGCATACCAATTCCGAATAACTTAGGGTGTGCGTCATGGATCATCGGCAGCAGCAACTGTCCCATATTCTTCGGCAATTCGACGACTGCGCGGATTTTACGCACAAAGCCTTCCCCGAGCTTCATGCGGACCTGCTCTATTTCGATCATATGGTCGACAGCCAGAAGCTTTATCGCGAAGTGACGGCGCCGATCCTGTCCGCTTCCGAAAGCGAGCTGCAAAATGCGCTGGATCGGCTGTCCGGCGCGCGCATGGAGGCGGACAGAGACATCGTCGTCGCGATCTTATCCGGTTCCGTCGCGTTGATCTATCGGGAGCAAGCCTACGTCATCGACATGTACAACCCGAAAGGCCGTTCCATCAGCCAATCGGAGAGCGAGACGACGATTACCGGGCCGCACGATGCGTTCAGCGAGCCCGTGGGAGACACGCTGTCCCTCATCCGCCGAAGAATCAAAAGCTCCCATCTCAAATGCGTGCGCATGAAGGTCGGCGAAATCTCCAAAACGGACGTCTTTCTCCTGTACGTCGCGGACATCGTGAACATGCATTACGTCGACGAATTGAGCAGGCGGATTCGCGGGATCGAAATCGATGCCGTCCACGACACGAACATGCTCGTCCAGCTGATCGACGACAGGCCAAGCTCGATCTTCCCGCAATTTTTTACGACGGAGCGCCCGGATGCGATCGCCTCCAAACTTGCCGCTGGCCGCGTCGTCGGGATTATGGACGGCAGTCCGTCCGCTTTCAGCGCGCCCACGTCGTTCTTCGAGTTTTTCACGTCCTCCGACGATTATTACCAGCGTTGGTCGCTCGGCACGGCAACGCGGGCGCTGCGGTTCTTCTCGTTCGCGGTCACGATTCTGTTCACCTGCTTCTACGTGTCGGTCACGACCTTCCACTACGAGATGATCCCGCAGAATCTGCTGCTGACGCTCTCCGAATCGCGCAGCCGGGTGCCGTTTCCCCCGGTATACGAGGCATTGCTCATGGAGCTCGTCATCGAGCTGCTTCGCGAGGCCGGCGCCCGGCTCCCGACCAAGATCGGGCAAACGATCGGCATCGTCGGCGGTATCGTCATCGGACAGGCCGCCGTCCAAGCCGGCTTCACGAGCAACATTCTCATCATCGTGGTCGCTTCCTCCGCGATCTCGTCCTTCGTCATGCCGAGCTATATCATGAGCGCATCCATCCGCTTGATCCGCTTCGGCCTGATTATTCTGGCGGGCATCTGGGGCAACCTCGGCATCACCGTAGGGGTCGCCTACCTAATCATCCATTTATGCCATCTGACGAGCCTCGGTTCCTCCTACATGACGCCGGTCGCGCCGCATAAACCGGGGGATTGGGCGGACGTCTTCATCCGCGCGCCGTTCAAGCTGCTGAAGACCCGGCCGTCGCAAGCCAAGAGCCCGAATCCGGCCCGCATGAAAATGAAAAAATAGGACGTGGTCATTTTGGTAGCGGTCAAGGAGAAGCTTGCTCCCTTTCATATCCTGGTCCTGATCTACATGACGCAAACGGGCGTCGTCATCCTGTCCCTCGGGCAGATGCTGGCGCAAACGTTCGGAATCAACGGATGGTTGGCGCTTCCGTTCTACGGCGTCATCGTCACGGCGAATCTGCTGCTGATCGGGCTGGTCTACCGGATGGGCCGGGGTAAATCCATCTTCGACATCATGGAGCGGCGGCTGCCCCTGCTGCTGCTATCGCCTCTCTATCTTCTGCTGACGATGGTATGGAGCATGCTGGCCTGCCTCGTCTCCATGGAATACGTGCTTATCTTTCAAATGATCGCGTTCCCGACGACCAACCCCGTCTGGTTCAAGATCGTCATCGACTTGCTCGCCTACTCGTTGTTTATCAAGGGCATTTATACGATATCGAAAGCAAGCACGGTATTCTTCTATCTAACGGTGTGGATGTATCTGTTCTCCAGCATGCTCTTCCATGAATATAGCTGGAATCGGCTGACGCCCTTTTTCTTTCAAGAGGGCGATTTCGCTCTGCCCGGCATGTCGGGGATCTACGCCGCCTTTCTCGGCTACGAGCTCGTCATGCTGCTGTTCGGGTACGTCGACCGCTCCGCGAAACTGATGAAGCTGGCCATTTGGGCCAATCTGCTCGTATTCGTCAGCTATATCTATGTCAGCATGCTGGTTTTCGGATTCTTCGGATTCGGCGAACTGAGGGAGATGCAATATCCCCTGATCGACATGTTCGCCTATGTGAAATTTCCGTTCATCGAACGAATCGAAAATCTGCTGTACGGCCTGCTGCTCTTCACGATGCTTGCCACGATGGCCATGTACTATTGGTCCGCGAACGAAGCGAGCGGTCGGCTGTTTCCGAAGCTTAAGCCTTCATACAGAGGCATCGCGCTGATCGCCGGCACCTTCTTCGTCGGCCTTATACCCGATACCTTGGCCGAAGTGAATGAGTGGCTGACCTGGTTCGGCATCGTCGAGATCGGCATCGCGTTCGGCCTGCCCCTGTTTCTGATCGCGCTGCTCCTGATCCGCAAAGAAAAGGAGGCCCCCGTCCATGCGTAACGCCCGCTGGAGAAGGCTGCCGCTGCCGCTCTTGCTTATCGCCGCTTTCGCGCTCGGGGGCTGCGGCGACCAGCGCATCCTGGAGCGGATCGGCTTCATCCAGTCGACCAGCTACGATCTGATGCCGAACGGGGAATTGAAGATCGCGGTCGCCATTCCGCGACTGGAGGCCGAGTCCAACGAGAAACGGGAAGTGCTCAGCACGACGGCGCCGACGAGCAAGCAAGCGCGCATCAAAATGTCCCGCGAAACGAGCCTGCAGCTGGTCAGCGGACAGCTGCGCGTCACGCTGCTCGGACGGTCCTTCGCCGAAGCCGGCATCGGGAACCAGCTCGATACGCAAATCCGCGATCCGGCCATCTCGCCGCTGATGAAGATCGCCGTCGTGAACGGCGACGCGGAGCAGCTGCTCAACCAGCGCTACAGCCAGCATCCGCGCACGGACCGGTATATCGAACGGATACTCGAGAAGGAGGCCGGCACGCATGCGATTCCGAAAGCGACCCTGCATCAATTCGTACGCGATTATTACGACGACGGCATCGATCCCGTAGCGCCGATGATCCGCAAAGCGGGCAAGAATATCGTCATCGACGGAATCGCGTTATTCCGGGACGACCGTTTCGTCTATCGTCTGCCGCCACAGGACGCGATGATCTTCGCATTCATGCGCAGCAGATTCAAGCAGGGCGAAATCGGCATCAACCTGCAGCACCAAGGAGCACCGCGGGAAGCGGTCATGGTCACGTCTCTCGTCAGCCAGCGCAGCGTGAAGGTCAGCGGATCCGGACCCGGCACGACCGTTACCGTGCGCGTGGCCTTAGACGGGACGGTACTGGAATACGTCGGCGGGCTCAAGCTCGGGAAACCGAAGGACCTGAGAAAGCTGGAACGCAAAATCGAAGCGTACGTGTCCGGGCAGGCGGAAGCGATGATGAAGAACATGCAGCGCGCGGGCGCCGACGGCATCGGCATCGGCGCGTACGTGCGCAACAGCATGAGCTATGCCGATTGGAAGCGGACGAACTGGCGCGAATTGTACTCGCAAATCGACGTGCGATGCAAAGTCAAGATGACGATCAAGAACGTTGGCAAAATGAAATGACCTCAGTCCGTCAGAATCACCGGACCGGCACCCGTAATGGCCACCGTATGCTCGTACTGCGCTCCCCAGGAGCCGTCGAACGTCCGGGCCGTCCAGCCGTCCGCGTCGATGGCGATGTCCGGACGCCCCGTCACGAAGATCGGCTCGATCGTGATGACCATGCCCTCCTTCAGCTTCCTGCCGGTCCCCGCCTTGCCCGTGTGAAGCACCTGCGGATCCTCGTGCATCTTCCTTCCGATGCCGTGCCCGATGAAGGCTTCCACGACGGCGAAGCGCTCCCGGTCCGCGAAGGCCTGCACGGCGCTGCCGACGTCGCCAAGCCGATTGCCCGCGACCGCCTGCGCGATGCCCTGATACAGCGCATTCTTCGTCGCGTTCATCAACCGCTCCATGTCGCGGTTCACCCGTCCGACCGCGTAGGTCCAAGCCGAATCCGCCAGCCATCCGTCCAGCTCGGCCACCATGTCGATCGTGACGATTTCCCCCTCCCGCAGCGGGACGTCCTTCGGGAGACCGTGGCACACCACGTCGCAGACGGAGGCGCAGGTGGCGTACGCATAGCCCCTGTAGCCCTTTTGGGCCGGCTTTGCCCCGCAGCTCTGCATGTAGGCCTCCGCGAACCGGTCGATGTCCAGCGTCGTGACGCCGGGCCTGATCCGCCTGCCGATCTCGCGGTGACAAGCCGCGACGACGCGCCCCGCCTTGCGAATGCGTTCGATTTCTTCCGCCGTTTTGAATTGAATCACGGGCCATCCCTCCAATAACGTCCTGCCGGGCAGCTGCATCGGGACCGGAAGCGCGAAGGCAACAAAAAAGCCTTGTCCCTATCGTACCGGGCAAGGCTTGGCTTTCATTCGATTAACTTACCGAGGAGCGAAGTCTCCCCATTTCATGCTCCACCACAAGCGTCAGTTCTTCTTCGTATCCGCCCATGATCCTATACTTGCGGATGTAATCCCTGACGAACTTCCGCGAGTCCTTCGGCTGAAAAATGCGCGTAAGCTCCACGAGGCTTTCTTTGACTTCATTATGGCTGCGTTTAGCCATGAAATCCCCTCCCTAGCATCGGTTGGTGGTTCTAACAAATACGGTCAGCGAATGTTGAACGATCCACAAAATGAAGGTGAGTCAGGAAGCTGATGGAGCAGCACTAAATTAAATTTTCTAATTTATCAATCAATTATAACATTTTAAACCGTGATATAAAAGCGCACCGGATTATTTTATTTGTTAACGCTCATTTCTTGTCGCTTTCCGCCGGCTCGGCGCCGGGCGCATCCATGTCCTGCGGGCGCGTCGTCGCAGCCGACCAGGCGCTGCTTTTATACATGCGCAGGTATGCGAATACGCCAACGATCGCGACGACGATGCCGAACAGGATGACCGCAGTCGTTATCCAGGGGCTAACCACAGTGCGCCCTCCCTTCGCTCCGGAATTTCCATATATAGGCTAATTATAGAGGAAAGGAATTACGCTTTCAATGCGGCGGACAACCGGCTACAGAAATGTAACATGTTACAATCAAGTTACCCTGCGAAACGTTCCGCTTCCCCATACAAGGAGCTCACCGTTATTATCGGCAATTCGCCCCTCCAACGTGAGCGTTCGCCGCGAACGGTGAATCAGCTCCGCTTCGCAGGTCAGCACGCCTTCCGACGAGCTTTGTAAATAATGCACGTTCAATCCGGTCGTTACCGTCCGTTCCTCCGGACACGCCAAAATCGCGACAAGGCCCATCGCATTGTCGAGCAGCGAAGCCAGC
Source organism: Paenibacillus glycinis (assembly GCF_009909185.1). Taxonomy (GTDB): domain Bacteria; phylum Bacillota; class Bacilli; order Paenibacillales; family Paenibacillaceae; genus Paenibacillus_Z; species Paenibacillus_Z glycinis. Next base: position 54,154 of record NZ_JAAAMV010000028.1, on the reverse strand, counting down.
ACGCCCCCGTGCACGATGCCCGCCATGTTCAAATGTTCCGGCCTCAATCGCAGCGATATCGCCGCCCTGCCCGGATCCGCGGACACCAGCTCGCAGCCCAGGTAGCCCCAAAACGTCTGCTTCGCCGCGGATTCCATCGCTTCCAGCGCCGATCGGCCGTCCTCCGAACGGTCATTCCCGCTTTCCTTCATGCTCCCCACCCTCATCGTTCCCGGCCGCGGCCAGTTCCTCGTCCTCCTGCAGCTTGCGCCGGAGCACCTTGCCGATCATCGTCATCGGCAGTTCGGAGCGAAATTCGTACACATGGGGCACCTTGAACACGGCCAGCCGCTCCCTGCACCAACGGTCGAGCTGCATGGAAGAGACGTTCACGTCCTTGCGCAGCACGACGAACGCCTTCACCGTCTCGCCGCGGTACGCGTCCTTCAAGCCGATGACGGCCGCTTCCTTGACGCCCGGGTGCTCATACAGCACCTCTTCCACTTCGCGCGGATAGATGTTGAAGCCCCCGGCGATGATGATGTCCTTGATCCGGTCGACGATGGTGAAGAAGCCGTCGCCGTCGATCTGCGCCAGATCTCCGGTTCGCAGCCAGCCCTCCTGCAGCGCCGCTGCCGTCGCCTCCGGCTTGTTCCAGTAGCCCTGCATCACCTGCGGGCCCTTGACCAGCAGCTCGCCGATCTCGCCCGGCGGCAGCGTCTCGCCCGTCTCCAGATCGACGACCTTGGCCAGCGTGCCGGGCAGCGGCAGTCCGATCGTGCCGATCTTGCGCTTGGTCCAGATCGGGTTCGCATGCGTCACCGGCGCCGCTTCCGTCAAGCCGTAGCCCTCGATCAACCGGCCGCCGGTAACCGCTTCGAACTGCGTCTGCACCTCCAAGGGCAGCGGCGCGGACCCGCTGATGCACGCCTTGATCGACGACAGGTCGTATTTCTTCGCCTCGGGGTGATTGAGCAGCGCGACGTACATCGTCGGCGCCCCGGGAAAGATCGACGGTTTCTCGTCGCGGATCGCCTTCAGCACGGCCTCGATCTCGAACCGCGGAAGCAGCACGATCGAACCCGCCTTCAGCACGGAAAAATTCATGATCACCGTCAGCCCGAACACGTGAAAGAGCGGCAGCGCCGCCAGAAAACGCTCCTTCCCCTCCTGCACCCGGTAAAACCACGCCTCGCACTGGGCCGCGTTCGCGATCAGGTTCCGATGCGTCAGCATCACGCCCTTGGCCGTGCCCGTCGTGCCGCCCGTGTACTGGAGCAGCGCGATATCCCGCTCCGGGTCGGGCGCGACCTCGGCCGGCAGCTTCGGGGCTTTCGCCATGAAGGACGCGAACCTCGTCACGCCGTCCTTGCCGTACGGAATCTGCGGCTGTTTGCCGGCGCGGCGCTGCTTGACGGGATAGAGCAGGTTCTTCGGAAACGGAAGTCCGTCCTGGATCGACGTCACGATGACCTTCCGCAGCTGCGGGACGGGACCGGACTCCGGCGTATCGCCCCGCACCCGCGCCAGCCGGGGGTACAGCATGTCGAGCGTGACGATGACGGACGCGCCGCTGTCCCGCAATTGATGCTCCAGCTCGCGCTCCACGTAGAGCGGATTCGTCATGACCACGACTCCGCCCGCAAGCAGCACGCCGAAATAAGCGATGACGGCTTGCGGGCAATTCGGCAGCATGACGGCGACGCGGTCTCCCTTGCCCACGCCGGCCGCTTGAAGACCTGCCGCCATCCGTTGCGCGGCGGCGAGCAATTCTTTGTACGTCGTCCGCTTGCCGAAGAAGAACAACGCCTCGTTGGCGGGATATTTGGCGGCGGCCTGGAGCAGCAGCTCGCCGATGGCGAGATTCGGAATTTCCACGTCCGGCGCCACTTCGCCGGGGTAATTGCGAAGCCAGGGCAAAGCGAGCTGATGGTCCATTTCCCCGCCTCCTAAAGTTTTTGTGAAACTTCTTGGGAAAGGCATCTTTGCGAGCAAAAACTAGCTTCGGAAGCATAAGCCAAGTTTTTGCGATACGACCAGAGCTACATCCTCGCGAGCAAAACTCGCTTCGGAAGCATATGCCCAAGTTTTTGTGAAACTATTTGAAAAAGCATCATCGCAAGCAAAAACCAGCTTCAAAAACATAAGCCAAGTTTTTGCGCAAGCGCTCGCTACAACGTATATTGCTGGCCGCGGATCACGCGGGCGGCGATGCTTCGCTTGAGCGCGACGGTATCGTCCAGCGGCGCTCGCATCAGCTTCTTCAGCACGGCGAGCTGCGTTTGGAGCGCGTCGCCCGTTTCCAGGGCGGACAAGGCCGTCTTCGCGTAACGCTCGATGCGCTCCATCGCTTCCTGCACGAACACGACCGTCATGTCGACGGCATTGCGGGTGCGGGCGGAAGCCGCGGATTCGGCGCCTGCGGCACCGGCGCGCTGCAGCATTTTGCGGGTGCGCAGCGCGGCGCTTTCCATTGCGAACGTCTGGATCATCATGTCGGCGAGCAGGCACAGCACCTCCTGCTGCTGCTCCAACGCCAGCCCGTACCGCTGCACCGCGAGGCCGCCGACGGCGAGAAAGGTCCGCTTGGCCTGGCCGATGCGGTACGTTTCCTTGCCGAGCGGCGCGTCGAAGGACGGAAGCGGCATCGGCTGCAGCAGCTCCGCCTGCAGGGCCCGCGCTTTGCGCAGCAAAGGCAGCTCGCCCTTGAGCGCCTTCTTCATCAGCGTGCCGGGGATGAGCATCCGGTTGATCTCGTTCGTGCCCTCGAAGATCCGGTTAATCCGGGAATCCCGGTAGATCCGCTCCACCTTGTAATCCTTGATATAGCCGTACCCGCCGTGGATTTGAACGGCTTCGTCCGCTACGTAATCGAGCGCCTCCGTCGCGAACACCTTATTGATGGAGCATTCCAGCGCGTACTCGGAGATCGCCTTGGCCGCCCGGGCGCCGGATTCGCCCGCGCCGGTCTCGCCGTCCCGGGACTCGGTGGCCTGCAGCATCTCGTCGATCCAGCCGGCCGTGCGGTACACCATGCTTTCCGTGACGTAAGCCGCGATGTTCATGTCCGCCAGCTTCGCCCCGATCAGCGGAAAGGACGCGATCGGCCGGCCGAACTGCTTGCGCCCGCTGGCATACTTGGCGGCGAGCCCGACCGCTTCCTTCGCGCCGCCGACGCAGCCCGCGGCCAGCTTGAAACGCCCGATGTTCAGAATATTGAACGCGATGATATGGCCTTTGCCCACCTCGCCGAGCACGTTCGCGACCGGCACCGGGGTGTCGTCGAAGAAGATCGGGCAGGTCGAGGACCCTTTGATGCCCATCTTGTGCTCCTCCGGCCCGATGCTGAAGCCCGGCGAGCCCCGTTCCACGATGAAGGCGGTAAAATGGTCCCCGTTCACCTTCGCGTACACGATGAACAGGTCGGCGAACCCGGAATTCGTGATGTACAGCTTGGAGCCGTTCAGCACGTAATGGGTGCCCTCGGGATTCAGCCTCGCCGTCGTCCGCGCCCCGAGCGCATCGGAGCCGGATGCGGGCTCCGTCAGGCAGTAGGCCGCGATTTTCTTGCCGGCGGCCAGCTCGGGCAGGTACCTCGACTTCTGCTCCGTCGAGCCGAAGAATACGATCGGAAGCGTGCCGATGCCCACGTGCGCGCCGACGGAGAGCGCGAAGGAAGACGCCTCGGCCAGCGTCTCGGCCAGCAGCGTCGAACTGACCTTGTCGAGACCGAGTCCGCCGTACGCTTCCGGCACGTCGGCGCCGAGCAGGCCGAGTTCCCCGGCCTTGCGCATCAGCTCCACGGTCAATGTATAATCCAGCGCTTCGATCTCCGCGTCGCGGGGACGGATCTCGCCCTCGAGAAAAGCGCGGGCCGCTTCGCCGATCATCACTTGTTCCTCGGTGAAATCCTCCGGCGTGACAATGTCTTCCGGCGCCATGTCCTCCACTACGAACCGGCCGCCCCAACCTTTGTTCTGCGCCATACCGATGCCTCCTTTCTCTGTAAAGCGGGAGATGCGATGTAGGAATGCGCGAATGATGCTCGAAGAATGCCTGCCTCGCTCCATGCCACGTCGGCGTTGGCGAGAGTCGGCAGGTCAAGACTAGCGGACCAAGGATAGAACGTGAGGTTCAACCGAATCAGGCATGGTTGTTCGTTCCGGTTACGGCTCCGCCGAAAAGACGCCGGCTGCTCCCATGCCTCCCCCGACGCACATCGAGACGATGCCGGTTCCGCCGCCGCGCCTCCGCAGCTCGTGGATCAGCGAGACGGACAGCTTCGCGCCCGTGCAGCCGAGCGGATGGCCGAGCGCGATCGCGCCGCCGTTGACGTTCACGATCGCGGGATCGATGCCGAGCTCCCGGATGATCGGCAGGCATTGCGCGGCGAACGCTTCGTTCAGCTCGACGAGATCCACCTGCTCGAGCGCGAGATTGGCGCGGGCGAGCGCTTTGGGGATCGCCTCGATCGGACCGATGCCCATCACCTCCGGCGCTACGCCGGCCACGCTATAGGCGCGAAATGTCGCCAGCGGCTTGACGCCGAGCCGTTCCGCGCGCTCCCGGCTCATGACGACGACCGCGGCTCCGCCGTCGTTCATCGGCGAAGCGTTGCCCGCCGTCACGGAGCCTTCCCGGGCGAAGGACGGCTTCAGCTTCGCCAATACCTCCGGCGTCGTATCCGCGCGCACGCTTTCGTCCTGGTCGAACGTAAACGACTTGGCCCACGGCCTGCCGTCGTCGCCGACGCCCTCCCGCCGGATATGCAGCGGGACGATCTCCTCGCGGAAGCGCCCTTCGGCAATCGCCCGTGCCGCCTTGCGATGGCTCTCGGCCGCGAACGCGTCCTGCGCCTCGCGGCTGATGCCGTAGCGCCGGGCCACCTCCTCGGCCGTGTGGCCCATGCCCATGTACACCTCCGGCATGCTGTCAGCGATGCCGGGATGCGGCGAAAGCTTGAAGCCGGTCATGGGGACATGGCTCATGCTTTCGACGCCGCCGGCGAGGACGACGTCCGCCTCGCCGAGACGGATCCGTTCCGCGGCATAGGCGATCGCCTGCAGCCCGGACGCGCAAAACCGGTTGACGGTCACGGCCGGCGTCGCAACCGGAAAGCCCGCATACAGCGTCATGATGCGGGCGAAGTTCAGCCCCTGCTCGCCCTCGGGCATCGCGCAGCCGATGACGACGTCCTCGACATCGGCGTACTCCAGCCCAGGCACGCGGTCGACGGCCGCGCGCAGCACGGCGCGGCCCAGATCCTCGGCGCGCGTGTCGGCCAGGCTGCCCTTCTTCGCTTTGCCGACGGCGGTGCGGACCGCCGATACGATCACGGCATCCCGCGGATTTCGTGCAGCGCTCATGGATGGGTTCCTCCTTTAGGGGTTGGTTTGAATACAGGATAGAAGATGCGCGATCCGTTCGATGCAAGCCGCCCCTAATTGCGCAGCGGCTTTCCGGTCGTCAGCATATGAGCCATGCGCGCCTGCGTCAGCGGCTCGCCGCACAGGCTGAGGAACGCCTCGCGCTCCAGATCGAGCAGGTACTGCTCGCTGACCTCCGCGCCCGGCGGCGCGTCGCCTCCGGCGAGCACATGCGCCAGCTTGCGGCCGATCCACACGTCGTGCGGCGTCGCCATCCCGCCGAGTCGCATATTCTCCACCGCCAGCTGCAGCACGGCGCGCCCTTCGCGGCCCGCCACGCGAATCCTCCGGCCCGCGTCGGGCGGGACGTATCCTTCGCGGTCCATCGCGAGCACGGTCCGTTTCGCTTCCGCCGTCCGCGATTCGCCGCGGATGACGACGCGATCCTGCGGCCGCATGAAGCCGAGGCGGGCGACGTCGAAGCCGCTCGTCGACGTCTTGGCCATCGCGATCGTCTCGAACATCGCGTTGATCTGCGGCTGCAGGTCGCCGCCCGCGCCGGCGCGGGCATCCGCGAGCGCGGCCGCTTCCTTGCACCCGCCGCCGGCGGGAATGAGGCCGACGCCGGTCTCGACGAGGCCGAAATACGTTTCCGCCGCGAACACGATCCGGTCCGCCGGCAGGCAGGCTTCGACGCCGCCGCCGAGCGTCATCCGGTGAGGCGCCGCCACGACGGGACGATCGAGGCGCTTGAGCGTCAGCATGCTGTTCTGGAACAAGGAGATGATGTCGTCGATCTCGTCGAAATCGCCGTTTTGCGCTTCGAGCAGGAGCATCGTCAGATTCGCGCCGACGCAGAAATGCCGTCCCTCGTTCGCGACGACGAGCCCGCGCCAGTTGCGGCCGACCTCCTCCGCGCTTTGCCGGATCGCGGTCAGAATGTCACCGCCGATCGCGTTGTTCGGCGAGTGGAACACGAGTCCCGCGACGTCGTCGCCCAGGTCGAGCAGGGAGGCGCCGGCGTTGCCGAGCACGGTTTTGCCGGAAGCCTTGAGCGCCTGGAGCGAGATGACGTCCCGTTCTTCCTCCAGCTGCCGGTATTCGCCGCGGTTCACGTAGAAGCGCAGCGAGCCTTCCTGTTTATAGAAGCTGCGGTTGCCGGCGGCGAGCCATTCCTCCAGCCAGCCCGGAATCTCGTCGCCCTCCGCCCGCATGCGCTGGACGGAACGCTCCAATCCGATCGCGTCCCACAGCTCGAACGGTCCCAGCTCCCAATTGAAGCCCCAGACCAACGCGCGGTCGATGTCCGGAATCGTGTCCGCGACGACGCCCAGCTGCCGGGCCGAATACAGCAATACCGTCTTGATCGCCTGCCAGGCGAACCGGGCATAGCGGTCGTTCGGCTCCGTGAACAGCAGCGCCTTGACCTTGGCGGCGGCGCCCTTGGCGGCCTTGGCCGCTTCGATGACCGGCGAATTCACGCTCCGCCGCGGCGCGTACGTCAGGGTATCCGGCTGCAGCGTCTCGATGTCGCTGCGCCCGCCGGGACGCTTGATTTTGCGGTAAAAGCCGCTTCCCGCCTTCTCCCCGATCCACCCGTTGGCCACGAGCGCCTCCAGGACCGGCGGTCTCGCGAACGCGTCGCGCTCCGAAGGATCCTCGCTTCGTTCCCGCACGTTGTCCAAGACGTGCAGCAGCGTATCCAATCCGACGAGGTCCAGCATCCGGAACGTGGCGGTCTTCGGCCGGCCCATGGCCGGACCGGTCAACGCGTCGACCTCGTCGACGCCGAGCCCGAAGGCGCGCATCGCCTCGATCGTCGTCAGCATGCCGTACGTCCCGATCCGGTTGGCGATGAAATTCGGCGTGTCCTTGGCAAGGACGACGCCTTTGCCGAGCTGCTGCTCGCATATCGCGGCGAGCCTGCTCAGCGTCCCGGCCGCCGTATCCGGACCCGGCACCAGCTCGACCAGCTTCATATGGCGCGGCGGGTTGAAAAAGTGCGTCACCGCGAACTGCTTCCGGAACGCCTCCCCGCGCCCCTCGGTCATCGCCGCCACGGACAATCCCGACGTGTTGGACGAGACGAGCGTGCCCGGCCGCAGCACGGATTCGACGCGGGCAAAAACGCTCCGCTTGACGTCCAGCCGCTCGACCACGGCCTCGACGATCCATTCCGCCTCGCCGAGCCGGCCGAGATCGTCCTCCAAATTGCCGGCCGCGATGCGATGGATGAACGAAGCCTCGTACAGCGCGGGCGGCTCTTGCTTGGCAAGCTTGGCGAGGCTGGCCGCGGCCAGCCGGTTGCGGACGGCCCGGTCCTGCAGCGTCGCCCCGCTCCTTGCTTCCTGCTCGGTCAGCGATGCCGGCGGCACATCCAGCAGCAGCACGCGAATGCCCGCATTGGCCAGCTGGGCGGCGATGCCCGCCCCCATCACGCCCGATCCAATGACGGCCGCGCGGCGAATCGCCGGCGACGGCGTCGATCGTTCTCCCACACCGTTCCCTCCTTCGTAGTGAATTTGCCGCATGGCGCGGCGATGCCGGCTGGCGCTTGACGATAGCGGCGGCAGCCGGGGGCCAAACTGTATGCATAGCCGAGAATCGACGCATCCCGTGATTTGGCGATAGCCGTATGGCGCTGGACCGTGGCCGTCTCGGCGGTCATGTACGGCACTAGGTACCGTTCAGCTCCGTACCTACGGGGCCAACAGCCGACCGGCAAGCACCGGCCGGCTGTTCGTTCCGCCCTTCATTACCGTCCGTCGCCGAACACGCTCTCGGCGAGCAGCTCGGCGACGTCCCGCGCGCGGACGCCGGATTCGGCGTCGTGCAGCTTGATGCCGTCCTCCATCATCGTGAGGCAGTACGGGCAGGCGGATCCGATCACCGTCGGGGACGTTTCCAGCGCCTGCGCCGCGCGGGCTTCGTTCACGCGCACGACGCTGCGCTCCTCCATCCACATCAGGCCGCCTCCCGCGCCGCAGCACAGGCCGTTCGCGCGGTTCCGCTCCATCTCCAGCAGCTTCACGCCGGGAATCGCCCGCAGCAGCTCCCGCGGCGCGTCGTACACGCCGTTGTAGCGGCCCAAGTAGCAGGAATCGTGATAGACGACCCGCTCGCTCACCGTATGCGAAGGCGTCAGCGCCCCCTCCGCGACCAGCCGGGCCAGCAGCGTCGTGTGATGCTCCACCGCCACCGACCGCGCGAGGCCGAAGTCGCCGTATTCGTTCTTCAGCGCATTGAACGTATGCGGGCAAATCGTGACGATGCGCCGGATGCCGTAACGCTGGAGCGTGGCGACGTTTTCGGCGCACAGCGTTTGGAACAATAGCTCGTTGCCCAGGCGCCGCGCGGTATCGCCGGAATTCTTCTCCTCGCCGCCGAGGACGGCGAACGGCACGCCGGCTTCCTGAAGCAGGCGCACCACCGCGAACAGGATCTTGCGGCTGCGCTGGTCGTACGCGCCCATCGTGCCGGCCCACAGCAGCAGCTCCGGCTGTTCGCCGCGTCCGGCCGCGTCCCGCATCGTCGGCACCGGCGGCGCATCGGGAACGGCCGCTTCGTAGGCCGCAAGCCATGACGCGCGCTCCGCGCGGGGCAGTCCCCACGGATTGCCCTGGCGCTCGATATTTTGCATGGCGCGCTGCGCTTCGGACGGGACGCGGCCTTCCGTCAGGACGAGGTAACGGCGCATGTCGATGATTTTGTCCACGTGCTCGTTGCCGACCGGGCATTGGTCCTCGCAGTTCCGGCAGGTCGTGCACGCCCACAGCTCCGACTCCGTCATCACGTCGCCGATCAGCGCGACGTCCGTCGCCGCCGCGTCCGCCTGCGCATGCCAAGCCTGCTTCTGCGCCGTCATGGTCGGCTCGATGGTCGTCCGCGCGGAGCCGCCGCCGGACCACAGGGGCACCGTCCCCGACATCACGTGCGCGCCCGTTTCCCCGCTTCCGCCGAAGGCCGGCACCCAAGGGGACTTCGAGGTGATCGCGGCGCCTTTCTCGGTCAAATGGTCGCGCAGCTTGACGATCAAATGCATGGGGGACAGCAGCTTGCCCGTGGACGAGGCCGGGCACACGTTCGTGCATCTGCCGCACTCGACGCAGGCATAGAGGTCGAGCAGCTGCTTGCGCGTGAACTGCTCCACCGCCCCGACCCCAAACGACTCCGCCTCCTCGTCCTCCAGATCCAGCGGCGCCAGCCTGCCCGGCGGCGTCCGGCGGCGCAGCCACAGATTGACCGGCGCGGTGAAGATGTGAAAATGCTTCGACTGCGGCACGTACACCAGAAATCCGAGCAGCACCGCCAGATGCAGCAACCAAAACACTTCGTACAGGACGCCGCCCGCGCCGGACGTCAGCCCGATCTCCCGGAAGCCGTCGGCCAGCGCCGAGGACACCGGGGCGTAGCCGGAGTAGAGCACGTCCCCGCCGCCCTGGCCGGATGGCACCGCTTCCTTTAATCGGTCGAAGGCCTGCGTGAGAAGGACCGTCAGCATCAGTCCTCCGATAAACCAAAGCACGATCGACGGCTTCCAGCCGCGCTTCAGCCGCCGCAGCCGCTCCACGTACCGTCGGAACGTGCCGTAGACAATCGCGAGCAGCACGAGCGTCACCGCGATTTCCTGCGTAAGCACGAATCCCCGGTAGGCCGGATACGGGATCGCCGCGCCCGTGAGCCCTTTCCAAATGATGTCCGCCGCGCCGAATTGCAGCACGATGAACCCGTAAAACAGCACGACATGCATGATCCCGCTGCGAATGTCCTTCAACAGCTTGCGGTGGCCGAATACCTGATTCGCCCAGGCCAGGCTCCACTCGAACCGCGGCGCCGCTTCCGACGCCAGCTTGGCTGCCGTTGCGAACGAGGAGACCTGAAGCATCTCGTCGCGATGGTCGTTCTCGGGGTCCGACGGGTCATGCGGAGGCGGAGGCTTCCGCCGCTCGCTCCGGCCCAGCAGCATGTAGTCCAACCGCCGACGGACCACCGCGTAAAAGCAGGCCAGCGCCGTCAGCGTCAGCAGGGCGAAGAAAAACCATCGGATCGTCAGCATCCAGGCATGATCGCTTAATCCCGCCACAAGGCTCCCTCCTTCCCTCGGAAACGCGGAGTGGTTCAGTATATGTCCGGGCGGTCTTCAACATGTCGCGAAGGGCCGGAACCGGCGGCCGGCGCGGTCTATTTCGAGGGCCAAGTTCATAAGGTAACAGGGGCGGCAGCGGCGCTCGGACGGTATATGCTATCGTATTCGGCGGCCGCGGGACGGTATGACAGCCGCGGGCAATTACAGAACGATCGGGAGGTGTTTCGATACCGATGCAGCTGGTCGTATTGATCAAGCAAACCTTCGATACGGAGGAAAAAATCGCCATCGAAAACGGAGCCGTCGCCGAAGACGGCGTGAAGTTCATCCTGAACCCGTACGACGAATACGCGCTCGAGGAAGCGCTTCGTCTGCGCGAGGTCCACGGCGGCAGCGTGACGGTCGTCTCCTGCGGCAGCGCCCGCGCCGCGGAGGCGCTTCGCACCGCCTTGGCCATGGGCGCGGACGAGGCCGCGCTGATCGCGCAGGACGGGCTCCCGGATGACGGATACGCCGTCGCGGCGCTGCTTGCCGCGGCGGTGCGGGAGCTAGTGCCGGATCTGGTATTGGCGGGCCTGTTCGCCGTGGACCGGGGCGCGGGCAGCGTCGCGCTGCAGGTCGCCGAGCGGCTCGGGCTGCCGCATGCGTCGGCGGCATTGAAGCTGACGGTGGAGGCCGGCTCGGCGGGAGCGGGTTCCGGCAAAGGCGCGGGAGACGCTCCCGCCGGCGCTGCCGGCGCGCAGGCGCCGAGCGGAGCCGCATGGGGCGGCGGCGGAGGTCGAATCGCCGTCGTGGAGCGGGACACGGAATGGGGCGTGGAAACGGTCGCGGTTCCCCTGCCCGCGCTCGTTACGGCGCAGCAAGGGTTGAACGAACCGCGCTATCCGTCGCTGCCGGGCATCATGAAGGCGAAGCGCAAGCCGCTCCGCCAGCTCGGCGCGGCGGAGCTCGGGCTCGGCGCGGACGACCTTGCGCCGCGGACGGAGCGCGTGGCGCTCCTCGCGCCGCCGGTCCGCGCGGCGGGACGCAAGCTGAGCGGCACGCCCGCGGAGCAGGCCGGGCAGCTTGCGGAGCTGCTGCAGCGCGAAGCGAAGTTGTTTTAGTCCCACCTCCGGCAGGGAGCCGTTTCGCCGGTATTGAGCCGGAAGTGTTCGAATGGCGCTAGCCGCTTCGCTCGGTGGGACGCATGCCCGCGCGGGATGCTGGCGCAGCACGCCGGAAGCATCTGGAGCATCTAGAGTTGTTGCGGCCGGAGCTGTTCAACCTTGGGCTGGAATCGGATATTCATCGTTTCTGCGCTAGCGTGTTTCGTAATGACGCTCGCCGCGCCGGCGATCTGGCGGCGCGAGCCGTTTCATAAGAGAGAGGAGGTCATGGAACGATGACCGATACTGCGAATCGAACGGCACTCGTGTATGCCGAGTGCATGGACGGCAAGCTGCGCCGCGTGGCGCTGGAGGCGCTCGGCGCCGCGCGGCGGCTGGCCGGCGACGGCGGCGCCGTGCACGCCGTCGTCGTCGGCGGCGGGCCCGGGGCGGCGCTGCGGGAAGCCGCCGCGGAGCTCGCCGCCCGGGGGGCGGGGGTCGTCCATGTCGTGGACGACCCGGCCCTGGCCGGCTTTGCGCCGGAGGCGTACGCCGCCGCCATCGGCGCCGCCGTTGCCGCGGCGCGGCCGAGCGTGATCGTGCTCGGCCACACCGCGGCGGGGCGCGAGCTCGCGCCCCGCGTGGCCGCCGCGGCCGGCGGCGGCCACGTCGCGGACGTGACCGCCATCGACCTCGGGGACGATGGCGGCGCGGCCGCGGTGTTCACCCGCCCGCTCTACGCCGGCAAGGCGTTCGAGCAGCGGCGGTTTCTGCCCGGCGCGCCGCAGGTCGTTACGGTGCGCCCCAATAATTTGCCCGTCGCGGAGCCGGTCGCGGCCGGCAGCGAGGGCGCGATCGCGGCGCTGCCTTATGCGGCGCCGCCGCTTTGGACCGTCGTCCGCGGCATCGCCCGCAAAGCCGCCGGCACGGTCGATCTCGCCGAGGCGGACATCATCGTCGCCGGCGGCAGGGGCGTGCGCAGCGCGGAAGGCTTCGCGCCGCTCGCCGCGCTGGCCGAAGTCCTCGGCGGCGCGGTCGGCGCCTCGCGCGGCGCATGCGATGCCGGCTACTGCGACTACGCACTGCAGATCGGGCAGACCGGCAAGACCGTTACGCCGAAGCTCTACGTTGCCTGCGGCATCAGCGGCGCGATCCAGCATTTGGCCGGCATGAGCCAGTCCCGCGTCATCGTCGCGATCAACAAAGACCCCGACGCCCCCATCTTCGGCATAGCCGATTACGGAATCGTCGGGGACTTGTTCGAGGTCGTGCCGCTGTTGACGGCGCAGTTCAAACGCATTTTCGAAACGCCGGGCGCGTAACAAGCCCGGCGTTTGCCGTTCGTCCGGATAGAAATTCCCTACTCCCCACTTCCTCGACTAAAGGCGATACCACGTTCAGAACGTGCCCGCCGGAGCATTCGTAACCGAGCCCCAGATTCGTCTGCCGATACGATCGAAGCGAACGCATACCAAGCAATCGTCCTGCGCCAATTTCTACATCCCGTTTCGCTCCCCCGCATATGGACGAGTACTCCGGTACCGCCGTTCGTTTGTGAACGGCATCAAGCACTCGAACACGAGATTGGAAGTGAATTTGATGCAATTATGCAGTAAATGTTGTCTGAATGGTCCTCCATTCAGATATTGATGCCTTTCTACAGCAATTTTACGGCTATTACCGAGCAATCATCGGATATGCAATAAATTAATGTACTTTTGCATCAAACTCGCTCCACGTAGCTGCCGGGACAATTATTGATGCACTTTTGCAGAATTTATAACGCGTAATCGGAATTCGATCCGTCAATTCCCGGCCATGTGCGAGGAAGGGACATTTTGAATTGATGCGCCCGTTGCGAAGGGTCGATCACTTCTGCTCGGAATTTTCGCTGTCTCACCGAAAACCGAAGCAATGCTGGTGCTTTCTCTCGTAGTAAGCATAAAAGCTTAGCCGCTGAACGAAGCGATCGCCCACTCGCCTTACGCAAAACAGCCAAACCGCTGAGCGAGGCGCTCTTCCCCCTCGGCAAAAACCAAACAGCCCGGACCGCTGAGCGATCCGGGCTAATTTGGCCACTACCAATGCAATTACTTCGCCATCAATTGGAACAGCACGGCGATCATTTTCGCCGTCTCTTCGCGCGAAGCGAAGTCCTTCGGCGCGAACGCCGTTTGGCTTCCGCTTGGCTTGCCGTTGATGATGCCCGCTTGTTGAACGGCTGCCGCCGCATCCTGCGCGAAAGCCGAGATGCTGGACGCATCCGCGAACGGCAAGCTCGGCGCCGTTGCCGGCAGCTTGAAGCTCAGCTTATCGGCAAAACGCGCGATCATCGCCACCATTTGCTCGCGCGTGATGTTCGCGTTCGGGCTGAATTGTCCTGCGGTAACGCCGTTCGTGATGCCGGTCGATGCCGCCCATGCTACGGACTGCGCATAGTACGCATCGGCGCTGACGTCGCTGAATTGGCTGCCGCTGTAAGTGCTCAGGTCGACGCCTGCCGTGCGCGCCAGAATCAGCGTGAAATCGGCTCTCGTCACGTTTGCTTTCGGATTGAAGCTCGTTGCGCTCGTTCCTTTGATGATCTCTCTCGCCGACAGGTACGTGATGTGGTCTTTCGCGAAGCTGGCTGCGATATCGCCGAAATTCACGGCGTTGTACGCTACCGCATAGCGCGAGAAATGCTTGACCTTGAAGTTCAGCGTACCGGTCGCCGCATCGTAATTCGCTTGCGGCACCAGCACGAGCTCGCCGTTATCCGCGATGTAGTACGCGATGATCGCATTGGGGTTTTCACCCGCCGCCGGCGTATACGGAATGCTGATGCTTGCCAGGCCGCCCGCAAAATCGGATACCTTCTTGCCGTCCGCCGTTACCGTGAAGTCGTAGGCCGGATGGGTTCCGATCGCTTCCTTCAGGGCGGCTTGGGCTTGCGCGGAGAGACCTTCGCCCGCCTTCGCAGGATCGGCCTTCGCTACCGTTACGCTGACGTCTCCGGTCGTCGCCGCATTCGCGATCGCCGCCAATGCCTTCCGGTCGAAGGAGACTTGTCCGAGGCCCGCATCGATGATCACGGATTCCGCGGCGCTGCCCGCGAGTTTATCGACCGCCGCTGCCGGCAGGGTGATCGTCGCGTGCTTCGCGTTCGCGTCGACGACCGTTTTGAACGCGATCCGGTTAACCGAACCGGCGCTCAGTTTGGACAAGGCTTGATCGACTTGTTCGCCGGTGATGGCGGCCGTCGCGTTGCCCGATGCGTCCGTCGCGGATTTGACTTCGGTCGTGACTTTGGAGCCGTCTACCGTCGGCGTATCGGAATTATCCGGGTTGTTGATGATCGGGCCGCCGCCACCGCCAGAGCCGGACGGAGTCGTAACCGTTATTGCCGCTTCCGCCATGCCGTATCCATCCGCGCTGAGCGCCGTGATGACGGCCGTGCCTGCGCCGACCGGCGTTACGTTGCCGTTCGCATCGACCGTTGCGACCGCGGTGTTCGAGGACGACCACGCCACCGTTGCCGCGCCGTCAGCCGCAGGCGTCACGGTAGCCGTCAGCTTCTTGGCATTGTCTCCGGTTTGGAACGAAAGCGCCGTTTGATCCAGCGTCACTTTGGTAAAGCCCATTTCCATGACGGAAATCGTACCGCCCACTTCGTTTGCGACAAGAATCAGCGGAAGTCCGGTCGGGCTGTCCGCAGCCGGAATAAAGTCGATGCCTTCCGGTCCCGCATCGGTTTGCAAAGGATTGGATGGATCCTCGGGCGTGCCGAAATTCCGCGTATTGACGTAATTCACGAAAGCCGGGTGCGTCGGATCGGTGACGTCGTACGTCATAATGCCGCTGATCCGCTCAAGACCGACGAAAGCGAAAGTTTTGCTGCCTACTTGGCCTACCTTCACGTATTCCGGTTCCGGTCCTTTTTTCTGGCTTCTTGCGTCGAAACCGATTTCCTTATGATCCGAGTTGAAATATTGCGGCAGCCGCTGCGCCGTTATTTTCTCGAAGTCGTTCTGACTGTCATAGACTGGAGCCATCGTATCGGCATCCCAGACGGAGAAAGAGCGTCCGCCGTATAAATAAATGCCGTCCGGCCCCATATCGCTCGGCACTTCCACCTTGTCGTAAGGCGTCTTTCCGTTGACGGTGCGATTCGCCAGGAAAATAGCGGCTTCGGAATCCGGATTCAGATTCCCCTTGACGTCGCCGATCGTCGTGACGTTCGTTCTGCCCGGCCAGTTCTCGTCGCCCGGTTCCTCGGCGTCCGGCCACTCCGTACCGTCGCCTTCGTTGGCGGTGAATAAGTACGTTTTGCCGCCAACCGTATACGAGTCGATGCCATCCGGCATGAACATGCCTTGGAAAGGTACGTTTTCAAAACGGATCAGACCGTCCTTCACCAAGTCCAGCGAATTTTCCGGTTTGCTCAAATCCTTGTAGCCCAAGCCTTTGACCGACTCGACCGTTTTGTTGGCGATGTCGATCGTGCCGATCGCATTGCCTTCTTGCAGCGACACGTAGGCTTTGGATTCATCGGCCGACAGCGCGATGTATTCCGGCTCGAGATCATAGATCGCCGCTTCCTTGGAAGCCGCAGGTCCGGTGATCACGCCGTCTTCGTCGACGGTGCCGCGCAGGTGCACGTTATCGGCGATGACTTCCGGATTGTCGAATTTCACATGCTTCACTTCACCGGACTGCGTGTCGACGATCGTCACGCTTCCTTCCGGATCGATGCCCGCATGTCTGTCTTCGCCTTCATCGGCGGTCAATACGTAGCGTCCGTCCTTCGTGACTTTCACCATATCCGGTTGAACGCCGGCTTGGTAGTACGACTTGTAATTGCCATCGTAGTCGAATACGAGGATCACGCCGTTGTTCGAATAGGTCCTTTCTTGAATCGCCGCATAAACCAAGTCGTGCTGCGTGTCGATATCGACGCTGGTGAAGTCGCCGTAGGCAAAATCCGGGATGTTGGCTTCGGCCAGCGCATCTTCGATGTTGATTTTTTTAACGGTATCTTGGACGGGCTTGCCCTCGTCATCCAAGCTTACGATATCGAGCGTGGCCGGCGCGCTGGAGCCGTTGACCGAATAAAATTTGTGATTTTCCGGGTTGTATTTGACGATCTCGGCCACGCCGCCGTCCTCATTCGGCGTTCCGGCAATGAAGGATCCCAATTTTTTCATGGATATCTTGTCTTGATAGACGGGATTAACCGCAAAGTTAACCGATTTGCTTACCGAATTCGGCGGCGTCGCGCTGTCTGCGACCGTCACGGTGACATCGTTCAACGAGGCCGCTGCGGCGGTTCCGGTAATCAGCCCCGTCGAAGGGTCGATATTCAAGCCTGACGGAAGCCCTGTCGCGCTGTAAACATAAGGTCCGGTTCCGCCGGAAGCATCAAACTTAGCCGAGTATGGGCGCGATGCGGTAGCATCGGGCAAGTAACCGGTCAAAACCAAGTCCACCGGCTCCGGATTCCCCGGACCCGCCGGCGGAGGCGTAGCCGTTCCCGCTATGCCTTCACTATTGCGAGGGCTATAAGTCGGCAAGTCGCTGCTCGCGAGCTTGCTATACGTAATTTGCACGAAATCGTTCTTGTTGTTGTCCGAATCCGCGTAATTCACGCGGCGCAACGATATATTCTTGGACGTGCCGCCAGTCGTTCCGGCAGTGTCGCTTCCGACGGTCGGTCCCGCGGGATATTCGTTCTCGTAACCGTCGATGTCCGTCGTTTTGTCATTGCTCCCCGTTCCAAGCATGTCAACGTAACCTGCGGGCTTTGTCGATTGCGCGAACGGATTCGCCACGTCCAGGGTCGTTTGATTGCTCATGAGCACGACCTTCATGCCCTTGTTTTGAAGCGCGCTCGCAAATTCCTTGTCTGCCTCGTCCGGCAAGTAGAGTTTAATATCCGCGGCCGTCGTAGGCGATGCTTCGCCGCGAATCAGGTAATAACCATGCGCGGGAATCGTGCCGGACAGGTCTAACTTCTGCCATGGACCCGACGCTCCTGTCGCATTCCCTCCGCGATCGGCATATTGAATGGACCACGTGCTAAGATCTACGGCGGACTCGGTAGGATTATAGAGCTCGATAAAACCGTAATCGACGGCGCCCCCCGTCGAAGTGCCCGAACCATAATACTGATTGATCACCACATGCGGCACGGATACATCATAAACACCGTTCGCATCGTAAGGCGTACCGACCGCTGACGCATCGGCGGAAGCTGGAATTGCAACGATGAACGTGCTCGCTACGATCTCTGCGGACAGCAACAGGGACAATAGACGCTTGTTTCTCGTTTTCAACTGATCTTCAACTCCTATTCTATGATCTCGCATTGAGCGTATAGGAGTTTTATGACGAGATTGTTAAAGAGATTTTGATGTTTTGTAAACGATATCAGCACATTTTCGAAGATTCCGAGGATTCAAGCGCCACGGCGAAAAAGACCCCATCGCCCGTTTTGACAACGGATACGTCGGGGCCTTGCGCGTGGCTTACGTATGGCTCTTCAACCGCCGGTCAGACGGCGGAACGCCTCGCCGACCAAGAAATGCGCGAGCGCGAAGCTCGAGACGATCACGGCCAGGACGACGGCGATCGCCAGCAGGACGAAGCCCAGGGAAGGCTTCCTTCGCGTCCGCGGGACAGCCGGATCCGCTGTCCGCTCCTCTTCGATGTGCATGGTGGCCGCTCCTCTCATTCCGGGAATGAGATTGCGAAGCTGCCTCATTCCTCATAGAAGAGCATATGCGGCTTCACGGCTTTATAGTAGGACAACCGGTCCTGCAGGCTGCCGGTGTGAAACTCGAATTTATGCCCGTCGGGATCGGCGAAGTAGACGGATCGCTTGTCCCGCTCGTCCCGTTCCCGGCCGGGAAGGATGTGCGCATTATATGCCTTGAGCCGTTCCGCCGCCTCGTCGAACTCCGCGTCATCGACCGTAAACGCGATATGGGTATACGATTCGCGGATCTCGCCGCGCGGGATATCCGGCTCCGCGTTCAGCGCCAGCCACAGCCCGTTCAGATCGAAATACGCCGTCTGCCGGCCTTTGACCAGCAGCTTCGCGCCGAATACGTCCCGATAGAAGGAAATCGAGCGCTCCAAATCGGAGACGGAGAAGAGCAGATGGTTGATGCTTCCGATCTTCATGGAATCTCACCCGCTATCTAAGTCAATTCATAAGGGAGAGCATGACACGCATCGCACTGGCGCGAATTAACCCCGAATCAGCCCGTTCGCGTATGGCCGAGACGTTAATTAGGAAACCAGATGCTTTCCGTTTTCTTTACGCGCCGTGAAGCTGGAAATCGATCTCCAGGAACCGCGATACTTCCGGCACCCAGCGAGTCTCCACGAAATCGACGTGCAGGGGATGCGCGTTGTAGGTCTCGTAATCCGCTTGGTTATCGAAAATCATCGAGAACCCGTAGTCGTAGTCGTTCTTCGGGCTGACTTGTTTGAATACGCTGAAGTTTTTCACGACCGGAATCGAAGTGAGCGCGCGCTTGCCGTCCTGCAGGAATTTCTCCGCCGCTTCCGACCCCGCCTCGTGCTTCAAATTGAAAATCACCATATGCTGAATGCTTGTTTGTTCCATCTTCTTCATCCTCCTCGACGTTGGTTGTCCCTCTCTTGCGCAAACCGTTACCTTCCTATCCTACACCTTTCGCCGCCGTCTAGGTATCCGACGAAAACAACAAAATCCCGTTCCGCTCCTCCCAGCCCGAACGGGACCAGAATCCCCGGCCGAGCTCGTTGCCGGCCAGCACGAACAGATGGCATTTCGCGATGCCCTCCGCGCGGAGCTTCGCCAGGCCGCGCTTCACGAGCTCGCCGCCGATACCTTGTCCGCGCCGGTCCGTCGCGACGGCCACGTGGTACAGAAATCCCCGTCTGCCGTCGTGGCCGGCGAGCAAAGTGCCGAGCAGCTCGTCGCCTCTCGCGCATACGAAGCTGCACCCGGGATTGCGCGCAAGGTAGCGCGCGATCTCCTCCCGGGAATCCGAATCGCTCAGCACCATGCCTTCCGTCGACGCCCAGAGCGAATAGCAGGCCGCGTAATCATCCATCGTCATCTCGCGGTACGTCACGTCCACAGTCGTTCCACTCCCAGAAGGCTGTCAGCCTTGAATTCCGCGCGATAAACGTCCGGCATCGTCAGGCTTTGCCAAAATGCATAATCGTAACGCGCGTCCCATGCCTGCAAAATCATGCTCAACAGATTGCCGTGCGTGCCGACGGCGACCGTTTTGCCGGCGAACCGGTCGAGCAGCCCGCGCACGGCTTGGGCGCCTCTTCGCTGCGCCTCGCGATACGACTCGCCGCCCGGAAGCGATGCGTCCGGATCGGCGAACGAGCGCTCCACCGCCTCCAGAAAAGCGGCCCGCGGCAGGAGTCTGTCCGTTCCGTGCAGCCGCCTTTCCCGCAAATCCTCGACGGGAAGCACCGGCAGGCCGCGCTCGTCGGCGATCCCCTGCACCGTCAGCACCGCCCGCGCGTAGGGACTGGATACGACGGCGTCGATCGGCGTTTGCCGCAGCTGCTCCGTCAGCCGTCTCGCGTCCGCGCGTCCGTTCGCGGTCAATCCCCTCGCGCGGTCGGATCCGGCACGAACGTCGGATTCCGCATGCCGGACAAGCAGCAGTACGGTTGTCATGGCTTCCCTCCTTCCGCGGCGAGCGCGGGCATTCGTTTTCTAGTATAATCCATTTTAACATGTCCGTCCGCGGTTGAGCCGGAATTTCGACGACGTTCCCGCAAGGGACGAGCCATGCATAATCGCGCGATTCGGAAGCGATGCTAGATGGTTAGAGAAGGCTATTCCATTGCGAGCTCGAAAGGAGAATGCCCATGTTGGAGAAATACCGGCTGAACGAGAAACGAAGCATGTCCCTCGCGGACTTCGATCCGGAGGATACGGCAGGCATCGACGACAAGGACGAGATCGAAGACAAGTTCGAGGAGCTCCTGGATAAGCTGCGGGAGCACCAGGAGAAGCTCTTCGCGAGCAAGACGGACGGCGTGCTCATCTTATTTCAGGGGATGGACTGCAGCGGCAAGGACGGCGTCATCAAAAAAGTGCTCGCCGGCCTCAATCCGCAGGGCTTCCGGGCGGAGAGCTTCAAGAAGCCGACGACGGACGAATCGGCGCATGATTTCCTGTGGCGGACGCACAAGGTCGCGCCGGCCAAAGGCGCAATCACGGCGTTCAACCGGTCGTATTACGAAGACGTGCTCATCACGCGGGTGCACGAGCTGATCGATAGCAAGGAAGCCGAAAAACGGCTGAAGCATATCGTCAATTTCGAGAAAATGCTGAGCGACGGCGGCATTACGATCATCAAGATCTTCCTGCACATCTCGCCGGAGTTCCAGCTCGGCAAGATCAAGGAACGGATGGAGAATCCCGAGAAGCTGTGGAAATTCGATCCCAACGACCTCGAGGAGCGCCGGTACTGGAAAGCGTACGCGAAGGCCTACGAGCACGCGTTCAAGGCGACCTCGACCAAGCGCAACCCGTGGTACGTCGTGCCCGCGAACAACCGCTGGTTCCGGGACTACCTCGTGCTCCGCATCGTGGAATCCGTGCTCGATTCGCTGAAGCTGTCCTACCCGGAGATCGACATGACGCAGTTCGGGTCGCTTACGGGCGGCGAAGACAAGGATGCGCACTAGAAGACGGCCCGCGCCGAATGCTGGATTTTCCCGTTGACATTTGAGCGGAATTGCGCGAGTATTACAACTATAATCAATTTCGACATGTACGAAATTCGTTGATGGGAACACGCGCAAAGCTGCATCAGGCAATCCCCAGAGAGTCGGCGCCCGCTGAGAGCCGACGTTTGCCCGCCGATTGCGTATCCTCCCGGAGAAGCCGCGCTGAATCGCCAAGTAAGCACGGACGGGATCCGCCGTTACAAGGAGCGCGTATGATCGTACGCGGCAAAGAGCCGTTCGGCCATTGGGCAGCGCCACAAGCACAATGCGCGAGCGGAATCAGGGTGGTAACGCGAGAACAATCTCGTCCCTTTTCGGGGACGGGATTTTTTTATTTTCCGGGGGATTGACCGGTCGCAAGGCATTCACGCTACGAAGGAGAGAGTTCCATGGGAAACGAACGAAACTATGAGGCGCTGACGGTAGGGCTGACGGAGATCGCGCAGGCACAGATGCATGTGAAGGAAGTGTCGGCGCGCACGCCGCTGCAGCAGAACCGCGTGTTGTCCGAGCGATACGGCTGCAACGTCCTGCTGAAGCGCGAGGACCTGCAGGTCGTGCGTTCCTTCAAGCTGCGCGGCGCCTACCATCTCATCAAGTCGCTGCCGGAGGAACGGCTCATGCGCGGCGTCGTCTGCGCGAGCGCCGGCAATCATGCGCAGGGGGTCGCCTACTCCTGCCAATCGCTCGGCATTCCCGGCAAGATCTTCATGCCGAGCACGACGCCGCGGCAGAAAGTCAACCAAGTCGCCTTCTTCGGCGGCCCCAACGTGGAAATCGTCCTGACCGGCGATACGTTCGACGATGCCTTCCGGGAAGCGATCGAGGCAAGCCGCAAGGACGAACTGGCCTTCATCCATCCGTTCGACGATCCCAAGATCATCGCCGGCAACGGCACGATCGGCAAGGAGATCATGGAAGCGATCGAGACCGCGCCGGACTTCGTGTTCGTCACGATCGGCGGCGGCGGGCTGGCGGCGGGCGTGGCCGCCTACGTCAAAGCCGTATCGCCGGCGACCAAGCTGATCGGCGTGGAGCCGGAGGGCGCGCCTTCGATGCGGGCATCGCTGGATGCCGGCGAGGTGATTCCGCTCGATACGATCGACAAGTTCGTCGACGGCGCGGCGGTGAAGCGCGTCGGGGAATTGACCTTCCGCATGTGCCGCGAGCTGCTCGACGATATCGTGCTCGTGCCGGAGGGCAAAGCCTGCACGACCATGCTCGATCTCTATAACGAGAACGCCATCGTGGCGGAGCCGGCCGGCGCCCTGCCGATCGCCGCGCTCGACTACTACCGCGAGCAGATCGCGGGCAAGACCGTCGTCTGCGTCGTGAGCGGCGGCAACAACGACGTCGACCGGATGCAGGAGATCAAGGAGCGTTCGCTCGTCTTCGAAGGGCTGAAGCATTACTTCATGGTCAGCTTCCCGCAGCGCGCCGGCGCGCTCCGCGAATTCCTCGACGAAGTGCTGGGACCGGACGACGACATCACCCGCTTCGAGTACACGAAGAAGCATAACAAGGACAACGGCCCGGCGCTCGTCGGCATCGAGCTGAAGCAGCGCCAGGATTACGAGCCGCTGATCGCGCGCATGCACCTGAAGGGGCTCAGCTTCGTCGAGCTGAACAAGGACCCCGTTCTGTTCAACATCCTGATCTGAGTGCCCGGGGTCCGAGACGGAGTTCGTCTTGTTCGGATCGACGATCGCCATGCTTGCATTTCAGCCCTGATACCTCCCGCACTCCTCCTTCCGAGCTTTCGAACCATGTCCGGACTTGTCCCTTTCCGACGCCTTGGAACCCGCGCCCCGCGCGCGTTTCAAGGCGTTTTTCCTGTTCCTTACAATCACTTCACAAACCGCTAACGGCCCTGTGACATTCCCGCGCTATGCTTGCCGACAGGAGGTGTTTTTCATAATGAAAATCATGATTCTGTATGCCTCTTACGGTGACGGGCATTTGCAGGCCGCGCGCGCCATAAGCGAAGCGATCGAAGACCGGCGTCTCGGGGAACCGATGCTCGTCGACCTGCTTGCCGAAGCCCATCCTTGGATTAACGCCATGACCAGACGGGTATACATGAAGAGCTACTCCTTGATTCCCGGCCTGTACGGGTGGCTGTACGACCGAACCAAACCGATGAAGCACGACTCCGTGTTCGCCAATTGGCTCCATTCCTTCGGCCGTGCCCGGCTGCGCCGCATCCTGCTGCGCCAGCGCCCGGATGCCGTCATCCACACCTTTCCCCTGCTCGCCATGCCCGCCCTTAAGAAACAAATCGGCCTGCACATTCCGACCTGCACCGTCGTGACGGATTTCGATCTGCACCGCCGCTGGGTTCATCCGGATATCGACCGTTATTACGTCCCGACGGAGGACATGAAGCACGAGCTCCACGCGCTCGGCATCCCGGAGCGCCGCATCTGCGTCAGCGGCATCCCGATCAAGCGCGGCTTCCGCACGACCGTCGTCGATCCGGATATGCGCGCGGGCTACGGCTTCCGCGTCGGGAGCCCCGTCGTCCTGATCATGGCCGGCGCCCAGACGCTCTCCGCGGCGTCGGATATGATTTTGCCTTTGATTGGGCATCCTAATCTTACCGTCGCCGTCGTCTGCGGCCGCAACGAAGCGCTTGCATCCGCGCTGCCGGAGCAGTTCGGGGAAGCCGCCTCGGACGGAAGGCTGCGCGTCTTCGGCTACGTCGAGCGGATGCACGAGCTGATGGCGTTATCCGCCTGCATCGTTACGAAGCCGGGCGGCGTCACGCTGGCGGAATCGCTCTCGTTCGGACTGCCGATCTTCGCCTACCAGCCCGTGCCGGGTCAGGAACGCAACAACGCGCGCTATCTGGCCGGCAAAGCCGTCGCCCAGCTCATCCAGACGCCGGAGCAGCTGGCGCGCGAGATCGTCGCCCTTATCCATGATCCCGTCCTTCTCATGCAGCACAGAGTCAGAGCCCGCAAGCTCCAGTACAAAGAGGCGGCCGAGACCGTCGCCTTGGATTTCTGCTCCGGCTTGCATATAATGGAGAGGACGTCTGCCCGCCTTTGATTCGCCGGGATGCTCGGTATCCGACTACAAGGGGTTGTGACCGTCATTAAATCGCGATTGTTCGGCCGTGAAATCATACTCTTTTCCGTCATTCTGCTCTTCGTGGAATTCATCCGCGGAGCCGCGCTCATCAGCTTTCTGCCCATTTACGGCGAGAAATCGCTCGGCTTGTCGCTGGACATCATCGGCATCGCCATTACGGCGCACTATCTGACGGATACCGTGCTCAAAATGTTCATCGGGTATCTGCTTGACCGCTTCTCCATCCGCTTCGTCGTCCATATCGGGCTGCTCTTCTCGATCGCCGGCATCGTGCTGATTCCGTTCGCGCATCAGCCTTGGCTATTTATCGCGGCTTCGGCGCTGTACGGCGTCGGGATCTCGCCGATCTGGATCGTCTGCCTGACGAGAGTCACCGGCGACCGCCGCGCGATGCAGATGGGGTTCTTCTATACGATCTGGTTCATCGGCATCGGCGCCGGTCCGATCGTCAGCAATCTCCTGCTCGATCACAGCCGGACGGCGACCTACTATATGCTGCTCGCCGTCGCCGCGCTGAGCTGGTTGCTGGCGCTGTTCCTCAGCAACGGCCGGGTATCCGGCACGGCGCCTTCGCTGCCGGTGAGCGAGCAATTCGCCGTTCTGAAGGAGCGGCTGCGCCACATGCGCCTGCTCCTGCCAGGAATGGTGCTGCAAACGATGGGCGCCGGCATGCTGGTGCCGATCCTGCCCAGCTTCGCGGAAGACAAGCTCGGCATGAACGGCGCGCAGTATTCGCTGCTGCTGCTGGCCGGCGGCGTCTGCACCATCGTCAGCCTCATGCCGCTTGGGCGCCTATCGGACATGCTCGGCGGCAAGAAATGGTTTCTCGTGCTCGGCTTCGTGCTGATCGGCGCGGGACTTTACCTGCTCTCCCTCGCGCCGCCGATGTGGGTGTGCATCCTGCTGACCGGCGTGCTGGGGATTTCGTACGCGACGTTGCTGCCGGCTTGGAACGCATTGCTGGCCAATTACGTACCACCTAAGCAACAGGGTCTCGGCTGGGGCATCTTCTCGACCGTCGAGGGCGTCGGCGGCATGATCGGTCCCGTCGTGGGCGGCACGCTGGCGCTGTGGCAGAGCCAGACCGAGGTGCTCTTGTACTGCGGCATCATGTACGCCGCCATCGGGTTTTTCTATATTTGGTTTCCGTTCCGCGCGTTCCACGACCACAAGACGCACGGATAACGGCTTAACGATCAGGGGGACAAGGGATGGAATTGATCGAAAACTGGCTCCGCCAGCTGAAGGGAATGGATCTGGAGCATTTGCAGCGGACGCTGGAGAGCTACTCCGCGTTCGGTCCGCTCCCCGGCATCCTCCTGCCGTTCGCGGAGGCGTTCATCCCGGTGCTGCCGCTGCTGGTCTTCGTGGCGGCCAACGCCAACATCTACGGGCTGTTCCTGGGCTCGCTCTATTCGTGGATCGGCGTCTGCGGCGGATCCATCCTGCTGTTCTGGCTGTCGCGCAAGCTCGGCGGCCATTTCGGCGGCTGGCTGCGCCGCCGGTTCCCGCGCGCGGCCAAGCTGCTCGCTTATATCGAGCGCAAAGGCTTTACGCCGATCTTCCTGTTCGCCTGCTTCCCCTTCTCTCCTTCCGCGCTCATCAACATCATCTCCGGCTTAAGCGGCATCTCGATGCGTTCGTTCGTGCTCGCCGTCCTGCTCGGCAAGGCCGTCATGATCTTCGCCGTTTCCCTGCTCAGCTTCAACATCGGCGATCTGACGGAGCAGCCTTGGCGGATCCTGCTTGCGCTCGTCCTGCTGGTGGTCATGTGGTTCGGGGGCAAAAAGCTCGAATCCCGCTACCAACTCAAATAAATTCCGCGCGAGGAGGACGTCCGCAACATGATGAACGCGATTGCAACGATCGTCGTGCTGGCGATCGCCGGCGCGCTCGTCGCGGCCATGGTCTATATGATCCGCCTGGCCGCCGACGATTCCGGCAAGTCGTCCGAGCTCCGGCGGTTCGTGGAAGCGCTGTTCGGCGGCTCCTCCGCCCGGCAGGAAGCCGCCTCCGCCGACGACGAGGCCGCCGCGGCCCGGCTCGCGGAGCATAAGCAGCCGTTCAGCGAGCCGTGTCCGGCATGCGGCGAAACCGTGACGCACCGCGATGTCGACTGCCCCGCCTGCGGGCTGCGGCTGGTATAATCCCTTGAAGCGCCGGAACGGTGCTTTTTTTGCGTTAGGGCGGTGCACGGGAGAACGGACGTGCTTTTGACGCCGGGAGCGCGGCGGCGCACATAGTTTGGACGCCCCGGTGGCAAACTGAAGGTGGATTTTCATGACTTATCGCGATCAGGAGGATGATCCACGATGTCAGGCGAACACCCTTCCCATTTGCAGCGCGACGCCAGCAGGGAGCAATCTAAAGCGGACCGCACCGGCCAAGGCAAGAAAGCGGCGAGCGAGGCGCAATCCGAAGCCGACCGCGCCGCCGTGCCGAAGCACGGACTGTAGCCTTCCGGCGCGGAGAGACCATCAGGAGGAGATCGTTATGAGCGAACAACAAGGGCATTTCGAAATGGAGCCCGTTTCCGGCGAACCGGTCGAGGTGGACGGCGTCTACAAGAACGAATGGGGCCGCGAGGAGAAGCTGAACCGCGGGGACGTGTTCCCCGCCGATCCGCAGCTGGGCACGACGGAATGGGAGCTCGTGCAGCTCGATTTCGACAACCATCACGAGGGCACGACCGACCCGCGGCTCGTGCCCAAGAAGGAGACGACCGCGCTCGAGGCTCATCTGCAGCATCCGCGCCGTCATCCGGACGATACCAAGGAAAATAATTGACCGATTCCGCAACGCGCTGGAAGGGGCTGCCGCGACATCATCACGATGTACGAGGCAGCCCCTTCTTTTGTGCAGCATAGGATTCTTATTCGATGGCCGGCAGTTCAAAGGCTTAAAGCCTCGTGCCGTGCCCGGTCAAGCCGGCGCGTCCGTCTCGCGGCGCTGCTGGACCTGATCCGATACGCGGTCGAGCCGGCGCAGGTGATACGCGTACTCCAGCATCGCCGAGGCCACGAAGACGAGCCGTTTGTATTCGTCCGGATTCCGGTGCAAGTAGTCGCTAAGCTGTTCGATGAGCCGGCCTTCGCGCTCTTCCTCGGGCTCGATGTCGGCATTCGCCTTCATCTTGCCGTCCAGCTTGAGCAGGATATGTTCGTGGTATTTGGCCAGTTCCTCGATCTGCTGGTCGAACCGCTGCGCCCACGCTTCGCAGCCCGAGACGGCAAAATAATGCTCCTCCACGGCCTCGAGCAAGTCCATGCCTTTATGGAGCGCTTTGATCATATGCCGGGAGAGGATCAGCTGCCTGGCGCCCGCCTGCTTGCGCTTGCGCAGCAGCGGCCGCTCGTCCTCGAACAGGCGGTACGATTCGTCGAGCTTGCCGAGCGCGCCTTGAAGCTTCTCCTTCTCTGCGCGGTGCACGTCCTCCTTCATCTCGTTGGAGATCGCCATGCGCAGCAGCAGCGACAGCTTGGCATGCGCGTCGTGGACCTGCACGATGAACTGCCTGCGCGGCCGCGGCGGGAAGACGAGAATATTGACCGCGAATGCCGCGCCCATGCCCGCGAGCACCATGAGCAGGCGGTCGAGCGCGAACAGCCAGCCTTCCTGATTGTTCGCTTCCATGATCGCGACGACGGTGACGAGCGTCAGGCCGATCGTGCTTTCCATCCGCAGCCGGATACTGATCAAAATAACGATGATGCACACCATCCCGAGCGCGATGGGCGTATGGCCGAACAGCCGGACCGCCGCCAGCGCCACGGCCGCGCCGAGCACGTTCGTCTGCACCTGTTCCACCACCTGCTGCCAGGAGCGGGAAATGGACGGCTGGATGGTAAAGATCGCCGCGACCGCGGAGATGATGGGCGAAGGAAATTGAAGCAGCGTGCTTATGTACACGGCCAGCGCCACGGCCAGGCCGGTCTTGACGACGCGCGCGCCGATCGTCATGGGGAATCGCTCCCTCCGAAGGCGCGGCCGGCAGCCGGCGCGGCCGCATCATCGCATGCCGTCTCACGCGCCTCGGCTGCATGCAGCAGGACGGTCGTCCCGGCGACGGGCGCGCCGTTCACGAGCAGCCTCAGCGCGTGAAGCCCCGCATAGTGCTTGCGCGTCGACAGGTCCTTCCAATCGAGCGTCTTCGCGCCCTGAACGCCCGCTCCGGGCGATATTCGCTTGTCGCCGAGCAGGAACCGTTTCTCCGACGTTTTGCCGCCGGATTTCACGTAGCCGACGCCCAGCTCCAGCCGGATCCGGAGCGGCTCGGTTCCTTCGTCCTTCAGCCGCAGCTTATAGCGCAGCTCGCTGATGCCGCCGATGACGGCCTCCGCCCGCAGCGCTTCAAGCTCGGCCGCGGCGACGGCGTCCGCCGCCGCCGTTCCTTCGTAACCGAACAGCGCCAGCACCTCGGGGTCGGCCGCGCCGACGAGCGAACGGCAGCCGCGGCGCACGATCCAGTCCGTATAGGCATGCTGCCCCGTCCACTTGGCGGCAATGGCTTTGACGACCGCCGGGTTGTCCTTCGCGATGTCGTTCAAATTGTTCGCCACGCTCTTGCGCACGTAGAGCGACGGATCCGCCCGCAGCTGCTCCAGGATCGGCAGGATCGGCGACGGATCGCGCTTGAACAACGGCAGCGCCTGCGCCCACGGAAGACGCGGCCTGCAGCCCTCGCTGGCGAGACGGCGCACATGCTCGTTCTCGTGCCGGGCCCACTCCGCCATGCGGGCCATCGTCCGCTCCGGCTCCCGCAGGATGAACGGCCGGATCGCGAACTCGGCCGAAGACTGCGCCGTGAAACGCTCGAGCGCGTCCATCGACCGCTCCCAATCGGGCAGTCCGTACACTTCGACGAAATCGGGGAAAAACAAATAAGGAAATCCGCGGCATCGCTCGCAAATCGCCAGCAGCACGTCAAGCGCTTCGGGATAGCTTCGGGGCAGCGTCTCCCCGAGCGACGTCGTGATCCGCCTCATGCGGCCTTTCAACTCCAGCGTCTCCCAGCCCTCGCCGGACGCGAGCCGGACGAAATCTTCCTCGGGAAAAGCCGGCCATGCGGATGCGACTGTCGCCGCAAACTGCCGGAGGAACGGCAGGTTATACATCGCTTTCAACGGTTCGGGCATCTCTTTACTCGCCTCCTTCCGCTATTATAGACCATCCGCCCGCCAAGTTGAAAAGCCCTTGCCCTCCCGTGCGGCCGAATCAAGGGACATTGCGATCAAGCTTGCCGGAATAAAGCATGCCCCGCCTAGAATCCTCCTTGTACGGAAAACGCTGCGTTAACGCGCGAAAACATCTCGCTTGACTGCCGCCGCATGCAAAAGCGGCCGGCTTCCGCGCTGCTTGCTCGCGGATAACCGGCCGCCCGATGTCAGGAGGCCATGACTAGGAGGCGCTTTCGTTGTCCTCGCGGTAGCGGTGAAGCGGAACGACCTTGCTCCAATTCGCTTCCTCCGCGCCGGTCGGCGCTTGGTACGGCAAAATAATATCGAACGTCGTGCCTTCTCCGACGCAGCTGCTGACCTCGACGGTGCCTTGGTGATTGTCGACGATTTTGTACGTCACCATCAGGCCTAGGCCCGTTCCTTTGTCCTTCGTCGTATAGAACGGCTGCCCGATCTTCGCCATCTGATCCTCGGTGATGCCCGGCCCGCGGTCCGCGATCCGCACGACGATCCGCCCGCTGGCGTTCCGCAGGCAGGCGACCTTGATGCTTCCGCCGTCCATCATGACCTCGATCGCGTTCTTGATCACGTTGATGAATACCTGCTTCAGCTGATTTTCCACGCCATGGACCCACAGCGGCTCCTCGCCGAGATTCGCTTCGATGACGATGTCGTGCAGGATCGCCTGCGCTTCCAGCAGCGTGATCGTATCCGACATGAGCAGCCGGATATCCTGGTGCGTCAGCTCGTAGATCTGCGGCTTGGACAGCATGAGCAGCTCGCTGACGATGGATTCGATGCGGGTCAGCTCGGACTTCATGATATCGTAATAATTTTTGCTGCTGCGCCCGGAAGCGATGAGCTGCAGGAAGCCTTTGAGCGACGTCAGCGGATTGCGGATTTCGTGCGCGATGCCCGCGGCCAGCTGTCCGGCGACGTACAGCTTTTCGGAATTGATCAGCAGCTCCTCGTTCTTCTTGCGCTCCGAGATGTCCCGGATAATGACCTGCACGACCGGTTTGCCCGAGAGCTTGGTGCTGGATTCGATGACCTCCGTATGGAGGAGCTTGCCCTGCACGGTGAACCAATCCATCTCGATCGGCATCTGGCGCTCCTTCTGCCTGGACGGTTCCAGCATCCGCTTCATCTCCGCGTGGTACTCGGGCCGCAGATGCAGATAGATGCTTTTGCCGATCATATCCCGCTCGCCGGCAGCTTCGAACATGCGCAGGCCGGAGCGGTTGATGTATTCCCAGCGCTCGTCGTGGATGACGGCGATCATGTCGATGGAGTTCTCCACGAGCAGCTTGTACCGTTCGTTCATGGACGCGTACCGGCGGTCGACGAAGCGCGCGACGAGGCTGAACGCGAAGATCGCCAAGGTGGCCAAGCCGAGCACGATGGACAGCAGCTGCATGTAATCGTTCAACCGATCGGCGGTCAGCACCACGCCGGCATCCACGTCGGTCAAGGTACCGAGGCCGAACAGCTGCATGATCATGCCGGAGATGCCGAGCAGCAATCCGGGCAGGAGCATCGAGCCGGGTTTGCGTTCGAAGAGATAGAACGAGCCCGCCGTTCCGACGAAGCTGAAGAGGAACGTGAAGAAGACGAAGCCCGGAGCCGCGCCGAACGACTCTGCGTCGCTGCCCATCAGGGACGTGTAGACGATGAGATTCGCGCCGAAGGCCATCAGCAGGCTGCTCGCGAACAACCGCAGCGTATAGGGCGCGAGCGACCCCAGTATGCGGAACGAACCGTACGTGCAGGCCATGATGCCGAACAGCTTGACGGCGATGGTCCAGTCGATCACGATCATGGAATTGGACGTCAACAGAATGATGAAATGGCTGACCCACAGACCCATGGCGTAGACGAGCGCCCCGCTCAGCAGCCAATAGTGCTGCATCGCGCGCACCCGCTTGAGTTGGCCGATCATGCTGTAGATGGTAATGGACGCGAACAGGTGGATCGCCAGCGCAAGCGCGAGCATCATCCATTTGTCGCCGAACAGGGATTCTATCATGTCGATTCTCCATTTTCCGGAAATGTGCCGAGCGATTCTTAACGTCCCAATTCGACATTTTTCCAGATAATCCTTTTTTTCGCGACAGGCATTCCGGGCCGTCCCGGTTTTTGCCCGCAATGGGCTTGAAGTAGCCCTCCCATTCGTTATAATAGAGCTTTGGAAGGAGTGAAATCATGGTTAAAATCTTAAAAGAGTTCAAAGAGTTCGCCGTCCGAGGCAACGTGCTCGACCTTGCGGTCGGGGTTATCATCGGGGGCGCTTTCGGCAAAATCGTCACCTCGCTCGTCAACGACATCATCATGCCGCCGATCAGCCGGCTGCTCGGCAACGTCAACCTGGTGGACAAGTTCATACAAATATCCATGCTGGATTCGGAGCACCCGAAGACATTGGCAGATGCGCAGAAAGGCTCCGTCGCCGTCATCGCCTACGGCAATTTCCTCAACGTCATCCTCGACTTCGCGATCGTCGCCTTCTGTATCTTCATGATCGTCAAGGGCGCGAACGCGCTGCGCCGCCTGGGCCAGCCCGACCCTGCCGCGCCGTCGGAGCCGACGGACAAGAACTGCCCGTACTGCCTCTCCAAGATCCCGGTCAAAGCGACGCGCTGCTCGCACTGCACCTCCCATCTGGAAGTCGAGCCTGAGCTCGAGGGAGGCTTGTCCTAGCCGATGAACACGCAACCTGCCGCAGATGAGGAACGCTTCGATTATTACGATGAGCACGGCGTCCGGCTCGGCACGGCTCCGCGCAGCGAAGTGCATGCCCGCGGCCTCTGGCACCGCTCCATCCATTGCTGGCTGGCTCGGCGCGACGGCGAACGCAGGCTTGTCCTGTTCCAGCAGCGCGCTTCCGGCAAAGACACGTTCCCGGACCATTACGACATCACCGCCGCGGGCCATCTGACCGCCGGCGAGACGATGCGGGACGCGGCGCGCGAGATCGAGGAAGAACTCGGCGCCGCCATCCCGTTCGATTCGCTGATCCCGCTCGGCGAAGCCCGCAAGGAAGCCGCGGGCATCGCGAAAGGCATGGCATTCGTCGACCGGGAGATCAGCGGCGTATACGGCTTCGTCTACCGCGGGCCGCTCGCCTCGCTCACGCTGCAGCAGGAGGAAGTGGCGGGCGTGTACGAAGCCGACCTGGAAGACATGATCGCGCTGTTCGAGGGCCGTCTGGCCCGTGCGCGGGCTGCCGGCTTCCGGCTCGGCGCGGACGGTCGTCCGGAAGAAGCGGAGGCGCTGGTCGCGGCCTCCCAATTCGTACCCCGCCCGGCCTCTTATTATACGGAAACGTTCCGCGCCTTGCTGCTCCATGCCTGAGCGGTCCGGCCGCCATCGAATCATGCAAAAAGGACCGCTATTCGGCGGTCCTTTTCTGCATGGTTCACGTAATTCGTCCCCGCTTCGTCCCGGATTTGCCCGCATTTTTCCCGCCGATGTCCCGCTTGACGCCCGAGGATGCCCTGCCGCCCGTCTTTCGGGCGACGCCGACTGCCTGCTCCCAGTTCCGGTACCATTGATCGATCATGAAGTGGATATTGTAGAACATCGTCGTGCGCGGCGCCTCGTCGAAATCGTTCAACGCGGACTCCCCGAAAATCCTTGCCGCCTCCTGATGGATGCAGCCGTGCAGGTTCGAGCCTTCGATAAACAGCCCCAGCTGGTCCGCCGACGCGAAAGAACGCGGATTGTTCAAGACGCGCGCCTCCGCCGCCTGGTTATAGCAGCGCGTGTTGCGAATCGCTTCGGGCACGCCCTGCCAGCCCGCGATCAGCCGCGGGTCGTATCCCTGCTGGTTGTACCATTGGTACACCTTATTGATGAATTGACGGTGGAAATTCAGGAAACTCTGCCCGTAGCCCGGGGGCAGCTGCGAAGGGTCGTCGTAATGGTTGGCATGGTGCCAGCGCATGTGCTCCTCGAGCAGCGATTGCGGAAAATTCGGAATGAACGGCATACCTGTCCCCTCCCTTTCCAAGCTTTATGCTCAGCTTATGCCGCGGGTCCGGGAACGGTTCGCGCGATCCGTCCGGCGCGCCTCGCCGCTCCTCCGCGTGCCGGTTCCGGGGCGGAGCGGGTTTCGGCATCATCCCTGCCGTGTATAAGAAAAGGACGAGACCCCCAAATTAAACCGAAAGGAGCGTTAAACTATGCAAAAGAAAGTCATTTTGGAGCAAGAAGCGCAGCAGTTCGTCGAGAAGACGGCGAATCCGCCGTTCGTGTACGAGCTCGGGCCCGAGAAGGGCCGCAAGCAGGTGGACGAGGTGCAGTCCGGCCCCGTCGCCAAGCCCGACGTCGCGATCGAGAAACGAAGCATCCCCGGCGGTCCGAAGGGCGAGGTGCCGGTCGTCGTGCTGAAACCGAAGACTATCGCCGGCAAGCTCCCCGTCATCGTCTATATCCACGGCGCCGGCTGGGTATTCGGGAATGCGCACACGCATGACCGGCTTGTCCGCGAGCTGGCCGACGGCTCGGGCTCGATCGTCGTATTTCCCGAATACAGCCTGTCCCCCGAGCACAAATATCCCACCGCCATCGAGGAGATCTACGCGGTCGTCCAGTGGGTCGCCGAGCACGGGGAAGAGCTCGGCGCAGCGCCGGGCGAGCTGACCGTGGCCGGCGACAGCGTCGGCGGCAACATGACCGCCGCCGTGACGCTTATGGCGAAGGAGCGCGGCGGCCCGAGAATCGCCAGACAGCTGCTGTTCTATCCAGTCACGGACGCGTCCTTCGACACGGAATCGTACGAGCAGTTCGCGACCGGCTATTTTCTGAGCCGAGAGGGGATGCAGTGGTTCTGGGATCAGTACACGACCGATCCCGAGGAACGGGCGCAGGTCACGGCATCGCCGCTGCGCGCGTCCTCGGCGCAATTGCAGGGCCTTCCCCCGGCGCTGATCATCACGGGCGAAGCCGACGTGCTGCGCGACGAGGGCGAAGCCTACGCCGCGAAGCTACGGGAAGCGGGCGTTCGCGTGACGGCGGCGCGTTTCCAAGGCATCATCCACGACTTCGTCATGCTGAACGCGCTGGCCGGCACGGCCGCGGCGCGCGGCGCGCTGATGCTCGCCAATGCTTGGCTGAAAGAACCGATCGAGCAATAATCGTCGGCGCTCGGATGAGCGCTTGCGCATGGACAAAGGCGTTCGACGCCGCAGCGCAGGGACTGTCCCGAAGGCCGTTTGGCCGAAGGCAGTCTCTGTTTGCCGTCTCGCCTTCGCCGCGCGGCGGGGATCCGAACGCGAACGGCTGCTTCGATGCGGATATGCGGACATTCGGACATTCGGTCATGCAAACATGCGGACAAACCAAAAATGCCCGAGAAGGGGTCCATGGGACCTTCTCGGACATTCCGGAAACGAACGCATCAGAGGGGGCAGATTAGAATTGGTTGCGGCAGTTGCCTTGGGAGACGCAAATGTCGAAGCTGATGCGGACATCGCAGCAGTTGCCGAAGACGCAGGCGATACGAACGCAGGCGAAACGACCTTGGTGGAAGAAACAGACAACTTCGCAGTTCGCGCCGATCAATTCTTCGATGACTTTGCGGTTTCTGCAGCGGATGGCGCGAACGAGCTTGGCGGCAACGACGGGGTTTTTCAACTGGCAGAACAAATCGCTCAGATCGGCGCCTGCCTCTTGAATTCCTTCGACCGCGCCGTCCCTGCGGTTGCAGCATTGATGACCGGAACTGACACCCCCGAGAGCTTCGTTCGACACCTTTGCTTTGCGGGACTTGCTCGTGCGGACTGCCTTGACGTTCTTCACTTTTACTTTAGCGGACACCTGAATTCCTCCTTCTTGAGAGCTAATGTACTCTATGTCAGGAGGGACATCCTTGAATAAGACAAGATGCCGATGCCATTCGCACAAGCTGAATCGCAGATTTCGCGCGCGGGTAGGAGCCTCGCCCGTCATATGCCCGCTTGGGACACCGGCGCAATGCGCGTGCATCGCCCGCGTCGGAAAGCCGGCGAACGACTCCGATACCCGCTAATCGATTAGGGCCGTTATCTGCCATGCCAAGCAAAAAAACGCGCGCAGACAGCCGCGCGCGCCGACCTTCATAGCATGGGCTCGCCGGATAGGCCGGTGTAATACCCCGACAACGGTCCCATTAGGCTCGGATATCATTGTTTAGCGTTCATCTTGCGCTGAACGAATTTGAGCGCCCTCTTCGTCAACGATCATGCTCTCTTCATCGATGCCATCGCCGCGTTCAAATCCGGGAATGCGCCCGAGGCTGCCGCGGCGTACACGGCGGCACCGAAGGCCGCTTCTTCCTTCGACTCCGCCAGATGCAGCGGCAGGTTCAAATGCTCCCTCAGCAGCTGCTGCATGACCGGATTGCGGCGAATGCCGTTGCCCGATCCCGCGGCGACGGCCACGGGGGAGAGCAGCCGCCCGGGCAGCAGATGCACGTAACCCATCAGCTCGTCCACGATGCCGCCCAGCACGCCGAGGGCGAAATGACCCGGCGTAAAATTGTCCGGGCTGATATCGGCCACATGGCCGAGGACAAGCGGGTCATGGCGCGTGCCGTAAAACTGCGTCCCGAACCGCAGCCTCCCTTGCCCTTCTTCCAGCGCCCGCGCCGCCAGCTCGTTCATCCGCTCGTAGATATCCGCATCGTCGATGCTGACTCCGCCGAACGAGCGGCAGACCGCTTTGAAGAATTGCTCCAGCAGCGCATACGATTTGCCGCCGCTGAGCGGAGCGCCGACCAGCAGATAGCCGCCTCCCGGGAAAGGCCGCGTCTCGAGTCCCGGTATATCCTCGTGCTGTCCGGCATATAACGACATCTGCGAGCCCGTTCCGACGTTGACCAGCAGCGTCCCTTCCAGCTTCTGAACCGAGCCGATGAAGCTTGCCTGGTTATCGCCGATGGCAATGGCGACCTGCTTGCCGTCGTCCGTCGTGCCTGCAACGGCGTATCGCTCGCCGACCGGGGACAGCAAGGAGGCGTCCATCCCGGCATGGCGGACCGCTTCCAAGTCGAAGGCATGCAGACGGCTCGAGAACAAGCCGATGCTTGCCGCATTGGACGGATCCATGACCGGGGCTTCGGCCCCCGCCAGCTTCATCGCCACATAATCGCCGATGGTGCACAGGAACGACGCTTCCTTCGGCACTTCCCCGTTCAGCTTGTTGTAATAATGCGTAGCCAGTCCGTAGCCGCTGCTCACCGAATGGCCGGTCAGTTTGCAGAGATGCTCGGCATACGTGCCTTCGCCGTGTCCCATCGGCAGGTCGCCGCGGCCGTCCTGCCACGTGAACAGCGGGCTGACGCTGCGTCCGCCGCGGTCCACGTACAGCACGCCGTGCATCTGACCGGATATGCCGATCGCGGACACGTCCTTCCAATAAGGCGCGCAGCCCGCGATTAACTCGCGGACGATCGCCACGATCCGTTCCGGCTCCTGGATTCGCTCCCAGCTTCGTTCGCTCGGAAGCGCGGCGTCGTTCGATTTCGTAAGCATGCCGACCGTCTCGCCGCCTTCAGCCGAAACGATTACGATGCCGATGGACGTTGTGCCAATATCGATGCCTGCAATGAGCATGAGGGGTAAACCTCCGTTTCGAATAATAAGCGCATTGGTTGAACGAACGCGACTTCAACGACTTTCGTTTCCCGGGAGACGCAGAAATATGTATCCTCCGTATTGATTTCGCCCAAACGCTGCCGTCTCCTGTTGTGTGCTTGGCGATGTTTGCCGGAATGATAACGGTTCAGCACGCTACACGTTATCTTTTCCCATGGGAGCCGCAAACTTCCCATGCCGTTTCGATTTTTATTTCTGTCTCCAGACAGCAAAAAGCGCGATCCCCGAAATTATCGGAAACCGCGCCGTTATTGGAGTAAATGGTGCTGGTGAAGGGAATTGAACCCCCGGCCTACGCATTACGAGTGCGTTGCTCTACCCCTGAGCTACACCAGCTTGTCTATCCTCGTGTCGCCGAGGCGACTTTTATAATATACTGCATTGTCCGCGCGGAGTCAATCTTTTTGTCGAAAAAAACCGGAAAAATCGTTCAGCGCTTCCGCCGATGCGGCAACGGGCCGCCTTCCGCGCTCTTCGCGGCATCGCCGGCCGCCTGCGCCGACACCGGAACGCGAAGGGTAAATTTGCTTCCCTCGCCCTTGCGGCTCTCGAGCGAAAGCGATCCGCCGAGCAGACGGGCCAGCTGCAGGCTGATGGACAATCCCAGTCCCGTGCCGCCGTATTTGCGGCTGATCGAGCCGTCCTCCTGCCGAAAAGCCTCGAAGATGAGCTCCTGCTTCTCCGGCTCGATGCCGATCCCCGTGTCCACGATCGAGAAAGATACCCGGAGCGGCGCCACCGTCCGTACGGCCGGGCGAGCCCATGAGACGGGATTCCAATTGTGTATCCTGCGCTTCTTCAGCGCGGACGGCTCGATCGGCACGCCGCCCTCCGCCTTGACGATCAGGCGCACGCTGCCCGTGTCCGTGAACTTGAAGGCATTGGCAAGCAGATTGCGCAGGATCTGATTGATGCGGAGCGCGTCCGTATGGATCGCTTCCGGCACCTGCGGGGAGATTTCCGTCTCGAACGCCACGTTCTTCTGCGTCGCCACCGGCAGAAACTGCTGATAGAGCGTCTGCACGAGCTCTATGATCGAATGGGGCTCGATGCTGATATCCATTTTGCCGGCTTCCACCTTGGACAGATCGAGAATGTCGTTGATCAGCTGCAGCAGCTCGTTGCCCGCGCCGTTGATGAGCTCCGCGTACTGCACTTCTTCCTTGACCGCGTCCCGCTCCTCCTCGCTCTCCTTCATCAGCTGCGAGAGCATGATGATGCTGTTGAGCGGCGTCTTCAGCTCATGCGACATGTTCGCGAGAAACTCCGATTTGTATTTGTTCGCCAGCATCAGCTCGCGCGCCTTCTCCTCGACGTCGCGCTTGGCCATCCGCAGCTCGCGGGTTTGCCGCCGCAGCAGCATGTTCATCTTGCGAAGCTCGTCCACCCGCTGCTGCTCCTTCTGGAAGTCGCGGATGATGAAGATCAGCAGCCCGCCGAGCAGCAGCCGCAGCGGAAAGGAATAGATGCCGAAGCTTAGCCAAAATTCACGCACGCTCATGGACGGCGCCAGCGCCACTACCGCGGTGGCGTTCAGCGCGAACACCACGTTCAGGGAAGTCAGGGCGATCAGGCTCTTCGTCAGGAAGCGCCACGGCTTCGCGCGCAGCCAAGCGCTGAGCCACATGCCCAGCAGCCCGAGCACGGTCATGTTCGCGCAGGCGCCGATCGACGTCTCGTCGAACCCCATGAACAGCCGCCCGAGCCCGATGCCGAGGCCGATCAGCGCGATCGCGCGCGGATTCGGAAAGACCAGGACCGCGATTATGACCGGCAGGAATCGCAAATCGAGCACGAGCAGGCCGTCCGCGCGGAGGCCGAACGCCATCGCGAGCCATCCGCCGAGGATGAAGACGGCGATGGTAATGCCGTATTTTACGCGCTCCGACGCATATTGAAACAGGTAGCGGTACCCCAGATCGAACATATACGCCAGCGCGATCAACAAGCTGATATTAGCGAATAACGCTTTCGCGAATGCAAAGGTCAACTCTTAATCCTCCCGCACATCATCTCCGGGTCATTACCCGCCCTCGCACGATTTGAAGCACTGGCGGATAATTCCTCCGCCATCGGGCGCATAATACCACTACGCCGCGGCCCGGTCCTTACGGAATGCTGCATTCAACGCTTCGGCTTCGAGCGCAAGCCAATCCGCCTTTTCTAACTTGTTAGAAAAGGGTAAGCAAATCAAACAACCGGCTCATGTTCATTTTATAAGGGACTAAGATTCGCCCTGTACAATGGCAGTATTAAAGAAACGGAGGTGCACAACACATGACCAAAGTCATAACCTTCAAAAATCGTTCGGTCCCGGTACACTACCCATCCGAGCAGCTTTCGTACATGGAGCTGCTGCAAAATAAATTGCAGGAAATGGAATACAACTTTGATTTCCGCAAGAAATGGAAGCGAATCAAGTCCGTCGAAATGATCCGCGACGTGGCGATCCTCCAATACAGCGATGGTACCAAGCTTTACCTGGAAGTGTGCTGAGCAAACGCGCAGCGACGAAATCCCGCCCTATTTCGTTCAAAAAGGCAGCCCCTCTCGCATAGCGGACCCGGCCCGTCGGCCGCGGCCCGCATGCGCGCGGACTGCCTTTCTTTCGTTTCGTACGCGCTATTGGGGCGCCGTTCTGGTCAATGCTGCAGAACCGCGACCCGCTCGTCGCAAGGCGCGCGGAACACGCGGCAGGCATGCTTCAGCAGATGCGCGCCGACCGCCTCTTCTTCGAGCGGCCCCGCCAGGAGATAGCCTTGATAGAAGTTGCAGCCCCATTCCCGCAGCAGCCGGAATTGATCCTCGGTCTCCACGCCCTCGGCCACGACCTCGAACCCCAATTGATGCACGAGCGAGATCATCGCGCGCACGATGACATGCTCCGCGCTCTGCTCGCCGATGTGGCGGATGAACGAGCGGTCGAGCTTGAGCGTATGCAGCGGAAGCTTGCGCAAATACGTGAGCGAGGCGTATCCGACGCCGAAATCGTCGAGCGCGATCCGGATGCCCATGCCGCGGAGCCGGTACAGCACCGTATTCATGCTGTCGTCGGCGTCGATCATCATGCTTTCCGTGATTTCCAGCTCCAGGGACTCCGGTCTCGTGCCCGTCCGGTCAAGGATATGCTGCAGCGACTCCACGAACCCCGGCGCGCGGAGCTGCAGCGGCGAAAGATTGACGGACATGACGAGCTGGCGAAGACCTTTCGCCTCCGCCCGGTTCAGCATCCGGCAGGCCTCGCCCAGCACCCATTCGCCGATCTCGACGATCTGGCCGCTTTGCTCCGCAAGCGGGACGAACTCCGCCGGGGAGATATCCCCGAGCTTGGGGTGTCGCCAGCGGAGCAGCGCCTCGAAGCCCCTAAGCGCTCCCGAAGACTCGTAGAGCGGTTGGTACCGCAGCGAAAGCGCGTTCGCGGACAATGCATGCCTTAGCGCGCTGCGCAGCTCCTCGGTCCTGTGGACATGCGCCATGCCGTCCTCCGCGTACGACGCGATCCGGTTGCCTCCGGCGGCCTTCGCCTGCCGGAGCGCCGTATCGGCGTGCCGCACGATCAGCTCGGCCGTATCGCCGTCGCAGGGATACCGGCTGACGCCGATGCTGCAGAACGGATACAATGATTGGCCGCGCACGGTCAGCACATCCTCGACCGCATGCTTCAGCTCCCGGATCATCGCGTCCGCTTCCCGCATCTCCGTTTCATGGCCGACGAGCCGGAACAACAGGAACGTGTTGCCGCCGAGCCGATGGGCGTGATTGGACCACGGCTCCAGCATGCCGAGCCTGCGCGCGATTTGACGCAGCGTCTCGTCGCCGAACGCCGTCCCCCGCGTCTCGTTGATGATATAGAAGCGGTCTACGTCGACCAGCGCCGCCAGTACGTTCTTCCCCGTCCGTTTCGCCAGCATGGCGGCCCTCGCCAGCATCGCGAACGCCGCTTTCCGCCCCGGCAGCCCCGTCAACGCGTCCACGACTTCCGCAAGAGGTACCGTTCCCGTTCGCGGGAAGTTGTCCGCTGCATCGCACTCCGTCTCTTTCATTGCCGTTTTCCACACCGCCTTTGGTCCTATAATGTCCGAGCTGTACAATAGGCAAATTCTCACACAAAACTATTAGGAAAGAAGCAGAGATGTATGAGCGCCATGTTAGATTTTCCAATTTTCGCAGTCGTCGGGGAGGTTCGGACCGGCAGAGAACAAAAAAAAGCCCCTTGCCGCAAGGTCGAACTTGCGGCAAGGAACTGTTAGGAAAGTATTAGCGCGTTGCTTCGACTTCCGTGACGTATTTGTAGCCGACGCCCCATACCGTGCGAATATAGTGCGGTTCCTTCGGATTCTTCTCCACCTTTCGGCGGAGATTGACGATATGCACGTCGATGGCGCGATCCGTGACGAACGAATCGAAGCCTCTGATCGCGTTGATCAGATCCTCGCGGCTGAACACTTTGCCCGGATGCGTGAGGAACAGCTTCATGATCTCGAATTCGGAGAACGTCGTCTCGACGAAGGTGCCGCGGACGAGCAGCAGCCGGCGCTCGGAATCCAGCTTGATCTCCTTCTCGGATGCCTGCCCGGCTTCCTCCTGCTGACCTCCGGCCGCGTTCGGCTGCATGAGGCGGGCTCTTCGGATGAGCGCTTCGACGCGGGCGCTTAACTCGTGCATGCTGAACGGCTTGCATAAATAATCGTCGGCGCCTGCGCGCAGCGCCTGCACGCGCTCGGATACTTCGGATTTCATGGAAACGATCATGATCGGCACGGTGGAATGCTGGCGCATCCGAATGCAAAGTTCGGTTCCGTCCCAATCCGGGAGCATGAGATCCAGCAATACGACATCCGGCACGAACTGCTCGAGAAGTTTCAGTCCCTGCTCGCCATTCTCTGCCTGTTTGATCTCGTAGCCCTCGCCAGACATGTACATGGACAGCATATCGCTCATCATAACATCATCTTCGATCACCAAGAGCTTATACATGATACTTCACCTCGTGAAGGGATTCGTCGATTTCGACACCAACCGCGGAGCCGTACAATCAGGCGCGCTTTCTTACTATTAATATACAATAGGAAGATCAACCCAACAATAGATTGTTAGAAAATTGTTAGGTTGCGCTGTCGAAATCCGGCATTCCCTTCTCCAATTCGCGAAGCAGCCCCCGCAGCGCCGCGCTCACTTCGGCCGCCGCCGCGGCGATCTCCGCCTCGGACGGCGCATCGCCGGGCGCCTTCAACAGCTGCTCCAGCTCCTGCGCGGCCCGGGACAGTTCGGCGGCGGACAGGTTGCCGGCAACGCCCTTCAGCGTATGCGCCATCCGCCGGGCGCCGGCATAATCGCCGTCCAGCAGCGTCTCCTCGAAGCGTGCGTCGAAATGCCGGTAATCCCTTACGAATAGCTTCAGCATATGCGTCAATATCTCGCGCTTGCCGTTCACCCGCTGCAGCGCCTCGTCCAGCCGCAAACCGGGCACGCCGCGGTCCAGCCAGCCGTCGTCCGCCGGCGATACCGGCACGTACACGGCGCTCGGCGCCTCCCGTTCCTTCGGCTTGGCCTTGGTCGCGTCGACGCGCAGCTCCTTGCCGTAACGCAGCCATTTGGCCATGGCCTTCGCCAGCGTGCCGGGATCCACCGGCTTCGTCAGCACGTCGTTCATGCCAAGCTGCATGTAACGGTCATGGTCTTCCTGCATGATGTTCGCGGTCAGCGCGACGATCGGCATCCGGTCGTACTTGGAATCCTGGCGGATGATGCGGGCCGCCTCGTCGCCG
Organism: Paenibacillus glycinis; assembly: GCF_009909185.1. Taxonomy (GTDB): domain Bacteria; phylum Bacillota; class Bacilli; order Paenibacillales; family Paenibacillaceae; genus Paenibacillus_Z; species Paenibacillus_Z glycinis. The sequence continues at coordinate 11,234 of NZ_JAAAMV010000028.1, read as the reverse complement.
TCCATGTCCGGCATGTGGATATCCATCAGGATGAGGTCGTAGCGCTTCTCCGTCAGCATGCGCAGCACCTCGGTCCCGGTCTCCGCGACATCGACCATGTAGTCCAGCTCGCGCAGCTGCTCGACGGCCACCACTTGGTTGACGTAATTATCCTCCGCCAGCAAAATCGTGCCGGTCAGCCGCTCCGGCATCGCGGAGGCGGCCGCCGCTTCTTCCGCGCCGATCGCCGCCTCCCGGTCCGTCCGGTCGAACAGCGTCAGCAGCGCCTTGAACATGCTGACGCGCGTGACGGGCTTGACGAGAATCGCGTCCGGCCGCTTCTCCGGCGGCAGCTTCAGCAGCTCCTCCCGGCCGTAGGCGGTCGTGAGCGCGACCGTCTTGACCCCCGCTTCGAGCGCCGTTGCGTGCATGGCATGCCAGGTTTCCTCGGCGTACATGTCCGGCATCTCGAAATCGAGCAGGATCGCGAACGGCCGGACGCCGATGCCGGAGCGGACCAGCCGCTCGTGGGCGAATTTCCAGGACTGCAGCGGAATCGGCATGAGCCCGGTGTCCTCGATGACGGCGCTCAGGCGCTCGCTCATCAGCGGGTGGTCTTCCACTACCCATACGGAGCAATCGCTCCCGGCTTGAATCACGAACCGGTCCGCGAGCGGCGGCGCGGCGACGGCCATATCCAGCGTAAACGAGAACTGGCTGCCCTTGCCGATCTCGCTCGCGACCTGGATGGAGCCGCCCATCAGCTCGACCAGCCGCTTGACGATGACGAGGCCGAGGCCCGTTCCGCCGTACTTGCGGTTCGTCTCCGCGTTGGCCTGCATGAACGGCTTGAAGAGCTTGCCCAGCTGATCCTCCGTCATGCCGATGCCCGTATCCTCCACGCTGAACGCGATGCGCGCGCGGCCGCCGCCCGGATCCCCGCCCTCGAGCAGCTGCAGCCGCAACCGGACGTAGCCGTGCTCCGTGAATTTGATGGCGTTGATGCAGAGGTTCAGCAAGATCTGCTCGATGCGCAGCCAATCGCCGATCAGGAGCTCCGGGAGCAGCCGCGGCGTCTCGGCGATGAACTGGAACCGTTCCTTGCCGCCGACGAACACGCTGAGCATCTCCGTCAGCTTCTGGATGAGGCTGTACGGGTCGAACGGCATTTCGTTCAGCTCGATGCGGCCTGCCTCGACTTTGGAGAAATCCAGGATGTCGTTGATGATCGCGAGCAGCGCCTGGGAGGAATCGCGCGTCTTGTGCAAGTAATCCAGCTGCAGCGAAGTCAGCTCCGTCTTCTGCATCAGCCCCGTCAGGCCGATGATGCCGGCGAGCGGCGTGCGGATCTCGTGGCTGATCTGCGCCAGGAAGTGGCTCTTCGCGACGTTCGCGCTCTCCGCCTCTCGCTTGGCATGCTCCAGCTCGAACTGCACGCGCTTCGCTTCGGAGATGTCGCGCGCGATGCAGGAGTAGAAGATCTCCCCGGAATCGTCGTCGCGGTGGGCGACCAGGATTTTGGAAACGGGAAAGAATTCGCCCTGCAGCGTGCGGAGCAGCGCCTCGTTCTCCCGGTAGCCGAGCGTCCTTGCGTCCTCGATGCCGTCGAGCAGCTCCGCGACCGTGCGCTTCGGCACCTCGTCCACGTTCATGTTCGGCGACTGGATGCCGAGCATCGACCTGCCCGCTTCGTTGATGTAGAGCAGCTGCCCCTGGTCGTCGAACGTGGCGATCAGATCCTTGGCGGCGCCCATCACCTTGAGCTGCTGGTTGCGCGCCTTCTCGGCCTGCTTCTGCTTCGTGATGTCCCGCGCGATGCCCGCGACGCCGATGAAGCGGCCTTCCCGGTTCAGCATGCCGTTCGAGCTGTGCGCGACCGGGAAGCGCGTCCCGTCCTTGCGGACGTAATGCCATTCCCGTTCGTAAGAGAACTGGTCGCGGCGCAGCAGCTCGAATACCGTCAGATCCGCCGGCACGGGCCTGCCGTACCTGCCGCTCAGGCGTTCCGCTTCCATGGCGATGTCCTGCGGGTCGATGAAGTCGAGCGGCGTCGCCTTGCGAAGGACCTCCTCCGCCGCGTAGCCGAGCATCTGTTCCGCGGCTTTGCTGAAATACGTCACGCGGTAATTGTTGTCGAGCACGATGAAGGCGAATTGGTTCTGATTGATCATGGCGTCCATCTGGCTGAACATGCCGCTGAGATGCACCTTCATCTGGTTGACGGACTTGGACAGCAGGGAAAGCTCGTCCCCGCCCTCGTCCCGGACGTCGCTGACGTCGAAGCGGCCGCCCGCGGCCGCTTCCGTGACGGTCAGAATCCGTTTGATGCGACGAATGATTTGATAGGAGAACAAGAAGAAGAGGATGGTCAGAACGGCTTCGGCGACGGCGATGGAAATAATGGACCGCCATTTGATCGCCGTCAGCGGCGCTTCGATCTCCCGCATCGGCACGTTGAGGGCGATATGCCAATTGGTGCCTTCCACCGCGGCGTAGAACAGCATGGAGCTTCCGGATTTTCCGTGGAGCTCGGCGACGCCGTAGGTTTTCTCCAGCATGTCCTTCGCGGCCCTTTGGAAAGGCAGCTCCGGAGAAGTAATGAGGGCGGAAACCGCGAGCGGACCGCCGCCTTGCGGCGCTTGGATGATGCGGGCTTCGTCGTTAAATACGAAGGCTCTGTCGGATTTTCCGATCCGGACGCGAAGCTGCTCCCGGAATACCTGTTCGGTGGAAATGGAGGCATCGACCAAGCCGGCGATCATGTTTCTTTCGTCGTAGACGGGCACCTGAATGGCGACGATCGGCGTGCCGTCCAGCCTGCTGGCGAACGGATCGGTCACGACGACTTTTCCTTTGATGGCCGCGGGAAAAGAGTCCTCGTCCCCGATCTCGATGACGTCGCCGCCGCTCAGCTCCGTCCGCCCGGTCGGATCGGCGAATCCGAGCGACTTGAACGGAGAGGCGGAACGGTCGATTTCGTTGCGGAAGTAGTCCAGGCGATCGCGGGCAGAACCGAACCGCACCTGATCGGTGCGGCTCATGACCTCCACCTCGGCGCGCCGGGTGTCGATCCAGGATGCGAGGTTACTGGCCGTATTCTGCACGTTCGTGCCCGCCTTGTCGACGAGCGCTTCCATGACGGTGCGTCTGGCAGCCGAATAATTGCCGTAGCCGACGATCGACAGCACGCCGGCGGTCACGAAGAGAATGAGGACAAGCACTTTCGTCCGGAGCGAATATTTACCCAAGCGGAACCCTCCTGCGTGCATTAGGACCTAGTGCCCTTATTATACCTTGGGAGGAAAATGCTTCATAGCTTATAGATTGCGAGATTGTCGAGCGGGGGCAGTTGGGTCAGGCGTTCGGCTGCATGCGGGCTTGTCCCTGCAATTGCTGCAGCCGCTGAATGTAATAATGCTTCGAGCAAAAGCCTTTGCTGATCGAGGGTTTGACGCAATTGACCCATTTGCAAGCGGTCGGTTCCGCGGCCTGGCGAACCTTGATGATGTCCGGATCGCCGTGCCTCAGCCAGCGCTGATGATGCATGGAACACATTTTTTTCGCTTTTACAGGTTTGTCGCACGCCTCGACTGTACAATTTCTCATCCGGAATCTTCCCCTCGGTGTAGGTATCTCTTGCTGCGGTTTCGCATCTTGATTATGACCGATAATGTTAGCTTTGAAAAGCCCGCAAATCCGCGCGGCGCCTCGCGAAATCGAGTTCTGCGCAGACAGAACCCAGCATCTGGAATTTGGAAAAAATTTCTTGCCTTTCTTTCGTTTTCGCGAAGCTCCGAAACGCTCTTTCCCAGCATATCCGGGCACTGCGGGCGATCTCATCCTTCAGAACTAAACGCGAAAAAAAATCCGGCCCGATTTTTTGAATAGTCCCAGTTGAAAAGTAGGAGAAGCGCTCTTATACTGTTCTATAAACCAGCTAGTTACAGATTGTGAGGGAATGCCCGTGATGCTGACTACCGCTGTCTTTCAAAACCTGAAAACGCCGCTGGCCGTCGTCGTCGTCGACAAGCACGACGATTGCCATTTCAACCTGGCGAACAACGCATTTTCCCGTTTGGTCGGTTTCCCCAGAGACGTGCTCGAGGGACTGCCGCCGAACCGCTTGTTCTCGGAATGGAGCAGCAGCACGCTTCGCTCCGACGACCAGCACGAGATCTCCCTCGTCAAGCGAATGCCCAGCGACGATCCGCTTCGGCTGCTGCTGACCTGCGAGGCGCTCGCCGATACGGACGATTCGGCCTTCCTCCTGACCGTCGAGGACATCAGCGCCAAGTCGTGGATCGACGGCATGGGCAGCTCCGGGCAGGTGCTCTTGTCCGGCATCCTGAACGACCGATTCATTATCGAACGATACTTCAAGTACTATCCTTCGCCCGTCGTCGATCGATTGTTTCGCGTGGAAGAGGCCTCGTTGAACGAATTCTTCCAGGAAAAAGAACGCGAACGCATCCTCTCATCGCTCAGGCTCGCAGCGCTTCATCGCCGCACCGACACCATCATCGTCCACACCAAGAGATTAGAAGACTCCCTGCAGCTGGAGCTGCAAATCACGTACCGCCCGTTCTTCCACGGGGACGGCAGCCTGAAGAATATCGCCTTCATCGTGACCGATATTCAGTCGATTGCCGAGAACCGGACCACCGCCGCCGATCCGTCCGTTACTTTGAAAGTGCTCATGGCCCGCAAGTACATGTCCGCCCAGGAACTCTCGTCCGCGACCGGCATATCGCTGCAAACCATCTCCAAGCTGCGCAACGGCAAAATAAGCAGGCCCCAGCGCCAAACGACGCTGCTCATCGCGAATGCGTTAAAAGTAGCGCCGCACGAGATTTGGCCCTGATCGCGAATTATCGCCGAAATGAAAAAACCGCGGGACTTTGCGCCCTCACGGTTTAGTGCATTAAAGCGTTGCTTTTTGAATGGGAAGGTGCGTTACAGCATTGCCCATTGACCGAAAAGGTGCGTTACAGCATTACCCGGCGAATGAAACTGCGCGTTACAGCGCTGCTTGGCGAACGAGCCGAAGCGTCCGGCTGCTTGCCGCGATCTCGGCGAAAAATTCGGCATCCGTCGCAGCCAGCCGCCGCCAGGTTTTGACGCAGGCGGGACAGAAATGCGCGCCGCTGCCCTCGACGATGATGGCCATCGCTTCCTCGTGCGACATCGCTTTCCGGTAAGAACGGGATGACGTCAGGGCGTCGTAGACGTCCGCGACCGCGGTAATCCGCGCGAGCAGCGGGATCTCTTCGCCTTGCAGGCGATCGGGATAACCGGTGCCGTCCCATTTCTCGTGATGGGAGCGGATGACGGATAGCTCGTCCCCCATGAAGCCGAGCCGCTTGCACATGTCGTAGCCCGAGACGGGATGGCGCTCGATCACGAGGCGTTCCTCCGGCGTCAGTTTCCCGGCTTTGTTCAGGATCGCATCCGGCACCCTCAGCTTCCCGACGTCGTGGACGACGCCGCCTTGGGCAATCGCGCGAAGCTTGTCCTTCGACAGCTCCATCTCCTCGCCAAGACGAAGCGCGTAGAGCGCCACGCGGTTGTTATGGCCCGCCGTATACGCATCCCTGGCTTCGGTGGCCATGATCAGCGCCTTTACGCTCGGCGTCTTGCACGCTTCGAGCCATGCGCGCGGATCGGATTGGAACAGCACGCGCAGCGACGAGCTGAAGGACCCCTGGGAGAAATACTGGCGGAGCAGCCCGACGACCATCACCAGCAGGGAAATCAGCAGCAGCAGGTGGTACATCCACCAGCTCAGCCGCCAATTCGTGCCTTCGACGATGATGTACTGGGCGGCGAGAATGAAGCTGACGCTGTACACGATCGCCTGCTGCAGCGGGAAGCCGGCATGCCGATACGACTGCCAATACCGGTACATCGTCCATAGGCAGGCGACGCAGGTGACGATGACCGCCGCCCCTTTGAACGGCCCGCTCTTCAAAGGCATCATATCCATGTCATGCGGCATGCGGACGGTGAACCACGCCAGCCCCCCGAGCAGCAGCAGCCAGACCGGAATCAGCCATTGCCGCCATTTGGACAAGCCCCGGATAAACCGATGATCCGAGGAAGCCGCCGACAGGCAGAGCCAGAGTGCCGTCAATAACAAGCTCAGCTGCGCGAACATGGCCGGCAAATTGCCGGTATGCACGACGAAGCCGGGCGTCGTCAGGCCGTGCAGGAGGAAAACGCCGGCCAGCGACAAGTAAGCGAGGGACATGAAGCTGACCTTGATGTTGCGAAGCCGGTGGCCCGCCAGGCCGACGGCCAGCGCGACGACCATCGCGAGCGCCGCGACCAGCGTGACGAAGACGAAATGGCCTTGCGGCGCCTTGAGCGTAACGTCGGCCGCCCGATCCGAGCGCAGCCACTCGAACAGGACGACCGGAAGAACGGCGGTCAGTATAGGGCCGATGACGGCTTTGCGTTGTACGTGCATGCTTTGGATTCCTCTCCCTTGTCCCTTGCGTTAATACGCTGCCGGTCGGCAGCTTATAATCGTTGGCGTTACGAGGCGGGGTATGGCAATGGAACGGCCGGTTGCCCGGGTTCCAGGACGTGAACCGCATGTCGCGCGTTTCGCCCTGCGCGACGAGGACCGTGCTTTCAGGGAAATGCGGCATGTGCGGCGACTCCGCCATTCGCAATCCCTCCCGTATCGCAACCAGCGAAGTGTATGCGAGGCTGCCGCGGCAAATGCCGGCGTAAGCGGCAATTATTCTCTCTTTCAGAATATCGGTTTTTCGCCAGGTAAAATGTAGTTCCACAGACGCAAAAACAGGGCTGCGACCGCTCGATTAGCAGCCACAGCCCTATTGCTTTTTTACCGTTTCCCCACATCCAGATCGCCGGAGCCCGTATGCACCTGCACCGGCACGGAGCCGCCGCCGAATACGAGATGATGCACCCCGTCGTCGTCCGTCATGCCCTTGACGCCGTCCCAATCGTTGTCGAGGTCGCCGGACCCGGTGCTGAAGCTGATCTCGGCGTCGGCCGGCTGCTCGTCGGTCATATACTCCACGTCGCCGCTGCCCGTCCTGAGCGCGGCCGGCCGGCTTATCGTCTGCTGCTCCACCGTGATGTCGCCGCTGCCCGTCTCGAGCTTCAGCTCCGCATCGGCGTCCGCGACGTTCACGTTGCCGCTGCTCAGATCCACGTCGATCAACTTCGAGGTCAATCCGTCTATCCGTACGTCTCCCGAGCCCGCCTTGACCTTCATGCCGTCATCGGCCTTCACGTCCGAGGCGTTCAGATTGCCGCTGCCGATGGAGACCGTAATCGTCTTGCTCCGCAATCCGTTCAAATCCATGTCGCCGGAGCCGCCGTCCAGGACGACGGCATCCGCCTGAATCCCGCCGACTTCGTTATCGCCGCTGCCGGAATCCAGCTTGAGCGATGCATACTGCCGCTGCGGCACTTCGAGCTTCAGGTTGACGTTCAGAATATTGAAGCCGATTCGGAAGCCGAGATGATCCTTGAAGCTGACCTTCAGCGTATCGCCTTCCTTCGCGAGCTTGAGTTCCAGCTTGTCGAGGTACTTCTTGCTGGCGCGGCCGGTCAGGCTTGCCTTCACTTCGTCTCCCGCGCCGGGAACGACCTTTACGTCGACGCTGCCCGTATCGATCTCGATGTTCCGAACGCCGTCCCCCGATATCGTTTGCTGCCGGTCCACCTTTTCCGTCCCGAACGAAAAATCGCCCTTGGTGCCGAACGTGCCGAAGGTGCCGATCAATCCGACGACCAGCAGAATGAGGCCAATCACGATCCAGTTTCTCACCCTTTTTTCACCCTTATCACTTTGGAATTGAATTTCAAATATTGCAGCGTCAGCTTCGCGAAAGCGCGCGTCAGCCAGTGCACGCCTGCGCCGAGCAGCATGCCGAGCCCGATGAGGGCAAGCGCGATGAACGAAGCCTGCACGCTCGTGAACGCGCTGCCGAACAATCCTTCGTACATCACGGCGAGCGAGGATAGCGCCACGCCGACGGCAGCGGCCCAGAGCGCGATCAGCACCCCGATCATGCCGATGAACGGCCCGAGCACGAAGATCAGATTGAAGAAGCCGAGACTGACGGCCGCGAACACCGCGCGCGATACGAGCGTGATGCTGCCGCTCTTGCGGTCCGCTTGATCGACGCGGTAATTCAGCAGCATTTCCTTCGCGATCATCCGCGGATCGCCGAGCTCGGCCGCGGCCGCCTCTTCGCTTCGGCCAAGCTCGGCCGAGACGCGGAAGTGCTCCTCGTAATCGTACATCCATTCCTTGCGCTGCTTCTCCGGCACGGGCGCCAGCAGATCCCACAGCTGTCCCAGGTACTGCTCTCTCGTCATCGTTCCACACCTTCCTTAATGAGTTCATCCACCGCGACGGAGAAGCTCCGCCATTCGCCGATCAGGCCCATCAGATGCGTGTGGCCGAGCGCCGTCAGCTTGTAGTACTTGCGGGGCGGTCCCTCGCTGGACTCCTTGAGGTACGTGGAGAAGAAGCCCTCCTGCGTCAACCGGTTCAACAGCGGATAGACGCTGCCGACCGCAACCTCGAACTTCGCCGACATCGTGACCGCCAGCTCGTAACCGTACCGGTCTTCCCAGGCGGTCAACGCCAGCACGCATAAGTCGAGCACGCCTTTCTTAAATTGCACATTCATTCGCAGCGCCCCTATTGGTTATCGTTGAGTATTAAGCATTATAGAATAGCTGACCGAAAAAATAATCGGCTTTCGCTCGATAGGTATACTATATCACCAGCTATTCATCATTGCAATATAGCTTAGCAACAATTTCTAAAATTTGGGCAGCCTTTAGTCTGGGGCATGCGATATGGTATGATTTTCATATCTCGCCCGAATGAAATGGAGGCCAATTACGAATGAATCAAACCCGTTACGAAGTCACGCAACACGAGGATGGTTATCCGCTCTACACGCTGAAGGACGCCGGGACGAGCTCCTCGGTCACCGTTTGCCCCGAGCGCGGCGCCATCGCCGTCAGCTGCCGGCTGCACGGCGAGGAGCTGTTCTATCTCGACCGGGCGTCGTTCCTGGATCCGCAGGCGAATATCCGAGGCGGCAACCCGGTGCTGTTCCCGATTTGCGGCCAATTGGTCGAGGGCAAGTTCGAATGGGAGGGCCGAACGTACGCGATGCGCAATCACGGCGTCGCGCGCAACCGGCCCTGGGAGGTCGTCTCCACGTCCGAGGACGGCGAAGCGTCGCTGACGGTCCGCCTTCGCAGCGATGCCGGCACGCTCGCGGAATTCCCGTTCGCCTTCGAGCTGCTTTTCACCTACGCGTTAGCGGACGGCGAGCTGACCATCCGCCAAACCTACCGCAATCTGTCGGAGCGCAGCATGCCGTTCTATGCCGGCTTCCATCCGTATTTCCGCACGGAGAGCAAGGACCTCGTTTACGAGACGGACGCAACCAAGTATCTCGACTACAACGATAACGTCGTGAAGCCGATCGAAGGCGCCGTCCGGCTGACGGGCCTGAAGGAATCCGTCGCGCTGCTCGACGCTTCGGAGCGCCGGATCGCGTTTCCCGGACCGGACGGCGGCACCGTTGCGTTATCGTACAGCGAGGCGTTCAAGTACGTCGTGCTTTGGCAGGTGAACGGCTCTCCTTTCCTGTGCGTGGAACCGTGGATGGCCTTGAACAGCGCGCTCAATACGCGGGATGAATTGCCTCGGCTGGATGCCGGCAAGGAGCTGGAGCTGGCGTTTACGATCGGATTCTCGCGCTAACACGCGGCAGCCGCGCGATCGCGGCCCGATGACCTTGAATGATTTTGAGGAGAGAGGGAGATTCGGACATGGAGCAAACGGAACGACAGGGGTTGGACGGGGAAACGGAGACGAGGCAAAGTCTAGCCGGAACGTCCGCGCGGGGAACGGCGGAAGCCGGGCTCGCGGAACCGGAAAGCGCGCCGGTCAAGCTTAGGCGGATGGGCGGCTCGGACTTGGAGCTGTCCCCGCTCGGCCTCGGGTGCTGGCAATTCAGCAAGGGCAGCGGCATGGTCGGGAAATTCTGGCCGGTGCTGAGCGACGCCGACATCGCTTCGATCGTGCGCATCAGCCTGGCCGGCGGCATCAACTGGTTCGACACCGCCGAGGTGTACGGCGGCGGCCGGTCCGAGGAGGCGCTGGCCGATGCGCTGAACGGCTCCGGGGCTTCGCCCGCGGACGTCCGCGTCGCGACGAAATGGTGGCCGGCCCTGCGCACGGCGGGCAGCATCCCGCGGACGATCGACGAGCGGCTGCGCCGGCTGAAGGGCTGGCGGATCGACCTGTACCAGGTGCATCAGCCGTACTCCTTCTCCTCGGCGACCGCCGAAATGAACGAAATGGCGAAGCTCGCGAAGGCCGGGCGCATCCGCCATGTCGGCGTCAGCAACTTCTCCGCGGCGAAAATGCGCGAAGCGGATAAGGCGCTGCGCGCGCACGGCCTGCGCCTCACGTCCAATCAGGTCAAGTACAGCCTGCTCGACCGCCGAATCGAGCGCAACGGCATCCTGGAGACGGCCAAGGAGCTCGGCATCGCGATCATCGCGTACTCGCCGCTCGAGCAGGGGCTCCTGAGCGGCAAGTTCCACCGCAATCCGGATCTCGTCAAAGGCCTCAAGGGGCCGCGCCGGTTCTCCGCCGGCTTCAAGCCCGCCGGCCTGCAGCGGACGCAGCCGCTGATCGAGCGGCTGGAGGATTTGGCCGCCAAGTACGCGGCGTCGCCGAGCCAAGTCGCGCTGAATTGGCTGATCCACGCCAACGGCGACACGGTCTTCGCCATCCCCGGCGCCTCCAAGCCGCATCACGCGGAGGAGAACGTCCGCGCGATGACCTTCGCGCTCGGCGCGGACGAGCTCCGCGAGCTCGCGGAGCTGTCGGAGCTTTGCGGGAAGCGCTAGGCGCGGGGGTGCGGCGCTTGGCGCCGGCTTGTGGCGCTTGGCGCGGGCTTGCGGCCCTTGGCGCGGGCTTGCGGCGCTTGGCGCGGGCTTGCGGGGCTTGGCGCGGGCTTGCGGCGCTTGGCGCGGGGGTGCGGCGCTTGGCGCGGGGGTGCGGCGCTTGGCGCGGGCTTGCGGCGCTTGGCGCGGGCTTGCGGCGCTTGGCGCCGGCTTGTGGCGCTTGGCGCGGGCTTGCGGCGCTTGGCGCGGGCTTGCGGCGCTTGGCGCGGGCTTGCGGCCCTTGGCGCGGGCTTGCGGCGCTTGGCGCGGGCTTGCGGGGCTTGGCGCGGGCT
>NZ_JAAAMV010000027.1 GCF_009909185.1 Paenibacillus glycinis | reverse complement strand
ATCCCCTCCAAGTGGCACTCAAAACTTCATGTTAACACGAGGTTTTTTTGAGTGTCTACTTGAAGGGGATAATACCACTGCGACCGGCGAGGGGACAGCTTTTGCAGGATTCAAACCAATCGGCGCCTCAGGCTTCGCTTATCCGCAGCACGATCCGTCCGCGGCCGTGGCCGCTTTCGCTCTGCTCCTGCGCCAGGCGCGCCTCGCCGAGCGGGTAGCTTCGTTGCACGATCGCCCTCACGATGCCTTGCTCGAGCAGGCCTGCAATCGCCGCCAAGTCATCGCCGGAAGCGAGCGACGGCTTAATGATGCGGACGCCCGTCTCCAGCCCCTTCTCGATCGGCGGCCGACCGGTAATCGTGATCAAGGCGCCGCCTCGCTTCACGACGGTCCAGGACCGCTCCAGCGTCTTCCCGCCGATCGTATCCAGCACGAAATCAACGTCCTGCGCCGCGTTCTCGAACGGCTCGGCCGTATAGTCGACGGCCGCGTCCGCGCCGAGCGACCGGATGAAGTCGAGATTGGCCGGACCGGCCGTGCCGACGACATGCGCGCCCTTCCATTTGGCGAACTGCACGGCGAATAGGCCGACGCCGCCCGCCGCGCCGTGGATCAGTACCCGGTCGCCGGGCTTGACCTCCCCGTCCATGATCGCCCGCCAGGCGGTCGTCGCGCCGCCGGACACGGCCGCCGCCTCTTCGAAGCCGATCCCTGGCGGTTTGGCGGCGATCGCTTCCGCGGGAACCGCCGCAAACTCCGCGTACGTTCCGTTCGGGCTCCGTCCGAAGACCGCCTGCCCCGGGCGGAAATCCGTCACGCCCGGCGCCGTCTCCTCCACGATTCCCGCGAAGGCGGTGCCCGGTATGACCGGGAACCGCACCGGCATCGGGAACAGCCCTTTGCGAAGCTTCCAATCCGCCGGCAGCACGCCGGCCGCGACGACGCGGACGAGCACCTCGCCTGCTTGCGGCTCGGGCCGCGGCACCTCTTCCAGCCGCATGACATCGGCAGCGCCGAATTCATGGTAACGCATGGCTTGCATCATCGGTCGCGTCATCTTATCCTTCCTCTCCGTCCATTCGCATCTCGCGGCCCGGCTTGACCTTTCCCCTGGCGATCTCGTCATAGACCGTCAGTTTGCGGTTGACGGCTTCGAAAGCCACGTCCAGATCGGCCTGCCTGCGCCGGAGCTCCTCCTTGTGCGCCTCCAGGATCGCCTGACGCTGCGGAATCGTGGATTCGCCGAGCAGCGCCAAATCGACGATCTGCTTCAGGTCCGCCACCTTCATGCCCGTCGCGCGGAAGCAGGTCATCAGCCGCATCCAATCCAGATCCCGCTCCTCGAAGACGCGATTGCCCTGCTCGTCCCGCTCGATGAAGGGCAGCAGGCCTTCCTTCTCGTAATAACGGATCGTATGCGCCGGGCATCCCAGCCGTTGCGAAGCTTCTTTGATGGAAAATGGCATTTTATCACCTCCGGCATTGGACGAGCTATTCTCCAAGTTATAGCGCAAACGAAACGCGTTCGCAAGTGGGAGAAGGTCGCGCGCCCGCATGCCGGATCCGTCCAACTGAAAAAAGCCGTCCCGCATGCGTGAAGCCCTGCATGCGGGACGGCTGGCCGGTAAGTTATCGCTGCATCGTTCGGGACTGCTTGCGATTCGTCTTCCGATCTCCGGGGAGAAGCGATGACCTCGTAAGCGCTAGGAAGTCAAGCCCGTGACGAGCGCCGACAGCTTGTCCAAATTCTCTTCGTTGCCGTTCGCCGCATACCCCTTCACTTGCTCGTACACCGCGGCTTCCTCGAAGCGCTGGCGGAACACGATAAGCGTACCGCCGCCGGTTTCCTCGAAGGTCGCCGTGAGCTCGAATACCGGCGCCAAGACATGCTTCAGGACGATCCGTTCGGGACGTACGACTTCCACGAATACGTTCGTATTCGCATAATCGGCGCCGTTCGGACCGTGCATGACGAATGTCCACGTGCCTCCCGGTCTCGGGTCGAATTCGCTGAACGTATTCGTGAAGCCCTTCGGTCCCCACCATCGCGCCAGCAGCTCCGGATCCGTCCATGCGTCGAACACCGTTTCCTTCGGCGCACGGATGACGCGCGTCGCCACCAATTCGTTCTCGCCAGCCGTTGCTGCCGCGCTGCTTGCCTGATCGGCCATGCCTATCCCCTTCTTTCCGTAAAATTCGAGTTCGGCTTTAACGCCTCGCAGTTGTCGCCACGCAATTCTATGCCTGTCCGATAGAGCGAAGCTTACTCCGAGAGCAGCTTCCCGAGCATATCCAACATGATGCCCGAGCCGTGCTCGCGCATGGCCGGCGTATCGTGCCCGTCAAGGAACGTGCCCTGCTCGGTAAAGACCAGCCGCGTCCCTTCGTCCTCCGCCCTGATCTCCACCGTGGTAACGGAAACCGACACCCGGACCCCGTCCATGTCGAGCGTATACGAATAGACGATCCGCTCGTTCGGAACGATTTCCTGATAATAGGCTTCGAAATGGGCCATCGGTCCGTCCGGAATCCGGTTGGCGCTGCTCTCCCGTCCACCGACGCGGAAATCGAAGACATCCGACTTCGTGAACCATTTGGCTTTCTGATCGGGATCCGACCATGCGGCGAATACCCGCTCCGGCTTCGCGCCATAGACGCGCTCAATGACAAAGACGGCATGTTCGGCTGAACGGTTCGTCATCTTGTTTCTCCTCCTTTAAGTGGGCTCGTCCGGAAGCTCGCCGTCCAGAAAACCGCCCAAACGATCCAGGCTGTTCTCCCAGCTCTTCTTCCGTTCGAAGAAATATTTCTCGTGACTCTTCTTCATCGTTTGCAGCAATCCCAAAAAATCGTCTACGGACAGCGATTCCTTCGCCTGCATCAGGCTCGTTACATGCTCTAATTCGCCAAGCAGCTTTTGTTGGATGCGGATCGTTTCCTTGACGCGCGCCATCTGCTGGGAGACGATTTCGGCGGGAGTATACATGCCCCCGGCCAATACCGCTCTAACTTCGTCCAGCGACAGGTTCAGCTCCTTCAGCGCCAATATCTGATGCAGCCGCGTAATGTCCGCTTCGTCGTACTGCCGGTGCCCGGCATCGGAAAAGGCCGACGGCGAGAACAACCCGATGCCGTCATAGAACCGCAAGGTCCGGACCGTCAGACCGGTCAGCTTCGCAAGCTCGCCTACCTTCCATGTGCGTTTCATAATCATCCCCTTTGTTCGCGCCCTTTGATTACCGGTACCTTTACTATAAAACATGACGTTACGTAAGGAGCAAGCGCTAAATCGCAAGTTGTCCGAATTTTTTTCGCGCGGAGCCGGCGGAACGGCCAAAAACGCCCCGGCGCGCTCGGGCGCGCGCGCGAAGCCTTTTCTTGCTATCGTCATGGGGTCAACCGTTCACGATGCCGATCAAGAATCCGTCGTAGCCTTTGCTGCCCACGGTCTGGATGGCGGTTGCCGACAGCCTCGGCTCGCTCGCGATCAGATCGTAGAACGCGCGGACGCCCTGAACGCGGGGATCCGTGCTGTGATAATCGATGATCTCGCCTTCCCGGACGACGTTGTCGCCGACGATGACCGTTCCGGGACGCGAGAAACGCAGCGCCCACTGCAGGTAAGCGGGGTTGTTCGGCTTATCCGCGTCGATGAAGATCAGGTCGAACGGCTCCGTGCCCTCTTCCTCGAGCTTAGCCAGCTGCTCGAGCGCGGTTCCGACCCGAATCTCGACGATGCCGTCCACGCCGGCCAGCGCGAGGTTAGATCGCGCGGTCTTCGCGTGATGCGGGTCGAGCTCGAGGCTGATCAGCCGCCCGTCGTAAGGCAGCGCCCTGGCCATCCATATCGTGCTGTATCCGCCCAACGTTCCGATTTCCAAAATCCGCGCGGCCCTGTTCATGCGCACGAGCAGCTGCAGCAGCTTGCCTTGGCTTGCGGATACGTCGATCGCCGGCAGCCCGGCAAGCCAATTCGCGGCCAAGACCTGCGCCAGCACGGCATCGTGCGGAATGAGACGTTCCGCAATATAATCGTCGACCAGGCTCCAAGCACGGTTCTCGTTCATCGTTACCCATCTCCTCGATTTAAAATCGTTTCGGTTACAATTTCATTGTAGGGGATGTATACTCATAAATATAATATATCTTTATGTTCGACTCATATAATAAATATAGGAGTCGAACGCGAGGAGCCAACCGATGAACCTGCATGCCCTTCGCTTGTTTCACGTCGTCGCTACCGCAGGCAGCGTTACCCGCGCCTCGGAGCTGCTCAACATCAGCCAGCCCGCGATCACCGCGCAGATCAAGAAGTTCGAGAAGGAGCAGTCCATCGCGCTCCTGCAGCCGAGCGGAAGGGGCATCGAGCTGACGAATGCCGGCCGGCAAATGGCCATGCTCGCCAAACGGCTGTTCGCGATGGAGCAGCAAATCGAACAGTTCTGCGAGGAATGCCGCAGCGGCGCGAACGGGCATATCCGCATCGCCGCGACATACCTTCCGGCCCAATTCCTGATTCCCGCTTGGATCGCCAAATTCAAGCAGCGCTACGAGCAGGTCGAGATGACGATCACGACGACCAATTCCGGCGATGCGCTCAAGCTGCTGCTCAACATGGAGGTCGAAGTCGCCGTCTACGGCGGACGCTCGGAGGAGCATTCGGATGCGATCCGATCCGAGCAGCTGTTTCAAGACGAGCTATGGTTCGTCGTCGCGCCGGGTCACCGCTACGCGAACGCGCGCGTATCCCTGCATGACATGATGAAGGAGCCTTTCGTCATGCGCGAGGAAGGCAGCTCGACGCGCGAGCGGCTGCTGGCGCTGTGCCGGACGTACAACGCGTCCATGCCGCGGATCGCCCTGCAGTTCAACGGCCTGCACGAGGCGATCACGGCCGTCGTCGCGGGATACGGCGCCAACTTCGTCTCCTCCCTGGTCGTGCGAGAATACGTGCAGCGGGGTGAACTATGCCGCGTCTTCGTGGAAGGCATCTCGCTGCAAAATACGATCGCCATCTGGACGCGAAGAAACGAGCCGTTGTCGGCCGCGGCTGCCAATCTCGTCCAGTTGATCCGCGACGAATCCTGACGCGCATGCTCGTGCGGGACAACGGCCGTAAGGCGGCAGTTTGCTGGCAGAGCTAGCGGTGTGCCGGGAGCTGGCGATTAAGCTGGCGGCGGCCTGGCGGTGTGTTGGCGGTGTACCGGGAGCTGGCTGCGACCAGGCAAAACGCCGCGCAAAAAGCCGTTCCCGCGCCAAGGACCTGGCTGCCGGAACGGCTTTTGCATTCGATTCGCGCGCGATCAGGATACGGCGGACGCTTCCTTGATCCGCTGCACCTCGCATGCCCGTTCGTCCGGCGTCATGCGCGGACAAGTAAAGCATTTGGTGCCTCCTTCGCGGCGGTCGTATTGGCAGCAGGCCGATCGCATGATCCAGCGCTCGTTCGGCCGATACGGATTGTCGACGTAGCTTGGTTCCCACTGGAACGGATTCCGTTTGCGCCCGAACGCTTCCGGCGCAATGGCTTCGGACAACAGCCGGAAGTGATGGTCGAACCGCTCCGCAACCTCCGCCGGCAGCTGCATTTGTCCCACGAAATCCTTCACCATGCCCGCGATCCCGCCGAATTGCTGCCAAATCATCTCCGCGTTCATGCGCGCCGCCTTCGCGATCGCTTGCACGGCCGGCGTAACGGCGACGGCCATGAACGTCCGCCAATCCTCCGTCACGAACTCGTCCTGGTTCTCGGCAGGAAGGTTCCGCGCGATCACTTCATTGATTTTATAGCCGAGATGAGGATGGCCGTGACCTTCCTCGTAATCGATCTGAAACGTGAGATGCTCGAGTCGCAGATCCAGTAATTTGCCGTACATCGCGAGAAAGATCAGCTTCGTGATGCAGAGATGGCAGAGCGAAGTGCCGAAGTACGATCCCGGCAGCTTATAGCCGATCGCCTGCACGGTCTCCCCCGTCTTGCTCATCATCTCCTCCAGGCGCGCTGCCCGAAAGAAATCGACCGCGGGCATCTCGTCCAACACATGCGAGGCGCCTTCGGGAGAAATATGTAAGTAGGTTTTCACCAACGAAAAATCGTAAGCCGTCGTCATATCATCACTCCTGCTATGATAATGATTATCATTCACGATAATAGTACCATATCGGTCCCGAGTCGGTCCAACACTTTCCCCGTTCATGCTATGATGGAGCCGAAGCTGCATGTATTTTCCAATCGTCAGAGGAGGATGAGCATGGAATATATTCGCGATCATGCCATGTACGTTTCGATCTTCGGGCTGTTCAGTTTTGTCTGGTTCGGCTGGGCGCAGGAAAATCCCCGGGCGAACTGGCGCAAATACCTCGGCGCGGCTTCCGGCGCCGCGCTGCTGCTCTGCCTCTGCGGCGTGTACTTGAGCATCGCGAATTGGGATGCGCCCTCCGCGCTGTCGGAGAGCCGCTCGTTCCGGAATTATTTGATCTTCTTCTATGGCGAATTCTTCGTCGGCGGCATCGGCGCCTACTTGCTTATTCGCAAGAAGCGGAGCCGCCATGTCGCCCCTTGGATCGCATTCATCGTCGGCATTCATTTTATCGGATTGAAGAGCGTGTTCGACGATCCCGGCTTGTACGTGCTCGCGGCGCTGCTTGTCGGCGTCTCGGTCGCGGCGCTTTATATCGCTCCGAGACTGAACGTCGCCGCCAGCGCGATTACCGGCATCGGGGCCGGAACGGCGCTGTTCGCCTTCGCGCTGCTGGGGCTCGTGCGTTACTTGGCCGTTTGAGCCAAGGAATCGGGCCTGCGGCTGCGCGGGCTCGTGCGTGGTTGGGCCGTTTGAGCCAACGGCAAGGACGGTTGAACCGAGGGCACCTGTTCCGCCGAGTTTCCGGCGGAATCACACCTTCCCGCCCATAGGCGAATATCCTGAATCAACCCACGTCAAACGGAGGTTCGACCATGATTCCGGGATACCCCTATTACAGTCAGGAAACGCAATGCAAGCAGGTGCCGGTGACGTTCCCGCCGCAGCACCAGGACCGTCAGCCCGGCCTCGAATACAAGATGGTGCCGCTGCCGATCTCGGATAATCCGCACTACAAGGGCAGCGGGAAGCTCGCCGGCAAAATCGCGATCATCACGGGCGGCGACAGCGGCATCGGCCGGGCCGTCGCCATCGCGTTCGCCAAGGAAGGCGCGGATGTCGCCATCGTCTACCTTTATGAACGGGAAGATGCCGTCGCGACGCAGAAGATGGTGGAGCAGTACGGCAAGAGGTGCCTGCTGATCGAAGGGGACTTGCGGCAGCCCGCGTTTTCGGCCGAGATCGTCCGTCTTACGCTGGAGCGCTACGGAAAGCTGGACGTTCTCGTGCTGAACCAAGGCGTTCAATTCCCGCAGGAAAGCATATTGAACATCTCCAACGAACAGCTGGAAGACACCTACCGGACGAATATTTTTCCGCATTTCTATCTGACGAAAGCCGCGCTTCCCCATCTGCATCCCGGCAGCGCGATCATCAGCACGGCCTCCGTTACCGCCTACGCGGGAGCGCCGCTGCTCGTCGACTACTCCTCGACGAAAGGCGCGATCGTCTCCTTTACCCGCTCCTTGTCGCTGCAGCTCGTCAAGTGCGGGATCCGCGTCAACGCCGTGGCGCCGGGTCCGATCTGGACGCCGCTCATCGTATCGAGCTATTCGGCCGAGTACGTCAAGACCTTCGGGCTGGAAACGCCGATGAAGCGGGCCGGGCAGCCGTTCGAGCTCGCGCCGGCCTACGTCTATCTGGCCTCCGACGATTCCTCCTTCGTGACGGGCCAGGTGCTTCACGTGAACGGCGGGGTCATGACGGAAACGTAATGGACCGGCAGGTTATGCGACATGCAAAAAAAGATCCCCGGGACATCTCGGGGATCTTTGCTTTTGAAGCCGATGGCCGGCGCCGATCGGCTGCAGCATTAGGCCGCAACCGCCGGATCACGCAGGCTCGGCGCCCGCGCGGCGCGCGTTCTGCCGGTTCACGAAATAGATGCTGAACAGGATCAGGGCCAGCCCCGCCAGCAACGACAGCGTGAACGGCTCGCCGAAGAACAGGCATCCCGTCAGAATCGCCACGAGCGGGATCAGGAACGTGAATGAAGCTACCTTGCTGGCGTCGCCGGCATCCATCAATTTATAGAACACCAGCCAGCCCAATGCGATGACGAAGATCGAAATAAACAGCAGGCTCGCTATGAATCCGCCCGTCCATTCGACGTCGGACCAGCTTTCGACGCTCGTGCCGAGCGTCGTCATGAACAGGCCGCCGATGATCAATTGCAGCGTCACGAGCCATATCGGATCGACGGCGGAGCTGGATTTCTTGACGAATATCGTGCCGAGCGCCCAGCTGAGCGCGGACCCGAGCGCCAACAGGATCCCGGCGACGGAAATATGGCCGGATATGCCGCCCGCCCCGCTGCATATGACGGCGACGCCGGCGAATCCTAAGACGAGGCCGACGACCTTGAGGCCGTTCATCGACTCGCCCAGCCACAGCCATGAAAAGAACCCGACCAATACCGGCTGCAGAAACACGATCGCCGAGAACAAACCCGAAGGCAGGTAGCCGAGCCCGATCGTTTGCAGGCCGTAATACAGGACGACGTTGACGATGGCCGAGACCGCATAGACGCGCCATGTCCGCTTGAAATGCAGTTTCCGGAACCTGGGAATCGCGACGGCAAGCAGCAACAGCCCGCCCAGCAAGGTGCGGACGCCGGAGAACAGCACCGGCGGCATGTCGTTCAGCGCGTATTTGGACAAGGGCCAGTTGATGCCCCAGACGATGACGAGAAACAGGATCAGCAAAGCCGTTCTTATGCCCGAAGATCGATGCAAGTTGTTCGTCCCCTTCTCGCAAGATGAATGTGCAGCGTATGATGGATGAGTACCGTAAAATGAATTTTCTGCGAGCGCGCTATGCTCGTTCTTCCGATTGCAAGTGTACAGCAGCTGCTCGCATAGGTAAAATACATATCCCGCATCGTTTTCATTCCGTTTCTCTATGGATAAGAGGTGACCGCCCCTTGGATATTCGGCATTTGAATTACTTCCTGGAGGTCGCGCGCCGGCAAAGCTTCACGAAGGCCGCGCAGGCGCTCTATATCACGCAGCCGACGATCAGCAAAACGATCAAAAACTTCGAGGACGAGCTAGGCGTCGTCTTGTTCGAACGCGCGGGCAAACGCATCCTGCTGACGGACGCGGGCGAGATCCTGCTCGAGCAGGCGCAGCAGATGATGCAAGCCTTCAAGGATATGACCTTCCGTCTCGAGGAATTGACCGAGGTCAGGGCCGGCCGCATCCGGGTCGGGCTGCCGCCGATGGTCGGCGTCAGCTTCTTCCCGCAGGTGATCGGCCGATTCCGCGCGAGCTACCCCGGCATCGCGCTCGAGCTGTTCGAATACGGGACCAAGCGGGTGGCGGCCGAGGTCGAATCCGGCGAGCTCGATATCGGGGTTATCCTGCTGCCCGCGGACGAGGAACGGTTCGATTCGTTCTGCTTCGTCAAGCAGCAGCTGATGCTGGTCGTGCCGCCGTCCCATCGGTTGGCCGGGCGCGAAGAGGTGCGGCTCGCCGAGCTGAGCGAGGAGCCGTTCCTGCTGTTTCACGAGGATTTCGCCCTGCGCGACCGAATCATCGCCGCCTGCGAGCGGCAAGGGTTCCGGCCGCATGTCGTGTACTCGAGCACGCAATGGGATTTCATCAGCGAACTGGCCGCCGTTAATCTGGGCATCGCGCTGCTGCCGGACAAGATCTGCAAGGAGCTGGATCGCGAAAGGCTGCGGATCATCCGCACGGATCCGCCGATTCCGTGGGAGCTGGCGATGATCTGGCGCAAGAACGGCTACCTGTCGCACGCGGCCCGGGAATGGATCGCCTTGGCGAGAACGATGCTGGCCGCGGCCGACTGACCGTCCCCGGGGCAATCCGGGTCGCAAACGGATTGCCGTGCGCGCCAACAAAAAACACGCCGCGATTCGGCGTGTTTTTAGTCTTTCGATTGCGCAAACTCCAACTGGGAACCATCGCGACGCCTGTCCGGATATCGACAGGATAAGGCCCACGCCGTCCATGAACCGAGCTGACGCGCCTCCTGGCTCCCGTTAACATTCGCGACGCGGCGAACTCCCGCAACGCCTATTCATTCGCCACTGCCTTCGCTCGCGATTCCTTCGACGATAATGCCGCGATAAATGCCGCCTTTCAACCGGTGACGCACCGCTTCTTGATAGGCCGGCCCATAGTACCAACGCTTCGCTTCCTCGAACGAGGGGAAACGTAAAATCGCGGCTCCTTCAGCTTCCGGTCCTTCGATGGCTTCGTGTTTTCCGTACAATGCCAGCGGCGTGACCGGATGACCGGCCAAGCCCGCCGGAGCCTGCTCCGAATATAAACGCAGCGCTTCCGGATCGACCGTCCGCTCGCGGATGAAAATGACGTAGGCTGCCATGCTTCGCTATCCACTCCTTCATGTTCCCATCCCGTATTCCTTTCGAAATGACGCTCCTTGACCCGCGTTATCTCTGCAGCATGCGCAATTTCAGTGTACGGCGTGCGCCTTATAAGATCCAATTTATAATGATAATCAAATTGATTATTATTTTTCATAAACATGAGCATTGCATGCCCTGGTCAAGCAAAGCTGTTTAGCAAACGAAGCAGCCTTGCAAGCGATCGCGCGCCCCGCGTTGACGCGGCAAGCAGGCCGTTACCCGGCGCGATTGTCGATGCCCATGAACCAGTACGAGAGCAGGACCCCGACGATCAAGACCGCCGTCAACAACAGCAGCGATGCAAATGCGGACGACAATTACTCGTTCAACGAACGCAGGCACGACGAAATCGGCGAACAGCCCCCGACGACAAACAGCCCTCAAGCTGTCCGCTTGAGGGTTGTTTGTCATGAAGAGCCTTATTCGCCGAGAATCGCCGCCTCGAGCGCCACGACGATCATGTCGTTGAAGGTCGTCTGACGCTCTTCCGCCGTCGTATCCGTTTCGCCGCTGAACAGATGGTCGCTGACCGTCAGGACGGACAGGGCCTTCGCGTGATGGCGGGCTGCCAGCGTATACAACGCCGACGACTCCATCTCCACGGCGAGCACGCCGTAGTCGGCCAGCTTCTTGACCGGCTCCATGCTCTCCCGGTAAAACGTATCCGCCGTCAGAATATTGCCGACCTTGACGGACATCCCCCGGTCGAGGCAAGCCTGATGCGCCCTGCGGAGCAGATCGAATTCCGCTGCCGGCGCGAAGCTGAACCCGGGAAAAAGCAGCTGGTTGGCGCTCGAATCCGTGGTCGCCGTCATCGCGATGATCACGTCGCGGACCTTGACGTCCTCCCGCATGCCGCCGCAGGTGCCGACGCGGATCAGCTGCTTCGCGCCATACTCGCGCAGCAGCTCGTTGACGTAGATGGAAATCGAGGGAACGCCCATGCCGGTTCCCTGCACGGATATCCGTTTTCCTTTATACGTCCCGGTAAAGCCCAGCATTCCCCTGACTTGGTTGTAGCATTTCGCATCCTGCAGAAAGGTTTCGGCGATATGCTGCGCGCGCAGCGGATCGCCGGGCAGCAGGATCGTTTCGGCGATATCGCCCGGTTTGGCGTTGATATGTATGCTCATTATTCTGAGGCCGTTACGTAGAACGCAACGGCCTTCACCTCCATCGTCATGAATTGATCAAGCATGCCCGGATTCGTCGTCGTTTATGTACGGTCGCCGGATGTTCGTTTCTTGTCCCCCATGCCGCTCACGAGCGCGTCGTACTCGAATACGAGCTCCCGGGGCGGACGAATGCCGAGCTCCCTGCCGAGCAGGCGGACATAGTCGGTGTATCTGGCCGTCAGCGCCTTTTTGTCTCCAGCCGACGCGTGGGCCCGCATCAGCAGACGGACGGCCGATTCGTCGAGCGGATTGCGCTCGAGCAGCTTGTGCAGCAGCTTTGCCGCTCCGGCGGAATCCGCCGCTTCCAAGAGCGCGGCGGAGAGCCGGAGAACGAGCGAAGCGTACAGCCCGGCGACGCGCTCCGTCTCGTGAATCGCCCATACGTATGCCTTATCCCCGAATAGATCGCCCGTATACAGCTGCTCGGCGCGCAGCGCTTCCTCCGCGTTCCCGGCATCGATCCGCTCCAGCTGCTGCGCTCGCTCCACGAACGCCTCGTAATCGATGACCGCGTGCTCCAGCTCCAGCGCATAGCCGTCGTTCTCCGAGCGGACGGCTTCGCGCAGGCCCAGCGGCTGGAGCGATTTGCGCAGCTGATAGACGGTCGTGTTCAAATAATTTTCCGCGTTGCCCTGGGACATGCCGCCGAAGATTTCCGTCAGCAGGCGAGAGCGCGGAATTCGCTTGCCCCGGTGCAGCAGCAGGTAGGCGAACAGCTCCGCGCTTTTGCGCGAGATCCATTTCACGCGGCCCGCTTCATTGCGCACGAAGACGTCCCCCAGCGCCGTAACGACGGTTTCCGCCGGATTCCGGTCCGCCCGCGGCGCGGCCGCAGGTGCTTTTCGCTCCGCAAGCACGCGGTTAACGGTTCGTTCCAGCCGCTCCTGGGACACCGGCTTGACCAGGTAATCCAGCACGGACAGCTCGTACGCCCGCAGCGCGAAATCCTTATGCGACGTGACGAAGACGATCCGGGCCGCAAAGTTCTCTTCCTCCGCCCGCGCCGCGAAGGCCACGCCGTCCTCGCCCGGCATCGAGATGTCCACGAACGCGAGTCCGATATCGGCATGCTCGCGCAGGTAAGCGGCCGCGGCCGCCGGCTCCGTGAACACGCCGGCGACTTCCACTTCGGGAATCTTGCCGAGCATCTTCCGCAAGATCAAATGCATGGCGGGCTCGTCGTCCACCAAAATGACTTTCATCCGCCATCCCCCTCCGTTTCGCCGCCGCTCCGCCTTCCGGCCTCCGGAGAGACCGGGCAGGATTCATCATAATACGAACGCCGCGCCTTGACAACTCGTTGCCAACGGGCCGGTTCGCCGATGACGAACGAACAGCCCGTACCTGAGCGATCTGAGCGATCTGCGCGAACTCCTGGCCCTTGGCGATGTAAACCGAGGTCCGAATAACCGCATACGGCGATGACGCGGCGCCTCTTTCATTCCTTGCGAATGGCGCGGACTTTTTTGCGTCCAAGATGCCTTTTCGGCCGATTAATGGTAAAATGCAACCTTAGGAAGACAATGCGAATTGGAGGTACGATGACAATGGCGACAACGCAAACCTTTGCTTTTATCGGTTCTTACGCGGATGCGGACGGACCTGGATTATATGCCTGCGCGTTCGACGAACGGACGGGCGTCTTGAAGCTGCTGGACCAAGCGGACGGCTTGCAGAACCCGACGTTTCTCGTCCCGGACGAGACGGCGCGCACGCTCTATGCCATCATGGAAAGCAAGGATGCCGAAGGCCGGCGCTGCGGCGGCGCTGCCGCGTACCGGTTCGCCCCCGCTTCCGGGAAACTGGAGCGGCTGAACGAGGAAATCACGCTGCCGGCGACGACCTGCCACATCTCGCTCGACCATACCCGCAGGTTCGCGCTGACCGCGAGCTACCATGGCGGCATGGTCGGCCTCTCCCCGATCCTGGAAGACGGACGCATCGGACCGGCCGCCGACATTCACCGGCACGAGGGATCGAGCGTGCATCCGGCCCAAACGCAAGCGCGCGCCCATTCGGCGATCGTCGACCGCGACAACCGCTATGCCGTCGTGTCCGACCTCGGCCTCGACAAGGTGTTCGTGTACAAGCTGGATCCGGCGAACGCCAAATTGACGCTTCAAAGCGAGACGAGCATCGCCCCGGGCTCGGGACCGCGCCACTTCGCGTTCCATCCGAAGCTGTCCGTGGGCTACGGCATCAACGAGTTGAACAGCACGATTACCGTATACGCGTACGACGCGGAACAAGGGCGCCTGAGCGTCGCGCAGACGATCTCCACGCTGCCGGACTCGTTCGAAGGCGACAATGCCACCGCGGACATTCACCTGTCGCCGGACGGCAAATTCCTGTACGGCTCCAACCGCGGGCATGACAGCCTCGCGGTCTATGCCGTCGACCCGGAAAGCGGCCTGGTCGAGCCGGTGGAATACGCGCCTACGCTCGGCGGCCATCCGCGCAACTTCGCGGTGTCGCCGGACGGCCGGTTCGTGCTCGTGGCCAACCGCGACGGCAACAATGTCGTCACCTTCAGCCGCGATGCCGTTACCGGGAAGCTGCTGCCGACGGGAAGCGAGTTCTCCGCGTCGAAGCCGGTTTGCGTTCGCTTCGCGGAAATCACCGCGTAAACGAGGCATTGCGCCGTCTTACGCCCCTATCGCGAGAACGAACCGCCGTCCTCCAAACGGGGGATCGCCGGATGGCTGATCGCAAGAAGGATGCCAAGAATGATCGCCAAAAGGACCGTAAAGAAGGCCGCCCGAGCGTTGTCCAACGCCGGGCGGCCTTCTCGCATTCGCTGCGGGTTAACTTCGACTCCGCTACTCCTGTTCTTCGTCCAGCTCCCACGCCGGGTTCCAGACGATCTCCCACAGATGGCCGTCTGGGTCCATGAAGTGGCCGGAATACCCGCCCCAGAACGCGTCGTGCGCGCGATCCGCGATCACCGCCCCGGCTTTCTCGGCCAGCGCCATGATCCGGTCCACCTCCGCTTTGCTGCCCACGTTATGGCCGATCGTCATCTCGGTCGAGCTTCGCGGCGACAGAGGGACCTTCGCCTCGTGGGAGAGATCGGCGCGTTTCCAGATCGCCAGCTTCATTCCCGCCTGCAGGTCGAAGAACGCGACGGCCCCGTGCTCGAATTCGGTGCCGATAATCCCTTCCGTCGGCAGTCCAAGCCCGTCGCGATAGAACGCCAGCGACTTGTCCAAATCGTCCACCCCGAGCGTAAGCACGGTTATGCGAGGTTTCATCATAATACCAGCCTCCCTAGCTTCGTTATGTCCGTACAAGACCATCATCGCAGATCGCGATCCTTTCGGCTTGTAATTAACGGCCAATCAATCGGGTTGAAACGCCTGCTTCGGCGACAGTCCATAGAAGCGTTTGAAATCCGCCGAGAAATGCGGCTGGTCGCTATAGCCGTACGCCAGGGCAAGATCCGTTAAGGGGATGGCCGGCCCTTGATGCAGCCGCTGCAGCACGTACTGGAACCGCACGATGTCCAGCAGCTTCTTCGGTCCGACGCCAAGCTCCTTCATGAAGAGCCTTCTGACGTTGCGCTCGCTGTAGCCGAGCTCCTCCGCCAGCTCCCGGACGGACAGCCTGCCTTGACTCGCATGCATGCCGTCGCTCCTGGTTCTCTCGCCTCGTCCAGGAAAGAGGCGGCCTCGCTTCCCCACAGCGCTTCAAGCGGGACATGCCGCCCGCCCAGTTCGGATACCGGGCAACGGATAAAGCGCCGCGCGCCCTCCGCAAAGAACCGGATGCCGAGCAAGGAACGGTCCTCCGCAAGCGAAGGGGTTTCGCAGCCGGTCATGATTCCTACCGCGAACGCGTTTGCGGACGATGCGTTCAGGTCGATAATAATGTCGACGCAGCCGTCCGGAATCACGCGATGCTTACCCGGCGGAGAGGACGTGCGCGTCTCGACGGTCCAATAGCAAGCCACGTACGGCCGCAGCGGCTCTCCCGGCTCGAATTCCCGGTAGCGGTAATCGGCGTCCGAACGATTCGTCAGCAGGACGGGCGGCTGCAAAGGATGGTACTGAAGCTTCATCTATGTGCTCCTCCCGAACGCGCCGAGCGAAGCATGAACCTGTCCCATCGGCTTCCTCGTGATGCCCTGCACGGAATGAGGGATGGCATTGGCGCCCGATACGCCAGCCAAATACCGAAGCAAAACGGAAACGATCATGGCGGCAGTCTCCTTTCTTGCGACGACGCTGCTGGTTTGCGATACATCCAGTATGCCATGAATACGGCAGCCTTGCCGCATGTTCGTCATGCAGGCGCCGAACCTGCCAGCCAGTACCGCTCTGAAAACTTATTCGACATTTTTCGAAATGGGCTGCAACCTTTCCACGGATAGGCTCGTCTTCCATATTTGAAAAGACCAAAATACATCCTCGAGGTGAACGAAATTGAAAAAATCATTCAAAATGCTTACTCTTACCGCCACTGCCGCTCTGTCGCTAACGTTTGTCGGCCAAGCCTTCGCGGCATCCGGCTTCTCGGATCTCGGTAACGATACGGCAAAAGATAAAATCATCTCCCTGCAGGAAAGAGGCCTGGTAAAAGGCATGACGTCCGAGCTGTTCGCCCCCAACGCCACGATGACGGCCGCCCAAGGCGTGCAATTGATCGTAAAGGCGCTTGACCTGAACCTGGATCTGGTCCGCTTCTTCAAGGAACCGAAAGCCAGCGATTATTTCAAAAACGCGAAAGACGACGCTTGGTATTCCGAGGCGCTCATCATCGCGTCCGTCAACGGGCTCGACCTGCCGGCCGACCTGGATCCGAACAAGCAATTGACCCGCGAGGAATTCACGTACCAGCTCATTCACGCGATCGAAGTCACCGGCAAGCTGCCGATGATCAAACCGGTCGTCGTCGACATCAAGGACGAAGACCAAATCACCGTGGACTATTCCGGCGCCATCCAACGCGCGATCAACTACGGCGTCATCAAGCTGAACGCCGACGGCACCTTGAGCCCGAAAACCGCCATCACCCGTTCGAGCGCGGCGGAAGAAATCTATAATGCCTTGGAATACTTGAAAGCTCATCCGTCCGAGGCAGCAACCGGCGTCTTGCCGGCCAAGCAAGGCGTCGATCTGATCGCTGCCGCGCTCGGCGTCACGCCCGAACTGGATGCCGCGATCGCTCCGGACGCGCCGCTGACGCGCGAAGCGTTCACCGACCTGCTCGTTCACGCGACCGAGACGGCCGGCAAGCTGCCGCTGATCAACCCGGTGGTCGTCGAGATCAAGGACCAAGACCAAATCAACGTCGTCTACTCCGGTTCGATCCAGCGCGCCCTGAAATACGGCATCGCGCAATTGAACGAAGACGGCAGCTTCAATCCGACCGCGGACATCACCCGCGCGGAAGCCTCAGCCGCCATCGATAAAGCTGCGGCTTACCTGAAGGATCACGCCGCACCGGTCGACGAGAACGCGATCGTCACCGGCGAACAAGCCGCCGCGCTGATCGCCAAGCAATTCGGCATCACGGTCGACCTGAAAAGCTTCGATATCGCGCCGGACCACAAGGTTACCCGCGAAGAATTCACGCATGTGCTCGTGAAAAGCCTGCAATCGAGCGGCAAGCTGCCGATGATCAAGGTCGCTCCGGTCGAGATCAAGGACGAGGACCAGCTGAACGTGCTGTACTCCGGTTCCGTTCAGACCGCGCTGAACCTCGGCATCGTCAAGCTGAACGCCGACGGCAAATTCGATCCGAAAACCGAGCTGACCCAAGCCGCGGCATCGGATCAAGTGAGCAACGCCGTCACGGCGCTTGATAAATTCACGCAAAAATAAGCGTTAACCGCGAACCAAAGGCCGCCGAGATCATCTCGGCGGCCTTTTTGTCTCCGCTAAGGACTAGGCCGGCTGATCCGCGAGTTGGTGACGGAGCAGGCAGCAAGACGCCGCGCAGCCTCATCGCCGCGCGGCGTTCGTCGGCCACGGAAGTTCCTTTTTCGTTTTCGATTTGGTTATCGTATCCGTCCTGGCGTTGGTTTCCACGTCCGGCGCTTCATGCCGACTCCGACGTTCGTTGCCGCTGCGGCGCGCCGGCCGCCTCCCCTTCGTCCTCGCATGCGCGCCGTCCGCTGGCCGAGCCGGGCAGCGTGAAGAAAAAGCTCGTCCCTTCGCCCGTCGCGCTCTCGAACCAAAGCTTGCCCCCATGGATGCGGACGAATTCGCGGGTCAGCACCAGACCGAAGCGGGCATCGCCAGCGTCGTCGCCGCCCAGAGCCGGCAGTTTGAAGAACGGCTCCTCGCGCCGCAGCAGCTCCGCCGTCGCTTCGTCGATGCCCGCGCCGTCGTCGGTGACGCGCACGACGACCCAATCGCCGTCCAGCGCGGCACTGACCTCGATCGATCCGCCGACCCCGGTATACTTGATCGCGTTCGAGAGCAGGTTGCGCAGGATCAGGTCCAGCATTTCCTTATCGGCACTGATCGTCAGCTCCCTGTCGACCCGTTCCGTCATCCGGATCTGCTTCATGTCCGCCTTCGATCCCGCCAGCGTCAGCGCCTGCCGGACGACCTGCTGCACATTCCAGCCCGCCGGGCGGAAGGCGATCTTGCCTTTCTGACTCCGGTACCAATCCAGCAAATTATCGACGAGCAGGAACGTGCTCTGCACCTGGCCCCTGAGCTCCCGGAACAATTTGGCATGTTCGGCGTCCCCGTCCGCCAGCTCGTCGCCGAGCAGCTCCGTCAAGCTGACCAGCAGCGCGATCGGATCGCGAATGTCATGCGCCATGACGGTGAACAGCTTGTCCTTGAACGCGTTCAGTTCCGACAATTGCCGCGCGTTCTCGCGAAGGCGGTCCTCGTTCTCCTTCAATTCCGTAATATCGTTGAACATCAGCATTTTGCCGATCGGAAGCTTGCTGGCGTCGTAAATATACGAGAGCCGGCAGGCATAATGCCTGTTCCGGCCGCCCAGGAGCGCCTGATACGGAAAGCGTTCGTCCTCGGCGGCCGCGCTTCCGATCCGCTCGAGCAGCTCCGGACTGCCGGACAGCACCAGGCCGACGGATGCGGGATAGCGCTTCGTCAGCGACAGCGCGGGCAGCACCTCCTCCGCCGCGCGGTTGTAGCTGACGATCTGATCCTCGTAATCGAGCAGGACGACGCCGTCGCCGATCGTGTCGAACACCTGCGCTTGCGCCAGCGGCATCAGGCGCAGCAGATTGAATTTGAATATTCCCCATATGTACGCGATGCCCGACACGGCGAAGCCGAAGGGCGTCAAGTCGACGTCGATTCCGAACCACAGGCATAGATTGAACAGCATCGGCGCGATCGCGCCGAGCAACAGAACGGCGATTTGTTTCCGCACGATCGGCAGCGCCCGCCAATACATCCGGACGCACAGCGACAGACCGGCGGTCATGACGATATAGCTGTATACCGTATGCACCTTGTACCAGAGTCCCTTGACCGTCACGTACTTCACGATCGAATCGTCCGTCGTCGGCATAAACCGTTCGTACATGAGATGATGCCAATCGTTGGTCAATTGGACGAGGAAGACCGACGCGGGAACGACGAACAGCGCCAGCGCGAGACGCTTGCGGTAAGCGGCCGCCGTCCCCGTGAATTGAATGATTTGGTACAGCCAAAGCGCCGATACGAACGGAATGCCCGCATATTCGATTTGAAGCGACAGCTTCACTTCGCCCAGGCTGTTGCTCAAGACCTCGAATGCATAGCCCGTCGCATAGAACGAAGCGGCCAGCATGATCAGAATCAGCGTCTTGGCCGCCGGCAAGTGGCGCTTCAGGTATGCGAGATACGCGATGAACGCCATCAGCGCCGCCGCGAGAAAAAGCAGGATCGACATCCATTGCCTTGCGTCCATTGGCTGCTGCCCTCCCGTGTGCATGCATGCGCGAACCGCCATTCGAGCGGGTTCGACAATTCCCTGCTTTCCTATGATAGCATCTTCCGGAATGGAAGTCGTACGCGATTATCCGGCGGATCCTCCGCAAGCGAAAAACCCACGATCTTCATCGTGGGTTTCTTATGCGCTTCGTCGGTCTCGCTGCGGGCCTTTATCCGCTGCCCGCTACTGAACCAGTACGAAAATGAGCGCGATCAATGCCGGCAGGCCCTGCACGAGCCAGATCGAACGCTTCGCCGTCGCTCCGCCGAACAACGCCGCGACGAGCACGCAGATCAGGAAGAACAATTCGATCGACTGTCCGGTCTGGTCATTGGGATGAAACAGTCCCCAAACGAGTCCGGCCGCGAGAAAGCCGTTGTACAATCCCTGGTTCGCGGCGAGCGACTTGGTCGCCTCCGCCTCTTCCCTCGTCGTGCCGAAGGCTTTCCTGGCGCGCGGGGTCGTCCACATAAACATTTCCAGCACCAAAATATAAACATGCTCCAAAGCGACTAATCCTACGAATATGGCGGCGAGTATGTTCGATTCCTCCTTGATTCCCGTACCTTGCTCCCATTCTAGCACAGTCCGGGTTAAACGCGAAGATCGAGATTGCCGCCCAAATTCGGCTGCACGCTTTGCTGCATCATTTGAATCAATTGTTGGGATTGCGCCGTGGATTGATCGGTTGCCATCTTGAGCACGCGGATTCCGACGGCCTGCGCCAAGCTTCCCTGAGCCATCGATATCGACATCGCGGCAATATCCATGCTTGGTTACCTCCTTCCGGTTGCGGTATTCGGCCCTTCTCCTTATGTATCGGATAAAGTCCCGACGATAATTACCGTTCCGGCCGATTTATCCGTTCCGTTCGACGGCGCCTCTACAACACGACGACGATTTTCCCTTGAACATGTCGCTGCGAAAGCCGCGTCAGCTCCTGCGGCACGTCCTCGAGCGCGATGCGTTTGCCGATCGTCGGGAGGATCTTCCCCGCCGTCATGAGCGTCATGAATGCCTCCGCCATCGCGCTCAAATCGCGCTCCGCGCGTTCGTCGCCAGCCAAATACGCTCCGGAGAGCATGAGCTTGTGCACGGTGAACGATTTGTGCGAAGGCTGGAAATCCGCCACCGTCTCCGGCGCGCCCGCGATGCAAGCCAGCTGCCCGCCGAAAGCCAGCATCGCCAGATCGGCCTGCGCCGACTGGCGGTTGATGGAATTCAGCGCGTAATCGACGCCGCGTCCCTCCGTCAGGGCCATCACGCGATCATGGACGTTCTCCGTGCCGTAATCGATGACGGCATCGGCGCCGAGCGACCGCACATACTCGAAATTAGCCGGCGAAGCCGTGGTGATGACCTGCGCGGCTCCGAACGCTTTCGCCAGCTGGATGGCATATCCGCCCACGCCGCCGGCGCCCGCATGGATCAGGATGGAGCTGCCCGCTCCAAGCTTCATCTTTCGGTTCAGCGCTTGGTATGCCGTCAGCCCGGCGCATGGGAACGCTGCCGCCTCCTCGAACGAGAGGCCGTCCGCGATGCGGGCTGCCGCGTTCGCTTTCGCTACGCCGTACTCCGCGAAGCTGCCCGGCTTAATGAAGCTGCCGTGGTAGACGACGCGGTCGCCTTCGTTCCACTGCGCGACCCCTTCGCCGACCTTGTCCACGACGCCGGCTCCGTCCAAGCCGGGGATGAACGGGTAGCTCCAATCCGGATGCCCGTTCTTGGCCATTTTGTAATCCGCCGGATTCAGGCTGGCCGCCTTGATGCGGACCCTGATTTCTCCCGGCCCGGGTTCGGGTAACGGGAGCTCCACGAGGGATAAGCTCTGGGGCTCGCCGGGCGCTTGCAGGACGATCGATCTCATCATGATAGTCTCCTTTGCGATATGGGCTCTTTATCTCAAGCCTATCATAGTCGATCCGGAGGCAATCCGCAAAAGGATCAGAAGCTTTTCGACACCATCAGGTACATGATGACGATCGGCAGCAGCGTCGCGGCGATGCCGAATACCGCCCATTGCAGCGAAGCCCGTTTGTAGGCCTCGGTGACGCGCCCGCTCTCCACGGAGGCCGCGCTGTGCCGGATCATCGCGCGCTGGAGGGGGACGAGCACCGCAAGCCAGATCAGTCCCGTGACGGCGAACAACAGGAGCGACACCGTCAGCCAGTTCATCCCGTGCATCGGCCATTGCGCCTGCTTTGCCATCAACATTCCGGATACGACGATGAGGATGAGGCCGGGAAGCGTGAACGCGTAATCGGCAAGCATGACGGACTTTACCGCGGCGTGAATCGCGACCGGATTCTTCCCGATGTCCGCGCGGACCTTCCAGAAAGCCGCCGTAACGATATTGCCGACGAAAACCACGACGCCTATCAGATGCAGAAGCAGCAGCGTATTCATGAATGAATCATCTCTCCTTCTCACTGTAAATTATTGTATGACCTTATTTTACATACCGACTAACGGTTTGTAAATAGTTCAATCGCACAGCGGGCAAATTTTCCGTCGGCTTCGGTCAAGTTTTAGCCTGGTAGGCCTTAGCCGCATAGCCCATCCTGGCTGGATAAAAAAACGGCTGCTTTCCGATTCGGAAAGCAGCCCGCCGTGACGAATGACTTGGCTTATTTGGCGTCGCTATTTCGAAGCGTTCGTTGCCGCGGTTCCCGCGGCCGATGCATCGCCGTCGGCAGACGCATCGCCTCCGGCCGAGGGCGATGCTCCCGCGTCCGGCTGGTTCTTCGCCTTCGCCAACTCTTGCGTCATCGCCAGCTGCCCTTCGGCTTGCGCCTTGTCGAGCGCGGCGTCGACCGACTTTTTCCCGTCGGCGGCGCTCTTCATTTCTTGCTGGATCAGGTTCGTGAATGTCATATAGAAGTTCGGCGGCAGTTTGTCGTAGTCCTTGTACAGGTTGGACTGTACCGGCTTCAGCATATAGAATGCCTGCATGTTGTGGTTGGCGTCGTCCTTCAAGTACGTCGTCCGCACGGAGAAGCCGCCCGAGTTGACCTTGGACGTCACCCTCGCGAATTCCTCGCCCGTGATGTAACGGATGAATTCCTTGGCGGCGTCGGCGTTCGCCGACTTCGCATTGATGGCGAAGATTTGCCCGAAGTTCATGTTCGTGCTGCCGTCCGGGTTCTGCGGGTCGACGGGAACGGTGACAAGGTCCCAGTTTTGCACGACCTTATCCTTGAGCCTGCTCTGCGCTTCCTTGATCTGTTCCAGCATGTACGTGCTTTCGAACTTCATGGCCAGCCTGCCCGCGAGGAACGGATCGCGAAGCATGTAATCTTCGTAAGTGGAGGATCCGCTGTTGCCATTGGGATCCTCGACGTATAAGGAACCGGATTTCAACGCGTCTACCGCCGTCTGGAAAACCTTCTTCCACGACGGGGTATTGACCGTGACCTGCCCGCTGGCCGCGTTGAACATTGCCAGGTTCTGGGAAGCCCCGATCGTGGAGCCCAGCTGATACGCGTCGGTGTTATAGCCCAAGTTCAGCCCGTAGACGCGCTTGTCCTTGGCGCCGTCCGTCGGAAAACGCTTCGCCAGCTGGAGCAGCTGCTCCCAGCTCATCTTGTCCTGCGGCAGCGGAATGCCGTATTTCGCGAATAAATCCTTGTTGTAGAATATCGCCTGGCTATAGAAGCTCGGGGACAACCCGTATACCTTGCCGTCGCCGAGCTGCTTCATGTAATCGATGAGTCCCGGAATGAGCGTCTCCTGATGGTAGTCCTTCTCCGCGATCAGCGCATCCAGCTCCAGAAGCTTGCCGTCCTTGGCGAACTTCGTCAACTGATCGTTGCCCAGGATGAGCACGTCGGGATTTTCCTTGTCGATGAATTTCTGCAGCTCCGCGTCGGGATCCTTCACCGGTTCGTTCGTATAGTTCTGGTTGGAGACGACGGTAAGCTCGACATTGGGATGAAGCGCGGAATACAACGTACCGTACTGGTCATAAAAGGACCGTTCGTCATAGTACAAGATCTTCAGCGCCGACTTCTCGTCGCTTGCATCGGCGCCTCCGCCGGTCAAGCTGCATCCGGACATGATCAGTGCCGTACCGAAGACGGCGATCTGCGCCAGATGGTTGTAACGCAACCCTTTCAACTTCCCCACTCCCATTCTAAATAGGTATTTCTTCCAAATTCAACCTATTATAGCATAAGGGATTGGCTAATAGATCCTAATTTTTCCTAAAAATACCTTAACATTCATCCAGGAAGGCTCCTCATTCCCCGATACTCATCCATTCCTCCAGCAGCAGGTCGAGCTTCGCCTGCTGCGCTTCCCGCTCATTCCAGCCCGTCGCAAGCCGCTCCGCATCGGCTGACGGATCGAGCCGGAGCAGCTGTTCGTCCGTCCGGGCCAGCTCCGCTTCCAGGCCAGCGATCTCGCGTTCAAGCCGCTCCGCGCGCTTCTCGTTCGTACGCGCATGGCCGCTGCTCGCGGCCGATCCGCGAACCGTCTGCGGCCGCTCGAGCGGCTTCGGCTTGACGATACGCGGCGAATCGCCGCTCGGCGACGCCTCTTGCTTTGCCGAGCGTTCGTCCCGCTGCTCCTTGTAATCGTCGTAGTTGCCCAGGTACGCCGCGATTCGTCCGTGACTCAGCTCCCATACGCGCTTCGCCAGGCGATTGATGAAGTAGCGGTCGTGGGAAATCGCCAGCACCGTTCCCGGGAATTCCTCCAGCGCCTCTTCCAGCGCTTCGCGGGAAGCGATATCGAGATGGTTCGTCGGTTCGTCCAGCAGCAGCAGGTTGGGCTTGCGCCTGACGAGCACCGCCAGCCGCAGCCGCGACCATTCCCCGCCGGAGAGCGTCGACAGCGGCTTGAAGACCTCGTTGCCGTAGAACAAATATCGCGCCAAAATGCCGCGCGCCTCGCCCTCTTCCAAACCGCCTTCAGTGCGGAAATAGTCCAGCACCGTCCGCTTGTTATCGCTTGCCGGTTCCTGCTGCGCCAAGTAACCGACCTCCACGCGCGCGCCTTGCTCGATGGTCCCGGCATCCGGCCCGCTCGCGCCGAGCAGCAGCTTGAACAGCGTCGTTTTCCCCGAGCCGTTGTCTCCGAGCAGCACGACCTTCTCGCCATATAGCAAGCTGCCCTCGGCTCCGTTAAGAATCGCGCGTTCCCCGAACCGCTTCGTCACGCCTTCGAAGGCGACGACCCTGCGGCCGGATCGCTCCTGCTGGGATAATGCGAACTCCGCGGTTCGCTGCTCCATGACCGGACGCTTGACGATCTCCATCCGCTCCAGCGCCTTGCGAATCGAGGCCGCCCGCTTGAAGAACTTCTCGTTCCCGCCGATGCGTCCCCATTCCTCGAGCTGCCGGATCGTTTCCTTCATTTTCTTGATCGCCTTCTGCTGCTCCTGGTATTGCGCGAACTGCTGCAGCAGCCGCTCTTCCTTCTCCTTCGTATAGCCACTGTAATCGGCTAGATAGACGGACGCTTCGCCGTCCTCGAGCTCGACCATCTTCGTGGCGACGGCATCGAGGAAATACCGGTCATGCGACACGATCACGCAAGCGCCCTCGTACCGCCTCAGGAACGTCTCGAGCCACTCGATGCCGCGCAGGTCGAGATGGTTCGTCGGTTCGTCCAGCAGCAGCAGCTCCGGGCGAACGACCAGCTGCGATGCCAGCACGACGCGCGTCTTTTCGCCGCCGGACAGGCTGGCGAAGGCTCGCCGGTCCCAGGAACGGTCGATCTGCAGCCCGCTCGCCACCTGATCGATGGCCGTGTCCAGCTCGTAGCCGCCGCCCTGCTCGAACCGTTCCTGCGCCAGCGCATAGCTCCCCAGCAGCCGCTCCATAACGGCGGCGTCGCCGACCGCTTCCGCGCCGGACATCCGTTCCTCGAGCGCCGACATCTCCGCCCGGACCGCCATTAACTCCCGGAACCCGTAAGCCAGCACGTCGTAGACGGCGAGCGCCTCGAACTCCGCCGGTATCTGCGGCAAATAACCGATCTTCAGCTCCTTTCGGATCGCGAGCAGCCCTTCGTCGGGCTGTTCATATCCGGCGATCAACCGAAGCAGCGTCGATTTTCCGCTGCCGTTGCGGCCGATCAAGCCGACCTTCTCGCCCTCCAGCAGCTGCAGCGTCGCGCCGTCCAGCACGAGCTGGGCCGCGTGGTATTTTTTCAAATCCTGCATGTTCACGATTATCATGGTCAAGATCCTCCTCTAATGTCGGAAGACCCGCGCTCGAAAGCACAAAAAGAGCCGCGGCAACAAGCCGCGGCCCTCTGGACAGATGCCGGATGATCGGCTCCCGGCGTCGGCCGGAAGCGAAAGCAATCACCCGTTCATCTGCCATCCGTTGTGGTGGAGGCAGGCGTCTTCTCGCGAATGGTCAATCGTATCGTCGTAAATGGACAGACGGATCCCGTTCGCGGAAAATGCATGCACAATGCCAGCCATGGCAATCGGCAGCTGGCTAATGCGGGAATTGACCAAATCGTGATTCACCTACCTCACCTCCTTTCGTTCGATACCTTCACCATACCACAGCGGAAGGCCCGTTGGCAATCCGCTCTCGCCCCCGTCGCCTTAAGAAAGCCGCGGGGCAAGCCGAAAGCGCGGCTGCCTCGTCCTGAATTCATCCGTTGTTCCTGCGGATGTTCGCCGACGATCTTGTAGACGGGCGAAGGAATCAAAAAGCCCGCGACCGGTGGCCGCGGGCTTCGATGACGTCATGCAACCGATAGCAGACGGCTGCGTAACGGTCGAGCATGCTTTTGAATTATTGCTCCATCCATTGGTGATGGAACGTGCCTTCGCGGTCGACGCGTTGGAACGTGTGCGCGCCGAAGTAATCGCGCTGCGCTTGCAGCAGGTTCGCCGGCAGGCGCTCCGAGCGGTAGCTGTCGTAGTACGCCAGCGCGGAGGAGAACGCCGGAACCGGAATCCCGCTGGTCACGGCGACGGAGATCACTTCGCGCCATGCGCCTTGGTAGCTCTCGACGACGTTCTTGAAGTAGTCGTCCAGGAACAGGTTCTTCAGCGACGGATCGCGGTCGTACGCGTCCTTGATATTTTGCAGGAAGCCCGCGCGGATGATGCAGCCGCCGCGGAAGATCATCGCGATGGCGCCGTAGTTCAGGTTCCAGTTATACGCCTCGGAGGCTGCCCGCATTTGGGCGAAGCCTTGGGCGTACGACGCGATCTTGCTCGCGAACAGCGCTTTGCGAACGGCTTCGATGAAAGCGCCGCGGTCGCCTGTGTAGCTCGATCCCGCCGGTCCGTGCAGCAGCTTGCTGGCGGCCACGCGCTCTTCCTTCATCGCGGAGATGAACCGCGCGAATACGGATTCCGTGATGATCGACAGCGGTACGCCGAGGTCGAGCGCGCTTTGGCTCGTCCATTTGCCCGTGCCCTTCTGTCCGGCCGAGTCGAGGATGACGTCGACCATCGGTTTACCCGTCTCCGGATCGGTCTTGCCGAAGATATCGGCCGTGATCTCGATCAGGTAGCTGTCCAGCTCGCCGTTGTTCCATTCCGTGAAGATGTCGTGCAGCTCGCTCGTGCTGAGGCCGAGCACGTCCTTCAGGAGATGGTACGCTTCGCCGATCAGCTGCATGTCGCCGTATTCGATGCCGTTGTGGACCATTTTGACGTAGTGGCCCGCGCCGTCTTCGCCGATGTAGGTCGTGCACGGTTCGCCGTTGACTTTGGCCGCGATGGCCGTCAGGATCGGCTCCACGAGCTCGTACGCGCTGCGCTGGCCGCCAGGCATGATGGACGGGCCGTTGAGCGCGCCCTCTTCGCCGCCGGAGACGCCCGCTCCGATGAAGCGGAAGCCTTGCGCCTGCAGGTCTTTGTTGCGGCGCTGCGTATCCGGGAAGTAGGCGTTGCCCCCGTCGATCAGGATGTCGCCTTGGCTTAAGTAAGGCACGAGCTGGTTGATGGTATCGTCGGTCGGTTGTCCGGCTTTGACCATGATCAGGATCTTGCGCGGCGTCTCGAGCGAATGCACGAATTCCTCCACGCTGTACGTGCCTACGAAATCCTTGCCTTTCGCTTCCTCGAGCAGCTCGTTCGTTTTCTCGGCCGAACGGTTGTACACCGATACCGAGAAGCCTTTGCTTTCAATATTCAGAGCCAGGTTTTTGCCCATGACGGCCAACCCGACCACGCCGATTTGTTGTTTTTTCATCGTAAGTGCCCCCTTGTCATTCCTGTCCTGTTGCGGATAAACGTTTTTCGAGCTCGGCTTTTTGCGCTTCGAAGCCGGGTTTGCCCAGCAGGGCGAACATGTTGACCTTGTACGCTTCCACGCCCGGTTGGTCGAACGGGTTCACGCCGAGCAGCAGGCCGCTGATGCCGCAGGCTTTCTCGAAGAAGTACACCATCTCGCCGTACGTGTATTCGTTCAGCTCGTCGAGCTCGACGATCAGGTTCGGTACGTTGCCGTCGACATGCGCCAGCCGCGTGCCGATCGCCGCTTGTTTGTTCACTTCGTCCATCGTCATGCCGGCGAGGAAATTCAAGCCGTCGAGATTGCCCGCGTCCGCTTCGATCGTCCATTCGACCCGCGCCTTCTTCACCGCAAGCACGGTCTCGATCAGGTCGCGCCGGCCTTCCTGGACGTATTGGCCCATGGAATGCAGGTCCGTCGTGAAATCGACCGATGCCGGGTACAGCCCCTTCTGGTCCTTCCCTTCGCTTTCGCCGAACAGCTGCTTCCACCACTCGGACACGTAATGCAGCGCCGGCTCGAAGTTCGCCAGCAGCTCGATCGATTTGCCTTTGCGGTACAAGGCGTTCCGAACGGCCGCGTATTGATAGCTCTCGTTGGTCGCGAGATCGGGATTGTCGTATTTGCGCGCGGCGGCTGCCGCGCCTTCCATCATGCGATCGATGTCGAGGCCGGCTGCGGCGATCGGCAGAAGTCCCACGGCCGTCAGCACGGAATAACGTCCGCCGACGTCGTCCGGAATGACGAACGTCTCGTAGCCTTCTTCGTCGGCGAGCTTCTTCAGGGCGCCCTTCGACGCATCGGTCGTCGCGAAGATGCGTTTGCGCGCTTCTTCCTTGCCGTATTTCTTCTCCATGTAGTCGCGCAGGATGCGGAAGGCGATCGCCGGCTCCGTCGTCGTGCCGGATTTGGAAATGACGTTCAGTGAAATGTCCTTGCCCTCGAGCAGCTCCAGCAGGTGCGAGATATAGGTCGAGCTGATGTTCTGTCCGGCAAAATACACTTGGGTATTGCCCTTCATTTGGTTATGGAACGTATGGGACAACGCTTCGATCGCCGATCTGGCGCCCAGGTACGATCCGCCGATGCCGATGACGACCAGCGCTTCGGAATTGGAGCGGATGCGCTCCGCCGCCTGCTTGATTCGCGCGAATTCTTCGCGATCGTACGCCAGGGGCAGGTTCACCCAGCCCAGATAATCGGATCCCGGGCCCTGCTTCTCGTGAAGCATGCGGTGGGCGACGCCCACGAACTCGCCGAGGTTATCCACCTCATGCTGCCCGAGGAACGACAACGCGTTGGAATAATCGAATTTGATTGCCATATGGAATCTCTCCTTCTATCCGTTTGTCTCTCTGTCTAAAAGCCTAACTCGGTATTAAAGCGCGGTTTTCTTCCAGTCGGCGGCGAATTTCTCCATGCCTTGATCCGTGAGCGGATGCTTGGAGATTTGCTCGATGACCGAGAACGGAATCGTGGCGATATGCGCGCCGGCCATCGCCACGCGCGTGACGTGGTCGGGGTGGCGAACCGATGCCGCGATGATTTGGGCATCCAGGTTATGCGTGCGGAACAATTCGGCGATTTTCGTGACTAATTGAACGCCGTCTTCCGAGATGTCGTCCAAGCGGCCGAGGAACGGAGACACGTACGTTGCGCCGGCACGAGCGGCCAAGAGCGCTTGGTTCACGGTGAAGATCAAGGTCACGTTCGTTTTGACGCCTTTCTTGGTCAGGTAGCGGCAAGCCTCGAGACCGGCAAGCGTCATCGGGAGCTTGATCGTGATATTTTTATCGTTATCGTTGATTTTGATCAGCTCGTTCGCTTGCGCGATCATTTCTTCGGCCGTTACCGCTTCCGGCGTGACTTCGGCCGACACGGATTCCACTTCAGGCACTTCGCGAAGGATTTCGGCGATGCGGTCTTCGAATTTCACGCCTTCTTTGGCCACCAGGGACGGGTTCGTCGTGACGCCGGACAGGATGCCGACTTTATACGCTTTTTTAATGTCTGCCAGGTTTGCCGTATCGATGAAAAATTTCATGTTTATTACCTCCGTTTTTTGGGTAGAATTTTAACTTGCTATTTTTCAACTTGCTATATGAAACGCGCTTCAGATTCGCACGAGACCCGGCAGGCAGGAGGAACGCCGCGCTCCCGGCCCCCCGCCGGCAAACGCAAGTCCGATCATCCCTCGATGGTACATCCCGCCTGCGCCGCCGTGCCTGTACGATCTTGAAAGGCGGTTTAGTTCAGCAATTCCTTCGCCAAACGAACCACGTTGTCGACCGAGAAGCCGAAGTGCTCGAGCACCTCGCCGCCGGGTCCCGAAGCGCCGAACGTATCGATCGACAAGACGTTGCCGCTCGGTCCCGTGAATCGCTCCCAACCGAGCGAGATGCCGGCTTCGATCGCGAGACGCTTCGTCACGGAAGCCGGAAGCACCGATTCCCGATAAGCCGCGGATTGACGGTTGAACAGCTCTCTGCTCGGCATGGCAACCACGCGCACGGACAGGTTCTCCTTCTCCAGTTCCGCTTTGGCGCCCGTTGCGAGCGACACTTCGGAGCCCGTCGCGATCAGGATGACATCAGGCTTGTCGTTCGTTTCCG
Organism: Paenibacillus glycinis; assembly: GCF_009909185.1. Classification (GTDB taxonomy): domain Bacteria; phylum Bacillota; class Bacilli; order Paenibacillales; family Paenibacillaceae; genus Paenibacillus_Z; species Paenibacillus_Z glycinis. Next base: position 139,584 of record NZ_JAAAMV010000027.1, on the reverse strand, counting down.
CCAGCACGTACGCGCCTTTCGCGACGTCGGCGACGTTGCCCGCGGTCGTTTCGTAGACCGGCAGGTTCTGGCGGCTCAGCACCAGGGCGACCGGACCGTCGTTTTGCTGCAGGGCGTATGCCCATGCGCTTGCCGTCTCGTTGGCGTCCGTCGGACGGATGACCGTCAGACCCGGAATCGTGCGCAGCGCCGTCAGGTGCTCGACCGGCTCATGCGTCGGTCCATCTTCGCCGACCGCGATGGAGTCATGGGTGAACACGTAGGTGACCGGCAGCTTCTGCAGCGCGGCGAGACGAATCGACGGGCGCAGGTAATCGCTGAATACGAAGAAGGTGCTGACGAACGGCTTCACGCCGCCGTGCAGGGCCATGCCGTTGCCGGCCGCGCCCATCGCATGCTCGCGGACGCCGAAGTAGACGTTGCGGCCCGCGTAGGATTCGACGGCAAACGTCTGCTCGCCGTTGATCTCCGTCATCGTCGAATGCGACAGATCCGCGCTGCCCCCGAAGATCGAAGGCACGAGCTTCACGTAATGGTTGATGGCGTTGCCGCTCGCGATGCGCGTCGATACGGTCTTGGCCGGGTCGAAGGTCAGAACGTCCTTGGCTTCGATGGTGACCTTGCCGTCGATGACCTGCGCCAATTCCTTGCCGAGCGCGGGATGCTTCGCATAATAGGCCACCAAGAGGTCGTTCCATTCTTCTTCTTTGGCTGCGCCGCGTTGCTTCAATTGCTCGAAATGCGCTCTGACTTCCGCCGGCACGGTGAACTCTTCTTCATACGGCCAGCCGTATACGGCTTTGGTCGCCTTCGCTTCTTCTTTGCCGAGCGGAGCGCCGTGCGCTTTGTTCGAGCCGGCGACTTTGCTGCCGTAGCCGATGATCGTCCGAACCTCGATCAACGTCGGCTGGTCGGCGTTTTGCTTCGCTGCCGCGATCGCTTGGCCGATCTGGGCGATGTCGTTGCCGTCCTCGACCCGCAGATACTGCCAGTGCGCCGATTCCGCGCGTTTCTGAATATTTTCCCCGAAGCTGAGGTTCAGCTCGCCATCCAAGGAGATATCGTTGGAATCGTACAGGACGACCAGTTTGCCGAGCTTCATATGGCCCGCCATCGACATCGCCTCGTACGAGATCCCTTCCATCAAGCAGCCGTCGCCGACGAGCGCGTAAGTAAAGTGATCGACGACCGGGAACCCTTCTTGATTGTACTTGGAAGCCAGATGCGCTTCCGCCATCGCCATGCCGACCGCCATCGCGATGCCTTGGCCGAGCGGTCCGGTCGTCGCGTCGACGCCGTCCGTGTGCCCGTATTCCGGATGGCCCGGCGTCTTGCTGTTCAGCTTGCGGAATTGCTTGAGATCGTCAAGCGATACTTGGTAGCCCGAGAGGTGAAGCAGGCTGTACAAGAGCGCCGAACCGTGGCCCGCGGAGAGGACGAAGCGGTCGCGGTTGAACCATTTGGCGTGGCCGGGATTGTGGTTCAGCTGGCCGGACCAGAGCGCGTACGCCATCGGCGCGGCTCCCATCGGCAGGCCCGGGTGGCCCGAATTGGCGCTGTTGATGGCATCGATGGACAAGGTGCGGATCGTATCGATCGCGAGTTGATCAATGGTTGACGTGATAGGCATAATGGGTTCCTTCTTTCTTTTCTTGTTGTTCGTGCTTGGAATCGAAGCGCCAACGGAAACCGTCTCTCTCCAGCAGTTCGTCGGATTCGACGGGGCCGTAAGAGCCGGCTGCATACGTGCGAAGCGGCACGAGATTTTCCTGGAACGCGTCCAGGACCGGCTGCACCCATTTCCAGGCGAGCTCGACTTCGTCCCAATGCGCGAAGAACGTCGGATCGCCGTTCAAGGCATCGTGGATCAAATTCTCGTACGCTTCCGGCACGTCTTCCTGACTCGTGTGGAAATCGATGTGCATCGGTTTGAACTCGCCTTTATGCAGCGGGTCCCGCGTGTTCAGCTGCAGCGTGATGCCTTCGTTCGGACTGATCTCGAACACCAGCAGGTTCGGCACCCGGCTCTCTTCCTCCGTCAACGCGTGCTGATTCAGCGGTTCCTTGAACTCGATGACGATGCGCGTCGATTTTTCCTTCATCCGTTTGCCGGTCCGAATGTAGAACGGCACGCCGCGCCAGAAATAGTCGTCGATCTCCAGCTTGGCCGCGATGAACGTATCGTTCGCCGAGTTCTCGGCGATGCCCGGCTCCGACGTGTAGCCGACGACCGGTTTGCCGTTGATCTCGCCTTCCGCGTACTGACCGCGGATGATGCTGCGCGCAACGTCCTCTTTCAGCACCGGCATGAGGGCTTCCATGACCTTCTTCTTCTTCGTGCGAACCTCGTCGGACGTGCTGTGATTGTTCGGCAGGTGGATCGCCAGCATCATGAGCAGCTGCAGCATATGGTTCTGGAACATGTCCCTGACGGCGCCTACGTGATCGTAGTAACCCGCCCGTTCTTCGACGCCGACCGTTTCGTTCGCCGTAATTTGCACGTTGGCGATATGACGGTTGGTCCACAGCGTTTGAAGGACCGGATTGGACGATTGCAGGATCTCGAGCTTCTGCACCATCGGCTTGCCGAGGTAATGGTCGATGCGGAACACTTCGTCCTCCTCGAACGCTCTGCTCAAGTTCCGGTTCAAGTCCCGGGCGGATTGCAAATCGTGGCCGAACGGCTTCTCGATCATCAGGCGTTTCCAGCCGTCCGCGGAACCGAGCCCGCTGGCCTTGATGTTGTCCGCGATCGTCTCGAAGAATTCCGGTCCGACGGACAAGTAGAACATCCGGTTAGGCGCGGCGCCGAGTTCCTGCTCCCGTTGTTCGACCAGCCGCAGCAGCTTGAGGTAATCTTCGGTGCGGCCGATGTCCAGCACGCTGTAGCGGAACGCGTCCAAGAATTGCCGAACGGACGCGGTATCGTTCGCTTCGCGTCTGGAGAAGTTACGGAGAGATTGCTCTACGTTCGCGCGGAACGCGTCGCCCGTCAGTTCTCTTCTTCCGAGACCGAACACGGAGAAGGCTTTCGGCAGCTTTCCGTCGAGGTACAAATTATACAAGGCAGGGTAGATTTTGCGTTTCGCCAAATCTCCCGTGGCTCCGAACAAGATAAACGTGGTTGCTTCCATTTTCGTTTCTCCTTCCGACAGGGCTGTTCAGCTCTGGCTTCTCTTTCTTGGTTCAACTATAATACGAATATGACCTATACAAGTAATACATATATTTCACAGGAGCTATAGACCACGTCTATGACCAACAATTTCGAGTTGTACAAGGTTTTTTATTGGGCCGGGAAGACCGGGAGCTTGACGCAGGCCGCCAAGGCGCTGTACTTGACCCAGCCGAGCGTCAGCCATGCGATCAAGCAGCTGGAGGACAGCTTCGGGCTGACGTTGTTTTACCGGAATTCCAAAGGCGTGTCGCTGACCCAGGAAGGCGCGATCCTCTATTCCTACATCGAAAAGTCCCAAATCTTGATCTCGATCGCGGAAGAGAAAATGGCCGCGCTCAAAAACCTCTCCAGCGGCGAGCTGCGCATCGGCGGCAGCGACTCGCTGTTCAAGCATTACCTGCTGCCGTTTCTGGAGGATTATCACGCGAAGCATCCCGGCATCAAGCTGCATTTGAACCACGGCACGACGCCGGAAACCATCTCGTTCCTCAAGGAAGGCCGCATCGACATCGGCGTCGTGCGCATGCCGATCGTCGACGACCAGCTCGAAGTGATGAAGGGCATTCAGCTGCAGGATTGCTTCGTGGCCGGAAGCCGGTATGCCGAGCTGAAGGGCGTGGTGATGTCGATGGAGCTGCTGCTCGAATACCCCATCATCCTGTTCTCGCGCAACAGCCGGGTCCGGATGGCGATCACGGAATTGTTCCAAAGCTACGGCTACGAGATCAAGCCGGAAATCGAGGTCGGCAGCGTCGACCTGCTGATCGAATTCGCGCGGAAAGGGCTCGGCATCTCGTACGTCACCCGGGAATTCGTCTCCAAGGAGCTCGAGGAGGGCTCCCTCTTCGAAATCCAGCTGGACGTCAACATGCCGCCGTCCCAGGTGGGCTTCATGATCATGCGCAACATGCCGCTGTCGAGCGCGGCGACCAAGTTCATCGAGCTGATCAAGTAGCCACGCGCGGCGCGTAGCGCCATGACGCGCCGCGCGTCGGGAGAAACATTCATACCGAAAAGTCCGCGAGCCGATTCGCGGACTTTTTGGCGTGCGCCGGGGTTCGCCGGCGGCGCGACCCCCGACCAAAGCCGGGGAAGGAACCACAACGCAGGACGGTTTTTCCATGGGAGCACTTCCGGTATAGTTCAACGAGAGAACGAAATCAGGAGGTTTTATCCGTCATGTCAGACCCGGTCCTTCAGCTACGCAACTTAACCAAAACCGTCGGCAGGCGCAACATCGTCGATGACCTGACCTTCGATATTCCCGCAGGGGAAGTGTTCGGCTTCCTCGGACCGAACGGCGCGGGCAAAACGACGACGATCCGAATGATCGTCGGGTTGATCTCGATGTCGAGAGGCGAAGCGCTCATCAAGGGCGTCTCCGTCCGCCATCACTTCGAGCTCGCGATGACCCATGTCGGGGCGATCGTCGAGAATCCGGAAATGTACAAATTCCTCACCGGCTACCAGAACCTGGTCCACTTCGCGCGCCGGCACGAAGGCGTCACGAAAACGCGGATCGACGAGGTCGTCGCGCTGCTGGGGCTGCAGAACCGGATCCACGAGAAAGTCAAACGCTATTCGCTCGGCATGCGCCAACGGCTCGGCGTCGCCCAGGCGATCCTGCATCGCCCGTCTCTGCTTATCCTCGACGAACCGACCAACGGCCTCGATCCCGCGGGTATCCGCGAGCTGCGCGACTATCTGCGCAAGCTGACGAAGGAGGAGGGCATCTCCGTCATCGTCTCTTCGCATCTGCTGTCCGAGATGGAGCTGATGTGCGACCGCGTCGCCATCATCCAAGCCGGCAAGCTCGTGGATATCCGTTCCTTGCAGGAAACGCGGGACTCGGCGCAGTCCAAAATCGTGATCGAAACCGGCGACCTGCCAGCTGCCCAGCGCCTGCTCGCATCCGCGTTCGATCCGTCCTTGCTGACCATCTCCGGCATCGGCCAGCTCGAGCTGGCGGCGGACAAATCCGCCGTTCCCCATATCGCGCGGCTGCTCGTCAGCGCCGAGATCGACGTGCTCGGCATTCACGCGGTGCAGAAATCGCTGGAAGAGCAATTCCTCGAAATCACGGGAGGTGAGATGGTTGTCTAGTCTCGGAAAATTGATCCGCAACGAAAACATGAAAATCTACCGGCGTCCCCGCACCTGGCTCATGATCGCCTTCCTCGTCCTGGCGATCGGCCTGATGAGCGGCTTGATGAAATGGGATGCGGGCAGCGACGACCATGCCGATTGGCAGCAACGCCTCTCGCAGCAGAACGCCCAGCTGCAGCAAGAACTCCAAGACAACGAAAAGCTCGACGCGGACGAGAAAACGGATATCGGCAACCGCATCAAGCTCAACGCGTATTACTTGGACCATGACATCGATCCGAACGAGCTGTCGCTGTGGAATTACGTGAATACCTCGGCGTCCTTGACCATTCTCGTCACCATCCTGACGGTCATCATCGCCGCGGACATGATCGCCGCGGAATTCTCCTGGGGCACGATCAAGCTGCTGCTCGTCGGGCCCGCTTCGCGATCGAAAATCATGCTGAGCAAATATATCGCCACGATGGGCTTCGCGCTCCTGCTGCTGCTGCTGTCCTTCGCGGCCGCCTTCGGCGCGGGCGGCATTCTCGAGGGCTTCGGCGGCTTGTCCCGTCCCGAGCTGACGATCGCCGCGAACGGCGCCATCCGCGAGAGCTCGATGATCGCCGACGCGCTGCAGAAATACGGCTTCGCCGTGATCTCGCTGCTGATGTACGTCACGATGGCCTTCATGATCTCGGCCGCGTTCCGCAGCTCCTCGATGGCGATCGCCTTCTCGCTGCTGTTCATGCTGATCGGCAATTCGCTCTCCGCCCTGCTGAGCGGCTACGGTTGGGTGAAATACCTGCTCTTCTCCAATATCGATCTGACGCAGTACTTGGCGGGGGCTTCGCCGCTTCGGCCGGACATGACGCTGTCGTTCTCCATCCTGATGCTCGCCGCGTATTACGTTGTCTTTCAATTCGTGGCTTGGCTGCTGTTCACGAAGCGCGACGTCGCCGCTTAAAGCGGGCAAACGCAAAAAACACGCCGGTTCGGCGTGTTTTGTCGTTGCGATCGTTCGGTTCCTACCGAACACGGGTGCGCGCGAGCCGGTTCGGGTTCGCGATTGGAAGGCTGCGGCTGGGCCGGTGACGAGGTACGGAATCAGCTGCCGGGTTCATCCTCCAGCTTTCTTCGGAGCTCGTGGATCGCATCCAGCCGATGCTGCTCGTACTTGCGGATCCACCGGCGGGAGATCTCGTCGATGGGCACGGGATTCAGATAGTGCAGCTTCTCGCGCCCGCGCCAGGAGACGACGACCAGATCCGCTTCCTCCAAGATCGTCAGATGCTTGGTCACCGCTTGCCGCGACATGCTGAGATGCCCGCATAGCTCGTTTAACGTTTGCCCGTTCTTCAGATGGAGCTGATCGAGCAATAGTCTGCGGCTGGTATCGGCCAGCGCCTTGAATACATTGTCCATGGTCGAATTATAGGTAACCGTATGATTGCATGTCAAGCACCTAAACGCCGACCGCGCCGAAGCATCCCCGCGAACGCGAACGAACGCCCGGAAACCCGGGCGTTCGTTCGCGTTCTTGCAAGTATGTTCCCTATTCATGCGATCCGAAACGGAAGGTTTTATTTATCTTTCCGTTCCGTTATGAGGATGCCAGCGCCTTTTGCCTTCTGACATGGGAGCGGAGATACATAAACGCGCATCCGATGGCCAAAATAACTATAACCGCCAATCCCCAGTAGATGTTGCTGTAGGCTTCCTTGATCGGCAGATTCTTCTGCCAGGTCAACGCGCTTGCGGACATGGCCACGGCGAACGCCCCGCTGAAAAATTGCAGGAGCTGGAACAGGCCGAGACCGGAGCCGATCTGCGCGGGGATCAGGATCCGCGAGATTTCATTCGACACGCTGCTCGATATGATCGTGAAGCTGATGCTCATCAGAATATAGATCAGCAAGATCGCGATGTACGAGCTTCCTTGGAATAAGGCGAACAACAAGACCGACAAGAGCAGCGCTATCGGGACAAAACGGATGATGGTGCTGTTTCCGCGCAAGTCGATGATTTTACCCGCGCGTCTGGATACGAATATGGCCAAGAAAGAGCCCGGAAAGATCACGAAGCCCGCTTCGATCGCGCTGAGCCCGTATTGTTTGACGAGAATCTGCGGCATCAGGAACAGCGTCGCAAAGCTGCTGAGATAACCGGCGATGCCGACCGCGCTCAGGATGAGAAACGAACGATTGCGGAACAGCACCGGAAGCACGAAGGGATCCTTGGCCGAACGGATGCGGAAGCTGAACAGCACGAGCCCCAGCAGACCGCCAATCAACGAGATCCAGGAATGATTCGTCAGGAAGAGCAGCAATCCGGTCGTTCCCGCGCCGATGAACAACGCGCCCAAGGCGTCGAAGTTGCCGCTGCGCGGCTTTTCCTTCGGAATAAGCACGACGTACAGCGGTATAAGCAGCAGGGTCAATCCCGTAACCCCGAATAGATAATGCCAGCCCATATATTCGACGATCGCGCCGCCGACGACCGGTCCGAGACCGAGGCCGAGCGAGATGGAAGACATCGTGAGGGCCATCGCTTTGCCGCGCCGCTCGATCGGAATGTAACGGGAAATCAGGTTCAACGACAATGCCGCGATAGAGCCTGCTCCGGATGCTTGAAGAATGCGGACGATAATCAGCATGACGAAGCTGTTGGTGAACAGGCCTGCGATCGCCGCCAGGCTCAGCGACAGGATGCCGATGATGAACAGCTTGCGGATCGGAATAAAGTCGGATAACCGGCTGTACGTAATGGAGGCCATCGCGAAGACGATCGAATAGCCCGTGACGATCCAGGACGTCGACGCGCCGGACAGCTGATAATCCTTGGCGACGTCCGGCAAGGCCAAATTGAACATCATCGTATTCATGATGACGAGCACGATCGTGAACCCCAGCAGAAGGGTAACCGGACCTTCCTTCATGGTTCCTTGACCGGCATCGATCGATGCTTGCTTGCTTTTTATCATTGGTTTCCCCACCTTTATAGAAGAATGATATCAGGTATTCGAAGCCTGCGTTTACCAAGGAAGAATTCGGTCGCTATAACAGAAAGCGCTCTTCGGCCATCCTGTTCAAGGCGACTTTTGCCGCAATGCCCGTCATTTCAACTCCCCCGATTCGTTTATTTAGTTTCTCATGCCGCAACGATGTTATTCGTTTAAGAATAACCGTTCTTAAACTAGCAGGCGATGTATTCGCGCATGCTTCGTATCCTGTATCACACTATACGCTATTTAAGAACGTCCAGTCAACTATAATATTTGGGTAGTTGGCGGATCTCTCCGCACGACTATTGAAGTATCCCGTTTAGCGATCGAATCGACGCCTGTACATGCCGTTTTTTATAATACCGATCGTTCTCTAATGAGACATAAAAAAAAAGCCAAGCGCTCTTATGGCGCTTGACCCTGCTTTATTGCCTGCCGGCCTTGTCTTTCCTTATCTTGCGAAACGATGATGCCCGATCGTCGCGATCTCGTCCAGGCTGGACCAGTACGGACCCCGGGAAACCTCGGGATTAAAGAAATAGACCGCGTCTTTGATGTTGTTGCGTCCGTTCAGCGCATCCTTGGCGGCGCGCAGCGAGGACGCGTTCGGCTTGCTCTTGTCGAGCAGCCCGTTATGTGCCGGCGGAAACTGCCTGCCGGAATAGATCACGTCATGTATCGTATCCGGGAATTTCGGATCCTTGACCCGGTTCAAGATCACGTTCGCCAACGCAAGCTGGCCCTCGAACGGTTCGTAGCCGGCCTCCACCATCGTAATCTTCGCGAGCAGCATCAGGTCCGATTCCGTGAACGGCTTCGCGGGTTTCTCCAGAAACGACGGCATGATCACCTTGAGCTTCGTTCCCGGCTTGACCTGGGACTTGGCGTCCAGATCGTTGCGCTTCAGCAAAGCGGTCTTGCTGCCGCCCGCGGTCTTGCTTATCTCATCCAAGCCGGCGTCTTCCGTGACGACCGCCGGCTTCACCGTCGTCAGCTCGATCGCGTCTTGGCCGGCGTTCGCCTTCATGTCGGCATGCAGCAATTCCGCCAATTGGCGCAGCGGCATATACAGCCGTCCGGATTTCAGGAACGGATACGCGTCCATCCGGTAACGTCCTTCGTTGAAATAGACGACCGGAACGCCGTTTCCGAGCACGATCGTATCGTTTACCGCCGTATGTATGGTCAATTCCTCGTTGACGTTATCCCATTTCGACGCCGCGCCCAATAATTCGGCGATGCGGGCCACGGGCGCGTACAGCCTGCCCTCGGATACGAATAAGAGTCCGATCTTCTTCGCCGTCGTCCCGTTCACTTTGATCGCGATGCCGTTAGCCGCCGCAGCGTCCTGCGCGGAGACGCTGGACAACGGGGCAAGGCACAGCAGCGCCACTCCCAATATCAAGGCCATCATCAATCTTCTCACTGGCTTACCGTCTCTAGTCATGCGTACCTCCCAGCAGAGCAAGTTGGTTGGATGGTGCTTCCAACGATCGTTCTGGGCAAAATTATAACACGGCAAAATGCAAGCGTTGGATTAACATTTTCTCAGATTTAAGAAAAACTTTAACATTCCCTCGAAAAAACGACGCCATTTTCGCGCATCCGCGCCTGATTTCCCTTATAATACAAGTCATTACGAACAAGGAGGCCATAACATGAGAAACGCGACGATTCCAGCCATTCAGCCATACGAGGGCGGACCGCGAACGTAGCAATCCAACGCCGCACCCCCTTGCAGGTGTCCAAAAAACACGAAAAGGGGCTACACATGCGCATGCGTTTTCCGATGAGAAAGTTTCTGTCTTACTACAAGCCTTACCTGACCCTGTTCCTGGCGATCTTGGCCTGCGCCTTCGTCGTATCCGCCGCCGCGCTGGTATTCCCGCTGCTCGTGCGGCATATCACGAAGGACGTCCTGACCGGCGACTTGTCCGTCGCGCTGCGCGGCGTCTATTGGATCGGCGGGCTGATGCTCGTCCTGATCGCGGTTCAGAATGCCGGCAATTACTTCGTGGATTACAAGGGGCATCTGGTCGGCGCCCGCATGGAGCGCGACCTGCGCGGCGAGCTGTTCGCGCATATGCAGCAGCTGGGCTTCGGCTTCTACGACAAAGAGAAGACCGGCCAGCTCATGTCCCGCATCACGAACGATCTGCTGCTGGTCTCCGAGCTGTACCATCACGGACCGGAGGATTACGTCAAGTATTTCGTCCGGTTCGCCGGCGCGTTCGCGGTCTTGTTCATGATCAACGCGCCGCTGACGATCGCGGTGTTCTGCTTCCTGCCCGTGATGGGCGCGTTATCGTTGTATTTCAATAAGCGGTTGAATCGGGCGATGCGAACGAACAAAGAACGGATCGCCGACGTGAACGCGCAGGTCGAGGACAGCCTCGCGGGCATCCGGGCCGTGCAATCGTTCGCGGGCGAACGCGTCGAGATCGAGAAGTTCAATCGGGAAAACGACCGGTTTCTCGACAGCCGCAGGAACACGTACAAGGCCGAAGCGTTATTTTACAACAGCTTCGAAACGATTATTCAGCTCATCTCCGTCACGGTGATCGTGTTCGGCAGCGCCGGCATCGTACGCCAAACGTTGGATCTGGCGGATCTAATCACGTTCTTGCTGTACGTCGGCTATATGATCGAGCCCGTTCAACGCCTGACGCACATGAGCACGCAGCTGCAGGAAGGCATCACCGGTTTTCAGCGTTTTCATGAGCTCATGTCCATTCGGCCGGCTATCGCGAACGTGCCGGATGCCCGGATTCTGACAGATATACGCGGCGAGATCGAGTTCCGGCGCGTCACTTTCCGGTACGAGGAGCCTCTAAGCCCCGTCTTCCGCGATCTGTCGCTGCGGGTCCTGCCCGGCGAGTACGTGGCGCTCGTCGGTCCCTCCGGCGTCGGGAAAACGACGCTGTGCTCGCTGATTCCCCGCTTCTATGAAGCCTCTTCGGGCGAAGTGCTGCTCGATGGCGTCAACGTCCGGCATCTCGAGCTGCAGTCGCTCCGCGGCAGCGTCGGGGTGGTGCAGCAGGACGTGTATCTGTTCGCGGGCACGGTGATGGATAATATCCGTTACGGAGACCCTTCGGCCAGCGACGAAGCGGTCGTCGCTGCGGCGAAGCGCGCCCATGCCCATGAATTCATCACGAGCCTGCCGCAGGGCTACCTCTCGGAAATCGGCCAGCGCGGCGTTAAGCTGTCGGGCGGCCAGAAGCAGCGGCTGAGCATCGCGCGCGTCTTCCTGAAGAACCCGCCCGTGCTGATCTTCGACGAAGCGACGAGCGCCCTGGACAACGAAAGCGAAAGCATCGTCAAGGCATCGCTGGACGCGTTGGCGCAAGGGCGCACGACCATCGTGGTGGCCCATCGCCTGTCCACGATCCGAAACGCCGGACGGATCATCGTGTTGACGAAGGACGGCATCGCCGAGCAAGGGGCGCACGAGGAGCTGCTCGCGCGCGACGGCTCGTATGCCCGGCTGTACGCCAAACAGTTCCAGCTGGCGTAAGCGCACGGCAGAACACAAAAAACGGTTGTCTCCTGGAGGAGAAAACCGTTTTTTGCTGCGGCGATCGCCGTCGACCGACAATTAGTGCTCGTCGGTTATTCTCGATTCTGTCGTCATTCGACAATCTTTTCCGGTCCTCCGCTCAGTCATGCGGCTGCAAATATTCGACCGCTTGCCCGTCCGGATGCTTGACGATGATCAGCGTGCCGATCGGGTTGGTAAGCGGGCCGCGAAGGATCGGCACGCCGCTCGCGGCGAAGAAATCCATGAATTCCCGGAGGGAATCCACGAACAGAATGCTGTGAATATCCGTTACGGACGCCAACGCTTCGTCGGTTCCCGCAACAAGCACGAAGGAGCCTACCGTGCTGAATTCAAGCCGAAGCTCGGGGGATTCCCAGCGTTTGTCACGGGCAGCGCCCGTTAAGCGCCCATAGAACGGCAGGACCCATGTTGTTGATCTGTACGGTTGCGAATACCTAAAGCTCCGACTTGCACAAATTAATTTGTCGATTAAACCAAGCAGCCTTCCCTGCTTGGCTTGATCGATCGCATTGCGGTTGAAACCTTATGAACGCGCCAGCTCGCGCCGCACGACCGGCGCAACATGAACGGCCAGCATCTCGATCGCTTTCGCGACCTTGGCGTAAGGCATGCCGCCGACGTCCAGCTGGGCGATATACCTCGTATTGCCGAACAATTCATGCTGATGGAGTATTTTCTCGATCACCTGCTGGGGACTGCCGACCGCTAGCGCGGTTTCGGGACCGACCGCAAGCTCGAATTCATGGCGCGATATGCCGCTTCTTCCCGTCCGCTGACCCAGAAACTTGTTCATGTAGCTGCCGTAATACGGATAAAATTCCTCGATCGCCTGGCGGCTCGTCTCCGCCACGTACCCGTGACTGGAAACGGCGACCTTGAGCCCGGCCGGATCATGGCCTGCTTCGATGCCTGCTTGCCGGTACAGATCGACGAGCGGCTTGGCCCGCTCGGGCATTCCGCCAAGCAAGGCCAGCGCCATGCCAAGCCCTAGCCGGCCGGCATTCTTGGCGCTCTCGGGCGTTCCTCCTACCCCGATCCATACCGGCAGCCGCTCCTGTACCGGCCGCGGGGCAATCTCCAAATCGTGAATCGCGCTGCGGAAGCGGCCGCTCCAGCTGACTCGCTCCCGTTCGCCGAGTTTCAGGAACAGCCCGAGCTTCTCCGCGAACAGTTGACCGTAATCGGCGAGATCGTACCCGAACAGCGGATACGAATCGACGAACGCGCCGCGGCCGGCGATGATTTCCGCGCGTCCGTCCGACAGCAGGTCCACCGTCGCGAAATCCTCGAACAAGCGCACGGGGTCGACGGTGCTCATGATCGTCGTCGCGCTGGTCAAGCGGATTCGCCTCGTCGCCTGGGCGATCGCGGCGAGCACGACTGGCGTCGAGATCGCCGCGAAATCCAGCGTATGATGCTCGCCGACGCCGAACAGGTCAAACCCCGCCTCGTCCGCCAGCACGGCGGCGTCCACGATCTCGCGAAGACGCTGCCGCGCGCCGATCCGCGCGCCGTTCGCCGGATCCGGAATCAAATCCCCGAACGTATAGAGGCCAAATTCGAAATTCGGCACCCCGGCGCGATTTTCGTTTTGTGTAATATTTTCCATTATTTATGCCTTCCTTCTATATAATGTAGCCTGTTTTGCATCAGGCAGCTATCCGATAAACGTTGTCTCGTGCCGAGAAGCGGGAATGCGCCATCCAGCCCCCGAGAATAGTAATGACGTGCTTTGCTTTCGCTGCAGCGTACGTCCATTATGTCCCCATGCTCGCCGGTCGGGAAGAAGGCACCTTCATGTATCCCGGTATGGCGAAAGTAACCCGGCACGGACCGGCGCTTCGCCATACCGATGACGGCAGATCGCCCTGCCGCGCCGAAGCCGCTCGTTCCCTGCCGCGAATCGCGGTTCGTCCGGCGGCTTGCCGCGGCAGGTTCGTCAGGCCGCGCCGCGGTCAATGCTTCACGTCGTCATGGTCGGTGCCGGTGATGACGTCATGCCATTGCGCGATCTCCTGCTGGAACTTGGTCGTCTTGTCTCCGTACATGGCCAGCGTGTCGTTGCCCAGCGGCAGATGAACCGGCGGCTTCTCGGCATGCGCCAACCGGATGACGGCCTGCGCGAGCTTCGCCGGATCGCCGGGCTGCTTCTTGTTGACCAGCGTGGCGTAGCCTCTCATCTCGCCGACCGTCTCCGCGTAGTCCGCGATGACGTTGCCGGTCCGCACGAGCGACGACGTATCCAGAAATTCCGTCCGGAAAAATCCCGGCTCGACCGCCGTCGCGAAGACGCCGAGCGGCGCGAGCTCCGTCGCCATCGCTTCGGTCAAGCCCTCCACCGCGAATTTGGTGGCGCCGTACACGCCCCAACCCGCCAGCCCGGACAATCCGCCGACCGACGAGAGGTTGATGACGCGGCCGGAACGGCGTTCCCGCATATAAGGCAGCACCGCGCGGGTAACGTTCAGCAATCCGAACACGTTCGCGTCGAAATTGCGTTTCACTTCTTCGTTCGTGGCTTCCTCCACCGCGCCGAGCAAGCCGTAGCCCGCATTGTTGACGAGCACGTCGATGCTCCCGAAGCGCTCGATCGCCTGCCGGGCGGCTTCTTGGGCTTGGCGCTCGTCCGTGACGTCGAGCACGACGATGGAGGCATGCGGATGGTTTAATTGCGCCGCCAGCCGTTCCGGGTTGCTCCGGACCGTGCCGACGACTTTATCGCCTGCCGCCAAGGCGGCTTTCGTGATTTCAAGTCCGATCCCTCTGGATACGCCGGTGATGAACCATGTTTTCGGATTGCTCATTATCTGATCTCCCTTTCTCCGTATGAGGTGCGACGCGGCTTACGGGATTAAGAATACCATCGTCCGCGAAGCTGTTCTTTGCTGCCCGGTTCACCGGATTTGATCATTTGGCTCAAAGTAAAAAAGCCTTCGCCCGGCCGCCGGCCGAACGAAGACTTTGGATGGAATCAGCTTGATTGCTTCCTGTACGACGAAGGGGATTCGCCGAAACGTTCCTTGAATACGCGCGAGAAATGCGCCACGTTCTCGAAGCCCGTGGCATAACAGACATCGGTCACCGATAACGAGGAGAACAGCAGCAGCTCTCTCGCCTTATCCAGCCGTTTGCCGCGGATCCACTGCGAAGGCGGGAGGTTGTAGATCGTTTGGAATTCCCGTTTGAAGCTCGACAGGCTGCGGCCGGACAGATAGGCCAGGTCGTTCAACGAGACGGGATTCATCACGTTCTCTTCGACGACGGCGGCGATCGTGGAGCGCGCCTGCTGTTTCATCTGCAGCAGCTGCTTCATCGCGCTTTCGTCGGCGTGCGCCAGATCGAACAACAATTCGAGCAGCTTCAGCCTGACCAGACCGTCCTCGATGCCGTCCCGATCGTGAAAATACGGCCGGAGCGACTCCACGTAAGCCAGCAGGCGCCGGTTCATCGGCAAAATCGAGACCGGCTCGGGTTCGGCCGGCTGCGCGGATGCGATCTTCGCCATTTTCACGAAATCGTTCAACAGCTCGTCCTTCAAGAAAAACATCATATATTCGAGCATATGCCCGTCGTCCGGTTCGCCCGTCTTCTCGTATTCGATCACGATGGCTTTCTTGAGCAGCACCATCTCGTTGCGTCGCACCGTATACGACCGATTGCCGTGCCGGACCGCGTAGCTGCCGCGAAGCACGCACAGGATCAGATGGTCCTCGAGAAACATCGAGCCCTGTTTTCCTTCGGTATGCGTGCACGTCTCGATCACGGACAAGCCCTTCAGCTTCAGCTCGCTTTGGTTCGGGGATTCCGCGAGCTCCCGCGGAGCTCGGATCGCCCTCGTGTGCGCGGCGCCGCTTATCACAGGCTCCACCCCTTCTTAAATTTCATCCTTGACTCTTCTTGCCGTGCCCACGTGTGCAGTATAGCATATCCGTTCGCTTGGCGCCGGGCGGAACGAAAGTGCTATAATGAAAAGGATTCATGATGTCATTCAACCCACCGATCGGAAGGAGAAACACCCATGAATACGAAGCAATTGGAACGCGTCCAAACGGGAAAAGGCTTCATAGCAGCCTTGGACCAAAGCGGCGGAAGCACGCCGAAAGCGCTGCTGCAGTACGGCATTCAAGAAAACAGCTACTCGAACGAAGAAGAAATGTACGCCTTGGTGCACGAGATGAGAACGCGCATCATCAAGAGTCCCGCGTTCGATTCCCGGCACATCCTGGGAGCGATCTTATTCGAGAATACGATGGATCGTTCCATTGACGGCCAATACACCGCCGACTATCTGTGGGACAAGAAAGGCATCGTGCCTTTTCTGAAGGTCGATCAAGGCCTTGCCGACGCGGAGAACGGCGTTCAGCTCATGAAGCCCATTCCCGGGTTGGACGAGCTTCTGACGCGGGCCGTCGACCGGCATATCTTCGGGACGAAGATGCGCTCGGTCATCAAAGAAGCCAATCCGGCCGGGATCAAGAAGGTCGTCGAGCAGCAGTTCGCCCTCGGCAAGCAAATCGCCGCCAGAGGCCTGGTGCCGATCATCGAACCGGAAGTCGATATCCATAGCGCCGATAAAGAAGCCTCCGAGAAGCTGTTGAAAGACGAAATTCTCGCCCATCTGTCCGCTCTGGACAAGGACGTCAAGATCATGCTGAAGCTGTCCATCCCGACGGAAAACGATTTCTATCGCGAGCTGCTGGAAGATCCGCATGTCGTGCGGGTCGTCGCGTTGTCGGGCGGCTATTCGCAAGCCGAAGCCAACGACAAGCTGACGCATAACCGCGGCTTGATCGCCAGCTTCTCCCGCGCCTTATCGCAAGGACTGACGGCCGGGCAATCGGACGAAGCCTTCAACGCGATGCTGGGCAAGTCCATTCAGGACATCTACGCAGCCTCCATCACGTAACGGAGCGCGAATAGCGTTCGCTTGACCCTATAATGAAACCCATCCAGCGCGACGCCCCTGAGCCAGGAAAGCTCGGGGGCGTCGTTTTGCGCTGCGGGTATGTCGGGGCAGGTTGGTAACACCGGCCGGAATGGCGAGTATTCCGCACCGCGTTGCTTCCCGGCGTGCGGTGCCATCGCGGCACGCAGTGGCCGGTCGCATCTCGGCGGTCAACCTCGGTAGTCTTCCCCCCGAACGACAAGAAGATCGCCGACCGTCCGGCCTAAGGCCGAACGAGGCGATCTTCTATGCCGTCCGAAGACGTGGGTACCCGTGGCGCTAAATTGTTGCATTGATCCGCATCCCGCGCCTCTGCCGCAACGATCGATTAGATGACGGCAGACCGGGTAAGGGACGCGTTCAACATGTGAATACTAATGTTGACGCACCTCCTTTCCTGATACCTAAACTGTAACACAGCCGCGGTGAAGATGCCAGCGGTAGAGCACCCGCCGCAGGTATAAAAAACTAACCTGTACTGGAGCCATTTTCCGTTCACGCCGTGATTCGGATTTCCCGGGCCTTGCCGTTCCATTCCACGCGGTAGCCGATCAGCTCCGAGATATTCCGCAGCGGCAGCAGGACGGTATTGTCGACGATTTTGGAGGCCGCGATGTCCACGGACACGCCGTTGACCTCCACCGTATCCGTCAGCGGGCGATGCTTGATCGTCCTGTCCCCGATGACCGCCGTGACCGTCTGCGCGGCCTGATCCCACTTCACCTCTGCTCCCAACATCTCGAACACGTCGCGCATCGGAATAAACACGCTGGAGCCGGCGACGATCAGTTCGCGATCCAGCTTCATCGATTCGCCGTTCAGCAGCAGCTTGCCTTCGTACGTCTTCAAGACCGGGTACGCATGCTGTTCCGCGATGTCGGCAAACGCGAGCGACGACGTCGTAATGATGACGGTCGTCCCGAGCTCGATCTGCGGGAACAGCCAGTGAATCTCGTCGTTCTTCATGCGAATGCAGCCCGCGCTCACGTACTTGCCGATGGAGCGGCTGTTGTTGTTGCCGTGAATCGCGTACGTCGTGCCTTCCGTGCCGTTCACTTCCAATCCCAGCCACCGGTCTCCCAGGGGGTTTTTGGGATCGCCGCCGGGAATATGTTCCTTGTAATACGGGCGGTTCTTGATCTTATTGACGATCTTGAAGCTGCCCTCCGGCGTTAGATCGCTCGTCCTGCCGGTCGCGACGGAGAACGTCTTGATCAGCTCCCCGTCCGCGAAAAACGCCAATTCGTTCGTTTGCTTATTGACGATGATCAGTTCGTTCTTGCTGGCCTGCGCATGCGTCGGCGCGGGGGAAAACATCACCCACGGCAACGCGATAACAAGCGCAAGCACGATGATCTTCAAAGTATTCCGTTTCAGGAAAAAACGACCTCCCCTTCCTATAGCGCGCTATTACCACTATATGATCGGAAAGCCGTTCCATCACTGCAGCATGTCAAATTTCGCTTAAACGGGCTTCGGGCGACGAGGAGGTTAGGTCCGGCGCATGTAGGCCCGAACCGTGATCGGCGCGAAGATCGCCACGATGACGGCGGCGCCGATGAGCGAGATGCCGAGATCCCAGCCCACCGTTCCCGCGTTGGTCATATCCCGGACGGCCGTGACGAGATGCGAGACCGGATTGATCTTCACGAACCACTGCAGCCAATCGGGCATGGTATCGACCGGCACGAACGCGTTGGACAGGAACGTAAGCGGGAACAAGACGAGCATCGAGATCCCCTGCACGCTCGAAGCCGTGCGGGCGATGACGCCGAAGAACGCGAAGATCCAGCTGATCGCCCACGAGCAGGCAATCACGAGCACCGCGGCAAGCGCGACATGCCCGAGTCCGCCCTCCGGGCGGTAACCCATGATAAAGCCCATCGTGAACGTGAGCACGGTCGCGATGGTATACCGGACGGTGTCAGCCAACAGCGCTCCCGCGAGCGGCGCGATCCGCGCGATCGGCAGCGATTTGAACCGGTCGAACACGCCTTTGTCCATGTCCTCGCGCAGTTGGACGCCCGTGACGATCGAAGTCGTGATGACGGTCTGCACGAGTATGCCCGGGATGATGACCGGCAGGTAGCTCTGGACGTCGCCGGAGATCGCCCCGCCGAAGATGTACGTGAACATCAGGGTAAAAATAATCGGCTGGAGCGTCACGTCGAACAATTGCTCGGGCGTCCGCCGAATCTTCAGCAGGCCGCGGTAAGCCATCGTGAGCGAGTTGCGCACCGTCAGGCCGAGGCTCGTGCGATTGCGCAGCGCGCGATCGGCGGCGGGTTTGATGGAAGTGCCGTTCATGCCCGTTCCCCCTTTCCTCTTGCAGCTTCGACGGCGTCCGATTTCGCGTCCTCGTCCACGCCATGGCCGGTAATCGTCAGGAACACCTCGTCGAGGGTCGGCTTCTGCACGCTGACCTCGGCCAGGCGAATGCCGCCTTCGCGCAATGCGATCAACAGGTCGGTGACCAGATCGGCATCCGCCATCGGCGCGGTGATCTTCCCGATCTCGGGCGATACGTTGGACTGGACCTTCAGCACCGTTTCGATCGTTTGCCGGGCAAGCTCGATATCCGCTTCCTGCTGCACCGTCAGATGCAGCGAGGAGGTGCCGATTGATGCTTTCAGTTCATCCACCGTGCCCTCGGCGACGACATGCCCGCGGTCGATGACCGCGATCCGATCGGCCAGCTGGTCCGCCTCCTCGAGATACTGCGTCGTGAGCACGACGGTCGATCCCGTATTCACCAATCGGCGGATCGTATCCCACATCTGGGAGCGCGTGCGCGGATCCAGCCCCGTCGTCGGCTCGTCGAGGAAGATGAGCGGCGGCTGCGCGATCAGGCTCGCCGCCAGATCCAGCCGGCGCCGCATGCCGCCGGAGAAGTTCTTGAGCGGACGCTTGGCCGCTTCCGTCAGCCCGAATTCCTCCAGCAGCTCCGCGGACTTGCGCCGCGCTTCCGCCCGTCCGAGCCCGAGCAGCCGCGAGAAGATGATCAAATTCTCGGTCGCGCTCAGCGACTCGTCGACCGATGCGTACTGACCGGTGACGCCGATCAATTGGCGCACGATCTGCGATTCCTTCGCGACATCATGCCCGAAGATTCGCGCCGAGCCGGCATCCGGCCGAAGCAGCGTCGCCAGCATGCGGATCGTGGTGGTCTTGCCGGCCCCGTTCGGACCGAGCACGCCGTAGATCGTGCCCGCGCGCACGTTCAGGTCCACGCCGTCAACGGCGCGGTTGGCGCCGAACGCTTTGACGAGTCCCCGCGCTTCGACGGCCCATTCGCCGCTGCCCGGCTTAGTTCCTTGTTTGTATTCCCGTTCCATTGCGATGCCTCCTAGTTCTCTGATACCTAGGATGGTAAAGCACTTCTATGAACGGAACATGAACAATAGCGGCGGCCGCCGGCGAAAAACGAGGCGAATGCCCGACCCCGGCAAACGGGCGGCAATGATGATCGTCCCCCCAGGCAGAGGCCCAAGCACTTTATTCGCCCGTTACATAACCTACAGAGTACTCACAACGAAGGAGGTGCTGGATAGAATGTCTGGATTTGTTGGAGGACACAACCATATCGGAATCATCTTGGTGCTCTTCATTCTGCTCGCGATCATCATCTGCGGTAGCTGGGGTGGCGGATACGGCGGCGGATACGGCGGCTACGGTCCTGGCGTAGGCGGCGTGGGCGTTGGCGGCTACGGTCCTGGCGTAGGCGGCGTAGGCGTCGGCGGCTACGGTAAAGGATATTAATCGATCTTTTGAAGCTCATGCCGTGCGCATGTCATTCCAATAGACCTTCCGCAAAAGGCCCACGCCATGGGCCTTTTGCGTTGTCATGCGCGCGCGTGCCTGCTCCGTTCCGCGCCGGCGGCTTTCCAGCAAGCCTGCCGTCCGGCGCCATGAAAGGAAAAAGGCCGCCGGATTCGGATTCCGGCAGCCTCGTTTTGTATCAGTTAGGATGCAGTGCCATTCATTTAAACGCGGCATAGGGAATGACGAACTCCGGCATGCCGTCCGCGAACGCGGTGTATTCGTATTGCGAGAAGTAAATCACGAGCCCGTTCCGGTTAAGGAAATAATCGCGGTCCGCCTCGATCGTCTTGAACGGCGCATTCAGCGTCAGATGCCGGCTTTTGATCTGCTTCTGGATCTCGCCGTTAATGACCGCTACATAGTTCGGATTGCCTGCGACGGCGTCCTTGAGCGGGAGAAGATCGCCCGTCGTCAAATCGAACGTATACGGAACGCGCGCCGTGATGCCGTGCGCTCCCCCGGTATATATCTCGTAATCCGCGTAAAGGCTCAATTTCCCCTTCTCGTTATACGTTACCGTATAGCGGCCGTCGAAGCTCGGCTGCCGAACCTCCGCCTTGGGGTTGTCGGCCAGCAGCTGTTTGTTGCCTTGCACGACCGGGTCCATTTCCTTCGATCCTGCCGCCGCATGCTTGTCCGCCTCCTGTTTCAAGAACGCATTGATCTTCTGCTCGATCTCCTTATTCGCGTAACCCGAGATCACGGGGTAGTATACCGACAACGACTTGCCGTCCCCATCCGCGCCGATGACGCCGGATTGCACGTGCAGCCCGTTCTCTTGAATGGCGTGAAGGCCGATCAATTTGGAGCCGTTCTCGTAGGCAACGTCATACCCCATGCGCTCGAGCAGGAAGCGAAGCGGCAGATATGTCGTATTCTCTTGCACGATCAGTTGGGGACCGGCGACCGGTTGGCCGTTCACGGTCATGGCGTCGTTGGCCAGATTGATCTCCATCAGCCGATTATGCCCTGAAATCTCGATCTTTTGGGAAGCTTTATCGAAGTTCGTGACCAGGCCCAAGGCCGTGTTCAAGTTCCGCAAAGCAATGTAGGTCGAGCCGTCTTTATTGATCGTGCCGATGCTTTGCTGCTTGCCTTCTATGCTGAACGGCTGCGCGATAATCGCGAATTTGGAAGCGGAGGCTGCGGCTGAAGCAGGATTGGCGTGAGACAACGCCATGGGCGACGACAGGATGGCTGCCGCAAGGCTTAGCGCTAGCAGCTTCCCGGATTTATTCGTTTTTTTCATGATGATCAACAACCTCTCTCGTGTGGGGCGGTCAGCCCGTCTGTTTCGATTGCGTGCACGACCATTAAACGACGGGCTCGCGAGAAAAGTTGCATGCTTGATCATATCGTCGTTACCAGTCATGTCCTTGCCGCTTTCGCATGCGCTCCGCGGCGAAATATGTTTTAATATACATAAGGAGCGTGATTCAATGGACATCCAATCTTTTCTCTATCCCAAGAACCAGGTCTCTTACCTCGTAACGACCTCCAATATGAAAGAAGCCATGGATAAGTTGGAGGCGAGCCATTATACCGCCATTCCGATCCTGGACGAAAACGGCTTGTACTTCGGGACGCTATCCGAAGGAGATTTGCTGTGGAAGCTGAAATCGACCCCCGGGCTCGGCTTTGATACGATACATGAAATTCCGGTCTCTTCCATTAAGAAACGATTGAAGGTCGAGTGCGTCGAGATCGGCGCCGATCTCGACGATATGCTGGCGCTGGCGGCCGATCAGAACTTCGTTCCCGTCGTGGACGCCGACCGCGTCTTCCTCGGCATCATTCGCCGCAAGGACATCATCGAATATTATACCCGCAATATCGTGGATTAAGAAAAAACGAAAACAGCCTTAGTTCGGCGAAGTGCCGACCTAAGGCTGTTTGATTTTCCGCTCCTTTATTTATCCGCTACGACCGGTTTATCCTGCGAGACCGCCAGCTGGTAGAGATAGATGCCGGTGCCGTCCCCGATCGCGTAATTGAGAATCCGCTTGTTCACCGGCACGAGCACGGCGCGATAGAGCGTCGGGAACACCGGAATCTCATCCACCATCAACTGCTGCCACTCCTTGTAAATCCCCTGCCGAACCTTCACGTCGAACGCTTCCTTCGAGATGCCCGCGGCAAGCAATTTATCCTGTTCGGGGCTTTGATATCGCGGGAAGTTGTAGATGGCTTCGGGTCCGTACAAGCCCGCGGGATCGACATCGATGCCGACGCCCCATGCGCCCTGGTACACGTCGACCTTCGGATCGTCTTCGCCGTTCGCGCCTACGCGGTCGTAGAAGGTGTTGAATTCGACCATTTCCAGCTGAACGTTCAATCCGATCGCTTTCCACGACTGCACGTAATATTGCGCCAGCGGTTCGGCGATATCGTCGCCGGTCATCGAGATGAAGTTAATGACCAGCTCGCTGCCGTCCGGCTTGGTGCGGTATTCGCCGTTTAGCTTGTACCCGGCGTCGTCCAACAATTTTTTAGCCGCTTCCGGATCGAATTTGACGCCCGGATTCGCGGAATCGTGATATTCCGGATGAGATGGCGGAATCAGCGTCGTGGCGTTCCAGCGCAAGCCGTGATAGAACTGCTTGCCGACTTGGTCGTTGTCCACGGCCTGCCACATCGCTTTCCGCAAGTTCACGTCGGCCATTTTGGCTTTTGCGTTCGGCACGACCTTTCCGGCCTTCGCATCCCATGTCCCGAGCTTAAAGCCGATGTACGTATAAGCCCGGTCGATGGTACCCAAGTACTCGACGTTCGACATATCCGCATTGTCCGGATACTGGTTGACCGGGAAAGAATCGACGAGATCCACGCCGCCGCTTTCCAGCTGCTGAATGACCGTGGTCGGATTAATGACCTTGAGGACGACTTTGTCCAGGCTGGGCTCGCCGCGCCAGTAATCCGGGTTTTTGACGTACACGACCGACTCGCCCGGCACGATGCTCTCGACCTTGTACGGTCCGAAGCCGATCGGCTTCTCGCGCACTTCGGGCGACGAGGAGATTTTCTCGACCGGCATATTGCCGAAGATATGCTTCGCGAGCGGATACGTCCAGATGCCGCCGGTCAATAACGAAGGCGTGGATTGCACGTACGTGATCTTCAGCTTCTTCTCGCCCAGCACTTCGATGCCGGAGATCGTTTTCGCTTTGCCTTCATGGTATTCCTTCATCCCGACGATATTGATGAAGTTGGAGTCGTATCGCGGTCCGTCGTATTTGGGATTGCCGATAACCTCGTGCGCGAACAGCCAGTCCTCGGCGGTCACCGGCTTGCCGTCCTGCCAATTGACGTTGTCTTTGATCGTGAACGTGAACGTGCGTCCGTCCTCCGACACTTCGTACGTAGCCGCGCCGTCATTCGTATACACGTAGCTTTTATCCCACGTGAGCAGCCCCTCGTCGAACCAGCTGAGTACCTGCGCGTCCGGGTCGCCGGAATAGAAATTCCAGTTCAGCGTGCCTTCGAACGGCGTATCGGATACGAGACCGAAGGTGATCGAGCCGCCTTTGATCGGTTCGCCTTCGTTTTTCTTCACGTTGCTAAAATCGTCGATGGAATACAGGCCGTCGTCCGCGACCGGTTTTTCGTTCTCCGCGGGAGTCGCGCTTTCCTCCCCCTCTGCCGGAGTCGTGCCGGCCTCCTCCTCCGTCTCCGCCGGAGCATTCGTCACGTTCGTGTTCCCGTCGTTGGAGCACGCCGCGAGCATGAGCGTAAATACAAGCAGCAGCGGCATGAAAAACGACCTTGTCCATCCTGGTTTCATCATCAATCAAAACTCCTCCTAACCGATTGGTTGCCTCTTTACCCTTTTCGCTGTCTGGCGTCCGTCGCGCGTTTTAACGCTTGACCGACGTTATTTATGCACAACATCAATATCAGAATCAATATCGATGCGGGTAACCATATCCACCATCTGAATTCCAGCGTTTGCGGGTTCGTGGCATAGCTGACCAACGTGCCCAGGCTCGGCGTGCTTTCGGGGAAGCCGAACCCGAGGAAGGACAAGCCGGACTCCAAGCCGATATTCGCCGCCAAATTCAAGGTCATCGTCACGATGATGATCGAGCTCAGGTTCGGCAGCACCTGCGCGAACATGATCTTCAGATGCGAGGAACCCACCGTTCGCGAAGCCTGCACGTACTCCAGCTCCCTTTCCTGAAGCGCTTTGGAACGGATTAACCTCGCGATCCCCATCCAGAGGAAAGCGGTCATGATCAGGGAGAACGAGACGATGCCGTAATTCGGAACCGCCGTCACGAAGGCAATGACCACCATCAAGGTGGGCAGGATCATGAAGAAATCGACGAAGCGCATGAACACGTTATCGATCAGCCCTCCGAAATAGCCGGATACCAAGCCGATCAGAATGCCGATCAATCCGGTAAGCAGCGTGACGAGGATGCCGATCGACAAGGAATTGCGAGTCCCGATAATGAGTTGGCCGAAGACGTCCCGTCCGCCGTAATCGGTGCCCAACCAGAATTTCGCGGAAGGCGGTTTATTCAGCGCGAATAGGTCCACGGTCACGATTTGCTCTTGATCCAATACGAGCGATACCCCATAGACGCTCAAGATGACGGCGCCCAGAAAAATCAACGAAGCCAGCGCGAGCTTATCCCGAACGATCTCCCGCCAAAGAATTTTCCAGCCGGACGGGCTTTTCTCCGCGTCCTGCGGCGGCGTCACGGGCGCCGCGGGCGGCGCCGGGTTGTTCGCATATGCCTGTTCCATTCCATTTCACCTCATGGTCCCGAGTTCTTATTTGATTCGAATCCGCGGATCGACGAAACTCAAGATCGTGTCCGAAAGCAAGGCGCCGAGAATGGATGCCGCGCCGTATAAGAGCACCAGCGCCGTGACGACGCTGAAATCCCGCAGGGAAATCGAGCTTAGGAACAGCTGCCCCATGCCCGGATAGCTGAAAATGCTCTCGATGAACACCGTCCCTCCGATCAGGCCGGTTATTTCGTAGCCGAAAAAAGCGGCGATCGGCAATAACGAGTTGCGTAAAATATGCCGGTTGTAGACGCGGGACTCCGAAGCCCCTTTCGCTCTCGCCGTAATAATGAAATCCTTCTGTTTCGTATCGATGATTTCGCTTCGCAAATACTGCACGGTCGTCACCGTCGTGATGAGCGCCATGGATAAGGCGGGCAGCAGGATATGATAGATTTTGCTCATGACGTAAGCCAAGGAGCCCGAAGCCGTGCCCGGGGCGACGCTTCCTTCGGTCGGGAACCAGCCGAGATGGAAACCGAACACCCACAGCAGGATCAGCGCAAATATAAACAGCGGCGCCGCGAAGCCCAAATAGGTGTAGCCCGTAATCGCGCGGTCGGCCCAGGTATCATGATACCGCCCGCTGATAATGCCAAGCGGAATCGCGATCAGATAGGTAAGCGCAAGGGTGAGGAGCGATAACCAAACCGTGTTCGTCATCCGCTGCCCGATCAAATCGGAGACCGGCATTTTAAAGCGGAAGGACTGGCCGAAATCGCCATGCAGCGCCTTCACCGCCCAGTCCCAATACTGCACGTACCAGGGGTTGTTGAGGCCAAGCCGCTCCCGCTGCTCATCCAGCGCCGCCGGATCGATGCTCGGATCGAGCAGACCGGTCAAGGCGTCTCCCGGCATCGCCTTGGCAAGCAGGAAGACGAGGATGCTCAACAATACGATTTGAGGTACCATGATGGTCATTCTTCGCGCCGTAGTCTTCCACATCGCCGTCACCCCCTCTCCTCGGGCAAAGCCGCAAGATGCGTTGCTGACACGGGGCGCAGCGGGTACGCCAAGCCGTCAGCATCGAAATACCGGTCATACGCCTGTTCATACTCCGTCTTCACGGCCAGGCGGAACTGCCGCAGCCGCTCCCGCTTCGAGGGATCCATGTCCGGTATGGCCGTGATAAGCCGCTTCGTATAGATGTGCTGCGGATTCTCGAAAATATCCGCCGTGGTGCCCTGCTCGACGTAACGGCCCTTGTACATGATGCCGATATGATCGCACATATGCCGGATGATCCCGAGGTCATGGCTGATGAAGAGATAGGTAAGCTGCAGCCGTTCCTGAATCTCTTGCAGGAAGTTCAATACTTGGGCTTGTACGGATACGTCCAGCGCCGAGACAGGCTCATCGGCGATGATAAGCTTCGGCTTCAGCGCGATCGCCCGCGCGATGCCGATCCGCTGCCGCTGGCCGCCCGAAAATTGATGCGGATATTTATGAATCGTTTCCGGGCTCAGGCCGACCTGCTCCAGCAACTGCTCCACCCGGCGCTTCTCTTCCCGCGCGGACAGCTTCTCGAAATTGCGCAGCGGCTCGGCCACGATGTCGAGGACGCGCTTCTTGGGGTTCAGCGAAGAGTACGGATCTTGGAAAATCATTTGAATGTCTTTGCGGAAGCCGGCATGGCCGCGCAGCCCGTCGCCGAAGATCGGCTGCCCTTCGAAAAGGACCGTGCCCGAGGTGATGGGATGCAACCCGATAATCGCGCGGCCGGTCGTTGTTTTCCCGGAGCCGGACTCGCCCACGAGGCCGTAGGTTCTGCCCTGCTCGATGGCCAGCCGGATGCCGTCCACCGCCTTGATCGAGCGGAGCTTCCGATTGAATATCCCCCCGCGTACCGGAAAATGGACCTTTAAATCCTGGACCTCAAGTAATGGCAAGACGAGCACCCTCCTCTTTGCGATTGGGGAAGCGGAAGTTCTTATGGCAGGTGCATCTGACGAAGTGGCCGGGCGCGATCTCGTGCATGGTCGGCTGCTCCTCGTGCGCGGCCTCGTCGATCCAGGGTATGCGCCCGCGAAAGCGGCAGCCTTGACGGGGAAGATGCTGCAGGGACGGAACGATCCCTTGAATCACGTGGAGCTTCGATTTCGCTGCTCCCGCGGACGGTATGGACTGCAGCAGCGATCTGGTATACGGATGCCGGGCATCGGAGAGCAAGGTGTAGATGTCGGCGATTTCGACGATTTGTCCGGCATACATGACCGCGACGCGGTCCGCCATCTCGGCGACCACGCCCAAATCATGGGTAATCAGAACCACGCCCGCCCCGCTGTCCTCCTTTAACCGTTTGATGAGCTCAAGGATTTGCAATTGGATGGTGACGTCGAGCGCCGTCGTCGGCTCGTCGGCGATCAGCAGCTTCGGTTCGTTCGCGATGGCGATGGCGATGACGATCCGCTGCCGCATCCCGCCGGACAGCTCGTGGGGAAACAGCCCGTAGGTATGCTCCGGGCGAGGAATGCCGACTTTCTCCAGCAGGTCGATGACGCTCCGTTTCCTTTCCTTCGCCGATCGCTTCGGATGATGGAGCAATATGACCTCGTCGATCTGGGAGCCGACGACCATAAGCGGATTCAAGGCCGACAAGGGATCCTGGAAGATCATGCCCAGTTCATTGCCGCGCAGCCGGTTCAGCTTGGACGGCGGAAGATGGGCGATATCTTGTCCGCCGTAAAAAATGCTCCCCTCGATCCTCGCCCTCGTATGCAGGCCCATGATCGAAAAGGCCAGCGCGCTCTTGCCCGAACCGGACTCGCCTACGATCGCCAGAATTTCGTTTTTTCTTACCGTCAGCGATACGTCGTCCACTGCCGCATAGTAATCGTCCCCGATGCGGAAGGACGTTGTCAGATGTTCAATGCGCACTAATTCCTCGTTCACTGGAATCCCCCTGACGGCATAGCGTGATAACGACACGATTGCAATGACGCAAACCTAACATTCACTCAATAGATAATAGAACATTAAACTTCCGTTGCCATTCCCCTAATCATATGCCATATCTTAATGCTAGATTAAAATACTGTCAAGTATTAACAAATAAGACAAAAAACAAGTTTTTTCAACAAATCCATACAGGATGTTTGACCTATCAAATCATAAAATCAGGAAATTTGTCTTGCCAGGAGATCGCAAATCGGTTCTTCCAAACTAGAAATCGCTCGCCGCTTCCGGTCGTTCATCCTGTTCTTGCAGCCGATAGAAATACGGCCGGATATAGGATTCGCGCAAGCGCGGCCCTTGCGTTTGCTGCGTGAACGGGTCGCCGCGCCAGGCGGATCCGGTCGATCGCAAACCGACATGCCGGGTTTTCGCGATCCGATATGGCACTTTAGTAGCGTTCGACCGTGACTAATTTGTTATATACAACTGAATATTCCGATGCTATTATTGTCATAACATTTAAAAGATGGGAGATAACCTGACATATGGAAGCGAATCATGAACTGTCCGTGCGACGACCGCTGGCGCGCAAGGCCAAGCTGAATGATGTATCCAAACGATTGAAACGCAATCTCGGACTCTATCTCATCATTTCGCCCGCCTTCTTTTATTTCGTGATTTGGCATTATTGGCCGTTGTACGGTATTCAGATTGCGTTCAAGGATTATATGCCGGCGCTCGGAATCGGGGGCAGCCCCTGGGTCGGGCTCGAGCATTTCAATCGCTTCTTCAACGCTTACTATTTCTGGACCATCCTCAAAAACACGCTCGGCATCAGCTTGTACGGTCTGCTCGTCGGCATCCCCGCGCCGATCGTTCTCGCCCTTATGTTCAACGAATTCCGCAATAAACGTTTTCAAACCCTCGTACAAACCATTTCCTATGCGCCGCACTTCATCTCGGTCATCGTTGCGGTAGGCATCCTGTTCTTCTTCATCTCTCCCACCAACGGCGTCATCAATGCCTTGCTCGGATCGATCAACGGCAGCAAGATCGATTTTCTGGCCGAGCCCGGTTACTTCTGGCCCTTGTTCGTCTGGTCCGGCCTGTGGCAGGGCATCGGCTGGTCGTCCTTGCTCTATACGGCAGCCATGTCCGGCATCTCGCCCGATCAATACGAAGCGGCTTACATCGACGGGGCGAATAAATTCCGGCGCATCTGGCATGTGACGCTGCCCGGCATTCTTCCGACCATCGTCATTCTCTCGATACTCAGCATCGGCGGGATCATGAACGTCGGCTTCGAGAAGGTGCTGCTGATGCAAACCGATTTGAACTTGAGCACGTCGGAGGTGATCTCGACCTACATGTACAAGAGCGGTATTCTCGATGCCCAGTACAGCTTCTCCGCGGCCGTCGGGCTGTTCAACAATGTCATCAATTTCATCCTGCTTCTGACGTTTAACGCCATCGCCAAGCGGGCCGGTCAGACAAGTCTATGGTAAAGGAGGCGCAAGCCCATGCTGAGCAACATTAAACGAACGCCGGGCGAGAAGCTGTTCGATGCCGTCAATCTGCTTCTCGTGCTGGGCATATCCGTCCTTATCCTGTATCCGCTCTTGTTCGTGCTGTTCGCGTCCATGTCGGACCCGAGGCAAATGTTCGACAACCCGCTCCTGCTGTGGCCGAAAGGGTTTACGCTGCAAAGCTATTCCGCGATCTTCGAGAACCGCGATATCTGGGTCGGCTACAGGAACACGATCCTGTACACCTGCGTGGGGACGAGCATCAACGTGATCATGACCATACTCGGCGCTTATCCGCTGTCCCGCCGCCGATTTTTCGGCAAGCACGCGTTCACCTTCCTGTTCACGTTCACCATGTTTTTCAGCGGTGGGCTTATTCCCGGCTATCTGGTCAACCAGTCGCTCGGTATCGTGAATACCATCTGGGCCTTGGTCCTGCCCGGGGCGATCAGCGCGTTCAACCTGATCATCATGCGGACCTACTTCCAGACGCAGATTCCGCACGAGCTGGAAGAGAGCGCTTATGCGGACGGCTGCGGCGACCTGCGTCTCCTCTATAAGATCGTGCTGCCGCTGTCCACGCCGATCATCGCCGTGATGATCCTGTTTTACGGGGTCGGGCATTGGAACTCCTATTTCGATGCCCTCATTTACATATCCGATCGCGAGAAGTATCCGCTGCAGCTGATTTTGCGGGAGATTCTGATCCAAAACAGCCTCAAGGAGATGCTGACGGTCGCGGTCGACGACCAATACGGAGATCGCATGATCGCCCGGGAAGGCATCAAATACGCCATTGTCGTGGTCTCCTCGCTTCCGCTGCTCGTATTCTATCCGATGCTGTCCAAGTTTTTCGAGAAAGGCATTATGGTCGGCGCCATTAAAGGCTGATTCCTTCGGCCCCTGGTCCACATAGATCTTACCAATCGATATGAGAGGATGGTTCCACCCATGAACAACCGTCTGAAGATCGCGACTGCCGGCTGCCTAATTGCAGCGACCTGCCTATCCGCGTGCAGCAAGAACGAGGCGCCCGCCAATACCGGGGAGAACGCCGAGGCATCGGGCAAGATTACGCTTGCCATGGTGCGCGACAGCTTTACCGATGTCCACCCGGCCTCCAAGGATTTATGGATGTGGAAGAAGTACGAGGAAAAGACGGGCATTCACGTCGAATGGGAGGAGCTTCCCGGCGAAAGCGCGGCCGAGCGCAAAAATATTATCCTCGGTTCGGGCAAGCTGCCGGACGCTTTCTATCAAACCGGCTTCAGCAACGACGAATTGATCAAGTACGGCGGGCAAGGCCTGTTCGTTCCGCTCGAGGATATGATCGAGACCCATGCGCCGAACCTGAAGAAGCTGTTCGACGAGCACCCCGACATCAAAAAAACGCTGACCATGCCCGACGGGCACATCTATTCGCTCCCGTACATCGACGAAGCGCTCCCCTATCGGTCGATTCGGCTCTATATCAATCAAACCTGGCTCGACCGCCTCGGTCTTCAAGTACCGAAGACGACGGACGAACTGAACGACGTGCTGAAGGCGTTCATCGACCAGGACGCGAACGGCAACGGAGACGCAACCGACGAAATGGGCTGGGTCATGCCGTCCAACTTCGTCAATTCCATGTTCGAACGCCAGCTTCTCGGCAGCTTCGGTCTGGGCAACGGGGGCTTGAAGGCCGCGCAAAGCTGGATCTACAAGGACAAAGACGATCAATTGAAGCTCGTGTTCAACGATCCGAAATACAAGGAAGTCTGGAAATACATGAATAAGCTATATAATGAAGGAATACTGCCGAAGCTCAATTATTCCGGCTACGAATACGCGCAATGGGCGGCCGACGCGGCGAAGGATAAGGTGGGCGCCTTCTCTTGGGCGGATCCGGCTTACATCGGCTCGGAAGGCCCGAAGAACTTTATCGGCATCAACGTATTGGAAGGGCCGGGCGGGGATAAGGTCGTTAACTGGATGGACCCGATGACGCGCGGCACTTCTTCGTTCACCATCACGAAATCCAACAAGCATCCGGAGGAAACGCTGGAATGGGTCGATTACTTCTACGGGGAAGAAGGCTCGAAATTCGGTTATCTGGGGCTCGAAGGCGAGACGTACAAGACCGTGAACGGCAAGCCGCAGTATATCGACGAGATCCTCGACTACAAGGGCGGCATTCAGCTGGGCGCGTTCCAATACGTCGACAACGTGTACGGGGGCGGTTATCCGTACGTGGAACCGTCGGCCGAGCTCCGTTCCGAAGTGAAGGGCAAAACCGTGGAGGACGATTTCAAAACGGATACCAAGGAATTGGCCGCGTTTCTGCCGCAGGACATTTGGCCGGACTTTATTCCGACGACGGAGGAAAGCAAGGACCAGGCCGCCATCCTCACGGACATTAATAAATACATCAAAGAAATGCGCGTGAAGTTCGTGACCGGTCAAGCGAATTTCGACGGCGACTGGGAGACGTACGTGAAGACGCTCGACAAGATGGGCGCGCAGAAGTACCTGGAGATCAAGAGGAAGCAATACGACCGCTATAGCAACGCAAACTAAACGCACGTTCGTTCAGGACAAGTCCTCGCGCTTGTCCTGAACGCGTTTATGCCGCGCGCGAACGTATTTATGCTGTGCGTTAAACCGATTTGAGGTAAACTATAAACAACGTATAATGAACGCGGCATGGAAAATACGGCCTGCGACCCCGGCCAGGTTTACTGAAATGGGATGTGATGTGGATTGTCCAAGCAGCAAAAACCGCTCTATTCCGTCATCATGGACGAGCTGAAAAAGAAAATCGAACGCGGCGATTATAAGCCCGACGATCAGATACCGACCGAATACGAGCTCTCGACCTTGCACGGCGTAAGCCGCATTACGACGCGAAGAGCGCTGGAAGAATTGGAACGCGCCGGGGACATCTACCGCATTCAAGGCAGAGGCACCTTCGTCAGAGGTTATCACCGGGATTCGAACGAAGCCCGTACGGTGGAATCCGGCAAGGTGGTTTCGATGATTCTGCCCCACGACGAAGAAAGCGGCATGATTCGTTATATCCGCGGAGCGTCCGATCTGCTTAACGATCACGGTTATTATCTGAGCATTCACCATAGCGGGTATGACGTTCATCACGAACGGACGCTGATGGAATCGATCAGAGACCGGGGAAGCTCGGCGATCATCCTCTATCCCTTCGACGACCGCTCCAACTTCGAGATCCTGAACCAGTTTTGCTTGAGCGAATACCCGATCGTCACGATCGACAAATACATCGAGGGCATGCCGATCTGCGGCGTCGTCTCGGATAATTTCGGAGGCGTTTACCGTTCGGTCTCCAGGCTGATTGAATCGGGGCATCGGAATATCGCCTTTTTGTCCGGGGTCAGCATCGAATCCGCTTCTACGGTACGGGAGCGGTACTTCGGGTACTGCCGGGCCTTGAAGGATCACGGCAGGCCGCTTCAGGACGGTCTGGTGAAGCTTGGAGCGAGGACGGATTCGCTGGCGATCGGCTCCGAGCCGTTTTTCCATAACTTGCTCGCATTCTACCGGGCTTCCGAAGTCACGGCCGTCCAGGTCGAGAACGACTTGATCGCCGCCTCCATGCTCAAGTACGCACTGGAGCTTGGGATTCGCGTTCCGGAAGACCTTTCGATCTTTGGATTCGACAATAATCCCATCACGCAGCATCTGGGCACGCCGATCTCCACGATCGACCAGAATTTTTACGAAATCGGCCGGAAGGCGGCCGAGCTGATCTTGGAATGGCTGGAAAAGGGGACGAAGCCCGCCGGCCGCGTCGTCGTTCCGGTTACGTTGGTCGAGCGAAGCTCCACGGCTTCCTTGTCGCCGCGCATCTCCCCCCGGGTTCCGTGAGCGCGAGGAACGGACGAGGCAGAAGCAATAAAGGCAACCGGATGCCCGGTTGCCTTATTCGCATGGCGCCGTATGGATTAATCGTTAATGCCCTTTCCGTCAAGAATATGCGGCAGCCATTTTTCTACCCGCGCTGCCCGGGTTTTGGATTGCTTGGCTTCGGAGAAATGCAGCAGATAGGCACGTTGCCGACCGGGCGTCAAAGCTTCGAAGGCCGCTTTCAAGGCAGGCAGCTCATCGAGCTTCGTCCGAAATTCATCGGGAACGGCGTATTCGGCGCTCGTTTTCATCACCACTTCCAACCCGGCCTTCTCCACGTCGATGGCTTCGTAAATATAGGCGCGCAAGGTCGCCTCCATGTCGACGATTTCCTGAACGTCCGTGAACCGGATCTGCCGCGCCGACTGCACGTTCTCCGTTTGTTGGACGAGGATGCCGTGCGCGTCCTTCAGCAAGGCGCCTTTGTGGAACAGCAGCGCGACGTATTCTTTGAACCCATGGATCAGCACGACGTTCTTGTCCTGATACGTATAACAAGGGTGCATCCACTTGAATTCTTCAATCAGGCCGCAATCGAGCACGATCGCTCTCAGCCTCTCGTATTCGTTTTTCCACTTTTTCGATTTGCTTACGAAGGCATCGACCTGCGGATTCAAGCTGCTCGTGGTCATTCACTATCCCCTTCCTTCATCTATGGCCTGCGTCCCGTTCCCGCCTTATGGATTCCATTGTACGTTTTCGGCAAAGGAAAAGTGATCTCCTTCCTGCCTCGGGCGGCGAGGACGAGCTCCGCTGATTGACGCAGCCGACTTCGAAGCGGCCATGCAATCAATTCGAGCCCGCATGCAAAAAACGGGATTGTCCCCGAGCGATCCGATGACGGATGCTCGGGAACAATCCCGTTCGTGGTGCATGACAGGGCAAACCGTTCCGGTCAACCTAATAATGAAACCATGCAGACACCGACTTGCAGTAAGCTGCGGCTATTTACTCCGACGTCCGCCCGGCGAGCGCGATTCGTCCGTCGCGTTCTTCGATCTCCAGAAACAGCGGGCGCTCGTCCGGCGTCCGGTTCGGCGCGTGAATGGTCAGCAGCAGCCGTCCGTCGAACGCGCGGAACACCATGCCGTGCCCGCCGTCGTTGCGGTACAGCGCCTCCGGCTGATGATGCCAGGGACCGGCGATGCCGCCCGAAGCCGACCGGGCGACGCCCAGCGCGTACGTATTGTCGATGAAGCTTGCCCACAGCATGTACAAGGCGCCGGAATCGCCCCGGAACAAATACGGGCCGTCCGTGACATAGTTCGCCGTGTCCGGATAACGCGGGGAGACGTAAGGCGTCGCCCACGGCGCTTCCGACGCTCGGAACAGCGTGACGGGCTCGCCCGTTGCCTCCCGCAGGTCGGCGCCGAGCCGAACCGCGCATACTTCGCCGTCCCCGATCTGCTGCCACTCGTGGCAGAATGCCATCCACGGCTCGCCCGCCTCGTCCTCGAACAGGCTGCCGTCGAGCGAGCTCCAGCTCTCCGGCGTGACCGGCCCGCCGCTGTGCGGCAGGAACGGGCCGAGCGGTTGATCCGCGGCCAGCACCGCCGTGCCGAGCAGGTCGTTGTCCTTGCGCCGGAACGTCGCAAACATATAATACCGTCCGCCCCTGGCGTAGACTTCCGGCGCCCAGAAGTTGGTGTCCGCGAAGAAATCCGCCGGCGGCCGGAATACGGGGAACGGCCCTGCCCACTCGGCGAGATCCGCGCTGACGTAAGCGTCGAACCCCGTGCCCGGTCCCCAGATGTTGCGGTCCGTGCTGCCGAACAGGTAATACTTTCCTTCTTCCGGGATCGGCAGCACGAACGGATCCCGGATTTGAATGTCCTCGCTCTTCAAGACGGATACGCTCCTTTACTCGTAAGTCGGATAGATCAACCCGATATCGCGTTCGCTCTCCCACTGGCCGCCCGCATAGCGCAGCAGTTGATTGCCCTTCACTGCGAACGGCAGCTCTCGCCCTTCCCAGCTCAGCGACCCTTCCACCGTCCGGGCGCTCATGCCGAGCAACCCGCGCAGCTCTCCTTGCCGGTCGGCAATAATACGGATGCCGGACGGGAACGTCATATGAAGCTTGCCAGCGCGATACAGCTCGGAGACGCCGCGCCGGTTGAGCAATTCGAAATGAACGCCGTCCACCGTTCGGCCGTAGGCCGTCTCTCCCGCAACCTCTTCGCCGTGATCCCGCGCGTCCGGAACGAGTCCGGTGAACCATAGCTCGCCGTCCGCCGTCGGCAGGATGCCGCAGAGCCGCTCCACGAAGTCGAGCAGGCATAGGATCGATGGCGAATACGCCTCCGTGTAGCCTTCGTCCCCGGTCCACGGGCTGACCGTCTGCGCGAAGCGCTCCGCCTTGGCGAACGACGCGAGGATCGGCTGCATCGCCCACGTCAGCTCGACATGGCGGTGATGATGCTCGAACGCGTGCGGCGCGCGGATCAAGCTGAGAAAATTCGACGGTCCCGCCCAGCTGTTGTAAGTGGAATGCGGATCATACCTGGGATCGTCCATGGCGATCGACGTGAACGGATACTTCGCGAAAAACTTCCGCGTGTGAAGCAGGTACTTGCACAGCGCCGTATCGAATAGTTCGCCGTCGCCGACCTCGCACGCCATCACGCGCAGCAGGACGTCGGACTGAATGCGCACGAACCTGTCGTGCCGATCGCGGTCGTAGAAGAATTGATCCGTTTCGTCGAAGCAGTGGCGCATCAGGCTGTCCAGAGATTGCCTCGCCCTGCCGCGCCAGACGTCGCCGTTCTCGCCCAATTCGTCCGCCATCTTGGCCAGATAGAGACGCTGGCAGTAGACGTTGGCCGTCAGGTCGGGAGCCAGGAACGGCAGCACCGGCGAGTCCGGATCGAACCGGGACGCATCGCCCAGATACGGCGCGTCGGGCACATGCCAGAAGCGGGGCGACAGGTCGTGCCCGGTGTCGAAGGCGCCGAACGCTTCGACGCAGCCGGTGCCGCGCGTATCGCGGTTGTCGGCGAGCCATTGATCGTACCGCGCCATCGCCCGGTACATCGGTTCAAGGAACGCGCGGTTGCGCCCGTGCAGCGCGTAATGCCGCCACACGCTGCGGGCAAGCGGCGTCACCAGCTGGATTTGCCGGAACGCCGCGCCCTGCGCGGTGATCTTGTACGGGAGCATGCCGTCCTCGCGCTGATGAGCCGCGAACGAACGGTAGGTCGCCTCCGAGACGCCGGGCAGGAAGCGCGACAGCAGCTCCGCGTTGATCGTGCCCGTGCTTTCCAGCCAGCAGCCGTGGTAGACGCCGCCCTCCTGCAGGATCGGCTCTTCCCCGCGAGTCGGCACGATGCAATCCAGCAGCCGGCGCAGCGCCTGATAGTAAACCGCTTCGAGCCTGCCTTCGGAAGCCGCGAACCGGACGCCGAAGCCGAGCCACTCGTCCAGCACGGCCCGGTCGGAGCTTTTCCCGAGCTCCCCGACTCGCTCCTCGGTCCGAAGCTCTCTGAGCCTGTTCAGCAATCCGTGTTCCTTCACCTGCGACGCCCCGCTTTCCAGCCATGTCGATTTGTTCGTTTCCACGGCTTGATCTCGATTATCGATCTGCGATTATTGATTGTTGCTCTCGAATATCTTCACCGTGCCGGCATAGAAATCGGCGGCCGCTTTATCCACGCTTTCCTTGCCGAATCCGATCTGCTGAACCGTATTGTCCGAGAGCTTGATGAATTCCGCGTTGCCCGGAGGGTTGTAGCTGACCGCGAACGGCTCCTTCGTCGTCGCTTCGGAGACGCGGCTCGTGAAGTCGTAGACGATCTTGTCCGTCGGGCTGGCGCTGGCTTCGAGCACTTCGCGGTTGGCCGACGTTACGGGCACGCCGCGGTTGTTGCCGAGTATCTGCGCCGCGTCCGGATCGTTGATCCAGAAGTCCATCAGCTTGGCGACTTCGTTCGGGTACTTGGTCTTCGCGTAGCCGGAGAGACCTTGGCTCGATTCGAACACGACGCCCGTGCCCTTGGAGCCGCGCGGCACCTGCAGCATGATCAGTTCGTCCTGCGTCGCGCTTTGGAACGAGCCGAGCAGATTGGACGGCAGCAGCGTCATCGCCGCCTTGCCCGTGACGATCAGCGATTTGCTCGCGTCCGCCGGCGGGTTGGAGACCTGCAGCTCAGGCGTTACGACGCCTCCTGCCTTGGCCGTCTTATCCCAATATTGGAACCACGGCAGGATGTCCGCTTCCTCGAAGCCCAGCTTGCCGTTCGCCATGTCGTACAGCTGCTTGCCGTTCTGCTTCAGGTAGATGTCGTGGCCGTCCGTCGTGAAATTGTACGTGCCGTAGTAGCCCTTGCCCAGCTTGTCGGAGATTTCCTTGCTGATGCGGGCGTAATCGTCCCAGTTCCAGCCGTCCTGCGGCACCGGGATGCCGGCTTTGTCAAACATCGTCTTGTTCACGACGATGCCGCGGGCGTTCGCCCCGGCCGAGATATGGACGAGCTTGCCGTCCAGCGTGCCGTATTCCTTCATCGACGGATCCATGTCGTCGAGCTTCAGTTCCTTGCCGACGTACGGTCCGAGGTCGAGCAGCACGCCCTTGTTCGCGTAGTCGACGACGTTGCCGCCGAGGAAGAAGATATCCGGCGCCGTGCCCGACGCGAGCTGCGTGTTCAGCTTGTCGAAGTAGCCGTCCGACGGGCCGAATTCCCCGGTAATCTTGATGTTCGGGTTCTTCTGTTCGAACAGGTCGATCGCCTTGTTCGTCAGGTCCGCCCGGCTCTGGTCGCCCCACCACATCATCCGCAGCTCGACTTGCTGCTGCTCCCCGCCGTTATTCGCGTTCGTTGCGGCAGGCGCGTTGCCCGTTCCGCTATTCGCGCCGTTCCCGCCGTTCGCGCTATTGCCGCCCGAGTTGCCGCAAGCGGTTAGCGATACGGCCGTCAATGCCGCCAATCCGAGCATGAGCATTTTTTTCTTCATGTTGCTTTCTCCCCTTAACCGTTAATTTGCAGAGCGCTTACAAGTCCCATCCTACTTGGAATCGCCTCCGGCTTGAATGTGATTCCTTCGGCTGTTCGTCATCACTTTTTTCGGAACCCTAGCCGAAGAACGCGATTATTTCAAGCCCGTCGTGGCGATGCCATCCAGGAAATAGCGCTGGAAAATCAAGAATATCAAGGTGATCGGCAGCAGCGACAGCACCGAGATCGCGAGCAGCGCCCCCCAGTCCGACGAACCCGACGGATCGAACAGCGCGCGGATGCCGAGCTGGACCGTGAACAGTTTGATGTCGCTGATGTAGATCATTTGGCTGAAGAAATCGTCCCATGACCAGATGAACGTGAAGATCGCCGTCGTGATGAGCGCCGGAAGCAGGAGCGGCCAGATGATGCGGGCGTACAGCATCGGCTGGCTGCAGCCGTCGATCGTCGCGCTTTCGTCGAGCTCCCGCGGAATGCCGCGGATGAACTGCACCATCAGCAGGATGAAGAACGAATCATGCGCGAGCCATTTCGGCAGGAACAGCGGCAGGTACGTATTGATCCAGTGGAGCTGGCTGTAGATGATGTATTGCGGCACGAGCGTCACGTGGTACGGTAGCATGATCGTGACGAGCATCAGCGCGAACCAGAGCTTCTTCATCTTGAACTCCAGGCGGGCGAAGGCGAAGGCGGCAAGCGAACAGGTCAGGACGTTGCCGAGCACGCTGAGCACCGAGATCAGCGCGGAGTTGCCGAAGAAACGCGCGAAGGTGATCCCTTGGAAGCCTTTCCAGCCGTGACGATAGTTGTCGAGCGTGAACTTATGGGGCCATAAGCCGCCGCTGCCCGAGAAAATGTCCGCGTTCGGCTTGAAGGAGCTCGCGAGCAGCCACAGCACCGGGTACAGCATCGCCAGCCCCAGCAGGATGATGAGCCCGTGGCGGACGAACGCCGAAGACGTTGATTTCGTAGTTGCCATATTCGTTTATCTCCCCTCCTTGCCGTCGCCGTAGAAGACCCAGTATCTCGACGTCGCGAAGACGATCCCGGTGAACGCGGCGATGATGAGCAGCATGATCCAAGCGAGCGCCGAAGCATAGCCCATGTCGAAATACGCGAAGCCCTTCAGGTAGAGATACAGCGTGTAAAACATCGACGCGTCGAGCGGACCGCCTCGCCCGTCGCCGATGACGTAAGCGGGCGTGAACGCCTGGAAGGAATTGATGATGCTCATGATCAAGTTGAAGAAGAGCACCGGCGTCAGCATCGGCAGCGATATGCTGAAGAACTGGCGGGCCTTGCCCGCGCCGTCCACCTGGGACGCCTCGTACAGGTCGGCGGGGATCTGCTTGAGTCCCGCCAGGAAGATGACCATCGCCGAGCCGAACTGCCACACGGACAGCGCGACGATCGGGTAGATCAGGTAATCGGGATGGGCGATCCAGGATGGCCCCGATATGCCGAACCAGCCGAGAAACGTATTGACGACGCCCTCGCTGTCGAAGATCTGCCGCCACACGATCGAGATGGCGACGCTGCCTCCGAGCAGCGAAGGAACGTAATAGACGGTCCGATAGATGCCGAGCGCCCGAATGCCTTTGTTCAGCGCCATGGCGACGAGCAGCGCGAAGACGAGGCGCAGCGGCACGGAGAGCAGGACGTACTTGAAGGTCAGCACGAGCGAATTGGAGAACGTGGGATCGTTCGAGAAGATCTCCTTATAATTGGTCCACCCGGTCCAACGGGGGGAATCCAACAGGTTGTACTTCGTGAACGACAGATACAGCGAGCCGATCATCGGGCCCAGCGTAAGGCAAAAAAAACCGACAAGCCACGGCAGCAGAAACAGATAAGCCGTGCGGTTATGGGTGCGGGCAAGCGGCTTGCGGACGGTTCGCATGGGGAGTCCTCCTCTTATCATGTGTGGATATACTCCCATGATAAGCGGACCGCCGCATCCGCTGAATTCTATTTCTTCGGCAGTTGGCTTGCGATTTTTTCAGTTGCGGCCCGGGGCGGCGCCGACCTTCCGGCGAGGAGGCGGCGACCTTCCGGCGAGGAGGCGGCGACCTTCCGGCGAGGAGGCGGCGACCTTCCGGCGAGGAGGCGCCGACCTTCCGGCGAGGAGGCGCCGACCTTCAGGCGCGTTACGAGCCGCCCCGCCCCTTCTTCCCGGACGCCTGCTGCCGGTAATCCGAGGGAGACATGCCGAACATCCGCTTGAATTTGGAGCTGAAATAACTGGCGTTGGAGAACCCCGTCAGCTCGGCGATGTCCCATAAGCCGAGCTCCGTTCCCTCGAGCAGCCGGACCGCCTGGGCCATGCGCGCATCGGTCAGGTATTGGATGAACGTCTTGCCGATCTTGTTCTTGAACATCTCCGAGAAGTAGGACGGGTTGTAATTGAATCGTTCGGCGATCTGGGTCAGGTTCAGCTCCGACATGTAATTCTCGCCGATGTACCGGAGCACGGCATCCATGAGCGAAGCTTCCCCTTCGCCCGCCTCGCTTCGGCGCCGTCGGTCGATTTTCTCCGCGATCCCGGCGAGGAAGCGGACGGCGCGGTCGACCGTATCGAGCGCGAGCGCCAGCTCGGGCCGAATCCACAGCTGCTCCGAGCTGTCCAGCCGCACGCGCGCCTCGTGCGCATGCGGTTCCAGCACGAGGTAGAGCTGGAAGATCGCCTTGACGAAGCGCGACCGGGAGGACGCCATCGCCTTGCGGAGCGATTGGCTCACCGCCCGCTCCAGCGCCGCGAGCTCGCCTCGCTCCAGGTAGCGTTCGATCACGTTGATTTCTTCCCCGGACAGCGCCGCTTGTTCCCCGGAGACGTCCCCGCCGTTATCCGTTCCGCCGTCCGACAGATTCCAGGCCAGCAGCGCGGAGAGATAGCCTTCCTTCCACTGGCCGAAGCCGGCGGCGTTCTGTCCGATCCCGGCCGCCAGCTCGAAGCCGAGCAGCTCGCGCACCAGCGCGTCCAGCTCCGCGGCGAACGCCCGCAGCCAGTCTTCGCTTTCCACCGTGACGAAATGAACCAGCCCCGGATAGTTGGCATCCCGGAAAGCCGCGCACGAAGCGCCCGAGGTCTCCTCCTTCTCCCGGCAGATCAACTCGAGCGGCAGCAGGAATCGGTCCGGCGTTCGTTCGAGGGCAGGCTCGGCCGCCGCCGTATCCCGATGGCGAAGGCCCACGGTCAGGAAACGGGCTTCCCGCCGCGCCCACGATTCGAGGCCGAATCTGGCAGCCCGGTCCAGCACGGCGCTCTCGCGGTCCGATTCGCCTTTGACCAGCCGCACGATGAAATGCTCTCTCATTTCCTTGTAGTATTGGGACAACTCCCAGCGCGCAAGCTCCTCCCGCTTCAGCTCGTCCCGCTCCCCGTCGAGCTCCGCCGTGATCTTCGCCAGCACCGCGTCCAGCTCGTCCCGGGCGACCGGCTTGAGCAGATAATCGCTCGCATGGTGCCGATGGGCCGCCCGCGCGTAGTTGAAATCCTCGTAGCCGGTAATGACGACAAGCCGCGCGTCCGGATGCCGCTCCCGGCAGGCCTCGAGGAACGACACGCCGTCCATGAGGGGCATATTCATGTCGGTCAGCACGATGTCGACCTCTTCGTTCTCCAGCAGCTCGAGCGCTTCGAGCCCGTTCGCCGCCTCGCCGGCCAGCTCGAGACCGAGCCGGTCCGCATCGATTTTCAATTTCAAGCCCAGTCGAATTTCCGGCTCGTCATCCACGATCAGCAATCGGTACATGCCTTAACGCCTCCTGTACGGGCAAAATCAGCTCGATCCGGGTCCCTTCGCCTTCGGAGGAAGCGATACGGACCTCGAACAGCGAGCCGTAATACAACCGGCAGCGGGCAAGCACGTTGCCGAGGCCGATCTGGCGGTCGCCGCCGTTCAACGCCTGCTCGGGACGCGCGGCGTCGGCCAGCTCCAGCAGTCTCCGCCGCTGCAGCTCGTCCATCCCCGGTCCGTTGTCGGCCACGATGAGCGCGATGCGCCCGTCCGCGCGCCGAGCCTCTACGGCCACGCGCGCTTCCGCCTGATGCGCATAGGCGAATTTGACGGCATTCTCGATCAGCGGCTGCAGGATGAACTTGACGACCGTCACGTGTTCCAGATTCCCGTCCTCCTCGATCGTCAGCCGCAGCCGGTCGCCGAAGCGGATTTGCAGAATCATCGCGTAATCGCGCACGTACTTGAGCTCTTCGCGCAAGCCGATCAAGTCGTCGTTGATCTTGAGCGAGAACCGGAGCATCTTGCCCAGCGATTCGATGACCGCGACCGTGTCGTCGGTGCGCTTCTGCATCGCGAGGCTGCTGAGCAGCTCCAGCGTGTTGAACATGAAATGCGGATTGATCTGCATGAGCAAAGCCTTGTACTCGGCCTGCTGCCGCAGCAGCTTCAGCTCGAATTCGTTGCGGATGTGATGCCGGAGCCGCCCGACCATGTTGCGGAACGTCGCGGTCGCGAACCCGACTTCGTTGCGCACGTCCCCCGCGGGAGGCAGCCGGCTCTCGGCGCTGTCGAAGTCGCCGCGCTGGACGTGGCGCATGGAAGAGACGAGCCGCGAGAGCGGCTTCGTGATGCCGTGGGACAGCCAGAAGGCGATGAACAAGGACAGCAGCAGCAGCAGCGCCGCCAACAGGACGATGCTGTCTCGCAAATTGAAGAGCTGCGCGTACAGATCGCGCTCGGAGACGAAGCCGACCAGCATCCAGCCGTTCAACGACAGCTTTTTGTAGACCATGATCTGATCCTGCCCTTTGGCGTTGGTGAAATAAATGACGCCCTGCTTGCGCCAGCCGTCCTGGACGGCCTTCACCTCGCTCTGCGTCTCCATGCGGGTATCGTAATCGGCCTGGGATAATAACGGGCTGCCGTTCTGGTCCAGCAGATAGATCGTTCCGCTGCCCCCGAGATGAATCCGGTTCAGCGGCTCGAGGAAATAATCCGCGCTTACGTTGACCTTCAGCGAAACTTTGGCCTGCGCGGGCTCGAACGTCCCGATCGGCATCAGCATGCTGACCACCGGGTGAGTGTTGTTGTTGACCCGGATCTCGACGTCGTCGGTATGGGCGGCGAGCCAGCGAACGCTCTGCGTCGTGAAGTTCTTGTACCATTCCTGCCCGAGGAAGGCTCCGTCCTTGACGACCTGGTTGTTCATGCTGACCCACATGCCCTCCCGCCGGTACAGCGAGACGGAGGAGACGCTGGAGTAGCTGGTCGTCGTCTGCGTCAGGAACTTGCTCATTTTCAGATGGGCCAGCATCTTCTCGCCGTCCGTGAGCGCCGGATCGGACACGGCATCGTCCCATTCGTCCGTCGTGGAGCTGTTGAACACCAACGAGGCCAGGTCGTAGGTTTGCGTCTGGACCATGTCGATATAGGACCCGTATTCGTCCATTTTCTCCAGCGCCGACGATTCGATATAGGAGCGGATTATGGAGCGGGATTGATTGAACAGCAGAATCGACAGCGCGCCGAACGCCAGCACGAACAGCAGCACGAAAGCCACGATCAGGCGATTTCGCAAGGAATAGAACATGGACGCTCTCCTTTCCGCAAGGCAGCCGGTCCGCAAATGGGCCTTGGCCAGCCGTTGCCGTTCGTATATGAAAGCAGCGGGGCGATGTACCGGTTAAGGCGCTTAGGATGATCGCCGGCCGCTGCCGCTACGCCTCGTTACCGAGTCGGAAGCGCCTTAGTAAGCGCTCTCATTTGATGCTTGACTCGTCGGATTATAGAGCGGAGTCGACGCCTGCCGCGTCCTAATGCCGCGTCGGCGCCTCGCCGCCCGAACTGTATTATGGATTTTAACACAATTCGCGGGCGCGAATGATTTAATGTCTTGCAAACGTCCCGATTTAGCGTTTCGGTATAGGCGAAAGAGGCAGCCCGTTCATGACGCCGGCCGCCCCGCGCGGTTGCGTATTCGGTTCGTCTATCGCAGCGACCTCGCCAGCCGGAAGCCGAGATCGTCGATGCGAAACGCCGGGTGGCTGCGCCGACGGCAAGTCGC
The DNA here is from genome assembly GCF_009909185.1 of Paenibacillus glycinis. Taxonomy (GTDB): domain Bacteria; phylum Bacillota; class Bacilli; order Paenibacillales; family Paenibacillaceae; genus Paenibacillus_Z; species Paenibacillus_Z glycinis. The sequence goes on along the minus strand of NZ_JAAAMV010000027.1, from coordinate 94,879 downwards.
GCCGCAGCCCCTCGCTTCTTCCGCCCAGCTTCCGCCGCGGAAGACCCGGTAGGGTCCGTAAACGTCCGCGTCGTATTGATCCCAGCACCACTCCCATACATTTCCCAGCATATCGTATAAGCCCCACGCGTTCGGGGCCTTGCCGCCCACGTCCCGTACCCTGCCTTCGGCGTTCCCGCGGTACCACGCGACCTCGTCCAGCCCCCCGTACCGGTACCCCGCCGTTCCGGCTTTGCACGCGTACTGCCATTCGGCTTCCGTAGGCAGGCGGTACCCGTTCGCTCCCATATTGCGTACGACATGCTCGCCGCCATCGTCAATCGAGTAATAGTCTTCCAGGCCGGATTGCCGGGAGAGCATGTTGCAATATATGACCGCGTCCCGCCACGAGACGTCCGCGACCGGCGCTTGCGGCTGCTCTCCCCGCCTGTTCGTGCCGTGCGCGAGCGAGGCGTATGACGCCTGCGTGACCGGAACGGGAGCAAGCAGGAAAGCATCCACTTCGACCGTCCAGCTCTTATGGATGCGATCGTCCCGCAATTGAATTACGCCGGCGGGAATGTTCGCCATCGGGTACTCGACCGTATCGCTCCGTGCTTCGGACACCTGATTTGCCTCCTATGCTAGGTTGATTCTCATGGCTTCTCCTCTTGCCCCGCTTAAAATGCAGCCCTTCACTTCGTTTGCCCAGCCTGCCGCGCCATACCGTTATCATAACGATTCCTTCCGCGAATGTCCCCCCTTCCCGCGATAAATTCAAAGACACGCAGCTACTCCGCCTATACGGAATAACTGCGCGTCTCTTCGACCATCTAAATGACATCCATGCGATCCGCTCCGCTCCCGCCGAGGCTAGCCGCGGAATTTCACGAGCTCGGACACCTTCACCGGCTGACCGGTCCGGATCGATTTATTCGCCGCGATGCCGGTCAAGATCGAGCGCGCGCCGTCGACATGGTTGGCCGCGCGATGGAACCGGTCTTCCGCCGGCGTGCCGAAGATGTCGTTGAGCAGCACCGGATCGCCGCCGCCGTGTCCGCCTTCGCTTTCTTCCTCCAATTCGATCTCGACGGGAGGTTCCCACATCGGGAACAGAATGATGCGCTTGTCTTTCAAAGCGCCCTCGAGCGATTTGTCGCCGCCGGAATTGACGTACGATTGCTCGACGATCGTCATCTCCAGGCGGCCCTTCGTGCCGTTGAACGCGATCCGGTAACCTTCCCAAGGCATGTAGGCATTCAGCGAATAGGTGAGAATCGCGTTATTCTTGTAGCGGACCATGACGCCCATCGTATCCTCGATGCTGATGCCGTCGCCGAAGACGCTCTGATCGCGGCGGTAACCGTCCTCGTGCTCGGCGTCCAGGTACATCCCCTTCAGATGCGCGTTCTCGTCGAGATGGAGGGCGAACGGATCCCCCTTCGCGTTCGGATTGCCCGTCGCTCGCTCATAGAAATCCGTGACGCCGCGCCGTTCGGCATTTTCCTTGCCGTAATAGAGCAGGTCGCCGTAAGCGAACACTTCCTCCGGCTGCGAGCCGATCCAGAAGTTGACCAGATCGAAATGATGGGTCGACTTATGCACGAGCAGGCCGCCGCTGTTGCGCTTGTCCCGATGCCATCTGCGGAAATAATCCGCTCCGTGCATCGTGTTCAGCAGCCACTCGAAATGAACCGACGTGACTTGGCCGATCGCGCCGTCCATGATCAATTCCCTGGCTTTGGTATGATGCGGGGCATACCGGTAATTGAACGTGACGCGCACGTTGCGGCCCGTACGCTCGACGGCGTCCAGTATCTCCTGACATTTGCGCTCGTCCACCGTCATCGGCTTCTCGGTGATGACGTCGCAGCCGAGCTCCATGGCGCGGATGATATACGTATGGTGCGTGCGGTCGACGCTGGTCACGATCACGGCGTCCGGCTTCTGTTCCTCGATCATGCGGTCGAAATCCTGCGTCTTGTACGTCGCCACCGGCGGATAAGCGTAGCTTTCCTGCAGCAATTTATTCGCGTAATTCATCCGCGTCTGGTTGGTGTCGCAGAAAGCGGCAAGCTCGGAGGTCTCCTTGTATTGCGAGGCGATCGCGCCGTAGAAAAACTCGGCCCTGCCTCCCGTGCCGACGAGCACGTATCTTTTTTTGTCCATGTCGAACTTCCTCCCTGATTATAAAATGACGCCGTCTTTGAAAATCGCGATCTCCTTGTAGCCGTTCCGCTCCCCGTTCGTGCGGATCTCGCCCGAAGCGAGCCCGAGCACGTACTCGAACAGCTCTTCCGTCAGCGCCTGCATGGTCGATCCGCCGAGGAGGCGCCCCGCGTCGAAGTCGATCCAGTTCCGCTTCTTCATCGCGAGCTCGCTGTTGGTGGAGAGTTTCACCGTCGGCACCGGACCGCCGAACGGCGTGCCACGCCCCGTCGTGAACAGGACGATATGCGCGCCCGCCGCCGCCAGCGCCGTCACGGACACCAGATCGTTGCCGGGGCCTTGAATCAGATTCAGCCCTTGCTTTGCCGCGCGGACGCCGTACGGCAGCACGTCCGTCACGCGGGCCGTGCCGCCCTTCTGCGTGCAGCCGAGCGATTTCTCCTCGAGCGTCGTGATGCCGCCGGCTTTGTTGCCGGGAGACGGGTTCTCGTAAATCTCTTGGTCGTGCCGGATAAAATAGTGCTTGAAATCGTTGACCAGGTCCACGATCTTGTCGAATACCGCTTCGTCGGCCGCGCGGTTCATCAGGATCGTCTCCGCCCCGAACATCTCGGGCACTTCCGTCAGCAGAGCCGTCCCGCCCTCCGCGGTCACGATATCCGCGAGACGGCCGACAAGCGGATTGGCCGTCAGGCCGGAGAAGCCGTCCGAGCCGCCGCATTTCAGACCCAGCTTCAGCTTGGCGAGCGGAACGGGCTTGCGTTCGAACCGCTCCGCGAACTCGACCAGCTCCTCCAGCAGCCGCATGCCGGCCGCCAGCTCGTCTTCCTCATCCTGCGCGCGGAGATACCGGATGCGCCCCCCTTGCTCGCCGAGCAGCTCCTTCATCCCGTCGATCTGATTGTTCTCGCAGCCGAGGCCGACGATCAGCACGCCCGCCGCATTGCCGTGATCGGCAAGCGCCGCGAGCAGCCGGCGGGTGTAGGTGAGGTCATCGCCCAGCTGCGAGCAGCCGAACGGATGCGCGAAATGAAACACCCCGTCGATGCCCCGCCCCGCGAAGCGCTGCGTTCCCGTACTCGCCAGCAGCTCGCATGTTTTGTTGATGCAGCCGACCGTATTGATAATCCATAGCTCGTTGCGGATGCCCACGTCGCCGTTCTCCCGCTCGTAGCCGAGAAACGAAGCCCCGCGCGCGCTTGCGGGATCGTCCTGCGCGATGGGCTCGTAACGGTAATCGAGCAGCGCGCCCAGCCCAGTGCGGACGTTATGCGTATGCACCCAGCCGCCGGCCGGAATATCCGATTGGGCAAGCCCGATCGAATACCCGAATTTGCGGACATGCCGTCCGGCCGGAATCGGACGAATCGCCAGCTTATGCCCTCTCGGCACCTCGCCGACGACCTTCACGGTCCAGCCGCCGTCCGCGTCCGGCTGCCCGATCGTCTCCCCGTCCTTCAAATCCCGGAGCGCGACGACGACGTCGTCATCCGGATGCAGGCTTACGGCGGCGCTCATCGGGCATCCGCCTCCCAGCTTGCCAGATGCCGCGCAACCTCGTCCGCAAGACCGGGATAACGATTCAAATCCTCGTCCCACAGGGCAGTCAACGCGAGCAGTTCATGGACGCTGTCCGCCAAGCCGCCGGCAGATCCCCCGCCGGCACGATAAGGCTCCCATGCCGCGCGGATCAATTCGAGCAAGGCTTGATCGTCGCGGACCGTAAAGCTGGACCCGTCCGGCAGCAGCGAGCTATACGGACCTTCCGCGTTCGCGGGACGATATAGCCGAAGCAGGGCGGCAAGCGACTCCGCGATCACGTCCGGGATTCCCCCCGTTCGCTGCCAATGCGCTTTCAAAGTAGGCAGCAGTCTTGTCTTCCACTTCGACAGGCTGTTCAAGGCGATATCGGCCAGCCGGTGTTTCATATACGGATTGCGGAACCGGTCCAGCGTCTCGTTTGCGTAGGCCGTCAATTCGCCGCCATCGATCGGCACCGCCGGCACGATCTCCTCGAACAAACCCTGCGTCAATCGCGGTCCCAGCTCCGCATGCTCCAGCGCTTCGCGGACCTCATGAAGCCCTTTCACGAGTCCGATCGTGGCCAAGATCGTATGCGCTCCGTTCAGCAGGCGCACTTTGCGCAGCTGATAGGGCGTCAAGTCCTCGACCCACTTCACGTTCAAGCCGGCTTGCGCGAGCGGCAGCCTCGCTTCCAGTTCGCGTTCCCCTTGAATCGCCCAGAAATAATAAGGCTCGGCGGTCGTTAGCAGCGGATCCGCGTACCCCCATCGGCCGAATAACGCCTCCGCGTCCTCCGGATAACCGGTGACGATGCGGTCGACCAGCGTGTTCAGGAACCGGTTGGCATCCCGGACCCAAGCCCGGAACGCTTCGGGCAAGCCCCAGTCCTCGGCATGGCGCAGCACGGCGGCCGACAACCGTTCGCCGTTGCGGTCCAACAGCTCGCACGGCAGATGGATCAGCCCGCGCGCCGGATCGCCGCCGAACCGGGTAAACCGCCGGTACAGGAACGCGGTCAGCTTCCCGGGAAACGAAAGCACGGGTTCGCTGCCGGACCACTCGGACGGCTGATAGGTCAGTCCCGCTTCCGTCGTATTGGAGATGACGAATTCCAGCTCCGGAAGCTCGGCCAGCTCCAGGAAGGCTTCCCACTCCTCGTACGGGTCGATCATGCGGGAGAAGACCGTGATCGTCTCCTTCTCCTCGACAGGCCTGCCGTCGCGCAGCCCCCGCACGAGCAGCGTATAGGCGCCTTGCTGCTCCTTCAGCTTATCCAGATGCGGCTTGCCCGTCGGACGCGGCTGCGTAACCGCGACGCTTCCGTTCAACAGCCCGCGGCGATTGCACGCCTGCAGCATCCAATCGGCGAACCCGCGCAGAAAATTGCCTTCCCCGATCTGCAGCACTTTAATCGGCAGTTCCCGCTGGCGCTGCCACTCTTCCCGCTCGGCCGCAGCCAGCGCGGCCTGCCCGATCCGCCGCGGACCGGAGCTTGCCGGATCAAGCCTGGACATGGTTCAACCCCTCGCTTTCCGCCCCCGCCGGCGATCCGAACCGGAAATAGCGCTCCGCGTTGCGGAAGCTGATATCCTGCACGATGCCGCCTAGCCAGGCCATGTCATGCGGGGCTTCGCCCCGTTCTACCCATTTGCCGATCATATCGCATACGATCCGGCGGAAATACTCGTGCCGCGTAAAGGACAGGAAACTGCGCGAATCGGTCAGCATGCCGACGAACCGGCCGAGCAGCCCCATGTTCGAGAGCGCCGACAGCTGCGCGAGCATGCCGTCCTTCGTATCGTTGAACCACCACGCGGAGCCGAACTGGATCTTGCCGGGGATGCCCCCTCCTTGGAAAGAGCCGATGATCGAAGCGAGCACGTCGTTGTCCTTCGGATTCAAGGAATACAAGATCGTGCGCGGCAGCGCGCCTTCGTTTTCCCACGCGTCGAGCAGTCCGACGAGCGCGCCGGCCAGCCGGCCGTCGCCGATCGAATCGTAGCCGGTATCCGGGCCGAGCCGGGAGAGCATGCGGCCGTTGTTGTTGCGGTGGGCATGAAGATGCAGCTGCATCGCCCAGTTTTTCTCGGCATACCATCTGCCAAGCTGCAGCAGCGTGAAGGTTTTGTAGCGCTGCTCCTCTTGCTCGCCGACCGCTTCGCCCCGGATCGCTTTGGCGAATATCGCGCTTGCTTCCGCTTCCGAGCACGGCGCGAACGGCACCTCGTCGAGGGCATGATCCGACAACCGGCAGCCCATCCGGTCGAAATAGTCGATTCTCGACTTAAGCGCTTCCAAGAAAGCGGCGTAATCGGCGACCCGCGTTCCGCATGCCGCTTCCAACCGTCCGATCCAAGGCAGGAAGGCGGCGGCGCGGATATTCAACGCTTTATCCGGGCGGAACGAAGGCAGCACCTGCGTATCGATCGTCGGGTCTTGGCGGATGAAGGCATGATGCTCGAACGAATCCGCCGGATCGTCCGTCGTGCAGATAACCCGCACGTCGCTCGCTTGGATCAAATCGCGGACGGTGACGCCCTTTCCGTCGAAGACGGCCTGCGCCTTGTTCCAGATCGCTGCCGCATTGCCCTCGTGGATGATGTCGTCGACGCCGAACGTCCGGCGAAGCTCCAGATGCGACCAATGGTAGAGCGGGTTGCCGATCGCCTGCGGAACCGTGCGCGCGTAAGCCAGGAATCGGTCATAATCGGATATTCCCTCGCCGCCGGTCACGTAAGGCTCCGTCACGCCGTTCGCCCGCATGGCCCGCCATTTGTAGTGATCGCCGTGCAGCCACGCTTCCGTCAGGTTGCCGAACCGTCTGTTCTCGGCGATCTCGCGGGGATCCAGGTGGCAATGATAGTCGATGATCGGCATCTCGGCCGCATAATCGTAATAAAGCCGGCACGCCGTTTCGCTGCCGAGCAGAAACCGTTCGTCCATAAAGGCTTTCAACGCAATTCCTCCCTCGCTTGTTCAACCTACACCTTTATGATAGGACAATATAAGTTTTATGTATTGTCCTTTTTTGTTATAATCGCAGGTAATATGATCTTTTTTGCCACGAGGTGACGCCATGCAGCCCAAAGAAACGGTTACCGTCCATTTCGGCGAGGAAGAAGGGGATTTTTTTCTGCAGCAGGTCAACCGCACGTCGCCCTTCGAAGCCTACAACCATTATCACAGCACGTACGAGGTCTACTATCTGCTGTCCGGACGACGCCAATATTTCATCAAGGACAGCATGTATTCCGTGGCCGCGGGCGATCTGATCTTCATTAACAAGCATGACGTCCATAAAACCTCGGTGCTCGGTTCCCCGCAGCACGAGCGGATCGTCATCAACTTCAGCGATGCCTTTCTCGGCGACGGTCATCCGATGTTTCGTCCCGAGCTGCTGCGGCTGTTCGAGCGGGATCGGCATCAGTACCGGTTGAAGCCGCAGGAGCAGTGGCATGCGGAAGAGCTCTTCCGCAAGATGACGGACGAGATCAAACAGCAAGAAGACGGATTCGAATTATCGCTCCGCCTTCTCTTGTCTCAATTATTGTTATTCGCCTCGCGCCTGAAGGATGCCGAGGTGCCGGCGACCGACGATCCGCTGAGCCCGTCGCATCGGCTGATGGCCGAGGTCGTGAAGTTCATGAACGCCCATTACCGGGAGAAGCTGTCGCTGCCTTCGCTCGCCGACCGATTCGGGATGAGTCCCTCGTACTTCAGCCGGATGTTCCGGAGCGTGACGGGCTTCACCGTCATCGGCTACCTGAATCTGGCCCGCATTCGCGAGGCGCAGGCCTTGCTCGCCAAGTCGAGCCTGAAGGTCGCGGATATTTCCGAGAAGGTCGGCTTCGAGCAATTCGCGCATTTCAACCGGACGTTCAAGCGGATGATCGGGACGAATCCGACCCGCTATCGCAAGTGGAACAGCTAGTTATGGCTTAACGCTCCATTAGTGCCGCGAGCTAAATGTGTATGGTCATCCTGCCTAGCACTTTTTTCTCTGAACATAATAAAACCAGGCGCCTCGCTGCGCCTGGTGCCAAATAGATATATTTCGGAAAATTCATTCGTCAAAACGCTTTTTCATCCATTAATCTTCTGAACCTATACGGATGTTATATTTCTACATTTTGGATATGCATTACATCCAAAAAATTCGCCCTTCGGCCCTTTCCGACGGACCATTTTCTCTCCGCAGCGGCTGCACATTCGTTGCTCCTCAGGCAACTGCTCCTTTATGGCTTTGACCACCTGTGATGCGCCCTGCTGGGGATTCATCTTCAGCGTCATTTCTATTAACTGCCCGCGATTGACAAGCCTGATCCCATTAGACCTGGCTAACGAGTATGCTTCATCTGTATACTCGCGATTTGCAATAACCCAGCCTTCAGATGCACCATAATGCGCGATGGCGGCCTGCACTTCTTGCACGGCTTTAAGCCCCACATTTCTGCTATACCGCTTTGCTTGAACTACGATTTTCTTGTTATTACGTTTAATGACTAGATCGGCGCCGTAGTCCCCTGCAGAACGGGTGACTTCCACCGAATATCCTTGAAACCTTAGTAGATGACCCAGATAATGTTCGAACTGTCGACCATCCATCTCGTCAATTTCGTTTATGCCGGAACGCTTTAGGCGCTCTACTCGTTTCTGGTTCCCATATACTCGAGTGACAATGAATAGCCCCAGCACTGTTCCCGCGGCGATCGCGGAGGCTGGGAGCGATTTCGTCAGATAATAGATACCAAGGAATGCCCCTACCACAAGGAATTTTAATAAGTCTTCAATAAGTCGTTCCCTTTCCCGCTGCTGTTTCTTTTTCTTTCGTGACATGACAATTTCCCCCTCAACTACTGTTTGCTTCTTCGAATTTACAAATATAAACAATAGTATCGACTGTTATGAAGTAAAACTTTAGTCCTATATAAATAAACTATTGTTCTATCAACAACAAGTACACTAAAGGGTATAAGGGAGATCCCGTACTTCTAAACCCGCTAGTTCAGCGATTTGGAGACTTATGAGTGGCCACCAAAGGAAGCAATTTTTCAATTGTGCATTTAACATCGGTTAATATTAATTCCAACTCGACTTGCACTTCAGGGTTTACATCCCAAAAAGTCTGTTCAACGTTCATTACACATACCAACAGGTCTCCTTTATAAACATCCCTTCCGACAAACGGGTTGTCTGCCAATTACCTAAGAGCAACTGGAACAAGATATTTCAAACTGAACCCTTGCCCAATCATTATTCTTAAATCTTCAATAGAGAAGCTCATTAATGGTTTCCTTCGTAATTCATGACAGCGAATAACAAGGTTTGAGCAAAACTGTGGCTGGCCCCAAATCTCTCCTTCAAGTTCTTCTAATGTTTTATCCAAATCATTATTGAACATCATCCGACCACCTTAATCGCTTTATTAAAAAGTATATCAGACGCGGTGATATGATGTATTAAACTGCCCGTCCCTCGGCTTAGTTCTACGCTACTGGCGTGAGTCAAATAACTTTTCATCGCAGTCTACTTAAGACACCCAGCCCAGCGCCCTTCGCTTCGGCACGGCAAGGCAACCAGCCAAGGGGCGCAGACCCAGATCATTGAACCAAAAAAGCGCGCAAGACCCATGGTCCTGAGCGCTTCCCGCTTATCGAACTTATACCTGCCGCACCGACTCGCCTTCGATCAGCGAGACGTAGATGCGCTCATGCTCCGCGCCTTCCCCCGCGATCAGCTTGATGAGCTGCTCGGCGGCCACAGCGCCCCAGCGGCGCTCCGAATAATCGACGGTCGCGAGCCGCGGCTGCACGTAGTCGGAGATGTCGATGTGGTCGAAGCCGACCACGTGGAGATGCTCCCCGATGCGATACGGCGAATCCTTCAGCGCTTGGTATACGCCGATCGCCATCTCGTCGTTCAGGCAGAACACGGCGGCCGGTCCGTCGTATTCGCCGAGGATGCGCGCCGCCGCGGCCGCTCCGCTCTCCTTGTCGAAGTTGCCGGGAATCTCGGCATATTGCAGCGGGGCGTTGCGCTCCACCGTTTGCCGGACGGCCGCCAGCCGCTGCTCGGAGTCGAACGAGCCTTCGGGACCGGTCACGGCATACAGCTTCTTATGCCCCTTGCGAATCAGATACTCCGTCGCGAACGTGGCGCCCGCTTTGTTGTCCAGGAGCACCTGCACGATGTTCGGATGGCTCAGCTCCCGGTCCAGCACGACCAGCTTATGGTTCCTCCCCGCGTGAAGCAGCAGCTCCTGATCCGTGAACAGGCTGTCCAGGACGATCGCGCCGTCCACCGTGCCTTCCGACAGCATCCGGTGCGACTGCACGCCGCTGCAGATGACGAGGTCGTACCCCCGCTTGTTCATCTCTTCCTTCATGCCCTGAAGAAGCTGGCCGTAGAAAGCCCCCTCGAACGTCGTCAGGAACGCGCCGATGATGCGCGTCTCCCGCTTCTTCAACGACCTCGCGGCCGCGTTCGGCACGTAATTCAGCTCCTTGGCCACGGTCAGGATCTTCTCCCTCGTTTCTTCCGTGACCTTCGGATTTCCGTTCAGCGCGTAAGATACGGTCGAGATTGATACCCCCAATTGCTTGGCAATGTCCTTAATGCTGACCACAGCTATCGCTCCTATCTTCACTGCTCGCTCTCATGTCTCGATCGCTTCATGGAATAAATTCGGCGATGAGGAACGAACTCCCCCCATCGCCGCCGAATAATTTTATGACAGCCGGATGACGACCTCGTTCATGCCGTCGACAAGCAATGCTTCAAGCGCCTCGCGCCCGATCCGCACGCCGCCGTGACGGTACCGGTTCGCGCGTTCGGCCGCGTGCACGGGCTTGCCGTTCACGGTCACGGCGGTCACCGTCTCGCCGCCGATGTCGTAGCGGAACGCGATCGGCCTGCCGTTCCACCGGAAACGGAAGCGAAGCCCGTCCATATCCGCCGGCAGCACGGGATCCAGAACCAAATCCCCGCCTTCTTGACGGATGCCGAGGCCGTTCGAGATCAGCTGGTTCATGTAGATGCCGGGGCCGCTCGAGTAGATGCGCCAACCGCCCTTCACTTGCACCTCGCCCGTGCGCAGCTTGCCGAAGCCTTCCTGCGCCGCATAGCGGTCCGGGAACTTGCCGTCCGAGCTGCTGAAGTAAGCGTTGCTCTGGCGCCAGTCGGCATTCGGCACGACGTCGCGCAATCCGACCGGATTGATCATCGCGAGGCCCTTCCACACTTCGTCGCGCTTGCCGAGCTTGGCCATCGCTTCGACGAAGCGAATGTGGGCGTGCACGTATTGCAGGCCGATCTCGCGGCCGAAGTTCGCGGCCTGCTCGGCGCGCTTGAACCGCGTGCTGACGCCGCCCGCATAGTCCGCGGGGCGGTTCATCAGACGCACGCCGTCCGGGCAGTACAGCTCTTGCTTGATGAGCCGGTAATGCGATTCCGCCTCGTCGGCGTCCAGCAGCTCGCCGATCATGCTGCGCGTCATCGGCAGCAGACGGTACGCGATGCCGGTCTTGTCGTCGCTCGGATGCAGCATCAGCTCGATGCGGCCCGGCTCTTCCATATAGGCGAAGCCGGAGATGATGCCGTCCTTCACCAAGTAGCGGTGAAAGTCCGCCCTGATGCCTTCGGCCAGCTCCTCCAGCTCGGCCGCCAGCTCGGCAAGCGCTCCGCCTTGGCCCGACAACGCGCCGGAAAGCTGGGATAACGTCTGGAACGTCAGCGACACGGTCCAGCTGCTGATCATGTATTGCTTCAGCTTAGCGTTCGCCGGCTGCAGCGTATCGTCCCAATCGCCGTCCCCGTAAGCGGACAGGCGCGTGCCGTGCAGGAAGCGATCCTTGATATACTGCAGTTCCTTGCGCGCATGGTCGAGAACGGTGAAGGTCTCTTCCGTCAGCTCGCCCGTATGGGCGGAATACGGCACGCGCTCCTCCAAGATCGAGAAATCGCCCGTAACCCGCAAATAATCGCCCAGCACCTTCAGCGGCCAGACGATAATGTCGCCGTGGCTTTCTTCCTGCTGGATCCGGTAATACCGGTCGAACATGAACCATTGCGGCCAATTGCCGTCTTCCTTGTACTGGTGCGCATAGACCGTCTTAAGGATTTCCTTGACCTGTTCGTGCTTGCCCGTCGCCATAAAATATTCCGTCGGCCCTTGGCAGACGTCGCGCGTGCCCCATGCGGCGCCGCTGTATTGTTCAAGGCCGTGCGGGACGGAGTAATGGACGAGCATGTTATGCGTGTACCACCACGCCAGCACGTTGAACTTCTCCAGCTCCCGCGATTGCGCTTCCGATGCATGCGACAAGCGGAACTCGTTCATGACCGACGACAAGAACGAACGGTACTGCTCGATATCCGTCTCCGCCGGCTGCCGATTGTCCGCGGCTCCCGCCTTGGAAGACGCCGCTTCCAGATTGCCCGCGATCGTCAGTCTCCAGCCCCGGGTCGCCTCGAGCGCCAGCACCGTCAGCGAAGCGGAGCCTGCCGCCGCTTCCGGCGCGAGCGCGCGTTCGTCCAGAACCCGCATGTCCGATCCCGTCACGCGAAGACGGAAATTCAGCTCCGGATACGCGCTTGCGCTCAGCGAATCAGGATGGGCGCGGAAGACGAGCTCGTCTCCGTCGCGCTCGAGCAGGCAGGGCAGCTCGTACTCCTTGTCGTTCATCGTCATCTGGCTCGTCACGAGGAAGCGATACGCCTTGCCTGTCTTCGAGACGGCTTCGAGCGCGAGCTCCGGCGAATCGGCCTTCGTCCATGCCGTCACGATCAGCGTATCGTCGGCCAGCTTATAGTGCCAGCGCGCGTAGTTAAAGCCGATCTCGTACAAGGACGGCATCGCGAGCAAACGGTATTTGCCGTCCGTCTCCGCGTAGATCCGCTGTCCCGACGTCTTCGGCACGTTGAGCGCGTTGCGCGCGTTCGTCATCAATTTATTGAACGACGTGTTGCCTACCGTCACCTGCGAATGAAAAATGCCGTACATGTAGTTCGTCGAGGACAAGACTTGCTCGTTCACCCGCGCATTGTCGCCGCTCATCAGGATATGGCCGTGCGGACGCTCCATGCGCAGCTCTTTCGACTTCAGCACGATATGCTCGTACGTCCCCGTGAAGAAGGAGAGCAGCTCTTCCCCGTCGCGCTCTTCCTGCAGACGGACCGGGAAGAGCGCGTCGATCTCCTCCATCGAGAGCGTCTCGCTTCGCAGCGGCTCGCCGATCGCTTCGCTCCACGCCACGCGGGGGCCGATCGGACGAAGTTCCTTCGCCGCGTCCGCGCCGAATTCGGCTTGCGCCAGCACCCACGCGGCCCTCACCTCGTCCCGGTACTCAAGCGCTCCGACCGCTTCCGCGTGGTTCGGCCGCAGCAAGCCGTAGAACACGAACGCGGCTTCGCCGCTGAGCCGTACCGTCTCCGACTGCAGCGCGGTATACGCGAATTCGTATTGGTAGACCGCATTGTCCAAGCTGTCGCGGCCAAGCGCTTCCGGTACGTTCGTCTCCTTGTAGGAGAGGCCGAAGAATTGGAAGCCGTCGGTCGAGTATCCCGCGGTACGAGTCAACGATCCTTGCTGGATGTACGGAAAGCCGGACGACATCGGCTGGTTTTGCCGCGAGCACACCGCGTACCCCGTATCCTCCGCATGAAATACCGCATGGCCGATATACTGGGACATGTAGGCTTCGTTCGTGCGGACCGCGCCGATGTCGGCCAATCCGAGATCTTGGCCGTAGACGACGTCCGCCAGGGCGCCGTCGCCGTTCAGCCGTACGTCCCAGAACCAGATCAAGCCGGGCATGAGCGTCAACGTCACGCGATACCCGACGCCGAGCGCTTCCCCGCTCCATACGACGCGCCGGTCCGACGCGCTGACCCGGCTGTCCGAGCGCACGCCAAGCAGCGGCGCAAACACGATCCGCCCCGCTTCGCGCACGCGCAAATATAGATTGTTCATCGAACCGTCCAGCGGGTTCGACATGAGTTGGTTAATCATGATTCCTTCGTATTGCATGTCCCGCAGGTCGCCGCTCTCCAGGAACGTGAAAACCAGCCCATCCGTTTGCACGGGAAACGTTGTCGTTCGCTGCTCAGTATTCATCTCCGGGCTCCCTCCCATGTTCTTGATTCCTATCCGTTATTCTTCTCTATGCCACGATCGCCGCGTTGAACGCCGGCGTCTTCGCGCTTAATCGTGCAAGTATTCGTCCTGCACGTCGTCCATCAGCTTCTCCAGCTCCCGCTTCAGCGCCGCGATCCTATCGGCATAATCCGGCTGGCCGTAGACGTTGTTCAGCTCGCACGGATCCTGTTCCAGATCGAAGCATTCCCATTCCGGCGGCCTGGATTCGTCCCGCGAATCCGTGGTGCCGAGCGCCTGGGCGTAATAATAGATCAGCTTGTAGCGATGCGTCCGGATGCCGTAATGCGCGTACACTTCATGGCTGCCGTCCAGGTGCATCCAATAGCGGTAGACCATCGACGTCCGCCAGCCATCCGGCACGACGCCGTGCAGGAGCGGCCGGATACTGTAGCCCTGCATCCGTTCGTGGACCGGCAGACCCGCGTACTCGAGGAAGGTCGGCGCGAAGTCCGTGTTCAAAATCATCGCATCGCTCGCGCTGCCGGCCTCGATCTCCCGCGGGTACCGGATCAGGAACGGCATCCGCAGCGATTCTTCGTACATGAACCGCTTGTCGAACCAGCCGTGGTCGCCGAGGAAGAAGCCCTGATCGGACGTGTAGATGACGATCGTGTCCTCCGCCAGCCCCTTCTCGTCGAGGTAATCGAGCATGCGGCCCACGTTATCGTCGATGGAGGCGATGCAGCGAAGATAGTCCTTGATGTACCGCTGGTATTTCCACTTGCGGACTTCTTGCGGCGTCAGCCCTTCCGGCGGCGGACCTTTCGTATCCAGCTCGTTCAGATCGTCGATGCGCATCTTCGCCCGCACGGTCGCCTGGGAGCGCGTCGCATAATCGTCGTTGAACGTCTCCGGCTCCGGAATCTCCGTATCCTCGTAGAGATGCTTATGCTTCTCGTCCGGTTCCCAGTGGCGATGCGGCGCTTTGTGATGGCACATCAGCATGAACGGGCGCTCCGGATCGCGATGATCGATCCAGTCCAGCGACTTGTCCGTAATGATGTCGGTGACATAGCCTTCGAACTTCTTCGCCTTGCCCATCTCGATAAAATCGGGATCGCGGTATTCGCCTTGATCCGGCAGCACGCTCCAATAATCGAAGCCCGTCGGGTCGTGATGCCCGCCGTGGCCCAGATGCCATTTGCCGACGATCGCCGTCTGGTAACCGCTCGCCTGCAGCAGCTTCGGAAACGTCGTTTGGCGGCCGTCCAGGTCGTCGCCGAGCGTCTTGACCCCGTTGACGTGATTATACGTCCCGGTCAAAATCGTCGCGCGGCTCGGCGCGCAGATCGAATTCGTGCAAAAGCAATTGTCGAAGCGCATTCCTTCGTCCGCCAGCCGGTCCAAATGAGGCGTCTTGTTGATACGGCTGCCGTAGGCTCCGATCGCATGCGAAGCATGGTCGTCCGACATGATGAACAGGATGTTCGGTCGCTTATGGACTGTCGAGGACATCGCATTCGCACCTGCTTCCTTTGCGGATTCGTATTTATTTCATGCCGGAAATGCTGAAATTCTCGATAATATGCTTCTGGAAATACGTGAACAGCACGATGACCGGAGCGACCATGAACGTGGCGCCGGCCATCTGCAGGCCGAAGTTCGAGGCGTACTGCCCCTTGAGCAGCGACAAGCCGACGGACAGCGTGTACAGGCTCTCGTCGTTCGCGATGATCAGCGGCCAGAGGAAGCTGTTCCAGCCGGCGATGAAGGTCAGGATCGCCTGAACCGCGAGAATCGGCTTCGAGATCGGCAGCGCGATTTGCAGGAAGATCCGATATTCGCTCGCGCCGTCCAGGCGCGTCGCTTCCAGCAGCTCCGTGGGAATCGTCGACATGAACTGGCGGAACAAGAAGATCGCGAACGCGCCGACGAAGCCCGGCAGCACGATCCCCGTCATCGTATTCGTCAATCCCATCGAATTCAGGATGAGGTAGACCGGAATCATCGTGACCTGGCTCGGGATCATCATCGTCGCGAGCACCAGGAGGAACAGTCCGTTCCGGCCCTTGAAGTCGTACTTGGCGAAGCCGAAGCCCGCCACGGCGTTCAGCAGCAGGCCGACGAACGAGAACAGGACGATGATCAGCGTGTTTTTCAGGTACACTCCGAAATTCATGTTTTCGAACAAATCCTTGAAGCTCTTCATCGTAAAGTGGGACGGCCACAGCGTAGGCGGAATCTGCACGATCTCGC
This sequence comes from Paenibacillus glycinis, assembly GCF_009909185.1. Lineage (GTDB taxonomy): Bacteria > Bacillota > Bacilli > Paenibacillales > Paenibacillaceae > Paenibacillus_Z > Paenibacillus_Z glycinis. The sequence goes on along the minus strand of NZ_JAAAMV010000027.1, from coordinate 78,855 downwards.
TCTCCGGCTTGAACGACGACATGATCATCCAAAAGAAAGGCAGCAGGAAGAAGAGGCCGCCGATGCTAAGCACGACGACGGAAATCCATTGGAAGAGCCGGCCGCCCTGCTGCGCGTCCGGGCTCCCTTTCTTCATGGCAACTGATTTACTCATAATGATCTCCCCGCATCTTTAAGTCATGTCGGACTCGTTTTTTTGCAGCCTGAGCTGAATGAGCGTAATGGCAATGATAAAGACGAACAGCACGAACGAACCGGCCGCCGCATACCCGAAGTTGTTGAACTTGAAGCCGTTCTGGTAAATGAACAGCGACACGGACAGCGTACCGTCCAGCGGCCCGCCGTTCGTCATGACGAACGGTTCCTCGAAGAACTGCAGCCAGCCGATCATCGTCGTGATGGACACGAAGAAGATGGCGAATCGCAGCATCGGAATCGTGATCTTCGTCACCTGCTGCCACAGGCTGGCGCCGTCCAGTTGAGCGGCTTCGTAGTAAGATTTGGGGATTCCCTGCAGCGCCGCGATGAAGATGATCATGTTCAGGCCGACCGCTTTCCACAGCGCGAGCAGGATCAGCGACAGCTTGGCGGTCGTCGGCTGCGTGAGCCACTGTACGTCCGGCAGGCCGATTGCGTTCAGCAGGTAGTTGAACAGGCCGAGCGAAGGATTATAGAGATAACTCCAGACGACCGCGACAGCTACGATGTTCGTCACGGACGGGAGATAATAGACAACGCGAAAAGCCTTGAAAATCCGGGACGTGCCCAGGTTGATCAACAGCGCGACGGCAAGCGAGAACAGGATGACCAGCGGCACGCCGATCACGACGTAGAATAGCGTGTTGAGAATGGACTTCATGAAAACGGGATCGGTCAAGACCTCGACATAATTGTCAAACCCGATGAAGCCGATCGAATCGAAATTCGCGAGTCCTCCAAGGTCCATGTCGGTGAGACTGATCACAAGGGCCACCACGATGGGGACGAGAGAGAACAACGTAAGCAGGATCAAAGTCGGCGCAATGAACACATAAGGGGCTTGTCTATTCAGGAAACCTTTCATCCGGCAATCTCACTTCCTTCTTTCATGCCTGGGGCATATATAGAGCAGGCCGGCCGCATGCGGCCGGTCTGCTTCATTGGGAGGGGAAGACGATTCCCGCACCTGGAAAGCTTATCGCGTTACTTCATTAATTTGGCCGCGTCGGCGTTGAAGCTGTCCATTTCCTTCTTCACGTCCGCGTTGCTGCGGTAAATGACCTCGAAGTGCTTCAGGTAGCTGTCGCCGATCTGCGCCCAGGATTTCAGGACCGGCATCGGCTGCGCCGTCTTCAATTGTTCGCCGATCACTTGATAGTTCGGGTCGTTCTTCAGCTTGTCGTTGTCCCATGCGGACGTGACGGCCGGCAGCGAGCTCGTGGAATCCATCCATTTCAGCTGCGTTTCCGCTTTGCTCATGTAGGCGACGAATTTGGCCGCGGCATCCTTATTCTTCGAATACTCGAATATGGACAGGTTCGAGCCGCCAAGCACCGACATGTTGTTTTCTTTCTTCGGCAGCACGGCGAGCGCCCATTTGCCGTTGATTTCCGGCGCTTGATCCTGGATCAGTTTGATCATCCACGGACCGCTGATGAACATCGGCAGGATGCCTTCTTTGAAAGCCGGCACAATGTCGAGGCCGAGATCCTTCGGCGCGGATCCGTTCTGGTAGAAGCTGTTGACGTACGAGACCGCTTCGACGAATTTCGGATCGTTGAAATTCGGCTGGTTGTCCGCCGTGAACCAATTCGCGCCGTTCTGACGGGCGAACATAAAGCCCAGGGACTGCTCCTTCGGATCGATGCTCATGCCGTACTTGCCGCTGCCGCCGGCTTTCGTGAGCTTCTGCGCGGCGTCGGACAGCTCGTCCCACGTTGCGGGAGCCTTGTCGAAGCCGACGCTCTTCAGCATGTCCGTGCGGTAGAACAGCACGCGCGTCTCGACATACCACGGCGAGCTGACGTACTTGTCGTTATACTTGCCGGCTGCGACCGCGCCCGGGTAGAAATTATCGGGATTCAATTCGGGATATTGCGTAACGTATGGCGACAGGTCGGCCAGCACGCCGGCATCCGCGAATTCCGCCACCCAGGACGAGCCCATTTGAACGACGTCCGGACCTTTCTTGGACGCAACCGCCGTCAGCAGCTTGTCGTGGCCTTGATCCCAGGGCAGCGCCTGCACGTTCACCTTGATATTCGGGTTTTCTTTCGTGAATTCGTCCGCGAACTTAGGCAAGGTTTTCGCTTCTTCGCCCATGCCCCATACGGTCAAGGTGACTTTCTCGTTCGAATCGCCGCCTCCCTCGCTCGCGTTGCCACCGTTCGTATCGTTCTTCGCTCCGCAGCCTGCGAGCATGCCTACGGTCAGCACGCCGGCCGTTATCAATGTCATTGTTTTTTTCATATCGAAAAACCCCTCTCGATAATATCAGTTATAATGAACTCGATCCTTGCTTGCGCTTTCACTTCATGAGGACAATCAGCCCTAGAAGCGTTTTCCTCCCCTCATTATGTCCTGTATGTTTACCATTATTACGGTTTACCGAACCTCGATAAATTCGGTGAAACGTTTCGATTTAGCGTATAATATCCACATTTTAGGTCATTATAGCAGTCGTAATCATTTGGAGAAACGTTTCGATCTGATTATATCCGATAAATAAAGCGTATTCAAGAGGTTGTTTGCGCTTAATCGAAACGTTTCTATTGATCGTAGTGCGAATCGCTTGCGGCGCTTGCTTACATTTTGTTTTCAAGATTGCGTTATTCGGCAGAACTGCAGGCGATCAGTCGGCGAGGACAGCGCCTTCCCTCCGAGCGGTCTTGATTCACCGCGCCGTCGAGGCGCTTGGCGACCGTCCCGCAACAGCAAGTTGGGATGGCGGAATATGATATAATGAGATCGCTTTAGATGTATTGCCGATGAGGGAGAGCTTTACGATGATCATCCAATTCATTCGTTACAGGTAATGTAAGGCGTAGCTCACGTAACCCGGCTTTTTTTCGACATCTGCCCGGGTTTATTTGACTGCGCCTTTATTCATTCACCGATTACGAATGAACGGGGTGCTTTTTTGTGGTTAAGCAAAGTAAGCGGCTGACGAGCGCGGCTGCTATCGAACGAATCCAGCATATATTCCGATGCCCGATTTGCAAAGCGCAGATGCAAATGATAACTTCGCAGCGTCTATGCTGCAGCAACGAGCATAGCTTCGACATCGCAAGGCAGGGCTATCTAAACTTATTGTCTCGCGCCCATAATACGAACTATGATAAGAATATCTTCGTCTGCAGAAGAGCGATCGGCAGGAGCGGTTTTTTCGATCCCTTGCATGCAGCGATAAGCAGCGTGGTTATCGATCGCCTTCCAACGCATGAGCCTGCAAGCTTGCTGGATGCAGGGTGCGGAGAAGGCTCGCACTTCGTTAACATTCAAGAAGAAATGATGCGGCACAACATCGCCCTTCCATGCAGTGTCGGAATCGATATTTCCAAGGAGGGCATCGGTTTCGCCGCGGCCGAATATTCGAATGCGACGTGGTGCGTGGCGGATATTGCGAACTGCCCGTTTGCCGATCGGCAATTCGAAATCGTGCTGAACATTCTATCGCCGGCGAATTATTCGGAATTCCGGCGACTGATCGCGGATGACGGCATGGTGATCAAGGTCATTCCCGGACGGGAGTATCTGAAGGAACTTAGAGAAGTGCTTTACGAGGGATCGAACAAGCAGGCGTATTCGAATGCGCGCACGCTGGACCATTTCAACGCGCATTTTGAGATCGCGGACGTGGAAAGCCTTCGCTATCAAGTAGACCTGCGCGAACCGTTAATCGAGCCTTTGCTCGGCATGACGCCTTTATCCTGGGGCACATCAAGGGAGCGCTTGGACAAAGTTCGAGCCATGCATGTGCCGCGAGTCACGGTGGACTTTAAGATATTGATTGGCAAGAACCCGCTATCGCGGCAAAATCGTTGAACGTGCGGGCCCGTTTGAATTCATAAAACAGCGGCAAGTATAAATAGTACACGCAGCTAGGCGGCCTTGGTCCTGAATTCCATCGGACTGAGGCCGTCTATGTTCTGTAGTACTGCGGATGATTCATGGATAATCCGCCTGCTTTTACGTTTTCAATTCTTTCTACTTCGCAATAACCTACTTGAATAATAAACCACGATACCAAGCAGCATCAGACCAGCTACTTCTAGCGCCTTACTCCACACGCCATTCGCTTCATCTCCTAGTGCACTTTAGGTTGTAAAGCACCTACGGACTCATAACTCTCCGCGATGTCCGGAACATAGTTCATGGTAAGCATCATCCCGTGAATCATCTGAAAAGCATAATAAACCAAAACGAATAGAAGTCCTACTACGAGAGATCGAAGAAAAGGCTTTTTCATCCTTGCCTCCTTGTTTTGTTATTAACGTGGAGCATCCAACTCATGTCAAAAAGATAAGTTTTCATCACCGAGCAACGCTCTATTACTCGAACCGTAAAGTGAACACGAGCGCCCATTCCGTTTGGCCTAACGATTCCGGCGAAAAGTCGGCCGTCTGGATGCCATTGGAGCTTGTGGCCTGCATGCCAAACACATGAACAGGCCGATCGGCCGTAAAGGAACGCGGTTCCGCATCCTGCAGCAAACCTCTTGCTGTCAGTTTCTCATCCCATGGGATCGTAAACGTAGAGAGACTGGATCCCGCCTGACCCACGATGCCGACTTTAATCGTACTGAACCGGTTCTTCCCCTCTATGGTTACCGCATCGATGGAGATCACGAGCTCGACTTCGTGGCTCCCCTTCTGTTCTCCCGGATAATAAAATAAATCTCCCATCGCGCCTGCGGCACTAACTTTCCGACCGTTCTTCCAGATGTCGATATCCAAGCTGACATTGGGTTTATCGCCTTCATACGCTAATTGAAAAGCGCCGGTCATCGGTCCGAGAAAGAGCTTAAACTTCGCCGCGTCCCCTTCGAATAGATCAATAGGCGTCAGCTTCATCTGGGCAGGTCTCGGCTTGCCGCCAGGCGCCGTCGCTTGCGTTCCCGACGAACATCCGATTACGAGAAGTAATAAGATCAATAGGCACGCCTTCAGTCGCATTGTGCCACCTCCGATACAGGTAAATATAACACGATTAGAGGAAAACTCCTTCCCCTCCCCTGCAAAAATCCCCTCCGGATAACCGCATTCAAGTCCAAGTACCAATGGGCTTTTCTGCTCTGTCATCCATGAGGGGATACGATCAATCGCCATAACTTTTATATATAACGGATTACTCTTCTAATCCGTCCGCCCCGGGAACAGGCATCTCCGGCCGAAATTGCGCGTACCAGCGGGTGACCGCTTCTTGAAGCTCGCGCGCTTTATCCGGGAATTGTCCGCTCACGTTGATCCGTTCGCCCGGGTCCGACTCCAGATCGGACAAATGCACGGCATCCGGCACCGCCCGGCCGAAGTCCAGCTTTCCGTTCAGGACGAGCTTCCAGTTTCCTTCGCGGACGGCGAGTTGGCCTTCGTAAGCCCAGAACAGCCGCTCGTGCCGCCCCTCTTCCCGGCTGCTTCCGTGCAGAAGCAGCGGCGCGGCGCTTCGCCCGTCGAGCGGGTGCGACGGCTGCGCGATGCCGGCCAACTCCAGGAACGTCGGGAGCAAGTCCATCATCGCCTGCGGTCGATGCTCCACGCGGCCGGCGTCCACCGTCGACGGATAGGCGAGGATCGCGGGCTCGCGAATGCCGCCCTCGAACAGGCTTCCTTTATGCCCCCGGAAGATTCCCGCCGAGCCGCCGTAATAGAGATCCTCCGTACCGTCCAAATAATTGCGCGATTCGGTCGAAGGTCCATTGTCGCTGGAGAAGAAAAGGACCGTATTCTCGTATTGACCGGTCCTTCTGAGCGACTCTACGATCTCGCCGACGCCGTCGTCCACCGCCGAGATCATTGCGGCCATGATCCGTTTATCCGGCGGCAGATCGGGGAAGCGATCCAGATACTTCTGCGGCGCATGCATCGGATAATGCGGCGCGTTATAGGCCACGTACGCGAAGAAGGGCTGCTCCCGTTCCTGATCTTGCTCTGCCTCGATGAACGCGACGGTCTTCGACGTGATCAGCTCGGTCAGGTAGTCGCCGTTGCTCCAAACCTCCCGTCCGTTATGCCATAAATCATGGACCGGATCGACCCCTCCCGACTGCTGCCAATAGAAGATGTGCGAATAATAATCGACGCAGCCGGCCATAAAGCCGAAAAACTCGTCGAAGCCGTGCGCGTTGGGACTTTGCTCCGGCGTTACGCCCAGATGCCACTTGCCGAACAGCCCGGTGCGGTAGCCCTCCGGCTTCAGGACGGTCGCGATCGTCTTTTGCTCGTTCGACAATCCGGCCGTTCCCCGCTTGCCGCCCAAGATGCTTTCGACCCCCGTGCGGGCCGGGTAATTGCCGGTGAGCAGCGAAGCCCGCGAAGGCGAACACACCGGCGAGTTCGAATACCAATTCGTGAACCGGACGCCATCGCTCGCCAACCGGTCCAGATGCGGGGTTCGGATCTCCTCGGATCCGTAACAGCCCAGATCGCCGTACCCGAGGTCATCGCAATAAATGACGATCAAATTAGGACGTTTCATTCGTGCACTCCTTCCGAGGGAGCCGGATGTCGGCAGCTTCTTCTGTCCCTCAAAAAAATAATATGAACGCAATCAAAGGCATCTCTAATTAGGTTCTAAAAAAAATGTCGAATCCCTGCTATGAAAGCGCATAAAATCAGGAGGTCGCCGCCTTGCCCAGCTGCGACGAATCGCAAAGGCTCTTATTAATCGGCCAGCGGCAGTCTGATCTCGACCAAGGTGCCTTCATTCAGCTTGCTTTCGTACGCGATGCTGCCGTGGTATTGTTTAATGATTTTATGGCTGATCATCAGACCGAGTCCCGTTCCCTTTTCCTTCAAGCTGTAAAACGGCTGTCCCAAGCGATCGATCAGCTCGTCCGGAATCCCGCAGCCTTGATCCCGAATCGAGATTAGGCACGCGTGATCGGATTCCCGATGCAGGCCGATCCGAATTTCCCCTCCGCCCGGCATGGATTCGATCGCGTTCTTGAGAACATTGAGAAAGACCTGCTTCATTTGATCTTTCACGCAAGTCATCGGAAAGGCGGTTCCCGCATAATCGCGCCGAAATTCAATGTTGTGCAGCAAGGTCTGAGGCGTCAGAAACTCTAGCGTGTGTTCGATCAAATCCTTCACGTCCGTGCGGACTTGCATGACGGCCTGCGGCTTGGCCATCGTAAGCAGCTCGCACGTGATCATTTCGATGCGTTCCAACTCATCGATGAGCAAATCGCTGTATTTGATCGAAGGGTTCTCCGCTTTGTACAACTGAAGAAACCCTTTGATCGTCGTCAGCGGATTGCGGATTTCATGCGCGACGCCCGCCGCCAATTCCCCGATGACCGCCAGCTTCTCGGACTGCAGCAAGATGCCTTCCGCTTTCTTCCGCTCCGAGATATCGCGGCTGATCATCACGATGTATTCGATGGCGCCATCGTCTCCTTCGACCGGCTTGCACAACGTATCGAATGCGATCAGATGTCCTTCCTTGTGCCGGAACCGGATCTCCATGGAGTGCGAATGCTTATCTGCGAAGATGCGCGCTATCGTCCTTTTGAATTTGTCCGCATCGTCCGTGCAAATGATCTTGAACAGCGCCGTGCAATCGTCCAGGGCCAAGCTCTGATACCCCAGCACGGACCCATGGGACGGGGAAAAATAACGGATCGCATACGTTTTATCCATCAACAGGATCAGATCGGAGGTATGATCGGCAATGAGCCGGTATTGAGACTCGCGCGCTTCCAATGTTTTCTCCATGTAATTGCGGTCCGTAATGATTCTGCGGAGCCGTTCGTTCGATTCGATCAGCAAGCTTCCCAGGATCACGCCCAGGATGACGAACAAGAGGTATTGCAGGTGGAAGAAGGGCTTGTTCACGAGAATACGAAAACCAACGACCGTGGCGAAATAAAGGATCATATAAGCTCCGGAAAACGCGATGCTTCTTCTAAGCGGGGTAAGCTGCCGACGGGAAAACGCGACATGCAGGAAGCAGAACACAAGCATGATCAAGACCCAGCCGCCGATAGCCGGCAACCAGTTTCCGCTGGAGAGCAGCCGCACGGACAAGGCAAAAAAACCGGTGATCAGCCCGCCGACAGGCCCTAGATAAGCAAACATCAAAATGACGGGCGCATACCGGATGTCGTACGCGTAGCCTTGTTGCTTCACGGACATCAAAACGAGGATGACGGAAACGCTGCCCGCATAGAGACCGACCCACAGGTTCTGCTGCTTCAACGGCTTCAGATTCATGAACGAACGGATCACGAGAGGCGTACTAACGAAGAGGGAGAAAATGGAGAGATTGACGATGTAATCAAATAGAAACAATCATCATCACCTACGCCTAGTAGTCTTCTAAGACACCCCTATATCATAACTGACTGCGGGCGCGAATTCCATGCAAAGCTAGAAATTATTGTGAGATTATCCACGATCTTCATCTCCCGTCGCGACTAGCGCAAGCCGTTCGGATGCGCGCTTTTTCTTATTCGCGCCCGCGCAAGGAAGGTCTGATTGCGACGGAGCCACATAGGTATTAAAATGGACGCTTCATGAGGGGGGAGATTCATGTTCGCTTTGGCCTGGCTGGTCTTGGCTGCGGTGCTCGTGCTGATCGAGCTGTTCACGGGAACGTTCTATTTTCTGCTCCTGTCCGCTGCAGCCGTCATCTCCATCGTCGCCGCGCTGGCCGGATTCCCGGTATTGGCGCAATGCTTCACGTTTGTCATCGCGACCGCCGCCCTGTATATCTTCTTGCTGCCGCTTCTTCGCAAAGTCGTCCCCTCGACCTCGAAGACGCCGATTCCGCGCATCGCGGATTATTTGGTGGGACAAGAAGCGTACGTCGTGCAGGCCATTTCACCCGACGAGGCCGGGCTCGTCAAGCTGCATGGCGAGATATGGTCGGCCGTCGCGAGCGAAAAGATCGCGGAAGGCGCCAAGGTCGTCGTTGCCGAGGTAAGGGTTACCAAATTATTCGTGACGAAGGAGTAGAGGCCGAGTGATTGGCATTATCGTCGTTGTCGTTATTCTTGCCATGGTCGTAGCCATTGTCATCAAAGGCGTGCGGATCATCCCGCAGCAAACCGTAGCCATCGTGGAAAGACTGGGGAAATACAATAAAACGCTTCATGCCGGGGTGAATCTGATCATACCGGTCATCGACAAAATCCGGCTGCGTCACGATCTTCGCATTCATCAGGAGACGGTGCCTTCGCAATCCGTCATCACGAAGGACAATGTCGCGATCGGCATCGAGCTTGCGACGTTTTTCAGCGTCGTGGATCCCAAGCTCGCCACGTACGGCATTGCCAACTATGTCGGCGGCATTCATAATATCGTGGCCTCCGCGCTGCGGGCGACGATCGGCAAGATGGAATTGGACGAAATCCTCTCCAACCGCGACCGCATTCAGACGGATCTCCGACTGGTGCTCGATCAGGCATCGGAGAATTGGGGCGTCCGCATCGACCGCGTCGAAGTGCTGCAATTGGCCATTCCCGCGGATATCCAGAATTCGATGGAGAAGCAGATGAGGGCCGAACGCGAGAAGCGCGCCATCATCCTGCAGGCGGAAGGCGAGAAGCAATCGACGGTATTGCGCGCGGAGGCGCAGCAAGCAGCCGTCGTCCTGGCGGCCGAAGCCGAGAAGCAGCGGCAAATTCTCGATGCCGAAGCGAAGCAAAAAGCGCAGGAGCTGGAGGCGATCGGAAAGGCGGAAGGCATCAAGCATGTCGCGAACGCGGAACGGGCGCGAATCGAAGCGATCAAGCTAGCCGGGCTGGATGCGCAAATACTGGCTTACAAATCCTTCGAAGCGCTCGGTCAAATGGCGGAAGGCAAAGCAACGACGATCTTTATACCGACGGAAGCCGTCAATGCGCTGGGCTCGGCCGGGATGATCGGGAAGATCTTCGATATCACCAATCCGAAATAATCGACGGGTTGCGAGTCGCATCCTCGATCCGCGTCGTTTGCAACACGCGAAAACGGAGCGGCTGCCTTCGGCAGCCGCTCCGTTTTTGGTTGGTATAATTTTCTCGAGATGCCTAAACAGTCGATCGCGTGATATCATTTTCTTTTGCCGCCGAATACCAATCCAGCACCCGCAACGCCCGGAGCGTATTCCAACGGCTAGCCGTGCCTGCCCGGCCTTCCATGTCGAAGTCGATTCGATCGGCGTGCGGATTCTGCAGCGGCCACCGTCCGTTCTGATGTCGTTTCTTCGCCACCCATGCAACGGCTTCTGCGATCCGTTCATCGGGATGTACGCCGGCGCTGCGCAAGTAGTCCAGGCCGCGGAGAATATCGTAATGCCAAGTAGGCGGGAACGAGAACCGCATCCAATTGCGGTCGATCAACTGGCCGGTCGACAGCGATCGGAACATGCCTCGGTCCATCAGATACGCCTCGGCCCGGCTGCGGGCCTCGCTCACGGCAGCGTCGGCGCCTTTGGCTTTCTCGAATGCCAGCAGTCCCTCCAGCACGCAGATCGTGCTGTGGAACGAGGAACGCCGGCTTGGCGGAGCCTCGCAGTTCCAACCCCCGTCCTCGAGCTGCTCGCCGAGCAGGCGATCGGCCAGCCGGTCGCTCGGTGCGCCGAAATAGGCGCCAACTTCCAGGATCCTGCCATTGATGCAGGGTTCGGTTTCGCCGTCGAAAAAAGGCCTGCCGTCAAGCTGCTGCCAGGTCACGCGGTCGCGCACCAGATCGATCATGCCGCGGGCTTCCCTGCTCGTCGGATTCAATCCAAAATCCCTCAGCAGGACCAGCGAGAAGATCGTATGCTTCAACGGCCATGGATCAAGGTCAGCCCCCCAGCGGCCATCCGGCGCCTGCAGGGAGAGGAGGCGTGCGCCCCAGCCCTCCTCCCCGACTCGCGCGCGTTCCGCGTCGACGATCTCCTCCGGCTCGCGGGTTATATCGCGCATGACCTGCCAACGGATCGAAGGATCTGCATCCAGCAACCACTTCGTGACCGATTTCTTGGGACGCCAATGCCGCCAATCGAGAGCTTGATCTGCCAACCTGGTTTCCTCCCATCCCTATTTCTTACTCGTCGTCCGTGCTTTCATCGAATAACCGTTGCATCATTTTTTCTTTGTTATTCAAAAACGACTTCATGATCACGTAATGATCCGTATCCTCCAAAGCCTGGATCTCGATTCCATCCGGATTCAAATGATAAATGATCGAATCCGGGTATGCCATCAGGATCGGAGAATGCGTGGCGATAATGAATTGCGCGTTTTGTTGTACCAAGTCGTGTATTCTTGCAAGCATCGACATTTGCCGCAGCGGCGACAACGCAGCCTCGGGCTCATCCAACATATATAATCCCTTGCCGCCGAAACGGTGGACGAACGTCGCGAAGAACGACTCTCCATGCGATTGTTCATGCAGGGATTTTCCGCCGTACGAGTCTCTGATCGGACGCCCTCGCTCCGAACGATCCAGTTCATCCATATTCGTAGCCAGATTATAAAAGCTTTCCGCTCTAAAAAGAAACCATCCTTGGGTCGGAGCGAGCCCCGTATCAAGTGGATATATTCATAGAGGTCGGAATGGGTAGATCGCGTCGAAAACGTGAAATTCAGCGTCCCGCCTTCGGGATTAAATCCCCACGCTGCCGCAATAGATTCCATCAGCGTCGATTTTCCCATTCCGTTTTCACCGACGAAATAAGTGACTTTCGGGTGGAGATCGAGCTTGTCGAGGTTCTGGATGATCCCCAAATTAAACGGATAGACGTCGTACGATGGGATCGCGTGTCTCTTGAGCTGAATCTGCCTTAGATAAGCTTCATGCGGGTCCATATGTACACACTCCGGTTCTCACAATCTTTTTGAGCGATTTTAGCCAAATTTGTATCACGATTCCTTCTAATCTTACCATAACGGAGACGCTCCTTATAATAGAATACCTCGCCGTTAAAGTGATTCTCACCAGCGCTCGGCTCTAAGCTTCCGCGCGGATCTTACGCCTATCGGCGTTGCGTGCAGCCGATCGTTTCCGGCACGGGGATTAAGCGGGTCGTCAACAAAAAAAACGGCGGGTCCACCGACCGGCCGCTTTCGTTTTGCCTATTTCCAACGCTCGTATTGCAGCCGCATGTTCTCCCGGGTCAGCTTCCATTTCTGCAGCATCGGGCTCGGCACCATGCCGTTGTACTTGGTAATCTTCGCGTTGATCTCATCGAGCGCTGACTCCGGGAGAACGGAAGGACCGGTCTCGAGCAGCCGCTGCAATTGATCCCGGATTTCATGCTGCAGCGTAACCCAAGCCGGCAAGAAGTTCGCCTCCTTTAGGATGCTGCCGGTCACGTCGCCTGACGGGACATCGAGCGGCTTGCCTCTGCCCGCCAAATGCTCGAAAGCCCCTTTCCGTTCCTGCTCCCGAAACATCTCGCTCATCCAGTCCTGCACGGACATGCCGGAGTTCCAATACTGCCTGGATGGTACGGCAGCGTCGCTGGCCGCCTGCTCTTCCGCGACCTTGCCGGGAATTGCCTCGCTTGGATCGGACGAAGCTTGCACGCCCTCCGAACGGATCCGTTCTTTGTTCTTTCTGAACCAAAACCCCATCGCATTCACCGCCTCTTCAGGTTAGAAGACAGGTAACGCTTTACATGATTATTATACCGATTACAGCCGCAGCGCGTGTTTGCCGTCTTTGGCGATTTCATGAACGGTATTGCTAGGATCCCTCTAGATCGTTCATCGAGATAAACAATCCAATAGCAAGCCATTGAACGCGAATTGATCCGCCGTGTAATCGTCCGCATACTTGTTCAACATCCGATGCGCCGCAGCTCTTCTTCACGTCCTGCATGTAGACTGTCAGCGGTTTGAATCTTCCGTTATCGAATTGAATTGGAATTTCCATGGACATCGCGCTCCTTCGTTCGTTCATTAAAAACGCGATACAACCGCTATCTTCATATAACCCTCCGAACGATAACCTATTTCCACTATACCTTATCGCAACTATTGCCCCCGGTTCTATCTTTTACCGCAAAAAAAACCTCTCGGTCTACAGTGTTTATCCGTCCGACATGGACGTATGCACTGTATACCGAAAGGGGACGTGCCCGATCGGGCACCGTTAAGCCGCTTGCGAATGATGAAATAGAACGCCTTGCATCAGAAACGCATGCTCAGTTCGCGCTCGGCAGCCCGAATCGAGATGCCGCCCGCGAACGCAGGCTGCCCCTCCCGAACACGATTGGAGGGCAAAGCGAACGAATCGCGCGCGATTGGCGTGTGCGACAGCGCGTCGCTCCATTGAACCTGATACGGATGACCGTGAAAAACATAGCTGATCGCATTCGATTCAAGCCGCATCTCCGGAAGCTCGGACGCCTCGTTCCATAACAGCTGAAGTCCCCAGTCGGAACGGCTTGCAATAAAGCCGATCTCCCGCTCCGAACAGCGGATGCGAAGCGTATCCCCCGCTTCCAGCCGAATCAGGATCTCAAGCTCGCCCGGCACGGATTCATCCACTTCCAGCGAAGAGACGACGAGCGGCTCGGGCCGTCCTTCTTGGTCATACGCGACTGGACGCAGGCCGGCCGATGCGTGCTCCTTGCTCCAGCGGGCGCTGTCCACGACGGGCAGCGTATCATAGTGGCTGTATTTGTCCGGACACGTCTCGCGCAAGTACCGTTCCTCGTAACGCTCGTCAAACAGATGAATATCGCGAATCCAGAGCTCGCCATCGTTATTCAACAGGTTAAACCGATAGTACCGGTTATAATACCAGACGGACTGACGGCCTTCCCCCCTCCAATCACTAAGTGCGCATAGCGAGGAAGCAGGCGTGACGGGATATTGCCGTCTAAACCAGCGTCCGGAGTCCGCCAGCGTCTCGACGCGCAATCGGCCTGCCGCTTGGCCGGCCGCGAGCAGTTCCGCCTGATCGGTCAAACCATCCTTCATGAGCGCCCACCCGAAGGAATTTTCCTGTCCGACCTGCGTATAACCGAAGGAAACCTGTTCCGGGCGAAAGTTGACGTCGAAGAACCATCTGACCCACGCCGGAATGCCGCCGCCGCCCTCTTCTCCCGCGTACACCGGCTCCAAGGTGATCACGCTCTGCCCGTTGCCGCCAAGCCTGGCATCGTATTGATAGATCGGATCGCTTCCGAGCATGCGGAACACCGGAACCGGGATTTGGCAGGCCTCGGTCTGGGCCGGCATAAAGCCGTTGAGACGGCTCGGGTAGTAGGCTTGATTGTAATAACCGCCCCACAGCGTGTAGCCGTCGGTCCCCCACTGGTCTTTGCAATTGCAGGAGGCGATAATGCCGTACTTGTCGGATAGGTAACCCAGCACATGCGCATCGAGGAACCACGATCCGACCGATTTGGGGTAATAGCCGAACCGATCCCGGAAGTCCTCCATCAATACATCCGCAAGCCGTTCCCGCTCCTGCGGCGAATAGCCTACCGTGAAGGCGATATGCGCGTGCCAATCCCAGGCATAGCGTCCCCGCCACGGAATGCCGGCTTTTTCCGCCAGCGGCTGCACGACTTCCAACCAAACGCCGATTTCCTGCGAATCGTCCGCTTCGCGAAGGAGCAGCTCCGTGAATTCCGGGTTGATCAGCGCATCGTACTGCAGCAGCCACGTCGCCGGTAATCCGTGCTTCCGCACGAGCGCCAGCTGTTCCTTGACCGGCTCGACCAAGTCGATCGGTTCCCGCGGCTCGAAGCCTCGGATGAAATTAATGATATTGACTCGATTGGGATAGACCGCTGCTGCTTGATTCATATCGTCACTCTCCATCCGTTAATTCCCCGATAATGGCCGGCTTGTCGCTATAGACGTTGCGGGGGAGCGTCTTCTTGATATCGACCGTGATTTTTCCGGCCGGCGTATCGCTGTACGCTTGGTATTCTTTGTTGAATTCGGCGATGGTTTCTTCGTCGTGACCGCGAACTTTCATTTCGTTCAAGAATTGATCATAGGCGGTATCGAAGTCTTTATCGTTTTTGGCAAGCAGCATTTTTGCATAATACTTCAGTCGGATATCGCTCTGTACGGGACCGTATTTCTCCACCGTGCCGCCGATCACCGGTTTAATGCGCGCTTCTTTCGGCGTCAGCCCGAACGTTCCTTGTTTGTGGTTGATCTCTTCCGCCTCGTACAGCATGGCGTTATACGCCGGCCAAGGCGATTCCACCGTCTTGATATGCGAGCTGCCCACGCTCGCCAGATTTTTCCACCACCAAAATCCGTACTGCGTCACGCTCGCCATGCCTCCGTTGTCTCCGCCCCAGAACTTGGGTCCCCGAAAAACGTCGTAGGTTTCGGCGGCGGCGCCGTTCTCCATCTTGTAAGCCCCCATGCTCTCCGGACCGTACTCCATCAAGATGAAGGCTTCATCGGTCTGCATCCAATCGATGCCTTTCATGATCCGATCTGGATTTTTGATCTTTGCGCTGATTCCGGCGCCATTGGTACCGAACGGATTATAGTTGGCGTATTGGGCCGGTTTCACGTCCTTCACGGTCGGGAGTTCCGTCGGGTAGAACCATCCGTCGGGGAACCCTTTCTTCTCGAGCTCGTTATAGGTGATCGCCTCGGGAATGCCATGATTCTTCAGCGTCGTTACGTTGGGATTGTCCCATCCGCCGAACAGCATCGCGCCAAAGCGCAAATTGTTTACCTTCTCCTTGAACAAATCCTTCTTCTGAAACGCGGTCTCCGGGTCGAGCAGGCCGTCCAGATTGAGATGATTCAGCCATTGGAACGCCTGCTTGAAGCCGGGAAGCTTGTAGTCCGGTATGACCGTACCGTCCGGCTGCTCGTTAAAGCCGTTGTCCGTGCTTCGAACGCCGAACATGGACATGACGATCTCGAGTCCGGCGAAATTCTCCCCGCCGAGCGACAACGGAATGATGCTGCGCCCTTGATCGTCCTTGTAGCCTTTGATGGCGTTCAGGTATTTCTCGAGTCCTTCGATCGTCCGCAGGTCTTCGTTCGTCATCCCCGCTTTCTTCAGCAGCGTACTTTGAATCCATAAGCCCTGGGCGTTGCCCTGCCATGCGGACGGATTCTCGATGACCGGCTCGTATGCGGAAGGCACGAAGTAGATATGTCCGTCGCTTGCTCGCCAATAATCGATGATGCGTTTGTCGATTTTGGCCAGATTCGGATAATGCTCGGGATCATTAAAATAGTCATCCAGAGGAAGCAGTTTCTTTTCGTTGATCAGGCGCGACCATACGAGACTATCGGAAGGCAGAATAATGGCGTCCGGGAATGTGCCGGCAGCGAGCTTCAGATTGATCTGTTGCGATAGATCCCCTCCATTGCCGATCTCGACTTTATCCCAATGGATGCCCGATTGCTTCATGACCTCCTGCGTGATCGGGCCGTCCAGATTGATCGGGGTTGTCATCGCCGGCGCGTACAGGTTGTAATTCGTCTGCTCGGCCGAGGTCTCCGCATTCCCGTCCTGGCTTGCTTGTCCGCTTTGGTTTTCGCCTTGGTTCGCTCCGCCATCGTTCGCGCAGCCCGCCAGCATCGTGGCGATCAGCGTCGCGCCCAGGATCCATTTGGCGCTGAACTTCATTCCTTGTTTCATGAAGAATGTCCCCCTATTCGGAATATATTGCGTGATTCGTTAACCTCTCTGTCAACTAACGCATGGCTACGCAAGCGAGCATCGTTACTCTTTGACCGAACCGATTAGCACGCCCTTCACGAAGAATCGCTGCACGAACGGATAGACGATCAGGATCGGCAGGACGGTAATCATGATGGTCGCCATCCGCACCGACTTCGGCGTAATCGCGTCCGGATTGTAGAGACGGGCCGCATTCATCGTCGTCATCTGGCTCGAGCTGATCATTTGACTCGCTTCGATCGTGCTGAGCATGCGCTGCAGATACGTGGGCAGCGGCTGCAAATGAATATCGTTGACGAAGAAGGCGCCGGTAAACCAGTCGTTCCATTGGCCGACCGCCGTGAACAAGCCAAGCGCCGCGAATAACGGCATGGAGAAGGGCAGCACGATATGAACGTAGATTCGCAGGTAACCGCCGCCATCCAGCTTTACCGACTCTACCACGCTTTCCGGGATGGTGTTCTGGAAAGAGGTTTTCATGACGAACATGTTCCAGACGCTGAATAGGGACGGAACGACGTACACCCAGAAGTTATTGATCAGTCCCAGATGAATCAACTGAATGTAGAAGGGAATGAGCCCGCCGCTGAACAGCATGACGAACAGAAAGACGAACAAAAACGATTGCCTGCCGGGCAGTTCTTTGCGGGACAAGGCAAAGGCTACGAGAGAAGTAACCAGCAGAGAGCCGAATGTACCGATGACGGTACGTTTCGCCGTGACCCAGAAGGCATTGAGAATCGTATCATCGGACAGCATGACGCGATAATTGTCGAAGGTAAGCATCCGCGGCCACCAATAGATGCCGCCAAGACTCGCGTCCCTCCCTTCGTTGAGCGAGAGGATAAGGATATACCAGAATGGATAAAAGCATAGAAAAGCAAAGATCGTCAGCAGAATCGCGCTGCCTGCCGTAAAGGTCCGTTCTCCGAGCGTAAGACGTCCCATGCGCTCACCTCCTCCTTACCATAAGCTGTCGCCGCCTATACGCTTGGAAATCATATTGCTGAGCACGAGCAGCACCGTCGCGATCACGCTCATCACAAGCCCGATCGCGGTTGTTTGCGAGTATTGGGCTTGACCGATGCCGAGCCGCAGCACATAAGTATCGACGACCTCGGCGACGCCGATATTGGCCGGGTTGATCATGGTATAGATCTGATCGATACCGACGCTGAGCAGTCCGGGAACGGTAAGAATGAGCACGATCGAGATAATCGGCACGATGCTGGGCAACGTGATGTAGCGCATTTGCGCGAAACGTCCGGCCCCGTCCATAACCGCGGCCTCGTAGAGCACCGGATTGATGCCGGAGATGGCAGCCAAGTACAAGATGGTACCCCAACCGACTTCCTTCCACATGCTGCTCAGGACGAAAATCGGACGAAACCACGTCTCCGACCCCATAAAGGCGATCGGCTGCACGCCGAAACTGTGAAGCAGCGAGTTCATGCCGCCTCCATCGATCGACAAGAACGCGTCGAGGAAGCCGACGACCACGATCCAGGATACGAAATGCGGAAGGTAGCTCAGCGATTGCACGATACGCTTGAAGCGGAAGGCTCGAATTTCATTGATGAGCAGGGCGACGACGATCGTGGTCGGAAAAACGAATAACAGCCGGAGGAACGTCAACAGCAGCGTATTGCCCGTTGCTTTCCAAAAATCGTGGCTTGCCGCGAATTCCTTGAAATTTTGCAGGCCGATCCACGGACTCTTCCAGATGCCGTCGCTGAAATTGTAATCCCGGAAAGCGATCTGCAAGCCCAACATCGGGATGTAGTTGAACAGGACGACCAACGCGATGCCCGGCAGCAAAAACCCGTACAACTGCAGGTAACCTTTCTGTTTGATCATCCGCAAGCGGTTCATGCGCGAATCTCCTTTCTCTTCCAAATGCAACGCTTACTTGACTATAAGCGACGGCTAAAGCGTTTACAATTATCGCATGGCATGATTAATGCTGCTCTCGCATGATCATGCTTTCATTCGAAACAAAAAAGAGCGATGCCGCATGCGCATCGCCCTTCATCGCAAATCAACGATCGGAATCGCCTTGAAAGTCCCGGAACTCCTTGGGACTCAAACCTGTCACGCGTTTGAACAGCCCGGTAAAATAACCGATGTTCTGGTACCCCACGCTCTCCGCGACCTCGTACAACTTCAACTCCGGATGCTGCAGCAGTTCCTTGGCTTTCTGAATGCGGATCCGGATTAACTGGTCGGTAAAGGAAACGCCGAGCTCCGCACGGAATAGCGCACCCAAATAATTCGGGCTCAGATAGACCGACTCCGCCACCGAGCGCAGCGACAAATTGTCTTTGTAATGTCCGTCCATATACGCAAGCGCCTTTTGAACGACGATCTGCGCGTGACTCTTTTTGCGTTCCGCTATGAAAAGGCTCAGGCTGCTTATCATATGGACGGTCTCCTGCAGCAGCTCCGGCTCTTCCCGGCATTCGAGGAGCTGCTCCCACAGCTTTTGTTCCGAACCGAACTGCCGGTTCGCGTCGCCGATCTCCGAAGCGGAGCGGTAGGCGCCGCTTATCAGGTGCATGCATAAGCTTCGCAATTCGGCGCCTTGCTTGCGGCGATTTCCAGCGAAACCGTTAAGAATTTCGCCCAGCAGACTTAAACTGTTCTGCCCGTCTCCTGCCCCGAGCACCGCGAAGAAATCGGCGGTCAATTCTTCCAGGCTCTTCTCCGCCCCGACGCCTTGCTCCCTCAGCATCTTCCAGCTGTATACCCGCTCGCCGCCGCCGAGCAGTCCTTGATTGACCGCCTTTTGCGCCAAGCGAAAGCTATCGCCGAGCTGGCTCAGTTTGGCGACAGGCGGCCCGACGCCGATCCGCGCGTTGCCGTCGTTCATGTTCACCAGCGCCGCGCAGAGACGCCGGACGCACCGTTCGGTCTCCGCCTCGAAATCGACCCCCATTCGGCCTTGGAGAATCAGCACGATATTTCCGCGCTGAGACGTCATCTTGGTTTCTAGCAGCGAGCCGCACGCGGCTTCCGCCGCTTCTTCGATTCCGCTTCCTTCGAGACGGGCTTGCTCGGCCGTCGGAAGAGAAGGAGAACGGTCCGATTGGAAAACGATCGTCAGCACAAGCCGCGTTCCCGTTCCCTTGAGCATGTCCAGTGCGTCCGCACGCGCCCGAACGGCCTCTTCGCCGACGATAAGGCCATGGATGAGCTCCTGCATCAATTGCTCCTGCGCGATCGGCTTGCAGACGTCAATCTGCTCCCGCATCCTCATCGTTTCATGGCTTCTGAGCAGGTTCGACTGCTCCTCTTGATATACCCGCTCCAATATGGCATTCAATTCTTCGAAAATAATCGGTTTGACCAGAAAAGCATCGACCCCGATATCGAGCGCGGTTTTGGCATATTGAAACTCCTCGTACCCCGTTACCATAATGATGCGCATGCGGGGATTCATCCTTCTCATCCGAGCGGACAGCTCCAGGCCATCCGTTCCCAACAGACGAATATCCGTGATCAACAGGTCGGGAGGCATTTGCTTGGCGCCTTCCAACGCTTCCTCGGCAGCCTCCCATTCTCCGGTCACGCGCATGCGGTAACGCTCCCATGCAATATGCCTGACGATGGAATGACGCTGACGCTCCTCGTCATCCACGACGAATACGTTGATTTCCATGGTGCCTCCCATCTCAACCGGCCGTTGCGATCAGCCCATTTTTTTGCGGGATGAACAATTGAACCGTAGTACCTTCTCCCGGCGCGCTCCGAATGAGCAATTGATACGATTCTCCATAATGACGCTTCAAACGCTCGTTCACGTTATACATCCCGAACCCCCCGCGTTCGCTGGCGCCGTAAGCGTTCTCAAGCAAGTGCCCCAGCTGCTCCTGCGATATGCCGGAGCCGTTATCGGCAATCGTAATGCACAGCGTATCCTGCCGCATGGATGCGGTGATCGAGAGACGGCCCCTTCCTCCGGTATGCACGAACGCATGAAGCAGGGCATTTTCGACAATCGGCTGCAGCGTGATTTTGACGATATCGCAGCTTAACGTCGCTTCCTCCACATCGAAGGCAACGATAAGCCTGCCGGGATACCGCGATTCATGTATATCCAGATACGCCTTGACATGCTCCAATTCCTCTTTGAAGGGGAGGATATCGCCCCCGCGGTTCAAGGCCAGCCTGAAAAATTTGGCCAACGCATCCACGGTGCCGCTAATCTCGGACGATCCGACGTCCATGGCCATGCTCTTGACGAGCGCCAGCGTGTTATAGAGGAAGTGCGGATTGATCTGCGCCTGCAGCAGGTTCAGCTTCTCCGTCTCGGCGCGGCTCCTCGCTTCGGACATCTCCCGCAGGGATTGATCCAGGCGAATGGACATGGCGTTGAATTCCTCTTCGAGATCGGCGAGCTCATCCTTGCTGTGCACCTTGATGGTAAGTCCCATGTCGCCGCTGCGCACCCTGCGCATGCTTCGAACGAGGAAATTGAGGCGCTTGGTCGTGCGTAATCCGAAGCCGGCGAGCACGGTCACCGTCAGCACCACGAACAGCATGCTGACCGCTATGGCCGCTTTTTTGACGAGCTGCAGCTTCTGCCACAATTCCTCCTGGCTGACGATCGTCACTACCTTCCAATCGAGCCGGTTCGTCTCGTAGACGACCAAGCTCTGCAAACCGTTGATTTTGGTCGAGTACCAGCCTTGCTTGGCCTCGTATACCTTCTTCAAATAGGGATATTGCGCGACATCGCCGCCCCCTTCGCCCACTCCCGCCGAATCGATTTCATTGGCAAGCACCTTGCCCTGATTATCCAGCACGACGAACCCGCCCTTCTTCTGCGCCAGCGGGTTGGTAATCTGGTCAAACAAGGCCCGGTTCGTTACTTCGACGTGGATGATCCCGTATTTCTCGTTCGACAAATAATCCACGAGCCATTTGCTTAGAAATAGCGAAGGCTCGGAATGGTCCTTCTTCCAATTGAAATACCAATAAAAGGAGCGGTTCTCGTCCTTCATATCCGCGTACCACGCTTGCTTATCGGCCCGCTCCATATTGAGGACCGTGCCGCCGTCCTCATGCAAGGTGGGATTGCTTTTATAGAACCGAACGGATTTCATGGGAAAGTAAGATCGGATGCGACTGACCGCGGAATTGATCTGCTGCAGGCCCATGACTTCTTCGCCAAGGGATTGATAGGACTGTGTAAGCGTTGTCGTAATTCCGGAATCGAGCGATAGCTGCATCAATGTATTTTGATAGCCGATTATCCGGTACTCGATGTTCTCGTTCAGCTGATAGGCCACTTTCTCCAGCATATCGCGGCCTTCCTTTTGCGCGAGCGAGAGGCTGGCGGAAAACAAAACGTAACCGATGACGAGGACAGGAAAGATCAGAAATAATATCACGATCAGGATTAACTTTTGCAGCAGGCGAATCCTGTTCCAGTAACCGGCAATCATGCACGTTCTCCCTTCGCGCGACGACAGGCGCCCGATATAGCACAGCCGAAGACCCCATTTCCTATATTCAGGAGACTCTTCTAGTATAACGTCGATCGCAGCCGCATCAAGCCGCCCGCGGCAAAAAAAAGAGACTCGCAGCAACGGGCCGCGAGTCTAAGGTATATATACTAAAAGGGGGGTCGAGTTCTAGTATAGCCTTGCAGCCTTAAGACAAGTTAAAGATTGAATTTCATTCTCATTACATTTATCTTACAAAACGAATACCCATTTTTTAGGTCCTCTAACTCAGGAAAATATCCCATAATTAGGATGTTCGAAGCAAGAAATGCGAATATACGTTTAGCTATACTATGGATGATTCTGGATAAATGCATAGGAGGATATGCAAGCCGTTTTCTTTTATGTATGGAGAGATTGCCGGTTCATAAAAAACTTACGGTTAGGGGTAATCCGATGAAGCGACGATTGTTACCATTCGTATTGGCATTCATGCTGCCGATGCTCGTTATGCTCCCGTTGAAGACGTTCGCCGATGTGAATGACAAAGCAACGAAAGCGCTCCTGAACGCGTTCGACGGCATCATTCTCGATTTCGACGCCAGCCGCATCGTATGGACGTCGAACGATAAAGTGCTTTGGCTGTATAACCGCGCGAACGGCACGCAGGTCAAAGTCTACGACGGTACCGGTACGACGGACATCGTTCATGAAGCGAAGCTGTCGGCGCAAGGCGTCGTGTACAACCTGAACAGCGACCCGAAAATCGACGTCTGGCCGCGGGTAAGCTCGGTATACAATTGGAAAAACGGACAGGCGACGCAAATTGCGACCGGCGAGGAGCTGTTCGCGATCCGGGGAGACGGCAAGTACGCGCTGCTGAGCCGCCATAACGTCGACCTCTCGACGGGACAAGTCCGCGATCTGGGCTTTGATAGAATCGAGTTCTCGGCCGACGGCACCATGATTTATTCGGCTCCGGTTCCGCCCGTGAACGCGTTTGCGCTCTATCAGGCGCGTCCCGACGGCACGATCACGCAGCTGGCCGAGCCTTCCAACAAAGTGGTACCGCTTGCGCACGGATGGTCCTATGGTTATTACGGACCGCTGACGGATGGCAAACGCATCCTCTACCGGGAACTCGTCGAGAGCAATAATTACGCCAAGCATGTATGGGCGCTACGCTTGCGCAACGAAGATCATACGGTCGCCACCTTGTCGGTGAACCCGTTCGTCAGCTATCAACCCGGCGTTTCTTACCGCATCAACAACGGATGGATTGCCTATATCGAATACGATCGGGCCATAAGCAGCAAAGTCGTCAACGTCCGGTCGCCGGAAGGCATCGTCAAACGGGTTTTCGTTAGCCCGCATTGGTGGTCCTGGACAAGCGCACCGCTTACGATCGACGATCTGGGGCCGGACGGCACGGTAGCGTTCACGTTCAACGACAAAACGTATCTCCAGTACATGAAAGAGGACAAGCCGGTAAGCATTAATCGAAGTCCGGCGAAGTTCCAGTACCGGGAGCAAGTATTCGGCGCGCCCGGCGCTTCGCAAATCCGAATGGGCGCGTGGTACATGTTGTCCAACGGTTCGTTGTACGCCGTTCGCATCTAACGGGCGGCGAAACACGGTTATCGTGCAAGTCCGCGTTCGGGCATGAAATCATGCTCCCGTCAAACGTTCCCGGTAAACGCGGCAGGGGGATCGCGTGCTTGTCATTACGCAAGCGCGCGATCCCCTTCGCAATAAACCGCAGCGCCCCGCGGCATCGTTCCCATCGCACCCCTGCTGCCGCCTGATTTCTCCGGTACGCGGGCAGGCTCGCGACGGGTCGGCGGGTCAGCTCCTCCGGCGGGCGATATGGAGAACGGCGCCCCAGTGGCGACGAACCGATTGATCCGGACGCCGACTCAGGCGCGACCGGATCTCGTCGAAGAGCTTGTCGCGCTTCCCTTGCTCCATCAAGATGTGCCCGGAGAAGGTCTCAAGGAGTCGAATGTACGCCTCGGCGCGATAAACGCGCTCCCAATCGAAATGCCGGATCTCGGCAACCTCGAACAGTCCGCTTTCCTCGATCTCCGCTTTCTGTTCGAGCAGCTCGCCGGGACGCGGCCAATCGTTGTCGGCGACCGGGCGGCCTTCTCCGATCTCATGGTATACGGTTTGAATATCGCGGAAGAACGGATCTCCGCCGTCCGGAAATACATGCGCGGCATTCCAAAATGCCAGGTGTCCGTCTGGACGGAGGACCTGCCACGCCTTCCGATACCGCATCTTGGGATCCACCCAATTCCAAGCGGTCGCGGCGTAGACCAGATCGAACCCCGCTCCCGCCGCCGGCTGCCAGTCCTCGAAGTTCGCGTTGATGACGTCAACTTCCGTTCCGATCAGGTTTTGCCGGGCTGCCGCGGCGAGCTCCGCGCCAAGCTCGACGCAGGTGATCGCAAATCCGCGTTTCGCCAGCGGGAGCGTGGCCTTCCCCGTCGCGCACCCTACTTCCAACAGACGGGCTCCAGGCTTTAACTGCGTCGTCCGGATCAGACGATCGAACAAGGCTTCCGGATAATCCGGACGCGCCTGCTGATAGATCGAGGCGGCTTGCTCGAATGACGCGCGCAATCTTTCGTTCTCGTTCATCGCTTCCATCATCGCTCCTTTGGCCATGCGGTTATCGGCGAACCGCCGCCGCATGCTTCATGCGGTATTCCATCGCGGAGATCCCTTCCAGCTCGCGGAAGACGCGGTTGAACTGCTTTGCGTTCTCGAAGCCGACCCGCTCGCTGATCTCGTAGATGCGGACATCCGTTTCCTCCAGCAGCGCCTTCGCTTGCCGGATTCGCACCCGCTTCAGGTACACGACGAAGCTTTCGCCGGTGAACTCCTTGAACGTCTGGCTGAAGTACGAATAATTCAGCGATACATGGTTCGATACGGTCGCCATGTTGAGGTCGCGATGATAGTTCTCGTGAATGTAGCTGACCGCCTTCTTCATCTCCCTATGCTCGGCATGCACGGAGCGCAGGCTTCTCACGTACTCGCTGAGCCGAACCAGCAATTCTTCCGCGGCATGGTAATAGTCGTGAATCGACTCGAAGCCGTAGATGCAGCCGACCTTCTTGTAGATCCGCAGAATCTCCACCGACTCTTCCCCGTACTGATGGAACACGGCGTCGAAGACGAGCTCGTTCAGCTGTCTGCTAATCTCCTCCATGTACGCGATGTCGAAGGCGGCCAGCCGCTTCGGATCCAGCAGCTCGGCCAAGAGCTGCTTCATTTCCTTGTCGCGGCCCGTGCCGAGCATGTTCGCCAGCTTGCGGATGTCCTCCAAGGGAACGGGCGTCTCCTTCAGGCGCGCCTTCTTGCCGTCGAAGACCAGCAGGGCGGGCTCTCCGCTCGGCTGCAAAAATCCGTATTGGAGCGCTTCCCGTGCCTGCGCGTACGCGTGCTTGACCTGACGGGAGCCCGTCATCCGTTCGCTGAGGCCGATCGCGCCCGCGAGGCCGCGCTCGTTCATGAAGGCCAACAGCCGATGCAACGGCTCGAGCCTGCGGCACAGGATGACGAGCCGGTCGTCCTTATCCTTAAAATAAAACCGCTCCCCGCCCGGCTCGGCTGCCAATCGGGCGATCAGCGTTTCCGCTTTTCCGCTCGTCAACTGCGCTTGCAGCAGCGCCACATAATACGTCTCCTCCGCCGGAGAGGATGCGCGATGGCTGCCATTCGCCCTGCCCGGATCGCCGGCCGGATCGCCGGAACCCGCACTTGCCGCGCCCGGATCGCCGACCGGCGCGCCCGAACCCGCAATCGCCTCGCCGGATGCGTCAATCGCCGGCTCCGGATCGCCGTTCGCGCCGCGCGCGGCAAACAGCTGCTCCCAGCCCGCCTTCCCGCAGCGCTCCGCGATCTCCGCTTCCTCCATCGTCGGATGGAGAAAGATATAGTTCAGCTGGCTCGCGAGCAGCTCCTCGCGGTAGAGGCGCATCTCCCCGAGCCGCTCGGACAGCGCCGTCTTGCGCGCCAGGTCCCGCTCCGCCCGCTGCAGCGCGGCGAACAGCTCGTCGCGCACGATCGGCTTGAGCAGGTATTCTTTCACTTCATGCTGCATCGCTTCCCGCGCATAGCGGAAATCGTCATGGCCGCTCAGGATCATCACGATCGGCCTCGTCTCGCATCGCGCGAGCTCGCCGATCAGCGCCAACCCGTCCATGCCCGGCATCCGGATATCGGTAATGACGATCTCGACCGCGCGTTCCCGAATCAAGCCGAGCGCTTCCTCGCCGTCGGCGGCGAACAGCAGCTCGTATCGGCCCGGATATCCGCGCTCGATGATCGCTTTCAGACCCAGCCTGATGTTCCTCTCGTCATCGACGATGAGCAATGTCCGCATACCGGATTACCCTCCGCTCACGATATAGTAGGGAATGCGCAATCGGACGCGCGTGCATTCCCCCTCTCGGCTTTCGACGAACAAGCCGTAATCCTTGCCGTAAAACAGCTGAATCCGCTGATGGACGTTGCGCAGCCCGATGCCGCTTCCCTCGCTCTGCTTCTCGTGCGGCAGCGCCAAGCGGTCGCCGGACGCGGCGAACGCCGATTCGTCGCCGGCGATTTTGCGGTTGAGCCTCCCCGCCGCTTCGGCCGTCATGCCGACGCCGTTGTCGGCAATGTCGATCGCGATGGCGTGAACGTCCCGCGCTGCCGAGATGCAGACGACCATGCCGCGCGCCTCGGAGGACTTGAATTTCATGCCGTGCTTGACGGCGTTCTCCACGACCGGCTGCAGCGACATCTTCAGCAGCTCCTGATTCAGATATTCGGCCGGCACGTCGATATTCAGGGTGATCGCATGATCGAACCGAAGATTCATCACGGCGATATAGTTGGCGATATGGCCCAGCTCATCCTTCAGGCGCACGTATTCGCTCGTCCACCGAAGGTTGTAGCGCATCATGCCGCCCAGCGATGTAAGCGCATCCGAAATGACCGGCTGATTCTCGATTTCCGCCAGCATTTTGATATTCTCGAGCGTATTGTACAGGAAATGCGAATCGATCTGATTGCGCAGCGAGCGCAGCTCCGTTTCTTTGGAGGCGGCCTGCTTCGTGACGGCGTCCGCGATCAGCTCGTTGATCTTCTTGAGCATCTTCCGAAAATGATGGGCAAGCTCGCCTACCTCGCCCCCGCCCCGAATCGTGAAGTCGAAATCGAAGTCGCCCTGGCGCACCTTCTTCATGAAATGAGCCAGCATATGGAGCTTCTTCAGAATAAGCGCGTTCAGAAAATACGTGGCGATCGACAGGATGACCAGCAAGCCGATATTCGCGTAGATGATCTTGTTGCGCGTCCGGTTAATATCCGCGAATACATGCTTGAGCGACACGACGTTCAGCACGTAAGCGTCGATCTTCTCGGCATAGATGTAATTGCTCAGAAACGGCGTTTTGTTCCGCGTGAACAAATAATGGCCCTGCGCCCCGCTCAGATGCGCGTTCAGTTCGCCGCGGACGTCGGCCTCCGTCAGTCCGTTATCCGCCAGCAGCGTCTCGTTCGGACCGCTGAACATTTTCCCTTCCCGGTCGAAAATGACCATCTGCGATCCTCCCTCGTCGTTCGCGCCCCGGTATACGTTGGGAAAGGCGTTCGTCAGCAGCATATCCACCTGCATGATGCCGACATGCCGGCCGGTCGGGTACTCGATCTCGCGCAGCAGCGAGAGCTTCGGCCTGTATTCCTTCGCGTCCGCCACGACGGGGCGAATGGGTTCGCGGTCCATGCGGTCGAAATACCACCATTCGGTGCCGTTCAGCTCGTTGACCTTCTTGTACCAAGGCTCGGCTTGCATGCGCTTCTCCAGCAGAATCACCGGCCAAATCTCGTTGATCCGCTTGTTATTGGAGAAGAGCCGGATATGCTCGATATTCGGATTGTTGAACTGCAGACGCAGGATGTTCGAGACGACGGTCGTGTCGAATGCGATCAGCTCCGCCGCGTCCGGCTCGCTCGTCCGTTCCAAATAATAGAGCACCTCTTTGTCGGAGAGGGACAGCTGCGCGGCCCGTTCCATCGTCTCGATGTTATTGTTCAGGTTGATCCGCTCGATCTCCAGCTGATTCTCGTTCTTCTTCACGATGTCTTTCATGTAATTGTCGTTCAGCTCGTTGAAAATATAGAACGAAATCAAGAGGCTCGGCAGCAGCAGAATGAGGATATACGCGATGATCAGCCGTTTCTGCAGGGACAGCCGCTCGAGCTTGAAGAGGCATTCGCGAGCCAGCATGCGAAGCCAACGGGCCATTGGAATCACCGTCCGCCATGTTGGGATAAGCGCAGGAAGCCGCGGCCGCAGCCGTTCGTTCCGAATTCGCCGGAACCTCTATTATAATTCATCCCGATTGAATTGGCTCTCGCGAAATAATCCCCGAAACGGGCAGGAACAGCCGTCGGTCTCCCCCGTAACCAAGCCCCGCGGCAGTGCCGCGTCGCTTGGCCGAAGGCGGAAGACCGCCGGCTGCCCGTTATGCTCGAACGTACGATGATTCGTCCGGGAGCGCTTGCCGATTATTTCAGAAACTCCGCGAGCTTCTTCACGTTCTCTTCGTATTTCTGCTGCTGGTAAGCCTGCACCTTGTCGAGACCGGCGCTCTTGCGCTTGTCGAGGAAGTCATTGAACAGCTTGTCGAATTCGTCGTCCGACTTGCTGAGCAGCAGCTTCGGCAGCGTCTTGCCCCAGGTCTGGCCGATCTTCGTGTTGGCGATGCCTTCCGCGGAGTTGCCCGTCGGATTGATCTGGTCGAATTGCGAGAAGCTGGTCGTCTTGCCCTTCGTCCAATCCTCCATTTGCTTGGCGGGCTCGACGCTCGGCGGCGCCCATTTCAAGTTCATGTTCGTGTCCATCAGCATCCAGAACGTATACGAGGCTCCGTATTTCTTGTCGAAGGAGGAGCGGTCTTTGTTCAGCAGCTCCAGCACCTCCGGCTTGAAGACGTCCTTGCCGTCCGTCGTATCGTACGTCACGCCGGGCTCGCCCATGAACAGATCCTTGTTGCCTTCCTCGCTGATCAGGTAGCTGAGGAATCGGATCGCCCTGGCTTTGTCCTTCACGTTCTTGGAGATGAGCGTGACCGTCCAGCCGGAGATGCCGGGACCCGACAACGTCGGCGGATCCAGCGCTTCGTTGCCCGGTCCGTCCACGGCGATGTACACCGAATTCGGATCCTTGGCGAAGAGCGCGTTCTGCGGCGCCGCGAAATCGCTGCGCTGATAGAGCATCGCGAAGTAGCGGCCCTGCGCGATCTTCTCTTCCATCTGCGGGCGCTTGTCGATGAAGATATCCTTCGCGAGCAAGCCCATTTCATTCGCTTTGCGGAACGTTTTGAGCCAGCTCACGTACTCCGGATCCGTCGCGCGGTCATACAGCTTGCCGTCTTTCTCGTACGGGACGGCCAGGAAGTTCTGCAGGTAGCCTTCCAGGGAGTAGTTGCCGGTCTCCGTGAATTCGTGCAGGCCGAGCGGAATGAGCGGCTGGCCGTTCACGTCCGGGAATTTCTCCTTCGCCAGCTTGAGCGCGTTCAAGAAACCTTCCTTGGTGCGCATATCCGGCTTGCCGAGCGCTTCGTACATGTCCTTGCGCACGACGAACGTCTGGTTCGACGTATATTCGCGGGAGTATTTCTCGAAGTCCTTCGGCGAGGACGACGCGTTCGGGTACCCGTACACGTTGCCGTCCGCCTGCGTGTACCAGGACGTCTTGGCCGGATCCGCGACCTTGAAGAAATACGGATCGTATTGGTCCGCCAGCGTGTTGAGCGGCTCGACCATGCCGCCTTCGATCATCTTCTTCACGCCGTCCTCGCTCCAGCCGAGCGTGATGAAATCGGGCAGCGAGCCGGATGCGATCATCGTGTTCAGCTTCTCGTTCTCGTTGCCGGCCGGCACGATGAAGTTAATGTTCACGCCCGTCTTCTTCGTGATGTACTGCGAAGTGGCATCCACGCCCCATTTGTTCGGGAACCAGGAGAAGTTGAGGTACCAGTCGAACGTGATCGGCGACGTATCGGCTTTCCAGCCGGGTTCGTCCGCGGATACGGGCTTGGCTTCCGGCGTCTCTTTGTTCCCGCCTTTGTCGCCGCCCGTGTTGCCTGCCGCATCGTTCTTGGCGTTGCCCGTATTGCTTGCCGTGCCGCCGTTGCTCCCGTCGTCGTTGCCGGCGCAAGCCGTCAGCGTGAATGCCAGCGCCGCCGCCGTCGCAAGCGACAGCACGCGCCCAATCTTGCCTTGTCCCATGTCTTCTACCCCTTTGCTTCGCTTATTATAAGTCCTCTCCGGCAAGGACGCCGGGCAAGGACGAACCGCCTAACCTTTAATGGAGCCGATCATTAGACCTTTAACGAAATACTTCTGCAGGAACGGATAGGCGAGCACGATCGGCAGCGTCGTGACGACCATCGTCGCCAGCTTGATGGACTGCGAAGTTACGCTCTTCGTGATGCCGCCGGGCATCGCCGCCATCATCAGATTGGAGCTCGACTGCGCGATGACGCGGTACAGGAACGTCTGGATCGGCTGCAAATCCATGTCGTTGATGTAGATCATCCCGGTAAAGTAATCGTTCCATTGATACACCCCGTGGAACAGGGCGATCGTCGCGATGACCGGCATCGAGACCGGAATGACGACGCGGACGAAGATCGAGAAATCGTTGGCACCGTCGATCTTCGCGGCTTCCTCCAGCCCTGCGGGAATCTCGCGAAAGAACGCCAGGAAGATGATGAGATCGAAGAAATTGAACATCGCCGGAATGATATATACCAGGAAGTTATCCAGCAAATGCAGATCGCGGACGAGCAGATAGGACGGGATGAGCCCGCCGCTGAAGAACATCGTCACCGTGCCGATCAGCATGTAACCCTTCCGGCCGATGAGATCGCGCCTGGAGAACGCGTAGGCGACCATGGCCGTGAAGAAGACGTGCGCGGCGGTGCCGGCGAGCGTCTTCGAGACGGTGATGCCCATCGCCGTCATGATGCCGGGATTGGCGAAGACGGCTTGGAAGCTGTCCAGGCTCGGCACGCGCGGCCACCAGTAGATGCCGCCGCGCATCGCGTCCTGTCCTTCGTTGAACGCATTCACGAGCACGTACCAGATGGGATAGATCGTGACGAAGCAGATCAGGAGCATGCCGGCGACGTTGGCCGCGTCGAATATCGCCTCGCCGGCGGTTTTCCTTCGGAGTGTGAACATCGGGCTTCCCACCTTTAAGGTTAAAATAACGACGTATCGTTCAGCTTCTTCGATACCGAATTCGCCATCAGGAGCAGGAGCAGCGCGATGATCGACTTGATGAGGCCGACCGCGGCCGAATACGAATAGCGGCTGCTGATGATGCCCGTCTGGTAGACGTACACGTCGATGACGTTGCTGGCGCTTTCATTGAGCGAGTTGCGGAGCACGAGAATTTGATCGAAGTTCGAATTGAGCAGGCCGCTGACCGCGAGAATGAACAGGATGGTGATCGTGCCCCGGATGCTGGGAAGCGTGACGAACCGCATCTTCTGAAACCGTCCGGCCCCGTCGATCGTGGCGGCCTCGTACATCTCCGGCGATACCCCCGCGATGGCGGCGAGGTAGATGATCGCGGACCAGCCGAGCTCCTTCCAGATATCCGAGCTGATCACGATGGACCAGAAGTAGCTCGGCTCCGCCAGGTAGCTGATCGGCTCGTGAATGAAGCCGAGGGCCATCAGCAGCTTGTTGACGATGCCGATGTCGGCGAGCCAGGTGGTCAAGATCCCTCCGAGGATGACCCACGAGAGGAAATGCGGCAGGTACGAGATCGTTTGCACGGCCTTCTTCAGCCGCAGCGAGCGAAGCTCGTTCAGGAAGAGCGCGAAGATAATCGGCAGCGGAAACCCGATCGCCAGCTTGATGAGGCTCATCCCGACCGTGTTCCAGATGACCCCCGGCAGCTCGTCGTCGTCCAGAAACTCGCGGAAATGCGCGAGCCCGACCCACGGCGCCTCGCCGACGGAATGGACGATGTCGAACTCCTTGAAGGCGATGATGACGCTGTACATCGGAATGTAGTTGAAGATCGCCATCCACGCCACGCCGAGCAGCGCCATGACCTGCAGATACCTTTGTCCGATTAATTTCCGGACCGTCTTCGCGAATTTGGCTTTGCGGCTTGCCGGCTGCCCGCGGACGGACAGCTCGTAGCCCGGATTGACGCTCATGCGGATAAACCTCCTGAAGCAGCTTGATTGTAAGCGCTTTTATTTCTATGCATGTATTGTAAACCGCGGGGAGCCGCGCGCATAAGGTCTCATTTTTTGCCTGGAGGCGCAAAATTTCAGGTGCGAGGCGCATGGATACGGAATCGTCGCCTTGCGGGGCTGCGTTCAGCTTTCGCGTGAAGGACCGCGAACGCTAGCACGGCAAAAAGGCAGGCCGCGAACGCTTGAGGCGTTCGCGCCTGCCCTGCGGCGGCGACAGCGAAGCGGTCTCTCAACTCACAACGATACGCCCAAGAAGCCGCGCGTGAACTGGAAATCGATATTGCCCTGCCGATAGAGACGCGGCGAATAATCATGCTCGATCGTTTGCTTGCACAGCTCCAGAATCCGATCCGTCCATGCTGCCGGATCATCCGCGAGCAGCAGATCCAGGTCTTTGGCATCGTTGTGCAGCATCGCCGGCTCCGAAGCGATCTGCAGCATCGGCACGAACGGATGCACTTGCATCGGACGGTTCCCGACGAGCGCGATCATCAATTCGATCCCCGTGGCGGCAAGGCCCGTCACCGTCTCCACCCAGTGCTCGGTCGGGGTTTCCATGACATGGAAGCCGCTGCGCCGAACATGCTCGCCGTAGGCGATCGACGGCCGCACGTCGGATGCCGTGAAGGTATGATCGCGGTACGCCGCCGCGGACAGCAGCTCGCTGTTCTGCGGCACGACCACCGTTCCGCCCGCCCCGGCAATCAATATGGTCAGCTTCGCCAGCTGTTCCGCGGCTTCGGCCGATAAGGGGCCGTCGGTCAGGATGCCGATTCGCAGTCCTTCCAAGCCGACCGTCTCCGTCTCGGGCGCGCTGGCTGCCGCCGCTTGCTCGGCGAACCAGGCTTCCACCTTGTGCGACACCTTCGCGATCCCGCCGTCAAGCTGAATGCTGGCGAAACCAAGCCGGCTCGCGTCCACGCCCATCTCCTCCATCCGATTCCGCATGTAATCGTTGTGGGTCTTCTCGCAGCCGTGCTCGAGCAGCAGGCAATGGGACACCATCGGGTGGGTGACATAACCGATCATCGTCCGGGCATACAGCTGTTCTGCCTGGCCCCCCGAATTCCCGCAGCCTTCCGTATGCGCCAACGCCACGAAACGCGAGGTATCGGGATATCCGGGCGCATGCTCGTTCAACCGCTTCGTAATCATATGGGCGACCTGTCCGGCGCAAAGGCTCGTCGGCAGGATCAAGCCGATGCTGTCGCTGGCCCGTTGGTCCCGGTGGCGGATCATGTTGAATCGGATCGGGTAGGCCGACGCTCCTGCGTCCTCTTGGATGCCGATCGGCTCTCCCGTCGGCGCCGGCGCATGCAGCAGGGACTCCAGTCGGCTCGCGTCGTTCTGCTTCCAGTTGCGCCAGATCTGCACCTGGGCATGGCCCGCTTTCTCGCCGACGCTGCGCTGTCCGGAGGCAATCGCGACGGTCAGGTCGAAGACTTCTTTGCCGAGCTCGTCCATGGACGTGCCCTCCAAATATTGACCTGCATTGACATCCATGTCGTTGGACAGCAATCGGAACCGGTTCGTCGTCGTCACGACCTTGACCGTCGGCACATACGGGAAATTGGTGATCGAGCCGTTGCCCGTCGTGAAGAAAATCAAGTTGCAGCCCGCGGCGACCTGTCCGGCGATGCTCTCGAGGTCGTTGCCCGGGCTATCCATGAAGTAATAGCCGCCATCGATCATGCGTTCCCCGTATTCGGTGGCGTGATCGAGACGCGTGACGGGATCCTTCTTGCGGGCGGCGCCGATGGATTTGAGATAAATGTTATAGAGGCCGCGATACATGTTGCCGCCGGACGGATTGCCTTCCGCGCTCGCCCCGTGCCAGGAGGTGCGCTCCTTGAAGCGATTCACGAGCGCCAGGAATTTGCGGGCGGTCTCGACGTTGCGCACCTTGGACAGCACATAGGGCTCCGCGCCGATTAACTCGTCGGTTTCGGCGATGCTGGCAGCGCCGCCGTGCCGCACCAGCTCTTCCGAGATCCAGCCGAGCAGCGGGTTCGCGGAAATGCCGGAGAACGCGTCGGAGCCGCCGCACTGCAATCCGATCTTCAGGTGGCGAATGGATTCCGGCGTCCGCCGCATCGCGTCGACCGCTGGCAGCCACCCCCGGACGATCGCTTCCCCTTGGACCAGATTCTCTTCGAATCCGCTTTGGAGCGTGACGAATTTGTGCGGCACGTCATCGATCGGATAACCGTTGTCGCGCGCGTACGCCTCCACCATCCCGTTGGTTACCGGTTCAAGGCCGTCATCCACGACCAGGATTGCGCCGACGTTGGGATTCACCATGAATCCGGCGAGCGTGCGCAGGAGCAGCTCCAGGTTATTGGGCGTTTCGGCGCCCCCCTCCGTATGGGCGGCAGGCACGATCCCGTCGATATTCGGATAGCGCTTCAGATCATCCTGCAGACGGCCGGCCAACTGCTTCACGTAGCTGCCGGTGCGAGAGGTGGCGCCGAGCAGCACCACGTCGTTGCGGGTGCCCACCCCGCGCGATTCGCTTCGGCGATAGCCCATGAACGTACGCGTCTCCGCGTATGCGGGTGCTGCAGGAGCAGGCTGGAAGTTGGCCTCGTCCAGTACGTACGGCGGCACTTGATCCGCGAAATTCGGCTCCGCCGGAAGCGCGAAGGTCACATGGCGGGCGCGCAGCGCGTCCAAGACGGACGCGTTGATCACGTAATGGCCGGGCGGGATCGCCTGCAGCGCCACGCCGAATGGCATGTCCCAAGAAAGCAGGTTGTCGCCGGCAGCGATCGCCTTTACCGCAAAACGATGACCTTCCAGGACCGTATAATCCAAGGAAAACGTACCGCCGTCATGATGTATGACGGTGCCGGCGCCCAGCAGGCGGATCGCAATGGCGCAATTATCCCCGGGCAAGGGGAGTCTGGCAACTTCGTTCAATTCGTACTCTGCGTTCATCGCGTTCATGCTCCTTTTATGATAAGTTCGGCATACTCGTTGAAGCGTTTTCATCTTGAAGCGTATTCATCGCCGACGCTCGGCGCGGGCGAATTATCGGCTTCCCCGGGACCAACCTGCATGCTTGACCAGGCTCGATACGCGTTCATCGTCGAAACCGATGCCGAAGCCCGGCGCGGCCGGAACATGAATCGCCCCGTCGTCGACGCGATATCCGGATACGTCCATGCCTTCGATGACGATGTCGTCGCATTCCACGAATTCGAAGTTGCGTACCGCCGTCGACAAATGGCCCGACGCATAGATGCCGTACGCATTGCCGTAACAATGCGGCGCGGACCGCAAGCCGTGCGCATCCAGCTTCTCGCCTAACTCGAGCCAATGCGTGAAGCCCGGCCAGATGATATCGTACTGCAGCACGTCGACGCGGCCGCGGATCGCCCACTCCACCAGATGCGGCGCGGCCAGGCCCTCCCCGTCCGCGATCAGCACGTGCTGCCCGCGCTCGCGGAGCCATGCCTTCAGGTCCTCGTACAACGCTTCATCCTCATGGAATGCTTCTTCCAGCCAATACAGATTCACGTCCGTCAGCGCCGCCAAAACCTCTTTGGTCAAATTCAAATTATAGGCATTGTTCGCATCGATCATGATCTTGCCTGCCGGACCGGCGACTTCCGCGATCCCGCGCACGATCGCGATATCGCGTTTCGTGCCCTCCCATAGCGGCATGTGGCGCCCGCCTCTTCCGACTTTGATCTTGAAATGCCGATGGCCGTTGGCATAGCCCTGCCTTGCTTCTTCCTGCATCAGCGCGACCGCGGCGCTCTCGTCCTGCAGATGCAAATCGTCGAAGTAGAGCGAAGTATCGTAGCAGGGGACCGTCAGCGGAACCCCTATCTCCGCGTGCGCGCCCGCCACCAATTCATATACGGGCTTGCCCTGCCGCCGTCCCAGCCAATCGAGCACGGGGTATTCCAATTGCAGGCGATATGGTTCAAGAAGTCTGCCCCGCTCGTCGAACAAGTCGAGCAAGCGGCGGCCGACGAGGTCTTCGGCCCATTCCGGCGTCATATGAATCGAGCTGCCGTAACCCGTCTGCCCGTCGATCGTGATTCTGGCGATGTCCACCCTGCAGCTTTTGCCATGCACGCCGATTCTGCCATTGGCTCCCGCGCTTCTGGCGCGTTCGCCCTTTAACGAGGCGAATTCGATTTTTTTCCACTTTCCAATCCGGTTGAATGCCTGAAATGTTCATAGGATCCTCCTTCGCCGACCCGGCGGTTTCATGTCCGATTTGAACCTCTCCATTATGCTGTCTATTTCCTCCAAAAGGTAGCGCAGTCCGCCTTGTCCTCGATATTAAACGCGATCATCTTCTCCAGCAACGCGTAATCCACCGGTTGCTCCCACCGGATGCGAATCAACTGCTTGGTATAATCATGGCCGGCCTGCGCGATTTCGTCGGAAAAGCGGATCATCCCCGCTCGTTCGGGTGAAACCGCGAAATGCTCCTTCGCTGCGCTGAATCCGATGATAAACGTGCCATGATCGGTATACATCGGCTGATTCCAGGCGATTTTCGGCACTAAAACCGGAAATTGCCGGGGCACCCAACTCAAAACCTCTTCCATTCGAGCCCGATGCCGCGGGTGCTCCAAGCGCGCCAGATATTCATCGAATACGTCCATGCGGCTAACCTCCTTCAATGATAATATATCATTTTCCATATTATTGATGTGGTTCCTTTCGCGGATTTATAGCAATCTCGTTGCCTATTCGGCTTTACGGCATTTGATCATGTGAAACGTAAACGGCGGTTTGTTTTCCGCATGCTTGTGCGGCTCAACGACTTCCGTAGATTCGATCAGTCCATAATTCCCGAATTCTTGCCGTATCGAGTCGGCATCATAGAAGAACATTTTCATGCCGTCCGCGATCTCGAAATAATCGGTATCCAACTGTTTTCCTTTTCCGAACATCGGGGCTTTTTTGGAAATCGTCGTGAAAACCATATAGCCGTTCGGCTTTAGCTGACTATAGCAATCGCGAATAAATTTCTCTCTCTCCCGATGATTCAATAAATGAATGAGCGCATAACAAAAAATACCGTCATAGCGCTTGGCATCGAAAGGCATATCCGTTACCGAACCATGATACACGGTCAGATCCAGTCCTTCTTGCCTTGCGAGCTCAATCGCCGTTCGCGATATCTCGATACCGGTGACATGAATGCCGTTGTCCATGAAGACCTTTGCGTTTCTGCCGTAGCCGATGCCGGGTATCAAGATATCGTGGAGTCCCTGTTCGAGGAAAAAGTCCTTCGCCAAAATTGCCGAATCCGCAGGCTCGAATCCCCACATCCTTTGATTCTCGAGAAAGCTCGATTCCCAAATTTCCGTCATGCCTCGATCTCCTTTTTCTGTGCTTTCCGCTGATGCCGCAATCGTTGAAGTTGCCCCAACCCTGCCTTGATTATACCGCATTCATCGCGAAACGTTGAACGATTCTGTTGCTTCGTCCGCCGGTTTCACGCCGGACGTCTGCGGAGCGCTCGACGAATCTCCCTTGCCATCGTTACTTTGTTGTTACTTTTTCGTAACTCATTTGTAACGAACTCCGTCCATTTCCCGGGTAATATAAGCGTGTAAGCAACAGAGCCTCTGTCCCGGTTACGACGAAGAACCGATAATTGCATGCATGCGATCAAGGCCGTAACCTTTTGTCGACGCCGTGAATGAATATTATGGCAACCCAATTTCGCCGTGTCTACGTCGAATACCAAGATGATGAATGAATAGATTGTTTTACACATGAGGAGGATAATAATTATGAACTTTTACGCATCCATGAAAAAAACGACCTTTGCCGCAGTGGCCGCCGGAACGCTGGCCCTGTCCGCTCTCGGCGCCGTCCCGTCTTACGCCGCAACCGCTACCGCAGCTCCCGTCGATGCGCATATGAAGGCTTTCGAAACGCTGATGAGCTTCTACAAGCCGGCGCTCCAAGGCCAATTCCCGAATTTTCATAGCTTCACGCTCGGCTCGACCTCGCACGCGACGGTCATCAAGACGATCGGCAAAGCGGAATCCCCGGCCAAGGACGCCGACGATTTCGACGTGTATCATGCCGAAATGGGCCATCCCGGCTACGCGATCAATTACAAGCTGGATAAAATTCGCGAAATGCGCTACTTCGGCACGAACGTCGAGCGCCAGACCAACCTGGGCGGCATTTCCGTCCGCATGCTGATTCAACACTGGGGCACTCCGAACGAGTCGGTCTTGATCAAATCGGGCAAAACCGTGCAAAAGAAAATCACTTACGCTCGCGGCAAATATCAACTGGAATTCATCTTCAACGGCACGAGCGGAACGGGTCTTGACCACATTAACCTCGTGAACAAGACGGTTAAGTAACTCCATTCGCCAAGCCGGCTGCTACCGTGATTTAAACGCTGGCGCCCAAAAGCCCGTCTCGCCGCAAGGCCGAGGCGGGCTTTTGACCGTGGCGGCAATAAGGCACGATCCGCGGACACAAGTCATGTCAGGATAGCGGCTTATTCCGCTCCGCCTTTCTGCCGGCGCCGAATCGGGAAAGCACTTTCGCGTGCCGAAAGACTGCAGCGGCTGCTGCTCGGTAATCTACCGGGGAGCAGCCGCTGCGGTCTTTTTTATATATCTATGACAATACCTGTCACTATTGCGATGAATAATGGAATCGAGCCCGGCTGAACCCGGCCAGCGGCCAATCAATCATTAATGAAGGAGATGTTGTATATGACCTGGCAAGCGACCCCCTTTATCATGCTCGACGGAAACGCGCAGGAGGCGATCCGATTTTACGAAGACGCATTGAACGCAAACGTCGTCTTCAGGCAAACGTTCGGCGAAGGTCCGGACAACCCGGAACATCCCCTGCCGGAAGAAGCAAAGGCGCGCTTGGCGCATGCCATCCTCAAGATCGGCGATGCGGATCTGTTCGTGGCCGATTGTTTCCCCGGTCAAGCCAATCAGCTCGGCAATCGCGTTCAAATTTGCATCACGACGCCGACGGTTGAACATTCCGTTCGCATCTTCGACGCCTTGAAGCAAGACGGCCAAGTCAACATGCCGCTGCAAAAAGTCCATTTCAGTCCCGCCTACGGCATGGTTACCGATCCATTCGGGGTAACCTTCCAAATCTTTACTCAGCGGTAAATCGGGAAAAAGGGAGAAAAGATGCGAAGAGGCAAGGATCAGCTAAAAACTTACGCGAGGTTGACCGGGTTTTCGATCTTCACGGGAGCTTCTTTTAATCTAGCGAAATATACCGTCGGTTACTTTTCTCCATTCGCTGCCGCGGCATGGCGTTTTGGGCTGGCTGCGGCAGTCTTGCTGATCATAGCA
Source organism: Paenibacillus glycinis (assembly GCF_009909185.1). Lineage (GTDB taxonomy): Bacteria > Bacillota > Bacilli > Paenibacillales > Paenibacillaceae > Paenibacillus_Z > Paenibacillus_Z glycinis. Next base: position 39,013 of record NZ_JAAAMV010000027.1, on the reverse strand, counting down.
GCGGTGACGGAAGGGATCCGGCGCGATCGAATCAAGCGCAACGCCAGCTGGTATATCGCGCTCGGCCTGGTAGGCATATTGGGGTTCAGTACGTTATTTTTCGCGGGCCTTCAATTTACATCGTCCGTGAACGGGGCGTTAATTATGGCGCTAAACCCTCTGCTGACGACGCTTATGGCTCGGATGATCTTGAAGGATCGGATCGCCAAACCGCAAGCAGCCGGCATCGGATTGGCCTTGATCGGCGTAATCATCGTCGTGATGCACGGTTCAAGCGGTACCCTGGCGTCGTTTTCCATCGGGGATGTTATCATCTTTGGCGGCAACCTGTGTTGGACCTTTTACGGGGTATGCGGACGACGGTTCATACAGGAAGGAAGTCCATTGTCTACCACCGCATATACGATGAGCGTCGGCGCGATCGGATTAACGGCCGTCTCGCTTTTCGCGCACAACCCTGTCGCTCTGCCGAGCATTCCGATCGGGGCATGGGGAGCGATCGTATTTATGGGCTTATTCACCAGCGTATTCGGCTATCTGTGGTGGAACAAAGGCATAACCGACATCGGGGCCGGCAAAACCTCGCTGTTTTTCAATCTCGTGCCCGTCGTGACCATGCTGGTCTCATTCGTTACCGGAACTCCCGTAACCTTCATTCAAATCCTAGGCGCGGCTTTCGTCATATTGGGGGTGCTCGCCGCTTCAGGAGCTTTCGCCGGACGGAGGGGTTCCGCGCGGTTGATCGAGTCGCAGCGCGCTTCGGAGAATAAGCCATGACTTGAACTTAAAGTGGAGCAGCAGCCTGGGATAAGAAATTCCTGGGCTGCTGCAACAGATTAAGGAGGGACTTTAATTGCCGGTCATGTTCTTTGCACGATGAAGAAGATTCAAAATGAATTCCGATTTGTAATCCGAATACGCCAGCAATGTACGAAAGCCTTTTTCGCACGCGCGTAACTTGTGCTCGGCATAATGACTGGCTTCAATCGGATTTTCCCGCAAGTAATCCCGTAAAATCAGATTGTCGTTCCACAAGTCCGATTTAAATTGCGTGATTGCTAAGTTAAATGAGCGCACGCCGCGCTTGCGGAGATGGATTCGACCTGGAACACCTGCTGTCCCGAGACACTCATAGCCCAATTTTGCAAGCTGTTCGGATTGTGAAGCGGGGATGTGCGGGAAAGCAGAAATGCCAACGAGTATATCTACGATCGGCTTTGCAGCCAAACCAGGGACAGACGTGCTGCCAAAGTGTTCGATTACAACATCGGGCCCGAAAACCGAACGCAACGAAGAGGCTTCATCGGCATACCAATCGGACCACTCCGAACAAGGATTACAAATTGTTATCTCCTCATCTAAACTCACGCTAACCTCACCTCCGTCGCTAAGCTATCCTATGAATGAAATCCAACCTTTAAATGTGAGGCAATAACCTCCTCAATTTAGCAGTAAAAGAATTCCAGTTCCCGGAGTTCGAAAATCCGAGCCCCCATTCGACCTCTCGCAATGCTGCTCTCAATTGAATCACTTTTTCAATTTCGGTCTGACTTAGTTCGTTTACGGGTTGAAAGCGATCATCATGCGGATAATCATTGAGCTTTTGATATAATCGGTCCAAATCATTAAAGTCCTGTTCGGATATGATGTTTATACCTGAGTTTACATCCCGGATGACCATGATATCCTGGAGGACGTCACTGACTTTCTCATTTACCTCATTGAGAACCACTAAAGTAAAGGCAATCAATATTACTATGCAAATCAACAAGAAACTTCTACTTATTTTCTGCAAATAGTAACCTCCGTTTAAAAAGCTCCAAGCTTATTTATGCCAATCATTTCGAGTTACCGACGTACCAACTGCCCCTACAACCAAGGTAATCACAATAAGAACCATGATGAACAAAGTTTCTTCAAAGTCGTGCACGGTATGAATTTTAATGTAGAAAAAGAAAACTTCAATAAATAAAATAACAATCCAACCTACAAAAATCGCAAATCGCGTCATATTCATCTCACCTGTAATGATTTCATTTTTATTTGTTCAAACAAAATATGAATAGATAACTAAGATAGCAAACGAAAACAAATATTAAATCCTTGATAAAATCGCATCACTCCATTAACCTCATATTACCATATATGTCACTCAACTACCCGTAAGATAAACGAAAACAATTGAAAGTCACCGTGTTCCCCCGTCCATCCCGAACGCTGCTGCCAAGCCAAGCTAGCGAATCGTACAGACATCTCCTCGCAATAAAAGCCGCGATCGCAGCTCCGATTCATTACTCCCGGCCGATTCGTCGATCGGCCCTTTCCGTGCTTCTAACTTATCCGCGAAGTTTCCCGGGACGCTGGCGCCGAAATGACGCTCGAGTTTAACGACGGTATGAAGCACGGGTACCGGCTCGGCCGCGAGCGAAATTCGGTTTGCGCCTCCAAGTAGCGTATAATTGTTCAGGCAAGGGTTCCCAGCCTTGCGTACACACTTAACACTCTCGAAATCAAAAGGAGCAGCGCATGGCCAGGTATCTTTATCGCTTAGGAAAGTGGTCTTATCGCAGTCGTCGCGGGGTCGTGATCGGATGGCTCGTCATCTTGATCGCGGCCGTTGTCATCGGTCTCAGCTTCAAAGGAGCAACAAGCAGCGAATTCTCGATTCCGGGGACGAAAGCGCAGGTTGCCATCGATTTGTTGAGCAAGGAATTTCCCAGCGCGAACGGCGGCAGCGTACGGTTGATCTTCGCCGCGCCGGAGGGGAAGACCCTGCAGACGCCCGAAGTGCAGCAAGCGATTCAAGCAACGCTTAAGGAAGCGGCCGCTGATAAAGCGGTCATCGCCGTCGTCGATCCCTTCTCCGCGAAAACGATCAGTCAAGACGGAATGATCGGCTATGCGGACGTGATCTATCAAGCCGACGCGCAAAAAGTCAGTAAGGCATCCAAGGCGCACGTCGTCGAGAGCGCGCAAGCGGCTCGCGATGCCGGCGTTCAGACCGAGTTCGGAGGCTCCGTGCAGCTGACGGACTTCGAGACCAGCCCCGTGCCAGAGGCGATCGGCGTATTCGTCGCGTTCGCGATTCTCGCGTTCACGTTCGCGTCGCTGCTGGCGGCCGGTCTGCCGATCCTGACCGCCATCGTCGGCGTCGGAATCGGCATCATGTGCGTCTTTTTCGTGTCCCGATTCGTGCCGATGACCTCGACCGCCACCATTTTGGCGATCATGCTCGGACTCGCGGTCGGCATCGACTACGCCTTGTTCATCGTATCGCGGCATCGCCAGCAGCTTGCCGACGGGATGGAGCTCGAGGAGTCGATCGGGCGCTCCGTCGCGACGGCGGGAAGCGCGGTCGTATTCGCCGGGCTTACGGTCATCATCGCGCTGGCCGGCTTGTCCGTCACCGGCGTTCCGTTCCTTACGATCATGGGTCTGGCGGCTTCGTTTACCGTACTGATCGCCGTGCTGATCGCCATTAATTTGATCCCGGCTTTTATCGGCATGGCAGGCCATCGCCTTAGCCCCGCCAAGAAATCCAGCGCCTTTCGAACGCCGCCGACCGCGGCGAGCAAGCATACCCTCTCGCTTCGTTGGGGACGGTTCGTGACGCGCCATCCCGTCATCATTCTCCTCGTCGGCATCGTCGCGCTGGTGGTCATCAGCCTGCCGGCCCTGCATATGCGGCTCGGTCTGCCGGATAACGGGGCGAAGGCCAAGGAATCCACCGAGCATAAGGGCTATGATTTGCTCTCGAAAGGGTTCGGCCCGGGGTTCAACGGACCGCTGCTCGTCGTCATCGACGAAGTGGGCAAGCAAGAGCCTCGAGCGGCGGCGCAGAACGTCATCAAGGCGCTGTCCGCCGCGCCGGACGTCGCGTACGTCTCGCCGCCGAACTGGAGCCCGTCCAAAAAGATCGCACTCGTCAGCGTGATTCCGAAGACGGGTCCGAATACCGCGGAAACGAAGGATCTGGTCAACTATATCCGCAACGGCACGGACGAGCTGCAGAAGCAGGAAGAAGTCAAACTGCTGATAACGGGCGTCACCGCGGTGAATATCGACGTGTCGGACAAGCTCAACGGCGCGCTGCCGATCTTCGCGCTGGTCATCGTGGGCTTGGCGCTCGTCCTGCTCGCGGTCGTCTTCCGTTCCTTGCTCGTGCCGCTCAAATCGATCATCGGGTTCCTGCTCAGCTTGGCCTCGTCGCTCGGGGTGGTCGTCTTTATTTTCCAGGACGGACATTTCCTGCATCTCCTCGGCTTATCGCAGGCTTCGCCGATTCTCAGCTTCCTGCCGGTTCTCGTGACGGGGGTATTGTTCGGCCTGGCGATGGACTACGAGGTCTTCCTCGTCAGCCGGATCCGCGAGGATTACATGCACACCGGACAAGCCAAGGCGTCCGTCGTCTCGGGTCTCGGCCACAGCGGACGGGTCATCACCGCGGCAGGCCTGATCATGACCGCCGTCTTCGCGAGCTTCATCTTCACGGAGGACCCGATCACCAAAGCGATGGGCCTTGCCCTGGCCTTCGGCGTGGTGGTCGACGCGTTCGTCGTGCGCATGACGCTCGTGCCGGCCGCGATGGCGCTGCTCGGCAGGTCCGCGTGGTACCTGCCCAAATGGCTGGACCGCGCGCTGCCGCAGCTTGACATCGAAGGGCAATCGATGCTGGATGGCTTGAAGGAGAAATAGGATACCGGCTTCGCGGAATCAAAAAAGACGCTTCCGGCCTCGCTGCTTATGCGGGGTGGAAGCGTCTTTTGCCTGTATATGCATGGCAAGCTATCGCTTCTATGGCTTATGGAATATTACGAGCGTCCCACCTCGATTCCGATTCCGTTCAAGGTTGCGTGACGACCTCGGACCCTTTCGCGTCCGTCGCGAACGCATGCGATACGGAAGCTTCCTCGATATCCTGGAACGCCCAGTGCGTCGTCGGCACGTCCTTCCAGCTCGAGGTTGTCCAGCCTAGCGCGCCGCGGTTCAGAATGCGGTTAATTATGGCGACCGTCTCGGCGCGGGTCAGTGCTTGCTCCGGCTTGAAATTCCCGTCGGGGAAGCCGTTGATGATTCCCGCCTGCCGTACAAGCGCGATATCCTGCCGCGCCCAGTGACCGGCGGTATCCGGGAAGGTCGAGGTCGTCTCGCCCTGCAGGTCCAGCCAGTGGCTCACGACGGTTGCCATCTCCGCGCGGGTCATGAATCGGTCGGGCTTGAAAGTTCCGTCCGGGAACCCGGTCATGAGCCCCTTCGCGCCGGCGGAACCGATGGCCGTCGAAGCCCAATGGCCGGATGCAACGTCCGCGAAAGCAAGCTCTTGGCCGCCCGCTACCGGCGCGCCGGCTCCGACGCGCGAGAGAATAACGGCCATTTCCGCCCGGCTGATGGCCTTGTCCGGCTTGAAATTGCCATCGGGATAGCCCTGCATATAAGCATCATGGCGGCGTGCGGCTCCACTCGCTCCGATATCCAGGATCGAGAAAGTGCTGAATTTATCGATCCCGAAACGCAGTCCCGGTTGACCGTCCTTGTACGCGGCAACCTCGGGCTTCGCAAGCTCCAGGTCGCCGTCGCCGTGCTCGACGAATACGGTCAGGTCCGCCAAGTAATCGTCGCGCGCCCGCGCGTCGGTCGGTAGATCGGCATTCGTCAGCGGCAGCACGATGCTGACGGCGCGATTCGCCAGATTCGTCTCGATGGTCAGCGGACGGGCAATCAGCTTGATCGCGTTGCCGCCCGCGGCTGCTTTGACGATTTGGGCGCCAACTGCCCGCTCCGCGATCTCGGCGCGCTGCGCTTCGTTCTTGATCGGAACGAAACGGAAATACAGATCCTCCGTCACATCCTTGAACGCGTCGCTCGGAATGACGAGCTTGCCGTTAACCGTATCGATCTCAAGGCTCAGCCCGCCGCGCGCCAGCTCGTCCGCCGCCGCTTTCGGGACGGTCAGGTCCAGCTGGGACACTTCATTCTTCGCGTCCGGAATGACGATCCGCGCGGCGGATTTCCCGGCAGCCTTGGCCTTGGTCACGGTTTCTTGGGCTTGATCCAACGTAAAGGCGACCGCATCCTTCTTGGTGCCGTCGGCGCTCGTCGTGCGGCGAATCGTAACCGCGGACACGTTCATGCCGTCGCCCGTATCGACGACGGCGGCGATGTCCTCGGTCGTCGTGCCCGGCGTCGTGCCGGAGCCTCCGACTGGTCCCGTCCCGCTGCCGCCGGAATCAAGCACCGTGATGCCGCCGTCCATCGGGGCAGTCTCCAGGTTACCTTCGCCGTCGGTCACCAGGAGGTGCGACAGGTTGACGAATGCCTTGCCCGGCGGAGCGTCGGCCTTGATGACGAAATCCACGGTGAGCAGCACCGCGTCGCCCGCTTGCGCGATCTTCCCGCTGCTGGCGGCGGAAAACTTCAATGAGCCCGTATCCGCGAGTACGTTTCGATCCGAGAGAAAGTCCTTCAAAATCGCTGCGCGGTTGATGCTCTCGCTCGTCGTCGTCAGCCGGGTCGCATCGTAGGCGATCGTGGTTTCGACCCCCGCGATATCCTTGACGTCGCTGATGCCGAGGCTTACGCGCACCGTGTCTCCCCTATGCCCCTCGCCGCTCGTGAGCGATGCGGTTCTTGCGCCGGCGCCCATAGCCTGCGGCAGCGGGAGCACCGTCCACGCAACCAGCATGCACAGCGCCAGGATGGCAAGCGGATGAATCCTTCCGAATAATTTCAAAACGGTCCCTCCTGTCCCGAACTTCTTGTCGTCATTGCGATTGGACGGCCTTTGCAATCGAAAAGATCAAGCTCCCCTTGTCATGCAAAGGCCAACCAATCTATGAACCTAGGTTTCTCGCATGCAAGAATAGATGTCTATACGACAAGCGACAGGCGGAGAATCGCGACGACATCCGTCACGTCGACGGCGCCGTCGCCGTTCATGTCCGAAGCCGCCAATTGCTGCGCGTCGAGCTGCACCTTGCTCACCGTATATTGCAAGACATGCAGCGCATCCTTGTAGCTCACGTCGCCGTCCTGCATCGCGTCGCCAAGCGCGACGACTTTGTTGCGGCCGTTATCGCCGGCGACAGGAGCGCTTGACGCGCCCGAATTGTTCTTGCCCGTCACTTCGACGCGCAGGTATTTGCCTGCATACGCCGATTTCACGGTCAAGCTGGCATTGGTTTCGTCCGCGATCGGGGCGAAGTTCGTGCCGTCATCCGAGATGAGCCACTTGAACGCGGTACCTTGCTCCGGCAAACTTTGCGGATCGCTGTAGGCGTACGTCGCGGTCAGCGTTTTGCCGACGACGGCTTCCCCGCTGAATCCGACGTTCGTGACGACCGGGACCTGCAGCGTCTTGACGGTGATAACCCCGCCCCCCGCGACATGGACCGGAATAGCCGCTTTGTCGACCGTGTTGTCGACGGCCTCCGCCGTGGTCAGCGTAACGGGAATCTCGGTGCCCGCGGCCACGGACGGATCGACGGCGAAGGTAATCGTCGCGGCGTCGAGCTCATCCTTCGTGATGCCGTCCGGACTGAGCATCGCCATCTTCAGCTGTCCCGGCGTATCGGCATTGTATTCATGCTGCGTGAAGCCGTCCGCGAAGCTGATCGATTGGAACGTCAGCTTGGTGCTGTCGTAGGACAGGACGAGGTTGGCGCCTCCCAGGTCTTTGACGTTGGCGAATTTGAGCGCGATCTCTGCCTGGCTTCCGGCATACCCGTCCGCGGAAGACAGCGACGCGTTGATCGCCGCGGGATCGACCACCTCGGGCAGCTTGTAGCTGTACCAGCCGTCGGTGCCGTCGATGCCGTCCTTGCCGCCGGTGATCGTGTTGAATCCGCCCCAATAGTAATCGTAAGGGCTTTGCGTCTGACCGTTTGCGACATGCAGCGAATACGGGTCCGTGTTCAGCCTCGCCGCTTCCTCGCCGGACAGCGTCTTGGTGCCGTAGAACAGATCGGACAGGTACTTGCCTTCCACGGCTGGATTGGCCGCGCCATGCGGATCCCCGCTGGATACGTAATTGCCCGTGTTGAATTTGACGAAATCGTCGCCGTTGACGCCGAGCGCCTTGTAGACGGCCTTCGCGGTGCTGAGGCTCATGTTGTCGGTCGCGGAGCCGTCGTTATAATCGTTCAGGTTCGTATCGATGATGATCGCGCGATCCGGCGCAAGCGTCGCTACCAGCGAGGTTTGGTCGAACGGCAGACGACTGTATTCGCCGTAGGAGTACGAGCCTTCCTCATGCTTGTACATGTGGCCGTACGGCAGGAAATGGCGGAACATCTCGGTCTCGCGGGTACGGTTGTGACGGTAGCTGTTGCCTCCGCCTTCCGTGCCATGGGCGACGATTTTCTCGGCGCCGGGATTGTCGTTGCTGAACGGCGTGTCTTTGAAATTAAACTCCTGGCCCTGCGCGTTATAGCGCCAGTTGGCCGGGCCGGTGGCTCCGGCGCCGCCGGCCACGATCGCTTTGATCCGGTCGTCGAAGACGCCGGCCACGAAGGCGAGCTTGCCGTTGATGGAGAACCCTTTGGTGACCGCGCGATTCGGATCGATCTTGGCGGCCAAAGCCTGGTTATCGGCGACGGCCAGCTCCAAGATGTCCAAGTAAGCCGATACGGCCGTGGCGTTCGCCATCTCGATGCTCACGTCGCCGGTGGCGCTGTTGCGCGAATACGGAAACAGATTGTAGAAGGTGCCTGCGCGGTTAAGCGCGGGCCATGCGCCGTTATCGGAGCGCATGCCGTCCGCCGCCCAATTGGGGAAGGCGATATTGGCGATGCCGTTCGCGGTCCAACTGCCGGCGAATGATATCGGCGCCGCTTGCCCGTCAGGAACGCCGGCGGTCTGCATCGTGATATTAATGGTCACGTTTTGTTCGATCCCGCCGGTAAAGTTGACGTTCGTCGGCGTCACTTTCGCGGTAACGGCGGCGTTGCCCGTTCCGGCGTACGCGTTCGTGACGAGGGAGACGTTGTAGTCCACGCCCAATTTCGGCTTGTAGCCATATTCATAGAACTGGGCCAAGTCCAGAATCTCCTGTTTGCGGTCGGCCCACTCCGCTTCGTTCGTGACCATGCCGTTCGTGCCCTTGGTCTTGTCGAAGAACTCCCAGACGTTAGGCAGTGTATTGACCGCGGGCAGGTCATGCGGGTCCGGGTACTTCGTATCCGCCCATCGCAGTCCAGCGAACGCTTGACCGACCTCCAGCACGGCGGCCTCTCTCTCTTCGCGCGTCGCCGCGGCGTCGTCCTTGATCGCAATATAGGCCGCCTTGGCTTTCACCATGCGATCCTTGGACGCGGGAGTCCATACGTTGCTGCCGTCCCCGTCGTTGGCCGCGTCCGTGCCGTTGCCCGAACCGCCGGGGTTGTTCTTGGAATTCCAGAAGCGAATGTCTTCGTCGGCGCGCCATCCGCTGTAAGCGAGCGGAGACTGCTTGTTCCAATCGGCCAGCGTAACTTCGCCCCAGTCGCGGTTTCTGACGCGTTCGGAGTTCGGCAGATTGGAATTGCCTTCGCGTCCCGCGTTGAAGTCGGAGCGGCTCCAATACGTAAACGATTTGCCTTGGTCGTAAATGCCCACGTCCAAGCCGATCTGCGTGCCATTGGTCAGCTCGCGGTCCCAGTCGTCGCCCCATCCCTCGACCTGCAGCGCGACCTCGTACGTGTAATTGACGCCGGGACTGTTGGTTGCGGCATTGTAGCCGGATGATTTGAACGCCTTGAGGCGCGTCGAGTAGTCCTGATTGTTCGGGTTGAAGAACGAGCCCAGCGATGGAATCGTGGGGTTGTTGAACGAGCCCACCGTGGCCGCGTTCGGGTCCGCGCCCAAGAAGAAGATGCCTTGGGTATCGGTCTCGAGGCCCCACTTGTCGTTGTAGACGTCCATGGAGACGAACAGGCCGTCCGTGGCCGGGGTGTAGCTGGCGGTGTTCCAGTTCGGCGTTCCGGTGGCGGATTCCGCGGCGTCGCCGGTGACTTCCACCAACGCGTAGAGGACCGGACCGTCCCACATGAGCCGCAAAGTCCCCTCTGTCGTGGCATCAGGCGCGTTAGCCGTCATGGTCGGGTTAAACTTATTGCCGATCGGGTAAGCCGTAGCCTTGTCCCAGGCTGCGTCCTTGACGCCGTCCACGACGATCGGATCGGCCGTGAATTGGGCGTTCGCCTGCGCACGGGGCGTGGTGATCTTGTAGCTCATGTTGTTGAGGCCTTCGGGCGAATACCTTTCCAAGACGGAGGTATTGCTCACGAAGTTCTTGTCGTCCCGCTGGTCGTATCCGTATTGGTCGTCCGACGCGGCAAAGGCTGCCGGCGCGACGAGGCCGAACGACGTCGCCAAGGCCAGCATCGCCGTAAGGGTGCTGCGCATTTTTATTCGCGGATGCATAGTGTATCCTCCCGTTATCAATTCGTGTTTTCTCGCAAATTCGTGCTTGTGCATAACGATTTCTCTTTCGACTTTCCGGAGAACTCCCCAATCTATGGACGGATAGGCCCTTCGACCGCGCTCCGGGTATCCCCTCTTCCGACGGCTGACCCCCCACGTCAAGATGGATCCTAACCCTCGCCCTCCTTTGCAATGCCTTTCGAGATTCGGAAACGATTCACCCTGGACGACATCAACATTGCAGCCGTGAACGTCGCGGGCCATGGAAATACGGCCAACACCATATGTAATCGCTTCCAAAATGCCCCAAAACCTCTCTCCCGAACGCTGTGCGTCCGGCAAGAAAGCAGCGGCCGCGAACGATTGACGCCTCCTTTGCCCAAAGTCTGCAGACGCCCCGGCCGAAAGCAAGAATGCCTGGCTTTTACGTCCCGGGAATGGATGGACTGCCGAACTTCGATTGGTAGTAGCTTCATCATACGCGGAAGGCGCGGCGGGCTGAATTCAATTTCTTTGGCTATTCACTATCACTTTTCTCGTATATGAGCCGTCGGATGACCGGCCTATCTTGTTGCTACTTATATAGATAATATCGATACATTCATAAGCATTTCAAAGAAATACTAAATAAAAGGTAAATCATACAATCGATTGCCGTTTACAAATTACGAGAAGATTTGGTATATTCGCCGCTCCGCACATAGTCAGATAGTCTCGGTCAGGAAGTCTTCGGCACTACAATTCGACTCGACAAATCCTTCTCTTCTTTTCGCAAGGTGGTGTCAGCATGGCTAGTCCGTTCAAATTGCCCGAAACGAAAACGAGGTCGTTCTCTACCCGCGCATTGAACCCGTCCCGATCGGTTGGCATGAAGCTGTTTCTCATTATTATCTTTTGCAGCATTTTGCTCTGCGTAGCCGGAGGTTTGCTTTCCTCCGTTATTTCCAAAGGGATCATCGAAACCAAGGTGTCGCAAGCCGGCCTGCAGACCATTCAACAGACTTCCGGCAAACTGGAACTTCTGTACGGAACCTTCATGCAAATGACCGATCAATTTTCGACCTATCAAGTGCTACAGGAGCAAATGGATACGCTGCTGATCCCCCGTCAAAGCTCGTACAAGGTCATGCAGGTCTACACGACTCTGACCGAGAGATTGAACACGTACGTCATGAACAACCCGATGATCACGGACAGCTTCTTGATTCCGGTGAACCCAACCGCCGAGGATTCGATATCCGCCACTTCTTCCTCCATCATCGGAACCTCTTCCATCCTGCTGAGCGACGTGAAAGCCGCGCCCTGGTACCAACCGACGCTGGACGCCAAGGGCGCGCCGTTCTGGATTTCGGAGAAACCCACCACGCCGGAAAGCGCGTCCAACAGTTCGCAGGCCGGGCCGACGGTCGGCATTGCCCGCGTGCTCGCCAGCAATGACAAGCAGATGGACGTTTTCATCCTGCTGCTGGAGATCAGACTGAGCGACATTGCGGCGTAGTTCAAAGACATCGACCTTGGCAGCGGCAGCAAGCTGGCGATCGTGGACGCCAATAACCGCTACATCTACTCGGCCGACGCCTCGCGGATCGGACAGGACGCGGGGATCAAGCTTGGCGCCGATTCTACCGGATCGCTCAGAGACGAAGCATCCCGGGATGCGACGCTCGCGTTTTACGACCAGTCCGCCGTGAACGGATGGCGCATCGTCGGCACGGTTCCGCTTCGAAGCCTGGTAAGCGGGGTGGGCAAGATTTCGGCCGTTACCTGGGTGGTCGCCGCGGTCGCGGCGCTGCTAGCGTGCGGCATCGGCTTGTTCGTCGTCAGGATCATCGCGACGCCGCTTGGCCGGCTGCGCACCTTGATGAACGAAGGCGAAGCCGGCAATTTGAGCGTGCGGGCCGCGATCCGCTCGAAAGACGAAATCGGACAATTGGCGCAGAGCTTCAACAAGATGATGGCTCAGATCACCTTCTTGGTCGAGCAGATGCGAATATCGGCGAACGACGTGCTTCGAACGGCGGAAGCGCTGACGGAAACGTCTACAAACACGGCCGGCGCCGTCATGGAAATATCGGCCGCGACCGGGCATATTGCCGGCAGCGCGGCCAACCTGACGATGGAGGCCGAGAAAAGCTGATGGAAAAAACGGCGGTCACCGAGCAGCTGACCCGTCATATGGCGGACAAAATCTACCGGCTCAAGGACGACACGAGCGCGATCAAAACCATCCTTGACCTGCTTGCGAAATTGACGCAAACCACCACTATTTTATCGCTCAATGCCTCCATCGAAGCTGCGCGGGCCGGCGCCGCGGGAAGGGCGTTCATGGTCGTGGCCGGAGAAATCAAGAACCTCGCGGAGCAGTCCCGGCAGTCCATCGGCAAAATCACGCGCATTACGGAGTCGATCCGGATCGAAATCGACGACACGGTCAGCGCGGTGGACGACGTTTATCCGCTATTTCAGGAGCAGCTCGGTTCGGTGAAGGAGTCCGGGCTTATCTTAGAGTCCGTGCAAAACCATATGGGGGCCTTCATCGCGCATGTGGAATCGATGACGGCGTCGATCGGCGTATTGGACAAGTCGCAGGAGCAGCTGGCGATGACCATCGGCCAAGTCGGCGCGGTGTCCGAGGAAGCGTTGGCCGCGACGCAGCAGGTTTCCGCGATCAGCGGCGGACAGCTGGAGGTCAGCAAGCGGCTGGTCGGACTGTCCAATCAGCTCGAGGAAGTGTCGAGGCGGCTGGAAGCTTCTCTCTCTCGGTTTACGATTTAGAGACGGAAGTTTCCTTCGGCGGGATCGGATAATAGAAGGCTTGACGATGAGGGGAATCCGTTCAGGTACGCGGCGATCGGCGTTCGGGCGATTACCGCGGATGTTGTCGCGATCGCCCATCATCGTTTTGAACGGATCGACCGCGTATCTACAATCGCGCGGCGATCGGAAACGAAATCTCGAATAAACTCCCCTTATTGATCTGACTCTCCACATGAATGGAACCGTTCATGGCCCTGATAATGCTAAAGGCTACCATCGTACCGAGGCCCGTGCCCTTCTCTTTCGTTGAATAGTAAGGCGTGCCGAGGCGTTGGATCTGCTCTGCCGTCATGCCGCAGCCCGTATCCTGGATGCGAATCAGCACCGTTTCCCGCATGATCTTGACGGCGATATCCACCCTTCCGTTCGAGGAAGCTTCAATGCCGTTTTTGATCAGGTTGATTAAACTTTGCCGGAGCTGCTGGCTGTCTCCGAGAATCGAATGAGCGGTGTCCATGACCGCCGTTAACGTTACTTGCTGCATGTTTGCATACGGCGTCAACACGCTAACGACTTGCTGAAGCTCCGTCGACAGATCAAGAACGGCCATTTTCTTCATTTGAGGTTTGGCGAAGGTCAGATAATCCGAGATGATGTTAATCGCTGTATTCAGTTCGTTCAAGGCGAGCTCGCTTAAATTTTCCCGCTTCGCCGCCGAGAGTTCCCTCTCGTTGAACAGCTGCAATAACCCCTTTACGGTCGTAAGCGGGTTTCTGATCTCGTGCGATACGCTGGCGGCGATTTGACTGATGACCCTCATTTTTTCAATCTCCAGGAGTTCCTTTTGCATTCTGAAATAACTGCTGACGAATTCCACCAGGTACACGGTTATCCAGATCCCGATGAACTCGATCACCCTTAATGACACGTGAAGCATTATGCTGCCATAGGTCGCATGGGTCAAGATACACCAGAAAACCTTCAATGAAATCGGTACCAGAGCGGTAGAAAGCAAAAGGGCTTGGAACAGTTTCGCGCGGGTGTTCAATCGGGTTTTGCTCGAGATGGCCGCAAGCGTCGAGTATGTCCCCGCCGCAACCAGCAAAGCGACATAAACGCCTTCGCCGCCGAGCATGCAGCGATAGGCCATCAATAGAAGCAGAAGCGCCGCTCCCACCCTCGGGCCGCCGTATAAAATGCCCAACACAAGCGGAATAAGCCTGAAATCGAACAAGTAACCGCCTTCATAACGGTATGGAAACGACAAGCACAAAATAATGGCCGTGCTTAAAAACAGGAACAACACGACGTTCTGGATCTTTCCCGCTTTCTCCGCGTATTTCGTCCAGAAAACGAAATATAAAATCGACGGCATGCAAATAAACACAAAATTCCCCATGATGCTCTGTAAGCATTGTGCCAATATATTCTCCACCCTTGAAAAATATATGTTGCTTTATTGAGGGAAGCATCAATTATGTTTTCATACGATGGCGAATCGGAGCCCGTTCATAATTCTAGCATGGACATTTTAAAAATAATGTCGGTTTCTGTTGCCGTATTCCTTGATGACGCAAAATACGACTTCCCGCAATGATCCGTTCCGGCCAACAACATGCAAAAAGCCGCAAATGGCGCGGCTTTGCGCGTTACTATGCGCTTGTCGCCCGATGCCGGCCGGCAATCGGCAACGATGATAGGCAGCGAAGCTTCGCGGCAATCGTCCTGCTTGTCAATATTCCGCTAGATGCGCGAAGCATCTTTCCGGGCTTGACGAAGCATCCCGCGTCCCGCAAGCCAAACCGCCGCGCCGGTAACCCATAATATCAGCGCCGAACCAAATCCGACGAATACCCACCATGTCACGATTTCATGCTCCCCCCATGCGACTCTCGCAGGCATCGTAAGCAAGATCGTTCCGGCAAGGCTACAAAGGAGCGCTCCCGCCAAGTAATGAATCCGGATCCGGAAAAGACGCGCGAGCGGAAAGAAATGCGCGCCGACGATAAGCGCCATGACGGGAAAGAAGGCATCGAAATGATCGGTTGCCCCGCAGATGCCGCTGGCAATCCCGATCATCGCGCCTTCGAGGCCGAAAATAATCCCGAACCATTTCCCCGTTCGCTTCCGGTAGCGAGCATCCGCCTCCGTCATGGCATTCGACAACGATCTGGATTGCGTAATCAATGCGATCCCGCCTATCAACAGCATGCAGCTGATCAACAAAGACGGGATCCACAGCCAGGAGGCTCCCCATCCTTGCAGTCCGCCGATTCCGATACCCGCCCACGACATCCCGAAAAACGCCATAAAGAGCATGCCTGCAGCCGCCCCAGTGACCGCCGCTCTGGGCGTGTTTTTTTGCGGCATGGATGAAAGCCTCCTCTGCGATTCTTGATTAGACTCTGTACTCAGGATACCGCAGCGCTTGTTACCGGATTAGTATCATCTATCATTGAAACGGCATGACAAGTGTCACCTTTCAGACGATCGGCCAGTCCGAGGGAAGCGATACAAAAAACTGGCTTCATGCGAGAGACGGCTTTTGTATGGCCTATTGGTTTTTTCGAATTCCGGTTCAGCAATCGATCGCCAGAGGTTCCTTACGCGGAAATCTCGCCGGCCGATATCGCCTCGCGTTCCGTTTTGATCCAGCCTCATTTGCCCGTCGCCATTCTGTAGAAGGCGATGAGTGACGCTAGAATCCATACTGCCGCCGTATAAATGGAAAACGTGGCCATTACTCCGGGAGCAACGTACCATGGAATCTTGATCGTGAATTTGTAAAATATATACAGGAATTGTATGGAGCTATAGTAAAGGACGAACGTGACTAGGCCCCTCCGCGAACGGACTTTCGCGAGCTAGAAGATCCTTAGCTGGGCTCGCCTACATAACAAAACGGCAAACCAAACAACCAACGCGCACCGATTGCGTATCGGCGCGCGTTGGCAGCTTAGCTTTTTCGATTGTCGACTTAATGATTGGGGCAACGCCACGAATGGCTTTATCTTGGAATTTCGGTTGAAACAGCTTACTCCTGTGGCATGGCGCTCATGTCCATATGAGCAATTTCCCACAGATGTCCATCCAAGTCTTCGAAGCTTCTCACATACATGAACCCGTGATCCTGCGCTTCCTTGTACTGTTTGCCTCCCGCGGCCAATGCCTTGTCTGCCAGTTCGTTCACATGATCCCTGCTATCGGCGGAAAGTGCGATAATGCCGGCGGCGCTGACGGAAGGATCAGCCACCGGCTTGCTGATGAAAGATCCGAAATACGATTCCGTGAGCAGCATAACGAAAGTATTGTCATTGATTACCATACAGGCTGCCTTTTCGTCGGAGAACTGGGCGTTAAACTCGAAGCCGATGCTGCCGAAAAATTCCTTCGTACGATTCAAATCTTTCACTGGCAGGTTTACGTAAGTATGCGTTGATCTGTAAGCCATTGCTTAGGTCACCTCATCCGAATGTATGTTTGCAGTCGTGCTGTTTAACTGCATGACCTAAATATACCCCATCAGGAATATTCTTGTAAAGGAATATTCCATTGCAGCAGTCCATCAAGCAATCGAGCCAGGGCTGCTGCCGCTTCCGCCCGGGTAACTTCCTTATCCGGAGCGAAGTTGCCGTTGCCGGTACCGTTCATGAGTCCGGAGGCATAAGCTTGGTTAACCGCCTCCAGCGCCCAGTCGGAAATCGCGGCGTTGTCATTATATCGGCGTTCGCCGGCTCCGCCAACTGTCCCAAACTTCAGCTCGTAAGCCCTTACGAGCAGAACCGCCATCTCTTCCCGGCTGATCTTGTCGGCTGGCGCAAACGTATCCGCGCCGCGTCCATGAATCAAGCCGGCCTTCGCGGCTGCGGCGACCGCCCCCGCATAATAAGCATTGGGCCGCACATCCGTGAATGGCCGATTCTCCGTCGTCGGAAGCTCCAGCGCCTTAACCAACATCACAGCGAATTCTCCGCGCGTAATCGATCGGTTCGGCGCAAAATGCTCCGCATCCGTACCGTTAATTATCTGCTTGGCTGCAAGCTGCCGAATGGCGTCGCTTGCCCATGAACCAGCCGGCACATCGGCAAAATGCTGCTCTCTCGTCAGCACCGCATAGCTGCCGGGTTGCGTGATGAACGTCCGAATGACCGTTTCTTCCTTATCCGTGCGGCCGCCGCCGTAAGTCCAACCACCATTCTCGCCGCCGAAATAAATGCCGGCCAGTTTCGGGTTCAAATCTTCACGTAATGGGAGCTCCAGCAGAACAGGGTATGCCCACTTCGCCAAAGGCTGTTTGCTGCCCGCTGCCGTCCATACGCCAAGCTGGATATCGTAAACCGTTCCAGCCGTCTTCCACTCCTCGTTCGTTGTCGAAGGAGTCGGTGCCGGGCCGCTTGCAATCAAGGAGATATACAGGTATCCTCCCGATCCCTGCCCGCTCCCGGCGGACAATCGAGAAGCGGCGCGCAGCGCATCGCTTCCAACCGTAAGAACGGCATCGCCAATCTTAATCCGCAGATTATTTTTCTCAAGCAACTCGCCAGCCTGCAGCGGCAGCTTCAGCGTGGTTACGCCGGACGGAGCGTTCAACAGAACCGGACCTTGCCCCGCAGGCTTGAGCTGGTCGGCCGTCACTTCCCAGACCGTCTTATCTTGGGGCGTTCCCGGATTAGACGGTCCGCTTGGACCGGTCGGATCTGTCGGGTCTGTCGGGTCTGTCGGGTCTGTCGGGTCTGTCGGGTCCGTAGGATCGGTATCTCCCTGATAGAGACCAATGGAGTCAAAGTAAAGGATACCGCTGCCGACGGTACCGTCGCCTTGATTCACGTAAAGCGAGAATTCCGATATCGCGTTCAGATCCATCGTGCCGTTGCCTGCCGTATTCCATGGCGCATGCACGAATTGATCAAACGGCATCTTCAGCACTTTCGCCTCCGTGCCGGACAGCGTCGAGTAATACTCCCAAGTCTCGCCGTCCGACTCCTTGAATTGCACGACGAGCTTGCGGCCGGAACCGTCCGGCGCATACCAGAACCGGATGCCGTCCTCCCCGCTCCAGTCGGACCGGCCGAGCAGCTTAGTGGCGCCCGCAAAGTTGGTTGCGGTATCCGGATACGCGTATTCATACTTCAGGCCGAACCGCCCGCTTTCCTTATGCTCGGCATCCGGCGTCATCGTCAGGCTGCCGCCCCACGGATTGCGCGTATACGCCTGCAAGGCAACTAACTCCCGGCCGTCATAATAATCGAAGTTGTCGATCACCGGAATGGTCGTCAGTCCGACGTCGTCCAGGCTGACCGAATACGATCCGGCAGCGCCGCCGCCTTTATTCACATAAATCGAATATTCCGCCACGCTCGATACGTCCATGGCGCCATCCCCCGCAGACCATGCCGTACGGGTTAATCCGGCCAGCGGAATGGTCACGAGCTGTTCTTCCGTACCTGCCATGCTTACCTGCGCTTCCCAAATATCGCCGTCGGTCTCTTTGAATTGGAAGGTCAACCCGTGGCTTGCTCCGTCAGGAAGCATCCAAAATCGAACGGCATTGCCGCCTTCCGACCAATTCATCGCGCCAAGCGCTTTGTTTACGCCCGCATACCCGACGGCATCGGTTAAGGTATAGTCCAGCTTCAAGGCATAGCGCCCGTTCTTCTTCCACGCCGAGTCCAGGGAAGCCGCGATCATGTCGCCGCTCGTATTGCGCGCGTAAGCCGCCCCGGCAAGCGCGGAGCTGCCTTGATAATATTCGAACGTATCGATATCCTTCAGCTTCGCGGCCTTGATATCGTCCAGATAAATCGCGCCCGTGCCGGCTTCTCCCGCTCCGCGGTCCACATAAACGGAAAATTCCGCGATCGAGCCGATATCGAGCTTCCCGTTATCCTTGCCGCTCCAGCTTGGCATCGCGAACACATGGAACGGAACGCCGACGGTCTGCGCAGCCGAGCCGGAAGTCGCGACCTTCGCCTCCCAATACTCGCCGCTGGTCTCCTTCACTTGCACCGTCAAGCCTCTCTGCTGCCCGTCCGGCTCCATCCACAGCTGAATGCCGTTATTGCCGGTCCAATCGATGCCGCCAAGCGTCTTCGTCGCGCCGCCGAATCCTTTGCTCGTCAGATCGTAGGCCAGCTTCATCCCATGTTCGCCTTCGCTCTTATGCTCGGCATCCAAGGACAGCGTGATCGGACCGCCGCCCGAATTGACCGCGTAACCCGCAGCCAGCTTCGCATTATCGCCGTAGTAGCCTTCGAACGTATCGATGGTCGGCGAACGATAAAGCTTAATATCATCCACGACTAAGGTCGTATCGCCGGCCGGACCGTCAAAATACAGACCGAACGAAGCAGGTCCGCCGAGATCGACTGTTCCGTTGCCCTGTCCGGCATGGCTGCTCTTCCACCAGTCCGGGATATAGAAATCGCGGAACGGCAGCTGGACGAGCACCGGCTCATTGCCGCCGATGCGGGTATCCGATTTCCACACCTCGCTTTGCGTCGCCATGCCTTCGGTCAGCTGCAGCGTGAGTCCAACCTCCTTGCCGCCCGGGTTGACCCACAGCTGAATGCCGCTGTTACCGGACCAATCGGCGCCGGCCAGCTCCTTCTCCATGCCGCCCCAGCCTTTGCCGAGATCGGTGACCAGCTTCATGGCATAGGCACCGTTCACCTTGCCTTCCGTATCCAGCGTCAAGGTCACCGGAGAGCCGTCCGGATTCGCTTTGTAAGCCGCGCGCAGCGCATTGCTCGAGCCCGTGTAGCCTTCAAAATCATCGATAACCGCCGATTTCGCGACATCTGCCGGCGGATCCAGCTTTGCGCCGCCTACGCCGATCTGCAGGCTTCCGACTTGCGGATTCCAGCGCTGGTCCCCATGGCTGTCCGGCACGACCGGGAATTCGAACTTCACGTACCGCGTGCCTGCCGGCAGCCGATAGGCGATGTAGTCCGTTTTGGCCCAGTAACCCTCGCCAAGCTTGCTCGTCTTCACCGCCTTGGTGAATTCGGTATAGTCGGTGCCGTTTGCCGACGTGTAGAACTTGAAGTCCGGCAGGACGTAATCGGCCGGATTCTGCCTGGCGTACTCGTAGAACTTGAAGTAGTTCATATCGCCGTCCGCCTTGTACGTAAACCATTCGTGCTCATTGGACGTACGGGACAGACGTTTCGCGTCGCCGCCGAAGTAGTCCGGCGTATCCGACGAGAAGCCGAGATTGGCCGAATGCGAATCCATCTTGAGGAAGCTGTTCAAGTCATCGGACAGTATCCCGTCCGTAATCCCGCCCTGCTGCACGGAATCCGGGAACGTAAGCGCCGAGCCGTCATGCTCGTATTCAATGACGACCTTGCCCAGCTGCCCCGCGGCGGATGCCGCCGGATAGTCGATCTTCAGCACCTTCGCGCCTTCTGCCAGCCCGCCGGTCGTATACGCCCGCCGTATCCACGAGCTGCCCGACTCTGAGACTTCCGCATCGACCGGCTCGAACGCCGACCCATCCGCCGAGGCGGACAGGCTAAAATCTTGATCGCGGCTTCCCGATGCGACATAGCCTTCCGCTCTCACGGACAGCACCTTCGCCGGCGTACCGTCTTCATGAAGCGGAATCGCATATTGCACGCTTTGCGGATTGTCGCTTGCCAGCGCTTTGATACGCGATACATCCCCGCCATAGGAACCTGGATCGCGGCTTTCGAATTCCAGATCCGAGGTATGGCTGTACAGCTTGCCGAAGTTCCGCATCTCATCCTGAATGACATGCTTCGCCACGACCGGGCCAACGACTGCCGACGGTACGGATTCGCCGGCGCTGTTCTTCGCGGTTACCCGGTAGTAATAGGACCGGCCGGTCACCGCCGTCGTATCGTCTAGCAACTGGGACTCCGTCGGTACCGCGTCGTACGCGTTCTCGTCAACGACCGTCCAGCCGCCGTCCGGCTGCTCCGAACGTTCGACCCGGTAAGCGGAGGCGCCGACCGAGCCCAGCCAGCTGATCGTGGATACGGAATCGACCGGCCGCATAACGGGAGCCTCCGGCTGCTGCAGCGCCGGCGGTTCGCCGATGCCGCGGATCGCGAACGCTTTGTCCCGCAGCGTATGCAGCATATTGGTCTCGTCGAAGCCGTCGCCCGATGGGAAGCCCGGCCAGCGGTACGCCCCGTAGAATACGCCGTTGAACGTCGATTCGGTGTGCGGGTAGAAGCCGCCGTCCCGGCTATGGTAACGGAGGCTCCAGATCATCGCGCCGGAGGTGCCGTTTTCGATCGCGTTATCGAGGAACGCGCCAAGTTCGTTCGTCGGCTTGAAGCCGAATTCGCCGACGATAAACGGCTTTTTGCCCGCCGCCTTATTTTTGTCGACGTTCACCTGGGAGGCGTAGCTCGGGTAATGATCCGGATAGTAGTGGTTGGAGACGATATCGATCGCGTCGTCCGTCAGGGAAGCGTCGTCGATGCCGTATTTGCCGTCCAGCACGAGATGGTGGCCGTCGAGGCTTTTGATATACGCCGCGATATCATGCGTCCAGGTCGAAGACTGCGGTACCAGCTCGTTGCCCGTCTCCCACGCGAGAATCGTCGGATCGTCCTTGTAGGCAACGCCGGTGAACGTATTCACCCGGTTCAGCGTATACGCGATGACCGACTTAAAGTCCGCGATCAGCTGCGGATCGGTCCAGAACGCATCCTTGCTTTTGCCGCGGAAACCCGCGTATTCGGAAATTCCGCCCTGCCATTGATACTGGTCCACGAACGGGAGAACGAGGCGAATGCCGTACTGCCCGGCCAGTTGAATCATCTTATCGTAGGCCACGAACGCCTCTTCGTTGAACATCGGCTTGTCGTCGGAGCCGATGCCCATAACGTGGCGGACCATGTCGGCGGGATCGTCCGCTTTGCGCACGGACAGCACGTACGGCCGGGTCACCGTGCCGCCCATTTGAACAAGCGTCTTGAACGCGTCCTCCTGCTCCCACGCGGTTGGCGTCCGCCAGTAAACATCCTCCACCATCGACAGGGTCGGCACGTTGGCCGAGATAAACCGGAACTCCCGATCGCCGTCCATCAGCTTATCGCCGCTGCGCGTGATGAACGGGGACGCGGATTCCGCGGCGATCGGCTCGCCCGATTCCTCCGCGTGCACGCTCGAGCTTCGCATGCCGGGCATCGCGACGGAAGCCGCTACGAGCACCGCGAGACCGAGCGACAGCATCTTCTTGCGAATTAACATAAGCCCACTCCTTCAAAGGTAATTGAGACGTTCGTTATTTGACCGAACCGCTGACGATCCCGGAGAAGATGAACCGCTGCATGAAGAGATAGAGAATCGTCGTCGGCAGAAGAATGATAAGCAGCGCCGCGCATACCACGTTCCACTGCGCGCTGTTGACGCCCACGAAGTTCATCAGTCCCGTCGAGACGACCCGCAGCTTCTGCGACGGCATGTACAGATAAGGAATATACATGTCGTTGTAGATCGAGATGCTCTTCAGAATAACCGCCGTTGCCGTCGCCGGCGCTAGCAATGGGAAAATAATCGAGCGGTAGATCCGGAAGAGCGACGCGCCTTCGATCATGGCATTTTCGTCGAGATCGTAGGGAATGTGGCGGATAAACTGCAGGTACAGGTAAATCTGGACCACGTCCGTCCCGATGTACAGCAGCACCGGACCGTACAGGGAGTTGAACAGGCCGAGCTCTTTGATAATGCCGAAGACCGCGACCTGCGTGGTGACGGACGGAATAAGCGTGGCCGCCACATAGGCGCCGAGAATCCAGGATTTCAGCTTGAAATCAAACCGGCCGAGCGCGAACGCCACCATCGTCCCCATCAGCACGTTGCCCGCGACCGACAGCACGAGAATCTTGCCCGTATTCAGAAAAGCGTTCAGCATATCCCCGCGGTGGAACACCATGGAGAAGTTATCGAAGTTAAAGAACGAATTCGGGACATCAAACACGCCGGAGGCGGCATACTCCTCGTTGCCTTTGAACGCATTCAATAGCACGACGTACGGCGGGAACAAAATAACGAATACGGCTGCCAGCAGCACGGCGTATTTTAGAACGGCGGTTAATGCGCGTGAGGATGAGACCGCGGCCCGGCGCGCCGTTTCGCGGTCGGCGCGGTTATTCAATGGCGCTTCCATGACCTAATCCTCCCCTCGCAAGAGCAGTTTCCGCTGGACAAAAATAACCAGCACGACGATAAGCAGCAGCACCATCCCCATGGCCGAGGCGAGCCCGTAATTGCTGAAGTTAAAGGCCGTCTCCACGGTCTGGGTCACGAACGTCTGGCTGGAACCCGCCGGTCCGCCCTTCGTCATCACGAACGGCAGATCGAATACTTCAAGCGCGCCGCTGACCGTAAGCAGCATGCTGAGCTCCACGATTTTAATCACGCTCGGCCAGGTAATGCAGAGGAAGGATTTGAACGGTCCCGCCCCGTCGATTTTGGCCGCCTCGTACAGGTCGCCGGGAATCGATTGCAACGCGCCTAAATAAATCACCATATTGAAGCCCATGAACTTCCACGCCGAGATAAAGGCAAGCGAATAGTTGACGATAGCGGCATCGCCCAGCCAGCTTCTGATCCAGGATTGCAGACCGACGGAAGTCAGAAGGGCATTCAGCGAGCCGTTCTGGGCGTCGTAGACATACGTGAACATATAGGCGATCGCCACGCTGTTCATAATGTAAGGCAGGAAGAGCAGCACCCGGAACGCGTTGCGCCCTCTTAGGCGCGAATTGAGCAGCACGGCGAAGGACAGGGCCGCAAGATTCTGAACGATTCCCCCCATGAAATAGACGAAGTTATGGGAGAGGACCTTGAACATATCCGCGTTCGTGAAGATCTCCTTATAGTTGCCGAAGCCTATCCAAGCCTTCTTCGGACTGTAGCCGTCCCATGAGGTCAAGCTCAGCCACGCCAGATAAAGCGCCGGATAAAAGGAGAATACCGCAAGCAGCAGCAGCGGAAGCGCAAGGAAGGCGATCAATATGACATAGCGCTGTATCTTGTAACTCATTGCGAACATCGGCAACCCTTCTTTGCTTCTGGATAAGGAGGAAGAGAAAACGTTATCGATTCCGCCGATAAGCATCTTCTCTTCCCGTTAACTTGCTATGAACCTTATTTGCCTAGGGATGCCTTCGCATCTTTCCACTTCTTGTTGTAGGTCTCGAAGACGGTCTTCATGTCTTTGCCCGTGATCGCGTCCTGGGCGAAGGCGCTCGTATCGAACTGCATTTTGTTCGCGATGGCCAAGTAATCGTCGTTCTCGGCGGACATTTCGATCACCTTCGGATTCGTCGCCATAAATTCGTTCAGCTGGGCGAGCTTAGGCTTCTTGTCCTTCAGGACGGGGATGAAGCCCGCGTAATCGTCATAGCCGGATTCTTCGATCAGGAATTTGAGGAACGCTTTGGCCGTCTCCGGATTCTCGCTGTTCTTGTCGATGCCGTAGTAGTAGTCGGAGGCGAGCACGACCTTCGCTTCCCCGCTGTTATCCAGCGGCAGCGGGAAGAAGCCTACGTCCTCGGCTGCCGCGCCGTTATCCACGACTTGCGGGACAACCCAGTTGCCGAGCAGGAACATCGCGATTTTGCCGGAAGCGACATCCTTCTTGGAGCCTTCCCAGTTCGTCGACATCAGGTCCTTCTCGACATAACCGCCATCCACCATTTTCTTCAGGATGGAGAATGCCTGCCAGTGAGGACCGTCTACCGCGAACGGCTCGTCCTGCGTCGCCATCGTGTTATGCAGGGTCGGGTCGTCGGCGAAAATAAACGCCTCCTGGTCCCAGCCGTACAGCGGCCATTTGTCCTTGAAGTTCGTGGCGAGCGGAATGATGCCCGCCGCTTTCAGCTTTTCCGCATCCGCGTAAAATTCGTCGAGCGTCTTCGGCGCCTCGGCGATGCCGGCCTGCGCAAAAGCTTTTTTGTTAAACGTGACGCCCATCGCGGCGCTGCCGGAGGAGATCCCGTACAGCTTGCCGTCCTGGCTCCGGTTGTCCTTGAAGTAAATGCGGTCGTTCAGGCCCAGATCGTCGAGAGGCTGGTAGAAGGTCGGGAGGTCCGAGTTCTTCACCGTGCCCGGAATAAGGCTGATGTCGGCGAGTTCGTTGGAAGCCATGCGGATCTTGGTCGTTTGGTCGTAATCCTTGATCGCCTCGATCTCGACCGTTGCGTCCGGGTATTTCTCGTGGAACTTGGCCGCGTAGCTCTTGAGCTCCGTGTCCACCAGGTCCGTCCGGTTCGTCGTGAATACGATTTTGCCCGCAATCTTGGGGGCAGCGGGCTCTTCGCTTGCCGCCGCGTTCGTTGTTGCCGCGTTTGTTGTTGCCGCGTTATCAGCCGCGGCTGTAGCAGCGCCGTTATCCGGCGTATTGCCGCTGGTAGCCGCTGTCCCTTCGTTGCTCCCGTTATTCGAGCCGCATCCCGCTGCCATTGTCATTGCGAGGCCTAGCACGGCCATCGCGGAAATCAACTGCTTCTTATTCAAACCCGACTCCCCCTCGAATATGTGGTGAATGCGCTTACTCACAAAACCGATTATAGAGTAAGCGCCTTCGCAATTTAATGTCGCGGTTTTTTGTTTATGGTCTTCTTTTTGGGTCTTCGCGCTTTCCTATGCTTCGGAAAGCATGGGCTTCTATAAATTCCGATACTCCCTCGGCGTAATGCCGACCATTTTTTTAAACACCTTATTGAAATAAATGCAGTCCGGGTAACCTACCTGCTCGCCGACCTCGTAGACCTTCAGGTCGAGCCGTTTCTTCAGCAGCTCCTTCGCTTTCATCATTCGCAGCTGCAGCACGTATTGGGTGATGGTCAGCCCCGTCTCCTGCTTGAATAGCGTGCTGAGATAGCTTGGATTAAGGAACACTTTCTCCGAAAGCTCCGACAGTTCAAGATCCTTATCATAGTCCTGCTGGATCATCTGCTTGACCGTCTCGATAATCCGGTTGCCGCCTTCCTTGCGCAGCGAAGCAAGTCGGTACAACGACAGCTCCAGCAGATGCAGGATCCGTTCCTTCAGCTCGGTCAGATTAAAGAAATCCGCAACCGATTGATAAACGCCCACGCCCGGCGGCGTCAGCTTCACAAGCTCGTCAAGCAGACCGTCGACCTTCTGCACGGCGGTGTAGAGCAGGTTGGCCACAAACTGCACAAGATCCTCATAAGGCGGCCGTACCCGCTCGATCTCCGCGAACATCCGCTGCACGGCCTCCCCGATGCCTTCGGCATCCAGGCGCTCCAGCGCCCGCGTAAACCCGCCTGTCAGCAGCGCCGTGAAAAAGGCAGGCTCCGCAGGAGCATTGGGGCCCTCCCTGCCCGTTACAACGGCAAACGCCTCGCGCTTGTATATGCCGGCGCAGGACAGCGCGAGCGCCTCCCGATAAGCAGCCGCCGCTGCATCGCTGCCTTGGCATCCGCCGCTGATGCCGATGACGAACTTGCCTTTGGCGGCAAACTGCAGGTCGTTCACGAGACGAAGCGCCGTTCGATGCGCTGGCCTGTCCGTCTCTTCCTCATTCGGGACAGGAACCAACAGGGCAACAAGCTGTGCCTCCATGGCTACGCTCTCTATGCCTTCGGCGGCCATCGATCTTCCCCATTCCAGCAGCTGCTCCTTCATGCCTTGATTCGATGCCCGCACGGCAAGCAGCGCGTAGGGCCGCTCCAATAAGACAGGAATGGAAATCTCCTCGACGGCTGCGGATACGGGAGTAACCCTATCGCCTCCCAGCAGCCGGCGCAGCTGCTGCTCCCGCAGCAACAGGTCGCTCATTTGCGCTTTTTTGCTTAGCAGCTGCTCCTTTTCTTTTTCCTGCTTCGCCGCCTTCAATTCGATATGGATATGGGACAGGTTGACCACCAGCTCCTCCTTATCGACCGGCTTGATCAGATAATCCTTTACGCCATATTGCATGGCGGTTCGCGCATAGTCGAAGTCGTTATAGCCGCTCAGAATCAGACATCGCGCGCTCGGAAGGCGGCGCCTTAATTCCTCGATAAATTTCAGCCCGTCCATATAGGGCATTTTGATATCGGTAATGACCAGGTCCGGCGTCAATCGGTCCAGCTCCTGAGAAGCCTCGAAGCCGTTCGAAAAGCTGCCGACGACCAGATACTCCTCATCGAGCTTGGAAATAATCTTCTCCAGCCCGCGGCGGATCGGATCCTCGTCGTCGATGATCATAATGCTCAGCATTTGCTATTCACCATGCTTTCTCGGAAGTTTTAGATACACGGTTGTTCCGTCTCCCCATTTGCTCTCGATCTCGAGTCCGTACGTCTCGCCGTAGTGCAGCTTGATCCGTTCATTGACATTGCGCAAGCCTACCCCGGTCTTGGAGCTTCCCGACGCGCGGGTGCCGTTCATCGATTGGCGAAGCAGATCCAGCGTCATGCCGTCCATGCCCGCGCCTTCGTCCCGAATCGAAAAGATAAGCAGCTGCTCCTTCAGCTCCGCCGATAAGCGGATGGTGACCTCGTTGGGCTTGCCCTCCATGCCATGAAGAACGGCATTCTCGACGATCGGCTGGAAGGTCAGCTTCATCACGGGGAAGCTCATCAGCTCCTGCGGGATGTCGAAGTCAACGACGAAACGGTTGCTGAACCGATAGCGAAGCAGCTGAAGATACCGCTCCAGATGCTGCAGCTCCTCTCTTAGCTCAACCGTCTCCCGCCCCCGGTTAATGCTGTACCTGAGCAGCTTCCCGAGCGTAAAGGTCATCTCCGCGACTTCTTCGTCATCGTTAATTTCGGCGGTCATCCGGATCGTTTCTAAGGTGTTGTAGATAAAATGCGGATTGATCTGGCTTTGCAGCGCCTCCAGATCGGCCTCTTTTTTGCGGGACTGAATGACGTAAATTTCGGAGATCAATTCCTTCATCCGCCTGAGCATGCGGTTGAATTCCGTGCCGAGTATGCCCACTTCGTCCTTCTGCTTCACGTTGAAGCTGACGTCCAGGTTGCCGCCGCGCACCGTGCGCATCAGGTCCGTCATCCGGCGGAGGGATCGGGTCATCATAAAGGCCAATATGACCGAGACAAGCAGCGCGAAGCCGATAATCGCGATGGTGGTCGTAAGCGTGACGTTCCGCGTCACCTGGGCATCGTGATGGAGATAGCGAACCGGAACGAACGCGAATATTTTCCACCCGGTATCTTTGGACACGGAGTAGCTGCAGATGTAGGAGATGCCGTCGACCGCCACGTTAAAGCTGCCTTGATCGCCGACGGCTCTCCGAATGACCTCGTTGCCCGTGATATTGGTCGCCGTCAGCACATGATCGCTGTCATAAGCGACATTGTTCCGGCCGTCGATGATCAGCGTCTTCCCGTTCGTCACCGCGTTCAGCTCCTGCACGACATCCTCGATGACGCGAATATCGGCATCCACGGCTACGTAGCCGATGGTCTCCAGCGTGCCGATATCCCGAATGCTTCGCAGCACCGTGAACAGATATTGCGGCGTGCCGTTCGCGGACATCACCCGCTGGGTCGGAATAATGACCGGATCGCCGTTGCCTTGGACGGCAAGCCGCTTCCATTCCTCGTAATGGCTCATCATATCTCCGCGGATCGCATCCGTCTTGACCCGGTAGAACACGTTGCCGTAATTATCGTAGAGGTATGCGGAATAGAGATTTTTCCTCATGCTGTCGAGCAGGCCGATATAGAAGTCCATTTGGCGCTGCTTCTCGAGCGTCAACTCCCGATGGCTCATATATTGCTGCATGTCAACCGAGTAGAGCGGGATTTTGCTGACGGTCATCATATCTTCCAGATGGCTGTCCAGATTCGCTTGCATGTTGCCGATCAGCTCGGTGACGTAGTTTTTCGTATTCTTATTGATCGATTGAATGTAATTCTGGTAGGATATAAACCCCGTAGCCGAGATCGGAATGATGATCAGCACCACGAATACGATTATCAGCTTCTTCTGCATGGTCATGCTGCTAAATTCGTTAAAATGGAAAAAGCCACGTCCGATGTTCATTCGCGCCGGCTCCCGTCACTCGATTATGTAAGCGTTTACTGTGATTCTGACACACGGGCCGAAGAACAGGCAACCTTTTCTTCGCGCAAACCGGGATTGCCTAAACCCAGTCCAATAAACCTAAAAATTAGCCAATAGTCAGGGGGCCGCCGATGGCGTTAGATTAATAGCACGCGGCCTGCGTAATCGATGCGGAGAGGAGGTCAATCGTTTAATTTGTCCCGGGCCCCGCGTGCCATTCTCTTGCAATCCACCCTATCCTTCGAGGAGGTTATCGTGTGATCACCACCAGATTCCGTATGCTCTCCCGCGCGCTCGCCCTGCTTCTTGGTTTCCTGTCTTTGTCGGCTCTCGCAGGCGCTCCCGCGAACAAAGCCTCCGCCGCCGTGTCCGGCTTCGTCACCCGCTCCGGCAGCCAGCTGATGCTGAACGGCCAGCCGTTCCGTTACAGCGGTCCGAACCTCTACTGGCTTGCGCTTGACGAGAATCCCGTCGAGTATCCGACCGAGTTCCGCGTGAACAACGCCCTGCAGACGGCGAAAGAAATGGGCGCGACCGTCGTGCGTTCCCATGCCGCCATTTCTTTCGGCTGTTCCAAGTGCATCATGCCCTCGCTCGGCACCTACAACGAGACCGCCTTCCAGAAGCTCGACTACGCGATCAAAGCGGCCGGCGATGCCGGACTTCGCCTTGTTCTCCCTCTCATCGACCAATACGATTACTACCACGGCGGCAAAAAATCTTGGACGCGCTGGTTCGGCTATCCCGACGACGGCATCAGCTACACCGGGTACGAGTTCTACAACAAGCCGGAAATCATCAGCGCCTTCAAGCAGCATCTAAGCGTGCTGCTCAACCGCACGAATACCTACACGGGCATCAAATACAAAGACGATCCCACCATCATGGCATGGGAAACCGGCAACGAGCTGGGCTGGTACGACAATCCGACGGCGATGAAGAACTGGACGCAGGACATCGCCGATGATCTGAAAAGCATCGACGGCAACCATCTGGTCATGGACGGAACCTATGGCGTCAAGGATGCGCATCTCTCGATCTCGAGCGTCGATATCTACAGCGATCATTTCTACCAATGGCCGGCCGTCGGCGCCTGCTGCAAAGGCTTGTCGGTGACCGAGCTGAATACGCAGGCCAACAAGGTTCAAGCCGCGGGCAAAGCGATGGTGGTCGGCGAATTCGCGTGGAACCTGGAAACCTACGGCACGCTCGCGAGCTTCCTCGCCGCCATCGAAGCCCATCCGGCGATTGCCGGCAGCAACTATTGGGCGTTATTCGGACAGAACGACGACTACGGCTATAAGGTGCATAACGACGGATTCACCATTTACTATCCGGGCACGACGACGGACATGCGCACGAAAGCCCAGCAGCTGCGCAACCACGCTTACGCCATGCGCGGAATAGCCGTCCCGGCCGCGGGCGTTCCGGACGCGCCGCTCATTACGGGCCACCAGGCAAGCGGCGGCAAGGTCCAGTTGAAATGGCGCGGCGCGGCCGCAGCGGACAAATATACCGTCGAACGGGCAACGGCCGGCGCAAGCGGGCCTTGGACCGTGACGTGCAACCAATGCGCGACGGATACCGGCACGCCATGGACCGACCCGACCTCCGTGTCGGGCACGGCTTATTGGTACCGAGTAAAGGCCCATAACCTGGCGGGGGTCGCCGGCAGCTATTCGCCTGTGTATGCGACCGGCGGAACGGCTCTGCCTGCTCCCGGCGCTTTCGCGCAGACCTCCCCGGCAAGCGGCGCAACCGGCCAAAGCGTTCTGCCGACGCTGAGCTGGAATGCTTCCGGCAACGTCGCAACATATACGCTTGTCGTAGCGGACAACAGCGCTTATACGAGCCCGGTCATTAACGCCGGCGGACTCACCTCGGTTTCTTATACGCCGAGTTCCGCGCTCGCCTACAACAAAACGTACTACTGGAAAGTAACCGCCGTGAACGGTACCGGATCCACCGTTGCATCGAATGCCGGCCTAACCTTTACGACGGCCGCGCAAGCGACGTCGACCACGGTTGATTCGTTCGACGCGTACGGCTCGGACAGCGCGCTGCAAAGCGCCTATGTCCGCAACACGGACGGCGGCGCCTTGACGGTCACCAGGGACACCGCGAATAAGTACGACGGCGCCTACGGCATGAAGTTTGCTTATACCATCGCGGCCTCTCCCGCCAACTTTGCAGGCGCAACCAAACAGGTGGGCACGGCGGACTGGTCCGGCGCGACCGGATTGTCGCTCTGGCTCAAGCCGGACGGGTCGAACCGGACCTTGACGATTCAGTTTAAGGAGAACGGCGGCGAGCTTTGGGAAACGTACTACACGTTGTCCGGCACAACCTCGGGCGTCATTAATTTGCCGTTCAGCTCCTTCAACCATCCGGGCTGGTACAGCGGCGGCAATGGCGTGAAGGACTTGAATACGGTGAAGGAATACAGCATTTACGTCAATCAAGGCTCCGGAACGACCGGCAGCAGCAGCATCTATGTGGACGCTATAACGGCCGGGCAGGTTGGCGGCGGTTCGCAGCCTCCAAGCGATGCGATCGACAGCTTCGACGGGTACGCTTCGAACGGCGCGCTGCAGGCTGCCTACACGATGAATTCTTCCGGCAGCGCCATCACCCCGACGCTCGATACGTCCGTTAAAAGCGACGGAACGACCAGCATGAAGCTAAGCTATAGCATAACGGCGGCCGCCAATTACTCCGGCGTCGTTCATTCTATTGCCGCCAACTGGACCGGCAAGACCGGGATTACGCTATGGGTGAAGCCGGACGGCTCGAATCGCACGCTTACCGTGCAGTTCAAAGAAACCGGCGGCGAGCCGTGGGAGACCGCGTATGCGCTCTCCGGGACGACGGCGACGGCGATTCAGGTTCCATTCAGCAGCTTTTCCCGCCCAAGCTGGTACAGCGGCGGTAACGGAACGCGAGATCTTGGCTCCATTGCCGAAATGAACTTCTACGTCAATCAAGGCGCCGGCAGCACCGGAAGCAGCACGATCAATATCGACGCGGTGAAGACGTACTGAGGTTCGCGATATGAAAATGCCCCCTCAAGTCTCGGCTCTGCCGGCTTGAGGGGGCATTTTCCCCGTGTTGGCGAATAAGGCGTTAAAACAATGTTCCGGTGGGCCTACCTATACCGCAGGCATGCCGTGTCTGTCAGGATCGACGCGCTCATGGAGTTACGTCGGCCTACTATCGTCACGCTTACACGACTTGCTATCGATAAGGATCGATCGTCCGAATCGTACCGTCCTCGTCATACAGCAGCTCCGTATACTTGACGCAGCGCTTGTGGTTCACGCCGTCCGACAGCGAACAGTCGTGGTAGAAGAGGTACCATTTGTCTTCGAATCGCACGATGGAGTGGTGCGTCGTCCAGCCGATAACGGGCGTAAGGATCGTCCCCTTGAACGTATACGGGCCCATCGGATCGGGGCTGACCGCGTAGACCAGCTTGTGAGTCGTGCCGGTCGAGTAGCTCAAGTAGTACAAGCCATTGTACTTGTGTACCCACGGACCCTCGAAGAATCGCCGCTCCTCGTCTCCCGCCAGGATCGGATGGCCCGTTTCGTCCACGATCGAGATCTCCTGCGCCTTGTCCTTGAAGCTCAGCATGTCGTCGCTCAGCAGCGCCGCGCGCGGCCCCAGGGCAGGCTCGTCCGGCGCGGGTCCCGTCGCTGCGGGGTCGAACTCGCCGGTCTGCCACTTCTCCAGCTGGCCTCCCCACAAGCCGCCGAAATAGATGTACGCTTGCTCGTCGTCGTCTACCAGCACGGCAGGGTCGATGCTGAAGCTGCCTTCGATATAGCGTTCCTGCGGAGCAAACGGGCCTGCCGGCGATTGCGACGTCGCTGCGCCGATGCGGAAATTCCCCTCCAGGTCCCTTGCCGGGAAAAACAAATAGTACGTGCGGTTCTTGTATGCCGCATCCGGCGCCCACAGCTGCTTCGAAGCCCACGGGATGTCCTTCAGGTGCAGCGCTTCGCCGTGATCGACGACGGGCGAATCGAAGCCGTCCAGCGACAGCACGCGGTAATCTTCCATGGCGTATTGGTCGCCGTTGTCGTTGCTGGGTCCGTCGTGATCCAGATCATGCGACGGATAGATGTAGATTTTCCCTTCAAACACATGGGCGGACGGGTCCGCCGTGTAAATATGCGTCACGAGGGGCTGATTCGGTTCTGGCGCTTTGCGCATGATCGCAATCTCCTTCGTTTGTTTTTCCATTGCCGCCAACGCGGCGGCACGCCCGATTAAACGCCCTCTCCCGCAAGCGCTTCCATGCCGGCCTTCAGCGTCCGGATGATGCGGTCCGTGTCGTAGACGCAGCCCTTCCACGTGCCGCCGCTTGCAGCCTGCAGGGCTGCCCATAACCGGGTATCGTCCGGCAGCGACGGGTCCTCCGCCAGACCCGGATGAGGCGTTCTGGCGGCCAGGATGGCCGTGCCGGCTTCCGGCGATTCAGGCTGCGCTCCGCAGCCCACCATGTGGATGCTGCCTTCCAGTCCGCGCGTATCGATTCGGATGTCGACCCAGTCGCCGTCCCGAAGCCGTCCGACCGGCCCGCCGGCGAGCGCTTCGGGCCCGATGTGCCCGATGCACGCGCCTGTCGATACGCCGGAGAACCGGGCATCGGTCAGGAGCGATACTTGACGCCCGAAGGGCAAATACTTCAGCGCCGACGTCAGCTGGTACGTCTCCTCCATGCCGGTCCCGGACGGTCCGCGTCCGATAAGCGCAAGAATGTCGCCGGCGGCGATGCCGCCCGTCTTGATCGCCCGGATCGCGTCCCGTTCCGTGACGAACACCTTCACGCGGCCGGTATGCCGGAACACGCCGTTTTCATCCAGAACGGAAGGGTCGATCGCCGTGGACTTGATGACGGAGCCTTCGGGCGCCAGATTGCCCTTCGGGAACGTAACGGTCGGCGCGAGTCCGGCCGCTTGCGCGGACTCCGGACTGTATATGACCGTGTCGGGGTCGATCCCCTCGCGCTCCGCAAGGTAGGCGCGCATGCGCCGCCGGCGCTCGGATGTCTCCCACCAATCGAGGGTCTCGCCGAGCGTAACGCCGGCAGCCGTAAGCACCGTGTCGTCCAACGCGCCGAGCCGCTGCAGATGGAGCATAACCTCCGGGACCCCTCCCGCGAGGAACACCCGTACGGTCGGATGCGGAGCCGGCCCGTTCGGGAGAACGCTGACGATTCTCGGGACAGCGCGGTTCACTTCCGCCCAATCGCTTGCATCCGGAACGGCTAGTCCCGCTGCATGCGCGATCGCCGGTATATGCAGGAGCAGGTTGGTCGAGCCCCCGAAAGCGGCATGTACCGCCATGGCGTTGCGAATGGAGGCGTCCGTCAACACCTTCTCCATGGTGAGTCCCTGCGCCGCAAGCGACATGGCCGCGCGGGCGGACTGCCGGGCCATCGCGGTCCAGACCGGCTGCCCCGAGGGAGCAAGCGCGGCATGCGGCACCGTGAGCCCTATTGCTTCCGCCACGACTTGGGCGGTGCCGGCCGTGCCGAGAAACTGGCATCCCCCTCCAGGCGTCGCGCAGGCGCGGCAGCCGAGATCGGCGGCTTCCTCCAACGACAACTCGCCGGTCGCATACCGGGCTCCGATCGTTTGTATTTTGCCGGCATCCTCGCCGCGCGTCGGAGGCAGCGTCACTCCCCCGGGCACGATGACGCCGGGCAGCTTCTTCATGCCGGCAAGCGCCACCATCATGGCGGGCAGCCCTTTGTCGCACGTAGCGACGCCGATCACCGCCGAGCGCGTCGGCAGCGAGCGGACGAGCCGCCGCATCACCATGGCCGCGTCGTTGCGGTACGGGAGCGAATCGAACATGCCGGTCGTTCCCTGCGAGCGCCCGTCGCACGGGTCGCTGACGTAACCGGCGAACGGAATGCCGCCTGCCCCCGCAACTTCATCTGCCGCGGCCTTCATCAGCAAGCCGATCTCCCAATGGCCGGTGTGGTAGCCGAGCGCCGCCGGCGTGCCGTCCTCGTTGCGGATCCCGCCCATCGTACCGAGAATCAGCACCTCCCGGCCCCGCAGGCGTTCCGCCTGCCAGCCCATGCCTACGTTCTGGCTCCAGCCGAACAAGTCGCCGCTCGGCGCGTTCAGCAGCAGCTCCGGCGTCAACGGCAGCGAACCGGCCGGTCCCGCCGCGTGAGTCGCCACCTCGAAATACGTGTCGTCTTCCGGTCCCATAATCGTAAGCAGCTGTTCGTTCATCGCGCGCTTCCTCCCGGTCAAGACTTCACGAACACGGTTTTGACGGCGGTATAGAACTCGATGGCCGCCTGCCCTTGCTCCCGCGAATGCGAGCTCGAGCCCTTCATCCCGCCGAACGGCGCCTGCAGTTCCACGCCCGCCGTCTCGGCGTTGACGCGGACCAGTCCCGCTTCCATCTCCTGCACGAACGTCAACACGCTGCCGAGATCGCGGGTGTACAGCGAAGCGCTGAGCCCGTATTCCGTGTCGTTCGCGAGTTCGATCGCCTCATTCATGTCCTTTGCTTCGATCAAGGCCAGCACGGGGCCGAAAATCTCCTCCCGCGCGATCGTCATCGATGGCGTCACCCGGTCGAATACGGCAGGCGTCACGTAGAAACCGTTCGCCAGCTCCGGACTAGCCGGCGTCTCCCCGCCGGTCAGCAGCACGGCGCCTTCGTCGATCCCCGTGCGGATATACCGCTTGACGGTCTCGTACTGTTTCTCGCTCGCGCAGGGACCGAGCCACGTATCCGCCGCCAGGCCGTCGCCCACGCGCAGCCCCTCGACTTTCTCGAGCAGCTTCGCCCTGAACGTCTCGTAGACGTCGCGCACGACGATGACGCGGCTTGTCGCCGTGCACTTCTGCCCCGTGGAACGCAGCCCGCCGCTGATCGTGGCGTCGACGGCGAGGTCGAGGTCGGCGTCTGCGGCTACGAGGATCGGATTCTTGCCGCCCATCTCAAGCTGGTATTTCGCGCCTCGCGCCAGCGCGATTTGACCGACGCGCTTGCCGACGGCATTGGAGCCGGTGAACGTGATGCCATGAATGCCCGGATGCTCGGCGATGCCCTGCCCGATGACGGCACCGTCGCCGATCACCATGTTGACGACGCCCGCCGGGAAGCCCGCGTCGTGGAAGCATGCCATGATCAGCGCCGCGGTTACGGCCGTCTCGGCCGCCGGCTTCCAGACCACGGCGTTGCCGTAGATCAGCGCCGGGGCCATCTTCCACACCGGGATCGCCACCGGGAAATTCCAAGGCGAGATGACGCCGACGACGCCGAGCGGCACGCGCGTCGTGAACATCAGCGCTTCCGCGTCCGTGGACGGAATGACGTCGCCGACCGGCCGCATGCCTTCTCCCGCGTAATAGCGCAGGATAGCCGCTCCCCGTGCCGTCTCGCCCTTCGCCTCGGGGAGCGTCTTGCCCATCTCGCGGGTCATCGTCCGCCCGATTTCGTCCACGCGGCTTTCCAGCAGGTCCGCCGCCTTGTACAGCAGCGCGCCGCGCTGGGCGCCGCTCAGCTTGCGCCAAGCTTTCCTGGCCGCTTCGGCCGAAGCTACCGCTTCGTTCAGATCGTTCAAGTCCGAAGCGGGAACCTCCCCGACGATCTCGTTTCTATGGGCAGGGTTGATACTCGGGATCCGCTGCCCGGCGGCCGGCTTCTTCCATTCGCCGCCCACGTAATTGTCGATGGTGACCGTGCCTCGAATCGTCATTTCGTCGCGAACTGCCATCTGTCTCTTCCTCCTTACGTATTATCCCTCAATGAGCGCAGCGTCCAGCTCGTGGGTATATATCGCCGTATTGATAAGCGTGCCGATGCCTTCGATTTCGATCTCGA
Source organism: Paenibacillus glycinis (assembly GCF_009909185.1). Taxonomy (GTDB): domain Bacteria; phylum Bacillota; class Bacilli; order Paenibacillales; family Paenibacillaceae; genus Paenibacillus_Z; species Paenibacillus_Z glycinis. The sequence goes on along the minus strand of NZ_JAAAMV010000027.1, from coordinate 1,972 downwards.
TCCGATCGCCGGACGCAAGCGTGAACTGGTTCGGCGGTACAAGGCATGTGCCGGTCAGCAGCACGGTGCCGTCGTACAGCTCGTTGTCCCGCTTCAAGAACCCGACGAGCTCCTCCAGCCTGCGTTTCAATTGCCCGGTATTGGCCGTTTCGTCGACGACCTTCTCGCCGCCGCGATAGATACGGCACGCGATGGCGAGCGCATACGGATCCTTCACCGTCTCCGCCAACCGGACGAAGGGACCGATCGCGCAAGAACGCTTCCAGATCTTCGCTTGAGGCAGGTAGAGCGGATTCTCGCCCTCGATGTCGCGGCAGCTCATGTCGTTGCCCGCCGTGTAGCCGACGATCGCGCCGCTCCGGTCCAGCACTAGCCCCAGCTCCGCTTCCGGCACCTGCCACGACGAATCGCTGCGTATGCAGACGAACTCGCCGGGCCCGACCGTACGCGCAGCGGTCGATTTCATGAACAGCTCCGGCCGCTCGGCATCGTACACCTTGTCATAAAACGTATCGGCATCCTGCCGACCCGCCGTCGCTTCGTAATTGCGCGCTTCCCGGCTGCGTTGATAGGTCACGCCCGCCGCCCATACCTCAGGCGCTTCCAGCGGCGTCGCCAGGTCAAGCGTTTCCGGCGGCGATTCAAGCAACGGCCGGCTTGGCAGCAACCCGCCTACATACTCCGCGGTCGACGAGCCGGCCTTCCGCGCGTTCCCGACAAGCGTCATAAGATCCGGCTCCTCCAACCGGTAAGCCGTTCCGTCCTCCGTCAAAGCGCCCAAATAGGTGCGCGAATGATCCCGGTAACGAAAAATGCGCATTCGATTCGCCTCCACTCGTGTTTGATATTATAAAACGTCGTTCTCATTCATACGGACGGAAATGCCGAGAAGAGCGGGTCCGCGGATCTCATCCGATCACCGCGGCCTGTACCCGAGCCCTTGCGATATGCGCGCCGCCGTGGCGCCGAGCATATCGGCATATTCCGCCAACTGCGTGTCGCCGACCGTCGCGGCCATCGTCGATATGCTGATCGCGGCGGCGAGATGCCCCGCATGGTCGTATACCGGAGCCGCCGCGCACCGGACACCGGGTTCGTTCTCTTCGCGGTCGAAGGCGACGCCCGTTTCCCGCACGTTCTTCAGTTCTTGGCGGAAGGCTTCTTCGCCGGCGATCGTACGCGGCGTGTGAATGGAGTACGCGTACCCCTTCAAGAGCGGCTCCGCCTCGGACGCCGGTATAAACGCCGCCAGCACTTTCCCGACCGCGCTGCTGTGAAGCGGGACGCGGCGTCCGATGCGGGAGTACCGGATGGCGGCCTTGCTGCCCTCGACCTTATCGATATATACGCCCTCCGCCCCATCCCGTATGACAAGATGAACGGTCTGCCCGGTCTCGCCGGACAATTGCCGCAGCGGTCCTGCGGCAATGCCGCGCAGATCGAAGCCTTGCAACAGGAGCTGTCCCTTCTCCAGCAGTCGCATGCCGAGGCGATACAATCCTTGCTCGTCCTGCTCGATATAGCGGTGCTTTTGAAGCGTTTTCAACAGGGAATGCACGGTACTCTTGTGCAGACCGACGCGCGCGCTGATCTCCGTTATCTTAAGCTCCCGGTCGTTCTCGTCGAAGAGATCCAGAATCGCCAGCGCGCGGTCGACGGCTTGGATGATTGGCATGTAAGGCTTGGCACGTCCTTTTGTTTTATAATATAAAACACTGTTCTATACTATTATAACACGCTTTCAAAGAATGCCAAGCCTTTTGATCCCGTGCAGACTCTCTATCGGAAGGAGCAAGCTTGCCCTATTCAGCGGCTCTTGCCCGACCTGCTTGCCTTACAGCTCCAGCATCGCTTTGATGACTTTTGTTTCGGGGTTTAGCCAGCTCTCAAAATGTTCGATCATGTCCGCGAACGGTACGCGATGGGTCACGTAACTGCTCACGTCGATGGCTCCTGAGGAGATCGCCTCCAT
>NZ_JAAAMV010000026.1 GCF_009909185.1 Paenibacillus glycinis | reverse complement strand
ATTAGGCACGCCGCCAGCGTTCGTCCTGAGCCAGGATCAAACTCTCCATAAAAGTGGCCGAAGCCATTTTCAGGATGCGCTTGTTAGCTCATCGCTGACTTACGCGATGAAACTCGCTTCGTCACCAAGATGACGTCGATCGTTTCACCGTATTTATAACCTTTTGACAGGTCGCTCATTGTTCAGTTTTCAAGGAACAAATGTGTTGCTTGTTGATTGTCCGGTTCAAGCCCGGAACTAGAATATATCATATTCGCTAGCAACTTTGCAACTGTTTATTTTCTCCAAGTGGTTCGCAGTGAAGATCGAGACTACTTTGGATGCCACCGGCGTCTCGTTCTTGCCTGGCGACAAGAGTATATATTACTAGGATTAAGAGAGGGATGCAAGTTGTAAAATTTTACAGCCCATAATCGAAGAAGAAGGCTCTCACATGCTTGAATAAACTAAGAGACTGCCCGCAGCGCGGAACAGTCTCGATAAACAAATAACGATGCCCGCATAACTGGCATCTACGCTTCCCAGCGCCAGCCGAACGGAAACTGCTCCGACAACGCGAGCGGCAGGCGTCCCCTTGGCGTGATCTCGCCGATCAACGCGCGGGCCGCGGATTCCAGCGCCAACGGACGGCATTCGTAAACCGCGAGAAAAACAGGCATCTCCGGGTAGACAAGCAAATCGAGCGGATTGCGGACCGAGACGGCCACCGTGCGGTCGCCTGCGAGTTCAAGCAGGCGGCTCGCGATTTCGCGCTCTTCGGCATGCTTCGCCGCATCATAGCTCACGTAGACGATTTGCTTGAATTCGTCGAGACCCGCCAGGGCATCCGAATCTCCTACGCGACGCTCCGTCACGTCCAGCATGCGAATCGCCAGCCTTCCGCCAAGCGTGCCGTCGTCGGTCAGCAATTCGTCCGCCTCCGAGACGGTCACGATGGAAGGCCATAATACGAGCGTTCGCGCCGAACGCTTCAGCGGCAGCAGGCCGCCTTCGTTCTTCACGAGCGTGACCGAAGCTTCGCTCCAATGCCGCGCCGTCGCAGCTTGCTGCGCCGTATTCAGCGCGGGTTCGACTTCCGTCCAGGGTCGAGTCGGCTCCCCGGCTTTGCGTTTCTCCTTCAACCTCATGATTCTCGCCAAGGATTGTTCGATTCTCGCTTCCGTCAGCTCGCCGCGCTCGACTGCGTCCGCAACGGCCTCGACCGCCGCCCGCTGCTTGGAGGGCGTATGGCAAACCAGCACCATGTCCGCGCCGGCCTGCAGCGCCATGACGGCTCCGCGTTCCGGTCCGTAGAACGTATCGATCGCGTTCATTTCGAGGCAGTCCGTCACGATGATTCCCTCGTACCCGAGCTCTTCCCTAAGGAGTCCCGTCAGCACCGGCCGGGACAGGGTCGACGGCAAACCCGTCGGATCGATGGCGGGCAGGCACACATGCGCGGTCATCACCATGTCCGCATCGACTGCCGCGGATTTGAAAGGCACGAGCTCGACCGCATCCAGCCGGGCGCGATCATGCGTCAGCACGGGCAGGTCACGGTGCGAATCCACGCTCGTATCGCCATGCCCCGGAAAATGCTTGACGGTCGCGCTCACTCCCGCGCTCTGATAACCGCGCACCGCGGCGAGGCCCAGCTCGCCGACGACGTCCGGCCGGTCGCCGTATGACCGGACATTAATAACGGGGTTGTCCGGGTTGTTGTTGACGTCGACGACGGGCGCGAAATTCAAATTGATGCCGAGCGCCCGCAGCTGTTCGCCGCATATCGAAGCCGTCTCGAAGACGCCTTCGGCGCTGCCCGCGGCGCCGAGCGCCATATTGCCGGGCATCAACGTGACGCCCTTCGCGAGCCGCGACACCATGCCGCCCTCTTGGTCGACCGCGACAAACATCGGCGGACGTCCGGCGCGTTCCGCTGCTGCCATGAAACTCCCCGTCAGCCGGTGCACTTGCCCGGCGTCGACGATGTTGCGGGTAAAATAGACGACCCCGCCGATTCCGTGCTCCGCGATCATCGCGCCGATAGCTTCCGACGGCTCGTGGCCATGGAACCCGAACACGAACAGCTGACCGATTTTCTCCCGCAAACTCCAAGTGTCCCACGCTTCTCCCATATCGGCTCGCCTCTTCCCGTTGCTTATTCGATATGCGGACGGCTGGCGCCGCTTATCGTTCTTCCTCCGGCTCTTCGTCTGGGTGCGCCTGCGACCCAGCCCCCTGCAGCGACATCCGGTATTCCGTCGGATTCCGGCCCGTGTATTTCATGAATACTTTCGTGAAATAACGCCGTTCCGAATAGCCCACTTCCTTTGCGATCTGAGCGACGCTCTTCGGCGTGTCCCTCAGCAGGGCTTTGGCAGCTTCCATCCGCTGCCGCGTCACGTATTCGATGAACGTTTCCCCGTAGGCGCCCTTGAAAAGCAGGCTGAAGTGGGAGATCGACAGGCCGACGTACGACGCCGCCTCCTCGACGCACAGATCGCGGAACAAGTGACGGTCGATGAAGTGCTTCGCTTCCGTCATCTGCAGCTCGGAATGCTTCCGCTTGTCCGTGGAACGGGCGACGCCTTCGCTGGACGCCTGCCGGATGGCGGCGAACAGATCCTTCACGCCGAAGCGCAGGTCCATCTTGCGCCAAAGCGCCTCTTCCTGCTCCCGCGGCAGCAGTTCCGCTTCCTTCAGTTCCCGCATCAGATGCAGCGCCAGAAAATGCAGCCAAGGCTTCAGCCGGCCTTCCGCTCCTCCGTTCGCCTGCTGAAGCTGCTCGGCGATTCGCCGCTGCTCCTCGCTGACGCCGGCCTCATCGCCCCGCTTCATGGCGCCGATCAGCCGTTCCGCGATATCCCACAGCGTCCGGCCGACCTCATAGACGGAGGGCTGCTCGCTGCCGTAAAAGGCAATTTGCCCGGCATCCGTCGACAGCTGCATGCCGCGCTGCACGATCTTGTACGCTTCCGACAGCCGGTTCATCGCCGCAAGCTTGTAGTAGACGCCGGCATGCAGCCGCAGCTTCGCGTTCTGCCGCACGGACTGCAGCAGCAGCTCGATCCAACCGACGACCCGCCGACCGCAAAGCTGCTCGCGAACGGACGCCGTCGCCAGCCCGCCCTGCGTTTCCTCGTCCGCGCCGCCGAGCATGAGCACGCACCACTCCCCGTCGCGCATCTGGATGACGCAATGCGGAAGCTCCGCGTTCCGCAGCGTCTCCCGCAGTACGTTGCAAACGGCGAAATTCCACATCTTCCGCTCTTTGTCCGGCCATTCGCGCCAATCCTTGGCATCCTCGGAGCCGACGTCGATATCGAGCACGATAAGCGTGTATTGGGGTTCGCCGATCGTCTGCTCCTGTCCCGCCATCAGCCAATGATCGGGCGTCAAGTCCGCGTAGTCCATCAAGACGTCGTAGAGGATCTTCTCGTTGGCCAAATCGATCATGCGGCCCAGCTTGCTTCGTTCCTCGCGCTCCCGCGCCCGTTTGCCGCGCTGCTCCGACATGACCCGGGCGATGACGCCCGTCAGCTCGTCGTACGGAATCGGCTTCAAGATATAATCTTTGACCCCGTACTGGATCGCCGATCGCGTATACGAGAAATCCTGATAGCCCGACAGCATGATGACATCGCAAGGCAGCCCCCGCTCACGGATGCTGCGGACAAGCTCCAAACCGTCCATGACGGGCATGCGGATGTCGCACAGGACGAGATCGACGTCCTCGGCCGACAGCAGCTCCAGCGCCTCGACGCCGTTCTTCGCCGTGCCCGCGATTTCCAAGCCAAGCATGCCCCAAGGGATGACCTTCTCCAAATTACGCGTGATATGAAGCTCGTCGTCGACGAGCAGCACCTTGCCGTTCATGCGTTTCACCTCTGCTTCGGAATCTTGATCCGGATGACCGTGCCATGCCCCGCCGCGGAGCAGAGCCGAAGGCCGTACTTGGGTCCGTAATGGATCCGCAGCCGGTCCGCGACGTTGCGAAGCCCCATACCCCGGCGCTCGCCCTGCTCCGCGACGTTCATCCCGGTCTCCCGAAGCCGGCCGGGGCCGTTGACGCGTCTCAGCGCGACTTCGTCCATGCCGAGGCCGTCGTCCGAGACGACAAAGACGAGATCGCCCGCCTCCGCCGTTACCGCGATGCGGATCGTGCCGCCGTAGGGGAGGCCCTCGAAGCCATGCTGGATCGCATTCTCGACGAGCGGCTGCAGGGTCAGCTTCAAAATCGTGCAATCCAGCGCTTCGTCCGGGATCTCCAGCTCGTAGCCGAACAGCTCCTCGAAGCGGTATTTCTGGATCTCGAGGTAGCTTCGCACATGCTCGATCTCTTCGCGGACCGTGATGATCTCGGAAGGATGCATGCTCGTGCGCAGCAAAATGCTGAGCCGGCGCACCATCGCCATGATTTTGCCGCCTTCGTTCTGGGCGGCCAGCGCGTTGATCGACTCCAGCGTATTAAACAGAAAATGCGGCTTGATCTGCGCCTGCATGAGCATCAGCTCCGCCCGCTGCTTGCGTTCCTGCTCGGTCCGGACCTCGCTCAGCAGCCGACCGATCGTATCCACCATGCTGTTGAAGCTGCGCGCCAGCAGGACGGTCTCGTCCTTGCCCTTCGCCGGCACGCGGATGTCCAGCAGTCCCTGTTCCACAAGACGCATCTTGCGCACGACGCGGATGATGGACTTGGCGACCCGGCTGACGAAGAAGATGTTGAACAAGATCGCGAAGATCAGGCAGAGCAGCGTGATCCCGCCGATCCACTGCACGAAGCGGACGTTCTCGCTCGTCAGCGACTGCCAGGACTTGACGGAGACGAGCACCCAGCCGCTCCGATCGAGATTGTACGCGGAGATGAGCGAGTCTTCGCTGCCGAACAATCCGCGGTAACTCGCGTAACGCGCGGTATCCTGCAGGTTCAGCTTCGTCTCGCCGCCGGCCAATCGGCCGTTCAGCTCATGCCGGCTGTCCAGCATGACGAGCCCGTCCCGGTCGATGATCAAATACCGCGTCTGCGTCTGCTGTTCGCCGGTCAGCGTGAAGTCCTGCAGCATGTTGTCGACCTCGTCCGACTTCACCTGCGTGACCATGATCCCGGAATCGTTCAGCGTATCGGCATCCTTGACCAGGCGCATCTGCGTGAACAACGCGGCGTCCGTGCCCGTCAGCTCCGGCTGCTCGTAGGGACCGAGCCAGAGCGGGCGGCCGGCGAGCCGCATGATGTCGGGATAGACCGAATGGCTTTGCAGCAAATCGTACGGGATCGGCTTGAACGTCGTCGGGTCGTTCCGGTACGAACGGAACATCGTGCCGTCCTTGCCGTAAAGCACGACCATGCTGAGCGCGGGATGCTGGAAAAGGATCTTGCCGAGGGATTTCTCGTATTGGCTGATGGCGATCAGCCGGCTCGCGTCGTTGACCGAATCGCGCGAGCTGCGCAGGGCTTCCTGAACGCTCGGGTTCGTGACGCTGGAATCGGTGAGCTGATCAAGCTCCCGGAAGAAGTAGCGGATGTTGCCGCCGACCGCCTTGAGCGTGATTTCCGTCTGCTCGCTGTATTTCTTCTCCAGCAGATGCTCCGAATTCAGAAACGACGCGATGCCGAGCCCGATCAGCGGCACGACGATCAGGGTGATGAACGCAACCAGCAGCTTGGGACGAAGATTCATGGGCGGAAGGCTCCTTGGAATAATGGCGTCTCCTGCATGGGCGCGCGGCCGGGCTCCGCCGTCGCCGCGCTGCGGGAAGCGCCGGCGTCAGCCTTTGACGCTTCCCGCGGTCATGCCGTCGATGATCTGGCGCTGCAGGAACATGTACACGGCGAGCACCGGAATAATGCTGATGATGACAGCCGCGGACAGCGACGCGAAGTTCGTCCGGTAGCCGTCGTTGAAGGTCGCCATGCCCGTCGGCAGCGTGCGCAGCGACTCCGACGTGACGAACAGCTGCGAAAAAATATATTCGTTCCAGTTGCCGATGAAAGCCAAGATGAATACGGTTACCAAAGCCGGCACCGTTATCGGAAGAATGATTCGGGCGAACAGCCCCGCCGCCTCCAGCCCGTCCATGATGCCCGCCTCTTCGAGCTCGCGCGGAATGGACTGCATGAAAGCATGGAGAATAAAAATCGTGATCGGCAATGCATAGGTGCAGTATACCAAAATAAGCGAGCGAAGCGTATTGATCAGATGGATATCCGTCACCAGTTGATACAGTGGAATGAACACCGCGCTCGGCGGCACGATCAACCCCAACAGAACGAACGCGTAAACCCGCTTGCTGAGTCCCTTGAACGTCATCCGCGAGAGGGCGAACGCCGTGGCCGAGGAAAGCAGCAGCGTCAGGAAACAGGCGGCCAGCGTGACGAACAGGCTGTTCAGCGCATAGGTCCCGATATGGGCGGTCTCCCAAGCGGCTTTATAATTGGCGAAATCGAGCCGCTTCGGCAGCGCCCACGTATTGACCGTGATTTCGCGGTTGGTCTTGAAGGAAGACAACAGCAGCCAGACGAGCGGGAAAAGCACGAGGACGACGTAAGCCCAGAGCAGCGCATGCATCGGCAATTGACTGCTCCGAAGGCGAAGGCGGCCCGGCAGGCCGCCGCTCGAGGCGACCGGCTTCTCGGCGTTCATTTGCGTTTCCGTCTGCGTTTGCGCCGTGCGATTCATCAAAACTGCACCTCCTCCGACTTGGACATTCGCTGAAGCACGCCCGTCATGATCATCGTGATGACGAACATGGCGACGCCGATCGCGCTGCCGTAGCCGAGCTCCAGCGACCGGAATCCGACCTTCAGCATATACGTGGACATGACCTCGGTGGACTGGAACGGCCCGCCGTTCGTCATGATCTGGACGATGTCGAGCACCTTGAGCGTGCCGGAAACGGTCAGCAGCAGAATGACGAACAGGATCGGGCGGATGAGCGGCAGCGTGACGAGCCGGGTCTCGCTCCAGCCGTTCACGCCGTCGATCTTGGCCGCGTCCGTAATTTCCCGCGGGATGTTCAGAATCGCGGCCAGGCAGAGCACGATGAAGAACCCGACGTTTTGCCAGGCGTTCGCGATCAGGATGGAGAGCATCGCGAGATTCGGTTTCGACAGCCATTCGAGGGCCCAGCCATCGCCGCCGACGAGGCGCAGGGCTTGGTTGATGAGCCCGGATTCGTAGTCGTACAGCACGCCGAACAGGATGGCCACGGTCGCCGTCGAGATCACGACGGGAATGAACACCGCGGATTTATAAAAGCCGCGCATGCGCCGGACCTTGCTGATCGCGACGGCGATCAGGAACACGAGCGGTATGTTGACGATAAGCGAGAACGCCATGAAATACAGGTTGTTGCCGAGCGCCTTCAGAAATACCGCGTCCTGCAGCAGCCGCTTGAAGTTGTCGATCCCGATGAACACTTTCGGGGACACGCCGTCCCATCGGTAGAGCCCGTAGATAAACGAAACGATGACCGGATAGACGAAAAAAAGCGCGTACAGCAGCAAGGTCGGCACGACGAATGCCGCGTAGGTCCATGGATTCCGAAGCGCTTTGTTCATGGGGGACCTCCTGGATATGAGCGGTATGAAGCAAAAAAGAGGATGCCTTGCACGGGAGGGCACCCTCTTTCGCGAACGGTTCGGCACGGGGCCAAGCAACGGCGGTACCGCGCCTTTGGCTATTTCGATGCTGCGTTGCAGTGCTTCGGTGTTCGATTCTTATTTCTGCGCGTTCGCCTTGTCTTGCGACGCCTGGATTTCCTTGGCGACGGCGTCCGGCTTCTTCACTTTGCCGATCAGCTCCTGCAGGCCCACGCCAACGTCGGCGCCGACGCTCGGCTGCACGATGGCGTCGAACGCTTTCCAGGAGGAGGACGCGCTCGCCATCACCTGCAGCACTTCGGAGATCAGCGGATCCACGCCGGACAGGTCGGAGAGCTTCATCGACGGAAGGACCTTGTCTTCGAGCAGCGTGCGCTTCTGAATGTCTTCGTTGAAGAAATTTTTGATGAACGCTTTGACCATCGCCTTCTGGTCGTCCGACAGGTTGGACGAGAAGCCGAAGCCGTTGGAATAGCTGGCGTTGATCGAGGTTTGATCGCCTTTGCCGCCGGCGATGGACGGGAAGGAGAAGTAGCCGATGTTGCCTTTCAGGTCGCCGGCTTCGTCGCCCGTGAACCGGTTGGCGTCCCAGGTGCCGGTGAATACCATGGCCGCGTCGCCTTTCAGGAATCTCGCGCCCTGTTCCGCGTACGGCAGACCGAGCGAGCCTTTGGTGAAGTAATCGTTGTCGACGAGCTTCGCGTAATCCGCGAACCCGGCCACGAAGTCGGGATCGGTCCACTTGGTCGCGCCCGTGACGAGTCCTTCGAATCCCTTGATGCCGACATGGCGCTCCATGACGGTATTCCACAGCATGCCGTTGACCCAGGCGTCCTTCGCGGCCAGCGCGAACGGCGTTTTGCCTTTCGCCTTGATCGCGTCGGCGAGCGTCATCAGCTCGTCGAACGTTTTCGGAACGGTCAGGCCCATGTCCGCGAACAGCTTCTTATTGTAAAAAACGCCTTCGCTGTACCCGCCGAACGGCAGGCCGTAAACTTTGCCGTCGATGGTGAATTCGTCCAGGCTGGCAAATTGGTCCTTGATGCCGAGTTCGTCGATGATCGGCGTCAGGTCGAGCATGCGGCCCGCCTTGACGTACAAGTTCAGATCCGCGCCTCCGAACACTTCGAAGATATCGGGCGGATTGCCCGCCGCCATCTCCGCCTTCAGCTTCTGGTCGCGGTTGACGACCTCGTCGATGCCTTCCAGGTTGATCTTGAGGCCCGGATTCTCCCCGAGCGTCTTCGCGACGACGTCCTGGAGGATCTTGAGCCGGACCTTGCTCGTTTCCTTGATCTGCGTGTGGCGGAGCGATAACGTCACGTCCTTCGCCACGGGTTCGTTCGCCGGTTCGTCGGCCGGTTCCGTACTTGAGTTCGCGGGAGCGTTCGCATCGGATTTCGCGGGTGCGTCGGCGTTCGCGTTGCCCGTCCCCGCCGAATTGTTCGCTTTGTCGTTCGCGGAACCGCAAGCCGAGAGAACGAGCGAAGCCGACATCAACGTCGCCGCGGCGACTGCCAAGCCTTTCTTCATCGAAATGACCTCCCCATTTATATGGTGTTCATGGTTCCAGGTTCTTGCCGCCGTTCCTTACAAGTCAATTATAGTCGGGGATGGAAAAAAGCAGGAGGTCGAAATTACGATGGGTCCGGGCGACTTTTCGACGGAGGCGAAGGGAGAGGGGAAAATAAAACGGCCCGCAGGAGGAGAACATCCTGCGGGCAGCGTTTTCAATCAGAGGATAATACCCTTCATGTCAGGTTAAATGGACGTACGGGCCTTACCAGGCGTACGCGCGGGGCGCGTCTCCGCCGGGACCCGGGAAAATCTCGTCGATGCGCGCCAGGGTCGCATGATCCAATTCCAGTTCGACGGCACGCAGGGAGCGCTCGAATTGTTCCAGCGTCCGCACGCCGATGATCGGCGCGGTGACCGCGGGATTGGCCAGCAACCACGCCAACGATACGACGTCCTCGCGCTCGCCGAGCTCGTCGCAAAGTCCCGCATAGGCCGCCAGCTGCGCCGCATGCTTGTCCAGGCGCGACTTGTCGCCGCTCCGCTTGCCGGCTCCGCCGCGATTCGCGTTGCCCGCGAGCAGGCCTCCGTCCAGCGGGCTCCACGGGATGACGCCGATGCCGAGGCCCTGCGCCGCCGGCAGCACTTCCAATTCCGGCAAACGGCAAAGCAGGTTATATTTATGTTGTTCCGATACGAGACCGAGTATGCCGCGCGCCTTGGCTTCCCCCTGCGCTACGGCCAGATCCCAGCCCGCGAAGTTGCTGGCGCCGACATAGCCGATCTTGCCTTGGTTCTGCGCGACCTCGAACGCGTTCCACAGCTCGTCCCAGCCGACGTTGCGGTCGACGTGATGCATCTGGTACAGTTCGATGTGATCGGTCTGCAGGCGCTGAAGGGAACCCTCCAGATGGCGACGGAGCTTGTAAGCGGACAAGCCGCTGGCTTGATTCGGACCGTCCGTCTTGTCGTGCATGTCGCCGTGGAATTTGGTCGCCAGCACGGTGCGCTCGCGGCGTCCGCCGCCCTGCTTGAACCAGCGGCCGATGATTTCCTCGGTGCGTCCGGAATTCTCGCCCCAGCCGTAGATGTTGGCCGTATCGAAAAAGTTGATGCCCGCGTCAAGCGCCGCGTCCATGATCTTGAACGCTTCCTGCTCTTCCGTATCCACGCCGAAATTCATCGTGCCCAAGCACAGGCGGCTGACCTTCAACCCAGAACGTCCCAAATATGCGTACTTCATTCCTACACAGCTCCTTTGGATGAAACCGGATACAAACAGCCCTATGCGCAGGTGGCTTCCCTTGCCGTTCTCCGGCTTCGATTGGAATAAAATAAAAAAATGAGGAAGGGAACCCCAACCTCATCATTATATAGAAAAGCTAGCGGCAAAAGAAATGTCATGAAGTCTTATTTACCGGAACGCATATCCGTTACCGCTTCCCGGATCGCGCGGTAAAACGCGCGCCATTGCGGGGCGGCGCCTGCCGGACCGATGGCGGGATCCCCGCCGTCCTCGCGATCCGGGCCGATCTCGAGTCCCAAGTCCCCGGCTCCGGCGTCGCCCTCGTCGGGCGCGGACGGCCTGTCGCCGCCTGCCGGCGCTGCGCCGGGCGCCGCGCCTGATGCGGCAGCTGCACGGCCCTCGCTGCCCCCGGGTTCTCCCGCACGGCCGGCTGTCGCCCCGTCGGCGGTACGCCGTCCGTTCTGCCGATCGGCGATGGACTGCCGAACGGCGGAACCGCCGGCATTTGCGCCGTTTGCCGCCGGTGAACCGGAATCGGCTTGCCCTGCGGCGCCTCCCTCAATCGTTTGCTCATCCGACATGCCGTTCGCTCCCTTCGCTTCGCGGCGGTCCGCCGCGCTCGCTTACCCTTTCAGCCGATGCTTCCGCAGCGAGAACAGCTCGCGCAGCTCGTCGGTGGACAGCTCCGTGATCCAGTTCTCCGAGCCGCTGACGACTTGGTCGTTCAGCAGCTGCTTGCGGGAAATCATGTCGTCGATCCGTTCTTCGAGCGTGCCCAAAGTCACGTACTTGTGCACCTGCACGTTGCGGCGCTGGCCGATCCGGAACGCGCGGTCCGTCGCCTGATTCTCGACGGCGGGATTCCACCACCGGTCGAAATGGACGACATGGTTCGCCGCGGTCAAATTAAGCCCCGTGCCGCCCGCCTTCAGCGAGAGCACGAACGCGCAGCCCGGCACCGCTTCGTTCTGGAAATTCTCGATCATCGCGTCGCGGTCGGCCTTCGGAACCGCGCCGTACAGATACGGCGTCGGCAGGCCGATCCGTTCCTCCAGCAGCCGTTTCAGGGTCGCGCCCATCTCCACGTACTGCGTGAAGATCAGGCAGCGTTCCCCTTCCGCCGCGATTTCCTCGACCATCTCGAGCAGCCGAAGCAGCTTGTTGGAGCGTTCGGGGTCCCAAGCGCCCGGCGACAGGTCGCGGTCTTCCTTCAGCAGCAGGCTCGGATGATCGCAGACCTGCTTCAGCCGCGTCAGCGTGGAGAGGATCATGCCGCGCCGCTGCAAGCCCCCGGCTTTCTCGAGTCCCGACATCAGCTCCGCCACGATATTCTCGTACAGCGTCCCCTGTTCGACCGTGAGCGACAGGTACGTGTTCATCTCGTTCTTCTCCGGCAGCGAGAGCTGAATGGCCGGATCCTTCTTCAACCGGCGGAGCATGAAGGGCTTCACCCAGCGCTGCAGCTCGGCGATCCGATCCGCGTCCCGATCCTTCTCGATGGGGAGCACGACTGCTTTGCGGAATTCGTTCAAGCTGCCGAGATAACCGGGATTCGTGAAATCGTACAAGGACCACAGCTCCGTCAGCCGGTTCTCCATCGGCGTGCCCGTCAGCGCCACGCGATGGTTCGCCGACAGCCGCCGGATCGACGCGGATTGCTTCGTGTAGTAGTTCTTGATGTTCTGCGCTTCGTCCAGGCAGACGACGTCCCAAGCGACGTTCGTCAGCTCGGTCTCGTCGATCGGCGCCAGCGTGTACGAGGTGATGACCAGATCCGCGTCCGCCGCCGCGGCGGCGAACTCTTCGCCGCGCGGACGCTTGGGTCCGTAGTGCACATGCACGCGGATGCCAGGCGCGAAGCGCTCCAGCTCCTTCTCCCAGTTGCCGATGACCGAGGTCGGGCAGATAAGCAGCGAAGGGCCGAGGCCGCTGGTTTCCATGACATGCTGCAGGTAGGCCGTGAACTGAATCGTTTTGCCGAGGCCCATATCGTCGGACAAACATGCCCCCAGGCCGAAGCGGCGCAGAAAGGCGAGCCACGACACGCCCTGCAGCTGATAAGGCCGCAGTTCGCCCTGGAAAGCTTCCGGTTTGTCGACGAGCGGCAGCTCGCTGGATTCGTTCAGCTTCCCGATCCAAGCCGTCAGATGCTCGTTCAGCTCGACCTCCGCGTTAAGCGCCTCGCCGATCTCGCTCTCCGGCTCCAGCTCCGTGCCGCCGCGCAGATGCATCTCGAAGACGTCCCGCATCGTGAAGCCCTGCTTGCCGCCGTTCTTCTTGAGCCATCGCCGCAGGCGCTCCATGTCGCCGGGATCGAGATGCACCCATTCGCCGCCGATCTGCATCAGCCGCTTGTTCTCGGCCGCGAGCTTCATGAACTCCGCTTCGCTCATGTCCACGTTGCCGACCGCGAGCTTCCAGTCGAAATCGACGATCTGCTGCAGGCCGAACATCGACTGCTCCGCGGAGCCGACGGACGACTTGACCTTCGCCTTCAGCTTCATCTTCCGGCTGCGCGCCGCTTCCCACCAGCCCGGCAGCAGGACGGAGCAGCCCGCGGCAAGCAGCTTGACGCTCTCGTGCTCGAGGAACTCCCAGGCCTGCATATCCGTCAGCTCGGTCATGATGTCTGTCGAGGCGCCGCCGCTGCCCGATCCATCGGCCGGCCGCGCCCACTCCGCGAGCGCGGCCGCCCATTTCGCTTCTTCCCTGTCCAGCCGCGCGGCAAAATGCGGTCGCCATTCCTCCGGCGCTTCCGCCGGAAGCGCGAAACGGTCATGCGCGCCGTCTCCCGCGCTAGCGCCGCCGGCGTTCATCGCCGGCTCGAGCGTGAACCATTGCCCGCCCTGCGCCCGGTCCTGCATGGCCGGACGCAGCCGCCAGCCCTGCCGTTCGTTCGGCTCGAGCAGCTGGAGCGCGATCCGGAACGGCACATGGTCCTGCTTCATGCCGATCGAAACGAGCCAGTCGTCCTCGTCCGCCGCCTTCGTCAGCAGCGCTCCTTCGCCGGCGGCTTCCGCGGCGCCGCGCCATGCTTCGGCTGCGGCCGGGTTCGCCGCGATCAGCTCCTCGACGATCGCGCCGAGCCACTCCTGCACCGCGTCCAGATCGCCGCCCGCTTCCAGCCGCGGAACGAGCGCGCGCCAGGTCTCCAGCGCTTCCGTCTCGCCCGGCGGCAATTCAAGCCGCCAGGCGCGGGCTTCCGAGCCCCAGCGCGACCAATCCGGCGCATACCAGCCGTTCAGCAGCGCCTGGCGAAGCAGCGCCGCCAGCTCGGACAGGCCCTGCGCGCGAGGCGTCCACTCGACCTCGAGCAGCCGGACGGGCTCCGGCGCCGACAAATAATCCATGGCGATCGCGGCCGGCAGCACCATCTCCGTCTGCTTCAGCCGCTCGTTGCTGCTTTCCTCGATTTCCGCGCCATACCAGGAAGCCTCGTGCCAGGCGAACAGCAGCCTCCGCAGCCGGATCGTCAAGCCGGCGGCATGCGCCGCGGCGAGCACGATGCCCTCGCCTGCCCTCCAGAACCCGTCGACGACGATCGTTTCCGCGCCCGTGTATCCTCTCATGTGACGATCTTTCCTCTCCAAAGCTCTTCCTGCAGCGCGCGCAGCCGCTGATGCTTCCGAACGATGCCGTCCACGAATCGGCTCCACGCTTCATGCTGCTTTTCCGCTTTATACAGCTTCTCCAACCGCTTCATCAGCTTGACCGCCTGCCGGTAGCCCTGCCTGTTCCGCGTACGTATCGCGCCGTCGATCGCCTGGTGGTACAGCGGGTACAGCACGCGCGGCGCCGCCTTGCCGATCTCCCGCATCAGCTGCACGTCGATCTCGTCGGGCTCGATGCCGAACAGCAGCTGCAAATCCGCCCATTTCTCGTACTGCCGCAAGTCGAGCCAATGCTCGGTGAGCGCCGAATACGAATACGGCAGGAACGAGACGAGGTACCGCTGCCAGCGCGACCTATCCGGCTGCTGCCGGTCCGCCAGCCGGCACATCGAGAGAAAAGGGCCGAACGCCTTCGATTTGCGGTCCTTCGACAGCCCTTCGTACAGATAATCGATCCAGTCTTCCAGCTTGCCCCAATCACGCTCCTCCAATCGCTGCAGCGCGCAATCGCAGGCAAGCAGCGCCGTCCGGTTGAACGCCGTTCGGCCCAGAAGCGCCATCGCATCCCCGTCGCGGTCGTCCGCGAACGCGAGGAACGCCAGCGCCATCGGCACGAAGAAGAGCCCGTACGCTTCCGGCGTCCGCCGCAGCTGCGCGCGCAGCAGCGATTCTTCGCGCGCCGCCCAATCGGCATCCGCGATCAAGCGCGACCACAAGGCGAAATAAAGCGTCTCCCAGCGGTGAAGCTGCTGCTCGCGGTCCATGTCGCGGTCGTGGAAGACCGCCACCAGGCTTTCCACGGCGGCCCGTTCCTCCGGCTTCAGCGCCGCGGGATCCAGCTCGGCGGCAAGCTCCTGGTATTGGTTGATCCACGGCTCCGTCATCCGGGCGAACGCCATCTCGTAATAATAGCGGCTGTAGCTGTCCGTATGGGAATACGCGCGTTCCGACTGCTCCAGCACGAAGGCGATGCCGTGCATCCAATGCAGCCGGCGCTGACCCTCCGGCCAATTCTTCGACGCGGATTTGATCGCAGTCAGTACCGCCTGCAGCGGATGAAGGGAGTGCCGGCATTGCCGCCAAACCTCGCCGTGCTTCTCTTCCATATCCTCCAACCAGCGCTCGGGCTGGCGCTCGATCGACGCCGAATCGCCGGCATTGGCGTCCAGGACGGCCTTTCCTCCGAACGGAATGCCGCTCAGGAACCGGTTATGAATGTCGTCCGGGCTTTCCCCGATCGTCGCGCAATACGCATAAAACACGGCCGCCATGTGCTTGCAGGCGCCTTTCACGGGGCAGGTGCAGGTGCTGAACTTGAAATCGTCGCTGTCCAGCGTGACCGCGTAGATCGCCGTCCCCTGCACGACGCCGTAGACGGAAAAGCCCTCCATCACCTGAACGGAGAGCACCTTCTCGCGGCGGTAGTAATCGAAGCCTTTCTCCAGCACATCCAGCGGAACGCTGTTCGCGATCGCAGCCGCCAGTGCCCGAAGCCGCCCCTCATCCAGCTGAAAAAACGTGCTCATGGCGCCCCCCCGTTCGTTGATACCCATTCCTCCCATTATACCACATTCGACGGCGATATTACGCTTGCGCGCAAGAAGTTGCATCCGTGCGGGCAAAGAACAAAAAAAACGACCCGTAAAAGGCGCCCTTGCGGGTCCTTTCGCGAGTCGACTTTTCTTCCCTCCGGCGGAATCGTCTTAATGATCGTTCCCGATGCTTTGATAGAAATACCCCATGCCGCGCATCCGCCCGGCATCCAACATGTTGCGCCCGTCAAAGAAGTTGGGCTGTTCGAGGAACGCTTTCGCCTGCGCCCAGTCCAGCTCCGCGAACTCGGTCCATTCCGTGCACAGCATGACCGCTTCCGCCCCGAGCAGCGCTTCCTCCGGCGTGGAACAGACCGTCACGTCCCGATAGGAAGACCGGTCCGGCAGCGCCGCGACCGGATCGTACAGCCGTACGCTCGCCTGCTCGAGCAGCAGGCGGTCGATCATCCGCAGCGCCGGCGCTTCCCGAATATCGTCCGTATCCGGCTTGAACGCAAGGCCCAGCACCGCGATCTCCTTGCCCGCCAAGCTTCCGAGGCGCGCCCGCGCTTTGTCGAGCAGGTAGGCGAATTGACCTTGGTTGACTTCCATCACTTGGTCCAGGATGCGCAGGTTCACTTCGTGCTTTCTTGACGTCATGACCAGCTCCGAGACGTCTTTCGGAAAGCAGGAACCGCCGTACCCCAGGCCGGCTTGGAGAAAGCTTGGCCCGATCCGCGGATCCAGCCCCATCCCGTCGGCTACCTCTTTGACGTTGACTTCCAGTTCGTCGCATAATTTCGCGAGCTCGTTCATATACGAGATTTTCGTGGCGAGAAACGCATTGGACGCGTACTTGATCAGCTCCGCCGTCCTCGGCTTCGTCACGATCCAAGGGCAGCGGAACGAACCGTACAGCGTTCGAAGCTGCCGCGTCGCCCTCGCGCTGTCCGTTCCGATCACGATGCGATCCGGCCGCAAGGCGTCTTCCACGGCCTTGCCCTCCCGCAGAAACTCGGGATTGGAGGCGACATCGAAACGATAGGGCTGCCGCTGCGCGGATTCGATCCATGCTTTGACCTGCTCTTGCGTGCCGACGGGGACGGTGCTCTTGGTGACGACGAGCTTGTAGCCGTTCATCGCGCGCCCGATATCCTCGGCCGCTTGCCGTATATAGCGCAGGTCCGCGTTGCCGTCCGGCCGCGAGGGCGTCCCGACGCAAATGAAGATAACGTCATGGTCGGCGATGGCGGTCTCGCTGTCCGTCGTAAAGAGCAGACGGCCGCTCCGCACATGCTTGGCGATCAGGTCCTCGAGGCCGGGCTCGTGAAAATGCAAGCGTCCCTGCCGCAGCCGTTCGATCTTGCCGGCATCGATGTCAAGTCCGGTGACCTGCCAGCCCGATTCGGCGAAAACCATGGCGGTCGTTGCCCCTACGTAGCCCGTACCGATAATCAAAATGTTCAAGGTTCGTTCACTCCTTCGTCGATGCGCACGCCGGCGAAGATGGAATGATCGCCGATGATGACGTTTTTCAACGGGAAAGGAAGGTCTTTGGCATGAACCCCGTTTAGGATGATGCTGTTCTCGATCTGACAGTTGTCCAGCTTGGAGCCCTCGCCCACCGACACGTACGGGCCGATCCGGCAGTCCTTCAGCACGCAGTCCTTCTCGATCGATACCGGTTCCACGATCGTGCACCCCTCCAGCCGGACGGAGCCATGAATCCGGTTCTTCGAGGCATCCGTGCCCAGCAGTTTCTGATTGGCCTTCAGCCACCTGTCCATCGTGCCGACGTCGATGTTCAGCTGATCGGTCACGTGGTACGCGACGGCTTGCCGCTGCTCGATCAACCGCTGGATCGCGTCCGTGATTTCGTACTCTCCCCGCTTGGAAGGCCGGATCTCGCCGATCGCGGCGAAGATGTCCTTCGTGAAGGCATACGCCCCGAGCACCGCCAAATTAGACTTGGGATTCTTCGGCTTCTCCTCGAGACCGACGATGCGCGCACCTTGAATATCCGCGATGCCGTAATCCTGCGGAACCGCGACTTCCGCGAGCAGCAGGGATGCTTGTACCCCGCCAAGTTCGATGTCGTCCTTCAGCGCGGATAACGGAGCGGAAATCAAGTTATCCCCCAGAAGCAGCAGGAATGCCTCGTCCGATACGTAAGCCTTCGCTTGCTTGACCGCATGCGCGATTCCTCTCGCCTCGTGCTGATAGATGTACGTAATTGAAATGCCGAGCGCTTCCCCTTCCCCGAATTGCTCGCGAATGCCCGCTTCCTGGGATGGATGGATCACGATGCCGACTTGATCTATGCCGAGCTCCATTAATTTCACGATCGATAATTGCAGCAGGGGCGTATTCGCGACAGGTATGAGCGTCTTCGGCCGACTGTAGGTAAACGGATATAAGCGGCTCCCTTTTCCCGCGCAGAGAATCAATCCTTTCAACAGCCTCTCTCCCCTCTTCATCAACTGCTATTATTCTATGAAAACTGTTTTCACTTGGTATAGGCCATATGCTACGAGAGATTAATAATGCGGCTGAATTTGATGAATGCGCCGTGCCCTGCTCGGGAGTCCGCTCATATCCTACAATGAATGCCTATGGAAGACACTGACCTAAGGAGCTGGGGACGTTTGAGGATTGCGCAAATCTCGACGAATACGATTCCTGTGCCGCCGAAGGATTACGGGGGCACGCAGCGCGACGTTCATTATTTGACGGAAGAATTGGTCAAACGGGGGCACGAGGTGTTTCTGTTCGCCAAGAAAGGATCGACCTCGAACGCGACCCGCACGTTTGAATACGAATCCGACGATCCGCAAGAACAGCTCGACTTCATCATTAAGAACCTCCCGGATGACGTGGACATCATTCACGATCATTACGGCATCGTCGCCAAAGCGAATCCGCCGATTCCGACGATCTGCCAATCGCACTCCAAAGGAATCAAGAGCCGCGTGCAGATCCCGGTATACGTCAGCAAATTCATCCTGCGCAAGTACGGGAAACGCCGAGGCTACGCCGTCTACAACGGCATCCGCATGGACGATTACACGTTCCGGACCGCCAAGCAGAAATACCTGCTTTTCCTGGGTAGATTGATCAAGGAAAAGGGCGTCCACCTGGCCATCAAGGTCGCCAAGAAATCGGGCAGGCGGCTCATCATCGCCGGCACGCTGAACGATAAGCGCTATTTCAACGCCAAAATCAAGCCGCATCTGGGCAAAAAAATCCGCTACGTCGGCACGGTCGGCGGAGACCGCAAACGCGAGCTGCTCGCCAACGCCAGCTGCGTCCTGTTCACCTCGACGTGGGATGAACCGTTCGGACTTGTCCTCGTCGAATCGATGGCGAGCGGCACGCCCGTGCTCGGCTTCCGGAAGGGCGGCGTCGCCGAGGTGCTCCGGGGCATGCCGTCGCTCCTGTGCAAGACGACCTCCGGCATGGCGGCGAAGGTCAAATACCGCAAGCGGCTGCCCGCGGCCCGCAGACTCCGGCGCTATGCCAGAAGCCGCTATTCGGACATCATCATGACCGATTCCTTCCTGAAGCTTTACCGCAAGGTCATCAACAAAAAACTGTATAAAATCAAGAAAAATACATTATGGAACCGACGCAAGGCCAAGCTTCAAGCCGCGGCGAATGGAGATGACGACTAGATGATCACCGTGATCGCCTGTACGATGAGACCTGCCTTCATCGACAACGTTTTCGAGAATTACGACCGGCAGCTCTGGAAGAACAAACAAATGATCATCGTCTTGAACAACGACAGCATGGATATCGAACAATATCAGCAGCGGGCCAGCCAATATCCGGAGAACGAGGTCCGCGTGTTCCAGCTGCCGCAAAAGTACATGCTGGGCAGATGCCTGAATTACGCCATTAATTTGGCCGAAAACGGACTCATCGCCAAGTTCGACGACGACGATTATTACGGTCCCAAATTCCTCCGCGAAGCCGCCCGGGCGATCAAGCGGGGCAAAGCGTCCATCGCGGGCAAGCACACCGCTTACCTCTACTTCAATGCGACGCGGGCGCTGATGGTGTTCCGCCGCGGGGGCGAATGGAAATACAAACGCAGCGTCAAAGGCGGGACGCTGGTTTTCCGCAAATCGGTCTGGCGGCGGGTCAAATTCTCCGAGTACAGAAAGTCCGGCTCGGATTCGAACTGGCTCGGCCGGTGCCTCCGGCGCGGATATCGCATCTACTCCCTGTCCAAGCGGCATTACGTCTGCATCCGGCGGAAAAATTACAACAGCCATACGCAGAAGAAGAGCACGCGCCGTTACATGTCGCATTGCCGCCTGGTACGCCGAACGAAATATTTCAAGCGCTTCGTCAATTAGCGCGGGAAGCGCGCGGAAAACAAGCAAGGTCAACCCGCCTTCCGGAGTTGACCTTGCTTCGTTGGGGCCCTTACCGGTCCTTTCGCGCGCCGTTGCCCAGCGTCACGAGCTTCGCGCCGGGACGAACGGCGGCGACGACGTTGCGCGTGTCGTACACGAAGGAGCTGTGCTCGGCGATCAACCGGACCGGCAATTCGTCATGATGCGTCAGCACCAGCAGGCAATCCGCCTCTTCGAGCGCGGCCGCGGACAGTTCGCTCCGCGCCATGACGCTCCCGTCCGGCAGCTGTACGGAAGCGAGGTACGGATCGTAATACCGCACGTCGGCGCCGCGAGCAAGCAGGGCTTCCATGATCGCCATCGCGGTCGATTCCCGCGCGTCGGCAATGTTTTGCTTGTACGCGACGCCATAGATCAGGATGCGCGCTCCGTCGACGGTTGTCCCCGCCGGCAAATGCTTCTCGATTTCTTGCACGAGATAGGCCGGCATCCGGCGGTTGATCTGTTGGGCGGCCTCGATAAAACGGCTGGCCGCGCCCGACTGGGCGGCTTTCCATTGCAGGTACAGCGGATCGACGGGAATGCAATGCCCGCCGATGCCGGGACCGGGATAGAACGCGCTGAAGCCGTATGGCTTCGTGGCGGCCGCTTCGATGATTTCCCAGGCGTTCAAGCCCAAGCGCTCGCACAGCATCGCGATTTCGTTGACGAAGGAGATATTAATGAACCGGTAGCTGTTCTCGAGCAGCTTCATCGTCTCCGCGGCTTCCGTCGAGGAGAGCGGGATCACGCTGTCGAACGCCGTCCGATAGACGGACGCGACCCGCTCCAGGCATGCATCCGTCACGCCGCTGACGACCTTCGGAATCTGATGAATGCCCAGGCTGCGATTGCCGGGATCGATGCGCTCGGGAGAATAAGCCAAAAAAAAGTCGGTTCCCGCCCGCTTGCCGTTCGTCTCCAGCAGCGGCTTGACCTGCTCCGCGGTCGTCCCCGGATAGGTCGAGCTTTCGATCACGACGAGTTGGCCGTCAGCCAATACGGGCGACAGGCTGCGGCACGCGTCGAGCAGGTATCCCAAATCGGGGGCGCCGTCCGGGGCTAACGGAGTCGGCACGCAGATAATGACGGTTTCGGCAGCCGACGCCATGGCATAGCGGTCGGTGAACGCAAGCCGTCCGGACGCGATGCCGCCGAGAATTTGCCGGTCGGGCACGTCCTGAACATGGCTGCTCCCTTTCCCGAGCGCCTCCAGCTTGCGCTTATCCGTATCGAGCGCGATGACCCGGTATCCGCGCGCGAGGAAATTCATGGCCAGCGGCAGTCCCACGAACCCAAGTCCGACGATGCATACCGTTCCCGCCGCATCCTGGTTGTACGCTATCATGCAATCTTCTCCTTCCGACGCAGCTCTCTTCTATAATCTATGATTCGAGCTTGGAGTCGGCCTATGCGCATAGCCCGTTGCGAGCATCCATATTTTCATAGGAGGCGAAGAAGATGTCCACGAATGCGAACGCGGGCGTCACGGTCATTACCTCGACGATCCGGACCGAGCACATGCGCGATCTGTTCGAAAATTACGCCCGCCAGGAATGGCGCGTCAAAGAGCTCATCGTGATCGTCAACGACAACGGCATCGCCATAGGGCCGTATAAGGAGCTTGCGCGGCAGTACGCCGACGTCCGCGTCTTCCGCGTGGATGAGCGCAGGAATCTCGGGGCATGCCTGAATCATGCGGTCGCCCGCGCGCGCTACCCGTATATCGCCAAATTCGACGACGACGACTATTACGCGCCGCATTATCTGGATGAAGCCATGCTGTTGTTCGCCAAAAAAAAAGCCGATGTCATCGGCAAACGGTCCTGTTACTTCTTCTTCCCCCACCGATCCGTCCTGCTGCTGCGCAAAACGACGGTAAAGCCTTACGGACGGTGCAGGCGCATTGCAGGCGCGACGATCATGTTCCGCAAACGCGTATTCAAGAAGGTCGCGTTCTCGACGAAGGTGAAGGCGGGGTCCGACGTCAGGTTCGTTCAAGCCTGCATGAAGCAAGGCTTCAAGGTGTTCACGACCTCTTCCTACAACTTCGCCGCGTACCGACGCGCGAACCGCAAATCGCATACCTGGCAGGTATCCGAGGCGCGGCTGCTCGCCTCGAAAGGCGCCAAGATCATCCGGACGGCGGACTTCAAGCCTTACGTGGATCGAACGCTCGACCTGCTCCCCCTGCCGGAGGGGCTGGCGCCGCAGGATTCCCAAGGGACGAACAAGGCGAATGGCACGAACGGAGCAAGCGGCATGAACGACGTGAACGGCATGATTGGCGCGAACGGCCTGTTCGGCGCTTTCGGCATGGGCCCGCGGCGGTAGCGGCCGTTATTTCTTCGCGTACGCTTTGGCGTACCGCATGATCTTGCGGAACACCTTGCGGTCCGGGTGCTTTTTGAAGATATAGGGATCCGGTCTCGTGTTGACTTCCAGGATCCAGGGATGCATCGATTTATCCATCGCGACATCGAGCCCGATCACGTACACGCCGGGGAATGCCTGCTGCATCGCCGCGCCGGCTTGGGCGCCGAGCCTCGACAGCGCCTGCAGCTTGGAAGCCGGTTGATCCGTATGCGCGCGCAGGAGCGCGTCCGCGGCGACGATTTTGCCTCCGCTGTGGTAGTTGGTCACGATTTTGTTCTTGGCGGCGACTCTTCCGATAATGCCCGTCGTTTCCCACGTTCTGGAGGGACTCCACTGCACCATGACGCGAAGATCGAACCTTCTGCCCCCGTATTTCAGCAGATGGATTCCCTTCTGCACGAGATAGCGCCTGCTCCCCGTGCGACGTTTGATCGAGCGGTACAGGTCCGAATAACGAGCGAAATCCCTTCGCTTGTTGCCGACTTGGTAGCTGTAGACGTCGCCGCGCCGTTCCACGCGCATCACGCCGTTGCCGTACATGCCGAGGTCGGGCTTGATATAGACCATGCCGTATTGATTCAACCGATCGAGCAGTGAGGCGCCCGTCATTTTCAAGGTATCGGGCACGTATTGGGCTAGCGGCGCGCTCTTTCGAATGGCGGCCGTCTTTCTCCATTTGCTTCCTACATAACGCGACATAAGATTCCCCTTTTTAGTCGTCTCCCGAATTTGTATTACAACCTATTCAATGTTTTCGCGCTTGTTGCTAGGCGGCTGACATTAGCAGATAGATGTACTAGAAGGCCCGGCGTCGAAGCGAATGTGATAGAGTATGCACGCGCATAAGAAGCAGCCGCCGTCAGAACGGCGCGCAAAAAAAGAGAGGCAGTCCGCCTACCATCTGAAATGGTGTGCGGGCTGCCTCCCTGCAACGAGGACCCCTCCGTGCGTCACGCAAACGCATATTGAAATCAGTACGGAATCTTGACGATAAACGTCACGGTATCCGGCTCGTCGACCGCCATCGATATGACGCCTTTGTACTTGTCGACGATCGACTTCACGATATGCAGGCCAAGGCCCGAATGGCCGCCCGCCTTGGACGAATAGCCGGCTTTGAACAGCGGCTTGTCCTTCAGTTCCTCGGCGCGCGTGCACGTATTGCTGATCGTGAATTGAAAATAACCGGATTTCTGGCTGGCCGACAGCCGCACGCTGCGCCTGCTTTCCTCGTAGGTCATGACTTCATCGAACGCATTGTCGATCAGGTTCCCGAGGAGCCTCGTCATGTCGAGCGATTTCATCCCGAGCTCCAGCTTGTTCATGTCGGTGAATTCCGTCGCGAAGCGGATCTTGAGCATCTCCGCCTGCAGCATCTTGGAGCGGACGAGCGCCGCGAACGCGGGATTGCCGATGCTGATGATATCGTTCATCTGATGAATCTCGCCCGTCAATTCCGCGCTGTACGCCTTCAATTCCTCCGTCTTGCCAAGCTCCGCGAGCGAATGGATCGTCTGGACGTGGTTCAGGAAGTCGTGCCGCTGGGAGCGAATCGACTGGAACAGCCCGTTGATCTCTTCCAGGTACGTCTCCTGCGCTCTCCGCGCCAGCTTGTCCTGCGAGCGGCGATAAGCGGTCAAAATCCAATACAGGATGAGCAGGCTGAGGACGGTCACGCCGGCGATAATGAGGCCGATATAGAAGAACTGCTTGTCGAGCGTGTCTTGGATCATGCTATAGTCCGCGACGAGCGAGAGCACGTACCGCGGAATCGGTTCGCCGCCGCCGTCGAGCATGCTGGCCACTTTCGTGTTGACGTCGATCGGAATGAACAGCTTGATGACATGCTGGCCGTTTACGACCGTATCCTGATACACCTTGCCGTCGGTCCCGTTCGCCAGCTTCACGTTGGCGGTGTCGTTCTTGTGCTTGAACGTATACGCGCCGGCGATGACCGGATTTTGCGTCATGTGGCTGAGCTTTTCCCCGTTGTCCGTGATCGTCTGCGGAGTGCCGTCCGGGAATGTCGATGGATTGATGAGCGTGATTTCCTTCAGCCAACGGTTCGCCAGCAGCGTCTTGGCGATCAGCTTGCCGACGCCCGTGGCCGAATCGTAATCCAGCTGCCTGCTCTCGTAGCTGATGTATGGATCGGTCATATAGTTCGTGGTGCCGTCGTAATAGTAGCCCCACTTATGGATGTTGTTCGTCTCGGTCGTGGAGAATTCGAACGGACCCGTCCAGAAATTCGTCAACGATTGTCCCCAGTCGATGCTGACCGCCTTGTCGTCGTAAAGCTGATTGAACGCCTTGTACCACGGATCCCAGCTGTCGGTCTCGTAGCCCAGCTCCTTTGGATCGGAGGATTTGTACAAGACGATATTGTCCTTCGTCCGCTTCAGCAGCGTAATATCGACCAGATCCAGCTTCTTCGCCAGCTCCTCGAGCTGATCGTTCGACACGTTCTCGACGTCCGGATCCAGCGCGTACTGCGTCGCTATGGAGGCCGCGCGCAGCTCGCGGCCGATCTCGGCCTGGTAGATTTCCGCGCCGTCCCGCGAGCTCTCGATCGAGATCCCGATCTGCTTCGCAACGGAATCCAGCTCATGCTGAAGCCCGTCTTCCAGCGAATTTTTGGTCGTCAAATAATAGATGGTGTTATTCGCACCGAGCAGAACGGCAATCAAGATAATGATCAGCAGCCAAGCATTACGACGCATTCCCCGAACTCTCCGTTCAAATCCTTATTTTATGCGCATTCGCGGATCATAGACAACCTGCCAAACGCTCTCATTATGACCGATTTCCCACGGCATGACAATGTAAGAATTGAACAATAATGGAACAATAGTGCAGAAATCTATCATTATCGAAAAACGCTTGAAGATAAGCCGGTCTTTTCGAATTCTTTGACCGGAGACCCGCATCGGGAAAGGCGCGACGGCGTTCGCTTCACGCTTATACATTACGGCGGCTGCCGTTGTTTTTGATTGCAATAAATGACAATCTATTCCTTTTGTAAAGCATTTCATTGCGCTGCTGTCTGCCGGACGCGAATGCCGCAAACGAGTTTATTGAACATTCACGACGGGTTCGTTGCATATCGGACGATAACGGAAGGATTGGCGATTGAATAAATCGCTCCGCGCTGACATCATTATAGCAACAACGGTTGGTTAAACAACGTGAGTTGAGACATATTATACGGAGGGAATCTACTACTATGGACCATTTGAAATCAAAAGTCGTTCTTATTACGGGCGCATCCAGCGGAATAGGGGAGGCCGCGGCCAAGCTGTTGGCCCAAAGCGGAGCAAAGGTCGTATTGGGCGCAAGAAGAGACGATCGTCTGCAAGCCCTTGTATTTCTCAATGATTTGATACTGCGATAACTTCCCTTCAAGGAACTCGGTTACCCCTTGAAGTTTAAGTTCAGCACTATAACTTCGATTATGCGTACGACGCATGAGTCCCTCATAACCGTACTGCTTGTACCGTCGCTGCCATTTCATCAGAGACGTTTTATTAATTCCGTATTTCTTAGCTGCAGCCAAAAAGCCAATTTTCCCGCTCGAAACCTCTTCAAGAATTGTTAATTTCTCACGCGCACTATATTTTCCTCTCGACATAGAAAAGCTCCCCTCGATGAAACAGGTTTTATTATTTCACCTGTCCACCGTATGGGGAGCATATCAAATGAGCAGCTGCCGTTTTTTAGTCGTCCGAGCCGATCCCTTGGCTGTCGTCTCTTAGATCCGCATGCCCTTGAACCAAGCGAGCAGCGCCCATTTGCGCTCCTGGCGTTTCTTGTACCGGGGCAGCGACCGGTAGATCGTCCCGCACTCGGCCAGCATGCGCTTGGCTTCGTCCCTCTGCCCGAGCTGCGCGTACAGATCGGCGAGCCTGTAGTACGCTTCGATCGAAGAAGAGTGGATGCCGCGGAATGCCTGCAAGTGGCCGATCGCCTTCTGCGGGTCGTTCTTCGCGTGGATGGATGCCAGGCGCAAATACGGCGTGCCGTACTTGACGCGCGGATTGATGGACAGCGCGTTCTGAATCGCCGCCTCCGCCGCCTCCGTCTCGCCCAGATGAACGAGGCAAGCGCCCAGGTCATCCCAGAATTCCGCGGAGTTCTCCAGCGCGTCCTGCAGCGGCATGAGCCACGATTTCGCTTCCGCGTAGCGCTTGCGTTCAATGAGCAGCCTCGCAAGGTCGTGCTTTGCCGGAATATCGTTCGGATTCATCGCGATTTGCTGCCGCAGCCGACGGATTGTCCCGAAACGGCGCAGCGGTCTTACGATGCTCGGCGTGAGCCCGAGAAACCGGCGCTCGAGCGCGTACAGGATGACGATCAGGACGATGACCCCCAGAAACGGAATCCCCAGCAGCCGAGCTAAAAACAACAACAACAATATTTTGACCATGATGCCACCTGCCGCACGCTAAGAATGTAAAACCTTCCATTATTGTACACGAAAGGCGACCCGCGTCATAGCGGCAAATACGCGCTTGCGCCCCGTCCGGCCCGGGACGTACACTGAAAGCACGAATGCAACCCTCATGGGAGAAGGAGAAAACACATGCTGGACGAACTGCGCGGCAAGCTTCCCGGATGGGTGGCGGCGAGCCGGCTGCACGCAAGCGAGGGTCGCGTCGCCTCCTATATTCCGGAATTGGCCAAGGCGCCGGGCGCGGCGCTCGGCATTACCGTCCTGGGACGATCCGGGGAATCCGTCTCCGCCGGCGATACGGAGCTGCTGTTTACCATGCAGAGCATCTCGAAGGTGTTCACGCTGCTGCTGGCGCTCATGGACAACGGCGAGGAAGGCGTCTTCGCCAAGGTCGGCATGGAACCGACCGGGGACGACTTCAACTCCATGCTGAAGCTGGAGCTCGTGGAGCCGGGCAAGCCGTTCAATCCGCTGATCAATGCCGGCGCGATCGCGATCTCGTCGTTGATCCACGGCAGCACGCCCGCGGCCAAGACAGAGCGCGTGCTGGCCTTCTTCAGCGAAGCCGCCGGAGGGGCAAGCCTCGCCGTCAACGAAGAGGTCTACCGCTCGGAATCGGCCACGGCCCACCGCAATCGGTCGCTGGCGTATTTCTTGAAAGACAACGAAGTGCTGGGCGAGGATATCGACGTCGAGGACGTGCTGAGCGTCTACTTCCGGCACTGCGCGGTGGAGATCACCTGCGGGCAGCTCGCGCGGATGGCGCTCGTGCTCGCGCTCGGCGGCGCCGATCCGGCAAGCGGACGCCAGCTCGTCCCGCGGCGCTACGTGCAGATCGCCAAGGCGTTCATGCTCATGTGCGGCATGTACAACGCCTCCGGAGAATTCGCGATCAAGGTCGGCATCCCGGCCAAGAGCGGCGTATCCGGCGGCATTCTCGCGGTCGTCCCCGGCCGGTACGGCATCGGCGTCATCGGTCCGGCGCTTGGCGACAAGGGCAATAGCACGGCCGGCGTGCATTTGCTGGAAACGATGTCCCGCTCGCTGGCGTGGTCGATGTTCTGATGGCTCGGTCAGCGGCTCATGTTGCTGGCCGCCCATCGAAACGGCAAAAAAACGGCTGTACGGGATCCGATCCCGTACAGCCGTTTTGCATGAAACTTTATGAACTTAACCGACGTGCATCATCATTTCCGGCTGTACGCCATCCTCGCCTTCGACCTTCGCCGGACGGCGGAGCATCAAGCCGAGCACGGCGCCGAATACGGCGATGAACGTCAGCACGAGGAACGTGTCGCCGAACGACATCGAGTAGGCGTCGAGCGGGCTGCTCGCGGTCGGCGAATGGATCGACATGCGCTTCGCCAGGATCGTGGAGAGCCCCGCGACCGCGAACGACGTCATGACCTGTTGCGCCGCGTTCGTCAGCGACGTTACGCGGCCGACCAGCTCGCGCGGCGCCGCCTGCATCAGATGCGTGTTGAGCGGCATCATCGACAAGCCCATGCCTGCTCCGAGCAGCGCCAGCGGGCCCATGATCATCATCATGCTGGATTCCGCGTCGACGCGAGAAAGAATGAACGCCGCGACCGTGACGAGCAGCATCCCGATAAAGACGAGCGGACGCGCGCCGACTTTATCGAACAGCTTGCCGCCGATCGGCATGAACACGCCTGCCGCGATCGCTTGCGGAAGCATGATCAGGCCGGTGTCGAGCGCGCCTTTGCCGTGCGCGTTCTGCAGAAATACCGGTACGAGGAACATCGTGCCGAACAACGCGATCTGGGAGATCCACTGCACGACGATGCCGCGCGTGAAATCCGAGGAGCGGAACACGCGAAGCTCGAGAAGCGGATCCTTCTGCTTCAGCTCGGCGATGACGAACAGGATGAGCGCGACCAAGCCGACCACGATGCCCGTGATCGTTTTGGCGGAAGTCCAGCCGTTCGCGCCTTCGCTCACGCCGTAGGACAAGCCCGCGAACGCCAGCGGCGCCAAAATAAAGCCGAACCGGTCAAGGGCGGCGACCGCTTTGCGCTCGATGCGCGGAAGCGTGCGGATGCCGAGCAGGATGCCGACGATACCGATCGGAATGTTGATCAGGAAGAGCCATTTCCAGCTGACGGATTCGATCAGCCAGCCTGCGAGCACGGGACCGAGCGCCGGCGCGAGCAGGATCGGAATGCCCATCATGCCCATGACTTGACCGACCTTGTCGGGCGGGCTGAGGCGATAAGTAAACGCCATCGCGATCGGAAGCACCATGCCTCCGCCGAGACCTTGAAGCACGCGGAACGTAATGAGCATTTCCACGCTCGTGGACAGGGCGCACAAAAGCGAGCCTACCGTAAACAAAAAGACGGAAATCAGAAATACCTGCTTCGCGCCGAACCGGTCGGACAACCAGCCCGAAAGCGGAATCGCGGCGGCTTGCGCGAGCGCATAGCCCGTTACCGTCCACCCGACGATCTGAAACGTGGAGTCGAACTCCTTAATGAAGCCCGGAATAGCGACGTTGACCGCCGTACCGTCCAAGACGACCATGAAAATACCGATGATGATGGCTGCAAGCGGGGCCAAAATTTTCTTGATGGAAAACGGCTCCTCGTTACTCGCAGCGGATGTTGCCTGTGCCGACATGCAAACCCTCCTACCCAAATCTGATTTCCGCTCGGGCGGCAGCTCCTCCGGCTGACATTGACCCTCCGCCTTACGTAAGGTTACAATGATAGCAGCAGGATAGTTGTCGCCTTGCGGTTATTTTTAAATGGACAATTGTCCGCTTACTTATTTACAGCTTACCTAACAACACGCCTATTGTCAATGAAAGACGTTGTAAAGTTGCGATATAAAACAGGGGGGTCATCGCTCATGCAACAGCGCAATGAACGGAAGGACGCCGCCAGACACCGCGAAATCATTCTCGACACCGCATCCCAGTTGTTTCACGAATACGGCGTCGAGGGCGTCAGCATGCATCAGATCGCCAAATCCGCCGGCGTCGGCCAAGGCACTTTATATAGACGCTACTCTTCGAAAGCCGAGCTGTGCCTGGAACTGCTGACGGACAGCTTCAGCCGGTTCACGAGCAGCGTCGAACGCTATCTCGCGGAGGCGGCAGGCCGCTCCGCCCGCGGAAAGCTGGAAGGCTTCGTCTCCCTCGCGATCGATTACGTCTCCCGCGAGATCGAATGGCTGAACGCGATCAAGCCGTCGGAATGGTGCGCGGAAGACCGGACGAGCGTCTTCGAGTCGGATCCGTTCCTCTACGTCACCGGCATGCTGAAGGCGATCTTGGACGAGGCGGTAGTCAAAGGGGAAACGCCTCCCTTCGATACCGAATTCGCCGCCTTCACGGCGACGGCCTCGTTCAATCCAAGCACCTTCTTCTATCTGACGAAGGACCGCGGCTGCTCCGTCGAGGAGGTCAAAGCGAAGTTCGTGCAGTATTACGACCGGTTGTTCTTCGCCTAATAAAATCCAGTCATACGAAAAGGACGCTTTCGCGGATTAGGCTGCAATGCCTGATTCGCGATCGCGTCCTTTTTGCCGTTGCGGCTGTCCGGCTATTGCTTTGCCTGCGCCTTGTTCCAGTCGCTCAGGAACTTCTCGATGCCGGCATCCGTCAGCGGATGCTTCCACAGCGCCGGCAGCAGGCTGTCCGGTATCGTCGCGATATGCGCGCCGGCCAGCGCGGCCTGCTCCACGTGGCCGATGCCCCGGATGCTCGCGGAGATGATCTCCGTCACGAAGCCGTAGTTGTCGAGAATCGTCTTCAGATCGCGCACGAGCCGCATGCCGTCCGCGGCGATGTCGTCGAGACGGCCGATGAACGGGCTGACGTACGTCGCGCCGGCCTTGGCCGCCATCAAGCCCTGGGCGGCGGAGAAGACCAAGGTGACGTTGGTCCGGATGCCCTTGCGGGAAAGCTCGTTGCACGCGTACAGGCCATCCTCGGTCATCGGCAGCTTGACGACGACGTTCGGCGCCCACTGCGCCAGCTCGTAGGCTTCCCGCAGCATGTCCTCGGCCTTCGTGCCGATGACCTCGGCGCTGACCGGGCCAGCGACGACGGAGCAGATCTCCTGAATGACCTCCTTGAAGTCGCGTCCTTCCTTCGCGATCAGCGACGGATTCGTCGTGATGCCGTCGACCAGCCCGAGCCGGGCGACCCGTTTGATTTCGTCCACGTTCGCGGTGTCCAGGAAAAATTTCATCGGCGTTCATCCTCTCGTTACTTGGAATTCGTGAGGTTGCGACAGTTTGTCTTCCATCCGCGGCGGCCTGCGGGGACCGGTCTTTCCCGTCCCTGCGCGGCGCCGCTCCTCCTCTTCCTTCCCCGGCATTAGCCGTCCTTGAATCTCGCCGCGAGTTCGGCGCCTTCCCGCGCGCTGTCGCATGAACGTGCGCTTGTTCGCCTCCAAATGCCCCCGCGCGGCAAATACCCGCCCATTTTTACAGATAACCGCACCACAGCATTTGCCCTTTCATATGATACTTTGACTGTATCCCTTAACCTTGTTAAACCATAAAAACCCGAGCAAGGAGGGGTGACAAAATTAATGGGTAGCGACCAGAAGAGCAAGTTCTTATTAACTCATCGTGAACGCGAGGTTTTCGAGCTGCTGGTACAGGATAAAACGACTAGAGATATTGCTCAGCAGCTGTTCATCAGCGAGAAAACCGTTCGAAACCACATTTCCAACGTCATGCAAAAGTTGAACGTTAAAGGTCGTTCACAAGCGGTTGTCGAGCTTATAAAGCTTGGGGAATTAAAAATTTGACTTCCTGCTCACCGCATACCTTGCTCAGCCTTCTCGCAGTAATTCCGTTCTCGGACGGAATTGGTGCCAGAAGGTTTTTTGACGTCTTGCGGCGGCTTCCGGTTACCTGCAGCCTATGCCGGACGCGCACAAAAAGGACCGCGATCCCTCCGGGATCGCGGTCGGAACGGGATGCAGGCTATCTTCGCCAATAGGCTTCATGCGGATACCGGTACTGCTCCGGCCGCATCGGCGCATGCACCGCGAACGCGCCCTGCGGCCGGTAGCGGAACGGCGTCTCGTACTGCGCGTAAGCGGCGGCTTTGCGCCGCTCGATGCAATCCAGCAGCACATGCTGCTTCCGCGTCAGATACTCCAGCGTGTGCGGTCCGAACCCCGCTTCGATCTCCCCGGGACGGAATTCGTAGTAGACGGTTCGGCGCAGCGGATTCCCGTCGCCCGCGGGCGAGCCGTGCAGCACCTCGATGTTGTGGAAGATCACGTCGCCGGGCCGCATCGGCACCGGAACGGCGTCCTCCGTCGTGAAGCCGGGCCGGGCGCAGCGCGCGTTCGATTCGGCCTTCGTCCATTTGTTGCTGCCCGGGATGACCCAGAGGCAGGTCGACAAGTCAGCCTCGTCCAAGTAAAAATCGACATTGAAGATCGGGCGCGCGTCCGTGCAGCCCTCCGGGACGGCCGCATCGCGGTGCCACGGGACGATAACGCCCTCGTCCGGCGCCTTCAGGACCATGGAATCCCAGGTCGGGATGAAATTGCGCCCTTGAAGCTTCTCGACCGAGCGCAGAATGAACGGATGGCCGAGCAGCGCCTTCATGGGGTCGCTCTTGTCAATGACGTATTCGATGCGCCGCAGAACCGGTTGGCCTGATTTCACACCGATGCCGTACATAAAATCCGGATCGTTCTCCACCCCTGCCGCTCCCTTGTCGTAGAGCGCGCGCATCTCCCGCTGCACCGTCGCCAGCTCCTCGCCGGCCAACGCGCCGCGGATCACCAGAAAGCCGTTATCCAAGAAATATTGCGCCTGTTCCTCCGTGATGCAATCCTGCGCACGCGCGTCCGCCACCAAAATATCCGCATCCGTCGACCCCATTGCAATCGCTCCCTTGCCTCGAATATTACCTTCATATTCGTAAGTATAACGAGCGCGCGCGGCTTTGTATTTAGCCGAAAGTAACAAAGAGGTTGCTTCTATCACACAGCTGTGAGAACGTATACATACACAGGAATATCGCATAAAAGGAGGTTGGCGATCATGTCGGGAGCCGGCCTCGTACCGCTGCCGGAGCACGCGGCGAATCTGTATTTTCATCCGCCGTATGTCACGCTTGCCCATTTGTTCCATGCGCCGCGGTTATGGGGCATCTCGAGCCGGGTGCTCTCGAGCTATCAATTCCAATACGTCGTCGAAGGCGCGGCCGAATACGAGATCGAAGGAAGGGTCATCCTGACGAGACGCGGGGATTTGATTTACCATTCGCCTGCGCAGGTGCATGAAGTGCGCACGTTCCCCGAAGAGAAGTACATCTGCATCTCCATCCTGTTCGATTTCGGGGATATCCCATATCCCGTGGAACAGCTGCTCGGCCCGGACCGGTACCTCGGCAATTATGCCGGCCATGACGTCGAGAAATTACTTACGCAGCTCATCACGCATTACCACCAGCCCGGATTGGCGCACCATGCCTTGTGCCAAGGGCTATTGATGCAGATCCTGAGCGAGGTCGCGAACTGGAAGCAGGAGCAGGAAGCGCAGACCCGCGGCCAACAGAAAATCAAAACGAAAATGGTGCTGATCCGCAACTACATCGCGGACAACTTCGATCGCGACATCCGGCATCGCGAGCTCGAGGAATTATCCGGCCTCAGCCGCAATTACATTATTTTGAAATTTCGGAAAGCCTTCGGCATGACGCCGTTCGAATATTTGACGCGCGTCCGCATCGAGCGCGCCAAGGAACTCGGCATCCAAACGAATATGTCGATCGGCGAAATCGCCGGCCAAGTCGGTTACGCCGACGTGCATACGTTCGGGAGGATGTTCAAGAAGAAGATGGGCGCGAGCTTCAGCCAGTTCTGTTCTTCGATGGTGACGGACTGACTGCCGACAAGCAAACGATTCGACGAGTCGGAACGCGTCCGGCGAAGCAAGATGAAACAGGCAGCCGAATTCATGCTGAAACCATGAATCGGCTGCCCGTTATTGGATCATCTTAAGAAATGATGCCGCTCGCCGACATTACGGCCGGGATCGGGTCGGGAAGATCCGGTCGACCATGGCGTTGAATTCCGCGATGAAGCCTTGAATCGGATGGCCTGCCTTCACGTCCGCCATGTAAGCGCCCATGCGGTCGACGAAGTCGGGATTGGCCGACACGTAGACGTTTTTGATCGACGGCGACATTTTCTTGACTTCGCTCGCGATTTGCGCCTTCATCGCCGTTGTCACGTCGCTGTCTGCGGCCATCCGGCCGGCGGCATACGGCATGACCGTCCGAGTCATGCCGTCCGCGCCTCTCGGCATGCCCGTGGACAAGCTCGACATGCCTCTCGCGGTGTCGCGGGTTACGTCCGTCGTGCCTCTGGCGACGTCTCTGCCGAGATCCGTCGTGCCCCTGGCGACATCGCGGCCAAGGTCTACCGTGCCTCTGGCCACGTCGCGCGGCAGATTGACGGCGCCGCGAAGCACGTCGCCGGTGCCTCTGGCCAAATCGCGCATGCCCCGGGAAACATCCCGCCCCAGATCCATCGTGCCCCTGGCCGCGTCCCGGCCCAGGTTCGCCGTGCCTCGGGTGACGTCGCTCGCGTCCCTGTAGAGGGCATTCGTTCCTCTATTCATCGTGCGGGACAGGTTGGTCGTGCCGGTTACATCCGTGGATAAATTATTCAGCCCTCTCGCCGTATTCCTGGACATATTCGTTATGCCGTTGGGATGACGGGTCGTCAGGCCGTTGATATTATTGCGGTTGCTGCTGACATAGTTTTTCGACGGTCCGCGCAAGTAGCTGTTGGCGTTCATGCCGAGCGACATGTTCTTCATGCCGTTCGATACGTTGTGGAAGGAGCTGCTTTGCTTGCCGTTGGCCAGCCCCTGCGATTTCATATGCGGGCCTTTCGCCCCTGCGGTTCCATACATGCTCGTGCCGCTCGTCCCGTACATGCCGTTCGTGCCGTAGGTGCTGCTCGTCCCGATCATGCCGTTCATGCCGTACGTGTTCTTCGTGCTGGCAAGATGCATGTTCGGCGTCGCGATCGAGCTTGCCCGCGTTCGGTGCGTATTCAGCGCATGCGCGTTGGTCGACTTCATGTTATACGGCCGCATGTAAGCCTGCTGCGTCCTGCCGATCGGCGCCGGCGCGGACAGGCTCATCGCGTTTGCGCCCTTTTTCCCGGCGTCGTCCTTGAGCGACACGGCCACGTACGCGTTGTCGTCGGTCAGCATGACATAGGCTTTGCCCACGCCTTTGATGCCCGAGATGCGATCGGCCATCGCTTCGCTCATTTCCAAGCGATAGTTTTTGTGCAAGCCCACCAGGTTGTTGCTGTTCAGCCGATGGCCGTCGACGCGGTTCATCTCGTTCATTTGATCGTTGGCAAAGCGGGTATTCAAAATCCGGTTGCCGTTCATGTCGTACGAGACGCTGTTGCCACGAATGTTGCGATTGCCAAGCTCGCCGTGATTTTCCATACAGCCCGTAAGCATTGTGGATAACATCGCCCCGGCTGCAAGCATTGCCCACTTTCGCTGCATCCTCTCATCCTCCGTTTCATCATTGACCGTAACGATGCGGCCCATATGTAGCGTTAGCCGAACGGGGGCGGGCTATGCTGGCAACATTTTAGCTTAGCTGCGCCGGATCGCCCAAGCGGCTCGGAGTTTCCCGGCTTTGGAGCGGAGCGCGGACGAGCGCCGCGGTATCGCGACACGTCCAATCTTGAACGGCGCCGCCGCCGAAAGGTCGCGCCCTGCGCCGCTGCCAGGTGACAGGGGCCGCATCGCCGCAGTTAACAGGCAAAAAGGGCTCCCGCTTGAAGCAGGAGCCTTCATTGAACGATGGCGGCGGCACGTCGCCGTCCGTTTCGATGCTACACGAAATTCCGCGTATCGTCGCTGCGTCCGAACTTGTAGACCGCGATCAGGAAGAACACGGCCGCGAACGCGAGCAGCACCGCGAAATTCAGCCCGATATCGGCCAGTCCGCCGTTCGCCTGCAGCTTGCCGAGCGCGGCCAGCAGCCAGCTTTGCGGCAGAAAATCGGAGACGCGCTGCATGAATTCCGGCATCACGGACGCCGGGAAGAAGCAGCCGGCCACGAGGCAGCTCGGCGTCACGATAAAGTTCTGCATGGCGCCTGCCGCGCTCGAGCTTTTGGCGAACGAGACGACCGCGAGGGACAGGCTTACCGCCACGAGGGCGAACAGTGCCAGCAGGCCGAACATGGTTGCGAACGGCACGCCCGCGCTCAAGTGGAAGACGACCCGCATGAAGAAGAGCGCGATGAGAATCTGGCCCGCCATGACGATCAGATTCACGATTATATTCGAGAGCACGTATACCTTCGCCGAGATCGGGGATGACACGATGCGGAAGTAAGTCCGGTTCTCCCGGTTTTTGAGAATCAGCTCCGACAGGCTGCCTGCCGACGTCAGCATGAACATGAGGAGGAAGCCGATCGACTGGGTGGACATTTCTTTCGTGTTGGACGTATCGTTGACCGATTGCGCCGTCAGCTTGAAGCCTGCGCCGCTGTATTGCCCGTAGAGGCGGTCGAATGTCGCGGTATCGCCGTTCGCGATCCGCGCCATGGCGCTGACGTTGTCGACGTAGCTGGACAGCATGGATTTGAAATACGCGGTCACGGTCGCGCCTTTGACGGAGTGCAGCGCGATATGGTCCGGCTTGCCCGCCATGACGCTGTCGGAGTAGCCCGCCGACAGGATCAGTCCGGTGTCCAGCTTGCCGTCTGCCAGCTGCTCCCGAAGCTCGCTCTCCGTGACGTTCGCGAACTTGACATGATCCAGCTTGCCCAGGAATTGCACGGTATCCGCCGCCACCCGGGCATTGCCGTCGCCGTTGACGATGCCGACCTGAAGATCGGGCTGCCCGGTCGACCCGTACAGCACCGTTGCCAGCACGACGCCGGCGACCGGAAGTCCGAGATAGATGAGCCAATTGGATCGATTCCGGAATATCCGCCGCAACGTCGTCCGCACGAGAAACCATAATTCCTTCCGCATATCAGAAGCCCTCCTTATTCCGGCGCATGCTTGCCGTCGCGAGCAGCAGCAGCAGCGCCGCGCCGAGATACAGCCCGATCGCCGGCCAAGCGGCCGCCAGATTGCAGCCGTACACGATGTTGGTCAACGCCTCGTTGCCCCATCGGATCGGCGACAGCCACGAGACGAGTCCCATGACGCCCGAATCGTCGACGGGGAAGTAGGCGCCCCCGATGAACGAAGTCAGCTGCACGACCAGCATGACCAGCGCGCGCCCGCCTCCGCCTTTGACCAATTCGTTGGCCGCGATGCCGAAGCTTGTCGCCATGATGACCTCCGAGACGAGGACCGCGAAGACGACCGGGAGATGCGCGCCCCAATAGGCGTTGAACACCCACTTGCTGAAGAAGACGATGGCCAGAATGCAGAGCGTATTGGCCACGACGTTGCCCAGAACTTTGCCGACGTAGATCTCGCCGCGCCGGATCGGCGCGGACAGCAGCCGGATGCCCGTTCCCCTGACGATCTCCGAGCGAATCAGTCCCCCGACGGACATGGCGCCCCATAAGCCGACCATGACCGTCATCGCCATCGCGTAATAATCCATCGAGCCCGGCGAACGGTCGGCGGCAATGGAAAGCTCCTTCACGTAATCGCCGCTCCCGGCGTTCGCGAATACGAGCTCGGCTTTGGACGGGTCGCCGTCCCGCGTCACGGCCGCCGCCGCGTTGTATTTGTCCGCGAACGTGCTCAGCATGCCCTGCACGATATTGCTTTCGATCGCGCTTCTGCTGCTGCCGTACTGCGACATGCCGGCGTCGGACACCTCGACGTAAGCCGTGTATCGATTGTCTTCGATCGCCTTGCGTCCGTCCTCGCCCGGCTTCAGCTGCTCGAACGCGATGCCCGTAGCGCCGAGCTCCTTCTCGAACGCCTTGAACGCCTCCGATAACCCCGCGCTGCTCGAATCGCGGACCAATACCTTGATGTCGTTCAGCTGCATCTCGCTGCTGAAGGCGTTGGTTAACGTAATGCCCAAGATGAGCATGAGCACGATCGGAAACCCGAGCAGAAAGATGAACGTTCGAAAATCGCGAAAATGCTGCTTGATTTCTTTGACCGTTATGAGCCATGTAATCATGCGCGTACCTCCTTCCTTTCCCGCCTCTTAATCTCTTAAATTGCGGCCCGTCAGCGTCAGGAATACCATCTCCAGGTTCGGCTCCCGCTCCTCGACCGCGCGGATCTCCGAATCGCCCTCCATCAGCCGCTTCAGGATGCGGTTCAGGTTATCGACGGATGCGTCGCTATGGATGCGAATGACGTTCTCTTCCTGAGAGGCCTTGCGTACCCCGGGAAGGCCGGTCAGACGCTCGGCTTCGCCGCCGGTCGCGGTCTTCAGCTCGATCACGATGTCCTTCACGTCCGTAACCGTCGCCGTCAGCTGCTCCTTCGTGCCCTCGGCGATGATTTTGCCATGGTCCACGATGGCGATGCGCGAGCAGATCTCCTCGACTTCCTCCATGTAGTGGCTCGTATAGATGATCGTGCAGCCCGATTCGTTCAGCTTCCGGACCGACGCCAGGATGTAATTGCGCGACTGCGGATCGATGCCGACGGTCGGTTCGTCCATGATGATGAGCTTCGGCTTGTGCGCGATGGCGCAGGCGATATTGAGGCGGCGCTTCATCCCGCCGGAGAAGGTCTTCGGGAAGCTCTTCGCCTTGTCGCCGAGCCCGACGAACGCGAGCGCTTCCTCCGTGCGTTCTTTCAGCTGCCCGCCGCGCAGACCGTACAGCCCGGCAAAAAAACTCACGTTCTCGTAAGCCGTCATGTCCTCGTAGATAGCCAGATCCTGCGGCACGATGCCCAGGCTTTGCTTGGCAAACCGGCTCTGGGTTTTGATATCCCGGTCCAGGATGCGAATCTCGCCGCCCGACGGCTGCAGCAGCGAACAGATCATGTTGATCGTCGTGCTCTTGCCCGCCCCGTTCGCGCCGAGGAATCCGAAGATCTCGCCCTCGCCCACCTTGAACGAAATGTTGTCCACCGCGACGAAATCGCCGAATTTCTTGGTCAGTCCGCGTATATCCAGCACGTTCATTCTTGCTCACTCGCTTTCGTATGATCGTCTATTGGCTACCGGCTGGAGCGCTGACCGCCGGCCGTTCATCCTTCATGGCCTTATTATAAAAAAAAGGAATGCCCTTATGTCAGTGCATAAGTTCATCCCTTCCCCGTGGGAAATCTCATATTCGCTTGCGGTTCTTTCACGGCGCGCTTCAAGCCGCCTCCTGCAATGGCCCGCTTCGGGCAGGAAAAATCTCATGCCTCTTGCCTCTACGTAACCACTTGCGTCGCTAAGCGCCGCCCGTCCGCGGAATAAGCGTCGTGACGACGAATCCGCGCTCGCCGTCGGCCGTGACCGTACCGCTCACGGTAGCCGTTCGTTCCTCCATGCCGATGAGCCCCATGCCTTTGACCACCTTGGCCGCGCCTTGCCCGTTGTCGGAGACGACGGCCTTGATGAAGCGGTTCAGCACCCGCACCTCCACGTGGACCGCGGACGCGCCGGAATACTTGGCCGCGTTCGTCAGCGCCTCCATCACGTTCTCGTGAATGATCTTCCACTGCAGCGGGGTGATGGCTTCCATGCTTCCTTCATGCACGACCGTCGTCAGCAGGTCCGACTTGCCCCCGAAAGCTTCCACGGCGGAGCGAAGCCGGCCGAGGCCGAGCTGCTCCACGGGCGGCTTCATATCCTTGAGCGTCCGGCGGATCTGTTCGATGCCCTCCTTGGAGATGGCGATCGCGTTGTTCAGCAGCGCCTCCGCCCCGTCCGGATCGCGCCGGAGCGTCAATCTGGCGGCTTCCATCTGGATCAGCCCGCCGGTGATGGAATGCCCGATGCCGTCATGAATTTCCTGCGCGAGCCGGTTGCGTTCCTCGAGCTTCACGAGGTATTCGCTCGCCTGCGCGAATTCCGCGTTGTCGTTCAATTGGCGGCCCAGCTCCCGTTGGCGCCGCCGCGCGCGCTCCAGCTCGTCCTCCTGCGCGTTCACCCGGTTCATGTAACGCCTGATCATGGCGTAGTTAAAGAAGCTGAACACGGCGATGAAGCCGTAATGCACCAGCAGCCCTGACGCCATGAACAGCATCGGCGCAAGCACGATCGCCAGCGCGAAGCGCTGCCTGCGAAGAACGAACGAAGCCAGCTCGAAGAAGCCAAGCGGCAGCAGCAGCAGGAATTCCGGCTTCACGTAAGCGCCGCACAGCAGCACGTAAGCCAGCACGAGCACGATAAGCCCCTGCTTCAGCCGCTCCCGCTTCACAATATGAATGATCAAGTTGATCGCCAAATAAAGCAGAAAATAGAGCACGAGCAGCCGCGGCGCTTCCGGGCGCGAGAAGTACGCGAGCGCGATGACGTAGATCCATACGATCGTTTTGTTGCCGACTGTCCATAATTCCACGGCGGACGGGCCTCCTTCTCTGCGGCTAGCGGGTCCTGCCCGTCAAATAATAGATGGCGATCTGGGTCCGGTGCTCCAGGGCCGTCTTATTCAGGATCGACGTGATGTAATTCGCCGTCGTGCCTTCGGATATGAACAGCTCCTTGGAAATCTCCTTATTGGCATAGCCCTTCGCGATGAGCGACATGACCTCGATCTCCCGTTCGGTGAACGGGCTGAGATCGATCGGACTGACGGCGGGCGCCTGCGCGGCCGGTTCGGCAGGCTGCGCCCCCGCGCCGATCGAGGATTTGAGCTTGTCGAGAATGATGTCCTGCAGGACGTTGTTGCCGTGATAGACGCTCTTGATCGCATCGCGGATGCGTTCGGGATCGTTGTTCTTCAGCAGGTAGCCCTTCGCGCCGCAGCGGACCGCCTCCAGGATATATTCGTCGTCGTCGAACGTCGTCAGGATGAGCGGCTTCGTCGCGGTGTGCTGCGTAATGAGCCGCGTCGCCTCCACGCCGTTCATGTTCGGCATCCGCACGTCCAGCAGCGCGACGTCCACGTCGTTGGTCCGGCAGTACTCGACCGCTTCCTGCCCGTCCTCGACGGCGCCTAGCACCTCGAATTCCTCGAACGTATTGAGAATGATGCGCATTCCTTCGCGGATAAACGAATTGTCGTCCGCGATCAACACTTTGATTTTCATGCCGGCATCGCCCCTTTGCTCCTAATTTACCTCATTCCGCCAAAGACTGGAAAGCCGCGGAAACGGATCCTTCTCGTGGATTAGCCTGTTGGCAGGACAAACGGAAAACTGCCTCCGGCCCATGACCGGAAGCAGTTTCGATGGCTTGCATTTGGCGATCAGGCGAATTCCTTCAGAAACGCCGTCAATCCTTCGTCGACGCCCTGCAGCGGAAAATATTCCAAGCCGACAT
The DNA here is from genome assembly GCF_009909185.1 of Paenibacillus glycinis. Lineage (GTDB taxonomy): Bacteria > Bacillota > Bacilli > Paenibacillales > Paenibacillaceae > Paenibacillus_Z > Paenibacillus_Z glycinis. The sequence continues at coordinate 130,518 of NZ_JAAAMV010000026.1, read as the reverse complement.
AGCCGGCGTAGCCCGCATCCCGGATCGCGTTCAGCACGTTGCGATAGTTAATCTCCCCCGTGCCGATCTCGTGGCGTCCCGGGTGGTCGGCGATATGGAAATAGCCGATGCGGCCGATGTTCGCCTTGATCGTCGGGATCAGATTGCCTTCGGAAATCTGCTGGTGGTAGACGTCGTAGAGCACCTTCACGCGGCTGCTGCCGACCTTGTCGATGATCGCGAAGGCTTCGTCCGTGCGGACCAAATAATAGCCGCGATGGTCGACCAACTCATTGAGCGGTTCCACCACGAGCGTAATGCCCGCTTCCTCCAGGTACGGCGCCGACGCCTTCAGCCCGTCCACGATGCTGTCATGCTGCGCTTCGCGCGATGCGCCTTCGACGGCGTTGCCGACCGTCGCGATCAAGTATTCGCAGCCGAGCTTCTTCGCCGCCGCGATGCTTTCGATCAAGCCCCCGATATACGCGCCGCGCTGCGACGGGTCGACCAGGTTGCCGTGCTTCGTGCAGAACGAGCCGACGCGCAGGCCGAGCCGGTCCTTCAAGGCCGCAAGCGCGTCCAGGTCCTTATCGCCCCAGCCCCAGAATTCGAAAGCCTTGAAGCCCAGCTCCCCCGTCCGCTGCACGCGTTCGGCGAACGACAGGTCGGTTTTGCTGAATATGGCATCCAGCGATGGTGAGAAAATCATGACGAGTACCCCTCTCCGGTTAAAAGGAACGCCAAGCTTGATGCCGGCTTCCGTTTGTTGATCGACTTCGTGTTCTTAGGCTTCTCCGGCTTGGCCGAACGGACGACGGGACCGTTGCTTGCTTGGCAATCGATCTTGCCGCTCGCCGGGCAGCTCCGGGCAGGTTTCGCGGAGCCGCTGACATCCCAGCGCGGATGCTTCGGATACGGCTCGCCGCAGGCCCGGGCTCACGCGGCGGTTGCCGTTCGCTCGGCGCCGCGCCTCGGCGAGCGTGTTCCGCGCGGCTCGCGGCGGATGGCCGTTCGCTCGGCGCCGCGCCTCGGCGAGCGTATTCCGCGCGGCTCGCGGCGGATGGCCGTCCGCTCGGCGCCGCGCCTCGGCGAGCGTGTTCCACGCGGCTCGCGGCGGATGGCCGTTCGCTCGGCGCCGCGCTTCGGCGAGCGTATTCCGCGCGGCTCGCGGCGGATGGCCGTCCGCTCGGCGCCGCGCCTCGGCGAGCGTGTTCCACGCGGCTCGCGGCGGATGGCCGTTCGCTCGGCGCCGCGCTTCGGCGAGCGTATTCCGCGTGGCGCGACGGCAACCCATCGATGCGGCATGCAACGCTAGTGCTTCCCGGGTCGGAAGCGCGGAAGCAACACTCCCATTGTACGCCCCTTCCGCTTGAAAGCGCTATTAATTTTTGTGCTTATTTCTTACTCGGATGTGGTATGGTTGCTGATTTCCGCATCTAACTTTTACAATTGCGGGCTGAACGAGGCGGGGCGGTCCTTTACCAAATGACCCCCGCGTCCGGGATCTATACGAGACGATTCAGGTTACCTTCCCCCCCACAACCTTTGGCAGAACGAATTTATGGCGGAAGATGGCTCGCCGCACGGCGGCCAGCGGCGGCGAGCGGCGGCGGACGGCGGACGGCGGCTGGGCAAGGCAGACCAATCCTCTGTTCCGTGCCGGATGTTTAGGAGCTTCGCGATTCGGCTAATGAACCTTGAGAACAGCTGCAAAGGAGGCCGTTGCCATGCCGTGGACTCATGACGATTATCCGGAATCGCTCAAGAACTTCCTGGCTCCCGTGCGCAACAAAGCGATCGACATTGCCAATGCGCTGCTGGAGGACGGGTACGAAGAAGGACGCGCGATCTCGATCGCGACCTCGCAGGCGAAGGAATGGGCGGAGCACCGTCATAAACGCATTCGAAAAAAAGGCCATTGACCCGCCCCGCCGTCAGACAGAGGCTGTCCCGCGCATCATCCCCGATGGCGCCGTCAGGCAGAGGCTGTCTCGAGCGTCATCCCCGATGGTGCCGTTAGGCAGAGACTGTCCAGCGCATCATCCCGATGGCGCGAGGCAGCCTCTGCCTGTTGTCGTTCAGGTGAAGAGCGGGAATGCGGCCGACGGGCAATTTTCCATTGCTGCAGCCGAGATGAAGATTGCTGCTGACCAGCAACATTCTCGGCAATGCAACCGTGATCCGCGGAAATACTGCAAATCCGCAGCATTTTTCCGAGATAGAGCGGCCAATCGGGAGAATATTGCAAATCTGCAGCATTTCCGTCCATCGACCCGCACGGGCGGTTAATTTGCAATGTATTTCCTGCATATTTGCAGGAAATTTCTCTTCAAGGCTGGAACACGATGCGAATTCCTGTACTTTTGCAGCAATTCCTGCACCTGCCATTAACCGCCTCCTCCTATCCAACCTCGTTTCCGGCAAATGCCGCTCTCGGGAAAAATTACGTTGCATCCTCTATCGAAGGGGTATACTTAAGCTAGCGATCGAACTATTTGAGTTATTAGAGCTTCACCCGAGGAGGATGACGATGAAACGAATGCCCTACGTGCGTCCGACGGAGTATTACGACGAACGGGTCAAGGATATCGACGAGCAACTGTGTTGGCTGCTGAGGCAGCGAAAGGACCTTGCGGACAACAACCCGGGTTATCCGCCCTTCGCGTATATTGCGGAGTGGGCGGCCGCTACCGGTTTGTACGAAGATTTATTGAAATCATTATTCGGTCTCCTGAACAATGAGGAGCATCTCCGCCCTATCGTAGTGCCGTCCGGCCCTGTGAAGCGCAGGCTGGTGTCGCGATTCGTCGAGCAGGAGAATTCTTTATACGCCGTGCCTTTTATCAACCACTATCCGAACGCGAGCGTCGTTCGTTTCACGATCGACCGGGAAGAGGAAACCGACGACCGAAGCGATCGCGCATCCCGAAGAAACTTCTACGAGCTGCATATCGACGAGACGTACGAGTGCAGGATGACGATCGGCAGCAGTTCGTCCGGCCACAATGTGTACAATTACGTGGTATCTCCGCCTCTGCCTGACGATTCGACGGGAATGGAGCTACAGTTCCAGGCTTATGCTGAGCCGCTGCGGAAAAACCCGATTGGCCCGGTAATCGACATTTGCCTGTGATCGTTCTTGCGCATATCGCATGAAGGGGGAATCATTCGACGCGGTTGACCTTGCTTTATATCATCATTGACTTCATACGACGAACGTATTTGGAACCGCTCGCGCGTTACGCGGCGCCGCCAGCCGCTGCAGCCAGCGCCATACCGCCTAGCACCGGAGGCTTCTGAATCATAGCTGCCGTCCGCAAGTTCCCACCCCGCGCGGAAGCTGTGTTACAATACGACTAAAAACGCACACCGGAGGTACGCGATGCGCAAGCTTCTCTTCTTCATCGGCCCCGCCGGCGCGGGGAAAACGACGCTCGCGGAAGCATGGGTTCGCCGGCACGGCGGCGCGTTCCTGGATATGGATACGCTGCTGCGGCCCGCCGCGGAGGTGATCATGACGCTCGCCGGCAAGGATCCCGCGGATCGGGATTCGCCCTTCTACAAGGCGCACTGCCGCGATCTCGGGTACCGGATCACCATGGACGCCGCGCTGCAGCAGCTGTCGCTCGGCCTGGACGCCGTCGCGATCGGCCCGTTCACCAAGGAGACGGACGACCCGGCGTGGCTCGACCGCGAGCTTGCCCGCATCGGCGCGACGACCGGCGACGTCGCGGTCAAGGTCGTCTCCGTCTATCTGCCCGGCGACGACGATTACCGGCAGCGGATCCAAGCGCGCGGCTCGTCGCTCGACGCCTGGAAGCTGGACAATTGGCCGCAATTCCGCGGCTCCCTCCGCCGACGCGCGATCGCCTGGCCGCTGCGGCCGTCGTCGGTGCTCGAGTTCGACAACTCGGGGCCGTTCACGGCGGACAAGCTGGCCGAACTCGAGCGCTTCATGCTGGCGGATTGACGATTCGGCAAGGCCGATCCGATTCCGCGAAATTCAAAACGGACCGCAAACTGGCCGATGGGCTTGCGGTCCGTTTTGTTCAAGGCGCGGCTTTGGACGGACGGAATCGATCGGCTTACGAGTGAAGGAGGGCGAACGGCGTTTGTCGGGAACAACCCGCGCAGGCTTTGCCCGGGACCGGCATGGACATGAAGCGGCCGCCGGATTATTCGTCTTGCATTCACGCGAACCGAAACGTCAATCTAACCCGCTGCTCCGGGTGCGGATCGAGCACGCGGAAATCGATCGCGTACCAGGCAGCGTCCCGCCCGTCATGGTCCCGCATCGTATGGCTTTCGATGTCGGGACGCAGCGCCGCGGCGTCGAAATGAATGACCAGGCTGCCCCCGTTCGTCCCCGGCAGCACCACGCGCGAATCGCCGTCCGCGGCTGGCCGGATGCGGGTCACGATGCGCTCCACGATGGCGTCCGGCGCTTCCTCGAAGCTGTACGCATCCTCCAGCACGAGGAACGGCAGCTCCGCTTTATGCCATTCGTACCGCCGAACGAGCGCGGTCAGCCCCGGCAGGCGGTATGCCTCCGCCAAGTCGAGCTGCAGCTCGTCCCGCGCTTCGCCGATGCTTGCCTGCACGCCGCGGGCGGCATTCGCTCGGCCTTCCAGCTGACGGCAGCCGTCCACGATCGGTACCGAATGGCCCTGCGACCCGTTGCAGGCGTAATCGTAGCGCGCCGCGCCGAAGTAATCGGCCGTGTATTCGCCGCTGCCGAGATCGCAGACGAACACCTCGCCGTCGCCCGTCAGGATGAACTGCCCGAGGTCGTTATGGTTATGCGGTTCGCCGTTATGGCCGCCCTTGGCGGCAAAGCCGAAACGCCCGGAGCCGGTCGAGTGGCGGGAGACCAGCCACTGGGCATCCGGCAGGTAGAAGTCGCCGTCCGCCCAGCGCTCGCCCATGCGCGCCGGATCGAACCAAAGGAGGTTTCGAAAGGCATGCGCCCAGCGGCTGCAATGATCGTCCGTGAACGAAGCCCGCAATTGAACGGGCGGAACGGCGATCTCCGGATACAGACCCGCCAAATAATGCGACAGGCCGATCTGCACGCGCGCATGCTGGGCGGAATCGGAGAAATTGACCGCCGTCGCGCCGTCCAGGTAAGCCTTCTGCTGAAAAAGGGCGATCTGCCGCACTTTCCCGCCGTCGAACAAATCGATCGCGCCCCGCGTCCGCCGCTTCAGCATATCCGCGAAATACACGAAATACCCGAAGCCGTAATTCCAATACCCGACGCCTTCCAGACAGGCGCCGTCCGTACCGAAGCCCGCCAAATAATGGTCCATCGTGCCGAGCGCCTTCTCGACGATGCGCGCCAGCTGCTCCGCATCGTCCAGCAGCAGCAGCGCCGCGGAGGCGACGGAGCCGGCGCATACCGCGGCCCAGTTATGGTCGGCCGTCTCCCAATGGTACGGACCGTGCAGCAGATACGGCTTGAACAGCCGCCCGACGGCCTCTTCCGCGATCCTGCCGCGCAGCAGAGGCGGAAGCGCGCTGCCGGTCAGCGCCAAAATCTCGCACAGCGCGAAGCCCGTCTCCGCGGCGAACAGATCGATGCGCGCGCCGCGCTCCCTTCTGCTCCATTCCGGCGAGTCGACTGCAAACGCCATGCCCCCGTCCATCTCCGCGGAATCCCGCAAATGTGCCGGAAGGCACCATGTGTATTCGTTGCAGATCGACCAGACGACGTCGTGCAGCGCCGTCCGGTACCGCTCGTCGGCCGGTTCCAGCAGCGACATGAACGCCATCGCGTTGAGCCGTCTCCGTTTCGCGAAATAACCGCCTTCGTACGCCAGCCGGTTGCCCGTCCGCTCGAACAGCGCGAACTGGGCATACGTCGGTTCGGCGATCGGCTCCGCCAGCAGCCTGCGGCCCTCCGCGCGAATCTCCTCGGCCTGCTCCGTGTGGTTCAACCGGCTCCAGAATTGCTCCTGATTGCCCTCCGGAAACAGCAGCCCGGCTCCGGCCGGCGCGCCGGCTTTCAAGCTTGCGAGAATATCCGCCCGATTCATCGTCAGTTCCTCCCATGCCCGCATTGCATCCGGCAATCCGGTGATCTCCCTCCATTGTACATGACTTCCCTTGGCGGAATGAGACGAAATTGGAAGCGCTATCGTGAAAATTTGCGCAACTCGGCCCGAACGCGAAAGAAGCCCGAAACGGGCTTCTTTCTTAGTGATCAACTCGTTCCGATCATGGCCGCGCGAATCGTTTCTTGGCGACCGCTTCTTCCGGTCACGACCGCGCGAATCGCTTCCAGGCGACCGCTTCGCCGCGCGAATCGTTTCTTCACGACCGCTGCTTTCCCGTCATGGCCGCGCGAATCGCTTCTTCACGACCGCTGCTTTCCCGTCATGGCTGCGCAAATCGCTTCTTCACGACCGCCGGCACCCCGGCCGCCATGACGAAGGCGGGGATGTCGTCCTTGACGAACGCGCCGCCGCCGACCACGGACCAGCAGCCGACGCGCCGCTTCTCGCGCACCGAGGCCCCGATGCCGATATAGGCGCCCTCCTCGATCGTGACGTTGCCCGCCAGAGTCACGCCGGGGGCAATCGTCGCGTAATCGCCGACAACTCCGTCGTGGCTGATCGTGACGCTCCGATTGATGATGACATGCTCGCCGATCGCGATCTGTTCCGAGAGCAGCGCCCCCTCGAAGATCATGCTGCCCGCGCCGATCGCGTTGCGCCGGGACCAGCGAACCCGAGGATGGATCAGCGGCGGCGCGATACGGAAGCCCGCGCGGTCGGCCTCCGCGGCGAACCGCCGCTTCAATGCCGGGTCGCCGACGCCCGCGCAGACGAGCGCCGCTTCCCCCTTCAGCGCCTCGATATCGGCCCATGAGCCCAGCACCGGAACGCCCTCCAAGAGGTGTCCTTTCATCTCCGGCCGTTCGTCCAGGAAGCCCGCGACTTGAACCCCGAGCTCCTCGCACAACCAAAGGATCTCCCGGGCATGGCCGCCCGCTCCGCAGACGATGACGGCGCTCATGGGTTCGCCTCGCCGCCGAGGCTCGCCAGCGCCTGCACGATGCGATGCACGATGCGCTCGTCCATCCCCTCCCACAAGGGCAGGCTCACGATGCGAGCGGCGAGCTGTTCGGTTGCGCCCAGCGGCGCGCGGGGATGGCTGCGAAACTGCGGCTGTTGATGGCAGGCGGGCGAGAAATACGTTCTCGCTTCGATGGAACGGTCGGCGAGCAGCTGCACGACCGCTTGATTGCCGAGCGCGTCCGGACAGCGGATCGGAATGAATTGCGGCACGATGAGCCCGCGGGTCTCCTGCTCGGCCCACCCTTGCTCCGCCAAGCCAGCTTGGCGCAGCGCGTGCCGGTACCAGGCGTGGATCGTCCTTCGCGTCTCTTTCGCGGTCTCGAATTGATCGAGCGCGGCCAAGGCGATCGCGGCCGTGTATTCGGACATCTTGCTGTTCAGTCCCTGGCTGACGGACGCCCGTCCGCCGGCGAAGCCGAAATTGCCGGCTTGGCGAATCCGACGGATGAGCTCCCGGTCCGCGCTGTACACCAAGCCGCCCTCGCCGACGCCGAAGGACTTCGTCGCGTGAAAGCTGAACACGACCGCGCCCCCGAAACCTTTGCCGAAATGCGCGTCGTTCTCCGCCGTCGTCGAACCGAAGCTGGACGCGGCGTCGACGACGACGGGGATGCCGCGCCGCTGCAGCGCGTCGTAATCCGCCATTTCAATCGCCGAGCCGAACGCTGCATAAGGCACGACCACCGCGATCTCGTCCCCCAGACGCTCGACGGTTTGCTCCAATTGCGCTCGGCTCAGCTGCCAATTGCCCGGCTCGATGTCGAGAAAATAAGGCTCGAGCCCGCACCACTCGGCGGCCAGCGGCGTGGCCGCGAACGTAAAGCTGGGCATTACCGCGTACCGGCCCTGCGGCCGCTTGCTCTGGGAGATCGCCAGCATCAGCCCGACCGTGGCGTTGTGGACCGTCACGGCCGAACCGGTCCCGTCGAACACCTCCGCGACGACGCGCTCCTCGAATCGGCCGTTCAGCGGACCGTAATTGGAATAGATCCGGGTCGCCTCGATTTCCTCGTAATAGGCCAGAAACCGTTCTTTCTCCACTAGACGCGGGCGCAGAAAGGGGATGTCGAACATGCTCCCGCCTCCTTTCCCAAGATGTAGGATCCCGATGCCGGAGAGTCAGCCCAGGTCATGCAGGATCGTCTCGATCCGCGCGATATCCGCGGCGAAGGCGGCGTGGCCCAGAATGCGGCTCCTGTAGGCCCGAAGAGCGGTCTTGTACTGCTCGTCATCGGCCAGAAAGCCCTGCGATCTCGAAGCGATCATGAGCTCGAGCCATTCGGAGAACGCCGTATAACCGAGCTTCTGGTTGTTTTGATTCGGATGCAGGCGAAAATAGCTCAGCGCTTCGGGCACGTAGACCGCTCTTCCCCGGGACAGCAAATTCAACCAAGCCGCGAGATCGTTAAGCAGCGAGTATTGCTTTCCTTGATAGACGCCGAATCGTTCGGGCAGGTCCGCCTTCTTGAACAGGACGGTCGTCGGTTCGCCGATCACGTTCAAGCACCGTTCCAGCGCCGCGTTAGCCATCAGCTTGCCGTCCATGATCCTCGTCTCCCCGTACAGCCGGACCGTCGCTTGAAGCGGCGGAATCGTCGTCCCGGTCTCGTCGATCGTCTGCCGGTACGAGGTGACAAGCTTGATGTCGTCGAATGCCCGGTAGAAATAAACCATCTTTTCCAGTTTCTCGCGATGAAACGCATCGTCGTCCATCAAATAATTGATGTATTCCCCCGACGCCAAGTCGAAGCATTTGTGCCAATTTTCCAGAAAGAGGTTTTTCTCGTTGCGGTAATAGCGGATGCGGAAGCGGCCGCCGGCGTAAGCTGCCATCAAGTCCTGCACCCCGTTATCCGTGCTGTCGTCGCATACGACGATCTCGACGTTCGGATACGTCTGCTCGAGCACGCTGTCCAAGGCGATGCGCAGCGTGCGCGGCCGGTTATAGGCGGGAATGACGACGCTGACCAACGGATATTCCATGCGATTGCCCACCTTTCCTGTCGATTGTCCGCTTCCCGTGCCCGAATCCATGCGTTTGCTTGATCATTTTATATGCCGCGCGCGCCGAGAACGTTCGGTTCCGCCGGATGCCGGGACGTTGTCATCTTTCTCCGTCGCCGCGCATACATACATAGCGGCGCGAATGCGATGCTCGGAACTCGTAAAGGAGAATGATCATGTCGTTGAATGCCACTCCGCTGCTGACCACCTATCTTTTTGTCGCGGACGGAATTCCGCGGGACCGGCTGCAGGCGTTGATCAAACGATTGGAAGACGGCCACCTGACGGTCGCCTTGCACGAAGCCGACGATGCGCAGCCGACCGACGGACGGCTGCCCGCGCCGCGGGTGTACGTGTCGCTCGGGGATGCTTGGGAACGGTTCGCGGCGCTGGTCGCGCTGCCCCTCCACGAGAAGAAACGCTGGCTCCATTTTCAATCGCCGGACGACGTTCAGCCCGAGAACGTATTTTATTGCTGGCTCAAAGCGACCGATCCCCTGCCGGTTAACCGGACGATTCCGCCGGTTCGCTTCGCCTCCGATTCGCCGCTCGTATCCGTCTTTACGGCCAGCTATCGGTCGCGGGACAAAATCCTTCGTCCTTATCGCTCTTTATTGAAGCAAACGTACGCCAACTGGGAGTGGGTCATCGTCGACGACTCCGGCGACGACGACGAGACCTATAGGCAGGATCTGCTCCCCTTGGAGGACCGCCGCGTGCGGAGATACCGCCAGGATGCCCGGAACGGCTATATCGGGGCGATCAAGCGCTATGCGGCCGGTTTATGCACCGGGGAAATCCTCGTGGAAGTCGATCATGACGACGAGCTCGCGCCGGACTGCCTGGAGAAGATCGTTCAGGCGTTCCGCAGCCATCCGGAATGCGGGTTCGTCTACGGGGACTGCGCGGAGGTGTACGCCGATAGTCGCCATGCGCACTGGTACGGCTGGGACTGCGGCTTCGGCTACAGCGTCCACTACCGCGTCTGGCTGCCCGAGATGAACCGCTGGCAGAACGCGCAGCGGCATACCACGGTGAACGCGAGCACCATCCGCCATTTGGTCGGCCTTCCGAATCATCCGCGCGCCTGGACGAGGGATTGTTATCATCTGATCGGCGGCCATCGCGACGAGCTGCTGGTGTCGGACGATTACGACATGCTGGTTCGGACGTTTCTGTGCACCCGGTTCGCGGCGATCCCCGATCTGCTCTACATCCAATACCGCAACGAACACGGAAACAATACGACGTTCCTCCGCAACAAGCAGATTCAGGTGCTCGTCAAGGAGCTCAACCGTTCCTACCAATCGCGGATACAAACGCGGCTGCAAGAGCTCGATCTGCCCGTCACGCTGGCCTACAGCCGCATCTGGGAACGGCCCGGGAACGACCCTGCCCGGAAAACCGCCCACATCCTCGACGAAGACCCGACCGGCGTCTCGCTGTTGTTTCCGATTCCTTATTCCGGTGCCGAAGAAGCACATGCCGAGTTGTCGAAGACGCTGCGAAAAGGCGAGGAGAACGGCTTCGACGGGCTCGAGGTCGTGGTCGTCGGCCGTATTCCGGCGGAAGTCGAAGCCCATGCCGCGCGCGCTCCCATGGGAGCGATCCGTTGGTGGCCCATGGAGCCGTCCGATGGCATGGAAGCGTGCATTCAATACGCCAAATTGATCGCGTCCTGCAAAGAGAAAATCGTCATCCTGCCGTAATAACCCGGCCGCGGACGCGCCCGATCGTAAAAAAAACGACTCAAAAGTTAGAAACAACCTTTGAGTCATCTTCGAATGATTGCCGATCATGCAGCCGATTCAAGCGCCGGCAACCTGCCCTGCCGACGCTTGATCGGACCGTTACGGCGCTGCCGGTCCTTGGTCGCCTTGCGGGCCTTGCGGGCCTGCCGCTCCGGTATCGCCTTGAACGCCCTGCGGACCCTGGTCGCCCTGCGGTCCTTGCGCTCCATCTGCTCCGGTTTCCCCTTGGTCGCCTTGCGCGCCTGTTGCTCCGGTCGCCCCTTGGCTGCCCTGAGGTCCTTGAACGCCCTGCGCGCCTGCCGCTCCGGTTGCCCCTTGGTCGCCTTGGTCGCCTTGCGGGCCTGCTGCGCCTTGAGGTCCTTGAACGCCTTGCGTGCCTGCGGCTCCGGTTGCCCCTTGGTCGCCTTGGTCGCCTTGCGGGCCTGCTGCGCCTTGCGGTCCTTGAACACCCTGCGTGCCCGCCGCTCCGGTTGTGCCTTGGTCACCTTGGTCGCCTTGCGGGCCTGCTGCGCCTTGCGGTCCTTGAACGCCTTGCGCGCCTGCCGCTCCTTGGTCACCTTGGTCGCCTTGCGGACCTGCTGCGCCCTGCGGACCTTGAACGCCCTGCGTGCCTGCCGCTCCGGTTGCCCCTTGGACGCCTTGGTCACCTTGGTCGCCTTGCGGGCCTGCTGCGCCTTGCGGTCCTTGATCGCCTTGCGTGCCCGCTGCTCCGGTCTCCCCTTGGTCGCCTTGCGGACCTTGCGGACCTTCGCCCTGCGGTCCTTGAACGCCCTGCGTGCCCGCTGCTCCGGTCTCCCCTTGGTCCCCTTGCGGGCCTTGCGGGCCTTCGCCTTGCGGGCCTTGAACGCCCTGCGGTCCTTGATCGCCTTGAGCGCCAGTACCTTGCGGTCCTTGATCGCCCTGCGTGCCTGCCGCTCCGGTCGGGCCTTGGTTGCCCTGAGGACCTTGCGCGCCTTGCGTGCCTTCGCCTTGCGGCCCTTGAACGCCCTGCGGTCCTTGAACGCCCGCCGCGCCTTGCGCGCCCGTTCCCTGCGGTCCTTGCGGACCTTGCGCGCCGCTAAGGCCCTGCGGTCCGACCGGTCCTTGCGTGCCGACTCCGGTTCCCGCTCCCGCGAGCTCGCTAGCCACTAACCGATGGGCGGGTACCAATTGCCCGATCCCGTCCTTGCCCCAAAACGAGATTTGCGTCTCGTTCTCTGCCGGACCGCTGACCGTAAATACGAACTCGAACCCGTCCAAACCCGCGTAATAGGTTTTCGTAAACACCGCATTCGGCGCCAACGTTACCATTTCAACCACGTACAACGTTCTTGTGCCGTTCAGAAAATAACCGTTGATCAACACGGTGGACGAGTCCAGCGCGTCCCGGTTATCCATTCTGACCGTCACCTGCTGGGTCGCTCTGTTTCCGTTGACCAGCGGATTATCGATCGGCCCCGTTGATAAGATCGCCATTAAGTTGTCCCCTCCCTTTCCAATTCATGATGAAGCGTCATGCGCTCCCGAATGCCTTGCTATTCGCCGGAAACGACGCGCTGTACGCTGAGAATCTCGCCTTCCGCGCTCTTTCCCCAAACCGAAATCTCGATATTACCTTGTGCCGGACCGCTTGTCGTGAAGACGAATTCATAACCCGGAACGTTTGTCGCATAATTTCGCGATATTGCCGCATTCGGGCCGATGGTGAGCTCCTCCAGTACATACAGCGACCTAATGCTCGTTAAATAGTAGCCTTGAATCAATATGGTAGAGAAATTCGCAAAATCGCGGTTCGCCAATTTGATCGTGACCTGCTGCGCGGAGCCGAGCTTGCTCACGGGACTGTTATCGATAGGTCCGGTCGATATTACCGCCATTAAGCTGACACCTCCTTCGTTCGTCGTCTTGTGCGCGCTTCGGCTTGCCTGTCCACGACTTCCGCGTCGTTTCCGCGCCCGGCTCGCTGGCCCCATGCGCTTCGCCGCGAAGCTAGTAGAGAGTTTGGTTATAATGTCCAAGCGCACGATATAGCATATTACGCATTTGATAGAGTTGATTGTTTGTTCGCCCTCCGTTCGCCGTTCAAAGGTCCGCCAAAAGCCCATTTCCCCCGAAAATCCCGGTTTTCGGCGAAGCGCGCGGCAGTCGCGGGAACGAATTAGCGCCGCGGCCGCAAAAAAAAGAAACCCGGCGTCAACGCGCAACGCGGATTTCTCTTTGATTCTACTCTACGGATTCATTAACCGTGCGCAAAGGCGTTTCGCCGAAGCGGCGCTGCCGTTCCGGAAGCCGTCCTGCTTCCGCTGCCGCATTTGCCGCATCAGCGCGTCGCCGATTGGCGGCCTGCAAGCATGCGCTCGAGCTCCCGCAGCTTCGGCAGCCCTTCCCAGTCGCCCTTGTACTGGACGGCAAGGGCGCCCATCAGATTGGCCCGCGCGAGCGCGTCCCCGAGCCGCGTTTCCTCGTCCGCCGCCGCTCCGTTCAGCCACGACGAGAGGAATCCGGCCGCGAACGCATCGCCCGCGCCGACGGTATCGACGACCCGGTTCACGGCATGCCCTTTAGCGCGGACGGCCGTTCCGGACGTAAATCCGGCGGACCCTTCCTCGCCCAGCTTGAGCGCCACCGTCTGCGCGCCCAAGCCCAGAAAATGCGCGCCGTAGGCTTCCTCCTCCATCGCGCCGGCGAGAAATTCCGCTTCCTCGATACCTGGCATGAATACGTCGCACAGGGGAATCAGCGAAAGCAGCGTGCGCCGCGCCTCGTCCTCGCTCCACAGCTTGCGGCGCAGGTTCGGGTCGAACGAAACCGTGAGGCCGCTTTCGCGCGCTTGACGCATCGCGGCGCGAATCGCGTCCGCCGTTCCCGCGCCGAGCGCCGGTGTGATTCCCGTGACGTGAAGATGGCGGGCGCTGTCGAACCAATCCGGCCGGACATGCTCCGGCGTCCACTTGCTGACCGCCGACCCCCGCCGGTAGTAGTAGACGTTGGGATCGCCGTAGCCCTTGAACTCCTTGAAGTAAACGGAGGTCGGCGCGTTCGCGTCGCGCTCGGCCAGCGAGACGTCGATGCCTTCTCCCGCCAGCGTCGATTGGATCAAGTCGCCGAACGGATCGTCGCCGAGGCGGCTGATCCAGCGGACCCGCATGCCGAGCCGCGACAGGCCGATCGCCAGGTTGGATTCCGCGCCGGCGATCGAACGCGTGAACAGGGGCGCGGAGGCGAGCGGTCCGTCGGCGAGCGGCTGCAGCAGCACCATGCTCTCGCCGAGCGTTACGACGTCAGCCGGACGGATGGACTCCGGCCCGCTCATTTCGTCCCTTTCGCTTCGGCCACGAACGCTTGCGCCAGCTTCGTCAGCTCCTCGAAACGGCCTTCCTTGACCAGCTGCTTGTCGACGAGGTTCCCGCCGAGTCCGACGCCCGCGGCGCCCGCATCCAGCACGCTGCGGACGTTCTGCAGATTGACGCCGCCGGTGGCGATCATCGGAATATGGTTCAGCGGCGCGCGGATTTCCTTGAGGTAATTGATGCCGAGCGAGCCGAGCGGGAATACCTTCACCGCCGTTGCGCCTGCCTTGAACGCCCGCACGATCTCGGTCGGGGTCATCGTGCCCGGCCATACGTCGACGCCGTGCTCCAGCCCGTACGCGAGCACTTCCTCGTCCAGGTTGGGCGAGATGATATATTCCGCTCCCGCGGCGACGGCTTCCTTCGCTTGACCGAGATCGAGCACGGTGCCGGCGCCGATTCGCATGCGGCCGGCATGCTGCTCCCGGAAGCGCGAGATCATGCCGAGCGCGCCGTCCGTATTCAAGGTGACCTCCAGGAAGACGATGCCGCCGTCCGCCAGCGCCTGCGCCGTCCGGTCCCCCGATTCCGCAGAGATGCCGCGGATGATCGCGATGATTTTCTCTTCATATAAAGCCTGCAGCAGATTCAAAGACATGATGCGCTCCTCTCCGCCGGGCGTCCATGCCCGGCTCCGCCTCGGAACCTTTGCGTTCCTTGCGGTTACGTTTGTTTAGGCGTGTCTACGGTTACGTGTCGGTATTCATGATTCGGTTCCTTAGCGAACCTTCGCTTGCCTTTGCATCGGCCTTGCCTTCCCGCTTAGCGCGCCATCCAGCCGCCGTCCACGCACAGCACGTGGCCGTTCATATAATCCGACGCGGAGGACGCGAGAAAGACCGCCGGTCCCTTCAAGTCCTCCGGGCTGCCCCATCGTCCCGCCGGGATGCGCTCCAGGATCGCCTGGTTCCGCTTCTCGTCCGCCCTGAGCGGCGCCGTGTTGCGCGTGCTGATGTAGCCCGGCGCGATCGCGTTCACTTGAATGCCCTTGCTCGCCCATTCGTTGGCGAGCGCTTTGGTAACCCCGGCCACGGCATGCTTGCTCGCCGTATACCCCGGGACGTTGACGCCGCCCTGATAGCTGAGCATGGAGGCGATGCTGATGATTTTGCCGCTGCCTCTCGCGATCATGTGCTTGCCCGCCAGCTGGCTGAGGAAGAACAGCGAATTCAGGTTCAGGTCGATGACGTCCTGCCAGTCCTGGCGCGAATGCTCCGCGGCCGGCGCGCGGCGAATCGTGCCCGCGTTGTTGACGAGGATGTCGATCCCCCCGAAGCACCCGAGCGCCTGTTCGAATACGGCTTCCAGCCCCTCCGCGTCGCTCAGGTCGGCGGACAGTTCCTCAATGGCGCCGCCGAAGCCGCGCACGGCGGCGACCGTCTCGTTGCTGTTCGAGGCCGATACGGCAACGACGGATGCGCCCGCTTCCGCCAGGCCGATCGCGATCGCTTGTCCGATGCCTCCGGACGTGCCCGTGACCAGCGCCGTTTTGCCCGTCAAATCAAAGCTCATGGCTTCCACTCCCTTCTATGATTACCCGGGCTCCCCCTTGGCGGAACAGCTCCGCCGTGCCGGAAGGCATGCCCGAATCCGTAATGATCGCTTCGACCTCGTTCAGCTTGGCGAACGTAAACAACGCCGCCTGCCCGAACTTGTGATGATCCGCCACCACGTAAGACGATTCGGCCGTCTCGAGCCAGGCGCGCTTGAGATCCACGGATTCGCCCGCGTAGATCGTGAAGCCGTATTCCAGATGGACGCCCGTCGCGGACAGGAACGCCTTGGAAACGTTCAGTTTGCGGATATAGGCTTCGGCCTCGGCGCCGATCAGCATGTTGCGGCGCTGATGGCCGCCGGGCACCACGAGCCGGATCTGTTCCCTGCGGGCAAGCTCCGCAATAATGAGCAGATCGTTCGTCACGACGGTCAGCGGCCGGTCGGGCAGCCGCCTGGCCATCTCCAGCGTCGTCCGCCCGCCGTCCAAGGCGATCACGTCGTTCGGCTCGATCAGCGCGATGGCCGCGGCCGCGGTCTCCAGGCGTTCCGCCTCGTTCGGCGCAGCCGCCGGCTTCGGCGAGAGGATGCCGAGCTGGTTCGCCTGCGCGAGCACCGCTCCGCCGTGAATGCGCGTCAGCAGACCTTTCTCCTCGAGCTTCGCCAGGTCTTCCCGGATCGTCTTGCCCGTTACGTGCAGCTGCTCGGTGAGCTCCGCCACCGTCACTTCGCGCGCGGCCAGCAGCATTTCCATGATTTTCTCGTATCTTCGCAGTGGGTTCATCGGATTCATCGCTTTCTTGCTTCGTTTTGCTCTTATTTTAAGTCTTTCATCGCCACGGCGTCCATGTCCTCGAAGATTTGGTTCTCGCCGGCCATGCCCCAGATGAACGTATAGCTGCTCGTGCCGACGCCGCTGTGGATTGACCAGCTCGGCGAGATGACCGCCTGTTCGTTGCGCATCACCACATGGCGCGTCTCGTCCGGCTCGCCCATCAGATGGAAGACGACGCCGTCATCCGGCATGTCGAAGTAGAAATACACCTCCGAACGGCGGTTGTGCGTATGGCAGGGCATCGTGTTCCACATGCTGCCGGACTGCAGCAGCGTCATGCCCATGACGAGCTGGCAGCTTTGGATGCCGCCGGCGTGGATGTAGCGGTAGATCGTGCGTTCGTTGGAATTCGTTTGGCTGCCCAAACGGTTCGGGGACGCTTCGCTGATCGCGGCTTTCACCGTCGGATGCGTTTGGTGCGCGGGGGTGGAGTTGAGGTAATACTTCGCCGGCCGGGCGGCATCCTCGCTGGCGAAGGTCACGTCCTTCGCCCCGCGGCCGACGTAGAGGCAGTCCTTGCTTGCCATCGCGTACGTCTCGCCGTCGACCGTCACCGTGCCGGCGCCGCCGACGTTGATGATGCCGACCTCGCGGCGTTCCAGGAACGTGGCCGCGCCGATCGTCGCCGGATCCGCTTCCAGCTTGACGGATTCGTTCACGGGAACGACGCCGCCGATAATGAAGCGGTCGACGTGGGAGTAGCTCAGCAGCAGCCGATCGGCCGCGAACAGCCGCTCGATCAGAAACTCGTCGCGCAGGCGGGCGGTATCGAATGCCTTCACTTCGTTCGGGTGGGATGCGTAACGGATTTCCATGATTCTCGATCTCCTTTTAGGTTTATATAAGTTCGTTTATTACTTAATACGTTCATATTAGATCCGAACCGGCGTTTTGGCAACCCTTTTCGCTGCGCCCGCGATAGAGCCGGCTTCGGCAAATGCAATTCGAAGCCCGGAAATGCATCCTCCGAACGGAAGCCCTCGACCGAATATGAAATCATGGCGTTTAATCAGACGCTTGCACGCCGATAATGGTAGTTATCCGTCGTAACCGGCGGAGCCGGAAATCACTGAAGGAGGCGAGAGAACGTGACGCTCGCGATTTGCATGTTCGTCACATGGTGCGTATGGATCGCGTTTTCGCTCATGCCCAAGAAGCTGTCCGTCTTGGATACGGTATTCGTGCTCTTCGGCGGCACCGTCTTCGAGCTCAGCATATTCACGCTCCTCCACGTCAACCTCTCGTGGATCGTCGTGAACCCGGACATCGAGAAGTCCTGCGCGAATTTGGTGATCCGCCTGCTGCTGATCCCGGTCGCGCTCCTGATCTCGACCAACATCATGCTGTATGACTGGAAGGTTCTGAAATGGATCGTCGCGGCGGGAATCCTGCTCTCGTTCGTTCCGCTGCAAATGCTGCAGGTGCGGCTCGGCGTGATTACGGCGCTGCATGTCCCAACGATCGGCATGCTGCTCTTTTTCAGCGCCTATATGTTGTTCGCGAGATTATTGGCGGGACTCATTCGAGCGGCCGGCCGGAAAGAAGAGCGTCGGCTGTCATGAACGTATACGATACTCATTTCGACAGCAATGAATGGTTTGTCCTGTCCGGATTGTTCATCGGAGCCGTGCTGGTCGTTCTTTTGCCCAAGCGGTTTCGCGCGAAGAACGCGATCGTGTACTATACGTGCGGATTGTACACCGGGTTATTCTTCGACCACTCCCTGGGCCTCGAGCCGATAGACTTATATGACGTGGACGACAGTTCCGCCTACGAATGGACGGATTTTCTGTCGTACGTCTCGTACGGCTGCGTGAGCTATATCTTCTTCTATGTTTATGACCGGATAGGCGTGAGGCCTTCGCGCATCGCGGTCTATGTCCTCGTCTGGGCCCTGCTCTCGACCGGCATGGAATGGCTCGCGGTCCAAGCGCATGTCTTCCATTACCGGCTCGGCTACCGGCTCGCCTATTCGTTTCTCATCTACTTGATCGTGCACTCGTGCTGGCTCGCCTTGTTCCACTGGTGCGAGAAGATCGCGGGAGAGCGTCCGCGCCGGCATCCCGGCTAGTCAATGCGCGGGACGAGAGACGGGGCATGGGGTTGTCAGCCGCCAGCCGCCACGTACCTCCACGCTTCGCGCGAGGAGCCGCGTGAGATGCCGCCGCGCGCATGCCGAAAAGCCGCCATTCTCCCCGAACGGCGGCTTTGCTTGTATCTGCGCCTCTCGTTAACCGACGGCGTTCAAGCGCGCTTGCTCCTCGATATCGACTCGGCGATTTCCCTCATTCGGGTACCGTTGCCCGCATAACCATTGTAGTGCATCGGAAAATCAACGTGGGCTGCATCCGCGCGAGCGATTGGCCCGGATTTTTCGAACGCCTGCTTGGAACCGCTTTCATTTCTGTTCGCAGCCAAGTCCGCCGCCATCCGCCTCATCGTCTCTCCGCTGCCCGTCCATCCAGTATAGTAAGGCACGCAATCAGGATTTTTCTCCGCGATGACCGTCACCTCCCTCTCTTGCTACTATTTCTATGCATCGCTCATCCTGAAATACCCTATAACTTCCAAATTATTGATGAACGTGCTTTCCGGTTCCCGCCCAGATCAGGCCTCCTGCAAGACAAGCAAAAACCACCGCGCGGAAAAGCGCGGCGGCCGATATTCACGTTCGCTCCGACTATCCGATCGTCTCCGCCGTTACGCGCCTGTCGGCGAAATCGTAACGGAAAACGACGACGGTATTGGCCTGCTCGATGATCAGCTTGGCTTTCGTGGACGAGCCGCTGCGGGGATAGCGGTCGATCGAATACGTCTGCGACAAGGTTCCGTACGGCGCGACCGCGTACTCGTATTCACCCGGATACGGGAAGACGCAGGCGAGCGCGTACCGGCCGTCGCCGGCATAATACATGCGCGTCGTTTCGCTGTTGGAATCGTGGTTGACGGCTCCGGCATGATGCTGGAAGTCGCCGTAGACGATGACCCGCGAAGGGAGCTTGACCCCGGTGCTCGGATCGTATTCTTCCTCTCCGCCGTAATGCTGGGAGGTCCGTGGAACGTTTGCATGCTGCCGCCAATCGCCGGCGTCCGACCAGATCCGCTTGATCGTCTCTTCCTGTCCGAATCCGAGCGGGCAGCCGGCGCCCGGCATATTCGCCTGATAGCAGACGCTGGCCGACGCCGCCTCTATACCGTGCACCCGCGGGACAATCCGGCAGTTGCCCAACGTTCTCCGTACCGGCATCTGGAAATGGGCATTCGCGAAATGGGTCGCCGTCCATTTGTACGTATAGTCCAAAAACGCGTTGCGGCGCTCCTCGGATCGGGAAGCGAACCACGTGATCTGATCGTAGCCCCACCACTCCATCCACGCCCGACGTTCGAAGGGGATTCCGTCCTCTTCCTTGAAAAATTTCCCGCCCCAATTATCGAATTCCATCAAGAGCGGCAGGGAGTCGGTCTGCCAGCCAGAAGGCGTCGTGCCGCCTTCGCTGAAGCCTTCCCGAACGAGCGCGAGGCTGTCGCCGGGCTTGTCCAGGATCGGCATCCTGGAGTACGGCATGGAATGGAAGTCGAAGAGCAGCCTCCCGCCGACATTGACGCCGTGAGTATGCGCGTCTAGCAGTACCATGCCCCGCCTCGCATGCCCTGCCGCATATGCGCGGATCTTATCGAACAGCGCGTACGTCTTCGCGAAACCGATATCGTCGGCGGTGTATAAGTGAATCTGCCCCATATGGATAGCCTCGAAGCCGGCATCGATGTAGCGGGCCGCCCGATAATAGAACCATAGCTGCGCTTCCGTCTTGTCGATGTTCGGGATCGCGCCGTTCTCGTCCCACACGTACCCGGCAGGCCGGTTGTCGAACAGCATGCGCTCGAATTGAAAGGTCCGTTCCTCCGGCGGAAGCCCGAACGCCTCGAATACCCAAGCGGGGATCGGCACCCGGTTCGCTTCCTTGAAGATCGCTTCGAAGATGCACGTCTGCAAAATAATGTCGCCGTCGATCGCGTGCACGCGCGCCGCCAGCCGCTCGGACTTGGCGAAATGCGCCTCGTCGTCGGCCTCCATCTCCCACACGCCGGACGACCGGCCGAGAAACTTGGCGCCGATGTTCGCGATCATGCGCAAATCGTCGTCCAAAGTGTCGCTGTTGACCAGGCCCGCCGCGGTGACCGCTCTGGCCAGGTAGCTCTCCAATACGCGTTCGCTGATACTGCCTTGAAAGGCATACTCGTTCATCCGTTTCATCCTCCTGTTGTTCGCATCATCCGTCGGGCATGTATGGAACCGATACCAGAACGAGGCAAACAAAACATTTTCAATTCGATATGGTATCGTTACCAGATTCGACTGCACGTTCTTCTCTGGGATCGCTTTCATCCCCGTGACACCAGTATAATCGCATCCGCGCGGATTGACAATCCTTGATTCCGGGCAAAAAAAAGCCGAGCGGGCAATGCCCGCCCGTCCGCGACCGCGGATTCATCGGCACGCTACGATTCTACCCTGCGTCCTTTGCCGAAGGGAATGCACATCGGCGTGCCGAAGATCGGATCCGCGGTGATCCGGCTTTCCATGCCGAAGACGTCCCGGATGAAATGCTCGTTCACGATCTCTTCCGGGCGGCCCTTCGTATACACCTGGCCTTCTTTGACCGCCACGATATGGTGCGCGTACCGGCAGGCGAGGTTGATGTCGTGCAGGACCATCGCGATCGTCCGGTTCTCCCGCTCGTTCAGGTCGTACAGCAGATCCAGTATCTCGATCTGATGCGTCATGTCCAGGAACGTCGTCGGTTCGTCGAGCAATATCGTCGGCGTATTCTGCGCCAGCGTCATCGCGATCCAAGCCCGCTGCCGCTGTCCGCCGGAAAGCGAATCGACCGCGCGGCTCGACAGATCCGCCATATGCGTGACCTCGAGCGCTCGCTTGACCGCCTTCTCGTCCTCGAGCGACCATTGCTGCAGGAAGCTCTGGTACGGGTAGCGCCCTTGCTTCACGAGCTGATGCACGGTCAACCCTTCCGGGGCGATCGGTCCCTGCGGCAGGATCGCGAGCCGTTTCGCGATTTCCTTGCTGGGCAGCTTGGCGATGTCGCTGCCCTCCAGGATGATCGATCCCTCCTGCGGCTTCAGCAGGCGGGCGATCGATCGCAGGATCGTGGATTTGCCGCAGCCGTTGCTGCCGATGAAGACGGTGATCTCGCCCTTCGGAATCAGCAGATCGAGATTCGAGAAGACGGGGGTTTTTCCATAGGACAGCGTAAGATTGCGCGCTTGGATGACGGACACGGGATTCACTCCTTCTAGGCTTTGCGGTGGCGATAGAGTAGATACAGGAAGAACGGCGCTCCGACCGCGGCCGTGAACACGCCTGCCGGAATATCCAGCGGGATGAACGCGATTCTGGCGGCCAGGTCCGACAGCAGCAGCACGAGCGAGCCGACCAGCGCCGATGCCGGGATGACGCCGCCGTAGGCGGGGCCGACGAGCCTGCGGGCGATATGCGGCGCCATGAGCCCGATGAAATTGATCGCGCCGCCGATGGCGACCGCGGAACCGGCAAGCGCCACGCTGACGAACAACAGCATCGTGCGCTTCTTGTGCACGGCGCTTCCGACGCTCGCGGCGACCTCGTCCCCAAGCTCCTGCACGTTCAAATGCCGGGCATAGACGAGCGCCACGGGCAGCAGCACGACGAGCCAGGGCAGCAGCGTAAGGACGTCCCGATCCCAGGATACGCCGTAAATGCTGCCCGTCATGAAGGTGAACGCTTTAACCGCGACGGCCGACGGGGTAAACGGCGCGGTCAAGATCAGCATGTAGGTGAACGCCGTCAGCGCGGTCGCCATGCCGATGCCGATCAGCACGAGCCTCAGCGGCGTGATGCCTCCGCGCCGATAGGCGAAGACGTAGATCAAGACGGCGGCGGCGAACGCGCCGCCGATCGACCAGATCGGCATGAAGCGGATGCTTACGCCCGAGAAATACAGGATGAAGACGATCGTGCCGAGCGAGGCGCCGCCGGAGATCCCGATGACATCCGGCGACGTCAGCGGGTTGCGGACGATGCCCTGCAGCAGCGCGCCCGAGACCGCGAGCGCCGAGCCGACCAGCATCGCGATCACGACGCGCGGCAGCCTCAGCGAGACCACGATCATGGCATGCGACGGATCGCCGCCGCCGAAGAGCGAACGGACGACCTCGATCGGACTGATCGTCGTGCTTCCGAGACCCGCGCACACGACCAAGGCGACGACATTGGCCGCGGCCAGCAGCAGGATCGCGACGAGCGTTCTGCGATGGAATTGGAAGGAATGCTTACGGCCTCTGAAATTCAGCCAGTTGCTCATGCTATCCGCGCTCCCCTCTTCTGGCGATGTAGATGAAGAAAGGCACGCCGATGATCGCCGTCATGACGCCGACCGGCACTTCCTTGGGAAACGAGATGAAACGCGAGCCGATATCCGCGGCGAGCAGCAAAATGCCGCCGAGCACGGCGCAGTAAGGAATGACCCAGCGATGATCGATGCCGACCAGGTAACGCGTGACATGCGGGATGATAATCCCGACGAATGCGATCGGGCCCGCGATGGAGACGGAGCCCCCAGCAAGCAGGACGACCGCGACGCCAGCGGCCAGCTTGACGTAGATCGGCTTCTGCCCCATGCCTGCGGCGACGTCGTCGCCGAGGCCGAGCAGATTCAAATGCCTGGCCAGCACCCAGGCGCCGATCAGCGCGATGCCCATGTACGGAGCCGCGGAGGCGAAGATGCCCATGTCGCGTCCGGCCACGGAGCCGACGAACCAGTACAGCACTTGGTCGAAGCTTTGTCCGCCCGTGAGCAGAATCCCGAGCGAGACCGACGAGAAGAACGCGGTCATGGCCGCGCCGGCAAGCGTGACTTTAAGCGGCGTCAGGCCGTCGCTGCCGATCGAGCCAAGCAAGTATACGAGCAGCGCCGCGAATGCCGCGCCGACGAATGCGAGGAGGGCAAAGGCGGACAGGCCGCTCACGCCGAAAAAAGCGGATGCGGCGACGATAAAAAAGGCCGCCCCGGAATTGATCCCGAACAGGCTCGGGGAAGCGAGCGGGTTGCGCGTGATGCTCTGCATCAGGCAGCCCGCGACGGCCAGGCTCGCGCCGGCCATCGCCGCGATGAGCGCCCGCGGCACTCGCGCGGTACGCACGATAAGCTGCTGCTGCGAGCCGTCGAAGTGGGTGTACGAGCTTACGATGGTATGCCAGCCGATGTCCGCGACGCCGAATACGATGCTGCATACGATTCCGGCGAGGAGCACCGCCAGGCCGATCAGCAAACCCGAGATTTTGCGCGTTCTTGTGGCGAGTACAGATTCCATGCGATCCTCTTTCTTATTCTCCTATGGGCGTAGCCGCTCGCGACGGATCGTATCGACCCGACGATAGGAACACGAGATTCTTAAAATTATTTCAACATTAAATAATTTTAGGCGATGTTGCGGGGGGTGTCAATGATTTTGAGAATCATTATCATATTGATTGACGCCGGTGATCGACCCTGTTATAGTTTTTCTCAGTAATGAGAATCATTTTCATATCGAAAGGAAGCTTAATCCATGTTGCCTAAGGTTAGAAAGAAGTTCATTTGGACCGTTTCATCGCTTTTGCTCGTCTTTGCCGTCGTACTCTCGGGGTGCGGCCAATCCGGCTCCGATACGAATTCCAATAGCGGCTCCGGGAACGCAGGCTCGACGAATTCGTCGAACGGGGCGGCTCCCGCATCGGACGCTTCCGAACGCACGATCACCCATGCCATGGGCGAAACCGTCATCAAGGGAACGCCGTCCAGAATCGTGGTCTTGACCAACGAAGGCACAGAAGCGCTGCTCGCGCTCGGCGTGAAACCGGTCGGCGCGGTAAAATCGTGGACGGGCGATCCCTGGTACGACCACATCGCGAAGGACATGGAAGGCGTCACCGTCGTCGGCGAAGAAAGCCAGCCGAACCTCGAGCTGATCGCCAGCTTGAAGCCGGACCTGATCATCGGCAGCAAGTTCCGCCAAGAGAAAGTGTACGAGCAGTTGAAAGCCATCGCGCCTACCGTCTTCTCCGATACGCTCCGCGGCGCATGGCAATCGAACTTCAAGCTCTACGCGGACACGATCGGCAAGAAGGCCGAGGGCGACAAGATCATCGCCGACTACGATGCCCGCACCGCCGACTTCAAAGCCAAAGCCGGCGACAAGCTGAACCAACGGGTATCCGTCGTTCGCTTCATGGCGGGCAAAATTCGCATCTACCTGTCGGATACGTTCACGGGCATCGCGTTCGACAAGCTCGGCATCAAGCGTCCGGACAGCCAGATGAACTACAAGGATACGTTCGTCGAAGAAATCACGAAGGAACGTCTGCCGGAAGCCGACGCGGACATCATCTTCTACTTCACGTACGATACGGGAGACGGCAAAGGCAACCAGATGGAAGAGGAAATGCTCAAGGATCCGCTGTGGCAAAGCCTCTCCGCCGTAAAGAACAAAAAGGCTTACCGGGTGAGCGACGCCATCTGGAATACGTCCGGCGGCGTTATCTCGGCCAATATGATGCTGGACGAGCTGTTCAAAATGTACGACATTCAAGAATAAGAAACAGACGAAAAAGCCTGAGACCGGCGTGCTAGCATGCGCCGGCCCAGGCTTTTTTTGCGCTGCAGGGAAGCTGATTGACCCCCGTCCGCATCCGCGGGAGCATCCCGTAATCCGCCATACTTTCGTCATCGCATGCCGCGCTCCATTCGGGAATGGACTTTATGCAGGCTCGTTGCATGCGTTAGTCTTCCTTTGCGCAATAGTGGCTATGCGCTTTCGTATTCGGACGGATTGCCGAAGCCCTGTTCATTGCCGCCCTGCTTCACGGACGATAGAAGTCGCAGTCCCGCGTATGGTCGTTGACCATGCCGCTCGCCTGCATGTAGGCGTAGCAGATCGTCGATCCCACGAACGTGAAGCCCCGCTTCTTCAAATCCTTGCTCAGCGCGTCCGATTGCGGCGAGGTCGCCGGCACGTCGCTTTTGGTTCGCCAATGGTTGCGAATCGGCTCGCCGTCCACGAACCGCCAAACGTAGGCCGCGAAGCTGCCGAACTCCTCGCTTACTTGCAGAAATCGCTGCGCGTTGTTGATCGCCGAGCGAATCTTCGAGCGGTTGCGGATAATCGCTTCGTTCGTCATGAATTCCGCGATCTCGGACTCGCCGTATTGGGCTACTTTGCGGGGATCGAATCCGTCGAAAGCCCGCCGGTAGCCCTCGCGTTTCTTCAGCACCGTATACCAGCTGAGTCCCGCCTGCGCGCCTTCCAACACCAGCAGCTCGAACAACTTGCGGTCTTCGCGGACGGGAACGCCCCATTCGCGATCATGATAATCGATATACAGCGGGTCTTCGTTGACCCATGCGCAGCGTGCGGTCATTCGTGCGAACTTCCTTTCCGTCAGCTTACTTGTCTATTAACGTCACGGTCAGTTACGCTACCGTCTCCCACATGACCAGCGCGGAACATTTATTCAGCGCGGCTTGCAGCCGGCCCGAGCCGTCTTTCGCGCCTACGATCCTGCCCGCCAGCGCCAGCGCGAAGTACCACAGCCACGAGACGGCGATGCAGGCGATCGCGAACGCGGCTTTGGCTGCCCCGTCGTAATTCAGGGTGCTCGTGCCGATGACGCCGATCGTGTCCATCAAGGGCGCTTGCCATCGCGATTCCCCCTTCGCTGCAACGATGCCGTCCGCAAGTTCCCGCTCGTGGAAGGAGGCCTTGTCCCATCTATTCTGGCAGCTTTTCTCAGCGGTAGCCCGCCGCCGCCAGGTTCTTGTAGCTGGTATCCAGACAGTCGAACGGGCTGCCTTCGCAAGTATCCTGCTCGACAAGCAGGTATTCCGTCGTGCCGGCTTGCTCGAGCGCGTTCAGGATCGCCTTGAAGTTCATGTTCCCTTCCATGACCGGCGCCATGATCGGCTCCATGCCCCTGACGGCCATATCCTTGAGATGCACGCAGTGCAGCCGGTCCTTCAAGATGCCGATCCATTCGCAGACGTCCGCGCCTGCCGCCTGCACCCAATAGGTATCGAGCGTGATCCCCATTTCTTCGGGCGCGAAGTCCTCGAGCAGCCGTTCGATCATCCGTTTGCCGCCGATCTTCGCGAATTCGAAGTTATGGTTGTGGTACATGAACGTCTTGCCCGCTTCGGCGATGCGCTTGGCGGCTTGCCGGTAGTCCGGCGCGAAATGCGCGTACCAATCCGGCGTCCGGTACTTCTCCGGCATCCCTCCGATGCCGATGTACCGGCAGCCGAGTATATCATGCTCCCGAATCACTTCCTCGGTATCGTGCAGGATTCTTTCCGGACTTGCGTGCGTGAGCGCGATACGCAGCGACAGCTCGTCGCAAATTTCCCTCAACCGCTCGGGTTCGATCTTGCCCATGGCCGACACTTGGATCGTCGTGTACCCCATCGCGGCGATTTTTTGCAAGGTGCGCCGAATATCGGTCTCGGTCTGGATAAAGCTGCGTACCGTGTACAACTGGGCTCCCAGGATCATGGATGATTCCTCCTTGGCTAATCGATTGCTTCACGCTTACATTATACAACTTGCGACGCCATGCAGGCGGGCTTTCGCGAATTTCCTTGATCGCAACCCGGCGCATGCCGAGGAAGGAACATCGAATATGAACGCAATCGGCGCGCATAATCCCGTTTGGCCCGGAACAAGTTAAGAACTGCGAGCATCAGGAAACGATTCGCAGTCGAACCTAAGACGACCGCATTACCCGATCCCAGTTCAAGAAACGGAGAGATGACAGTGAAAACCTTGGTGATCGTCGCTCACCCTAACATGGATGCATCCCGTATCAACAAAGCCTGGCTGGAGGAGCTGCGAACGCAGCCGGAGATCACGATCCACGAGCTGTACCTGGAATATCCCGACGAAGCCATCGACGCGGCGCGCGAGCAGGGGCTGCTCGCCCAGCACGACCGCATCATCTTCCAATATCCGTTCTACTGGTACAGCACGCCGCCGCTGCTCAAGAAATGGTTCGACCTCGTCCTGCTGTACGGCTGGGCGTACGGTCCGGGCGGGGACAAAATGGTCGACAAGGAGGTCGGCGCGGCCATCTCCACGTACGGCTCGACGGAATCCTACCAGCGCGGCGGCTCCAACCTGTTCACCTTGACCGAGCTCTTGAGCCCCTTCCGGTCGCTCGTTAACTTTATCGGCGCCGACTACCTGCCGCATTTCGCGCTGAGCGACGTATCCAACGTCACGGACGAGCAGCTCGCCCAAAGCAAGCGCGATTACGTGCGGCATGTGACGACCGCGAAGCCGCTCGAGGCTGCTTTTTCCAACTGAACGCCGTCCCCGCTTTGCATAATGCGGCACAACGCAAAAAGAGCCTGCCGGCTGATGTCCGGCAGGCTTTTTTTGGGGAAGGACCGGCGATCGGCGTGGGAATGTTCCGCTACGTGGCCTCGCGGTCGGATTTGCTTCCGGTCGAATGCCGGAGCATCATTTTGTAGGGAATGATCATCTTCACCGGAACCGAGTACCGATGCTCCATATAATCGAGCAGCAGCTTGGCGGCGAACATCCCCATCTCCAGCTTCGGTACATGGATGGTCGACAGCGGCGGCGAGGTGAACTCCGAGATCTCGATGTTGTCGACGCCGAAGAAAGCGACGTCGCCCGGAATCTTCAGCTCGCGCTCCGTCGCGGCCCGCATCGCGGCGATGGCCATCATGTCGCTTGCGGCAAAAATCGCGGTCGGCGCCTCCGCGTTCGTCTCGAACGCCCTTTTCGTCAGCTCGTAGCTCAGCGAGACATCCCACTTCACGTCGATGACCCAGCTGTCGTCGATCGGCAAGCCCGCTTCCTCCATCGCGCTCCGGTAGCCTTGGAAACGCCGCTCGTCGCGGAAATTGTCGGTGAGCTCCGATCCCCCGATGTAGGCGATTCGCCGATGCCCTTGCTCGATCAGATACGCAACGGCCTCCTTCGCGGCGGCGGCGCGGTCATAGCTGACGACGGGCAGCGCCTTGTCCGAGATATCCACGCCGACGATATGCCTTACGTTCGCCTTGATCCATTGATACGCTTCGTCGTCGATCCGTTCGACCACGAGCATGCCGTCGATCCGATTGTCCTTGACGAGCGACTTCAGCTGCTCGATATCCATGTGCTTCTCGATGCTGCAGACGAATTCCAGACGCATGCCCGCTTCGGTGAGCGTCTTCTCGATGCCTTCGAGGATCACCGAGAAATACGGGTTGTTGTATTTATTTTGAGGCATTGCCACGACGCAGCCGATGCGGTACGCATGTTTGGGTTCGTTTTTCTTCACTTTCGTCGGGCGGACGGTCTTATAGCCGAGCTGTTCGGCGGTTTCCCATATTTTCTTCCGCGTCTCGTCGCTGACCGAACGGTTCGCGTCGTTCTTCATGACCCGCGAAACGGTCGAGATCGAGACGCCTACGCGCTCCGCAATATCCTTCAGCTTCGCCATGTTCCATTCCTCTCTTCGCCAATCCGGGTAAGGGCCGAAGCCTTATTGGGGCAACTTCGATTCACGCAATAGAAATTTGCGGCAAATTCATTTTATATTTCTCGCGGGAGTAAGTCAATAACGCCGCGCCGGCCCGGGCGGCAACCGTTCATGTCCGGTCGAGAGAAACAGAAAAAAATACAGAACAGGCAGGGTCACTCCCGCATGTTCTGTATCGAAGTCCGTATATAGGATGCCCTTTCTTGCCCTTGCCGCGTTATTTCATTTTGGAAGCCAAATCCTTGAGCGCCGCTTGCAGATCGCCGTCGCCCGAAAGCGGAAGCTTCAGCGCCTGTTCGCCGTACGTCCATACCAGATCGGTCTTCTTGGCCGTGAACGGCGAGACGATGCCGTACTTCTGGGCATCCAGGAATATTTTGTTCGCTTCGCCCACCGTCTGCACGTAAGCGTCCGATGCCGCTTTGTTGGCCGGAATGGAGTAGCCTTGCTTCGCCAGCTCCGTCTCGCCCTCCGGGCCGGCCAGCCAAGCCAGCAGCTTGTAGGCGGCTTCTTCGTGCTTCGTATTGGCGCTGATCGCGAGGCCGGCGGGCTGCACGACCGTTTGGTTCGTCTTGAACTTAGGCAAGTACGAGATGCCGTAATCGACCTTCGCTTCCTGATAGTTGGTCGTGTTCCAGCTGCCGCCCGGATTCATCGCCACCTTGCCGGTCGTAAGCGTCAGATTCACGTCGCCGCCGAGTCCCTCGATCTGGGCCGGGGTCGTATTGATCTTCTTGTTCTTCGTCAGGTCGATGAAGAAATTCAGCACTTCCTGCGCCTCCGGCGTATCGAGCGCGAGCGTATCGTCGTCGTTCACCAATTTGGCGCCGTTCGACCACAGTTCCGGCTCCAGGAACCAATCCATGGAAGAACCAGGGGACAAGGACAGGCCCCACTGCACGATGTTCTTGGCATCGAAGCCGGCATCCGCCGCGCTCTTGCCGCTCTTGTCGAGCGTCATCTTGGTCGCGATGTCGACGATCTCGTCCCAGCCAGGCTCCAGGGAAGGCACGGCCGCGCCCTTCGGATTCGTCTTCGGATCCGCGAACAGCGCCTTGTTGTAATACCAGACGATGACATTGGCATCGATCGGGAGCGATACCTGCTTGCCTTGGTATTTATGAAGACCGAGCAGGCTGTCGTCGATATTCGTAAGATCGAATGCGTTCTTGGCAAGCAGGTCGTCCAACTCTTTGAAAATGCCGAGCTCGGCGTATTTGTCGATATACGCGTAGCTGGTCTTGAAGACGTCCGGAAGCGTTCCCCCCGCCGCGTTGGCGGTCAGGCCGTCCCAGTAGCTGGCCCAATCCTTGCCCTCGAGCTTGACGGTGATGTTCGGATTGGCCGCCGTGAACTTGTCCAGCAGCTCCTGCGTGCGCGCCAGCTCCTCCGCGGTTCCCCACTGGGAGTACGTGATCGTGACGGGCTCAGCGGCTGCGGCATTGCCGCTTCCCGCGTTGTTCGCAGCGTTCGCGTCGCCGCCTGCATTATCGTTCGAACCGCATCCCGTTAATGCAACCGCCATCGTCGATGCCAAGACCAAAGTGCCGATTTTCCATTTTCTCTTCGTTTTCACTTGTCAGTTCCCCTTTACCATAATGTCGATCGCAAGCAGAACCTTTCGCAAGAGCTATCCTTTGGAGCCCGTGAGCACGACCCCCTCCACGATGTATCGCTGCGCGAAGAAGTAGAGCAGGCCGATCGGGATGATGCTTATGAATGCACCGGCAGCGAGCGCCGGGAAATCCTGACTGGTCTGGCCGATCAGCAGCTGCAGGCCCACGCTCAGCGTGAACAGCGCGCTGTTCTTGATATACAGGAAGGGGCCGAGAAAATCGAGCCAGGAATTGACGAAAGCGAAAATGACCGTCGTAATGATGATCGGCTTCGACAACGGCATGATCACCCTGGCGTAGACCGTCCACCGATTGCCGCCGTCGAGGTACGTCGCCTCGTCCAGCTCCTGCGGGATGGTCAGGAAGAACTGCCGGAACAAGAAAATGTAATACGCGCCTCCGAGCCAGGCGGGCACGATCAGCGGCAGCCAGGTATCGATCCAGCCCAGCTTCGCGAACAGCACGTAAGAAGGAATCATCATGATGGAGGGCGGAATCATGAGCGTGATCAGCACGATCGGAAACAGCCTGTCCCGGTATTTGGTCAAGAAGCGCGAGAACCCGTACGCCACGATGGAGCTGGAGACGACGGCTCCGAGCGCGACGAGGATCGAGATCGCGAACGAGTTCCGGATCCACGTCCACATCAGCGGCTGAATGGAGAACAACCGCTCGAACGCTTCGAAATTAAACGACTCCGGCAGCAGCGCGGGAGGCGCCTTGTACGTCTCCGCCTTCGTCTTCATCATGGTCGAGAGCATCCATGCCAGCGGCCCCGCAAACAGCAGGAAGACCGCGCATAACAGCACATATTTGAACGCGGCGCTCACGGCGCCGCTCTTTCGAGTATCGTTCATCGGAATCCCCCCTATTTCTCGCCCTCGTAGTAGACAAACCGGTTGGAGAGCTTCATCAGCACGAAGGTGACCAGCGCGATGACCGCGAACAGGAAGATCGACTGCGACATCGCCATGCTGAATTTCAAGTCCGTGAAGGACGATTTATAAATGTTGTACACGAAGGTGTAGGACGCGTAGTTCGGACCGCCCTTGGACAGCAGCAGCGCTTCCGTGAACATTTGAAAATTGTACATGGTCTGAATGATGACGACGAACAGGATCGACGGGCTGATCATGGGAAGCGTGATGGCGAAAAACCGGCGAATCCGGTCCGCCCCGTCGATCTCGGCGGCTTCGTACAGATGGCGGGGGACATTCTTGAGCGCCGCGAGGAAGATCAGCACGCCGCTGCCGGATATCCACACCTGAAGCAGGATGATGACCGGCTTGATCGTATGCTCCCCGCCCAGCCAATCGGTCTTGCCCGCCCCGAAGAAGCCGAGCACGGCATTGAGAATGCCGAACTCCGAGTTGAACACGAGCCGCCAGATGATGACCGTCGCCACGATCGGCACGAGCGTGGGCAGGTAATAGAACGTGCGGAACACCGCTATGCCTTTGACGTCGAGATTGAGCAGCATCGCCAGCAGCAGCATCCCCGCCGTCACGACCGGCACGCCCAGCACGACGAAGTACAGCGTGTTGAACAGGCTCTTCGTGAAGATCGGATCCTTCGCCATATGCACGAAATTATCGAATCCGACGAAATCGTAATGCACCGCGCCCGGAAGCTTGGCGTCCGTGAACGCATAGAAGATCGAGGTTCCGAACGGAATCAGGAAGAACGCAATGAAGCCGATGATCCATGGCATGATAAACAAGAAAAATAACGCCGTGTCGTATTTCCTCAGACTATTCATCCGGACACCCCTTACTCGGATAGCTCATCCAAATACACGTACCGCTCTTCCACGATGGATTTCTCCGCGGCCAGGGCGATCAGCAGGGCGTTCCGCCCGACCTGCCCCGTCGCGAACGGCTGCTTGCCTTCCTTGATGCAGGCAATGAAATCGATGCGCTGCGTCTGCCCGCCGGTATGCCCGCCCATGATGGAGTCCGAAGTCACGTCCATATCCAGATGCTCCTTGGTAAAATCAGCTCCGCCCACGATATCGATCGCTTTGTCGTTCCGCGCGACCATCTGTCCGCCGTTCTCGCCGATCAAGCCGATCTCGAGCCCTTCGCCCATCAGGTTCCGCGGCTTCAAGTACATGCACAAGCCCAGGTTCGCCTTGCTCCCGTTATCGTAATCGACGGTAATGAACGCATGATCGACGATCGACGTGTCGGCGATCGTTTTCGCCGGATAATGGCTGTACGAATTGGTGATGAGATTCTGCTCGCCTTGCTTCATGACATGCTGGCCGCCGGAAGCGAATACGCGAACGGGGTTCGCCCCGATCATCCAGTTGAAGATATCGAAATGATGGCAGTCCTTCTCGACGATGGCGCCGCCCGACTTGTCCTTGTCGTAGAACCAATCCGCCGGCGGAAAGGGATCGCGGAATTCCTTGCACCACATCAGCTTGACGTCGCCGATCCGTCCGTTCTCCACTTCCTTCGCCATGCGGCGGTACAGGTTCGAGTAGCGGTAGACCAGGCCGATCTGCAGGATCCGCTTGTGCTTGTCCGCCGCTTCGATGATCGCGTCGCAGTCCGCCAGCGTATGCGCGACGGGCTTCTCCAGGAAAACATGCTTGCCCGCCTCCAGAAAAGCGACCGCCACTTCCCGGTGTTTATAGTTAGGGACGCTGATGACGACCGCATCCAGATCTTCTTTGCCCAGCAGCTCGCGGTAATCGGTGTATACGTCCGGCTTGCCGTTCTTAAGCTCCGCCAGCGTGCGGGCCACGTTCGCCCCGTTCATATCGCATATGTACCTCACCTCTACCTCGTTCAATAAGTCAAAGCCGATGCAATGATGCGAGCCCATATCGCCGACGCCAATAAATGCCATTCTGATCTTGCCCATTTGTGCACGCTCCGTTGTCATGTTTTTTGCGCCAATGCATGTGTGATGTCAGCTAAGTTAACAACCCTGTAAGCCTGATATGATCGTAATGCAATTTTACGGCAATGTCAATCGTATTTGGCTAAATAATATTGATAATTTGCCGCAAATAGTGATATTGATTGCAATTCAGACAAACAAGGCTCCCGATTGGGCGATCTTTTGATCTGTCGGCATTGGGTACGGTTACATTTTCATTTTTTCTCTTTAGGCAAAAAAAACGAGATTTTGCGTAAAACTCCTGATGTTATGCTGCTGTTAGCTATGCAAATAATGGAATTACGGCCAAGGCAAACGAACGCAGCAAAAAGCGCCAGCTGCGTGAGCCGGCGCTTGGCGCTTGCCATGCGGTGCGGGATGGGATGGAATCGCTTAGTCAGAATCAGCTCCGACTCGCGGCCTCAATTGCCGTCGATATCGTAGGAGACGAGCGTCAAGCCGCCGTCGACGGAGATGATCTGGCCGGTAATGAAGCCTGCCGCCTCGCTCGCCAGGAACAAGGCGACGCCGGAGACGTCCTCCGGCTGGGTAAGCCGGCCGAGCGGCGTGCGGCGCGTGACGTTTTGCTTGAAGGCGTCGAAGCGCTCCTTGGCGTAGAATTTCACCGAGTCCGTCTCCACGACGCCCGGCGAGATGACGTTGCACGTGATGCCCTTGGCCCCGAGCTCCGCCGCCAGATAGCGCGTCAGCGATTCGAGCGCCGCCTTGGCCGATCCGATCGTCGAATAGTTCGGCAGCGTGAATAGACTGCCGAGGCTCGAGACGGTAATGATCCGTCCCGGCCGGCCTTCCATGAGCGGCACCGCGCGCTGCGCCGCGTGGAGCACGCTCTTGACCACCACTTGGTACGTGCGGTCGATATGGTAGTCCTTCGTCTCCATGATCGGCTTGAACGCGGTGGCCGCGGCGTTCGCCATGAAGACGTCCAGCGCGCCCCACTCGCTTGCGACCGTATCGAACATCGCGTCGATCTCGGCCGACGATTCCAGCTCGGCCTTGCACAGCAGTACTTGGCCGCCGAACTTCCTCGCCTCTTCCGCCGTCGCCAGCGCGGCCTCTTCGTCCCTGCGGTAATGAATGGCGACGTCCGCGCCTTCCTTCGCGAACGCGAGGGCGGTTGCCTGCCCGATGCCCCGCGAGCTGCCCGTGATGAGCGCTTTTTTTCCCTTGAACGATTCCGGCACTGCTATCGCTTCCTCTCGAATTACGCGTTTTTTATAAGGACTTGGCAAGCTCGTAGGCTTGGCGGATCGCCCGGGCGGCGTTCAATTCCGCCGCGTCGCTCGCGCCGCCGACGACGTCCGGACGAAGCCGTTCCGCGTCCCCCTCGCCGGCCTGCAGCCATTCGGCCCAATCCGTCCGGGAGCGCTGTCCCGTGCACAAGACGACCTGGTCCGCTTCCAGGAAGCGTTCGCCCGCTTCGTTCTCCACCCAGACGCCGCCTGCGTCAATCGCGCGGCAGCGGTACCCCTTCAGCACCTCGACGCCTCTGCGCTTCAGTTCCTCGAGCAGCACCCATCGCGTCGTCGGGCCGACGCCCTTGGCGACCTTCTCCGATCGCGACACGAGCGTGATGCCGAACGGGACGGCGTGCGCCGAAGCGGGAGCATAGCCCCTTTCCGCGAAAAAGGCGTTCACGTCCTGCCCGAGCGCGGCCGTCTCGGCCATATAATGCGCGACGTCGCTGCCGATGCCTCCGCCCCCGACGATGACGACCTTGCGCCCGAACGCACGGGCGCCGGACAATATATCCGCGTACGTGCACACGAGCGACAAGTCCGCGCCTTCGAGCTGCTCGGGCACGTAAGGCTCCACGCCGGTCGCCACGACGACGCGGTCGAATGCCTTCAATTCCTCGGCCGACGGAACGGTGCCGGTGCGGACCGCGACGCCCAGCCGCTGCAGCGCCACCGCATAGTAGCGCAGCGTCTCGCGGAAGACGGCCTTGCTCGGAATCCGCGACGCGAGCAGGAATTGCCCGCCGAGCCGGTCGCGCGCCTCGAACAGCGTTACGGCGTGGCCCCGTTCCGCGGCCGTCTTGGCCGCCTGCAGCCCGGCGACGCCGCCGCCGACGACGGCAACGGCGATCGGCGCGTCCGACGGTACGAACGGCTCCGCTTCCCGTCCGGTCCGCGGGTTCACCAAGCAGGCGACCGCCTTGCGCGGATTGCCGAACGCATGGTCCAGGCAAGCTTGATTGCAGGCCAGGCACAGATTGAGCCCGTCGCGGTCGGATTGCGCGATCTTCCGCGCGAACGCCGCGTCGGCGAGCCAAGGGCGCGCCGGCGCGACGAAATCCATGTCGCCCCGGGCCAGCGCCTGCTCGGCCGCTTCCGGCGTATGCAGGCGGTTCGCCCCGATGACGGGGATGCCGACCGCGGCGCGGACGGCGCCGACGATATGCGCGAAGGCGCCGGAGGGCACGGTCGCCCCGACGGTCGGCAGCCGCGATTCATGCCAGCCGATGCCGACGTTGAGGGCATCGGCCCCGCTTTGCTCCAGCGCCCGGGCGAGCGCGAGCGTCTCGTCCGGCGTCGTGCTCCCGTCCATGACATCCTCGCCGGACATGCGGAAGATGACGGGAAATTCGCGTCCCACCCGCGCCCGGATGCCGGCGACGACCTCCGCGCTCAGCCGGATGCGGCCGTCCAGCGTGCCGCCGTATTCATCCTCGCGCGCATTGGTCAGCGGAGACATGAATTCGTTCAGCAGGTAGCCTTCGGAGCCCATGATCTCGATGGCATGGAACCCCGCGTCCCTGGCGAAGCGCGCGCCTTCCGCGAACGCTTCCTTCACGTCCGCGATATCGGATGCCGTCATCGCCTCCGGCGTCTCCCGCGTCAGCCGCGAAGCGATCGCGCTCGGCGCCTTCGGCGTCAGCCCGGTCTCGGCGCTTCTGGCGTAGCGGCCCGTATGGGTGAGCTGCAGGGCGAGCTTGCCGCCCGCCGCCCGGATCCGCCCGGCAAGCTCCCGCAGCTGATCGCGGTGGTCGGGAACGGTCAGGCAAAACATGCCGTGCCCGCCGCCTTCGGGAAGGACGGCCGCATGGCCCGTGATGATCAGCGCCGCGCCGCCGCGCACCCGCTCTTCGTAGAACGCCGCGAGCTGGTCCAGCTCCCGGCGGTCGCCTTCGATGCCGAGATGCATGGCTCCCATGAGGATGCGATGATCCAGCGCGAGCGTGCCGATCGTTCCCCGTTGGAGCAAGAGCGATGATCCCATGCCGCGACTACCTCCCCGCCAAGATATGTTTGGCTATGACCGCCTTTTGAATCTCCGCCGTTCCTTCTTCGAATTTTTGCGCCCGGGCGTCGCGGTAGATCCGTTCGATCTCGTAGCCTTTGAAATAACCGATCCCGCCCCAGATCTGCTGGGCCTTGTCCGTGACGCGCTGCAGCATCTCCAGCGCGTACAGCTTCGCCATCGAGGCCGGCGGCGGCGTCAGCGCGCCCTCGTCCTTCAGCCGTCCCGCATGCATGACGAGCTGGCGCGCGGCTTCGATATCCGTGGCCATCTCGGCGATCCACGTCTGCACGACCTGACGCTGGCTGAGCGGCTTGCCGAACGTCACCCGCTCGTTGCTGCGCATGACGGCCAGATCGAACGCGCGCTGCGCGAGGCCGACGCAGGTCATCCCGACGCATACGCGGCTCGGATCGAGAAATCCGTTCAGCGCGCTCGCCAGCCCTTGCCCGACGTCCCCCAGCAAATTCGCGGCGGGCACGCGGGCATCCTTCATCAGGATATGCGCATGGCCCGTGCCCGTGAGTCCCAGCGTCGGCGGCATGAGCCGGATCTCGACGCCCGGCGCGGTTCTCGGGACGAGCAGCGCCATCGTGCCCTCGTAGCCGCGCGTGCCTTCCATCCGGCAGTAGAGCATCAGGTAATCCGCGGTGTCGCCGAACGTGATCAGCCATTTCTCCCCATTCAGGACGTATTCGTCGCCTTCCTTGCGCGCGGACGTCTCGATGTCGGCGCCGGAGCCCGCGTTGGGCTCCGTCAACGTGAACGCGACGGTAAGCTCGCCCCGCACGAGCGGCTTCACGAATCGCTCGCGCTGCACCTCGTTGGCGAGGAAATCGATCGGCCGCCAGACGCCGTTGATGACGTGCACGACCATCCGAATCGAACCGTGCGACTGCGAGAACAGCTCGAGCAGCTGCAAATATTGCGTGAACGACAGCCCCCGCCCGCCGTACTCGACCGGAGCGGCCAGCCTTAGATAGCCGCGCTCGCGCAGCTCCTGCCAGACGTCGGGGCCGCATTCCCCGGATTCCTCGATACGCTCCGACAGCTCCCGGAGACGGCCGTTCACGTAACGGTCCACTTCGTCTTTCAATCTCTGAAACTCGGTTTCTTCCATGGGCTCCTACCTCTCCAACGTTAATAAACTTTCAAAGCGGCAAATCGGATTCGCAAGCCCAAGCAAGCGGCCGGACGCCGGACGGAAGAGATTTCGCCCGGCTTGTCCGGCGCCGGTCAATAGACCATCAGCTTGTCCGATATCATTTGCCGCAAAACGTATTTCTGGATCTTGCCCGTCGTCGTGCGGGGCATCTCGCGGATGACCTCCAGCCGCTCCGGCCAATAAATCTTCGTGACGCCCTGCGATTTCAAGAACGAGGTGAGCTCGTCCAATTCGATGGCGGCATCGGGATTCTTGAGCGAGACATAGACGCAGATCCGCTCGTTCAGCCGCTCGTCGGGCATGCCGACAACGGCGACGTCCCGCAGCGATTCCATCTGGTACAGCAGGTTCTCGACTTCCGCGACCGGCACCTTCATCCCGCCGCGGTTGATGATGTCCTTGACCCGCCCCGTCAAGCGCAGGTTGCCCTCGTCGTCGATCACCGCGAGGTCCCCGGTATTGAAATAACCGTCCTTGTCGACCGCCGCTTCGTACCAT
Organism: Paenibacillus glycinis; assembly: GCF_009909185.1. Classification (GTDB taxonomy): domain Bacteria; phylum Bacillota; class Bacilli; order Paenibacillales; family Paenibacillaceae; genus Paenibacillus_Z; species Paenibacillus_Z glycinis. The sequence continues at coordinate 92,035 of NZ_JAAAMV010000026.1, read as the reverse complement.
TCCGGATGGTCCAAATACCCCGTGAACATGGCCGGGGTCTTCACTTTGAACAGTCCTTCCCTGCCCGGCGGCAGCGTCCGGCCTTCCTCGTCGGTGATTTTCATGTCGCGTCCGGCGATGACCCGGCCGTCCGAGTTCCAAGACGACTCCCCGTAGGCGTGCACGCTGCCGACGCTGATCATGCACGACTCCGTCGATCCCCATCCGCCGACGACTTTGCAGCTGAGCCGCTCCGCCGCTTCCTGCGCCAGCTTGCGCGGCACCGGAGCGCCCGTGGCGACGAAAGCCCGGAGCCCTTTCGGCGGCTCGCTTTCGCGGGTCAGATCGGCCAGGAACGGCATCGCGGCCTGCACGAACGTGGCCCCGTGCCGCTCGACGGCGGACCGTGCCGTCTCGATATTCCACACGGCCTGGCAGATTTGGACCGCCCCAAGGTACAACGCGAGCGACATGCCGTAGAGAAACCCGGTCTGATGCGCCATCGGGGAAGGAATCCAGATTCTGTCGTCCTCCGTCAGCCCCATCGCCTCCACGTGCGCGGCGACCCCATGGCCGAGCGTGCCGTGCGTATGCACGACGCCCTTCGGCTCGCCCGTCGTTCCCGAGGTGAACAGCAGCTGCGCGGCGGAAGACGGACCCGGTCGTCGGCTGCCGATCCGCGCGCGATCCGGCTCCCGCTCGGCAAGTCCGCCGAGGCTGGTCGCCAGGCGGGCCGGGCTGCCCGGCTTGATCGTGACGAGCGACTGCATCCCCGGCAGCTCGCCGAGAATGCCCGCGATCAACTCCCCGTAGCGGAAGCCCTTATGCTCCTCCGGAATGATCAGGATTTTGCTCTTGGACTTGCGCATGATGAACGGGATTTCCCGTTCGCGCAGCGCGGGCAGCATCGGGCAGGCGACCGCGCCGGCCTTCCAGACGGCCAGCGTGAGCGCGACGAATTCCCAGCCGTTCGGCAGCAGGTAGGCGACGTTCTCGCCTTCTTTCACGCCGAGGTCGATCAGCCCCTGCGCGGCCCGGTCGCTGATCTCTCTCAACTGGCCGAAGGTGAGGAGGACCGGGCGGTCGCCGTTCAGATCGATGACGGCGGTTTTCCCGGTATCCGCTTGGGCCAGCCGGTTCAGAAACAAAAAGTCGTTTTCGAGTGCGTTTTCCGAAATCATGCTCAATCACCAATCTCCTTTAATCAGCGGATCTTAACCTTAACGAATCAATGCCGGCTCGCGGACGTACACCCCGAGCGCTTCCAAATGGCCGAAAAACTCGGGGTACGAGATTCGGTAGGCGTTCGGGTAGGTCAGTTCGCTGACGCCCTCCGCCGCCCTAAGTCCGGCCAGCGTGAACGCCATCTGGACGCGGTGGTCGTTGTACGTGGATATCTTGGCGCCCTGGAGCCGCTCTACCCCTTCGATGACCAGATCGTCCCCGTCCTCCGCGATGGCGGCGTTCATCTTGTTCAGCTGCAGCATCGCCCGGACGCGGTTCGATTCCTTCATCCGGCCCGGCCCGATATTGCGCAGCACCGTCCGGCCCCTGGAGAGCGCGGCCAGGACGGAGAGCACCGGAATCAAATCCGGGATATGCCGCATGTCGATGTCCAGCCCGCTCGTCGGCCGCGCGCCCGAGTGGCGGATGCGCAGTCCCTGCTTCGCGCTGTCGTACGCCATCGGAATCCCGAAGTCCTCCATGATTTCAAGCACCTTGTTTTCCGGATGCGTTCCCGCCCCCGTGATGCCCTGAAGCACGATATCCGACTTATACATGGCGGACAACGCGAGCAGGAACGCCGACGACGACAGGTCCGGCTCGATCGTGATTTCCGTCGGGCGGTAGGCTTGGCCGGCGGGCACCCGCCATTTGGTCCCGCTCGGATCTTCCTCGATCTCGATGCCGAATTGCCGCATCATCTGGATCGTCAAGCCGACGTAGGTCAGCTCGTTATGGGGCGGGAGCGCCTCGATCGTCGTATCCTTCGCGGCGAACGGCGCGACGATGAGCAGGCCCGAGATCCATTGGCTGAGCGTGCCCGGAATTTGAACGAGCCCGCCTCGGGGTCTCCCGGGTTGGATCGTGACCGGCATTTTGTATTGGTTCGCCTGCCACTGGATGCCGAAGGAACCCAGCGCCTCCAGCAGCGGACCGATGGGTCTCTCACGAAGCGCCTTGTGCCCGTCGTACGTAGGCGGCTTCCCTTGGGCCAAGCTTCCGAGCCCGAGCATGAACTGCAGCGTCGATCCCGAGCTGCCCACCCGGATTTTGCCGTTTCGCGGTTTATAGGGTCCGCCCCTTACCGCGTAACCGTCGTCCGTCTGCTTGACGGAGATGCCGAAGTCCTGCAAGGAATGAAGCGTATCCTTGATGTGAAGCGCGTTCGACTTCCCGTGGATCAGCGTCTCCCCGTCGGCCAGCGATCCGAAAATCAACGCGCGATGCAGATGGTACTTGGATGGAGGTACCCGCACCACGCCGCTCACCATGCCCCGGTGAGGAAAAACCATCGATTTAGTCAAGTGGCTCCACCTGCCCTCATCCTGTTTTACGGAACACTAATAGTTACGACCGTTCGCCGCCAAAAATGATTATTTTAGAAAAGTGATGCTATCATTCTGTCTACATTTTCGTCCGGTTAAACTTTTTCCGCGCAAAAAACAAGATTGCAAACGTGCTCTTAACCGGCGAAGGCCGAACGAAAAACACCGTTCAAAATTGAACGGTGCCCGTCTGACGCGCGATGCGGTCGTGATCCTTCATTGCTTCCGGCAATCGTGAACGAATGGCATGTTCGTCACCTCGACAAGGCGCCGGCCAATTCTTCGATATAGCCGACGAATCTTCGGCTTGCCGGGGACAGGAACCGGTCCTTCCGGAGGTGCAGGCCTACTTCCCACACCCAGCCTTCCTCTTGGATCGGAATCCAGCGCAAGCCATCCAGGTTCAAGCCGGCGGTTTGGGGCAAGACGGACACGCCGAGCCCCGCCGCCACGAATCCGGCTACCGTCTGCAGATCTTCCGCGTCGTAGGCGGAAGCGAGCGAGAAGTTCATATGCTGGAATCGGGTCATGAGCGAATCGCGCAAACCGCAGTTGGACTTCAAGCCCACGAACGGCTCCCCGACAATTTCGGTCAGGCTGATCGACGCCCTGTCCGCGAACCGATGATCGGAGGCGACCGCGAGATAGAGCGGCAGCAACCGGATCGGCACCCAGTCGTAAGCGTCGCTGACCGGCCTCTCCGAAGTGATCATCAAGTCCGCGTAACCGTTCTCGAGCTGCTCCTGGATCGCGCCTTTGTCCCCTTGCGTCAGCTCGAAGGCGATTTTCGGATTGGCTGACCGATAGTCGCGAACGAGGCGGGGAATCAGATCCACGCCCAGGATGTTCAAATAAGCGAGATGGACGGTGCCCGAATCGGGATTGACGCTCTCTTCGATCTCCTTGCGCCCCCGCTCCACCTCCTGCAGGATCTTCTCGACATGCTTCGCGAACATGGTGCCGTAGCGGTTGATCTGCAGGCTTCTGCCCTTGCGTTCGAACAACGGGACGCCGAGCTCGGCTTCCAGCTTCGAGATGGAATGGCTCAGCGCGGGCTGCGTAATGGATAACGTCTCGGCCGCTTTCGTCAGATGCTCCGTTCGCGCGACCGCCAAGAAATACTCCAATTGCGTCAGTTCCATATTCGTCAGCTCCTTTATGCATGCCGTGCATGATTATTTCCGCTATCATACTTAGAATTCATGTGCAATGCAAGATCGAGGCCGGAGCCCGAACAGCCTGAGCCCGAGCGGCCGAAAAAAAAGAGGACATCACCCTGGCGGGATCGATGTCCTCCGACGAAAATCAACTTTTCCCTGATCGGTCCTTATCCCGAGGCACGTTCATCACGTTCATGCCTTCGGCAGCAGCTTGCGAATATCCGCGGCTTCCACCGCCAGATGGATCCCCTCCATCGTCCGCAGCGAGCCCGACAGCACCCCGATCATGCGGCCGCCTTCGTCCAGCAGCGGTCCGCCGGACATGCCGCTTACGACCTGCGCGGAGGCGAGCACGACCGTCCGCCCGTTGACCAGGGCGGCAGGCGAATTCACGATTCCCTCGGTGATGATCGGCGTCGCTTTGAGCGGGTAGCCGATCGCGAATGCCACTTCCCCGTGATCCGCCGGCTCGGCGCGAAGCTCGATCGCGGCGTAGGCCGTACCGGTTCGGGGCTTCGGCAGCTGCAGTATCGCGGCATCCGATCCTTCGTCCGACGCGAGCACCTTGATGCCCGCCAGCGTGCGGCCGTCGCTCAGCACCGCTTCGATTCGGTCCGCGCCGGCAATGACATGATAGGCCGTTGCGGCAAGTCCGTCCGCGGACAGCACGACGCCCGTGCCGGTATCCTTCAGCGCGCCGCCGGCGCCGAGCGAGCGGACGTAGAAGACCGCCGCCTGCGAACGCGCATAGATCTCCTGCGCATCGTAGACGGCCGGCGCGTCCGCGTAAGCGCTGCGGCTAGCCTGCGCGTTCGCAAAGGCGCCCGCGGCGACCCCGAGCGCGACGGAGAGGAGCAGGGCCAGCAGTTTCCGTATCATGATCCGATCATCCTTCCCTTCGTGTCCTTACTTCGCAGCCGCCATGATCGCCGGGTACGCCCAATGTCCGGGAGGAACGTCGTCGAACCGCGGCGCCGTGACCAGCTGAAGTCCTCTGCCGACGATGCCGTTGATCAGCACGACCGCCTGCGCCCTGGTGATTTTGCCGTCGGGTTTGAACGAGCCGTCCGGGAATCCCTTGATATAGCCGGCTTTGGCGAACGCTTCGATATACCCCCTCGCCCAATGCGAGGACGCGTCGGCGAATTCCGGCTTGCCGGACGCGACGGCCGCGTTCAGATGAAACACCCGCGACAGGATGACGACGAATTCCGCTCGCGTCAGCCCGTTCCCGCCGCGGAAGGTGCCGTCGGGATAGCCGGAGAGGATGCCCGCGGAGGTAAAGAACGCGACGGCTTCCTCGCGTCCGCGCTCCACGTCGCCGAACACGTTGCCCACGGAGACCTCCTCCGTGTCGAGCAGCCGCGACAGAATATCCGTCATCTCGTATCGGGTAAGCGGCGCGTTCGGCTTGAACTCGCGGTCGCCCGTGCCGGAAATGTATTTGACGTTCTTGGCGTCCCGCTTCAACTCGTACTTCGCGTTCTCGACCGTGCAGTTGATCGTGATCACCCGATCGTCGGCATCGGTGATGAATTTGATCGTCATCGCGCCCGTTACCAGAATTTCATCGCGGTAGACGGGGCTGTTTTTGGTTGGCATGCTTCCGTCCGTCGTGTAATAGATCATGTGACCCTCTGGCGCTGTAAGAGTGAGCTTGCTGTTCTTGGCGACGGTCACCGTCTCGCCGCCGTCGGTCTGCAGCGGCTTCGAGCCGACGGACGCCGTGACCTCCGGCTCCGCTTCGGGCGGCGGAATCATGATGCCGCCGAACGACTGCCTGGTCCAAGTGCCGGCGAAAACCGTGCTCGGTTCCTTGTCCTCGGCGATCGTCACGGCCCTGACCGTCGTCGTGTGATTAATCAGGATCGGCCCGGCGTACGGCGCGGAGTCCGCGCCCGGCTCGCTGCCGTCCAACGTATAATGGATCATTCCGTCCGGCTCCTCGGTGTCGAGGCGAACCGTGACCGTATCCGTGAAGATCGGCCCCTTCGGCTCGGACGCCGCCGCCGGCGCTGCGGCCGTGCCCGCAAAGAGCGGCGCGGCGGCGTTCAGCAGGAAGCTTCGCTCGTAGCCGTCCGCCTTGGCGGTCAGAACGGCGCTGCCGGCCGTCTTCAGGCTGCCCGTCTGCGAGCCGCCGGAGGACGAGAGCGCGACATCGCGAGGATCGGCGCTCCAAGCCAGTCCTCCGCCGCTCAGGCCGAAGCCGGAGCGGACGCGATATATCGTGTCATGCACGTTCAATACAACGGCCGCCGCGCCGAGCTTCGCTGCCTCGTTGCCTTCGAACGCGGCGAGCTGCGGGTAGAAGCCCGCTTCGGCGATCCACGTGCCGGCATCGAGGCCGGCCGGCAGGCTGCCGCCCGCCAGGTCCGCCGCCGACAGGCCCGCGGCTGCCGCCGTACCGCCGGCGACGCGCTTGCCGTCCGCGCCGTAATACGCCGTGTCCGCCTTCAGCATCTGCTTGTTGAAGACCGTCGCGGCGATCGAGGCTGCCGCGTCCTTGCGGCCGGCGATCCCGCCGAATTCGTTCTTGCCCGGCACGATGCTGCCGCCGGTCGTCGCGACGGCCTCGCCGGCGCCGAAGGCGCCGCGGATGCTGCCCGAAGCCGCGTAACCGGCGATTCCGCCTGCCCGCGAGCCCGAAGCGCCCTCCGCCGCGGCGCTTCCCGTATAGTACGCCTCGCGGATCGTCCCGCGATTCTCGCCGGCGATTCCGCCGACCGTCGAACGGTCGGCGGCGGCGGCGATGTCCATATAAGAGAACGATTCGCGGATGTCGCCGCTCTCGGCGTTCAATCCCGCGATTCCGCCGCGGGTTATCGCCGCGGCGGAACGATCGTTCATGCCGCCGCTCGCGTAGGAGCGGCTGATCGCGCCTTCGTTCGTTCCGGCGATGCCGCCGGCCAGCTCGCCGGTCGACGTTATTTTCGCGTCCGCGAAGGAGCCTTCGATCGTGCCCTTGTTCAGGCCGGCCAAACCGCCCGTATCGTTCGCCCCGCCGATGGACGCCTTGCCGAGCGCGATGCCCGTCATCGCGCCTTCGTTGGTGCCCGCCGCGCCGCCGGTGCGATCGCCGCCGCGGACGGAGCCGCTCAGTTCGATGCCGCTCAGCGTCGCCCCTTCGCGGTTGATGCCGGCTGCGATGCCGGTGTCGTCGCCTCCGGAGATATCCGCGTCGACGAAGCGGATGTCGGCGATCGTGCCGTAGTTCTCGGCGGCGAAGCCGTATGCGGCTCCCTCCGCCGCGGTTCCCTTCAGCCCGGCGATCGTCTTGCCCTTGCCGTCGAAGCTGCCGCGAAACGCCTCGAACGGCACCCAAACATGCCCGTCCATGACGATATCCGCGCCAAGCGTCAGATGACCCAGCTCCGGCTTATCCGCCGCCGTCCGGTCGAACAACCGGAAATACGCGAGCGCGGTGCCGTCGTTGCTCAGCTTGACCGCGGCGTTCAACTGCGCCGCGCTGCCGATCGAGAGCCCGTCCGGATTCGACGCGCTCAGGAACGCCGGATCCAGATCGAAATTCCATCTGTCGTAACCGTACGCCGGAATAGGATCCGTCTCCGTAGCGGTCGCGTCGGCGGCGCCGAGATTGCGGCCGATGCCGCTTGCCGTGCCCGCGTACGACGAGGCCGTAATTTTGCCGTTCCGGAAATTGTAGCCGACGAACGCGCCGTTGAACGCGTTCGCCCCGCCGGCGTCGACCGTGACGGACGGCACGCCCGCATACGCGCGGTCGATAAGCCCGTCGTTATACCCGGCAAACCCGCCGACATACGACCGGGCCGGATGGTTGACGCCCTTCGTCGCGACATGCGGCTGCGCCGCATAGGCTCCGCGAATGACGGCCGCTCGCTCCACCACGCCGGCGAACCCGCCGCTCTGCGTGTCGAAGCCGGCGTTGTCCACGCTGCCGCTCGCATAGGCGCCGGTAACCGTATAACGGTCCACGGAGCCGACGAATCCGCCGACGTAGGCGCCGGTCATGCCTTGCACCCGCAACGCGCCCGTGGCATAAGCCCGGTCGATCGTGCCCGCTCCGGCGCCGGAACCGCCGAGAAGGCCGGCGAAGCCGCCGGCATAGATCGTATTGTCCGGGTTGTCGCAATCGATCGCGACGGGCAGCTCGGCATACGAGTCGGCGATCGCGGCGTTGTCGCCCATGCCGATCAATCCGCCGGCATGCGTGGCCGGCGTCTTGCCCGCCAGCGTGACGGCGCGGCCGATCTCGAGCTTGCCGCCGGCCGACGACAAGGCGCGCACGTAATGCAATTCCCCGCCCGCCGCTTGGCCGACCGCTCCGCCGACGGCATAGACGCGGCTGTCATCCGCTTGGATGCCGCCGGTTGCGGTCGTGTTAACGATGATGCCGTCGCTGTAGCCCGCGATGCCGCCGGCGGCCGACGTATTCCCGCCGCCGACGGTCAGGGCGGCCTTCGAGTCCGCATAATAGACGGACGCCGCCTCTACCCTGCCGGCGATGCCGCCGACGTACAGATCCGCGGCCTGGCTCGTTCCGTCTGCCGTCAAGCCCGCCGCCGCCATAACGGCGTTGTAGATGCCGGGATAGTACGGCGCGGCCGTGCCGGTCATCATCTCCTTGTCCGGATCGGTCGCCGCGAGCGTGCCGGCGACGCCGCCGATCGCGGCTTGTCCCGTCCGGCCCGCGCCGTCGACCGTCATTCGCGCGTCGATCTGCGTCAGCAGCGAATCTTCGGCGCGTCCGACGATGCCGCCGGCGTCGATGCCGGCGCCTGCGGCGCGAACCGTGCCGCCGGCCGCCGCGTTCCGCAGCGCGGCGTCGGTCAGCTTGCCCGCGATGCCGCCGGCCGCCGCAGGGGCGCCGTCTCCGCGAGCATCGAGCGCGAGGCCGTCGACCCGGACACCGTCCAGATCGAAGCTGCCTCCGCCAAGGCCCTTCTTGCTGCCGACGATGCCGCCGACCGTGCCGTTGCCGGCCAGCTGCGGTCCGTCCTGCGCGCCCGTCGCGACGACGTTCGAGATCGCGGCGCCCGCGTCGGATTGCCCGATGACGCCGCCCAATACGGAAGCGGCTCCGTCCGTGCGAAGATTGCCGCCGGCGAAGATGACCGTCAGGCTGTCCGCCTTGCCCGACAGTTGCCGGCCGATCATGCCGCCGAGCGTGTCGCCCTTGCCCTCGGCCGAAAGAACCAGACTGGCGGGAATCTCCAGCCGGAAGCCGGTCATATCGCCGGACTGCCATCCGATCAATCCGCCGACGGTGGCGTTGTCGGCCGCGCTGCCCACGCTTCCGTTCGCCAGCGTGTACGCCACGCTATCCGGCGTGATCGTCCCGGCATTGTCGCCGATCAATCCGCCGGCGACCGGATTCGCGCCTACGGCTTCGATCCGGCTGCCTCCCTCGAGTTCGAGCGAGAGCCCGCGCAGGATGCCGGTGTTTTTGCCGAGCAGGCCGCCGGCGGTGCCGCCGCCGATCGTCGTTCCGTTCAGCAGCTTGACCTCCGCGTTCGAGATCATGCCTTTGTTCCAGCCCGCGAGCGCTCCCGTATTGCCCGTCCCGGCGATCGACAGCGGCTCCAAGCGAATATCCTCCGCCGTGCCCCGCTCGCCGATGACGCCGAACAGTCCGGTATTCGCCCCGCCCGCCGGCGCGCTCAGCCCGTCGATCAACTGGCCGTCCCCATCGAAATTCCCTTGGAACGGATGGTTCTCGTCGATCCCGATCGGCACCCATTGGTTCGATTGGATGTGAATCGGATTCATGAGCTTGACCGCGCGGTCCTCGAACGAGAACGCGTCGACGCCCGGAATCGAGCCGTTCACGATGGCGGCCAGCCCCGCCAGCTCCGCCTCGGTCCGGATCTCGAAGCCGCTCGCGCCTTTGTCCCGCAAGTACCAGTTGATGTTGGCGTTGACGTCGCTTCCTCCGTCTTCTCCGTCTCCGCCGTCGCCGCTGTTCGCCGTGCGGATCAGCTCGGGATACTGGTAAGCCGCCCCCTTCGAGGCATAACGCCAGGTGCCGCCGAAATCCCAGCCCGACAGCGTCGGGAAGTATTCCCGGTCCTTCAGCGAGGACGTCAGAATCGTGCTGAGGCGCGAATACACGTTCAGCCAGATGTAATTGCCTTCCGCGAAATCCGGCAAATCCCCGTTGATGTCGCCCTCCACGTCCTTGACGTAGTACGTCTTGAAGAGCAGCTCCTTGCTCGCGTTGTCGTAACGTCCGGCAAAGCCGCCCGCGAACGCGCCGGCGCCGGCCGTTACCCGGCTGGCGGAATAAGCCGTCTCCACCTTGCCGCCGCTCAGCCTGCCGAGAAAACCCCCGGCGTAGGAATGGCCGGCCTTGGCGATGACCTCCTTGGCCGTGTACGAATTGGCGATGCTGCCGGCCGACTGCTCGCCGACAAGTCCGCCGACTACCGAATAGCTGCCGTTCGCCGTTACTTTGGATACCGAATAGGACTTGTCCACCTTGCCGGCATTGCGGCCGATCAGGCCGCCCAGATAGACGGAATGGCCGCTCGTGCCGGCCGCGTCGCCCGTAATGTCGATGTCGACGTAGGAGGCGAGCACGCTGCCCCGGTTCTCGCCGACCAATCCGCCCGCGAGGGCGTTCTCGCCTTTGACCGTCAGATTCGCGTTGGAATAACCGTAATAGACGGTGCCCTTCTCCCCGTTCAGGCCGACCAGCCCGCCGATCGTGCCGGATTTCCCGGCCGAGGATACGGCGATTTTATCGGAAATGCTGCTGTTGGCGATCAAGCTGCGGTTCTCGCCCACTAGCCCGCCGACGATCGCATCGGGCGCGCTTGCCTGAATGGTCCCGACGGCCCGGCTGTTCTGGATCGTGCTCTTGCCGCGGAGCGGATCGGCATCCGCGTCGCCGTCTCTCGCGTCGTTGAGGCCGACGATGCCGCCGACGACCGCCGAAGTTCCGGAAGCGCCGACCTTGATGCTGAGCGCCGCCGTGTTGCTGTCCTTGATGACGGCTTGCCCGGAGCCGCGGTTATAGCCCGCCATGCCGCCGGCGGTCGCGTTCGGACCGCTTGCCAGCAGGTTGACCGCGCCCGAGAAGACTTTATTCAGCGCCGTTCCGTCATTCGATCCGACGATGCCGCCAAGCTTCGCCGATTCCGCCGAAGCCGCGGCGGTCAGGTTGACATTGTCCGCATTGACCGCTGAACCGTCGCCGGCGATCGCGCCGCCGACGCTTGCCCCGGCGATGCCGCCGATCGCGGCGCCGGTGCCTTCGGCAGTCAGCATCGCGTAATCGGGCAGCTCCCCGCTCACGCAGAAATCGCCGATCGCCGTCTGCCGCGCGGAGCCGACGATGCCGCCGATCGCCGCGTTCGCGCCGGTCGCATGGACGAGCGCTTCCTCCCCGGCCAGCACCCGGACGCGTTCGAGCGATGCCGAAGCCGACCGGCCCTCGGGCGTCTCCGACCGGCCGGCAATGCCGCCTGCTTCGGCGTCGGCGCCGGAGGTTTCGATCCGGACGCTGCCGGCCGACGCGTCGGCGAGGTTCCCCGTATTGCGTCCGGCGATGCCGCCGAGCCGGTTGGCCGCGCCGGTCGCCGCGATGGCGACGTCCTCCGCGGCGCCCGATTGCGTAACGCCGGCGTTACGCCCGTACAGTCCGCCGATCTCGAGCGCGTCTCCCGCGGCGGTGATCTCCAGCCCGTTCACGGTCAGAGCGGGTCCGCCATCCGCGGACGCGACCGGCGCGCCGGATGGCAAAGCTTCCTGCAGGCCGGCAATCCCGCCGACTGTCGCCCCGGATGCAGGAATCGCGATGGCGATCTGCTCCGCGTCCAGATAGACGCCGGACGACGCGCTGCTGCCGATGCCGCCCCCGACGAGGCTGTCCGCCGCGTTCACCGCGATGTCCAGCTGCTTCACGGCCACCGGCGCTCCGGCTGCCCCGATCTGCGCTTCGGCCGTCAATTTGCCGGCCGCGCCGCCGAGCGTCAAGCCGCTTCTGCCGGCTTCGCTCAGCAGGCCGATCCGGACGACCGCGCTGTCCGTGACGGCAAGCGGCCCTTCATTTCGTCCGACGATCCCGCCGGCGGTCAAGCGCTCGATGCCGCCCGATGCCGCGAGCAGCACGCTGTCGCTGTCCGCGGCCCCTTCGTCGCCGACGGTCGCGCCGGCGATGCTGCCGCCCGCAATGCCGGCGATGCCGCCGACGATGCCGTCGCCCGTCTTCGCCGTCACGTCGACGAACCGCACGGCCGCCGTATCCACGGCGCCCTGCATATAGCCGGCCACGCCGCCGGATACACCGTCGGCCGCAATGACCGCATGGCTGCCCGCCTCGGCTCCGACGGCGGCATGATCGAGCTTGCCGCCGTTCACGTAACCGGCGATACCGCCGGTGTACGTATCGGCGCCGCCGCCCGTCGCGGCGATCGTGCCGCCGAAGGTATCCGCGCTCAAGGCGCCGACCCCTTCGGCATCCTCGAAGTAGCCGACGATGCCGCCGGTTGCGACAGGCTCCGACGGATCGGAAGATGCGGCAACGACGTTGATCGTCCCGGCATACGCGGCGTTACTGACCGTCTTGTCGACGCCGTCCCGAACGGCGCCGATGAAGCCGCCCGTGTATAAACCGCTGACGCCCGTTACGTCGATGTTTCCGGCGCTCAGCACGTTGTCGCTTCGCTCGGCGTCCTCCCCGGCCATTCGCGCATAAGCCCGGTTGCCGGCGATACCGCCCGTGTAGACGTCCTTGCCGCCGACAACGGCGATCGCCCCGCGGTTCGCGTAGGCCTCGGCCGCCGCATTATCGAAGAGCAGACGGCTGCCGGCAAAGCCGATCAGTCCGCCCGTGTAAGCCTTGTCCGGTCCGGCCGGACGCGCGCCGCCGGTTACGTCGAGCCCGGCCGCGTTCGACGCGGTTCCCGCGAGACGCAGCTCGCCCGACACGTAGCCGAACAGCCCGCCGCTGTATACCTCGCTCCCGCCCGATGCCCGGACGCCGGCCTCATTCGCCAAGCTGCCGTCCCACGCCAGCGCGCCGTCGACGAAGCCGGCCACGCCGCCCGTGTAAACGTTCGTGCCGCCATCGTTGGTCACCGCGCCCGTATTGGCGAACGGGAGCGCGTAGCTGCGGCCGTCCGTCAACGTATCCAGCGCTCCGGCCAGGCCGCCGGCATAGGAACCGGCAGCTTCCGGCGCGGAGACGTTGACGCCTCCGCTGTTCGCGGTCGCCGTCGAGAACCCGGCCGGCCCGCTCGCGCGCCCGATAATGCCGCCGGCGTAGCTTGCCGTGCCTCCGGCGGCTTGCACCGCGCCCGCGTTTAAAATGGGCGTATCGTCCTCGCCCATATCGACCGGCGCCGGCGCATAGCCGGCCACGCCGCCGGCGTATGCCGCGCCGATGCTGCCGGCGGCGAAGACCGCGCCGTAGTTCCAGATTTTCTTCAGCTTCAGGCCCGTTCCGCCGACGTCGCCGACGATGCCGCCGGCGGAGACGTCCGAGCCGGAGGCGGTCACCGCGGCGTTGTTTTGCACGTTGGAGACCGTGCCCTCGCTCGAGCCCGCGATGCCTCCGGCATACGCCGCTCCGGACGCCGATTCGGCCTTGACGTGCATGCCGGCGCCGACGGTGATGTCGTACAGCGTGCTGCTGCCCGTCATTTTGCCGACGGCCGCGCCCGCATAGACGTCTTCCGCGACGGTAACCGGATCGAGTCCGCCGCCCGCGAACGTCAGGCCGCCGACCGTCGCCGCGTCCATGTTGCCGACGAAGCCCGCATAGGCGGTATTTCCGTCCACGGTCATGCCGCTGATCGTCTTGACGGCGCCTCCGGCCGCGATCAGCGTCCCGTGAAAGGGATGCTCGGCCGTGCCGATCGGCACCCACTTGTACGCCGATACGTCCATGTCCCCCGTAATTTCCAGCACCTTGCCGCCGAACCCGTCGATCGCCTGTCCGCTGCCGCTGACACCGTCGTTGACCAGCTTGGCGATGCCCGCAAGCTTGGCCGGCGTGTCGATCGTATAGGTCGCATAGGTCGGATCGTACCAACCGATATCCGCATGATCGGACCAATAATCCGAATCCGCCTGCGCCGTGAGCATTTTCCAACCGCCCAGCCCGGCCACCACCGCCAGCGCGACCGCTCCCGCGGCAAATCTAGTTCCCAGCTTAAACGTCACTTCGTCACCGCCTCGATATGTTCAACGTCCGCCTCGCGGCGAACATTCTGCTTTGCGCTTGCCATGCGATAAAAAGGCAGGAGCCGGCCGCTCGCTCGCGCGGCTGCCGGCTTTGCCTGCTATTGCTGTTCCGTAATCCATGCGTCGAGCCGCAGCGCGATCGCGGCGGCCTGCGCCCGCGTCAACCGGTCATCCGGCTTGATCCGGGCATCATCGCCCGTCACGAGGCCTTCCCGGATACAGAGCGCAACCGGCAATCTGGCCCATTCGGGAACGGAAGACCCGTCCTGGAACGCGCTCAGCAGCTTGCCCGCTTCCGCGTCCGTCATTTCGCCGCCGCGTCCGATCGCTCCGAGCAGCCGTCCGGCCATCGTCATCGCTTCGATCCGCGAAATCGTCGCTTTCGGTCCGTAACCGCCGTCTCCGGTTCCCGCCGCTACGCCGAGCTGCGAGGCGATCGCCACGCTCCGGTAATACCAGTCCGCCGGCTTGACGTCGACGTACGACGCTTCGGCCTGCTGCGTCATCAGCCCCGCCGCCCGCAGCAGCAGCGTCGGATATTCCGCCCGCGTGATGCTGCTGTCCGGCGCGAATACGTCCGCGCTTCTGCCCATGACGAGCAGCTTGGCAGCCGCTTGGTCGATCGCCGGCTTGGCCCATGATCCGGACTTCACGTCGGCGAACGACGCATGCTTCCCGATGAACGCCACGCTGCCAGGTCCGGTCAGCTTGACGTTCACATAAGCGCTGCCCGCGGCGTCAAGCGTCCACGGCAGCGTCGTCCACGATCCGTCCGTCCCTCGCAGTACGACTGCTGTGATGTCGCCAGGCTTGATTCCGCTCGGCACCGGGATGCGAACGGCCGCGCACGACCGCCAGACCGCCGCCGGAATATTCGCCCGGAAGGTCGCTCCGTCGCCCGAAGCGAGCAAGGTGGCGTCCGCCTCTGCCGCGATCGGCCCGAACGCCGCGCGCGAAGCCCCGTCATTCGGATCGATGCTGACTTCCAGTTCCTTGTCCATGCCTCGGAGCATGGCCGGCGTCAGCGTCAGACTGCCCGGCGGCACGTCGATGACGATCCGCCGTCCGGCATCTGCCGCCTGCTGCACGGCTTCCCGGTCGAAGCGGAAGGTGAAGCCCTTCGCCGACGCGTCCCTCGACGCGACCGCGATGTCCGAGTTGCCGTCTCCGATATCCTTGGCCGCGATTCGGGCCGTCAGCCTGCCGTCGTCCGACCTTTCCGCGTCAAACGGCTCCCCGTTCAGGCTGAACGCCGGTCCGTCTTCACCGGGCACGCCGATGTCGCCGCCGATGCCTCCGCCGATCATGCCGCCGCCGAATGGCGGCTGCCACGTCTGGGCGGTCAGCTTGTCCGAGGCCGCCACCGCCTTCTTGCCCGACGAAGTCCGCTTCGCCGCGACGACGACGCTGCCGCTCTTGACGGCCACGTTGCCGTCTTGCGGCAGGAACGCCCAATCGCCGATATCGTCGCCAAGCGACGGAATCGCGGCTTCCGACGGATTCGCGTACGTGCGGTAGACGAGCTGGTAACCGAGCATCTCGCCCGGATTGGCTACCGTCAATTTGATTCTGGCGCCGTCGCCGGTTATTTGCGACGTACCGGCCGTCAGACGGCCCAGCGCCGACGGCTCGGGCACGTCCACGGACACGGCCTTCATCGCCTGCAGCGTCACGCCTTCCGCCGCCTCGTAGCTGGCCTGGATCAGGCTCGCGCCGACTGATAACGCCTTGATCGTCCCGTCGTCCGCCAGCTCGACCGAATCTCCCTGCAGCACGGTATACGTCACCTTGGCCGCGTCGGCCTGAACCTCGCCGAACGTCGGCTTGCCGTCCCCGCCCTTGCCCTGCGGCAGCAGCAGCTTGACCTGCAGCTTCTGCGAGTCGCCCGGTTTCAGGCCAAGCACTTCGTCGCCGCCGCCCGTCGTTCCCGCGCGTTCGATCGCGATCGCCTCCGGCGCCTCGAAGCCGTCGTTCGTCACTTCGATCACCGCGTGATTGGCGTTGCCCGCCTCGTCGCGCGCCTGCACGGTCAGCTCGACCGTCGGCTCCTGCGAGTTTACGGCGACTTCGCCGGCGAATTTGCCGTCGTCGCCGACCGTCAGCCGCGTGGCCTTGCCGTTCTCGAGTACCTCTATACTGTCGCCCGCGGTCGTCTGGCCCGCGAAGCGGATTTTCCCGCCGTCCGTTCTGTCCCCGGTAACCGGTTCGCTGAGATAGAGCATCGGCGCGATCGTGTCGACGGTCAGGTACAGCATCTTGACGGAGCTGTCGTGCGTCTTCGTATTGGTCGCGCGAAGCTCGATGCCGTAGGTGCCGTCCGTGGCGAACGGATCGAGCTTCAGCGTGCCATGGCTGCCGGAGCCATCGTTGCTCAGCGTCGTCTTGCCGACGGGCTGGCCGTCGTTGAACGCCTCCACCTCGATGTCCGGCTGATCCGAATAAAGCGCAAGGCTCTGCGCCTTCGTATCGCGCGTCGTGATCTCGATTTTAGGCGCCGCCGCCGCGAAGGCCGCCGACTGCGCAAGCTTCGGCTTGGCCGGCACGGGAAGCAGCGTATTGGCGCTGTCGACTCTTTCGGCGAAATGATAGTTTTCGTTTTTGTCCGCCGTCTTGTCCGGCTTGACGGCGGCTTCGACGCCGATCGCGTACTTCTGTCCGACCTGCAGGCCGGAGTAGCGAATCTTCGCCTCGTCCGGCAGCTGGCCCGCCAGACTGCTTTCGTCGATCTTATTATCGTTCGTCGTCGCCGCCCAGCCGCCGAGCAGAATGCCTTCGTAACGGCCGGTCTTCGCGTTCCAGTGCTCCTTCAGCTCGTTTTCCGTGAACAGCGTGTCGCCGTAGTTCGCGTACGGCTCGAGCTTGCCGTTTACGGTTTGCAGCGCGCTGAACACGTAATCGTGCTCGAACTTCTCCTGCCCCTGCTGCTTCGCCGCCGGTTTGAAGGACAGCGAGAAGTAACCGTCGCCCGCGGGCTCGATCTTCACGTCGCTTACCTTCTCCGGCGCGAGCGGGTCGACGAGGGAGAATTTCTCCGGCGACGTCTTCGTGCCGTACGCGGAATCCGATTTGAGCTCGGCGCGCAAGTAGTAGTCGCCCTGCTGCAGCAGCCCGCGGATATCCTCCTCGTCGCCCAGCATGCCGATCTTGGAGACGTCGATGGCCTTGCTGCCGCTCGCCGTCCCTCCCGAACCGGCGCTGCCGACGGGCAAGCCCTGCGCGATGAGCATCCCCGGATCGCCCGGA
The DNA here is from genome assembly GCF_009909185.1 of Paenibacillus glycinis. Taxonomy (GTDB): domain Bacteria; phylum Bacillota; class Bacilli; order Paenibacillales; family Paenibacillaceae; genus Paenibacillus_Z; species Paenibacillus_Z glycinis. The sequence goes on along the minus strand of NZ_JAAAMV010000026.1, from coordinate 74,937 downwards.
TTCAGCACGTCTTCCCCGTTCGCGAGCTTGGCCGTGCCGCCGGTTACGGCGTCCTTGGTCAAGTACAGATCGATCGTATCGCCCGGCTTGGCGTTGCTCACCGTCCAGCCGGCCGTAAAGACGTTCGCGTCCGAAGCGCTCTTGGTCAGGCTGACCTGCTTCAGCTGCGGCGTCGTCGGCACGTTGATCAGCCGCGTCTCGACCGGCGACTGCGCGGTCAGCGTCCAGCTGCCGCCGTTCTTGATCTTGTCCTGCGGCAGGATGATATAGGCCTTCCGGTGGTCGACCTGATCGCTCGACGCCTTGGCCGAGATGATTTGCGTGAAGGCGTTCGCGTTCGGATTCGTGTTCGTGTTGTCGAAGACGACCGGATACGGCTTGCCGCTCGGATCCTTCAGCGTAAAGGACGGCATGGTCTTGTCCGTGTATTCCATCTCGATGATCGCATTGCCGCTCACGCCGCTCATCGGAACGATATGGACGCGCCCGTTGTTCGACACGCCGATGCCGCCGACGCCGATATCCATCGCGCCGTTATCGAGAATTTGCACGCCTTCGGAAACCGCCCGGTACGTGACCGGCTGCGTCTCCCGCTCGGCCTGCACCCACGAGGTCGCGACCGTCTTCATGCCCTGCCCGATCACCATCATGCTCGGGCCGTGCACCGGATCGTTGACCAGCAGGTCGGCGAAGCCGTCCGGCGGCCGGTTGCCCGACGTGCCGAATTCGACGCCGCCGCCCCAGTAGTAGGTAATGCCGAGCGAGATGAACAGAATGCCGACGCTGCCCCAGATCTTGTCGTTGTTGAGGCCGAAGAACACGCTGGCGAGCGGCATCCCGCCCACGACCGGCACGCTCTCGGGAATTTGCACCTTCGCCCCGATATAACCTTCGAAATCGGTCCGGTGCTTCTCCAGGTTCTGGCCGACGAAGATGCCGACCTTGCCGACGATCAGGTTCCAGCCGCCGATGTCGACCTCCGCCGCCAGATGCACGAACCACGGGCTCGTCCACTGCGCCTCGATCAGCGCCATCGTGATCATCTTGAGCAGCTGATCGTCCTCGGGCTCGGCTTCCGCAGAATAATCCAGCGTGCCCTCGAGGGCGATGCCCGTCCGCTTCAGCGTCAGGTCGATATCGCCGAAGAAGTAAGCCGGCGCGACCCCGAAGCGCAGTCCGACGCCGGCCTGCAGCGTCAGCGGGAACGGGTCTTCCTTGGTGCCGCCGGCGATCGTGTCGGCCAGCTCGCGCACCGCTCCCCGGATCGCCGTCAAATTGATGGCCCCGGCGATCGGAATGCCCGGCGGCGGAAGCTCCGCGCCGAAGGCGATCACGTCGGGCAGCACGCGCCCGTCGTCCACCTGCTTGAAGGCGATCTCCGCCGAGATGCCGACCATGTTCTTCAATTGGGCGTCGAACTTCAGCCCGTATTGGTTCGATACGCCTTCCACCGGCTGCACGAAATGCACGATGTTGATCTCGCCGCTCGGTTTCTCCGGCCCCTCCTTCTCGACGGAGCCGCCGGTCCCGGCCAAGGCCGCAGCGGCCGCCCCGCCTCCCGCGGAGGACGGCTTCGCGTCTTCCTCCTCGTCGTCCTCCTCCTCGCTCGGCGCGACGAGTCCCAGGTTTTCGTTCAGATTGAACTTGAGCCCGGCGTCGATGCCGACGAAGCCTTTGTCGTTGAAGATGACGTTGCGGATCTCGGCGCTCAGCACCTTCAGCGAGATCGCGCCGCCGAAGGACACGCCTTCCGGCCGCAGGACGAAATCGTTGAACGCGATGCTGAAGCCGTTCAGGCTGAAGGTCGGCGTCGCGAACAAGCTGTGCTTGTTGAAATAGACCAGATCGATCGACGCCTGGCGGAGCGGGTTGAGCTGATCGTTCAGCGCTCCCGCGGCCCACTGCAGGCTACCGTTCAAGCTGGAATCCGCCGGATTGCCTTCGCTCTCGGGCATCTCCTCGCCGTCGACGGTATAGCCGTCGCCGAGCGATTTGTCGAAGCCGTTGAAGAAATCGAGCGTCCACTCGCCCTTATGGAACACGAACCCGCTGCTCGCGATGCTCAGCGTGCCGTCCCCTTTCACGAACAGCGTATCGAGAAACGGCATCTCGTTATAGCCGGCCACGCTCGAGAGGTTGAACACGTCGAGCTTGCCGCGCACGAACACCATGTCCTTGCCCCGGTATGCGACGGCGTCGTTGATGATCGCCGGCTCGGTCTTCGTGTCCACCACGACCTGCACGTCGTCGCCGGCGCCGGCCTCCTTGATCATCCCGCGGATGCTGACCAGCATCTCGCGCTCGGGATGCTCCTCCTCGTCGAAGAACGCCTCGAAGTCCTCTTCCGAATCGAACAGCTTGTATTGATAAGCCGGGAATTCCTCCAGCGCCTCGTCGTCCAGAAATCCGCTCGTGTCGAAGCCCGGATCCGTCGCCTTGCTCGCCGCGCCGATCAGCGCCCTGGCCGTGCGGTACGACACCATGCCGTTGTACAGGGCCGCGCCGTCCTTGAACTGCTCCGCCTCGGGGAAGGCGTCGTTGATCTCGTCCAGCCGGTCGCCGCCCGTCGACGGGGAAACCGATCGGACGTCGACCGCCGTCTTGTAGACGGCCATGAGCTCCGCCTGCCGGATGCGGGTCGCCTCGTTGTCCGTAACGGCGAACGTGCGGCTCGTCGTCAGGCTGTACATCGACGAGATATCGGCATTGCCGCCGGTATCGCCCTTGTAGTCGATCTCGACCTTGTACGCGCCGAGCGGCAGCTCCGGACCGAGTCCCGTCTTGCCCTCGATGGGCGCGCCGTTCTCGTCCACTTGGTCGCCGCCGCGATACGTGATGCGCATATCGCCGGAGAAGCCGTCGTCCGTCGGCTGGACGATGACCGAGCTCTTGACCGGCACCTTGTACCTGTCGCCGGTCTCGGCGTTGACCAGGAACAGGTCGAAATTCGGATCGGCCGCGTCGTTGCCCGGATTATAGGCATCGATGTTCGTCATATTGACCGTGATGTACTTGACGTCGCTGGCGTACGCTTCCTTCGGCGTGAGCCCGTACGCCGTCGTCGGCACGGCGGTCCCGACGGCCGGCAGCAGGATGAAGCTCGACTTGGTCGACTCGTACTGCGCCTTGATCGTCTCGTCCTTCTGTCCTTCGAGCGTCTTCTCCGTCTCCGGGCTGCTCGCCGTCATCAGGTACTGCTGGGTCGTCGGCCACGGCCTGCCCTTGGCTTTCACCTTGAAGGTGGCCGTCACCGTGTCGCCGGGCTTGTATTTCGGAATGATGCCCTGCTCCGATTCCTCGGGCGTCGCCGTCTTCCGAAAGGTCAGCTTCTTGCTGCGGGCCGTCTCGGTCAGCGCGCTGCCGTCCGAGCCGCGCACGATGCGGCCCTGGTCGTCCAGCTGGACGAAGCTGAGCCCGTCGTCGAGCGCCAGCTTCACGTCGATCTGCGACTGCGCCATGTTGAAGGCGGCCAGGTTCTCCACCTCGGCGTTGATATCGAAAATGCCCTCGTCCGCATAAGCGCTGCCGTCGTCGTTCGTCGCCAGCTGCAGCGGCGTGTCCAGGTAGCGGATCGAAAACACCTTGTCCGGCGCGATCAGCTCGCCGAGCCCGTAGACCGTCTCGAACGATTGGACGGCGTTGTTCGCCAGCTTGTCCGGATTCCAATAGAAGGCCACCGCGGAATCGGCGGTGCCGTAATCGTTGGTATCCGTCGTGAAATCGAGATTGCCGTTGGGACGGTAATCCCACTTCGTGTTCGCCAGGCCGTTCCAATGGCCGACGATCATCTTGTCCACGATATTGATGTTCTGCTCGGCGAAGTTGTTGAAGCCGTAGGCCATGACGTCCGTCGCCGACGGATCGTTCAGGCCGAGCTTGTCCTTCATGATCCAGTAGGGCGGCAGCTTGTAGTACGCTTCGTCGGCCGGCGCCACGCCGAGCTCCTTGACCGGATCGTGCACGAGCTCCCGCTCCACGGTGAGCGGCTGCTCGTAGGCCGTGCCGATCTGGAAAGCCGGGCCGTCGTTGCCGCCCACCATCGTATCGAGCAGGATGCGGCCTCCGAGCTGCACGTCGCGGCCGCTCGCGTTCAGCACCTCGTAGCGGATGTCGACGTTGCCCGCGTTGACTTTGTCGGACGCGTCGGTGTACAGCATCAGAATCTGCTTGATGCGCACGTCCTTGATCGTCCAGACCGTCTCGATCTGCTTCGTCCCGTTGGCATTGGAGACGATGACCGGCGGAGTCGTCTCCGAGAAGAAGTCGACGCCGAATTTATACGGATTGCCGAAGATATAGTCGGTCCCGTCGATCTTGAACGTCGTGAACGAGGTCTCCGGATCGTCGCCCTGGAACAGCAGGCTGACGTTCTGGTCCTTCTTGCGGATCGGCTGCCCGTCCACGGTCCGGATGCCGAAGCGGCCCGATGCGTTGTCGACGGAAATCTTGATGAAATCGTTCTGCAGCACCGTCGTCTTGGAAGCGGCGAGACTGTCCGCAAAGGCTTTGACGACGTCGCTTCCGGAATAAAAGAACAGGATGAGTCCGAGCAAACTTGCTATCCATCTGGTAAACAGCTTCAAAGCCGAATGCCTCCTCCGAAGTCTCCGATATGTGTGCTTCCGGGAGCGAAACGGCGGCCGGCTTGGCCGCCTTTCCTTCCCGCGCTTGCCGCCGAGGCGGCCGAGACTTCGCTCTAATTCGTTTTGCTGATGAAAAAGGTCGCGAATTCGCGCTCCCGCTCCTGGTTGCGGACGATGATCGTATACCAGCCCGCGCTCGGGAAGGTCACCTTGAAATTTCCTTTCACTAGATCGCCGTACGAGATGTCCGTGGCGATGTACTTGAGCTGGCCTTCCCGGAACAAGCCCGATTGGTACATCAGATCGAACGTGCCCTTCTCGTTCGCCTGCTCTTGCCCGCCCACGTTCACCAGATTGAAATTGGTCACGTTGAACGTCAGCGTGTTCCGGTCGAAGATCGCCGTCGTCGCCGAGAAGGCCGAGATCAGCGCGCCGTCGGCGAATATATGCATGCCGCCGTCCGCGACGACCGTGACGTATTGGGTGGCGGTCGCCTTGTTGCCGACCTCGTCGAGCGCGGTATACGTGACCTGCTGCGGCACGCCCAGCTTGGCCATGTCCAGCCCGGCGATGCTGACGCGGACGTTCTCCGCCGCCGACACGTTGTCGGCGACCGCGAATCCGCCGAACCCCAGCGACTTGGCCTTGTCGCCGGTAAGGACGTAGCCTCCCGTAACCGGATCCTTCGCGAGGCCCTGCTTCGCCAGGTCCGTCTTGACCAGGCCCACCGCGGACAGCGCCGGTTCGATCGTCGGCGGCGTATTATCCAGCCCCGCGATCTCCACCGGAATTTTCCTGACGCTGCCGAGCAGGTCGGAGAGCGCGACCATCGTCACGCCGTTCGCCGCATACAGCCGCGAATAACTGAATTTGCCGTCCGGGCCGCCGACTTCGTTCGTGTACTCGCCGCTCTGCGCGTCCCACAGCGCGGTCGGCCCGGCGAATACGCGGTTCGGCGCCTCGATCCGACCGGTCAGCGTCGCTTTCACGTAACCCCTGGCATACGGCTTGCCGCCGATCGTCTTGATCCGGTCCTGCGGCAGCGGAGCGCCGTTCGCGTCGACGAACGCGTACTCGATCTTCTCCGTCGTCGGCGGAGCGCCGATCAGGTTGTCGACCGTTTCCTTGACCAGGCTCGTGTTGCCGTAGCGGTCCGTCACGATGAAGGACGCCGTGCCGTTCTTCTGCATCGTCACGGTGTCCTTGCCGTTCATCACCGTGAAATCCTCGGCGTCGTTATCCGCCTTGACGACCGTCAGATTGACGCCGGACGCATAGAGCACGTTGCCCTCGTCGTCCGTGATCGTGCCGAAGCGCTGGCTGTCGTTCTCGCCGAAAGCGTAAGAGCGCACGATCTTGACCCGCGGCGCATCCTTGCGGATGTTGTTCACGGTAGCCGGAATGTCGCTCGTATTGCCCGCCTCGTCCATGATCTGGAAGGTGAATTCGCCGTTCTCCGTAAAGGTGTACGACGTTCTGCCGTTGTTGTTAAGCACCCTCGCCGGCTCGGATAGGCCGGTCAGCTGCACCGTCACGTTGCCGTTCGTCGGGCCGGGGTGAAGCGACTCGACCTCCGCGCGCGGCTTGTCCCCGTCGACGTTCGCCACGGAGATGTAGAGCGTGGCCGTGCGGCTGCCGTCGGCGATATCCTTCAGATCGAAGGCATACACGCCGCTCGCGTTGACCTTGAACGTATTGCCGGCGCGTACCGGCACCGACGGATTGACCTTGGCCGGCGTCACCTTGATGCCGAGCGGGGCCGTTACGCTCACGTCGACGCCCTTGGCGGGCGTGACCGGCCGCGTCGTGCTCAAGGACGCAAGCGCATAGACCGGCTCGTCCGCGGAGACGCCCGACGCGTCGAGCGCCGCCGGGTCGCCGATGACGCCGCCGGGGGTGCGGAACTTGACCTGAATCGACAACTTGGCCGGGTCGTCCGTCGGCACCTTCAAGGCGACGAAGTTCGTATACGGGGCCCATTTCACCCAGCTCTCCCCGCCGTCCTGAGACACCGAATATTCATAGCCCGTCTTGTCCTCCGCGCCGAGGCCGAGCTTCACGATCGCCGTGAACCCGTCCTGCGCGTCCCCGTTCACGTACAGAAGTCCGGCGGATACGGAGGAGGGCGGAATATCGTCGGCCTGCTTCGATATATTGAATGTCCCGGTATGGACGATGCCCGCGTTGCCCGCGCCGTCGGCGGCCAGCACGTACAAGATGTAGCGCGCCGTCTCGCCGGGCTGGAGCTGCGAATTGTCCACCGTCACCGTCGCGCCGTCGCCGAGCTCCTGCCAGCCGGAAGCGGCCGCGTCGGGCGCCGGCTGGTCCTCCTTGGCGAACTGGTAGCGCGCGTAGGCGCCGCTCTTGCTGTACGGCTCCGTCACGCTGACCGCCACGCTCGCGGACGGCTGCGGATAGTCGGAGCCGGTCCGGCCGAACGCGACCTCGGGCGCTTCGTTATCGAAGAAATACGCCTTTGAGAAATAGTAGTTTTTGAGCACGCCGGACTGCTTCGTCCTCGCGACGACGTGGACGTACGTTTTGCCGTTCGCCGTCTTGTCGGCCGGTATCGTATAGCTCAGCGATCCGTCGGCGTCGGTCCCGTCCGCGATCAGCGGCGCATAGGCCGCGTCGCCGGACGGTTGAACCGCGCTGTCGCTGAACGCATAGCCCACGAAGAGCGAGTCCAGCGCTTCGTTCGCCGCGGCGGCAGCGGACGAATGGTTCTCGCCTCCGGGCTCGTTCGCGGCGGGGTCGCCGGACGGATCGGCCGCGGTTTCGTCCCCATTGGCCCCGGCATCGCCGGCGGGTTCGCCCGCGGCATCGGCCGCGTTGTTGCCGGCGGACGCTTGATCCGTATCCGCGTTCTCGGCATCCGCCTCCGGTTGTCCTGCAGCACCGCTATCGCCTGAGCCGTCCCCGGCTGCGTCAGGCTTGCCTGCGCCTGTACCTTCTGCGTCCTGCGCGCCGCCGGCATTTTCCGCGGCTTCCTGCGCTTGCGGCTGCAGCAGCGTCCCGCCCAGCCGGAACTTGACGTCGTAGCTCTGCAAGTAAACGTCCGCCTCTGGCTCCGGCTCGAAGCTGCCGGTAACCGCGTTCGCGGAATTGACCGTTACGGCTTCGCTGTTGACCGCCGAGAGATTACCCGCGTTGTCGGTGGATCTGACGTAGAGGACGTAGCTGCCGTCCTCGATCACGTCGCTGAGCGTCGACAGCTCCAGCGTATTCCCCGCATTCGCAAGCGGCTTCCAATCGACGTCCTGCGGCCCGCTGCCTGCCTTCGCCCATTGATACTCGCTCGTCCGCACTCCGCTGTGCGGATCCTTGACCGTCACCTTCACCTGCACGGCGGCGGTATTGTCGCCGGTCGTCCCGTCGAAGGAAATTTCCGGCGCGCGGTTGTCCAGCTTGTCCACGGCGACGCCGTGCGTCCAGTTGGAGTCTTCTTCCATGTAATCGGCGAGCGTCCAAACGTTCAGATCGGCGTAGTTGCCCACGGCCGCCAGCGCCTTGTTGTTGGCGTAGAACGTCTTGTCCGCGTCCGAGCCCGGCGCTTCGTTATACCAGCCCTCGTATTCGGCCGGATGATCCGTGATATAGGCGTCCTTCTTCTGCTCCTGCATGAGCTCGCGGGCCGAATCCCAGGTCATGTCGGCGGTCCAGACATGCAGGAACCATTCGCCGCTGCCCTCCGGAGTCAGCGCCTCCGCAGGCAGCGGAAGCAGGTTCGTCTTGTTGTTGGCCACGCTCAGGTTCAACTCGGCCAGCGCGGTGTCGTCCGGATATAGATCCTCTCTCGGCTGCTTGCCGGACAACGCGTACCGTTTCACCGCCGCGAAATGGTCGTCCTCCTTGCCCGCCAACGGATCGTCCGCGCTGCGGGTCCACGCGTAGTAGACCAATCCGACCGCCGGCGCCCCCGAGCCCGTCAGGTTCGACGGCCGGTAGATGCCCTTGCTCGGACGGGTCGTGCCGGGATTCTCCGGATCAAGCGGCGGCACGATGATCGGGGCGTCGTTGGCGTCGATCGTCACCTTGCCGTCCCGCGCATAGGCCTGGTCGCTCGCCCCGCCGTTCTCGTAATGCACGGCGATCGTCGGCGGCGTGTTGTCGATGGACAGCCCGGCCCAGTCGATCTTCGAATTGACGCTCGCCCGGTCGTCGGCGCTCGGGTCCGGAGGCCAGATGCCGTCGTAATTGGCCGGCTCGATCAGCATATTGCCCGCATAATCCTGCAGCACGTCGGTATCGGACGGCTTGCCCGTCGCCGGGTTGACGGGAGCGGCGTCATTGGTCAGCGCGATCACCTTGAGGAGCGGCGCTTCCACCGCGGTCCCGGCCGGAATCTGGAGATGGAACGTCCATCTGTCCGTGCCTTCGCCCGCCGCGTAGTTGGCCTTCAAGCCGTTGTTCAGGAGCAGGAACGTCCGCGTGACGTCCCAGCCCCGCTTGACGACCGCCGCCTCCGACAGCTGCAGCGTAAAGTCGAACGCGTCCTTGTCGTTGAGGTTGACGCCCGTCAATATTTGCGGCTGAACGCCGTTGCCGACCTTGGTGTATTTCGGCGGCACCGCGTCGACGATGATCCGATAGCCGCCCCGTTCGTAATCGAAGGGGTTGCCGGTCTTGCCTTTCAAATAGTCGTTGCTGCCGCCGCTTGCCGTGCCCGGGAAGACGATCGCCGCCACGTTGCCCGCCGCGTCGGCGAATACGGCGTCCTTGAATTTCTTCTCCAGCGGCTGGTCGATCGGCGGATCGCCCGACGTATCCTGCCGCGGATCGACGACGATGCGCGGTTCCAAGGGGTTGTTGCCGCTGTTATGGAACTGGACGCCGGTATATTGATAGACGATGTTCTTGTTCAGCGGGAATTTGAAGTACTGGTACTGGTCCCCCTGATTCGCCGAAAAATCGCTCTTCGCATAGGTCTGGCTGGTCAAATACTGCGCCTGTCCCGAGGCGGGCAGGCCGGTTCCGGCCGGGTTGACGAACAACGGCTGCTTCAGGAAGGCGTCGGCGTTCCCGGCAACGATCGTCGTCGGCCGCACCGGCTCGTCGAAGTTGTAGCTCAGGCGGATATTCTCGCCTTTCTTGACGTACAGCTCTTCCTGGTTGATCTTGGTGTTGGGCCATTCCTCGCCGTTGCCGGTGAACGTGTAATCGGTCATCTTCGGACGGACTTTATCCTGAAATTTGACATAGACGCCGCGCGGTCCGGCAGGCGCATCGGTGCCGTCCCGGACTCCCCGGGCATCGATGACGATGACGGAATTCGGGGTGATCGACACCGTGGCGCTCTTGGCTGGCGTCCCGCCGTCCCACGCCTCGTCTTGGACGACGACGTCCCCGTCGACCGTAATCGACGCGTTCGTGCCTCCGAAGCACTTGAACGCGCCGAGAAAACCGCAGCCGCTTCCCTGCTCGACCCAATCCAGGTGGCTCCATCCGACGACGACCTGCGCCTCGCCGCTCTGCGCCAGCGCCTTCAGCGCGGGATTGCCGGCCACGTCGATCTCGTAGCGCGCCGATTCCCCGGAATGCACGAAGACGTCGCCGTCATCGGGATTATGCGAAGCGCCGCCGCTCTTCGAGAAACCGAAGCCCGGCTGGCTGCTGGCAAAGTTAATAAACGCGTTGTCCGCCGCATACGTCAAATTGCCGATATGCGTGCCTGCCCCGAAGGTGATCTCCAGGTCGGCGCTCGCCGCATCCGCCCGCTGCGGCATCCATGCGGGCAGCAGCGTGAACAGCAGGCAGATAAGCAATGCTTCCGCCATTCGTTTTCTGATCTTTCGGCTAGTTTCCATTCCACTTGAGCCTCCCGGCAAAAATACTGATTCCAAATACCTATACTACGCGCCGATTCTCACAGATCGCTGACAAGCTTTGACAGAAATCGAGGTTTTGCAACAAAAAAACAAGCTGCGAACATGCGTCTCGGCATGCTTCGCAGCTTGTTATTTCAGTTCCGCCTTCATTTTTTTATACAGCTTCTTCATGGACGCGGACGGGGCGATCCCGACTTCCTTCTGGAGCCAATGTTCCATTTTCTTGTAGTGGGCGAAAAAGGCCGTCCGGTCCTGCCGATGGGCGTATATGCCGAGCAGTCGTTCATGCGCCGCCTCGTCGTCCGGCACCCGGTCGAGCAGGAATTGAAGCAGGTCTTGCGCCCGCTCGTGATTTTCCGCGTCCATGAAGGTCCGAACGACCTGCTTGGCATGCTCGGCGAAGCTTTTGCGGACGCGTTCCCGCTCCGGCTCGCACCACGGATAATCCTTGTCCCCGAAAAGCGTGCCGCGATAACGGTACAACAGCCTTTCCGCTTCCTCCGTATCCGGGAGCAGGGAATCGGAACCGCGGCCGACGGATGCGCGCCAAGCCAAGTAGTCGCAAGAATCGGGCGGCTCCAGGCGGTACACGCCTTTTCGGGAGGCGAGCTTCACGCCGATGCCGTTCTCCTGCAGCGTCTTCTTCATCCGGTAGACGGACGTGTGCAGGTTATGCTCCGCCTTATCCGGCTCGTGGTCCGGCCATAACGCTTCGCATATCTTCCACTTGGACAGCTCCGTGCCGCTGTGCACCAGAAAATAAGCCAGCAGCTCTTCCGCCTTCGCCGTCGGAAAGCGGACCGGCTGCCCGTCGATCCCTGTGACCGCGAAGCTGCCGAAGCATTGCATGCGCGCCGGGGCGGCCTGTTCCGGAGCTTGAGCAGGGGCCGGCGCGGCCGCCGGGACACGCATTTTCCGTTTGCCGATCCGCTGCAGCGTATGCCCGAGCAGGGCCGGATCGACCGGCTTGAGCAAATAATCCACCGCATTGACCCTGAACGCCTCCAGGGCGTACTGATTATAAGCGGTGACGAAGACGATCTCGACGTCCTCGTGCAAATCGAGCAGCAGCGAAGCCAGCGCCAGGCCGCTCCTTTCCGGCATCTCGATATCCAGAAATGCCACGTCCGGCTTCAGGTCGGCGAACGCCCGCAGCGCCTCCGACGCCTTGGTGAATCCGCCGACGATCTCGATGTCCTCCCGCGAATCCAGCATTTGCTGCAGCCGGCGGATCGCCGGTCTTTCGTCGTCCACGATGACGGCTCTTAGCATGGCTAGCTCCTCTTTCCGATAGTGTATTCGACCGTCGTGCCTTCGCCCGGCGCGCTGTTGATTTTGAGGCCGTTTCCGAAGAAATGAATCAACCGGAGATGAATATTAAGCAAGCCCACGCCCTGCCGTGCCGGTTTGTCCGCGGACGCGGATGCGTCGAGCAGCGTACGAAGCCTGTCGGGCGGGATGCCGACGCCGTCGTCGCGCACCTCGACACGTACCGCGCCGTCTTCGACCTTTACGGCGACATGGACCGTCCCTCCGTCTTCTTTTCGCATGACCCCGTGGCGAATCGCGTTCTCCACCAGCGGCTGAATGGACAGCGGCAGCAAGGTTTTCGGCAGCGCGGCTTCATCCACGTCCATCCGTATTTCCAGCCTTTCCTCGAATCTGGCCTTCTCGATCTCCGCGTAGGCATGCACGAGCTGGAGCTCGTCCTGCACGGTGACGTAGGCGCCTTGCCCCGGATCGAAGCTTCTGCGCAAATAATCGCTCAGATGCGTAAGCAGCTGCTCCGCCCGCGCGCCGTCGGTGCGGCAGAACGAGAGGATCGCGTTCAGGGCGTTGAATAGAAAATGCGGCTTGATCTGCGACTGCAGGAAATCCATCCGCGCTTTGAGCGCGTCGCCGACCGATTGCTTCAATTGCAGCAGCGTCGCCGTCCGTGCTCGGATCTCGCGCAGATCGAAAGGCTTGACCACGTAATCGTTCGCGCCCGCCTCGAAGCCGGCCGAGACGTCCTCGGCCGAATGGAGCACGGTCATCAGCATGACCGGGAGCTCGAACAGCGAATGCCGCTTGCGGATCTCGCGGCAGGTCTCGTAGCCCGACATGCCCGGCATCATGACGTCCAGCAGGACGAGATCGACTCCGGGCGTTTCGTGCAGCAGCTCGAGCGCGTCCCGTCCGTTGGTCGCGTGCAGAAAGTTGAATTCTCCCTCGAACAGGCTCGACAGCACCTGCAAATTGGACGGCTCGTCGTCGACCGCCAGCACCGTGCGGCGATCGGACCGCAGCGGCGGCAGAGCGGCGGCATGCAAGCCGCCCGCTGCCGCGGGTTCCGGCTGCGCGAGGCCCATGGCGGCCGCCTTCGAAGGCGGCTCCTTCGCGAGCGGGAGCGTCGCCGCCATCCGGGTTCCGGCTCCGGCCTGCGACCAGTCCACCCGGATGTCGCCGTCCATCATCCGCATCAGCCGCCGCGAGATGTACAGCCCGAGGCCGGTGCTCCCCGAACCCTCGGAGAGCGGATTGTGCAGAGTCTCGAAGGCGCGGAACGCGCGCTCCCGCTGGTCCTCCGCGATGCCGATCCCGGTGTCCTCGACGAACAGCGTCAGCCGGTTTCTCTGCACGGACGCCGACAGGACGACCGAGCCGCTGGCGGTGAATTTCAACGCGTTGCCGACCAGATTGTAGACGACCTGCTTCAGCCGGTCCTCGTCGGCCAGAACGGCGGGAAGGCCGTCGGGAATCTCGTTCCGCAGCTCCACCGACTTGCCGGCGGAGTGATAGGCCAGGAGCTCGAACACGACGGCCGCGACGGCCTTGAGATCGACGGAAGCCGGGCGGATGCTCAGCTCGTCGCGCTTGATTTTCTCCAGGTCCAAGATATCCCGCACGAGCGCGGACAACCTGCGGGATACGTCGTGAATGATGGACATATTCCGCTGCTGCGACGCATTCAACCTGCCGGAGGAGCCTTCGAGCATCGCATCGGAGAGATTGATCAGCCCGTTCAGCGGCGTCTGGAACTCGTGGGCGGTATGGACCAGAAATTCATCCTTCAGCCGGTCCGCCTGCCGGAGCTCCACGGACATGCTGGCAATCGTCTGATAGGCTTGCGAGAAACGGAACGCCATCATGACGGCGATCATCATGCAGAAGCCGAGAATGCCCAGGTAGCCGGGATAATAGTCGCGGACGATGCTGCCGAGGTACAGGGTATAATCGATCAGCCCGACCAGGAAGCAGACCAGCGCGAGAATGAACAGCAGCAGATCGTTGCGGCTGAAATTGCCGTAGCGCCCTTTCAGCAGCGAACGGGTCAGCATGACGATAACCGCGAGGTAGACCAGGATCTGGACGAAGCCGATGGTCAGATTGAACCGGGAATAAACGGCGAACGGCGTCGCCAGCACGAAGAGGACATAGAGCCCGATGGCGTAAGCCACGCCCCGGCTGAACCAGACCGGGATCAGGCCGACGCACATCGTGCGCAGGAACAAGACCATCAAGATGAGCGCGGAGAACAGCGAGGCCGTGTATATTTTGTAGAACGGCTCCATCGGCAGGTTCACGTAACTCATGAAAATCCGGTCTCCGTTGCAGGCGAAGGCCAGCGAGCTCACGACGGCATACAGCCCGAAATAAAGCAGCCCCTTCTCTTCCCTTCGAACCAGGTAGACGCACAAATGATAGATGCCGAGCATGAACAACGCGATGATCGCGACCATGTTCAGCGTGATCGTGGTCATGTTGAGCTCGTTGATCGAACGGGCCTTGCCGAAGTATATGTCGTACGGAATTCCCCCTTGGGGGAAATCGAAATTGGCGGCATGAATGACGATATCCGCGGTATCGCCTTTTACTTGAAAGAACACGCTGTATGGATTATTCCTGTACGCATACGCGCTCTTGGTCAACCCCGGCCTGCCGCCGCCGCCGACCAGCTCGCCGTTGACGTAGATCGCGCTCGCCATGCGGATATTGGATATCTTCATGCCATATACGGCATCGGACGGCTTCATCTTCATGACCAGCCGGTAGGTCGCGGCGCCGTGACCGGTGAGCTGCTGCCCGTCTACTTGTCCCTTCCAATTCGACGGGACGGCAAAAAAAGACGGCTGCACGAATGCACCGCCCTGAGGGTCGATCAATCGATTCCAATAAAATTCCCACCTGCCGTCCAGCCGAAGCGGCCGGTCGTTCGACAGATTCACCCGCGTCAAATCCAGCCGTCCGTCCTGAATATTCGCGTGCGCGGGCGAATTCGGGTCCTCGGAGAAGGAATGCAAGCCGGCGTACAGCATGACGCTGCCCATGACGATGACGAGCAGAGTCAGCAAAAAAGTTTTCATCGGTGTCTCACCTTTGATGTCGGATTTCCATCGGCCGCTGCCGATAAGGGCTCACTGGCGCCACATGCCGGACGCGCTCTCCGGGGATTGCCTCTACGAACCCGCAATCTACTGAAATAAAGGTATCATAGACCCGTATTTTGGTAAAGAGGGAGACCGCGCGTTCGAACGGGCGCGCTAATCCCTGCCGAGCGGCCGCATCCGGGTTAGTCCCATACCTTTCCATTTGCTGTATATTCATGCCAGATCAGGGGATACTCCATGTATCTATCACCATGCAAAGGATGAACCGCCATGCATACGCTGATCCAGGAGATGAAGAACAAATTTTCCGGCGACGACGATTTTTTCGCGTTGGAAGAGACGTTTATGGATTCCCGGGTCGTCCTTGCCGGCTTCAATACGTTATTGGATATCGCGACTACGAAACTCGGCTTGCAAGCTTATATAGAAGCCGCCGTCCTAACCGGGACCGCGCGGGACGAGCTCAAAGCCGAACTGGGCGAAGTCTGCGATCGGTCCGATAGCGCGAAGGCACGTTTGAGCCTGCTGACGGGCAAGCTCCTGATCTGCTTCGAAGACGACGGGTCCTGCGTCATCATGGAACCGACGCCAAAGCCGCTCAATCGCGCCATCGAGCCGCCGATCAACGAGAACGTATTCCAAGGCTCCTTGAATTCGTTCACGGAGGATATCCATGCCAATATCGGCATCGTTCGCAAGCAGCTGTTGACCGACAATTTAAGAGTCGGCTCCTATCATATCGGAACCGAGGAAACCACGAAGATCTCGCTCCTGTATTACGAGGGCCGCACGAACATGGAATTCATTCATAAACTCGTGGGCCAGATCCAAAAAAACCGGAGCAGGCAAATCGAAAACCTGCAGCAGCTCTCGAAAAAAATCATGGGCTTCCCGTCCTGGGTCTTGATTTCGAAATTCAGCCAAACGGAGCTGCCGCAGGAAGCCGCCAATTTCCTGCGAAAAGGCAGAGCCGTCCTGTTCATCGACCGGCTGCCGATCGCGCTCGTCGTCCCGAGCCTGCTTTGGGACGTCTTCTTCCTGGACAGCGACCGGAATCTTCCGCTGCCGCTGATGTTGTTTTTGCGCGCGCTGCGCTTGATCGGCGCATGGCTGACCGTGGTCCTCCCGGGCCTGTACGTCGCGCTCGTTTCCGTCAATCCCGAGGTGCTCCGCATCGAGATGGCGATCTCCATCGCCCAAACCCGGGTAGGCATCCCTTATCCCGCCATCATCGAAATGATCCTCATGCTCTTCATCCTGGAGTTGATCATCGAGGCGAGCATCCGCTTGCCCAAAAATATCGGACCGACGATCACCATGGTCGGCGGCATCATCCTGGGACAGGCCGTCGTGCAAGCCAAGCTGGTCAGCAATCTGCTGATCATCATTCTGGCGGCCACCACGATCTCGAACTCGACCATCGTAGGGCTGCAGCATTCGCTTTCCCTTCGCATCTCGAAATACGTCATCGTGATCATGGCCGCCATCTACGGGGTGCTCGGCATCTTGGAGGGGCTGCTGCTGATTTGCGCCTATGTGGCGAGTTTGAATACCTACGGGATTCCGTATATCGGCTTCTCGAGCAAGAAGGATGAAATCAAGCATGGATAAGTCCTGGCAGGTGACCCTGATCTATTTCATCACGCATCTCGGCCTGATCTTCTTCATGTACCCGGGCGATATTATCGCCAGCACGGAGGACGGGCATTGGATTCCGATCGTCCTCGGGTTCGCGGTGCATCTCGGCGCGATCGCCGTTTATATGAAAGGGCTCGTCCGGCTGGGGAATCGGGATATCGTCAGCATGTACCTGGGAATGGGGAAAGGCGTATCGCTCTTGTTCCTGCTTCCGATCACCGTTTATTTTCTATTGATCTGCGTCGTCTCGGTGCGGTGCTTGTCGGAGATCATGACGGTCGTTTTCCTGTCCAGCACGCCGCTTTGGGCGATCATGTTTTTATTCTTGTTCATCTCGTCCTATATCGCCTTCAAGGGCATTCGATCCATCTTCCGCACGGGCTTGCTGATCGGCTGCATCAATGTGCCGGTGATCTTGTTTTTCTTCTCCGCCTCTTTCCAGAACGTCGATTGGCGGTACGTCTATCCGTTGATCGGCAAGTCCTCGTTCCTGACCAACCCGAGCTACCTGGAGAGCTTCTTCGTGTTTGCGGGAGGATTTCTGTTTCTCGGCTTCACGCAGCCTTACGTTGCCTACCGGAAACGGCATATCGTCTTCGGCGCCCTCGCGCTCCTGCCGTTCTTTGTTTTCTCCGTCTATATCCCTATTCTGACCTTCGGCCAAGCTACCGCCTCCACGTTTAATTTTCCGTTCGTCGTGGCGCTCGACACCATTTCGATCACGTGGATCATGTTCGACCGCATCACGCTGTTCTTGCTGCTCAGCTTGATCTCGTTCATGATGCTCTATCTATCGATCGTGCTATGGTCGGCGATGCGGGTCGTGAACCAAAGCTTTCCGTCGTTAAAACCCGCGTATATCCTGCTCGCGATCCCCCTCTTCGTCTTTATCGTGTGCTTGTACATTCCCGATTGGAAGGACATTACGGAATTCTATTGGTGGGGGACGTATCTGAGATTCTACATCCTGGTGGCCGTGCCGCTGTCGACCTGTTTCTTCGCAGGCCGGATCCGCAAGAGGAAGGTCGGACTATGAAGCGAACGTTGAAGCGCGGCGCGGGCTTGTCGGCCGTCGTCGGACTGTTGTGCGCTCTCTGCGGATGTTGGGACAACCGGGACATCGATCACCGTTCATTGCCCGTCGTCATGGGAGTCGCCCTGCATGACGATCTCTACGAGGTGGTGCTGCAAATCCCGGAGACGAGCCAGAAGGGAATCGACATCCGCATCATCAGCCAAACGGGCAAAACCATCAATCAAGCCGTCGACAAGATCAGCGAGCGAATGGAGACCAGCGTCGATCTGCTGCATCTCAAATTGATCCTCGTCGAAACGGAATACGCCCGAGAGGGCCTGACGGACAGCATCTCCAGCTTCATGAGAGCGAGGGACATCTCTCCCAAAACGATCATCGCCATATGCGACGAGAAGTTGGATCCTTTCTTCGATTACGTGGCAAGCTCCATGACGCCGAAGGGCACGACGCTGTACGATTGTTTCGAGAAAAACGCGGGATGGAATCCCCAGATGTCCTTGACGCGGATATGGGAAGTCTACCGAAGCATTCATTCGTACACCCGCGACGTCGCCATTCCGATCATCAAATCCGGACGCAGCGGGACGATCGACTATCTGGGATCGGCACTCATCAAGAACGGAAAAATGGTGGACCGGATATCCCCGGAGGAAACGCTGCTCTTCAACTCCTTCAACGGTCAAAGCGCGCAAGGGAAAATCGAGGTGATGGACCATGCCAGCGTGCTGATCCTGCGAAGCTCCGTGCGCCATCGCAGCAAGTTCGCCCATGGCACGCCTCATCTGGACGTCCGCATCACGCTGAAGGTGTCGATCGTGGAAACGAAGGGATCCGTGACGTCGAAGCTCGTGAAAAAGGAGGTCGAGGAAATCCTCGCGAAGCGGTTCGACGGCATGCTGCATAAAGTTCAAACCCAGGAATCCGACATCCTCGGACTAGGCCAATATTTCAGGAAGGATATTCCCCGCGCGCAATTGCGCAACTGGAGAACCGAGTATCTGCCGAAGCTGAAGGTCGATTTCAAGATCAATACGATTATCCAGAACGACGGAAATACGAAGCTTACCTAGCCGCGTGCCGAAAACCTAAAAACCCGGCGCCTGCGGCGCCGGGTTCGAAACATCTATTCAGGCTCTTGAACGGAATATGCCGGCGGCGTCGCCGCCCGTATCCGGCGTAAAGAGCCGCAGCTCGGCGATGGACCACCAATGCGCGTCCGTCCCCGTTTGGACGATCTTCATATAACGCGCGGTTTGCAGCGGGAACGCTGCCGTTATCTGCGGCCCGTTTCCTTTGCCGGAAGCAATCGGAACGCCCCAGTTCTCGCCGTCGCGCGAAACGTAGACCTCGTAGCCTCTCGCGAAGTCGTCGCGGCTTCTCCCGCTGTCCATGGCCAGCTGGTCGAAGATTTGTTCGGCTCCGAAGTCAAGCACGATAAAATCGCCGTTCCGCTGTTCGCTGCCCGTTGACCAGCGGGTATCCGATGCGCCGTCCAGCATCGACTGCGCGCTCTCGCCGCCCGCCGTCGAAGAAGCCGTCGCTGTCCAGCCGCCGGGCGCAAGCGGTTTTTGTTTGCCGATGCCATAATAGTATGCGTTCAGCTCGGCAACGGACCACCACTTATCGGCCTCTCCGGTTTGGACGATCCGGATGTAGCGCGCATGCCGAGCCGGGAACGTAATCAACGTCGTTCCGGCTTCTCCTTTGCCGGCGGCGGCCGCCGTTCCCCAATTCACCCCGTCCTGGGAAACGTACAGCTCATAACCGCGCGCGTAATCGTCCGCGGAATTTCCGGAAAGCAAAGCCACGCTGTCGAAGCTTTTCGTTTCGCCCAAGTCGATTTGCAGCCATTGCCCGTTCGTCTGGGTTTGGCCGGTCGTCCAGCGCGTATCGCCGTCTCCGTCCAGCATATTGGCCGCAATGTCGTCGCCCTGCGCGGAGGAGGCGGTCACGATCCAAGCCGTGCGGTCCAACTCGCCGAGTTGATCCGGCGGCGTCTCGGCTGCCGGTTTGCCGAACTTGGCGATTTGGACTTCGGAGATCGACCACCAGCTGTCGTTCGCTTCGGTAAGGACGATTCTCACGAACCGCGCCGTTTGTTCGGGCAGCGATACCGCGATGCTCGGGGAAGTGCCTTTTCCGGAGGCCGCCGGCTCTCCCCAGCTCTCCCCGTCCTTGGAGACGTACACTTCATACCCGTGCGCGTAATCGTTCCAGTTCGTGCCGGAGTTCATGAACAGCGTATCGAAGCGCCGTTCGGCGCCCAGATCGAGCTGCAGCCAGTCGCCGGCGGCCTGCGTCTTGCCCGAGGACCAGCGCGTCGACGGATCGCCGTCGGTCAGGCGCTCCAGCGGCTCTCCGGCTGCGGAGGCCGTGATCGACCACGCGGAACGATCCAGGTACGTGATGCCCTGGGATGGATCGGGGCCGCTAAGAACGCTGTTTTTCAACGGATCCACGGCCGCGAGCGCGTTCGCGTATACCGTTGCGGAGCCCAAAGCGCCGGCTTTGTCGAAGAAATGGATCGTTTTGGCGCGTTCCGCAGGATTCCAGATTTGCGCCGTATATGCGCCGTCTTTCTCGTACACGGTTACCGCCGGGTCATCGGCCCAAATATCGGCGCTGCGATGTCCGAGCGACGTCATGCCATGTACGAACCAGTATGCGTTGAACGCTTCATTTTGCTGCATGTTCGCGGTATCCCACTTGCCCAGCACCGCCTGCGAATCGCTGATGGATTCGAACGGCCAGATGATGTGATACCAGGCGCGCTCCTGCCCGCCTTCGATTTCGCCGGCCATCCCTCGATACAAAGCGGCGGCTTTCTCCGGCTGACGGCCGTAGTACGTCATCCACTCCGCGGGCGGCAGCCAATGGATGCCGTATACATACTCCGGATCCCCGTTGAAGAAGGTCGTGAAGGCCGTCGCGCTGCCGTAAACCTGACCTGCGGTCGCATGATCGTACCCCTTTGCCCAGTTATCGCCGTCATAGTTGAACCAGTACTGCTCCACTGCCTTTTCTTCGGTCGTAAAGCCCCAAATCCCCGCATCGCGATACGTATCGTTATCGGTTACCAGGCCCCACATGTATTCGCCGACCCAGCTGAACAGCGCTTCGCCCGCGGCTTCCTGGTTGTTGCCGCTGCGGTTATCGGCGTACCCGCCCGCCCAGGAATGGCCTTCATACGGGTCGAAGTTCCGGAACCAAGGGAACTGGCTGTCGGTTCTGGACGGATTCGCGTAATCGCGGATCAGCGTTTCGACCATGTCGCCGTAGTCGCGCTTAAACGACTGATCGTACGTGGCCAACACGGCCGAAGCAAAAATATAATACCCGTACGTGAAATGATGGTCGGTCAACCCGGTATTCAAGCCGAATCCGGTATGGTACGCCATCAGAGAACCCCAATATTCCGAATAATGGAAATAAGTCCCATGCAGCTTCTCTTCCGGCGAGTAAGTATACCAGTCGGTCAATATCGTTCTCAGATCGGCCAGATAACGGTCCCTCCGCTCATGATCGCCAAGCTGGTCGCTGATGAGCGCCGCCAACGCAAGCGGATGAAGCTTCTTGCCCTGCCAGTACGGATCCTCGGCCATCAGGCCGTTCGCCGCGTCGGCGTCCAATTGATCCAGGTAAGCGACGAGCTGGGCGCGGGAATACGTCGGATCGTTCGGCTCGACGAACTGCGGGATCAAGCCGTTAAAGCGGTCCGACGTGGTAAACCCATGGCCGATAGCGATTTTCAGCGTCCCGCGGATCGACGGATAGCTGAGCTCCGTGAGCGCCGTATCCGATATCTTCCACTGATGCGGAAGCAGCGTCAGGATCGTATCCGCCGAAAAGCCCGGACGCTTCGGTTCGGCAGTCGTCGTGAAGTCGGTCGTCACCGTGGAGGTCTGTTCATCGAAACGGTAATCGACTTTGGTACCGGTCACGAAAGCATACGCATGGCGGTAAAACAGTTCGAGCTCGGCCGCGGAAGGAAGCGCCGCGAGCGACAAGTAATTTTCGCCGCCGCCCAGCTTGATTTTGATCGTGTTGCCGAGCTTCATGAAAATCGTTCCTTCAGGGACGAAGATTCCGTAGTGGCGAACGAAGGTTTGCGGCACGGGCGCCTTGTCCTTGTTCGTCACTTCCAAGCCGATATGATCGGCCGTGTATACGTCTCCGTCGTTCGCCAGCACCGGATTGCCGTCGGCATCGAACAGACGGGTCATCGCCGGCGATTGCAGGATAACGGCATCCGGATCGTCGTACGTATTGTACAGGAAAGGCGATCCTTTCACGAAGGTCGTGCTCATTTTGGCCGTGTCGTCATCGCTGAGGACGACGTTGGCGGAATAATCGCCGTAACCGGAAATCTTGGTTTCCATGCTCGCGGGATTGATCGTATTGCTGGTCAAGTAGAGGTCCGGGTCGCCGTCGGCATCGATGGAATCGCCATGCGCAAACCCGGCGCCCGGGTTCAATACAGCCAGCCCCTGCTTGGTATACCAGCTCTTCAGGGGCAGCGTCATGAGGCTGCTGCCATCGCCGAGCTTGGAGACGAGAATGGACTGCCACCAGTCGTTGGAAGGAATCGGCGCCGCGATATCGGAGGTGCGATATGTAGGATTCTTCGGTTCCAATTGCGTGATATCGTGCTTCTCGTAGCTGCCGGCGCCGACCTGCACGGCGGCGGCGGCCGGGATAGCGGGAAGCTCGTAGACCGGCTTCGGATCGCCTTCCCGGTACGCATGCACCTCGAATTCGAACAGCGAATAACCGTTGGTGCCGCCGCGCGCGATGCCGGCCATCTTCACATAACGGGCATTCGCGTAGACCGGTATCGTTTCTCGGCCGCCGCTGCCGTTAAGCTGCCGGTAAACGGTCGTCCAATGCTTGGCATCGTCGGAAACCTGGATGTCGTAAGCCCGTCCGAAAGCGGCTTCCCAGTCGAGCGCGATGCTGCCGATTTCGCTTTTTCGGCCCAAATCGACATAGAGCCATTCGTTGTCCTTGTAGACGGAGGACCAGCGCGTATCCCTGCTGCCGTCGGTTGCATTGCGGGCCAGATAGTTTTTGGGTTCCATCTTCGCTTTGTCTTCAGCCGATTTGCTTGGCTCGTCGATCTCGGTGGACGAGACGGTCACCGGCTGGTCGAAGGCCAGGTTCGGAGCTGCCGGCAGCGGAGGACCGCCCAGGCCGCCGGTTCCGTAAACGCTGAATTCCCGTATGGAGATGCCGTAAGGCTGCTGGGCGCGCGCCGTGCTGAACAGACGGACGTAACGTCCCGCAGCGGCAACGTCGATCGCGACTTCGCCGGGCTTCCCCTGCATGACCGGCGTGATATCCCGCCAACGGTACTCGTCGTCGGAAACCTGGATCGTATACGCGCTGGAATACGCGTTTTCCCAATCGACCACGACCTTCGTGAGGCTCGCGGCGGCTCCCAGATCGACATAAATCCACTGCAAGTCTTTCTTCCAGACGCTTTCCCAACGGCTGTTCGCGCTGCCGTCCACGGCCATATCCGGCGTGTTGCCGCCAAGCGAGGACGAAGCGTAAATCGAACGGTTCATGGACAGCAGGTAGCTGTCCGCGCTGTCCTCGACGGCCGCGCCGGCCGCCCGGACCGTCTGGGCATGCAAAGAAGGCACACTGCCTGCCAACAGCAGGAAGGCTGTCAGGACATGGGCCCAGAGATGGCGTTTTTTTCTTTTTGCCGTAAACAAGCGGTTCATTTCTCTACTCCTTGCACCTTGTATTTTGTTGCGACAATCGATTCGTGCAAGATTAGTGTAAGGTTTTGACACAAGCCCTACAAATTATGAAATACGCGGACAAACATAAATTAATTTATATTTTCGGGATCCCCGTCTCCCGTCTGGCATCGCTTCATCCGCTGCCGGCGCCGCAAGCAGCCGAACGGGGGACCGGCCGCGATGCGGCCGGCAACCGGTCGAATTTCATGCTCGGCCTCAGCTTCTTTTCCGGATTACATCGATAAACGGTCTGCGATATGAGACGAAATATACGCCGCATCTTCCCCTACGCCGTAGAGGATGGGAGACTTTGCTTTATGCAGCCATGCCAACCCAATGAAGTACAAGCCCGGATGATTCGCGACTCCCCGATCGTGCACCGGATAACCGTCCCGATCGCGAACGGGCAGGTCGATCCATTCAAAATCCGGCGCATAGCCCGTCGCCCAGACGATCGTCGTGATTCCCGCCGCGGCCAAATCCAGCTCCTCGATGATCGGAAGCGCGACGCGCTTCAATCGTTCGTCGTTCATCCTCGCATCGTCCTCGGGCACGATCAGGTTCGACTTCGAGATGTAATGATCGATGCCGTCCATGAACGCTTCCGCGAATTCGTCCGCCTGTGCCAGACTATCCAAGAGATCGGGCCGCAGCTTCACGGTCGTCCCACGAATGTCCCGCAGCCGTCCCAGCAAGGTTATGCCATCCAGCGCGAACCGGCGAAGGTGGATATCTTCGCCTCGGTTTCTGCCCGATACGTAGGGACTGCTGGCGAATTTCTCGGCTGGCGAACCCAACAGCCCAGCCGGCTGATCGTACATGCCGAGCTCGGAAGCCCACCGCATCGTATCCTTCCCCCGGTAGCGCCTCGGCTGCCTCCCGCTGCCGCCGACCGACAGATACACGCGTCTTCCCGATTCGTTCAATTCCTTGGCGATATGACAGCCGGATTGACCGGCGCCGATGACGAGCACGCTGCCCGGACTTAATCCATGCGGATTCCGGTACTCGCTCGAATGAAGCTGCGCGATGCTTTCGTCGATCCGAGCGCCGATCGCCGGTACTTTCTTCTTCTGAAACGCGCCGGTGGCCACGACGACGTTTTTCGCCAGGATCGTCGTTCCCGAGGCTTCCACCGCATAGGTGCGAGCATCGGGATTCATGCGAACGGCCGTAACCGGAAGCGTCCTGATCCGCGGTTGAAAGCGTTCGGCATACCTTTCTAAATACGCCGTCACTTCATCGCGGGTCAAAAATCCGTCCGGGTCTGTCCCCGCATAGGGAAACCCGGGAAGCTGCAGCATCCAATTCGGCGTCACCAAATGAAAGCTATCCCATTTCTTCCTCCACGAAGCCCCGATCCGTTCTTTCTCCAAAATCACGTGGCCGCAGCCCCGCTCGGTCAAATGATAGCTTACGGCAAGTCCGGCTTGTCCCGCTCCGATAATGACGACATCCACCTGTTCCCGCATCTCGCGCACCTCCTGAGCAGATCTGGTCCGATGCCGGTTAATCCCTGGCTGCCTCGTACAATTTATTGGCCAGATATGCCGGCTGCGCATAGGCGGTCGTCATATGGTCGCCGTTGCCGGTAATCAGCCGAAACTGGCCCAGATGACCGGATTGGGCAGGGTTGAAGCCGTACTTGTCGCCCTGCGGCGCTGCCGTATCGGACGTGAAGTACAGATAGCTTTTCGGCAGGTTCAGCGCGTAAAATTTCTTCAAATCCAGCTTCTCGAGCAGCGGCGCGGCCGGCTCCGGTTTGGCGCTTTGATAGATTTGCTTGGCCAGGCCGTCGCTCGCCGTATTGACGAACCCGTCGCGGAACAATGGATACGGCATCGGAATGGTGTTGTTGCCGGAAGCTTGGATCAGCTGCGCGAAGGCATCCTGCAGCTCCGCGGGGAATTGGTCCGCCACGCTTTGCCCGTCGAGCGGCACGAAGGCGTCAAAGAAAACCAGACGGTGGATCCGATCCGGAATGCGTTCCGCGACCTTCTGGATGACCGAGCCGCCGAAGCTGTGTCCGACAAGCACGATGTCTTTCAGATTTTTGGACGTAATGTAGTCGACGACGGATTGCACGATCTGTTCATGCGTGACGTCGGGCTTGTACAAGCTCCCGTGGCCGGCATATTCGGGCGCGTAAGCGGCGTGGCCCTTTCGCTTCAATTCCGCGACGGTTTTGCTCCAGAAGCTTGCGTCGGTCCAAGAACCGTGAACGAGCACGAACGTCATGGGCAGCTGCTTGGCCGCTTTGGCGGCCGCGTCGGCGATCGCGCCGGAGGTGGCGTAGGATACGCCGTTCTTGATCGCGGGCTTCAGGGCATTTTGACCGTCAATCTGCAGATACCCCGTGGCCGCGTCGTAATAAAGCCGATCCGGGCTGATTTGATAAACCGTATATAAAGTGGTCTTAACGGGTAATGTAGAGGCGGACGAGGAAGCGGCCGCCTGCGCGAGGCTTGCATTCCCCCATGGCGCTCCGGCAAACAAGACGGCGGCGGCCAATGCGGCGCCTGCCAGCTTCTTCTTTGAGGTTTTCATGCGATTCGTACTCCTTGCATTGCTTTTTTCCATCATGCCGTTCTCCCTTCTTGTAACGAAGCGGTGGTTGTTCATCCTGCAGCTACGATACTAACAGGACGAGCAAAATCGAACCGTGACTTTATCACATAAACGGCTATCCAAATGTAGGAGACCATCCGGCGCAAACAAAAAAAGCAATCTTCTGCAAGAGAAGACTGCTTTTTGCTTTGCCGAATGGCCTATTCCAGATAACGGCACTCCCGAAACGTGGCGGCCTGTCCATGATTATGGCCGCTCTCGTCGATCAGATTCCACACCGTCGCCTCCAGAATATAAAATCTCCGGCCCGTGCTGGATATCCGAATGCCCGTATAGTTGTCGACGAAGCCCTGTTCGCCGACGGTTTGCAGGAAGCGGCTCCGCTCCTCGCGTTCCATGGGCTCGGCCGTCAATCTCGACGGGGTGCGCGTGAACGCGCTCCAGTCCATTTCCCACTGCGCCTGGGCGGCGAGGTTGCCGAAATTAAGCACCGGATCCGGCTCCAGCCCGTGGGACAGGACGACGAACGGGCTATGATACAACCGTTCGAATTCCTCGCCCGGCCTCGGCTCCTCTGCCAAGAGCTTCTTCCCCGTCAAGCGCTCGTAACTCGCGACAATGAGTCGCGCATGCTCGTTTGTCGCCCCGATTCCGGTTAGCGTCATGCTGTTGTTCCCCTCTCCATCCGATGATTGCTTCCATGCTGACGCGATCCTTGCGGTCAAGCGGAACGTACGCCATGCTTATCAGAATCGGCGTACATGACCTGATTGTAAACGGCGGCACGCCATGCAAGCAAATAACGAAATTACGATCATCGATTAATATATTTATGGAAGGGATTCCGCTAAGTGCCCGTCTTCATATGGCCTTCTCGTCGCGGATGCTATGAGTTTTGCTGCTCGCGCGCAGGCGGCGACTGGCCCCTTATCAAACTGACGAGCAGCAAGATGATCGGCAAGCCTACGATGAAGATCGGGAAAATATAGATGATCCAAACGAATTTCGCAAAATCCAAAATGCCGATCACATTCGCGGGTACCAGGGATATCGCGAAAATAACGGCCGCTACGAAGCCGATCATGATTCGCCAGTTCTTGACGCCAAGCAGCTGCGCCGTTCCGTAGCTGTTGATGAACAAATAAATCGAGAGCTTCACGAATACGCTGAAGATCCAGATGCACATAATCCAGACGTCCATGTTTTGAATGAATTCGAGGTAATTGATAAACCTGACCATGCTGAAATACGGGAAGATCAAGGTCGATCCGATATTGGTGCCGAAGGTCATGATGACCATGATCGCCGTCACGACGGCGATCATGGACGGAATGCAGATCGCCAGCAACGCCGGCTTAAGCATCTTTCGCGAATTCGCGATAAACGGCGTTAACATCATGATCATCATGGATTCTCCCAGAAACGATGCATTCACCAGCGAACCCTTCAATATGGGGATCGCCCCGGAGTCCGCGTAGATGGGCAATAGAAGATCCGGATGCAGATTCGAGATATTCAGCGCAAACGTTATCATAATGCCGAGCAGAAGCGACGGTCCGGCCAATTCGCTGAACCGGGCGATCGCTTCGATCCCGCCGGCGAAATTGATGTAGACCATGGCGGCGACCATCAGCATCGCGATGACCCAAACGGGCGTATCGTGAAACAAAAATTGCTTAATAAACAAGGAGAAGATGCGCAATATATCCGCCGATACCGAGAACCATACCGCGATATACAGGCCGGCGATCAGCTTGCCGATCCACTTTCCGAGAAGCTTCTGCGCAAACTCCACCAGCGTAAGCGAAGCATGGCGCTGGCTGACGCGCGTCAGGATCAGCGTCACGAACAATCCGATGACGCCCGCCACCGCAAGAGAGATCCAGGCATCCTGCCTAGCAATCTCGATCGACGGCGAGACCGTCAGCCAAATGCTCATTGAAATCTCCAATGTCGTGAACATGCAAAACAACTGCCAGGGCGTAATTCTCATGTTCTGTCTCCGATTCCCGGGATTCGCTTGCCGATGCCGCCCGTATACTGTATTTTCAATTTGACGCTGACCGCTACCTCGACGGCGGGGAAGAGCCGATCCCATTTGTTTCGAAGCCCTTTCCACTGGCGAGGATGTTCTCTGTGGAATTCTTCGCCGATTCCGAACACGTCCTGTCCATATTGCTGCTGTACTTTCTTGATCGTCGCTTCGACTTGCTTGGCTTTGATATCGTTCAGCTTGCGCTCCAACGGCCTGCGCTCGGAGGAGGCGGACAGATCGATATTCGTATTGTTTTCGAGCACTCTTCCGACCCCTTCCAGCTTTATGTAGGCCTTCAGCCGATTGCCGACGATTTCGGTGCGAACGGTTTTTTTCAAGTTGGATTCATAGAGCGAGATGGTGCCTTCTCCCGTTTCCTCCATGATGAATTGGTTTTTCAGCACGCCCTTCACCCAGAACATCTCCAAGGATTCGCGTCCGCTCACTTCCCCGACCATCTGCAGGTCCCGATTGAAGATGGCCACGGATTTCACTTCGATGATTTCGTCTTTTTCTTTGCCGTTCTTCGCCGAGATCTCGACCATCGGCATGGAAGGACGAATGCCGTCGCGACCGACATCGAGCAGCACATCGCGCAGGGCCGTATCCCCCAATCGGCAAAATCGGTCTTGTTCGACCGCCACGATCGCCGAGAATTGATTGAACGGACTTTTGACTTCCAAGATGTCCCTGCCGTCTCCGTTATTCACGACAAAGATGTCCGTACGCATCCGCGTGTCGGTATTCCGCGTAAATTGATCCATGATATCGGTTATCCCTTTGCGCGCCAAGCTTTCGCCGATGAAGATGGACCTGCGGTGTCCGAGAAAAATCTTGCGGGGCAGTTTGTCCTGCACTTGCTGCTCCAAATCCACGATGGACGAACCGGTCGCCGATATGACGATATTGGCCCGCTTCCCGCTTCCCCCGCCTCCGCCCGACGTCCTGAAACCGGCGGGAACCGCGATCTGGGCGCTTTTTTTAAGCTTGCCGTCTTTCGACAAATCCAGCCCGGTGCCGATCCAGAACGCGTAATCGTTAATTTCGTTCCGGTCCCAACACCCGGTTATGAAAGCGAGCGCGGTCAACCAGACGATGGCGCTTATTTTCCTCATGGTTTTTTTTGCTCCGATACGTACCGTTTATTCATTCGCACAAACGCATCCTTCCAGAAGTTTTTTCCGATCGGAGCGATCGGCATCAAATACGGCATGCCGAACGA
The DNA here is from genome assembly GCF_009909185.1 of Paenibacillus glycinis. Classification (GTDB taxonomy): domain Bacteria; phylum Bacillota; class Bacilli; order Paenibacillales; family Paenibacillaceae; genus Paenibacillus_Z; species Paenibacillus_Z glycinis. The sequence goes on along the minus strand of NZ_JAAAMV010000026.1, from coordinate 45,907 downwards.
CTTCAGCGCCACAAGGTGGATCAGGATGAATATGAGCCCGATCGCGACGCCGTACAGACCGAGAAAACCGCCGGCGATCAGCAGCGGAAACCGCAGCAGCCGAAACGGCAGGGCCAGGCTGTAGCTGGGGAAAGCGAACGATGCGATGCCGGTGCCGGCAACGATCATGACGATCGGAGCGGAAATAAATCCGGCTTGTACCGCCGCCTCCCCGATGACGAGCGCCCCGACGATACTCACGGCCGACCCGATCGCTTTCGGCAATCGAAGGCCCGCTTCCCGCAACCCCTCGAACATCAACTCCATCAGCAGCGTTTCGATGACGGTGGGGAACGGAATCCCTTCTCTGGAGGCCGAGATGCTAAGCATCAGCGCCAGCGGAATCATCTGCGGGTGAAACGTCGTAAGCGCAACGTAGACGGATGGAAGCAGGCAGGACAACATGGCAAGCAGCAATCGCAGCAATCGGACCGCCGAGACGTAGATGAAGCGCTCGTAATGGTCCTCCGCCGCCTGCAGCCCGGCCCAAAACGTCATCGGCATGAGCAAGGCGTTCGGCGAGCCGTCGACGATAATGGCAACCCTCCCTGCCAATAAACTCGCGGATAGCGTATCCGGCCGCTCCGTATTTTGAATTTGCGGGAATAAAGACCAGCTTTTATCCTCGATATACTCTTCGATATAACCGGAATCCAGCAGCTGATTCGTGCTGAACGCATCCAGCCTTCTTCGGACCTCTTGAAGAAGCTCCGGTTTGACCTTCTCCTCGATATACGCCACGACGAACTCCGTATTGGTCAGCTCGCCTGCTTGATGCTTGTCGAATTTCAAGGTCGGGTGACTGATTATTCGGCGAATCATGCTTAAATTGGTTTTCAGGTCTTCGGTGAACCCTTCGCGCGGACCCCGAATGGCGGCTTCGTTCGAGGGCTCGGCGATAGCGCGTTGGTTGAACGCGGTCAGTTCCGCCACGTAGGCGAAAGGCTTGCCGTCGATAAAAATAGCCGTGCTGCCTTTCAAAACCTTGGCGACCACTTCCGACAGGTAATGAACGCTTTCATACTGCGTCAGCCGCGTGAATTCGCGACTGATCATGCATGCCGATATAATCTGTTCCAATTTCGCCGCGTCCGTCAGCTCTTCGATATAAACGAGCAGAATGTCGGCTTGATCCGGCAGCGTTAACGGTCGAAATACAATGTCCGCGCAATTGCGGAGAATGCGCTGCAAGGCATCGTGATTGATCGCGACGCTTTCGTCCACATCCATTGGAAATTTTTCCTCCATGACACGTACCGGCCCTTTCCGTAACCTCGATACACTTGCAGCGATTTGGGTTTAGTCTAGGTAAAAGAAGAGAAGCACCGCGGCAGCGGTGCTTTGCTTGTCTTCCGAAGGCGGAACATCGACTTGCCGCTATGCGTTCGCGATGATGTTCAACCGATAGACTTCGCGCGTATCCAACCACGCTTCCGCAGCTTGGCGATAAGCCCGGTAGTGGGAAGAAGCGATGTGCGCGTCAAGCGCGGCTTGATCCTGCCAGGTTTCATAAAACACGAATTGTTCCGGATGCTCCGCGCTTTCGTGCAGGACATAATCCAGGCAGCCCGCTTCGGCGCGCGAAGGTGCCGCGACTTTCAGCAATTCGTCCCGAAGCAGCCGCTCGTTCCCTTTCCGGGCTTTCAGTATGGCGACGATGGTAATGGCAGACACTGCATGTCCCCCTCTTGTGATTGATAAGCTTGATCGGCGCGCGAAACCGGCATGCTTCTCTTATTTTTTCCTCAATCGGGTTTAATAATCATGATGGTGCCGAATGAGGCCATATTTTTTTGATTCGCGCCCCAGTCCGATGCATCCGAGCCGCAACCGCAAATCGTCGACTCGAGCATCAACGAGCTTGAATGGCTGGACGAAGCGCGAACCGGGAAACGCGCCAAAGCTCAAGAACGCGACCGGAGGTAGCGGGATACGGCAAGCAAAAGGCTGCTATCTCGGGCTTTCGCTTGCGAGGACAGGCGGAGCGATGCCGCCGGACAACAAACCGACGTTCATCCTGAACGTCGGTTTGTTGCTCGCCACGCAGCTCTCGGACCGTAATTCATGGCACGCGGCTTCTCGATTCGGTCATGATTTTCGCCAAAATATCTTAACAATTAAACAGTTGACGCGTGCCTTAATTTCATGTATCTTAAATTTAAGATTTAAAACATTAAGTTATAGAGGAGAGATCACCGTGAGCAAATCTTATTTGGAAGCCGTCAAGGCCAGACGCACGTTTTACGGACTGAGCAAGGAAGTCGTCGTGCCCGCAGAGCAAATCAAGGAAATCGTAGGCGAAGCCGTTAATCATACCCCATCCGCATTCAACTCGCAAAGCTCGCGCGTTGTCGTACTGTTCGGAGAGCAGTCGGATAAACTGTGGAACATCACGAAAGAATCCCTCAGAAAAGTCGTTCCCGCCGAAAATTTCGCGGCAACCGAAGAAAGAATCAACGGTTTCGCGAACGGCTACGGCACGATTTTGTTTTTTGAGGACCAATCCGTCGTGAAAGGCCTGCAAGAAAAGTTCACGTCATACGCCGACAATTTCCCGATCTGGTCGAACCAGTCCTCGGGCATGCTGCAGCACGTCATTTGGACGGCGCTCGTCGCGGAAGGTCTCGGCGCTTCCTTGCAGCACTATAATGAGCTGATCCACGCCGAAGTGGCCCAAACGTGGGAACTTCCGGGCGAATGGAAGCTGATTGCGCAAATGCCGTTCGGCAAACCGACATTCGAACCGGGCGACAAGGAATTCATGCCGCTGTCGGATCGCGTGAAGTTCTTCTAATTGTTCGCAGCCTAAAAGATCGTCACATAAATACAGCGGCCGGACTAGGACATGGAGATCATGTCCTAGTCCGGCCGCTGTTTTCTTTGCCGCATAACTCCGATATTAACGAGAGCAAATCGTCTCCTTGAACATGTAACGCAAAGGTTATATGATGAGTAACAAAGGTTACAAGTCGTCGCTCTCCGCATGTCGTACCTGATTATGGAAAAAGACTAATCTCGAAGGAGAATAACATGAGTGAAGATAGCCTGGACAACACAATCAAAGTACAACGGGCCAAAATAGATCTTACCCAGGAGCAATTGGCATCGTTGGTCGGGGTAACCAGAAAAACCATCAACACGATCGAGAACGGCAAGTTCGTGCCGAGCACGCTGTTGGCGATTAAACTGGCAAGAGCACTGGGGGTAACGGTAGAAGAGCTCTTTATCCTCAAGTAAGCTTTGACGGGCACTAGGATCAGAACGCTATCGGTTCTAAAGGAAAACCGAGTCGGCCAAGGAGAATAAGATGACTAAACTAGAACGAATCAAAGCAGTCCTGCTATACGGCGTTTTCATCGGGTACCTGCTAGTATTGCTTAAAATATTGTTCTTATCGAGAGTTTCGGTCTCGGAGCTGTTCAATACCCAGAGGGCCGCGGTTCGGTCCATCAATCTCGTTCCTTTCGATACCATACGCGAATACCTGTCCGGCAGCTCTGCGAATCTAAGAAGATTCGCTTCCGCCAATGTGGTCGGCAATATCCTTATTTTCATTCCCCTGGGCGTATACCTGACAGCGCTTAAGCGCAATAAGAACGTACTCGCCAATCTATGCCTTATCTTGGCATTAAGCTTATTGGTTGAAATCATTCAGGGGCTATTAGGCATCGGAACGGCGGATATCGATGATGTCATTCTTAATGGTTTAGGCGGATGGATCGGGATTTTGGCGTATCAGTTTTTACGAATTATAGTACGGGGCCAGAAGAACGCTCTTACCGCGGTTACGGTGTTATCCGTAGTCATGGGGTTGCCAGTTATCTGCTACTATTTGTTTTTCATCAAAATGAGATTCTGAAGGTCCGCCTGCATAATAAAAAAACCCTGGGGGGCTTTCACTCGCTTTCTTCCGCTTGATTCCACTTGGCGATGATTTCTTTGGTACAGTCCGAGCAAACGAACGTAGATAAGCTATCGGGGTCTACTTCGCCGGATTGGCTTGGAAGATTAGCGAGCCATTTATATTGCCGACAAACTGTACAAAACACTTGAAATGAAGCTCCGCGCAACAAACCACTTCCTTCTGCGAATTTACTTATGACAATAAATACTATGCAGCCGCGCATGTTAAATTTACTCACTTCATTTATGCCGTACCTAAAGTTTACCTAAAGGCGATTGGCAGAGGCTGTCGAGAATGCATTTCCGACAGCCAAAATCCGGGGGAAAGGCGTTCCCCCGGATGAACGCGAGCATATCTTCTTGCAGTTTCGAAGCCTCCTGCCAGGCCGTGACGCATCGAAACGCTTTTCATTAAAATTAAACCTCTCCATTCGCCGTATCCATGCAATGCGTTATCCCCGCTTTTTGTACGCCCGTATCGCAAACGCATACGCGACGAGCGTAATGCCGACGCACCACGCAAGCGCGATCCAGATGTCGTTGCCCACCGGCCGACCCGACAGCAGCGCGCGGATGGACTCCACGATCGCGGTCACCGGCTGATTTTCGGCAAAAACGCGAACCACGGTCGGCATCGACTCGGTCGGCACGAATGCCGAACTGATGAAGGGCAGGAAGATAATCGGGTAGGAGAAGGCGCTCGCGCCATCGACCGTCTTTGCGGACAATCCGGCTATCGCCGCGACCCAGGTTAAAGCCAGCGTGAACAGAATCAGGATTCCGGCTACGGCCAGCCATGGCAGCACGCCCGCGGACGAACGGAAACCCATGATCAACGCGACGAGAACGATGACGACCACCGATATGGCGTTGGATACCACCGAAGTCAACACATGCCCCCAAAGCAAGGATGAACGCGAAATCGGCATCGTGTGAAACCGCTCGAGTATGCCCCGCTGCACGTCGGTGAAGAGGCGGTAAGCCGTGTAGGCCACTCCGCTGCCGATCGCCATGAGCAGGATGCCCGGCAGCAGGTAATTCACGTAATTATCCGTTCCGGCATCGATCGCGCCGCCGAACACGTAGACGAACAGCAGCATCATGGCGATCGGCGTGATGGTAACCGTGACGATGGTGTCCATGCTGCGGAAAACATGGCGCATGGAACGCCCGAGCATCACGCTGATATCGGTGAAGAAGCGGTTTTTTGTCGTTTCCATTTATTTGCCCTCCCGTTTGCCGATGATCGCCAGGAAGATCTCTTCCAGCGTCGGCTGTTTTTCAACATACTCCACTTGCGCGGCCGGGAACCTCTGTTTAAGCTCCGCGAGCGTGCCGTTCGCGATAATCCGTCCCTCGTGCAGAATGGCGATCCGATCGGCCAGCTGCTCCGCCTCCTCCAAATACTGCGTGGTGAGAAGTACCGTCGTGCCGCTGCCGGCCAATTCCTTGACGTTCTTCCATACCTCGATGCGCGCCTCCGGGTCAAGCCCGGTCGTCGGCTCGTCGAGGAAGATGATCTGCGGGTTGCCCACCAGGCTCAGGGCGATGTCGAGCCTGCGCCGCATCCCGCCCGAATACGTGGCTACCCTGCGATCGGCGGCGTCCGTCAAGCCGAAGCGCCGAAGCAAGTCGTCCGCAACCTGACGCGGATCGTCGAGGTAGCGCAGCTTGGCGATCAGGATCAGATTTTCGCGCCCGGTCAAAATTTCGTCCACGGCGGCGAATTGCCCGGTCAGGCTGATCGCCTGCCGCACCTTCTCGGGGCTCGACGCCACATCGAAGCCGTTGATCGCGGCGGTTCCGCCGTCCGGTTTGAGCAGCGTGGCGAGGATTTTGACGCATGTCGTCTTGCCTGCCCCGTTGGAGCCGAGGAGGGCGAAGATGCTTCCCTTTTCCACTTCGAAATCAACGCCTTTTAAGACTTGAAGCTGCTTGTAGGATTTTTGCAGTCCTTTTACTTGAATGGATGCGGTTGGCATATGATTTTCCCTCCCTTAAATAATCGTCACGTTGGACAGATTGGCTCCGATGCCTTTGAGCGCGGCGTACGTCAGCTTATCCATCGCGGCGCCGTCGAACGAGATCGTCTTGATGGTGCGGTAATACTTATTCGTCAAGGAGAAGAACGGAATGAACGACACGTTTCTAAGCGTTGCGCCCTTGAACGAAGCTTCGTTCAACGCGGACTTGTCGAACTTGACGCCGCTAAAGGTCTGCCCGTCGAAGCGCTGTCCGCTCAGATCGCAGCTTTCGAAGCTCGCGCCGTTAAAGGAGCATCCTTGGAAGATCGTTTTTCTGAGGTCCATCTTGCTCAGCGTAACGTCGGTCAGATTGACGTCCTTGAAGGCCGCGCCGTCCAGTCCCGCTATGCTGAAGTTCGTGCGGACAAGCCGCGATTGACGGAAGCTCGCATTCGCGAGATCGACGGCCGACAGGACGCAGTCGGTCAGATTGGCGCCGTCGAAATTCGCTTCGCGCATGTCGCTGCTCTTGAACGAGCTCCCGGTCAAGTCCGCCCCCGAGAAATCCGAGCCGTGCAGCGCGCTCGCATTGAATTGTCCCTTGTGCGCGGTCACGCCCGCAAAGTCGCTCTGCGTCAGGTTGCTCGCGCTGAAGTTGGTCAGCACCTGCCGCTCCAGCGAACGGGAAAGGTTGGCGACCTCCATGATCGTTTGTTCGATGTCGCCGATGCTCGCGATGGTCATCGCGAACGCGGTCTCGTCGTCTTTGCCTTCGGATTTCAATTCCCGGTACCGCTCCTGCAGATCGGACAGCAGGTCGGCCTTCAATTCAGTGACGCTCTTCACGCCGTCGTACGGGGTGAAAACACCGTTCAAATAGTTCGTCAATTTCGCATTCATCGCCACGCATCTCCTCATAATAAATTTTCTAACACGCGCTGTGCATAAGCCCAGTTGCTTTTGTTGCGGGCGTAAATATCCTTGCCCTTCTCGGTAATCCGGAAATACTTGCGCCGTCCGCCCTGCGATTCGTCGCCCCAATACCATTCGATATCGCCGTCCGTCTCCAGCCGTCTGACGCTGGAGTACATCGTGGCTTCCTTCAACTCGTACTCGCCGCCCGATCGATCCGCGATCAGCTTGACGATCTCGTAGCCGTAGCGGTCCGCTTCGGACAATAGCCGTAAAATCATGGTATCCGTATGTCCGCGCAGCAGATCGGATGTGATTTTGTTCTCGCTCATCTCCTCACCTCCACATCAACATCATAAGACATATTACTTTGACTGTCAAGGTAGTTTTTTAATTACGATACTCTGTCTAGAACAACTCGTTCCGCCAAAACAAAAAAACCGCGCGATGCGCGCGGTTTACTGGCGTGTTATGCTGAAGGCACCCGCGTATATTGTTGCGGGAAGCCGCATTTTGGAAGTTAAAGAAGAACAATGGCGAAATAAAGGAGATTGTCTACTTTTCTAGAAAGAAGAGCGTAATCCTAATGAAGGGAACCCAGCCGAATGCACTTTCATTCAGACTTGATCCTCAATGCGTTGATTATTTTTCTGCCCTTGATTTTTTATCGCCTTGTTTTCAAATATAAAAATCCGATTCTTCTGTTCTTGCTATTTCTTGTTCCGTTAATCATCACGATGACCTTCCCGGTCGCAATGTTCCAATCGGTGCTGGACCTGAGGGGAATTCCGCTTATTCTAGGCTCCTTTTACGGCGGCATCTATACCGCTTCGCTTTTGTTCGGAAGCCTTATCGCCTACCGGCTGATTTTGGGCGGCATCGATCTATGGCATTATACGATGGCTCTGCTGCCGACGGCCGCGCTCGTGCTCGCATCCTTTCGGGCTTTTGCGGGGGCCAATGCCAAAAAACGGATGCTCATGGTCTTCGGCGTCTGTTTATTTTTGCGCGTGACCGTCGTGAATCTATATCTCCTGCTCGAAGGACGCGAAAATTTCTTTGCCGCTACTTTCTTGCCCAGTCTGCCTATCATTCTCGTGCAATGCATCATGGCGGCCTTATGCGTGTTTATGATCGAAACCATTCGCAATCAGATGCGAATGCAAGAAGAGATGATCAAATCGGAGAAGATGAAAGTCGTGAGCGAGATCGCCGCGTCCGTCGCGCATGAGGTTCGCAATCCGTTGACCGCTGTCAGAGGCTTTATCCAATTGCTGTCCGACCCCAAGCTCAGCGACCGCAAACGGCAAGAATTTTCCGTCATTACCTTGGAAGAGCTCGATCGCGCGGAGTCCATTATTTCCGATTATTTATCGCTGGCCAAACCTCAAAACGAGAAACTTGAACCTATTTTTTTGGAGGTGGAGCTGCTAAAAGCATGTCAACTGCTAAGTTCCTACGCAAACCTGCAAAACGTCGAAATCGAAACCGATTTCGCTGCGCCCGCTGCCGTTCGCGGCAACAAGTCGAAATTCAAGCAAGCCATGATCAATATCGGCAAGAATGCGATCGAGGCCATGCCCGACGGGGGGAAGCTGGCCCTGAATTACGTGACGGACGAGCATGCGCGGACGGTAACGATCACGATTCGCGATACTGGAGTAGGAATGAACGCGGAGCAGCTCAAGCGGCTCGGCTCGCCCTATTATTCGACGAAGGATAAAGGCACCGGTCTGGGGACGATGGTTATTTTCAGCATCATACGCGGAATGAACGGGCACGTCGAGGTACAAAGCAAGGAGGGCGCGGGTACGACGTATCTCATCCGATTGCCGTTGCATGGCCGATGACAGTTTGCCATCGATGTCGCCCGACTATGGAGCGGCCAGGTCAGCCAGGTCGAATAGCAAGGGCTGCCGACCCTTGGGCCGACAGCCTTATTTAAGGTATTTCAATTCCGCCTAACGGGTAATTTCCCGCCGATGCTGCCCTCAGACGCGCAGCCAGACACTCATCTCGCCCGGTTCGCGGTTGCCCCACAGGAAATAAGGAATCGCCTTGAATCGCACGGGCTTGTCTAGCTTTCGCAGCGGCCGATACGGCAACCCCTCCTCCGGCCAGGCAGTCTCGTCCGCCGCGAGTCCTTCCCCTTCCACCACGATGCAGCCGTCCAGCAGCCCGTCGCCGAGCCGCTCCGACAGCTTCGGATCCACTGCCAACGAAAGCGAGGACAGCGGAGCGGCGTTATCCGCTTCCTCGAGGCAATAGACGAGCGGGCCGCGCTGGATGGCGGCTTTGCCGGCATCTGCCCGGATGAGCGGATGGGCGGCGACCAGCTTCGTCTCCAGCGGCAGCAGCCACTCCAGCTTATCGCCTTCCGCCCAATTGCGCTCCACTTTCGCGTATCCGTTGTCCATGCGGAAGGTTTGCGGTTGCCCGTTAACGTGCATTGCCGGCGCGGCGCTCTGGAACCACCCGGGCACGCGCAGCGCGAGCTCGAACGCGGCGCTCTCTCCCCCCTCCGGCAGCGACACCTCGAACGCGACCCGCCCGTCCCACGGCAAGCCGGACCGCTGGCGCAGGTTCACCCGGCGGCCATCGAGCTCGAACGAGGCTTCGCTGCCAATGAACAGATGCGTATAAAGCGTTCTGCCGTCCTCGGACACGTCGTAAATGTAATCGCTCAGCGAGCTGAGCAGCCGCGCTACGTTGGGCGGGCAGCAGGAGCAGCCGAACCATTTCTGGCGCGCCGGCTTCACGTGGTGCCGGTCCGGATTCTTGGCGCTCGCCTCCGGCCATACCTCGAGCGGATTCACGTAGAAGAAATGCTTCCCGTCCTTGGACATGCTCCCGAGCACGTTGTTGTACAGCGCGCGCTCCATGACGTCGGCGTAATCGCTCTTCGCTTCGAGCCGAAGCATCCGTCGCGCCCAGAAGATCAAGCCGATCGAAGCGCACGTCTCCGCGTACACCGTGTCGTTCGGGAGATCGTAATCGAACGAGAACGCTTCTCCGAGATGCGTCGAACCGATGCCGCCGGTAATGTACATCTGCTTGCCGGTCGCATTCGCCCATAACCGTTCGCACGCTTCGCGCAGCCCGGCGTCCCCCGTCAGGCGCGCCAAGTCGGCCATCGCCGCGTACATGTAGACGGCCCGCACGGAATGGCCGGCGGCGACGGATTGCTCGCGAACGGGCAGGTGGCTTTGGTTGTACTCCAGATTCGGCGCCGACGCGATGCCCTGCACCCAGTGGCTCGTCCGTCCGCGGCGTTCCCATTCATCGACGAAATAGTTCGGCTTGCTGCCCCGTTCATCGATGAAGTACCGGCTGAGGTTCAGGTAACGTTCTTCTCCCGTCAGAGCGAACAATTTGACCAGCGCCAGCTCGATCTCCTGGTGCCCGCAGTACCCGCGGATCTGGCCCGGCTCCGTTCCGAAGCGGCGATCGATCAAGTCGACGAACCGGCAGACGATCTCCAGCAGCTTTCGCTTGCCGGTCGCTTCGGCATACGCGACGGCGGCTTCGATGAAGTGGCCGGCGCAATAGAGCTCGTGCGCGTCGTGCAGATTCGTCCATTGCTTGCCGGGCTCCTTGATCGTAAAGTACGTATTCAGGTAACCGTCTTCGAATTGCGCTTGTCCGATCAGATCGATCGCCCCGTCGGCGATCCGCTCCAATTCGGGATCCGGATGGCGACGGAGGGAATGCCCGACCGCCTCCAGCCATTTGGCCAGATCGCTGTCCTGGAACACCAGGCCTCCGAATTCTCCCTCCTCCAGCCCGGCCGCGATGCGGAAATTCCGGATCGCGAAGCTGGGCGCCGCCCCTTCGATACGGTCATTCAGCGCTTCCCATTGGTAAGGGATCACGGTTTGGCGGACGAGCTCCGCGTAGTCGTTCCAGAATTCGTCTTGAATCCGAACCTGCTGCTTCATCTGAGATCCTCCTCGAAAACAATAGAAATTGACTCTTATCAGCTTCAAGTATATGCTTTTCGCAGCGGCCGAAATAGAATCGAATTGAACTTTTTTCTATAAATTCCGACACAGACAGGAGCTGCGGATCCCGTGAACCATGAAGCGATCATCGAGCTGCTCACGCCCCCGCTTCCCTATTATTTGGGCGCGGGCCGATCCGACTTTCGCATCGGCGAGCAGCACCCCAATCGAAGAAACCTGGGCATCTACGACCTGCTGATCATAGCGAAGGGAGAGCTGCATATCGGGGAGAACGGGCAGCAATGGGCCTTGACGGAAGGCGATACGATGCTGCTGCTTCCGAACGGAGAGCATTATTCGGTCAAGGCTTGCGAGCGGGAAACGTCCTTCTATTGGGTTCATTTCGAGCATGCGAACCGGCCGGCGGACGTCTCTTCGGCGCCAAACGCGGGGCTGGACTACGCGTCGCGGCCGTTCGGCAATCCCCATGCGCTGCGCATCCGCAAGCATGCCCGTCTGTCCGATCCCGAATCCGCATTCGGATTGGTACGGCAGCTGTTGGCGCTCCCGGCCGGCGATTCGTTCTGGGAAGAGCAGCATCTGTTGGCCGGTCTGTTGGCGATGCTGATGACGGGCGGAGCGGATGCAGCGGAATCGCCTTCGTCCCGGCTTGCGGAACGGGCGGCGGCTTACCTTCAGCAGAATTATCGGTCGGACATCACGAACGAATCGTTGGCGGCGGCGCTTCATTTTCACCCCAATCATATCGTCCGCTGCATGAAGTCGAGGTACGGCCGCACGCCGATTCATTATTTGCACGACTTTCGGCTGGAACGGGCAAAGCGGCTGCTCATCTCCACGGATTGGTCGATCGACCGCATCGCCGGGGAAGTCGGGTTCCGTTACGCCCCCTATTTCTCCGCCTGCTTCAAGCGCGGCATCGGCTTGTCTCCGCTTCGGTTCCGCAAGCAGTATTGGCATTGAGGAATGACCGCGCTATCGGCAAAGGATAGAAAGAGAGCACATGATTTCGAACGTCATGTGCTCCCGTACTCCAAACCGCCTTTAATTCATAAAATGCACGAACTTCAACAACCGCGTGATCATGACGGCGGCTTCGGCCCGACTTGCGTCCGCTGCGGGCGCGATCGCCGTCTCCGATTTCCCGCGGATGATGCGAGCGGCAACCAATTCGGCCATCGAAGGTTTCGCCCAAGAAGCAATGCTTCCGTTATCCGCGTATTTCCCGAGCATGGCGTCTACCTGATCCTGCACCCGGACGGATTGGCCCGCGTACTTCAGGGCAGCGGACAGCATCACGGCCATTTGTTCGCGGGTAAGGCGTTCATTCGGTCGGAATGAACCATCTTGGAAGCCACTCGCGATCCCCGCGCGAACCGCTTCGTTGATCGGTTCCGCGAACCAATCTCCCTCGGTTACGTCGCTGAAGCTTGCAGCCTTGGCAGCAGCTTGCAGACCGAGGGAACGAACGAGCAGCGCCGTGAATTCCGCGCGCGTAATGGACTCGTCAGGCGAGAAACGACGGAGCGCTTCCCCGTTTACGATTCGCTTGGAAGCCAGCAGTTCAATCTCCGGCTTGGCCCAATGGCCGTCGATGTCGGCAAACGTCCTGCTGCCCGAAGCCACGGTATAAATGCTATTCCCGTTGCGCTTGATCAAGGCTTCCGTATGGTCGCCATCGGCTTGAAACACGGCCGGAACAAACCGGAATGTCTCCGTGTCCGGGTCGAATACGAGCGCGGTCGCTTGGGTCGAATCTATCGATCCGGATAGGAGCATCGATCTTTCGAGATAAGCGCTGCCGAAATCGGTGATCTCGATCGACTGATCGTTTGCCAGCGCATGGATGCTGTAATCCAGCGAAGGACTAAGCAGCGTCAACCCGTCGCGGCTTGCTTGCACGGCGATTTGATTGGCCTCCTGGCCCGAGATTCTCTCGATCGCGATGCTGATCGTCATCTCCTCCAAGCCTACGCCAAGCTTCTTCGCCAAAGCGTCCAGGCCTAAAGCGTTGACCGGAATCTTGTAGCTGCCGAAATCCGTCCGTATCATGACGAACGCGCCCGGCATCTGCTTCACTACGTCCGCGAATGCAGACGACGGGATGTTCACCCTCGCGCTGCCGCCGTCATTTTTCAACGCGATCGTAACCGAAGTCAAGCCCGTTGCATGCGAGATTGCATGAAAGGCTTCCCGGAGCTTCTTCGAATCAATGGCTGCCACAGTCTCGGCTACGCCATCCCCGTTCGTCGTTCGAACGGTCTTGACCGCGTCCTGCCCCAGCATTACACCGTCGTCCGTCGGTTCCAGCGCCGGTTCTTGCGGCGTTGCCGCGCCCCCTCCGGCGGAGGGGTTCGAATCGGTTCCGGACGTAACGATGACATGAAACGTTTTCTCCATGTTGCCGTCGGAGGACTTCGCCGTAATGTCGGTTTGACCGGCGCCGACGGCCGTGACCAAGCCCGCTGCGGAGACATAGGCGACTTTAGCATCTGCCGAAGTCCACACGATCCGCTTGTTGTCGGCTGAAGCCGGCGCGACGGAGACATCGATCCGAGCCGTTGCACCCGGAGCCAGCTGCAGCCGGTCCGCCGTACTCGCCGATAAACCCGCGACCCTTACCGGGGCTTGAGCCGCGCTGCCCGATACGTCCACGCTGCCCAGGTTCAACCATCCGCCGTTATGCTGCTCGGCATTCGCAAAGCGGAATACCTTGGCATCGCTATTGACTTCCTCCAACGGATTGACATAGCGCATGAGGATTTGATAGCTTCCGTTGCTTAGTGCCGGATTGGCGGTCGATTCGAACAACCGGTTGCCGTCGAATCCGTTCGTATTCGGAAGAATGCCGCTCAGATCCCAGTCCGGCTCCCAGATTTTTACGATGCCTTCTCCCGATTGGGCGGCCAGCTCGACCTTCCAGTCGGCGTAGAACGGCGCGACGCCTCTGTTCTCCAGCTCCACGCCAACCTTCAAATTCCCGTCGGCTCCGTCCAGGTAGGCGGCGGGCGCATAATATTCATAGCCCATGCTTCGCGAACCTTCGGTTGCCCTTGCCAACGGCTCGGCAGCCAGCGGAGTTTGGAATACGCCCTGCGCGATCAGCCAGGAGGCATGGGTGAGATCGAGGCTGGTATAGTAATCCTCGCCTTGCGCGCCTTCGATCGGCGACGACGGCTCATCGTATATGGGCGGATCGTTGTTCCACATCTTCACTTGAATCTCCGGTCTCATCTCTCCGCCCATGCTGTTCCGCTTCCAGAAATCCGTGACCCCCGCGTCATGAACTCTCCCCCAGAAATGCCAGCTTTGTCCGCCCAAGCTTGGCGGGAGCGTCTGGAAAGCGAAGGAATCGTCATGATAGCCGACGTCGAAGTTCTTGGTCTGAAGCGTGCCGTTGTCCATTGGATAACGCAAGACGAGCTGCGTCTTGTCGAACGCGTCATCCATATCGGTCAGCACGCGTTTCAGATTGGCGTCGGTCGGCATCAGGTTAGGCGACTTCAAGTTCCCGTCGTAGGGATACGTGTGCCATTCGCCCCAGAACCCGATTAATCCGATCATGACGGAACCAATGCGGGGGTCGCCGTCGTAACGCGAGCCTAACGCGCCGATGAAATTATCCAACGCGCCAAGCAATCGCTCGTCATTATAATCCGGCGCTACGCTCGTCGCATCCTTGCCGTTGTCGTATTCCTCGTAATCGTACGTCTTCAGCCCTTCGTCGATCAGAAACCGCGGTATGCCCGACGGCTTGTTCGGATAATCCAGGTACACCCGGAATACGGCCTGATTGCCTCTCGCGGCCACTGCCGCAAGCCGTTTGTCCAGTTCGGTCCAATCGAAGTCGTCCAGATTGTTCATCAGCATATTGAGTGGCAGGTAGAAAAACTCCATGCTGTACGGCAGCTGGGACGGCCGATCCCGCCAATCGTCGCCGTCGTTGAAATAAGCTTCCTCCGAGGCATCGTAGAAAGGAAGAAAGCCCTTGAGCGGATTATCTACCGGCGCAGGCTGGTAAGCCAGCGCATGCGTCCCGGCTTCCCCTGCCCATGCCGGCGGGCTCGGATGTTCGACCGGTTCTTCCGTCGGTCCTCCCCCGGGTCCGCTCGTCCTGCCGGTCAAGGCGTAGATGCCGACCTGGTCGATGCTGAGGACATTGTCCGATTGGTTTTTCGGGCCGAACCCGAATTGAATTTGAAGCACCTTGCTTTTGTCGAACTCGGCGTCGCAGGCATCGCACGCCTGCCAGGCCGATTGGGCGAATGCGCCCCACGGAATTCTGACCATGCCTCGGTAGCCGGCGGCGATCGACAGGGAGCCTCCGCCTAGGGCGGTTGACTTCCAACCGTCGGCGGCCGCGTAGAACTGCACGGCTTCGCCTTGTTTTAACGAGAACTCGCCCTTGGGCGCGTCCGTAACAAGCGCCACGTTCAGATCCATCGTTTTGCCGCTTGGCGACGCGTTGTTGACCCAGAAGGTAAGTCCGTCGAACGCGGACCAATCGGTATCCGTCCCCGTAAACGCCGCGCGCTTGATATTGACCCAATCCGAAGCGGATCCGTTCGGAGGCGGAGATACCGAGAACTTCATCGCTTGACTGCCGTTCGAATAGTCGGCGTCGTCGATCGTCCGGCGCGCGGACGGTTCGCCGGACTCCCAATCGATGCGCCAGACGCTCTGCAAAGCGGCATCGTCCGCATACGATTCGAAATCGTCCAGCACTTTATCCGCGCGGTAGAGCACGATGTCGTCGATCGTGACGACGTTATGCACGTAACCCGCCGGCGGATAGCCGAACTGCAGCCCGTCGACTTCGCTCGGATCCAATGCGGCTGCGCATTCGGCCTGAACGCCGCCGCACTGCCATGCGGATTGAACGAATTGATCCCAAGGCACTCTTACGACGCCTCGGAAGCCTGCGGGAATGGCAAGCGAGCCGCCATTGAACGCCGCGGGGCGCCAGCTTCCGTCGGCGGCGAGCGTCAACGCCGACCCGCCTTCTTTCAAGCCGAACTCCCCGTTGGCCGCGGGCGTCTCCAGCGCGACGTTCAAGCTGAAATCCTTGTTGTCGCTCGTCGTATTGTCCACCCAGAAGCTTATTCCGTCGAAACGGGACCAGTCTCTACGGTCCGATGGGATGGCGTGAACGATGTTCGACCACTCCGAGTCGGCGATCGCGGCCGAAAGCTTCAAGCCCTTGCTTCCGCTTGCTTGGCCGAGCGCCCTTGTCACCGATCCCGGCTTGTCGGACCACGCCTCCGTCCATGCTTGACCGAGCGCGGCATCATCGGCGTAGGATTCGAAATTCTCGATGAGTCCCGGCGTCTCCGGTTCCGTTACCGGCGGCGTGCCCGTGTCCGGATCGGATGCCGCCTTATCCGTAAAGTAGATTTCATCGATCACGATCGTTCCCGTCGTTCCCCAGGACGCTTGCGCGATCGCGAGGCTCCAGATCGTCTGCGACAGATCCACGCCTTGCGCGGGCAGGTCGATCACGATGTCTTTATATTCGGTCGTGATCGTGTCTCCGCTGAATTGGCCGATCGTTTTCGTTACGCCGCCGATCGTTAAGCTGACCTGGCTCTCTTCGCCGCCGGCGGCCCCTTTCACCCGAAGCACCAGTTTGCCCGTATCGGATAGATTTCGTCCGATGTTCGTTTCCATCCGCGACATATTCTGGTACTGCAGTGTGAGCGCGCCGTCTTGGACAACGCCTGCGCCATTGCCATTGGCGAAATTCGTTGAACCGGTCCACTGATTCAGATCGTTCGTCGTGCTGCCGGACCATGCCGGCGTCCCGTCATAATTGTCCACGAGCAGGCGCTTCGGCGGCGCAGGCGGAGAATCCGGAGGCGGCGAACACGGCGAAGCGCAATCCCCGATCCGTACCGGTCCCAGATTCAGCCAGCCTGCCGCGTCCTGATCCGTATTCGCGAACCCGACTTGCTTAGCCTTGCTGCTAATGGCCTCTAACGGATTGACGACCTTCATCACGACATAATAATATCCGTCATTCAATCCCGGCGCGGCAATCGTCGCGTCGAAATAATAAGGTTCGCCGAACGGGACGTACTTCGGATCGCCGGGAACGTTCCACTCCGGATACGTCCGGATCTGCGAAGGCATCACCTTCGTCAGGTCCCATGCGGTATCCCATTGCTTCACGAGCTTACCCGAAGCGTTCTTCACGCCGAGCTCTACCTGCCAAGGGTAAGCGAAGGGAGCGACGCCGTTATTCTGAATAGAGACGCCGACCTTGAGCGGCTCGCCTTGCGCGACGTTATTATAATAGGCGTTCTTCACGTTCAGATCGTAGCCCATCTTTCTCACGCCCGCGGCTACGGCCGCATCGTCGGCCCGATAATTGCCGATGCCGCCTTGGTTGATCATCCAGGTCGCATGCGTCAGCTCGATATCGTCCATGGCATCGTCGACGTTCGCGCCGCCGCTGAAGAAGCTGCCCTGAATCTCCGGACGCACTTCCCCGCCGACGGACTGCGTGATCCATTGATTCTCCGAGCCGGCATCCAGCATCCGGGTCATGAACGAATAATAGGCCCCGCCCATGCTTTCCGGCTGCGTCACGCTTTGCAGCGGATCGCCTTCCTTGAAGCCGAACGAGTCGTCATGATAACCGATGCCGTAATCGCCCGCGTTAGGCAAGTCCGGATAGCGGACTTCAAGCTTCGTCGCGTTGAACGCGGTGTCGTATGCGCCGAATATCGCGTTGATCGTGTCCGCATTCGGCATGTAATTCGGATAACTGTCCGCGCTGGTATCCGTGTCGTAGGGATACGTATGCCACTCGCCCCATAATCCGACGAGGCCCATATGGATGAATCCGATGCGCGGATCTCCGTCGTACGCCGCGCCGAACGCTTTGATGAAGTTGGTCAGATACGTCACCATCAACGGATCGTCGTAATCCGGCTCGTCTTGGTCGAAGGTATCGTTGTGCCGCATTTCAACGCCGCTTTGGCGAATGAAATCCGGCATGGCATCCTCCTTGCCCGGATATTCCAGGTACACCCGGATCGCGGCCTGATTGCCTCTCGCCGCGATGGCGTTCAATGCCGGCTCCAAGCCCGCGGCGAACGTATACGAATCAGGGCCGTTCATGACTGCTTTGAGCGGAACATAATACCACTCCAGGCTGTGGGGGAACGAAGTCTCTGCCTCCCACGGATAGAACGGCGCGAAGCCATTGAGCGGATTGTCGAGCGGGCTTGGCGCGGCAGTCAGATCATGCTTGGCCAGCGCGCTATCCGGCGCAGGGCTCGGATACGGAACGGATGGCACGCGCGTTGGCTCGGAGCTTGCGTGCGCCCTGCCGGAGGGATTCGCATACAACGTGCTCATGAGCACGCACAGCACGAGAAAAACGTGAAAGGAAGCCTTCCTCGTGGGGGTTGACGATAATGGATACATCGATATCCTCCTCGTTGACTCTCTTGTAACCGCTTTAATTGCGCGTTAAAAAAAACGCCAAGCCGATTGAGAGGTTAGGCTTAGCGTATTGAGGCGCGTGCAATGACGCGGGCGATCATCCTTTATGCGCGCTGAACGCCACGCCTTCGATGAACTTCTTCTGAAAGATAAAGAACAGGATGATCATCGGAATGACGGCCATTAACGCCCCGGCCATCAAGATCGGGTAATTCGTGCTGAACATCGACACGAGCGTGGCCAGCCCGGATGACAGCGTGAGCTTATCGGGCGAGCTGTTGATGATCAGCGGCCACTGCAATTCGTTCCAGGACCACAGCAGCTGAATGATGACGATCGCGACCAAGGCGGATTTCACCAACGGCAGCATGATATAGCGGAACGTCTGAAACGGATTGCATCCGTCCAGGATCGCGGCTTCCTCCAGCTCTTTGGAGATGCCGAGGAAAAATTGCCGCAGCATGAACGTGGCGAACGGACTGACCAGCGCGCAGATCCATAGGGCCGTCACCGAATTGACCAAGCCCCATTTGCTCATCAGCAGGTATTGCGGCGTATAGAAGACCGGATTCGGCACCATCATGACGGAAATAATGACGAAAAACAGCAAGGTCCTGCCCGGGAATCGGATTCGCGCGAACGCGTATGCGGCCATCGAGCTGAACAGGACGGGGAATACCGTCTTCATCAGGGCCGTGAAGGCCGTGTTCAAGTAGTAATGCTTAAAGTCCGTTTTCTCGAACGCTTTCGCGTAGCTGCCGAAATCCGGATGGGACGGAAAGATCTTGACCGGAATTTGCGTCGCTTCCGTCACGGTTTTGAACGAAGTCAGAATCATCCAGCCGAAGGGGATGATCATGACGACGGATGCCGCGATCAGCACCACGTGGATGATCCAATTGTAATTGCGCTCGACGGCTTGCCGGCGATTCTCCATGCTCTTCCCCCTCAGTCGTAGGTCACCCATTTTTTCTGGAACGCAAATTGCAGGCCCGTCAAAATCAAGTTGATCACGAGCAGCATGTCGACGATGGCCGCGCCGTAATTTTGATCGTAATAGACGAAGGAGTTCTGATAATAGGCGTACACGAGGGAACGCACCTCGGGCAGCGCGACGTTCGTTTTGCCGATCAGCAGATAGATCGAATCGAATACTTGCGTGGCGCCGATCATGAGCACGATGGTCGTGAAAAACAACGTCGGCGTCAAGAGCGGCAGGGTGATATAGCGGAACTTGCGGAACCGAACGGCGCCGTCGATCGAGGCCGCTTCGTACAGCGCTTTCGGTATCCCCTGCAAGCCGGCTAGAATGAGCAGCATGTTAAGCCCGATCGCGCCCCATACCCCCACGATGACGAGCGCGAACATCGCGAACCTCGTATCGGAGATCCAGGCCACGTGCGTGCCGAGCAAATAGTTAATGAAGCCGTAGTCGCGGGCGAACAGCACGACCCACACCATGGCCGCCGCCGCGGGCATCGTCACCTGCGGCAGGAAGAAGATGACCCGGTACGCGGATAATCCGCGGATCTTCGCGTTGAGCAGCACGGCGAAGAACGTGGAAAACACGAGCGTGAGCGGCACGAACAGGACCATGTAATACAGCGTGTTTCCGAGGTTTTTCCAAAACTCTTTGTCCTTGAACAGCTTCTCATAGTTTGCCAAGCCGACCCAGTGGTTGACCATCCCGAAATTCTCGGATTTCAGAAAGCTCAGATAGATCGAATAGAAGGCCGGCCAGCTCCAAAATAAGACCGTTCCGAGCAAGGTAGGTGCAATCATGATATATGCCCATACATACCTGCTTCTCGAATTCATGGCCTACCTCCCTTATTCATCATCGAAGGCATCCCATTTTCGGAATGCCTTCGACCTTCTCCGTTCCCCCTCGAGGAGGGCTTACTTGTTGTCCGCGATCGCTTGATTCATCATGGCCGCCACTTGCTTGGCGCCTTCTTCGATGGAGATCTTGCCGCCCCATGCCTGCGCCATGATTTCCGACTCTTTCGGGAACCACACCGGGTACGCCTTCGTGCCCGCCGGATATGGCGTCGCGTCCGCGGCTTGATCGATGAATACCTGCAGGTTCAGCTGCGGCTTCGATTGGACCCATGCCGCCTGCGTGTCTTTGAACGCCGGGATCGCCGCGCCCATTTGCGCCGTGATTTCGGCCGCGCGCTTGGAACCGAGGAATTTCAGGAACTGCCACGCTTCGTCCTTGTGCTTGCCGGACGCCGACATGACGTTGCCGAGACCGTTGATGATGTCGCCGCGCTTTGCTTTTCCCTTCGGCAGCGGAGCCCAGTTCCATTTGCCCTTGATGATGTCGCTGCCGTCGATGTCCGTCGTTCTCCAGTCGCCTTCGAAGATCATGGCGATTTTGCCGGACTTGAACATCTCGGTGGAATCCGTGTCCGTCATTTGCTGATGGCTCGGAGAAGCTTTATCGAGAATCATTTGGTACCGCGCTTGCAGCGCTTCGATGGATGCCGGATCGTCGTATCCGGATTTCGTGCCGTCCGCGGAAATGATCGAGCCGCCGTTCGCGAGCATGTCGTTCCAATAGCCGCCTTGCGTATCCATCTTGGCCGCGAAGCCGTAGATGCCCTTATCCGGCTGGCTCAATTGCTTCGCCGCTTCCGCCAGCTTCGCGTAATCCCACGTATCGTCCGGATACGGAACGCCCGCTTGGTCGAACAGCTCTTTGTTGTAGGCAAGGCCGATGGTATCGAAGTCTTTCGGAATCGCGTAGTTTTGGCCGTCGAGCTGATAGATGGAGCCCAGATTCGCCGCATAGTCGTCCATGTTGATTTCCCCGGCCTGCACCTTGTCGGTGATCGGCTCGAGGAACTTGCCGGACGCGTACTTCACGAATTGGCCGCTGTGCATCCAGAACACGTCGGGCAAGGTGCCCGCCGGAGCCGCCGCGGACATCTTGGTCCAATAATCGTTCCATGGAATGACTTCGACTTTGACTTTGATGTTCGGGTTCTCGGCCGTGAATTCTTTCCCGATCGCTTCCATGGCCGGCTGCTGCAGCTGATCCCAAATCGTATACGTCAGCGTAACGTTTTCTTTCGAAGCGCTTGCCGCATTGCCGCCCGCGGCGTTATTCGTCGTGCTTGACGCGTTGCCGCCGTTCGAATCGTTGCTGCCGCAGCCCGTAAGCGCCAATGCCGCGGCAACGGTCATGCCCACGCCGGAAAGCCAAGCTTTTTTGCGAAATGCCACTGTATTTCCCCCTCGTTTTATGGTGAGACGACAACGGCCCAAGAAAAATTGCGCGCATTTTTCCCGGCATTGTCCCGCAAGGCGTCCCCCTGCGCATTCATCATAAGACACGCGGTTGCAGGGGCGAAATGCCTCATTCTTAAGATTGAAACCCCATAATTAAGATGGGCTTTTCAAGCATGCGGGTTACCGTCCATAATGATTTTTGAATCAAGCCAACCCATGCATGCGCAGGCTTGCAAGCCTATGAGGAGGTCGTATCATGAAAAGAAAACCGTCGCTTGCCGTTATCGGCGCAGGGGCCAGGGGGTTGATAAGCTATGCGCCGTACTTCGCCCAATTCCCGGATGAGGCAGAGATCGCGGCCGTCGCCGAGCCGAACGAACAGCGAAGACACGCGTTCGCCGAACGATTCGGCTTGCCCGGCGAACGCGTCTTCACGACGTGGGAAGAGCTGCTTGACGGCCCTCGCATCTGCGATGCGCTGCTCATCTGCACGCAGGACCGGATGCACTTCGAGCCGACCATGGCCGCGCTGCGGAAGGGATATCACGTGCTGCTCGAGAAGCCGATGTCGAGCGATCCAATGGAATGCATCGCCATGACCGAGGCGGCGAGCCGATCGGGGCGCTTGCTTACGATCTGCCATGTATCCCGCTATATTCCGTTCTGGCAGCGGATCAAGACGCTCATCTCGGAAGGCGTCATCGGGGAGGTCGTGTCGGTCCAGCATAACGAGAATGTCGGTTACCTGCATTACGCCCACAGCTTCGTCAGGGGAAATTGGAGGAATGCCGAGCAGTCCAGTCCGATGATCTTGGCCAAGTCCTGCCACGACATGGATCTGATCCGCTGGCTCGTGGACGCGGATTGCGTGCGCGTCAGCTCCTTCGGCTCGTTAAGCCACTTTCGCGCGAGCAACGCGCCGGAGGGCGCGACGGACCGGTGCACGGACGGATGCGCGGCGGAAGCGGCTTGTCCGTATTCGGCCATGCGGTTTTATGCGCAGGATCCGGAAGCCAACCCCTTCGCGGCGCTCATCGCCGACCCGCCGACGCTGGAGAATCGGATGAACGCCATCCTGACGGGGCCCTACGGCAAATGCGTATACCGCACGGACAACGACGTCGTCGATCATCAAGTGGTGAATCTGGAATTCGCGGGCGGCGCAACGGCGATGTTCAGCATGTGCGGATTCACGCGCGATATCAACCGCATCGTGCAGATCATGGGAACGAAAGGAGAAATTCGCGGGGACTTGCTGAAGGAGGAAGTCGATCTGTTCGAATTCGCCGGCGGCAAACGCACCGTGTACCGAACCCCAAGCGGCGATAGCGGACACCACGGGGGAGATGCGGGTGTCCTGCGCCAATTTTTGTCCGACTTGCGCGAAGAACGTTTCGCCGGCTCGTTGACGTCGGCGGAAGCTTCGCTCGAAAGCCATTTGATGGCTTTCGCGGCCGAAGACTCCCGTTTGCGCCAAGGCGAGGTCGTGGATATGCGAAGCTTTCGTTCTTCGTTGGCCGCCGCCGACCGGGCTTGAATGCGGTTCAGGGCGGTTCAGGGCAGACCGTTTTTATACTCTTGCGGCGTCATGCCGTAGCGGGTTTTGAACAGCTTGATAAAGTATTGCGGCTTCTGGTAGCCCACCTCCTGCGCGATCCGGTTGATTTTATAGTCCGTCCGTTGCAGCAGTTGCAGCGCCAAGTCCATCCTGACGCGCAGGACGTGGTTCGAGAAATTGTCTCCCGTCTCGGTCTTGAACAAATTGGACACGTAGACCGGGTGCAGATGAACATGGTCCGCCGCCGACTGAAGCGTGACGTCCTTGACTTGGTCGTTGACGTAACGGATGACGCGGTTGATCAACTCGTGGCGGAAGCGGTTGGACAGGCTTCCGCTGTAGGTTTCCAATTGCCGCAAGCTCCGAAAGGACCATTCCCGCAACGGCTCGATGCTCCAGCCGGCATCGAGCTTCAGCATTTTCTCGGCTTCGCGGCCGTAGATATCGTAGAACCGCTTCCCTTTCTTGTGCACGTAGTAGGAGAACGCCTGCATGATGGTGACGTATGCTTCGAAGACATGCTCCCGCGTCTTGTTCTCCCGCTGCTCCAGCTCCTCGAATACGCGCTTCATCTTCGCTTCCGCGGCACTCCATTGCTCGACCTCCAGCAGCTGCATGAACGAAGGGCTGGCGTACAGCTCGGATAACGGACGGATCTCCTCCACGCTCCGCTCCTGCAGGTCATGGAAGAAGCTCTCCGTCTGAAAGCCGATAAAATCCGTGAACAAGGAAAGCGAATTACGATACGCGGCGGGTACCTCGCGCGGAAACGCGCTCCAATTGCTCATCACGAGCGAAACCTTGATCTTCAGGAACCGTTTGATCTGATGCTGCACGAGCCGGGCCAGCCTTTCCGCTTCCTCCATCCATTCCTTGTCGGCGCCCTCGGACGGCTGCTTCGGGCGGATCAGGAACACCATATACCCGTAATCGTCCTTGCAATGCCAATTGTGATAGCGCGGCGAGAATATCTCGTCCGCGATGTTCGTGAGCGCGTATTCGAGCAGCGACACGCTGTACAGGTCCGTCCCGGCGAAATCCTCCTCGATGCGCATGCACAGCATCAGAAACGGATTCGTTTCGTCGAACGCCAGCCCGTACAGCCGCAGCTTCTCGTTCAGCTGGGACAATGGCGGCAATTTGCCCGCAAGCAGCTCCTGCAGCAGCGACTCCCGGAGCTTCGGCAAGCTTTCCCGGAACAAGTACGCCAGCTTCTGCTGATTGACCAGCGCCTCCCCTTCCCGCTGCAGCTCGCCGATCAACGCGCGAATCGTCCTTTCGAGCTCCTCGTTCGAAACGGGCTTTAACAAATAATTGCAGATGCCTTGGCGAATGGCTTCTTGCGCGTACTGGAACTCGTCGTGCCCCGTCAGGATGACCGATTTGATCTTGGTCCATTTCTCCTTCACGACGGATACCAGCTCAAGTCCGCTGATCCCCGTCATTTGAATGTCGGTCACGATCAGGTCGATGCCGTAATAATGCAGCAGCTCCAGCGCTTCTTCCCCGGAATACGCCTTATGCACGGCGCTGATGCCCATCTCCTCCCAAGGCAGGGCGTTCGCCAAGCTGTCCACCAAATGCGTATGATCGTCCACGATCAATATTTCGTACACGCGCTATGCCTCCTCTTTCGATTCCAATTCGTCGTATTGCGCCAGCCACGTCAATTCCGCGTGCAAGCCGCCCCATTCGGACAAGCGGAGCGAGAGCCCGGAGCTCCTGCCGAACAACAGCATCAGCCGCTGGTGAACGTTCTGCAGGCCGGAATCGATCTGGTCGATCAGCGCATTGCGAATCTTCGCCTGCAGCGCTTCCAATTGCGCCGGGGCGATGCCCGGTCCGTTGTCTTCGACCGAGAGCCGCGCGATGCCGGTCTCCTCGAGCGTTCCCCGGATGCGGACGGCCCCGTACCGCACCGGCTTTCTGAACGCATGCAGGATCACGTTCTCGACCAAGGGCTGCAGCGACAAGCGGGGAATATTCATATTCAGCATGGCCGGGTCGATGTCGATCTCGTATTCGAAATCGTCCGTCAGCATGCAGTGGATATCCAAATAATTGACGACCAGCTCCTGTTCTTCGCGCACGGTCGCCAAGCTGCGGCTGAGCTTGGTCGTATAGCGGTAATACTTGCTTACGTTCATCGTCATCGACACGGCGGCTTCCTTTTCCCCCAGCTCCACCATGCTCTTGATATAGGCCAGCGTGTTATACAGGAAATGCGGATTGATTTGCGACTGCAGCTGCTTTACATTCGCTTCCTTCGTCCGGATCTGTTCCTTCAGCACGTCCTCGATCAGCTCTTCGATTCGCTCGGCCATGGAGTTGAAGCGATGATACAAGTAACGGAACTCCCCTTTCGGGGGATCCTTCATCCGGCTCGTGTAGATGCCTTTCTCGATGAAATTCATGCCCTGCAGCAATTTGCGGAATGGAATGCGGATGCTTCGGTACAGGAGGAAGCCGAGCATGCAGGCCATGAACAGCATCATGCCGCTGATCGCGTAGAACATCGTCTGGTTCCGGTCGATCGGCGCCATGATGGTGCCGATCGACACGTAGTCGACCAAATACCAGCCGAGCGACGGAATCATCTCCATGTGCACCTGGTAATCGCCGCCGCTCGTGCGAATCTGCAGCGGCCCGAAGCTGCCCTCTGCGCGATTCGGGCTTAACGCCGGAAGCATCTCGCGGATCAAGGCCTGATTCGCCGTATAGTTGAAGATCGGCGAATAGCCCGGTCGGTATAGGAAGGGATCCTCCAAGCCGTTGCCCTTCATCTCGGACAGATCGCTTTTGATCTCGCCTTCGTCCACCTTCGCGACGACCGTCAGGTCCGCCTCTTCATCCTTGGCGTTTTTGGCCGGACTTGAGATCGTCTCGATAAAATAAGCGTCGCCCTTCGCATTCGCCTGGTAGCTCCAAAACCCGTCTTTGTCCGGAAGCGCGGCCGGCATGGCGCCAAGGCTCGAATTGCTCTTGATAATCATCCCCGTCTTCGGGTAAACGACCGCGACGATCCCCTTCCGCCCTCCGTAACCAGCCAGCCGATTGATCTCTTCGGACACGGTTTTGAGCGTGCGAAAATGGAGCAGATCATCATCGCCAAGCAGGTCCGGATACGCCAGATTGCGAACCTCCGTGCTTTCGTACAGCATCTTTTGGTAGGAGTCGAATTGGGCGAACATCTGGCCGAGTTGGCCGACGAACGTTTCGACCTGCGTGCGCTTCGCCTTCACGATCTCTCCGGTCAGCACGCTGGAGCTCGTATGGTTCGAGTACGCGTACAGCGCAATGATCGGCGTGAGCAGCAGCAGGAGCGCAATCACCATATTCGTGAATATGCTGGATTTCACCTGGACGCCTCCCGGCTCGCGGGGACGGGCTGGTCAGCCCGAAAAGCCGCGTATTGTCGCTGAAGCTCGTCCCATACCTTGTCGTAGCCGGCTTTCTTGAGCGCATCCATGGCGCCGGCGAATTGCTTGTCGTAGCCGACGATTCCCATATTGAGCGGGACGAACTTCTCGTTATAGACCGCGAGCACCCTCGCGTACGCCTTCTTGACCGCTTCCTGGTTGAAGTGGAAGCCGAATAGCCGGGAAATCTTCGCGTTATCGTCGTTATGCAGCATATCCTGCACGACGGAGTCGTCGACGCTGGTCGTCGCCATGAAATAATTTTTGTTCCGCCACATCCACTCGTACATGAATTGGTCGTTCGTCAGCAGCTCGATTTTGCCGTTCAAGGTGCGATAATCCTTGCCCTCCACGCCGTAAATGATGAAATTGTAGTGCTCCTTGCTCTGCAGGATCCAATTCATGAACTGCATGGCCCGTTCCGGATGAAGCGCCTTCGCCGGAATCATGTACGCTTCGTTCGAAGGCGCCACGATGTATTTCGGCTTCTCCGGGGACAGGTAATACTCCCGAAGCTTGGCGCTTGCGTCCGCCTTCTGCACCGTTTGCAAATTTTCCATCGCCCGCGAGACGGCGCCGACGCGGAACAGCAGCTTGCCCGCGTCCTCCTGATCGATATTCGCGGCCAGATTGCCGATGAGACGCTTGTCGATCAGCCCCATGTCCACCCATCGCTCGCGCACCTGCACGACCTTTTTATACAAATCGGATTCCAAATAATTGACGAGCTCTCCGGTATTTTCGTTCACGGCGAACATCTGATTTTCATCCAGGAACGTAAACGGCTGATCCGACAGCTCCCGCCACAGGACGTCTTGGCCGCGGTCGTTCTCCAAGTACCCGTAGTAACTCGGATCCTTGGCGCGCATCTTGGAATAAAACGCTTCCAAATCCGCGATCGTCCGAATCTCCTTCATGCCGACCGACTCCAGCAAATCCTGACGCACCATGACGGACGTGAACTTCCCTGCGGAGGTAAACGCTTGGGAAGGAATCGCCCACAGCTTACCGTCCATCTCGTCCAGCTTAAAGTTGTCCGCCGGGATGTTCGCCGTCAAATCCTTTCCGTACGTTCGAAGGAGCGCGTCGAGCGGCTGTATGTAACCGTTCGCCTTGTAATCCGACACGAACGGCGTGCCGTACCAGAACAAATCGTAACTTTCTCCGGTGGACAGCGCGAGCTCGAGCTTGGATTGATAATCCGACCAGGGAATGTACGTCATCTCCAGCTTCAGGTTCAATTCCCGCTTCAATCGCGCGTTCAGTTCGTTATCGACGAATTCCCGCATGCGCGCGGATTCGTCGCCGGGCATGATCATTCTTAACGTGACATAGGGCTGCGTCGCGCCCGCGAAGTCCTCGCTCGCGGAGTCTTCGACCGCCCCTCCCTTGCAGGCCGAGCTCAGCGCAGCGACGGCGAGCATCAACGCCAGCGCGAATATACGTCTCTTTCTATGCATTCCAGGCAGTCCTCCCCCGATTGACGACAGACAACTTCAAGATACCACGGCTGCCCGAATAATTGAACCTCTGGACCTACATGCGGAAGCGGGGGTTCGCCCGCTTGCGATAATTGGCACGGGAATCGGTAAAAGGCTCCCCCTCGTCGGTCAAAACCGGAGGGGAGCCTCTTCAGCGATAACCGCTATTCGAACCGGATCTCGTCGATCCACACCGTCCCGGCGCTGCCGTGCCAGAACGACATTTGCAATTGTCCCGGCGCAGCTTGGTTGACGCCGTTCGCCGCCAAATCGATCGCGATATCCTTGTAAGCCGTCGTTACCGTATTCCCGCTGAAGGCCCCAAGCGTCTTCTCCACGCCGCCAAGGACAAGGTGAAACTGGCTTTCTTCGCCGCCCGCCGCGCCTTTGATCCGCACGATCAGCTTGCTGTATCCGGCGATGCTCTGCGTGACGTCGCTGCCTAACCAGCCGTCATTGTTGTACTGCAGCTTCACGGCGCCATTCTCGATGACGCCGGCGTTGTTCGCGAATCCGTTGGCGCCCGTCCATTTGCCCAGATCGTTGCTGCTCGGCCAAGCCGGCGCATTATCGAAGTTGTCCAGCAGCAGCGACGCGACGCCTCCGGACGTGTTCGTCGTGCCGGATGCCGAGCTGCTGGATGCCGATACGTTGCCCGCCGCGTCCTTGGCCTTCACGGTATAGCTGTACGTCGTGCCGGATGCGAGCCCGGTATCGGTATAGGTCGTTGCGGCGGTTGTTCCCGCATACGTGCCGTTCCGGTAAACGTCGTAGCCCGTTACGCCTACATTATCGGTCGAAGCGCTCCAGCCGAGCGCGATGCTGCTCGTCGTCGCGGACGTCACGGCGACGTTCGCCGGCACGGTCGGCGCCTGCGTATCCGCCCCGCCGCCGCTGCCGGTGTTCAGCTGGATCCGGTCGAAGTCCGGCGCCCAGCCGGTCGCATTCGAGAACTTGATCGTATTGTTTCCTGCTGCGAGCTGCACGGAAGTCGTCACCGTCCCCACCGTGCTCCAGCTGCCCGTACTCGGGAAGCTCACGGTGGCGGCCGCGCCGCCGCCCACGCTGAGCTGCGCCGACCTCGCCGCATCTCCGTTCAAGTAGGAAATCGTCAGCGAATACGTGCCCGCGGCCGGAGCGCTAATGCCGCCGAATTGCAGCGTGCCGCTATTGTTGCCGACATATCCGACTTTCGAGCCCCCGGAGCATGTGCTGCATGCCGCCGTTGCCGCACCGCCCGCAAGCGTATTCGCGGCGGACTCCGCTTCATACGTCACGCTAGTGCCCCCGCCTGCGGCAGCCGACGTCGTTACGGTCACGGCATTGCTGGCGGTCGATGCGTTCCCTGCTGCATCCTTGGCTTTCACGGTATACGTATAGGCGGTCTGCGCCTGCAGTCCCGTATCCGTATAGGTGGTTCCCGTGGCTGAACCCGCGTAGCTGCCGCCCCGATAAATATCGTAGCCGGCGACGCCGACGTTGTCCGTCGACGCGGACCAGCTCAAGCTGACGCTGCTTGCCGTTTTTCCGGTCGACGCCAAATTCGAAGGCGCCGTCGGAGCCTGCGTATCGCCGCTGCCTCCGCCCGTTCCGCCGTCGTAAGCGCCGCTTTGCAGGCTGTAGCCCAGCGTGTTGTCCGACTTCAGGCTGGCGAACGTGCCCAGGTTCTGATTGGCCGGGTCCATGCCGATGCCTACCTTGCCGATCGGCGTTCGGCCGCCCGCGTAATAGTTCGTATTGGCGAAGCGGACGCTCGGCTTCCAGCCCGACGGATCGAGAATGGACAACGCCAGCGTGTACGTGCCGTTCGGCACGCTCGACGGGATGGTGAACGATCCGTTCACCGTGTTCGTTGCCGGCGCTTGGTTGTACGCGCGAGTCGTGCTGTTCCAACTCGTGCCGGGCAGCCAATTCCGCACATCGCCCTGGAACAATCCCTTCCATGCGACGCTGCCGTCGCTGTTCAGCAGGCTCGCCTCGACGGGCCAATTGTAATAGAACGGCGACGAGCCTTTGTTGACGACCTGGAACGAGACGTTCATCGTGCCTCCGGGCGTCACGTTCCCGGTGAACGTGGCCTGATTCAACACGAAACGGTAGCCGAGCATCTTCTGCATCGCGGTCGCTCCCGCTTCGACGGATGAATTGCTCGCGTTATAGTCCGATATCCAGCCCAAGCTGGACGTATGCGTGTTCATGATCCAATCGATGACGTAGTTCGTATGGGAGACGCTGCCGAGCGTGCCGTCCGGACTGCCGCCGAGATTCGACTGATCGCCCCAATCGTACGCGACCTCGCCGCTGTTGATCTGCGTCCGCCATGTATCGCGGGCGATCTCCCCGTTGCCCCCCGCGGCATCGTCGGGCAAAGCGAACGAATCCCATTGAATCCCGAAGTTGTACGCGGTGAACGTCTCGGGGTAGCGCACGAGCACCTTCTTGTTGTGGAAGGCCGCCGTGTACGCATCGCCCAGCGCCGTTTGGAAGCTGAGCGGAATGCGGTCCGTGCCATCGGCGAATTTGTTCGGATAGATGTGGGTTTCGCCCCAGTTCCCGTATAGGCCGAGCTCGACGAACGCCACGCGGGGATCGTTGTCCCAGGCTTGCCCGAGCTTGCCGATGAACGCGACCAGACGGGATTTGAGCGTCTCCGACAGCCATTGGTTCACCGGATCTCCGTGGGTCACGCCGTTCGGCCAGAACTCCCCGGTTCCCGGGTACACGATGACGACGCGCGGCACGACCTTGATGTTCTTGTTCTCGATGCCCGCCCAAGCGGTATTGCTCCAATCCTTGATCTTCTGCACCGAATCCGTCGCGTCCGTCTCGAGATCCGTGTACTTGATGTACTGCTTGTAAATATCCGCGTATTCCCGGTCGGAAAATGCGCTCTCATTGATGTACCGGGACGGCCGAAAGCCCATGATCGGATTTTTGAACGCTTCCGGCGATTCCGTCAAGCTTACCGTAATCGGCCCGATCGCGGCATGCGCCTCGCCTCCCGTGCCCGTTCCTCCTCCCCACCACATGCATGCGGACAGCGCCGCCGCGCACAGCATCGCTCCTGCTTTTTTTCTTCCCATCATTCTCCTCCTCGGCTTTTGGATTCTCTCTCATTCTGTCATACGGGGAGATGGCCCGCGATGCCGAGAATTTAAGAAAAACGACAACATTTTAATGCAGTCGCGTTATCCGGGTAATGGCGGTAAACGATTGGCGCGGAAGACAGCGCGAGCGTGCGGGGCAATGCGGAGCGTGCGGTCCGATGCCTCGATTTTAAGATTGCCGCCCCATACTTAAGATCGTCTTTGCAGGAGCCGAACGACGCTGCATAATGGTAACCGAAGGGGATGCCTCCCCGAAGGAACCGCATGGACAAGGAGCGCTTAGACATGGATGCGATCGAACTGAAGAGATTACCCGGCGAATACTGGTGGGGCGGCGTTATCAACGACGGCGTCTGCATGCCGTATGGGGATGCGCCGTATGCGCGAGACCTCAGGAACACGGACGACAACCAGGCGTCGCCGTTATTGCTGTCCAGTCATGGACGTTACGTCTGGAGCGAAGAACCGTTCGCGTTCCGCATCGACGACGAAGGATTGACGATCTATCGCGCGGACGCACGCGTCACTGTCGAGGAAGATCACGCCTCGCTGCAAGGCGCCTATCTGCATGCTTGCCATGCCCATTTCCCGCCAACTCGACTCATGCCCGACCCGCTGGCCTTTCTGGCTCCGCAGTACTGCACGTGGGTCGAGATGTTCTATGAACCGACGCAGGAGAAAATCATCCGCTACGCGGAATCCATTCTCGCCAACGGCATGCCAGCCGGCATTCTGATCATCGACGATAACTGGATGCGCGATTACGGCATGTGGGACTTCGACAAGTTCCGGTTTCCCGATCCGAAGGCGATGGTCGATACGCTGCACGGGATGGGATTCAAAGTCATGCTATGGGTCTGCCCTTACGTCAGCGCCGATTGCACGGCATACAAAAAGCTGCTTGCGAACGATTTGCTGATGAAAAGCATCGACGGTAGCCCGCTCATTCGACGCTGGTGGAACGGGTACAGCGCCGTGGTGGATTATACGAAGGAATCGGGGGCGGCTTGGTTCAAAGCGCAATTGGACCGGCTGATCGACCGGTATGGCATTGACGGCTTCAAGCTGGATGCCGGCGAGCCGATACTCCAAGATGCGGGAGACGTCCTGCAGCCGGTCGCATGGAGCCGGCCGATGAGCGCCATGGAAGATTGCGAAGCGTACGCCCGTCTCGGCATCGGCTATCCGCTAAGCGAGCTTCGCATGTGCTGGAAGCTCGGCGGACAGCCGCTCATCCAGCGCCAACGGGACAAGCATCATTCCTGGGACCGGCACGGGTTATCCGGGCTCATTCCCAATGCGGTCGCCCAAGGGCTGCTGGGATACGCGTATAACTGTCCGGACATGATCGGCGGGGGGATGGACGGGGACATCAACTCCCCCGATTATCGCTTCGACGGCGAGCTGTTCATTCGATATGTCCAATGCTCGGTTCTGTTCCCCGTCATGCAGTTCTCCATGGCGCCTTGGCGCGTGCTGCGGGACGACGAGCTCGCGTGGTGCCTGGATGCCGTTCGTCTAAGAACGACGCTCGGACCGGAAATCGCAGCGCTTGCGCGCCAAGCCGCGGAAGACGGTCAGCCCATGCTGCGCAGCATGGAATTCTCGTATCCGCATCAAGGTTATGCGAAGATTCAAGACCAATTCATGCTGGGCGATCGCACCTTGGTCGCGCCGGTGCTGGAGAAAGGCGTAACGTCGCGGATCGTGCGTTTTCCCGAAGGCCGTTGGATCGGAGACGACGGAAGCGCTGTCGCGGGTCCGGTCGAAATGCGCGTGGAGGCACCGCTGTCTCGCCTGCCATGGTTTCGCAGGATGGCCTAACGGATTCGAATGATTCGGACGCCGCCTCGCTGACCCGGTCCATAGGTATAGAAAAAGAGATTGTCCGCGTTTCGGGCAATCTCTTTCGCATGCATTAGAATACTCTTTCTCGAGCGGGCCGCGAGCGACGCCCCTACATCTGCTTGACGGTGGATTCTCTCACAATCAGCCGAGGCTCCAAGACGATTCTTTCATAGGCTTTGGATTCCTCGCCGATACGAAGGATCAGCTTCTCCACCGCAATGCGACCCATTTCCGCCACTAGATTTGAAACTGAACTCAGTTTAGGGGTGGTCAGCGTACACCATGGAATATTGTCGATTCCGACTACAGCCACATCCTCCGGCACACGCAAGCCAAGACCAATCAGACCTTGCGCGACTCCAATGGCCACGAGATCATTGGCTGCGAACACCGCATCCGGTTTTTCATTTAAATGGTAAAAATAACGAGCCGCCTCGAGGCCGGTATCGATGGCCAGCCGTTCGCCGGTATACACTAACGAACGATTGAAATCGATAAAATGAGAAGCCAGCGACTGCACGTACGCCGTATAGCGGTCTCCGCGATGCAGCGTCGTATTTCCGGCAAACGCAATTCGCCTTCTGCCGATGCGAATCAGATGATCCATCGCCAAGTATCCTTCGTTTTCACGAAGCCCGACCCAGTCTGCCGGCATATCCTCCGGGTAATTTCCAATCAAGGCAACGGGGACGGCTGCTTCTTTGATAACCTTCGTTAACGTTTTCGGATGGCTGATCGACAGCAGGACGATGCCGTCCACGCGCATATCGCTTGCTTCCTTGATGACCGCAAGCTCCTCGGACGGATTACCGTAATGATTAATCAGCACTAGCCGAAAGTTATTCTCTTTTGCCACTTGTTCGGCAGCCCAAGCGAGTTCCGGGTAGTAGGGATTGCGAATATCGTCAATGGCTAACGCAATTTGCCGGCTCAGTTTGGTCTTCAAGCTTCGCGCCGTGATATTCGGCGTAAAGCCGAGTTCTTCAATCACCCGGTTCACTTTTAATTTGGTATACGGTTTGACGCCGGTAACATTATTGATAATGCGAGAAACAGTCGATTTGGAAACCCCCGCCTTTCTGGCGACGTCGTCAATCGTTACTTTAGGCTTCGTCTCCAATTGCCGCCCCCCTTCCGAACCAAATTTGCGTTTTATTCCATGCCGCTTTCAGGATATCTTAGTTGAAATCTTTTTCGCTTATCGGCTTGATATCGCTCGATAATTGGATAGGCTATTATACCCATAGCTGAAAGAATAACAGTTCGCTCATAAGGTTACAACGAATAATTTAACCGCTTGCCTTGCGATCGGCCGGACGAATGCTCCATTGTGCCGTTACCGATCCTATTCCATTTCCGCGATAACCGTCGATGGCCATTTTGGCGATTGGTCGAGATAGCCTCGCGGTACATGTTCCGTCTCGTCGTAGCGCACCAGGCGGCCGCCATCAAGCGCTTCGTCTAGTCCGTAACCGCTGTAATAGGCCTTCATTTGTTCCCGGCATTCCCGGCACAGCTCCGGATGCTGCGCCGAGACGTCGTTGAACTCGTCCGGATCCGCCAGCAGATCGAACAGGTTCTCCTTGCCGCCGTTGGCATGGTAAATGTATTTGTACCGATCCCAGCGCAGCATCGTCTTGAACAACCGGCCTCTGCCGATCTCCGCAAAAATTTTCTCGCGCGTGGGCTGCCCCCGCCGTCCGGCCGCAGGCAGCAAATCCACGCCGGAGGAAGCGTCCGGCACCT
The DNA here is from genome assembly GCF_009909185.1 of Paenibacillus glycinis. GTDB lineage: Bacteria > Bacillota > Bacilli > Paenibacillales > Paenibacillaceae > Paenibacillus_Z > Paenibacillus_Z glycinis. The sequence continues at coordinate 11,282 of NZ_JAAAMV010000026.1, read as the reverse complement.
TTCCCCCGGCGGCGCTGACGAAGGTGGCGTAAATATCCTGCAGCAAGGCAAACTGGTCCCTCCGCTCTCCCTCGGGAAGCGTTCCCGGCCAACTGACGATCATCGGCACTTTGGCGGACATCTCATAATAGGTCCGCTTGCCGTACGAATAATGGTCGCCCAGCATCTCCCCGTGATCCGCCGTAAACACGATCAGCGTGTCGTCGATCAAGCCGCAGGACTCCAGCGTATCCAGAATTTTGCCGATCTGCTTATCCAGTTGCGTAACGCAGCCGTAATAATAAGCCCGCATCTTCAGCTCGTCCTCGCGGCTGAGGCTGTCGATACCGTTCACTTTGTAGTCGTTCATGACGTCGATCCACGCGTCATCTGACGTCCGTTCATGCTCCCGGCGCTTTGGCGGCGGCACCTGGTCCGGCGCGTACATCGTGTCATAAGGCACGCACGGATCGAACGGCGGATGCGGCTTGATGAACGAAGAGAACAGGAAAAACGGCCGGTTGCGGTTCTGCCGAATGACGTCGCATGTCGTATCCGCCGTCCAGGCGCTCGTATGCAGATGCTCGGGCAGCTCGGAGATTTGCGGAACGTAATAAAGCTCGCTTCGTTTGCCGTGCGGTTCGATCACATGGCCGTAGCCTTGCGCCCGCAGAAACTGCAGATATTCGTCGTCGTCGAAGTGGGACGGGACCTCCTCCGACAGCAGCATCCGGTTGAAGCCGTAATGCCGGCGCGCCGGGTGAAAATGCATCTTCCCGACCGCGCACGTGTGGTATCCCTGCTGGCGGATCAGCTCCGGCAGGGGAGCTTCGATCTCCCTGGACAAGCCCTCGTTCTTGAGCAGACCGATCTCGAACGGATTCAGCCCGGAGATCAGGCCATGCCGCGCAGGCACGCAAACAGGCGTCTGGCTATAAGCCTGATCGAAGACGACCCCCATCCGGGCCAACCGGTCGATATTGGGCGTTTGCACAAGCTCGTTGCCGTAGCAACCGAGCACGTCGTAGCGCAATTGATCGCACATGATAAGGAGCAGATTCGGTTTTCGGCTCATCGCTCATCGTTCCTCCTTCGTCCAGATACCGGGCGCGCCATCCCATTGCGGGAATTCCGGCTCGTCTTCGAACACGCCTCGCTTAATCAATTCCTTGCATTCGGGATCGGTCATCGTCAGCGTATAATCTTCGCCGTTCGGGCCGATTAAGCCCAAATCGCGCTTTGCCCGCAGCGACACCGCCTCCGGATCGACGATCTCCCGCAGCAGCGCCTCCATCCGATCGAGCAGATCGCGATACTGCTCGTCCTCGGCCAGATCGCGCATCTCCTTGGGATCCTCCTTCAGGTTGAACAGCGACGGGCGGTCGTTCACGTAATACGTGTACTTGAAGCCATCCTTGACCAGCATGTACCAATCCTGTTTGAAGAAGTTGCCGTGATATTCGGAGAAGGCATAGTCGGGACGACCCGGCTGCTCGCCGCCTCGGAGAAGCGGAAGCCAGCTGTTTCCCGGGCGGTCCGCCTCCGTCTCCAACTCGGCGATCTCCATAATCGTCGGATAGAGATCGACCAATGTCACAGGCTGATCGATGCGCTGCCCGCGGGGCAGACCCGGCCCCTTGACGATCAGCGGCACGCCGACCGAGCCGTCGTAACTGCACTGCTTGTAGAACAGGCCATGCTCGCCCAAGTTTTCGCCGTGATCCGACATGTAGATGATATAGGTATTGTCGTAAAGGCCTTGCTCCTTCAGCTCCGCGACGATTCGGCCGATATTGTCGTCCAGCGCCGTAATCATCCCGTAGTAGGCGGCGATGACATTGCGCAGTTCAGGCTCGGTCAGCTGTCCGAGGCCGAGCGCGTCTTGCATGTTGCGCACTTGCGGATGCAGGCCGTCATTCGGGAACAGCGCGTCATGCGGCATGACCACCTTGTCCGGGTAATACAGATCGTAATAGCGCTGCGGGACTTTATAAGGCCAGTGCGGAAACATGAGACCGACATACATGGCCCACGGCTTCCCATCGCCGTCCGTTCCATTGCTCTTGCGTTTGATAAAATCGATCGCCCAATCGGTGACGACCCGATCGTGGTCATAGAAGCCGAGATCTTGGTTATAACCCGTGTCGCCGTCCGTGATGATATCCTCGCGCACGCCCGCGTTCAGAATGTTCTGCCGCTTGTCCGCCCGCACATGCCCTTCCAAACGCGAATAAAGCGGCGTCGTGCGCGGGTACGGCTTGAACGAGGGCCGCTTCTTGATAATCTTGTATTCGCTGAAGCCGCCGTCCTGATAGTCGCCGCAGAAATCCATTTTGCCGAACATGGCAGACGTTATGCCCGTCTCGTCCAGCTTGCGCGACCAAGTCATCTCCTCGCGATCGAGCGGGCAGCCCAAGAACCAGCTGTCGATCTGATTCGGATATTTGCCCGTGATGAAGCTCATCCGGCTCGGCGTGCAGACGGGACAGTTGCTGTACGCGCGCGTGAAATGGGCGCCGTCCGCGGCCAGCGCGTCGAGATTCGGCGTCTGGATAAAGGGATGCTCGCGGTATCCGCTGATAAGAGGGTGATGCTGGTCGCTGCAGATGACGACAATATTAGGCTGTTTAGACTGGCTCATAGTCCTGGACCTCCTCTAAGCAAGTGATTGACCGGAGACCGAGAAGCTCCGATAATGCGTGCGGCTGCCTTCCGCGTTCGAGAATCCGACCATGCCGGACAAGTAGGGACGATCATCGTCGATATAGTCTAGAAGAAGCACGCCGTTCACCGCGATTTGAAAATGATCGCCCTTCGCCTGCACCGAGACGGTTGCGGCCCTCCCGATTTGCCACTCGGAAGCGCACTGGCTCAATACGCGGTAGCCGTTGTCGTTCTTGTACAGCGCAAGCCTGCCGCCCGGCGCAAACCCGACCGCGTAAGAGCGGATGCCGCCCTGCACGCGGAAGTTGATCCGGTGGTGCTCGCCCAGCTTAGGCACGACCACGGCTTCGAACGTATAATCGTCCCACGACAGCTGGCCGGTATAACATTCGGCCGGCTCTCCGAAGTAGCTTCCGCTGAGCGCGCCATCCTCCAGCGTCCAGATCCCCCGCAGATAGGTCATCTGGCTGACCTCGATGTGCAGCCCGTTCCACTTCTCCAGCCGTTCCCGGGCAAAGTCGACCGCATAGGCCGGCTCGCCGCCGAACGCGACATCGTCGATGTACACGACAAGACTCGGACCGTGCGCTCCCTTGCCGTCCAGCGGGGTCAGCTCGATGCCAGCTTGCTCCAGACAAGCACCGCTGAGGAAAGGAATGGAGAAGCGCAGGGACGTCCAGCGACCGGCGGTCAACTGTGCGGCTTCCCCGTAATAGTAGGCGTTCTCGTTGCCGTCTTTGGCATAGAGGCGAGCCTGCACCCGCTGATCGGCTGGTCCCGGCAGCAGCACTTGGGCTTCTATCGTCTGACCGGGATATAGAATCGGCGAGAAGCCCGGGTCGTAACGACTGTCGTCGAAGTCGTGCGGGCGATAGTAAGTTTGGTGAAATACCCGGTACGCGCAACCGCCTTGCACGCTATCGAACGCAACCTTCAGCGACCTGTCGCCGGTAGCCGACGCCTGCGTCGTGTTCTCGATCCACCCCGTTACCGGCAGGGGGTCGTTATGCTCCAACCGGAACGCGTGCGTCGAACCCGGGTATTCGAAGTGAAATCTCGTCCCTCGATCCGCGAGAATGCCGGCCCATTTGCCCGGCGGCTGCTCGCCCTGAAGCTTATAGCCGATTCGAGCGATATAGGCTGCGCACCATGGGATATCGAGAATGTTCAGCGAACCGATGACGCTTGAGCAGCAAAGAAAGTCGTTGATCGGGCGCCTCCACTCATCGCCGATCGCATCGATTCCTCCCCGAACGCCCATGATCGTCGCCACATTGCCTACATTGCAGTCCGTATCCCAGCCGCACATGTTGCAAATGTTGATCGTTCGGGAGAAGTCGCCTTCGCCGTACAACAGCGACAAGATCATCGCGGCCGAATTCGGGATGATGTGGCAGTGCCCCGGATACTTGTCGTAGCCGTAATTTTCCTTGATGAACTGGAACGCGTCCCTCCAGTTATCCGGATACGCTTTGTAGAATTCGATGACCGCGCGCGTCACGTGCGCATATTCGCAATCCTCGGGGATGACCGCCAGACCGCGCGCGATGATTCGCTCGATGTCCTGTTCGGCAAAGGCGGCGGCGATGCACGCGGCAATAAACATCCCGCCGAATTTGCCGTTTCCATCATGCGATACGGAGGCGCTCTTGTCCGCGAACTGCGCAGCCAGATCCGGCCGTCCCGGGGCGATCAGCCCCCATGTATCGATGAAGATCTGGCCGCCGATCTGCTCGGCAACGGCAACGCCGTTCTGCTCTATGGAGCCTGAGCGCGGCGCCATGATGCCGTTCTTTAAATTCAGGTAGGCCGTGTGCTCCGTGGACTTGCCGTAGCCTCCCCACCAATAGAAGCCGTGCCCGTCCGGGGCGTAATTAAGCCAGGTCAGCCCGATCTGCTCCGCCGTAATGTCCGTGCCGCACGCGTAGTCCTCGAGCGCCCGCAGGAAAAAAAGCGGCCCGTTCGTGTCGTCGTCCGCCGCGAAATTCTTGAAGTCGTGCAAATAGCCGGTGATCTCGCCGAACGCGCGTTGAATCCGCTCATACGTCCAATTCTCGATGTTGCCGCCGTGCCTGACGCCGATCACCTTGGCAAGCCAGCCCGCATATACCCGCTCGATATAATCTTCTTGAATGGCCATTAGAATGGTACCTTCCTTTATTCAGAGTCGTCTGCTTCGTTTGCCTGATTCCTCTTCTCGCCGTTATCCCTTCACAGATCCCATCAACATGCCTTTGTTGAAATATTTCTGCAGAAACGGATACACCGCGATCAACGGCACCGCTGCAATGACGATCGCCGCCATCTTCACGCTGGGACTGTATTCGAACGCGCCCGATACGTTCTCCATGCTGTCATTGGCTTCGTTCATCATCTGACGCAGGAACACCTGCAAAGGCCATTTGTCGGAATCGTTCAAATACAAGACCGCGTTAAAATAAGCATTCCAGTTCTGTACGGCATAGAACAGCGTGAAAGTAGCGACCGCCGGCAACGAGAGCGGCAGCACGATGCGCCCGAACAACCGCCATTCGCCGCAGCCGTCCATGCGCGCCGCCTCTTCCAGCTCGAGCGGTATGTTCTGAAAGAAGCTGCGCATCACGATCAGATGAAACGGCGCGATTGCGCCGGTCAGATAGAGGGACCAGTAGCTATCGATAAGATGCAGGCTCTTGACGACGAGATAGGTCGGAATAATACCGCCGCCGAACAGCATCGTGAAGAGCACCATCAAGTTGAGCGCTTTTCGGCCTTTCAGCCACCTCTTGGACAGGCCATAAGCCATCAGCGAGGTAAACGACATGTTGACGATCGTGCCGAGGACGGTGATGTGAACGGCATTCAAGAACGAAGTCATGAATTGACGATTGCTCATGAGATAGCCGTACGCATTGATCGTCCAGCGATGGGGAAATACGAAAAATCCCCGTGACACGATCTCTTCTCTCGGCGCGAAGGAAGTCGTGACCACGTACAGGAAGGGGAACAGGACGATTAACATGCTGACCAACAACATGCCGGTCGTCAATACCGTAAAGATCGGTTGGCTTCCGCGGGCATTGAACCTTCTCATGCTAGTAAACCCCCTCTTGACCGAACACTTTGGTCAACCGATTCGCAAGCATGATCAAAACCAGTCCGATGACCGACTTGAATACGCCTACGGTCGTCGAATAGCTGAAATTGCCCTGCAGCACGCCATTACGGTAAACATAGGTATCGAAGACATCGGCTACGCCTAAATTGACCGGGTTTTGGATCAGCAGGATATGCTCGAAACCGAGGTCCAGCACCTGACCGAGCCGAAGAATAAATAAGATGATCACGGTCGATTTCAGCGCCGGAAGCGTAATGTGCCATACCTGTCTCCAGCGGCTGGCGCCGTCGACCACCGCGGCTTCGTACAGCATCGGATTAACGCCGGCCAGCGCCGCCAAAAAGATGATCGCGCTCCAGCCGGATTCTTTCCAAATATTTTGCAGCACGTACAAGGCACGGAAATAGTGCGAGTCCGTTAAAAACTCGATCCGCTGAAAACCAAGGCTCTCAAGCAAATTGTTGATGCCGCCGTCCTGCGTAGCGAACAATACGACGGTGATGTTGACGACGATGACCCAGGACAGGAAATGAGGCATATAGATGATCGTTTGCACGCTTTTGCGGAACCATGATCTGCTTACCTCGCTTAACATGATGGCGAGAAGGATTGGCGCGGGAAAGAACAAAATCAAATTCAATCCGCTTAGGATCAGCGAGTTGCGGAGCAGCATCCCTAAGTCCGGATCCGTCAGCAGCCGGTGGAAATTATCCAATCCGGTCCATGGACTATTCAGAAATCCAAGAAACGGATCGTACTCTTGAAATGCGATCACAAGACCGCCCATCGGAATGTACCTGAAGATGACGAAATACAGAAAACCCGGCAAAATCATCACATAGATCGGAATTCCGCGGATCCAAGCCGAGGAGCTTCTGGACCTTGCGACAGATGAAGAAGCAGTCGACTCGACTGCTTCCTCCTTTATTTCCATCCTCATGTTGTTCCTCCTCTGAGGCGTTATTTCTGAGTTGCTTGGTAAGCGTCATTGTATTCCTTCGTCATTTGATCGCCGCCGTCCTTTTTCCACTGCGCCACCGCTTGTTCGATGTCGCCGATCGGCTGATCGCCCATGATGACTTTGATCAGCGTTGCCATAAACTTCTGGTCGATGGTCGTCCCGATTTTGGTAGCCGTCGGCGATTCCAGCCCTGCCGCCGCGTCTGCCCATTTAAACGGCTCGTTGTTCTTGAACCATTGATCGACGTTGCTAACCGTCGTGGGATCGTCCCACAGATGGATCTGGGTATGCAGATCAAATCGACGAAGCAGCAGCGTGGAGATTAGATTGGCGCCGTCCTGGTCGAAGGCATCCAGCTTAACGTACTTGTCGCCGTCCTTCTTATAGTCGGCCCCTTCGACGCCGCTTTTCGTCAGAACGTCGCCTTCGTCGGACAAGAAGTAGTTAAACATCTCGAGCAAGCGATCCTGCTTATCCTTATCGATCTTGGCGTTGATGACTATCTTCTGCGTGATGGAATTCGTCGAAGTTCCCTGCAAGCCCGTCGGTCCCTTCGGCGGCAGCAGCTGCACGGTTTCCGCGTTCGGGTCGACTTTCTTCAGCTTCGGAACGATCGCTTGATAGAAATTGTTCGGCACCACATCATCGATGCCGACCTTGCCCGCCGTCTCGTACTTGTCCTGCGGATCCTTTACTTTGTTGATCGCGAAGTCCTTGTCCAACACGCCTTCCTTGTAGGCCTTATTCAAGAAGGTCGCGAAATCCTCGAGCTCTTTGGTTTGCGTGTGCCAGCTGATCAGCTGGCCGTCCTTTACGCCCCAGTTATTAACCAGACCAAAAGCCGCTTTGATCGGATCGATATGCTTGAAATCCGTCTTATTCTGAACCAGGGAAGCCGAGAAGCCATACGTATCAGCCTTGCCGTCTCCGTCCGGATCTTGCGTAGCGAAGGCCTTGGTTACGTCGTAAAACTCGTCAATCGTCGTCGGCATCTGCAGTCCAAGCTTATCCAGCCAGTCCTTGCGGATGCCAAAGGAGGTTTGCGTCTCGATTTGATAATAGGGAAGACCGTAAATCTTGCCTGGCGGATTCATGAATTGCAGCGATTCTTTACCGCCCAAATATTGCGACAAGTTAGGGTACTGGTCGATGACGGGAGCCAAATCCAGGAACACGCCTTTGTCCCGCCATTTCAGGTAGTCCGGCTTCTGTACCAGGAAGGCGTCGGGGAAGTTGCCGGCGGCGGCCAGCACGTTTAACTTCTCTTCGTAATTGTCCTGTGAGATCGCCTGGAATTTCAGGTTGACATTGAATTTCTGGTTCAGGAACTGAGCAATCGCACTGTCGTTTGACCAATTCGCGCCGCCATAGCTGATGGTCAAAATGTCGATATCCAGTTTCTTGGATTGATCGGCCTTATCGGAATCCGGTTCGGACGACTGTTCGGACGACGGCGCCGTGCTATTCGTATTTTCCGAATTAACCGCATTAGTCTTGCTGTCGTTCGAATCCCCGCAACCCGCAATCGTCCCCATGGCAAGTACTGCCGCAATAGAAATCGGAAGCCATCTCTTCATTACAAATTCCTCCACATGAACATAATAGTCGTTCGATATAAGTTGATAGGATAGGTTCTTAAGCATCCGCTAGTGAATCCGCAACGTTTTGAAACAAAACTGCAATTATGGAACCGGTTCGATTTTTATCTACGCATCATTTCCCTACTCCATGCTGTTAATCAGCAATAGGACTTTGCCAATAAAATAAGCGGATCTCCGGTTGGCCGGTCAACAATGATAAGTAGATAGTTAATAATTCCGATAGAATTATATGGATTATAGTAACAAGTTGCCCCTATGGCGTCAATAGCTTTTTATCGCGGCATTGAGGATCCTTGCAGATAACAGTTCCAACGATTTGCGTTCTCTTCTACGCTCTCCGCGGAGTTGAGCATAAACTTTGAGTTGTCGATAGAAAGAAGAGCAGCTTAAATTCTTATGGGAAATGAGCCACGCTGCGAAGGATTTGTTATAATCTGAGTGAATGATCAATGGATACTCCTACTTAAGCAGGTGCACAACATGAATTTATACTTAGACTCACACACGATTATCATAGCGCTTGGAATCGGTTATTTAGTGGCTTTCGTTCTGGCTAGCTCATATTGGCTGGACCGCTCCAATCTCGCATCGATCAATAGTTACTTCGTTGCGAAATGCTTGCAAATTATATCCTGGTTTTGTATGGCGCTTCGGGGAGATACCATTCCGGATTTTCTCTCCATCAGTTTCGCGAACTCGATTCTATTGATTGGCACTTCCCTTGAGATGGTAGCCCTCTTGAATCTTCATAAACCGATTCGGCTGAAGATAAAGAAAATGTATGCACGCTTAACGGCGTGCGGCATCGTCGGCTTTCAATTGCTCCTCCTCTTGCACAACAACGAAGATATGCGAATTGCCTATATCACTTTCGTAACCGCGGCAATCCTGATGCCGGCCTATCGGCTCGTTCTGGACCGAGCCGCAACTGTACTCATGAGAGTCACGGGCAGTCTCTATCTACTTGCAATGCTAGCTTTCATGCTAAGAGGGATAATCGCCTTACGGTTCGCGGAAACGGCCAGCTTCTTCATTCCGGGAATCTTTCAATTGATTTCGTTATTGGGTATCTTTCTGCTCACGGTTCTGGGGAGCACGGCATTTGTATTGTTATTGAAGGAGAAAACCAATCAAGAATTAGTCCATTTAGCCAGTTATGATGATTTGACAGGCACGCTGAATCGCAGAACGTTTTCAATCCATGCGAAGCTGGCTCTTGCGCATTATGCGAAGAAGGGGAAGCCTGTATCTTATCTGCTTTTCGATATTGATTGGTTCAAAACCATTAACGATACCCATGGTCACCACGTCGGCGATCTGGTATTGCAGGATCTAGCCTCGCGGATCAAGCGGAATTTGGGCAACGAGGATTTGTTTACTCGTTATGGAGGAGACGAGTTTGGTCTGATGCTCCCAGGAAAGAATGAAGCCGAGTCCACCGAACTAGCCGAGCGGATTAAACAATCGCTACGCGGTTCATTCGGCGAAGCTCCGCCGGTACCTTATACAATCAGCATGGGCGTGCTCACTGTAGTGCCGAATAAGTTCACACAGCTTGAGACGCTATATACGACTTGTGATCAAGCGCTTTACGCAGCTAAGAGTAATGGAAGAGATGGCCTATCCCGCAACCGATCCGAACAATTCCCGCATCAGACGCGGGGGAATCATGAATTATTTACCTCCAAATAAGCCGCCGGTGTCCGATGAAAATAAAGTCGTAGACTGTCTCATGTTGTTGAGCTATCGTGCCCGTTCGTTCAAAGATTTGGTCTCCAATTCATCATTCCGTTCATTTCTTTAAGGGTTTCCCGTCCCATTAACTTTATCGCATTTGTCCGAATGACAGGTTTCTCTTCATAAGCTAACCACTCTGCGATTTCTATCGCCGCGAGTGTTCGAACATCATCGTGCTTACTTTGCATCATTATCTCTATAAAATCGGAAATCCGTTTTAACACGGGGGTTTGCCAATCATTTTGAAGAATTTCTTCCATGGTTGGAACGACAACGAAACCAAAGACCACATATGGCAGGTAGTCATCGAACCACATATACGTATTTTCAGCGTAGAGTGGCTTTAGTTCAGGTATTGTAATTAAGAGTTCTTCTATAACAGTGATGTACACCATTTCATTTGCCATGCTCACAATCTCCTTATCGGCATAAACCTGTCGTCAAGCGGATCGAGTTGACAGCAATCTGCTGTCGTTGTATTCTCGTACCCGTTTAGCGTAATTCCCCAAATATATGGTCGCTTATCTAAAAAACTTTCATATTACATCCTCTTTATTCATCATAGGTCTGGTTGGGCCAGGGATAGTCTTATATGTGTAGTTATCTTCCTCGAGCACGGATTGATTTAATACCAGATAGGCTGCGATTATTTTTCCTTCACTTTCAAATAAGTGACAGGTTATCTCATTATAATTATTTATGCTTTCGTTAAGTATGTACTCCGTCTCAATGACTTCTTTATCCACATATGGACTTAAATCAAGATTTGCCTTTGTTTTTAAATCGTTCGCACGTTCCTGATAGGAAGCCTTTAAGGTACCAGCACCAAAATTCGTGTCAGCATGAAATTGTCGTATTGTCCAACCGTATTGTTCAATAAACTGTTTATGAGCTAATGGAAATGACTGCTTATCTTCTGGCTCATTTGATTTACATCCAGTTAGAATAGCGAAGCATAATGCAAATAAAAGCAACATCACATAATCTTTTTTCATGTGCATGCTCCTTCCCTCTCATCACATGATGTAGAAATCCGTTCCCTTCCTGTGAATTCACTCCAACCTATCTTCAAATGACGCATAAAGTTGATGTGAAGTTGCGTTAGACTGCCCTTTAGTCATAATGAACGAGGCGGCCCCAATCGCTTAACGTAGGTTGCATGTGGATACAATGTGTAGTGGATTCTACTTAAAACCATATGCAGAGCTACATTCGAAAGGAGCCGTTACTATGAAGGATTTCA
>NZ_JAAAMV010000025.1 GCF_009909185.1 Paenibacillus glycinis | reverse complement strand
CAGGTTGATAGGTTCGAGGTGGAAGCGCGGCAACGTGTGGAGCTGACGAATACTAATCGGTCGAGGGCTTATCCAAAAACATTCGCTACTACAGCTAAGCAAGACACCTTTCGCAAAGGTTCGTATCCAGTTTTCAGGGTGGAAGCTCTGAGAAGCAAGGCCCGCGCATTCCGACGAGGAAGACGCCCGTTTGGTGGCGATGGCGGAGGGGAACCACGCGTACCCATCCCGAACACGACCGTTAAGCCCTCCAGCGCCGATGGTACTTGGACCGCAGGGTCCTGGGAGAGTAGGACGTTGCCAAGCACGATGAACCGACTGCAGAACTGCAGTCGGTTTTTTGTTCTTTCTTTTTGTTGTTTCTTTTTGTTACAGGATTGCTGTCTAATTCATCCATTGTTGGGGAGAACTCCTTCACAACTCTAACCAATCGAGAGAACATACTACAGGTAATGTTTATTGATGGGAGTTGAGCGTTGAGATGATGAAATATGCTCGGGTCATGTTGCTGTGCATGGCCATAACCTTAGGAATTGCAGGCTGCGGTGGGCAAGAGCATATGAAGGAAATCAGTTTGCCTCCTTTGCCATCGGAGTCGGCCAAAACATCGTCCCCGCTAAAGATACACGCTCCTCGTATGAATCATCGTCCATCAACCGTTACGAAATTCCGCCTAACCCACGAACCAAGCGAATCAACCAGCACAGTGGGGACAAGCCAGCAGCGGGTTCAAGCCACAGCCGTGTCGGGGCATCTGCCAGTTCGGGGCATCTATGTATCCGGTTGGGTGGCTGGGAGCAAGCACCGGCTCGATCGCTTGATTCAACTAGTTGATAAAACCGATCTGAATGCCATGGTCATTGACGTCAAGAACGATTATGGGCAGCTTACCTATCATTCTTCGTTGCCGGTCGTGAAGGCTATCGGCGCCGACCGCCATGTGGCCATTTCGGATATTAAGGGTCTGCTTCATAAATTGAAGGCGAAGAACATCTATGTGATCGGCCGAATCGTGACGTTCAAGGACCCGCTCTACGCGAAAAAGCATCCGGCTATGGCGCTTCAGAAGCGCGGCGGCGGGGTTTGGCGAGACGCGCAAGGCAAAGCGTGGCTGGATCCGTTTCAACAACAGGTTCGGACGTATAATACGGCGATAGCCGAGGAGGCGGCCGCTATCGGATTCGATGAGGTGCAGTTCGACTACGTGCGGTTTCCCGACAATGGGAGCAAGGTGGATCGGGAGGTCAGCTACCATAACACGCAGGGAAGATCCAAGCCGCAGATTATCTCGTCTTTCTTGCGGGAAGCCCGGGGACCTATTCATGCAAAGGGAGCGCGGGTATCCGCGGATGTGTTCGGACTCGTGACTTCATCCACGAACGACATGGGCATAGGACAGTCGTGGAGAGGGGTTTCGGGCGCGGTCGACGTCATATCGCCGATGACGTATCCGTCTCATTATTCGACGGGCATGTACGGCGTGAAACAGCCAGATCTGAGTCCGTATGCCATTATTCGCCATGCGCTGACGGATGCTCAGCACCGGAACGCGGTGATGCGCAGCGGGAACGCCTCGACGGCCGCGATCCGGCCATGGCTGCAAAGTTTTACCGCAAGATGGGTGCATCCTCATCAAACTTACGGAGCGGAGCAGGTGAACAAGCAAGTGCAAGCCGCGCGGGATTTGGGCATTCGCGAATTTCTGCTGTGGAGCTCGAACTGCAAGTACGATTATCATTCGTAAGCAGGACAACGGAGCAGATCGCCAGCAATCTTGACAGCCTAAAACCCCTCTGCTACTATTTCAATAATATGCGCGAACCCGTTCATAACATTTAGCTCGAACAAGGCACGCAAACGTTTGAGGAGGAACATTTCAGTGTGGGAAACTAAATTCGCCAAAGAGGGCCTTACCTTCGATGACGTACTGCTCGTCCCGAGAAAATCGGACATTTTGCCAAGGGAAGTCGATGTATCCGTCTCGCTCAGCCCTACCGTGAAACTGAACATCCCGCTAATCAGCGCCGGTATGGACACCGTTACTGAAGCGAAGTTGGCGATCGCCATGGCACGCGAGGGCGGAATCGGCATTATTCATAAAAATATGTCTATCGCGCAGCAAGCGGAAGAAGTGGACCGCGTGAAGCGTTCGGAAAGCGGCGTAATCACGAATCCTTTCTCGCTGACGGCCGATCACCATGTATACGATGCGGAAGAGCTCATGGGGAAATACCGGATTTCCGGCGTTCCCGTCGTGGACGACAATCAGAAGCTCGTCGGCATTATCACGAACCGCGATCTGCGCTTCATCCATGATTACTCCATGAAAATCAGCGAAGTCATGACGAAGGACAATCTTGTTACGGCGCCCGTAGGAACGACGCTTCAAGAAGCGGAAGGCGTGCTGCAAAAGCATAAAATCGAGAAGCTGCCGCTTGTCGACGACTCCAATACGCTTAAAGGCCTCATTACGATCAAAGATATCGAGAAAGCGATCCAATTCCCGAATGCGGCGAAGGACCCGCAGGGACGGCTGCTTTGCGGCGCGGCGGTCGGCATCGCCAAGGATACGCCAGAACGCGCGGAGGCGCTCGTGCAAGCAGGCGTAGACCTTCTCGTCATCGATACGGCGCACGGCCATCAGAAGAACGTCATCGAGATGGTGCGGCTGCTTCGCGATAAATATCCGCATCTGACGCTCGTGGCAGGCAACGTCGCGACCGCGGAAGGCACGAAGGAACTGATCGAAGCCGGCGCGTCCGTCATCAAGGTGGGCATGGGGCCGGGCTCTATCTGCACGACTCGCATCATCGCGGGTATCGGCGTTCCTCAAATCACGGCGATCTACGATTGCGCTTCGGTGGCGCGGGCGTACAATATCCCGATTATCGCGGACGGCGGCATCAAGTACTCCGGCGACGTGACCAAAGCGATTGCTGCAGGCGCGAGCGCCATCATGATCGGCAGCTTGTTTGCCGGCACGGAAGAGAGCCCCGGCGAATCGGAGATCTACCAAGGCCGCCGCTTCAAGGTATACCGCGGCATGGGTTCGCTCGGCGCCATGAAGGAAGGCAGCAAGGACCGTTACTTCCAAGAGAACGAGAACAAGCTCGTTCCGGAAGGCATCGAAGGCCGGGTCGCGTACAAAGGCCCGCTTGCGGATACGGTTCATCAATTGATCGGCGGATTGCGTTCCGGGATGGGCTACTGCGGCGCGCAGGACATCGATGCCTTGAAGAACGACACGCAGTTCGTTCGCATCACGAACGCCGGGTTGCGCGAAAGCCACCCGCATGACGTGCAAATCACGAAGGAAGCGCCGAATTATTCGCTGTAATCGACGGTTTTGGACCAGCAGCGGCGGCAGCAGTAACTTTTGCCCGTCCGCATTCGTTTATAAGGAAGGAAGCGACAGGAAGATGGCGAGCTTCGCCGTTTTCCTGTCTTTCTTTTATCTATACGGCCTGCTTTGTGTTACAATACTAGAGTGAATTTAATGATAGATGAGGAGAGAAGACGTTGAAACGGAAGAAGGGACGGGTACGTTTTGTACCGACCATTTGCGCGACTGTCATTGCCGTGATGCTTACGACTAACCTCGGCTCCCATGCCGCCCACGCCGACACGTACGTAGTAACGCCGAACCCGCTTGGACTAGAGGTCCGCTCGGCGATTCTCATAGATGCCGATACGGGGCAGGTGCTTTATTCCGTCGACGCCGACACGCCGCACCCACCGGCAAGCATGACCAAACTGATGACGGAATACATCGTGCTGGAGGAAATTTCCGCCGGGCGCTTGAAAATGACGGACATGGTAACGGCAACGAAAGAAGCGGCTTCGATTCCGCCGGACGGTTCCCAAATCTACTTGGCCGAAGGCGACCAGCATTCGGTGAAGGATTTATATATGGCCATGGCCGTGCAATCGGCCAACGATGCCACCATCGCGCTTGCCGACCGCATCGGCGGCACGGAGCAAGGGTTCGTTCAAAAGATGAATGAAACGGCGAAGGCGCTGGGGCTGAAATCGGCCCATTTTACCGGCGCGACGGGACTTGCGGACACCACGGTCATCTCCGCGAGCGACTTGGCCAAATTCGCAAGCATCCTGATCAAGAAGCATCCGGAATTTTTGGATTTCTCCAAAACGCCAAGCTATAAGTTCCGGGAGCGCGACAAGACGCCGATGGTGAATCTGAACTGGATGCTGGAAACGAACAAAAGCATTCCGAGCTTCAAACAATACGCGTATCCCGGCGTGGACGGCATGAAAACCGGCTACATCGGCTCTGCGGGCTATTGCTTCACGGGAACGGCCAAGCGAGGCGACCTGCGGTTGATCTCGGTCGTCATGGATGCGAATTCAAAGTCCGCGCGGTTCGTTCAAACCGCGAAGCTCTTCGACTACGGTTTCGATAATTTTGAGAAAAAGACGGTCGTTGCGCCGAAATCGGTTGTAGAAACCAATAAGACGGTCAAAATAAAGAAGGGCGTGTCGAAAGAAGTGCCGATCGTGACGGCATCCGACATCTCGTTCTTGGTCAAGAAGAATGCCACGCCTAACGTTACGCTGAGCAGCGTGAAACTGAAATCCGACGCAGAGCTGGTAGCGCCCATCGCGAGCGGGACGGTCGTCGGAACGGCAACCTATGCGTACAAGGATCCCGATACGGGCAAATCGATCGATAAAACCGTGAATCTGGTCACGTCCGAAGACGTCAAGAAGGCGAGCTGGTGGCGTCTGATGTTCCGCGGACTGGGCGGCTTTATTTCCGGATTGTTCAAAGGCATCATGGATTTGTTCTAAAAAAGGATGTCGGGGAGGCACCTTCGGTCACATGAATTGATGGTTGTCGATTATCCTCGCATGCTGTAAAATTAATGGTTAGAGCTAGTCCGGATAACGGGAAGTATATAGTAACTAAGCTTGCGCTTCCGGGGCGGGTGTTTGCTCGCAAGAGGCTTCTCCAGGAAGCAACGCAAAAACTTAGCCGATGCTTTCGAAGCGAGTTTTCTGCCACGCAGAAGCTCCTTCACAAGAAGACAGGCAGAAAACTTTTAGGAGGATTCACGAACATGGAAACAGGAACTTCGCGCGTAAAACGCGGTATGGCTGAAATGCAAAAAGGCGGCGTCATCATGGACGTCATGAATGCCGAGCAAGCAAAGATCGCCGAAGCGGCAGGCGCAACGGCCGTCATGGCTCTCGAGCGCGTACCTTCCGATATTCGCGCTGCCGGGGGCGTAGCCCGCATGGCTGACCCGACGATTCTCGAAGAAGTCATGAAAGTCGTCTCGATCCCGGTAATGGCGAAAGCGCGTATCGGCCATTACGTGGAAGCCCGCGTGCTAGAAGCGCTCGGCGCGGACTACATCGACGAAAGCGAAGTGCTGACGCCGGCCGACGAAGTATTCCATATCTCCAAGCGCGATTTCACGGTTCCGTTCGTGTGCGGCGCGAAAGACCTTGGCGAAGCGCTCCGTCGCATTCAAGAAGGCGCGGCAATGCTCCGTACCAAAGGCGAGCCGGGAACAGGCAACATCGTTGAGGCCGTTCGCCATATGCGTCTGATTACGGGCCAAATCCGTAAAGTGCAAAACCTCTCCAAAGACGAGTTGTACCATGAGGCGAAAAACCTCGGCGTACCTTACGATCTCCTCCTGGACGTACACGAAACGGGCAAGCTGCCTGTCGTTAACTTTGCAGCCGGCGGCGTAGCGACGCCATCCGATGCGGCGTTGATGATGCATCTGGGCGCTGACGGCGTATTCGTCGGATCCGGTATTTTCAAATCCGAATATCCGGAGCGTTTCGCGCGCGCCATCGTGGAAGCGACGACGCATTACACGGATTACAAGCTGATCGCGGAAGTATCCAAAAACCTGGGTACGCCGATGAAAGGCATCGAGATTTCGAAGCTGGCGCCTTCCGAGCGCATGCAAGACCGCGGCTTCTAAGAACGGAAAGAAGGCGGTAAAGCGATGAAGATTGGCGTATTGGCGCTGCAAGGCGCCGTTGCGGAACATATAAGAAGCATCGAAGCGGCGGGCGGAGAAGGCGTAGCCGTGAAGCGCATCGAAGAGCTTCAGGAATTGGATGGCCTCATCATCCCTGGCGGCGAGAGCACGACGATCGGCAAGTTGATGCGCAAATATGGCTTTATTGACGCGATTCGCGAATTCTCGGGGCAAGGCAAGCCGATATTCGGCACCTGCGCCGGCTTGATCGTATTGGCGAATCGTATCGAAGGGCAGGAAGAAGCGCATCTGCAGCTGATGGACATGACCGTGGCCCGGAATGCCTTCGGCCGCCAGCGCGAGAGCTTCGAGACGGATCTGGACATCAAGGGCATCGACGAGCCGGTACGCGCGGTCTTCATTCGCGCACCGCTCATCAAAGAAGTCGCTCCGACCGTCGAAGTGCTCTCGGAGTACAAGGGCGAGATCGTAACGGCACGGCAAGGTCATCTACTGGCTTCGTCGTATCATCCGGAGCTGACGGACGATTATCGTCTGCATGCGTATTTCCTGGCCATGGCCAAGGAAGCGGCACAAGAATAAGGGCTGGAGACTGCGGAAGCGCAGTCTTTTTGCCGTAATGGCGGTCCTACCCGTCCGCGGCAATCGGAGGGCAAGCGGTTTGGAGTATATGCCGTTTTGGAAACACTGATAAGTAGATCATTAGATGCTGAGAGGGGATCACCACACGTGCTCGACGTAAAACTGCTACGGAATGATTTTGCCAAAGTGGAGCAAGCGCTCGCGAATCGCGGAAAATCGCTTGATCTGATCGCGAGTTTCCCGGCGCTGGACGGTAAATGGCGCGACATGCTGCAGGAGACGGAGCAGTTGAAGAACCGCCGCAATACCGTTTCCCAAGAAGTGGCGAAGCTGAAGAAGAGCGGCGGCGACGCGGAAGCCTTGATCGTGGAAATGCGCGAGGTCGGCGACCGGATTAAAGCCTTGGACGAAGAGATTCGTTCGGCCGAAGCGGAGATCGCCGAATTAATGCTCGCGATTCCGAACGTCCCGAACGAAAGCGTGCCCGTCGGCGCTTCGGAGGAGGACAACGTGGAAATTCGCCGTCATGGCGAAGTGCCGACGTTCGCGTTCGAGCCGAAGGCGCATTTCGAGCTGGCTCAAGAGCTGAACATTCTGGACTTCGAACGCGCAGCTAAGGTCACGGGTTCGCGCTTCGTGTTCTACCGCGGTCTAGGCGCCCGCCTGGAGCGTGCGCTCATCAACTTCATGATGGACTTACATAGCGACCAGCACGGCTACGAGGAGATTCTCCCTCCTTATATCGTGAATCGCGACAGCCTGATCGGAACCGGCCAGCTGCCGAAGTTCGAAGAGGACCTGTTCAAAGTGGCGGATACGGAATATTACCTGATTCCGACGGCAGAGGTGCCGGTCACGAACGTGCACCGGGAGGAAATTCTGTCCGCGGAAGAGCTGCCGAAGAACTTCGTCGCCTACAGCGCCTGCTTCCGCTCCGAGGCGGGTTCCGCCGGACGCGATACGCGCGGCTTGATCCGCCAGCATCAGTTCAACAAGATCGAGCTGGTGAAGCTGGTAAAGCCGGAGGACTCCTACGCGGAGCTGGAGAAGCTGACCGCGAATGCCGAGAAAGTGCTTCAGCTCCTTGGGCTGCCTTACCGCGTGCTGACGCTCTGCACGGGCGATATGGGCTTCACGTCGGCGAAAACGTACGACCTGGAGGTCTGGATCCCAAGCGGAGGCTCGTACCGCGAGATCTCCTCCTGCTCGAATTTCGAAGATTTCCAAGCACGCCGCGCGAATATCCGTTACCGTCCGGAACCAAAGAGCAAGCCGGAGTTCGTGCATACGCTGAACGGCTCGGGTCTGGCCGTCGGCCGTACCGTGGCGGCGATTCTGGAAAACTTCCAGCAAGCGGACGGCAGCGTGATCGTGCCTGAAGTGCTGCGTCCTTACATGGGCGGTCTCGAGGTCATCGGCCATCGTTAATCGCGGCAGGACGCCGGCCGCAGGCTGAGATTGCAGTTGCGAATGTAATTTGGCCTGTGGTACAATACGTCAGTGACCTTTTTGGAAAACGAGGTTCATGCTTGGATGGAGAGATACCGAAGCGGTCATAACGGGGCGGTCTTGAAAACCGTTAGGGTGCAAGCCCACGTGGGTTCGAATCCCACTCTCTCCGCCACCTATAACCAACGAACGGCGCTCAGGGCGATGTAATTGCCCGGGCGCTTTTTTGCATTCTTTGCTGCCTGCGCAGTCGCATAAAATCGGCGCCGGAGCCGCATATTATCCGCATGGAGGTGGTGAGTCAAATGAGCAAACGCGATGAATTGTCCATCGATCAGCAAGAACTGACCGCAGCGTGGCAGCGCACTTTGCCCGACGCCATTCAAGAGGCGGATCGCGCCGAAGTGCAGGCCGACGAAGCCGATCCCAAGGCGCTGCGGATCACGATCCATACGGCCGGCCATCAGATGTACAGCCTTGATTTCAAGGTGACGTACGTGGACAGCCGCGAGATCCGGACGACGCTGATCGACGTGGAGAAGGACGGCCGCTCGATCGATGAACGTACCGATATGATCCAGCAGCTGGTGGAAGACTATACGCGCCATATTCATGAATGCGCCCAAGCGCTTCATGAGCTGACGCATGCGTAAACCGCGCTAACGCCAACGCCAAGCATAGACAGGAGCGTGCGAATGCATGACGAAGGTCAAGGGCAAAGCCGATAAAAATTTAAGCAACGTGGTCGAGGATCTCGACCGAAATCCGGTCAACAGCCATCAAGCGCAGCAGCTTCAGCAGGATACGAACGACCGCCGCCACCAGGATCAGCTCAATCATGACGAACCGACCGATCTGTTCCATTCCCGCAGCTAACCTAGGCTTAAAAGGAGATGCATGCAAATGGGCAAGCCGAAGAGCGTTCCCGTTCAAAACCCGTACGAGGGCGACGGACAGCCGTCCAGATCCCGCAAAGCTTCGCAGCCGCAGGAGCCGTTGTCCGGCTCCAAGAAGACGAAGCAGGCGAACCACGTGAGCCATCATAATCCGGAAGGCTAACCGCACTTCATCCGCATCCCCAGCCCGCTGCTGCCGAATGAATCGGCTCGGCGGGCTCTTTGCCGCGTTTTTTGACGCTATTCAGACCCTTTTCCGATGGGGTAAAATGGGAGTGGGCAAGAAGAGAGGGGAAATGCCGGATGAAAGCATGGAAACGCGGCACGCTTGTGCTGTTCATGGCAGGAATCACGATGGCCGCGGGCTGCAGCTCGTCCGATTCGCCCAAGGAAGTCCTGCTGGACGCGATGGCGAAGACGAATGCCGCGAAGACGTTCACATACAAAGGCACCTTCACGATCAACGACGTTCGGCTGCCCCAAATGCCGGGCAGCGCGACGAACAAGGATGCCATGCTGATGGCGGCGCTGCCTGCGCTGCTGAAGGGAGCCGTCATTCAGGTGCATGGCGTTGTCCAACAGGACCCGCAGCATGCCGAGCTGACGCTCGACGCGACGCTCGGCACGGGCGATGTGAAGATTACGCTGTCGATTCCGATCATCGTGGCGGCGGACAAGATTTATGTTAAGGTACCTGAGTTTCCGGGACTGGGGATATCGGAGGGGGTTGCTGGCCGATTCGCGGTCATCGATGCCAAGAAGCTGGCAGAGGAACAGGGCGGTTCAAGCGTGCCGGGAGACGGGGAAACGCTGAAGCTGGGCCAGGACGCCGCTAGGGCGTTGTTCGACAGCTTGGATGAGCGGACGTATCTCAGCGAACCGAAGGCAGCGGACGTCAAGGGCGTGCCGGACGATCATAAGGCTGACCGGTACATACGGATGAATATTGATTCGCGGCAAGCGGACGAGGCATTGACGGCCATCGCGGGCAAGGCGATCCCCCAAGTGATCGAGCTGCTGCTGAAGAACGAGGCATATCGGAAGACGCTGCAGCTGTCCGAGGAGCAATTGGATGCGGCCAAAGACGCGCTGACGGCCGAGAAGCTGAAGGAGACGGTCACGCTCAGGACTTTCGATATCACCGGCGGCATTACGGACGATTATTTGACGTACGAATCCGGCACGATTCAGGCGGAATCGACGGATGCGGCGAAAGGCATGAAGCTCGACGTTCATTTCGACCTCTTCCAGAGCGATATCAATAAAAAGGTCAAATTCGAGTACGAGCTGCCGAAGGATGCCGTTCCTGTGGATCGATTGGGGCAGCTTGTGCCGTAGCAGCGTTCATATGCATGACATATGCAGGGACTAGGAGCTGCATCACGATTGACGATGATCATGAGCGAATCGATGCCCGGGATTGGAATAGAAACCAAAGAAGCGTTCACCTTAGCTGGTGGACGCTTCTTGGATTTCTTATAGCCCGCGCACGCCTACTGGGCGGCTGCTGGAGAAGGCCGTTCATCGCCCCGCCTAGGGCATAGCGTTCCCGGCGCGCGAAGCTTCTTACGCTTGAACCGCGCTCGCCAAACGTTCCGCGGCCTCTTCGGCTTCTCGGTTGGCTTTCGCAAGGACCTCTTCTTTCGCCAGCCGCCCCGTGCCTTGAGCGCGGATGATCTGGTAATCCTCGATTCCGAGGAAATTGAACATCGATTTCAGGTAATGGTGAGAAAATTCGTTCTGCGTGTACCAATCATCATTGGTGTAGATGCCGGAGCTTGCTTGGATCACGAGCAGGCTGCGGCCATCATGAAGCAAGCCGACCGATCCGTTCGACGTATATTTGAACGTCTCCTTCGCAATGAGGATATTGTCCATATAGTCCTTGAGCTTGGAGGGAATATTGAAATTGTGCAGCGGCATGACGATGACGTATTTCTTGGCGCCCTTGAATTGCTGCAGGATGTCCCCCATGCGGGCGGTTACGCGCTGTTCTTCGCCCGTGAGCGCTTCGCCGCGCTCGAATTTCCCCCAGGCGCTGAGCACGATCGCATCAACTGGCGGGATTTCCTCGCCGTATAGATTGATTTCTTCAATCGTTTCGTCGGGATTCAGCTTCCGGTAAGCAGCGAGAAAATGGTCCCGGACTTGCAGGCTATACGACGAAGCGGATTCTACGAGCGGATGGGCGTTGATGACGAGCATTTTTTCCATATGAAGTTCAGCTCCTGATTGGTTATTGGCGACAATGTTAATCGACGATACTTACAGACTATAATATAATCCTCCTGCGCATGTTTGTCAAAAGGGATTTCTGGCAATCGCCCACCCTGACGACTGCCATTGCTTCGGGAATAACGGGTTTATGGTGCCCTGTTTCACCGATTGGAAACGAGGGAATCGCCATGAATCAAGTGCTCCGCGTGTCAGATAAGACGGAATCGCAATCGCCGCGTGAGCCCGTCAAGCATGAACGGACAACAAAAAACCCCTGCAGAATCTCCAAGGGGGTAGTGCCGTGCCTATGGCGTAAGTTGTTTATAAATAGGACGGGAAGGGATCTCGAGCGCGAGGTCATCCCGCTGGCCAAGAGCGAAGGCTTGGGGCTTATGGTCTGGAGCCCGCTGGCGGGGGATTCTTGAGCGGCAAATATAGCCGAGAGCAGCCGAGCGTTGATGGCAGCCGCCGTACGGACTTGGACTTCCCGCCCGTGAATAAGGAACGGGCGTATGATATTATCGCTGTTTTGAAGGAAATGGCGGAGCAAAAACAAGCGACGGTCGCGCAAGTGGCCTTGTCCTGGCTCTTGCACCAATCCGCCGTTACAAGCGTCATTATCGGCACCAAACGAATCGAGCAGCTTGACGAAAATATCGGAGCTACGACGATTCGCCTGACTGAAGCGGAGCTGCAGACTTTGAATGAAGCGAGCAAGCTTCCTGCCGAGTATCCCAGTTATGTTGGAGACATGGAGTTCGTCGAGAACGCAACAGCTGGAGGCATCGCGGATCCAATAAGTAGACCTGTCTCGATTTCCGCCCGTTGATGTCGAAGCATTCCTCTTATAGCATAGAAAAAGACTGCCGGGAGGAACGGCAGTCTTTCGTGTTTCATTACAGCATTATTGCAGGAATGCTTGTTAATGCTTCCGGCGCAAAGCCTTGACTAACTACAAGGTTGCCGAATTCATCCAGACCATAAACGGACACTAGAGCAGCTGGGCCCAGGCTTGACGCATCGGTCGAGACTTGCACTTCATAAGCAACATTTCCGGCAATCATGAAAGTTACGACCTCATAGCCGCCTATAGGCACGACAAAGCCGTTAACATAGGCGGTATAAAAGGTATCGGAGTCGACCGAAGCAATGATTTTGACTGTCACGGTTGTATCCGCAACATCAATATTGCTCACATTCAAAACAATGGTTGACGCGGCTGTTCCGAAATCTCTGGTGTTGGTTACGACACCGGTCGAATATGCAGGCATACGATTCATCTCCTTGTTGTCCGACATATCTTATTCTATGAAAAGTCGATTGATCTGGACTGGACAAGTTACTATTTGCGGGAATATGTTTTTGCAGCGGAGCCTGACGGAGGGGAAAGGGATTCATAGCCCCCACGCACGGCAAACGGTTTTCCCTAGGGGCAACAGTTAGTTGGGACCCGCCTTGATGGTACTTACTGTACTATCAAGTAAAGAAGCAGTGAAAATATATAATGATAAACCGAATCGGCGATTTCAACGTAATCACCTCTGGCGATAGTATTTGTCACTTTAAAAGGTTGTTCCTTCTTCCACAATCATTAAATAATCGTATCTCTTTATCGCCTTTATTAATGAAGGGAAAAAATTAAAATGTGTTGACCCTCATGATCAGATGAGGTCTCAATCGCAGTAAATCAGGCATGGACATCTGTTTTTCCATCTGCTATGCCATTCGCCATTGAATAACCAAGCTTTATCAAAATTTGCTTTATTGACAATCTACACCAATTCGCCGTTATATGTTAAACTGTAAAAAGCTTAGGTATTTGGGCTTACGTCCCCAATCCGTTCCCATTCCGCCCCAGTGGCAGTAAAAGGCAGTGTAGTCTGTTGAGAGACAAAATAAAAAAACCCTTGATTAGCAAGGGTTTTGCAAGTTAAGTATGGCGCGCCCGATACGATTCGAACGTACGACCTGCAGTTTAGGAAACTGTCGCTCTATCCTGCTGAGCTACGGGCGCGCGGCAAGGATAATAATAGCATGAAGGGCGAGGACGACGCAACTTGCCGGATAAGAGATTTTGGATTGGCCGGGGCTTCTTCGGACGCGGCTCCAAATTCGATTTCTCGAACGGTTTTTATTTTAGATCCAAAGTCGGAAGGAACTAGTCTTAATTGCATGGTTTGTGTTGAATGATGTCGATATATTAACCGGATTGCGACGTTGTTTGTCGACAAGATTTTACAAAAATAACAACGATCTGCGTATATAATATAAATGTTACTATCTGTAACCGAAGACGATGCGATAGGAGCGGTCCCGAGGGCGTCATGAACGACAAAATAACTTTACTCCATGAATTGCAGGTGCTTCGCACGAAGTTGTTTGAAATGGCCGAAGCACGCGGAAGTTTAACTGACCCTGAGGTACTTGCCATCAGCGAGGAAGCCGATCAATTGATCGTGATGCTGCAGCAAATGCAGCGAGAAGAACTTCTTCGATCCTCCGCTAAACACGCCCTCGCAAACGACGGAAGAATTGGGTAAGCATATCCGAGCACTCTTGCTGCAGCAGTCCGCCCACGAGCTCGGTCTCGTGATTGAAGCGAGGCTCCTGGAGCAGGTTCATTAATGTACCGGCACAACCGGCCTTGGGGTCCGTTGTGCCGTACACCACTTTTCGGATCCGGCTCTGGACAAGCGCGCCCGCGCACATCGGACAGGGCTCGAGCGTGACGTACAAGGTGCAATCCAGCAGGCGCCACGCCTCCAAATGCCGGCTTGCCTCCCGAATCGCGATCATTTCCGCATGCGCGGTCGGATCCAGATTCGTTTCTCTCAAGTTATACCCTCTTCCGATAATCTCTCCGTTCTTGACGATAACCGCGCCGATCGGCACCTCGCCGATGGCCTCCGCACGCTTGGCTTCGCCGATGGCGGCTTGCATCCACCGAATATCCTCTTCCCGAAAGTAATCTGTTTCGTTCACGCGAAATCCCCTCTCTTCCATCCCAATGTACCGCCGATGGTCTATTCGACCTGTCTCGACTGTCGATAAAACGCGAATTGTGCCACGAACAAATATTCGTTGTTAACAGCGTGTGGACAGAAATGTGGATAACATAGGATTACTCACAGATTTGCTCACAAATTATCCAATATGCCTGTTAATATCGACAAAACCTGTGGATAACATATTGAACGCCACTCTAATCCGCAAACGGTCCACATCCATATTCACGGAAATCGCACCCGTCCGTGAGCATGAAAACCGCGCAGGGAGTAGCTTTCATTTTTTTACAATTATGTTATGATCCAAATAGGATGTCCACAAGCATGAAAAAGGGTGTGTCGCATATTGTCGGTCAAGATTAAGCTGTCACTTATGATATCGCTGATCGTATTCGTCCTGCTCTTGCTCAATGTCATTTTGAACGAATATTCGACGAGGGTCAATCTGAGATCGGATGTCGAGATGAGCATGACGTCGATCACGAGGCAGATTGCGGCGGACGTGCTGCAGAACACGGGCGAGAACGAGTTCGTACAGTCCGTGCTGATCGACAAGCTGAAGATGGCTTCCTATTCCGCGTCGGATCAACTGCCCCGCAACGTCGCCGAGATCACGAGCGAGCAGCTTGAACAGGTCGCCGACCATATCGGCGTCTCCCGATTGTCCGTGATGAAGAAGATCGGCACCAACTACTCCATCGTGCTGTCCACGGAACCCAAGGAAGTCGGCATGGTGAGCACGACCTGGACCAAACGCCAACTGATCGTGCGGGACGAAGAGGACAAGAATTATCAGTTCTGGGTCGGGCCGGACGCGCGCTCGAACAACGGAAACGCCGTATTGCTCGGCCAGGAAACGTTCTACACGGACAGCGATCACGACTATATTATCCGCTGTTACCTGGAAAGCGACCGGCTGAGCGATTATCAGAAGATGGCGCACTCGACCGCTTTTCTCGACGACATGAAGGCCGGCAATCCGACCATTCTTGAAATTACCGGCTTCAACCCGAACGTATTCAACGCCGATTCCGCGATTCGCATCCCGTCCATCATCAGCAGCAAAGAGCTCGCGGAGCTTCCGATTCCGTTCGGCACGTACGAGTACCGCAGCACCGCCGCGGACGTAAACGACGTTCATACGGCGCTGAAGGGCAAGCAGGTGTTTCGCTATACGACCATACATAATCGCGATGTCATCAAAAGCTTCATCCTCATCCAGCAGCCGAAGCCGTACGTGATCGGACTCGTGCTGGACAAGAAACCGCTTATGCGGCTGATGGACGAGCAGCGGACCAATCAGCTATACATATCGGCGGTGCTGCTGTGCATCGTCATTATCTGCAGCTACTGGCTCTCCAAAATATTGCTGCGCCCCGTTCGCGCGATTCTATGGAAAGTCAACGAGGTATCGGTCGGACGCTTCGACAGCTCGATCGAAGTGAAGCGCAAGGACGAGCTCGGGCAGCTGGCGCAGCGCGTGAACGCGATGTCCAAAAATCTGGGCATCTACATGGCGAAGCTGAAGACGGCGTTCGAAGAGAACCGCACGATGAAGGAGTATTTGGAATCCTTCATTAATCAGACGACCGACGCCATACACGTCGTCGATCTGGATGGCCGCATCACGCAGGTGAACCGGGCGTTCGAGCAATTGTTCGGGTATTCGACGGAGGAGTCGATCGGCCGGTTGCTCTCGCTCGTGCCGGATCATCTGCGGGACGAGGAGCGACAGACCCTCGACCTGCTGAAGTCCGGCAAGCCGCTGACCGCCCGGGAGACGACCCGCATCACGAAGAGCGGCGAGTGGATCTCCGTCAGCGTCACGACGTCGCCGATCCGCGACAGGCACGGCAACATCCACGCCATCGCCAGCATCACGCGGGACATGACGAGCCGCAACAAGATGGAGGAGCTGCTGCGCCGTTCCGAGAAGCTGACGACCGTCGGGCAGCTGGCAGCCGGCGTCGCGCACGAGATTCGCAACCCGCTTACCACGCTGCGCGGGTTCCTGCAGCTCCAGCTGGAGACGGCGAAGCTGAACACGCGGCACGTGGACATCATGCTGTCGGAGCTTGACCGCATCAATCTGATCGTCGGCGAGTTCTTGATCTTGGCCAAGCCGCAGGCCACCCGGTTCGAGGTGAAGGACATTCGCTTTACGCTCGGCGACGTCATCTCGCTGCTCGACAGTCAGGCGCATCTGTGCAACGTCATGTTCGTGACCGACTTCGGCTACGAGGAATGCCGGATCTCCTGCGAGGAGAACCAGCTGAAGCAAGTGTTCATCAACGTGCTGAAGAACGCGATGGAAGCCATGCCGCAGGGCGGGGAGATCACGATCGCGATCCGCCATCACGAGCGGCAGCTATGCGTCTCCATCGCGGATCAGGGCATCGGCATTCCGGAGGAGAAGATCGCGAAGCTCGGCGATCCGTTCTATACGGACAAGGATGCCGGCACCGGCCTTGGCATCATGGTCAGCCAGCGCATCATTCAGAGCCATCAGGGCACCTTTGAAATCAAGAGCAAGGTCGGCGTCGGCACGACCGTGATGATTACGCTGCCGCTGTACAGGGACGACAATTCGGCGGCCTAGCAAGCAGGGATTCGCGGTTTCATGTACAATAACATACAGGAGTGGCAGAGGACATGCCGCGTCGCAGGCCGAGCGCTCCGAAGAGGGCTCCCGGCGGCTGGACATGACCGGCTTGCTGCAGCAGTAGGATCGAGGGATGGAACGAACAACAAGGCGCCGTCGGCACGCATGCGGCGGACGCTTCGGAATATCGCCATACGCCGATCGTCAAAATTTTACGGGAACGCTGCAATGACGGTGAACAGCCGATATTCGTTCAGGGGATCACGTGCGGGGTGAATAAGTCAGTTGAGGATCAACAAGTTTATTAGCGAGACCGGCTTCTGCTCGAGACGGGAGGCCGACAAGCTCGTCGAGCTGGGCAAGGTCACGATTAACGGGATCGTGGCGGAGCTAGGCAGCCAGGCGGAGCTTGGCGACGACGTACGCGTCGAAGGGCAGCCGATCGGCGAACAAAGGCACCACGTCTACATTGCGCTGAACAAGCCGGTCGGCATCACGAGCACCACGGAGGAACAGGTCGCGGGCAATATCGTCGATTTCATCGGCCACGAGGAGCGCATCTTCCCGATCGGCCGGCTCGACAAGGATTCGGAAGGGCTGATCCTGCTGACGAACGACGGCGACATCGTCAACCGGATTTTGCGCGCGGAAGGCAAGCACGAGAAGGAATACATCGTCACGGTCGATCGTCCCGTCACGCCGCGGTTCCTGAAGGCGATGAGCGAAGGCGTCCGCATACTCGGCTCGATGACCTTGCCCTGCAAGGTGGAGAAGGAGTCGGACCGCGTCTTCCGGATCACGCTGACCGAAGGGAAGAACCGCCAGATCCGCCGCATGTGCCAGACGTTCGGTTACAACGTCCGCAAGCTGCGCCGGGTGCGGATCATGAACATTCACCTGGGCCAGCTGGCGAACGGCAAATGGCGGGATCTGACGAAGGGCGAGCTGAGCGAGCTGTTCGAGCTGCTGGATTACCGCTGAGCGCTCGCGGCGCTTTCCCGGGAAATAACGACAAAACCAACATCGGTTCGACGCGAACGTCGGGCGGTGTTGGTTTTTTTGCCGTAAGCGAAATCTATGAAAGCGCGCAGCCGTGCGGCAGAGGAGCGGCGGCGACGGCCGTTTCATCTTGCCATCCTATAAAACATGAAGTAAAATTATAAAGGATTGTCCCAACTTTGCATAGAGGTTTTACAAAAAATATTGTCCAGCGGGATGTGCGATCGTTCATGAGCAGCAAGGCCGTCATATTAGGTTGCAATTATTATATCGGATTGAGCACGATTCGTTGTCTGGGCATCCACGGCATACATACGGTTGCGGTCGATTATACGGACAAGAACACGTACGCCGTGAAGTCGAAATACTGCTCCGAGCGGCTCGTTTCCCCGCATTATAAGGAAGATCCGCGCGGATTTATCGCGTTTCTCAAAGACTACGCGGCGAAGCAGAGCGAGAAGCCGGTTCTGATTCCCTGCCATGATAACTATGTCGAGATCGTAGACGAATATTTGGACGAGCTGCGGGAGAGCTTCCTGATTCCGCAAACGGAGCAGGGACTCTACACGAAGCTGATGAACAAGGAAACGCTGCAGCGCATCGCGCTGGAGCTCGGCGTGGCCGTACCGGAGACGGTCCGCGTCGGGGAAGACGATTTCTACGCCAAGATCGATGCCGTGATCAAATATCCGTGCATCATCAAGCCATCGGATTCGCCGGCGTTCGTCGCGAAATTCCGCAAAAAGCTGTTCAAGGCGAACAACCGCCAGGAACTGGACGAGGCCATCGCCAAGTCGCACGAAGAGGGTCTCGAGGTCATCGTGCAGCGGATCATCCCGGGCTTCGACGACCACATGTACACGTTCGACGCCTACATGAACCAGGAGAGCAAGGTGACCCATTGGGTGACCTGCCAGAAATTCCGCCAGTATCCGATCAACTTCGGCGCTTCCGTCTATACTGGCCAGCGTTACGTGCCGGAGCTGTATGAGCTGGGCGCGAAATTCTTCGAGGCGGTCGGGTACAAGGGCTTCGCCGAGATCGAATTCAAGAAGGACGCCGAGACCGGCCAATACTACTTGATCGAGATCAACGTGCGCATTACGAACCTGAACAACCTGCTCTACAAGACGGGCATCAACATTCCGTACATCACCTACATGGAGCTGACGGGCACGCCGATGCCGCCGCACGCGGTCACGCGGAACACGGGCCTCGTATTCTGGTATGCGTACGAGGATCTGATGGCGGTTCGGAACTATATCCGCACCGGGCAGTTGACGGTGGGGCAAGTCGTCCGATCCTACTTCAAGCCGAAGGCCCCGGCGATCTGGAGCTGGAGCGATCCGAAGCCGGCCTTCGCCTTCTTCGGCATGATCGCGGGCAAAGCGATGGGCAGATTCACGAGAAGATAGGAAGCGGGCGCGGCACGAGCGTGCCAGAGAGGCCGCGCTTTCGAAGAAAGGATCTGTGCTATGACGAAATTGCAGGATTTGCTGAAAGAAACGACCGTAACCGAAACCTTTCATGCCGGGGATATCGAGATAACCGGCATTTCCTATCATTCGCAGAAGACGGCGCCGGGCGAGCTGTTCGTCTGCATCACGGGCTACAGCACCGACGGGCACAAGTACCTGGGCGACGCCGTGAAGCGCGGCGCGGTTGCGGCGATCGTCGAACGCATCCAGCCCGACATTGCCGTGCCGCAGTACGTCGTGCCGAACAGCCGGATCGCGATGGCGGAGCTGGCGAGCGGCTTCTACGGCCATCCGGCGGACCGGATGACGATGATCGGCATTACCGCCACGAACGGCAAGACGAGCACCACGTACATGACGAACGCGATTCTCGAGCAGCACGGCTTCAAGACCGGCATGATGGGGACGGTCGTGGTCAAAATCGACGACGAACGCATTCCGTCCGAGCTGACGACGCCGGAATCGCTCGATCTGCAATCGTATCTGAAGCAAATGGCCGACCGCGGCGTCACCCACGTCAGCATGGAGGTGTCCTCGGCGGCGCAGGAATCGCACCGCGTCGAGACCGTGGACTACGACATCGTCTGCTTCAACAACCTCAGCCGCGAGCATATCGATTCGCACGGCACGTTCGAGAACTATTTCGCGGCCAAATCGCAGCTGATCCGGCGGGCCGGCGAGGATGCTTTTGCCGTCCTCAACCTGGACGACGAGCATGCGGCATCCCTGGCGACGCAGACGCGCGCGACGGTCGTGACGTTCGGCATGAAGAGCCGCGAAGGCACGCTGCATTGCAAGGACCTCGACCTGTCCACCGGACGGGCGAAATTCACGGTAGAGATCATGAAGCCGTTTCAAGCCGGCGGCATCCAGCATGAACCGGGGGAGTTCCGCGTCGAGCTGCGCATCCCGGGCCTGCATTCCGTCTATAATTCCATGGCGGCCATCGCCATCGGTCTGCTGTGCGGCGTGTCCGTCGCGACGATCCAAGAGACGCTGCGCACGTTCGGCGGCGTGGAGCGCCGGTTCGAATTCATCCACGAGGATGCGTTCACGATCATCGACGATCACTTTGCCAATCCCGGCAACATCGACGTGACGCTGGAGACGCTGCGGTACATGGACTACGAGAACTTCCATCTGGTCTACGCGATCCGCGGCGCCCGCGGGCCGATCATCAACCGCGAGAATGCGGAGTCGATCGTGAAATGGATGAATCTGCTCGAGAAACGCGAGCTGATCGCCACGCGCAGCCGGTCGCATGTGAACCGGCATAATGTCGTGTCCGACGAGGAAGTCGACGTATTCCTGGAGGTCATGAACGCTGCCGGCATCGAAGTGAAATTATACGCGGAGCTGCCCGAAGCCATCGGCGCGTCGCTGGCGCAGGCGAAGCGCGGCGATCTCATCCTGCTCGCCGGCTGCCAAGGGATGGATCCCGGCGCGGCCATCGCCTTGGCGCTGCTGGAGCAGCAGGGCTCGAACGCAGGCGAATAAAGCAGGGTTGGCCGCAGGCGCGCATAGGACGACAAACGAACGATTACTTCACATATAAAGTAGGTTGAGTCATGGAACGTAAACGGTTAGGTGTTCTGGGCGGAATGGGACCGAAAGCAACATCCGTATTCATCGATCAAATTATCGAAAGCACGGTGGCCGACAGGGATCAAGACCATATCGATATGGTGGTTCTGAACCATGCCTCCTTGCCGGATCGGACCCATGTCATATTGGAAAATACCGGCGAGCTGTTCCTGCGGGAGATTGAGAAGGATATCCGCCTGTTGGAATACGCGGAGGTGGCAAACATCGCCATGCCGTGCAACACGGCGCATTACTATATCCAAGAGATGCAGGCGATGACGACGATCCCGATCATCGACATGGTCGAAGAGACGATGCGCGAGATTCGCGATACGTTCGGAAGCGGCGGCAAGGTGGGGATTCTGGCGACGAACGGGACGCTTCGGAGCGGGATCTACAGCGAGTCCGCGCGCAGGTACGGCATGATCCCGCACGAGCCCGTGGCGGACGTGCAGCAGCAGGTCATGAACATTATCTACCGCGATATCAAACGCGGCATAACAAGCGATCCTGCCGAGCTGGAGGGCTTGATCCGCGATATGGTGACGAAGGACGGCTGCAGCTGCGTCATCATCGCCTGCACGGAGCTGTCGATCGTCAAGCTCGGCGACGAGACGAAGAAGGTCAGCATCGACGCGATGGACGTGCTCGTCCGGCGGTCGATCGAGCTGTCGCTGCCGAAGTGAGGCGGGTACATGATCTCCGCGATTCACGGTGCGGAAGCGAATAGAACGACAAACCGCCGGGAGCTGCGCTTCCGGCGGTTTTGTTGTTAGGCGATGCCTTCTATTTCGTGGCCGCATTGGCCGTCGTGCCGGATTTGGTCGCGGCGCCTGCGGCCGGCGTTTTGGCATCTGCCGTCGAAGCGGTCGAGACGCTGACGGATTTCGCGGCGTCCGCGTATTTCCGGATGATGGACACTTCGACGCGGCGGTTCTTGGAGCGCCCGTCCGCCGTGTCGTTGCTTGCGATCGGGCGGTATTCCCCGTATCCGATGTTGCTGAAGTTGCGCGGATTCAGCTGCTTGTTCTCGAGCACGATGTTCATGAAGCGGATGGCCCGCATGGAGCTGAGCTCCCAGTTGGACTCGAACTCGTCGTTGTTGATCGGGACGTTATCGGTATGGCCGGAGACGACGACCTCGTAGTCCGAATACTTGGTCAGCATGTTGGAGATCTCGATGGCCAGCTTGCGCGATTCGGGCTTGACCTTGGCGCTGCCCGGCGCGAATAGCGAGCTGTCGCTGATCGTGATCGTCAGCTGCGATTGGTTGAGCTTCGTATCCAACTGCGTGGTCAGGCCGTTCGATTGGATATATTTGTCGACCTGCTGCTTCAGCTTCTCGAGGTCCTGCTGCTCCTTCTGCTGCAGCGCCTGGCGTTCTTCCTCCGACATGTCCTTGGTGTCTTCATGGCGCTTCGGATCCTGGGTCGACTCGAATTGGTTGGCCTGGGAGATGACCGAGGATTGCTCGAGCACGCCGATGCCGCTGCTGAAGGCGATATTGAAGGCTTTGCTCATGTCTTGGAACTTCTTCGAATCGGTGGAGCTCATGGCATAGAGCACGATGAACAGAGCGAGCAGCAGCGTCAGCAAGTCGGCATACGGGATCAGCCAGGTTTCGTCGGCATGCTCCTCGTGATGCTCTTTTTTATGCTTTTTGCTCAATCGCTTCCGCTCCCTTCTGATTCATCTTGAAGCGCTCGGTCGGCGTCAGGAAGACGGACAGCTTCTGATTGATCGCGATCGTGGACACGCCGGATTGGATGGACAGCAGGCCTTCCACCATCATGAGGCGGAGCTCGACTTCATTCTTGGAGAGGCGCTTCAGCTTATTGGCGATCGGGTGCCACAATACATAGCCGGTGAATATACCTAGAAGAGTAGCGACGAACGCGGCCGCGATCGCGTGGGCCAGCTTGCCCATGTCGCTCATATCGGCGAGCGCGGCGATCAGGCCGATAACGGCCCCGAGCACCCCGAGCGTCGGCGCGTACATGCCGGCTTGCGAGAAGATCAGCGCGCCCGCGCGATGGCGTTCTTCCGTCGCCGCGATGTCCTCGAGGAGAACGTCGCGGACGAGGTCCTGGTCATTGCCGTCTATGATCATCCGCATGCCGTTGCGGAGGAACAAGTCTTCGATCTCGTCGACTTTCGATTCCAGTGCGAGCAAACCTTCGCGGCGCGTGATCGTTGCCCATTCCATGAAGAGGGAGATGACCTCTTCGCGCGGGAGCAGCTTTTGCTCGACGAAGATCATTTTCATGAGCTTCGGAAATTTTTTCAGCTCTTTCAGCGGGAAACCAATGAATAACGAGGCCGCCGTTCCGACGATAATGATGGTAAAAGCTGCCGGGTTAAGCAGGTTTTCGATGGGCGCACCCTTGAGCGTCATCCCGAGCAGAACGGCGATAAGTCCGAGTACGATACCGATAATTGTAGATTTTTCCATGACACACCTCGTCTAAGTTTAAGAGTAGAGACTATGATGAACCGGCAATCGCCGCTCAAGTCTGGGGGCATGATGCTTGTAGGGACGCTGAATGCCGCACGTTCTAACGAACGCGCAAACCAATCAGCTTTTAGCTGAATGCTGCATGTCCAACCTCACGGTTGTACGCGCAAACCATTCATCTTTCTCTACTTTATATCGTCAGATTCAATCTTTAGATTAGAGCAAAATGGATGTTTTAGGAGTTTTCGTCCCAATTCGTGTAGAATAGGGAGTAAGCGGCTGGAAATACAAGCGGAAAGGCAGGCAGCGATAATGGGCGTAAAGCATGCGAGAGAGTATGAGGATATATTGGTGGAATTGAAGGATGCCATGCATTCGATCGGGGACGGATACACGTTCTTCGAGATGGAGACGACGGAGTGGGAAGAGCTGGGCGAGACGGAGCGGCTGGAGCTGATGGAGGCGCTGGCGGACGACGTGTTCTATGCCCTCGGGGAAGATCCGGTCATCCATGTCGGCCAAGGCGTGGTCACTTACCGGCCCAAGCATCATATCATCGAAGTGTCCGTGGATGAGAAGGAAAGCCGGATCATCCGCTTAATCTGAGGCAAGGGAAGGGGATCCGGAATGGCGAAGCTGGAGAAGCTGACGGCCGAAGCCGCGGATGCCGCCGTCGCCGCGCTGGAAGGCTGGACGCGTCAGGACGAGAAATGGATCTCCGGCAGCTATCGATTTGGCAGCTTTCCAGCCGCCATCGCCTTCGTCGGGCAGATTGCCGAGATCGCGGAGGAGCTGGATCATCATCCGTTCATCGGCATCGATTACAAGAAAGTGACGCTGCGGCTCACGACTTGGCATGCCGGCGGGTTGACGGCGCTGGATATGGCGTCTGCGCAGCGCTATAACGAAGCTTACAAGGCGTCGATTGCCGGGCAGCGGTGATCGGCGTTTTTTTGCGTGCGAAGTAGGCGGGAGATCGGACTTTACAAGGCTTCGCGGCTATTTTACAATAGGGGAAATCAATCAATGTGAGAAAATATGACATAAATCGAGTCGAGGAGCCACGGCGATGAGGAATGCAGACGACATGCGGCAGGATATGGCGAAAGGGCTCGTGCCGTATTACCAGCCGATTCTGGCGCTCGACACGAGACGCATCATGGGGTACGAGGCGCTGGGACGCGTCCGTACCGAGGCCGGCGTGCGCAGCATCGGGCCGTTCTTCGCCGACAAGTCGGTGCCGATGGCGGAGCAGATCCAGGTGGACCGGCAGCTTCGGGAGATGGCCTTTGCCAAATTCGCCGCAGCCGGACCGGACGAGGGCAGGCTGTTCATCAATTTGAAGCCTTCGTGGATCTACCAGACCTTCGCGATGACCGGCGAGCTGCCGACGCTTCGTCTCCTCGACAAATACGATATCGATCCGCGGCGGGTCGTGATCGAGGTCACGGAGGAGTCGTTCCTTGATCCCATGGAGCAGCTGCGCTCCGTGATCGACCTGTACCGCAACCAAGGCTGCCTGATCGCGATCGACGACGTGGGGAGCGGGTTCAGCAACATGGACCGGATCGCGCAGATCCAGCCGCATATCCTCAAGATCGATATCCACATGCTGAAGCGAAGCGAGAGCCATAGCGGATATTACGGCGTGCTGCGTTCCTTCTCGATGCTGGCGGACCAGATCGGGGCTTCGCTGCTCGTGGAAGGCGTCGAGACGGAACAAGACATGCAGCGGGCGATCGAGATCGGCGCGCGGTATCTGCAGGGGTATCTGTTCGCGCCGGCCGAAGCTGAGTTTCGGGCATCCGGGAGCTTCGCGCCCCTCATCGAGGAGGGGTTGGACCGGCGGCGGACGCGGATGCGGCAGGCGGAGCGCTATTGGAGCAGCGAGGCGGCCAAGCTGCGGCTTGCCGTGGATGCGGCGTGGGAAGCGATGCAGGGGGAGCGGGGGAGCGATACGTTCATCGAACGGCTGCTGCCGGGTCTGACGGATACGTCCTGCATCCGAATCTATATGTGCAGCTACGACGGCATTCAGATCAGCTCGAATTACCAGCGCGCGAGCGGGGAAGGAGATGCGTGGCTGCGGCAGCCGGCGTTCAAGGGGCTGAACTGGAGCTGGCGGCCGTACTTTATCCCGATCTCCGTCGAGCTGGTAGGGCGCCCGCGCGCCATGGTCTCGCAGGCGTATACGGACTTGGATTCATTCGACCGGATTCGCACGATCTCGGTGCCGGTAGGCGGGAGCTACATCTTGTTTCTCGATGCCGCCGACATGGACGGCGAACGGTAGGGGCGAGGAGGAACGACAAAAGCCCGCGCGTCGCGCACGGATGCGCAAAGCGGCGGGCTCGGCTTAGGAATGCCGTGTGCATGACAGCGACGTGCGGCTTCTACTCGTCCGCGGCAACCTTCGAGAAGAACGACAGGCTGTAGAGCGCTGCCAACCCGACAATGATATACACGATCTTGGCTCCGACGGAATCCGACCCATCAAAAATCTCCGAAACGACATCATACTCAAAAAGCCCCACAATAAGCCAGTTCAACCCGCCGAGAATGAGAATGATCAAGCTGATGATGTTCAAAACTTTCATTGGACCGCCTCCTTGTTGTCGTAACGCGTGACACTATTACGGATATGCGGCGGCATCGGAAATTAGCACGTTTTGAATTTGTAAATGAAAGCGTTTACCTAAGCGGCGATTGGCCGTTATTGCGCCTCGCCCGGCAAATAGCACATGCAATAAACGTCGACCAGCCCCGTATGGGTCTGCTTCGCGTAGGTATCGGTGATGACAAAACCCGCCCGCTGGTAAGTGCGGATCGCGCGGACGTTCCAGGTATGCACCTCGAGATCGATCTCGTCTCCCGGCGCCCTACGGAGCGCCTCCGCCACGATCGCCAGCACGAAAGGGACGCCTAGCCCCAGATTGCACAGATCGGGCCGCAGGCCCAGTCCGATTCGCGTCAGTCCGAGCAGCGGAAAGAACTGCGCGAACCCGATGAAGTCGCCGTCCGCGTCCGTCACGGCGGCATACTGCCGATTGCGGATGTCGGGGTCGCCGAACTCGATGCCCAGCTCCAGCATGACCTGCCAGGTGGTCCAGTTGTAGAAATCGAAAGGCGGTTCGTACCGCCAGGAGGAGAGCTGCTCGGCAAGCTGCTCGGACAGCGGGACGACATTGAAGCGCGGCGGAAACGGGTGCGGATTGGACATGGCTGTGGACTCCTCGGTGGAAGATGGGTCGTCATGATGCACGATCGCATGCGATCTGGTACTTTCATACTAACAAATCCGGAGGAGCGGGAAAAGCGGGGGAGTGGCGCGAGCGCATAAAAAAGATGCCCGCCGGAAGCGGGCACCTGGGAACTGCGGATCGGACGCGGGATTCGACTAGTAACGGTCCATGATCAGCTGCGTCTTCAGCGAATCCTGCGCAAGGAACCAGCCTTTGCTTTGCAGAAAGGTGATCAGCTGGTCATGCTTGGTGGATGCGGTCGTCGCGCTGTCGGTCTTGAACGAAGCCTCGACGACATAATCCGTGCCGCTGCCCGAAGCTTTCTTGATCGGCCATACTTCGATGTACAGCTCCATGCCGCTCCACGTGCCGATGGAACGTTTGGCCAGGATCGGGCCGTAATAACGGGAGTCGTCGAGCTTGTCCGTGCCCCAGTCGTCGTTCAGCCAGTCGTTGAATTTATCCGGCGCGTCGTTGATCATCAGGCTGCGGGCGTCGCCGATCGACGGGAGTTCCATGCCGTCGTAGCCCTTCTTGCTGCCGCTCTTCTCGCGGGTGATACTGAGCGTCTTGTTCTGGTAGCCCCATTCCACTTGCGCCTCGTAGCCGTCGTCGCCGGAGTCGAACCCGTCGTTGTTGGCTTGCGTCAGCGCGGCGTTGATGTCGTTGTTCGTGATCGCGTAGCGTTTCTTGTAGTCCAGTTCAAAATCGTCTTCGCCCTCCATCTTGCGGATGCGCGGGCTCCAGCCGTTGCTGTAGATATCCTCGTCGTCCGTGTCGAGGAAAGCGACGTTCATCTTGGTGACCGTGGTCGGCATCGAGAACGCGTTCAGGACGGCGCTGGTCAGCTTGAAATCCGAGCCGAGCACGACGCTGGGGTTCATGAGCAGCTTGACCTCGTAGTCGGGAACCATGTTGCCTGCCGCATGTGCCGGGGCCGGCGCGACGCCGGCTTCCGTGACGAGCGTAGCGCCCAGGGCGATCATGACGGCGGTCGTGCCTAACAAACGTTTGAACATAAATTCATCTCCTTCGATCGAATGGCGGACGTGCTAGGTCCGATTAGATCGTAGGGCAGTTTTGTTAACGGATCATCTATGGAATATTCAGGAATTGTAAACGCTGTAGCGGCGCGGGCTCGCGGTCCTCGGAATGAGGTGATGTGCGGGTTTGAAGGCGAGATCGATCGGCAGCGCGGGGATTGGCGGCGTACCGCGGGAGGACGGTAATGAGTAAAGTGGAACGGACATCGAACATTTCGCGCGGTGCCGTTATACTGGTAGGGGAAGTCGGAAGTCATTGAAGCAGAGGAGCCAAGGAGGGAATTAGGATGAGGGCATCCACGGACTTGAGCTTTGCGGGACATCGCGGCGTGACCTACACGATTACGACGCAAGGGGCAACGTATGCGAACGAGGCCATCGAAGCGTCGCTGATTCGCGAGCTGATTGGAGGCTTCGAGCTCGATCCGAATGATTTTATCGTCATCGATCCGAGCGTTCTGATCGAGGGGAGCAGCTATATGCAGGCCGTCCCTTCGGGGGACGCGGAGAATGGCATCGCCGTCGAGCTGCGGCTGGATCACCCTGACGGATCGTTCAAGCATTACAGCTATTCGACAGGGGATGTGGAAGAGGTCATGACCATGTTCCTGGCGTACTGGGGCTTGCAGAAGCTGCCCGACTGGACAGGCTGGCGGGATATTACGGATCAATTCTGACGGGATGACGGATAGGCCGATGGCAATCGGATGAAGAAGTTTAAGCCGGGCGTAAGGGCGTTAGGCGCTCCCGATTTCTCCGGCTGGGCATTTTCCGTTATAATAGAACGCATGAAATGAAGAATGGAAGGCGGAATCAACAAATGAACAATATCGTATCACTCAAATGGCTGCTCGCCCGCATGTATGAATCGGACATCGTCATCGTCGACTGCCGGTTCCAGCTCGGCAAG
Source organism: Paenibacillus glycinis (assembly GCF_009909185.1). GTDB lineage: Bacteria > Bacillota > Bacilli > Paenibacillales > Paenibacillaceae > Paenibacillus_Z > Paenibacillus_Z glycinis. The sequence continues at coordinate 192,711 of NZ_JAAAMV010000025.1, read as the reverse complement.
CCGGTATCCGGCCGCGAGGCGTACGAGGCTTCGCATATCCCCGGAGCCGTGTATCTGGATCTGGAAAAGGACCTGTCCGCGCCGATCGAGGAGCATGGCGGACGCCACCCGCTGCCGGACATCGCGCAGCTGACGGGCACGTTCAGCCGCGTCGGCATCGGCAACGAGACGCGCGTCGTCGCGTACGACGACCAGGGCGGCGCGATGGCTTCGCGCCTGTGGTGGCTGCTGAAGTACCTCGGCCACGAAGCGGTCTATGTGCTGGACGAGGGGTACACGGCCTGGGTCAATGCCGGGTTCCCGGTGAACGCGGATCAGCGGGTGCTCATCCCGGCGCCGTTCTTCGCGACGGTGCAGCACAACCTGCTCGTGGAGATGGACGAAGTGAGAGAGAAGCTGGGCCGCGACGACGTGACCTTGATCGACTCGCGCGAAGCGCCGCGCTATCGCGGCGAGGTCGAGCCGCTCGACCGCGTGGCCGGGCATATCCCGGGGGCGCTGAACCGCTTCTGGGCCGAGGGCCGCGGCGCGGACGGCAAGTGGAAGAGCGCGGACGAGCAGGCGGCGCGGTTCGACGGGCTGGACAAGGAACGCGAGACGATCGTGTATTGCGGGTCGGGCGTGACGGCTTGCCCGAACGTGCTGGCATTGCGGGAAGCGGGATTTGATAATGTGCGGTTGTATGCGGGGAGTTGGAGTGACTGGATAAGTTATGGGGAGAATGTGGTGGCTGTGGGGGAAGAAGAATAACGGAAGACGGATAGCAGTAATTAAACAATAAATACATCGCCACGTGGCTCATAACACGCTGGCGGTGTTTTTTTATCTCCAAAGCCAACATGGAGTCCACAATCAGTCTCTAAAAATACTTACAGAGGGGGGGAGGACCGAATGTTCGCTTGTATGACTACAATGAAGTTAGTTCTGCAATTGGAGTGATTGGATTTCGTATGAGGAGAATCCGATTGCTACGGGCGACGAAAATAAGGCATAGCAGTATAAAGATCGTGAATACATCGCCATGTGGCTTACACGCCCAGGCGATGTATTTTTCTTTGCTCGGAGTCAACAAGGAATCAACAAGCGGTTCCTGAAAGTAATTACAGAACGTCTTGAACCGAACGCACGATCGTATCCATCGGAATGAATGCTCTATACAGATAAATAAAGGGCTGGGTCCGGCTTTTATCGAAACCTTTCTCAATTGCGCTTTGTCCGTGATCGTTAATGATGGCTTAATATCAATTAACTAACGAGACAATAAGAAGTTATTTATTTCTTTTATAATTTTATCAATATTATGGTTATAAAAACCAGTTCCATTAAAGCAATTGCATTCAATAATTTTATATTCATCATTTACTAATGCAATATCCATTACAAAAATATCATGTGGGGTATATTCTTCAAATCTTTCTTCAATGAATGAAATCAAATCATGAGGAATATCAGTTTCATCAACAGATAATTCTCCGTTCATGACATAACGTGATGCGGATACAACCTTTTCTTTTTGCAAATCATTTTTAAACTCCTTGATATTCATTACGCCACCAGTAAACAATTTCGTATCTTCATTCGGGTGAATAAAGTAATTTCCATCGTCATACTTTGTTGTTTCCATCAGTTCATCTGGTGACAAGATTGCACTATCAAAATTGAGCATGTGCTCTTTCCAATATTGATTATAATTATCCATTTGAAAAGATGATGGATTAAAGAACAATCCCCTTCTCAATTTTTCATTCTTATAGGCATTTAATAGAAGTGTGGTAGAACCATATAAAACAATAATATCCTCATCTTGAATATCTCCTGCAAAAGACATTTCATCAGAAAAAGGAATGATTCTAATTTCTTCTACAATCCCATCATTACTCAATATCGATTCTGTTAATTGCTTTAAAAGATCTTCATTAATCAGATTGTGTTGCAAAATCCATTTAACTTTTTTCATGTTCATCCTCGCTTTAAATATTGGGTTGATAAAACAATCGGAGAGTTTATCAATACCGTAAATGCAATGCTCCACACTTTGCTAAAGTCAACACTACATAAGTGCACAAGAAACGATTCAACAAGAAGCCCACACTCGGCTGCGACGGTTTTTCGCAAAGAGACACCCGAAGGATGACAACATTGTACCTTTACTATTAAGATTTTTTCAGTTACAGACAATACAGAGAACCGTAACATAAGCGAATTCCGCAGCTGGAGTGATTGGATTACGTATGAGGGAAATCCAGTTGCCATGGGAGACGATGAGAAGGCATAAACGTCAATATAGTATTGGATTTGGAGTACATCGCTTTTTGGCGATGTACTTCTTTGTTTTATACCCAGGGCGTCGAAGACAACACGGAGTCAACATGCAGCCCCTGAAACTAATTTCATAAAGCTCCAGAGCACGAGACGTGGAATTCGGATTAAGCATCGCGGACATGCCGAATGGCTTGAGCGAACTCCGAATCAACGTGATGGACGACAACTTATTATTATTTTAATCGAGGTGTGACAAAGTCACGGTTACGCGAATTTCAGTTTGTTATTATTCTACTCAGGAGCTCAAATAAAAAGTAAGGAGAAGGATGAAGGCGAAAGGTGTTGCCGAAACGGAGCGAGATGGACACGGAAATGCACGATTAATCAAATGCTTGGACGCAATACAAAAAATCAAACTAATCAGGAGGTTTTACTCATGAACTTGAAATCCACGATCGTCGCTGCATCCTTGGTTGCCTCGTTTGCGTTACTTAGCTTGAATCTTAGCAGTCCGGTTAACGCCGCCGCTCAAAACGTGGAAAAAGGTACTTCGCTCGTATCGGTACGCGATACCCTCGTCAATCAGTATCACATTGATGCCAGCCGCATTGCATTCAACAAAGGTAACGGTTATGTACAAGTAGACGGTTTCGATATTTTCAAGCCGAAGTCAATCATTAATGGCGCGACCTACGACACCGCGGACACGCTGAAAGCAGTTGGACAAAAAGAATCCATCCAGCATCCGCTGACCTTCGTACTCGTTCACGGCGCTTGGGCCGATAGCAGCTACTTTAACGGAGTGGCCGCGGAACTCCACAAAATGGGGTACACGGTCTATACGCCGGAATATGCAGGGCATGGCGCAAATGCCAGCAAAAACGTGACGCACGAACAAATTACAACCTCCGTCGTTGATTATATCAAGAAGAAAAACCTGCATGACATTGTCCTGCTCGGACATAGCTTCGGCGGCACTGTCGTCGAGAAGGTCGCGGAACAAATTCCCGATCGCATCAAACGCTTGGTATTCTTCGATGCTTTCGTCCCGCAAGACGGCGAAAGCATGGTGGATCAGTTCCCTGCGCCCATTCAAGATCTGTTCAATCAGCTGAGAAGCGCGTCAACGGACGATACGATTGCTCTTCCATTTACGATCTTTCGGGACACGTTAGCCAACACGGCTTCGCTTGACGTAGCCAAAGCTATCTATAGTCAAGCATCGCCTGAGCCGGCAGGTCCGTTATTCGAGAAATTGGATCTTAAAAAGTTCTACAGTCTCGATATTCCTAAAAGCTTCCTTTACCTCGATGAAGATACGGCTCTGCCTCAAGGTCCGCTAGGCTGGCATCCAACGCAATCAAGCCGTCTGGGAGTCTATCGTTTCATCGAAGGCACGGGAGATCACATCAGCACAGCAATTACGCAGCCGGGAATGATTGCCGAGAAAATTGTTGAAGCCGGCAGAGATTAATCCGAATGAAAAACAGTCTTATCCCATCCGCTTAGGCCATTATCAAGACTCTATTCTAAAATACTATTCTATCTATAATCCAAGGAGGAATTTACAATGACTCAAGAACGCGCAGGAGTTGCAACAGCGAAAGGTTACCCCGTTACTCTGGTAGGTCCGGAACTGAAAATCGGAGATCAAGCGCCGGATTTCAAGATTAATCAAGATTTACTCAAGGAAGCCAGCCTATCCGACTATGCAGGTAAGATCAAATTGATTTCGGTTGTGCCTTCCCTGGATACCCCCGTATGCGATTCGCAAACGCGACGTTTCAATGTAGAGGCAGCGAAACTTGGCGATGAGGCGATCTTTATCACCATCTCGGTCGATCTTCCTTTTGCCCAAAGCAGATTTTGTTCCACGGCCGGCATCGATCGCATGATTACGCTCACCGACTACAAACACCGCACATTCGGCGAAGCGTATGGCGTACTCATCAAAGAATTGCAATTGGACATGAGGGCAATCTTCATTCTAGACGCCAACAACACTGTTCAGTATGTGGAATATCTCAAGGAAATGACGGATCATCCGGATTATGAGGCCGCTCTGAACGCGCTTCGCGAATTAATCTGATTCGTTTCCCAGGTGGATTAGCTGCGCGGGGAATCCAATTGTGACCGGAGACCGAGCTTAGGTGTATGTATATTATGATGAACGGAGTACATCGCCCATGTGGCCGATGTACTTCTTTGCGTTGTACTCCGGGCATCGAAATCAACATAGACCTAACAAGCAACGATGCTCGGCAAGCCGGCATTTTGGTTCCACTCCAAAATACCCTTATAATAAAAGCACCAATAACGACATGGGGCAGGGGTGAATGCCATGCAGGCAAAGATCATGGTCATCGAAGACGAGAAAGCGATCGCGGACGCGATCGCCTATGCCCTGAAGCGCGAAGGCTACGCGGTGGAGGTCATCGATCGCGGAGACCTCGCCGCGCAGCGTCTTGGCGAGACGCGTCCGGACGCCATCATTCTCGACGTGATGCTGCCCGGCATGGACGGCTACGACGTGCTGAAGAAGCTGCAGGACAAAGGCAGCATGGGCGTCATCATGCTGACGGCCAAGGAAGACATCGTGAATAAGGTGCTCGGGCTGGAGCTCGGGGCCGACGACTATATAACGAAGCCCTTCGACATGCGGGAGTTGCTCGCGCGGCTCAAGTCCTTGCTTCGACGGATACAGACTGCCGGCGAGAAGAAGGAGCCGAAGGAGCTTCAGCTCGGCGGCGTGAAGGTGCATGTCGCGCGCAGGACGGTGATGGCGGGCGAACGCAAGCTGGAGCTGACGCCCAAGGAATTCGATCTGCTCGCGCTGCTGGCAGCCAATCCGGACCGGGTGTACGAGCGGGAGCAATTGCTGGACCTGGTGTGGGGGATGGATTATTTCGGCGGGACGCGCACGGTAGACATTCATGTGCAGCGGCTGCGCAAGAAGCTGGGACCCGACTACGGCGACATGATCCAAACCGTCCACGGCATCGGCTACAGGGCGTCCGGAGGACACGGTGAGAGTTAGCATCAAGCTGAAGTTCAGCTTGTTCCTCGTCTTGCTTCTGCTGCTCACGGTATTCGTGCTGAGCCTGCTGGTCCTGCAGGGCATCGAGCGGAATCAGCGGGCGCAGGCGGAGCGGCTCCTCGCCCAGCAAGCCGACACGGCGAACGTTTATCTCAGACAATCCATCCTGGAGCAGTCCAATAAAGTGCCCCAGAACTTCCTGGAAACCGAAGGCGCGGCGTTCGCCAAGCAACTGGAGCAGATCAGCGGCCAGCCCGTCGTCCTGTACGATGGGAGCGGCGCCGCTATCGGGAAGAGGAACGCGGCTCCTCCATCCGCCGGCATCAAGCAGACGCTGGCGTATGCGCTGGACAACAAGACCGCCTATCTGGTAGAAGGGGCGTCCATGTATTATTTAACCCCGCTGCGCATCGAGGGCAAGCAGGTCGGCGTCGTCCAGTTCGATTATTCGCTCCAAGATCATCAGGCATTCTACGACGAGATCAAGCGATTGTTCATCTATATCGGAGCGGGCGTGTTCGTGCTCAGCTTTCTGTTGGGGTATTGGTTCTTCAACTCCTTCGCCCGCAGCATCATTAAGCTGAACGTTACGGTCGGCCGTATCCGGGAGGGACAGTTTGCGGTGCCTCACATGAAGCGGAGGGACGAGATCGGGGAGCTCGGCGCGGGCATTGCCGCCATGAGCGAACGCCTCATGGCCACGATGCGCGACAAGGACGAGGAGCGGGAGAAGCTGGCGCTGGCGGTGCGCAAGCTATCGGAGCTGGACCGGCAGCAGAAGGAATTCATCGGCAATGTCACGCATGAGTTCAAGACGCCGCTCACGTCGGTTAAAGCCTATCTCGATCTGCTCGACATGTATCCGGATGACGAGGAGCTGCTGGCCACGGCCAAGACCCATATCGCCGGAGAGACGCAGCGCCTCTACGAGATGGTGGAGAAGGTGCTGCAGTTGTCCGCGATGGAGAAGTACGATTTCGAGTATAACAAGGAACGGCTCGAGGTACGGGCGACGATCGAGGCGGCGCTGGACTGCCTGAAGGGGAAAGCGGAGAAGTTCGGCCTCGCGCTGGAAACGGATTTGCACGAAGCCTATATCGAAGCCGACAAGGATTACATGAATATCGTGCTTGCGAACCTGCTGGACAACGCCATCAAATACAACAAGGCGGACGGCCGCATCCGCGTCAGCAACTTCGTCCGCGGCAACGAGGTCGTCATCGACATAGCCGACACGGGGATCGGCATTCCGGGAGAGGTCGCGGATCAAATATTCGACGCGTTCTACACGGTGGATAAGAACAGATCCAGGGCGTACGGCGGCGCCGGACTGGGGCTGTCGTTGGCAAAGCGGTACACCGAGACGCAGGGAGGCAGCATCTCCCTCGTGAAATCGGACGGCAGCGGCACGACGTTCCGACTCGCGTTCCCTTGTCAATCTCGATAAGATTGTTTACAACTTGGAAACAATCCTTCGTTCATTCGAAATATGCAATCGGTATTGTAAGCATCAAGGAGGCGATCGCATTGAACAAAACAAAATTAGCCATCATGGCATGCGTACCCGCATTGCTGCTTGCCCTCACCGCTTGCAGCGAAAATAACGGAGGGAACCGCCAGGTCATTCACGAGCCGGGGAAAACCATCACGGTGATCGATAACGAAGGCAAGACGCCGACGGCCGGTCCGGCCATCACGGTTGGCGGCATCAAGACGTACGAGAAGATGGAGATCTTCGACTGGCTGGACGAGGATACGGCCATTGTGTCCAAGGAGAACGATTCCTTGGCGAAGATGAAGCTGGAGGAGCTGTCGGATTCCTATCCGCGCAGCCTGTACCGATTCAATCTGAAGACGGGGGAGCTCGTGCCGTTGAAGGAACAGGAGAACGTGTTCTTGGGGGGCGCCAGCTTGTCGCCGGACAAAAAGTCTCTGCTCTACCAGGCGTATGCGCTCGGCGATCCCGCATATTATGTGTTGAATCTGGAAACGCTGAAGTCGTTCGGCCTGGCGGGCGATCCCATCGGAGGAGCCATGAGCGCAGCATGGGCGGATGACGGCACCATCGTCGGGGCTTCGTATGCCGGCGGTGCTTACACGGCAACCGCGACAGGCGATATCGCCGCGCTGGAGGAATTGAACGAAGGCGCGCTGATTATCGTAGCCAAGCTCGGCAGCAGCATCTACTACAACTCCAATGCGGATGAAACGCTGAAGGTGCTCGACCTGAATACCAAGAAAACCAAGGATATGGGGCTTGGTTCGGTGGGCAGCGTTATTCCTTCGCCTGACGGCAAGCAGCTGCTGGTGAAGCAATACGACGGCTCCAAAGCGAAGCTCGTGCTGTGCGATCTGGACGGCGGGAACGCGAAGACGATCGCGGAAGGCGCGGAGCTTGGCGGCATCTCTTGGTCGGCGGATCAGCGGCTGATCGCGTACAGCATGCAAGCGGAAGTAAACGGCGCGGCGGTCAAAGGCATGTACGTCTATGATCTGTTGTCCGGCGAAGCGACCCGTATCGCAGCCGACGTCGAGAATGCCGCGCACTCCTCGTGGAGCGCTTCGGGCGACAAGCTGTCCTACTCGGTATGGAACGGCAGCGGCTACGACAGCACCGTCGTCGAGATTCAGACTTCGTTGCAGCCCTAAACTAATAACGGCATTAAGCATATCTGCATCGTCAGGGCTTCTAATCCGAGCCCGGCGATGTTTTTTTATGCGCGGCCAGATGCTGCTGATATATGATATAAGGGATAGTAGGAAGAAATAGACGTCCGGCCTGCGGAGGCCTATGCTCGGCGGGGTTGTTTACTATATTAAATGCGTTCGTAGCAGGTTAAGGCCAGCGGACAAAGGGAAGTGATCCTCTTGATTTACGTGATTAAATTTCTATACAGCTTCGTGCTGCCTCCGGGCTTATTCATCGTCTTGTTGGCGGCGGCCGGCGTATGGCTGTGGATCAAGCGCAACAAAGCGCCGGCGATCGGGGCGTTTGCGTTCGCCTTGGTCCTCTATTTGTGCAGCATCAGCGCGATCAGCGACGGTCTCATGCGCAGCCTCGAGAACAGCTATGCGCCGCCGAGCAAGGCGGACGGCGACGTCATCGTCGTGCTGGGCGGCGGGGCGACCGTCGATACGCCGGATATCGACGGCGTCGGCAACCTCTACGGAATGGCCGGGAACCGGCTGTTGACCGCCGCGAGGCTGTACCAGCAGACGGGACTGCCTATCCTGTTCTCGGGAGGCAAAGTGTTTGCCGATAGCGGCAACGAAGCGGAGATTGCCAAGCGGCAGCTGATCGGCCTGAAGGTGCCGGCGGATCGGATCCTGGTCGAAAACCGTTCCCTGAATACCGCGCAGAACGCCGCGTTCACGGGGGAGCTGCTGGCGCGCCGGCATTTGACGAGACCGATTCTCGTGACGTCCGCTTTTCATATGAAGCGGTCGGTGATGGACTTTCGGGAAGCGGGGATCGCCGTCGTTCCTTATCCGGACGACTATAGGGTAAGCCGGCGCGCGAGCTACGCGTTGAACAAATGGAGCCCCTCCTCTGCCGCGATGGATAGCCTCAGCGCGTGCTTGAGAGAATACTTGGGGATCGCGGCGTCCGCATTGTTTCATAGGTAAAGGTATATTTCGGCATTCGCGTCATACAATGGGGATGGAAACATAAGCTTTCATCCTGAGGAAACCGACTGGAGGTGATACGCATGCCGAAAGTGGTGGATATTAACTTGGATGCCGCGGAAATGGTGCTGACGCTGGAGAAGGAAAAGGCGCCAAGGAGAATCGAGTACAGCAGGCTGGACCGTTTGAAGAAGGAAGAATCCTCCGTCAGGAAGCTGTTATGGACCGTCAACGTGAAGAGCATCGAGCTGCACATCAGAGGGATCGACGACCCGGTCGTCATCGCAAGCAACAACGTCGGAGACTACGAGAACGTCGAGAGTCATTTGCTGAAGGTCGCGGAGAAGTACGGCGTATCGGTTGAGGACTAGCGGTCGTTCGTTCGTGAGGGTCGTCGGAATGGCCGGATTCGTAATGCGGGGAATAGATTGCGGCAGCGGACGGGAACGAACCGGGAGCCTTCCGGCACCAAGGGAAATGTCCAATACGAGCACAGCGCGGCAATCGCTGTGTTCTTTTTTATGGCCGCAAATCGGTATGGCGTCGCCGGCTTGAAATAAAGGAGGCATCTAGGCGCTGATCGAATGTATGAGTACGAGCTTAGCGTACAAGGGGAGGGCCGTATCATCGTTGAATCGGAAACGCAAACCTTCTAAGAAGGCGATGTGCTCCTAGTTATGCGATACAAAAAAAATTTGACCGCCATGTAGAAATCCGCCTTCCGAAATCGACATACGTATGTACGTCCAATAAACGCGCAATCGACGAGAGGAGCTTGAAGCATGCAGTACACGCTGATGTTATTCGAAAGCACGGAGGATTTCGCCGCTCGCAAGGACCCGGACAAACAGCAGGACTATATGGCAGCTTGGTCGCATTATGTGCATGCCTTGCGCGAATCCGGGGTGGTGGTCGGCGGGTTCGGCCTGCATGCGCCGGAGACGGCCGCGACCGTGAAGCGAAGCGAAGGAACGATGCTTGTGCAGGATGGGCCCGTTAGCGAGACGAAGGAGCAGCTTGGTGGGTTCTTCGTCATCGACGTACCGGATCTGGATGCCGCGCTGGCGTGGGCGGCCCGGGCTCCCGTGAACGCAGTTGAAGTGAGACAGAATCTCCCGGCCATGAAGTAGTCCTGGGATGAATACGGATCCTGTCGGCGGGTAACGTTGGTCACTCTGCTGGCCGGATCAGCTCGCAATCGCGTAAGCTGGATAGCAGTGCTGAACGTAGAAATACATCGCCGGCGAATTTGCCTAGGCGGTGTATTTTTGCTTTCGTTTAAGGGGGGTTGTTATTTTCGGGATCGGTTCATCTTCGCTGCGCCCGGCGGCGGATCGCCAAGCCAGCGCATGAATGCGGCGACATGCCGCGACCACAGCTCCGGCTGCGCCATCGTCAAGTGCCCCCGCGATATCGGAGATCCGGGCTGCACGAAGAACCGGCCGTTCTTGACCTTGGGGACAAGGCGTTCGAGGACGCGGAGCTCTTCGGGATTGAACGCGTCGTCCGAGAAATTGAGCGCGAACAGCTTCGTTTTGATGGACGAGAGGCCAGGTTCGGGATTGTAGTCGGCAGACGATTTCAACGAATACAGCATATCGTTGGCATCGATCAGGGCTGCTTGCTTGCGGGTCTCCGCGAGAAATTCGTCCGCCGCGGCGCCGTCCGGCAAGGTCTCTTGCAGATGGGCGACGCCGTCGATCATCATCCGCAGCACCGCATAGCTCTGCAGCCAGCCGCGCGGCGGCTTCGTATAGTTTCCGCCCATCCATTCCGGGTCGGAACGGATCGCGTCGGTCACGATATGCCGCCATAAGAGATTGCGGCCCGATACTTGGATCGGGAACGACACGACCGGCATGACCCCGTCCATGGCGTCGGGATAAGCTTCGGCCCACTGCCAAGCGTTCATGCCGCCCATCGACATGCCGAGGATGGCATGGAGCCGCTTGATGCCTAAGGTTTCAGTGACGAGCTTATGCTGCAGGTCGACCAGGTCGCCGTAGCCGTAGTTGGGAAAGCCGGCTCTGAGGCCATCGCTCGGCTTGCTCGATTGTCCGTGTCCGACGTTGTCGACGAAGATCAGATAGTAACGCCGGGCATCGAGCGGTTTTCCGGGATCATACAGCGCCTTCCGGAAGTTCGGAGCGAGCAGAGCCCTGCTGTCGGCGCCGGTCCAGTGCAGAACGAGCACGGCATTATCGATGTCGCCATGGGCGTTGCGGTGCGGCGTTCCCATAGTTGCGTAATGGATGCGCAGGCGTTCGAGCGTCTCGCCGCTGCGGAACGTGTAATTGTCAAACCAAGCATCCCCTTGCACGGCGTCGACGGCGGCTTGTCCATGCCGAGACGTTGTCGATCCAATGAATGCAAGCGTGGGATTTAATCGTGCAGGTTGCGGGACTGGATGAGCGGAAGCTTGTCCGGGGAGCGCGGCTGCGAGCAGCAGCGTGCCGCAAAGCACGCCGTATAGGATCGCCGAGCGTCGAATGGCCATGATGATAACCTCCAAGTTGCCGAATGAGTTCGCGCGGCGCGCAGCTTAACCCGAGGCGGCCATCGCTTCAGCTATATTGCCCAGTAGAGGAAGTTATAACCGTGGCGTCAAGACAAGCGGACCCAGCGGGCGAATACGGAGCAGGGCGGAGAACCGCCGCTGCTCCGTATTTGATTATGCCGTCGCATCCGCCTAGGCGCTTGGAATGGTTAGCGCTATTAAAAGCCGCACTGTATGATGCAGACCGTCTGCGCGGTGAGACAGATCGGCGCGCATAAGGCGGCGAAGATGCCGCAAGCGGCGCGGCAAGCGTTGCCGATCCGAACGCAATTATCTCTGCAACCGGGATCGGGCGCCGCGGCTCTGCGTCTGCTCTTCGGAATCAGCTTCTTGATCTCGCGCGCGAGCTTCGCGAACAGCCGCTTAAGGGCAAGCTCGAGCGAACGGTCGATGCTGACCTTCAAGGTCGAGCCGTCTTTGAAGCGGACTTTGGTCGAATCCGAGCACGAGCCGCCATTCTTGCAGCCGCAGCCGCAGCCGAATTTGATAGGCACGATCGCTTTCTTGTTAATGAATCCCCTGGCGGAGAGCTTGCCGTTCTTGTCGCGGAGCAGGATGTTGGCGCTGGAGGCGCCCTTCACTTGTTTGCCGAAGGATGCGGTAAGTCTGCTGCTGGTGCGCGTCAGCGATACGATCTTGATCGTGGCGAGGTTGCACGCGTTTTGCGTGATGTTCAAGATGAAGTCGGAGACGCCGCGGCTGGGGTTCGCGACCAACTCGACGTTCGCGCTCAAGATGCCTTCTTGCTTGGATCGTATGCTCGCGGTCGCGAAAAGGGCGGTCGTTCCGTTGACTGTGCGTAACAGGCCGGGCACGGCTATCACTCCCTATATTGGAATAGTGTGTGAGCTTCCACAAGATATTCGCAACCGATAGGCTTGGCGTGGGTGAGTAACTAGATGGAAGCGGTATATTTGACCGCATTCAGGCCACCCGTGAAGCCCGCGGCAAGTCATCCCCGTTCGCGAAAAGAAAACAGGAGCCGCGGCGGACGATAATCTTCTATTTACATGGCTGCGGTAACATGGGAAACGGAGGTGGCCAAGTGAACTATATGCGTTTAAAGGGAAATTTGGAGCAGAAGAACGTGGACAACCGGCTGTCGTACGACCCGGATATCATGGAATTCTATTTGAGCGAGCAAGACCTTGAGTCCCCCGATCTCATTCGGGACCGCATCCGTCAGCTTCATCGGCGCGGCGTCAAACCGTATTTGCATCATCCGCCGCGGTACCGGGGCGAGTATTTGGACATCTTGAGCGGCAACCCGGATGTGCGTCGCTATTACCATGAATCCTCCGAGCTGCTTGCGCGCATCTGCAGAGAAGAACGCGCCGCGTGCGTCATACATGCCCACTACGCCCGGACGGACAGCTGCACGGATATTACACGGGAACGCACCATTCTGCTGCGCGAAGAAATTCGTGCCGTCGCGGCTTACGCGCGGGAGGTCTTCGTATGGGAGGATTCGACCGAAGGGCTGTTCTCTTACGGCAATCCTTACCTCATCGAGGAATTGATCGTGCCGCTCGAGCTTCCGCTCAACGTCGACGTGAGTCACGCGTTTATCGCGTGCGGCGGGGATAACGGTCGGCTTCGGGACGTGCTCGAACGTACGCAAGCTTACGCCCGTTATTATCATCTGGTCGACAGCATGGGGATCGAACACGACTCGCTGCCGCTCGGCCAGGGGAGAATCGACTGGCGCATGGTGAAGCCGCTCGTGCAAGGCAAGGATTTCATCTTCGAGATCGCGCTGGCCGGGGACCATTCCGACTGCACGCCGATGGTGGACAGCGCGCATTATTTTGCCCAAGTGGAAGCGGAGGATCGGATCGCAGCGAAGTAGGCGGAGAATCGCCAGCGGGTTATGCATTCGGACATGGCAAGCACCCCCTTTGAGCTCCGTCGAGCTTCCGAAGGGGGTTTTTGCCGTTGGCGGGACCGAACGACGGTCGTGCCGCCTCGCGGAGTTCGAACCGGTGCAAGCGCGGCAGAACTTCATTTACAGCAGGCGCTGCTTTCCGATATAATACGTTCTGTATCGAGATCGAAAATGTTTGCATCGAATTGTATCGCGAAACGGTTAGTTACATCCGAACGTAAACGTGGGGGGATTATGATGATTCATTCGTTCGCACGCAAGTTCAAGAAAGTCGCCGCGCTCCTGATCGTCTGCGCGATCGCGCTGGCAGCCGGGTTAACGGGAGGCTCGGAGGCGACGGCAGAGCCGCAATTCTCGGCGCAAACCGTGTATCTGCAGCTGGACGGCATCTCCGGAGAGTCCATAACCAGAGGCTACGAGAAGTGGATTTCGGTGGAAGACGTGGCATTCAATATCGTTTCCGTGGGGACGGCATCCTCATCCGCCGCTTCGCCGTCCGGGAAGACGATGTTCGAAGATATCAAATTCGCGAAGAGAACGGACGCTGCTTCGCTCGGCATGATGTCCGCGGCCATCACCGGCAAGCATCTCAAGACGGCGAAGTTCGCGTTCACGAACGAGGCGACCAAGGGAGCGCCATTGACGATCGAGCTGACCGACGTCACGGTGAAATCCTATTCCTTCGCGGACGGCGTCGAATCGTATTCCCTCGGGTACGGCACCATTCTGTACAGCTACAGCCAGACGAGCAAGGACGGCACGCTGCTCCCTCCGCTCCAATTCGGATGGGATCTCCGAAAAGGAACGAAAATCGCCGGTTAGGCCGACCGGCAGCATGTGCAGTTCCGTACGGAGCACGGAGCATGGCGAGCTTATCGCCATGCTCCGTTTTTGCATCCGCGCCGGGAAAAGCCTCCAGGCACATCGCCAGTCTCAATCCGCGCTTTTTATGATACAATGAAACGGGCAAATCCCGCGGTTGGCGGGACTTCACTACGGTACATTCATGAATGGAGATAAAGAAACCAATGAGCTTGCTGACGGTTGAGCAGTTATCGCATACGTTTGGCGATCGGGTGTTGTTTCGCAATGTGTCCTTCCGCTTGCTGGACGGCGAGCATGTCGGGCTGGTCGGCGCGAACGGTACGGGCAAATCCACGCTGATGAACATTTTGACGGGGAAGCTGTTGAAGGACGAAGGCAAGGTGGAGTGGACGCCCCGCGTTCGTTACGGCTATCTGGACCAGCACACGAAGCTGGAAGCGGGCAAAACCATCCGCGACGTCCTGAAGGACGCGTTCTTGCCGCTGCTCGTCCTTGAAGAAGAGCTCAACGAGATCGCGGCGCAAATGGGCGATGCCGATCCGGATGCGCTGGAGCAGCTGTTGGTGCGCATGGGCGAGATCCAAGAGGAACTGGAGATCGGCGATTTCTATCTCATCGACGTGAAGGTCGACGAGATGGCCAACGGGCTCGGCCTCAATGCGATCGGCCTTGACCGCGACGTCACGGCGCTGAGCGGCGGACAGCGGACGAAGGTGCTGCTCGCCAAGCTGCTGCTCGAGAAGCCGGGCGTCTTGCTGCTGGATGAGCCGACCAACTATTTGGACGAAGACCATATTAACTGGCTGACGAATTATTTGAAGAATTATCCGTACGCCTTCGTGCTGATCTCGCATGAAACGGGCTTCATGAACCAGGTCGTCAACGTGATCTACCATCTGGAGTTCACGAAGCTGACGCGGTACTCGGCCAATTACGAGAAGTTTCTGGAGATGTCCGAGCTGAACAAGGCGCAGCACATCGACGCCTACGAGAAGCAAAAGGAGTATATCAAGAAGCAGGAAGAGTTCATTCAGAAGAACAAGGCGCGCGCGTCCACCTCCGGACGCGCGAAGAGCCGCGAGAAGCAGCTCGACCGCATCGACCGCATCGACAAGCCGGAGGAAGCGGCCAAGCCGACCTTTAACTTCAAAGAGTCCAGGTCGAGCGGCAAGACCGTATTCGAAACGGAGGGCATGGTCATCGGCTACACGAGGCCGCTGCTGCCCAAGATGAACATGATTATCGAGCGCGGCGACAAAATTGCCATCGTGGGCTGCAACGGCGTCGGCAAATCCACGCTCCTGAAGACGATTCTCGGCGTGATTCCTCCGCTCGAGGGCCAGACGTACCTCGGCGACTATTTATCGCCCGCGTACTTCGAGCAGGAAGCCAAGGCGCCGACGATGACGCCGCTGGAGGACGTATGGGATGCGTTCTCCTCGATGAACCAGCACGAGGTACGGGCGGCGCTTGCCCGCTGCGGGCTGAAGAACGAGCATATCACGCGTCCGCTCAACCAGCTCAGCGGCGGCGAGCAGGCGAAGGTTCGGCTGTGCAAGCTGATGATGCAGGAAAGCAACTGGATTCTGTTCGATGAGCCGACGAACCATCTGGATATCGTCGCCAAGGCCGAATTGAAGCGCGCGCTCCAGGCTTACAAGGGCACCGTCGTGCTCGTCTCGCACGAGCCGGAGTTCTACGAGGATTGGGTCACCAAGACGTGGGACGTCGAAGCGTGGTCCATGAAAGCGGAACAGAGCCAGCGGTAATCGTACCGAATGCGGATCAATGGATAACAAGGGCCGGGAGCCTCCTCGAAGGAGATGCCCGGCCTTTGCCCGTTACTCGACGAACAAATTCAGCCAACGCTTGCGGGCGCAAGAGATTCCGCGCGAATCGACCGGTCCGCGAATGCCGCCCAGATGCGGCCGGCCGGCCAACTGGCTGAAAATCCCTTGTATCAAGGTGCAGGCTTTTTTGTTAAGGTTAGGGGGTATTTCGATCAGAACGACCGGGAGAGACGACGTCATATGCATAGACACCAACAATTGAAATCCAACATGTTCCTGCTCATTACCGCATGCATCTGGGGGTTCGCGTTCGTCGCGCAGCGGCAGGGGATGGCGCACACCGGCCCCTTTACCTTCAACGCGGTGCGATTCGCGCTCGGCGCGTTATCCTTGATTCCGCTCATTCTCTGGCTGGACAAGCGATCCGGACAATCGCGGGCGGCAATCCGGGCGTCCGTCAAAGGCTCGGCCGTTGCAGGGTTCCTGGCAGGGCTGATCCTGTTCTGCGGGTCGTCCCTGCAGCAGATCGGACTGATCTACACGACGGCCGGGAAGGCCGCGTTCGTCACGGGGCTGTACATCGTCATCGTGCCGTTCCTGGGCTTGTTCCTGAAGCATCGCCTTCATCTGAACGGCGCCGCAGGCGCGGTCGTGGCGGTGGTCGGGCTGTATCTGCTGTGCGTGAAAAGCGATCTGACGCTGGGCAAGGGCGACGTGTTCGAGCTTGTCGGGGCGTTCTTCTGGTCGGCGCATATCCTGATCATCGACAAATTCTCCCGTACGGCGGACGTGATCAAGCTGTCGTTTTTTCAGGTCGTCACGTGTTCGGCGCTCAGCTTCATCGTGGCGGCGGCAACGGAGAAGATCGACGTGACCGGCTTGTCGCAGGCGGCGATTCCGATTCTGTACGGCGGGCTGTGCTCGGTCGGGATCGCCTACACGCTGCAGGTCATCGGCCAGAAGCATGCGCATCCGACGCAGGCGGCGATCATCATGAGCATGGAGACGGTATTCGCGGTGATCGGCGGATATTGGATCCTGCACGAAGTGCTGGGCGCGCGGGGCGTCATCGGCTGCCTGTTCATGCTTGCGGGCATGATCGTGCCGCAGCTCCCGCAGATCGGAATCCGGCGGAGTGCCGCCAAGCAGGACGGAAGCCTGTAACATCGTTTTGTCATCTGTCCGGCATGGGCGACGCGCGGCGTCAATAATTTTGAAAAAGTTACCCCTTTGGACGTGCGACGAGGCTCCGGAGGGGTATCTTGCTATTCGCGGACCGGCGGACAACCGTTGTTCTCTTTCAAACGGGGCCAAGTCCCGAGCCATGCAGGTTCCTTTCGACTTTCCAAGCCGGATCACTTATCATAGTAGGCAAGAGAAGTTCTGTCGAGAGAGAACAACATTCATGTATGGGAGGCGGCAGGAATGATTCAATTTCCGAAACCGGATGTGGAGCAGTTTTTCCAAACGTACGTCATTCGCGATTTTACGGTATCTAAGGATGAGAAAAGGCTGATCTTCAGCAGTAATTTGAACGGTCAGCCGAATCTATGGGCGATGAATCTGCCGGATACGTATCCCTATCCGCTGACGTACAACAACCAGAATGCGAACGCGATCGAGGTCGATCCGCAAGGACGCTTCATTCTCGCCGGCTTCGACCGGGACGGGGACGAGAACTATCATATCTATGCCCTGCCGGCGGAAGGCGGGCATCCGCTTCCGTTGATCGAAGGAACGCCGCAGGAGAAATTTTACGCGATTCATTTGACGCCAGACGGAGAGCGCCTGTATTACGTGACTTCGCGGGAGAATCCGAGCTTTCTGAACGCGCGCGTGTTCGATTTGTCGACCGGCGCGGACAAGCTGCTGCGCGAAGGCAGCGAACAGCCGACGTTTCTGGAGGCGGTCAGCCCGGAGGAAAACCGGTTCGTCGTGCTGAAGACGTTCGCCAATACGCATCAGCTGGCCGTCGTCATGGCGGAGGGGGAAGAGTCGGTCGTATCCCCGAACCCGGAGGCGGTGCAGGTCAGCCACAATTTTATTTTCACGGACAACGACACGCTGGTGTACGTCACCGACGTGGACAGCGAATTCGCCTACGTGATGCAATACAGTCTTGCGAGCCGCGCGTATTCGGTGGTGTGCCAATTCGGCGACGAGGCGGTCTCCGCGATCAAATGGCATAAGGCTTCCGGCCAGCTGTACATCTGGACGGAACGGGGCACGGAGCATCGGATGTACGCGAAGCCGCTTGCGGGCGGGGAAGCCGTTCCGGTTACGCTGCCGGTAGACGTCGTGGAGAAGGCGGTCGTCGCCGAATCCGGTACGGTATACGTGCTGGGACGCGGCGCCGTGCAGCCGTTTAACATCTACAGCTATGCGGGCGGGGAATGGAAGCGGCTGACGCAGAATCGGGTAATCGGCCTGTCCGAAGAGGATCTGGTCGATCCGGACGTGATCCGGTATTCGTCCTTTGACGGTTTGGAGATCGAAGCGCTGCTCTTCCGGGCGAAAGCCGAGACGGCGAACGGGTATACGATCTTCTGGCCGCACGGCGGACCGCAGGCGGCGGAGGGGAAGTTCTTCCGGGCGATGTTCCAGTTCATGCTCGCCTACGGGTACAACATCTTCGCGCCGAATTTCCGGGGCAGCACCGGCTACGGCTCCGAATTCGTCAAGATGGTCGAAGGCGACTGGGGCGAAGGGCCGCGGCTCGACTGCCTGGCGGGCATGGATTGGTTGTTCGATCAGGGTATCTCGAGCCGCGACAAGCTGTTCGTCGTCGGCGGCAGCTACGGCGGCTACATGACGCTGCTTCTGGCCGGCCGGCATCCCGATTACTTCCGGGCGGCGGTCGATATCTTCGGGCCGAGCAATTTATTTACGTTCATCGACTCCGTGCCGGAAGACTGGAAGCCGCTCATGGAGCGCTGGCTTGGCCATCCGGAGCGGGACAAGGAGCGCCTGACGAAGGATTCGCCGATTACGTATTTGAAGCAGATGGTCAAGCCGATGCTGGTGATCCAGGGCGCCAACGACCCGCGGGTCGTGAAGGCCGAATCGGACCAAATCGTAGCCGCGCTGCAGGCGCAGGGGACGGACGTCGAGTATTTGGTGCTGGAGGACGAAGGACACGGCTTCTCCAAACGAAGCAATGAAATCGCCGTGTACCGGCGAATGCTGGAATTTTTGAACAAACATCGGGCTTAGGGCGAGTCGGATGGCAATGAACCTGCAGCGCGTCGGAGGTTTGACCTTCGCGCGCTGTTTTTTGTTGCGCGGCTGCGACTGCGGCGAGGGATAGAAGGGCTCGTATTCTTAGGAAATGGAAGGAATTTCTGTTTCCTTGAAGAATTAGTAAAACGACTGACCTAATGTTGATTCGCTTCTTCCTCAACATTCCGGAACGGAGGATGTTACGATGAGCATTAAAGAGCAGGCGATTTTACGGGCGGGCGGAAACCGAATCCGCACGGCGGACCGCGAGATATCGATCATCGGCCGAATCGAGGAACCGCTTATTCTAATCCTGGCCAACGTCTTAAGCGGTACGGAGTGCGAGGCGCTGATCGACTTCGCGCAGGACAGGATGCAGCGGGCGAAGATCGGCAATTCCCACGTCGTCAGCGACATTCGGACAAGCAGCGGCATGTTCGTCGAGGAAAGCGAGAACGCGCTGATCCAAACCGTCGAAGCCCGCGTCTCCGAGCTGATGCATATCCCGGTCTCCCATGCCGAACCGCTGCAAATCCTGCATTATCAAGCCGGTGAGCAGTATCGGCCGCATGTGGACTATTTCTCGTCGGAGAACGTCGTCAACAATCGCATCAGCACGCTGGTGATGTATTTGAACGACGTGGAGGAAGGCGGCGAAACGTATTTTCCCTCGCTTCAGTTCACGGTCATGCCGAGAAAAGGCAGCGCCGTTTATTTCGAGTATTTCTATAACGATCCCCGGTTCAACGAGCTTACGCTGCATGCGGGAAACCCCGTCGCCGCCGGGGAGAAATGGGTCGCGACCCAGTGGATGCGCAGGCAGCGCTATCGCGATGACCGCTAGAAGGCTGGAATGCTTCGTATTCCCATCATGAAGCAATCGAACCCTCAGCACTGGAGATACACATGAAAACAAGGGCCGGGGCAACACCGATTACACGGTGGCTGCCCCGGCCCTTGGCTCGTCAATGAAGCATGTTGGTTTCGATCATTACTGAGTTTGTATGGCGATTTATGTCAATTTTTGTTCGGAATTGTATGTTATAGTAGTGGAGTCGATAGATTCAGAGTTGGCTATCCAACTACAAATGCCTACAAAGTGAGGGAAAGCAACGTGTTGAAAATGAAAAGACGGCAATTATCCATCGCGGTTGTGCTTGGAATGACCTTGTTAGCGGTTCCTGTCGCGCAAGCGGCTCCGGTCGCCCAGACGTCGGAAATCTCAATTATCGTAAATGGATATGTGGTCCCGAATGATGTCGAACCTGTTATCATCAATGGAACCACGCTTGTGCCTATGAAGGTCGTCGAGGACGCGCTTGGCGTGTCTCTCAACTGGAACAGTTCTACACAAACGTTGACTGTGGTTAATGGAGAAACTTCGGGGACGCTGAGTATCGGTAACACAACTGCCAGTATTACAATTGGCGGGGTTGAAAAGAAGGTCACGCTCGATCAACCTGCCACGATTATACAGAACCGGGTTATGGCGCCGGTACGTTTTTTCGCCGACTTATTTAATGCCAAAGTGATTTGGAATTCCGCCAAGAAAACGATCTCCATTGATACCCAGACATCCGTTCTGCAGGGTGCAAAAGGTGAAAAAGGCGACAAGGGTGACAAGGGGGATAAAGGCGACAAGGGCGATACGGGAGCGACCGGGGCGACGGGAATGCAAGGTCCGGCGGGATCGTCAGGTTCAGGTTCGACAGGACCGAAGGGCGACAAAGGCGATAAGGGCGATCCGGGAGTACAAGGTACCGCAGGAGAAAAAGGAGAAAAGGGCGGTACGGGGGAGCGAGGTCCAGAGGGATCACAAGGCAATGTAGGGCCGAAAGGCGACAAAGGCGATCCGGGTGTTGCGGGGGCACCAGGCACTGTGGGGCCAAAAGGTGACAAAGGCGACAAAGGCGACAAAGGCGATCCAGGAGTGCAAGGCGATCCGGGTGCTACGGGAGTAACAGGTGCTACAGGCCCGCAAGGCCCTACAGGCCCACAAGGGAACCCAGGCCCTGCGGGTGAGATAGCTGAATATGCTTATATCTATAACCTTTCTGCTGAAGTCGTTCCGATAGGAGCTGATGTCTTTTTTGATACGAATGGCATTCTTACATCTGGCTTTATTCACGCTCCTTCAACCTCGACGATTACGGTTGCAAACTCGGGCATTTACGAGATCACATTTTCCGTGTCAGGCGTGGAACCGAGTCAATTTGGCTTGTCCGTCAATGGTGCGGTAGTGCCGGGAACCATATATGGCTCCGGTGCCGGCACGCAAATAACCAGTGGACAAGCCATTGTTACGCTGACAGCCGGTGATGTTGTTACGCTGCGAAATAATGCGTCGGCTGTTGCGGTAACGCTGCAGACATTAGCCGGAGGAACGCAAACAAACGTAAATGCTTCGATATTGATTAAAAAATTAGGTTGAGGCAAGCTATAACGTTTTCGAAAACAGAGCAACCGAGGCATGAACTCGATTGCTCTGTTTTTTATAATCGAATATTGCGTGCGGCCGGCTAGGGAGCCCGGTCGCGCTTTTTGACGAACGCCTTCTGCAATCACTTGATTAATTCAGCGAGCATCCGCAATAACGCCAGCCCTGAACAAGTTCCCCCTAATAAACTCCTCCGGTTCCAGTACGACCATGATATCTGCCGTGTCCGTTCCCGCAGGGGAGAAGTACTCTATTCCGAGAGGCGCGAAGGAGAGGAACAGCATGCGTAGAAAAGGCAGCGGCAGCATGTCGGTCAAGAGCAAATGGACGAAGACCAAGTGGTTGCGGGCGGACCGCGCATTGAGACGGTTCGTTCCCGAGACAAGACGGTTCAGCCGTTCGTCGCTGAGGGCGATGACCGGACGCTATAGAACGGTGTACTTCAAACCGACGGACGGAACGGGCGGCAGCGGGATCGCGCGCGTCGTTCGGTTGTCTCCGCGGAGGTTCAGCGTCAAGAAAGACATGCGCACCTTCCAGGTGTCCTCCGCCGGTTCCCTGTATGGCCGACTGAAGGGCATCGCCCGCGGGCGGAGCTACTTGCTGCAGAAGGGCATTGCCCTGCGGACGTCAGGCGGACGGCCCTTCGACGTGCGCATGACGATGCAGCGGTCCGGCGGAAAATGGGTGCCCTCCGCGTTGTTCGTCAAGCTGGGCAAGCGGAACAAAGTCGTCACGAACTATCACCAAGGCGGCAAGCTGGCGTTGATCGAGCCGACGCTGCGGCGGTCGGGCTGCAGCCCGGTCCAGATCAACCGGTACAAACGGCGCCTGAAGACGCTGGGCCGCCAGACGGCGCGCTGCTTCGACCGCCACAGCACCCGGTTCAAGGAGCTTGGCCTGGACGTGGCGCTCGATCGCCAGGGCCGGCTGTGGATTCTGGAAGTGAACACGCGGCCGAATTTCAATGCGCTCAAGTCGCTTGGCGACAAGCGGCTGCACCGGACCGTGATGCGGTACGGCAGACAGTACGGGCGAACGAGATGATCGCCGGAGTCGCGGCATTCGAGAAACGAGTTCGGGCATGGAGGGCGACTAGCCAAGGCGGCCGCGCCTCTGCCCGCGGCGCTCTTCGGCTGCTTCAGCTTCCGGCGTCCTTGGACCGCGACCCGATCAAGTAGCCGATGATCGTCGACTCGACGGGGAGCACGAAGAGCGTCCACATTTCCTTCAGGCCGAAGTCGGCCGAGCGGTACCGATCGGGCATGAGCGTATAGACGAGGGCGATCAGCAAGATACCGAGCGCGATCGTGCCGACGATATACAGGCGCACGTTCTCGCCCGAGCCGAAGAATTTGCCGAGGAAGCCGAGCTCCGCTTTGCGCTTGTCGCTCTCGGCGTTCGCCGCGATGATCTTGCTGGCTACCTTCGGGTCCTGAATCTCGATCTTGTTCATTGCTGCGCGACCCCCTCGCCCGAGAAAAAGGTGAACGTCAGCGCCCAAGACGTCGCGTCGGAATTGATCGTCACCTCGTAGCGCAGCGAGAGCTTGCGGTTGTGCAGGACGCCGAGGTGGATCATGTCCTGGTTGCCGGTCGGCTTCCCGCGCGGAAAGTTGACGCACGCGATCCTGACCTCGTTGTAGCGGACAAGCCGGATGTCCGTCGTGAATTCGTCCCGCTCGGGATCGCGCTCGATGCAGAATACGAAGGTGAGCGGGTCGTTTTCTTCCGACAAGACAATCTCGATGGGGTTCATCCCATAGGCGAACACGCGGCCGTAATACACCGCCTCGAATCCGCCGGACGTAATTTTCATCTTCATCCCTCCCGAACGAGCTTCCTTCTATAGTGTACGAGCGCGGTTAGGGGTTCATGTCTATAAACGGGCGTCGCGGGTCGGGAGTTGGAGCGGGTGTGGGTGAGCGGCTGTGAGCGAACGGCTCGAATACTGTCGAGTCGCGCACGGGAAATATACATATTTTTGTAGAAGAACGAGATTTAATAGGATATAATCCCCTTGTAAATCATTATCTATTTTGGAAGAGGGATGAATCTTGAATCTATTTAGGACTAAATTATCAGCGCTGCTCCTCCTGTTGTGTTTGTCCATATTCACGATGCAGGCAGCGGCGTTTGCCGAAGAAGGGGAAGATTCCGGCACGGCAACGGTAACGGTAACGGATCTCTCCGTTAAAGTATCCAAGGTCAAGCTTAACGTCGGGCAGACCAGCGATTTTTCGATCCGGATCCAATATGCCGACGGCACCGTATCCTCCGATCTCGATAGCGCCCGCATCTGGATCGACAAGCCGTATATGCTTAAATTTCTGGATAACGACGATATTAAAGCGACGGCCGTAGGAGAAGCCACGATCAACGTCGAAGCCGGCGGTAAAACGCGGTCCGTGAAGATCAGCGCCAGCGCAGCCGAGCCCGTGGCAGGGGCAAAGGTGATCAAGGGCGTGACGTACCTGCCGCTGACGCCGGTCATTTACGCTTTGGGCGGAACGGTAAGCTACGATGCTCCGACGAAAAATTACGGCATTCAAATCGGAAAGACGAAAATCGCCATCGCAAGAGGAACCGCAAAAGCGAAAATAGACGGCAAAGCCTTCGTCATGAAAGGCGCCCCGATCGTGGACAAGGGGCAGACGTTCTTCACGGCCGACGTTCTCGTGAAAGCGTTGGGAGCCGGGCTGCAATGGGATGCCGCGAATTATCGGATGATTCTCTCGCTGGGCGCCGCGAGGCTGATCGTCAATGCCGAGAAGCCGAAGCCGGCCAATACGACCGGCATGTACGAGGTTGCCGCGACCGGAGACATGGCCGGGTGGAAGATCCTGAAGGGACATCCGTACGAGAAGTCGATCCGCATCTATTTCAAATACGATGGCCGCTATCTCTCGGTCCAGACCGAAGATATCCGCACGGTCAACTTGAATCAGAAGGTGACCTGGACCGACGAGGCCGGCAGGAAGCATGTCAACACCGTCGGCGAGATCTATGACATCTTCAGCTTCAGCAATGCGTATACGTCCGACTGGCTGTATGCGAGATTCGGCAATTTATATGCCGATTGGCTCGCTTCGTCATCCATCAATGCGGATCAGCTCGTGGAGGAGTACCTCACGGCGACGGGTCAGATGGAGGCGCCGCAGTACTATACGACGTTGACGCCCGATACGGAGGTCGTGACCGAATAGTCGGCCTGACCGATTCCGTTCATATATCGTCAAGAGCCGGCAAGCTCCTCGTTTGAGGCGCTTGCCGGCTCTTTTTGATCAAGACAGAGTTATAAGCGGGGTTAGCTTTTCAAGACGAACGGAGGTTCCTGGATTAGCTTGGGCGTCAATTCCGTCGCGGGTTCGTCCGCGATTCTCTCTTGAACGCCGATTAAGCCTTTGGATACCAGCAGGCAGAGCGCGAGGAACAAGCTATACGTCACGAATGTAATTAAGCTTGACGCGAACAATATCGAACCGGGGATTTCATCGGCATTGGCCACGAAACGGCCCAACACATTCGAGGCCGACATGATGATGACCAGCGGCACGGCTAAGCCCTGGATCCATTGGCCGGTCTTTCGCAGGGCGGCCGTCCGTTGATAATGACTTCCGATCAGCCGGAAGGTCGAGGGCTGGCCGTAAAGGTTGTAGACCGGAATCAGCATGCATGCCAGCGCGCTCCCCGGCGTGCGCGGGTATTGCAGATAGAGCCGGTTCAAGTCCATATGCACGCGGTAGATCCAAATTAAATAAACCACGATGATGATAATATACAGCACGGCCGATACGGAATCGACGAAACCGTATACGGCGACGAGACGTTCTCTGAACAGCTCCTCGTCCATCATATAGACCGTGGAGAAGACAAGATCGGCAGCGGCCAGCGCGACGAGCGCGGCCAGAAGAATTTTGAGGACAAACGTCATGAGTTCGGATTTCAAGGGCAAGCAGGTTCACGCTCCGGTTTAGGTATAGGGTAGTTGTTTCAAGCAGGCAATGGCTTCTTCCAAGGAAGCCACCGGCACGACATGAAGGTGCAACCGCAGCTCGTCGGCGGTTTGCAGCGCTTCTTCCTCGTTGCTGGGCCCGAAGTACATAAAGGTTTCTTTATCTTTCGGCACGAAAAAAATATCCGCCCCCGCAGCTTCGGCCGTTTGCAGTTTCTCGCGAATGGCGCCGACCGAACCGACCGAGTGGTCCTCTTCCAGCGTGCCCGTGCCGGCAATCGTAAGCTGGCCGCCTCGGGAGAAATCTTCGCGGCGCTCTTCCTCGTACAGGCCGATGCCGAGCATGAGGCCGATCGAATTTCCGTAGTATTGCGCGGTTTCGTCGATCAACGCGTTCAATTTGGTTGCCGTTTCTTCCTCGGTGCCGGTCTGGTCCGTGATGGCCGCCGCCGAATCGATCGCATGCCGGATCGTGTCGTTTTTCATGTCCTGCTCGATGTCCAGCATGTCGTCGAAGTCGTCCCCCGCGGAGGCATCCACGCGCGTGAAATGCGCGTCCGGATAGGATCGGCTTACCGTGAGTTTCTCGTACCGGTTGCGCGTCACGCCTTCGCGCACGTAGACGAAGCGGACGCTGCCGTGCACGCCGATCTCCTGGACGGGAACGATCTCGCCGGGGGCCGTGAAGCTGTTGTACTGAGGGAGATAACCGTAGAACCCGATCGATAAAGGGAGCAGGAGCAGCAGGACGGCAACGATCCATTTGCGGGCTGGATGGTTTCTCGGTTTGGCGGGGGGAAGCGGTAGTTGTTCCAAGATCATCGCCTCCGTTTGCTGAAATTCAACAAGGTTTGACTTCATTTTGGTTCTCTTTCGCCGATCCGGGCCGATTTTCCTGCAATAGGCGGAATTGGGATAGGAAAATGGATGGATTCCGGCGATTTTTGCATAGGCGGTCAGGCCAATACAGCTTATCATTTTCGAGCGGACGTCTGAATCCTATTTACCATAAATTAATATTTGTCCCGAAAGCGAACATGACCGTATCCTGCCAATCCGATTCGCACCCCGGCAAGAAAGCCCATAACCGCTGCGCCGGTTTCTCCGGGGACAGAAGCTTGCTTTGGAAGCTGCCCGGATACCCCGCCGCGCTTAAGCGCAAGTCTGGTATAATGGAAAGCAAAACGACAATCGGGGGGATTCGTCCATGTTCGGCAACAAAAATGCGCCGTCGAAAGAGCCGGCGGCCGCGTCGGAACGGGTTGTCCCGGTATTTACCGTGCACTCGCTGCCTCGGGCCTACGAAGCGCTGTGCGTGGTCTATGCAGGCAAAGTAAGCAATAATTCGCCGCTTAACGTGCTGCAGCAGCTCGGCCGCGCGGGCGGGGCGGTTCCGGAGTGCGACGCGGTCATCGGCATGATGATCACGCCCGGTTTCGCGGCCGGGGCCGTGAACGTGTACGGCACGGCGATCCGCTATCTGTAAATGCAAGATGCAAGCCGAATCAGAACCGGGCATGCCGCCCGGTTCTGATTCGGCGTTTGGGGGTTCTTTCCATTAGGTAGCCTTGCAGGAATAGACCCCGTTCCCCTTAAAACTTGTCGACGAGGCGCATGCGTAGCTGGTATTATTTGGGTAATGCAGATGCGAAGGCGGTGGAGTCCGGCATGCCCGACTGGTCTTATCAAACGATTTTCCGCCCGGGCTTGTTCCGTTTGCCTGCCAGACGGGCCCGGGGATTGACGCTTCGCGCAATGCGGAACGTCAGCCTGCTTCCCGGCGGCACCTTGTTAATCAAGACGCTGGGTCATATGGATCCGGCTCCTATCCTCGCGAGCCGCTTGTCCGGAACGACGCTGCCGACGCCGGTCGGCCTGTCGGGCGCGGTGGATCCCGAAGGCATCGCCGCGCGCGCGATCGCCCAGCTCGGCTTCGGCTTCGTGGAAGTGGGTCCGATTACGCCGGACCCGATCACGGACGCGTCGCCGATTCGGATGGATCGGCGCGAGGAGACGATCGTCTACCCCAGCGCCTACGAGAACGTCGGCGCGGAAGCGGCCCTGCGCCGCATACGCAACCCCGGTCACCGGCTGCCGCAGCTCGCGCGCATTGCCCCGATGCCGGAAACGAACCCGGAGCAGGCAATCGACGAGCTGCGCTCGCTCGTGGACCGATTCATGAACGAGAGCCGGGTGTCGGCCCTTATCATAGAGGCGGCAGCGCAAGGAAGAAGCCGGGATGAGAACGAACGCATCCTCCGCCAGATCGCCTCCTGTATCCGGGAACAGCCTGCGAGCGAGACGGCGATACTGCTGTACATCCCCCTGGAGCTCCCGGAGACGCAGTTAGCCGCGCTGGTCGGCGCAGCCGATCCGGAGACGTGGAGCGGCTTCTTCATAGGCGATTATACCAACGGTCCGGCAGGCGCGACAGTAGGCCGTACCGGGAAGGCAGCCTCCGTCGCGAAGCTAAGCGCTATCCGAGCGCAAGCCGCAGGAACACCCCTCCTATTCGCTTCCGCGGGCGTCCACGAGCCTGCGGATGCGCTGGATCTGATCGAAGCCGGCGCCGACTATGTACTGCTGCACAGCGGGTTCGTCTACTCCGGTCCGGGACTGCCGAAGCGGGTCAACGAAGCCATCATTCACCGCAAGCTGGCGCAGGCGGAGCTACCGGCCGGCCAGTCATTTTGGCGAAATTGGGGCTGGATGTGCCTGCTCGGGATCGGCATGATCATCGGGGGCATCATCGCATGGTTCATCGCGTCGACCTCGGTGCTCCTTCCCTACGACGAAGCCTTTCTCCGCATGACATGGGATGAAGTAAACGCGATCGACCCGCATCTGCTGCATTTCATGTCGCATGACCGGATCACGCTGGCCGGCACGATGCTGTCGATCGGCATTCTGTACTGCCAATTGGCGAAGCATGGCCTTCGATACGGCGTGCACTGGGCGCGGGTCGCCCTGCTGGCTTCGGGCGCGGCCGGGTTTCCGAGCTTTTTCCTCTACCTCGGCTACGGCTTCTTCGATCCCGTGCATGCCGCGGCGGCCATCGTGCTTTTTCCGATGTTTCTGCTGGCCATGCGGCGCAATCCCGACCGTCTCAACCGGGACCCGGTCAACCTGCGCAACAGCTTGGCCTGGCGACGGGCGCTTTGGGGCCAGTTGTGCTTCGTCGTTGTCGGCGCCGCGCTGTGCGTGGGCGGCATCGTGATCGCTTCCGTCGGCGTCACGAACGTCTTCGTGCCCGAGGATATCCGCTACCTGGGCATGGCACGGGAAAGCCTGGATCTCGCGAACCCGCGGCTCATTCCGCTGATCGCCCATGACCGTGCCGGATTCGGCGGCGCGCTGTTCTCGGACGCCGTCATGATTCTGATTTTCGCGTTATGGGGGCTGCGGCAGGGCGCCAAATGGATGTGGTGGACGCTCCTCTGGGGCGGCGCGCCCGGGTTCGTCGCCGGATTAAGCGTGCATTTCATGATCGGCTATACCGATTTCGTTCATCTGCTGCCTGCTTATTTCGTGTTTGCGCTATATATAGCAGGGCTTGCGCTGCTCTATCCGTATCTCATGCGAAGCGAGATCAACGGGGCCGTTTCTTCAACGTCCGGCGGATGAGCAGGGGACCGACCATGCTGCCGGTCATGGCGGCGAGTACCGAGTGAAGCGGGAGCAAGAGCATATAGTACAGCACCGTCCCGCCGACGATATCGATCACGACGAATTTCTTGATTTCCGAAAACGGTACGACCACGACCACGACCACGAATTCCTGCTTGCTCCCCATACCTTTAGCCCCCCGCCTTTGTCGCGAACCCTACTTGAAGAGTTTATTTTCCTCCTCCTTGTCCAATGTCAATGCACGGCAAAAACCGGAGTCCCCCTGGATGAGGGCGCTCCGGCTGCGGTCTAGCGAACAATCAGCGCGTTATACGCACGTAAAGGCATCGATCCGCTGCAGATCGAAGCCGGAGAACATCCAGAAGAAACCGTTCCAGCGGAAGCCCGAGATGGACGTGCGGCCGACGAAGATCGGATAAAACCAGAAGCCCTGACCGCTGCGCGGCCAAATGTACGTATTGCGAAACAAGCAGCGGGAGATGGCTCCCGGATCGATGGCAAGCGTCGACGCGGATAAAGGTTTTGGCGGAACCGATTGCGGCGGAGGCGAAGACGGAGGCGGCTGCGTGCCTTGCGGTCCGACGGGAGGCATAAAAGCCATGCTGATCACTCCTTCATGAATTGGCTGCCGTGCTCGCTTTAGAGCAGCGAGATGGCAAGCAGATTAAACAGGACGAGCGGAAGCACGAAGTTATTGTAATACGGGCTCACGGGGCCGGGAAAAAACGCGCGGTTGCAGCCTTCGTTCGACAACCGGATGTAGAGGATGCTCTTGTCGCAGTGGACGATATGCCCTTCGAATACGTCGCCGTCCATGGTCTCCACCTTGACCAGCCGGTGGGTATGCCCGCAGCATAATTGATGCAGGTGGTCGTGGACGGTCTTTAACGTATGATGCACCTTGGAATCGCACGTATAGATCGGCGTCGTTTCATGTTGTACATTGGTTTTCGAGCTCATGGTTGAATGACCTCCATATTGAACATGGAGTATCCTATGCACCAGCCCAGTTGGGCGTGACTGGACGGCGCGGGCGGCCGCGAACGACAACAAGAGGCTGCCCTTAACGGACAACCCCTTGTCGATGCATTGATATAGACCTGCGCGATGCGTAGAACTTTACAGCGGTTCGCCGTTCAGATAATTGAAGAACGGAACATCCGTCCAGAAATCGTAGCTCTCGACCTTGACCGAAGGATCCACTTGCTTGAACCCGTCGATGACCGCCTGGGACTGTTCCTTCAGGGAGAAGGACTGCGCGTAATAGCGGCCGATCGCGATCTTGTTGTTCGTGATTTCCTTGTATTCCGGAAGCGGCGTCAGCGAGTAGTAGAGCGGCTGCCACCACGAGCCGGCAATCAGGCCCTGCTGGTTCTCTTCATTCTTCTTGGCGTAGGCGTTCACGACGGCGTTGAAGCGCGCTTTGTCGGCGGCTGTCGCGAATTCGAAGGCGATGTCGAATTCCTTCGCGTATTCGATGTAGTTGCCGTTGGCGATCTGCTTCACCTCGTATTGCTCCGATACGCCCGGCTCGCCCCATTCCTTCAGGTAGACGAAGGCGGAAGTTTTCGGCTCGAACTGCACTTTGGCGTCGAGGCCCTCGCTTCGCAGCAGGCCGATCAGCTGAAGGGCGTGATGGAGGTCGGAGTGTCCGTAGACGAGCGACAGGGATTCGACGAAATTCGGCTCGAAATGGCTGTCCTTCAGGTTATAGCCCGTGACCAGCCCTTTCTCGAGGGCGGTGTCGACGATCTTCTGAAGCTCGTCGGACTTGATGATGGCGGATTCGTTGTACGCGTCCGTCAGCTTCGTATAAATGTCGGCGTCGCCGACATAGCCGATATAATGCTTGAACTGGCCTTTGAAGACGAGCGTCTTGCCGATCAGCAGGTTCGCGAGGTCCGCGGTAACGGCGGCGTTCGGCTGCAGCTGGTTGTAATAATCGGCAGGCAGCAATCCGGTGTCGACGGCGACGGCAAGCTCCTGAACGGTCTTCAGGTCGAGCGCGGATGCTTTGACCGGCAGCTTGGCGACGGCTTTTTCCGCTTTGGCCCGCGGATACGAATAGGCCAATTCCTTGAGTCCGGCAGCGCGGACGGCGGTCTGCACGGCGTTCGCGGCGCCGAGCGGTTTCGCGGCGTTCACGGTATCCGAGGCGAGCACGCCGTTTTGGTAGAGCGCTTTGGCGGCGTCGTAGTAAGGGCTCGTCGCGCTCAAATCCTTGAAAGAGACCGCTTCGTCGGTCGGCGCGAGCGACGTCGAGCGGACCAGATCGGCGAAGAACTCGCCACGGGTCACGTTGGCGGGGAGCGTCACGCCGAATTTGTCCTTCAAGAAAGCCGCGTATTCCGCGGAGCTGATCTCCTTGTCGGCGGTCGGCGCGGCGGCGGGAGAGGCCGGGGAAGCGTACGCCGCGGATTGGCCGGCGACGAGCAAAGCCGCGGACAGCGCGGCAGTCAGGAGAAACGTGTTGCGTTTGGCAGATAAAACGGTCATCAATGATAAGCCCCCTATAACAGTTAATGTGTATAAAACATAGTGAATTAGTAGGAATATACTATCATTGGGCATTCGGTGTCAATGATAGATTTGCGATAAATTAATAATGCGAATATCGGGGGCATGGATCAACGAAGCGCAGGAAGCATAAGCAGCAGTAAGCAAAAGCAGTAGTGGCCGAAAGTGGAAATAGCAGCAAGCAGAAATGCTTCGCGAGTAGCACTATGGAAGCCGAGCTGTCGAATCCGCGAGCTGCGCTATGACAGCAATACTTTTGAATCAAGTTACGCGCCTCGCGGGCGTCAGCCGTTTCCGCTTCCGCTCCTCCGCCAGCAGCTGCATCATCCGCGTCTGGACGCTGCGGCTATGCGGAGTCGCGAGGCCGGCATGCGCGAGGTTCCGCGTCTCCAGCGGGTCCTCGGTCATGTTGTACAGCTCGAACTCGTCTTGGACCGGGGCCGTTCCGCCCGAGGCGGCATGCGGTGTACTGTCATAGTAGCGCGAGAACTTCCAGAGCTGCTTCCGTCCTTGCAGGACGATCGGCGCGATTACGGTCTCGAGGCCGTTCGGCTGGACGACGGACGGATAAGGACGGCCGAACGGATTCACCTGATGCTGGCCCTGCGTCGGATTGTCCTCGGTCATGAAATAAACCGGTACGTCCGGAAGCGAGGACGGTTGCGCGCCTCCGATGGACGGCGCCAGGTTGCGCCCGACGAGCGGCCTGGCATCGCTGAAGCGGGGCTGCAGCCGATGCCGCGCGGCTTCGATGTCCACGCCTGCCAGCCCGAGCATCGTCGGCAGCAGGTCGAGATGGCTGGTGGGCGCATGGACGTCCCGGTGCTGCGGGAACATGCGCGGATTATGAATCAGGAACGGCACATGGAGCGCCTCCTCGTAGGCGCAGTGCCACTTCTGATGCAGATTCCCGTGCGAGCCGAGCAGGTCTCCGTGATCGGACGTGAAGATCACGATCGTATTCTCGTACATGGACGAGCGAGTCAGCGCTTCGAATACGGCCGTTAGCTGACGGTCGGCATTTTGCTGGAGCTGATAGTAGAGCCTGCGGTAGAACCCGCCGTCGTTGATCGGCTGGAGCGCCAGCGGATAGATATCCCGGTAGCTCGCTTGGCAGCGCGGCTTCGTCAGGAGGGACTCGCCGATCGTCGGCGGCGGGGGGATATCGGGGATCGCGGGCTCCGCCTCGAAGCGGAACGCATGCTTCAGCCGCGCGGTCTGGTCGCCGTACAGCACGATATCGTGCGGATTGACGAAGGAAGCGACGACGAGCCAGGGCTCGGCATGGCGGCCGGCCTTGCGTTCGCCGTCCAGCGCTTCGATTAATTGCGCGGCCTCGGCGCTGTAGACCTCGTCCCGTCCGCTGAGGCCGATTGCCGCGGAGGAGCCGGAATTCCGGGGATTGCGCCCGTGCGGCTCGGGACCGATCCAGTCGGAGAAGCCGAAGCGCTCGAGCCGTCCCGCGCGCGCGTAGAGCCGCACCTTTTCCCGATCGGGCACGCCGGTGACGGGGTCGTAGCTGGCAAGGCTGTCATGGGTGCCGGGGATGATGACGTCCTCGTCCGAGATATGCCATTTTCCTTTGTAGTACGTCCGGTAGCCGGCCGCGCGAAAATAATCGCCCATCGTCGGAACCGTATTCGCGTCCAGCCAGAACATATCGGAATCGAACGCTTCCTTGGCCAGGCCCGTCGTCTGCGTGACGCCGTGCAGCGACGGATAATGGCCCGTGAACATGGTGGCGCGGCTCGGGCAGCAGGCGGCGCTCCCGATATAATGCCGGTGGAATTCCAGCGCGTGTTCCCGCAGCAAGCGCTGCCCGACCAGATGGTCCAGGCGCCACCGCTTGATCGCGGGCGTTTCGTAAACGGGCGGATAACGCTCCTCGTCGACGAGAAGCACGAGGAAGTTCGGTTTGGCACGGTTCACCTGATCGCCCCCTGGGAAAGAGTCCTACCTAAGATTATGCGGCGATGCGAGTGAATAATCGGCCGACGGAAAACGGTACGGCCCCCGGGAACGCAGTCGAAAGAGAAGCTGTCCCGAATCGCTCTCGCGCCGATCGCCGCGACGCATCCGAAAACGCTCGTCGCTCCGCTTAACTGCGACGCATCGACCCGAATAAGAAAATTCTCATCCAAAAAGGGCTCCCCGCCCTATGGCTGACCGGCTCCCGCGCCGCTACAATGAGGTCCATAACCTGCAAGAGGAGTGAACAGGATGGGAAAGCGGAAAAGCTGGCAAGCGGCAACGATCGGTTTCGCATGCGGCGCGGTGTTCTTCTCCGGGCTCAGCTATGCGGCGACCGGCTCGATCAACGTCGATTTTCGTAGCATTCACTATTATTTCGACGGGGTG
The DNA here is from genome assembly GCF_009909185.1 of Paenibacillus glycinis. Lineage (GTDB taxonomy): Bacteria > Bacillota > Bacilli > Paenibacillales > Paenibacillaceae > Paenibacillus_Z > Paenibacillus_Z glycinis. The sequence continues at coordinate 158,616 of NZ_JAAAMV010000025.1, read as the reverse complement.
AACAAACAGCCGCCGAAGGATGCGCAAGGTTTCGTCTATAAAAACACGACTTACGTGCCGCTCCGCTTCATCGGGGAGTCGCTCGGCAAGCCGGTCGCGTGGGAGAACGCGACGAATTCCGTCTATATCGGCACCAAACCGGCGAAGCCCCCGGCCAACCAGCCGGCGAATCCGGCGGGATTGCAAGCGTTTCCGAAGGACAACGCGTGGAATACGGACATCTCCAAATATCCGGTGAACGCGAATGCCAAGCAATATATCGCCTCCATCGGCGCCGGCGTCGGCATGCACGCCGACTTCGGCACGGTATGGGACGGCGCGCCGATCGGCATTCCGTATACGGTCGTCGGCGGCGACCAGGCGAAAGTGAACGTAACGTTCACGGACTACGGCGACGAGAGCGACCCGGGTCCGTATCCGATTCCCCCGAACGCGCCGATCGAGGGCGGGCCGAACGGCGACGGCGACCGGCATGTCATCGTGGTCGACAAGGACAACCTGATGCTTTACGAGCTCTTCAACGCGCGCCCGTCGGGTTCAGGCTGGACGGCGTCCGGCGGCGCCAAGTGGGACCTGAAGTCCAACGCGCAGCGGCCGAAGGGCTGGACCTCGGCGGATGCCGCGGGCCTGCCGATCTTCCCCGGGCTCGTCCGCTACGACGAAGCGGCCGCGGGCGAGATCGACCACGCCCTGCGGTTCACCGTGAGCAAGACGCAGAAGGGCTTCATCGCGCCTGCGAGCCATTATGCATCTGGCAGCACGGATCCTAACCTGCCGCCGATGGGACTGCGGCTGCGGCTGCGGCAGGATTTCGACATCGCCGGCTATTCCAAGACGAATCAAGCGATCCTGCGCGCGCTCAAGCAATACGGCATGATCGTCGCCGACAACGGCAGCAACCTCTACCTCAGCGGCGCGCCGGACCCGCGCTGGGACGACGACGATCTGCATGCGCTCGGGAAGGTCAAGGGCAGCGATTTCGAAGTCGTGGATACGGGCAAGATCGAGAAGTAGGAGAGCGGATGGGCATACGGGACAATGGCGAATATCGGGCCGTTGTCCCGTTTTTATTGTCGGGCGGCGTACGGCGCGTCCTCCCGTAGTGGTATAATCGAGCCAGACTGCGAGTGCCGCATAAGCGAGAAGGAGAGAACCATGAGCGTAATTCGGTTGGAGAACGTCACGAAGAAATACGAAGATTCGCTGATTTTCCGCGATATTTATTTTCGCTTGAGCCAGGGGGAGCGCATCGCCCTGATCGGACGGAACGGCGCCGGCAAGTCGACGGCGTTCAAGCTGATCCTGGGTCAAGAAGAGCCGACGTCCGGGAAAGTGGAGGTCGATCCCGAGGTCAAGATCGGGTATTTCTCGCAATTCTCGGAGCTGCACGGGAGTTTGTCCGTCCAGCAGGAGCTGGAGCTGTGCTTCGAGCAGGTGGCGCAGATCGAGCGGGAGCTGCAGGACGTCGGGGAGAAGATGGGCCTGGTCGCGGACGACGGCGAGATGGAACGGCTGCTCGCGCGGCAGGCGGAATTGTTCGAGCAAATGGAGCATCTGGACGGCTGGAACGTCTCCGTCGAGATCAACACGGTGCTGACGAAGCTGGGCTTTAACGACCGCTCGCGCAACCAGCCCGTCGACGAGTTGTCCGGCGGCTGGCGCAACCGCGCCGCGCTCGCCAAAATGCTGATCCAGCAGCCCGACGTCGTCCTGCTCGACGAGCCGACGAATTACCTCGATATCGAGGGTATTGCATGGCTCGAGCAATGGTTGTTCCGCTTCAAGGGCGCCATGCTGCTGGTGTCCCATGACCGCGAGTTCATCGATAAAGTCGTGACGCAGACGATCGAGATCGAGAATTACCATTTCCAGACGTACGAGGGGAACTACACGGATTACGTGCGCAAGAAGAAGATGCGCAAGAAGGAGCTGGACCGCCAGTTCGAGTGGGAGGAAGAGCTGCTCGTCATGGAGGCGGAGGCCATCGACACCCGCGCGAGCCGCAAATCCGCCAAGGATCGTCTCTCCCGCAAGCTCGCGGACAATAAGAAGCGAATCGAGCCGCATCCCGTCAACGTGCTGATCACCGACATTTACGAGCGGCTGCGCTTTCCGGACAAGCTGTGCGAGGTGAAGGGGATCGGGCAAACCTACGACGGACGGCGGATCTTCGAGAACGTCAGCTTCGATATTCAGAAGGATGACCGTCTGGTCATCGTCGGCCCGAACGGCAGCGGGAAGTCGACGCTCATCAAGGCGCTGACCGGGCAAGAGAAGCCGGAAGCCGGCGAGGTGGTCTGGGAGAAAGGCGTCGGCTACGCGTACTTCAACCGGATGTGGGAGGAGCTCGATCCGAAGGATACCGTGAGCCATGCGGTCAATACGTACGGGCTGGGATTGGACGCGCCGCGCAAGAAGGTGAACAAGTTCCTCGCGATGCTGCAATTCTCGGAGAATGACCTGAGCAAGTTCATCGGCAACCTCTCCGGCGGGCAGAAGGCGCGGGTCGCGCTGGCGAAATGCCTGCTCTCCGGCGCCGCGGTCATCGTCCTGGACGAGCCGACCAACCATCTGGATCTCATGAGCATCCAGGTCATGGAGCAGGCGCTGATCCATTTCCCCGGCGCGGTCGTGACGGTCAGCCATGACCGGTTCTTCATCGACAAGATCGGCACGAAGATGCTGACCTTCGACCCGGAGAAGGGCGTCAGCGAGCAGAATTTGTAGGCAGGGCGACCGGTAGTCGGACAATCGGTTGCGCGCGAGCGGTTACCGGGAGCCGCGGTGCCAGCGGCATCGCGGCCTTCCGTGTCATGGGGTCAACCAGTTTTTGCTGGTTGGCCTTTTTTGCGGCCGAATTCGAGAAAGTTCGAGCATTGCACGAGACGGAGGAAACGACGACGGCGACGAAGGTATTGCTCGCGACCCGGGTCTGGTCGACGTTGCCGGCCGTGAAGAACGGTCACGTGTACGTCATGAACAGCCGCCGGAATTACGACGATCCGGTCACGCGGGAGCGGCTGCTCGACGAGCTCGGCAAGATGATGGCGCCGCAATAAGAATTCGGCATGGATGCGCCGGCCGACGAACCGAGATGGCATGCGCCGGCAACCGTTGCCGCCTAACGAACCGAGGATTGAGATGGACATTAATACCCCACTAATGCCCGACGTCGAACCGGGGAGGCCTCGCCAGGAGGGCTCCCCGGTTTTATTTTCGATCGGGCCGCGTGACGCGGACCGCTGGCGTCACAACGTTAAAATCACGTTCCCCTTCTTGCGTCCCGTCTCCACGTAGCGGTGCGCCTCGGCAGCTTGTTCGAGCGGATAACGCCGGTCGATGACCGGTCGGATGCCGCCGGCTTCGGCAAGCTCGCGGAGAAAGTCGAAGTTTGCCCGGGTTTGCCGCAAGCCCGCGGCGACGAACCGCGCCTTCTTGCCTTCGCGCTTGGCCGTACGCAGCGCATGGACCATCATCGTCGGCTTGAGGCTCGTGGAGAGATAGACGCCCTGCGGCGTCAGCGCGCCCGCGCAGCGCGGGAACGAGCTTTTGCCCACCGCGTCGAAGATCGCGTCGTAGGTTTGCCTGCCCGCGGTAAAGTCGGTCCGGGTATAATCGATGACCTTATCGGCGCCCAGCGATTGCACCAGCGCCAGATTGTCCGTGCTGCATACCCCGGTCACGTCCGCGCCGTAATGCTTGGCGAGCTGCACCGCGTAAGCGCCGACCGCCCCGGAGGCGCCGTTGATCAGCAGCTTCTGTCCGGGCCGGATCGCCGCGATATCCCGCAGGAAGATCAATGCCGTCGGCGCGCCGTCGCTGAGCCCCGCGGCTTCCTCGTACGTCAGATTGGCCGGCATGATCGCGAGCGGCCCGTTTTCGTCCAGGCAGTTGAACTCGGCATGCGCGCCGAAGGTGCGGGGACTGACGCCGAACACCCGATCGCCGGGCTTGAAGGCGGTCACGCTCCTGCCGACGGATTCGACGTCCCCGGCCAGCTCGACCCCCAGGATCGGATTCCTCGGTCTCGCGAGTCCGTACACGAACCGGACGATGAACGGGTCGGCCTTGCGAAAGGAGCAGTCCGACGGGGTTACGACCGCGGCGCGGACGCGTACCCGTATTTGGCCCTCTCCGGGCACGGGGGCGGGGACTTCGGTGAACCGCAGCACGTCAGGCGTGCCGTATTTGGCGCATATCACGGCTTTCATATCAGCTTCCTCCTCGAACGTTATGGGCGATGTCAGCGGACAAGGCGCATGGAACAGGGAACGACAAGCAGAAGCCTTAGGCTTCGGGAAGCTCGATATAAAATACCTCTTCGAGCGGTGAACCGAAGACGAGCGCGATGCGAAACGCCAGTTCCAAGGAAGGGGAGTAGTTGCCTTTCTCGATGGCGACGATGGTTTGGCGGGTCACGCCTACTTTCTCGGCCAGCTGCTGCTGCGTCATTTCATCGCGGTCGAAGCGCAATTTGCGGATGTGGTTGTGAACCGAGAGTTTGACCATCTTAGAATCCTTTCCGGTACAGATAGAGCTGCGTGAACGCGCCGACGAGCTCCGACGCGACTCCGGCGAACATCAGCATGACGAACATTGCCGAGGGCTCCGCATTCAGGATCAGCGACCCGAGCGACAGGAGAAAGCCGAGCACGAACGCGTAATGGGAGTTCCGCGTGGCCTTCAGCCCGATCAGCTTGTCGCGCTCGTCGGAGAAAGAAGGCTCCTTCTCGCGATCCGTCATGCGGTAGACGATGTTGAACAGGATCGTCAGGATGATCTTCGCCGCGATCGACAGCGGGATCAGGATGAGAATGGCGGCCGCCCAGAAGCGGAAGGACGCGGTGGAATCGAAGCTCCCCGCCTCATGCCGCTGCAGCACGAACCAACAATAAACCGCAAATAACAATAAACTGCCGATTCCGTTAACGAGATGCTTCTTTTCTTGATAGGACATCGTGGGCTCCTCCTGTAATGACGAATCTTGAGTCAATTATGTTATACATAATGTAATATAAAGCATACATAATGTAAAGTGTAATTTACATTGGAAAACGCGAAAATGCGAAGGACCGGCGGAATGCTTCTGAGGCGAAGCGCTTCCCGGTCCTTTCTAAATGGTGTTTTATTTCGATTGGCCTTCCATTTATGTCGGCTGGGCGTTCTAAGAGGGCGATCGCTCTTGATCAAACCGCGGCTGCCGCAAGATCTCCGGATTGGCCAGCAGGATCGCATCGGCGGCGTCCCGCAGCCGGGGCAGGAACCGGGCGACGGCTTCGGCGCGCCGCGCGAGATCCTCCGTGCCGGCGATGCCGAGGTCGGCCAAGACCGCGTCAAACGCCGGCGCGAGCGCGGCCTCCAGGTCCGGGGCATCCGCGGCGAGTATCTTGTGGCAGCGGGCGAAGGTCGCCACGATCCAGAAGACGGCTTCGCGGTGATCGCCGGCCCGGATGAGCGCGAAGCTCCCGTCGATCGCGATCGGCCTCGCCGCGGCGGTGATGTCCGAGCAGAAGAAGAACGGCGTCTTGGCCGCGGCAGCGGCGGCATCGAAGGTGCGGGCGAGTCCGTCCACGTGCCGGGCGGTACGTTCCGGCGTCCAGGTCGCGCAGCCAAGCAGCGCCAACAATTCCGGATACAAGCCGCCGTGGCCGTATTCCGCCAATACTTCGCGCGCGGCGAGGTAACGGAGCCGCACGGTAGGATTGCGCAGCGCCGCGACGAGGAGCACATGCGTGGTCACGCCGGCCGGGAACAGCCAGGACGTGACCTGATCGTGCCAGGGCGCGGAGGCGTCGAAGCCCCGCAGCCCGTTCTCGATCCGCTGCCTGGCGTTCTCGCAGCGGCGGCGCACCCATGCTTCCTCCGCAAAGCCGCGGGCGACCTGCGTTTGCACGCCGCGGAGCTGGCCCGTGGGGTCCGCGATGATCGTATCCGCGCGGAAGCTGCCCGCCAGATGATAGGAGGCGAGCACATCCTCGGCCGAGCCGATCTGCTCCCAGGAGAGGTAGGTGATCTCGATCAGCGTGCCGCGGTAGACGAACTTCCCGAGCTTGAGCGGGGGTTCCGGCCCGTCGAGCACGACGACGACATCGACGTCGGACGAAGCGGGAAGCTCCGCGTCATCCGGCTTTCCCACGGTCGAACCGCTGTAGTAAGCCCCCTTGAACCCGGCCTCCAAGCTTGCGTGCCGCGCGACCCAATCCGCCGCCGCGGCGCGCGCGTCCCCGATTCTCATGCTCCATGACCTCCCGGTTATCATCGCGCCCGGCGACGTGCGCTCGGACGGATGCTGGAATAAACGAACAATAAGCGGGAAAAATGCGATAAGAATAAGGCAATAAAAATAAGGCCCTCAACGTGTAAGCTGCGTTTTGCGTTATTTTGTCAAAAGAAACGCCTCGTTTGCCTCCTATAAACGCAAGGCAAATCTATCTTAACACGATCGGAACGATCGATACGATCGAAAAACGTATCCATCCCGGAAGATAAGTATGTGATCAGCTGCACGTAGAGGCCGGGCAAATTAAATCCCGCCTCCAATGCAAAGAACAACCCGAAAATTCGGGTTGTTCTCTCGTTGGAGCCGTTACGCCGGGCGCTTATGCGTTCACTTGCTTGAAGATCTCGTCGCGCTCCGCCCGCGAAGCTTGCGAGGTCAGCGTGGACCAGCCGTAGCTTACCTCTTGCTCGCCCTCGGCCAAGCTCTTCATGACCGCGTCCGCGAACAGATCGAGCGGGATGCCGTGGGCGTTGCCGCCCGGAATGCCGAGATCGGTATTCGTATGCGGCGGGCAGATCTCGAGCACCTCGATGCCCTGCTGCTCCAATTGCTTGCGCAGCGATAACGTGAACGAATGCAGCGCCGCCTTCGTCGCGCAATAGACGGGAGCCGCGGCGATCGGCACGTGGGCAAGTCCCGACGTGACGTTCAGGATCGCCGCTTGGTCTTTCCCCGCGAAATGCCGCGCGAACAGCGTCGACAAATGAATCGGCGCGGCCAGGTTCGTCGCGAGCTCGGACTCGGCGTCCTGCCAGGGCTCCTGCGCGTCCAGCCGGATGAACCGCATTACGCCGGCATTATTGAGCAGCACGTTCACGTCCGGATGCTCCCTCGTTACTTGCTCGTACAGCGCGATGCGCTCCGCTTCCTTGGACACGTCGACGACGTATGTCGCCAGCTCCGGATGGACCGCTTTGGCCTCGGCCAGCTTGTCCGCCCTTCTTCCGCCGATAATGACTTTGTTGCCGGCCGCCAGGAACCGCTTGGCCAGCGCAAGGCCGATGCCGCTCGCGCCGCCGGTAATGAGAATCGTATTGGATTCGAACTTCATTTTCATGCTCCTTCTCGGGAAATTGATTTCTTGCCCGTCTTCCCATAAGCTAGTGTATAGCGAACGAAAAGCGGCAAGAAGGCGGCTGGTTATACTGGTATCGCCACTCCCCTCTCTTGCGCGGACGGATAGGAGGACGGAATGCCTTTGGTGAAAACGGACATGAATCGGACGAGCGAGCTGGCCCATTTTCTCCGTAACCGGAGGGAGCGCATCACCCCGGCGCAGGCGGGGCTGCCGGAAGCGGGCCGCCGGCGAACGCCGGGCCTGCGGCGCGGGGAGGTCGCCATGCTGGCCGGCGTGAGCCTGGAATGGTACACGTTCCTCGAGCAGGGGCGCGCGATCCACGTATCCGCGGAGGTGCTCGAAAGCTTGGCGGTCGCGCTGCAGATGGACGACGCGGAGCGCAGGCATATGTTCCTGCTCGCCCATCGACAGCCGCCGCCGGAGAAGCCGGTCCCGCAGAGCAAGGTAAGCCCGGTGCTGCAGCGGTTTCTGGACGAGCTTGGATTGAGCCCGGCCTGCGCCATGGACGTCCGCATGACGATAGTCGCCTGGAATGCCGCGATGTACGTGCTGAGCGGCGATCTGAGCCAGTGCTCCGAACGGGAACGGAATCTGCTCTGGATCACGTTCGCGTCGGCGGAGTTCCGCCGCATGAAGGGCGACCAGTGGGAGGAGCACGCCCGCCGTACCGTGGCCCAGTTCCGGGCCGATTACGCCCGTCATGTCGACGATCCCTGGTGGGGCGAGCTGGTGGCGGCGTTATCCGAGGCGAGCGAGGAATTTCGCGCGTATTGGGCGCGTCACGACGTGATGGACTATTCGCAGGCGCATAAAATCATGCTGCACCCGACGGTCGGCGAGCTGACCTTCGATTACGTGGCGTTCCAGCCGCTCGAAGCGGCCGACCTCCAGATCGCCATCCATATCCCGCGCGACGACGGCGTGACGAAAGCGAGGATCAGGCAGCTCATGGAGCCGCGGGTCGGCTTATAATGCAATCCTCTTTGCCAAGGCCGCCCCGTCGAGGGGCGGCCTATTTGTTCGGCGGAAACGTTCCGCTCACCCTGAGGGCTTGGAGGTCCTGCGCAAGACGCGGAGGTTCGAGGGGACTTGTGACGGACGCCGGCTAGTTCCTTCCCGATCCCGCCGAGATATTCCGAGCCGAGTCGCCCCATCCGGCGCGGTTTATGCGATAATCAAGGAGCCGAAGGACAAACCCGCAACACACAAGGAGGCTATCTCCCATGACAACCATGCTTTGCCTGAAAGGTTTTACCGCGGAACAGCAGGAGGCCGTGCGGCGCGCCGCTCCGGGCGTATCGATCGTTTTCGGCGGGGCCGGCGACACGGCGGACGAGGTTTACCGGGAAGCGGAGATCATCTTCGGTTGGGACGCTAAAGTGAGGGACGTGGCGCTGCGCGAGGGCTCCCGGCTGCGCTGGCTGCAGAGCTGGTCGTCGGGCATCGACAGCCTGCCGCTCGGCCTGCTGGAGGAGCGCGGCGTGCTGTTGACCGACGCGAGCGGCGTGCACGCGCGATCGGTATCCGAGACGGCCGTCGCCATGATGCTGGGCCTCTCGCGCGGCATCGCGGCCGCCGTCCGCAACCAGCGGACGGGCGTATGGGAAAGTCCGCCGACGCTGGCCGAGGCGAACGGCGGCACCGTCGCGATCGTCGGCGCCGGCGAGATCGGCCGCGAGGTGGCCCGCATCGCGCGCGCGTTCGACATGCGCATCGTCGCCGTCCGCCGTTCGGGCGGCGCGATGCCCGAAGCGGATGTCGTCTACGATACGTCGCGTCTCGACGACGCGCTGCGGGAAGCCGATTACGTCGTCAATATTTTGCCGCTGACGAACGAGACGCAGCATGTCTTCCATGCCGAGCGCTTCGCCGTCATGAAGCGCAGCGCGTACTTCATCAACGTCGGCCGCGGCGCGACGGTACGGACGGAGGATCTGGTCGCGGCGCTGCGCGACGGCGTCATCGCGGGCGCGGGGCTCGACGTGTTCGAGCAGGAGCCGCTGCCCGCCGATCATCCGCTGTGGGCGATGCCGAACGTGATTCTGACGCCGCATAACGCCGGCGGCATGACCGTTCGCAACGCGGAGCGGCTCGTCCGGCTGTTCGTCTCGAACCTGGCCGTGTACCTCGCAGGCGAGCCCGGGAAGCTGCGCAATCTCGTCGATTACAAGAAAAGCTATTGATTCGTTGTCGGCCGGGCTTGCGTCCATCGCATGGTCGACCTGCGCGCTGGGCATGAGGTTGATAGCCATCACGCATCGCCCGCCTCGCGCGGGAGCTGCGAGGTGCCGAATCAGTTCGTTCCGGCATCCGGAGCGGAAGGCCGAAGCAGGCCATTCATGACGGGCCGTATGCCGCGAAGAAAAGGACAACCCGCCGGGTTGTCCTTTTCTTGTCGCTTCCGTCTGGTTCCGATCGCGCTCGCGTTTTCTCGACGCGTCCCGTATTTCACGTCGCGTCCCGCTTTCGCGACGGCCGCATTAACGGTTGATCAGGCCAGCGCCGCCGCTTGGCCGCGAATCGTCAAGACCCGGCCGGCTTCCCAAGCGACATTGGCCGAGAATTGCAGCTCGATCGCTTCCCCGTCCGCGCGGAGCGCGAGCTTATACGTGAACGGCGTTTCCGCGAACAGCAGCCGGATGTCCAGCGTATCGCCGTCCTGCCACGCAAAGCTGCCTTCCACGCGCTGCTCGGCGCCCTGCTTGACGCTTTCGATGCGAATCCGGCTCGCTTTCCATGCGCCCCGGCCCAATTGCGCGGTCTGCTCGCCGGCGCGTTCGCTGCCGATCACGAGCTCGGCGCCCTGCTCCGAGAAGCGAAGGGCGATCGTATCGAGCTGCAGCTCGTTCGGTTCCATGCGGAAGACGCGGCCCTCGAGCTGCGCTTCGTTCGGCGAAGACGGCTCCGCTTGCGGGGCGTCGATCCGCAGGGACGCCAGCCGCTCGGCGAGCGCCGCTTGATTCGCTTCGTCCGGTTCCAAGGCATCGGAAGCGGACAAGGCAGGCAGCAGCACGGCCCATGCGACGTCCAGCACGGCCTGCATGTCGGCTACGCCGGACGTGATGGCGAGCACGGCTTCTTGCTCCGGCAGGACGACGCAAAACTGGCCGAACGCCCCGTCGCCCCGATACGCGCCGTGGCGGCAGCGCCAGAATTGATAGCCGTAGCCCTGCGTCCAATCGTTCGCGCGCCCGTCGTCGTTATCGATCTGGAAGGAGGTCGCTTCGTCGACCCACGCGGACGGCAGAATCTGCTGCCCGGCCCATTCGCCGCGCTGCAGGTACAGCTGGCCGAACTTGGCGATGTCCTCCGTCGTCACGTTCAGCCCCCAGCCGCCGGTCGCGATGCCGCGCGGACAAGTCTCCCAGGTGGCTTCGGACAAGCCGAGCGGCGCGAACAGGCGCGGCTCCAGGAACGCGAGCAGGGACTGGCCGGTAATCCGGTGAAGGATGGCGGACAACATGTACGTCGCCGCGCTGTTATAGGCAAAGTGCGTGCCGGGGGCGTATTCGACAGGCTCAGCCAGGAAGCCTCTGACCCAATTGTCGTCCTTCTGCACGCTGCCGGTGACGTCCGCGGCATGCCCGGTGCCCATCATCAGCAGATGCCGCACCTGCATCGCGGCGAGGTTCTCCGATATCGTCTCGGGGACTTCGTCGGGGAAGAAGCCGATGACCGTGTCCTCCACCGACAGCAATCCTTCCGCCGCGGCGAAGCCGATCGCCGTCGACGCGAAGCTTTTGCTGAGGGAAAACAGCATATGCGGGTATTCGGGCCGGTACGGCGCCCACCAGCCTTCGGCGGCCACCTCTCCGCGCCGGAGCAGCATGAAGCTGTGCAGCTCCAGCTCTCGCTCCCGTATTGCGTCCAGGAACGCGATCACCGCTTGCGACGGGATGCCCTGCGCTTCCGGCGTCGTTCTCGGCAGACGAGCTTGGTTTTCCATGGTTTCGATTCCTCCCGGATTCATAATGAAGCATGAATGAAGACGTTTTCATGACTGGCGATTCCGACCGATGAGCGAACGTTTCCTGCTGCGGGTCTCGTTTGCTGTTCTCAGTTAGCATGTTATAGTAGTTGGATAATTGTGTAAAGCGGTCTTAGGGAGGGATTTTGACGATGCAGGTGTTTCGAATGAAAGCCGATCCGGAGGGGAGCCGCGGCTTGCCGGATTATCTGGAAAATCACTACGTCAGCTGCGGTCTGCCGGGCCTCGGCGACCTCGGCTTGCTCGGCAAGGCCGAATTGCGGGCGAATTTGATGCAGGCGCACCGGCTGGACGGGCGGAAGCTGGAACGGCAGCTGGAGGAGCATTGGTGCTTCGCGCACGGCATGCAGGACGGGGATTACGTCATCGTCGACGACGGGGACAAGCTGTATCTCGGCGACCTCGGCGATTATTATTACCTCGATGGCTGCGACAATGCCGAGGACCGCAGCGGGCACAGGCGCGGAGTAACCTGGCTGCAAAGCCTGCAGCGCGAGGATTTGCAGCCGGAGCTGCTCGCTTTCCTCGCGCAGGAGGGCGAGGTCGGGTTGTTCGGCCGGCCCGTTACGCGGGAGCAGTTGGAGCGGTTGTTCCTAAGACCGGCTCCGACTGCCGGCTCCGGACTGGTGGACGAGGAGACGCTCCGGGAAGCGCTCGCCGTGCTGAAGGCGGCGCTCGGCAGCGAGGATGCGGAGCGACGGGAACGGGCCGCGATCGCGATCCTGCAGGCGGCGCGGATGTAGCGATCATGCGTTTTTTTCGATGGGCGGTGCAGGACCTGGGGAGCGCGCCCGCGAATCCTTAGGGTAGACGAAAGGTACCGAAAAGGAGGCGCAGGAGGATGAAATTTCGATCCGTGGTCGAGCTTGGCGGGAAGACCGCAACCGGCATCGAGGTGCCGGAAGAGGCCGTGGCGGCGCTCGGGACGGGCAAGAAGCCGGCCGTGAAGGTCACGATCAACGCGTATACCTACCGCAGCACGATCGCGACGATGGGCGGCCGCTTCTTGATCCCGCTCAGCGCGGAGAACCGCAAAGGCGCCGGCGTAGCCGCGGGCGAAGAGGTGGAGGTCGAGCTCGAGCTGGATACCGAGCCGCGCGAGCTGGAGGTGCCCGCGGATTTTGCCGCGGCGCTCGAGGGCGCGCCGGCGGCAAAGTCGTTCTTCGACGGGCTGTCGTACAGCAACCGGCGGCGGATCGTGCTGTCGGTCGACGGAGCCAAGACGGCCGAGACCCGTCAGCGGCGCATCGATAAGGCGGTGCTTGCGCTGAACGAAGGCAGCATGCCTTAGCGGAAGCGTGCTTCATGGACCGGGAACGTCGTCGTCGGGCCGGCGATGCGCCCGGTCTTTTTGTGCCGCGAGCATGCGGACGGACCGAGAGCGCGATGCGGTAGGCCGGCGATGCGCTGTCTTTTGCAGACAGCCGGACCGAGGACTTCTTGCAATAGGCTGGCGATGCGGTCTGTCTTTTGCGCGCGCAGACAGCCGGACCGAGAGCGACGTGGTCGGTAAGCGGCATGATCGAGGCGTTCGCGGACATTGGCTTGAAGGCGAAGCGCTTCCGGCCGGTCGGCCTTGACTGGTCCCCGGTCCAGCGGCGAAACGGCGGCCCCGCATGCTATAATGAAGAAAATCCCGGATCGGAGCTGACGCATGAACTGGAAATTCGCCGGCTATATCGTAGTGGCGCTTATCGTCGTCCATCTGCCGTTTATCGGCATTTTCTTCCGGATCGCCAACACGCTCATTCATGAATCGTCCCATGCCGTCATGACGCTGGCGCTGCAAGGCAAGGTCGGGCAAATCCAGCTGTTCGCCAATACCGAGGGCGTGACGTACACGCTGTCCCCCAGCAGCTTCGCGTCGATCCTGACGAGCCTCGCCGGTTATGTGGGCTCATCGCTGTTCGCCCTGCTGCTGGCGGTCCTTTGCGCCAGAGGCAAGCATGCGGTCGTCCTCTGGCTGTTCGCCGTCATCTCCGTCGTGAACGCGGTGCTCTGGGTGCGCAACCCGTTCGGCCTCGCGTGGCTGCTCGCGTTTCTTTGCCTGCTCGGCTTCGCGCTGTGGCGGAAGGGGAAATGGACCGCCGTCTTGTCCATCGGCTTGTTCGTGTTCGTGCTGGCCGAATCCGTATCGAGCAGCTTCGCGATCCTGTGGCTGAGCCTGTATACGCCCGCCGGCGCGGGAGACGCGGCGAATTTGGCGCGGGAGACGATTTTGCCGACCGCCTTTTGGGGCTTTTTCTTCCTGCTGCAGGCCTGCGCTTTGGGCTTTCTGAGCGCGAAGACGGTGCTTTGGCGAGGCAGGGGCAAGAGGGCGCCGTTCCCCAAGCACGTATCATCCTAATCCATCGCAAGGAGCTGAATCATCCATGAAACAAAATCGCATCGGCGCTTCCGGGCTGCTCGTCGGCGAGATCGGGCTCGGCTGCATGTCGCTCGGCACGGAGGAAACGCATGCCGTCGCGCTTATTCACGAGGCGCTGGAGCGGGGCGTCAACCTGCTCGACACGGCCGATCTCTACGACGGCGGACGCAACGAGGAGCTCGTCGGCAAAGCGATCCGGGGACGTCGGGAGCGCGTCGTGCTGGCCACGAAGGTCGGCAATCGGCGCATTCCCGGCCAAGACGGCTGGTCCTGGGATCCGTCGAAGGCCTACATCCTATCTGCGGTCAAGGAAAGCCTGCGCAGGCTCGGCACCGACTACATCGACCTGTACCAGCTTCACGGCGGAACGATCGAGGATCCGATCGACGAGACGATCGAAGCGTTCGAGCAGCTGAAGCGGGAGGGCGCGATCCGGGAATACGGGATCTCGTCGATCCGTCCGAACGTCATCCGCGAATATGCCGCGCGATCCGGCATCGCCAGCGTCATGAATCCGTACAGCATCGTGGACCGACGAGGCGAAGAGACGGTATTTCCGCTGCTGCGGGAGAAGGGCATCGGCGTCATCGCGCGCGGGCCGCTCGCCGGCGGAGCGCTCGCGGCGAACAGGCAGCCCGTCAAAGGCGTGCCGGATTACGAGCTGGAGGAGCTGAGCGCGCTCCGCGAACGGCTGGAAGAGCTGACGGCCGGCGAGCGAAGCCTCACGCAGCTCGCGATCCGCTATTCGCTCAGCCATCCGGCGGTTGCCGCGGCCGTTCCGGGAGCCAGCTCGCGCGAGCAGCTGCTGCGGAACATCGCGGCGGCGGACGTCCCCGAGCTGACGGAGGACGAGGTGCGGGCGATCCGCGGCATGAGCAAGGCGAATCTGTATAAGCTGCATCGCTAGTCGAGGCCGGGGCGATGGAGAGCCGGACCGCTGGGAGGCATGCGGTCAGGGCTGCCGGCAGGAAGAAAGCCGCCTGCGCGACGATCGCGGGTCCGAGCGGCGGCGTCCCGCGGGATTCCTCCCATAGCCGGCGTCCCTCGGCGATTCGGACTTACGGCATAGCAGGCGATCGTTTACCGGGGAGAGGAGCAAGCCGATGAATTTCAAGCTGGAAGAAGCAATCGAATTGCTGGAGCGCACGCCGCGCGCGCTGGAGCTGCATTTGACCGGGTTGTCCGAGGGATGGCTGCAAGGAAACGAAGGCGAAGGCACGTGGAATCCCGTCGAGGTCGTCGAGCATCTGATCGAGGGCGAGAAGACGAATTGGCTGCCGCGGCTGGCATTCATGCTGCGGGAAGGCGACGGCAAGCCGTTTCCGCCGTTCGACCGATTTGCCCATTTGAATGACGGCTCCGAGCGGACGCTCGCGCAGAAGCTGCAGGAATTCGCCGCGATTCGCGCCGAAAACGTCGCCAAGCTGAAAGCGCTCGTCGGCCCTGACCCCGAACGGCTGCTTGAACGGACCGGCAGGCATCCCGCATTCGGCGTCGTGAAGGTACGGGAGCTGCTCTCGACATGGGTGGTCCACGATTTGACGCATCTGTCGCAGATCGCGCGCGTCCTGGCGGAGCGGTACCGCGCGGACGTCGGTCCGTGGATCGCGTACCTGGGCATTTTGCGGAAATAAAGCGTGCCATTCGCCTCCGTGCCGCCATCCGATACAATCGGGCACGGAATGTCGGATGGTCCTGCGTCAATCCTGCTATCCTGTGGATGAAGGAGGTCGGACGATGGATTTGCTGAAGAACATGAATGGCGCGCTCGCGTACATCGAGGACAATCTGACGAACGAGATCGACGTGAAGGAAGCGGCGAAGCGGGCGTTATGCTCGGATTACCACTTTCAGCGGATGTTCTCGTTTCTCGCCGGCATCCCGCTCTCGGAGTACATCCGCCGCAGGCGCCTCACGCTGGCGGCGTTCGAGCTTAGGGGCGGCGACGCCAAAGTCATCGACGTAGCGGTCAAATACGGCTATCGTTCGCCGGATTCGTTCGCGCGGGCCTTTCAGGCGCTGCACGGCATCATGCCGTCGGAAGCCCGCGGCGGCGGCCATTCGCTCAAAGCGTATTCGCCCATGACCTTCCAACTAACCATTCAGGGAGGCAGCGAGATGAACTATCGCATAGCGGAGAAAGAAGCGTTCCGCATCGTCGGCTTGAAGCGCAGGGTTCCGATTCAGTTCAACGGCGTCAATCCCGAGATCGCCAAGATGTGGGAGAGTCTGGACGGCGTGACGATTGGCGCCCTTAAGGCCTTGTCGGATGTCGAACCGCGGGGAATCATCAGCGCATCGGCGAATTTCTCGGAAGGCCGGATGGAGGAGCGAGGGGAGCTGGACCATTACATCGGGGCGGCGACCTCGCAGACGGGTCCGGACGACATGGCGCGGCTGGAGGTTCCGGCTTCGACCTGGGCGGTGTTCGAAGCGGTCGGACCGTTTCCGGATACGCTGCAGGCGGTATGGGGGCGCATTTATTCCGAATGGTTTCCGTCCTCGGACTATGAGCAGGTCGAAGGGCCGGAAATCCTCTGGAACGCGGACAAGGACATTGCCTCGCCGACGTTCAGAAGCGAGATCTGGATTCCGGTGGCGAAGAGGTAACGCCGTCGTTCGCGCATAGGTCCGTCGACCCTGGGCATGCGTCTCCTTGCATAAGCATGATCGTTTCGTCGAATTGAGCCGAACGCCTCCGATAAACGGCGGCCTCCGGCTCTTTTTTGTCATTCCGCCCCGTCGGATGCGGCCCGAATCTAGCGGATTATGCTATACTATGCGGCCGGATACCGGTCGAATGCTGTGACAAGTACGCATAAGCGGCCTGTCGCGGCCCTTTTCATTCTTTGGCTGACAGGTAGAATACGTGTTGAATAGGGGAGGCCGAGGGGGAAGAGCGCGGCCGGTGTTCCCTCTTGAAAAACGCTCACGCCCCGCGCTCGATCGCGGAAACGAATACGTGCCGGCGCGTCCGCAGGACCCGCATTTTTCCGTTGCCGATCACGGTCGGCTCTGCTACGATGGGAAAAAACGGAAGCGGGGTGCTCGCATGATCGACATGCATATTCATATATTGCCCGGCGTGGACGACGGCGCCAAGAATCTGGAGGAATCCGTCGCCATGGCCCGGATCGCCTATGCGGACGGCATACGGGATATCGTCGTGACGCCGCATTTCAACGGTACGTTCCTGACGACCGCCGATATCGTCCATCGCAAGGTGGAAGAGCTGCAGACGGAGCTGGACCGGCAGGGGGTCGGCATTCGCCTTCACCCCGGAAACGAAGTCCGGCTGGAGAACAGGGCGTTCTTCGACGAGCATTGGAGAAAACGCTCGTTCGCCTATTTGGGAACGCCGGGAGCGTACCTCCTGTTCGAGGAGCGTTGGACCGACTACGACGCCGATACGCCGGAGATCGTGCAGCGGCTGCGCGACGCGGACATCACGCCCGTGCTGGCGCATCCGGAAAGGCATTTTTTCTTCCGGGAGAATCCCGAGCCGTTGATGCGGCTGCTCGAGCTGGGCGTTTGGACGCAGGTGTCGGCGGACAGCCTGGTCGGCAATTCCGGCCCGGAAGCGCAGCAATTCGGGCGCTGGCTGATCGAAGCGGGCCTCGTCCATACGCTCGCGACCGATGCCCATAACCTGATCCGCAAGCCGAACCTGAGCGCGGGGATGGCGGTGTTCGAGGCATTGGCCGGCCCGGCGGAACGGGCGAAGCTGGAGGCCAGGATGAGCGGGATCGTGTAGGCCGCGCGCAGCAGGAAACGGCGCGTATGGCGCGAATTCGGCGAGCAAAGAAGCCAGGAACCCCCGTTCTACGGGGAATCCTGGCTTCTTTGTCGTGCTTGGCGTCGAGGCCTTGCGGCACGTTGCCGCCACGGACTATGCCTCGTCCTGCTGTGCTTGCGCGGACCTGCGGCGCGGAATCATCATGCGGCCGCCCTTGATGCGCAGCGAGACGAGCGGTTCGGGCTCGGCTTCGCCTTGGCCGGGCTCCGACGAGAAATCGAAGCGCTCGGCCAGCGTGCCCAGGATGAGCACGGCCTCCATCATCGCGAATTGCGAGCCGATGCAGCCCCGCGATCCTCCCCCGAACGGGAAATAGGCGAAGCGGGCCCAACCGGAGGCGCCGTCCGCGAACCGCTCCGGGCGAAAAGCCTCCGCGTCCCCGAATACCCCGTCGTTTCGGTGAATCGCATAGGGACTGATCAAGAAGCTGCTGCGGGCGGGGAACGCGTCGCCCAGCATGTCGAAGGCGAGATCCGCCTCGCGCAGGATCGCCCATGCCGGCGGATACAGCCGAAGCGTCTCTTGCACGACCTGCCGCGCATACGGCATTTCCCGATAATAGCCTGCCGCCGACAGGGATTCGCCGGTTTCCTTCTCCCGCAGCCGGACCGCGTCCAGCTCGAGACGGAGCCGCCCGGCGGATTCGGGCGAACGCTCCAGGGCGTACCATGCCCATACGAGCGCGTTCGCCGTCGTCTCGTGCCCGGCCAGGAGCATCGTCATCATCTGGTCGCGCATCTCCGCGTCGGGAATCGGCTGCCCTTCCTCGTCCCGCGTGTCGAGCAGCAGGCCGAGCAGGCTGTCGGCATAGGCGTCCGGCTGCGCCTTGGCCGCGGCGATGGCGCCGTAGATCATCGCGTCGAGCGTTCGGATCGCCTGGCGATGCGCCCGATTGCCCGGCGTCGGCCAGCCGAAGGGCAGGATGACCGGCGAGAAGATCGTGCTGGCGGTGTGGCGGATCGTCACGTCCACGGCTTTCGCGAGCGCCGCCTTGTCGCGTGCGAGCTCCGTGTTGAACATCGTTTTCGCGATGATCCCGAGCGTCAGCTGCATCATCGCGTCATGCATCGCGACGGGGACGCCGTCCTGCAGCGCGTCGGCGAGCCGTCTCGTCTCCGAGATCACGATCTCCGCGTAGGCATTGATTCGCTCTTTGTAGAACGCCGGCGTCAAGTATCGTTTCTGACGACGATGCGGCTCCCGCTCGGACGTGAGCAGGCCGTCGCCGATCGTGCGGCGCAGGACGCCGGCGCTGCGGCCTTTGCGCAGCTTGTCCTCTTGATGGACGAGGAGCTCCTGCACGAAATCGGGAGCGTTGACGATGAACGTCGGGCGAAACGAGCTGGTTCGCAGCGACACCACGTCCCCGAGCGGCCGCGCATCGACGAGAAAGCCGAGCGGATCGCGCTGGAAACGAAAAAAGTTGGACATCCGGGATGAGGGAATATCGACGACGCGCGTCATGGGAGCGCCTCCTTCGGAACGGCCGTCTGCGCGCAGGGCCGCCTTTTCCCCTGAGTCTAGCATGTTTCGCGCCGCGCATTCAAACGGTTCGGGTGGCGATGCCGCCGGACAAGGCGTATGATTGGAAACAACAACGGCATAAACTGTATATAAAGCGGTTTGGAAAGAGTGATAACGACAATGACGGCGATTACGTTTAAAGCTTACGCGGTAACCAATGAGATCGACCTCAACAAAATCGCCATTCACCGCGGGATCCCGAAGAAATACACGTGGGAGCAGCCCCTGATCCTGAGAGGAGAGAGCCTGCAGCCGATTTTGCGAAAGAAGGCGGGCGAGTCGCAGCAGGTGCTCGTGTTTTCGTTCGGCAGCATCGTCTTCGTCAATTATACGGACATGGACGAGATCGTGCGGTTTCTGGCCTACGTCAAGACCTTCGAGCCCGACATCGATATTCATCAAAGGGACGTCTACTCGGATGATTACAGTCTGCATACCGGGGATTCCGATCAGATGGAGCTGACCGACGAATACGTGGTGGTGCCGGCCTTCGAGACGTTCCATCCGGAGTTGATCGCCACCGTGCTCGCCAAATCGGTCGCCCTCGAGAAGATCGAGGAGCAGCTGGGCAAGATCCACGACAAGCTCGAAAACATGATCGACCGGCTGGAGAAGGGCAGGCTGCGCATCGGCAACAAGGAGCTCGCCAGAACGACCGCGAACATCATCCGCCACGAGTACAATACCCTTTCGTATATCATGATTTTGGATAAGCCCGACATCACGTGGGCGAGCAGCCATGCGGGGGAGTTTTACGACGGCATGCTGGAGTTCTTCGAGCTGAACGACCGGTACAAAATCATGAAGAGCAAAACCGACGTGCTGTATCACTTGATGGAAGGGTTCTCCACGATCAGCCATTCGATACGGGGCTTGTTCGTGGAATGGATCGTGGTCATCCTGATCGTCATCGAGGTCGTCCTGTCGGTGCTCCAGATCGTTGGCGTGCTGCCTTGAACGAGCGGTCCGTCGAGCCCGTAAGCCTGTCAAGCACGTCAAGAAGGCCGGAATCTCCTGCTGGGAGGATCCGGCCTTCGCGTTGTCTGCAGTTTAGGCGTTACGCGGAAAAGGACGTTCGGCGACGACTCCCGGCCGATCCTTATTCCTGGGGACGCGGTCCGGCGTCTAGGCCGGTGGAGGATGCGGTCTTGATCAGCTTGACCGTCAGGTCGCCGTGCACGTGAAGCTGGCAGGACAGACGGATCGCTTCGTCCTCGATCCCTTTGTTCCGGCGGACCGTTGCTTCCGCCTCGTCCATCTCGCCCGCATCGCCGGATACGATTTCGACGGCGCAGGTCGTGCATCTCGCGTTGCCGCCGCAGCGGTGAAGAACGTCGACGCCGCCGTCCTCCAGCGCCAGGACGAGCTTCCGGCCCGCTTCGGCCGGAACGGCTTCTCTACCCTCAATTTGAATCGTCGGCATGCTTGTTCCTCCTTGTACGTTCTGATTCCTATTCACCTGGTTGCCAGTTATATTAAACCATTTCAAGGCCGAAATAGGAAGCGATGCGGCGAAATCGCCGAAAACCGCCCGGGGACGCGATGATCCGGCGCGCCGCCTCCGCCGGTATCCGCTGCTGTACCTGGACTGCGCATAGTCCCGCTTCATGCGGCGTACACTACTGGGGTCTTTTGCATGAGTTGCCGTCATTCGGAAAAACGGAGGGAATTTTGCATGTCGGAAAGAACGGTATTCGCGTATTTCAACACGCCGGACCAAGCGAAGGAGGCACTGGAGCAGCTGAAGTCGCTCAAGCTGGTCGAGTACGCGATCGAGCGCATCGACGGCTATGCGGGCCCGGGCATTCAAAGCTTGGACACGCTCGGCGCCACCGTGGCCGGCGGCTTTCCCGGCCTCGGGTATCTCACGCTCGGGGGCGATTTCGACGGCCCGGATGCGGGCATCCTGGCCGCGGCGAGCGTCAGCGCGAGCGGCTACAGCTCGGGGGGGCCGGAGAACCGGGTCACCGGCCGGGATATCATGCTCGTGGCGATCGTCGAGGAGGCGGATTACGAGGAGGCGGACCGCATCGTCCGGGATGCGGGCGCGTTGTAACGCAATGGCGCAAACTTGCCGCGCCATGGAGAAGCGGCAAGGCTGGCAGGGTCGCGAGGGTATTGCTTCCGCCACCGGCGGCGTGGTTCTGGTCACAGCTGACGGCCGAGGCGCCGCAAGCGGCGACACGCTTCGCTCCGGCGAGGCGAGGAGCTATCGCATTCGCCATTGCCGATTGGCCGCCTTATTCGTCCGTTAATAGAGGGAACCCCGCGCTCATCGATCGATGACGCGAGGTTCCTTTTCTTTCGATCAAGAAGCGCAGGGGCGATCTTGGCCGGCTCCGCCGCGGACGATGCTTTTTGCTCCACATCGGGTAAAGCGGTAAACTAAGGGAGACAAACTTGAATGGCATAGCATCAAATTTACGGGAGGCGGAATGAGCGTTGGAGAAGCGAAAGCTGGGCAAAAGCGAGTTGACGGTATCGGCACTGGGACTTGGCTGCATGGGCATGTCGGAATTCTATAGCGGGAGGGACGACGAGGAGTCGATCCTCACGATCCATCGGGCGCTGGAGCTCGGGGTCACGTTCCTCGATACGGCGGATATGTACGGCGTCGGACGGAACGAGGAGCTGGTGGGCCGGGCGATCAAGGACCGCCGGAACGAGGTCGTGCTGGCGACCAAATTCGGCAACGTGCGCGACGCGAGCGGCCAGAGCCTCGGCATCAACGGCACGCCCGAGTACGTCCGTTCGGCTTGCGAAGCGAGCCTGCGCCGGCTCGGCGTCGATCATATCGACCTCTACTATCAGCACCGGGTCGATCCGAACACGCCGATCGAGGAGACGGTAGGCGCGATGGCCGAGCTGGTTCGCGAAGGCAAGGTGCGTTACCTCGGCTTGTCCGAGGCCGCGCCGGAAACGATCCGCCGGGCGCATGCCGTGCATCCGATCGCCGCGCTGCAGACGGAATATTCCCTCTGGAGCCGCGACGTGGAGGACGAGATCCTGCCCGTCTGCCGCGAGCTCGGCATCGGCTTCGTGCCGTACAGCCCGCTCGGGCGGGGCTTCCTGACCGGGCAGATCCGGAAGTTCGAGGACCTGGAGGAGGGTGATTTTCGCCGCAGTTCGCCGCGCTTCCAGGGGGAGAACTTCGCCAAGAATCTGGAGCTCGTCGAGCGGATCAAGGAAATCGCGGCCGAGAAGGGCTGCGAGCCCTCGCAGCTGGCGCTGGCCTGGCTGCTTGCGCAAGGGGACGACATCGTGCCGATTCCGGGCACGAAGCGCAGAACGTACCTGGAGGAGAACGTCGCGGCGCTTGCGGTCGAGCTGACGAAGGAAGACTTGGCGCGCATCGAGGAGAGCGCTCCGAAGGGCATCGCGCACGGCAGCCGGTACGCGGAAGCGAGCATGCGGTCGGTCAACCGGTAGTCGGGCGGGTAAGCCTGCCGAGGAAGCGGCCGACGATCTCGGCTGAACGACGAACATTGAAACGAGCGGCAAACAGGCAGCTAACCAAGCAATTAAGCGACTAACCCTGCAAGCAAACAGGCAGACCGCGATAAGCAATCAGGCAAACAAGCATACAGGCAACAAGCAAGGCGACAAGCAAACGAACGACAAGCAACAAGCAAAGAAGCCCCTGCCGCGCAGGGGCTTCTTTGCTTGTTTTTATGCCTTTAAACGTTCTAAGCTTTTAATCCTTTTCTACCGTTAATCGTTTAGATGTTTAACGCTTCGAGCAGCATGTAGACGACCTTGGCCGCTTCCGCTCTCGTCAAGGTATTGTCCGGACGGAAGGTGTTGTCCGGATAGCCGTTCACGATGCCGGCGGAGACGGCCTTGTCGATGAATGGCTGTGCCCAAGCCGGAATGGCGGCCGCGTCGGCGAAGGCCGCGCCGGCGCTCGAGGAGGAGGCGGCTCCGGACGCGTCCAATACCCTTGCGACGACGGCGGACAGCTCCCCGCGCGTAATCGGCCGATCGGCATTGAACAAGGTTCCCCCGTTCGCGGCGGTGCCGGTAATATAGCCCGCGTTCACGGCAGCCGTTACTTCGCCCTTGGCCCAAGCCGGGATCCGGCCGTCATCGGCGAAGCCCGTCGTTCCCGCAGCGGTCGGAAGAGCGATCGCGCTTGCGAGCATTTTGACCCATTCCGCGCGGGTGACCGCTTGCTCCGGCCGGAATTTCGAATCGTCGTAGCCGGCGATGACGTTCATCCCGATCAGCCGGTCGGCATACGGTTTCGCCCAGGATCCGTTCAGATCCGCGAAGGCTTGGGGCGCATGGTTGAATACCGCGAACTTCGCGAAATGCTTCGTCTCGACCGTGATCGTATCCGCGGCCGCTTTCCCGCCGAGGAAGATCCATTTCTTCAGCGTTTCATTGAAGTAATAGACGGCCGGCTCATCGTTCGGATGCGCCGAATCTTTCTTGTAGGCGAAGGTCAGCGCCAATGGTTTAATCGGCGAAGCGCCCGCGGTGCTCGACAATTCGACGACTTGCCCCAAGGCTTGAAGGCTGCCGAAAGGCGGTTGATTGCCGGTCTCGACGATGGACGCCGTGACTTTGCCGCCTTGGGAGACGGCGCCGGCCGGAATCTTGAAGTCGACGATGCCCGTCAAGCTTCCCGTGCTTTCCCGCGCGGGATCGACGTCGATTTGCACCGAAGTCGGCGGCGTTTCGGGCGTCGCAGGAGTTGTCGGCGTCGAAGGCGTCGACGGAACCCACGTGCTCGGGAGCGCCTTGACCGTGACGGTAAAGGTCGTCGAATCGGACGCCGTCCCGCGCGCCACCGTCGCCTTCAGCGTAACGGACGCGTCCTGGCGGCCGGCGGAAGGACGGGTGACTTTGGCGATGCCGTCGTCGATCGCGACCGCGCTCTCGCTGTCGGCGGTCTCCGCCCACTGCACCGTCGCGCCATGCTCGCCGGCGGCCGGCAGCGTAATATCCGAGGTGACCGCGCTCGTATCGCCCAGCGTCAGCTTGTCCAGCGTATCCGCGACGGCTTGCTCGTCGCCGTAGGCGGCCGTATCGACGAAGATCGGATTGGAATAGAACCAGAGATCCTGGTAGTTTCGATCGTTAATCTCGTTAAAACGCGCGGCAGCATCGGCCGTCGTCGCTTTCGGGTCGATCAGCGGATTGCCGTCCTTCGTTTCTCCCGCGACGTTCATGCCGAGATTCGTGCCCCGCAGGCGGAAATACTGGTTCTTGCTCGCCGACGGCAGATCGTACGTGATGACGTTATAGCCATCCGCGTCCGTCGTCCAATCTTCGCTCGTGAACGTGGCGACGACACGGGTAGAGTCGTTCGTCGCTTTGTCGTAAGCCGATGTGCCGGGCTCCGCCAAGCCCGTCACATCGCCCGCGATGAGGTCGATATGATCCACTTGCGGCTTCATGTTGCCCGAGATGCCGCTGTTGATCGGGGTTTCGTAGTTGTTGGTCGCCGGGCTTTTGAATCGGATCGTCAGCTTGAGCTTGTCGCCCTCGGTCGCTTGCAGATCCTCGCCCATCTCGGCATCGTCGCCGTCATCCGCGATGCGGAAGTCCAGCGCGTTGATGAGATCGCCGAAGACGGAGAACGATTTGCCGGAACGCATCGCATTCAGGATATCCTGCGTGGAGCGGCCTTCCGTCCAGAAGTAGTTTTTGGCGTATTCGCCGGGCCAGTACCCGCTGGAGTTACCGTCGATCGTTTTGAAATGATAGTCCGAATTGGCGTAATTCCAAAATTTTCGGCCTTCGCCGAGCAGCGAGTCCCAGACGCCGCCGACTTGAGCGACCATGTAATCAACGCCGCCGTAAGCTCGGTTCTTATAGTTGTTGTCTGCCGTCGGGTCCGCGATATTGTACGTCGTGTTATATCCGCCCCGATCAGGCTCCATCTGATTGCCGAGCATGCCTTCGAAGCCGAAGGCGATATCCGGCGCTTCGTTATTGAAGTCCCGGAAATCCGAGATCTTGTATTTGCCGACGCCGCGGGAAGGATGGTTGACGATCATGTAGCTCGTGTTCGGGTAGTTCTTCTTGAGCCAATCGAGCGCGGCCAAGCTGTCGGCATGCGTGGAGAACGCGCGGTCGTCGTCGGTTTCCCATTGCGCCACGTCGGCCGGATCGAACCAGCTCGCGTCGCGGTTCGTGAACAGGTACTCGAATTGGTTCGCGGCTTTGAGCGCCGCGGGCGAGCCCGGTTCGTCGGACAAGATGCCGACCGAGCCGTGCTCGTGCGAAGGAATGTCCCATTCGAAGCCGGAGAAGATCGTTTTGCCGGCGTATTTGCCTGCCGCCTGCAGGGCTTTCGTCTTGGGAACCTGGTAATCGAGGATCCCTTGCGACAGCGGAATCGGCCCGCCGGGTATTTCGGCGCCCGTATCGTCCCGCTTGGAGGAGCGCAGATGGTCGGCCAGCATGATGAAGTCAAGGCCGAATTTGTCCAAGCCGTTATCCAGTACCGATTCCAGCGAGCTTTGGGCGTCGTCGGATTCAAAGGTATGGGCGTGAAACTCGCCGGTCAGCCATTGTCCGCCGCCATTGTCCGCGTCCGCTGCGCTTTGCGCGGCCTCCGCTTCCGCCTTCGGCATCGGCGCCGTCAGGCCCGTCGACAGCAGGCTGACCGACAGCGACATCGGGAACAGCACGCGGAATTGTTTTTTGAATAACACAAGCATTCACCGCCAGTTCGGATTTTTTGCCGCATAGGAGTGCGTTAGTAGGCAATAGACGTAGTGTACAGGCGCAATGTAAGGGGGATGTTTATTAAATCTGCGATGTTTGTTAATGAGGGCGGAAAATAGTGGGATATCGTGCTTTTCGGAGAAAACGAGCTAAAATGCGGTCGATTTCAAAAAGACAGCACAATCCGTTATTCACAATACCGAGGGAAGGCACTATACTAGACGAAGATAATGATAATCAATCTCAATTATAGGAGCCACTCGACATGAAATTAGGTACCCGCTTTGCGCAGCTTGCGCTCATTGTTTTGCTGATTACCGTATTGGCCGCTTGCGGCAACGCGAACAACAACGGGGGCGATGCTTCGTCCTCGTCCGATTCCGACGCGCAGCAGCCGGCGAACGCCGGCGATACGAATACGGGCAACGCCGCCGCCGGCAATGCCGGGCAAACCGGGAACGAGACGGCCGGCACCGCGAACGCGGCCGGCGACGACGCCGTTCGCGTGCTGAAGGACGCGATGGGCCATGACGTCAATGTGCCCGCTCACCCGCAGCGGATTATCGCGCCATTCCTGGAGGATCCGCTCTCGGCGCTCGGCATGAAGCCCGTCGCGCAATGGGGCGCGGCCGGCGTTCCGCAGCATTATTTGCAGGACAAGTTCAAGGACGTTCCCGTCCTGGACATGGAGGGCGGCATGAAGCCGGAGGAGGCGCTGTCCTACTCGCCCGACTTGATCATCTTCTTGGCGCCGACCTATCTGGCGGACGGCAGCTACGAGCAGTTCGCCAAGATCGCGCCGACGTTCGTGCTGTCCGACAACGAGTCGGACTGGCGGGGCAACCTGGAGAAGCTCGGCGCGCTGCTGAACGACGACGACGCGGTGAAGACGGCGCTGGCGACGTACGACCAGAAGGTGGCGGACGCGAAGAGCCGGCTCGGCACGCTGCCGCAGGAGAAGACCGCCGTCCTGATGCAGATCGACGGCGAGAAGGGCTTCAAGCTGTTCGGCACGAAATTTTACGGCGGCGAAACGCTCTATACGACGCTCGGGTTTCAGCCGCCCGCCTTATTGAAGGGCGATTACGAGACGTATTCGATCGAGAAGCTCGGCGATCTCAAGGACGTCGATTACATCTTCGTCATCTCCGGGGAAGGCCGGGGCAAGCCGCCGGTCGACAACCCGCTGTGGAAGTCGCTCTCCGCCGTCAAGAACAACCGGGTGTTCGACGCCGATTCCGGCCACTGGTTCAACGCCAATCCGATCGCGAACGGCCTCATCGTCGATGACGTGCTGAAGGATGTCCATGAATAAGAAGACGACCGCCGACCTGCAGCCTCCCGCTGCGGTCGGCCTTTGTTATAGGCTGCTCGACGTGCGGGTGCTGAGGGACGATCCGATGCGTCCGCGGGCGGAACGGGAATTCATCGCGGCGCCGTCGCATCTGCTGCTCCTGTCAGGCGCGAACGGCGGCCGCTTGATCATCGACGGGCGGCTGCATGTCCTGCGGCCGGGCTCGCTGTTCGTCTGCGCGCCGGGCCAACTGCTCGAATGGACCAATTACGCGGGGCATCCGCTGGAATTGCTGCTCCTCTATTTCCACGCCTACGCGCCGCCCGGCGAGGAATCGGCCGCGGCATACAAGGCGCTGCCGCCGCGTTTCCCGTTCTTCGGCGAAGCGACGATATCGTCCGGCTCGGCGGCGGGACAGCTCTTCGGTTCCATCAGCGGCGGTTGGAGCCAGGGCTCGGCCTCGGGCCGGCTTCGGTGCGAAGCCGGGCTGCTGGAGCTGCTGAGTCTGGCGATCGACTATCGGGAGCGGCAGACCGAGCTGGCGCTCGAGGCGGCCCGCATGGAGCTGGAGCGGCAGTACGCCAGCGAGATCACGATCGTGAAGCTGGCGAGGATCGCCGGACTGAGCCGCTTTCACTTCATGCGGCTGTTCAAAGAGCGCTTCGGCAGAGGCGTCATGGAGTACCGGACCGAGCTCCGGTTGACGGAAGCCAAGCGCTTGATGAGCGAGGCTGGCCTGCCGCTCGCGGAGATCGTCGAGCGGATCGGCTATAAGAGCGAGAGCTACTTCAGCAGCCTGTTCAAGAAGCAGGTCGGCTTCGCGCCGGCGGTCTATCAGCGCAACCAGAAGCGGAGCATCGCCGCTTACAGCTGGATCAATATCGGGCAGCTGCTCGCGCTGCAGACGATCCCGTCCGCGGCGCCGATGGACCAGTATTGGACGGACCATTACCGGAGCAAGTACGGCTACGAGGTCAAGACGCGGCTGAGCCATCACTACGAGTTCAACCTGGGCGCGCTGAGGCAAGCCGGGCCGGACCGGATCGTCGGGATGAACGAGCTCGTTCCGCCCGAGGAGCAGGACAAGCTCAGGGAGCTCGCGCCCTCGTTGTTCCTGAGCTGGAAGGACGGCTGGCGGAGCCATCTGACGATCCTGGCGGCTTTCCTGGAGCGGGAGGAGGAAGCCGCGGCCTGGCTGAGACGCTACGACCGTCAAGCAGGCGCGATCCGCGAACGATTGGCGCCGCTCGTCGGCCGCGACGCGGTGCTGGTCCTCGTCGTCGCGCGCCATCGGCTGTCGGTCTGGGGGCGCAGGGCCGGGACGGTGTTGTACGACGATCTTGAATTGGCGATTCCGGCCGCGCTGGCCGAGGCCGATTGGGAGCGGCCGGTCGAGGCCCCGGAGCTGGCCGGGATGAGGGCGGACCGGATCGTGGTCCATGTCGAGCCGAACGCGGCGGCGGCGGCAAGGTGGAACAGCCTGTCCCGGTCGGAGGCTTGGCGGAAGCTGTCGGCCGTGCAGGCGGGCCTCGTCCACGCGGCCTCCGGCAGCGCATGCTTCGAGTCGCCGTGGAACGAACATTCGGCCGATCCGATCGGACGGCTCCTGCAGGACATGCCGCGCATATTCGGCCTTCGGGGATGAACGGCCCGCGGGAGCAGGGGCGATCGCGCAGACGAACGAAACGAGGCTCGCGCCGCTTGAGGAATCAAGCGTCCGCGAGCCTCTTCTTGTTGGAGGGCGATGCCGCGCGGAGGGTCCACGCGCTCACGTGGAGGTATCCCGCGGGGACCGCCGCGCGCCGTCACGGCTCGCGTC
Source organism: Paenibacillus glycinis (assembly GCF_009909185.1). GTDB lineage: Bacteria > Bacillota > Bacilli > Paenibacillales > Paenibacillaceae > Paenibacillus_Z > Paenibacillus_Z glycinis. Next base: position 129,791 of record NZ_JAAAMV010000025.1, on the reverse strand, counting down.
CCCCGGCTTGGCGGCAAGCTGCGGCTGATCGCGCGCATTCGATGACGCCGTGCATGGCCCAAAGGCGAGATGCTTGCAATCCAGGCATTCGCCATCGTCCAGACCGGACAAAGCGCGGTCGATCGCTTCGCCGGCGCCGTCGAAGAAACGGTCTGCCCCGATCCGGTCGTACAGGCCGGTTTTCTTCAATGTCTCGAGCGGCTGCGGCTGGATGCCGGAGACGAACACGGCGCCTCCCTGCTTCAGAAAGCGACGGACCAGGCCGGATAAATGATGCTCGCCGGTCATATCCATAAACGGCATTTTATCCAGCCGAAGCAGCAGGATTGCGGAGGGAGGACGGTTGGTCTCCCCGGTCGCCTGCTCGAATTTGTCAGCTGCGCCGAAGAAGAGGGGACCTTCGATCGCGTACACGCCGATTTGGGGGCAATCGTTGCGCTTTTCTTCCGTACGGGCATGGATCTCCTCGAAGGCGGGACCGGGGAGCGTCAGGGAAACGCGCAGCGTGCGGCGCATGCCAAGCGCGAACAGCAGCAGGGCCAGCAGGAACCCGACTTCGACCGCCGTCGTCAAGGTGGTAAACACCGTCAATAAAAAGGTCGCGGCGAGCACGAGGGAATCGCCGGTTCGGGTTTTCAGCACACGGGCGAACTCCTTGCGTTCGCTCATGTTCCACGCGACGAGCATAAGAATGGGAGCCATGCCGGCTAGCGGGATGTCCGAAGCGTACGGCGCGAATAACACGAGCACGAGGAGCACGACGACGCCGTGGATGATGCCGGAGGCGGGCGACGCCGCGCCGTTCTTGATATTGGTCGCCGTTCTCGCGATGGCGCCCGTCGCCGGAATGCCGCCGAAGAGGGGGGCGGCGATATTGGCGATCCCTTGCCCGATCAATTCGCGATTGCCGTTATGCCGCTGTCCCGTCATCCCGTCCGCGACCACCGCCGACAGCAGCGATTCGATGCCGCCCAGCATCGCGATAACGAATGCCGGTTGAACCAAGAGGCCGATTCGTTCCCACGCGAGGTCGGGGATATGAAAGCGGGGCAGCGTGCTCGGGATGGCTCCGAACGCGGATCCGATGGTGGCGACCTGTCCGTCGAAGAACAGCCCGGCTACGGCCGTGGATACGAGAAGTCCGGCCAAGGAGCCCGGAACCTTCGGCAAAAACCTGGGCGTTAGCAGCATGACGGCCAAGCAAATGAGCGCCGTTCCCGCGCTGCTCGGATTGAACGTGTCCAGGCGGATAAGGATTTCTTTCATGTTGGCCAGAAAGGCTTCATGCTGCTCTATCCCGGTCAAGCCAAGGAAATTCGCGATTTGGCCGCTGAAAATAATGACGGCGATGCCGGCGGTAAATCCCGTGGTCACCGGACGGGGGATGAACCTGATGAATGCGCCTAATCGCAACAGTCCCATCAGCACCAAGAGGATGCCGGCCATCAATCCGGCAATCAGCAAATTGTCGTACCCGTACTGCATGACGATGGCCAACAGGATCGGGATGAATGCGCCGGTCGGACCGCCGATCTGAAATTTCGAACCGCCGAAGAGCGAGATGGCGATCCCGGCCACGATGGTGGTGTACAGGCCGTATTCGGGTTTGACGCCCGAAGCGATCGCGAACGCCATGCCGAGCGGGATGGCGATAATGCCGACAATCAGACCCGAGACAAGGTCTTTGCAAAGCGAGGCAAGGCCGTAGCCCGCGAATCGTCCCGTCCATTTCATCTAAATTCCTTCTTTTTTATATATTTGATTATTTGAATATATAGAAAAGACTACTCCCATGGCGAAACGTTGTCAATCGGATTTCGCGATTTCGAATCCAACGAAAAAAACAAGGTTTTCCGGCCTCGGGGCTCGAATCGCCTTGTTTCTTATTGTTCTTTGCGGATTCCTTCGAGCAGCGAGATGGCGTCCACCAGATGATTGTCGAAGATCTGTTTGGCCACGGCCAGCAAATCCTTGATCAATGGGTCGCGCAAGGAATAGACCACCGTGGTGCCTTCCTTTATGCCGTACACGACGTTTTTATGGCGCAGCACGGACAATTGCTGCGAGACGGCCGAGCCTTCCGAACCGAGAATGCTCTGCAGCTCGTTGACGTTCTTGTTTCCTTCGCTCAATTCCTCCAGAATCCGAATCCGCATGGGATGTGCCAGCGCTTTGAAAAAATCGGATTTGAACAGTTGAATGCTTTGGTAATGATGCATCGCGATTGCTCCTCTTACCCTCTGAACTTTTGAAGATACGAATATAATAGCACATTCCGGGACGGATGGTTCAAGTGCCTCGCGTAAGGCGAATGCGGGCATCATTGCCTTTTACCGGTATGATCCGTATAATGACCATATCTTCAAATTATTGAATATTTGATTTTATAAGAGGGAGAGGACGCGAATGCCGGAAACGATAGACGAGCAGCAACCGGGGTTTGACGGCCTTGTTCCGTCCGATAAGCAGCGCATCAGCAGGGAAGCCGTCATCGAGGCCGGGCTCCGATACCTTCGCGAATCCGGTACGGACAGCATTTGCAAGGTGTGCATCTCGCATGCGGGTTCATGCTGCATCGACTGCCTGCACCTGCAAGATCGGGTGGGCTGCCAGCGCCGCAACACCGGTTGCACCGCGTGGTTATGCGGGTTCCATAACTTTTTGCTGTACGAATTGGACCAGCTGGAGGCGTGGAACCGCTTTTGGGACGAGGTCCCCGGGCAGGACTACCGCACGGACGAGACGCCGGCGTTCCTGTACATGTCGCGGTCGCTGTCGGCGCCGGATTTCAGGCTCGTCAGCGAAGCGTTTGCTTCGGATCTCGAAGAGCTGGCGGTGAAGCACGTCGCGCTCGGGTTCATTTTCACGCTTAGGGAGAAGCTGGATAAGCAAGTCGAACGCGCGGCGCTTTACCGCGACGATCCGAGATATAGCACAGAGATCAATCGGCGGATCCAAGAGCTGTCGTATCCGTTTTACCGCTTTCGCGCAGCCCTGCATGATTATCGTCTGCGCGCGGCGGATCGAGACGGGGCGTAGGCTTCGGCCGGCGGTTATTCCGCGTTGTCCGCGAACAAGCCGGCACGGCTGACGGGCAGGCCTGCCCGATAGAGATGCCCGATGTCGCCGACGCCGTAGCAGCGGGGAGCGGCCCAGCCGTGGGCGCGTTCCTCCATGACGACGGTCGTGACCGAGCTTGGCGCGATCCAGAATCCGGACCATACCATCGAAAGCGGCAGCTCGAGCAGGTGGGAGAGCCAGGCGAGGCCGAATCCGAGATGGCAGAAGACCGCGATCGTCTCCCGGTTCGGCGAAGCGCTCCGGTAACGTCCGCCGTCGCGCTCGTAGCCAAGGCTTCGGAAGAACGCGTCGGAGCTGTCCTGCAGCTGCCGGAATTTCTCCTTGAAGGACGGATGGTCGAAGGGCGCCCGCTCGTGCCAATCGCTGCTCGAAGGATAAGGCCGGTGCTCGCGGACCCAGGTATGGTCGACGTTCCAGGCGACGGTGGATTGCCCCGACGGTTCGGTAATGTACCAGCCGTCCAATTCCGCCGTCCACGGCAGGGTGGTCGGGGTCATGCCGAGGGCGTCGGCGGTATATCGCATCGTGTGCTGCGCCCGTCCGAGCGGCGAGCAATAGATGCGGTCGATGCGGGTACCCGCGAGCTTCTCGGCCAATGCTTGCGCTTCCAGATGCCCCGGAGCCGTAATCGTACGGTTGGGATAATCCGGCTCCGCATGGCGAATGAGCAGGATCTTCATCTCGGCACCGCTCCCCAGGCCTCGGGAGGCACGTCCCGGACATGCTTGGCGAACATCCAGGGATGTCCCTCCGGATCTTCCGCGACGTATTGCTGTTCGCCGTATTCCGTCACGTTGAGCGCTTCCGAGATTCGGGCGCCCGCTGCCAGCGCGCGCTCGTAATGCGCCTCGATGTTTTCGACGAACAGCATGAGGTTCTGCGTGTAGCCGCCGATTCGAGCCGGGCTGGCCGCGGCTTGGGTCAAGCTCTTGAGCATCACCCATGCGTCTTCGCGGCGGATCAGCGCGCCGTGGAGCGTCCCGTCCGGCAGGCTGAAGCGGTACTGTTCTTCGAAGCCGAAGGCTTCCTGCAGCCAGGCCAGCGCCGCGGCCGGGTCTTCGTAGTAGACATGGGGAAGCATCACGTTCATCGGTACGGATCGATTGTGCAGCATAATGGGCACCTCCGTTAATTTCTATTCGGAATCAGCATAACAGAGGCAGGCTGCGGCAGGCAAAATATTCCTTATCGCCAAGACTGGAAACAAGAAAAAACCATCCCGCGGAGGGATGGCTTATTTGTCGTGGAACTCCGTGCCGGGCAGCGTCAGTTCGGGAAATCGCCCAGATCGGAGCCCTGCAGAATCGCGAGCACGATCGCAAGAATCGCGAGCACGAGCGCGGGCACGACTTGGCCGAAGCTGTCTTTGGCGCGAAGGTGGGCGATGACCGCGCACACCATGATGAAGCCGATGCCGATGGCCGCCCACGCGGACCAGCTGGTCGTCCAGAAGCCTACGACGAGACCGGCGACGCCGACCAGCTGCAGAAGTCCCGTCAGTACGCGGAACCATTGCGGCAATCCGAGTTTGTTGAAACTATCGACTTGCATTTTCACGCCGGCCACTTTCGTGAAGCCCGAGAACAAAAACGCAACGGCCAGCAATATTTCGATTACGATAGCCATAATGGCAATCCCCCTTGTTTTTCGGGTAATCCCGATATAAGCAACATGTGTTGCGTAAGTTATGATATGATAAAGATACGCAAGGAACAACCGTCAATATTCCGGTTTTATCGTTTACGCGACATTATCGCCGTTTTGTTCGGAAACTCGCGCTTGTTTGCAGGCAAAGGAGGGGGAGCCTCATGGAGGAATCAAAGCTGGATCCGCGCGTATTGCGCACGCGGCAGCTGATCATGGACGCGTTCAGGGCGCTGGTCATGCAAAAGGATATCAAGGACATCACCGTCGGCGACATCACGGGGCGGGCGAAGATCAATCGCGCGACGTTCTACGCTCATTTCGCGGATAAATACGCGCTGCTCGATTCGACGTTCGAGGGCATGTTCCGGGAGGGCATCATGCAGAAGCTGCAGTGCCATGCCGAGTTCAGCCGTCAATCGCTCACGGGCATTATCGAGACGCTGTGCGAGTTTCATCGGGAATTCAGCACGCAATGCCAGAAGAATTACGATTCCATGGGGCCGTACATGGAAGTCAAGATCAAGCAGATGCTGCAGGAGGTGCTCTTCCATCTGATGGACAAGCGAGACGGCGGCCCGCATGCCGGCTTCGACGCCGAAACCGCTAGGACGGGGGCGACGATGCTCGCGTGGAGTTTATTCGGGATTACGCACGCCTGGAACGCCGGCGGGCGCAAGCTGTCGCCGGAAGAACTCGCCGCGCACGCGCTGACGTCGCTCGCGCAGTCGATCGGGAAATTGGCCGGCGCTGCGGTTACCGTGTAACGCGGGCGACCGGAGGCGGCACGATAGCGCGCGCAATGCCGAACATCAAAAGGAGCTGCCCCCGAAGGTCACGGGAATGACCGGGGGCAGCTCCTTTTTTCCTTCATGGACGGATTCCTGCAATAGTGCATCATTTGCTAAGCATGGCGCCCCGAAGGAGCAGAATTGCTGCACATCTACAGCAATATGCGTCTTCGCAGCGGCATCGGAGGGCTTAGCTCGCGAAATTCCTGCAGCATTGCAGCAATGTTTGTTGCAAAAAGGGACATTGTCGTAAAATCCTGCAGAAACGCAGCATTTTAAGCGATACTTCTCGCCAAGGGAGGCAGAATTCTTGGAGCGCTCCTCTAAAAGCACTTCCGTGCGCGCGCCGAAGCGGCCGCGTTCCGGTCCTCAGCCTTAATAGAAGTTGCGGTCCCAGCCCTGGTAGAAGTCGCGGTCCTCAGCCTGGCAGAAGTCGCGGTCCTCAGCCTGGCAGAAGCTGCGGTCCTCAGACCTGGCAGAAGTTGAGGTCCTCGTTCCTGGCAGAAGTCGCGGTCCTCAGCCTGGCAGAAGTTGTGGTCCTCGGTCCTGGCAGAAGTCGCGGTCCTCAGCTTGGCAGAAGCTGCGGTCCTCAGCCCTGGCAGAAGTTGCGGTCCTCGGTCCTGGTAGAAGTTGCGGTCCTCGGCCCTGGCAGAAGTTCCGGTCCTCAGCCTTCGTAGAAGTTCCGGTCCTCAGCCCTGGTAGAAGTTGCGGTCCCAGCGATGCGCCTTGAGCTTGGCCAGCTTCTCCGCGGACAAGCCTTGTCCGTCGCCGACTTTCATGTTGCGCTCGACGTTGCTGACGGTGCGCATGCCCGGGATGACCGTCGAGACGGCCGGGCTGCTCAGCACGTAGCGGAGCGCGGTTTCCGCCATCTCGTCGACGGAGATGCCGAGATCGGCGGCGATGCGTTGCACGCGGTCGTACACCTCTTGCTTGCGTTCGCCCCGGAAGTAGTTGCCGCGGAAATCGCCCGCGTCGAACGTGGTGTCCGGCGTGATTCGGCCCGTCAGGCCGCCTTCGTCGAGCGCGACGCGGACGATGACGCCCACGTTATGCTTCTCGCACGCCTGAAGCAGCCCGTCCTCCGGGCTTTGGTCGAATATATTGTAGATCACCTGAACGGTGTCGACGAGGCCGGTCTCGATCAACCGAATGGCGTTGCTCGCTTGGTGGTCGTTGATCGATACGCCGAAATAGCGGATCTTGCCCTGCTCCTTCAGCTTCTGCACGCCTTCCGCCCAATCGCCGCGGCCGACCCATTCGTCGGACCAGACGTGGAACTGCTGCACGTCGATCGTCTCCACGCCCAGGTTGCGCAGGCTCGTCTCCGTGCTGGAGATGACGTGGTCCGCGGGAAACGCGTCCTCCGGCGAGATACCGGACGGAGCCGGCCATTTGCCGTTTTTCGGCGGGATCTTGGTTGCGACGTAGATCGGCTGCGATTGCGCCTTGACGACTTGGCCGACCAGGCGTTCGCTGTGTCCGGCGCCGTAGCCCAATGCCGTGTCGATGAAATTAAGACCGAGCTCGACCGCTCTGTTCAGCGCCTTGAGCGACTCGTCGTCGGATGCGCCGATCCAGCCGGATTTGCCGATGCCCCATGCGCCGTAGCCGATCTCTGAAATGTTAAGGCCCGTTCTGCCCAGCGTTCTATAGTTCATGGTTCGTTCCTCCTCGGTATGGTAGGTCTGGTGCGGTGGTTGCGCTGCAGGCTTGGCTGCGCGCTTAAGCTTCGGGTGCGTAATTCCGCCAAGCGTGCTTCGGCTGCCAGCCGAGCAGCTGCTTGGCCTTCTTGTTGCTGAGCAGCGATTCGAAGCCGTTCAGCGGCTCGCGGAATTCGGCGACTTCCGGGAATTGCTCGGCCAGCAGCTGCCGGCTCGGAATCGCCATGCTCGTATCGTCCGCCGCGAGATTGATCGCGACCGAGCCGAGCCCGTCCTTCTCGATCGCCAATTGACAGGCTTCCGCGATATCCCGCGTGTCCACGTAGCTCCACAGGATCCGGTCGCGTTCGGCCGAGTTATGGATGAAGGACGGGAACTGCTCGTACCGCTCCGGCGGAATGACGTTGCCGATCCGCAGCGAGACGACCTGCATGCCGGTGCGGCGGTGGAACATGTCCGCCGTCTGCTCGTTCACGACCTTGGAGAGGCCGTAGCTATCCTGCGGCAGCTGCGGATGGTCCTCGTCGACCGGCACGTAGGACGGACCGAAGCGGTTGACCGCGAACACGATGCCGTAGGACGATTCGCTGGAGGCGATGACCGCCTTGCGGATGCCGAGGCCCGCGGCCGCTTCGAGGATGTTGTAGGTGGACATGACGTTGTTCTCGAACGTGACTTCGCTGGTGCGGATGTGCGCGGCCGGAATCGCCGCCAGATGGACGACGGCATCCGCGCCGGCCAGCGCTTGATAAACCTCGCCCAGATTGGTCAGATCCGCGACGATCGTCGGACAGAGCCACTCCTGCGGACGCACGGTATCCACGTTCACCACTTCGTATTGCTGCTCGACGAAATGCTTGACGACCCAGCGGCCGAGCATGCCGCTTCCGCCGGTTACGACGACTTTTGCCACTTGCTTGTCCTCCTTTGACGCTGCGTTTGCTTCCTTATGCTAGAATGCCCTCGATCTTCGATATTACGTCCGCGGACAGCGCGACGCCCGAGGCTCCGGCGTTCTCCGTGACCTGCTCCGGACGGCTGGCGCCGATGAGCGCGCTCGAGACGTTCGGCTGGCGCAGGATCCAAGCGAGCGCCAGCTGGCCGATCGTGATGTCGAGCTCGGAGGCGATCGCGCTCAATTGCTTCACTTTGGCGACCTTCTCCTCCGTGATGTTGCTCTTCATCCGGTCGATCTTCGCCGCGCGGCTGCCCGCCGGAATATCGTTCGCCGAGCTGTACTTGCCCGTCAGCAGGCCTTGCGCGAGCGGCGAGAAGACGACTTGTCCGATGCCGTTCTGCTCGCTGATCGGCATGATGTCCTTCTCGATATAGCGGTTGAACATATTATAAATCGGCTGGTTGACGACGATGCGGTCCAGCAGGTAACGGTCCGCCGCGGCCAAGCCTGCGGCGATGTTCGCCGCCGTCCATTCGCTGATGCCGGCATAGAGCACCTTGCCTTGGCGAATCAGGTCGTCGATGGCCCGCAGCGTCTCCTGCACCGGCGTCTCCGTATCGAAGCGGTGACAGTACAGAATATCCACGTATTCCAGTCCGAGCCGTTTCAGGCTGGCGTTCGCCTGTTCCGTGATATGCTTGCGCGAGAGGCCGCGGTCGTTCGGACCGTCGCCCATTTGGCCGAACACCTTCGTGGCCAGCACGTAGGATTCGCGAGGATAGGCCCGCAGCGTTTCGCCGACGACGATCTCCGCTTCGCCGCGCTCGTACACGTTGGCCGTATCGAAAAAGTTGATGCCCAAATCGTATGCGGTCTCGATCGATTTCACCGCGTTTTCCTTCTCCACGTAGCCGCCGTAGGTAAGCCAGCTCCCAAGGCTGATCTCGCTTACCTTCAGACCGCTGCCGCCCAATCTCCGATATTGCATGGTTTCAAGCCTCATTTCATCCGATTGTAAGCTTTGCGAAAGCCCTCTATAAGTATAAAGTTCCCCCTGCGGAACCGAAAGTAGTGAATATATGTTCAATTAATGATACGCGGTATATCTACTATACTTTCATGACGGACAAGCCGCGCCGCAGTAAGCTCTTCGAGGTTGCGGCCGCGGATCGAACGCCCGGCCGGCCGCCGCTGCCGAGCGCCAAGCATCCACGCGCGGCGGACATGGCAAAGGCCGGGAATCCCTCGCACGAGGGACTCTCCGGCTTCTCAGCTGTCGGCACCGTTCGGCATCGACATGAACGCCGATCCAACCGACTAGCCTGCGGCGTCCGGCGTCGAACGGGCCAGCTTGACCAGCAGCTGCGCCAGCTTATGCCGCTCGTCTTCCGTGCCGACCTTCCACAGTTCCCGCAACAGATATTCTTCGCGGTTGCGGGGTTCTTCATGCTCGGCCAGATACCCGGCCACCTTGAGGGCGATCGCGGCGAGCTGTTCATCGCCGAAGCCCAGGTCCTGCGCCATTTCGACGCGTTTGGCCAGATAGGCTTGGAAGGCGCGAAAGTCCTGCGGGATCGGCTCGTCCGTGCCGCTGCTCATCGCCAATACGGTCATGGCGACCTTTTCCGCCTGTACCTCCCGGTCCATGCCCAAGACCTGATCGTTTCCGTGCATTGCGCATACCTCCTTGTTTGAATGGTTATGCGGACGGCTTCTCTCCTTGTTACCCGGGGCGTTCGAGGACGAATCTGCCGCGGCGCGGGGGCCGCTGCGAATGCTTGACATCACAAAAAGCGGGTGCGCCGAAGCACGCCCGCTCTTTTTGTCTCGCTAACCTTCTTGATCTGCGTATTTCCCGATGCCTATTCCGCTTGCTGCAGCTGCTCGATCTCGGCTTTGTACAGCCCGAGGAGCTTGGACAGCGCTTGTTTGATCGCCTCGGCGTCTTTGGCGTCGGCCGCCTTGCTCAGCTCGAATTGGCCTTCGAGGAGCGGGCTGTCGATCGGAGTTGCTTGAATCGCGATCGTCGCGGGCTTGCCGTCGGCATCCTTGAGATCGCCGCCGATCGTGATGTCGCCGCTTGTAACCGTAACCGCTTGGGCGGGCATCGCCTTGATCGCCTTAAGGTCTTCCGGCGTAAGATCGCGCACTTTTTGCAGCTTGCCGTCGCTGATCTTGGAGATCGAGATGGCGAGCGGCTTCGACGTCGCCCGGTTGGCTTGCGTCAACTCGGTGCCGCTTACCGCCGTCCCCCTTACCGCGACCGCTTGTCCAACCGTGGCGTTCTCCGGAAGCGGAGCGGAGGTCGCCGTGAGCGTGACGTTCTTGACGAGCTTGTCGAATGCCGCGAGCGTCTTCTCCCACTCCGAGACCGTATTCGGCGCGTATTGCTTCGCAAGCGCCAGGGGATCGACGAGCGCGACGGCTTTGCCGGCGACGACGTTGCCCGCGTCCGGAAGGGACCAGCCTTCGCCTGCTTCCGTCAGCGCGGCCGTGTAAATGTTCGACAGCGGGGCGGTTGCGGCATTCGCGGCCAGCGGGCTCGCGAAGGCGGACAACATGAGGGCGACGGCGGCGATTTTGGTGACGGTACGTTTGTTTTGCATGATACACACTCCTAAGGGGTTATTTGTTCTTGCAGTTCCCATACTACCGGCCAAGTGTGGCAGGCCATTGGTGAAATTGTGGAAAAACGATGGCACGGCCCTATGCGCCGAGTTCGAGTTGATATAATGGGAGGGAGACGCGCGAAAGCGGGAGGTGCCACCTTGAACGAGTACATGATCGCCGTCGTGGACGACGATTCCAATATAAGAGGCCTCGTGGAGGCGTATTTGCACAAAGAACATTTCCAAACGGTCGGGCTCGGCTCCGCGGAGGAAGCCTGGGAGCTGTGGCGGAACGATCCGCCGGATCTGTGGGTGCTGGACATCATGCTGCCCGGCATGGACGGGTACGAGCTGTGCCGGCGCATCCGAAGCGAGGCGGACGTGCCCATCATCATGATTTCCGCCAAAGACAACGAAGTCGACAAAATTCTCGGGCTCGAGCTCGGCGGCGACGATTACCTCGTCAAGCCGTTCAGCCCGCGCGAGCTGGTCGCTCGCGTGAAGCGCCAGCTGCAGCGATGGTACAAGCAGCGTCCGGCCGACGACCCGGCGTCGGCGCAGGCGGCATCGGCCGCGCAGCACAGCGTGGACGTCGGTTCGCTGCGCATGCTGCCGGACGAGCGGCGCGCGTTCTTCGGCAAGGACGAGCTGGATCTGACGTTCAAGGAATTCGACCTGCTGCGGGTGTTCGCCGAGCATCCGAATCGCGCGTTTACGCGGGAAGAGCTGCTCGTGCTGGTATGGGGCGACGATTATTTCGGCAGCGACCGCGCGGTGGACCATCTCATCAAACGGCTGCGCAAGAAGGCCGACCAGCTGCCGATCGAGGCGGTCTGGGGACACGGGTACCGATTACGATCCGGTGGAGGGGAAGAAGCATGAAGCTGCTGCATCAAATCAATCTGGCCTTCGGCCTGCTGCTTATCGTCGTATTGGGCGTCACGGCGATATCGATTCATTTCGTGTTAATGGACCATTTCATCTCGACGCAGAAGCAGGAGCTGCGGTCGATCGGCACCTCGATGGCGTCGACGCTGGCCGGGCAGTCCGGCCATTTCACGGCCGCTGCGGGCAGCGTCGCCGTCACTGCCGCGCCGCTGGCGTCCATGAACGTGGCGCTCGCCGCTCCTCAGGGCGTCGAAGTTTACCTGGCGGACTCGAAGGGCACGGTGCTGCAGAACAATCGTGCCGTTCCGCTTGCCGGAAGCGCCGTTCAAGCCCCCTGGATATCGCAGACGACGCTGACCGCCGCGAACGTGAACACGATCACGAAAGCGGCCAAAGCCGACAATTATCTCGTCAACGTGAGCGCGGTCCCGCAGGGCACGCTGACCTTGATGACGCCGCTCAGCAAAGTCCGGGCGGTCGAACAGGACCTGCTCGGCCGGCTGCTGATCGTGCTCGGCATCGGCGGCGCGCTCGCGCTGCTGCTCAGCCTGCTGATCACGCGAAAGCTCATTCGCCCGTTGATGAAGCTGCGGGAAGAACTCAAGAAGGTGCGGGAGCGGCAGTTCGGCGAGGTCGGGCTCGTGAAGGCCGGCGGGGAGATCGGAGCGGTGGCGCGGACCGTGTACGAGCTGGCCGGCGAACTGGAGCGCCACAATCGGGCGCAGAAGCAATTTTTCCAGAATGCCTCGCATGAGCTGAAGACGCCGCTCATGTCGATCGCCGGTTACGCGGAAGGCATCCGCGACGGCGTCTTCGAAGGCGAGAACTCGCGCAAGGGACTCGACATCATCCTGAGCGAGAGCGGCAGGCTCACGAAGATCGTGACGGAGATGACCCTGCTGGCGAAGCTCGACAGCGAGGAGGATATCTTCCAGACGTCCTCCGTGAGCGTCCGGGAGATCGTGACGGAGACGATCGAACGCATCAATCCGCTGCTCGCGGCCAAGGGGTTGGAGCTTCGCACGGCGTACCAGGAAGGGGTGCAGGAGCAGCGGCTGACGGTCAGCGCCGACCGCGACAAGCTGCTGCAGGCGCTGCTGAACATCGTGTCGAACGCGGCGCGCTACGCGAATCGCGCCATCGTCATCGAAGTCGGCATCGAGGGGGGCCAAGTATCGCTCGCGGTCGCCGACGACGGCAAAGGCTTCCCCGAGAGCCTGCTGCCGCATCTGTTCCACCGGTTCGTGAAAGGCAAGGACGGCGAGACGGGGCTCGGGCTCGCGATCTCCCGCGCGATCGTCGAACGCTGCGGCGGCCGGATCGCGGCGGGCAACCGCGCCGCCGGCGGAGCCGTGATCTCGCTGAACTTCCCCCCGGCGCACCCGGGCGGAGCGTGACCGGAACCCAGACGCTGGCGGGTCCGTTCGCGCGCTGAAGCGGAGGCGCCATTTAAGCCGCATGGCAGCGTACGAACAAAGAAAGAAGGCCGGGATCCCCGCGTGGGGGGTTCCGGCCTTCTTAGCATGATCAGGGAGGAGCTTGTCATCGAACAAAGGACGCTCGGACGGGCGAATGCGTCCGTCCCGTCCGGTTATTTTCCGGACGGCTTGACCGGAATGTCGAGCGAGACGCCGGCCTTCAAGCCCGCCTTCTCGTCCAGGTTGTTGTGCTTGGCCAGGAAGCCGACGTAATCGCCCGATTGATAGAACTGCACGGAGATCCGGTACAGCGTGTCGCCGGGGCGAACGAGGTAGGTCGCCGGCAGCTTGACCGCGGAATAGTCCACGGTATCCGGTTTGCCGGACCCCGATCCGGCGCCTGCGGTCAGCGCCGGAATCTTGATGGTGTCGCCGACCTTCATGTCGTTGACGAACACGATCTTGTTGCGCTCCGCCAGGAAGGAGACGTACTGCTTGGAATGATAAAATTTCATGGAAATCGTCGACAGGGTATCGCCCTTCCGGACGACGTACGTCGTCGGAAGCTTGGTGTCCGAATGCCCGGACGAAGCCGGCGGCTTGGTTCCGGCATCCGTTTGCTTCGGCGGGGAAGCCTCGCCCTTGCCCGCATCCGTCTTCGCCGGTTCGTCGCTGCCGGGGGCGGCGGGAGTTTCCGAACCGCCGCCGCTGCCTGCGCCGCCGTTGTCCCCGGCCGCCGCATCGCCGCCGGAAGCGCCGTCTCCGCCCGCCGCCGCATCGCCGGCCGCCGCGTCCGAAGCATCGGACGGATCGTCCGCGGAGCCGCCGTCGGCGTTCCCCGACGATACCGGCGTATCCGGATCGTTCGCGCCGGCCGCGTCCGAACCGCCGGCGTTCGTTTGGTCTTGCGGCTTGCCGTTGTCGGCGTCCGCCGTTTCATTGCCTGCCGGCGGCCGGGCAGCTTCAAGCTGCTTGTCCCCGGAATTTTTATGCGAAGAATAAATGCTGAATAGGACGACGCAAAGCACGATGAGGAATGCCCCCGTCGCCAGCAGGACGCCGCTGGACCCGGCCTTCTTCTCTCGCGCGCGCACGGTTCTGGACCGGCGGCTGGTTTCTGTCGGTTTGTCGTTCTGCATGATAGCCTCCCCTTCGCGCATGGTCTCTTAGGATTCGACAGCTCGGATTCGCCCTCGATTCTGCTTGGGCGCAGCTTCTATTTTACTATAATTTCCCGGCCGACAATATTAGACCCGGAAAATCAGGCCGTTGGCCCTATTAAGCCTGGCGCGGTCGCCGTCGACGGGGAGGCGCGACGGCAAAAAACCGGCACTTAAGCGCCGGCTTGGCCGATGAGTCGAAGGATGGATCCAGGAACGCGCCCCATGAACGCCGGCAAGCGAAATCCGTCGACCTGGATCGAACGGTTGCGGCATTTCCATCGCGGTCGCCGCGGCCGCCCGTGCGGTCGACAGCTTAAGCCGTGACCGTCTTGAAGTAGCGGTACACTTTGTCGAGCTTCTTGGCTTGCGCGCCGTCCTTGACCTCCATCCGGCCGAATTCGAAGAACTTCACCTTCTTGATGCCGACGAAACGGAACAAGGCTTTGCGCATCAGCGTCTTGTGCGCGTCGTGCAGCCAGAACAGCGGATAGAGCGACGGGCCTTTCATCGTCGAGATGCAGACGACGGATTTGTTCTTCAGCAGCCCCTCCGGCAGGAGGCCGCCTTTGTCCCGGTACGCGAAGCCGGAAGCGAACAGCCGGTCGATGTAGCCGAGGAGCATCGCCGGCGGGCGTCCCCACCAGATGGGATAGACGAAGACGATCTTGTCGGCCCACAGCAGCTGTTCCCGGTAGACCGCGAGCGCCGGATCGACGTGCATGTCGCGTCTGCGCTTCTCCCGGTTGAAGACGAGCACGGGATCGAATCCGGCCTCGTACAGATCGAGCACCTTCACGTCCTCGACGGCCGCGTTTTCACCGCTGCCCTGGACGACCTGCCGCAGAAACGCATAGCTTAAGCTCTCGTGGGAAGGATGGGTATAGACGACGAGCAATTTCATGTTTGCACCTCTTTAGTTATCATTTGATAATCAAACAATAACATCGGCGCTAAATGTTGTCAATTGATAATTATTAAATGATAATTGTTTTTTGATAAACGATTTGTTATCGTTACGGGTAAGAGGTGAGGTCGGCATGGATCGGAAAGCGTTGTTTGACCAGGCGGTCGCGTTCATCACGTCGGTGCACCAAGTGACCTACGAGATGACGAAGGATTTTGCCCTGGGAGACATTACGCCCGTTCAATACGGGATATTGGAATACATCGCGGTCGCGCAGCCGGTGACGCTCAGCCAGGTCAGCGACTGCAAGCATATCTCGATGCCCAACACGAGCCGGGAGCTGAAGAAGCTGACCGATCGCGGGCTCTGCGAGAAGTTCGACGCCCCGGACGACAAGCGCAAGCAATACATCCGGCTGTCCCCGGACGGGCAGGCGTTCATGAACGCGGCCTTCGGGCATATGGAAGGGCAGTTTCGGATGCGGCTCGCGACGGCGACGGAAGAGCAGCTGGAGCAGCTGTCGGCGGCCATGGGCGTCCTGCAGGCGAGCTTGTTCAGCGAGAAATCTTAGCTGGTTGTTAACGGAGCCGCAAGTTATCGACAAGGCGATTCTTTCCTTAGCGGACAACGCTTTCGACACGGGAACCGTGCGCGGAGAGGACGGGGCTTGCGCTTGATATAGCGGAACGCAGGTAAAGGAATGCCCGGCGTAGAATAACGGTAGAGAATGAACCGGCGGCCCTGCCGTCGGCGAAGAGGAGGCTGACCCTAGCATGAATCAAGCCCATGATCGCAATCGACCGTTCGTGACCTCGATCGCCCCGTGGTTGTCGGTCCGCGATGCGGCGGCGGCACTGGATTTCTACAAAGCGGCGTTCGGCGCGGAAGAACTGTATCGCCTGGCCGACGACGACGGCAAGCCGGCAATCGCCGAGCTCGCCATCGGCGAAGCGGGCTTCTGGCTGCAAGAGGATCCGGATTCGAGCCCCGGTCCGGAGGACAAGGGTTCGGTCCACATGATTCTGACCGTAGGCGATCCGGACGCCGTATTCCGGCAAGCCGTTGCCGCCGGCGCGACCGAGCTCGCGCCCGTCGGCGAAGGCCACGGCTGGCGCATCGGGCGCATCGCCGATCCGTTCGGCCACCACTGGGAGATCGGCCGGCGGCTTGTTTGAATGCGCAAACGAAAAAACCGGGCTTCTCCCTTATGGAGATAGCCCGGTTTTTCGAATCGGGGCGCCGCTGCATGGAGGTTCGGTTATTTCGCGTTAGCTCGCAGGAAACGGACGATCTGATCGCGATGATGATCGTCGTGATTCGCGAACTCGGGAATGAGCATGTCCAGCGAATAGTTCAGCTTCCTTGCATACCATTCCTCCGGCATTTCCAACAGCTCGGCGACCAGCCGCTCCCGCGTCCGAATCGTCTCCGCGAGCAGGGCCGACTGCGTGATGCCGGATTTCGCATAGTCCGACGCTTGCCGGTTGTACGCGTCCTCGTCCGGGAACCGTATCGCCCCGCCTTGCCGCGCGGCGGGCAGAATCGACGAGAGGATATGGCGATCCCAGTTCGCGAGATGCGCGACGATCTCGGCGGTCGACCATTTCCCCGCCGCGATCGGCTTGAGCCACAGCCCGGGATCCAGGTCGTTCAATGTCTTGACCCATGCGGTAAAATCCCGCAAGCGTCGAATCGCAGAATGATCGGCCATCGTAATCGCTCCATTCCTATTCCCTGTGGGCAGGGGTCTCATGCAAGACTATATCAGGCATAATTGGACATCAGTACGTCATATTAGAGTGCGTGCCTCAAATATAAAACAGCCTTCATCCGGATCGTTCTCCGGATCAAGGCTGTTTGACGTGCGCGCGGACGGTCGAACGGTCGGAGGCCTGGCTTGGCGTCTCCATGCAGGACGTCGCCGGACCGGCGCTTCGGCGCCTTCAGCGCGACCCGCAGAGCCGGAGGATCTCTTCCCAGGCGATGGCGAAGCGTTCGCTATCCTCTTCCAGCAATTCGGTGCCCAGCTGGATGTCGATATAGACCAGCGGCGTGATCGCCTTCACGGCGTGCTTGGCGCCGGCGGGGATGCTCAGCACGTCTCCCGCTTGAATCCGGGCATGCACGGTTTCGAGGATGAATTCCCCGGTCCCGGAGAGCACCGTCCAGGTTTCGTCCCGCTTCCGGTGCCGATGATAGCTTGTATTCTTCCCGGGCAGCATGGCGATCTTCTTCGTGAGGGCCTCGGTGCCCATGCCCGTCTTCGCATGGTCCAGCAGGCGGTAGCTTCCCCAGCGCTTCTCCCCGCTGGCGGGCTTGCCGCCGCCCGGCAGCTGCTGCTTGATTCGGTTTGCGCCGTCTTTGTCGGCGACCAATATGCCGTCCGGGCTCGCGGCCACGATAACGTTCGAGAGGCCGATGACGTGAACGGGGGAATCCAGCTCATTGACCACATGCGTATGAAGGGAATCGCCCGATATCTCTCCGCGTCCGACGATGCTGCTTCCCAGATACTCCGTCAGCACGCGCCAATCGCCCAGATCCCTCCAACCCCTGTCGTAGGGAATGACAACGCATCGCCGCGTTTTCTCCGCGATCTCCACGTCGAAGCTGGCTTCGGGAAGCCGTTCGTAGCAGGCAAGCAGGCTTTCGTATTCGGCGGGCAGCCCCTTGCGCCGCAAATGGGCAAGCATGACATGCAACGGGAACGCAAACACGCCGCAATTCCACAGCGCCTGCTGCTTCATCAGGACGAGCGCGTCCGCCTCGCCCGGCTTCTCCACGAAGCGGGCGACGGGACGATAATCCTTCGCCTCGCCGCCGCTCGCATCCGGCGGCTGCGGCACGATGTAGCCGTATTGGCTGGAGGGATGCGCGGGCGTCGTGCCGAGCAGGGCCAGCTCCGCGCCCGACCGGGCCAGGATGCCGGGGAATTCGCGCAGCAGGCGGAAAAATCCCGCTTCCACGAACAGATCGGCCGGCATCACGCATATCGTCTCGTCGGCGGCGGCCAGCCGTTCGGCATGCAGGTAGCTCGCGGCCAGCGCCGCGGCCGTGAAGGTCCCTCTGCGATAAGGCTCCGCCAGGAACGCGATGCGATCGCCGACTTGATGCTGCGTCAGCTCCGCTTGGCTCTCGTGCGCGACGATGGAGGCGAGCGGAAGCAAGCCCGCCTCATCCAATTGCCGGCAGATCCGCTGCAGCATGGATTCCTTGCCGCCGTCCTCCGAGGGCAGGAGCTTTAAAAACAGCTTCGAGCGAATCTCATTGGATAACGGCCACAGCCTCTTGCCGGAACCGCCGCTCAATAGGACAATCCGCACGTACATCCCTCCTCACTCAAGGTTGGAGCGGCCTGGCGGGCGCTTATTTTCGCGTATACCCTTTGCGTTTATGGAACGAGATCGAGCGGTATTTTTTGGCGAGCGTCTTGATCCGCTTCGGCGTGACGCGCGCGATGTCCGTCGACAAGCTCTTGTTGAGCGCCTTCCGGAGCGCGAGGCCGCCCGGATTTTGGGCGTAGAGGAAGTTGCCGTACGTTTCGAATTCGGAGAAGGCGAATTGCTTCGTGCGGTCCATTTTTTTGAGAATCGCCGCATGCCAGCTCATCCCGTGCTTCGAGGCGATGGTCCGCTTGAGCTGCCGGAGCTTCGCGTTCTCGAACAGCATGTAATGGGTGACGAAGGACGAAGGGGAGGCCGCCTTCTTGCCCAGCAGCTTCTTGTAGGTTTTGAAGTATTCGGGCTGGCTCCAGTTCCGGCAATAGAAGAGCGTACGGCCGCCGGTTCTGAACGCATGCGGGCGAATGAGCACGGTGTCGGCGTCGATCGCCAGGAAATACTTCGCGGAAGACAACGTATCGCCGCTCATCTTCAATAACTGCTGGAACAGCCAGCCGGACCGCTCCCATTTCTTCGAACGGTAACGGATGTTTTTCTTCGTGATCGGAAGAACCGTGTTTTCGTTGACGAACGAACAGCCTTTTCGCCTGCACAGCTTCCGCATCCTTGGCCGGTTCGGGGCGACGATCATGATCTTGCCGAGGGGATGCTTCACTTGCTTGCGGACGGCGTCGATGACATGGGGGAGCGTGGACAAATCCTTCTCGATCGCGGGGATCAGGACATCTATCGTGGTCTTGCTGCTGATTGTGCTCTTGATGGGGACCGGCATCGCTTCATCTCCATTTGGTCAAGTAATGGGATCATGATATGCGGCCGCGGGATAAAAGGACATCGGGGGAAAGCGGAAGGATACGGGAGAAATCGTGCCGTCCGCGCAGAAAAACGGCGGAAACCGGGAAAGCGGGGGAGGCGCCATCCGGAAAAGTTAGGCATCCGTGGCGGCCCTATTTTCCGAAATGACGAAGCGGTGTTCGCCGCAGCCAACATTTCCGATTGACGTTGATAATCATTATCAATTACAATCTTTAGAAAAGGATCGTCTCGCGCGGGATGTTCCTATTCGACACAGACTGGAGATTCAATATCGTGAAATCCATCGCGCAACACCACCCTCAGCACGATCCGGCGGAGGCTTCGCGGGAGGACCCCGCCGAGGCGCTGAACCAGATCTATTCCCGTCCGCGGACGGCCATGCTGGTCATCTTTTTCGGCCTGCTCCTGCTCGCGGCGGGCGTCGGCATCTCCGTCTCGTTCGGCGCCGCCGATATCGGCTTCCTGACGGTATGGGAGGCGGTTTTCCGCTATAACCCGGACCTGACCTCGCATCAGATCATTCAGGAGCTGCGCCTGCCGCGGGTGCTCGGCTGCGTCATGGTCGGCGCAAGCTTCGGCGTATCCGGGGCCATCATGCAGGGCATGACGCGCAATCCGCTGGCGGACTCGGGCTTGCTCGGCTTGAATGCCGGCGCCGGCTTCGCGCTCGCGATCTGCTTCGCGTTCTTCCCGGGACTGCCGTATACATACCTCATTCTGTTCTCCTTCGTCGGCGCCGCGCTAAGCGCCGTGATCGTCTTCGCGCTCGGCTCCGTCGCCAAGGGCGGGCTCACGCCCGTCCGGCTCGTGCTGGCCGGGGTCACGCTGTCCGCGCTGTTCACGGCGTTCAGCGAAGGACTGCAGCTGTATTTCCGCATCGGCCAGGACATGGCGTTCTGGTTCGCCGGCGGGGTCGCGGGCACGAGATGGATGCATCTCAAGATCATGTCTCCCTGGATCGGCCTCGCCCTGGCCGGCGCGATCGCGCTCTCGCGTTCCGTGACGCTGCTCAGCCTGGGCGAGGACATCGCCAAGGGGCTCGGGCTGCGCTCCGGTCCCGTGAAGGCCGCCTGCACCGTCATCGTCGTCGTCCTCGCGGGTTCGGCCGTCTCGGTCGTCGGCGCGGTCTCCTTCGTCGGCCTGCTGGCGCCGCACGTGGCCCGCAAGCTCGTCGGCATCGATTACCGGTGGATCATCCCGGCATCCGGCGTGCTGGGCGCGGTGCTCGTCACCTTCGCGGATCTCGCCGCGCGAACCGTCCATCCGCCGTACGAGACGCCCATCGGGGCGCTCATCGCGCTGATCGGCGTTCCGTTCTTCCTGTATCTCGCGAACAAGGAAAGGAGGGAGCTGTAGCCGATGCGCACGATCGAATTCACGCCCGCCGAGCTGCGCAGGCGCAAACGCAACGCCGTTACCGTGGCGTCGCTGCTCGCGCTCATCGTCTTGGCTTTCATTCTCAGCATGAACACCGGGTTCATCCGGTTGTCGCCGCTCGACCTGCTGCGCACGCTGTTCGGCTCCGGCACGGATCAGCAGCATCTGATCCTGTTCGACTTCCGCCTGCCGCGAATCGTCATCTCGCTCCTGATCGGCGCGGGGCTCGCCGTCTCCGGCAGCGTGCTGCAGGCGATCTCGCGCAACGCGCTCGCCGATCCCGGCATTCTCGGCATCAACGCCGGCGCGGGCTTGGCCGTGCTGGTATTCGTCGCCTTCTATTCGTCCGCGGCATCCGCGCCCGCCTACCTGCTGCCGATCCTCGCCTGGGCCGGCGCCGGCGTCGCGGCGCTGCTCGTGTTCATGATCTCGTACCGCAAGCATACGGGCCTGTCCTCGAACCGGCTGCTGATGAACGGCATCGCCATCAACTCCGGCATCTCCGCGCTGACGATCGTCATCTCGCTGCGGCTCAATCCGGACCAGTTCCAGTTCGTCTCGACCTGGATGGCCGGCAGCATCTGGGGCAAGGACTGGAGCTTCGTGACGGCGCTGCTGCCCTTCATCGTCGTGCTGCTGCCGTACGTATTCTACAAGGCGCATACGGTCAACGTGCTGAGCCTGGGCAATTCCATGGCGACGGGACTCGGCGCCTTCGTCAACCGGGAACAGGTGCTGCTGCTTGCGGCGGCGGTCGGCCTCGCGGGCTCCTGCGTCGCGGTGAGCGGAAGCATCGGCTTCGTCGGGCTCATCACGCCGCATCTCGCGCGCCGTCTGGTCGGCTCGCGCTTCCAGATTCTGCTGCCGGCGACCGCGCTCGCGGGCGCGCTGCTCGTGCTGGTGGCCGACACGCTCGGCAGGTGGGTGCTCCAGCCGTCGGAGATTCCGGCCGGCCTCGTCGTCGCCGTCATCGGCGCGCCGTATTTCCTGTACCTGCTCGTTCGCTCCAGAAGCTGAGACCTGAAGAATCCGGACATGCGGCCGCGTCCGTTTTGTCCGGATTCTGACCCGGAATCCGTCAAGGAAGTTGACGAGAGCAGCCTGTGGAGGAACCTCCCCGCCAAGGCGTACGCGGTCGACGGCGACCTGCGGTTCTCCTATGACGTCATGTCGTTCGACCCCCAGCGTGACCCACGACCGACCTGCTCGGCAAATAAAACGATTCAAAGGACCAAGTCCTTCGGCCGCGGCCGGAGGACTTCTTTCTTCATTGCGATGCCAACGAGGCGATGGAAACCGGTAATCCAGGAGCTCGCATGCATGCTGTTGTCGACGGTGCGGAACGGGCGGGCATACCGTCTCACCGACGACTGGGCGCGGGAGGATCCGCTCTCGCTGACGGCGCAGCTCGCGGGCGCGGTGGACCGGATGACGCGGCGGAACGGAGTTCGATCGTTGCAGTCGTTGAAAATCCGTTATCGTCCCTGATTCGTTCATTCCCCGTTCATATTGAAGGGGTATCTTGTTCACGAATCGCGAGAAAGGGGACGAACGAACATGACTTCCGAACGGACGGCCTTAGCGGCCTGACGGGCAGCGAACGCCATGCGCCGACGAGCGCGGGCGCGCAGGACAGGAATCGTTCGCGGCTTCCGCGGCGCAGCGGCTGAGAGCGGGCTTCGGACTTAATAATTTTGACACAATGTTTAAATTGACAGTCACTATTATTTTATATAAACTCTCACTATGGAAAAGCAAGCGAAAGAGGAGGCTGCGGTTTTGACCAGAACGAACAATAAGGCGCTTATCATCATCGGTTTGATTATCGGAATTATATTCTCGGAGCTCGACGAGACGGTCGTCAGCACGGCCATGCCCACGATCATCCGCGATCTGAACGGATTGTCGCTGTACGGATGGGTGGCCGGCATTTACATGCTGACGATGACGTCCTTCATGCCGATTCTCGGCAAGCTGGCCGATCTGTACGGCCGCAAGAAAATTTATATCCTCAGCATGAGCTTGTTCATCGCGGGCTCCATCGTGAGCGGGTTCGCGGAGAACATGCCGGTGCTGCTGCTGGGACGCGGCATCCAAGGGATCGGGGCAGGCGGGCTGATGCCGCTCGCGATGGTGATCTTCGGGGATACGTTCACCGTGGAGCAAAGGGCCAAGATGCAAGGGATTTTCGGGGCGATCATGTTCGTGCCGCAGCTGCTGGGACCGCTGATCGGCGGGTATTTGACCCAACATATCTCATGGCATTGGATCTTCTGGGTCAACATTCCGGTGGGTATCGTGGCCGCGATCGTGCTGTCCGCAGGCCTGCGGGAGTCCACGGGCAACAAAAACGCGAGCATCGACTGGGCTGGCGCGTTCCTGCTCGTCTGCTCGATCGTATCGCTGCTGCTGACGCCGGTGCTGCACGAGACGGAGGGCTACGCCTGGAGCTCGCCGACGCTGATCGGCCTGTGGGCGCTCGGCGCCGTGCTGTTGACCGTCTTCGTCTTCGTCGAGCGGAAGGCCAAGGAGCCGATCCTGCCGATGCATCTCTTCAAGAACCGGACGTTCGTCGTCCTGTCGCTCATCGTGTTCATGCTCGTGCTCGGAGTCATGGGCTCGTTCGCTTCGTTCCCGTTCTTCGCGCAGAACGTGCTCGGCCTGACGCCGATCGCGTCCGGCTACCTGACGCTGCCGCTCATGATCGGCGCGGTCTTGGCCAGCGTCGTCTCGGGACGGCTCATGACGAAGGTGCCGTACCGCAACATTTTCGCCGTCTCCATGCTGCTGCCGGCGCTGGCTTTCTTCCTGATGACCAGCATCGACATGCACACGAAGATTATCGCGCTCGTCGGGTACTTCGTTATTCTGGGGCTCGGCTTCGGGGTTTTATTCAACAATAACCTGATCGTGCAGGAATCGGTCGCCAAAGAAAACAGCGGCGTCGCACTGACGTCGGTCACGCTGTTCCAATCGTTCGGCATGACGATCGGGGTCAGCATCTTCGGCAGCCTGCTCGCCGCCAATATCACGTCGGGCATCGGCAAGCTGGCGGGCGATCTGCCGGCCGATACCGCGCAGCAGCTCGGCGGCGCCGCGCAGGGCGGCATTCCGCAAGGGCTCAACGCCGGCTTGGTGGAGCAGATCAAGGGCGTCTTCTCCAACGCGTTCCAGCATCTCTACTGGGTATCGTTCGTATTCGCGCTCGTCGTCGTCGTCATCTGCCTGTTCCTGAAGCGGGAAGTGCTGACCGTCACGTCCGACAAGGATCAGGAGAAAGACAAGGGCAGCGACGTCGACAACCACTCCGCGGGCCCCGTGCTGGATGCGCAAAGCTAAAGTTCGTACAATGGGAGCAAAGAGGTGATTCGGCCATGTCCGAGGATATTCCGGAACCGGCGAAGATGGGGCTTCGCGAGAAGAAGAAGCTGAAGACCCGCCGGACGCTCCAGCAGCAAGGCATGCGCTTGTTCCGCGAGCAGGGCTACGACGCGACGACGATCGAACAGATCGCCGAGGCGAGCGAGATCTCGCCGAGCACGTTCTTCCGTTACTTTCCGACGAAGGAAGCGCTGGTGCTGGAGGACGACGACGACGAGCTGCTGATCGAATCGTTCATGAAACAGCCGGCCGACAAGAGCCTGATTCAGGCGTTCCGGGCGGCGGTCAAGGAAGGCTTCGCGGAGATGACGCGCGAGGAGCAAGAATCGCTCGGCGAGCGGGTGGCGCTCATGATGTCCGTCCCGGAGCTGCGCGCCGCCTCGCTCATCCAAATGAACGAAACGCTGCTCATGATCGCCCGTCTGGTGGCGGACCGGTTGGATCGTCCCCGGGACGACTTCGAGGTGATGATGTTCGCCGGCTCCGTCATGGGGGCGATGATGGCGGTGCAGCTGTATTGCTCCGAGCACCCGGAAGCGGATTTCACCGCGGTCGTCGACCAGGCGCTGGCGCTGTACGAGGCGGGCTTGCCGCTCGGGGCGCTGGGAAGCCGGCAGGTTTGATAGGGAGGATGTCGTCATGGCGGTGGCGGCATCCTTTTTTGCCGTGCCGAGGATCTCAACCGAGCGCGGCGCCGCCGAAGCGGTCGCGGTATTGGGACGGCGTCAGCCCGGTCAGCTTCTTGAAGATTTGGCAGAAGTACTTCTCGTTCGCGTAGCCGACCTTGGCCGCGATCTCGTACGTTTTGTACGGGTGAGCCGAGAGGCCCTCGCAGGCCTTCCCGATACGGACCTTGTGCACGTAGTCGATGAAGTTGACGCCCATCGCCTGCTTGAACAGCAGGCAAAAATAGTTCGGGTTCACGTATACCCGGTTGGCGACGATGTCGAGCGTCAGCTCGCCCGCGTAGTTGGCCTCGATGAAGGCGACGGCCTGCTCGACCGTTTTGTGGCCGGATTTGCGGCTGTTGATCTTGCGGCAGACCTCGTCCGCCGTGCGAAGCGCGTTCTCCTTCAGCTGCCGCAGGGTGGGCGCGCCGAGCAGCGCGTCGATCGAGGCGAGTCCGCGCCCGAAGACGTCGTCGGGATTGGAGCGGGTCTCCAGGCACAAGTGATACAGCGACAGCAGGAGCGCCATGCAGCAGCGGACGGCATGGTCCTTGGAGGGGGAGCCCGGCGCCGCCAACGCCTCGAAGAAGGCGTCGACCTGACGCTCCAGGGCGGCGTGATGGCCGTTCTTCACGCTGTGCAGGATCTGCTTCTCCTCGGTAAACGGATAATTCGGCGCGGCCTGCTCCGGTTCTTCGCCGGAGAGTTCCTCGTAACGGACGAGGCAGCCGTCCCCGCGCGCGAAGCGCGCCTCCATGGCCTGCCGCGCCTCCGCGTAGGAACGGCGGAGCCGGCCGGTGCCCGGATACGCGCGGCCGATGCCGACCGAAGCCGTGAATCCGAGCTGGGCGCGCAGCGCTTCCTGCATGCGGGATAAGCCCTCCGCGAACGCGGCCTCGTCCTCTTCGGAGGCCAGATGCGCCATGAGGGCGAAATCGTCCTGGTCGTCGACGATCGCGACGGCCAAGCGGGCGTCCAAGCTCCGCTCCGCCGCGCTTCGCACGGAGAAGCGCAAGTACGCGATATCCGGATCCTTGGCACCGCCGCACAGCGCGCCGTAATCGTCGATGCGGACGATCGCGGCCGCTGCCTCCAGGGGCGGAAGCGCCATGCCGTAGAGGGCGAAGCCCTCCCGAGGGTCTTCCGCCGGCGAAAGCTCGCCGCGCAGGCACTTGAGCAGGAAGCGCTCCCGGAGAAACGGCATCTGCGAGTCGAGCATCGTCTGCAGGCCCGCGTACTTGTCCCGCTGCGCCCGCTCCTCCCGGATGAGTTCGGCGGTCTTCAGCACCGCGGCCAGAATCTCCTCGGGCATGCAGGGCTTCAGCAAATATTCCGAGACGCCGAATTTGAGCGCCTGCTGCGCGAAGGCGAAGTCGTCGTAGCCGCTCAGGAGAATCGCCTTGGACCCGTGGCCCTCCGCCCGCATCGCTTCGGCGACCTGCAGCCCGTTCAGCTCGGGCATCCGGATGTCCATGAGCAGGATGTCCGGCAGCGCCGCGCGAACGAGGGCGAGCGCCTGCAGGCCGTCCTCCGCTTCGCCGCACACCTCGATGCCGTTGCCTTCCCAATCGATCATCCCCCGAATCCCGTTCCGTACATCCTCTTCGTCGTCGACGATCAACAGCTTCATGCTCATGCCGTAATGCCTCCCTTGGTCGCCGGCGCTTCGGCCGGCACGATGATTTCCGCCCGCGTGCCTTGCCCCGGCGTGCTGGAGAACGCCACCGAATAACGGTCTCCGTAAATCAGCTTCAAGCGCTCCGCGACATTGTGCACGGCATAGCCGCCGGGCAGCTCCGGCATCGCCGCGGCGGCGGGGCGTTCCGCCGGCGGCGACAGCAGCGCCCGCAGCTGCTCCTCGTCCATGCCGACTCCGTCGTCCTCGACGACGAAGCGAAGCTCGTCGCCGTCGCGCGCGGCCGTCACGACGATATGTCCGCCGTTCTTCTTTTTCTCCAGCCCGTGCAGCAGGGCGTTCTCCACGAGCGGCTGCAGGATCAGCTTCGGGATGATGCACGGCAGCACGTCTTCCTCGAAGCGGATGTCGTAGGACAGCTTGTGCTTGTGCCGCTTCTGATGAAGCAGCAGGTAATGCTCGATGAGCTCCTTCTCCCTCGCCGCGACGGTCATGCCCTCCCCGCGGTTCAGGCTGATCCGGAAGAAACGGGACAGCGAGTAGATCATGGTGGCGATTTCCTTGTCCCCGGAGGCCTGCGCCTTCCAGAAGATGAGATCGAGCGTGTTATAGAGGAAGTGCGGGTTGATCTGCGCCTGCAGCGCACTCAGCTCGGCTTCCCGCTCGCGGATTTGCAGGACGTACATTTTATTGACCAGATCTTTAATGCTGGCGACCATCGTGTTGTAGCCTACGGCGAGCTGGCCGATCTCGTCGTTGTTCGCGATCTTCACGCGCTCGTCGAAGTGCCCGTCCTGGAAGCGGCGCATCGACCGCAGCAGCCGCTTGATGGGCAGCGTGAGCAGGGAGGACAGCAGCAGCATGACGGGCAGCAGGACGACAAGGCAGCCGGCGACGATGTAGAACGTGAATTTCTTGATGGCGTTCAATTCCTTGGTCAAGGAGACCATCGGCACCGCGTAATAAATCTTCCAGCCGACCTCGTTCAGGCTGCTGTAGGCGATCAGCATCGATTGTCCGCCGACCTTCTCCACCAGCGTGCCTTCCCGATGCCGGGCCGAATCGGCGACGAACCGGGCAGACCGCCCCTCGACCGGGTAGAAGTCCGGTCCCCCGTGCGAGATCACGGTGCCTCCGCCGTCGACGATCGCGATGCTGCCGCCGTTCGTCTGCAGATTGTCCGCGTACAGGTTCCGGATGTATTTCTCGTTCACGAACATGATGAGCAGGCCGATGTTGTGGTAATCGTTCAGGTCGCGAACCATGCGCCCCATGGCGATTTTGGGGTATTTGTTGTTCTGGATCAGCGGCTCGTCGTCCGAACGGAACCAATAGGGCTTCCCCTGCTGCGCGTCGATCTTCCGGTAGGTGTCGCTGCGGGAGAACACCGAGAACGGGTAGATGCCGTTGCTGCCGTCGTTGCTCATATGGAACGGAATGTGATCGTCCGACAGGTTGTACAGGATCGTGAGGTTGATGTAGCTCTTGGCCGCGATCAGGCTCATGGTGAACAGCAGCGATTTGTCGGCGTAGAGCGGGCTGGATGTGCCCTTCAGAAAGGATTGGACGAGATCGTGCAGCTCGAGCTGCATGGAGATGTCGTCGATCTCCCGCTGCAGGAAATTCAGGTTGGCGTCGATCTGCTTGACGGTGGCCTGATTGGCGATGCTCACCTTGTTGACGACGCTGTCCGCGGAGTATTGATAGGAGAAGTAGCCCAGCACGGACGAGATGAAGATGATCGTGCCGTAGATCGAGAGAATGAGCTTGGCGCGGATACTCAGCCCGGGAGAGGGGATCTTCATCGGCATTCGCTCCGTCGTTCGGATTTGGAAGCGGCCGTCCGCAGCCGGGACGGGCGTCTGTCCGCTTTATGTAACCAAATATAACATGATTTGGACTCGCCGTTAGGTACATGTCGTAATTTTCTGAAAATATTAAACCCAATGTGAATTTTACTGCCTTAAAAGGCGGAAAAGCATGTGCTATATTCTCTCTAGGCTAATCAAAAAGGGGGATGGAACCATGGTTTCAGTGAAAAAAGCATGCTCGGCCGCCTTGGCGGTCTCGCTGCTCGCGGTGCCGCTGTACGGCTGCGGGGCAGACGACAACGGCGTGAATTCCGGCACGGCGAACGCCCCGAACGCGGCGTCCGGTTCGGCGAACGGCGCTTCGGACGGCGCGTCGAACGCAGGGGCCGCGGAGCCGGCCGCGGACGAGAACGTCACGCTCACGGTCTCGATGATGAGCTCGGACTGGGTGGACGCCGCGCAGGAGATCGTGGATCAGTTCACGGCGAAGTACCCGAACATCAAGGTCGACTTCTCCCAGGTGCCGAACGACACGAACGCCGAGTACCTGCAGCCGAAGGCGGCGGCCAACTCGCTGCCGGATTTCATGACGATCGACGGCGGCGCGTTCGGCGCCCAGCTGGCCGATACCGGACTGATCGCCGACCTGAAGGACAGCGACGCGGGCAAGAACACGATCGACGGCCTGAAGCCGGTGTTCACCTCGGGCGCCGGCAAGCTGTTCGGCATCGCCGGCGGATTGTCCACGACCTTGATCTACTACAACAAGAAGCTGTTCGACCAAGCCGGCATCAAGGACCTGCCGCAGAACTGGGAGGACTTCCTCGCGGCATGCGAGCAGCTCAAGAGCAGCGGCATCACGCCGCTCATCGTGGCGGGGGCGGACGGCACGGTCAACAACACCGTGTGGAGCAACGGCTTCTCGAACAACGTCGTGGCGAAGGATCCCGACGCGGTCAAGAAAATCGCGGACGGGACGTTCGACTTCAACACGCCGGAGTACGCCGATATTTTCGCCAAGTTCAAGACGCTGTTCGATAAAGGCTACCTCATCAAAGGCGTCACGAGCCTGCAGTACAGCCAAGCGAACGACGAGTTCCTGCAAGGCAAGGCGGCGATGTCCTTCAGCGGCATCTGGCTGGCGGGCACGATGATGCAGGCCGGCTTCGGCACCGGCGTCATGATGCCGCCGTGGAACGTCAAAGGGCAGGACCGCGTGCCGGTCGTGGCCACCGAGACGGGCTTCGCGGTCGCGGAGGGCAAGCACAAGGACGCGGCGCTCAAGTTCCTGGACTTTATCGTCAACGGCGACGGTTATTATATCTATCAGAACAAGCGCGGCAATATTCCGATGACGAAGGCGCCCGACGCGGGCAAGCTCAAGATCGATCCCGCCGTCTCCGCTTACGTGGACGACCTCAAGACGTACGCGAAGACCGGTCCGCTCTGGTTCGAAGTGCTGCCTTCGGAGGTGCAGGCCTCGCTGGTGCAGACGTTCCAGCGGGTGCTGACGGGCGAGCTGACGCCGGAAGGCGCGGCCAAGTTCACGCAGGAGACGTACCTGCAAGCGATCAAGAAGTAATCCGATTCCGGAGACGGCGCGCGGCACGGGCGTTCGGCATGATCCTTCCCGCGCCTCCGGCTCCTTCCGTCAGAGAGGTGGCACAGCATGAGGGTTTGGTACCGCAACAACCGTTCCGCCGTCGCGGGCGCCGCGTTCGTCCTGCCGGCGCTCGCCGTCATCGGCGTCTTCTTCCTCTACCCGGCCTTGATGTCCTTCCGCTACAGCTTCACGAATTGGAACGGCATCAGCCCCGACTTCGATTACGTCGGCTGGGATAATTTTCGCTATGTCCTGCAGTCCCCGCAATTCAAGCAGCTCATCTGGAACACGCTCTTCCTGATCGGCTTGTACGTGCCCGTCCTGAATCTGATCGCGATGCTGCTCGCCGTCCTGATCTACGACGTCCGGCGGTTCGCGAGCGCGTATAAAGCGATCATCTACCTGCCGAACATCTTCTCCATGGTCGTCGTCGGGATTATCTGGAAGGTCATCTACAATC
Source organism: Paenibacillus glycinis (assembly GCF_009909185.1). GTDB lineage: Bacteria > Bacillota > Bacilli > Paenibacillales > Paenibacillaceae > Paenibacillus_Z > Paenibacillus_Z glycinis. The sequence continues at coordinate 99,578 of NZ_JAAAMV010000025.1, read as the reverse complement.
CGGTGTTCGGCCCCGTCGCCCTCGTGCTCGAGAAGCTCGGCAAGGAAAGCTGGGCGCAGGATTGGCTCGGCCAGACGTCGACCGTCATGCCGGCGCTGAGCCTCAGCATCGTCTGGTATTCCATCGGATTCTACTTGATGATCTACCTCGGCGGGCTGAGCACGATTCCGCACGATATCTACGAATCCGCGAGCATCGACGGCATTACGTGGTTCCGGCGGCTGCGCCATCTCACGTTCCCGCTGCTGTCGCACGCGATCACGATCAACGTCGTCGTCTCCGCGATCGGCATCCTGACGATCTTCGACCTGCCGTTCGTGCTGACGGGCGGAGGCCCCGGCTTCGCGTCCCAGACGATGGCGATCTCGATCTACATCTACGCGTTCAAAAGCATGCAGCAGGGCAGCGCGATGGCGCTCGCCGTGATCCTGACGCTCGTCACGACCGCGATCACGCTCGGTCTGCTGCGGCTGCTGAACCGAAGGGAAGCCGCCCATGAATAAGGCGCGCGGCGGAAGCCGCCTGCAGAAGCCCCAAGCCGCGACCCATCTCTTATTGGCGCTCGTGGCGCTGGTTTACCTGCTGCCATTATGGTATGCGCTCAATAACGCGTTTAAGTTCGCGGAAGCGATCTCGGTGCAGCCCTTCTGGCTGACGAGGCATTCCTTCACGTTCGACAATATCGCCAGGGCTTACGGGCAGCTGCACTTCAAGACGGCGTTCTTCAACAGCGCGCTGATCCTGGCGCTGTCCTTGCTGCTGCTCGTGACGCTCGGTTCGCTCGCCGCTTACGGCGTCATTCTGCCGAACAACCGCGCGGTCAGAAGGCTGTACACGTTCTTCGTCGCGCTCATCTCCGTGCCGCCCCAGATTACGATCGTGCCCCTGCTGCTGCTGCTCAAACGGCTCGATCTGATCAACAGCTTCCTCGGCGTGGCGTTCGTGTACGCGGGGATGTATCTACCCTTCGTGATTTTCCTGTACGCGGGCTTCATGCGTTCGATTCCGAAGGAGATCGTCGAGTCTGCTTCGATCGACGGCTGCGGTCCCTTCAGGACGTATGTTCATATCTACATGCCCTTGCTCAAGACGATCACCGGCATCGTGCTCGTCATCCGGGGGGTGAGCATCTGGAACGACCTGCTGGTGCCGCTGATCGTGCTGAACAAGAACGCGATGTTCACGCTGCCGCTTCAGCTGTATATTTTCAGCACCTCGAAGGTCGGGCAGTGGGATCTCGTATTCGGCGGAACGGTGCTCGTCTGCCTGCCGATCACGGTGTTCTTTCTCGCATTCCAGAAGTCGTTCGTGAAGGGCGTCATGGCGGGCAGTCTCAAAGGGTAATGCAAGCAGCACTTATTCGGGAGGGAAATCGGGATGGATGTTACGCGAAAAACGCAGTTGTCCGCGCTGTCGCTGATCGTCTTGCTCATGTCGTTCTTCTGGCTGTTCGCCCTGCCGGGCAGGGCCAGCGCGATGGACGTCAGCGTCCTCGGCTACGGCGCCGTCGGCAACGGCACGACGAACGACAGGGCGGCGATCCAGGCGGCGATCGACGCGGTGAACGCGGCGGGGGGCGGGACGGTCAATTTCCCCGGCGGCTATACGTTCCTGACGGGGGATTTGACGCTGAAGAGCAACGTGACGCTGAACCTGAACGCGAACGCGGTGCTCAAGGAAAGCCAGAACACGGCGCATTACGCGCATGCGCAGACGTTCGGCCGGCTCAAGTCCGGCTCCATTCCATGGAACGCGTGGGCCGACAACAACTATCCGCTGATCTTCGCCGGTCCGGGCACGACGAACGTCGCGATCACGGGAGCCGGCAAAATCCAGATGACGTATACCGGCAACGACGCCACCAGCATTATCATCCACGCGATCGGCTTTTACCAAGTCAACAATTTCACGATCTCGAACATTACGATCGACGGCTCGACGATGTACAACATCGCGCTCCGCCAGTCCACGAACGGCGTCGTGACCGGCGTGACGACGAGCAATCCGGCGACGCTCAACAGCGACGGCGTGAGCCTCGCGAATTGCCAGAACATCCATGTCTACAACAACAACCTGACGACGGGGGACGACGGCATCTACGTCTGGGCGTCGTACAACGATCCGCGGGGCGGCACCTGGTGGTCCACGGCGAGCCCGATTCCGACGAAGAACATCGAGGTGGACCACAACAACGTCGACGTGCAGTGCGCCGGGGGCTGCCATGGCTTCCTGTTCATCAACTGGACCGGAGGCAACCCGGACCAATCGACATCGGAGGTATCCCGGGTCAACGTGCATGACAACACGCTGAAGGCGACGTACCCGATCGGAGCGCTGCTCGACGATCCGTACACCTCGGGACCGCGGACGCCGACGGAGTCCGTGACGTTCAAGAACAATACGCTCATTCCGGTCAACGGCGGCACGAAGCTCGACGGCAACGTCGCGGGGATGCCGAAGACGGATTTCTCCGGCGATGCGGATTTCGCGGGCATCACGAGCTCGACGACGCTGCTGAACACGAATTTCGACGGCGCGGGCGCGTCAAGTTCGACGTATAAGCAGACGTCCTTCTGGACGGTCGAAGGCGGCGGCGGAGCGAGCAACGCCGCGGTCGGGCAGCCGGGCGGCTATTACGGCCTCATCCAGAATTTCAACGCGGGCTATGCCGGCATCTATCAGGGCGTTCATCTGACGCCGGGGACGTACACCTTCTCCGCCAGCGTGCAAAGCAGCGGCGCTTCGCTCCGCATGTTCGCGATCAAGGCGTCGGACGGCACGGTCCTGCAGAGCTCCGCGTTCAGCGGCACGACGTGGACGGCGAAGTCGATCTCGTTCACGGTAACGACCGCCGGCACGTACCGGCTCGGCATCGACAGCAACGGCAGCGCGAGCGCCGCGGCGTGGGGCCGGATCGATTCCGCGGCGCTGACGACGGGGGGCGGCGGCGCGAGCGGCTCGATCTTCACGACGCAGACGCCGGCGGCCTACGACAACGATACGCAATACGAGCTGGGCACGAAGTTTTATTCCACGGTGGCCGGGACGATCACGAAGGCCCGCATCTATGCCAACGCGACCGAGGGCGGCGCCCATACGGTGCGCATCTGGAAGGTCTCGACGGGCACGACAGTGGCGGGACCGTATACGTGGAACATCACGGCCGGCACGGCGGGCTGGAAGGAATTCACGCTGCCGACGGCGCTCGCCATCGCGGCCAACACGGACTATATCGTGTCGGTATCGACGAGTTCCGATCATTGGTACCCGGCGACGAGCCACGGCTTCGACGGCCCGGTCAACAACGGCAATCTCATTACCTATACGGGCAGCGGCGTCTTCACGACGACGGCCGGGGCGATGCCGACCGCGACGTTCAATAACGCGAATTACTTCAGAGACGTGTACTTCGTACCGTGAATCGTGACCAAGGAGGTTCGGGCAGATGGAAATCGGCAATGACAAGACGTTGTTCGACCGGATGCAGCGGGAGCTGTACACGGCGGTGATCTGCGACAGCCTGGATGAGCTGGGCTACCGCAACCAGGCGATGAACGAGCGCATCCGGCCGCTTGAAGAAGGGAATGCGTGCATGGCCGGGCGCGCCAAAACGATACTATCCGTGGATGTGTATCATATCCAGGAGAATCCGTACGAGAAGGAGATCGCGTCGATCGACAGCATCCTGCCGGACGAGGTCGTCGTCGCGGCGACCAATCAATCGGTCCGCAACGGCATGTGGGGCGAGCTGCTCTCGACGGCCTCCAAGATGCGGGGCGCGCGGGGGGCGATCATCGACGGCCTCGTGCGGGATACGGGGAAGATCGTCGAGCTCGGCTTTCCGCTTCACTGCGCGGGGTATAAGCCCGTGGATTCAAGGGGCAGAGGGCTCGTGATCGATTACGACTGTCCCGTCGAGGCGGGCGGCGTGCTCGTCCATCCCGGGGATGTCGTCTTCGCGGATCGCGACGGCGTCGTCGTCATCCCGCAGGCCGTGCTGGAGGAGACGATCGCCCTCGCTTCGCGGAAGGTGAACGGCGAGAATCATACGCGCCGCGAATTGCTCGAGGGCAAGCTGCTGCGCGACGTGTACGAGAAATACGGGGTGCTCTAGATGCGGGCCATCGTATGGCAGCCGGACGGCAAGCTGGAAGAAGTCGCCGACTGGCCGGCTCCGGCGCCCGCCGACGATGAAGTGCTGGTCCGCGTGCGCGCGGCGGGCATCTGCTCGACGGATCTGCATATGGTGTCCGGCCGGTTGGATTTCGCGAAGCCGCCATGGGTGCTGGGCCACGAGATCGCGGGCACGGTCGAGCGGGTCGGCACGCGGGTATCCGGCTGGCAGGCGGGAGACCGGGTCGTCGTCGACCCGGTCGTCGGCTGCGGCCGCTGCCGGAGCTGCCAGTCCGGCCGCAAATACCTGTGTCCGGCCGGCGGCGAGCTCGGCACGACGATCGGCAGCGGCGGGTATGGCGCGTACGTCGCCGCGAAGCCGGGCAATCTCTACCGGCTGCCCGAGGCGCTGACGTTCGAGGAAGGCGCGATGATGGAGCCGCTGAACTGCACGCTCGGCGCCATCGACAGGGCGAGGAACGTGGCGGGCGCGCGCGTCGCCGTGTTCGGGGCCGGGCCGGCCGGGCAGCTGTTCGCGCAGCTCGCCCGCGTATACGGCGCGGCGTCCGTCACGCTGTTCGACAAGCGCGAGGAGCCGCTGGCGCTCGGGCTTCGGCTCGGCGCCGACGAGGCGGTCGATATCCGGCAGGGATCGCCGTCGCGTTACGGCGCGGCGTCCGTCTTCGACGTGGCCGTGGAGGCATCGGGCAGCGTGGAGGCGGTCCGTTCCTGCCTGGAGCTGGTCGCCCCGGGCGGAACGATCGTGCTGTACGGGCTGAACGGCGCGGAAGCGCCTTCCATTCCGTCGGATCGGATCGTCGCGAAGGACCTTGGCGTCGTGACCTGCATCTCGGCGCCGCTGCTTTGGGACCGCGGCATCCGACTGGCGGAGAGCGGCCGGATCAACGTCGGGGCGATCGTCACGGACAGGGTGCCGTTCGGCGCAGGCGCGGCGTTTCTGAACGAGCTGGCCGGCGGGAAGCGATCGGTCATCAAGGCGATCCTGACGGAGAAGGAGGACGGCGAGCGATGAGAATACTGGCGATCGGCGCCCATCCGGACGATATCGAGCTGCAATGCGCGGGCACGCTGGCGCTGTATAAGCGGCAGGGGCACGAGGTCTTCATGGCGGTCGCGACGAACGGCGACATGGGCAATTTCGACGTGCCGCCGGCCGAGCTGGCCGCGATCCGCGAGGCGGAATTCAAGGCCGCGTGCGCCGTGATCGGGGCGGAGCCGATCTGGATGGGCTTTCCCGACGAGAAGCTGGAGAATACGCTGGCGAACCGTCTCGCCTTCGTCGACCTGATCCGGTCCGCCGACCCGGATCTCGTCATCACGCACGGGCCGGACGATTACCACCCCGACCACCGCTATACGCACCAGCTCGTCTGGGACGCGCTGCCCTTGGCGGGCGTCGGCAGCTTGGCGACGGCGCATCCGGCGACCGCCCGGCAGGTGACGCTTTACTTCATGGACAATGTCGGGGGCATCGGCTTTCAGCCGACGGAGTTCGTGGACATCACGGAGACGATCGAAGCGAAGAAAGCGGCGCTCGCCAAGCACGCGAGCCAGCTGCGGATCTTCCGGCAGCTCATGGACGTCGACCTGCTCGACGTCGTGGACACGGTCGGCAAGTTCCGCGGCTACCAGGCGGGGAGCCGTTACGCGGAAGGCTTCGCGAAGGTGGAAGCCTGGTACAGGGGCTTGTCCCGCAGGCTGCTGCCCGAGGGTTCGGGCGCTTCGCGATTCGATTACCTGAAGGGGGACGCGCAATGAAAATCACCTCCATCGAGCTGGCCATCCTGGAAAGCCCGTACGATTACGGCATGGCCGACGACGCCTCCGATTCCCGCGGGCCGAAGTACGCCTTGATCGTGAAGGTAAGCACGGACGAAGGCATCGTCGGCATCGCCGATTGCGATTCGCATCCGCATGTCATGAAGGCGCTCATCGACGCGCCCCGGTATTTGAAGTCGTTCTCGGAAGGCTTGAAGTACGCGGTCATCGGGGAAAATCCGTTCGAATACGACAAGATCTGGACGAACATGTACGCGTCCTCGTATTACCAGGGCCGGCGCGGCGCGGCCATCCATGCGATGAGCGCCATCGACATCGCGATCTGGGATATTATCGGCAAGGCGTCCGGCCAACCGGTCGGCGTCATGCTCGGCGCCCGCAACCATGAGCGCATCAAGGCTTATGCCAGCACGCTGTTCCGGCGCACGCCGGAGGCGATGAAGGAAGCCGTCCGCAAGTACCGCGCGCTCGGCTACCGGGCGATGAAGTTCGGTTGGGGCGCCGTGGCCGAGGATCCCCGCCGGGTCGTAGCGCTCGTCGCGGCGGCGCGGGAGGAAGCGGGCGACGGCATGGACATCATGGTCGACGGCATGTGGACGCCCGACGTCAAGCTGGCGATCCGGCTCGTGAAGGAGCTGGAGCAGTACGGGGTCTTCTTCGTCGAGGAGCCGCTTCACGCGGACAATCTCGAGGGCTACCGCAAGCTGGCGAACGCCGTCGACGTCCGCATCGCCTGCGGCGAGCAGCTCGGCGGCTTGTACGAATACAAGCAGCTCATCGCGGAGGGGGACATCGACATCATTCAGCCCGACGTCTCCCGCGCCGGCGGGCTGACGGAGACGCGCAGGCTGGTGGCGATGGCGGAGCAGGCGGGCAAATTGATCGTGCCGCACGCGTGGACGTCGGATATTCTGACCGCGGCGTCGCTGCATTTGAACGCGTACCAGAAGCATCCGCTGTTCCAGGAATTCTGCACGAACGATACGCCGCTCAGCCGCGATCTCGTCGCGGAGCCGCTCAAGCTTGACGGCGAAGGGTACGTCGCGGTGCCCGCCGGGCCCGGGCTCGGGGTCGAGCTGGACGACGAGGCCGTTCGCAAATACACGGTCGACGCCTTGAAGGTGACGTTATGATCTTCGACGGGCACACGCATTTGTTCGGGCCGGGTCATGTGGGCGGAAGCTTCTTGTCGGACGCGAAGAAAGCATGGGGAGACGGCTACGAGCTGCAGACGACGCCGGAGGATCACTGGAACGTCTACCGTCATGCGGACGGGGCGATCGTTCTGGCGTTCAACTGCCCGCAGACCGGCGTCGTCGTGCCGAACGAATACGTCGCGGCATACGTGGAAGGCCATCGCGGCCGGCTGTTCGGCTTCGCCAGCGTCGATCCGCATGCGCCGGACGCGCCGGCGCAGCTGGAGTTTGCGGTGAGGGAATACGGCCTCGTCGGGCTGAAGCTCGCGCCGATCTACCAGAATTTCTACCCGGGCGACCGCGCGTACTTCCCGCTTTACGCCAAGGCAGACGAACTCGGCATTCCGATCCTGTGGCATCAGGGCACGTCGTTCGTGTCCCAAGGGTTCCTGGACGCTTCGCGCCCGGAGCTGCTCGATCCGATCGCGCGGACATTCCCTTCGCTCAAGATGATCGTCGCGCATCTCGGCCATCCGTGGCATGCGGAGTGCGTGTCGCTCATCCGCAAGAATCCGAACGTCTACGCCGATCTGTCCGCGCTCGTCCCGCGGCCGTGGCAGTTCTACAACGCCATGATGAACGTGACGGAATACCGCGTGGCGCATAAAGTGCTGTTCGGCTCCGATTTTCCGTTCTTCACGCCGCAGCAGACGATCGACGGCGCGCGCGCGATCAACGGAATTCTGGAAGGAACGAAGCTGCCGCGCGTGCCGGAAGAGGAGATCGAAGCGATCCTTCGCCGGGACACGGTCGGGCTGCTGGGCTTGGCCGAGCTCGCCGCGAGACGCGGGCAGGCGTGAGACGCATCCGTAACCGCTCGAAGCCGGATACCTGCCTGTCGGGCGGGTTCCGGTTTTTTCGCGTTGCCCGGAAGAGAGAGAAGCCGCTCTGCCGCGCGAGATGCGACTGTCCGAAAAAGGCTGCGGCGGCTTCAAACGGTCGTTCTCGCAAGTTAGGGGGAGCAGAATCATGACGGAATCGCCGAGAGTCTCCTATTCGATGCCGAAAGCGAAAATTTAATTCCGACAAAATCGATAGGAAAAATATTGACAAGGCGGTGTCAGGTATTTAAGATATGGATATGTAAACCAACGACGGTTTTGTCGGATGACTTGGAACGATCTATCTACTGGACCAACCAGAGATTCAATGAGCGCTTGAACCGCAGCGCGCTCGTTGGATCTTCTTTTTTTATCCGGAACTATCCTAACGGGAGGGACGACCGAGAGTTTGACCGCAAGATGCAAGGCAACTGTCGTTACGTTGAACTGAACCATCGAACAAGCATGCCAAATCCGAACTAGAGGGGCTGTCGTACCAAATGAAAAAGCTGACCAAAACGACCTTATCTTTCGTTATCGCGAGCGCGGTCTTCCTGGCGCTGACGTTCGCCGCCGTCAACGCGAACAAAAAAACGCAAAACGATCCGTCCGGCGCGCCGACTGCGGCCGAAACGAACCAAACGACCGCTCCGCAAACCGCGGCTGCGGAATCCGAGCAGCCTGCTGCGGCCGAAACGGCCGTCGTCGCCGAATCGGCTGCCGTCACGGAAATCGCGGCGCAGGACGCGTCCTCGACCGACGCGGCGCAGCCTGCAGCGGCAGAACAAACGGCTGAGACTGCGAAGCAGCCTGCAGCGCAAGACGAGCCGTCGCAGCCGGCGGACACGAAGACAGCTGCGCAAGACGCGCCGTCGCAGCCATCCGGCAATGCAAGCTCCGCCTCGAACCAAGCCAAGGTGAAGACGGCCGTGCTGACGCAGCCTTCCGCTTCCAAGGAAGAAGCGCCGAAAACGACGGAAGCACAGCCGAAAGCGCCTGCCAAACCGGCGGCATCGAATGCGGCTCAGCCGAAAGCTTCCGCGCCGGCATCCAAACCGTCAGCATCCAAACCGGCGGCTGCGGTGTCCGCGCCTGCTTCCAATTCGGCGGAGAATACGGTACCGGTATCCGCTCCCGTAGAGAAAGCGCCGAAGAAAGTCGGCTCCATCGTAGCGGCCAAGGAAGAAAAAGCGCCGGAGACGGCGGTCGAAGCCGCGCCAACGCAATCGTCCCCTTCGCCTTCGTCGAATTCCGGCTCGTCGTCGCCTAGCGCTTCCAATCCCGATCCGGCACCCGCGCCGACAGATCCCGGTTCTTCGGACGACGAAGATTGCGGCATCGAAGATTGCGGTTAATCCGGCCATTCCATTCCCACTCAATCTAAACTAGGAGCTATAGCCATATGAGGAAACCTACTTTCGCGGCAAGGATCGTTGCCTTGCTGCTTGCCTTGCTCATCTCGGTGCCGGCGTTTTCCGCAAACGCCGACGCCGGCGATTCTTCGGCCGTCGTCTCGACGGGCAGCGGCACCGGCGCAACGAGCCATTACGATTATTTCAGCGACGTCTATCCAAGCTTGAACGACGCGAGCCATGTGTTCAAGACGGTTACCTACGAGGATCTCGCGCATATCCTCGGCAGCGAGGGCAAATATGCGATCCTGTTCGGCGGAGCATCGCTGCCGAGCACGCAGGCCGAGATCGGCTACATCGATCAGGTGGCCAAAGCCTACGGCATCTCCACGATCTACAATTTCGACACCAAGCTGGACGGACTCACCTTGGACATCGCGGACAGCGGCAACGCATTCGCCAGCGTGTACACCGATCTCGTCAACAAATATTTGACGGAGAAGAATGCGGCGGGCGCGGCGGTCGGGGCAAGCCCGGCGGCCGACGTGAAGGACAAGACGTTCCTGTTCGTCTACGACAAGGACCACAAGAACGGCGACAACAGCCAGCCGATCGTGGCTTCCTTGAAGAACGACGGCAGCGCGGCGGACTTCCTGACGGACGGCGCGGTGGACGCATCCAAAGTAGACGCGTTCAAGACGCAGGTTCAGAACGTGTTGGGCGCTGCGCCGGCGGTGGACTACGCGACCGTCGCCAACAACGATTTCTTCGAGCCGGCGTTCAACCAGAACGTGAAGCACAACTCGCCGAACGTCGGCCGTGACATCTTCGGAGCGGAGGACGGACAGCTCGTGTTCGAGCATGTGACGTACCACGAGCTGACGAGGCTGCTCGACAGCCACGGCAACTACGCGATCCTCTTCGGCGGATCCTGGTGCCCGAACACGCAGGCGGCCATCAAGTTCATCAACGAGTACGCGAAGAAATACAACATCGACAAAGTCTACATGTGGGATCCGCGGCTGGATGCGGGCGTGGACGTCACGCAGACCGATTCGCCCGATTTCGATTCCCATGACATCGATCGTCTGATGGTGCGGGGAACCGGCCATCCGTACGCGAACCTGTACGTGGATCTGGTCAACAAGTACCTGACGAACATCCAGACGCAATACGTCAAAGGCACGACGAACGTGACGTACAAGGACGCGAACGGCCAGGACGTCGTCGCGAACAAGCTGCAGGTGCCGTATCTGTACATCTACAATAAGGACAATAAAGACGCATCCGGCGTCAGCGCGCCGATTCTCGGTCACGTGGAGCTGATGTACTCGTGGACGAACATTCAGCCCGACTACCAATCGAACGGCGTATTGCCGAACACGGCGTACAAGACGGCGCTGGACGCGCTGTTCTCCCGTCTGGAATCCGTGCCGACGCAGGCAGCGGGCGTAGCGCCGACGACGTCGGCGAACAACGACGGCCGAATCACGGGCGTAACCGCGGCGCTGGAATACAAGGCTGCGGGAGCGGCGAATTACACGCCGGTCACGGGCACGAGCATCACTGGGTTGGCGGCGGGCACGTACAATGTCCGCTATGCGGCGAAGCCGGGCTATAACGGTCCGGTCAGTTCGAGATCGAACGGCGTCACCACGCTGATCGCGCCGACGCAAGTACCGTACGCGGCAGGCGAATCTGTGGACGTTATCGTTCCGGCCGGACCGACCGGCGGCGGCAATACCGGCGGCGGCACTACGGGCGGAAGCACGACTCCGGTCAAGGATGACGGCGTAACGACGACGACGTCCGGATCGACGACGACTTCTTCCATCGACGTTCCGGCCAAGACCGACGCCGACGGAAACACGACGGCCGTCGTAACCAAGGAAGCCGCGGCCGCGTTGGTCGACAGCGCCAAGAAGACGGAATCGGCCGGCAACGTCGCGGTCGCCGAGCTTAAAGTGGCGTCCGCCGCGGACACGCAGACGGCCCGAATCAGCATTCCGCGCGCCGTGATCGACGATGTGGCGGCGAACACGAAAGCGCAAGTGAAAATCAACTATGCCGCCGTCGGTACCGTTCAATTCGATACGCAAGCGTTGAAAACCATCAGCGCCGCCGGAACGGGCGACGTAACGATCGAGATCGCCAAGCGCGAATTGACCGCCGAAGGCAAAGAAGTCTTGGGTGACAGACCCGTGTACGACCTGTCGGTTAAAGCAGGCGATACGTTGGTTTCCGACTTCGGCGGAGGCAGCGTCAAGGTCAGCGTGCCTTACGCGCCGAAAACCGGCGAGGATCCGAACGCCATCATCGTGTATTACATTACGGAAGACGGGTATCTGGAGCCGGTAAGGGGCAAGTACAACCCGGCGACGGGCACGGTGGATTTCGTGACGGCGCATTTCTCGCAATACATCGTGGCGTACAACAAAGTCGCTTTCGACGACGTTTCCGACGCGGCTTGGTACGGCAAGGCCGTTACCTTCCTGGCAGCGCGGGAGATCGCGACCGGCACCGACGACACGCATTACAGCCCGCTGGCGAACGTGACTCGCGGCCAGTTCCTCGTGCTGCTGCTGAAGGCGTACGGCATCGAGCCGAACGAAGCCGAAGCGAATAATTTCGCAGATGCGGGCAATGCGTACTACACGCCATACCTCGGAGCGGCGAAACGTCTCGGCATTACGACGGGACTCGGCGACAACCTGTTCGCGCCGGATAAGGCGATTACCCGCCAAGACTTGTTCACCCTGCTCTACCGCGCGCTCGACGTGCTCGGCAAGCTGCCTTCGGGCGATGCAGGTTCGGCCGTATCGAGCTTCGCCGATGCGGGCAAGATCGCCGGCTACGCGCAGGATGCGTTCCAAGCGCTCGTGAAAGGCGGCGTCGTAACCGGGAGCGGCGGCAAGCTGAACCCCGCGGGATTGACGACGAGGGCCGAAGTGGCGCAAGTGCTGTACAAGCTGCTTTCGAACGAATAGCATCTTGAATTTTCTCAAGGAACGGGCATCCAACCGGATACCCGTTCCTTCCTTGCGTTTTAGTTTGACGAGGCTCGTTAAAGGAAGAATAGCTGGGGAATTTAATTCCGACTAAGTTTATAGGAAAAATAGTTGACAAGGTAAGTCATGGTAATTAATATAAGACTAAGCAAACCGAACGAAAGCGTTGTCGGATAATAGGGAACGATCGATTCTACTGGACCGCCAGAGATTCAATGAGCGTACGCGACTTTGTCGCGTCCTCGTTGGATCTTCTTTTTTTATCCGAAAGCTTGTCATCCTACTATTGCGCGAGGGGTTGAAGTCAGAATGAAAAAGAAACTCGTAACCAAATCCACGTTGTCTTTTATTATCGGAACTGCCGTATTCCTGGTCCTGACCTATGCGGCGGTCTATGCGAATAAGCAGCCGCAGAACGAACCGGCAGCGGCGCCGGCGACGGCCGGGAATACGCAGTCGGCCGTTACGCAAGATCAAGCCGCTTCCTTGCAAAGCGAACCGGCGGCGACCGAATCGGCGGCAGTGGACGTCGCGCCTTCCGACGCCGCGGTTTCCGCGGCGGCAGACGGCCAGCCGTCCGCGCCGGAAGCAACCAACGACGCGCAGACCGCAAGTACGCCGGCAGCGCAAGACAAACCGTCCGCCCCGGTTGTCGATGCAGGCTCTTCGGCCAGCCAAGCGAAAGTGAAGACGGCCGTCCTGACGGACACGTCCAAGCAGGCCGAGCAGAAGCCGGCGGCGTCGACGACGGAACAGCCGAAAGCCGAACAGCCGAAAACCGAACAACCGAAAACAAATAAGCCTGCTGCGGCGGCGTCCCAGCCGAAAGCATCGACGCCGTCGGCAAACAACCAGCCTTCCAAATCGTCGGCAGCGTCCGCGGCTCCCGTGACTACGGCAGCCGATACGGCTACTGTATCCGCGCCCGTCGAGAAAGGCCCGAAGAAGGTCGGATCGATCGTCGCTTCCAAAGAAGAGAAAGCGCCGGAGACCGTATCCGCGCCTTCGCAGTCTTCCTCCGGCTCGTCTTCGTCGGAGCCGTCTTCGTCCAATGACTCCTCGGACCCGGTCTCCGCGCCGTCCGACACGCAGCCGTCCTCCGGTTCGTCCGAAGAAGAAGTTTGCCCTTAAGGACCTTCCGACGACTGCAGCACATCATAAGCCATCCCACTACTAACATGACTAGGAGATTCAGCCCTTATGAGAACATCCGTATCCGCGGCAAGGCTCGTTGCCTTGCTTCTGGCCCTTATCCTTTCCATTCCGGTTCTATCCGCGAACGCCGCCGCGACTAATGCGACAGCCGTTCCGGATTCCGTAAGCCCGGTCAGCCATTTCGATTATTTCAGCGACGTTTATCCGAATCTGAAGGATGCCGGCCATGTGTTCAAGACGGCAACCTACGAGGATATCGCGCATATCTTCGAAAGCGCGGGCACCTATGCCGTCTTGTTCGGCGGCGCTTCCGTGCCGAGCACCCAAGCCGAGATCGGCTACATCGATCAAGCGGCGAAAGCCTACGGCATCTCCACGATCTACAACTTCGACACGAAGCTCGACGGCGTCAGCCTGGATTTGGCGGACAGCGCCAGTCCGTTCGCCAGCCTGTACACCGATCTCGTCGCCAAATACCTGACGGAGAAGGACGCGAGCGGCAATGCGGTCGCGACGAGCCCGGCAGCGGACGTGAAGAACCAGACGTTCCTGTTTATCTACAATAAAGACCATAAGAACGACGCCAACAGCCAGCCGATCGTCAAATTCATCAAGAACGGCAGCTCCGCCGCCGATTTCCAAACCGGCGGCACCGAAGACGCAGCCAAAGCCGGCGCCTTCAAGGCGCAAGTGAAGGACGTGTTCGGCGCCGCGCCCGCCGCGGACTACAAGACGATCGCGAGCAACGACTTTATCGAACCCGCGTTCAACAAGAACGTTAAATTCAACTCCCCGAACGTCGGCCGCGATATCTTCGACGGCACGGACGGCCAGCTCGTATTCGAGCATGTCACGTACCACGAGCTGACGAAGCTGCTCGGCAGCGAAGGCAACTACGTGATCCTCTTCGGCGGATCCTGGTGCCCGAATACGCAGGCGGCCATCAAATTCATCAACGAATACGCGCATAAATACAAGGTCGACAAGGTCTACATGTGGGATCCGCGGTTGGATGCCGGCGTCGACGTGACGAAGACGGACTTGCCGACGTTCGATTCCCATGAGAACGACCGTCTGATGGTTCGGGGTACCGGCCATCCGTACGCCAACTTGTACGTGGATCTGGTCAATACCTATTTGACGAATATCCAGACACAATACGTGAAAGATACGACGAACGTGACCTACAAGGACGCGAACGGCAAGGACGTCGTAGCCAACAAGCTGCAGGTCCCTTATCTGTATGTCTATAACAAAGACAATAAAGACGCGGCAGGCAAGAGCGCGCCGATTCTGGGCCACGTGGAGCTGATGTACTCGTGGACCAACATTCAGCCGGATTACAAATCGAACGGCGTATCGCCTAACGCGACCTACAAGACGGCGTTGGACAAATTATTTTCCCGCCTGGAGTCGGTACCTTCCGGATTGACGGGCGTCGCGCCGACGACGGGCAACAACGGCCAAATCACGGGCGCGAACGCGGCGCTGGAGTACAAAGCCGCAAGCGCGACCGACTACGCGCCGGTTACGGGAACGGCCATTACAGGCCTTGCGCCGGGCACGTACAATGTCCGTTACGCGGCCAAACCGGGCTTCAACGGCCCGATCAGCAGCAAAGCGGACGGGGTCACGACGTTGATCGCGCCGGCGCAGGTGCCATACGCGGCCGGCCAATCGGTGAACGTAACGGTACCGGAGGCGGCTCCTGCGAATGCGTCCTTCGCGGACGTTCCGTCTTCGGCTTGGTATAGCGAAGCTGTCGGCTACCTGGCCGCGAACGGCATTGCGTCCGGTACCGACGCCACGCATTACAGCCCGTCGGCCAACGTGACGCGCGGCCAATTCCTCGTGCTGCTGCTGAAGGCCTACGGCATCGAGCCGAATGAAACCGAAGCGAGCAACTTCGCCGACGCTGGCGATACGTATTACACGAACTACCTCGGAGCGGCGAAACGTCTCGGCATCACGACGGGGCTGGGCGACAATCTCTATGCGCCGTCCAAAGCAATCACGCGCCAAGATTTGTTCACGCTGCTGTACCGCGCGCTTGACGTGCTCGGCAAGCTGCCTGCGGGCGATGCCGGTCCGGCATTGTCGAGCTTCGCCGATGCGGGCCAAATTCCCGGCTATGCGGGGGATGCGTTCCGGGCGCTCGTGAAAAGCGGCGTCGTAACCGGTAGCGACGGCAAGCTGAACCCTGCGGGATTGTCGACGAGAGCGGAAGTCGCGCAAGTGCTGTACAACCTGCTTTCGAACAAATAGAGCGCCGTATTTCATCAAAATGGGCATCCACTCGGCTGCCCATTTTGCCCATTTCCGCAAAAGGCGATGCTTCGCCCGCAACGAGGAGAAGAAAGCATGGATATCCTACTCGCGTTTTCGGCCGGGCTGCTCTCGTTCTTATCGCCCTGCGTCCTGCCGCTCATCCCGGTCTATCTCAGCCATCTCGTCGGCGCGTCGCTGCCCGAGCTGCAGAGCAGCCAAGCGAAGCTGAACGTGTTGATCAAGGCCGGCTTCTTCGTGCTCGGCTTCTCGGCCGTGTTCATGCTGCTCGGCGTGTCCGTCAGCTCCGTCGGCAGGCTGCTCGCGACGAACTCGACGCTCGTGAAGCAGATCGGCGGGGGCCTGATCATCGTATTCGGGCTGCACACGACGGGGATTTTCAAAATCAAAGCATTCTACGCCGAGAAGAGACTGTTCCAAACCGGCGCCAGAAGAGAGAGGACGGCCATCGGCTCGCTGCTGCTCGGCATGGCCTTCGCGGCCGGCTGGACGCCGTGCGTCGGTCCGATTCTCTCGTCCATCCTGATCTACGCGGGCAGCATGTCCACGATCGGGAAGGGCGTCCTGCTCCTCGCGGCGTATTCGTTGGGCTTGGCGCTGCCGCTGCTGCTGGCCGCGTTCCTGGTGGGCAATTTAACGAACTATTTGAAAAAAATCACAAGGCATCTCCCGGCGATATCCGTCGCGAGCGGCATCGTCATGATCGCGATGGGGCTGCTCGTCTTTACCGATAAGCTCGCGTTCATCAGTCAAAGCGCCGGATTGTTCAATCTATGAGGAGAGTCGGAACGATGAAGAGAAAAGGGGTACTGTGGGGCGCGGCGTCGCTTGCCGCAGCCGCCGTCGTGGCAGGCGCGGTGTACGTGACCAGCCACTACGACGTGAGCGAGGCATCCAGCCTCGGGTCGGAAGCGGCTTCCGCCGCGGAACCGGCCCGCGCGCTGGATTTTACGCTGACGGATCTGGAAGGGAACCATGTATCCATGCGCGAGCTGAGAGGGCGTACGGTGTATCTCAATTTCTGGACGACCTGGTGCAAATACTGCAAGAAAGAAATGCCCGCCCTGCAGAAGGTAAGCGAGGCGTACAAGGATCGGAACGTCGTGGTCGTGACCGTGAATGTCGGCGAGGACCGGCAGACGGCCCTGGATTACATCCAATCGCACGGCTATCCGTTCCGCGTCCTGCTCGACGAGAAGAAGAAGTTGACGGAAGCGTACGGCATCACCTCGATTCCCGTCTCGATCATCGTGGATCCGCTCGGCAACGTCAAGCATAAACGCGTCGGAGCGATGACGGAGGCGCAGATGCGCGAGGCATTGGATCCGGTCGCGCAGGCGCAATGATTTTCTCCGGCGACCGCCCGCGATCCGGATGCATCGCTTGCCGTTCCGAAGAGTGCTGCCGCCGCGGCTAGGCCGCGGCGGCGCTTTTTGTCCGCCCTGCGGTCCGTTCCGCGGCAGAAAGCCCTCCGTCATCCCGGGCGGGAAACGGAGGGCTTTCATCATGCCGCCTTGCGGGCAGCGGATCAGTGCGCGGGTTGGAGCGAGATTTCCTCGTCGTCGTCCTGGTTGTTGAACGCTTCGCGGTCGAACTCGCCTTCGGAGTTGGCCACGAGCAGGGAGGTGACGGTCGTGCCCGTTGCATTGACGGCCGTGCGGCCCATGTCGATCAAGGCTTCGACGCCCGCCACGATCGCGATGCCTTCCAGCGGGAGGCCGAGCGCGGTCAGCACGACGGTGGTCGAGATGACGGCCGGACCCGGTACGCCGGCAACGCCGATGGACGAAATAATGCTGACGAACACGAGTACGATGTAGTCCGTAAACGCCAGATCGATGTTATACACATGCGCGGTGAAGACGGTCACGATGGCCGGCCAGATCCCGCCGCAGGCGTTGAAGTTGACGGAAGCGCCGAGCGGAGCCACGAAGCTCGCGATCCGCGGCGAGACGTGCAGCCGCTTGGTGATGACCTCCAGATTCACGGGAAGCGTGGCATAGCTGCTCCGGGTCGTGAACGCGACGGTGATCGTCGGATAGATCTTGCGGAAGAATTTGATCGGATTCACTTTGGCAACGAGCAGCACCAGACCGCCGAATACCAAGACGAAATGAATGATGAGCGCGATATACGACGTGATGATGACCCTGCCTAGCTCTTGCAGCGTATCCCAGCCGTAATGCGACGTAACGGCGGCGATCAGGGCGAAGACGCCGTAAGGGGTCAACCGGATGATGAATTTGACGACTTGGTGCAGCACTTGCGTGATCGAGCCGATCAGATCGCGAACGGGCTTGACGGCCTCTGCGTTGCGCGAGCCGATCTTGATGATGGCCACGGCCAGGAAAATCGCGAAGATGAGCAGCGGCACCACTTTGCCTTCGGCAGCCTCGTTAATGGGGTTGGACGGCACCATGTCCAGGATGACCTCGGAGAAGGTCGGAATCTCGCGCGCCTGAAAATCCGCCGGAGCCGCTTGCTGGATGCCGCTCCCCGGGTTCATCAGCAGGGCGACGAGCAGGCCGATGATAGAGCCGACCCCGGTCGTTCCGAGGAACCAGGCGAACGTCTTGAGACCGATCTTGCGCAGGTATTCCAGATTGGTGAGCGACGAGATGCTGTTCAAGACGAGAATGAACACGAGCGGCACGACGAGCATGCGGATCAAGCTGACGTAGATGCTGCCGAACGTCGAGATGGCCTTCGTGTCGAAGTCGAGATTTTGGAACAGAATCCCGGTGACCACTCCGATGCCGAGTCCGATCAGGACCCGTTTGCCGAAGCTGACCCGTTTGCGGGCAAGCAAAAATAAAATCCAAAAGACGAAAATCGAAGTGACGAAGCTGTACCAGTTCGATTCAATGGCGGACAGGAAATTGTTGTCTATTTGCCCCATTGTTGTTATACCCTCCTAAACCGATAAGAATAATTGGAATAATAGATTAACTGTACTCATATCCCCGTTTATTGTCAATACGCGTTGGAAATATTTATTCCATTAACCATTCGGCACGTTAAGGGTTCGAACGCGAATGCGGGCCGCTCCGGACGCGACCCGGCAGGATTTAATTCGAATCGGCGTTTCGGTTGACATTACGTAAACAGTTCGCGGTTACAATTGAAGGATGATTTCTACCGAGCCCGAGAGGTGGTGAAGAGGTGGCAGTGATGCGAAGAGTGGCGCCGCCGGTACTCAAGCTCGCGCTTGTCGGAATCATTGTCTTCTTCGTCGTGCGGAACGTGCCGCTGAAATTGGCGGATATCGAGTCCTTCCTGGTGCATGCGAACGTGCAATTTTATTCCTCCATGCTGGTTTTTGCTTTCTTCCTCATGCTTCAAGCCGCCATCTGGGTGCTGATCGTCAATGCGGCCGGGGCGGAAGCCGTCAAGCGGCAGGCCGGCGTCAAGCTGCGGCTGCTCGACGGATTGCGAATGTTCATCGACTCGCAGTTCGCCAAATATCTCCCCGGAGGGTTCTGGAATTACGCGGGCCGGGTCGTGCTCGCCACGCGCGCGGGCGTCCCGCTGGATGCGCAGCTCGCGTCCATCGTCTACGAGAACATCCTGCTTGTCTCCGCGGCGCTCAGCTATGCGCTGATTCTCCTGGTAAGCCTGAACATTGCTCCGCTGGTCTGCATTGCTGCCGTTCTCGCGGTCTTCGCGCTGGCCTACTTCTATTACGATAAAGGCACGGCCCGCATTCGCACGCTGTTCGTCCGCGCTTCGCGCTGGAAGGCGCTGCAGCGAATCGTCGGCAAGCTGATGGCTTCGATCGGAAACGGGAACGCCGCGGCCGAATCGGGACTGGACGCAGGCTTGACCCGCAATCAGTTTTTCGGGTACCTCGTTTGTTTTCTCGGCAGTCATTTCGTGATGGGGATCGCCTTTTGGATGCTGACGAACAGCTTCGGCAGGGGCGATATCGGTTTGTTATATGCCGCGGGGACGTTCGCGACCTCCTGGCTGCTCGGTTTATTCAGTCCGCTTCCGGGCGGGCTCGGGGTACGGGAAGGCTTTCTGGTTTATTTCCTGTCCTTGAAATTAGGCACGGAGACCGCGATTTATATTTCCGTGATCGCGCGTTTGTGGAATATGATGGCGGAAATCATGTTTTGGGCGATCGTGCGAGCGGTCAGCTACTCGGCGAGAAGGGTGAAGTCCTATGATGAAACGTAGAAAGATCGTTCTCGTGGCAGGCGTGTTTCCGCCTGGCATCGGCGGCATGCAAAATTATTACTACAATTTGTCCAAACATACGAAGCATGACATGACGATCGTCGCGCCGGAGTACCCGGGAAGCGACGCGTTCGACGAGCAGGAGCGGCTTCGGATCGTGCGGGGCGCCTTCATGCGGGGCGAACGGGCGGATATCTCGAGCTGGGGGAGGTTGTTCCGGCAGGTGCGGCGGACGCTGCGCGGCGAGGAGCCGGACGTTACGCTTTACGGCTACGTGCTGATCGGATTCATCGGGCTGCTGTTCCGGGTGTTCGGGGGACGCCGGTACGTGATTTCGACCCACGGGATGGATATGCTCATGTTCCGGCGGTTCATCGGGCTGAACGCGGTCGTGAAGCTGATCCTGCGCAAAGCCGACGGCGTGCTGACGAACAGCAAATTCACCAAACGGCTGGTTGAGGATTACGGGGTCGATCCGCGCCGGATCGGCATCGTCAATCCCGGCGTCGAGCGGGTGTACGACCGGAAGCCGGCCGACGAAGAGCTGCTGGAGCAGCTCGGACTGGAAGGTAAATACGTCTTGTTGTCCGTCGGACGGCTGGTCACCCGCAAAGGGCATGACCGGGTGATCGAGGCGATGCCGGCGATCTTGAAGCAAATCCCGCATGCCGTCTACGTGATCGTCGGGGACGGTCCCGCGCGCGAACGGTTGGAACAGCTCGCGCGCGCGACGGGCGTCGCGGATGCCGTGATATTCGTGGGCAGCGTGAGCGGAAGCGAACGGTTGAACGACTATTACAGCCTGTCGCAGCAATTCATCATGGTGTGCCGGGAGTTGGAGCAAGGGGACGCGGAAGGCTTCGGCATCGTGTATTTGGAGGCGGCCTCGGCCGGCGTGCCGGTGATCGCCGGACGCTCGGGCGGCGCTTCGGAAGCGGTGCTTGACGGCGTGACGGGCCTGCTCGTCGATCCGGAATCCGCGAACCAAATCGCGGACAGCGTCGTCCGCCTCGCGCGCGACGAGGTCCTGCGGGAACGGCTCGTGCGCGACGGGTATCATCGCGCGAAAACGGAGTTCCAGCATGACGTGCTCGCGGACAGGTTCGATCAGTACATCGGGCGGATCTGCGCCCTGCCGTCGGTCCGCGTCGCGCGCCGGCTGGCCCGCGAATCCGCCAGGCAGAACGCCCGCTAGGCGATTGCGCGGCCGACCGCGGAACGAAGAAAAGAGCAGCATTCCTGTGCCAAGGCGGGAAGGCTGCTCTTTTTTGCATTTTTGCTTGCGCATGCTTTCGATCTCGCAATGGTTGCGCGTATCCGCAGGGGAGTTTACCGTCGGCCTCGGACGAAGGCCTGCGCGCTGCGTTATGGATTCGTCGGACGGGCTTGCGCGCCGATACCTTCGCGGCGAAGCCTGCGGAGAGCCCAGACGATGACGCCGAACAGCACGGTCGCGCCGCCGGCCAGGCATACGCCCCGCCAGCCCCAATGCCGCCACGCGAAGCTGCCGAGCGACGAGCCGATCGCGCCGCCGAGGAACGTCGTCACCATCTGCACGGTATTCAAGCGGCTTCGCGCCGGAGGTTCGAGCGCATAGATGCGCGCCATGTTGGCGACCTGCGTGCCCTGCACGCCCAGATCGAGCAGGATGACGCCCGCGATAAGCGCCCACAGATACCCGCCCCATAAGCCGAAGAGCAGGTAGGAGAGCAGGTTGAGCAGAAGCAGGACACCGATGATCCATTCCGTGCGGAGCCGGTCCGCCATTCTTCCGACGATCGGCGCGCCCAGCGCGCCGGCCGCGCCGACCAGGCCGAACAAGCCGGCGATCTGGCTGCTGTACCGATACGGCTCGCCTTCCAGGTAGAAGGAGAGCGCCGTCCAGAAAATGCTGAACGCGGCGAAATTCGCGCCTCCGATGAGCGCCGATTCGCGCAGCGTGGCATACCGCTTGATCAGGCTGCCCATGGAACCGAGCAATTGTCCGTAACGGAGCTCGGTCGTCGGGCGGTTGGACGGCAGCTTGATGCGCAGCAGCACGAGCAGCGCCAGCATGGCGGCGGCCGCCAGCGCATACATCAGGCGCCAGCCCCAGGTTCCGCCGATCAGGCCGGACACGGTCCGCGTGAGCAGGATGCCGAGCAGCAGGCCGCTCATGACGGTGCCGACGGCCTTGCCCTGTTCGCCGGGGGCGGCGAGCGTCGCGGCCAGCGGCACGAGGATTTGCGGCACGATCGTCGTGATGCCGACCGCGAAGCTGGCCGCGTAGATCCAAGGGAGATTTTGCGCGGTCGCGACGCCGATCAGCGATACGCAGACAAGCGCCAGGAGAATCGTGATCAGGCCTTTGCGTTCCTTGATGTCGCCGAGCGGGACGAACAGGAACATGCCGAGCGCATAGCCGATCTGGGTGAACGTGGAGATGAAGCCGACGGCATCGGGGCCGACGCCGAACGTGCGTCCGATATCGGCCAGCAGCGGCTGGTTGTAGTACAAATTGGCGACGGTCATGCCGGCGGACAAAGCCATCATCAGCAGCAGACCTTTGGACAGCGGGGTCGTGGCGGCGGATGGCCGCGATGCTTGTTGGGACATGGGATGCAGGATTCCTTTCTTCTTCGCGCGTTCTTCGCCGGCGGCTCGGGAAAACGGACCGGATCCGGGCGGGCCGCCGCGGAAGAACGCGAATGCTATAGTGTCATGATACCAGATTGCGGCGATCGGGCAAGCCGGAAAGCCGATCCGGAGGGCGGGCATGCGGTTCGCTCCGTTTAACAAGGCGCTTGTTGAACGCGGGCCAATGCATTAAGATAACCAACAACAAGATCAGACGGCTTACTCATTCGGAGGGAGAGGATGACCCCCATGCTCATGCGGCTGTTCCGCCGGCTGACGCCGGGTACGTTCAAGAACCGGATCCTGTTCGCCTTCCTGCTGTTCGTGCTGCTGCCGATCGCGCTGCTCGTGGTGTACAACTTCAAGGGCACCGAACGGGTGCTCCAGGACAACGCCGCGAAGAAAAACACCGAGCAGCTCGAGGGCTTCAAGAACGGCTTCGTCGATCTGATGGCCCTCGTCATGAAGACGGGGCTGCTGCTGGAACAGGACACGTCGCTCCGGCAAGCGATGGAGGACCCGGGCTCGGCCGACGACATCACCCGGAAGAAGCTCGTGGAGAATAAATTCGCGGGCATCGAGAATACGTTCTTCATGACGGGCGCGACGGTTTACTACACGCTGATCGACCTTCATGGACACGCTTACACGTCCTTCATGCCGAAGAACGCGCTCGATTACGACGAGATCCGAGCCGAGCCGTGGGTGAAGCAGCTGCAGGAACAAGGCGGCGAACGCTACTTCTGGAACCCGAACGACGAGAGCGTCGTCATCCGCGAAAGCACGGCGAGCGACCGCATGCTGAGCCTGTACCTGCTGCTTCGCGACGACAACCTGAAGCCGTTCGCGTATGGGCGCCTGAGCATCGATTACGAGGAATGGTTCAGTCGGACGACGAAGGACGGCGGACAGGAGGGCGCTTATTTCCTGGCGGACGGCTCGGGGGCGGAATTGTTGGCATCCGTGCCCGGCGAGGGGATTTCCCCCGCGGTGGCGGCGGCGATCGCGCGCTCCGCGGAGAGCGGAGACGCCGCGGCGCCGGCGTCGTCCGTCGTCGACGGCAAGGAGGAGGCGCTTTACACGTACAGCCGGATCCAGGAGCTGAACGGGTATTTCGTGAAGAAGGTGCCGCTCGCGCTCCTGTTCAAGGAAGTGGACCGGCAAAAGCAGCGGTTTTTCATCGGGTTCGGGGCGATTCTGCTCGCGTTCGTCCTGCTCACGTATTTCATATCCTCGACGATCACCGTGCCGCTCAAGCTGTTCCAGAAGAAGATGGACTCCTCCGTCAAAGCCAACCTCAAGGTCAAGCTGCCCGAGCACGGACGCGGCGAGATTCTATCGCTGACCCACAGCTTCAACGCGATGATCGACGACATCAACGGCCTGCTGGAGCGGCTGCGGCTGGAGGAGCGGCAGAAGCAGTACGTGCGGTTTCAGGTGCTGCTGTCGCAGATGAACCCGCATTTTCTGCTGAACACGCTCAATACGATCAAGAGCATCGCGCTGGAGAAGGACGAGGACGACATCTACGACATCTGCGTGGCGCTGGGCACGATCCTCGAGACGACGCTCAATACCGAGGTCGACCTCATCCGGCTCAAGGACGAACTCGTGCTGATCGAATCGTACATGGCCATTCAGCGCCGGCGCTTCGGGCACGGCATCGAGCTGCGCTGCGACATCGGCGACGAGCTGGGGGACGCGCTCATCCCGAAGTTCTGCTTGCAGCCGCTCGTCGAGAACGCGCTGCTGCACGGCTTCGGCCAATCGCTGAAGGAGGGCCATATCGACATCAGGGCGACGGCGCGCGGGCCGCATCTGTACCTGGAGGTCGCCGACGACGGCATGGGCGTCGAGCGGGCGAAGGCGAAGAAGGTCGCGCGGAAGCGCAAGAGCATCGGCGTGCAGAACATCCGGGAGAGCCTGGAGCTGCTGTTTAAGTACCAGAGCACGGGACTGAGCATGGATTCGACGGACGAAGGCACGCGGGTCGTCATGCATATGCCCCTGCTGTTATCGAAGCCGTACTTGAGGGAGGAGGACGACCATGACGACGACAGGGACGACGGGAACGGGAGCGGCGCGCTGGCGGACGCTGCTCGTCGAGGATGAGCGGCCTGCCCGGGCGAGCATCCGCAAGCTCATGCAGAAGGCCGATCTGCCGTTCGAGATCGTGGGCGAGGCGGAGGACGGGGAAGAAGGGCTGCGGCTGATTCGCGAGCTGCGGCCGGACGTCGTGATCTCCGACATCGACATGCCCGCGATGGACGGCGTGCGCCTGCTCCAGGCGGCGCGGGAGGAGGGCTACGAGTGCCGCTTCGTCATGCTGACGGCGATGAGCGAATTCGAATACGCGCGGCAGGCGGTCGAGCACGGCGCGTCGGGGTACCTGCTGAAGCTGTCGCTGGACCTGAAGGGCATCAAGAGCGCGATGGACAAGGTGGCCGTGGAGCTCGAGCGGATGGCGAAGCTGCGCAAAGCGGACAAATGGTTCCCCGACAAAGGACGGACGGGCCCGACCGACCATCCCGAGATGAATCGGATCATCGGCTATATCGAGGAGCATTACGCCGAGGAGATCACGCTCAAGGGACTGGCGGAATTCATCCGCATGGACGCCAGCTACGTGAGCGACCTGTTCAAGAAGAAGACCGGCACGACGCTGACCCACTACATCCAGCAGCGCCGGGTCCGAGCGGCGAAGATGCTGCTGGCGGAGACGGACGGCACGGTGAGCGACATCGGGCGGCGGGTCGGCTTCGAGAACGACAACTATTTCATCAAAATCTTCAAGCGCTGGTGCGAGGTGACGCCCAATGAATATCGCAAGCAGGGATCGGAACCGTCCCCGTAACGCGGGTTCAAATACAAAAAATCGTTCTATGAATGCCCAAACGCCGTTCATCCCCCCAGGGCGCGCCCGATGATAAAGTTATAGACGTAGCGCACGGCACGATGATTCCTAAGGGGGAATGCGGAATGAAGAAAAAATGGCTGCTCGGCGCGGCAAGCGTCATGATGGTCGCAGGGCTGCTCGCCGGATGCGGAAGCGATAACGGCGGCAATAACGGCGGCAACGGCAACGCGAACGGCGGCGCGACGGAAGGCAACGGCGCGCAATCCGCCGGCGGCTCGGACGCCGGGTCGGGCACGGGCGAGAAGATCAAGCTGACGCTGTGGGGCGCGGTTCCCGAAGAAGCCGGCGCGCAGGCGGTCCTCGACGACTGGAACAAGGCGAACCCCGATATCCAGGTCGAATACGTCCGCTACGTCAACGACGACCCGGGCAACCTGAAGCTGGACACGGCGCTCTTGACCGGGCAGGACGCGGACCTCTACATGAATTACACGCTCAACCGGCTGCAGAAGCGCGTCGATGCCGGCACGGCGGTCGACCTGAGCGGCTCCGGCTACGACATCGACGGACAGATGGGACCGGATGCGGCGCAGTGGAAGATCGGCGGCAAGTATTACGGCATCCCGACGAAGAAGAACATGGGCTTCATCTGGCTGAACAAGAAGATGCTCGACGACGCCGGGCTGCCGGTTCCGCCGATCGATTGGACCTGGTCCGATCTGCGGGACTACGCGAAGAAGCTGACGAAGGACGGCGTCTACGGCCTGCTGCAGCATGACGCGATGTTCACGGCGACGATCGACGGCACGGTCGCCGGTCTCGGGCTGACGAAGCCGGACGGCTCTTCGAACTTCGACAACGACCTGTGGAAGCAGCAGTTCCAGATCCTGCACGACATGATGTTCGTCGACAAGTCCACGCCCGAATACGGCGAGCAGCTGACGAGCAAGATGCCGGTCGACACGATGTTCCTGCAGGGCGAGGCGGCGATGCTAAGCGCGGGCGAGTTTATTTTCCGCAACGCCAACAACCTGAAGGATTATCCGCATGACTTCCAGATCGCGTTCGCCACGATACCGAAGGTGACCGCGGACCAGAAGGATTACAAATACGCCGGCGGCCTCGGCGACGTCTTGTCGGTCAACGCGAAATCCAAGCACCAGGAAGCGGCGCTCAAATTCGCCGAATGGTACGCGGACGGCGGCATGCTGCCGATGGCGAGCGGCGGGCGGATCCCGTCCTCGAAGAGCGTGGACAACAAACAGGCGATGGATCTGATGCTGAAGGGCGTGGAAGACAAGTACGACGCCGACTCCATGAACAAAGTCGTCTTCGGCTCGTTCCCTTCGTTCCAGCTGGCCGTGCCGCAGCAGGTGCTGGACGCCCGCAAGGAGGAATACGAGAAGTATTTCCTGAACAAGCAGGACCTCGACACGACGCTGGCCAACATGGCGAAGGAACACGAGGAGCTCACCAAGAAGTAAAGGCATTCCATAGCAGCGCGACGCCAAAGAGAAGAAGGGACCCCCGCTTCCTTCTTCTCTTTGCTGCTGTCATCCGGCGTCCTACGTTAGCAGAAAGGCGGCGATCCCGTGAAACGGCGAGGCTGGGTTCAAAGGCAAGGCTGGGTAGGGTACGCGTTCGTCCTGCCGAACATGCTCGGCATTCTGATTTTTCTGATTCTACCGGCGCTCTTCTCGTTCGGTCTGATGTTCACCGACTATCAATTCTCCAATCCGCGCTGGTCGTTCACCGGGCTGGACAACCTGAGGCGCCTGTTCGGCGACGACAATTTCTACGATTCGCTCAAGCATACCGGGATCTTCCTGCTGTCCGTGCCGGCGGCGCTCGTGCTGGCGTTCCTCGTCGCGCTCGTGCTGAACCGCAGCGTCTATCTGAAGGGACTGCTGCGCGGGATGTTCTTCCTGCCGTACATCTCGAGCGGCGTCGCGGTCGCCTTCGTCTGGATGCTGCTTTTCCAGCCGTCGCACGGGCCGATCAACGAGGCGCTGCGCTGGCTCGGCGTCGTCTCGCCTCCGGGCTGGTTCGCCGATTCCGGTTCGGCGATGTACGCGATCGACGTCGTGCAGGTCTGGTTCATGCTCGGCTACAACATGATCATCTACCTGGCGGCCCTGCAGGAGGTGTCGGCGGAGCAGCTGGAGGCCGCCCGCATCGACGGCGCGAGCACCCGGACGATCACCTGGCGGATTCTGTGGCCGCTCGTCAGTCCGACGACGTTTCTGCTGCTCATCACCGGCCTCATCATGACGATGAAGTCGTTCGCGCTCATTCAGGCCATCACGCAGGGCGGACCGAGCGGAAGCACGACGATCCTGTCGCTGTTCGTGTACAAGACGGCGTTCAGCTATTACGAGATGGGCTATGCGTCGACGATCTCCTGGTTCCTGTTCGCCTGCATCTTCGCCATTACCCTGATCCAGTGGATCGGCCAGAAGCGCTGGGTTCACTACTAGAGAGGAGCGCGTCCCATGAATGAAGGCACGATGAAGTCCAAGCTGCCGATCACGGTCGTCATGCTCGTCGCCGGCGCGTTCATGATCGTTCCTTTCTTGTGGATGATCAGCACGTCGCTGCAAACCCCGGCCGAAGTGTTCAAGCAGTGGCTCCCGTCGAAGCTCGATTGGAGCAGCCACCGGCGGATCTGGACCGGCAATTATAATTTCCTGCCCTATTATCTGAACTCGCTCAAGATCGCCGTCATCGGCACGGCCGGCGCCTTGTTCCTGTCGGCGCTCGCGGCGTACGGCTTCGCCAGGACCGAATTCAAAGGGCGCAACGCGATGTTCCTCGTCTATCTGTCGATGATGATGATTCCGCCGCAGGTCATCTTCGTGCCGAAGTTCATCCTGTTCAACTGGCTGCACATCTACAACACGCATTGGGCGCTTATCCTGCCCGCCATGTTCTCGATCTTCGGCGTGTTCATGCTTCGCCAGTTCTTCATGGGCATTCCGAGGGAGATCACGGAATCGGCGTTCCTGGACGGGGCGGGGCATTTCACGATCTTCTTCCGGCTCGTGCTGCCGCTCGCGAAGCCGGCGCTCGCGACGTTCGCGATCATCGATTTCTCCTGGCAGTGGAACGATTACGAGAACGCGCTCGTGTTCCTGCAAAGCCCGAAGCTGTATACGATCCCGCTCGGCCTGCAAAACTTCATTCTCGAGAACAACGTCGACTACAACGGCATGATGGCGGCTTCGTCGGCGGCGATCATCCCGATGATCGTCATTTTCCTCCTCGGCCAGAAATACATCATCCAAGGCATCTCCAGCTCTGCCGTCAAGGGCTGAGTGCTGAGGGCGAGGGCCAGGCGCCGGGTTCCGGCAAGCGCGCGGAATGGTCCGAGCCATGGGGCGCGGGTTAGCGGCAGGCGGCGCATGGACGAATCGGCATCGCATATATAATGAAAAAAACGCATTGGCCCTTGCGGGGCGGATGCGTTTTGTCGTTCGTCGAGCCTGGTTGGATGGGCGGCTCTGCCGGCGCGAGGACCGTTGTCTCCGATTCGCGCAGCGCGTCGGAACGGAACGCGTCAGCAGCGCTTCCTACGCGGGCGTCATGTCGGTTCGACCTGCGTCAACAGCTCCACGAACAGCCGCCCGACGGCGGGCAGCGACATGCCGCGGCGGGTCGCCAGGCCGACGCGGCGCTCCGGGATCGCTTCCGCGGCGCGGAGCTCGAACAGCTCGCCCTCCGCCAGCTGCTGCCGGACGAACGCGCGCGTCACGAAGGCGGCGCCGTAGCCGCGCCGGGCGAATTCGACGAGCATGTCGGAGCTGTTCAGCTCGAAGGCCGCGTCGACGGCGAGTCCATGCGAGGCGAACCAACGCTCGGCGAACACGCGCGTGCTGCTGCCGGCGGACAGCAGCAACAGCGGCAGCTTGGCCAATGCCGCGGCGGCGATCGGACGATCCGCCAAATGCCGGTAGCGCGGCCCGACGACGAAGCAGTCCTGTATGGCGGCGAGCGGGCGAATGTCGAGCTCGGGGTCGTCGGCCGGCAGATGCACGATCCCGATATCGATGCGGCTATCCTTCAGCCATGCGCGGATCTGGTCGGTTCTCCCTTGGTAGAGCCGGATCTCGATGTTCGAATGCGCATCGCGGAGCCGGTCGAGCGGAGGCAGCAGCAGATGCTTGATCATCGGTCCGCTGGACCCGATCCGCAGCTCGCCGGACGCATGGTTGCGCAGCGAGGCCATCTTGCGTTCGCCGGCGTCGAGCAGCGACAGCGACTGCTCCACGAAGCTCAGCAGGTCCTTGCCCTCCGGGGTAAGCGCGACGCCTTTGGACAGCCGGTCGAACAGCTTGACGCCCAAGCCTTCCTCCAGCTGCTTGATGGCATAACTGACGGAAGGCTGCGTGATATGCAGCTCCTGGGCGGCTCGCGTCAGGTTGCCGCTTAGCGCGGTATGCAGGAAGATGCGGTACCATTCCAAATGCAGTTTTGCACTGATATCGATCACCTCTATGACAGGCTGGGGAAATCGCGATTTCATTTATCGTTATCCGTTCATTATAATCAACCTTAACGGCAATGAACAATCGCGGAGGTGTCTCATCATGGCAGGCAGCACATTTGGGGAAGCATTCAAAATCACGACGTTCGGGGAGTCGCACGGCGTATCGGTCGGCGTTATCGTCGAGGGAGTCACGCCCGGGGTCGAGCTCGACGAGGCTTATATTCAGGTTCAGATGGACCGCCGCAAGCCGGGGCAATCGGCGGTGACGTCCCCGCGCAAGGAATACGACGTCATCCGCATCGTATCCGGCATGTTCGAGGGGCGGACGACGGGCACGCCGCTGTGCATCCTGCTCGACAACAAGGACATGCGGCCGAGCGCGTACGACGGGATGGACGAGACGTTCCGTCCGGGGCACGCCGATTATACGTACCTGAAGAAATACGGAATTCGCGATCATCGCGGCAGCGGACGGGCATCGGGCCGGGAGACGGCGGCGCGGGTGGCCGCGGGCGCGGTCGCGCGCAAGCTGCTGGAGGACAGGGGCGTCCGCGTCGTCGCGTATACGAAGGAAATCGGCGGTATCGCCTGCCGGACGTACCAGCCGGACGAGATCGAGAAGAACAGCGTCCGGGCGTGCGATCCCGAGGCGGCGGGCTGGATGGAGGATTACGTCAAGACGCTCGTCGCGCGGGGCGACAGCGCGGGCGGCATCGTGGAATGCCGGATCAGCGGCGCGGCCGCGGGCCTCGGCGAGCCGGTGTTCGACAAGCTCGACGCGGATCTCGCGAAGGCCATGCTGTCGGTCGGCGCCGTGAAGGGCATCGAATTCGGCGCGGGCTTCGCGGCGGCCGGCATGCTGGGCAGCGAGCATAACGACGGCATGAACGCCGACGGATTCTTGAGCAATCATGCCGGCGGCATCCTGGGCGGCATCAGCACCGGCGCCGATATCGTGTTCCGCGTGGCGGTCAAGCCGACCTCGTCGATCTCGTCGCCGCAGCAGACGGTGACCACGCAGGGCGAGGAGCGGACGATCCGCACCGAAGGGCGCCACGATCCGTGCATTTGCCCGCGCGTCGTGCCGGTGATCGAAGCGATGGCCTGCCTCGTGCTGGAGGACCACTACAAACGGCAGGCGGCGCTGCACGGTTAACCGGCCCGGATAGGAAGGACGCGGCGGTGGCATCCTAACCGGCATCCGGCTGCAAAGGAAGGATTGCCGTGCAAAGGTTGATTTTGCCACTACTGGCCCCGCTGCTGACCCTGCTGCTTGTCCTGTCGGTCCGTTCGCCGCTCGCGGCGGCGGCGCCGGCCAAGTATGATCCCGATGACGGCTACCACCACTACGTACAATGGAGCGATTTCGCGCGCAAAGCCGCGGCCGCGCGCTACCCCGGGGCGTCCTTGACGGACATGCGCTATGTCGGATGCGAAGCCGTATCGTCCTCGTCCAAACGGTTCGTCTACCGATTCTGGCTGCGGGAAGGGGCCGCGGAATTCGGCGCGTACGTCACCGTCGAAGCCGCGAACGGGACGGGCAAAGCCCGGGTCAAGCGAATCGAGAAGTCGGAAGGGCCCGTTCCGTCCTACGGAAAATGGGAGCGTTACGCGGCCGAAGCGGTGCGAAGGAAATATCCCGGCGCCGAAATCGTCGGCGCCAAGCCCTTCGGATGCGATTGCGCGGACGGCCGTGCCGCCAGCCAAACCTTCCGGTTCTGGATCAGGCAAGAGGGCCGCAGCCGACTTATCCGCGTCACGGTCGCGTACCGCATCCGCACGGATCAAGTCGTTGCCGTACGGTTCGAGAACCTGAGCGGCTTCGAGCCGACCTGGCGCGCCGCGCCAATGCACGGATCAACCGATTAAGCGGAGCGGAGCCTCCGCTCCGGACGTTCGCACGGCCCACAAGCACGCTGCTTCTCATCGTATTCCGCATGGCGACAGGCGGACGTCGACGAGGAGGGCGTGCTTTTGTTTTTCGCGGCGTCCCCCGGCTCAGGAGTCGTGAATCGCGTTCTCCACGAACTTCATGAGGGCCGGCCGCACGGCAAGCGTTTGATAGAGGCTGACGATCTCGTTGGAGGCGACGACCGATCGGCCGGGCATCGTAATCGCCGACGCTTTGCTTTTATCCAGTACTCCCGACCTGCGGACCGACCTCAGATATCCAAGATCGGCCGTCACATGGGCGCTGTCGTAGACGACGCACCAGTCGGATTTCGTTTTGGCCAGCGCTTTGCGCAGCGCGTTAACGTCCCGGTGGTAAGAATAATAGAGCACGCGGATCCGCGGATCCGTATACGGCTCGAGCACGGCTTCGACCTCGCGCTGCGTCGTCAGGCCGACGATGATCAGCTCGAAGTTCGTTTCGTACTGGTCGACGATTTTCGCCAGCGCTTGCTGCGCCTGCTGCACTTCGCCCGGCCGGATCAGGAACAGCGCGCTGATGTCGGCCTTGATCCCCCTGCGCTGCCGGGTCTCGTAATGCGATTGATGGACCTCGTTCCAGCAGACGCGATGCTTGGCGGGATCCTCGCTGATATGCGTCGACAAGCTGAACGGCGAATTGATCCGGTAGTCCATGAGCTCGACCGCAATGTATTGGATGTCGCAGTAATCCGTCAGCCGGATCCAATAATCGTAATCCTGGATGTACTTGAACCGGTAGCCGTCGAGCATCCGGCAGTATTTCGTGCGCTGCAGGAAACTGGGGCCGATGATGCACCCTTCGAGCAGCGCTTCCTTGGGGCGGTGTTGAAATTCCCGGACCTCCCGAATCACTTCCGCCGGATGCGCCGCGAGGCCGTTCTCCAAGACATGCCGGAAAGCGCTGTAAACAATGCCGACGTTCGGATGGGAGCGGTCCATCTCGCGCACGAGCGCATCGAGGAAATTCGGATAATAGACGTTGTCCGTCGAGACCCAGGTCAAATATTCGCAGCCCTGGTCCATCACGATTTCGAAGCCGTAATTCAGCGCGAAGGCCACGCCTTGATTTTCCGGATACGCGACGATGCTGACCCGGGGATCCCCTTGCGTCAATTCGTCGAAGAGCGGCACCAGGTCAGGCGCGCCGTCCACGACGATGACGAAATTAAAATCCCGCCAGGTCTGGTTCAGCACGGATTGCACCGCCAGCCTGATCAAGGCTTCTTGCTGATAGTAAGCGGGCATGACGACACCTACTTTTGCCACGTTCCATCCACCTTCCCTTTCAAGCAGTCTATGAGTCTCGTTGGACGGGAGCGCTAGGCCGAGCGTCTATTTTTGGCCGCCCCGAAAAAGATCAGCTTCTGCATACTATATTGACAGTCGATATATCTAATGTTAATGTATCAACATACGATATATCGTTAGTCATAATAGTCGGGGAGGGCAGATCCGTCGTGGCCAATTTGAAAGGCATGCTTCCGCTTACGGAGGCGTTCTATTACATTTTGATCGCGCTGTATGCGCAGCCTTCGCATGGGTACGGCATCATGCAGGAAGTCGAGGGCATGAGCGGCGGCAGGGTGAAGCTCGGCGCGGGCACGCTGTACACCGCGTTGAACGCGTTGCTCGGCAAAGGGCTCATCGATCATTATCCGGGCCCGGAAGGTACGGATGCGAGGCGCAAGATGTACAGCATTACGCAGGACGGCAGAGATACGGTTGCGTCCGAGATGAGCCGGCTGGAGGAGCTGCTCGTTGCCGGGCGGCGAATCGTGCATTCGGAGGAGGCGTAGGGGATGGGGAATCACGCGCGGATGGAGCGCAAGTATCATCTGTGGTTCAGCTGGCAGTACGAGCAGGAGGAGCGCTGGATCAACGAAATGTCCCGGCAGGGGCTGCATTGGAAGCGCGGCGGCGTCATACGCAGCGAATTCGAGCGGGATGCATCGGTTCGGTACACGTATCGGTTGGATTATCAGCTCGGATTGGGGAAGGAGAAGCTCCAAGAATACCTGGAGCTTTATCGCGATGCCGGCTGGGAGTTTGCGGGAAACTGCACCCAAGCCTGGTATTACTTCCGCAGGGAATGGCGGCCGGACGAGGACCCGCAGCTCTATACGGACCGGGAGTCGCTCGTCGCGCATTACATGCGACTGCGGCGCATGATAACCGTCATGCTGCTGCTCAACCTGATCATCATGTGTTTGAACGGCATCGGCTTACTGCCGAGAGCGAACGGTCACTTATGGGGAATCTACGTGCCCGTCCTTGCGATCTATGCGCTCCTCTTCCTGCTGCTCGGGATCGGGATCGTGCAGATCAACCGCAAGCTCAAGACGATTTCCTCGTGACGGGCAGCCGACGCCCCGTCAGGAACCGGACGGCGAGGCCGTCCAACAAGCGGTCAGGCTCGGGGAAGGTCTCTTCGAATAAACACGGTTTGACCATGACATGACTGACGAATTCCCTTTATGCAATTCGCATCCGGGCAACGCGGCGCGACGATTCGTTAGAGCGCCGATTGCCGGGCAGCTTGCAGAAGAGCGCGGCCCGCCGCGGGCCGCGCTCTCGCAATGTTTATTCCTTCGTTGCCCGACTTGCCTTGCCCGCGGCATAGATAGCAGCCGCATTGGCCACGCGCGTGCCGAGGGTTTCTCCCAGCACGAGAC
The DNA here is from genome assembly GCF_009909185.1 of Paenibacillus glycinis. Classification (GTDB taxonomy): domain Bacteria; phylum Bacillota; class Bacilli; order Paenibacillales; family Paenibacillaceae; genus Paenibacillus_Z; species Paenibacillus_Z glycinis. The sequence goes on along the minus strand of NZ_JAAAMV010000025.1, from coordinate 65,105 downwards.
CTTTCGCGAATAACGATTGGCTCAGCGTGTCGTTCGCATCTTCGACGGGAGACGTTACCCCTACGCCGTAGTAGCTGCCGTACAGCGCATTCTCCGGAATATTGGCCGGCAAGCCGACGATCATCATGCCTTGATGGAGCATCGGCGTAATCAGGTTCAGCAAGGTGGCTTCGCTCCCGCCGTGGATGGTTGCCGTGGTGCAGAATACGGCGCCGACTTTATCGACCAGTTTTCCGTTCGCCCATAAATAACCGAGTTTGTCGATCCATTCCTTCAGGCCGGAGCTGATGGTGCCGAAGTGTCCGGGACATCCCCAGATGATCGCATCCATCTCTTTGAGATCGTTTACGTTCGCCTTCTTGACGTGATTAATGAAGACCTCGGCTCCTTCTACGCGTTCGGCCCCTTTGGCGACGGACCTTGCCAGTTGTTCCGTATGGCCTGCTTCGCTATCGAAAACAATATAAATTTTCATCGTTCGATCTCCTCTCGTTGTCGGAAAACCAACCTTGCTGCCTCACTTGTTGTCTTTGACGGGTTCAGTCAGTTTCTTAAGCGTTTCCCGGTAGGCTTTATCATTCATTTCTTCCGGATGTTCCTCTTCTTTGGGGTTGCCCCTCAGCTGCAGAAGCGCCTTCCGATATTCGTTATCGTTAAAATGCTCGTTGCCTTTCGCCGGCTCAGGCTTGAGAAACCCTCGGATGGCATCGCGGAATTCGCTGTCCGCGCTTTGTCGGTTCGAGCGGTCCCGATCCTCGGCGATTTCCGCCAAGGGCGGCGCCTGCATCTCTTCTGCCACCATGACCGGCACTTCCACCGCATCCTCGCGCGGCGACACCTTGCGTATGAAGAACGCCAGCACGAGCGCGGCGACGGTCAGCCAAGTGGCGACGACGAAGGAATGGTTAATGCCGTAAATCGTGGCTTGCTGCATGATTTCGCCCATTTTCGTTTGATCGGACGGATCGACGTTGCCCGAGACCGCCAATTCTTTCGCGCGCGAAGTCGCTTTGTTCGTCATCAGCGTCACGAGAATGGCGGTGCCGAGCGCGCCGGAAACGTTCCGCAGCGTCTGGGACATGGCCGAACCGTGCGCGTTCAAGCGGCGCGGCAGCTGATTGAGTCCGGCCGTTTGGATCGGCATCAGCAGCATGGACATCCCGAACATCCGAAGCGTATAGAACAGCATCATATGATTATACGACGTATCGATCTCCAGGCGGCTGAACTCGAACGTCGTGACGGTCGTGATGATCAGGCCGACGACGGCCAGCCAGCGCGCGCCGATCTTATCGAACACCATGCCGGTGATCGGCGACATGATGCCCATCAGGATGGCGCCAGGAAGCAGCAGCAAGCCGGATTCGAGCGGCGTGAAGTGGCGAATGGTCTGCAAGAAGATCGGAAGCAGGATCATGCCGGAATACATCGCCATCGTGATAATGGCATTGATCAGAGCCGTGAGCGAGAACATCGGATATTTGAAGACGCGCATCTCGAGCAGCGGAATCTTCACGAGGATCGAGCGGACGATGAACAAGAGAAGCGCCACCGCTCCGACGGCCGAGCATACGATGACTTCGGTCGAGTCCCAACCTGCCGTTCCCGCTTCGCTGAAGCCGTAGAGCAGCCCCCCTAAACCGAGCGTGGACAGAATGACGCTGAGCACGTCGAGCTTCGGCCGCGATGTCTTGATGACGTCCTTCATCGAGAAGGCGCCGAACACGACAGCCAAGATCGCCAGCGGCAATATGATGTAGAACAAGACATGCCAATCGTAGTTTTCGACGATCCAGCCGGAAAGCGTCGGTCCGACGGCCGGCGCGAAGATCATCGCGACGCCCATCAGGCCCATCGCCTTGCCGCGTTCTTCGACGGGGAAGATGGTCATGATCACGATCATCATCAGCGGCATTAGGATGCCTGCGCCGCCCGCTTGTATGAGACGGCCGGCCAGCAGCCAAGTAAAATCGCCCGATACGGCGCAGACCGTGGTGCCGATCGCGAACGTGACGGAAGCGACCAAGAACAGCTTGCGGGTCGTAAACCTATTAATGAAGTAAGCGCTGATCGGCACGAGTACGCCGTTGACCAGCATGTAGCCGTTGGACAGCCACTGGATCGTGCTCTCGCCGACGTCGAGATCCACCATCATTTGCGGCAGCGCGACGTTAAGCACCGTTTGGGCTAGCAGCGCGACGAAAGCGGCGATGAGCAAGGAAGCCATGATCGGCCCTTTGCGCAATTGATTGGATACCATAGTAGTCATTACGTGATGCTTCCTCCCTTGATTGTCTTAACAAGCGCAGCACTTCTTGCTGTATGCGTTCCAGCTCGCGCCGGTCGTCTTCGGAGAGCTCGAGCCGCGACCGCCTCATGCTCAGCCGGTTATATTATGTCATTACGTACATATAAAAGGGCGAGGGGCTTGGCATTCGTCCGCTTCCATAGTGAGGATTAGTATCCTCAAACTTCCCTCCGTTCATCCCGGATCCCGATCGGCAGGTTCGCTTTCCGCGCAAAAAAGCCGGGAGCCTCGCATAGAGGTTCCCGGCTTTCGGTATCGGATAGGCCAGCGCCGAGACGACCGGCAAAGACGAGCTGATCGAAAGCAGCGTGGACGTGCCGCTCGGCGGCATCGCCGTCGTGAATCAAGGTCCGAAGCACGGCCAAGTGACGGTGAAGCCCGACGGCAGCTGGACGTATAAGCCGGGCAAAGGCTATACGGGCAAAGACAATTTCTCCATTATCGTGAAGGACAAGGACGGCAATGCCGAGGAAACCTTGATCACGATCACGGTCGGAGACGTGCCGCTCGGCACGATCGACCCCGGAACGGGAGCGACGCTTCCGAAGACGGGCGAAAGCAGTCATATGGGCGTAAGGCTGGCCGGCTTGGCGGTCATCCTTCTGGGCGTGTTCCTGCTCCGGAAACGCTTGTTCCGCAGCATGAGATAGGTCGTATTCGGCCAAGTAAAAGGCTCCCTTTTCCGGGGAGTCTTTTTCGGTTGCAAGCCGGCGTTGTCATGCCTTCCAATAAATGTGAAATAATGCTATCATGGCGACACGGGAGAGTGATGGAGATGCCGCCGGAGGCAAAAGCGATTTCGGTGCTGTTCACGATTTTCATCGCGCTTTGGACGACGGCAGCGCTGTTTGCCGCGATCTGGCCATATCGCACGTGGAAGATCGCGCAAGGATGGAAGGCGAGGCATGAGCCGTCCGCGGCCTATTTTGTTTTCCAGCGCATCCTGGCAAGCCTGTTCGCATTCGTTGGACTGGGGCTGCTGCTGCTTCCTTTCTTTCGCTAAGCTAAGATAACGATGAATCGGAGGGTGACGCGACATGTGCAGAAACATCAAAACCTTGTTCAACTTCGACCCGCCGGCAACGGAGGACGAGATTCAGGCGGCTTCCCTGCAATTCGTGCGGAAGCTGTCGGGCTTCAACCAGCCTTCCAAATCGAACGAGGCGGCCTTCCAATTGGCCGTTCAAGAGGTGACAGCGGCCGCGGAGAAGCTGCTGTCGACGCTCGTGACCAACAGTCCGCAGCGCAACCGCCAGATCGAGATCGAACGCGCGCGCATCCGTTCCGTGAAGCGTTTCGGGCCGAGGGAGAGCTGATTCTTGTATTGCTTCCGCTTACGATTTTCGCCGCATAGGCCTTGTTCCGGATCCGGTCGCATGTCGATGGCCGTGCGTCGGAAAGAGGCCATTTTGCCGTTACGGGGTGTTGTCGCTGCCAGCGCCTCAATCCGGGGCAGCGCCTAAGCCTGGCGATCGGCGCGAATCCGCAGCGTGCGGCCTTAGGATATGAAAAGGCTCCGTGAACGTTTGGTTACGAGCCCTTGGACCGCTTTCTTAATCGCGGTTTGGGCGGTATACTTGGATTTCAGGGTCGCTTTGACGCCGCTCAGGCGACGATCGCGGCTATTTTATCCTAACGAACGAGGTCAATCGACCGATGCCCAAATCCAAACTGACGTATGTGCTCCTGCTGTTCGCGGCTGCCGCTTTCGTCGTCTATGCGCTGTACAAAAACGTTCTCCAGGATCCCGAAGCCTCGGGCTTCCTGCGTCATAAAGGCAATGCCGCCCATCCGATCCGTTTGCCGGTTTGGTTGTCCGTCATGCGGGTGCATCTCGGCTTCGCCTGCCTCGCCACGCTGTCGGGGGCGGTGAACTTCTCGTCCCGGGTTCGGCGTCGTTATCGGCGCTTTCATCGGCGAAACGGATATGCCTACCTGATCGCCGTGCTCATCGTGTCCTTGACGTCCGGCTACATGGCGCCGTATGCGACGGGAGGCGAGGCGGTCAGCTTCGCGTTCAATATGCTGAACATCATCTGGCCGGCCTTCACGGTGCTGGCGATTCTCGACATCCGCCGAAAACGCATCGAGCGTCACCGGCAATGGATGGCGCGCAGCTACGCGTTTTGTTTCACCAATCTGGCGGTTCATTCGCTCGCTTTTGCGTTGGATCGCGCGACGGGCTTGTCGTATCCGGAGGCCTACGGAGCCGCTGTATATGGGGCTATCGTGCTGCTGCTGATCGCGGGGGAGGCCGCGATTCGGCTATTTCTGAAGCAGTCGGCCGCGTCTGCCCCGTGACGGTGAGAGCGGCCGCCCGCTCCAGAACCGCGACGTACCACTCCGCTCGACCGGAATGCCGTCCACCCGACCGACATCGCCGCGAAAAAGGCTGCGTCCGACTGCTTGCAGGCAGTCGAACGCAGCCTTTTCCATTGTCTAGGCCTCCGCGGACGAGGGCAGGTCGAGCTCCCGGCTGTACGCTTCCGGCGACTTGCCAATCATGGCTTTGAAGCTCTTGATGAAATGCGCCTGGTCGTAGAATCCGAGATCCTGCGAGAGGCGGGTCCAGTCGGGAATGCCCCGGTCCTGCTCGATCAGCTCCGCGGCCTCTTGGAGGCGGAAGCGCTGGATGACCCATTTGGGGCTGACGCCGACGTACCGGCTGAACAAGCGCTGCAGCGATCGTTTGCTCAGCCCGAACCGATCGACCAGCTCCTCGACCTTCGTTAGCGTCCGATCGTCGATGACCTGCCGCACGAGGTCGCCGATCAGCCTGATCTGGTCATCCGGTTCGGGCTGCCGCGAGCGGAGGAACGCTTCCGCCAGCCGGATGCGAGCTTCATCCGTCTCCGCCGCGAATATCCGCGCCGCCGGCTCTCCCGCTTCCTCGCCGAAAATTTCCTTCGCGTCCAGGATTCGTCCGGTCAACAGGGCCGCCGGCCGCCTCCAGAACGGATGGAACCCGCCGGGGCGGAATTTTATGCCGAGGACTTCGCCCTCGTCCTGCAGATAACGGGTGTAGGTGCTTCTCGGAACGCCGTATACGCCCGCGAAAGGGCCGTTATGGTCGCGTTCGAACGATAGATTGATGTTGGGGTAGGAGAGAATCACTTGCGAGAAGGGGGCTTGTCCGCTCAAATCCCAACGAACGGTCCAATAATGCTCGATATAGGGGGCGAGGTCGGGCGAAGGCTCGATGCGCCGCAGCGCGAACTTTCGCCGGGCCAACTCCGCTTTCAGTATGCCGCGATCGGATTGCTGGATAGGCTTGTCGCTCATCGTGTGCCTCCTTGGGCGAACGGTTGTCGCGTATTTACAATACCTGCCTTGCGGGAACCCTTATAATCGAGACTAGCACTTCGGTCCATGCAGCGCAATGGCAATCCGCAGTATCTCATCCCCAGTTCGAATGGAGGGCAACAAAATGGAAGCGCTCAAGTACGAGATTTATATCGGGGCCAAGCCAGAGGACGTGTGGAACATCTTCGTGACGCCGGAAGGAACCAAAGCGATCTTCTTCGGCAGCGTGCTGGAATCCACGTTCGAGATCGGCTCTCCCTACGAGTACGTCGGACCCGGCAACGAAGGCGAGCGTACGGTCCATGTCTACGGCAAGGTGCTGGAATACGAACCTGGCAAACGCATGAGCTACACGGAGCATCCCGGTCCGTCCTACCGGGACAACCACGCGGAGCTGGAGACGCGCGTCTCGCTGACGCTCGAGGTCGTCGGCGCCACCACGAAGCTGACGCTCGTCAACGACCGATGGCCGGACAACCATCCGTCGTACGAGAGCACGCAGCAAAGCTGGCCGATCATCGTCAGCAACATCAAGACGTACGCGGAGACGGGGAAAACGCTGGATTTCGGCTTCTGACGAAGCGGAGTCGGGCGGCTGAAAAAGCTGCGGAAGCGCTGCTAACTGGCAGCAGCCGCGGCTTTTTTGTCGTGCATGGCTGGCGTTCGCGCCGCATGCCCGGCCTTATGCGCAAGAAGACATGCCTGCACGGGTGCGAGCCACGACCGCTCCGTTGCATGGGTAAACGCCCCGCGGCAACGGGCATGCGTAACGCATGCCTCCGAGAGCCGAACGTTGCGAAAGATTTAGTTTACGCGCCTTGCTCGGACCTCGTATACTAATCTGGACATCGGGGTCGATGAAACGTGCCGGCTAACGTGCGGAAGGCCGCATGGGACCCGTAAGAGCACGAGCCGAGTTAAGGAGCGACGAAAATGGATCATTACGTATTTAATCAATTGGAATTCGTGCGTTCGCAAACGCTGAAGCTGGCGGAGGGCGTGTCGGAGGAAGCGGCCGATCTCGTCCCGGACGGTTTCCGCAACAATATTCGCTGGCATCTGGGACATATCTATGTCGTCCTGGAGCGGCTTGCTTTCAAATACGATGCCATGCCGCTCGACATGCCGTCAGGCTGGACGGAGCGGTTCGAGTCCGGCAGCTCGCCGCTCGAGGCGCCGGCGGACATCGCTTTGCCGACGTTGGATGAACTAAGGGATCGTCTCGGCAGTCAGATCGCGCGCCTCCGCCGCGCGCTCGAGGGCAATCTGCAGAAGCCCGTCGCTTCGCCGTATACCACCTCGGCGGGGATGTATCTGGAGACGCCGCAGCATTTTCTCAGCTTTAACCTGTATCACGAGGCCATGCATTTGAGCACGATCCGGGCCTTTAAAAGACTGCTGTCCCTATAGGACGGCAGTTTTTTCGTTCATAGGGCTGGACGTGAGGTTCGGCGATTGCACGGCGTCCTTGATACTGCCGCGCGAGGATACTGTCTGCGCCAAGCGCCCGTTGCGGCAATCATATGGGGAACGAGATTTTGCGCGATACGCCGGCGTGCCTGTTTAAAGTCCGTTCGACGCGGGGTAATAGAAGAGGACAGCAAGGATAGAAGGAGGGGTAACGATGAGTTTCTCTAATATTTTGGTTGCGTACGACGGAGGCATGCCTTCCGTGAAGGCGCTTGATAAAGCGATCGACATGGTTCGGCATTATCCCGAAGCCAAATTGACGGTAATCTACGTATACAGCGTGGCGGCGGTCGCCGTCGCCGACTCGGTCGTATCCGTGCCGGTCTCCATCCAGCGGGAGCAGTTTTTGGAGGCGCAGGAGCAGCTTAAGGAAGTGGAAGCGCGGCTAGCCCCGATCCCGAACGCCGCGACGGCGCTTCTCGAAGGCAGTCCGGGGGAAGCGATCGTCGATTACGCCGACCGGCATCGGTGCGATTTGATCATCGTGGGCAACCGGGGGTTCGGCGCGATCCGGGAGTTCGTCATGGGCAGCGTGAGCCATTACGTGCTGCAGCATACGGAAGTGCCGCTGCTCGTCATCAAATAAATGCCCGATGCCCGGACGCGAGACGTCCGGCTCATAAATGGCGACCCGCAAGCAGTGATGCCTTCCGGCATAGGCTTGCGGGTCGTTTGCGTCTGGAAGGCACGGCACCGTGGATATTACTGGAAATTTGAAGAGTGATATGATAATGTAATTTTGTAATTAAAAATACAAAAAATGCATGCAAACAGGAGAACGGCGATGTCACCCAAGAAGAAAAGCATGGTCCTGTCCATTCGGTTGGACGAGACGGCGCTTGCGGCCGTCGATCTGCTCGTGGAATCCGGGCTGGAATCGAACCGGTCCAGGGCGGCGACCCATCTGCTGAACGCCGGCATCGGCGCATCGGAAGAACTGCTTCGCAAGGCGCGGTCGCTTGCGAACCAGGTGACGCAGCTGCGAAGCGAGATGGTCGAAGCGGTCAAGGCGGGCCAAGCGGAGAAGGTATCCGCGCTGCTGGACCGGGATCCCGGGCTTGCGAACGCGCGCAACGACAGCGGCGAGACGGCGGTGCTGATGGCCGCTTACTTCCGCTCGACGGCCATCAAGGAAATGCTGCTCGACCATGGCGCGGAGCTCAGCGTCTACGAGGCCGCCGCCGTCGGCAGCACGGCGCGCGTCGCGGAATGGCTGGCGCGATCTCCCGAATTGCTCGGGAGCCTCAGCGGCGACGGCTATACGCTGCTTGGGTTGGCCGCGCATTTCGGCAGCGAAGAGACGGCGCGGTATCTGCTCGATCAGGGCGCGGACGTGAACGCGCGGAGCCGCGACGGAAAGTTGGACAACCTGGCGATCCATGCGGCGATCGCGGGGAACTACGAGCCTATCGTCAAGCTGCTTCTCGCGCGGGGAGCGGACGTGAGCGCGGCGTGCGAAGGAACGTGGCGGCGGGGCTTCACGGCGCTGCATGTCGCGGCGTACTTCGGCCGGAGCGGGATGATCCCGCTCCTGCTGGAAGCGGGAGCGGACCGCGCCGCGCGCACCGACGCCGGGCAGACCGCCGCCGAGCTGGCCGTCACGCGGGAACATCCGGAGACGGCCGCGTTATTGCAAGCTTAATCCATCGTTAAGGGAGAAGATGCACATGGAACCGAAACAAAGCATCGCGCCGGAGCTGGTCAAGGAGTTCGTCGGCAATGCGCACGGGGATTTGAACCGCGTGCGTGAGCTGTTGGAGCAGGAGCCGGGTTTGTTGAACGCGGCATGGGATTGGGGCGGCGGCGATTGGGAGACCGCGCTTGGCGCCGCGGCGCATATGGGCCGGCGGGATATTGCGCTGTTCCTGCTCGAGCGGGGAGCGCGCCTCGATCTGTTCGCGGCCGCCATGCTCGGCAAGCTGGAGGTCGTGAAGGCGATGATCGCGGATAACTCGTCGCTCAAGGACGCGCCCGGTCCGCACGGCATCCCGCTCGTCGCGCACGCGCAGGCAGGCGGCGAAGAGGCTTCGGCCGTGATCGCGTTCCTGCAGTGAGCAAGCGCAGACATCGTATCGGCGATGATCGTGTTCCTGCGGTAGCAGCGCATGGCGCGGACAAGTTCGGCGTATCGTGGCAGCTGAGTTTGCCCGAGCAATAAACCGGTCCCCTCAGTAGTAGCCCGGAATGGCCGGAATGCCGGCCACGCGCAAACCGGGAGACCCCGTCAAGAGGGTCTCCCGGTTTATTTGCACAGGTATTCAATGGCTCGCGCGGCGTTCGTCCCGAATCGGTCGGAACCGCGTGTCGCCGCGATCAGTCTTCCCCGCCCGCGGGCTCGCCGACCAGCCGGGCGACGTTCGTCTTCTGCAGCGCTTCGTCCAGCACGCTGCGGTACATCGGAACCTCGGGCTGCTGCTGGGTCATCTGTTCGTAGAACTGGGCGACTTTGCCGAAGTAGTACGGATACGCGTCGACCGCCGGCACCAAGCCGTTCGCGTCCGCTTCCCAGCGATAGGCCTCGATCCGGTACGACTGCTCCGAATCCTGCAGCCACAACGCCAGCTCGCACTTGCCGTCCGGTCCGTCGATGCCCGGCATATCCTCGATCTCCAGCCAGTCGTACGCGATGCCGTCCGGCACGATGCGCGTCAGACCCGCTCCCGTCCATTGCAGGATGTCGAGTTCGACCCGGCCGTCCTCGTGCTGCCAGCCGACCAGCAGGCTGTTCTGGCCGGCCCGGGCAACGGGCGCCGCCGACAAATCCGCCACGTACACGCCTTTGCCGCTGGCATGCGCGAACATGTGCCAGGCGCCGTCGTTGTTCTTGAGCACGATCAGGTTCTGCTCGCCCTGGTAGCGGTAAAGCGCGACCAGCTCCACGTTGAAGTCGTAATCGAGATCGGCGAAGAGCACCGCCGGCATGCTTCCGTGCCGCGTCAGCACGGCAAGCTCCGCGCCGTACGGAATGAAGTGCCGGACAACCGATACCGCATAGTTCACATTCTGGTTCATCCTCATCCCCCGTTTTCAGAATCATTCAAGAAAGCATATGCCGGCCGAAAGGGGTACATGTCACCGGAAACGCCGATAAGGCTCCGGACCGCGCCGCCTGCGTCGCCCGGGTGATTGATTGCGGTACCCGCCTCGGTGTTATAATAGATGAAGTCTAAATTGGGCAAAGGGGTCATGCAGCATGGGGTTGGAGATCGAACGGAAGTTTCTGCCGGCGGAATATCCGGATCGGCAAATCAAGGAAGGCCTGCTCAAGGTGGTGTCCGAGCAACGCATCCAGCAGACGTACCTGGCGATCGACGAGACGCAGGAGCTGCGCGTACGCCGGATCACGGACGCCTCGTCGGGAGAAGTTTTTTACACGCAGACGTTCAAAGCCGGAAACGGGTTATCCCGCGAAGAGATCGAATACGGGATTACGCAAGGCATTTACGAGCAGCTCACCGACGGCCGCGGACTCGTGCCGCTGACGAAGGATCGCGTCACGGCGCAGTGGAACGGCCGGAAGGTGGAGATCGATCGCTACGATCAGATCCGATTGACCGTGCTGGAAGTGGAATTCGACTCCGTCGAGGAGGCCGAAGGCTTCATGCCGCCGGATTGGTTCGGGCGGGATATCAGCTCCGAGCGGCAGTACAGCAATAAGAGAGTGTGGCGGGAGCTCCAGAGCGGCAGCTTATAACGGGCCTTCATCGATAAGCAAACGGCGGACAACCGCCGGGATAAAAGCGCAAGTCGCTTGGATCGGCGACGAAAGCAGACAGGAAGTGACCAGGATGACAACGACCGCAAACGACCGCGTGCTCGCGGCGGCGGAGGCATTTGCCCGGGAGGAGCTTGGCGGGGACGTCACCGGGCATGATTGGTGGCATATTCACCGCGTCGTCCGCATGGCGCGGCATTTGGCGGAGCGGGAGGGGGCGGACGTCTTCATCTGCTCGCTCGCGGCGCTGCTCCATGACGTGGCCGACGAGAAATTGAACGATTCCAAGGAGAGCGGGCTGCGCAAGGTGGAGGACTGGCTCGCGAACCAGCCCGTCGCCGAAGCCGATCGGGCGCATGTCGTCGAGATTATCGCGAACATGTCCTATAACGGCGGCGCCAACCCGCCGATGCGGACGCCGGAGGGCCGGGTCGTGCAGGATGCCGACCGCCTCGACGCCATCGGCGCGATCGCGATCGCGCGGGCGTTCCTGTACGCCGGCTGGAAGGGCGATCCCATCTACGATCCGGCGCTGCGGCCGCGCGATGCGATGACGGCCGCGGAATACCGCACGGGCAAGAGCACGGCGATCAATCATTTTCATGAGAAGCTGCTGAGGCTGAAGGATCGCATCAACACGCCGAGCGCCAAGGCGATCGCCGAGGAGCGGCATGCATATATGAAGGCTTACGTGGAGCGATTCATGGACGAGTGGGACGGGATCGGGGACTAAGGCGCGATGCGGCCGGCGATCGTTGCCGTGTATTGCACGGGAAGCGGGCTTGCTCATGGCAACGGCGCACGCACGCGCAGTCGCAGGAAATAATGCCGGAGACGTGCGGTCGGTGGCCGCGCCGCGAGTCGAAGGCCCCTACTGAGGCACGCTGTTCGATGTCGCCTTCCGTAACGCAAAACAGGCTTGCCCGGGCCGCGAACGTACCGTTCGCGGCAGGCAAGCCTTTTCATATCGCGGACTCTATTCTGCTTGTCCGGCAGGTTCCCCCGGCTCCAGCGCCAACGCCACCGGGCAGTGATCGCTGCCCATCACCTCGCAGTGGATCTCGGCGTCGACGAGCGAAGGCGCGAGCCGCGCGGACACGAGGAAATAGTCGATCCGCCACCCCACGTTCCGTTCCCGGACCTTCGGCATGTAGGACCACCAGGAGTAGACGTCGCCGCGGTCGGGGTAGAAATGCCGGAACGAATCGACGAAGCCGGCTTCGAGGAGCGAGGTCATTTTGCCGCGTTCCTCCAGCGTGAAGCCGGAGTTGCCCATGTTGGGCTTCGGATGCTTGAGATCGATCTCCTCGTGCGCGACGTTCAAGTCGCCGCAGACGATCACGGGCTTCTTCGCGTCCAGCTCCAGCAAGTAGTTCCGGAAGCGGTCTTCCCATTCCAGCCGGTAGTCCAGCCGCGCCAGATCGCGCTTGGCGTTCGGCGTGTAGACGTTCACGAGGTAGAACGACTCGAATTCCAGCGTCAGCATCCGGCCCTCCGGCTCGTAATCCTCTTCGATGCCGTAGCGCACGGAGAGCGGCTCGACCTTCGTGAAGACCGCCGTGCCGGAGTAGCCTTTCTTCTCCGCGTAGTTCCAGTACGACCGATAAGCATCCCCGAGCTCCAGCTGGATTTGCCCCTCCTGCAGCTTCGTCTCCTGCACGCAGAAGATATCCGCGTCCACCGCTTCGAAATAATCCATGAACCCTTTGGTCACGCAGGCCCGCAACCCGTTGACGTTCCATGATACCAGCTTCATTGCCGTACAGCTCCTCTATCCCATGTTGGGTTTACTGTACCCGGGAATCGCCGGAGGTGTCAACCTGTCCGGCCCGTCGGCCCGTTCAGGCAAGCACGATGACGGCGGCCGCTCGCGCCCGGGCGTTTTGACTTCTCCGATCCGGCTCAACTATACTGATTTGGAGTAAACATTCCATGGTAGACGGGGGATTGGACGGTATGTCAGCCAAACGGGGAAAGAAGTACGAAAATCTGGTGCCGACGTCCATGGGCGTCAACCTGCGGTCGCTTGCCGGCATGCTTCGCGATCAGTTTCGCGGCGACCCGCGGCGCAAGCCGGCGAAGCCGATTCCGGTCGTTCCGTTGTCGCTGTCCGCGAAAGCGAGGCCCGACGGAATTCGGGTGACCTGGTTCGGGCATTCCGCGTTCCTGCTGGAGCTGGAAGGCCGGCGCCTGCTGTTCGATCCGATGTTCTCGGCCTCGCCGTCGCCCGTGCCGATCTTCGGAGGCAAACGCTACAGCGGAATACTGCCGCTCGCGCCGGAGGACTTTCCGAAGCTGGATGCCGTCATTCTCTCGCATAATCACTTCGACCATCTGGACAAGCCGTCCATCCGCAAGCTGCGGGACAAAGCGGAACGTTTCGTCGTGCCGCTCGGCGTGCGGCGCCTCCTGATCAAATGGGGCGTGCCGCCGGAACGGGTCACGGAGCACGGCTGGTGGGACGAGCTGGAGCTGGCGGGTCTGAAGCTGGCCTGCACGCCCGCGCGCCATTTCTCGGGAAGGGGGCTGAGCGACCGCAACGGATCGCTGTGGTGCTCGTGGGTCATGCACGGACCGAACAGCCGGGTATTCTTCAGCGGGGACAGCGGCTACGCGCCGCATTTCAAGGACATCGGGAACAAATACGGCCCGTTCGACTTGACGATGATGGAGTGCGGGCAGTACGACGAACGCTGGGCGAACATCCACATGATGCCGGAGCAGACGGTGCAGGCGCATCGCGACGTGCGCGGCGGGCTGCTCGTGCCGATTCACTGGGCGGCGTTCACGCTCGGCTTCCATGCGTGGGACGAGCCCGTCGAGCGCGCGGTCAAGGCCGCCCGCGCCCAGGGCGTCCGCATCGCCACGCCGCGGATCGGAGAGACCGTCGAGGTGTCGGAGGAGGGTTACCCGCAGTCGGCTTGGTGGCGGGAATAGCATGCGAAGCACGACCGGATTCTCCTGCGGAGGATGCGGTTTTTTTGCGTTGCCCGAGGATGCGCGGCCCTGCATACAAGCCGCGCGATTATACGATACTACTGTGAAGGAACATTATGGGAAGGGCGGAGAACGGTTGCTTCGAGCGCTGAGTGCGAGGAGACGGAGCATGCAAAAAGGCCCCGCCGAACGCGGGATACGCGCCCGAGGGGACCTGCCGGCATAGACGCGGAGCCGGCACGGGTAATCATAAGAAATCGCAGGGAACACGCGCATGCCGGCTGATTGGCGCAGCCTGTCGGTGCAGGTCCTGCCGGAGCCGGAGCCGGAGCTTACCCTGCTGCCGCATGCATCTCAACTATGCCGCCGAAGTGCTTGGCAGGCTGTGCTTCTTGACGCGCGGCTAAGCGGCCGGGCTGCCGCTTACGCCTGCACGACCGGCCGGGCTGCCTCTTTCACCCAATCCCGGACATGGGCCCAACTTGCCCATACGGAGCGGACCCAATCCTGAATCGCGGCATCGCGCTTCGGGCCGGCCTCGGCTTGGAGGACATCCTGTACGGTCATGGCCGCGGGCGACAGAGGCGGCGTCAGCTCCGGCCAGTCGGATTTTCGCCTGCCCAGCTCCATGTGGGCCAGCTGCACCTGCCTGCCCGTAAAGCCGTGCTCCACGACCAGGTAGAGGCCGATCAGCGAGAAAGCCGTCGTGATCGGGCGCGTCCCGCCGCCGGAATGCTGCGCGCCGTAAGCGTCGAGCGCCAGCTGGTGAATGAATTGTTCGTGTCCGCGGGACGCGGTATAGAGAGACAGCTCGTTATACAGCTCCATGCATTCGCCGGACGCGTGAAACCGCGGCGGCTCGGCGTACGATTGGTTCGGCAGCATCAATCCGCAGCCGGGGCATTTCACGATGGATGATTTCATGGCAGGCACCTCCAGGTCGTTTTAGTGCATCAGGGGCAGGTCATCGGCGAAAGCAATGTGGTGCTGCTCGGCGTCGGCTGCGGCGAATGCGAGCAGCTCCCCGCCTTCGGCGAGGAGCGCCGCGCGATCGGGTTCTTGCAGCGGCGCAAACGGCGTCAGGATCAGCCGGGCGGTATTCTTCGCGCGCTCGATCCGCCATAGGCCGGCGACGAACCCGTCCACGAGGAACGCGGACCGAATCAAGCCGTTCTCGGTGAAGACGAGCGGCCGGAGCTCTTCCGCGAGGATGCGCGAGCGGTCGGCATGCGACAGCAGGATGTTATCGAATTCCGCGAGGAAGCGTACCGGCGCGGCCGCATGCTCATCGGGAAGCGGGGCGCCCGGCGCATCGAATAATTCCGTGCCGCCCTCGTCGCGGAAGACGCGGAGCCGCGGGCGGAGCGCCTCCACGACGCCGCGCAGCCCCGTCAAGCCCGACCAGGCGGCCATGTCCTTGACCGAAGCGGGACCAAAGGCCGCGAGATAACGCAGCAGCAGTTCGGCGGCCGTGGATTCGGCCTCGGACGGCAGGTCCGCGAGCCAGGCTTCGGCCGACGTATGGGCGGCTTGGGCGCTCGCGCCCCACATGCCGCGGGGCGTCACCTGCACGAGCGGGACATACGTGCGCACCGCGTTCGCGAGCGCCGGCGCCTCGCGGTCCGGCCAATGCCGTTCGCGGAGCAGGGCGCCGAGCTCCGCGAACGTGAGCGGGCGCTCCTCGACGAGCGCCCGCCCGGCCGCGGCAAGCTCCGCCGGGTCGAGCCCGGCGAGCTTGCGGCCGAAATTGCCCTTCAGCGCCCGTTCGTGCACGGGCTGCAGGAGCGGGCGCAGCCGCTGGCAGTCCCGGGCGGAGACGAGGTGTATGGTGGAACGCATCAGCGCGATGCGAACCGTCTCGCGCTCGGCCATCAGACGGGAGAGTTCGTCCGTCCGGAACCGCGCAAGCCGCGACCAGAGCCCGGCATAAGGCGCGGTCGGCGCCTGCGACTGCATGCCGACCAGATGCTCGAGGGCCGCGATCGGCGATATGGCCGCCCGCTCCAGCAGCAGCTGCCGGGCGAGCAGCGCCCGGTTGAGCGCTCTGCGGCCGAGCACGGGCGCCTCGTTCGGAGCGGCCGGCGGCCGGCGTTTCGGAGGAGCGTCGGATGGTTTGGTCACGGCGCGGTCACTTCCTCTCTGGATGGTATTTTCATGCGCCCAAGCGGAGGGCCGCCGCGTTCATGACCCGCTCGCGGGCGAGTATCATGCTTCGGACAGCGAACGAAAGCCGGGCGGCGGCGCGGCGGGAAAGGAGGGACTCTTCATGAAAATCAAGCAAGCCTACAGGCTGGATCACGCCGTCTCCGCGGACGGCACGATGATCGGGTATCGCCGGATCGGCAGCGGCCCCGGATTGATCCTCGTTCACGGCGCGTTCGTCTCCGGCCACGAATACGAGAAGCTGGCCGCGGAGCTGGCGGATGCGTTCACCGTATACAACATCGACCGCCGCGGACGGCGCTACAGCGGGCCGCAGGGCGAGCGGTACAGCATCGCCAAGGAATGCGAGGATCTGATGGCGGTGCGGCTCGCCACGGGCGCGACCCGTCTCTTCGGCCACAGCTACGGCGGGCTGATCGCGCTGGAGCTGGCCAGGACGCGTCCGGACGCCTTCGCGGCCATCGCCGTTTACGAGCCGGCGATCTCCGTCGGCGGCGCTTTTCCGTCCGACTGGCTGCCGGCCTACAAGCGCGCCATGGAGCAAGGCCGGGAGCTGTCGGCGTTCGTGCATTTTCTGAAAGGCGTCGCCGTCTCGCGGCGGGTCTCGCGCGTGCCGGCCTGGCTGCTGAAGCTGCTCCTGCTCCCGTCCCTGTTGTTCTGGGAGGGCCGAAAGCTAAAGGATAAGCTTCCGACGCTGATCAAGGAGATGGAGGAGGTGTTCCGGCTCGATTCCACGGTCTCCGCTTACGCCGCGATCACGGCGAGCACGCTCGTCATGGCCGGCGGCGACAGCCCGGCATTCCTGCGGCAGGGCGCCCGCGCGGCGGCCGAAGCCATCCCGGCGGCAAGGCTGATGCTGCTGAAAGGCCTGGGGCATAACGCGCCGGACCTGTTCAACCAACGCGTGATCGCGGAGCGGCTGAAGGCGTTTTGCGGGCCGTGAGGCGCGGCAAGGTCCTCTCAAGCGACAAAGAACCTCGGGAAATCTGCTGCGCGCGCAGCGGAGGCCGGAGGTTCTTCTGGTTGTCTGGAACTTGAATACTTTTCATTATAGCTCATCGGACAAGAGCGTCCATCGCTATTTTTGGCGGAAATTAGCGAAACCGCGCGCAAAGGAAAAGAATCCGTTCCCGGTGCTGCGCTTCGCTGACCTCGTGGCCGCCGAACGGATAATCGACGATCGTCTTGTCCGCCGCGATCCGGTTGTATACCGCATAGATCGTTTCCGGCATGCAGACGGGATCCTTCCAGCCGACAGACAGCAGGACAGGGACCGCGATCCGCGGGGCAAGGTTCAACAGGTCGTAATGGGCGATCGCGTGCAGCACGGCTTCCAGCCGGTCCGGGTAGCGCTTCGCGTACTGGGCGAGCTCCGTCAAGGAGCTGCTGGAGTGGAGCACGCCGAAGTCCATATGGCATAAATTCGGAATGTCCGCGACGACCGCGGTTACTTTGGGGCACAGCGCCGCGGCGATGAGCGCCAGACCGCCGCCTTGGCTGGCGCCGACGGTCGCAAGCCTCGACGGATCCGTCTCCGGCTGCGCCGCCGCGGCCTCGACCGCGCGGACCGCATCCATCGTAATGGCATGGTAGTACGAATCCATGGGCTCGAGCACGTTGCCGGATACCCAGCCCTTGACGGCGCCGGACCGCAGCGCCATCGCATTGCCGGTCTCGCCGCCCTGGCCCCGCACGTCGACGGCCAGCACCGCATATCCCAGCAGCAGCCAGCTGGCGTACCGTTCGGGATAGCCGCGATCATCCGTATAGCCGGGGAACGTGACGACGCAAGGGTACCGGCCGGCATCGGCGCGGGCGCCATCCGCGTTCCGGCGAGTGTCCGGCACCATGAACCAACCGTGAATCGGCGTATCGTCGAAGCCTGTATAGGTAAGGCGGTCGACCGTGACGCCCTGAAAGGGCGACTCCGCCCGCTCGCGCCGCACTTCCGGCGGTTTGTCGGCAAAAGCCTTCAAGGCGGCATGCCAATACGCGTCCAGTTCGGCCGGATCGATCGTGGGCGGAGCGGAATAGGTTTCGAGCTCGCGTTTGCGCCTTGCGATGGCGTGATTCATGAAAGGATTCCTCCTAAGCCGAGTGGGATTGTTCTACAGCGACGACCCGGCCGATGCGCCCGGTCCGGCGCGCGGCCGCGGCCGCCCAAGCCATGACGGCCAGCAGCGCGATTGCGGTCGCCGCAAACAGCCAGCGCGTGGCGCTCGGGCCATGGACGTCCAGAAACCAGCCGGCGCCCTCGGGCAGCAGCGCGCCGCCGATGCCGCCGCAGGCCATCAGCAGGCTCGTCGTGCGCTCGGTCGCGCCGGGAAAGGCGCGGTTGGCGAAGACGATGGCGATGGCGAACATGCCGGACATCATCAAGCCGACGATGAACGTCAGGACGAAGGCGGGCGCCGTGCCCGTGAAGAACGTCATGAGCACGAACAGAACGGCCGCCGCGGCGCAGGTCGCGAGCAGATACGCGGCTCCGCCGATCCGGTCGGCCAATTGGCCGGACACGAGCCGACCGATGACCATGGCGCCCCAGAAGAGGCTGAGGACCAGCGTGGCGGAAGCTTCCGTCATGCCGTTGCTGGCGACGAGCAGGGAGGGCAGGTAATGGATGAAGCTCATTTCCAGCCCGACATAGACGACGAAGAACAAGGCGCAGGCCGTCAAAATCAAGCCGCCCTGCCTGCGGGTGCGGGGCATGGTCGCGTCGGCGCTCCGGCCGTGCGGGGCGTGGGGCTCGCCGGCATGGTCGCCCGCCCGGGCGGGCCGATCCAGCACGGACGGCCACCAAACGAGCCAGAGCACGAAGGTCGCGGCGGACATCGCGCCGACGATGCCGAACGAGAGCTTCCACTGTCCGGCTTCGATCAGGCCCGCGCCAGCGAACGGAATGATGAGCGCCCCGACGCCGAAGAACGTCTCCACGCGGCTCATATAGATATTGGCCTTCTCGCCGGAAGCGCCGATGACGAAGGAACCGACGACCGCCTCCGTCATGCCGAGCCCGACGCCGGCGAAAGGCGCGATCGTCAGCATGACGCTCCAAGGCGGGAGCAGCGTATAGAGAAGCTCGGCTGCGGCCATGACGCCGATCGCCGCCATGAGCACGGGCTTTTTGCCGAATTTGTTCATCAGCCACGGCGCGCACAAAATGCCGGCCATGCCGCCAAGGAACTGATGCATGACGAGCTGGCCGCCGTCTCCGTACAGAATGCCGTACGCATGGACCATCGGTTCCATGACGGCGCCGATGGCGAGCTGACCCAAGCCGACGACGAGATACGCGATGCAGCCTAATACAATGAGCCTGGACATGAAAATACCTCCGCTAATGAACTTTCTCCACCTTAACACAATCCGTAAGCCGGCAGTAGGGTAAAAAATGTCCATTAAAGGAGGAAGAACGGACTGAGCGGGCGCCGGGCGGCGGACGCCGGCGGGGGATTTCCGGCAATTGAAGCCGATGGCGGAACCCGGCTATTTCAGGTCGCTCGGCCAGATCACGAGCGAGCGGTTATCGCGCTCCGCGCCCAGTTCCCGCAGCGCTTCGGCCGCGGGGGATTCCAGGACCGGGATGCCGTTCCACCGGTCGATCTTGATCTTGCTAAACTTCTGCTGGCGCAGCAGCGTACGGAAGATTTCCGCAAGCATGGCGGGAAGCTCCTCGTCCGGCACGGCCGCGGCTGGCTCCGCCGCCGTCGTCAGATCGACGATATGGCGGCCGTTGTTCTCCAGCCAGAAGCGCCATTTGCCGTGCCGGAGCACGAGGAAGCTGCCGCTCTTGCGCGAGAAGCCGGATCCGCGCGCGGCGGGCCAGTCGGCCGCGAGGCCGAACGGGTTGGCCGGGTCCGTCGCGGCCAGCACCGTGACGGCGTCGCCGCCGGGCATGGGCCGGCGCACCGCTTCGAGGCCCTCGCGCCGGGCGAACTGCAGCGTGCCGACGCCCTCCACGAGCAGGCCGCGCGTCACGGCGCCCCATTGCTCCAGCTGCTTCAGCACGGGGAACAGCTCGTCCCACCCGAACGGCGACAGCTGCTGCGCGAGCTCCCGGGACACGATGCCG
The DNA here is from genome assembly GCF_009909185.1 of Paenibacillus glycinis. GTDB lineage: Bacteria > Bacillota > Bacilli > Paenibacillales > Paenibacillaceae > Paenibacillus_Z > Paenibacillus_Z glycinis. The sequence goes on along the minus strand of NZ_JAAAMV010000025.1, from coordinate 45,137 downwards.
AAGCTGTCCAGCAGATGCTGCGTCCAATGCAGCGCCGACTCCGACAGGTCGGAGCTCACGGCGCGAAGCGCCTCCGCGCCGAGTTCGCGGTCGGCCGCGCCGTCATGGTCCGCGTCACGGTCCCGGTTGGCGGAAGCGCCTTGGCCCATGGTCGCTTCCTCCATTTCCGAGCGGATCGGGGCAGCTCGATTTCCCGGCCCGCGGGCCGGCGGCGCGGCGTTCTCGGCTTCGGCCAGCGAGCCCGTCCAATACCAGCGCCCGAGACCGGAGCCCGTGCGGGCGAGCTGCTTGCCCCTGGTCGCGAGCTGCAGGCGCAGCGGCGCGAACTGATCGTTGGAGACGGCGCCCTCCCATACGAGATCGAGCAGGTCGGCGAGCAGATCGGACGGCACCTTGCCGTACTCGCGGCTCAGCTTGGTGAGGAAGCTCGCGCCGCCCGCCCGCAGCAGGCCCAGCAGCTCCGGATGTTTGGACGGCGCCGCGGCCCCGGCCTGGGCGGCCGCCCGCAAGACCGGCGCATAGAGCGGCTTCGCGTCCGCGAGGAAGAAGGCGACCCGTCCTTCCTTCTCGGTCTCGCCCTTGCGCCCGAGCCAGATCACCTCGCCGGAGGCGCAGAGCAGGTCGAGGTCTTCCTTGCGATAGCCCGTCACGCGCGCCGGGAAGATCAGCGATTCCCAATGCGAGGCGGGCAGGAAGAAGCCCTGCAGCCGTTCGATGATCAGGCGCAGCCCGTCGATGCCGCTCAGCTGCGTGCCCGAGAGGACATGCTGGAGCCGCGACATATGCGCCAGCCAGTCCACGGGATCGATGGCCTCCGCCTGCTTGCGCGCCTGCTCCAGCGTGAGCCGGACGAGCCGTCTCGCGACGCCGCGGCTCGTCCAGATCCGCTCCGCGTCGTCCGCGAACGGAGCATGCTCCGTTCGGTCGAGCGCGAGCAGCACGTCCGCGATATGCGCGGCATCGGCAGCGGTCAACCGCGGGTAGCGCTCCCGCAGCTCGTCCTCGGTGAAGGACAGCCGGTTGTCCGCGAAACGGCCGGCCACGAACGCGATGGCGGCTTCACCGCCCGGGAATGCCGCGTACAGCTCGCGTTCCTCCGCGCAAATCCAGCGCGTCCGCCCATGGCCGAAGTCGAGCTCCGTTATCCGTCCGGTCACGGCGAGCGCCGTCAGCCAGGCGTCCGCGTCCTTGCCGGCCGCGGCGGCGAGCTCCGCGCCGGACGAATCCCCGCGGCGCTTCAGCAGCGCGAAGAGCTCCTCCGCGCTCGCGGGCACGAGCGGGCCCGCTTCCAGCCGCGCTTCTTCCTCGCGGGCGATGGCCGGATCGACGGCCCGCCGCACGGCTTCTTCGCCGAACAATTGCCCGGCCAGCGTCTTGCTGACGCCGAGCAGCTGCAGCTGCGTCGCTTCGCTCAGCCCGTCGCCCTCGTACAGCATCGCATTGGCATAATCCGCGATGAACTGCACGGCGAACGGCGAAGGCGCCTGCGTCTCCTTGACCTGCACGTCGATATCGCCGGCGGCAATCGCCGCGAGCAGCGTTTTGAGCCCGTCCGCGTCCAGGTACTCGTGCAGGCACTCCCGCATCGCCTCCCGCAGATACGGAAAATCCTCCGCGTACGGCAGCGCCTGCTTCAGCAGCTCCTCGCTGCGCAGCCGCTTCTGCCACATCGGCGTGCGCGTGAAGCTGCGCGAGAGCAGCAGGGACGTCTCCGCGATCCGGCGGAACGAGACGGCAAGCAGGGGCGACCCCGCGATCGCCTCCGTCAGCAGCGATTCCGCGCTTGAAGCCGTGATCTGCCACAGCGTTTGCAGCCACGACGCATCCCAATCCGGCACGACGAGCTCGATGCCGTTGTCCTTGGCGTTGCCGTACATCGAATAGGGAAGCGTGCGCTGAAACTGGCGCTGGATCGCGAGCAGCCACGTGCGGTTGACGCGCCGCCCGAACGGGTTATGGATGATAATGCGCGTCTGGTTCATCAGGTCGCGGTAATGCTCGACGATGATCCGACGATCGGTCGGCAGCCCGAGCGCCCGGTGCTGCGCCCGCACGAGGTCGATCAGCTCCGAAGCGGAATAATGGTCAAGCCCGTATTCGTCGTCCAGCCAGGCGATCGCCGAATCCTCGAGCGTCTTGTCCGGCGTTTCGTCGCCCGCGGCAGGAGCGTCCAGATGAAGCCGGCCGGCCAGCTGCGTTAGAAACCCGCCCAGCCGCACGCCCACCTCCACGCTGCGGCTGCCCGTCTCCGCGCGCCAGAACGGAATCTCGCTGAAGCGGTTGGGCGCTTCCTGCACGTACACGCGGTCGTTCTCGATCCGGCTGATCATCCACGAGCTCGTGCCCAGCTGGAAGACGTCGCCGACGCGGCTTTCCGCGATGTATTCCTCATCCAGCTCGCCCAGATGGACGCGGCTGTCGGCGTGATGGACGGGGTAGGCGGAGCTGGACGGAATCGTGCCCGCGCCGGTCACGGACGCCATTGCCGTGTTCGCGCGCTTGCGCAGCGTATCCGTCTCCCGGTCCCAGTCGATCAGCGGCCGGGCGAACGGATAGAAGCCGGACAGCACTTTCAGCGTCGCTTCCAACCGTTCGCGCGGAAAGCCCCGGTAGCACTCGCTCCGCGCGATAAGCCCGTGCAGCGCGCTCACGGTCATGTCCGCGGCGGCCGTCATGGACACCACATGCTGCGACAGCACGTCGAGCGGCTCGAGCGGCAGCGCGATCGCTTCGATCTCCCGCCGCGCGATGCTGCGGCACAGCACGGCCGCCTCCGGCAGCTCGCCGCGCTGGCGCGCCACGATATAGCCGCGGCTGACGTCGCCCACGGCATGCCCGGCGCGGCCGATGCGCTGGATGCCCGCGGCGGCGGCCTTGGGCGAGTCGACCTGAATGACGAGGTCGACGTGGCCGACGTCGATGCCGAGCTCGAGCGACGAGGTCGCGACGAGGCAGCGCAGCTCGCCCGCTTTCAGCATGCGCTCGACCTCGAGCCGCCGCTCCCGCGCCAAGCTGCCGTGGTGGGCGCGCGCCAGCTCGTGCCCCGCCTGCTCGTTGAGCCGCAGCACGAGCCGCTCGCACAGCCGGCGGCTGTTCACGAAGAGCAGCACGGAGCGCGCGCCTGCCATGAGCGCCATGAGCCGCTCGACGATCGGCTGCCAGACGCCTTCGCGCGTGCGCGCGGGCCGGCTCAGGTCCGGCATCGTCACGCGGACCTGGATCGACTTGCTCATGGCGCTTTCCACGATGACGACCGGCCGCGCGCGATAGCCGAGCGGATGGTCGAGCGGATGGTCGTCACCGTCCGCGTTCCGCCCCGCGCCCGTTTCCAAATAGGCGTCCGCGCCGGAACCCGATCCTGAGCCGCTTCCTGGCCTCAAGTCAGCTCCCGTCAACGAGCCCGGAACGGGAGTCGAAGCTTTGCCGCCGTCGTTAGTCCGGACCGCGTCCTTGCCGCCCGCATCCGCGGCCGGCGCCCAGCCGCCCAGAAACCGGGCGACCCGGGAGAGCGGCTTCTGCGTCGCCGATACGCCGATGCGCTGCACGGGCTGCGCCGAGAGCGCCGCCAGCCGTTCCAGCGAGAGCGACAGATGCGCCCCGCGCTTGTCGCCGGCGAGGCTGTGGATCTCGTCCACGATGACCGCCTCCGCGGTTCGCAGCATATGGCGGCCCTTGTCCGACGTCAGCAGCAGGTACAGCGATTCCGGCGTCGTGACCAGCACGTCGGGCGGCCGGCTCGCCATGCGCGCGCGCTCGCCCGGCGGCGTGTCCCCGGTGCGCACCGCGGTGCGGAGGCCCGGCCAAGCTTCGTTCGCGGCTTCGCGGCCGTAGGCCTCGATCTTTTCGAGAAAGCCGACCAAATGATGCTGAATGTCGTTATTAAGCGCCTTGAGCGGGGTAATGTAGACTATGCGCACGCCGGGGGTCCAGCCCGTTCCCTGCGCCATGGCCAGCGCTTTGGCCAGCGCGAGGCGGCTGAGGCAGGGCAGCAGCGCCGCGAGCGTCTTGCCGGATCCGGTCGGCGCGGCGATGAGCGTATGGTTGCCGGCGGCGATGGACGCCCAGGCGTCATGCTGCACGGGCGTGGGTTCGCCGAACGCGCGGCTGAACCACCCGGCCAGCGTCGGATGGAATTCCGCGAGCGCGGAGGGAGTCGAGGACATGCGGCAGCAGCTCCTTCATCTCATTAGAAGATCGTTTGCGTACAGTCTATCATTCTAGTATTCATCATGCGTCAAACCATTCCTTTTCAGACGTCGGACAAGCCCGGCGGAGCCGAAAAGGCGGTTCAACAGGCAAGCTTGCGCGCATACACATAGTTCTACGACGACAGCGTCGGCGCACGGGCAGCGGGAGGTATCGGGAAGATGGCGAGATGGCGGGACAGCTTGGAGAAGCGCTTCGCGGAATGGAGGCGGCTCGAATACGAGGTCGAAGACACGCTGGCCGGCAGGCGCGTGCTTCGCGTCGCGGGGCCGCGCACGCCGCGGCTGACGACGCCGGTGTCGGTGGCGGTCAAGCAGGCCGAGCTGAACGCGGTGGAGGAGAAGTTCCAGGCGGGCTTGGCCTGCTTCTGCCTCGGCGAGCTCTCGGGGGAGGAGCGTCGGGCGTTTCTGCGGCTCTGGCATGAGCGGCTCGAATCGGGCGCGACCGTCGTGCTGGCCGACCGCCGCGGCGAAGGCTGCGAGACGCCTGCGCAGCTGCGCGACCTGTTCACGCCGCATGCCAAGGCGCTGAACGTGCAGGTCGGACCGACCTTCTGGTGGGTCCGGTACGAGCGCGCCTGAGCCGGCAGGCGGCAGGCCGCCCGCCTGACATAAACAAACAAAGCCGCGGCTGCTTGTCCCGAAGGAGAAGCAGCGACGGCTTTGTCCGCAATCCCGAAGGGCAGGGTCGCACCCCTGACCGGACCGGCATTATTCATGCATGTTGCCCGAGTTATTCGTCGGAATCGTTGTCGCCTGGTTCGTCGGACGGATCGTCGGCATATTTCTCGAACGTCTGCGGGCTCATTACGCGGCGAGCCGTTACATAGCGCTTCGCGTAATAGGACTCGCTAAGTCCGCTGATCGTGACGCCTTTGCTGGAAGAAGCGTGCGCAAACTTCCCGTCGCCAACATAGATGCCTACATGCGAGATGCCATTTCCCGTCGTATTGAAGAATACGAGATCCCCAGGGATCAGATCGCCCTTGGCGATTTTCTTGCCCAGCCCGGCCTGCGAACGGGATGCGTGCGGAATGTCGACGCCGAGTTTCTTGAACACGTACATCGTGAATCCGGAGCAGTCGAACCCTTTCGTGGTCGTGCCGGTGTAAACATAAGGTGTTCCGATCAGATCCTTGATGACGCCGTCCATTTTCGAGTCGGCGAATACGCTGCCGGCCTGAAAGATGAAGAGCATCGCAAGTCCGATCACCAGAGCAGAGAACTTCTTCAAAACGGGAAACTCCTTCCAGTGCCTACGAGGTTAGCTGTGGGGTTCGGTTGAAGGTCCCCTATGATCGCCTCTGGCAGCCGCATACGCGCACGATCGGCTGTCGGGATCAATTCACCCAGAATGGTTCCCCCGTTTCCCAAGATGGGAATTCGGCAAAATTTTCATTTCTCAGGGAAAGTTATTCGATCATTTTGTCGCTTCTCCTTCCGAGTTCACGTTTTGTTCACAAATTAAAATTATTAGAGTGAAACTTTTTGCCTCTCATTTTCGTATAGCGGCGCCGTTTTCCGGGTGAAAACGGTGTTTTTCGGCTGTTGTCGGAAAATCGGATGCAGCCCGCAAAGCTTGTCTGCTCCGCGGCCGCCCGCATACGGCAAAAAGCCCCATCGCAGGTCGAAGGGGCGTAACGGAAGTCCTATTCTGATTGAAATCGAATGATGGGTCTTTCGTCTCTATTTCATGGGCAGGCAAGGGCGCGATGACATGTCGCTAGGATTGCTTCGACTGCCAGGCGTCGTACTGGGCGGCGACCGTCCACACCTTCATGATCGTCCGCAGCAGCTGGTAGCCTTGGTGCAGGACGAGCGCGAGCAGGCCGGCCCAGAGCATCGACACGGAGGCGATCGTCATGCTGAGGAGGGCGCCGATGCCCCACATCGCGAGCGACACGCCGGCGAACGGGAGGAAGTTGGCGATGCCGCTCCAGAGCGCCCGCATGGAGCCGCTGCCGGTCACGGCGCCGAACTGCATCGCGAGGAAGAGCAGGTGCAGCAGGACCGCCCACAGGAGCCAGCCGCCCGCCCACGGCCCGGCCTGCTTCGCGAATTCCGTCAAGGTGCCGCTGGAGAGCAGCAGCTTGAGCGCCTTCGGCAGGAGCCAGCAGGCGGGCGCGAGCGTGAGCGCCGTCTCCAGCAGGTAGAGCAGGGCGACCGGTTTCCAGGCTTTGCGGATGCCGCTTAGGAATTTCGTGCCTTTCTCGTCGGACATGTGATGCAGGGAGTGGAACAGGCCGGCGTTCAAGAACGGCGTGACGAGCATCCGGCCGGCCAGCAGTCCGCAGAACAGCAGGGCGTAAGGCCGAATCAAGTCGGTCTTCATGAGCTGGAACTGCGATTCCGTCAAGAAGAGCGAGATCGCGCCGCTGCTGGCCGCATAGGAGTCGGGGAACCGCTTGAGCAGCGGGACCGCGATGTTCTCGATGGTCCGGTAGAGGAAGAAGCCCCAGATCAGTTCGTACAGAAACAGCAGGATGATGATGTAGAAATGCTTCGACGTCAGCCGCCAGCCTTGCTTGATATGCGTTCTCATCCGCAAATCGCCTCCTTTATTCATACGGCGGGCGTTACCAGGCGAGCGAGGAGAAGATCGTCTCGGCCAGCTTCGTCAGGCCGACGCTCCAGCGCGTGCGGGTTTTCTCGGCCAGGTCGGCTTTCAGGAAATTGTTGATGTGCTTGTTGTCGAGCACGTTGTCGTTCTGCGGATCGACCGCGGCCCAGAGCAGCTTGGAGCCGTGAACGATCTTGTATTGCACGTGGCTGTCCTGCGCGTCCCATACCTTCGGCATGACCGTTCCGTCGGCGAAATGGAGGATGACCGTGACCGGTCCGACGCTGCCGCCGGTTTTCTTGACGAGCACGACGTTCTCGTACTCCGTCTTGCCGCCTTGCTTCACGGGCGTCACGTGGATGGAAGCGACGGAGTAGTCCGCCATCTCGTCCCCGTACACGAAGTGGCTGAAATAATCGTTCCATTTCGTCTTCGTGACCGTCTCCACGACCCGCTGGAAGTCCGCCGTCGACGGGTGCTTGAACTTGTACTTCTGGAAATACGTCCGCATGATCTTGCGCATCGTCGCCTCGCCCACCTGCTTCTCGATGCCGACGAGCACCAGCTTGGCGCGGATGTAGACGTTCTCGGCGTAGTGGCTGTTGTCGTGATACGACCAGGACAGCTGCTTGAGCGGCGCGGGGTCCGTCATGTAGCTCGCCTCCACGGGCAGGTTCGGCGCGACGCCGTACTCGCTTTCCATCACTTTGTCTTCCGCGTAGGAGGTGAAGCCCTCGTCGAGCCACGCTTCCTCGAATTCGTTCGAGGCGACCATGCCGTACCAGTATTGATGGCCGATCTCGTGCACGACCGTGCGTTCCAGGTCGTACCCGGGGTTGTCGTTCTCCGCCGAGAACGCGGTGACGAGCGTCGGGTACTCCATGCCGCCCGCGCCGTTGCCGCCTTTGGGCGGGACGACGACGGAGAGCGTCGTGTACGGATAGGCGCCGTACCACTGCGCGTACTTGGCGAGCGCGGACTTGGCGGCGTGCAGGTAGCGGTCCTTGTACTTGGCGTGCAGCGGATCGAGATACAGCTTGATGCGGACGCCCGGCACGCCCTCGGTGGAGAAGGGCTCCTCGGAGTAGACGAAGTCGGGCGAGGCCGACCAGCCGAAATCATGCACGTCGTCGGCGTAGAACTGGTACGTCCTGCGGCCCGCATCCACGATGGACGCCTTCGCCTGGAAGCCGGTGGCGGCTACTTTATAGGTGGAAGGCACGTTGATCTTCACGCTGTAGATGCCGAAGTCGCTGTAAAACTCGGAGTTGCCGTGATACTGGTGCGCGTTCCAGCCTTCCGTGGCCCGGCCCCTCGTGCCCGCGGTCTCGTAGGCGGCCAGCTTCGGAAACCACTGCCCCGCCATGACGAAGTCGCCGGAGTAGCCCATGCGGGCGAACACCTCGGGCAGCTTGACCTCGAACTTCATCCGCAGCGTGACGCTCTTGCCGGGCGCCACGGGGGTCGGCAGCTTGAGCTTGGCCAGCGTGAGGTCGCTCGGATTGCCGTCGTCGGGCTGCACGTAATGCAGGCGCGGCAGGAGGCTGTAGCCCTCCGTCGTCTCCAGCGTGAGCAGGTTCATGTAGCCGGTGCTGTCCGAGGTGGCCTTGTCCTCCCGCAGCTGCCCGCCGGATTCGCGCATGAACGTCGTGTTCTTGGAGCGGAAGGCGTTGGGATAGAGGTGGAAATACATCTCGGACACCGGCTGCTTGCCGGGGTTTGTCCACGTGACGGACTGCTCCCCCTGCAGCATGTGCGCGTTCTCCTGCAGGCTCACGTCGATGTGATACTCCGTGACGCGTTTGCTGAGCGAGACGGGCTTCGGCTGCATGACGCTGTCCGGCTGCTGCGCGGCGGGCGGCGCGGCCTGTTTGGGGGCGGCGTCTTTCTTCGCAGGAGCGGAAGCGAACGTATATTGCGAAACCCAGGCATCTCCGAACCCTTCCTTGGCCGTGACGCCGATCAGCGCGGCGGCGAGGACGAAGAGCAGAATACGTTTGGCGCGGCGTGGATTCATTCCATGATTCCCTCCCGTTGACAAGCTTCTAAGGCATGTATATGTTTGCTTTTCCGAGATTATTAGCTAAAATGGAATTAAAGTGCGGACAGGTTGGAAGAATCGCCGGCGGCCCTTTTTGCAGCGGCGCGGCGCGCGTTTTTTCTGACGGAATAAGCGAGGCTTCATGGCGGGGAAACCGCGCCGGGAGCGGAATTCAAGGCTTTTTATGAAGGCTTGGGACGGGAGTTGATCGGTACGTGAGCGAACAGGATAACGGACAGCAGCCGCCGGAGAAGAAAGAGAAGCGGTCGCTTTCTCTCAACGTGGTGAGCAATAAGGAACATAGAGGCTTCGGCGCGGGGACGATCGATCTGAGCGACGTGGCCTGCGTCATGATCGATAAAGGCGAGGCGTACATCGACGTAGGCGCGATGCACGCCAAGAGCAAGATCGAGAAGGGCATCAAGTTCAGCCCGAACAAGGAGGACGTGCCGAACGGGCGTCCGTGCTGGATCGTGTGGGTCGCGGTCGACCGCAACGAGGAAGGCTCGTATTACGCGGGAGCGACGGCTTGCCCGATGCTCATCGATACGGAGGCGCGGCGCGGATGGAAGATTCTCGCGCAGCACGTGAACAACCTCGACTACGCCATCAAGCGCCGTTTCGTGCTGGATGAGCTCGGGGAAGAAGAGAAGCGGGCGCTCAAGAGCCTGCTCGTGACCAACAATCCGGACTGGTGGGAACGCTCGCCGGATAAGTTGAAGGAAGCATTGAACGTATAAGCATTCGGCGCTCCGATCGTCGCAATCGCGGAGCCCGCGTGCAGGAAGAGGCTTGCGGCGGCGCGGAGAGCGCCGATCGGAAGGGAAACGCGTTTGCCGGCAGGCGGACGCGTTCTTTTGATGGCTGCTTACGAATTGTGATTGACAATCATTCTCAATATAATGATAATGATTATCAGTATCAATTAATTAAAGGCAGCCATTGCCTGTGGGAGTGATCGAATTGGATCAGAAGGCATTACTCATTTATGCCAGTATGACCGGCAATACGCGCGACATGGCGGACAGCGTCGTGGAAGGCTTGCTGGAGCACTTCGTCGCCGTGGAGGTCAAAGAAGTGACGGATGCATCCGCGGCCGATCTGGACGTATACGATAATCTCTTGTTCGGGGTCTATACCTGGGGAGACGGCGACCTGCCGGATGAGTTCCTTGATTTCTACGATGATCTGCAGGCCAAGGATCTATCCGGCAAACGGGCGGCGGTATTCGGCTGCGGCGATACGGCGTACCGCTATTTCGCCGTTGCCGGCGACATTTTGCAGGAATGCCTGGAGAATCGGGGCGCGCTCGTCCTGCAGCGGACGGTGAAGGTCGATGGTTGCCCGGGCAGGCAGGAGTTAGAGGCCTGCAAACGGCTCGGCGCCGAATTTGCCGCTTTCATCAAGCAGGGGGCGGGCGCGTAGCGAGCGCGGCCGCCGAACGGCAAAAAAGCTGCGCCCGTAGGTTCCTTCCTTATAATGGAGGGCACGGGCGCAGCTTTTTTTCATGGTCGGTCGACCGGCTTCTTGCCGGCTAATAGATCCTCCGCGCGCCCGCGTACCGAGGTCCCCAATACGGATTCTCCAGCTGCTGGACGTAGATGCCTTTGGAGCTGATCGCGGAGATGAAGGAGCCGTTCCCGATATAAATGCCGACATGGTCGACATTCTCTCCGCCCGCGATGCGGAAGAAGACCAGGTCGCCCCGGCGCAGCATCGGTTGGTCCACGGCGACGCCCTGCGCGTACAAATTGACGGTGTTGGTGCGGACCTGCTGAATGCCGAATTTGTGGTACATATAATAAACGAAGCCCGAACAGTCGAAGCCGGACGGCGTGGAGCCGCCCCAGACGTACGGAATTCCGATATAGGAGTAGGCATCCTGCACGAGGGTTTCTTTCAAGACGGCGTGCTTGGCTTCTTCCGCGGCAACGGATTCGGCTTGCCCGGTTCCGGGCGGCCGGACGTCCGGGGCGGTGCCGGTCAGCTGGAGGATGGTTAGGGACATGGCGACGAATTGCTTGATCATCCGGATGAACTCCTTCGCTTTGGGGGATTGAAATCTTCGTCACCCTTAGTATAGGATGTTTTAAATTTCCCAAACCGAGAAAATAATAGGTGCATTCGATTCCGGGCGAGTCCGGAGGAACGAAGCTTCGGGCGCATGCGCGCTTAACCCGTCCCGCCGTTGCCGCCAGTGCGGAAACAGGCTCCCGCCCGGCAACGCAAATTAAGCCGTGAACCCCTGTTCGAGCGCCCGGTATCTATGGTATATTCGTTGGACAGGAACGCATGTTCTAAAATCAGGAGGATATGGAATGAACCGGCAAACGAAAGGCCGTTCGCAATACGCCGACCTGCTCCGGCGTTATTTGCTGCCTCAAAAACGTACGTTATGGGTGCTCGCGGCGCTGCTCGTCCTCACGATCGGCCTCCAGCTCGTCAATCCGCAAATTATCCGCTATTTCATCGACTCGGCGCAGTCCGGAAGCACCCTCGAACCGCTGCTGATCGCCGCGCTTCTCTTCATCGGCTTCTCGGTGCTGCAGGGCGGCGTTACCGTGCTGGCCACGTATTTCAGCGAGAATCTCGGCTGGAAGACGACCAACGCGCTGCGAAGCGACTTGGCCGCGCATTGCCTGTCGCTGGATATGCCGTTCCACAAATCGCAGACGTCCGGCGCCATCATCGAACGCGTCGACGGCGACGTGAACGCGCTGGCGAATTTCTTCTCCAGCATGATCATTCATCTGCTCGGCAATTTCCTGCTCATGGTCGGCATCATCGCGCTGCTGTTCCGGGAGAGCTGGATGATCGGAGCCGGCATGACCGTCTTCGTGATCGTGGCGGTGTTCGTCATCCAGCAGATCCGCAAGTTCAACGGGCCGTTCTGGAAGGATTGGCGGCAGGCGAGCGCGGAGCTCTACGGCTTCATCGGCGAGCAGCTGGAAGGGACCGAGGATATCCGGGCCAACGGCGCTTCGGGCTTCGTCATGGGCCGCTTCTACGGCATGCTGAAGCGGATGCTGCGGGTGCGGCTGCGGGCGTTCATCGGCTTCGCCTCCATGTGGAACACGACGATTATCGTCTTCACGCTCGGCAATGCGATGGCGTTCGGCATCAGCGCCTATCTATGGAAGACGGACGCGATCTCGCTCGGCACGGTCTATCTCATATTCTTCTATACGGAGCTGCTCGCCAAGCCGATCGAGAAGATCCGCACGCAGATGGAGGATTTGCAAAAGGCGGACGCCAGCATCTCGCGGATCCGCGCGCTGTTCGAGACGCGCTCCTCCATCCAGGACGGTCCCGGCGCGCCGCTTCCGGACGGACCGCTCGCGGTCGCCTTCGACGACGTGACGTTCTCGTACGACGACAACGGCGGGGAACCGACGCTGAGCGGGCTCAAGCTGCAGCTGGAACCCGGCGAGGTCTTGGGGTTGCTCGGCCGGACCGGCAGCGGCAAATCGACGATCGCGCGCTTGCTGCTGCGCTTCTACGACCCGCAGGAAGGCGCCATCCGTCTCGGCGGCACCGACATTCGGGACTGCAGGCTGAGCGGGCTGCGCAACCGGGTCGCGATGGTCACGCAGAACATCGAGATCATGGAAGGCACGATCCGCGATAATTTGACGTTCTACGACGAGTCCGTGCCCGATGCGCGCATCGTCGAAGTGTTGGAGCAGCTCGGACTCGGAAGCTGGTATGCTTCCATGCCGGAGGGACTGGACACGATGCTGGCATCCGGAGGCGGCAGCCTGTCCGCCGGGGAAGCCCAGCTGCTGGCTTTCGCCCGCGTGTTCCTGACCGACCCTGGCCTCATTATCATGGACGAAGCTTCGTCGCGCCTCGATCCGCTGACCGAGCAGCGGATCGAAGAAGCGATCGGCCGGCTGCTGTCGGATCGCTCCTGCATCATCATCGCGCATCGGCTGGCGACGGTGCAGCGCGCGGACCGGATCGCCATTCTCGAGAACGGCCTCGTCATCGAATCCGGGCGCCGCGCCGAGCTCGCGGCCGATCCGAAGTCGCGGTTCAGCGCCATGCTGGCCACGGGTCTCGAGGAGGTGCTCGCATGACGACGTTTCAATTCCTGGTCCGGCTGATCACGTTCCGGCCGCTGCTGTATACGGCGAACGCGCTGGCCTGGACCATCATCTATCTGATTCCGATCGTGCCCGGATTGATCACCCAGCAATTCTTCGATTCGCTGACCGGCGAGGACACCTTGAAGATCGGCACATGGGGCATCATCGCCCTGCTGCTTGCCGCCGCGCTCGCGCGCGTCGTCATGATCTACGTCGGCTGCATTACCGACGTGCAGTTCCGTTTCCGGGTGGCCATGATCCTGCGCCGCAATCTGCTGGGCCATGTGCTGAAGCAGCCCGGCGCACGGGCGATTCCGGTCTCGCCGGGCGAGGCGATCAGCTATTTCCGCGACGACGTGGACCAGACCGAGGAAGCCGTGAGCTGGTCGGTGGACGTGTTCGGCTTGACCTGCTTCGCGGTGGTATCGAGCTACATCCTGCTCAAGATCGATGTCCAAATGACGCTGCTCGTCTTCGTTCCGCTCGTGCTCGTCGTGACGATCGCGCAGCTCGCCACGTCGCGGCTGCAGAAATACCGGGCGGCCAGCCGGGAATCGACGGCGCGCGTGACCGGCGCGATCAGCGAGATGTTCAGCAACGTGCAGGCGATCCAGGTCGCCGGCGCGGAAGACCGCGTCATCGATCGCTTCCGGCGCTTCAATGACGACCGCCGCAAGACGATGCTGAAGGATAAGCTGCTCGGCGAAGCGCTGGATGCCGTCTTCACGAACTCAGTGAACCTGGGGATCGGACTGATCCTGCTGCTCGCGGGGACGAAGATGCGCGGCGGCAGCTTCACGGTCGGGGATTTCTCGCTGTTCGTCTACTATTTGACGTTCGTCACGCAGGTCATCTCGAACGTCGGCAAATTCATGACGTATTTCAAGCAGATGAGCGTCGCGCTGGAACGCATGCTGGAGCTGCTCCAGGGCGCCTCGGCGCGGATCCTGACGATGAAGGGAACGCTGCTGCTCCGCAAGGGCAGCCGTGCCGCGGCGGAGTCTTCGAATTCCGCCCCATACCGCGAACCGCTGCAAAGTTTGGAGGTGTCGGGCTTAACCTACCGGTTTCCCGACACCGGACGGGGCATCGAGGACGTGCGGCTGCGGCTTGCGGGCGGCTCCTTCACGGTCGTGACGGGCGCCATCGGCTCCGGCAAGACGACGCTGGTCCGGACGCTGCTCGGCTTGCTGCCGAAGGAAGAAGGGACGATCACGTGGAACGGCAAGCCGGTCGAGGATCCCGGCACGTTCTTCACGCCGGTCAACAGCGCGTATTCGGCGCAGATTCCCCGCCTGTACAGCGACACGCTGCGCAACAACATCTTGCTCGGCCACCGGGACGACGAGGGCGCGCTCGAGCGGGCGGTGCATGATTCGGTCATGGAATACGACATCGCCCATCTGCAGCAGGGGCTCGAGACGGTGGTCGGTCCCCGCGGCGTCAAGCTGTCGGGCGGCCAAATGCAGCGGGCGGCCGCGGCGCGGATGCTCGTGCGCGAGGCGGAATTGTACGTGTTCGACGACGTATCGAGCGCGCTTGACGTCGAGACGGAGTCGAAGCTGTGGGAGCGGCTTTTCGAGAGCAGGGGGAGCGCTACCTGCCTCGTCGTCTCCCATCGCCGCGCCGCGCTCGCGCATGCCGATCATATCATCGTCATGAAGGATGGCCGGATCGAGACCGAGGGCACCGTCGATCAGCTGCTGGCCAAGAGCGAGACGTTCCAGGAGCTGTGGTACGGGGACGAGCGAACGAAAGACGGATCGCCGAGAGAGGCATAAAGGATGGGCCCCCGGCGGATATACACAGAAATGCCCTGCCATATCCAACGATATGGCAGGGCATTTTTCGCATTTAAGCCGCTTCGGATGATCCGTTCTGCGCCTCGGATTCGCAATTCGGTCCGTCTTGAATCGCTTCAAACCTATGCGCGGCGCCGATTAATTCGACCACCAGCGCTTGAGCTGTTTCCACCAGCCCTTCGTCTGCTCGGCCTTCGCGTCGTTGTCGCCGCCGGCGGATGCGGCCGTATCGCCGTGCGCGCCGCATACTTCGACCGGCTGCGTGCCGCTGACGAACGTTTCCAGCCGCCGCGTCTTGCAGGTTTTGCCGGCCAGCTTGCCGGTCTCGGGATCGACGTAGACGGAGACGACCCCGTCCGGGAGCGGGAAGATCTTCGGCGGCACCGCCGAGAGCGCCTTTTCCGTATAGGCGGCGAAGATCGGCGCCGCGCGGTGCGCCTCCGCGGGCGTCAGCTTGCGCCCTTTGTCGTAGCCGACCCAGACGGCCGTCGCCAGCTCCGGCGTATAGCCGACGAGCCAGGCGTCGGTCGCGGTCGTGCCGGTCTTGCCGGCGACGGGGCGCTTGATCGCGGCGGATACCCGGTTGCCGGTGCCGCCCGCGTCGAACACGCTCTCCATCAGGCTCGTCAGCACGTAGGCATGCGCCGCGTCGACGACGGGGGTAGAAGCCGGCTTGGCTTCGTACAGCACCTCGCCTTTGCTGTCCTCGATGCGCAGGATCGCCGTGGGCTCGACCCGGACGCCGCCGTTCGCGAACGTGCCGAAGGCCGAGGCCATCTCGAACGGACTGACGGGGAACGTGCCGAGCGCCAGCGACGGGACCGGCTGCATCGGGCTGTCGATGCCGAGCTTGCGCGCCATGTCGATGACGTTCGCGGGTCCGACTTTCATGATGGAATTGACCGCATAGATGTTGTCGGAGGTGGCGATCGCCGTCCGCATGTCGATGGGCCCGTTCACGTATTTGTCGTTGTAATTGCTCGGCGCATACGTCTTGCGGCCGTCGTCGTACGTGAAGACCGTCGGCGCGCTCGTGAACTGGGAGACCGGCGTCAGCGAGCCTTGCTGCAGCGCCGTCAGGTACAGGATCGGCTTGAACGACGACCCCGGCTGGCGCGTCGTGGCGAACGCGCGGTTGTATTGGTTGGTCTTGTAATTGCGTCCGCCGACCATCGCCTTGATATAGCCCGTGCGCGGGTCGATGGACACCAGTGCCGCTTGCTGCTCGGAGGTAGCCGGAAAGCCGGCGGCGACGGCTTCTTCGGCCGCGCGCTGCGCCTCGGGATCGAGCGTCGTATAGATGCGGATGCCGCCCTCGCTCAGCAGCCGCTCGTCAATGCCGAGCTTATCGACCGCGAGATAGCGGACGTAATCGCGGAAATACGGCGCGATGCCGGCCTGCTTGCTCGTGCCGAGCGGAACGAATTTCAGCAGCTCCGCGCCTGCCGCCTTGGCGTCGACCTGCTGGATGATGCCTTGGTCCGCCATCGTCTGCAGGATGGTCCGCTGCCGGTCCTTCGCGTTCTTCATGTCCATGTAGGGCGAATAGTATTTGGGCCCTTTCGGTACGCCCGCCAGCATGGCGCTTTCCGCGAGCGTCAATTCGGAGGCGTGCTTGCCGAAGTAAAGCTCGGAAGCGGCTTCCGCCCCGTAGGCGCCGTGGCCGTAATAGATTTGGTTCAGGTACATGGAGAGGATGTCGTCCTTGGAGTAATGCATCTCCAGCTGGATGGTGTACATCGCTTCCTTGAGCTTCCGCGACCAGGTCCGTTCATGCGTCAGATACAGGTTCCGCGCGAGCTGCTGCGTCAGCGTGCTTGCGCCCTGCTCCCGGGAGAGATGCTCGATGTTCACGAGGGCCGCCCGCGCCATGCCCTTCACGTCGAAGCCGAGGTGGTCGTAGAAGCGCTGATCCTCGATCGCGAGCGTCGCCTCGACGAGATACGGCGAGATGTCCTTCAGCGGCACGGACTGCCGGTTCTCCCCGGCATGAAAAGTGTCCATGACATGCCCCTGCAGATCCAGCATTTGCGAAGTCTGGCTGACGGACGTAGCCGGAAGCGCCTGCATCCGCAAATAATATAAGAAGCCGAACGCGGCCATGAACAATACGAGCAGCGTTCCGCCCGCATAGAGCATTCCCTTGCGCAGCCGGCGCAGCAGCGGCATCCACCGCTCGATCCGAACGGCAATCGGCAAACGGCGCTTCCCGCCGCCTTGCTTGATACGATACCAGCTCATTCTTGATGCCTCCTAACGTTAACCATCGCTATCCCACTAGTATGGAAAACATTGGGTCGCGCTATTCAGGCGGGGCGGGAGGGGGTATGAAATTTTTGTGTAGGATTCGCAGAAGGTTGCATTTTCCCCCGGTTAACTTATAATACAGATTGGAACATTGGACCTCATGAATCAATGATTGACCATACATACACGAAAGCAGGGATCGACCGATGGAATTGTGGTACACGGAGAAGCAAACCCCGACTTACGGCATCACGGCCAAAATCAAAGAAACGTACGTAAGCGAGCAGACGGAATTCCAGAAGCTCGACATGATCGAAACCGAGGAATTCGGCACGATGCTCGTCTTGGACGGCATGGTCATGACGACCGACAAGGATGAGTTCGTCTATCATGAAATGGTAGCGCATCCCGTCCTGTACACGCACCCGAACGCGAAGAAAGTGCTCGTGGTGGGCGGCGGCGACGGCGGCGTCATCCGCGAGATCCTGAAGCACCCGAGCGTGGAAAAAGCGGTCCTCGTCGACATCGACGGCAAGGTCATCGAATACTCCAAGAAATACCTGCCGAACATCGCCTGCGGCCTGGACGACCCGCGCGTCGAAGTCATCGTGAACGACGGCTTCATGCACATCCACGACCACAAGAACGAATACGACGTGGTCATGGTCGATTCCACCGAGCCGGTCGGCCCTGCGGTCAATTTGTTCACGCGCGGCTTCTACCAAGGGATCTACGATTCGCTGAAGGAAGACGGCATCTTCGTGGCGCAGACGGACAACCCGTGGTTCACGCCGGACCTGATCTCGAGCGTCAACCGGGACGTGAAGGAAGTATTCCCGATCGTGCGCGTGTTCTGGGCGAACGTGCCGACGTACCCGAGCGGCCTGTGGACCTTCACGATGGGCAGCAAGAAATACGATCCGCTTGAAGTCGACGAATCCAGCATTCCGGAGATCGACACGAAGTACTATTCTCCGCGCCTGCACAAAGCGGCGTTCGTGCTGCCGAAATTCGTCGAAGATCTCGTGAAGTAAGATAAGACGTGGAAACAAGTCTCGTTCAATAAGATAAGACTTGGACAACAAGTCTCGTTGAATAACCAAGACTTGGAAACAAGTCTGTTCGAATAAGAAAGGAACCGCGACCATGAAACTCGATCAGAAATATTCCGGCAACGTGTTCATTCTAAGCTCGGAAGACTATAACGCGTCCAAGGCGGTCATTTACGGCATGCCGATGGACTTCACCGTCTCGTTCCGCCCGGGCTCGCGCTTCGGCCCACCGCGCATCCGCGAGGTGTCGATCGGCCTGGAAGAGTACAGCCCGTATCTCGACCGCAGTCTCGAGGATATCGCGTATTTCGACGCCGGCGACCTGCTTCTGCCGTTCGGCAACGCGGCGCGCTCGCTCGACATCATCGGCGAATTCGTGGCCGGCGTGCTGGAAGACGGCAAGATGCCGGTCGGCCTCGGCGGCGAGCATCTGTGCTCGTGGCCGATTTTCCAAGAGGTCTACAAGAAATACCCGGACATGGCGATCATTCATTTCGACGCCCACGCCGACCTGCGCGAGTCGTACGAAGGCGAGCCGCTCTCGCATTCCACGCCGCTGCGCAAAGCGGCCAACCTCATCGGCGGCAAGAACGTCTACCAATTCGGCATTCGTTCCGGCTCGCGCGAAGAGTGGCAGTTTGCCCGCGAGAACATCAATTTCCATCCGTTCGAGGTGCTCGAGCCGCTGAAGCAAGTGCTGCCCGAGCTGGCGGGTCGTCCGGTCTACCTGACGATCGACATCGACGTGCTGGATCCGTCGGCGGCGCCGGGCACGGGAACGGCGGAAGCCGGCGGCATCACGTCGAAGGAATTGATCGACGCGGTTCATGCCATCGCCCGCTCCGGCGTGAACGTGATCGGCTGCGACCTCGTCGAGGTCGCGCCGGCGTACGACCCGACCGAGCAAACGCAGATCGTCGCGGCGAAAGTCATCCGCGAAATGCTGCTCGGCTTTATCGAGTAAAACGAAGAACCTCCGCAATCGTGCGATCCTGCACGGCTGCGGAGGTTCTTTTTTTTTGCTTCATCGTAATGCCGGGTTCCGACCCGAAGCTTAGGAACGCGCGTTATTGGCCGGCGTGTTCCGCTTCGTTCGGCGCTTGATCCCGCAGCCCGCGCATCACGTCCGGGATGTTGGTGTCCATGGCGTCGACGCCCATGGCCCGCAGCCTGGCGAACACGCCGGGATCGTCGGACATGCTGCCGTAGACGTAGAAGCCGTGCTCGTGCAGCCGGTCAACCCGTTCCTTGGACAGGTGCTGCACGGGGGTATTGATAATCTGGGCCTGCAAGCCCTGCAGCAGCTCGATCGGATCTTCCACCCATTGCGCGCAGATCGGCGCCGTCAGCACGTTCGGATTCACGTCGCGCACCGCCTTCACGAGCCGGTGCTGGAACGACATCAGCTGTACGTGGCCGTTCATGCCATGCTCGGCCACGAGCCGGGCCGTTCGATGAGCCAGCTCGACCTCCTCAAGGTCCTTCGGCTGCTTCATCTCGATGCTGAGCCAGATTCGGTCCCGGGCCCAAGCGAGCGTCTCCGCCAGCGTCGGGATGCGCGCGCCGGCATAGGCCTCCGAGAACCACGAGCCGGCATCCAGCTCCCGCAGCTCCGCCAGCGTATAGTCGCTTAACGGACCATGCCCGTTCGTCGTTTTATCGATCTTCAGATCGTGGAAGACCGCGATCTCCCCGTCCTTCGTCAACTGCACGTCGAGCTCGATCAGCTCGGCCCCGCAAGCCGCGGCCCGCTCGAAGGCGGCCATCGTATTCTCCGGCGCATAAGCCGAAGCGCCGCGGTGCGCGCCGACGGCAATGCCGTTCATGCCGCTGAATATCGTTCCTATCATCTTCATGCGCATCCTTTCCGAGACAAGATGGGTTCCATTGTAACATCATGAATATAATTTGAAAGATAAGGTTTTGTTAAAGCGGTTTAATGCTACTTTATTCCTAATTAGTGGTAAATCATGCCTAAATACCAACTGAAATTCACGATTTTCAAAGAAAACATCGAATTTTACAATAACTAAGTATGGAATTGAAACGGAATTTACAAAACCGGTTTAAGCTTAGAAACGAATCCGGTACCGTTCCCACATCGGATCACCAGGGGAGAAAGCGAGGTTCAACGAGTCTTGGCTACCATCGACGACGTCGCGAAGGCATCCGGCGTATCCAAGGGTACCGTTTCGAGCGTGTTCAGCAAAAAACGACCCATCAGCAAAGAAGTGACCGAGCGCGTACTCGCCGCTGCCAAGTCGCTGCACTACAAACCGAATTATTGGGCGCGAAGTCTCGTAAGCCGCTCCACCCGCATACTCGGACTGAATATCCGCGGCGAGTCGCTCGAATTCGGTCAGTTTCATCACTCCCTGCTTAACGGAGTGCTGCGCGTCTGTTACGAGAACGGCTACCGCCTTCTGGTCAATGCGCTGTCGCCCGCCTACCTCAGTCAAGTCGAGAACATCTCGTCGGATCCGGTGGATGGCGAGATCTTATTGGATCCCATCGCATCGGACGGCAGGATCGAGGATCGGCTTCAGAGCGGCATGCCCATCGTCATTATCGGCCGCCCGCCGGCGCCTTACGAGGCGCAGGTCAGCTACGTCGATAACGACAACGTCGGCATGGCCGCCCAGGTTACCCGTTACCTGATCGGACTGGGGCATACGGAAATCCTGTTTCTGAACGCGCCGGTCTCGAGAACCGTTTCGGCGGACCGCGGCGAAGGATACAGGAGCGCGTTCAAGCAAGCCGGCCTGCAGCCGAAGCCCGATCTGATCCTGCACAAGCCGCTGAAAGGCGAATCGGCTCATGCCTTCGGCTACGAGTCGGCGCTCGCCATGCTGACGGCCTCGCCGGACATTACGGCGGTCATCGCCGATACGGACATGATGGCGCTCGGCGTCTACAAGGCGGCGGAACGGCTTGGCCTGCGCATTCCGGAACAGCTGTCGGTCTTCGCGTTCAGCGACGACACCGTGCTTTCGCCGGAATTCTCGCCGCCGCTCACCGGCGTCCGGCTCCATGCCGACCGGCTCGGCGTCGAAGCGCTGAAGCTGCTGCTCGAGCAGCTGAACGCGGCTCAGAAAAGCGCCAAGCGCGTGCTTGTCCCGACGGAGCTCGTCATTCGCGGCTCTTGCGCGGCTCCGGGCGCGCGAGGCCGGTAAGGCGGCCAAGAAGCCGGTCCTTTTCATAGTTGTTTCATCGTTGTTATAAGCTTGCGCGCTTGTTGACAGTCGATTTGTCGCTCCGATCAAGATTACTAATCGCGATTATATTTCAGGAGGTTTCAAACGAATGAAAAAAGTATGGTTGACAATGTCGACGGTTGCCGTCGCGAGTACGATGCTGTTGTCCGGCTGCGGTTCGGATAGCGGAACAAACGACGCGGCCAATTCGAACGCGGCGGCAGGCAATAACGCCAACGCCCCTGCCAACGCTCCTGCCGATGCGCCGGCTAACGCGCCGGCCGGCGACATGAAGCTGCGCATCCTCGACGCCAACGTCGGCGGCAAGACGCCGGAAGAGAACGCGAAGTTCGAAGCGGAGATCAAGCGCCTGACCGGCATCGACGCTTCCATCGAGAAGCCGGCGAGCGATTACGACCAGAAGGTGCTGACCGCGCTCGGCTCCGGCGAGAAGTACGATCTGATCGAGCTCAGCGACCTCGGCAAGCTGGCTACCTTCGTGGACCAAGGCGTCGTTACGGATCTGACCGATTTCGTTACCAAATCGACGGTGCTGTCCGATCCATCCGTCGTTCCGACGGCCGAATGGGATCAACTGAAGGACAAGGACGGCAAGATCGTCGCCGTGTTCAGCAAATTCCAAGGCGGCACGATGCCGATCGTCCGCAAGGACTGGCTCGACAAGCTCGGCTTGAAAGAACCGAAGACGCTCGACGAGTACTACAACGTGCTGAAAGCGTTCAAGGAAAAGGATCCCGACGGCAACGGCAAGAACGATACGTACGGTCTATGCACGTCCGACCTCTACGATATTCAAGGCTTCATGAGCGCGGCCGGCGTGAAGGCGCACTACGTGATGAAGGACGGCAAACGCACGATTCCGTACGCGACCGAAGCGGCCGTTCCGATGTACGAATGGTTCGCGAAGCTCGTGAAGGAAGGCATCATGGATCCGAACTTCGTGACGAACGACACGGGCAAAATGCGCAACCTGTTCCTCTCCGACCGCGTCGGCATGGTCACGTACTGGGATGCATGGGTCGGCATGTTCAACAATACGCGCAAACAAGCGGATCCGAACACGACCTTCCAAGCGGAAGCGCTCGAAGGCATTCCGGGCGCGGACGGCACCATCCTCATGCGCCGCGGAGACCCGGATTTCTGGATCATTCCGGCCAACGCCGAGCATCCGGACGCCGCGAAGAAATTCCTGGAGTTCTGGCATACGGAACCGGGCATCACGCTCGGAAGCCTGGGCATCGAGAACGAAGATTTCACCAAGGAAGGCGACGCGTACAAGCTGACGCCGACCGGCACGGAGCACAACATGGACCACGGGGTGCCGTTCTGGTACAACCAGAACGTGAAATATCCGTTCGGCAAACTGCCCGGCGTTCAGGAAGCGCAGGATCTCGTGACGAAGGACGCGACGCTCGAACTATCGCTCCCTGGCTGGCCCGACGCCGAGAAGATCGTCAAGAATTACGCGCTCAAAGCGATGTCCGGCCAAATGGACGCCTCGGAAGCCGTGAAGAAGATGCACGAAGAGCTGCTTGGCAAGAAACTGATCGACGAGTAAGCCGTTCGGACGCATTCGAACGACAAGCGGGCAGGGGAGCACGGATCCCCTGCTTGCCTTCATTTCAGCCCGATAATGGTACCGTTTACCAGATAAGGACGTGGATAAAAGCATGAGATTGTTGAAGAAATACGGCGCGCTTTACGTCATGATGGTGCCGGTGATCGCCTATTTTCTCGTATTCGCTTATTACCCGCTCGTGAAAGGGCTGCAGACCAGCTTACAGGATTACAAGTTGATGGGCGATCGCCCATACGTCGGGTTCGCGAACTACGACGCGGTGCTGCATGATTCGCTGTTCTGGGAAGCGATGGTCAACACGCTCGTCATCGGGGGAGGCATTCTCCTCTTCAGCTTCGTCGCGCCGCTGGTCATCGCGCTGTCGTTGAACGAAGTGCTGCGGACCTGGTTCAAGAAGATGGCGCAAATGATCCTCTACGTGCCGCATCTGCTCTCTTGGGTCGTGGTCGGCGGAATCTGGATTTTCATGCTGTCGCCGGACAGCGGGATCGTGAACATGATCCTGGTCCACGTGTTTCACCGGGCGCCGATCAATTTTCTGGCGGATTCCGGCTATGCGCGTTGGATCATGATTCTCCTCTCGACGTGGAAGGAGATGGGCTACACGTGCATCTTGTTCCTGGCGGGGATCGTGTCGATCAATCCGTCGCTCTACGAGGCGGCGCGCATGGACGGCGCGACGCGCTGGCAGCAGTTGACGTACGTGACGCTGCCGCAGCTCAGCAACACGATGAAAGTCGTCTTCCTGCTGAATACGCTCGGCATCCTGCGGATATTCGACCAAGTGTTCATCCTGCGCAATCCCACGATTGCCTCGAAGGTGGACGTGCTCATGATGTATACGTTCCAGAAGGGGATTCTCGAGATTCAGCTCGGTCCCGCGGCGGCGGCCAGCTTCTTCGTCCTGGTATTGACGCTCGCGCTGACGCTCGTCGTGCGGCGAATGACACGATTTGATGAGGTGTAACGACAATGTCCGATCGATTCGAACGGCTTGGCTGGAAGAATAAAGCATTCGACATGCTGAACGCCTTGTTTCTGCTGGCGCTCATGCTGACCATGATCATTCCGTTTATTAACGTGCTCGCGCTATCCTTTTCCTCGGGCATCGCATCCATGCGGCCGGAAATCGTGCTGTGGCCGAAGCAGTTCAGCGCGGAAGGCTACCAGATCGTATGGAAGAGCCTCGATATTTGGCGGCCGCTGCTCAACAGCGTCATCGTGACCGTCATCGGCACGACGCTGCACGTGCTGCTGTCCAGCTTGGCCGGCTATGTATTCATCTATCCCCGCCTGCCGGGGAAGAAGGTGATGCTGACATTCATCCTGATTACGATGATGGTGCCGCAGGAAGCGATCATGATCCCGCTTTACGTGGTCAATAAAGACCTGCATCTCATTAATACGCTGAGCTCTCTCGTGCTGTCGGGCCTCGTATCCGGCTTCTCGATCCTGCTCATGCGCAGCTTCTTCCTGAACGTGCCGTACGAGATGTCGGAATCGGCCAAGATCGACGGCGCCGGCGAATTCCGCATCTTCCTGACGATGTATCTGCGATTGGCGGCCGCGGGCCTCGCGACCGTGACGCTGTTCGAATTCGTCGGACGGTGGAACATGTTCACGGCGCCGGTCATGTTCATTAACGATTCCATGAAATACACGCTGCAGGTGGCGCTGAAAGCGATGATTATCGACACGAGCAGCAATTCCGGCACTTACATGGTGACCACGAACGTGCGGATGGCGGGTATCGTCATCAGCATCCTGCCGCTGATCGCGGTGTATCCGTTCGTGCAGAAGTATTTCATGAAAGGCATCCTGCTCGGCGCCAGCAAAGAATAGGAGGACGCATGATGGAGACGAAGAAAGAACGGCTCGTGCTGCGCCGGCCGATCGGCAAGCACGAGGAACGGTCTTACTTGGAGGTTGCTTTCGCGGTGGAGGGACCGGTGGAGCGCATCGATATCGCGTACCGTTACGAACGCGGAGGCGCGTCGGGGCCGGTCGTCGATATCGGGCTCCGTTCGCCGGAGCGGATCGTCGGCTGGAGCGGAGGCGCCCGCGAAGCGTTCTTCGTCGGCACGGAGAAGGCGACCCCGGGCTATCTGGCGGGACCGATCGCCGAGGGCGAATGGGCCGTGCTGCTCGGAGCGTACAAGATTCCCGAAGGCGGCGCGGAAGTGATCGTCGAGGTGGAATTCGCCAGGCCGCACGGACGCTGGATGAAAGGCGACCTTCATATGCACAGCGTGCACAGCGACGGAAGCTACACGATGGAACAGGCGAAGGATTCCTGCAAGTCCCGCGGGCTCGAATTCATGGCGCTGACGGATCATAATACGGCCTCGCAAAATTTCGCGGCGCTTGCTCCGGACGAGCAGCTGCTGCTGATTCCGGGCGTGGAGCTGACGAGCTATTTCGGCCATGCCAACGTGCTCGGCGTTCCGGATGCGCTGCGCGATTTTCGCGTGACGACCCCGGAGCAAGCCGAAGAGGCGCTCGGGGAAGCGCGGGAGCGTGGAGGCTTCGTGTCGCTGAATCATCCGTTCTGTCCGTCCTGCCCGTGGGAGCTCGGCTTTGACGTGCCGTTCGACGCGATCGAGGTATGGAACGGACCGTGGCGCACGCTCAACGAACGCGCGCTGGCCTGGTGGCAGGAGCAGCTTGCGCAGGGCCGCCGGATAATCGCCTTGGGCGGCAGCGACGCGCACCGGGAGGACCGGTTCGTGAAGCACGGCCGTCCGACGGCTTCCGTTTGGACGGAAGCCGATACGGTGCAGGGCGTGCTGGCGGGCATCCGCCAAGGCCGCGTCGTGCTGCAGTTCGACCCCGACGAAACCTGCATGGCGCTCGCCTCCGGCAAGTACGGCATCGGCGATACGATTCCGCGTCATGCCGTCGAGGAGCAGGGAGGCGTGCCGCTGACCATCGATATCTGCAGCGCCAAGGGAGACCGCGTCGCGTTATGGTCCGACCGCGGCATTGAAGCCGTATGGGACATCGTCGTCCCGGCCGACAACTCGGATGCGGGCGGCTGGGAGGCGGAAGCCGCGGAAGCCGGCTGGACCGTGCAGCGGGAGATCGCCGCGATCTTGGCCTTCGATGCGCAGGAGGACAAGGGCTGCGTGCCGGCGATTCCGGCCGGGGCTTCCGCCGAATCCGGCGTCGCGCCTCAACGAATCGAAGCGGAGAACGCTCACGTTCGCCTGCGCTTCCAAGGCTCAGCGGACCGGCTGTTCTACCGGCTGGAGGCGCGCCGCGACGTGGAAGGACTGAAGCGGTCCGTCATGACCTGCATGACGAATCCCGTGTATGTCGAACAGGCGTAGGACGAGGGTTTTAGAGCGCAAACAAGCCGGACAAGCGGTCGATCGGCTCGAGAATCGGGCAGCTGCCTCGATCGTTCCGGCTGCGATCGTCCCGCCTTACGTCGGCTTGCATACAGGCTGTCTCTCCCGCCATCGGACGAGGGACGGCCTTTTTGCGCGTCTCCGTTTCCCCGCTCGGTTCTATTTTCGCGGTCAAGGTACCGAGTGCGCGCCGACGCTGTAAACTAGTAGCAGAACGATCGATTTCGGCGCGGGGATTTCCGCGCTTGTTCGGAAAATCGCTTGACCTCCGCTTGGAAGCTTTCTTTTTTGGTCATACTGGCTAGTAGTGTGAGACGATTGAGGGAGGCGCGAAGCATGACCATTTTGCCGATACATGAACGGCTTGCGGAGCTGTGGACCATTCGCGGGGGCCGGCATCTGACCGGGGAAGAGCAAGCGGATTTCGAACACTGCTTGGCGGTCAATGCCATGCATGTCAGACAACTCGCCAATCTGCACAATCTATCGTTGGCCGCTTCCATGGCCGGGGACGTCGAGTGGCAGCACGAGATTTGCCGCAGGCTGGAGAAGCTGAGCGGACTGCCGCCGGGCTCGCCTCAAATATAGCCCTAACCTACGGGCCCTGTATAGATAAGCCCGACTGGAATCGCAATTCGCGCACGGCCGCTTTTCGGCCGGGACAAGCCCGCCGCGGGAGGCTTTTCGGCGCACCGCTTGCAAACGTTCCCCCTCTCCGGGTAAGCTCGGAGGATAAAGGAGGCGATTCGCCATGCGCGTGCATTCTTTTCCGCCGATGATCCGCGAGGGCGCGAAGGTGCTTGTGCTGGGCAGCATGCCCGGCGCGGCTTCCCTCGCGGCGAACCAATACTACGGCAATCCCCGCAACCATATGTGGCGGGTGCTCTACGGCTTGTTCGGACGGGAGCCGGACGAGGCTTACGAGGACCGGCTCGCCTTTGCCTCCTCGCACGGGATCGCCATGTGGGACGTCATTGCCTCCTGCGAACGCGAAGGCAGCCTGGATGCCAACATCCGCGACGAGGTTCCGAATGATTTGCCGGGTCTGCTCGCGGATTATCCCGGCGTGCACGGATTGATTTTCAACGGCGCGAAGTCGCATGACACGTTCATGAAATATTTCAAGGACCATCCCGGCCTGGCGGATCTGGCCAAGCTGAAGCTGCCGTCGACCAGTCCCATCCCCACGAGGACGATGCGGACGACCGCGGACCGCATCGAGGCCTGGCGCGCGCTGATGCCGTACTTGAATTGAACGATTGCCGCTTGCAATTTTCGCATGGTCGCATATAATAGGGGAAATAACAGCCACATACGATGAACGGGACAGTAGCTTGCAAGACGCTGACAGCAGCGAGCCGGGGAGGTGGAAGCCGGCGCAGCGGTGCAAGGGAAGCGCACCCGGGAGTTGATCGACTGAATATGGCAGGCATACGCTTCGCGAGCCGCCGCAATAGGTCAATCCGGTCACCCCGTTATCGTGTTCGAGAGGCGCTCGCAGCGTTCGCGTTTCCTTCGTGAGAGGGAGCCGGCCGGCTGCGGAGCCAGAAGAGTGGTACCGCGGAAATCAACCTCCGTCTCTTTATAGAGACGGGGGTTTTCTTGTTGTCCGGGCCGAAGCCGATTATAGTGGGAACAGGAGAACGAACAAGACGGGAGACCGCGACATGAACGATAAGGCGAAAGTGAATATCATGCTCGAGAGCAACATCGACGGCGAGTTGCAGCAAAACAGACTCGGCGGCGAATGGTACCGCAAAGGAAGCACGTTTTTCCTGCGATACGAAGAGACCGAGGAAGGCAGCGAGGTGCGCACCGTGGTGCGTTGGCGCGACGGCGAGCTGAGCGTCACCCGGCGGGGGGACGTGGAATCGCAGCAAACGTTCGTCGCCGGCGCGCGGCGAAGCGGGCAGTATGCGTCCCGGCACGCGTCGTTCGCGCTGGAGACGGAAACGAGCTTCCTGTGGGTGCAGTTCGGCGACCTGTTAAAGCCCGATCCGAGCGAGGATCGGTTGCTGCCGAATTTGCCGCTGCTGCTGGAGTGGCATTACAAGCTGCTGGTCGACGACGAGCAGATCGGCGATTTCGTCATTCGCCTCCGCGCGGAAGCGGACGACGGCCAGTAGAAACCCGGGTACGCGATCAAGCCGGATCGCCGGCTTCGAGGCTACGCCTCGCAAAACATGGCTTATGCTTACGAAGCAGTTTTGCTAATCTCGCCGGATCGCCGGCTTCGAGGCTACGCCTCGCAAAACTTTCAGGAGGTCAATATTCATGAAACCTAATGTCATCGAACTGCTTCATCAGCAAGTAAAAGACGCGATCGCCGACGCGGTCGTAGCCGCGGGACTCGCCGCGCGCGAAGAATTGCCGGTCTTCGTGCTCGAAGTGCCGAAGGAGAAGACGCACGGCGATCTCGCCACGAATGCCGCCATGCAGCTGACGAAGCTGGCCAAGAAGAACCCGCGCCAAATCGCGGAAGCGATCATCGCGCATCTGGACGCGGCCAAAGCCTCGATTCAGAGCGCCGAAATCGCCGGCCCCGGCTTCATTAATTTCCGCATGGACCGCAGCTACCTGTACCCGGTCATCGCGCAAACGATCGAACAAGGCGCCGATTACGGCCGTATCGGCATCGGGGAAGGCCAGCGCGTGCAGGTCGAGTTCGTCAGCGCCAATCCGACCGGCAGCCTCCACCTCGGGCATGCCCGCGGCGCGGCCGTCGGCGACGCGCTCTGCAACCTGCTCGATTTCGCGGGCTACGGCGTGACGCGCGAGTACTACATCAACGACGCCGGCAATCAAGTGGCGAACCTGGCGCTCTCGATCGAGGCGCGTTATAAGCAGGCGCTCGGCCTCGATGCCGCCATGCCGGAGGACGGCTACCACGGCGAGGATATCGTCGGCTTCGCGAAGGCGCTGGCCGAGACCGAGGGCGATCGTCTGCTGTCGCTGCCCGAGCAAGAACGCTTTACCTTCTTCCGCGATTACGGCCTGGAGCGCGAGCTGGCCAAGATCCAACGCGACCTTGCCGAATTCCGCGTCAACTTCGACGTCTGGTTCAGCGAGACCTCGCTCTATAAGACGGGCCAGGTCGAGCAAGCGCTCGAGGCGCTTCGCGCCCGCGGCCAGATCTACGAAGAAGAAGGCGCGACCTGGCTGAACACCATGCCCTACGGCGACGACAAGAACCGCGTGCTCGTGAAGAATGACGGATCGTACACGTATTTGACGCCGGACATCGCGTACCACCGCGACAAATACGGGCGCGGCTTCGACAAAATGATCAACATTTGGGGTGCCGACCACCACGGCTACATCCCGCGCGTGAAGGCGGCGATGGAGGCGCTCGGCAACGATCCGCAGAAGCTCGTCGTGCTGATCGCGCAGATGGTCAGCCTGTTCCAGAACGGCGAGAAGGTCAAGATGTCCAAACGTACCGGCAAAGCGGTCACGATGGAAGACTTGACGGAAGAGGTCGGCACGGACGCGATCCGCTACTTCTTCACGATGCGCAGCATGGATTCCCACCTCGACTTCGATATGGACTTGGCCATCTCGACCTCGAACGAGAATCCGGTATTTTACGTGCAGTACGCCCACGCGCGCATCTGCAGCATCTTCCGCCAGGCGGAAGAACAAGGCATCGCCGTGCTGCCGCTGGGCGAAGTGGACCTCGGCAAATTGACGACGGAGCATGAATTCGACCTGCTCCGCAAGATCGGCGAGCTGCCGCTCGAGATCGCGGAAGCCGCGTCGCAGTACGCGCCGCATCGCCTGATCCGCTATGTATACGAGCTCGCGTCGCTGTTCCACAGCTACTACCGCGCGGATCGCGTCATCACCGAGGATCCGGCGCAGACCCAAGCCCGCTTCGCGCTGCTCGGCGCCGCCCGCGTCGCGATCGCGAACGTGCTCAAGCTCGTCGGCGTTTCCGCGCCGGAGCGCATGTAGGCAGCTTTGCCCGCGGCCGCGCCGGCAGCGCCCGAAAGCGGGGCTGCCCCGCTCCCGCCCGCTCCCGCCCGCTCCCGCTTCGCCGGCGGCCCGCGAGCCGGCCGTGGCGGACGCTAACGCAAAAAGGGCCGGGAACCTACCGTTCCACGGCCTGCAGCATGCGCATGACATCCAGCTCCCCGGTCAATCGGGGGGCTTTCGTGCCTCTTAAGGGCAGCATGGATCGCTTGACGACGGCCTTGATATCCGTCGGCGTCAAGCCGGGACGGTACGCCAGCAGCAGCGCGATGGCGCCGCTGACATGCGAGGTGGCCATCGACGTGCCGCTCATTTCGTTGTATTTGCCGCGCAGCCAGGAGGACAAGATTTTGTCGCCCGGCGCGTAGACGTCGATGTACATGCCGCGGTTGCTGAACGGCGCGATGCGGCGCAGCCTGTTCGTCGCGCCGACCGCGATTGTCTGCGGATATCGCGCGGGATAGTCGATCGATTTGCGCTTGCCGTCGTTGCCGGAGGACGCCACGATAATCACGCCGGCGTTGAAGGCGTTATTGACGGCGGTCAGCAGCGATTTGCTGCGCGTTTTCATGCCGAAGCTCATGTTGACGATGTTCATGCCGCTGCGCACGCACCAGTCGATGCCGAGCACGATGTCGGAGACGAAGGCGCTGCCGTTGTGGTCGAACGCTTTGACCGGATAGACCATGGCGCGGGGGGCGACGCCGATCATGCCGTGCACCTGGTTCGCGGCCGCGATCGTGCCGGCGATGTGCGTGCCGTGGCCGTTATCGTCATGTGGCAGCGTGCCGCGGTTGAGTAGATTGATGCCCCGGCCGAGCGATTGCTTCAGGTCGGGATGGCTGAAATCGACGCCGGTGTCGATGACGCCGACCTTGACGCGGTGGCCGGTCGTCGAGCTCCAGGCGAGCGGGGCTTTGATTTCCTGCACGCCCCAGGGAATGCCTTTGTCGCGGGCGGACGGTTTGGTCACGGTGGCGTGCACCGTCACCTGGGGGTCGTTTTCGATCCATAATCCGCTGGCGGGGGCGGCGGCCAGCAATTCGCTCGATACGGGGAGAGAGAAGGCCTTTATGATGGGCAAATGCCGAACGGCTGCCGATGCGCCCCCGTCCGGCATGTCGAAGTTCGACCATTCGAGCAGGAAGCGCTCATAGTCGCCCTGCTGCCGGAAGCGGACGATTCGCCGCTTTGCGGCGGGTGCGGGAAGTGACGACGCGCTGTGCAACAGGCGGAGAATTGCGGATCTGTCCAAATTTGGCTTCCCCTCCATGGCGAATCATGCTGAACTATTGTATGAAGGGGAGCAACAAGCTGTATGAGCAACTTGCCTTTTTTCGCATAATTAGGCTGCAAACCGTGTCATTCGCCGCACGGGGACATAGTATAGACCAAGAGCCCTTAGCAGGCTCTTGTTACCGGCAAAGGCGCCCGTCGCCCGATCCGGAAGGATACAGTCGAAGCGGAGGGCCACCTTCGCTTTTTCTTTTTGAAAACGCGAGACATACATAGTTTTCGCTTTCTCCGGACCCGCGGGCAGGGCATGCTTGCTTTTTGATAAAAAATAGGTTTTACTATAGTTTGATAATGGATTGCTTGCGATCGGCAGGCAATTTGACATGAGAGGAAGTGTCCGAATTTGAGCAGCGAGATCGTCTTGAAGATCGATCCGGAACGCATCAAGGAAATGCCGATGGTCGACTTGGCATTTGAATTGCTTAAAGCGGCCAATACGCCGTTTTACTATCGCGACATCATGAATGAAATTGCCAAAATCCGGGGCCTGTCCCAAGATCAAATCAACCAAGTGATTGCGCAAGTATATACGGAAATCAACATCGACGGGCGCTTCGCGTGCGTCGGCAGCAACATGTGGGGATTGAAGCGCTGGTATCCCGTCGAGCGCAACGAAGATCCGGTCGGCAACGCCAAGCGTTCGCGGATCATCAACGACGAGGACGACGACGATGACGCGTACACGGACGAGGAAGAGGATACGTACGCGGCCGAGGACGACGATTTCGATTCCTACGACGAGGATCAAGAGATCTTCGACGAAGCGGAGGAAGAAGCGGAAGTCGATGAAGAAGTGCTGATCGACGACGAGGAAATCGAAGAAGAAGACATCGCGGAGGACGTCGAGGGCGAGGATGCCGACGCCGACGAAGACGGCGAAGACGATGACGCGGAAGACGACGAAGACGACGAAGACGGGAAGTAAAACGGACCGCGATCGCCTGTCCGTAGTCCCTTGACAGGCGAAGCCGCGGCAGAGTAAACTATTGTTTGGGCTTCAAGTTCGGACATAAGGTATAAGCCAAAATTAGAAAGTGCCCCGTGGTTACGGGTGTCACTTTTTTCTTTTTTATGGACCGTTTTTCTTAGGGAATTGGGAGAACCTATATCATAACCATACAGGCGTGGAGGGTATCATCAGTGACTAAGTACATTTTCGTAACAGGCGGTGTCGTTTCATCGCTTGGCAAGGGCATTACGGCAGCATCGCTCGGGCGCTTGCTCAAGAACCGCGGTCTTAAGGTGACCATTCAGAAATTCGATCCGTACATCAACGTCGACCCGGGAACGATGAGCCCTTACCAGCACGGCGAAGTCTTCGTAACGGACGACGGCGCGGAAACGGATTTGGATTTGGGTCACTACGAGCGGTTCATCGATATCAACCTGTCGAAGAACAGCAACGTCACGACGGGCAAGATCTATTCGACCGTCATCACGAAGGAACGCCGCGGCGAATACCTGGGCGGAACCGTGCAAGTCATTCCCCATATCACCAACGAAATCAAGGAACGCGTCTTCCGCGCGGGCAAAGAGACCGGTTCGGACGTCGTCATCACCGAGATCGGCGGCACCGTCGGCGACATCGAGAGCCTTCCGTTCCTCGAGGCGATCCGCCAGATCAAGAGCGACATCGGCCGCGAGAACGTCATGTACATTCACGTCACGCTGATTCCGTATATCAAGGCGGCGGGAGAAGTGAAGACGAAGCCGACGCAGCACAGCGTGAAAGAGCTGAGAAGCATCGGCATCCAGCCGAACGTCATCG
The DNA here is from genome assembly GCF_009909185.1 of Paenibacillus glycinis. Classification (GTDB taxonomy): domain Bacteria; phylum Bacillota; class Bacilli; order Paenibacillales; family Paenibacillaceae; genus Paenibacillus_Z; species Paenibacillus_Z glycinis. The sequence continues at coordinate 11,962 of NZ_JAAAMV010000025.1, read as the reverse complement.
TATGCCGCACGGAATATCCGCTCGCCGAGGACCTGAAGCGCAAGATCGCCCTGTTCTGCGACATCGACGAGAATGCGGTCGTGGAATGCCGCGATGCGTCCACGCTCTATGAGGTTCCTCTCAACCTGCGAGACGAGGGATTGGACGAGATCGTCGTCAATCATCTGAAGCTGACGACGAATCCGCCGGACATGACGGCTTGGGAAGACCTCGTTCGCCGCGTGAAGCAGCTCAGCCGGACGACGGAGATCGCCATTGTCGGCAAATACGTCGCGCTTCACGACGCGTACCTCAGCATCGTGGAATCGCTCAGCCATGCCGGCTTCGATGCCGATGCGGACGTGAAGGTGCGCTGGGTGAACGCGGAGGAGTTGACGCCGCAGAACGTCGCGGACAAACTCCAAGGCGTTCACGGCATCCTCGTGCCGGGCGGCTTCGGCGACCGCGGCATCGAAGGCAAGATCGTGGCGATTCGCCATGCGCGCGAGCACAACGTGCCGTTCTTCGGCATTTGCCTCGGCATGCAGGTGGCGGTCATCGAGTATGCGCGCCACGTGACCGGGCTCAAGGACGCGAACAGCTCCGAGATCAATCCGCTTACGCCCTATCCGGTCATCGATTTGCTGCCGGAGCAGAAGGATATCGAAGACATGGGCGGCACGATGCGCCTGGGTCTCTATCCGTGCAAATTAACGCCGGGCTCCCTGGCCGAACGCGAATACAACGACGAGCTCGTGTACGAGCGTCATCGTCACCGCTACGAATTCAACAACGAATTCCGCGAAACGATCGAATCCGCCGGTCTGCGCATCACCGGAACCTCGCCGGACGGCCGTCTGGTCGAGATGGTGGAGCTGCCGGAGCATCCGTGGTTCCTCGCGGTGCAATTCCATCCGGAATTCACGTCGCGTCCGAACCGGCCGCAGCCGTTGTTCCGCGGATTCGTCCGCGCCGCGCTGCAATTGGCGGAGAGCTAACACGCACTGTCAGGACTAAAGTTTTTTTCCAGCTCAAGCAGGAAAATGGATGTTTCGACGCGAAATCATTACCCATAATGGGATTCTAATCCAAATCGCGGATCATCGTGCATTCCTGGGAGGGTTTCAAGTTGGAGAACAAGAAAGTCTTGATCGTCGATGACCAGAACGGCATTCGTATTTTGTTGATGGAAGTATTCAGCAGCGAAGGCTACATGACGTTTCAGGCGCCGAACGGCAAGCTGGCGCTGGAGATCGTTCGGAACGAGTCTCCGGACCTGGTGCTGCTCGACATGAAGATTCCGGGCATGGACGGGCTTGAGATCTTGAAGCATGTCAAAGCGATCAACAAAGACATTAAAGTCATCATGATGACGGCGTACGGCGAGCTGGACATGATCAAAGAAGCGACCGATCACGGCGCGCTGATGCACTTTACGAAACCGTTCGACATCGACGAGATGCGGATGGCGGTCAACTTGCAGCTTCGCGGCGGCGAATCGGGCGGCTGGTACGCGGTGGGATCCTAGCATAGGGGATCCCGCTTTTTTTTGTTTCGGGGCCGCGATCCGAGGGATGGCAACACTTGTACCAAACCCCGGATGGATGTGATATAATGACCGGGTGCGATATTCAGAGGCGTGATGCAAGATCAGTCAGGCGCATGTCTTCCAAACCAGCCGTCTGCCGCCAGGCAGAGGTGGTGGGCGAAGCGTCGCATATCACAGACATCGTATGGGGCCGTTCGTCGACGCCATACCACCTTAGGAGGAGTAGAGAACCATGCCACTCGTTTCAATGAATGAATTCCTGCCGAAAGCCAAAGCAGGCAAATTCGCGGTCGGTCAATTCAACATGAACAACCTGGAGTTCGCGCAAGCGATCACCGACGCTGCCATTGCAGAGAAATCGCCGTTTATTTTCGGCGTATCCGAAGGCGCCCTGAAATATATGGGTATCGAATACACGGTCGCGATCGCGGAAGCGGCAGCCAAGAAATCCGGCTTGCCGATCGCGCTTCACCTGGACCACGGCAGCAGCTTCGAAGTTGCCATGAAGTGCATCCGCGCGGGCTTCTCGTCCGTTATGTTCGACGGTTCCCACTACTCGCTGGAAGAGAACATCGCGATTACGAAAGAAGTCGTAAAAGCGGCTCACGCGATGGGCGTATCCGTTGAAGGCGAGCTCGGCACGATCGGCGGCGTCGAAGACGACCTGAGCGTTGACGAGGAGCATGCTTCCCTGGCGAACCCGGAAGAAGCGATCCGTTTCTTCGAAGAAACGGGCGTGGACTGCCTGGCAATCGCGGTAGGCACGGCGCACGGCATGTACAAAGGCGAGCCTAAAATCCATTACGATATCATTCAAAAAGTCACCGACGCGATTCCGGTTCCTGTCGTCCTGCACGGCGGTTCGGGCGTTCCGGACGAAGCCATCCGTTTGTCCGTAGCGGCAGGCGTCGGCAAGATCAACGTCAACACGGAGAACCAAGTCGCTTGCACGAACGCGATCCGCGAAGTGCTCGCAGCCAACGATTCCGTATACGATCCTCGTAAATACCTGGTACCTGCGCGTGCCGCGATGCAAGCCGTAGTGCAAGAGAAAATCCGTTTGTTCGGCAGCAGCAACCAAGCTTAACTTCCGATAGTCAAAGGAATCGAACAGCCGCGCAGCGCGTAAGGGAAGCAGGCGCCCCGTCCTTCAAGATCGCTTTGAGAGATGGAGCGCTTGTTTTCTGGCATTCAGGGCTTGCCGCGGCTGTTTGTTCCCTTGCTCTCACCGGATGGGAGGATAACGAATTCCGATGGAAAAATTGATGATTCGCGGCGGTCGCCCGCTGCGCGGCACCGTGCAAATCAGCGGTGCGAAGAACAGCGCCGTTGCGCTTCTGCCCGCTTCGATCTTGGCGGAATCGACGGTGACGCTGGATAACCTGCCTCATCTGAGCGACGTGGCGGTCTATAGCGAGATACTGGAAGAGCTAGGCGGCATCGTGGAATGGAGCGGCGACTCGATCGTCATCGATCCGTCCGCCATGGCATCCAAGCCGATGCCGAACGGCAAAGTAAAGCTGCTTCGCGCGTCCTACTACTTGATGGGGGCCATGCTCGGGCGCTTCGGCGAAGCGACGATCGGCATGCCGGGCGGCTGCAATTTCGAACCGCGTCCCATCGACCAGCATATCAAAGGCTTTGAAGCGCTTGGCGCAACGGTCACGAACGACCACGGTTCCATCCGCATCGTTGCGAAGGAACTCCGCGGCGCCAAGATTTATCTCGACGTCGTCAGCGTCGGGGCGACGATTAATATCATGCTTGCGGCCTCGCGGGCCAAGGGCTTCACGATTATCGAAAATGCGGCGAAAGAGCCTGAAATCATAGATGTAGCTACGCTTCTTAACGCCATGGGCGCGAAAATCAAAGGAGCCGGGACGGAAACCATCCGGATCGAGGGCGTCGAGCGGATGCACGGCTGCCGTCACTCCATCATTCCCGACCGGATTCAGGCGGGCACCTACATGATCGCGGCAGCGGCGACGCGCGGCGACATGCTGATCGACAACGTTATCCCGAAGCATATGGAAGCGATCACGGCCAAGCTGCAGGAGATGGGCGTCCATGTCTACGAAATGGATGAGTCCATTCGCATCGTCGGCCAGCCTTCCTACGAAGCCATTGACGTCAAAGCCCTCGTGTACCCCGGTTTCGCCACGGATCTGCAATCTCCCATGACCAGCCTGCTGACGCAAACGTCGGGCGTCAGCATTTTGAGCGACTACGTTTACAGCAGCCGCTTCAAGCATGTTCCGGAATTGACGCGGATGGGCGCCAATATTCGGGTCGAGGGCCGATCGGCCATCATCGAAGGCGGCAAGCTGAACGCCGCGAAAGTCCGCGCCTCCGACCTGCGCGCAGGCGCCGCGCTCGTCGTGGCCGCGCTCACCGTCGACGAAGGCGTAACGGAGATCACGGGCGTCGAGTACATCGACCGCGGGTACGACAACCTGGTCGAGAACCTGCGCATGCTCGGCGCGGACGTGTGGCGCGAGTAGTTCTAGCTCTCTATTAAATTTGGAATCGGTCTTCGAATAGAGCGGACCGATTCCGGCAATGATGGAAGAAGCTCCGCATTTTACGGAATTTGAGAACCAATCGGATTTATCGGCATTCATTGCTTGTAATTCCATGGGAAGAGGCGCGCTCCGCCGCAGGACGGCGACGGCCGGTTCTTCTTGAACCTTGACAAGAAGTGGTGATACTATGTCTGAACTTCAGATCACGGATCTTGAAGTGATGAAGCTCACGGAGCTTTACAAGCTGGCCAAACAGCACCAGATTCAGGGCTATGGCCAACTGAAGAAGAGGGAATTGATTTTTGCGATTTTGCGCGCGCAAGCGGAACAAAGCGGCCTCATGTTCATGCAAGGCGTATTGGAAATTTTACCGGAAGGCTTCGGCTTCCTCAGACCGATCAACTATTTGCCGAGCGCCGAGGATATCTACATTTCAGCCTCGCAGATTCGCAAGTTCGATCTTCGCACCGGCGATCTGGTATCCGGCAAGTGCCGGGCTCCCAAAGAAAACGAACGCTATTTTGGACTCCTTCAGGTCAATGCCGTCAACGGAGAAAGCCCCGAACATGCTGCAGAACGTCTTCATTTTCCAGCCTTGACCCCTCTCTACCCCGAGAAGAAACTCGTTCTCGAAACCGCCCAGTCCAAACTCTCAACGCGTATTATGGATGTGCTCGCGCCCGTCGGCCTCGGCCAGCGCGGATTGATCGTCGCGCCGCCGAAAGCAGGCAAGACGCTGCTGCTCAAAGAAATCGCCAACAGCATTTCCACCAACAATCCGGAGATTGAGCTGTTCGTGCTGCTGATCGACGAGCGTCCCGAGGAAGTAACGGACATGTCGCGCTCGGTCAAGGGCGAAGTCGTGGCGTCCACGTTCGACGAGCTGCCCGAAAACCATATCAAAGTGGCGGAATTGGTGCTGGAGCGCGCGCTGCGCCTGGTCGAGCACAAGAAGGACGTCGTCATCCTGCTGGACAGCATCACGCGGCTTGCCCGCGCGTACAATCTGGTCGTCCCGGCATCCGGACGGACGCTGAGCGGCGGTATCGATCCGGCCGCGTTCCATCGTCCGAAGCGTTTCTTCGGCTCCGCGCGCAACGTGGAGGAAGGCGGAAGCCTGACGATTCTGGCCACGGCGCTCATCGAGACGGGTTCCCGTATGGACGACATCATTTATGAAGAGTTTAAAGGTACCGGCAACATGGAGCTTCACCTCGACCGGAAGCTCGCGGAACGCCGTATTTTCCCGGCACTCGACATCCGTCGCTCGGGCACGCGGCGCGAAGAGATGCTGCTGACCAAGGAACAGCTGGACAAAGTATGGGCGATCCGCAAGAACATGAACGATTCCATGGAATTCGTCGACGGCTTCCTGAAGAAGCTGGCGAATACGAAGGACAACGAGGAATTCCTGGCATCCCTCGATACGTCGGAGGTTGCGACACCCGCGCCGCGGAGGCAGAACGCAAGCTCCGGCAGCGGATCGGGCAGCGGAAGCGCAACGGGGGCATCCAGACGTCCGACGACGCGTTCCACGCCGGTCACTTAATTTTCTAGAATAGGCAGTTTGGCTTTAAGGAGGGACATCATGAATCTCGTATATGCAGACGAACAAGGCAACCTGTTCGATCACCCCGATTGGATCGGGCTCGGCCGCAGCGGCGACATGGTCGTGGAGCTTATGGAAGACGAGCTTATTCCGCTGCCGGACGGCGCCACGATGGTGGGCTTGCCCCACACGCGGCCGATCGGCATTCATGCCGCATCGGGCGAGATGCGTCCGCTGCCCGGCAACTATCAAGCCGTCGGCGCACTGCTGCCGCAAGGCTTCACCCGCTTGTGCATTCCGGGCTATATGAAGACGGACAAGGCGCAGAAGCTTCCGCTGTTCGGCTATTCCGCGGTCGTTTGGAAAGACGGCGCCTTCTACGTCGCCGCGCAGAAAAGCGATGACCCGGAACGCTGGAATCCGCTTAATTGCGATCCGAACGAGCTGAACGTGGGCGTCGAGCGACTGCTGGCAAAGTATCCGGAGAATCGGCTTTATCAACACTTATCGAATTGCGCGCTCGGGTATGAATGCCTGACCGCGTCCAATACCTTTTTGCAGCGTTGGGAAGGCGCCGTTCCGGTCTCCTTCTCCTGCAATGCCGGCTGTTACGGCTGCATCTCCGAACAACCGGACGATAGCGGGTTTCCGGCGCCGCAGACGCGCATGAATTTCAAGCCGACGGTGCAAGAGCTCGTCGACATCATGCTCGAGCATCTGAACGCGCCGGATTCCATCATCAGCTTCGGCCAAGGCTGCGAGGGCGAGCCGTCCACGCAAGCCAGAATCATCATCGACGCGATGCGCGAGGTGCGCAGCCGCACGCAGCTTGGCTACATCAACATCAATACCAACGCCGGCCTGACCGATCATATCCGCGGCATCGTGGACGCCGGTCTCAATCTGATGCGCGTGAGCACGATCAGCGCGTTGGACGATCACTACAACGCGTATTACAAACCGCGCGGCTATACGCTGGCCAATGTCGAGAAATCGCTTCGCTACGCGGCGGACAAGGGCGTATACACGTCGATTAACTACTTGATCTTCCCGGGCGTGACCGATCGCGAAGAGGAGATCGAAGCGATGCTCGGGTTCGTGAAGCGGACAGGGCTCAAGCTGATCCAGATGCGCAACCTGAATATCGACCCCGAGAGCTATTTGGAGCTTATTCCGAAAGCGCAGGGCGAGATTTACGGCATGAAGCAAATGCTGGAGATTTTCGCGGACGAGCTTCCGGATGTCGTCATCGGATCCTACACCCACGTGCCGCCGGCGCCGATGAAGCAGCCTTTTTGACGGTTGGGGAACCAGCCATTCCCGAATCGGAAAAGCATTGCGTCCCGGGTATAGGCGTGCTATAATCGAATTTGTCTGTTATAGAACTCTGGGTCCGCCTGTTGATCCAGGGCAGAAAGAGGTGAACGAGATGAAACAAGGTATTCATCCGACATACCACGTCACGACGGTAACTTGCGCTTGCGGCAATAGCTTCGAGTCCGGTTCGATCAAACAGAACCTGCGCGTTGAGATTTGCTCCAACTGCCACCCATTCTTCACGGGTAAGCAAAAGTTCCTGGATGCCGGCGGCCGCGTCGACAAATTCAAAAAGAAATACGGTATCTAAGCCTATACGTCCGCTTTTGCCGGAAATTAGCAGAATACAAGAACCTCCCTCAGCCATCCTAATGGCTAAAGGGAGGTTTTTTTATGTTAAGCCAACGCATGATGCTCGGCACCCTCGTGCTTGGGGCCGTCATTTCGCTTGCCGGCTGCGCAGGGAACAAGGACGCGACCAATAATTATAATGCCAAGTCGTACGGTCACGATGGCTATATGGGGTTATCCAACAGCAATCCGCATTTGCCGAACCGCAACGGCCAATTTCTGAATCAAGATTCGGACGGCGATTTCGCGCAGCAGAAGCTGAAGCAGGTCCCGGGCGTGGATAAGGCGAGAATCGTTTTTCAGGCGCCGGATATGTTCGTCACGGTAACCCCCAAGAAAGGCTATGACAGCGCGCAGGTCAAAGCAAAAGCGCTTGCCGCGCTGCGTTCGAACATGCCGCGCTACAACGTTCATGTCAATATGTCTCGTTGAAATACCGGCTTTTGGGAGATCGGCTTGCACTTTTGGATCGAACGAGCTATACTTATCTCTGCCGTGCTAGACGGGGAGGTAGCGGTGCCCTGTAACTCGCAATCCGCTGTAGCGGGGTTGAATTCCTTTCGTAGGTTTTTGCAGTGTGGGGCTGGTGTTCATGAACAGTGTTGACGGCCGGGTCCTCCGCAATGGACGCTTGTGAACGGGTCAGGTCCGGAAGGAAGCAGCCATAAGTAAGTTAGTTCATGTGCCGGAGGAGTGCTTGACCAGAGCTGGGAGTGAGCTTTCCGCTCATGTCGCTTAAATCGAGGATAGGTGCACGGTCCTGATTTATAAGATGATAACATCCGAATTGACTTCCTAAGTCATGCAGGGTGTTTTTTCGTTTTCGCTAGAATATCGGCGAGCGGCGCGACATGCGGAATCCGCCGCCCAAAACGTTGCCGAACTCGTGCAACCAACGGTTTTTTTGGTTGACGGCATCGTGTATAATAAAGAGACAGACTGGCGCAAGCCGCCGACAAGTACGTCATACAGCCGAAAGGAACGGACTTGACGATGTCACATATAGCCTTATACCGTGCTTGGCGTCCGCAGACGTTCCAGGATATGGTCGGCCAACAGCATATTATTCAGACGCTGCAGAACGCGATCCGCGAGGATCGGGTCTCCCATGCGTATTTATTCAACGGACCCCGGGGGACGGGCAAGACGACGACGGCCAAAGTGCTGGCGAAAGCGATCAACTGCGAACGCGGTCCGTCGCCGGAGCCGTGCAATGTCTGCGACGCGTGCCGCGGAATCACGGCGGGTACCGTCATGGACGTCGTGGAGATCGACGCCGCTTCGAACCGCGGCATCGACGAGATCAGGGATATTCGCGACAAAGTCCGTTACGCCCCGTCGGAAGTCCGCTATAAAGTGTATATTATAGATGAGGTCCACATGCTCACGTCCGAGGCGTTCAACGCGCTGTTGAAGACGTTGGAGGAGCCGCCCGCGCACGTCATCTTCATCTTGGCGACGACGGAGCCGCATAAGCTGCCGGCGACGATCATTTCGCGCTGCCAGCGCTTCGATTTCAGGCAGGTGTCGCTGCCGGAGCAGACCGAGCGGCTCCGGCAGATTTGCGCCGAAGAAGGCATCTCGGCGGACGAGGACGCGCTGGCTTACATCGCGAGGCTCTCGGACGGCGGGATGCGCGATGCCATCAGCCTGCTGGAACAAGTCTCGGCATACGGCGGCGAGCATATCACGCTGAACGACGCCGTGGACGTCACGGGCGGTTTGGCCGCGGAGCAGTTCGAGCAATTGGCCGAAGCGGTGCGCGACAGGGATGCCGGCGCCATCCTGCCGCTGGTCGAAGGGCTGATGCAGGCCGGCAAGAGTGCGGACAAGTGCCTCGAGAACCTCGTGTACTATTTCAGGGATTTGCTCGTGTTGAAGCTTGCGCCCCAGGGCAAAGCGGCTGCGACGGAGCGAATCGTCGACCAGGACAAATACAGGAGCATGGCTTCGTCCTTTAGCGCGGAATTGTTGTTCCGCATGATCGACGTGCTGAATCAATACCAGCTCGAGATTCGCCATGCCTCGCTGCCGCAAACGATTTTCGAGGTCGCGCTGATGAAGATTTGCACGCTGCAGGAATCGGGAGCGTCGCCGAGCGTCGCCGAAGCTTCTGCTTCGCCCAGGCCAACGGACGCCGCTGCCTCCGGCGGCGAAGTCCAGCGGCTGCAGCAGCGCATCGACGCGCTGGAACGCAAGATCGAACAATTGCTCCAATCCGGCGTTCGTCCGGAAGGCGGAGCCGCGGCTTCTCCGGATCAGGGTGCGGCGCGCGCCGGCGCGAATCGAGGCGCGAACAACTTCGGAAGAAGCGGGACGGGCGGGACGGGAAGCTCGATAGCCCGCGTGAAGCTCGATCCGTTCCTGGCGGCGGCGGAGAGTCAGGCGACAACCCAAGTGCGCATGAAATGGGCCGACATCTTGCAACGGGTGAAGGGGAACAACATTTCGACGCACGCTTGGTTCGTCAACGGCGAACCCGTGGCTGCGGCGGACAATACCATTTTGGTGGCGTTCAAGAACTCCATCCACCGCGAGACGACCGAGAAGCCGGCGAACCGCGACGTGATCGAACGGGTGCTGAACGAAGCGTACAATCGCCCGGTACGGCTCGCGACGGTGATGCTCAAGGAATGGCAGGCGGCCGCCGAGAACGGGCCGGCGCCGGCCGCGGAGCTGACGCTCCTTCAAGAAGACGAGGGAGGCGGACCGCCGCCGGAGCCCGAATGGGTCGAAGAAGCCGTGAAGCTCTTCGGCGAAGATTTGGTCGTCATCGAGGATAACTAAGCTTACTATGCATGACATTAACTAATTCAAGGAGTGATCAGGACAATGAATAACATGAATCAAATGATGAAGCAAGTGAAGAAGATGCAGGAGCAAATGCTGAAAGCGCAAGAAGAGCTCGGCACCAAAACGATCGAAGGCACGGCAGGCGGCGGCGTCGTGACGGTCATCATTAACGGCCATAAGAACGTGCAAAGCATCGTCATCAAGCCGGAAGCGGTAGATCCCGACGACATCGAGATGCTGCAGGATCTCGTGATGACGGCCGTCAACGACGCGCTGAACAAAGCCGACGAGCTGGCAAACAAAGACATGGGCAAATTTACGGGCGGCATGAAAATCCCTGGCCTGTTTTAAATTTGTTCCGAGAGTAGAGGAGCTGCGCTTTGTATTATCCCGAACCGATAGCCAAACTTATAGATGCCTTCAGCCGATTGCCTGGCATCGGTCCGAAGACGGCGGCCAGGTTGGCCTTCCATACCCTCAAGATGAAGGAAGACGACGTCATCGATTTCGCGAAGGCGCTCGTCAGCGTCAAGCGCAATCTTCATTATTGCTCGGTATGCTGCAATATCACCGACACCGATCCGTGCCGGATCTGCCAAGATAAGAGCAGGGACCAGTCCGTCATCTGCGTCGTTCAGGAATCTAGGGATTTGGTGGCGATGGAGCGGACGAAAGAATTCGAAGGCCAATATCATGTGCTTCAAGGGGCGATATCTCCCATGGAGGGCGTAGGTCCTGACGAGATCAGGATTGCCGAGCTCCTTCGCCGTCTAAGCGACGAGACCGTTCAGGAACTGATTCTGGCGACCAATCCGAACATCGAAGGCGAAGCGACCGCGATGTATTTATCGCGGCTCGTGAAGCCGTTCGGCATCAAGGTGACGCGGATCGCCCATGGATTGCCGGTGGGCGGCGATTTGGAGTACGCGGACGAGGTCACGTTGTCCAAAGCGCTGGAAGGCCGCAGAGAACTAGGCTAGCGTATACAGTATCGATACAAGCCCCGAGGGAGTTGCTCCCGCGGGGCTGCTTGTTTTTTATCACGCGGCGATGCCCGGAGGCTTGTTCTATTTCCCGCCGATCCTCATACATTCAACTATATGCGCTTCGATGGTCAAGATAGAGGCGGACAGGCGGGAGGATGAGGATCATGTGGAAATGGTTGAGAAGAAAGCAGCAGACGGCCGATCTCGCGAAGAAGAGCGGGCAGCAAGAGCAGTTGGAGCTGATTGAAGAAATCAACACGGCCAAACGGGAATGGGAGAACGCGCAGCGCTTTTTCGAGTACGCGGTCGACGGCGATCAGATCGACTATGCGATCTTTGCGATCGCATCCGCCGAGAAGAGGTACAGCATGCTGATTCGAAAAGCGAAGCGGATGCCGGTGCAATGGTCATTATTGAAAGGCGGTGCCGTTCAATGAAAACGATTTGGTTGGTTAGCTTGATCGCTTCTTCCCTGTTGTTGATCATGGTGGTCGTGCGCAATCGCATGTCGTTTAGGTGGTTAAGAAGATTTGCGCTCCATTTGGTCGCGGCTGCACTGGCCTTATACCTGCTTAATTATTCCGGCGTTATATCGGGATTCGAGGTTCCGCTCAATCCGGCAACGATCGGCACGGTAGTTCTGCTCGGATTACCCGGCATTGCGCTTGTATTGGGGCTGCAGATGACGCTTTTTTGACTTGGACAGAGCAGTTAAGAAATTAGCCGCATGGTACACTTGACCAGACCTATGCGGATATGTTAAATTAATTTTCGCGTCACAAGAGCAAACATTAATTTCGACAAAAAGAAATAAAAATGCTTGCAATTGAATGACCGGCTGTGATATATTAATCAAGTCGCCGCTGAGACATGGGCGATACGAGAAAAGAACTTGTTCCTTGAAAACTGAACAATG
>NZ_JAAAMV010000024.1 GCF_009909185.1 Paenibacillus glycinis | reverse complement strand
CTGCGCTTCGATCTCGCCCAGCTCGATCCGGTACCCCCGGATCTTCACCTGTTGGTCGATCCGGCCCAGGTACTCCAATTTCCCATCAGGCAGCCATCTCGCCAGATCTCCCGTTTTGTACATCCGTGCGCCCGCCCGGAACGGATCCGCTGCAAATTTGTCCGCCGTCAGCTCCGGTTGGTTCAGGTAGCCCCGCGCCAGCCCGTCTCCCGCAATGCACAGCTCGCCCGCGACGCCGATCGGCTGCAATCGCTGCTGCGCGTCCACGATATAGATCCGCGTATTGTCCAGCGGCTGCCCGATCACGACCGCCTCGGCATCGGTGATGTCCGCTATCGTCGACCACACGGTCGTTTCCGTTGGGCCGTACACATTGTACAGCCGCGCGCTGCTCTGCTCCTGCAAGAAGCGCAGCAACCGCTCCGGATAAGCTTCGCCCCCGATCAGAATCGCAGCCAGCCGCTTCAGCCAGCCGCGGTCCGGCACTTGCTGCAACAGCTGCATGCGCGACGGCGTCATCTGCACCACATCGACCTGCTGATTCACGATCAGCGCCGCCAGCGCCGCCGGATCGTCCTGCTCCGTTTGCATGGCAAGTACGACGCGCGCGCCAGAACAGAGCGGGACCACGCTCTCCAGCACAAAGATATCAAAGGAAAACGTCGTCACCGCCAGCACCGCGCTCTCGCTGCTCAGGTCCAGCCGCTCTGCCATGCTGTGCATGAAGTTGACGACGGATCGGTGTTCGACCATGACGCCTTTCGGACGGCCGGTCGAGCCCGACGTGTAGATCACGTACGCCAAATTTGCCGCCGCCGCTTGGCTGCTCGGCTCTAAATTCCCAGCCTCCCCCTCATCCTGCGCCTGGCAATCCAGCCGTACGGTAGTTCCTTTGAAGACGACCTTGCCTGCTAGTTCCTGCGTGGTCAGCAGCCAGCGTGCTTGGCTGTCTGTCAGCATATAGGTAAGTCGCTCCGCCGGATAGGATGGATCCAGGGGTACGTACGCCCCGCCGGCTTTCAGAATGGCCAGCATGCCCACGATCATCTCCAAAGAGCGCTCAACCATCAGGCCGACCAAGCTGTCCGCTTGCACACCTTTGTCCAGCAGCACCCGTGCAAGCTGATTTGCCCGTACATTCAGCTCCCGGTAGGTTAGTTGCTGCTCCTCGAATACGACCGCGATATTGTCTGGCGTTCGTTCCACCTGCGCTTCGAACAGCTGGTGAATCATTTTGTCCCGAGGATATTCTGATGCAGGTCCAGCACCAGTAGTCAGTAAAGTACCTTCCTCCAACGCAGAAATTATTGACAACCGATCGATCCGTTGCGTCGTATCGGTGATTGCCGATCGAAGCAATCCGATCAAACGATTGTTTAAAAGCTCCATATCTCGAGCGGTAAACCGGTTTTGCAAATAATCCAGCCGAACAGCCAGTTCCCCAGTCACTACGTTCTCTTCAACATGCATGGTCAGTTCATTTTGTTGAAAGCCATTGCGGTTCCAATCAAAGTCGAACAGAAGCTGACCCTCAGCGCCGCCATTCCAGTCCATAGGCCGATACGAAATGAGCATTTCCATGAAAGATCCATCATGTCCGACTTTCTCACGGAGCATAGGACCAATTAGATTGAACGGGTATTTTTGATGGCGAGCTAGTTTACTTTGTTTCATTTTCACCTGTTTCAAGAAAGCTTCGAATGTCGTTGTCGGATCGATCTGCATCCGGTAAGGGGTCGTGCTCATGAGCAAACCGATCATCGATTTCTGCTCGCGGCTTGTTCGGTTTGCAAATATAGTACCGATCTGTAAATCTTCTTCACCACTGATCCTATTCATATAAATGAATAACGCGGCGGTAAACAAGGTAAAAACAGAGATAGCTTGAGACTTGCAGAACGCAAATAAGAACTCTCTGTCTTCCAAACCTAACGGAAAAACAAGAGAATCCGAAATAGATTCATCAAGTGTCGAATCTCTCGGCCCAATTCGGGCGATTACGGGCATTGTGCGGTATTCTTCTTCCCAATACTTTCGATCCTTTTCAAATCTAGAGCTGGATGTGTAACTCTGTTCCGCATTTATAAGATCGGAATAAGTAGAAGCCTCCTCCTCAGAGAGCGTTTTTCCTTCTAGAAGCTGCGAATAAATATGCACCGCTTCATTGCCGATGGCATTCAATGCAAATCCATCCACCACCAAGTGATGAAATTTAAAATGAATGCGAATCTCCTCATCACCGATGCGTAGAAGCATGAAATCAAACAATGCCGAATCGTACAGTTGAAAAGGGGAATGGTTACGATGATCGACAATTTCCTTCAAGCTACTGGATTGTAAAGATCGGGCGTCCAGTCTGTCTATGTGAAATTCCGCACAAGGAGCGATATAGACATTTGGTTCAAGTTGGTCGACAGCGCGAGACAATTGAATGCGTAAAGAATCGTGCCTAAATACAAGTTTATGTAAGGCCGCTTTCCACTTATCCTCTTCAACGGGACCCTTGATTACCAACTGACCACTCAAAACGTTCGATACGGTATTTGGGTACAGCATTTCTGTGTACCAGATTCGTTGTTGTGCGAATGTCAATGGATAACTCGTCTGGACATTCAGCTGAGGCAGATTCTCAATCATTTTCCAATCCCTCTCAAAATAAAGATGTTATTTGATTCGATATTAAAAAAAATGACTTGATCGCAATCCAATTTGAACACTCACTCTACTCGCTTGTAAAAAAGCTAACCTTGACAATAAGAGCCAAAATTCTGTCAACTGTAGCGACATTGTGTCATCACGATTTCAGAACAATGTGCACGGAATGATTGTAAATGCAGACAATCCATAAATGCAAATAATGAAAGTCGTCATTATTTATAATTATATTTATCAATCAGAAAGTGGCTAGAGAAGATCATTTCGGTAATTCTGGAAACCTCCCTTGCGATAAGGCCTACGGTCCTATGAAAAGGGTACTCACAGTATGCCGGGAGCTACCAGCATTCCAGTACGCCACCTGCTATGAATTAGGTCGGTATAACCAAAAAAAGACCAGCCTGCGCTGGTCTTAAGTGATTGGTATTTAGATGGCAATATATTCAATACAGATCTGGCAGCATGCATAAGCCAACATTAACTGTTATTCATCGTTGCTCATTGTATTAAAAGTTTTTGAGTTTCTTGAAATAAAAAAGAACGATCAAGATACTGAACTTCGCTTGGAAAATCCGGCGTGCATCCGCAAACCGACATTCTATAGTCGTCTTCAATAAAGTACCTTTTAAAAAAATAGCGATGATTATACTCGTCATTCGAATGTTTTACCGATACCTGGTTATCTTGAATTTTAAACGTAAAGTGATTTAGCGGAATAAGCAGCCCTTTGCCTTCAGCTTTGACGAAACTCTCTTTTAATGTCCAGAGATCGTAGAAATATTCAAGCCGCCGTTCCAGTGGCTTTTGGACCATATCTTGATATTCTTCTTTGGAAAAAAAACGCCACGCAAGCTCCTCCATTTCAATGGGACGAATATGTTCTACATCAATGCCAACTACATGACTGTCTATGGTACATACGACCCAATTCCCGGAATGCGATACATTAAAGTGAAGCTGCCCCATATTCTGAAGAAATGGTTTACCGTAACTATCTCTCTCGATCACGATGTCGTTGATATTGCATCCACGTATTTGAGAAATCAAATATCGAACCATTAAGTCTGCTATGATAACCCTTTCCGCGTCCTCCCAGTTACGAAATCTTATGACGCGGTTGCGATTCTCTTCCGTTAGTAAGCTCATCAATGATGCTTTGGATGGAACATGACCATGGCTTACACGTTTTACTGCAAATATCTTCATTCCCAATGATCTCCTAGTCGGTCTTCATTCGACAATTTCTCCTGATTTTACTTATACCTTGAGTTCATTGCGTGCGGTTACATGGAAGCCTCACTTAAAGCTATATAAGTTGGTTTGATTTTTACGCATGCGAAACTCGACAAAATCCAAACGATCGAGGTGAAAATAAATGTTATGCGTTAACAATAAACTCATTGGTCGCCCTGGCGATTCTCCGAAGGAATGTCCCGGATAAACGCGTATATTTGGCGAAAGGAGCTTTTTTAATCTTTGTATGCTGTCGAACATGCTTTCCGGATTTCCACCCTTGTAGGAACATCCTCCGCAACCTTCGAAAAAGATCGTGTCACCTGTAAAAATATCTTGGCTCAATAAAAAACAAGCGCTCCCAAAAGTATGACCTGGAGTAATAAGACATTGAATCATAGTCGATCCGAGTTGAATCCGCTCGGAGTCCTTAAAGCTGATTAATGATGGAAGTTCGAATTGGTAGAAATCAATTTCAAGTTCCGACATGTAAGGTTGAGCAATAAATTGTTCAACCAAGGCAAGCGCTAAGTTCATATGATCATCATGAGAGTGGGTCAGCAGTATCATTTTCAACTCAACTTGAAGCTCGTTCAATAAATCTAGTATTTTATCTAATTCCCAAGCTGGATCTACAATAGCGGCATATCGGGTCGCTTTGTCGATAATGACGTAGCAATAATTGATATAATCACCAGAAGCCACTTTCAGCGTATGGACTTCATAGGACAAACTCATGAGCAACTTTTACCTCCAAAAACGTTTTATCGATGCAAGCGGTCCACTATTCAATATAAATGGCGGATATCTCATAGTTTAGCGCTCTTCTTGCCCGGCATACAAATAACGAAATGACTCGGATGATATAAGATTTTTAATATAAAGCAAGTAAAGAATTCTTTTATTCTTTGAGAATTCATTCGATTTCCCAACAATGAAACACTACGCACCAAGCAGTCTGCCCGTTCGACATATACCATAATTTTGGTTTTTCCATCAGTATATTTATCATTTTAACCGGCGGATAGGTGATATAATTAAAGACCCGAAATTGAAATGGGGAAAATCCATCATGCAAGCGAGGTTTATCATGACGAATATTCCTGAAGAGATCAAACAGAACATGATCTATGCGTTGGAGCAAATGAGTATAGCTTGTCCGCGAATCTGCTTCGATCGCACACCGCGGGCGACACGATACGAATCCGATCTCCTTCATCCGTTGTTCAACCGCGTCATCGCCTTCGAAGAGGCGTCATCTGAATACGCCAGCACTGAGATCAATGCAATCGCGGACCGCTATCGGTCACGCAAAGCCCCGTTCTCATGGCTTACTTGGTCGCACGAAGCCGCTGTCGATGAACTGGCCTTGATTCTCGAAGAGAATGGGCTTCGAAAAGCCGGCAACCTTTTCGGCATGTCGCTTTCCCTTGTCGATTGGACTTATAATGCGCCCTATATCTCCGGCTTCGACATCCAACCAATTCGAACGAAATCGGAGTTCGCTTGGTTTAAGGAAATCGTGCTTCCCGCGTTCGGTCTGCAAGGGGAAGCAGGCGATGTATTCATGCAAACCAACGAAGCGGCCGGGATCGGCGAACGCGCCGTATACAAACATTACGTCGGTCTTCTGAACGGCCTGCCCGCGGGAGCGGCGACCGCGATTCAGGACGGGGAGACAATCGGTATTTACAATGTCGCCACATCGGAAGCCTTCCGGCGCAAAGGCATAGGAAGCGCAATCACGGCGCATGCCGTTCTCGAAGGAAAAGCCGCCGGCGGACAGCTGGCCGTGCTCCAATCGAGCAAGATGGGACGGAGTGTATATCAATCGCTCGGGTTTCACGACGATGTCACGATTGGACTTTATCTCGGATAGCCGTAAAAATCCCTCGGCGGCTATTTATTTAGTGCTGCGCTTCGTTGCGGTGGGCAGCCGAAATGAACATGTAGTTGGATTGGTTCTCCAAAATGAAGGTGTGCTCGAATTCACCTTGTTGATTGCCCCGGAGTGACATGCTGATTTAGGCGCCAGCCTTTGGCAGAATGTCGCACCGGGGTTTTTTATTGCGGATCGACAGAAGAAAACATTTACAAGACCGAGACAAGTTGGCTGTATTTACGAGATACCTGATATTTATATTTATGTAGGTACTCGTACCAATACAATATTTAGGAGGATCTACCATGAGAAGAAGACAAATCATTGCAATTACATTAGGAATGGCGTTAGCCTGTAACCTATCAATGATGGCCAACTCGGCAAACGCAGCCGTATCACCAAGAACCAGTCAGGCAAGCAATTCGAATTCTACAATTAAAAAAGCGATTAGCGACAAAGAAGCTGCTCAAATGGCCTCGAAAGCTTTGAAAGATTTCATAGGCAAAGAGACATCCTTTTTCAAAAATCCTGTAGTCACAAGATATTCAGCCAAAGAGGCAATCAAAGACATGCAAGCAATGGAGGTTTCCAAAGAAGATCGGAAGGTGAACACGGAAAACACCAAAAAACATATTGCCAATGTAATTAATATTACATTCTCCCCTACCAACAAATCATTGCATGGGAGGAATCTGGTTGTCATTAATGAAGAAACTCGTGAAATCGTTTATGTAACTGCATTTTACAATAATGATGAAAAGTTGAACGTGAAAACCGATGATAGTAAGGTGAAAAGTGCGATCTCCGACTTTCTCAAAAAAAATGGTAAGTCGCTCTCCAACAAGACAGTAAAGGTTCAAAAAACCAGTGTTTATGGTCAATTCGAGGTGATTTGTCAATTAAGCGATGGAAGGGAAGCATCCATCTTTATGAATGCCAAAAGTTATGAAGTAATTGGATATAAAGTGAATTATAATAAATTCATCAAATTGCCTTCGAGAGTAAAAGAGGAAAAGAAGAACTTCAAAGATCTTTTAATCAAGTAAATCCATGCGTTCTTATTCGCAGTATGTAATTCCAGTTCTAAGAAAAAGAGCCTTATGCATCCCGATAGGAATGCATAAGGCTCTTCCAATTATTTATTTACTCGTACTGTTACTACGTCACTGGAGGTTACTCCGCTTGCATTGATCAATTCACATCGGTACTCGTAGGTGCCGACTCCACGTCCGAAAATTGCACTCACCGTACTTTGAGCAGCGGGCGTCGCGGCTTGAAGTGATTTCGTTTCGATTAACGTACCGTTCTCATATAGACGGTATGCTGTAGCATTCGTTCCCCACCACATGTTCATCGCAATATTAAATGTGCCGTCTCCATCCCAATTATCTTGGGAAAGAACCGGTTTACCCGGCGATGCGTCCGAGATGGCGACAATAAGCGGATTGCTCGTTGTCGTACCGAAAGAATTTATGAGCTCGCTTGTATACGTATAAGTCCCGTTCGCTTTGCCATGTACATCAACCTGGGCCATTTGTGCCTCAGGAGCTGTATCTTTCAACCTTTGTGCAGAGATGAGCGTGCCATTTTCATACAATTTAAATAAAGTACCGTTATTGCCCCACCACATATTCATCGTTACCGTGTAGTTCCCATCACTCAATCCCGTATCATAAGCGTTGTTGGAGGAGAGTACAGGCATGCCCGGAACCCCTGAAGACAACGGCTTCGCAACCGTGATCGTTACAGCATTGGTCTGCACAGTAACTCCGTTCAAAGTAACCGCAGCTGTAATTTGAGCGGTACCTTCAGCTACGGCGGTTATCTGCCCCTGCAAATCTACCGTTGCAACCGTTTCATTGCTTGAGCCGTAGGTAATTGCGGCTGAGGCGAGATCAGCAGGCGCTGCATTGTTCAGCGTACCCGATACCTGCGTTGATGACGTTGTTCCTGCTAGAAGCGAAGTCTCGTCAACCGCAAGTATCGCTTCGCTAAGTACTGGCGTTGTTGGCGCTCCTGTTTGAATCGTTATATCATCCATGTAAGCCGTAAAAGCGCCATCCGCCGTGTTATCGTATGCAGCGATAACCCCTACTATCGTCTTGCCGATAAAAGAAGAATCTAAATAAAAAGAAACTTTATCCCATTCGCCTACCGAGCCTTTTGCGTTTTTCCCAGTAAATCCGACCTTGTCGCTTAAATGCGTACCGTCGTTAAACAACAGATCAATGAAAGCGTGCCGGCCTAATTCGTTTTCTGCAAGAATATAATAAGATAACTCCAAATTAGGTTGAACGTTTATTTTTGTTGGCGCAATTCGCGCATAAAGCTGGGCATTGTCGGAGCCGTTTTCCGATTTACCGCTAAATCGGAACGAATACACGCCTCCATGAGCGGTATCTTTCTCGATGGCAAAGGCGTCTAAAGCGGGGTCCGAATTCTGACGCTTCAAAATGCTTGGATTTTCGCGCTTATTTTCATCATCGGGATTGTAAATTCCTACGTCAACGTTGGTTAGTTGACCACCCGCGGCCACGCGTTTTTCAAAACCGTTCCGCCAATAAACAGGACCCAGCGAATCCTCAATCGGCAGTTCATAGCTTACAGGATCGTCCTCCGTGATTTCACGTTTATTCAGGTCGGCAATAGCTCCCGTCAGCCGCAAATAAAAATCGGAAGAAAGCCATATGCCTTCCGAGGCTTGCGTATACAAATACTGCTCACCTTTCGGGATCTCATAGGAATCTTCGGCGCCTTTCATAATTGCCGTACCTTCATCATACTCGTCAAACATGGCGATATACGATGTTCTAAGACCATGTTCTCTTAAAAGCGCCGCCTGCGTCCACATGAAATTCCCGCTTTCCCTGCCTATCTCATTCGGCGGCGAATTCACCCCGGCTCTTAGATTCGACCACGCAAACCCTGGGAAGATAACGGGCAAGAAATCGATTCCGTATTGCTGGCAATAAGCCAGTTCCCGATCCAATCGTTGGTCCGTTTCCTCCCACCAGGCTTTAGCTTCCTCTGTCCCATTAAACCGCCCTACCGTCCAAGGAGATGCCATATCAAGGGACTGATAAACCGCAGCATAATCGTCTGTTACCGATGCCCATGTATTATCAGGCAACCCCCCGATAACATAATAACCTCTGTCTTGGAACCAATGAATAAGCGTGAGCGCGACGCCGGCACTCGGATATCTGGCTGGGTTGTCTCCCGCAAGGCCCCATAAGCTAACTACCGGCTTACCTTTTGCATAGGCATAACTCGTCGAGCTTACAATACCTTTTCGTTCAATATTATAAACCCAATCCTTCTTGATTCTATCTATAATGGTTTCTCCGCCGCTTCCTGATCCTGACAAGTCGTACATGACATAAAAAAGTTTGTTAAACTTTTCAGCTGCATCTTGAACCATGTTTATGTTATTTTTTATAGGGCTTTCGGTCGCTTCGGTTGTACTGAAAAAACGCTGAACAGCTAACCCGTCTATGCCATAATCACGTAACCAAGAAACATGCAAGTCTACTACATCTTTATTTTTGGATGTAAATAACTTGGCTTGTTCTCCGGTTTCAAGCTTATCGAAATTCGTAGGAAATAGCGCATTGTCGGGATATTCTCTTACATCCGGCCAATTTTCAAACTTCAGTTGGCCAACTCCGGGTCTTGATCCGGAGTTCCAATGAACCCATCCCGAATTGGTCGCATTGGCAGTAAACCACATCTGATACCCGGCAAAAGTCTTTCCGATCATATTATTGCCAGGCGTCTCGCCGGCAAATGCAGGCGGAAGTGTCTCGTCAATTGGAGGTTCCTTGCCACTCTCCACCTGTATGCTTTTTACGTAAAAATCTCCGCCGGAAGCTAATATCCTAAAATCAGCATTGCCGTTTTGTGCCTTTCTCATCTGGGCATCGGTAACATATATTTTCAACGTTACCAGATCGCCAGTATTATAGAGTTGGATAAAGTGCCTGTTATTATAAGCGTTTCCGGTTGATTTTTGACCCAATTCTAAAAAAGGTTTCTGAGTCCCGACATCATAATATTGGATGGTAAAAATCACGTCTTCGGCGCTTCTAAGAGGAGAGTCGGCGCTCAAAGTAGCATACAAATATTTTTGAGCAGCAATCCGCCCAACCGTATCTTCTTCATACGCTTCAACGAAAGTTTGGGGTTCGGAAGAAGGATTGCCGTTATATTTGGTATAGACTACCCCCTGTTCCACAACGGGATCGCCGAATTCCAGCAAAGTAGATGATAATTCAAGATTGTCAAAAGCAGCTTTCAACTCCGTTGAAGCGGTGGAAATCTGGTTGTCCGTGGCACTATTGTTGTCGTAAACCGATTTTGCTGCATTCCATTTATTCATGTAAGCATCCCATAAAGCAGTGACGTACAGACTGGAGTCTGCTGGCTTTTTGTTTATCTCAGCGAGTAAATCTTCTTTGCTGATCGGTTTCACAATCAAGGCGCTCTTCGCCGCATTGATAGTATCAGTAGCCTGACCAAGTTTTACGATATCGGTGCTGTTTGCTTGAATTAAGGCATCTGCGGCAGTTTTTGCAGCATTGTAAGCAACCAATGAGGCTGCGGTATATATGCTGGTATCTGCGACAAAGGTTGCTAACAGATCCGCCCGCATTGTCACAGCATTAAACGACTGGTTAGCAGCGGTCAACTCGGCATCTGTCTTGATGGCGGCAGTGGTACCAACCATTACTTTATCGAGATACAGGCTGCCATCCGTCACTCCGGTTAAGGTAAACTGCATATCGCTAATGGCATTGAGCAGATTTTTGGTATCGGTTACGACTTGGGTTCCATCAAACAGTTTGCGCAGATTAAAGGTAACCGTCTCGAACTTGTTGCCTTTTGAAAGGCTTTTTTCAAAGGAGTCGGTGTCAGCGACACCTGCCGTATACGTCTTGCCGCCACTTGCGAATTGCAGTGCCAGTTTGGCGCCTGATTCATTGGCGTTGAGGACATTGACTGACAAATAGTTGTAATTGCCGGGTTTAAATTTCAAGCTGTCATATGACACGATCGGGCTGATGCCAATCACTTTGCCTGCAGCATCGTTATAGTTTACCTCCATAGCCGAGGCACCTTCCAGCTTTAACGTGGAAGAATATCCGTAGGTAACCGCTGAGGTGGTTCCAACAGCCCCTGACTTCCAAGACGGATGGAATCCGTAGGAATTAATAGAGGTATCGTTTTGATCGACCGCCCACTCGTCTTTATCCGCGTACATCCAGCCTTGCTCCGTATAATAGGTAACACTCGGATCGGGAGCATTGGTGTTATCTTCATACGCGGTAGTACGGAATGGACTGACCGGGATATAATAATTCCCTTTGGAGGCACCGACCAGGTTGGCGTTGTTATTGAAATTGTCAAAAGCGTAAATGACATCCTTCGGATTAGAGACCAAATTGCTCCAAACTTTAACCGTGTTCGTACTCGTAACTTCAGCGTTGGCGGTAACATATACGTGATCTGCACCCGCAATGCTGAAGCCATGAAGGGAGATGCCGTCATAGGATTTAAGGCCTTCTCCGACGTTGTCAAAAGTGATGTCGATCGTATTGCCAGAAACGGTCATGCTCTTATAGATCGGATTTGATTTCAGGTCGTTGGCACCGTATACCAAACTCATGGCACTATCGGCAAACCGTTGGCCGACCTGTTCCTTCGTCCGAGGATGGATCGCACCTGGTGAAGTACCGTTCAGCACATGAGTCAACGGAACGTCGTAGATGGGAAAAAGAGTCATATTCTTGTCAACGTTGGCCAGGTAAGACTTGGTCATGGCTTCGGCTAGCCAGCCGAGATGCTGTGGGTTAAGACCGCCATTATCGTACTGCTCCGGGGCAACCTGTGCTACGATCAACGGCATGGAGTTGTTTGCAAAGCCAAACGCTTCGCTCCAGCTCTTTTTCAACAGGTTTAATTCAATATCATAAATTTCGCTGCGGTTGGAATTGCTTTCTCCCTGATACCAGATTGTACCTGCAATGTTAGTTCCTGCAAGAGGGCCGATTTTCTGATTATAGAGGCTGGACATTTTACCGGCATCTGTCGGCCACCAATCGGCATCATAGTACAGACCGCGTTTCATCAGAGCCGCTTTTACCCCTGCGTCGCCTTCAATGGCCATGCGCGACAACCAAGCTTCAATGATGGTACCGCCGGTCGCATCGCTGATAACGCCTACAGGAACGTTTAACTTCGCCTGCAGCGATTTTGCCATGAAATAGGCGGCGGCAGAAACTTTGTTGACTTCGGTCCCTTTATCGCCCGCGCCCCAATAGGCCCCGGCAATATCCTGCGTTGGATCAATTGGTTGCTCGCCGGTTTGTCCTGCCGGATAATTGGGAACCAGGAAGAAACGGATGTTATGATTATTGGCGTTCGCTACTTCTAAAGCTCCTGTCATAGCCGAACCCACGTTTAAAGCCATATTGGACTGACCGCTCGCGAGCCATAATTCACCAATGGCAACATCTTTGATAGACTGAATGATTGTCGTGCCTTCGCTGACAACGATTTTGTAGCTGTCATAGCTGCCGTCCCGGGGAGATAAAGAAACATCCCATCTTCTGGAAGCGGTGGAAACTGCAGTCTTTGTTTCGAGCGCTGTAGTCTCGTTGCCTTTGAATATTTCAACTTTTATGTTTTTGCCTTCATCGGCATAACCCCAAATATTCATGGATTTCTTCTGCTGAAACAACATACCGTCATTGAAAAAGGTGGGCAGTATGGTGTCATTGGTAGTATCGATCAACCGGACATTAGAAATTTTGACCACCAAATTGTCGGTAAAGGTGGCCGGCCAATTTGTCATATAAAAGCGCATATAGTTGATTTTTGAATAGTCAATCGTACCGCCGGTCGCGCCACCGGTAGACAACATAATGGAAGCGCTCGATATACCGTTTTGCCAATTCAGCGATCCGACGCTAAAGGATAACTCATTTGCGTCGTTGTGGCCGCTGCTGGTTAGCTCTATTTGGCCAGGAGTTTGTGACAGAACCGTAATATTACCAGGATGGGTAAGGTTCTCTACCTCAGTATCCATAACCAATTTAACTTTTCTGATATCGTGGCGCGAAGCATCAATAGGAGAAAATTGAACGGCAAAAGAAGCTGTAGGAGTTCCGGTACTGCCGCCACCGGTAATGTTGAACGTTTTGGCGAAGGGAATATTGGCTACCAACGGCGCGGTGTCGTATTGCACCGGAACCACCGGGTCGGCCGGACGAGACATGTCAACGATATTCACATCTTTCATCCGAATGGTGTACGTGTCCGGCTTAACGGTGAATCCCCAATACTCGAGACGGAAAAACCGGATATGGGCCAGGTCGACTGAAGATGTATTGCCCATGGCTGAAAGCGGAAGCAGAACATCATTCCAGCCTGCCTGAATCTCGGTGCCGTCTGCCCTTTTCAAATCCTTGGAGTTATACATCAAGTAATGTCCACCGATTTGATTATCTGACACTTCAAAACGGCCGCTGCCATTAATTGTTTTCATCAAAGTATTGATACTGCCGGGATTATCGTTATTCTCGACATATAGCTGCAAACTCAAGGCCAGATTGGCCGGAGCCACAGACGACACATCTAAATCAATGGTATTTATCCAGCCCGATCCAAATCCATACCGGGTAGGATTGGTTTGCGTGTAAGACCTAAGTTCCCTTTTATCGAATATTTTCTGGACAATGTGATTGTCCATAATGTCTTTAGCGGCCGTGGCTGCCGAAGCCGAAGCACTTGTCTGTATCATCGTAATAGGAAGTACCAACATGATTGACATGAATAATGCGAATAGTTTTTTTGCATTCATGCAATTTTCCTCCTGTTTCATTTATCCTCTATAACAGAACAAAGTCATCTTGTTGCATGTTCAGAAACCTATGAATAGGATACGCTCATAAATCTTTCCTTCCGCTTCATCGGTTTATGGATCCATCTCTTGCCCCCTTTCGGTTTATATAGGAAATCGCTTACATTTTCTACTTTACTATAGTGCGCTTAGAGGCTTTATTGAATGATGTTTCTTTACAAATCTTGATAGATTTTTACCTTTAACCCGGACGACGTGTCGCCATGGCGCTTAACTGACTAATAACGATGACTCCGTTGCCCCGGGTAATCACCTTGGCGTTCCCAGTCGCAGTGACATGCTCAGGCAAAACGATAGGGCGTATCTCCGCGCGAATGTAAGGTTGACCTTGCAGCGAGATCGAGACCTCATCAATGCTTAGTTTGAGACAAGCCGTCGCCCTGGACATCGAGGCAAATAGCGTATGTCCCTTATGGCGGAGAATACTTCCGTGACCGATAAAACAGCGCTCGACCATCGTCAAATCCTCCTCATCAGCACCTACGGGCCGCGTTATCGCGATCAGATAGGCATCAGTCTCCCATCCATTCAACTTGCGGATGCAATTCTGATGCATAATCCGGCCATCAGCCCGAAGATTCCAATAGATATCGGTTTCCTTGCCATCAGATCGAATGCGTATTCCTTGCAATTCATGCCCTTCTAATGCAGTCACTTCCGGCAAAGAACGCTCTGATTCGATTGGGATTAGTGCGGTAATAAATTTAGCTTCCTGAACGAGCTCCTCTTCTTCAAAGGATAAATAGGTTACCTTGATAGCAGGGTTGTGGTCCTTCAATCCTTCCTTTTGCTTCACGATTAGCTTCTTAGGAAACAAATGCTTCACGATTACACTGGCATCGCCGTTCGTAATACGTAATGAACCCCTCTCGTCTATGCAGGTATCCCCTTCATAATGAAGCAACCATTGCAAGTTGCCTTTCTCATGAGCTCGAATGTCGTCCATAATAACGATGACGCCGTCGACCCAGAGAAAATGACGAAAGTTCCTTGAGAAATGCGGTGACATCGGACCGGCTGCATCTGCGTACACATAACGGAGCCCGGCGTGATCTATCAGATGATACAGCTGACCAGGTTCCTTCACGCCGCTGCGCACATCCGACCTTAGCTGCCCCTCTCCGTTAAACAAAACGACATTATGCGCTTCGCTCTGCAAATAGTAATCGACATATTCAGGTCTATCGTAAGCGCAATTGCCTGAATCTATCAAAAGCGGCCGCCCTTTATGATAAAGAACGAAAGAACCGGCATCCGCATGAGCATGATTCCAGGTAAATCCGGACTTCACCGCCAACATCGTGCGATCCTTCTCCCAGCCATCGCGCATCGTTGCCCAGCCGATATCCGCATAGATCGCCGAAGTCTCTACAGACGACGGAGGACTCATTTCCCCCTGCCAAATAAGATCCTGCCGGATAAAATCATAAAACCCGTATTCTGCTTTCCATTCTCTCAAATACCAGCGTAAACGCGGATCTTCGAACCCGTTTGCCAGTAGCAACTTTGCAGCTTGAACAGCACCTGAATAGATGGAGCCGTCGCCGAAATTAACGGTCAACGGCCGTTCCGAGGCCGGATACGTCGTTTGCAGGAAAAAGCCTCCAGCCTTCGCGAGTACGGGGATATCAGAAAAATCCGTATATCCGAACGAGTGTTGATAGGCCAGTCGGAAGACCAGGTATTCATAAAGACCATAATCGGCATAGTTAAGACTTTCGTAGAATGCCCCAGCTTCATCGTAATTCAAACTTTTATTGCCAAGAACGCTGCCTTTGTACAAAAAGTATTCAGGGAAAATGCGAATGATTTCATCCAGCCATGCGCCCGCTTCAGGCTCCTCATCGATGACGGAAAGCACGCCGACTCCCGCCGTTCCAATCATTACGGCCCACCAATTATGGCCCATGGAATCGAGCGCATGTATACGGGTATCGGCAAATACCCAATCCTTAAGCGTCGGCAGAACGCCAAGTTCTAGCAGGGACTGGCGAATAACCGTTCGCTCCTCCGTACTCAGGAAATCATGGATGCAGTCGTAGCCGACGGCAAAACCGTGACAGAACCGGGATGTATTTAACTCCGAATGCCACGACGGATCGTTCCTCAGCAGGCCTTTACCGTGCCATTTAAGATAGGTGCCGTAATGAAGGAGCCCGTCCCTTAGTTTCTCTGCATAAAATCGCTGTCCCGTTACCTGATACGCTAACCCAAGCATTGTGCCCATCTTGGCAACTTGCTCGCTCGGCGGGCCATACCTGCCATGCTGGGAATCCTCTCCGTCAGCCTCCGCTTCATCGATAAAGGGATTTTTCAGAAGGTCATCCGCCTTTTCCAAGAAAGCTTGCCATTCCCTCGCCAGGCTCTCGTCTTGTTGCAGTTGAACCCGAAAGCGCGCAACCCAAGCTTGATCGAAAAATAAATACGGATGCCGCTTTGCGATTAATTCTTTCATATTTTTCTTTTCCTCCTATAGTTTCGATTTCCGCCGATTGAACCGCGATCGCTTGCTGCGATCCGATAGAAGACTGCACTTCTTTACGAATAAAGAAATAAGATGTAAATTAGAGAAAATATGGTCAATTGGTGGTCGATTTCAATAAAAACCAAAATTCAAAATCAATTCTTTTTCTATTATCTTTTTCTTGCTGTCATTCCGCTATTAGCACTATCCTATTACTCGTATCACACCATCAAAACCGACGCTCAAAAAGAGTTGGTCAATACAATTTCATTTGATATGCGGCAAAGCCAGTCTTCCCTTGACGATCTGTACAGAAGATTTCAAAAATATATGGATATCTTGTCAAATTCGACGACGTTCTACAGCTTCGTTCTCTCTGCACAGAACGACATCAAACAAGGGAAATTTCAACATGCCAAATACATAGGAACGATGAGCCTTGACCCGCAAATCAAGAGTCTATTCGCAACCGATGATATAATTTCTGCCGCCATGGTCGTCATTGACGGGCGCGTTGTATACAGCTACAAATCATTCGTATCCGTTACGAACGACTTCAAAAACAATCCCGTCATTACTAGCACGCAAGCTAGTCCTACTTTGCGCTGGTTCAGCAATCAATTCACCCCTTTTGGCGTATTTGAAGGGAAATATTCAATCATCACCAAAAATATTTTTAATATTATGGGAAATAACCCTTCAGAGAGCCTTTGCCAAATTATTCTCTTGGTGAAACAGAAAACGATGAACGACCTCGTAAACGACCAGCTTCGATTTCCCGACAGCATCGTTCGCGTTATGGACACCGATAATACGATCATTGCCGGAAACGATCATACGTTTTCGATTAGCGATCAACGCATTGCTTCCATGACACAAAAGCTTCCGATTAATCAAAACACGGACAATATTTCGTATATCGATAACTTTTTTGCGTTAAAGAACATTTCAAATGTGACCAATTGGCGAATAGTCCAGCTGTCCCCGTCGAAGCACGTAACACAATCTTCTTCAGCCATTATTCTTTTTTCTACTATTCTCGTATTCGTCTTGCTGCTACTCATGTTTCTGTTTTCATTTTTCATTTCGAAAGAGATTTTGCTCCCCGTCAAACGTCTGGCGAATGCCATGAAAAAGGTTGGAGAAATGAATATTAAAATGACGGTCGTGCCCAATTCCAAGAACGAACTTAGTGAAATCGCAAACGGCTTCAATCAGATGGTCGAACGCATCGACAATTTATTTCGGCACACAATTGAAATTGAACGCCAGAAACGAAAATCCGAGATTGATATGCTGAAATATCAAATCAATCCGCATTTTTTATACAACACGATTAATTCCATCCGCTTTTCGGCTATGAAACATCAGGATGAAACGACGGCTAATATGCTGGTCACGTTAAGCCGCCTACTTCGTAATACGCTTAGCCATCCAAACAACGTCATTGCTTTGAGGGAGGAAATGCTGAACATTCAAGATTATATCCGTCTGCAGCAGCTTCGGTATGATAACCAGCTGAATGTCGAGTACCAAATCGAGGAACATACTTCGCATCTGCTCGTGCCGCATATGATTCTGCAACCCATTGTTGAAAACGCTATCCTGCATGGCTTGAATCAGAATTTGAATACAGGCGTCAAATCAAGCATTATTTTATCATCCGTTTTAATGAACAAGACGACGCTTATCCTCTCTGTTCACGACAATGGGATTGGTATAACAAGCTCTATCTTGGAGAAGCTGCTGGATCATGAATCGTCGTTTGCCTCCGATTCATTGCGAATCGGCTTCGTGAACATTCACAAAAGAATCCGGCTTCAATACGGAGAACCTTATGGCATCGAGATCGAGAGCGAGGCAGGTTCCTTCACCGACGTAAAAATTATTTTGCCGGTACTTAACGATGTGGAGAATACCGATACGCACTTCATCAGCGAAGGAGGTACAAACGGAAAATGAATGCCATTATCGTTGACGACGAGCCCTATGTCAGACAAATGCTTAAAAATTTAATACATTGGGATAACCAGTCTCTTAATTTGGTAGGCGAGTACTTCAACGGGCAAGATGCCTATCTTCGGATGAAGGAAGACGACCGCATCGACTTGGTGATTACGGATCTAAGAATGCCGCTCATGGACGGCTTGCAATTGATTAAAGAGACGTTAGCCATCAGAAACGATATCACCTTTATTGTCATCAGTGCCTACAACGATTTTCATTTAGTAAAAGAAGCCTTCTTGCTTGGCGCCAAGGATTATTTATTGAAGTCCGAAATGACGGAAGATCACATCAATCAGACCTTGTCCAATTTAAGGCTCAATGATCGCAAGAAATTGGCTGCCGCCTCCAACAAAGATCTGATGAAAGAATCCTTGCTAAGCCGACTGACGGCCGAAAGTATGACAGCAAGCGATATCGACAGCTTGAAGGACTTGCTGTGCAATCGTGAAAAAAAACGCTTTATCCTGCTTCTACTGAGATTGAATAAGGTTGACGCCAGTGCTGCTACGCCCGAAGTCTCTATGAAAAATACGATTTCAGAGTGTCTCTCTCCGACCGAGGAGATCTTGGCTTCCAGCAGTCAAGCTCAAGTTG
Organism: Paenibacillus glycinis; assembly: GCF_009909185.1. Lineage (GTDB taxonomy): Bacteria > Bacillota > Bacilli > Paenibacillales > Paenibacillaceae > Paenibacillus_Z > Paenibacillus_Z glycinis. The sequence continues at coordinate 206,584 of NZ_JAAAMV010000024.1, read as the reverse complement.
AAATTATTCAGACATCACCTTTGGAGTATCTAATCCTTGCGCTCTATGCCCCTCAGGAATCCGAAACCTGCATCATGAATCATATCAGGTATGCTATGGGGACATTCCGTCCAAGTGGGTTCCACGTCAATCTCGGCGTAAGCCGTACATCTATCGAGTTCTCCTCACTTCCGCAGCTCTTACACGAGGCCAGGCTGTCCGTGGATTATTGTTTTGTTGCAGGCAACGGTTCCGTCATTCCCTTTACGCCGCAGTTTGAAGAAACGCCGTCGAGGTTGTCAATCGATAGTCGACTACAAATTTCCATTCTGAAGGATCAGTTGAGCGCCATCCTCTTTGACAAGCTCAAACCGGATATTCATAAACTACTCATTGCGCCTCAAACCGTGTGTGCTGGTCAGATTCGGGCGATCAAAGAGCTTTACATGCAGTATCACTTTATTCTCATTGATTTTGCTATGCAAAATGGGCTTCACGGTGAATTGCGCGCTTTAAGCAAAGCTTACGAAGAACATTTGAAATTTTACGGCGATATGAACTCGCTGAACAAATGGCTTTCCTCCGTAATTGCTGTCGTGAAAGCCCACAACGGCGAGAATTCAATGATTAATCAGGTCAAGCACTACGTGGAAGAGTACTATGCGCATGATATTAGCCTGCAATCCGTTGCCAACAAATTCAATATCAACAGCAGCTATCTCAGTCGGCTATTCTCGGAGAAAGGCGATACCACGTTTACCGATTATTTGGCTCATGCCCGAATTACCAAAGCGATTGAATTCATGAAAATATCCAACCTGAAAATCTATGAAATTTGCGAAAAAGTAGGCTATACCTCCCCTGAACACTTCAGCCGAACGTTTAAAAAAATGACCGGTAAAAGCCCAAAACAATTTATGGACGGCCGGGAACAATGATAACCGGCTTCTCTGTCCGACTGGGACGCGAGCTACCGTCGGCATAGAAGCGCTTTGAGGGCAGGCTTGCCGATATGCCGAAAAAATAAATCTGCCGCGAAATTTTCGGCAGATTTATTTTTTCTCTTTTGCTAGGAATAGCTAATTTTGATCGTTTTTATTTCAAATGGTCTGAAACTAAAAGCGATCTCGTTTGCCGCTGCCAGCTCTTCGATGTCTTCCTCCAGCATGTTGGTTACAGCCGCCTGAGTTACATCATTCGCAAACGTCAGCGTCGAATTCGTATACGTCCCCTCTGCTTCATAGAGTCTGACGATATAGGCCCTCTCGTTATCTTCGCACGGCTTGATCGCTTCAATGATAATGTTAGGCTCGCTTACGCGAATAAAGGATTCGAAGCTGCATTCGCCCGAAACGACAATCGGCTTGTAATTGAACGCGTAGGCAGGCTGGATAACGGATTCTGCATCGAAGCCGCTATGATGCGGCAGGAAGGCGTAGGAACAGCTGTGCTCGCCCTTGTCTCCCCTGTAATCCGGCCTGCAGCCGCCTTTATGAAGCGTCAGCCCAAGCTGGGATTGGTGCACGGATATGCCGTATTTGCAGTCATTTAACATAACAATGCCGTACTTGTTTTCCGACAAATCGGTATATTTATGATTGCAAACCTCAAACTTGGCCTTCTCAACATCCGTATTTCGGGTCGTTGGCCGTTTGATGTAACCAAATTGCAACTCCTGTCTCGCAAAGTCCGCGAAGATACTCGTATCGAAGACTGTCTTTAACAATCGGTGATCATCCTGCCAATCCATCACCGTTTCAAACTTTACTTGCTTACTGTCGCCATAGAAAATGACGTCCTGATGCAAGCTCGATTTGGCAGTCAGCTTGTAATGATTGCGGACTCTGAATTCCACGAGTCCGTCCGAAACAATTTCGCTCGCGAGCAGCTCCGAGCAGTCCTTGAACTTCAGTTCGATATCCGCATCGATATCCCAGCTGTCCCATGCTGCAGGCACATCTTCCGCCATGAGCAGCGTATTCAAGGGATAGCCCCGCCCTTTAAGCTCTCTATCGAGGCTTTTATCCATCATCGATTTGATATACTTCTTCTCGTCGAAAACAACGGTGAAGTATGGCGTATCCAGCACATTATTCTCGAAATGGAAGCAGGATCCTTGAACGGGTTCGCCTTTTGCAAACTCCAAGACTACAGACGATAAAGCGTTCATCGGTACACCAGCGATAGCCAGTTGCTTACGTCCCCATAGATCAGTTACAACCTGCTGAGCGTAATCGCCTTTGATCACGTGGCCGTCGACAACATCCAAATAGAGCGTCTCGTTACGATCGAATGATAACGTGTTCAAAACCGAGATTTTATGCCCGGACGAGCGCGCAGGTACGACCTGTTGGATCAATTGATCAGCTTGCTGAATAAGGCGCGTCGTATCCGAAATGCTCCGGTCATGAACCTCAGGAATCGAGGTGCCCGGCAAAATGTCATGAAATTGATTGATGAGCAGCGTCTCGACAAGCGGCCTGATTTCGGTATCTCGGCATATCGCATCACGAGTTACGGCTTCTCGCACAGTAAGAAATTCCAAATCATGCAGCCGAATCTCCGACAATCGATTATTGCGCTTAATCGTATGTTGGTTCGTCAGCGTACCCCGATGAAGTTCGAGATAGAGTTCCCCCGCATATATGGGAGGGTTCGTCAGGGACTTCTCCAGTCTTTTCATGAAATCGCCAACGAACATCGTCTCTACTTTCGGGCAGCCTTCCAAATCGCTGCTTCTGCGCGCCATTTCAATCATTTCAAACTGCGGGCCGCCGCCGCCATCGCCATACCCATAGGCAAGCAGACGCATGTTGGAAACGGTTTTGTCCGTTATGGCATCCTTGGAACGATGTCCATCCATTACGGAGTCGATGCAGGTTTCCGGATCCGGCCACAAATGCGTTTTGTTCAAATGCGACAACACTCTCGTCCCATCCAACCCTTGCCAGTAAAAGGTGTCATACGGAAACTTGTTCGTATCATTCCACGACATCTTGGTCGTCAGGAAATAATCGACTCCGCATCCCTTCATGATCTGCGGAATGGATGGACTATACCCGAACGTATCCGGCAACCAGAAGCAATTCGACGTGTAGTCGAAGTGCTCCCTTGTAAATCGTTGCCCCCAGAGGAACTGCCGAAGCATCATTTCCCCGCCGACCAGGTTGCCGTCGCATTCGATCCAGACCGCTCCATTCGGTTCGTACCTGCCTGCTTTGACGGCGGTCTTAATGCGCTCGAATAGTTCCGGATAGTGCTCCAGCATCATCTTTCCGTGATAGGCAGAACTTTGTACAAACTTGTACTCCGGGTACTGCTCCATAAGACTGATCTGATTGGCGTAGGTGCGCGCGCACTTTTTGACGGTTTCTTCGATCGTCCAGCGCCAAGCCGTATCCATGTGGGAATGGCCGATGACCGCCGCAATCGGTGCCAGCGATGTATTTTTATATTGATATAGCTGTTTAATTAACTTGCTCGCTTGCTGAACGGCTCCTTCGAACACGTGAGCCTCAATATTATCAGGAGAATAATAGAGGATTTCGTGGATTTGCGTCAGCGTTCTAATGATATTTGCCCTGACAAAACTGTTCTTGTCCAGTGTCCCGGCCATTTGGTTAAACGTCTTCAAATCAAAGTAAAAATCAGCAATTGTGTGGTTTTTCACACAAACATCTATTGACTCGAACGTATGCATAAAGTCTGAGCGCGGAGAGTCAGCCAATGGCTGACTTGCCGCTGAAAAATGTCCGGCATAGGACTCCAGCGCAATCGCTATACGCTCTCCGCCTTGTACGTTTGACTTGAGTAAATCGCAGTAGTGATTGCCATGGCTTAATGTAAACGTCCCGTAAGGCACTCCGTTGACCCAGAGCAGCGTCTCGTGTCCGCCAACATGCGGTTTTAGGAACAAGTCTTGATTGTCCAGTTCCGGTTTAACCGTGTAGGTTCCCTTCAGCCAGCAGTACTGCCCCTCCCCTCCCCACACCTCTCCGGGATGCGCCTGAACGAACAACCGGCTGTCTGGGATGTGATGAAGCCGTTCCGGCGTTCTATAAATATCGACATCTAACAGATCCACTTTCGTGAAAATGCACGGTTCTATCGTTTTTTCAAATCGCCTGAGCTTGCCCAGCATGCGTTCTGTCTGTTTGTCATTCATCATAGCGTTCAACGTTCTCCTTACTTCTTGTTATACAGACGGTTGGCGTTCTTTACCAATTCATCGCCAAGCTGTTTCCTCCAGTCAGCAATGAAAGCGTCGAAATCCTTTATCGTCTTCTCTCCGACGATAACGGAAGTAAACATGGTGTTCCATTGCGTGGCATATGTTTGATTCTTGCCATCCAAATTTTCGCCGGACTCCGATGTAATTGGACCCTCTACCGTCGGTTTATCCGTGGTGACGAGGTAGTCCACGTTTTTCTTGCTGTACAGTCCGTTGTCGTCAAACAGCAATTTCTGTCTGTTCTCTTTTACGAAAGAAGGAAGCATTTTCGCATTCACTTCATCCGTGGCATCAAAAGCACCCATAAATGGCCATCCGAAACCCTCCTTAGCCTTGGCATCGTTCGTTGAAAATTCCTGTTTGGTTACAGGAGCGTCATTAACAAGCGTATAGTGCGTATCCTTCAAGCCATACTTGGCAAGCGTGTACGTCTCCGGATCGCTGAAAACTTTATCCCACGCCGTCATGATCGTATGCAGCTTATCCCGATCTTTCTCCAGTTTCTTGTTGAAGAAGACGATGTTGGTAAACATTGGTGCGTTCGCAACGATGGCCTTGCCGCCATCTCCCAGCGTCGGGAACGGCGCCCATTCCAGTTTAGCATTCGGGTATTTTGCCGTTAGCTTGGCACCGATGCTTCCTTCATCAAATGGCGGATCGATTTGAAGGGTGGTATTGTAATACTGGTAAAAGAGCGCATTATTATTAACAAATTCGTCGACAGGCGCCGATGCATTCTGATACATTGTGTAGTACTCTGGATTGATATAGCCAGCTTTGTACCATTTGTTGAGTTGAATCAATGCCTCTCTCATGCCAGGCATAAATGGTGCATATTGAATTTGGTTATCCTTATAAATCCATGCATCGCGCCGTACGCCATAAGCGGACAGAAAATAATACATCGCTTGGGCCTCTCCGCCGTTCTGCACCGTAATCGGATAAAAGTTCGGATATTTTTCCTTATACTTTTTCAGCAGGATATCCCAATCGGCAATCGTTTCGGGCGTACTCACTCCAAGTTCTTTCAAAATGTCTGCTCGTAAGGCGACGCCGTAAGGCAATGAATTGCCCAATGCTCCATTGCTAAATCCCTTGAGCTTCCCATCTCTGGACCAAAGATCGATAATGTGGTCTTTTTGATTGCCTGCCCTTGCTACGAATGACGCATAGATATTGGGGGCATATTGCTTTACTTCCTCTTCCGTCAGCGATGCAGCTGAATCAAAAAGCGCCTTACTGCTTGTAATATAGCCTCCATACACGTCGGGCATCTCGCCGGAAGCGACGAACAAGTTCAGCTTGGTGTCATAGTCCGCATCAGGTACTGCCGTGATCTTGAGATTCACGCCTAAATTTTCATTCATTTGCCGTAAGACTTCTGAATTCGGATCGGGTTGAATTCTCGTCGTAAAAATATTGATTGTCGTTTTCTCGGACTTTCCTTTTTTTGCGTCATTACTCAGCGAGGAACATCCCGCTAGAACAGAAATAGCGGCCGTGGTAAAAACTAAAGCAACAGAAACGCTTTTGACAAGTTTCATTGACATTTTCCCCTTTACATGGATGGTATATGTTGACTAGCTTTTGAAACCTTTATCAGCCCTTTACGGCGCCAATCATAATTCCCTTCACGAAATATTTTTGCAGGAAGGGATAAACCATAATAATCGGGAGCGTCGTGACGAGGAGGATCCCTGCCTTCACCGATTCAGCCGTATATCTTTGGCCGGACATATCGACATTTTCAATCCCCATGACGTTGGCCAGCGCTGCATCCTGTGCGTTGTTAAGGACATCTCTCAAAATAATTTGCAAGACTTTAATTTCTCCGTTGGATATATAAATCATGGCATCAAACCAGGAATTCCACTGGCCAACCATCGACCACAATGTCACCGTTGCAATGATAGGCATCGACAAAGGCAGGATGATTTTAAAAAACACTGAAAAATCGTTCGCCCCATCCATGTATGCGCTTTCTTCGACTTCAACAGGAAGGGACGTGAAGAAATTCCTAATAATCACAATCGTATAGGCACTGCATAAACCAGGGATGACTAAAGACCAGACTGTATTGAGCATGTTTAATTCTTTGACCAGCAAGTACGTCGGAATTAATCCTCCTCCAAAAAACATCGTAAATAGAACGATACTCATCCACATTTTTCTGCCTAGAAAATACCGTTTGGACAGCGGATAGGCCAGCATGGCCGATACGACAACCGTAAGAACGGTTCCCAAGACCGTACGTAGAATCGTCCAATAATAAGACTCAAGTAAAGAGCCGGTACTAAAAATTTGCTTATACGCATCAAACGTGGGGTTGCTCGTAAACAGATGAAGCCCGATTTTGCTCGATTCATTAGGAGGACTAATGGAGATTACGACTTGCTGTGCAAAAGGGAAAACTATCGTTAAGCAAATCAATAACATCAACCCTATATTAGCAACATTAAATATCTTTTCACTTGCGTTTTTTTTCATATGCACATTCTTCCCTTTCTGATCAGAAAACCGTATAGTTCGAAAGCTTGCCTACAATCCAATTGGAAGATAAGACGAGGACAAGCGCTATTACACTTTTCGCGATGCCAACGGCGATGGAGAAGCTGTACTGCATGTCTACCAAACCGACGCGATACACAAACGTATCGATAATATCGGCAGTTGGCATCACCATGGAATTGTAAAGGTTAAAGATTTGATCGAATCCACCGTCCAGAATTCCGCCCAGCCCCAGGACAAAGAGCATACAGATGGTAGGCAAAATACTTGGAATCGTAATGTACAGGCACTGCTTAAAGCGCCCCGCGCCATCAATAACAGCCGATTCATACATGTCCGAGTTAATCCCGGCAATGGCCGCTAAATAAATGATACTGCCATAGCCGATTTCCTTCCATACATTGGAAACAATAAGAATCTGAAGGAACGACTCGCCGTTGCCCAATAAAACGCGAGGCTGCCAGCCAAACGCTTCGCAGATCAAGCCATAGACACCGTAACTGGGAGAAACGAGCTGAAAGATCAAGCCGGCAACAATTACCCATGAAAGAAAATGCGGAAGATATGAAATCGTTTGCACAATTCTCCTGAATTTATTGGAGACTATCTCGTTCAGCAATAATGCAAAAATAATCGGTGCGGGGAAGCCGATGGCAATTTTTAAGATGCTGATTTTCAAGGTATTTGCCGTAACCGTCCAAAAATATTTCATTTCGAACATCTCTCTGAAGTACTTGAATCCTACCCATGGGCTAGAAAATACGCCGTCCTGGGGACTGTAATCCTTGAAAGCAATCAATATCCCATACATCGGACCATACTTAAAGACCAAAAAGTATATCATTCCGGGCATTAACAGCAAGAAGAGAAACCTCTGCTTCATCAACTTGGGAAGGAAGCGCGATTTCTTACGCGGATTCCGGATGCCCAATCCTGCTTGCTCAAGAACAACACTCATGCTCATCTCCTGCTTTCTCTTGTTTGACATACGCACCAAGAATGCGCTTTCGCTCTCTCAGCGGTTTGTTTAATTGCACTTATTGTAGCGCGTATTTTCATGAATATTAATGATTTATCTTTACAAAAAATGATGTATTTTTACTGTCGTCGTAATGATGCCTAATAGAGTGTGGGCGATATTTCATCTTCATGACAAACAGCCCTCGATCCATATCGGATTGAGGGCTGTTACTTAACAGCCGCGTAATTTGCCATCAAGTTATATAAACTGCCGCTAGAGGTGGTCGTTTTTTGTAATCGTTGGCTTTTCAAGAATAGACCACGCCGACCGGCACGAAAGCATTACTTCTTGATCCAGTGCATCAGTTCGCGAAGCTGGCCGCCGACCACTTCGATCGGATGCTGCGCTTCGTTGCGGCGGGTAGCCGACATGAACGCGTTGTTGGATTGGTTCTCCAAGATGAAGTCGCGCGCGAATTTGCCTTGTTGAATGTCCGTCAGCACGGCTTTCATCGCTTTCTTCGTTTCGTCCGTCACGATGCGAGGACCCGTTACGTAGTCGCCGTATTCCGCCGTGTTGGAGATCGAATCGCGCATCGTGGACAAGCCGCCTTCGTACATCAGGTCGACGATGAGCTTCAGCTCGTGCAGACACTCGAAGTAGGCCATTTCAGGCGCATAACCTGCTTCGACCAACGTTTCAAAGCCTGCTTTGACCAGTGCCGTCGCGCCGCCGCAGAGAACGGCTTGCTCGCCGAACAAATCGGTTTCGGTTTCTTCGCGGAACGAGGTTTCGATAACCCCTGCGCGCGTGCAGCCGATGCCTTTTGCATAGGCCAGGCCAATTGCTTGCGCATTGCCTGTCGCGTCTTGCTCGACCGCGATTAGACCGGGTACGCCGAAGCCTTCGACATACGTGCGGCGAACCATGTGACCCGGCGACTTAGGAGCGACGAGCAATACGTCGTTGTCTTTGCGCGCTTTGATTTGACCGAAGTGCACGTTGAAGCCGTGGGAGAATAGGAGCGCTGCGCCTTGTTTCAGGTTCGGCTCGATTTCTTCTTTGTACACGCGGGCTTGCGTTTCGTCCGGCATCAGGATTTGCACGACGTCGGCCAGCTTCACGGCTTCGCCTACGGACAACACTTCGAAACCGTCGTTTTTGGCTTTCTCGGCGGATTTGCCGGCGCGCAGGCCGATGATGACTTTCAGTCCGCTGTCGCGCAGGTTTTGCGCTTGCGCGTGACCTTGGGAACCGTAACCGATGACTGCGATCGTTTTGCCTTGCAGAACGCTTTGATCTGCATCTTTTTCATAATACAACTGAACTGCCATTGTAAGAAATGCCTCCTTTGATTCACCCTGTTAATCGGGTGTTGCAACCGCGGCGACCGAACCAATCGATCGGTACCCGAATCGCCCGCAGCTCTAACCCCCTCTCAAACGAGCGTTGGTTCCTTGCGTGACCGCTACTCCATCTCAAGAGAAAAAGTTAAAGTTAAACGTTAGTGATCCGTTTCAACGTTATGAACATCGGCTGGATCGACTTGGGTCAGATCCGTATCGTGGAACTCGGGCGATTGCGGGAGCTCTACTTGCAGCTTTTCGATTGGATCGATCTGTGCGGTACCCGAGACCATTTTCAGATTCAACACATGACCGCCGATTTTCTTATCGTCGCTTACAAAGTGTGCGTGGAAACCTGGAACATTCAGCATAGCGGCGTAGTTTGGCGTGTAGAATACGACCAACGTACCCGTCACGTTTTGATATTCCCAGACGGATTGGTTTTCCAACACTTTGGGAAGGGTTGGGTAAGGCTTCTCCTGCTTCGGCTCGGAACGAACTTTTAAGTAGTTCAGTGTACCGTGAACCTTAAATGCATAAAAATTGTTTTTCTTGCTCATTTGAGCAGACAAAATTTTCGTGAGATCCGCAAATTCATTTATTTGCCCAACCTCAATTGTTTTCTCGCTTTGGAAAAATACCGTGGACACGAAAGGCGTTTTCTCCTTATTATCTACCTGGAGAAAATGCCCGTTATTATCAAATCGATAGAATTTACCATCCATCTGCGTTAACTCGCCATTTACCCCATTGAACGTCCCGAGCCCCGTATCCCCATGTTCGGCCACTTCACCAAGCGTTTTATCTCCATCAAATTGTCCTTGCATCAGCGCATTAATCGCCGAATACTGGTATAAGGTACTGTTATTTCTACTGATCTTCTCTTTCGCCGATTCAGCTTCCGTAAGTTGAACTTTCGCAGCAGCTTTAGCAGCTTTAGCCTCTGCCACTTTGGCTTCTGCAGCCGCTTTAGTTGACTTCGCTTCTGCCAGCTTGGCTTCTGCAGCCGCTTTAGATGCCTCAGCCTCTGCTAGCTTGGACGCTGCCGCTGCCTGTGCTTTCTCGGCTTCTGTCACTTTTGCTTCAGCTGTTGCTAACGTTGTCGGCGCGCTGCCAGATGCAAAAGCGGTGAGTGTCTCTGCCAAGACTAACGACAACAAAGCAACGGTTGAAATGAGCATTCTTCTGTTCTTCATTCATACGCCTCCTAAGCTAGTTGAATAATCATTTAAAAAAGAAAAAATGGCGATAATAGTTTTTAATTCATTTTCACACTCCTTTAGAAACCATTTCATTTGTTTATTTATTAGTCAATAAACATTGACTTTACACATTGTATTCTCGAAATAGCTATAAATCAAATCGCAAAATACAAGCAAATAAATAAATATATCAATAAATAATCAGCTTAATTTATTTATTTTAACCACAGCATATCAATCCTCATTTCAACCGGTCCAAATGCACTAAAATAGCATGAAACGCGGGAACTGGATTGCACCGATTTAGTCTTAAAGACTCAGCAATGTTTTTTATTTTGGATGTTTCCCGTTTTGATATAACATTCTCAATGAGAAACGAGAATTTTTTAAATATATTAGAAGACGAACAGGTTACGTACATGGACAAAAGCCTACGAGAATCGCGAGCGCGAAGTCGAGATGTGTAAATATCGAACCATGTTGGTGACGGTTACCTCACCCATATTTCCGTATGCCCGAATCTCAACCTCCCAGCGATCGGCTGTTCTACTTTCACCACTTCTTCATACTGGCTTTAAGATATGAAACCGTAAGTATCTAGTTATTCCTAATAGGGAATACTCTTTCTATAACACTTTTAATAGGAGGAGTTAGGATGGCAAGCATAGAAAAACGAAGCAAAAACTCATACAGGTTGATCGTGGAGGCGGGTTACGATAGTGCTGGTAAACGAATCAAACGATCAAAAACCATCAAGGCTTCAGGCATACGAGAAGCTGAAAAAAAACTAGCTATGTTCCAAGTCGAAGTAGAAGCCGGAGAATACATTGCACCCGAAAAAATGACTTTTTCTACTTTCGTTCAAGAATGGAATCAAAAATACGGTATCAAGCATTTAGAACTTAAAACACTGGAAAGTTACTCACATATGCTGAAAAATCATATTCTTCCTTCATTTGCTAATAAACGACTAGATGAAATTAATCCAATGCATATCGTGAGTTTACTAAAGACATTGGAGCAGGAAGGGGCACGAAAAGACGGTAAATCGGGGGGACTGTCTTCGACCACGATTAGGTTCATTCACCGTATCCTGAAGGATATCTTCGACCGTGCAGTTGAATGGAGAATTATCAAGATCAATCCTGTTGAAGCAATAAAAAGACCTAAAATTTCTAAAACAAATGTCGATGTTTACAACGAATCTGAAGTATCGACATTGTTACAAGCGATTATAAATGAACCTATTCAATGGAGGCTTATGATTACACTGGCACTTACAACTGGACTCAGACGGGGGGAATTATTAGCTCTTGAGTGGAAACACCTTAATCTACACGAGGGTGTTATTGATGTAAAACAGTCCTTGACTTACGTCAAGGGAAAACACATTATTAAACCTCCGAAAACAAAAAGCTCAATAAGGAAAGTATCAATCCCGGAAGCACTAATTCAAGATTTGATGCAATTCCATGCAAAAGCCCACCATGAAAGAATACAACTTGATGATCTTTGGGAAGGCGGCGAACACTTCTTCATTTTCTCATCATGGCATGGAAAACCTTATTACCATACTGTACCTGGAACATGGCTTCGTCGCTTCCTAAAACGAAAAAAACTGAAGCCAATTCGTTTCCATGACCTTAGACATACATCGGCAACTTTGCTTATTAACCAAGGTGTCCATGCAAAGACAATTGCCGGAAGGCTTGGTCATGCAGATATTCGAACGACCATGAATATCTACGGTCATTCATTGTTAAGTGCTGATCATTTGGCAGCAAATACGTTTAACGCCATTTTGTCCCCAAAAAAGGAAAATCCCCTTAAAGCAAACGATGCATGATCGTGCATCGTTTTTTCGTCCCCAAGCCGTCCCCAAGGTAACAATTTGCCGTAACATTATTGCAGATCATCTTTTAAAAACACAAAAAAACCCTTGATTACCAAGGATTTCGGCGTTTGTTTTTTGGTGGAGCCTAGGGGGATCGAACCCCTGACCTCATCGCTGCCAGCGATGCGCTCTCCCAGCTGAGCTAAGGCCCCGTATTAAAGTGGCGACAAGAAATATTATAGCATGCCACAATGGTTTGTACAAGCTTTTTTTTCATTAATTTTGCTGTGTTGGTTGAAACCGGAGGAACACGGAAGCCGCGCTCCTCCATTAACAACCATAAACCAACCAGCGCACTTCAGCTTGCAAGTTCAACTCCGAATCTACGCCATCGGATCCTTGGACAGCAAGCTGTTGAGCTCTTTCATGAACATGTCGATATCCTTGAATTGACGATACACCGAAGCAAATCGGACGTAGGCCACTTCGTCGACGGGATAGAGCTGCGACATGACAAGCTCGCCGATTTCGCGGCTCTCGACCTCCGCCTGCGCGGTGGTGCGCAATTCTTTCTCCGCCTCGGACACGATGATTTCAAGCTGATCGACGGATACGGGCCGCTTCTCGCAGGCTCGGATCAAGCCGCGCAAAATTTTATCGCGGCTGAATTCCTCACGGCTCCCGTCTTTCTTGATGACGATCAGCGGGGTTTCCTCGATCATCTCGAAGGTGGTAAACCGCCGCGTGCATTTTTCGCATTCACGGCGGCGGCGTATCGATTTATTTTCGTTAGCGGGTCTGGAATCCAGCACTTTCGTTCCAGCATTGTCGCAGTACGGGCATTTCATCGTCTAATCCTCCGTCTACTCGCGATGCGAATTCTTTCCGGCTTGCGCCGGACCGATTGAATCATTTCCCAAACGTTACCTGTAATGAAAAAAGGGATAACGCACATAATACAGTTACCAACCGCAAGGAGGTGAACGAACGAATGGCTAACAACAGCGGAAGCAATCAACTCGTAGTTCCACAAGCTGGCGCTGCACTGGACCAAATGAAATACGAGGTGGCCCAAGAGCTTGGTATCTCTCTTCCTCAAGATGGATACTATGGCAACATCACCACGAAAGATGCCGGTTCCATCGGGGGCAGCATCACTCGTAAATTGGTTCAGATCGCAGAGCAATCTCTTGCAGGTCGCGGCTAATAGATGATCGAAACGACAAGCTTTGGCTGGTTGCCGATAAAGGCGGCCGGCCAAAGTTTTTTCGCGTTTTACGCAAAAAACCTTACTCGTCGAGCATGTCGGGATACAGCTTCTTGTACTTATTATAATAATAAATAACCCGCTGTATATAGTGTCTTGTTTCCCCGTAGGGGACCTGCTCCACCGTCCCGGGTTCGCCGTCCCACGTGCCGTCGGCCAGCCAGCGGTTGACCGTCCCGGGTCCGGCGTTATACGCCGCGATTACTTTATACATATTCCCCTTGAACTGCGCGCTCAATTCATTCAGATACCAGGATCCGACCTCGATGCCGGCACTCGGTTCTTGCGAAACCTTCTCCGCCGTGATATCGGTAAATCCGCCCTTCTGGATCGCCCAGTTCGCGGTATCGGGCATAAGCTGCATAATGCCGATCGCGCCTTTCTTGGACACGGCTTCCGGTTTGAAATTCGTCTCCACGCGTATGATGGCCGCGACCAGATGCGCGTCCAGCTTGTAACTATCCGCGCTTGCGGCGATTTCCGCGCGGTAATGCAAAGGATACAACCATCGGCTCATCCATTCCGAACGAACGAACAACAGCGCAAGCAAAGCCAAGATCAAGATGAGAAATACGCGCTTGCGCAATCGGCGTTTCTTCATGGCAATCCCTGCTCCTGCCAAAACCGCTCCACCTGCTGCTTCGTATCGTCCAAGGTGCCGCTATTGTCGATGACGACGTCCGCCAGGCTTCGTTTTTGTTCGATGTCCATTTGAAGGTCTATCCGCTGTTCCGCCTGCTCGCGCGTCAAGCCGTTCCGCGTCATCAAGCGCTCCGCTTGAACGGTCTTCGGCGCATACACGACCATGACGGCATCATAGAGATCGGCTTGTCCCGTCTCGTACAGCAGCGGAATATCCGCGATGATCAGCTGTGCGGGATCCTCCGCTTCGTGAGCGCGAATTTGCGTCCACATCCGGTTTCGAATCGCGGGATGGAGGATCGATTCCAAGACGTTCAGCCGATCGCGGTCATTGAAAACAAGCTTGCCGACCTCCGCCCGGTTCATCGTGCCGTCTTCGTTCAGGACGGCTTGTCCGAATTCGGCGGCGATCGCCTCCAACGCAGGCTCGCCGGGAAGGACGACTTCCCGGGCTGCCTGGTCGGCATCGACAAGCTTTGCGCCACGGGCAACAAGCATCGCGGATACGGTGCTTTTGCCGCAGGCGATCCCGCCGGTTAATCCCAGTTTCAACGCATTCACCTCGTAAGTAAGTACACTCTTCTTTATTTTCAGGCGCGGTTCCGGACGTCCATTTATGTGGTAGCGGCAACGATATCCAGCAGCGTCTACATCAGTCGAATCAAGCCCATGACGATCAGCATGATGCCCGGCAATACCGACATCGCGCGCATGCCGCGCCAAGCAGCGAACCGAAATCCGAGCCGCATGCCGGCCAGCAGGAACAGCCCGCTTGCGGTGCTGATCACGAGCGCGGTGAGCAGCGGATTGAAGCCGACCATCGCGGCGCCGAGTCCGGCGCCGAAGCTGTCGAGCGAGAGCGCGAATCCAAGCAGGATCGCTTCCGAAGACGAGATGACGCCCGAACGGTCAACGTCGGCGATTTGCGGCGTTCGCAGGATCTGAATGACGATGCCCAGACGCTTGAGCTCCAAAATCACGATCGTCGAGGCGGTCGCGGCCTCGGCCGAAGCCGCGTTGATATCGGCCGCCGCTTCGGGAATTCGTTCGTCGTCCGCCGAATCGGCATTCTCGCGCCTGCGCTGCCACCACTGGATGAGGGCGTACCCGCCGATCAGCATCAACAGGATGGCGCCGATCCATTTTGCCGTCATCGGCGACATGTACCCGGTCAGCAAAGCGCCGAGCTGCATGGACAGCCACACGACCAACCCGGAACAGAAAGCGATGATGAAGATCGATAACAACGGTATGCGGATACGCCTTAATCCGTATGTGACGCCGACGCCGAATCCATCCAAACTGACGGCAAACGCAAGCAAAACCAAGGAAAAAGCATGAATGAGCACCCTGATGTCCCTCCCATGAAGACGAATCTGTGCATTCGCCTAGAAAACATGAATGGTACATCATATGCGGCTTAGCGTCACTCGTGCCTTACTTATTTGGCGCGCAGGCCGGCCTTCGGCCTGCCTCTCTTTCCCGGCAGCGGCTGGCAGGCGGGACAGGTGTGCGTGCCCCGGCCTCCGACCACGGTCTTGACGATCGTGGCGCCGCACCGCGAGCACGCATCGTCGTCCCGGCCGTAAACGAGCAGCTGATGCTGGAACATCCCCATCTCGCCCTGCCCGTTCACGTAAGACTTGATCGAGGATCCGCCGGCATCGACAGCGCGGCCGAGCGTGGCGCGGATCGCATCGTACAAGCGGACCCACTCCGGAGCTCTCAACGTATCCGCCGTGCGCTCGGGATGAATGCCTGCCGTGAACAACGCCTCGTCGACGTAGATATTGCCTAAGCCGACGACGTACGCTTGGTTCAGCAGCAGCGGCTTGATCTTCGTCGTGCGGTGCGCGACCTCGCGTTTGAACGCCTGCAGCGTAAACGTATCGGCCAGCGGCTCGATGCCCAGCTTGTTAAGCGGCGCATGCGTCAAATCCTCGCCCGGCGCGAACAGATGCATCGTCCCGAATTGACGGACATCCTTATAGCGAAGCTCCATGCCGTCGTCGAAGTGAAACCGCACATGCGTATGCAGTTCCACCGGTTCATCCTGATTGTATACGCCGTAGCGCCCTTCCATGCGCAGATGCGAGACGAGCACGAGCCCGTCAAGCAGTATGCGAAGGAATTTACCCCTGCGCTCCACACTCTGAATCGTATGTCCGGCAAGCGCCGCGGCGAAAGCCTCGGGCTCCGCCGGCCGCTGAATGATTCTCGGAAGCGTGACGGTAACCCGCTCGATCCGCTTTCCCCCCACAAGCTCGTTCAGCGTTCGCCGAACGGTCTCCACCTCAGGTAATTCCGGCATTCCTAATTCCTCCCCTGCCAATGGTTCAATCTCCATTATACGACAGGATCGGACGAATGTCCTATTTCGCTTCGTACCAATTATCGCCGAAGCTGACATCGGCCCGCAGCGGAACGTCCAGCTTCAGCGCGCTTTCCATGACTTCCGGCAGCAGCGTCTTCATCAGCTCCAGCTCGTCGGCCGGCACCTCGAAGACGAGCTCATCGTGCACCTGCAGCAGCATGCGGCTGCGCAGCTTGCGTTCGCGGAGCACGCCGTCCATCTTGACCATGGCGAGCTTGATGATGTCCGCGGCCGTGCCTTGGATCGGCGTGTTCATCGCCGTCCGTTCCGCGAAGGAACGCAGGTTGAAGTTCGACGCCTTGATCTCCGGCAGGTAGCGGCGGCGCTCCAGCAGCGTGGTCACGTAGCCGTCGCGGCGCGCCTGCGCCACGATATTGTCCATATAAGCCCGAACGCCCTCGAACACGGCAAAATACTGCTCGATGAAGCGCGCCGCGTCCTTCCGCGAGATGCCGAGGTTATTCGACAGCCCGAAGTCGCTGATGCCGTATACGATGCCGAAGTTGACGGCTTTCGCTTGGCGGCGCATGTTGGCGTCCACTTCATCGGCCGAGACGCCGAAGACGTCCATCGCCGTCTTCGTATGAATGTCGGTGTCCGCGATGAACGCTTCCTTCATCCGCTCGTCGCCCGAGATATGCGCCAGGACGCGAAGCTCGATCTGCGAATAGTCCGCCGCCAGAATCGACCAGCCGGGCTCGGAAGGCACGAACGCCTTGCGAATGCGGCGGCCTTCCTCCAGCCGGATCGGAATGTTCTGCAGGTTCGGGAATTGGCTCGACAAGCGGCCCGTCGCCGCGATCGTCTGCCGGTAGTACGTATGCACCTTGCCCGTATCGCGACGTATCTCCTTAAGCAGTCCTTCCACGTACGTGGATTGCAGCTTCGTAAGCTGACGGTATTGAAGGATCAGCTTCACGATCTCGGAATACGGCTCCAGCTTCTCCAGCACCTCGGCATCCGTGGAATGGCCCGTCTTGGTTTTCTTGATGACCGGCAACCCTAGCTTCTCGAACAGCACTTCCCCCAACTGCTTCGGCGAGTTGATGTTGAACTCCATGCCGGCATGGGCGTAGATATCGCTCATGTATTGCGAGATGCCCCGCTCAAGCTCCGCGCCGAGCTCTTCCAGCACGGCCGGATTGACTTGAATGCCCTGCTTCTCCATGCCGGCCAGCACGACGGCGAGCGGCAGCTCCAGTTCGTCGTTCAGCTTGGTCATATGGCCCTGCTCCAGCTGCTCGGCGAGCAGCGGCACGAGCCGGCGCACCGCGTCGGCCTTGGCCGCCAGATGATTGGCCAGCACGTCCCCCTGCGGCACGACAAGTCTGGCACCTTTGCCGTAAACGGCTTCGTCCGTCTGAATGGCGGAGAGGCCGTGACGCTGGATGAGCGCCGCCAGCGTCTGGCTCGATTCGGTCGGATCGAGCAGATAAGCCGCGAGCAGCGCATCGAACGCGATCCCGCGCAGCGCGATGCCGAGCCAGCCGAGCGCCAGCTCCGCCTTGTGCAGGTCGTAGCCGCGTTTCGGCGCGTGCTCGTCCTCCAGCCAGCCGCGCAAAGGACCGGACAGCTTCTCGTCCATGAGATCGTCGTACGTCGCCACGACGATGCGTTCGCCGCTCGCGGCAGCCAGGCCGATCAGCCTCGCCTGGTGCGGGTTGTCCCCGATGGCCTCGATGTAGACGCTGTCCGACGCGGCCAGCATCGCCGCGAGCGCAGGCCCGTCGAGCGATCCCGCCGCGACGACCTCGTAGGTCGCGGCGGCGGCGACCGCTGCGGCGTCCACGCTCGCCGCGCCCGGCAGCTCCAGGCGCTCGATGAGCGACTTGAACTCGAGCTTGCGGAACATGTCCGCCAGCGTCTGCGCGTCGTAGCCGCCGTAAGTCAGCTCGTCCGGCTGCTTCTCGAGCGGCACCTCGCGGAAGATCGTCGCGAGCTTCTTGCTCATGAGCGCGCTGTCTTGATGCGTCTCGACTTTCTCGCGCATCTTGCCCTTGAGCTCGGCCGCGTTCGCCAGCACCGCTTCGACGGAGCCGTATTCGTGCAGCAGCTTCAGCGCCGTCTTCTCGCCGACGCCCGGAATGCCGGGAATGTTATCCGACGTATCGCCCATGAGTCCCTTCAGATCGATGATCTGCAGCGGCTTCAGGCCGTATTTCTCGTTGATCTCGGCAGGATCGTAGCGCTCCACCTCGCTGATGCCCTTGCGCGTGAGCGCGATCGTCACATGATCGGACGCGAGCTGGAGCATGTCCTTGTCGCCGGACACGACGAGCGCCTCCACGCCCCGCTCGTCCGCGAGGCGGCTGAGCGTGCCGATGATGTCGTCCGCTTCGTAGCCGGCCAGCTCGTACTGCGCGATGCCGAAGGAACGAAGCAGCTCTTTCAACACGGGGAACTGCTCCGACAGCTCCGGCGGCGTTTTCTCCCGTCCGCCCTTGTAATCCTCGTAGCCCTCGTGGCGGAACGTCACTTTGCCGGCATCGAACGCGACGAGCATGTGCGTCGGCTTTTCTTCCTCGAGCAGCCTCAGCAGCATCGTCGTGAAGCCGAAGACCGCATTCGTATGAAGCCCGGCCGAATTCGTGAGCGGCGGCAATGCGAAGAACGCTCTGTATATGATGCTGTTTCCGTCAATCAATACCCATTTATCCATCCGAGAGGCACACCTCACCTTTATTTTCCCTAGCACTTATCATAGCATAAAGCAAACAAGCTTTCCCAACATATCCGCGTCCGCGAATATTAGGAAAGCCTCATCGTGCCGGGAAGGGGAGCGTCCCCCCGCCCACCGAAATGCTATTCGCCGAACGGCTCCGGCCGGCCCAGCAGAAACCCCTGCGCGTATTGAACGCCGAGGTCCCGAATATACCGCAGCTCCTCGTGCTCCTCGATGCCTTCGGCGATGAGCTTGACGTCCATCTTCGCCGCCAAGTCCGAGAACGTTTGCACGAGATGCGCCTTCATCTTGTCCAGATGAACGCCGCTGATCAGGGAACGGTCGATCTTGATGAAATCGGGCTTCAGCTCGACGATCGACTGCAGCGAGGAATAACCGGCGCCGGCGTCGTCGATGGCGATTTGATAGCCCTGATTGCGGTAATGCTGCAGTATCCGCTTCGCCGCGTCGAAATCCTCGATCGACGTCCGCTCCGTGATCTCGAACACCACATGATGCGGCGACAAGCCGTACCGCTGCAGCAGCAGCAGCGTCTGGCCGGGCGAGAACGACGAATCGTTCATGATTTTGGCCGTGATGTTGATGAACAGCTTGCGTCCGTTCGACAGTCCCGTGCAGCCCTCGATCGCTTTCTCGCGCGCCAGCCGGTCGAGCGCGTACGTCAATCCCTCTTGATCCGCGAATTGAAACATGCCCAGCGGTCCGTCGAACCAGCGGCTGCCCGGCAATCGGGATAACGCTTCATACCCGTAAAGCGTGTCTCCGTCTTGCTGCAGCGCGAGGATCGGCTGGTACACCGGCTTGATGAGGCGCTCCTCCAAAATTTGCTCGAGCTCCCTTCGTTTCAAGCTCCGTTCCGCCGCGCCCGTCGATTGCCCGTGAACGATCGCCCGCTTGATGCCGTCGTAGAGCCGTTCCTCCTCGGAGGCGATGGCCCCGTCGAGAAACGACACGCCTGCATGCAAACGGAGCTCCGGGACGCGCCCGCCGAATGCCGCGTCCATGAACCGGGGCTCCCAATCCAGCTGGAGATCGTTGCCGATCTCGAGCAGCCGCTCCTCCTGCATGTCCTTGCGTTCTTGCGGTAGCGCGAAACAAACGAACAGATCGTCCCGCATCCACATGCGGGACACCCTGTTTAAACCGACCGTTATGCTCTCGTCCAATACCTTCTCCGCGAAACGTCGCCAATTCGCCTTCAGCAGGCCTTTGATTTCCGCTCTCTCCTGCGCTTTGCCATGCCAGGCGAAATAGATGATGCCCATCCCGCCGCTGTCTTTTCTAACGTTCACGTTTTCCCTCTCCTAGATGCTTCTCATATACGCTGCCCGACACGTAGGCGCTGCCGCTGATCGATTTGGCTTGCTTCTTCAAACGCGCCGCCGCCTGCGAGATGACGGCGGTGGTGACCTGCTCCACGCCGTCCCACAACAGCAGCGACAAGGACAAGGTGACGCCCTGCTGCGCGACCGGATTGCCGCCGCGGTCCGTCACGGCGGGGACCTCGGAGCCGCCGTAGTACGCCTCGGCCCCGGCGTTAAACCGCGCGATCATGAGCCGGCAGAGCTTCTCCGCATCCGCCGCTTCCGATAAGAGAATGAAATCGTCCCCGCCGATGTGGCCGATGAAATCGTCCTTCCCGCCGGCCAATCCCGTGACATGCTGCAGAACCGCGGCCAAAAACCGGATCAGCTCGTCGCCTTGGCTGAATCCGTAGCAATCGTTGTACCATTTAAAATAGTCCAGATCCGCGTAAACGATGGCGAACGGCCGATTGGCGTCGATCCTGCGCTGCAGTTCCCGCTGGATCGCCGCGTTGCCCGGCAGGCCCGTCAACGGGTTGGCGGTAAGGGCTTCTTCCGTCCGCAGCTGCGTCATGCATTCCAGTATGGAACGGACCGAAGCCGCGCCGATCAGCTGGTCGTCGCGCGTGATGATGACGACATGGTACAAACGCGAAATATCGCGGGCCATCGCCATTTGGGCCACTTGCTCCACCGGCCAGTTGGCATCCACCACCAGCGCCTCTTCATCCATGATTTTGGCGATGGAACGGTTCCAATAGAGCGGCAGGCCGAATTGTCCGGCAAGCAGCTGGTTCATGTTTTCCTTCATGACGAGACCGAGCGGGCGTCCTTCGCTGGCGATGACGGCTCCCTGCACCTGCTGGTTCGATTCGAACATCCGCGCAAGGTCGGAGACGAGCGAGTTCGGATGGAACGTCGGAATCGACTTCGCAAGCTCGCCGATCGGGAAGGTCGGCACCCCGTGCTGCGCGCGGGGAGACGGCTGGCTTAAACGCCTGTCCGGCATCCCGGACGGCCGCGGCTCCTGCATATCCTGGAACGACGGGCCGCTGAAGTAATCCGCTTCTTCCGCCGCGGACTGCTCGAACACCGCCGCATTCTCCTGCAGGATCCGCAGGCGCATGACCGCGGACAGCGCCTCCTTGACGGCATAATAAATCGTCGCTTCCGCGGACCGGCCGATGCTCGACGGGTAGGCCAAGGCATGGCCGATCGCGAAATCGGCAACCTTCGCTTCCTTGCCGCCGGTTTGCGGGTTATCCTCTCGGGCATAGGCGCGTTTCAACCGTTCTTGCAGCCCGCCTACCGCGCGGTGGATCAGCCTGTCCAATTGTTCCTCCGACTTTCCGCGCTGAAGAAAATAGAAGAAATCGTTCTCCATCCTGTACCGCCAGATGAGGCGCCGCTGGTCGTTCATCCAACCCGTCAGCGTCTCGTGCACGGAAGCGGACGCATTGCCGTGCAAATGCACGACGATGACGCCGACGCCTCCGTAATGCCATTGCTCCGTCAGCCGATGTATCATCGTACGGTCTAAAAGTCCATAACCGATTTCATCCACGGGGATCATCCCTCTTAGGCATAAGTCGTATTGACTATCTTATAGGGCTATTGTAGGGGAATATTGTGAAGAGAGAATTGTTCTTTTGTTAATTATATGTAAAAAATATCATAAATCATGGAAATATCGCTTCGCCCGAGCGTGAATATACAAATAAAGTAAATAAATACTTAGCATTGCGCAAATAAAAAAGATCCAGCGCTTTCCAGCCGTCTGGATCTTCGAACACTACGCGTTTAAGTCGGGGCGCTTGCCGGTTACGAGATAGACGACGCTTTCGCCGATGTTCGTCGCATGGTCGGCGATCCGTTCGATATACCTGCCGACGAAACTGATCAGGCCGGCCTGCGTGATCGTCCTCGGATTGTCCATCATGAGGCCGTACAGATCGCGGACCACTTGGCTGAACAAAGCATCGACCTGATCGTCGTCCTTTGCCATTTTGCAGGCCAAATTCACGTTCTCCTGCACGTAGGACTGGATCGATTCCCGAATCATCTGCTGCGAAATTTCGGCCATCTGGGGCAGGTCGACGAGCGGCTTCACGAGCGTTTGGCCGTCCAGGCGCACGACGACCTTGGCGATGTCGACGGCCAGATCCCCCATGCGCTCCAGATCGCTGGCCATCTTGAACGCCACGAGAATGCGCCGCAGATCCTTCGCGACCGGCTGCTGCGTGGCGATCATCCGCGCGCCGAGCAGATCGACGTTTTCTTCGATCTGATTCAGCTTGATATCGTCTGCGATGATCCGCCTTGCCGCGAGCGTATCCAAATTCTCGAGCGCGCGCATGGCATCGCCCAGCACTTTCTCCACCCGCGTCCCCATTTCGATCAGCATGCCTTTCAATTGCTCCAGGCCATCGTCAAGCTCTTTCCGTCTAATCACGCGCAGCGCCCCCAATTAGTGTGCCTTAACCGAAGCGGCCGGAGATGTAATCGTCCGTGGCCTTCTCGGAAGGATTCGTAAAAATCTTATCGGTTTTATCATACTCGACGACTTTCCCCATATAGAAAAATGCGGTTTTGTCCGATACGCGCGCTGCCTGATGCATGTTATGGGTCACGATGATGATGCTGAAATCCTTCTTGAGTTCCGCGATCAGCTCCTCGACCTTCGCCGTCGATACGGGGTCGAGCGCCGAAGCCGGCTCGTCCATGAGAATCACCTTTGGTTGAACGGCGATCGAGCGGGCAATGCAGAGCCGCTGCTGTTGGCCGCCGGACAGGGCCAGGGCCGACGAATGCAAACGGTCTTTCGTTTCCTCCCAGAGGGCGGATTTGCGCAGGCATTCCTCGACGATGGCATCCAGCTGCTTTTTCTTGCGGATGCCGTGATAGCGCGGACCGAAAGCGATATTCTCGTAGATCGATTTATGGAACGGATTCGGACGCTGCCACACCATGCCGATTTTCTGCCGAAGCAGAACGACATCGACACCCGGGTCATTAATATTTTCGCCGTCGATCCATATTTCTCCTTTCGTCCGCACGCCGCCGATCGTATCGTTCATCCGGTTCAGGCTGCGCAGGAACGTCGACTTGCCGCAGCCCGATGGCCCGATAAGCGCGGTGACCTCTCGGGGCGCGAATTCAAGCGATACGCTCTTGATGGCTTCCTTCTCCCCGTAGAAGACGCTGAGGTTGTTGGCTGACATTCCCGTTGCTTGCATGCTTGCTCACTCTCCCCTTATTTGGTCGCCGTAAATTTGCGGTGTAAGTACCTGCCGAACCATCTCGCGCCGAAGTTGAAGATCAGCACCATGATGATGAGAACGGCCGAAGCGCCTGCGGCGATCTGCGTGGCGTCGGGCGCCAAGCCCTCGCTGTTGATCTTCCAAATATGAACCGCCAGCGTCTCGGCCGGACGGAACGGGTTAAGCGGCGAGAACGGGCTGAGCGGATTCCAGTTCGTGAAATCGAGTCTCGGCGAGCTCATGCCCGCCGTGAAGAGCAGCGCCGCCGCTTCGCCGAATACGCGTCCCGCGGCAAGAATCGTGCCCGTCACGATCGCCGGCATGGCGATCGGCAGCATGACGGACGTGATCGTTTTCCAGCGCGAGAGGCCGAGCGCCAAGCTCGCTTCCTTCTGCTCCCTCGGCACGCCCTTCATCGCTTGTTCCGTGATCCGAACCATAAGCGGCAGGTTGAAGACCGTCAAAGCCAGCGCGCCGGAGAACAGCGAGAAGCCGAGTCCGAACACGTTCACGATCACGAGCAAGCCGAACAAGCCGACGACGATGGAAGGAAACGACGACAAGACTTCGACGATGAGACGAATCGAATCCGTCAGCTTGCCCGGCTTCGCGTATTCGCTCATGTAGATTCCGGCGCCGAGGCCGAGCGGTATCGTGATGATCAACGTCAATACCAGCAGGAACAAGGAATTGAACAATTGCGGCCCGATGCCGCCGCCCGCTTTGATCGTTTGCGGACCCGAAGTCAAGAAATGAAAG
The DNA here is from genome assembly GCF_009909185.1 of Paenibacillus glycinis. GTDB lineage: Bacteria > Bacillota > Bacilli > Paenibacillales > Paenibacillaceae > Paenibacillus_Z > Paenibacillus_Z glycinis. The sequence continues at coordinate 182,234 of NZ_JAAAMV010000024.1, read as the reverse complement.
CTGATATGCGGCAAGCCCCTGAAGAGAATATAACCGAGCAGCCCCGCGAGCAGGAGGACGATAATGCCGGATATTGCAATGATGACGGCTGTTGCGATACGATCTGCGGTTTTGGCGCTCATCGGTTATTTCTCCTTTCCAGGAATCTGACGACGAAGACGAAGACGAACGTCATGGCAAGCAGGATCAAGGCAAGCGACCAGAGCGCGTTGTTATGAGCCGAGCCCATGACCGTATTGCCCATGTCGAGCGTGATCACGCTTGTCAGCGTCGATGCCGATTCGAACAGCGAGTGCGGGATATGCGGCGCGTTGCCGATGACCATCTGAACGGCGAGCGCTTCCCCGAACGCGCGGGACATGCCAAGCACGACGCCCGTAAGCAGCGCCGGCAGCGTCGTCGGAATGACGAGGCGGTAAATGGTTTGCCAGCGGGTCGCGCCGAGCGCGAACGAGCCTTCTTTCAATCCGCGCGGCAGATTGGAAAGCGCGTCGGTGGCGATCGTCGTGATCGTCGGCAAAATCATGAAGGACAGCACGATCGAGCCGGCCGCGATCCCGATCCCCTGGCCGGGGAAAACGGAGCGCAGGAACGGAACGACGATGCTGAGGCCGACGAAGCCGAATACGACGGACGGAATGCCGGCAAGCAGCTCGATGACCGGCTGAAGCACGCGTTTGCCAAGTCCGGGCATGATTTGCGTCATGAATACCGCGGCGCAGCAGCCGAGCGGCGCGGCGATAACGGCCGCAAGCAGCGACGTGCTGAAGGAGCCGAAAATAAACGGCAGCGCGCCATAGAGCGGAATTTCGCCTTCCGGATCCCATTTGAGTCCGCTAAGCAGCCCGCTGAGGCTGACGCCGTTCGTAATAAACGTAGCCAAACCTCGGGAAGCTACGAAGTAGACGATCGCGGCGATCGTGACGACAAGCACGACGATGCACAATGTCGTGAATACCCTGCCTACCCATTCTTCCATCACATGAGGTTTAGCCATGGTTCGTTCTGTTTTCGGTTTTACGCGGGACTGATCGTTCACAGCGGGCTGCTCCATTCGTCTCATCTCTCCTCGTTCCAACATGTTCGTTGACAGCCAATAAGAGGCGGAGAGCTCCACCTCTTATGACTGACTCGATATTTCGTTTTAAATTAGGGGTCTGCGTTCAGCGATTACTTCGTGATGTTGCCCGCTGCATCGCGTTTTACTTGCATTTTGCCGACTGGAATGTAGCCCAGTTCGACAACGTCCGCATTTTGCACTTCGTCGCTTACCATGTAGTCCAGGAATGCTTTCGTTACGGCATCAGGCTCGCCTTTGGTGTACATGTGCTCGTAAGCCCAGATCGGATACGTGCCGGCAACGATGTTTTCTTCTTTCGGTTCAACGCCTTCGTATTTCACGGTTTTAACCGTGTCGTCCAGGTAAGAAAGGGCCAGGTAACCGATTGCTCCAGGCGTATCCGTTACGTATTTTTTAACCGTGCCGGAAGCATCTTCTTGAATGGAACCCGCGATATCTTGCGAAGCCGTGCCAAGTGCGTATTTTTCAAACGTTTTGCGCGTGCCGGAGCTGCTTGGACGGTTGATGATCGTGATTTTTTCGTCTTCGCCGCCTACTTCTTTCCAGTTCGTGACTTTGCCCGTGAAGATGTCGACCAGTTGCGCTTTCGTCAGGTTGTCGACCGTTACGCTTTTGTTAACGACTGCAGCCATGGCTACGACCGCTACTTGGTGGTCAACCAGTTCTTTTGCTTTGTCGGCGTCCGCATCGACGAACTTCTCTTCCGCGAAGATATCGGAGTTGCCGATGTTAGCTTGTCCGGCTTCGACTTGCGTCAAGCCTGTGCCGCTGCCGCCGCCTTGTACTTGAACCGTGATGCCGCTGTATTTGGAATCTTCCATGAATTTCTTGGAAACTTGGTCAACCAACGGTTGAAGCGCCGTGGAGCCGGAAGCCAGGATCGAACCGCTAAGCGCAGCGTCGCCGCCTGCGTTATTGCCGCCCGCGTTCGTGGCGTTGCCCGTGTTTGTCGTGCCGTTATTTGTAGTGTTGCCGTTCCCCCCATTGTTAGAGCCGCAAGCAGCAAGACCAATCGTCAACATCAAAGCTACAACAATGAATAATGCTTTTTTCATTTTAGTTCCTTTTCTCCTTCCGCTATTTCCGCGGTTTATTTGTTTACAAGACATATTGTACGGTTCCCTTATTAATTTGAGATTTTCTTAGTGTTAACGGAATGCTAAATCTGCATAGAAAAATTGAATAAAATATGCGGTTATAATAAACTAATTGTATAGAACGACTGTTGAGGGGTTAATAAATCATGAGTATATTAAGATTGCAAATCCTCGTGCTGCTGGACGAGCTCAAAAAAGTGACCGCCGTCGCCGAGGAAATCGGGGTTAGACAGCCGACGGTCAGCTTCCACATGAAGAAGCTCGAAGAGGAATGGGGCGTCCCGCTCTTCGAAATCAAAACCGGCAAGGTGCTCTTGACGGAGCCCGGGCGCATGCTCCTTCGCTACGCCGCCGAGATCAATAAGCTGTACAAAGAAGCGGAGGCCCGGTTCCAATCGTACCGCGAACACGGCAAGAACGGTTTCTTCATCGGCAGCACCGATGCCGCTTCCTCCCTGCTGTTCGGCCAAGATTGGCACGCGGAGGCGGCGGATGTCTCCCATATGCGCATTCAACTGATTACCGGTCACCAGGACGCGCTCCTGGAGCAGCTTCACGTAGGCGCCATCGATCTGATGGTCGGCGGAAGCTTCTCCGGCAAAGGAACCGCCGTCCCTCACTTTCAATACGAAGAGCTGGCCGAAGAACCGCTGCTGCTCTTCATGGGCGAAAAGCATCCGCTCGCGGGAAACGCGGTATTGCCGCCTTACAAGCTTGCCAATCACCGCTTTGTCGAGCTTGCGGACAAGGCGCTTCAGGAAGCGCTTCGCGGATGGGAGCAGCACGAGAAGGTGACGCTCGCCTCCGATTGGTCTACCGATCGCGTCGATATGGTCCTCGACGCCGCGGCGGCGAACGGCATCCTTGCCGTGCTGCCCGCCGCGGCCGCCGCCCGCGCGAACGAACGGGTGCACCATGTTCCGATGCCCGGCTACCCGGTCTCCGTCAAGCTGACGGCCGCTTGGCGAAGCGATTATTGGAACCAGTCGCTCATGCAGCGCGTCGTTTCGCTGTTGGGCCGGCGTGCGAGTATGACGACCCCCTAAATCCCCCTCTCCAGGGGGACCCCGAGGGCCCCGGCCCTCTGGACACCCGGATGGTATAACGTCGGCGTTACAGAGAAGCGCACCCGAGTTACGATTGTGCCGGGCCTCGTTTTCGTCCCTGGCGGGACACACTTAACGTCCGCGCTCGCGTGCAGCCTGGTGTCCCTCCGGGACCATGGGAACGTATTCCGCTTCAGAGACGCGCTTGGTGTCCGTCCGCGCTTGTCCTCGCTTTCGTCCCTGGCGGGACACGCTTTACCTTTGGAGTGCTGTCGCAAGCCGGCGCCCTTGGCTGGCTTGCTGGGGGGGCGGCGCGTATTTGCCGCCTTTTTTTACAAGCCGGCGCCTTTGGCTGGCTTGCTTGGGGCGGCGCGTGATTGCCGCCTTTTTTACAAGCCTGCGCCATTGGCTGGCTTGTTGGGGGGCGGCTTGTTCTTTGCCGCCGAAGTTGGTTTTTACAGCTGCTTGGTGCAGCTGCTTTTGCTAACAGACGACAAGAAAACGATAAGAGCCGTTTACGGAAGCGCTGCGCGGCTTCGGTAAACGGCTCTTCATGTTAGGAATTCAGATCGGGTCTTACGCCGGTGACGAGGTAAACGACGGATTCGCCGATGTTGGTCGCGTGATCCGCGAAACGCTCGATGTACCGACCGACGAAGCTGAGCAGGTTCGCTTGGGAAATCGTTTTCGGATTCTCCATCATCAGCGAGAACAGCTCGCGGGTGATTTGCGAAAACAACGCGTCGACGAGATCGTCGTCCTTGGCCATTTTGTAGGCCATGTTCACGTTCTCTTCCACGAACGATTGGATCGATTCGCGCGTCATCATCTGCACGATTTGCGACATGCGCGGCAGATCGATCAGCGGCTTGATCAATGCCTGTCCTTCCAAGCGAATGACGACCTTGGCGACGTCGACGGCCAGATCGCCCATCCGTTCCAGGTCGCTGGCGATTTTGAAGGCGACGAGGATGCGGCGCAGGTCCTTCGCTACCGGCTGCTGCGTCGCGATCAGCGTCGAGCCGATCTCGGAGATCTTCTCTTCGATCTTGTTGAGCTCTTTGTCTTCCTGCACGATACGACGCGCTTCCGTCGCATCGATTGTCTCAAGCGCGTTCATCGCCTGTGAGATGGCCGCTTCGACGCGGCTTCCCATTTCCACGATCAGCGCGTTCAATTCTTCGAGACCGTGATCGAATTCTTTCCGTTTCGTCATCATGGCTTCTGTTGTTCTTCCTTTCTCAATAAGGTTAACCGATATTAGCCGAAACGGCCGCTGATGTAATCTTCCGTGCGCTGGTCGCGAGGGTTGGAGAACAGCTTTTCCGTATCGGAGAATTCGACTACCTCGCCGTTTAGGAAGAACACGGTTTGGTTGGATACGCGCGCCGCTTGGTGCATGTTGTGGGTAACCATGACGATCGTGTATTTGTCTTTGAGCTCTTGCGCCAGCTCTTCGATCTTCAAGGTCGAGATCGGATCGAGCGCGGACGTCGCTTCGTCCATCAGCAGCACGTCGGGATTCACGGCGATCGCGCGGGCGATGCACAGACGCTGCTGCTGGCCGCCGGAGAGGCTGAGCGCGGAGCGTTTCAGATAATCCTTCACTTCATCCCACAAAACGGCGGAACGAAGGCTCGTCTCGACGATCTCGTCCAATTTCTGCTTGCTGCGGATGCCGTGCAGGCGCGGACCGTACGCGACGTTGTCGTAGATCGATTTCGGGAACGGGTTCGGCTGCTGGAACACCATGCCGACTTTCTTCCGCAGCGTCTCCACGTCGACTTCCTTGGAGTAGATATCCGCTCCGCCGATCGTGATCTTGCCTTCGATGCGCGTGTTCGGAATCATGTCGTTCATGCGGTTGAGCGTGCGCAGCAGCGTCGACTTGCCGCAGCCGGACGGGCCGATGAACGCCGTGATCGCTTTCTGCGGGATATCCATCGTGACGTTCTTGAGCGCGTGAAAGGTGCCGTAATACAAATTCAATTTATGAATGTCGATGAGTGTTTGCGAAGCGATGGTTTGCATACCGTTCTCCTCCGTATCGGTGGTGGACGTTCGTTCGTCCGTTTGAGGGAAGAAAGCGCCAAGCCGCCGGCAAGACGGCGGACCTCCGCATTTCTTCTGAGCTACAACCCTAATCGTAGCCCCGAAATGTAAACCTCATATGTTCGTTTTGTAAACGCCGCATTAAAATTTATGCGTTGCCCTGCATGTCGTCCATCAGCGCTTGAATGCTGTCCGTAACCTGCTGCGCTTGATCGTAGGCTTGGTTCGACAGCCGGCCGATATCCGCCGCGCTGCTGCTGTTGTTCGCCGCCGCATGGAACAACGACTGGAACACGTCGGCGGCTTCCTGCACGTAGGTTTGGCTTGCATCGGCTTCGGTGCGGCCAAGGCCGACTTGATGCACCGTTTCCTTCACGGCGTCCAAGATGGAGCCGATCAGCCGGTTGATGTCGTCCGCGGACGATTTGGTCTGCGTGGCCAGCATCCTGACTTCGTCGGCGACGACCGCGAAGCCTCTGCCGTGCTCGCCCGCTCGCGCCGCCTCGATCGTCGCGTTGACGGCGAGCAGATTGCATTGGTCGGCGAGCTCGCGAATCAGTTTCGACACGCTTCCGATCGAGCCTGCCCGCTCTTGGAGCTCCCCGATTTGATGCTCTTGGATGTTCGCGCGCTGCGACATGCCGTGAATGGCCGCGGACACCTTGTCCAATTCGTTCTTGCCCTTGAGCGTCAGGTCCAGCATCGTTTGCGACATCGTCTCGCCCTTGACGGATGCTTCATGCACTTCGTGCACCGAGCGGTCGATGTCGCGGATCATGCCCTGCGCGTTCTGAATCATCGCGACTTGCGCCTGAACGGTTTGCCGCTGCAGCAATCGGGACATCTTAAGCAGATCGGACATCGTGAGCACGCCGATGAACCGTCCTTCTTCCGTTACGATCACGCAATCGTAGAGCGTCTTCTCGTCGCGGCCGAGCGAGAGATCCAGCAATTCCTGCGGCGAAACGTTATGATCGACGACGAGGGGCTGTTTATCCATCAGTCTGGCGATGGAACGTCCGTAATAGATTTCCCTGCCGAAGCGATGTGTCTGAATGATCGTCAACCGGTTCTTCATCACGAGTCCAAGCGGCTTATGATCCGCCGTGCACACGACGATGCATTCATGATCCGGCGCTGCCGCGAATTGTCCGATGACTTCTTCGCAGGTCTGCGATGTGGCGACGATCGGCGTTTGGCGGACGAATGGCATCATCAGGTCGTGCTCCGTCGCATGCTTGGCCGAATCCGCCGCACCTCCTGGAATATTCTCGCTCTTCTTCGATTCCGCAACAGCAACGCTCATGCTCAAGCACTCCCTCTCGCAAGCTATCTTTTCTAGCTTCACTATAGGACTTAAGCATTATCGTATGTGCCTGAAATTGTTAGACGAGTGTTAAAATTCCGGGCATTTCGTAGGAGGCCTACACGTTTCTACCGCATTTTGCGCGAGTTGATCCAAAGCGGCACGCGGAACACGATGTTGATGAGCAATACGATAAACACGAGCACCGCCGCGGATTTCTCGGCGATCAGCTGCGCATCCGGCACGATCGCTTCGGACTGCACGTACCAGAGATGCACGGCCAGGGTAGCGCCGGGAGATAACGGATTGAAATCCCACATCACGCCCGAGGACGTTACGCCGCCGGTCAGAATGATGACGGCGCTCTCGCCGAACGCGCGGCCCGCAACCAAGCAGATCCCCGTAATGATCCCGTTGAGCGCGACCGGAATCAGCACTCTTCGGATCGTCTGCAAATGCGTGCTGCCGAGGGCGAACGAAGCGCTTTTCATTTCCTGAGGCACGGCGCGAATCGCTTCCTCGGTGACGCGCGTCAGGACCGGCAGATTCAGGAATGCCAAGCTGACCGCGGCGCCGAGAATCGTCAAGCCCATGTCGAGCGATTCGACGAACAAGACGATCCCGAAGAGACCGAAGATGATGGACGGCACGGATGCCAGCCCTTCGACGCAAATGCGGATGAAGCCGATGAATTTGTTCGCCGGCGCGAATTCCGCCAGATAAATGCCCGAAGCCATGCCGAGCGGAATGGAAATCAGGAGCGAGATGATCAGTACGTAGAAGGAGTTGAACAACAGCGGGCCGACGCCGCCGCCTTCTTCGATCTCGCTCGGTTCCCCGTAGAGGAAGCCCCAGTCCAGCTTCGGAAGCCCCTTCTCGAGAATGAGGAACAGCAGCGCGATGATGAAGATAACCGTGCAGATGCCGACTACCCAGACGACGGTCGTAAACAACTTATTGTTGAATTGATTCAAGCTTTTGCGGGCGGCGAAAGGATGATCCGCCGTAGTTTTGCCAGCGCTCATTGTTTCACCCCTTTGCCCTGGATCAGCCTGACGGCAATGATCATGATCAGCGAGATCAGGAGCAGGATAAAGCCCATCATATAGAGCGCGTAGTTCCATGTGGAATCGAACGGCACGTTCGGAATCTGCATGACGATGTTACTCGTCAGTACGGACGTCGGCTTGAACAGCGCGTCTGCCAATTGCGGCGTATTGCCGATGACCATGACGACCGCCATCGTTTCGCCGATCGCGCGAGCCATGCCGAGAATCACGGCGTACATGATGCCGCTTCTCGCGGCCGGGATGACGACGCGAACGATCGTTTGAAAGCGCGTGGAGCCTAATGCGTAGGAAGCGTCGCGGAATTTCTTCGGCACGGCGACGATGGAGTCGTCCGTGATGCGGCTGATCGTCGGCAGCACCATGATCGTGAGTACGATCCCGGCGGCCAATATACCATCGCCCAGGCTGGTTCCCGTCAGCGAACGCAGCATCGGAATCAAGATCGTCAGGCCAAGGAAGCCGTAGACGACGGAAGGGATGCCGACAAGCAGGTCCAGTACGGGACGAAGTGCGTTCTTCAGCCAAGCAGGCGTCATTTCCGATAGGAAGATTGCAATAAGGAGCGATAACGGCACCGAGATCAGCATGGTCAGAAGCGTCAGCGCGATCGTGCCGAAAATAAACACGAATGCGCCGTACTGTTCATTCTCCGGTACCCAGTCCGTGGAGAAAAAGAAAGTTTTCAGGGACACGGTTTCAAAAGTCAGAATACCGGTCCGGCCCATCAAGAATAAAATCGAAAACAGGATTAAGCAGACGAACACCGCGCTTGCGATACATACGATCTTGAACGTACGGTTGTAGAAAGCGAGCCGCGCCCTGCGGCCGAATGTTTTGCCGGATGAACTCTCCAAGCTCCGGCCAAGTTCTTCGCTAGAGTAAACGGTACCGGAATTCGGCACTTCCATCATACTCATAACCATCTATTCTCCTCTCATGTCATAAAGAGAAGCCAGCTTCTCGTATAAGGTGCAGAAGCTGGCTTCGCTTGTTCCTCGTATTTAATTGGTGAGGATGAGGTTCTTACTTGCTTATTTCTTCATTGCGGCAAGCGGAATGAATTTGAGCTTTTTCAGGGAACCGTTTTGGAACTTCGTGCTTTGAACGTAGTCGATGAATGCTTTAACGGCGCCGGTAGGTTGGCCTTTCGTCATGTAGTAGCCGTACGACCATACTTTGTACGTGCCGTTGATGACGTTTGCTTCCGTTGGAGCTACGTTGTTGATGCTGACGGCTTTCATTTTGCTGCCGGATACGTAGACAAGGTCGATGTAGCCGATCGCGTTAGGCGTTGTTTCGACTTTCGTTTTCATGTCGCCGCTCGATTTAACTTCGATGTAGTTGTCGCCCTTCGTCATGAAGTCCGTGCCGTTCAGTGCTTTGATTTGGAAGTTGACGCGCGTGCCGGATCCGAATGCGCGGTTAACGACAACGATCTTAGCGTCATTGCCGCCGACTTCTTTCCAGTTGGTGATTTTGCCGGAGAAGATACCGGACAGTTGGGCGTTCGTCAGGCTCGTTACGCCAGCGCTGCTGTTCGTTACGGCCGCGAAAGGAATAACGGCTACTTTGTTCGCGACTTGACCCGTGAATTTGCTGAAGCCCGGAACGTCAGTGGAAGCATCCCAGTCGCAAGCGCCTATATCGGCGATGCCTTTGCGAACCGATTGCGGGCCAGTTACGGAGCCTGCCGCGGATGCGGAGATTTTCACTTTCGGATTCAGCTTCTTGAATTCGTTAGCTGCTTGCAGCGTCAACGGAAGCAGTGCCGAGGATCCGTTGATGACGATGCGACCGCTCAATTTGCTTGCTGCGCTGACAGCGGATACGCTGCCGAACGTAAGGGAAAGCGCCATTACGGCAAGACCGATATTTCTGAACCATTTCGTTTTCATTGTTTGTAGTTCTCCTCTCGTGATTAACGGGTATTAGGGATGAGTCAATTATTTCGTGATTTTGCTAAGCGTATCGCCTTGGATGACGAACGTTTGGTCATCGACGACAACGGCTACCGGAGCGTTAGCGGCTGCTACGACTTCGCTTACGTTGCCATCGAGGTTGCGAACCAGCTTGGACGTGCCGGCTGCCGTGTCCACTTCGTACAGGCCCGTTTGCTCGCCTGCGTCCGTCAGCGCGTAGATTTTGTCGCCTGCGATCGTTGCTTGCAGCACGTCTTTGTCTTCGATCAGTTTCTTAACGGTTTTGTCTTTCGCAATTGCGACCAGGGAAGAAGGCTTGCCGTCTTCTACGCTTACGTAGAAAGCTTTGCTGCCGTCCGCTGCCGCGCCGACGAAGATTTTATCGTCTGCCGTCGTCGTCAGTTTCACCGGTGCCGATTCCTTAACGGAAGCATCGTAGAAGTATACTTGCGGCTCAGTGCCCGTGGTGTCGATCGCGACATCGTCCGCATCGACCGGTTTGCCGTCAGGAGCCGTTACCGCGCCCGGCTTCGTAACCGTGTAGTAGAACTTCGTGCCGTCCGTGGAAACGCTCAGGTTCGCTTTGTAATCGACTTTGTCTTCCAGCACTTTCGTGAGCGTGCCGTCGGCCACGTTCAGCTTTTGGATAACCGAACCTTTGTCGCCTTGCAGGAAGTAAATCGCACTGCCGTCAGCGGACCAAACAAGCTCAGGTTTGATCGAGCTGTCAGCCGAAACTTGTTTGCTGGCGAAAGTCGGGCTTGTCAGGTCGATGACGCTAACTACGCCGTCTTCGTCCGTGTAAGCCGCTTTGGATCCGTCCGGGGATACGGAAAGCTCGGAAGCCGTCTCGGAGCTAAGTACTTTCGTAGCCGCGCCCGTTTTGGCATCGATGACGTAGTCCGTGCGTCCTTCTTCGGTCAGCGACGAAGCGAGCAATTGATTCGCGTTGATCCAGTTGATGCTGTCGGCATGGATTTTCGCTACCGTGTCGATCCAAACTTGACCAGCGGCATCCGTCGTTGCTTCGACGTCGAAGATGCTGACGAAGTCGTTAACCGCAATATAGTAAGATCCGCCCACGTTCTCGATTGCCTGCTCCAGGTCAACTTGCGCGCCGTCAACCAGCGCTGCGTTCGAACCTGCGTGCAGTTCGATGGAATGGCCATTGATGTACGCCGTCACGCCGTTCTTCACGTTTACGACGAACAATGCGCCCGCTGCGGAACCGAGGTCGCGCACCGATACCAATGTCGTGCCATTCGTTTGTACCGAACGAACTTGCAGGGAAGCGTCGTTTACCATCAGGTTAAACGAAGCCGGTGCCGTTACTTGCGACGTGGTAGCTGCCGAAGCAACACCGATTGCAGACGTGCTAAGCGCAGCTGCCAGCGCAGAAATCAAAATCGTTTTTTTCATGGACATTGACTGTGATCACCCTTCTGAAATTGTTTTGTTTTCCTTCGTCTTATATGTACAAGACCGATTATAGGCATCCATTGTTAAGCGGTCATTAATCGGTTGCCAGGTATTGTTAAGTGGCCGTTAATGTATTGTGTAGAAAATGTTAATATCAACCAAAAGCTAGATTTGATATATCAGCCCCCTTTTCCATGGCCAAATCAGACCTATAGTCACGTTTCGCCAACCGAATGACGACAAAAAAAGCCCGGTGCCAAGTTTCGACTTGGGTCACCGGACTTATGCGAGCATATCGGATCCTGGTTGCTAGTGGGACGAAGGCGTATAATCGGCATGCTCCATTTCGCTCAATTTGCGCTTGCCCATGAAGAAGGCGAAGAACAAGGCGAGCGCGGACGGGATGATCGCCCAAGCGAACGTTTGGGTAATCGAGGACGATAGTCCCATCGTGATTTTGTCGAGAATCGGCTGCGGAATCGCTTTTCTCAGCTCGGGCGCCAGGATCGCGCGCGGATCGCTCAGGTTAACGCCCTGCGGAAGCTGGCTCGTCTCGTCCGACGTGAACGAGGTCGCGAATTTGTTCATCATGGAGTGGCTTTGGATAATCCCGAACACCGTAATGCCGATCGTCATGCCGAGCGAACGAAGGAAGTTCAGCGTCGCGCTTGCCGTTCCCCGTTCCTGCGGCGGGAACGAGAAGATCGCGGCATTGCTGAGCACCGAGAACGAAGCGCCGATGCCGAGTCCGATCAGCACCATGAAGATCACGACCGTATACCGGTGCGATTCGACGCCGAGCGTCGTAAGCAGAACGTTGCCGACCGTCAGCAGCGCCAACGTCGGAATCATGAGCGAGCGGAACGAGGTCTTCATCATCAGCGCGCCGCCCATGGTCGCCGTCACGACGGAACCGACCATCATCGGAAGCAGCACGAGGCCGGAATCCGTGGATTTGCCGCCGAACACGCCTTGGATGTAGATCGGAATGTACACCGATGCCGTAACGAAGGCCGCGCCGCTGAACATCGCGATCGCGTTGCTCGTCGAATACAACCGGTCGCGGAACATGCTGAACTTGATAATCGGCTCGTTGACGACGCGTTCGATGAGGATGAAGGCGATCACGAGAACCGCGAATCCGCCGAACAAGCTTAGAATCACGCCGGAATCCCAGGCATAGTTCTTGCCGCCGAGCTCGAGCGCAAACATGAGGCAGACGACCGCGCCGACGAGCGTAACCGCGCCGCCCCAGTCGATCCGCTGCTTGCTGTGCTGGACGGATTCTTTATAGAAGAAAGCGATCATGACAAACGCGATCAGTCCGAGCGGCAGGTTAATGTAGAAAATCCATTCCCATTTGATGTAGTCCGTAATGTATGCGCCGAGCAGCGGTCCGAAGATGCTCGACAGGCCGAACACGGCGCCGAACAATCCGCCCAGCTTGCCGCGGCTCTCCGCCGGCACGGCGTCGAACATGATCGTGAAGGCGATCGGCACGAGCGCGCCTCCCCCGATCCCTTGAACCGCGCGATAAATGCTCAACTGCACGATGGAGTCTGCCGTTCCGCAAAGAATCGACCCCAGCATGAACATCAAAATGCCGAATATAAAAAACTTCTTCCGTCCGTACATATCGGACAGCTTGCCGAAGATCGGCATGCCCGCCATCTCGGCGACCATATAAGCGGACGTGACCCAGACGAATTTGTCCAAGCCGCCCAGCTCGCCTACGATCGTTCCCATCGCCGTGGCGACGATCGTATTGTCCATGGACGCCATGAGAATGCCAAGCAGCAGACCGGCGACCACGATGCCAACGTTTTTGCGTTGTGCGCTCATTGTTTGTTGTTCCCTCCACGTTTCTTTTTTACTACGGCAGCAGTTCCTCGTCGGGCGGCACGGACATATGCCATGCCGTCTCTCCGTTGACCTGCTCGGTGAGCCTGCCGTTCTTGATGTCCTCCTTGAATGCCAGCAGCCACTTCAATTCGGCTTCCGACTGGTGGACGATGAACTCCGCTTCGATCAAAAATATGCGGGACAGCCCTTGGGACGCCGCGTAGTCCATGCCCGCCCGACGTTCGGCGACGTTCTTCCGAATGAAGCCGATGCGTTGATCCAGGAGACCGGCCGTCTCCTGCGGCGAGACATGCCCGATGAACGCCAATGCGGCCGGGAAATGGGGATATTCTTTCGCCGGCTCGTAGATAAGCTCCCGAAGCCAGTCGTGGAATTCCGCCTTCCCCGCATCGGTCGGGGCATAGATCGTCCGCTCCGGGTGCTTTCCTTCCCGCGACGTCTCCAGCGGAACGACCCAACCGTGCTTCAGCAGCGCCTCCACTACGGAATACAGCGAGCCGTTATTCAGCTTGATGACATCGGGAATGCCGCGCTGTTTCATCGTGGCGGACATCTCGTACGGATGCATCGGTTTCTCATTGAGCAGCGATAAGACGGCAAGTGCCAGCATGTTGGAAACCTTACGATTAGCCATCCAAATCTCGACTCCTTCGAAAACGGTATTGTCATCACATAGTCCATGTCGACTATACGAAATAGAATGACCCATGTCAACGGTCTTAGGTCGTAAACCAAAAAGTATTCAAGGGATGCGTTCGTCAGCCGTCAGAACGCCGACGCGCCGAAAAGGCTTCCGCCACTTTCGGCGGAAGCCCTTCAGGAAATTCGCGTATCGATTTGCTGCTTTATTCCTTTTCGATCGTTATTCCGCCGGCAGCTTATAAAATGCCGCCGCATTGTCGCCGTACACGGCCGCAAGCTGGGCACTGTCAAGCCCCTCCGGCAACGCCGCGCGCAGCACGTCGCGCACGTCCGCATAGCTGCCCGCCAGCAGGCATACCGGCCAATCGCTGCCGAACATGACGCGTCCGACGCCGAAGCAGGCGACGACATGCCGCACGTACGCGGTAAACTGCTCCGGCTGCCATGCATCATGATCCGCCTCCGTCAGCATGCCCGACAATTTGCAGTACACGCCGGAATAGTTCGCGGCGATTTCCTGCATTTGGCTTGCCCAAGGCTCGAACCGCCCTTCCCCGATTCGCGGCTTGCCGATATGATCGATCACGGCATGCAGGTTCGGGACCTGCTTCAGCAGCGCGATCGTCTCCGGAAGCTGGCTGGACTTCATGAGCAGATCGACGGGCAGGCCGATCTCCGCCAAATGCCGAAGCGCCTCCAGGCTGTTCGGCTCGAGCACCTCCGCGGCGTCGCGCATCTCCTGCAGCATGACGCGCACGCCGAGGAATTTCGGATGCGCGCGGAAAATCTTCAGCACGTCGCGCCAATTCGGATCCTGAAAATTCAGCCAGCCGACGACGCCCGCAACGGAATCCGAACGTTCCGCCAGTTCCAGCATATAAGCGGTCTCCGCATGCGTCTGGGCCGCCTGCACCACGATCGACTGGCGAATGCCCGCGCGCGCCAGCTCCGGCTCCAAATCCGCCGGGACGTAGTCCCGGTACAGGATCGGACCGGCCTCCGGCGTCAGCCAGCCGTAGTCGCCGCGTTCAAGCTCCCAATAATGCTGATGCGCATCGATTGTTCGACTCATTCCAGACACCTCGCGTTATGGGTTAAGCCGGATCCGCGACGAAACGGTTCGTCAACTTGCCGAGCTTTTCGATTTCGATCGTCACTTCATCGCCCGGCTGCAAATACACCTGCTGCGCCTCCGGAAGGCCGAGCACGACGCCTTCCGGCGTGCCGGTCAGGATGACGTCGCCGGGCACGAGCGTCATATGCTGCGAGATATAGCTTACGATCTCGTCGCAATGGAAGATCATGTCCGACGTGTTGGAGTTCTGGCGAACCTCGCCGTTGACGGTCGCTTTGATCGCCAGGTCGTTCGGGTTGCCGACTTCGTCCGCCGTCACGAGATACGGGCCGAGCGGGCTGAAATCGTCGCAGGATTTGCCGAGCAGCCATTGATGCGTGCGCAGCTGCAGATCGCGGGCCGACAGGTCGTTGACCGCGCAATAGCCGAACACATGGCCGAGCGCGTCTTCCTTGGAGACGTATTTGGCTTGCTTGCCGATGACGATGACGAGCTCCGCTTCGTAATCGAGCTTCTGCGTCACTTTCGGAACGGCAATCTCCCGCAGATGTCCCGTCAGCGTATTGTTGAATTTGTTGAACAGGATCGGAAACTGCGGGATCGGCGCATTCGTTTCTTCCGCATGCTTGCGGTAGTTGAGGCCGACGCAAATAATCTTGTTCGGCGCCGTGACGCACGGTCCCCATTCGATCTCGTCCTCGCCGCGCAAGTAAGCTTCGTTGCCCGAAGCGGGCAGCGATTCGACGAACCCGCGCAGCGACGCCAATGCCTCTTCGCCTCCGCCGATGACCGACATGACGTCCGAAGGAACCTCCGAGCTCGCGCGGGACGCTTCTGCCGCCAACGCCAGCTCGACGTCGATAATGCCGTTCTCCGTCGCGACGCCAAGCGCGTTGCGGCCTTGTTTCGAGATGCTGATCAATTTCATCTTCGTTTACACCCTTCCTGATTTATAAATGTCGTCATCGCGGAATAAGTCCGGCTACGCGTTCTTGCCGAACACGACGCCGCCGTCGACGTAGAGCGGCGAGCCCATAACGAACGTCGACTCGTCGGAAGCCAGGAACAGCGCGGCTTTCGCCACGTCCTCCGGCAGGCCGAGCTCTTCGCTCAGCTGGCGCTTCTTCAAGCCCGCGATGGCTTCTTCTTGATTGTCGTACGAGTTCTTCAGGTAATTTTCGACGAACGGCGTCATGATGGTGCCCGGCAGCAGCGCGTTGACGCGGATATGGTAAGGCGCGTAATCGACCTGCATCGACTTCGTCAATGCCAGCACGGCGCCTTTGGTCGCCGCGTACGAAGCGCGGCGGGCAAGGCCCACCTCCGCGATGCAGGACGACATATTAATGATCGAACCGCTGCGGCGCTCCATCATGTGCGGGATGACGTACTTGCTCGGCAGAAAGACGCCCCGGATGTTGACGTTGATGACGCGGTCCCATGCTTCGGGATCGATCTCGTGCAGCACGCCGACGCCGCTGATGCCGGCGTTGTTGAACAGCACGTCGATCACGCCGTACTTCGCGATGATCGCGTCGACCATCGCGGATACTTCATCGGGGTTCGTCACGTCGGCGCGGATGAAGATCGCTTCGCCGCCGGCCGCCTCGATTTCCTGTACCGTCGCGGTCCCGTTCGGTTCGGACAGATCGTTGATGACCAGCTTCGCGCCTTCGCTCGCGAATAACAGCGCCGTGCTCTTGCCGATGCCGGATCCCGAACCCGTAATCAAAATGACTTTGTCCTTCAATCGCATGCCATCATCTCCTCTTCCTTATGAATGCGGCACGGACAGTCTGCCGGCGAGCGCCAGCATCTCCGTCCTTGCCTCGCCATTCTTCGCTTCCCATTGATGCAGCAGCATGGAGCAGCTGACCGCCGCGGGCGCCTGGCCGCTCCCGCTTCGGATGGCCGCCGCGACGCAGCGGAAACCCATGACGGACTCCTGGTCGTCTTCGGCGAAACCTTGCTCCCGAATGGCCCGCAGCTCCCGGAGCAGCGATTCGCGGTCCTGAATCGTATGCGGCGTCAGCGCCGGCAGCGCCGATTCCGGATACAGCCGCTCGAGCTCGGCGTCGTCCAGCTGCGAGAGCATCGCTTTGCCGAGCGCGGTCGCATGGGCCGGCAGCAGCATGCCGGGCTCCGACTGCAGCCGGACCGGCGAGAGCGCTTCCAGCTTGCCCAGATAGAGCACCTGGTTGCCCTCCAGCCGCGCCAGTTGAATCGTTTCCTTGAGCCTGTCCCGCGCGCCGGCGGCTTCCTGCTGGAACGACCGGTTCAAGTCATAGTTCTGCGCGTACGCGGAACCGTAGGCGGCGAACGCGCGGCCGAGGGAATACGTATCGCCCTCTCCCCGCACCACCCACTGCAGCGCTTCCATCGTGTTCAACAGGGAAAACATCGAGCTCTTGTTGATGTCCAGCCGCCTGGACAAGTCGATCAGCTTGTGCCGGGCCGGTTCGGCGGCCAGCACGGCAACCACTTTATCGGCCTTCTCCAATGCGGGGACCCAGTATTTGCGCTCCTCCGACACTCCATCGCCTCACTCGGTTTTGTATACAAAACCAATTTCTATATAGTAAACCTTCTACGATTTAACTATAGCTCGCGCCCGCGGCATTTTCAATATAAAAAACGCGTTTCTTAATTGAAAGATCTCGCGGCGCGGCCCCTTCCTATTGCGCCCCGCTCCGCGCTTCGGCATAATAAACGCAAAAGCCAACGCTCGCCGCCTGCCGGGACCGCGGAGGCTGCGAAACGGGAAGGAACGTGTTATGCGCCATGAGTCATGATCAAGGCGGCTGGCCGTACGTCCATAACGTCGGCGATATCATCGTCAGCAGAGGCTCCGTCCTCGGCGTCCGCGCGATCGACGACTACGAGCTGGTTTATTTCCCCGAAGGAACGGGCACCGTCTACGAGCATGGAGACGTTCCCCACGCGCTCGACGTCCCTTGCTTCGTCTTCACGCGTCCGGGCGAGCGCCACCGTTACCTCTTCGACGAAGAACGGACGACCCGTCACTTGTTCGTGCATTTCGACTACGGCGCGCTGCGCGGACGCGACGAACGGTTCGCGTCGCTGCTGCAGCCGAGTTTCCATATCGTGCCCGCCAAGCACGGCAGCTTGGTCGCCGGCATCATGCAGCAGATCATCGTCGTGGCCGGTTACCAATCGCATCATTGGAAACGGCGCCTGTCCGCGCTCGTGGCGGCCGCGCTCGAGGAGATCGCCGCATTTGCCGACAATACGCCGGAATTCGCTTCCGCCGGTTATCCCGTTCAAATCTCGAAGGCGATCGCTTATATCGAAGCGCATCTGACCGAGCCCGTCACGATCGAGCAGATCGCCCGGCAGTCCGGCTGGTCGCACGAGCATTTCACCCGCATGTTCGTCGCCTCCGTCGGCATATCGCCCAAGCGGATGCTGCTGGAACGCCGCATTAATCTGGCGGAGGAACTGATGATGCTGGGCAGCGGCAACGTGAAGCAAATCGCGTACCAATGCGGATTCGGGGACGAACATCATTTCTCAAAAATATACAAGCGCATTCGCGGCATCACGGCCACCGAATACCTGGAGCGCTGCAAGGAGCCCATCTTCCGCCATGCGGCCATTGAGGTCGATCCCGGACGAACCTTCGCCAACCGGCACATCCTCGTGAATGCCGAAATCAAATAAAGACATCGTTTATCGTTTTCCCTCCATTGAAACCGCTGTCTCCGATGACGCAAAATAGAAGCATACCCCACTTCATTGGAGGCATGAAAACGATGGCAACCTTTTACACGCCTAAGTCTCGCCCTAGAGAAGACCGCTACTTGGTCAGCGTCGAAGATTACGTGCATTACCAGCGAAACGGATTCCTGATCGTCAAAGGTTTACTCTCGAAAGAAGACATCGCCGAGCTGTACGAGCTGGCCGAACGTACGCGGCTGAACAGCGAGAAGCCGAAATCGTACGAGCCGGGAAGCAACGATCCTTTAAAGGAAGAATTCAAAGCGGCAACGCGCATCCATATGCTTTCCCGCCTCGACGCGGCAGCCGAACGCGGCATGCTGCATCCCCGCGTGCTGGACGTCACGGAAGCGCTCATCGGGCCGGACGTGTACGCCGTGCAGTCGATGATGTTCCTGAATCCGCCCGGCCGCGGCGGCCAAGGCTGGCATCAGGACTCCTGCTATATCAAGACGCATCCCGACACGCTAGTCGGAGCATGGATCGCGCTCGAGCAGGCCGACGAAGAGAACGGCTGCCTCTGGGTCGTTCCGGGATCGAACCATGAGCCCGTGTACCCGCCCAAGGAAATCGGCGGCGGCAACGTGCACGCCCTCGACGCCTTCGCGGATCTGAACGGCGTGCAGAACGTCAGTCATCTGGACGACGAAGTGAACACGCTCTCCCGCATGGTCGCCAAATATCCGGCGCCGATCCCGGTCCCGCTTCAGCCCGGCGACGTGCTGTTCTTCCATTCCCATCTCTTCCACCGTTCGTTCCCGAACAGAACCGCGGACAGATACCGCCGTTCGTACGTCTGCCATTATTGCAACGCCCGTTCCTGGGTGCCTTGGGACCACGACGGCTACGAGGGCGATTCCGGCAATTATCGGCAGATCCTCGCCCGCGGCCGCACGCATCTGCCTTACGCGGAGCCGGCGTTCGGCACGGAAGTCTACTTGTACGAAGGCGACGATACGGACGGCAGCAGCGTCAGCATGATGGGCATGGACAACGGCATGATGATGCCGGTCGCCCAGAAGGAATAACCATTCGTCCGGCGCATGTTTAATCACGCACGCGATTGCGGTCGTCGCCTCGGCGCGCGGCCGCTTTTTGCATGCCGGAAATTCATGCGCGGCCTGTATTGACAAAAGCCGAAACGTCGCTTATTATTATCTTAAATTTAAGATTATTAATTTCGAGATGGACACGGATCGAACTTTGCATGGAGGTGCAGCGGCATGTAGAACTGCCTGATCGTTGAATTTGGAGCAGGAATAGGTTTCGCTTGATTGCTGTTCGCTGCCTGTCGTCGTCGCTCAAGTCGTTTGTCTTATATCTTAAATTAAAGAATATTAAATTAGAATTAATATCGGAGGATGATGAAAATGATGGATTTGGGATTGTTGTTGATTCGCGTGGTAATCGGGTTGTTGTTCGTGGGGCACGGCGCCCAGAAATTGTTCGGTTGGTTCGGCGGCTACGGTCCGAAGGGAACCGGCGGTTGGATGGACTCGGTCGGCATTAAGCCCGGCGTCGCCATGGCCGTCCTATCCGGCTTGATGGAATTGGTCGGCGGACTGTTGTTCGGAGCCGGCCTGCTTACGACCGTCGGCGCGGTGCTGATCGGCCTGACCATGCTGGGCGCGATCGTGAAGGTACACGGCAAGAACGGCGTCTGGTCGACGGCCAACGGATACGAATACCCGCTCGTGGTCCTCGTCGTCGTCGTCGGCGTAGCCTTGGTCGGAGCAGGCGCTTACTCGTTGGGTTAAACCGTATACGCAGGAAGCTTTCGCCAATTTAACGGTTGCGCCAAGCAAAACCGGCGCGGTAAGATTCTTCTGCGGCCGCGCCGCCCAATAACGGCGCGGCAAAGCCGGGTTCCATCTTCTCTGATCGATAACCGCGGCCTGACTTGGCCATACTCACACTAGGAGGGAATTCTAATGACTTATCAAACAGCCGGTATCCACCATATCACTTCTTTCGTGCGCCACCCGCAGGACAACGTGGATTTCTACGCGGGCATCCTCGGCTTGCGCCTGGTTAAGAAAACGATCAATTTCGACGCGCCCGAGGTGTATCACCTGTACTTCGGCAACGAGATCGGCGGCCCCGGCACCATCATGACGTTCTTTCCGTCGGCCGGCGCCCGGCTCGGCAAAGTAGGCGGCGGCCAAGTCGGCTACACCACGTTCGCGGTGCCGACGGGCGCGCTGTCCTTCTGGGAAGCGCGGTTGGCGCGTCTCGGCGTCGCCTTCGAACGGACGGAGCGTTTCGGCGAAACGTACCTGCAGTTCAAAGACCGCGACGGCCTGCAGCTCGAGATCGTCGAACGCGAAGAAGGCGCCCTGAGCCAATGGTCGTTCGGCGGCGTGCCGACGGATAAAGCGATCAAAGGCTTCGGCGGCGCGATCCTGTACAGCATCAACGCCGCGAAAACCCAAGACACGCTCGCGAGCGTCATGGGCCTCTCGAGAATCGGGGAAGAAAACGGACTCGTCCGTTACCGCGCTGCCGGCGACATCGGCAACGTGATCGACATCAACGCGAAATCGATGCCTTGGGGCGAAGGCGGCGCCGGCACGGTGCATCACATCGCTTGGCGCGCGGCCACGTACGAGGACCATGCCAACTGGCGCAAACACGTCATCGAGCACGGCTTCCACGCGACCGATATCATCGACCGCCAGTACTTCAACGCGATCTACTTCCGCGAAGCCGGCGGCATCCTGTTCGAAATCGCGACGGATGCGCCAGGGTTCCAACGTGACGAACCGTTCGATACCCTTGGCGGCAAACTGATGCTTCCTTCGTGGTACGAGCCGAAACGCGGCCTCATCGAGCAAAACCTGTTCCCGATCGAAGTGCGGGAGTTGGAGGGAAACAACCAATGAGGCATCTCTTCCAGAACGGCACGAATCCGTACGCCCCTACGCTGCTGCTGCTGCATGGAACGGGAGGCACGGAGCAAGACCTGCTGCCGCTCGCGCAGCAGCTCTCCCCCGCCTCTTCCGTGCTCAGCGTGAGAGGCAACGTGCTGGAGAACGGGATGCCCCGTTTCTTCCGGCGGCTTGCCGAAGGCATCTTCGACGAGGAAGACCTGCGGTTCAGGACGAAGGAGCTCGCGGCATTCCTGGACGAAGCCGCGGAGAAATACGGCTTCCGCCGCGATAACGTCGTGGCTGTCGGTTATTCCAACGGCGCCAACATCGCCGGAAGCTTGCTCTTCCATTACGCGGATGCGTTGAAGGGCGCGATCCTCCATCATCCCATGGTTCCGCTGCGCAACCTGGAATTGCCTGCTCTCGCGAACGTGCCGGTCTTCATCGCGGCCGGGACGAACGATCCCATCTGCTCCGCATCGGAAACCGAAGAGCTGACGGGTCTGCTGAAAGGCGCCGGCGCCTCGGTGACCGTGCATTGGGAGAACAACGGCCACCGGCTGACGGCTTCCGAGGTGCAGCAGGCCGCCGCTTGGTTTCGCGGCGAATTTCCGGCTTGAGCCGCGGGAGGATCCGATCATGATCAGCATCGATCCGGCGTCCATCGGCGAACGGGACAACTATAAGCTGATGATCGGCAGCATCATCCCGAGGCCCATCGCCTGGGTTACGACGCTGACCGACGCGGGCACCGTCAACGCGGCGCCGTTCAGCTACTTCAATATCGTCACGGCCAACCCGCCGATGCTGTCCGTCTCCGTCGGCCGCAGGAACGGCGCGATGAAGGACACGGCGCGCAACGCCGCCGGCCTCGGCGAGTTCGTCGTCCATATCGCCGACGAGCGCAACGTCGAGCGGATGAACCAAACCGCCGCCGACTTCGGTCCCGAAGAAAGCGAGCTCGAGGCGGCCGGCCTGACGCCCGTCGCAAGCGAAGTCGTGCGCGTGCCCGGGATCGCCGAGGCCGCCGTCAGGATAGAATGCGAAGTCGAGCGCATCGTCCCGCTGGGCGGAACCGACGGATCGCCGGCCTGCGACCTCTTGATCGGCCGAATCGTGCGCTATCACTTCCGCGAGGACGTGTACGACGACGGACACATCGTCGCCGCCGCGCTCAAGCCCGTCAGCCGGCTGGCGGGGACGAGCTACGCCAAGCTCGGCGAGGTCTTTCAATTGGAACGGCCCTGATCCGTGAGCGAAATGCATCGCAATAATAGGCGCAAATAGGCTTAAGCCCGCGAATACGCGGGCTTTTTGCTCGTCCAGGTTGCGGTTTGCCCGCATTCGGGGTACTATCGTAACATTGAACCATGGGCAAGCCCCCTAACAACCGTACGAGAGGAACTGAATGAACAGCCATGATCATTAAACCAAGAACACGCGGTTTTATTTGCACGACCGCCCATCCGGCGGGCTGCGCCCTGCAAGTCCAGGAGCAAGTCGATTACGTGAAGGAACGCCCGGCCATTCAAGGTCCGCGCAACGTGCTCGTGATCGGCGCCTCCGCCGGTTACGGGCTGGCCGCGCGCATCGTGGCGGCATTCGGCGCCGGCGCGAACACGGTCGGCGTCTTCCGCGCGAGCGAGAGCAAGCCCGGCCGCACGTCTTCCGCGGGCTGGTACAACTCCGCCGCCTTCGAGAAGGCGGCCGCGCAGGCCGGGCTCAAATCGTTCAGCGTCACCGGCGACGCCTTCATGCCCGAGACGAAAGCGAAGGCCGTCGAGCTGATCCGCAGAGAGCTCGGCCAAGTCGACCTGGTCGTCTACAGCGTCGCTTCCGCGCGCAGAACGGATCCGGCGACGGGCGAAACGTATAATTCCGTGCTTAAGCCCCTCGGCGGCACGTATACGAACAAGACCGTTAATTTCCATACCGGCGAGGTAACCGAGATCTCGATCGAGCCCGGCACCGAGCAGGAAACGAAGGAAACCGTCGCCGTCATGGGCGGGGAAGACTGGCAGCTATGGATCGACGCGCTTCAAGCGGGAGGCGTGCTCGCGGACGGCGCGACGACGATCTCCTACTCGTACATCGGCTCGCAGATCACGCAGCCGATCTACCGCGAGGGCACGATCGGGCAAGCGAAGGATCATTTGGAGGCAACGGCCAAGCAGCTCGGCGACCAGCTCGGCGCAATCGGCGGGCGCGCATTCGTGACGGTCAGCAAAGGGCTGGTTACGCAGTCGAGCTCCGCCATTCCCGTCGTGCCGCTGTACATCTCCGCGCTCTATAAGGTCATGAAGGAGAAAGGCATTCACGAGGGCTGCATCGAGCAGACCTACCGCCTCTTCTCGGAACGCCTGTACGCGGGCGGCGAAGTGCCCGTCGATGCGGAAGGACGGATCCGGATCGACGACTGGGAGCTGCGCGAGGACGTGCAGCGCGAGGTTGCGGAGCTGTGGGCAGCCGTGACGACCGACAATATCGAGCAGCTGACGGACCTCGCCGGCTATCGGAAAGAGTTTTTCCAGCTGTTCGGCTTCGAGACCGAAGGCGTGGATTACGAAGCGGACGTCGACCCGATGGTGGACGTGCCGAACGCCTACTAAGACCGAAAAGGCCGGACGCCCTCACATCGAGGGCATCCGGCCTTTTATATGCGCGCTATGCAGCGGCAGCTTTGCTTGATTAATCTTGGCTTAGTGCGGCACGGCATTTGCCCAGCGCCTGCACCGCGTAATCGAGCTCCTCGCGCGTATGGCGGGCGGTGACGATGAACCGGACGCGCCCCTTGTCCATGGCGACGGTCGGGTACACGATTCCTTGGGCGAACACGCCTTCCTGCAACAGCAAGTCGGAGAATCGCATCGTCTCGGCGGGGTTGCCCACGATGACCGGCACGATCGGCGTCTCGCTCGCGCCGGTGTCGAAGCCGAGCGCTTGCACCTGCGAGCGGAAGTAAGCCGCGTTGTCCCACAGCTTTCCGATCAGCTCCCCGCTTTGCTCCAGCACGCGAATCGCCGCCAGGCACGAAGCCGCGACGGCCGGCGTCTGCGAGGTGCTGAACAGAAACGGACGCGCCTTGTGGATCAGATAATCCTTCAGGATCTGATCGCAGGCCACGTAGCCGCCGACGACGCCCACGGCCTTCGATAACGTGCCCACCTGAATATGGACGCGGCCGTGCAGGCCGAAATGATCCGTCGTGCCTTTGCCGTTCTTGCCCAGCACGCCGCTCGCGTGGGCGTCGTCCACGTACACGAACGCATCGTAACGTTCCGCGAGCTCCACGATGGCCGGCAGCGGCGCGATATCCCCGTCCATGCTGAACACGCCGTCCGTCACCACGATCCGTTTGCCGTAAGCGGCGCTCTCCTTCAATGCCGTTTCAAGCTGGCCCATGTCTTTATGCGCGTAGATTTTGCGGTGCGCTTTCGTCAGCCGAATGCCGTCGATGATGCTGGCATGGTTCAATTCGTCGCTGATGACGACGTCGTCCGGTCCCAATATGGAAGCCAACACGCCTTGATTCGTCGTGAATCCGGATTGAAAGACGAGCGCCGCTTCCGTGCCTTTAAACCGGGCCAGCTCCAGCTCCAGTTGCTCATGGATCGCCAACGTTCCGGTAATGGTGCGCACCGATCCGCTGCCGACGCCGTATTGCCGCGTGGCTTCGATGGCCGCTTGAATCAGCTCCGGATGATCCGTGAGCCCCAAGTAATTGTTCGAGGACATCTGAAGGACGGAACGGCCGTCCAGCTCCATCCGCGTGCTGGATCCGCTTGCCCATACGGTCAGCGGGCGGTAACGCCCTTCCCGCTTCAATTGCTGCAGTTCTTCGCCTAATGTTCTTTCCCACTTCGCCACGGTCGGCACGCTCCTTATATCGCTAGAATGGATGATTGCAGGGATGGACTCGTTTCGTGCGAGAACACGATCTTGCCGCATTGGCCCGAGGACATCAGCTCGAACGCTTCCTCGTAATCGTGCAAGGAAAAGCGATGGGTGATCAGCGGGCTCAAATCGATGCGCTTATGCTCGAGAAACCCTTTCAGCTGGTACCAGGTCTGGTACATCCGGCGCCCGGTGATGCCTTCGATGCGGAGCCCTTTGAAGATCACGTGGCGGGACAAATCGAGCGACACCTCCCGGGTCGGAATCCCGAGCATGGACACGCGCCCCGCCGGAGCCGCCGCTTCGAATCCGCCTCGTATCGCGTCGGGGTGGCCGGACATCTCGAGCACCACTTCGGCGCCTTCGCCTCCGGTAAGCTCCATGACGGCGTCAACCAGGGGGACCTCCCCGTTGTTGACGGCGTGGTCCGCGCCCATCCGCTTGGCGAGCTTCAGCCGGTACGGGTTGATATCGAGCGCGATGACGGAGCCGGCCCCGCTCGCTTTCGCCACGGCGACGGCCATGAGCCCGATCGGGCCCATCCCGATGACGGCGACGGATTTGCCCACGATGTCGCCCGACAATACGGTCTGCACCGCATTGCCGAGCGGATCCTGCAAGCAGGCGAGCTCGAACGGCATGTCGGGGCGGTTCGGGATGACATTGGACGCTTTGACGATGGCATAGTCCGCGAAGCAGCCGGGAGCCGATATGCCGAAGCTGACCGTATTGGGGCATACATGGGCGTTGCCGGTCCGGCAGGCTTTGCAGCGGCCGCAGACGACATGCCCTTCCGCCGACACGTGATCGCCGATCCGGACATGCTTGACCTCGCTGCCCGTCTCCTCGACGATGCCGGCAAATTCGTGGCCGAACACGTTCGGCGTCACGACGGCGCTTTCCGCCCACGCGTCCCATTTATAAATATGAACGTCCGTCCCGCAAATCGAGGACGCCTTGATCCGGACAAGCACCTCGTCCGGACCGCAGCGGGGAACCGGCACCTCGCGCAATGCCGCTCCGGATGCCCTTACTTCCTTCACCAATCCCATCATCGTCGCCAAGCTTCATCCCACCCGTATAAGATATAATCCATTTGTGCGTTATGCTGTATATGCTATATTATACATGCGTACGCAATGTTGTACACCATTTTTTTCTAACGGGCTGTCCTTCCCGGCGATTTTCGTTATAATGAGGGGCAGGAACAGAATGCGAGGAGGCCCCATGGAACAGGAACAAATTCATAAAAAGATCGGCAAAAACCTTCAAGCCATCCGCAAATCGAGAGCCCTCAGCCTGGACCAGGTCGCCGAACTGACCGGCGTCAGCAAGGCCATGCTCGGCCAGATCGAACGCGGGGATTCCAACCCGACCATTTCGATCATCTGGAAAATCGTCAACGGCCTGCATATTTCCTTTACGTCCTTGATCGAAGATACGAAAGCGAGCGTCACGCACATCCGCTTCGAGGATTTGGAGCCCTTCGTGGAAGAGGACGGCAGCTACCGCTCCTACCCCCTCGTTCCGTTCGAGCAGGGCAAAAAATTCGAGATCTACACCGTTGAATTGGAGCCGGGCGTCATGCATGCCTCGGAAGCCCACTACGAGGGCGTCGAGGAGTACATTCTGATGGTGCGGGGGATGCTGAGGCTTACCGTCCAGGACGATGTTTACGAGCTCGAGGCCGGCGACGCGCTTCATTTCAACGCCGACCAGCCGCATTCGTACGAGAACCTGGGCAGCGAGAAAATCGTCTACTATACGGTGATTCATTATCCGTCCTAGGCGACCTCGGCGATCGTGCCGTCTGGGCGCCCGAATCAACGAAAAACGCACCGCCTTGGCTTGCGAGCCAAGGCGGTGCGTTTTTCGTTCCCGCGGATGGATTCCGCGTTATTCCCGCTACTGGTTGTAAATCTCGAACTCGTAAATGATCGGGGCGAAGCTCGTGCCGGACGTAAAGTAGATGCGCGCTTTGCTGCCCGTCACCGCGCCGAAGGCGATCGTCTTCGGCACGTACGAAGCGCCGATGCTCGTGCCCGTATAGGCCGTCTGCCAGCTCGAGCCGTTCCAATATTCGATCCGGTAGCCCGTCGTGCGGCCGTCGTACTCCGTCAGGACGACTTTGTCGAAGGTCGTGTTCGTCCCGAAATTCACTTCCAGCGTCTGCCCGTTCCAGCAGCCGCTGCAGGCCTGCCAATTCGTGGCGGTGGTGCCGTCGAATGCTTTGTCCGCCGTCTGGCTTCCGTCCCACGACGACGAGCTGGCATAGGTCTTGCCGAGCGCCAGGTTCACGATGTCATGATAGACGGCGAATTCGTAGATGATCGGCGCGTTCGCCGTCCCGGACGTGAAGTAGATCCGCGCCTTGCTGCCCGTGACCGCCGGGAACGTGATCGTCTTCGATGTCCCGCTCGGACCGATGCTCGTGCCCGCGTAAGCCGTCTGCCACGCCGAGCCGTTCCAGTATTCGATGCGATAGCCCGTCGTGCGGCCGTCGTATTCGGACAGCACGACGCGGTTGAACGTCGTGTTGGCGCCGAAATTCACTTCCAGCGTCTGGCCGTTCCAACAGGCGTTGCACGCCTGCCAGTTCGTGGACGGCAAGCCGTCGAACGCTTTGTCCGCCGTTTGCGTGCTGTCCCATGACGAAGAGCTGGCATACGTCTTGCCGAGCGCCAAGTTCGCCGCGTCCGGCGCCGGCACGGACGTCTTCTGCAGGAGCAGCACCCAGTCGTTGCTGTCCGGCTTGTTCGGGACATTCCACTGGCCGGACGTCGACTGCACGCTGCTTCCGATGCTCGTGTAGGCGCCGGTCCGCGGATTGAACCAGCGGGCGTTGTAATAGTAGCCGTTGTCCATGCCCTTGATCGTGCCCGTGCTCGTCGTCCCGTTGAAGAAGAACGTTACGTACGTGCCGTTGCCGTCCGAAGACAGCAGCGACCTGGACGCGTCGCTGAACGCGCTCCACGCCGGATCGTCGAAGCGGGGCACGAGCTTCCACCACTCCAGGGCGGTGTAGAAGGCTTTGAAATACGTCAATTGGTTCCCCGTCGCGTAGTTCGCGCCGTCGTACCACCACGTATACCGCGCGGGCAGCTCGTAGCCGGTTCCGAAATCGTCGGGATCGCCGCTCTTCGAATAGACGTCGTTCCAAACCCCGGAAGCGCCGTAGCCGTAACCGTAAATGCCGTATTGAAACGCCTTGTATCCCGCGCCCAGCGCGCCGCGGGAATCCGTCCAGAACCCGTCGTAGGCGCTCTCGTACAGGACGGAAGGCTTCGCCGTGCCGAAATTATAGAAATCCTTGGCCGTGCTCATGCCGGTCATGTCGCCCTGCCACTGCACGGCCCAGCCGTCGTCGAAGGACTTGCTCGCCCAGAGCGAATTGGACGCCACCGACGTGCCCGTATTCTCCATATGCGGCATGATCGGCTGGTTGTACGCGTCGTTGTCGCTGATGCTTTGGCCGACCGCGTACCATTTGCTCAGCGTCGTCGTATTGTACGCGTTGTACATGTTGCGGTCGATCTCCTGCGCGATCGTGTAGATGAGCGGATACGAGCCGAAGCGGGCAACCCAATATTTCGCCACGCGCGCCATGTAGGCGTCGGTGTAGACGGCATAGTTGGCCGGATCGAGCGCCCAGGTCACCTGCGCGTTGGCATGGACGAGACCCTGGTCGGCGATATACTTGAATTTGCGGTCGAGGTTGTCGAACCCGGCCAGGTCGGCGCTCGAGAAGCCGTCGCTCAGGTTGGCCACCGCCTCCTCGTCCGCGCCCGCATGCGTGCCGCCGCCGTGCGGCTGCCAGATCGGCTCCGACTGGTACACGGTGAAGCCTTGGCTGACCCGCTTATCCACGACGTACTTGAACTGCGAGGCGACGCCCGCCGCATTGGAGGTCGCGAACCGTTCATGCGGCAGAATCCAGTGCGTGTCGCCGAGATAGAAGAACGGCGTGCCGTCGTTGTACGTCAGGTACCGGCCGTTGGCGCTGACTTTCAGGAAGCCCTTCTGATAAATCGCCAGACTGCCCGTGTACGCGTTGACTTGAATCGATTTCGTGATTCCGTTCAAGCCCGTGTCGGTCGGATCGTTCGCCGCCGTCGTCATCGTCCAGGCGCCGGTCTTGGTCGGCGCGAAGCGGATCTTCCAGACGGAGCCTCCGCTCCAGAACGCCGGACGCGTGATCACCGTGCCGCCCGGTCCCGTGAACGTGGCGGTGACGTCGACGTTCGCGAACGGATCGGCGTACGTTTTGGAGCTGGTCAGCGAGATCTCGACCGTTTGCCAATTTTGCGTCGTATAATCCGCCGCGAAAGCCCGCTGCGGAATGACGATCGCCGCGAGCAACATGACTAGCGCGAGCAGCGCCAATCCCGATCTTCTGCCGAAGCCGGCATGGATTGCGTTGGTCATTACGTGCACTCCCTTTCTGTCTCCTAAAATGGCTGCGTGCCTTCGGTTCCCTGTCGTGCCTGCTCCGTACCGCCCTCCTTCCGCGCATGCCAAAACAGCCCGCCTTCTCTCTCTGTGCAGGAGCTCCACTCAAACTCAAGTATATCGCCCGGCCTCGCGCGGCGAACATTGCTGCGTTTTTCCATTTGTTTGTTCCGCTATGCCGATCGAACGAAAAGCGCCCTTCAGGCGGAAGGGCGCTGCTTGGTCGCTTGTTCGCTTGCTACTTGCTCGCTTGCTTGTTTGTTTAGCCGGACTTGCTGTTCGATCGCGCGGTCGGCGAGGATGCCTCAACCGTTCGCCTCGTCCGCGCCCGGCAGCTCCAAGCGAAACGTATAACGGCCCCGATCGTGATGAAGGCTGATCGTCCCGCCGTGGAGCTCCGCGATCTGCTTGGCGATCGACAGCCCGAGACCCGACCCGTCGTTCCGCGAACCGGCGCCGCGCGCCGCGTCGGTCTTGTAGAACCGGTCGAACAGCTGCTCCTCCTGCTCCGGCGTGATCGGCCGTCCTTGATTTTCCACTTCGACCGCGATTCCTTCCCCATCCCGGACGGCCGCCGCGCGTACGAGGATATCCCCGGGCACGATCGAGAATTTGATCGCGTTCATGAGCAGGTTGTCGAGGGCCCGCACGATCTTCTCGCCGTCGACCTGCGCGGGCAAGGCGGCTTCCGACAGCTCCGTCTTGATGGCGATGCCGCGGTCGAGCGCGATCGGTTCGTATTCGGACGCCAGCTGGCGAAGCAGCTCCGTCATCTCGATCCTTTGGCGTTTCAGCTCGATATCGCCGGAGCCCAGTCGCGTGTACTCGAACAAGTCGTCAATCAGCTTCTTGAGCTGCATCGTCTTGCTGTACGTGTTCTTGACGAACTGGTCATGCTCGGCTTCGTCCTGGTACGCCTTGCTCCGAAGCAGGTCCAAGTACCCGACGATGCTGGTAAGCGGCGTGCGCAAATCATGGGATACGCCGGTGATAAGCTCCATTTTGGACTGCTCCAGCTTGCGTTCCTTCGTCAATTGGCGCTGCAGGCTCTCGGCCATCGCGTTGATGTTCTTCGATACGATGCCGAGCTCGTCCCGGTCCCTTGTGCTCAAGCGCACGTTCAGATCGCCGCTCGCGATCTCGCCGAGCTGCCGGTTGATCTGCTGGATCTTCCGCGTCTTGCGCGAGGTGAACCAGTAGAAGCAGACGATAAACACGAGCAGGAACAGCATGACGTTCTTGAGCGGCTGTTCCTTGATGTAATAGCCCGGCTCCCCTTTCAGCCGGCCCTCCGCCACGAGAAATACCGTTTTGCCCGACCACTCGCCCGCATCGATCAACGCGTACGGCTTTCCCTCGTAGTCCTCGGTATCATCCGAACGGTCGGCATAATACCCCATGATGCCGAGCTGCCGCTTGGCCGCTTCGGCGGAGTGAAAGAGCACCTTGCCCGATTCGTCCGCGACGTAGATGTCCACCTTGCCGTCGCTCGCTTCGTCCACGGCCGCCTGCAGCGAATACGCATTGATGCGCTCGGGAAGCTCCGCCAGCAGGTAGGCTAAGCGGTCCTCGACCAGATCCTTGCTCGGTTGATAGCTGGTGAAGGTAACTCTGTACGCCGATCGCGTCACGACGTTGAGGAGGGCGATGACGATAATGCTGGCGATCAAACTCAAGAGAATCGTCACGATCAGCTGCGCGCGGATATTGAATTTGAACTTAATCAACTTTGTATCCCACTCCCCATACCGTCTTGATATAGGCCGGCTCGCGGGGATTGGTCTCGAGCTTCTCCCTTAGGTTGCGGATATGCACCATGACCGTGTTGTCGGAATAGCCGGTCTGTTCCTTCCAGACGGTCTGATAGATGCGGTCGGCGCTGAATACCTGTCCCCGGTTGCCCGCCAGGAGTCCGAGTATGGCGAACTCCAGCGGCGTGAGCGCGACCTCCCTGCCGTCCACCGTCACCCGGTGCCGGTCGATCTCGACGGTAAGGTCCCCGATCGAAATGACGGACTGCGCTTGCTGCTTGGCCGAGAGGACGTTCATCCGCCGCAACTGCGCTTTGACCCTCGCGAGCAGCTCGAGCGGATTGAACGGCTTCGTGACGTAATCGTCGGCTCCCGTCGTAAGTCCGGTGATTTTGTCCAGGTCCTCGCCTTTGGCCGTCAGCATGATGATCGGAATATCGTGCTCCTCGCGAATTTTCATGCAGGCCGCCAGGCCGTCCATGCGCGGCATCATCAGGTCGAGCACGATCAGATGCACCGCGTCCCCCTCCGCCTTTAATATCTCCAAGGCGGCTGCGCCGTCCTCCGCTTCGAATACGCGGTAGCCTTCGTTGCGCAAGTAAATATGCACGATCTTGCGAATATCCGGATCGTCGTCGACGACCAGCACGGTTCGTTGATTCATCAGTTCCACTCCCGATTTATGCTGCCGTGATCTTCCCTTGGTAGTTAGTATACAACATATTTATCCGGCTTGACGCTTGCGCTTGCCGCGCACGGACGACGAAGACGAAACGGCGGACGGCGCAGAATCGCCGCGGTTTGCCGCTATGCGGAGCTGAATCCGTCCGACCAGCCGATACATCAGCTCCGCGGTCAAGATTCCGGCTCCGACATCCGCGACGACATGTTGTTTCATGAATAACGTGGACATCATAATGAGAACGGCCATCGCGCGAATCCCGATTCGCAGCGGAGCGCGGAACGCGACCGCGCCGCGGAACATGAGATAGCTCGTCAGCACGTGAATGCTCGGAAAACAATTGAACGGCTCGTCGTTCGCGTATACCCATCTCATCAGCGAAGGGAACAGCCCCGTGCCGTTAACCGCCGGCCGCTCGACGGTCGTCTGGAAGCCGTAATAAACCAGATAGCAGGCGACCAGTCCCAGGCAGAGCGCCCCCAAGGTTCTGTAGTACTGGCGGGCGTTCTTGCCTAACATGCCGATCAGCGTCGCGCCGATGAACGGATACCACAGCACGTAGGGCAGCACGAACGCGGGGATGACGGGGAGCGCCTTGTCGAACGCGGTCGCGAGGTGGTGGACCTGCGCGCTCGGCCGGTTAAGGAGCACGTAGAATAGGTTCAGGAACGGGATCAGGAGCATCCACAGCACGGGCAGCCAGCCTTTGAGCTTGCGTTTTGGCGCTGCGCCGGAGGGCAATGCGATCGGTTTCATAGGAATTCCGCCTTTGCTTCGATGAATTGTTCAAGCGCTGACGCTGACGGCCGATGTGCCGCGTCCAGCCGTCCTGCGAGCCAGGCCCGAGCCAGCCTTGCGCGCATCCTGAACTGTTCTCATCTTAGCCCGCGAATCTTAACGCCCCCTCCGCGAAATTCTGAAGGTTTCCTGAAGATGGCCTGAAGACTTATGAACAGGCCGCTCCGTCCGGTTGCCGATAGCGCGGCCATGCCGAAAAGGAGCCCGTCCGTCAGGACGAGCTCCTCCGATAGAAGATGGTCTATGGCCCGGATTCCAAGAGGCTGCAGCATGCCGTGCAGATGCACGAACGCAGTGCCTGGACGCGCGGCGTGCGTTACAACATGACTTTAAGCCCGGTCCGCGCGCTCTCGACGGCGCCGAACACCATCGCCACGCTCTTGATGTTGTCCAGGCAATCGGTTTCGGCCGGACGTCCCGCTTCCAGCGCCGCGAACATCTCGTCCAGGCAGCCCCAGTGACCTTCCTGCCCCTCCCAAGTCTGCTCGCCTTCGATGCGGAGCATCTCGCGAATGAAGCCTTCCGGCTTCTCCGGGTTCACGGCTTCGCCGTACGGCATGCTCGAGCCGTCCCAACGGGCGCCGCCCTTGCTTCCGGTCACGCGCCAGTCCGATTCCCACGACGTGTTCAAGCCGTCCGCGCACCACGAACCGCGATAGGAGAAGACGGAGCCGTCGCTCATCTCGAAGATGCAGATCGCGGACGCGTTGCCCGCGTACCAGGATCCCGGCGGGTTGAATTCATGGCAGTAGACGGAGACGGGATCCGTGCCCGTAATGAAGCGCGCCTGGTCGAAGGTATGGATCGCCATATCGATGATGAGCGGGTTGTCCATCGCGTCGCGGAAGCCGCCGAAATGCGCGCCGAGGAAGAAATCGGCGTGAATGGAACCGGGCGTTCCGATCGCGCCGGAGCCGACCAGGTCGCGGAAAGAACAGATTTGCTTCATGTAGCGGCGGTTCTGCATGACGGAGTAGCGTTTGCCCGTCGCGTTGCTGACGGCTACGATATCCTTCGCGTCCCGATAGGATTCGGCCATCGGCTTCTCGCCGAACACGTTGCAGCCCGCCTGCATGGCCGTGATGGCGATTTCCTTGTGGCTCGCCGGGATCGTGACGTCGAATACGAGATTGGCGTCCGTCGCCGCGAGGGCCGCGCTCAGATTCGCGAAGGTCGGCACGTTCAGCCCCTTCTTCGCCGCCATCGCTTTCGCGCTTTCCTCGTAGATGTCGACCAGGCCGACGATTTCGGCGTTTTCCCGCTTGGCCGCGTAATCCAGCCAGGTGTTGGACATGCCGCCGCAGCCGGCGACGACGATTTTATGCGTCATGATCGTTTCAAGCTCCTTTATGGTTAAAAATGGTCATAAGATTCCGATGAACATGTTGTGCGGGCCTGCTTGCTATTCCACGGGATTCGGAACGTAATCGCCGCCGCGGCAGCGCTTCAGATAGTTCAGGCCGTGTACTTGGCCCGTCATCTCCAGCTCGTTCTTGTACACCGGATCGTGCCAGCCTTCGATGTCGATGCTGCCCGTATAGCCATTCTGACGCAGGATCGTGATGATGTCGGACCAATTGGAATCGCCGAAGCCCGGCGTGCGATGCCAGACGAACTCGCGCGGCCCGTGGATGCCGAACTCCTTCACGACGTCCCACGCGATCGTCGCGTCCTTTCCGTGCACGTTGAATATCTTCCCCGTGGCGGCCCACTTGCGCAGCTGCGGGATCGGATCGATCAGGCTGACCATCTGGTGGCAGGGCTCCCACTGCAGGCCGATATGCTCGCTCGGCACCGCGTTGAACATCATCTCCCACGCCGTCGGATTATGCGCGATGTTCCAGTCTCCGCCGCCCCACGTGCCGCCCATGTCGCAGTTCTCGAACGCCAGGCGCACGCCGCGCGCTTCCGCGCGTTTGGCGAGCTCGCCGAACACCTCGGCGAATCGCGTCATCGACTGGTCGATGCTGCCCGGCATCCGGCCCGTGAAGCCGTTTACGAGCTTCGTGCCGAACGCCTCCGCCGCGTCGATCAGCCGCTCCCAGCTGGCCAGCGTGTCGGCGTTGTCGCCCGCGCCCGTCAAGGGATTGCCGAAGACGCCGATCGCCGAGATGACGATGTCATGCTCTTCGATCTGCGCCCGGACCCGCTTGGCGAGCTCGTAGAGATCGGTCTGTCCGGTCGATTGCCAGAAGGTGAGCGCGAACGACTCGAAGCCGTGCGGAATGATTTGGGGAATGATTTTGTCGGCGGTGCCTCCGCCGACGAGCGTACCGATGCGAATGGATTTCATGCGTGCTTGTCATCACCTTTCAGCGCGATTGGGAACTGAACTAATCGTACTGAAAGATTCCCGTTGAGACTAGCATCGAAATTGTGTTATATTCGTACAATCTTACGTTTCTGCCGAGGTTAAAACGGTACCATCCGTCCAAATGAGAGCCAATGTCGTAAAATCGTACGTCTGCCGGAGGAGGAGCGCCATGACGGTCAGCCCGCTGAAAGAAAATACGTTCATTCCCGACCGTACCTTTCCCATCAACGTCTTCCTCGTTTCCGGCGAAATCGGCACGCATTGGCATGATCATATCGAGTGGATCTACGTCAAGGAAGGACAGGCCCGCATCCAGGTCGACGGCTCGTTCGAGCAGCTGGACAAGGGCGAGCTGGCCTTCGTCAACGCCAAGCAGCTGCACAGCGCGGTCAGGCTGGAGCCCGATACGGAGCTGATCTGCATCGTCTTCAACGAAGCGCTCGTGCGCGGAAGCGGCCTTGACATTACCGAGCATCACTATTTCGTCCCTTATCTGAACCAACAGGCGAAATGGCCCAGCTGGATGCGGAACGCCGACCCTTACATCGAGGAAATGAACGCTTCCTTCTCCCGGCTGCTCGCCGAGTTTACGAGCAAGCAGTCCGGCTACGAGCTTCTCGTGAAGGCCGAGCTGCTGCGAATCTTCGGCTTGTACTTCCGTTACGCCGAGCAGGACACGAACCAATCGCCCTCCCGCGCGCAAAAGCCGTACGACTTCTCCAGTCTGCTCCGGACGCTGCGGGAGCGATACCAGGAGACGATCAGCGTCGGCGAAGCGGCGCGGATGGTCAGCCTGAGCCCGAGCCATTTCTGCAAAATCTTCAAAAGCGTCACCGGCAAAACGCTGATCGAATACATGCACATGCTTCGCGTCCAAGAGGCGGAGCGGCTGCTGCTCGACACCGATTATCCCGTGACCGAGATCGCGAGCCTCGTCGGCTTCTCCAATATGACGTACTTCGGCCGCGTGTTCAAAAAAGTGCGCAGCAAAGCGCCTTCCGCGATTCGGAAAGGCCAGCGACCTTCGCGATTCGCGGCGGTCGATCGCAACGATAACCACGTAAGAGGGGGAGTTTCCCGTGCAGCTGATGAGTCGGATCACGGATCGTGAAGTACGCGGCGGCGACCCGGAATTGCTGCCGTATGTGTCCCGCTACGCCTCGAGAGGCGTGTTGTTTGACCACAGGGCGGACGTGGCGATGATGTACGTGGCCCGAACCGCGCTCTACAAGCTTCCCGGCGGAGGAATCGAAGCCAAAGAGACGCCCGAGCAGGCATTCCTGCGCGAGGTGCGTGAGGAGACCGGCTATGATGCCGAGATCCTGCACGGCCTTGGTTATATCGAGGAGCATAAGAAGGCCAACGCGTTCCTCCAAGTATCCTATTGCTATATCGCCCGGGCAGTCCAGGAGCATGAGGCCAAGCTGACGGAGCACGAGAAGAAGCTCGGCATGTCCGTGCATTGGATGACGCTGAACGAGGCGATCGAAGCCGTCGGCTACGTGCTCGCGGCGTGCACCGACTATTCGACGACCTTCATGCTGCAGCGGGACAAAGCGATCCTTGAAGCGGCGGCGACGTGGCTCCGCGCGCCGTACTCCAGCTAACCGGGCACGGCGAATAAGCCCGCGGCCTCGCGCCGGCTCCGTAACGGGAGCGGGGCAAGCGGCTGCGGGCTTTGGTATGCATGGATCGCAAGACTTCTGCTATTGCGAATCGCTTTTGCTATGGCATGCTTTGGTGGGCATGCTTATTTGCCATGCTTACGGCTCCTCGGCAGGCACGGGATTCGGCACGCGTGGACGGCTTGGTTCGGCGTGCGCGGATCCCGGGCCTCGACCTGCGCGGACCGCGAATCACCGCATGCGCGGGAGACGCGGCGGCGCCGAATGACCGTCTACCTTATTTCACGTAAATCCTCGCTCGTTCCTGCCAGATCTCGCCCGGCGCGAGGCTGAACAAGCCGATGTCGTCCGCCGGCAGATCCGCGTTCGGCGCGTTGACGAGGCTGATCTGCGGCTCCGGACAGAAGAAGCCTTCCGTCGCGCCGTTGTTCCAGATCATCCACTGCTTGTAGGACGTGCCGGCATCGTAGACCAGCGTCAGGCCGGCCGCCGTGTCGGTCAGCTCCATGCGGTTGCGGCCGTTCTGCGGCGCGGCGGTGTAGTGATTGTCGAGCGATTCGAAGAACGGATAGACGCCTTCGCCCTTCATCGCTTCCTCGTTTGCCGTCAGCGGCTGGAAGCTTCCCGTCGGCAGCATGCGCTCGCTCATGTTCCAGCGATCGCCGATCGTCAGCTTGAGGCGATAGTCCTTCGCGGAATGACCGGGCACGAACGGCGCGTTCACCGACGTATGGAACGCATAAAGGCAAGGCATCGTTTCCTCGCCGTCGTTGATGACCGCGAACTGCTGCTCGAGACCGTTGTCGCTGATCGCATAGCGCAGTCGCAGCGTGAAGCGGAACGGCAAATATCGGTACACGTCGCTCCGCTCGTCCACTTTCAAGGCAGCGACGACATAGCTCTCGGTCGCGGTCGTGCCGAAGTCCTCCACCTCGAAGGTCTCGCTGTGGACGAAGCCGTGCAGATGGTTGCCCGTCTCCGGCTCGTTGACCGGAAATTCCAGCGTGCGGCCGTTCCACGGGAATTTGCCGTCCTCGAAACGGTTCGGCGGGAACAGCACCGGAATGCCGTGAATGAACGGCCTGGCCTTGAACGAGGGCATCTCGTCCGCCGTCGGCTCATGCAGGAACGCATAGCCGTTCTCTGCGTCGCGGAACGCGATCAGGTTGCCGCCGACTTCGGGAAGCAGGACGGCTTCGTAGCGGCCGAACTTCAGCCATACGGCCGGCTCGCCTTGGTACGTGTCTTTATACGCTTGATTGCTGCTCATTGGGTAGTCGACTCTCCTTTGACATTTCTAACATGAGGAAAAAGGGCATCGCGGCTGAGCCGCGGGACGGCATAAAGCCGTCGTCCGCCCGTGATCGGGAGGACAGCGCGACACTATAATACCATTATTCGCCTGCGCGCAGGAACAACCGCATCTCTCGAAATCGCGGAAAATCCTCTCCCGCCCGCGGCGAAAGAGGATTTGGCGCAAGGCGCCGCGCATTTGAACGCGTCGTCCTTCTAGAAATCGTGCCGCTTCAGCCAATGGCCGCATACCGTCGTCCAGGTCGCGACATGCGGATCGTCTTCGGCTAGCCCCAGGCCGTGCCGGCCCTGCTCGTACACGTGCAGATCGAACGGCACCCCTGCCCCCCGCAGCGCGGAAGCGAATAACAGCGCGTTCTCGACCGGCACGGCGGCATCGTCCGCCGTGTGCCACAGGAAGGCCGGCGGCGTGTCCGGCGTTACCCGAAGCTCGCTGCTCATCCGCGCGACCAACGCCTCGTCCGGCGCCTTGCCGAGCAAATTATCCCGCGAGCCGCCGTGTCCGAACGGCGATGACATCGAAATCACCGCGTAGCAGAGGATGATTGCATCCGGGCGGCTCGACATGCGCTCGATCGGATCCGCCGCGTCCGGGTTGCCGGCGTCGTACTGCGTGCCGGCCGTCGAGGCCAGGTGGCCGCCGGCGGAGAAGCCGAGAATGCCGATACGGCGCTCATCGATGCCCCACTCCGCCGCATGCAGCCGCACGTACCGGATCGCCCGCTGCGCATCGAGCAGCGGATTCGGATGCCGATACGGCGCGACCCGGTAACGCAGGACGAACGCCGAGATGCCGATGCCGTTCAGCCACTCCGCGATGGGGCGCCCCTCGTGCTCGGCTCGCATGCCGTAGCCGCCGCCGGGGCATACGATGACGGCGCCTTTGCTGCCTGCGACGAGGTACGTCGTCAGGGCGGGGCGGTCCTCATCCGTCGTGCCCGCCGCGTTCGGCGCGCCTTCCGGCCAAAGCTCGATTAACGCGTTCTCAAATCCAGCCATTTGATCTCCTCCGGCGTCAGCGTGATGGTCGTCGCTTCCTGACAGGATTTCATCTCCGCTTCATTGCGGGCGCCGATGATGGCCGCCGTCGGAAACGACTGATTGAGCACGTACGCGAGCGCGATTTGAATCGTGGAATAGCCCTTCTGCTTGCCGAGCTCCTCGGCGCGGCGGTAGCGCTCCCAATTGTCGTCGTTGTAGAAGACGCGCACGAGATCGGCATCCGAACGATCCTCCGGCGTGAAGCGCCCCGTGAAGAAGCCGCGCGCCTGCGACGACCACGAGAAGATCGGCAATCCGCTTTGCTCGTGCCAGGCCAGCGTCTCGTCATCCACGCTGATGCAGTCCGCCCAGTACGGCTCCTGCGCTTTGCCGAGACTGAGGTTCGGGCTGCTGAAATCAAAGCCGCGCAGACCATGGGCCGCCGCGTATTCGTTTGCTTCCTGCAGCCTGGCGGACGTCCAGTTCGAACCGCCGAACGCGCGGATGCGACCGGATTCGATGTGCTCGTTCAGGATCTCCACGATCTCGCCGACCGCCACGTTCGTATCGTCGCGGTGAAGCGCGTAAACATCGATGTAATCCGTGCGAAGGCGCTCCAGGCTGACCATCAGCTCGTCGTAGATGGCTTGCTTGTTCACTTGCGGCACGCCGTTGTGCGGATGCCCGCCCTTCGTCCAGACGTTGATTGATTCGCGGTTGCCCCGCTCCTCCATCCACATGCCGATCGCCTGCTCGCTCTTGCCGCCGTAATAGATGTACGCCGTGTCGATCGTATTGCCGCCGATGGCGACGAAGGCGTCGAGGTTCGCGCTGACCAGCTCGTAGACCTCCGGCGCGAAATAATCGGACCCCATGATCAGTTGCGAGACGCCCTGCTTTAAGCCGGGAAGCTGAATAGACTTCATAAGATTGTTATCCCCCTTTATACGAGTACGCGCTTGCGGGAATACGCGGATTCCAGGCAGGCGTCGATGACTTTCATATTGGCTACTGCATCGGCCGGCGAGAAACGCACGTCCCGCTCGCCCCAAGCGTTTCGGGCAAACGCATCGGCCTGCAGCGCGTACTGGTTCAGCTCCGGCTGCTTGACTTCGCGCTTGCCGTCCTTCGTGAACACGTAATAAGTCCCGTCGCCGATGAACGCGGAAGGCACCTCGATGCGTCCGTCCGTGCCGGTAATCTCAAGCGTATTGCGGAACGCGGCCCACATGCCGCAGTCGAACGTCAGCGCCACGCTGTTCGGGAATTCCAGGATGCCGGACGCCATCATGTCGACGTTGTCGTGCTCCGGCGAGATCAAGGCGTGCACCGTCGCCGCTTCGGGCTCGGCGCCGAGAAGCATGCGGGCCACGCTGATCGGATAGCAGCCGACGTCGTACAGCGAGCCGCCGCCCCATTCCCTCCGGTAACGCACGTTCTTGGCGT
The DNA here is from genome assembly GCF_009909185.1 of Paenibacillus glycinis. Lineage (GTDB taxonomy): Bacteria > Bacillota > Bacilli > Paenibacillales > Paenibacillaceae > Paenibacillus_Z > Paenibacillus_Z glycinis. The sequence goes on along the minus strand of NZ_JAAAMV010000024.1, from coordinate 141,802 downwards.
CGCCGGCGTTATTGAACGTGAACGTGCTGTGAATGCCGCGAATGTCGCCGATCTCGCCGGATGCGACGATCGCCGCGATCTCGTCGTAGCGCGGGTGATGCCGGTACATGAACGCCTCGGCTAAATGCACGCCGTTCTTCGCCGCCGCGTCCGCCATCCGCTGCGCTTCCTCGGCGTTCATCGCGATCGGCTTCTCGCAGAGCACATGCTTGCCCGCTTCCATCGCGCGGATCGACCATTCCATGTGAAGATGGTTCGGCAGCGGCACATAGATGGCATCGATGTCCGGGTCGGCCAGGATTTCTTCGTAGCTTCCGTAGGCTTTCGGAATCCCGAGCTTGGCGGCCGTCTCTTCGGCCTTGGCGATTCCGCGGCTTGCAATCGCTGTCATTTCTCCGGTCTCGGACGCCTTAATGCCCGGGATGACGGAATGAACGGCAATGCTGGCACTGCCGATGACGCCCCATCGCAATTTTCGTGTCAATGTGATAGCCACCTTTGTCGATAAAATGAATTCGTCCCTAGTATAGTCCATTCCGATATGGGAAGAAATATAAAACAACAACATTTTCATATAACAATCGGGTCGCCCGCGCTTGTCTTCCGTCATTCCGCAGTGTACATTCATATCATCGCCACAACAGAAAGTAGGCCTCAGCCGTGGAACACCTCTTAGAGCTGCTTATCTCGCGCTATGGTTATATCGGACTTACGCTCGCGTTGGCCCTCGGCATCGTAGGCGTTCCCGTTCCCGACGAAGCCCTGCTTACGTATTCGGGCTATCTCGTCGGCAACGGCACCTTGCTCGGTCCGCTGGTCGTCCTGTGCGCCTTCCTCGGGTCGGCGATCGGCATCACCGCCAGTTACGCCATCGGCATCCGTTTCGGCCTGCCTTTCCTGCTGAGGTTCGGCCCGCGTATCCATCTCTCTTCCGCCCGAATCGAACGCGCCCAGGATTGGATGAACCGGTTCGGGAAGCTGCTGCTGTTCGCGGGCTTCTTCATTCCCGGCTTCCGTCACGTGACGGCGTACATGGCCGGCATGTCCCGGTTCAAGCTGCGGACCTTCCTGCTGTACGCTTACGCGGGGGCGCTCGCCTGGAGCACCCTGTTCGTTTATATCGGGTACATGCTCGGCGAGCGCTGGGAATCGGTCAAAACGTACGTCCACCACAACTTCCGCACGCTGCTGATCGCTGCCTGCCTGCTCGCGCTATTCGCGCTTTGTTTCCGCATGATCATCGCCGCTCGCAAGCTGAAGACGTAATCCGGACGACTCGGCCGCGGCGCGCGCGGCAGGGACGACAAAGGACACCTCGAACGCGCGGCGTTCATCGCAAACAAGACCGCTCGCGATAAGCTAGCGGTCTTGTTTTGTTCTGCTTTGTTTCGTTTGATTCAAAGCCCCGAAGGCCGCGCCCGGATTACGCTCGGCCGGCATCCGGCTCGGGAATCGAAATGCCGAAGTACGCCTGCAGCGCCTCGTCGTATTCCGCCTTCGTCGCGGGCGCGAGCACGCGCACTTCGCCGTTCCGGAACAAACGGATCTCGCCGCCGGCGCCGGTATTTCGGCCTTCCGGGGTACAAATCGCCAGCTTCGCCTCCGTGCGGAACGGCGATTCCGGCGCGTATTGGCACCAGTAGCTGGCGAAGACGTAATCGTCCGGCAGCTGCGGCTCCTCCGTGAAGGAGTAGACTTGGTTCCATTCGCCTTTCTTCCGCTCGCTGAGAAACCAGCCGAACTGCGCGTCCCGGTCGAGCCGGTAGCATTCCGCCCCTTGCGGCTGCTCCAGCCCCGCCGCGAGGGCAAGCGGCTCGCGCGGCACGGCGCCGCCGACGCCGACGTCGCACAGGTAGACGGCGCCCTCCGCCTCCACCCGCAGCACATGATGCCGCCGCATGGGCGGCAGCACGGTCTCGTCGCGCCAGAATCGCGCCACGAGATCCGTGACCGGGTAGCCGAGCTCCCGCAGCAGCCAGCCGAACATCGCATTCAATTCGAAGCAGTAGCCGCCGCGGCGCCTGCGGACGATTTTATCCCATAGCGCCGCCGTGTCCAGCGACAACGGAACGCCCGCCAAAATATCCAAATTTTCATAGGGTACCGCCAGCAGGTGGGCGTGCTGCAGTCCGGCGAGCGCCTTGGCGCTGCCGTCAAGCGGTCCTTCGTATCCGATCCGTTCCAAGTACGCGGCGACTTCCGGTTTCGTTTCACTCCAAGACATCGCGCCCGCTCCTCTCCGTGTAATTCCTGACGCGCCTGCACAGGCGCATGGACAAGCCTGTCATGCCGTGACATAATCATCCTATCTCGAGGTCCGAGGGGGAAGGATGCCGATCATGACGATCTACAAAGGCGATACGTACTTCAAGCTGGATGATTTTCCGTTCTTCATCGATCGCTGCACGATTGGGAAGAACGAGTACATCCCTTCGCATACCCACGACTTCATCGAGCTCGTGTTCGTCGTGGAAGGCAGCGCGGTTCACGAGATGTCCGGGCATGCCTACCAGCTTGCCGCGGGAGACGTGTTCGTGGTGGAGCCGAACGTCTATCACAGCTACACCTGCGCCGCGGACAGGGAGACGATCGTCTACAACGTGCTGTTCGACGCCGCTTTCCTCGAGCGCGAGATGAACGTGCTGCAGCAGATGCCTTCGTTCATCAACTTCTTCTACCTCGTGCCGTTTCTGCGCAAAAGCCATTCCTTCGTGCCCTACCATCCCCTGCAGCCGTCGCAGAAGATCCACGTTCAAGCCCATTTGCAAACGATCTACGAGGAGTTCGCGCAGCGGCGGGACGGCTACCAGCTGGTCATCAAGACCCGCCTCATCGAATGCCTGGTCTGGCTGAGCCGGTTCCATCAGGATAACCGCGAATCCGAGCAGCGGCCGGGCGTCAGCGACCGCGCCTGGATGGAATCCATCATCCACTTCGTCGACCAGCACTACTACCAGGCGCTGACGCTGCGCCAGCTCAGCCGGCTAAGCGGCATGAGCGTCTCCTCGTTCACGGCCAAGTTCAAGGAAGCGGCCGGCATGAGCCTGCTCGATTACAAGCATACCGTGCAAATTCGGCACGCGTCTACCCTCCTGCGGTCCACGGACAAAAAAGTGCTGGACATCGCGCTCGAGACCGGCTTCGGCGACATCAGCTTCTTCAACCGCGTCTTCCGCAAGCATACCGGCTGCTCGCCGCGGGAATTCCGGTCGCGCGCGCCGCGCCCGTAACGTCGAAGGCCGCCGGCATCCAACTGCCGGCGGCCTTCCCATCGCATCCTATTGCACGCGGCTCCTGCCGACTCGCGACGCGGCGGCTATTTCGCCTGGATATAGCCTTCCGCCTTCAGCAGCTCGGCGATGAGCACGGCTCCGCCGGCCGCCCCGCGCAGGGTGTTATGCGAGAGGCCCACGAATTTGAAATCGTAGACGGAATCCTCCCGCAGCCTGCCGATCGAGACGCCCATGCCGCCTTCGATATCGCGGTCCAGCTTCGTCTGCGGCCGGTTCTCCTCCTCGAAGTACGTGATGAATTGCTTCGGCGCGCTCGGCAAGCCCAGCTCCTGCGGGCGTCCCCGGTATTGCTGCCAGCGGGCGAGCATTTCCTCCCGCGACGGCTTATTCTCGAACGAGACGAACACCGTGGCCAGATGGCCGTCCGTGACCGGCACCCGGATGCACTGCGTGGTGATCAGCGGCGCTGCGGCCTTGACGATCTCGCCGTCTTCGACGCTGCCCCAGATGCGCAGCGGCTCCTGTTCGCTCTTCTCTTCCTCGCCGCCGATATAGGGGATGACGTTGTCCAGCATGTCGGGCCAATCGGCAAAGTTCTTGCCGGCTCCGGAGATCGCCTGATACGTCGAGGCCACGACGGTCGTCGGCTTGTAATCCAGCAGGGCATGAAGCGCCGGCACGTAGCTTTGAATGGAGCAATTGGGCTTGACGGCGATGAATCCGGTCGAGGTGCCGAGCCGCTTGCGCTGCGCCGCGATGACGTCCAGATGTCCCGGATTGATCTCCGGGATGACCATCGGCACGTCCGGCGTCCAGCGGTGCGCGGAATTATTGGATACCACGGGCGTGCCGGTCTTGGCGTAGGCTTCCTCCAACGCCAGAATGTCCGATTTCTTCATGTCGACGGCGCAAAAAATAAAATCGACGCCGGCCGCAACCTCTTCCACGTTCGAGCCGTCCTGCACGACGATGTGCTTCACGGCATCCGGAATCGTGCCGGACAGCTTCCATCTGCCCTTCACGGCTTCCTCGTAGGTCTTGCCGGCCGAGCCCGCGCTGGCCGCGATCGCCGTCACTCGAAACCAGGGATGATTCTCCAGCAGTTGAACGAAGCGCTGCCCCACCATGCCCGTTCCGCCTACAATGCCAACCTTTAATTTATCCGTCATCGCGTATCCCAATCCTTTCGTAGTCGTATTCTGGCCGTGCCTTTTCCCGTTACCGGAAAGCTTCCCTATCTAACTATTCAAAACCGGCGAATCGGTGTGCGGCGCGCGGGAGCAACTCGCCTAATCGCCGCAAAATCAAAAAAATCCCACCCCCAAGACTGCGCTTCAGTCTTAGGGACGAGATTTGCATGCTCGCGGTACCACCCCAGATTCGCCAATAGGTCGCCCCATTCGCCTCTTCAAGTACGGCGTTCCGTCGGAAACGCGTATACTTTAGCTCTATAACAGGAGCTCCTGTCGCGCCATCCCCTTGCTCCAGGTTCCGACGCGCTGCTCGGAGGCTTTGTTCAATACCGAATTCTTTACTCCTTCCCAGCTTACGGAGCTCTCTGCGAAAGAATCCATGTATTTACTCTTCTCGTCGTCGCATTTGGTTGACGTTAATGATATCAAATTCGCAATGCGAGGTAAATACGATTTTCGAAATTTTATCGCGATTTCATAGTGCCTTGGTCATGAACACGCTGTTCGGATCCTCGACGTAGGCCGCGAACGGTCCGCAGACTTCAAAGCCGAAGCCGGCGTACAGCCGTCTGGCCGGCTCGAACGCGGCCATGGAGCCCGTCTCCAGGCTAAGCCGCCGATAGCCGCGCCGTTCGGCTTCCTCGATGACGTGGGCGAGGATGCGTCTCGCCACGCCTTTTCGCAAATGCGCGCGCGCCGTCCGCATGGACTTCAGTTCGCCGTGCTCGCCGCCAAGCGCTTTGAGCGCGCCGCAGCCGACCAGCTCGCCGTGCTCCCACGCGCTCCAGAACGTGATTTCCGGGCGTCTCAGTCCCTCGAGATCCAGGGCATGCCTGCTTTCGGGCGGCGAATGCTTCTCCATGCTCCGGAGATGCTCGTGCAGCAGGTCCGCGATCTCGGGTCCGGTTAGGTCATCCAGCTTGATTTCCATCGCAATCTCTCCGTTCATGGCTAATTTGAACGATTGTATCACAAAGCGATCATTCCGTTAAGCGCGTCTTTCCCGGCGCTTCGCGATCGGCGGCTTGGCCGAATGCCCGTCCGCCTCCGAACTTGAACACCGCGATGCCGGCGACGATGACGAGCACGCCGATCAGCTGCTTCGGCGTGAACGGCACCTTGGCCAGACCGAGCCAGCCCTGCGAATCCATCAGCAGGGCAAGCCCGAGCTGCGAGGTCAGCGCGATGGAGATCGCGTACGTGGGACCGAGCCGCTTGATGCCCTGCACCAGGCACGACACCACCCCGACGCCGATCAAGCCGCTGAAGCAGTACCAGGTCTGCATGCCGCCGAGCGCGAACATCCGCTTGCCTTCGATGAGCAGGCCAAGCGCGAGCGAAGCCGCGAAGCCCATCCCGAGCACGAACGCGGTGGTCGCCCAGGATCCCGCGCGCTCGTTCACCTTGCTGTTGAAAATATTTTGCAGGCTGACGAGACCGCCCGCGATCATGGCCAGTACGATGCCTTGAGTCATGCTTCCCGCTCCCCCGTTCTACCGCTTATTCATAGATATTGTGCTTCGCGCGCACGCTCAGCCCCGCTCTGTCCTTGACCCGAATGACGCCTTTGCCGCGCTCGAGCAGGCCTTCCGCGCAAAATTGCCCGATCACCCGGTTCAGGTGCCGGTAGCTGGTTCCGATCAGGTTCGCCGCGTCCCGGAGGCCGGCGGTGCTCAGCTGCCCTTGAAGCTGCGCGTCCGATTCGTCGAACGAGACCGATAACAAGTAGCTCGCCAGCCGCACCTCCACCGGATGCATCAGGTTGAAGCTGAGCGAGATCGATTTGGCGTAAAACTTCCCGGCGATGACGTCCAGCAAAAAGCGCAGCAACGGCGCGTGATCGCCGGCGTGCTTGCGCAGCCAGCGGTACTGCACGCCGATCATATGGACGGTCGAGACGGCCTCGACCGTATTGAGAATGTCCGCGTCCCGCACGTATTCGATATCCCCGATCGTGTCGGGCGGCTTGCGGAAGGAAAGGATCAGCGTTCGTCCTTCCGCCGAATTGGTATAGATCTTGAGCTTCCCTCTCACGAGGAAATACAGCGTCTCCGACGGTTCCCCTTGGGAACAGATCAGCTCGCCCCGTTGAAATACGCACAGCGTCAAATGCGGCAGCAGCGCTTCGTTGAATACGTCCGCCAAGCGATATTCGCGCAGGTACCCTTCCAGCTGCCCGCGGTCCTTCGATTCGATCACGACCCGGTCTCCTCCCAATCTCTCGCATCCTATACGTCACGATCGATAGCCTATTTGAGCTCTAGTATCACCACGCCGATGATCATTATCCCGATGCCGACGAACTGCGACGGCTTCATCCTCAGCCTCGCCACGCCGAACCAGCCGTTGCCGTCGATCAGAAAGGTCAGCAGCAGCTGCGCGATCAAGAGCGCGGAGATCGCGAGCGTCGCCCCGATCTGCCCGATGGCCGTCACGTTGCCGAAAATGATGACCGCGCCGAAAGCGCCGCCGGTCAAATAAAGAGGCTTCGCCTGCGGCAGCTTCCGCCATTGCCCGTCGCGTACGAGGCTCAGGATCAATAGCGCCGCGACGAAGCCGGTCAATTGGGTCAGCGCGGCCGTCTGCCAGGTGCCGATATCCTGGCTGATCCTGGCGTTCGCCGCTCCCTGCAGCGTGATGAACGCCCCGCCCAAACACGCGAATAGTAGTCCCTTCATCATTTCCACTCCCCGTTGCTGCTTCCTCCTCATTAAAATACAGAAGCGGCGGCGTTGAGAAGGACATATGTCCCAATCGGGCTGCGCGTGCGACCCGGCTCGGCGTGGCCGGCCGTTAAACGAAAAAAGCCCGGACGGCTGTCCGGGCTGGTCGCGCCTATTGCGCGCTCCACAATTCCACGCGGTCTTTCACGTATTTCTCGTAGCCGTCTTCCATCTTCTCGACGCCGGCTTTCTTGAGTTCCGCCATGTAGGCGTCCCAGACTTTGTCGAAATCGGCCGGTTTCGCGAGGATCGCTTCCGGAACCCGCTTCCACGTAATATCTTTCATCTTCGTGCCGAGAATGGACACTTCGTCCTCGCCCGGGATGGAGATGTTCCAAGCCGCGCCGTACGATTTGACCTTGAACTCGTCTTCTTTCGGGAACAGGTCCTTCCAGGTCGTGGCTTTATAGGCGGCCAGCGTTTCTTTCTCGACGTCGCTGTAGCCGTTCACGAGCTGCTCGGGGAAGTTCTTCGTGTAGTAGTTGCCGGACGGATCCTTGGCGCCGTCGCCGTAGTGGGCCATGATGTTCCAGTAGAAGCCGATGCCGGATTCTTTGGTGAACGCGGTGTTGTCGTTATTGATCCGATCCTGCACGTCCTGCGGCACGACGCGCTTGCCGTTCTCCATCACGTAATGCTTGCCCTCGATGCCCCAGTTGTTGAGGATTTGGCCTTCGTCGGAGGCCAGGTAATCCAGGAATTTGATGGCGCGCACCGGATCCTTGCACGTGCTGGAGATCGCGATGCCGTAACCGCCCATGAAGCCCGTCGGCCAGAAGGAGGTGTCCTTGAAATCCTTGGACAACGTGACCGGATAATGCCCGTACGTCTCGTCGAACTTGCCGGCCGTCTTCAACGATTGCTGCGCGTCGTTGTAATCCCAGTCCTGGTCGATCAAGCCGAGGACGCGGCCCGTCGCGACTTTCGCTTTGTATTGGTCGTATTTTTGCACGAAGCTTTCTTTGTCCAGCAGGCCGATGTCGTTCATGTGGTTCAGCCAGCGGAAATATTCCTTCTCTTCCGGACGGCGGAAGTGGTAGGTCACCTCGTTCGTCTCTTGGTCGACGTAGTACTCGCCGTCATCCGAGCCGCCGGTCGTCAAGAACGCGGGGTTCGTCACCGAGATGTACATATGCCAGTCGTCGGCGTTCAGGGAAAGGCCGATGTTTTTGTTGCCGTTCTCGTCGGTCGGGTGCTTCTGCAGGTAGTCTTGGATCACCTTCTCGTAATCCTGCACCGTGCGGATCTCCGGATAGCCGGCTTCCTTCACGACGCGGTGCTGCAGCTCGAAGCCGCCGCCCGCCACGAAGCGCTGCTCGTCCGCCGCCGCCCAAGTCGGGATGGCGTAGATGGCTTGATCCGCGTTCGTGTACTTGGCGCGCACCATGTAATCGCCGAGCACTTTCTTGATGTTCGGCGCGTATTTGTCGATGAGGTCCGTCAGATCGAGGACGGCGCCGGCATCCACCAGCTTGCCGATATCGCCCTTCGCCGCGATCAGATCCGGGTATTCGCCGCTTGTCGCGATAAGCGCCACCTTCTGCGTCGGATCGCCGACGGCGAATTCGGCATCCAAGGTCACGCCGGTTTTCTTCGTGATTTCCTTGGACACGTCGTCCTGCATGTTGTTCCAATTCGGGTTCGGGTCTTCGCTGAAATAGCTGAACGTGATCGGAGACAGATCCTCCGCCGCATCCTTGCCGTCGTTCGCATTCGCGTTCGTATCCGCGTTCTTGGTCTCGTTCGTCGCAGCGGCCGCGCCGTTGTTCCCCGCGTTGTTGCCGTCGTTGCCGCCGCAAGCGGCAAGCACGCCGGAGAGCAGGACAATGGAAAGAATCGTCGATGCCTTCTTCGAAATCCGTCGTTGCATGTTGCAAACCCTCCCAATTTTGAATGCTGTTTTTGTATATCGTATAAACAGGGGACCTGTAGATACCGTTGTGAACTGGCGATCTTCGTTTGCAGATATTGTTGTTTGCTTAGATGTCTTGCAGTTCAAGCATCTGCTTTTCTGCTTTTCTGCTTTTGCAGTTGAGCGCAGGGCTATTAGAATTTTAGCTGCCTAGGATATTTCCCCTAGGCCAGGTTTTTCTGCTTGTAGAGCCCGGTAAAAAGCGCCCGGAGAGGCGGTATGGAGTCGAAAAAGCGATAGCGTTCGCCTTTGTAGTCGGAAATCCACCGCTAATCTTTCTACAATGAGGATTTCCGAACTACAACAGCGATTGGAGACCCATACCGTCCGCAGGGCGCTTTTTACCCACCGGGCTCAGCTCTTCACGGCCCCCAGCGTCATGCCTTTCACAAAGTACCGCTGCAAAAACGGATACACGATCAAAATCGGCACCGTCACGATGATCGTGATCGCCATCTTCACCGACTCCGGCGAGATCTGCGCCATGACCTCCGTCATGTTGCGGCCGCGGAAGCTGTCGGCGTTCGTCGTCGTGCTCTGGATGACCTTCATCAGCTCGTACTGCAGCGTCGTCAGATGATCCTTCGAACCGTTGTACAAGTACGTGTCGAACCAGGAATTCCATTGGCCGACCGCCAGGAAGAGCGCGATCGTCGCCAGCGCCGGCTTCGTGAGCGGCAGGATGACGCGCCAGTAGATCGTAAAGTCGTTCGCGCCGTCCAGCTTGGCGGATTCCTGCAGGGCATACGGGATGCCGTCGATGAAGGAACGGATGACGAACACGTTGAAGGCGCTGACCAGTCCCGGCAGCACGTAGACCGCGAAGGTGCCGATCATGTGCAGGTCTTTGATCAGAATGTAGGTCGGAATCAAGCCCCCGGACACGTACATCGTCAGCGCGAGGAACGTGGAGACGAACCGCCGCCCCTGGAAGTCGACCCGGCTGAGCGTGAACGCCAGCATCGAGGCGCTGATCAGGCCGAGCACCGTGCCGATGACGGTGCGCAGCAGCGAGATTTTCAGCCCGGTGATCAGGCCGGAGAAGGCGAAGATCGTCTCGTAATTCTTCAGCGTGAACTGCCGCGGGAAGATCGTGATGCCGCCGCGGACGCTGTCCGTGGAATCGTTCAGCGAGATCGCCAGCACGTTCAGGAACGGATACAGCGTAATGACCGTGACGAGCGCGATGACGAGATAAACGACGAAATCGAAGGCGCGGTCGGACCAGGGCGTGCCGCTGGAGAACAAACCTGCTTTCATCTGGCACCCTCCCCTTAAATGATGCTTTCCTTGGTGATTTTCTTGAAAATGCCGTTGGCCGCGAACAAGAGGATGACGCTGACGACGGAATTGAAGATGTTGATCGCCGTCCCGAAGGAATACCGCCCCATGCCGAGCCCGTAATTAAGCGCATACAAGTCGAGCGTCTGCGAGTAGTCGCGCACCAGATTGTTGCCGAGCAGGAACTGCTTCTCGAAACCGATGCTGACGAGATGTCCGATGGAGATGATGACCAGGACGATGATCGTGGAGCGGATGCCCGGCAGCGTGATGTTCCATGCCTGCTGCAGGCGGCTCGCGCCGTCCACCCGCGCGGCCTCGTACAATTCAGGGCCGATGCCGGCGATGGCCGCCAAATAGATGATGGTGTTCCAGCCGGTCTCCTTCCACACGTCGGAGGCGGTGACGATGGTCCAGAACAGGTTGCCTTTCCCCGAGAACTGGATCGGTTCGCTGATCAGGTGCAGCCCGACGAGCAGGTCGTTGACGGCGCCGTTGTCCGTGGACAGCATCTTCGTGACGATGCCCGCCGCGACGACCCAGGACACGAAGTGCGGCAGATAGGAGATCGTCTGCACGAACCGTTTCAGGATGCCGATCCGGACCTCGTTCAGCAGGATGGCGAACACGATCGGAATGATGAACCCGGCGACCAGCCCCATGACGCTCATCGCCAGCGTGTTGCGCAGCGCCTGAAAAAACTGGTCGTCGTGGAACAGCTCCCGGAAGTATTGCAGGCCGGCCCAATCCTGGTCCAGGAACGATTTCTTCGGCTTGAATTTCTGGAACGCCATCGTCCAGCCCCAGAGCGGCAAATAGCTGAATACGAACACCCACAAGACGAACGGAATCGACATCAGGTACAAGTATTTCTGCTGGAAGAAGGTGTGCCAGAAACGGGATTTCCGCCTTGCGGCAGCTTGCGGCTTCAATGGTGCAGCGGCTTTCATTTGGCGTTACCTCCTTGCTGTATGCCTTCATGATATCGGAAATAAAGCGCTTCCAATACCACTATAATTGACGGTAAAATCATGTGAAAATTGCATTGGCCCTAAGACCCAGCCCGCTATTTCTTCCGGTAGGAGGTCGGGGACACGCCGACGTATTTGCGGAATTTGCCGTGGAAATAGTCCACGTTGGCGTAGCCGACCTTCTCCGCGACCTGGTAGACTTTCAGCCCTTGATCCAGCAGCTCCTTAGCCTTCTCGATCCGCACCTTGTCGAGGTACGTGTTGAAATATTCGCCCGTCTCGCTCTTGAACAGCTTGCCGAGATAGGCGCTGTTGTAGTTGAACACCTCCGCCAGCGTCTCCAGCTTCAGGTTCTCGACGTAGTTGCGCCGGATCAGGTCGATCATCTTCTTGATCTGCTTGTCGCCGCTGCAGGAGCCGCTCCCCTTCAGCAGCGTCGGAAGGACGGCGATCAGCTCCTGCTCCAGCTCGTCGTAACGGACATGGCCGTAGATCGTCGACATGCACGCGGACAACCGCTCGTTGTCCAGCTCCCGTTCGTCGCCGCTCCGGGACAGCTTGCCCGCCAAAGCCGTGACGATGCCGGCGAACGCGGCTTTGATGTCCGCCTCCGATTTCCCGCGCCGAATCAGCCCGCGGCCCGTATCCGCGACCAGCTGCGACACCACCGCGAGATTGCCGACGTCGAGCGCGAAATACAGCTTCTCCGCGAGCGCGGGCACGTCGTCGGCCCAATTCGCTTGTTCGGCGATGCCTCCCGGCACCGCATGAAGCGCCGGCGAGGACGAGTCGATCAATTGCCCGCCCGCGTGGAAGAACCGCCGGTCCAGCAGCGCCGCCGCCGCCAAATACGACATCCGGACGTCGCCGATCCGCGACGCGGGCGGGCCGCTTGCCGCCGCGATGCGCGCGCACGGCTCCGCGATCAGCGCCGCCAGATCGGCGTAGACGCGGCGTTTGACCGCTTCGGCGGACAGATCGTCCGGCAGCAGCAGGACAAGCGCCGCATCCATCGCAACGACGACGCCCTTGTCCTTCGCGTCGTACGCCTGCGCGAAGCGGTCGCGAACGGCGGCAAACCGGCCGGGCTCCATGCTCCGATCCGATCCCTCGAGCTTGATCAGCACGATGCCGTAGCTGTCCCAGCCCAGGTCCATCGCCTTCAGCTCGTCAGCATCCGGCAAGACCCGCTTCTCGGCATCCGGAGACAACAGGTCGTGGAGCAGCTTCTGCCTGCTCCATGCCTTCCTCGAGCCGCTGTCCGCCCGTTCCTTCCGTTCGCGGTCGAGGACGCTTTTCAATTTATCCAGATGGCCGACGAGCTCGTCCTCGTCGACCGGCTTCAACAGATAGCCGTCGATATCCAAGCCGATCGCCTTCTTGGCGTAATCGAAGTCCGCGTAGCCGCTCAGGATGAGCACGCGCAATTTATCGCCCGTCTGCCTGACCGCCTCGACGAGCTCCAACCCCGTCATCCCCGGCATCCGTATGTCCACAATCAGCAGGTCGGGGCGGTAAACGGCGATTTTGCCCAGCGCGTCCTTGCCGTTCGCGGCCGTATCGACCACCGCGTAGCCTAGCGCTTCCCAATCGATCAGCGTCCGCAGCCCTTCGCGGATCGTCGGTTCATCATCGGTAATCAGCACGTTATACATGGCTAATCTCCCCCATCGGTATCGTAAATTGGACCGTCGTTCCGACGCCGGGCTCGCTCCAGATCTGCAGGCCGCAGCCCGGCCCGTACATGAGCTTCAGGCGCATGTGCACGTTGCGCAGCCCGATGCGGTTGCCTTCGCGTTCCTCGGTCTCGTCCATCGACCGGTACAGCTCCGTCAGCTTGGCCCTCGGCATGCCTTCGCCGTTGTCGGCGACCTCGATATGAACCTTCCCGTTGCGCACGAACGCCGCGATGCGCACTCGGCCGCCGGCCTCCCGGTTCTCCAAGCCGTGGATGACCGCGTTCTCGGCGATCGGCTGGATGATCAGCGGCAGAATCTGCACCTGCTCGGCGTCAGGATCGATCTGCAGCTCGTAGGCCAGCCGGTCCTCGTAACGGAATTTCTGAATGTCCAGATAACACCGCACCATGTCGATTTCGTGGCTCAGCAGGACGGTCCGGCTGCCGGCTTCGAGGTTTTTGCGCATCATTTTGCCGATGAGCTTGACGACGTTCGAGATTTCCCGCTCGCCCTTCAGATGGGCTTTCATGCGGACCGACTCGAGCGCGTTGAACAGGAAATGCGGGTTGATCTGGCTCGCCATCATTTTGAACTTGATCTCGTTCTGCCGCGATTGCAGCTCGACCTTCTGCCGGTTGGAATCCTGCAGCTCGACGATCAGCCCGTTGATGCTGCTCACCATCCCGTTGAACTGCCTGGATAGCTGCCCGATCTCGTCCTTGCCGTCGATCTCGAGCGCGACGTCCAAATTGCCCGTGCCGACCTTGGCGATGTATTTGCTCAGGCGCATCATGCGTTTGGACAACACCGCGGAGAAGCCGTAGATGAGCATGATCGCGACCGCCAAGCTGACGACGATGACGGTCAAGGCGAGCTTGATGATGCGGTTCGGTTCCTTCATGATGCCGTCGATGGAGAAGACCGAGATAATCCGGAGCGCGTTCATGCTCGATTCGGGCACGAGCGGTTCGATTTGGATTTGCGAGGATTTGCCGTTGACGCTCGCCTGGAAGCTGCCGTTCTTCGCCGCGATCACCTTCGGATCGTAGCTGAGGCTGGCCAGCGTGCTGCCGATCCTGCCCGGCCGGTTCGCGGCCACGATCCGGTTGTTCCCGTCCACGATCATCGTCTCGAACGTTTCCTGGCTCAGAATCGCGTTCAGCTTGTCCGAGCTGACGTTGATGACGAGCACGCCGCTCGTATGCTGCGTGAGGAAATCGATTTTGCGCACGAGGCTGAGGTAATATCGCCGGTCCCGCTCGTCCGGCATGTAATACCAGGCGGCAAGGCCGCTGCTGTTCAGCGCCGATTGATACCAATCGGACTGAATGATGCTCCGCGTCGGCTGCAGGAACTCCCAGTTGTTCAGCAGGGTCTGGTTGTTGACGTACAGCCGGATGTTGGAGATGTCTTTGTACAGGCGGATGTAGTCCTTGATGTCGGGGTATTCCTTGTATGCCTTCACGACCTCGTAGACCGACTCGTAATGCCGGTTCGCCAGCGTCTCCAGCCTGCTGTCGTTGGACATCCGGTAGGAGATGTCGTACGACACGTTGATGACCTCGCCGGTTCGTTTCTTGACCCGCTCGACGTTGTTGGCCGTCTGCTCGAGCGCGTTCTTGAGCGCCATGTTCTTCAGCTCGCCCGTGAGGAACGCGCCGACGATGAGGACGGGCACGAAGGCGACGAAAATAAAGGAAAGCACCAGCTTCGTGCGAAGCTTCAGGTCGTTGATGCCGCGGATCATGATGTGGATCAAGCAGGATGCCTCCTTTATTTATTTGAAAGCGTTTTCAAAAATGGCAAAATTAAAAATGGTCATTGTTCATTGTAAACAAATGACCATTTAAAAACTAGGGCATAATTTCTCCCTTTTTCATGTCAAAATCAGTGATATTGCAAGTAATTTCCATTTCCTTCCGACCGATCTTATTTGGATGCGGGCAGCATCGGGAACTGCTGCAGCTTGACGGTCTCGGCGCCGTCGCTGAACTTCTGCACCTCGTCCTTCAAGACGAGCATCCGGCGGTCCAGCATGCCGATCATGTCGGCCGTGGCCTTGAGCTGCTCGCGGATGGAAGCCGGCATGTCGTCGTGGAACTGGTAATAGATCTTATGCTCCAGGCTGGCCCAGAAATCCATCGCGATCGTGCGGATCTGTATCTCGACCTTCACGTGCTCCGTCCGTTCCGAGAGGAAAATCGGAATCCGGATAATCAGATGCAGGCTCTGGTAACCGTTCGGCTTGGGATCCTTGATGTAGTCCTTCACCTCGATCACTTCGACGTCGCCCTGGCTGCGAATCATGTCGTACACGCGGTACACGTCCGTCGTGAAGGAACAGATCACCCGGACGCCGGCGATGTCGCGGATATGCTCGGCGGCGTTTTCCTTCGACACTTCAAGCCCTTTGCGCTGCAGCTTCTCCACGATGCCTTCCGGCGACTTGATGCGCGTCTTGACGTGCTCGATCGGGTTGTAATTTTGAATGAATTGGAGTTCTTCGTTCAGGATCGTCAGCTTCGTGCTGACTTCGTCCAGCGCGAATTTATAGCTCATGAGCATTTTCGCCCATTCCATGACCATTTGCTTGTCCATCATTGGCTCTCACTCCTGCTGCTAGTTTCAAACTCGGTATCGTCAAAGGATCGGAGACAGCAGCCGCACGCACGATTCCCTGAACCGTTCCAGCTTGGAACGGCGCTTGTACTGCTCGTACGTCAGCTCCGTGCAATCCAGCATGTCTTCCTCGAATATTTGTTTCAGGCGCATGGCCGTTCCCGTGTCGTACAGGATCGCATTCACCTCGAAATTCAATTTAAAGCTCCGGATGTCCACGTTGGCCGTTCCCACGGTAGCGATGCTGCCGTCGACGACGAGCGCCTTCGCATGCAGGAAGCCTTTCTCGTACAGGTAGCATTTCATGCCTTCCTCGAGCAGCTCGCCGAGATACGAGAAGGTCGCCCAGTAGACCATCTTGTGGTCCGGCTTGCTCGGCAGCATGATGCGGACGTCGATGCCCGACAGCACGGCCATCTTGAGGGCGTTCAGCAAGCTCTCGTCCGGGATAAAATACGGCGTCTGCATATAAATCGATTTCTTGGCGGAATGGATCATCTTGATATACGCGTTCTTGATTTGCTCGAGCGTCTGGTCGGGGCCGCTGGACACGATCTGAATGCCCGTGGTGCCGGTGCTTGCCGCCGGCGGGAACAAACCCAGCACTTCGCGGCTGAACGAGGTGTGGCTGGCCAGGTTCCAGTCGAACATGTAGTGGGCCTGCATCTGCAGCACGGCGTAGCCCGTGATCCGCAGATGCGTGTCGCGCCAGAAGCCGAACCGCTTGTTCAAGCCCATGTATTCGTCGCCGACGTTGAAGCCGCCGATATAGCCGATCTGGCCGTCGATGATGACGAGCTTCCGGTGATTGCGGTAGTTGACCCGGATGTTCAGGTACGGGATCTTGGACGGGAAGAAATACGCCACTTCCCCGCCCGCCGCGACCAGCCGGTGGAAAAACTCCCGCTTCAGCATCGAGCTGCCGATGTCGTCCACGAGGAAACGCACCTTGACCCCCTGCTTCGCTTTCGCGGTCAGCGCGTCGACGAGCCGGTTGCCCAGTCCGTCGTTGTGGACGATATAGTACATCAGATGAATATGATGGGTCGCCCGCTCGATGTCCGCGAACAGCGCCTCGAATTTGTCGGGGCCGTTCGTGTAAATATCGACGTGGTTGTTCTGCGTATACAGCGCGAAACCGCTGGTCAGGTTCATGCAGATCAGGTCCGCGTGCTGCTCTGCCGCATCATCATTAAACACGATGCGGTGATCGTGAAACTCCCTGCGCTGCTGTTCGACCATCGCGGCTAGGGTTTCTTTCGTGCGCTTGTTCAGCTTGTACAGCTTCTTCTTGCTCAGGTTCTGCCCGAATATCAGATACACCACGAAGCCGACGGCGGGCAGGAACAGCAGCACCATCAGCCACGCCCAAGTCACGCCGACGTTGCGGCGCTCCATGAACATGACGACGATCGCCAGCGGAACATTGATGATGGTCAGAATGGTTATGAAATTCGAAAGGATAAAATCCGCCATGATGATGATTGCTCCTTGGTTTGGTCGCACGCGCGCTCGGCGCTTGCTCCAGTATACCCCATTTGGGGTACCCGAGGAAAATGGAGGCGTTTATTGCGCCAAAATAAGGCTGCCCGCCCGGCTACTTGCCGAGCGAACAGCCTGTGCTTCAGGACGCATTCGATTGCAAACTTGGACGAAGCGATGCAATAACGGGGCGAGACCGGCAAACACGAACCGGCTTCTACAGCACCCGCAGCAAATTGCTCACCACATGGGCCAAATGCTCCTTCATCCGCTCGCCCGAAAGCGCCGCGTTGCCGGCGGATACGGCCTCGAAGATCCCCAAATGCTCGCGGTAGAGCCTCTCGGCCACGGAGCGGTTCGCGTAGATTTCGACCCGCCGAATGTCGCGGATCGCCGTCTCCAGCTGGCCGACGATGGATTCGAACAGCCGCAGCATGACGGTGTTGTGGGTCGCTCTCGCCAGCGTCAGATGGAACAGCACGTCCGTGCGCTCGCCTTCGCGGTCGTCGCCGATGCCCGCTTCCATCTCCCGAATCAGGTTCCGCAACACCTCGATATCGGCCTCGGTGGCTTTCTCCGCGGCGCGGGAGGCGTTCGATACCTCGAGCGCTTCCCTCGCCTCCAGCAGCTCGAGCAGCGTCGCGCGGTTCATCCGCAGCGTCTGCAGCTCCGGCAGCTCCACCGGGGACGGGGACGGCGCGCTGCTGATGACGCGGCAGCCGCCGCCCTGGCGAATCTCGATATAGCCCATCGCCTTCAAGGCGCTCAGCGCCTCCCTCATCGTGGAGCGTCCGACGCCGAACTGCTCGGACATGTCCTTGGTCGAGGGCAGCTTGTCGCCGACCTTCAGTTTGCCGTCGAGGATCAGCCGCTTCAGCTGCTCGGCAATCTCCTCGTAATGGTTGCGTTTGGATAAACGGGTGATTTCCATCGCTGAAGCTCCTTTCCTGCTACATGCGGCCAAGCGCAATGTCGCCTCCGGCATGCCGCACACTGGAGAATCGTACCATCATGCGGTGCCGCAATGCAACGGGCCGGCGTTCGGCCCTCAACCTACGAGCAGCGCGTACACCACGCCGGGGCCGTGCACCCCGATCGTCAGGTCGTTCTCGATATCCGCCGAGCGGCTCGGACCGGAGATGAAATGAATGCCCGCCGGGAGATGCTCTCTCCCAGCGCGGTCGAAGTCGATCAAAATCTCGCCCAGCCGCGTGTGCAGCCGCTCCAGCGGAATGATGACCATCAGCACCGTCGGCAGCAGGCTGACGGAACGGCCCTTGTCCTTAGAGGACAGCACCGTGACGGACCCGGTGTAAGCAGCCGCGTAATCGGCGACGACGATGCCGAAGTCCGCTTCCGCGGCGCGCGCCTTCCAATGCTCCTGCGGATCGCTGTTCCAGACGGAGAAGGCCGCGTCCGGCATCGCATCCTCCAAGCCCAGGCCGTTCAGCTCGGGCTGGTTCTGGCGGATGACGTACCGCGCGCTCAGCTCCGCCGCCTTGCCGGCGATGAAGGCGCGCGCGTCCTCCATCGAGGCCAGCCGTTCCGTATGGCCGCCGGCCGCCTTGAAATTCGCTTGGAATTTCGCGATCCGCTCCTCGAGCGGCCATTCGAACGCCTTCCAGAAATCCGGCGCCCCGCGGTAAGGATGCGCCGGCGGCGCCGTCACGCGCGGGCGCTTCAGCTTGCCCGAGATGCCGTCGATGAAGCCGGCCTGCTTCGCGCGCGACTTCGCGTCCAGCTCGGCCAGCCACGATTGATGTTCTTCCGATTTAGCCATGATGCCCGTGGCCCCCTTTACCCGATTCGCGGTCCTTCACGATCTGTTCCATCCGGCTCTTCACGGCCGGGTCCATGTCCTGCAGCCCGTGGCGGATTTCTTCTTCCATCGTCTTCCATTGCTGCCGGAACGATGCCTTCGGCAGGCTCGGCGTGACGCGGTACGTGTTCCAGCCCTTCAGCGGACCGAGCTTCACGCGGATCCCTCCGTCGCGGACGACGAGCTTTTGCCCGAGCTGGCCGAGCTTGACGACCGCCCGGTAACGCTTCGCGTTCGACATGACGGCGGCGAAGCCTTTCATGCCGAGCGCCTCCATTTTGTCGCCGCGTCCGGCTTCCAGCTTGCGCCGGCGCAGATAGATCAGCATCTCGTGCAGCGGGATCTTGACCGGGCAGGCTTCGTAGCAGGCGCCGCACAGGCTCGAGGCGTTGGCGATATCGTCCCATTCCGCCACGTTCTTCTTCAGGGCGGGGGTGAGCACCGCGCCGATCGGACCGCTGTACGTGCCGCCGTAGGCATGGCCCCCGATATGGCGGTAGACCGGGCAGGCGTTCAGGCAGGCGCCGCAGCGGATGCAGTTGAGCAGCTCTTGGAACTCCGGATCGCCGAGCTGCAGGGAACGGCCGTTGTCCACGATGACGATATGCATTTCTTCCGGCCCGTCGGCGTCGGCGTCGCGGCGGGGTCCGGTAATGCCGGACATGTAAACGGTCAGCTTCTGCCCGGTCGCGGAACGCGGCAGCAGCGTCGCCATGACCTCGAGGTCGGCGAAGGACGGGATGATGCGCTCCATGCCCATCAGCGTGATCTGCGTCTTCGGCACCGTCGTGACCATCCGCGCGTTGCCTTCGTTCTCGAACAGCACCATCGAACCCGTCTCCGCGATGGCGAAATTGCAGCCCGTCATGCCGATGTCCGCTTCGAGGAATTTCTCCCGCAGCTTGCGGCGCACGAAGCCCGCCAGTACCTGCGTGTCCGGCGCCAGCGTCTCGCCCGCGTCGGCCGAGAGCAGCTCCGCGATCTGATAGCGGTTCTTGTGAATCGCCGGAATGATGATATGGGACGGCGTCTCGCCCGCCAGTTGAATGATATACTCGCCCAGATCGGTCTCGATCGCCTCCACGCCGATCTCCTCGAGCGCGTGATTGAGATGCAGCTCCTCCGTCACCATCGACTTCGACTTCACGACCGTCTTCGCCTGCGCGTGCTTCGCGATATCGAGCGAGATCTTGACCGCTTCCGCGGCCGTATCCGCGAAATGGACATGCACGCCGTTCGCCCGCGCGTTGTCCGCGAACAGATTCAAATAATAGTCCAGATGCGCGATCGTATGCAGGCGGATTTGCCGTCCGCGTTCGCGCCAGTCGTCCCAGTTGCCGTGGTCGGCGGCGGCGTTTTCCTTGCCCGCGCGCAGCCGCTCCGTCGTGAATTTGACCGCTTTCCGCAAGAAATCGTTGTTCAGCGCGAGCTCCGCGCGTTCCTTGACGGTCGCTCCCCCAGCCTGCGTTCCCGTTGCGCTCATGCGCCCTTCACCCCTTCATACAGCAGTTCCGCCAAATGCATGACGCGCACCGGCTTGTCGCGATACCGCAAATTGCCCGCGATGTTCATGAGGCAGGCCATGTCGAGCCCGACGAGCACCTCGGCTTCCGTTTCCAGCACGTGATCGGACTTCTCCGTCACCATCGCGCCGGAAATATCGGACATCTTGACCGCGAACGTCCCGCCGAACCCGCAGCAATCGTTGGCGAACGGAAGCGGCACGAGCTCCAGCCCATCCACCCGCTCCATCAGCAGGAGCGGCTCTTCCTTCACGCCGAGCAGCCGGCTGCCGTGGCAGGAAGGATGGTACGTGACCTTGTGCGGAAATTGCGCGCCGACGTCCGTGACGCCGAGCACCTGCACGAGGAATTGCGTGAATTCGTACGCCTTCGCCTGCAATTGAAGCGCTTTCTCCAGCATGACGGGATCGTCCTCGAACAGCTTCGGATAATGATGGATCATGAACGTGCAGGAGCCCGACGGGGAAATAACGAAGTCGGCGTCTTCGAAAGCGGCGATGATCGTGCTCGCCGACTCGCGCGCTTCCTTCCAATAGCCGCTGTTGAACGCCGGCTGCCCGCAGCAGGTCTGCACGGACGGAAGCTCCAGCGCGACGCCGTATTTCGCCAGCAGGCGCACCATCGCTTCCCCTACGCGGGGGTAGAGGGCATCGCTCAAACAAGTAATAAACAAGGACACTTTCACGTAACCAGGCACCTCGCTTCGAGTGGTCTATGCCATTATTTTATCAGGTTATCAGACAGGTTGACAATATGAAAATGCGGATTCGAACAGCCTGGTGGACGGCTCGAATCCGCATCGGGAACAAACAAGCGAAATCATAGGGTCGGTAAACGAGCGTTCGCGCCGCCGAACGTCGCGTTTCGGAACGGCATGAGGCGCTTGCGCGGCCCTTACGCCGTATGTACCGTTATCGCCCGCTCCGCCAGCGCGCCGAGCGTCTCCTGCGGCGCACGCCGGTCCGTGATGATCGTATCCACGTCGCCGAGCTCCGCCACGTGCGTGAACGCCTGCACGCCGAATTTGCTGGCATCGGCGAGCAGGATGACGTCGTCCGCCATGCCGATCATCTTCTGTTTGATGCGCGCCTGCAGCTCGTTGGATTCGCTGATGCCGCGCTCCAGGTGCACCCCTTTGCACGAGAAAAACACCTTGTCGACATGGTAGGCGTCCAGCGAACGCTCGGCCAGCGGACCGACGTAGGACAACGATCGCTGGGCGAGCAGCCCGCCCGTCGAGATGACCTCGATGCGCTCCTTGATGCTCAGCTCCATCGCCACTTTGATGGAATTGGTGAGCACCGTCAGCGGAAAATCCGGGAGGTACGTCGCCATGTACCAGGCCGTCGAACTCGCGTCCAGCAAGATCCGATCCTTCGGACGAATCAGCTTGACCGCTTCCTCGGCGATGCGCCGCTTCTCTTCCGCGTGCGTGATCTCGCGCTCCGCATACGGAATCTCCGGCTGCTGGGGCGTATCCTTCACGCTGACCGCGCCGCCATGAGAACGGCGGAGCCGGCCGGCCTGTTCCAGCCGATCGAGATCGCGGCGGATCGTCTCCTCCGTCACTTGGCAAAGCTCGCTCAGCTCCGTGACCCGGATGCTGCCCCGATCGTTCACCAGCCCAACAATTTTCTCATAGCGTTCCGCAACCAGCATATGTCGACCTCTTCCCGTAAACGTAGCGATGACGTTCTTATTCCTCGCAATGCCGGCCAATAGGCAGGCATCCCGTACATGTATCCACTACCGATCCAAAGCTTACGAAAGCCTCGTCAACGCGCGGAACCTTCCATACGCTTCTTCCCACTGCGCGCCGTCCCGCGGCTCGTAATTCGTGACCGGAAACGACTCGCGGATGATCTTGCGCGCTTCCCATATATCCGCGATCTCGCCCTGCGCGATCCATTGGACCGCCAGGTTGCCGAGCGCGCTGCCCTCGACGGGACCGGCCCAGACCGGCTTGCCGATCGCGTTCGCGGACCATTGGCAAAGCAGCGCGTTCTGAATGCCGCCGCCGACCATATGGAGGCCGCCGAACCGCTTGCCCGAGAGCCGCTCCGTTAATTCAAGCACATAACGGTATTTGAGCGCAAGGCTTTCGAGGATGCAGCGAACGATTTCGCCCGGCGTTCCCGGCGCCCGTTGACCCGTGCGCTCGCAATACCGGGCGATGCGGGCGGGCATGTCGCCGGCGTGCAGGAACATCGCGTCGTCCGGATCGATGAACGCTCGCAGCGGCGGCGCCTGCTCCGCAAGCGCCACCAGCTCGGGGAAGCCGAGCGTCAGCCCAGCCTTCTCCCACGTCCTCCGGGTTTCCTGCAAAATCCACAAGCCCATGATGTTCTTGAGCAGCCGGTACGTCCCGCCGACGCCGCCTTCGTTCGTAAAATTCAGCTCCTGCGCGAGATCGGTAATCACCGGCCAATCCACTTCCGTGCCCATCAGCGACCACGTGCCGCAGCTGAGGTAGGCAAAATCGCGCTCCAGCGCCGGCACCGCCGCGACGGCCGATCCGGTATCGTGCTCGGCGACGGTGTAGACCGGAATCGCCCCGATGCCCAGCTCTTCCTTCAAGGACGGGCGAAGCCGGCCGGCCGGCGTGCCCGGCTGCACGACGGTGCCGAACAGCGATGACGGGATGCCGATATCGCCGAGCAGCTCTGCGTCCCAGCCGCCGAGCAGCGGATTGTACAGCTGCGTCGTCGTCGCGTTGGAGAATTCATTGTGCATCTCGCCCGTCAGGAAGTACCGCAGCAGGTCCGGGATCATCAGGAAGCGCTCCGCCTGCGCAAGCAGCGGCGAGTCTGCTTCCTTCAATGCCGCCAGCTGATAGATCGTGTTGAAGGGCAGGAACTGGATGCCGCTCCGGCCGAAGATCCGGCCCGGCGTCAACCGCGCCGTCGTGCGTTCCATGACGCCGTCGGTATGGCGGTCGCGGTAATGGTACGGATTGCCGAGCAGCTCGCCGCCGCGGCCGATCAGTCCGAAATCGACGGCCCAGGAATCGATCGCCAGGCTGCCCGGCGTCTCGCCGGCAAGCTTGGCCTTCAAGAGGCCATGCTTGATGTCATGGAACAAGCGGAGGATGTCCCAATGCAGGCGGTCGCCCACCGCGACGGGATCATTCCCGAAGCGGTGAACTTCCTCCACTTCGATCCTGCGGTCGGTCAGGCGGCCGAGCAGCGCCCTGCCGCTGCTTGCCCCGAGGTCGTACGCTAAAATGCTAGGCAAATGAAACCCTCCCAAACGTTCGTCTTTCGCCGCCCGGGACCGCTTCGGCCCCCAGCCGCGCCAAGATGGCCGCGGATGAAGGCCGAAGCGGAGTTCACGCCGGCGGCTATTTCCGCATCGCAGGCATACGCCGCAGGCGGAGATCCGCTGCGACGCTTGGCCGCAAGCGAAGTTCGCTGCCGCAGGCATACTCCGCGAGCGTAGGATCCGCTGCGACGCTTGGCCGTGCGCGAAGTTCGCTGCCGCAGGCATACGCCGCGAGCGTGGGATCCGCCGTGCCGCTAGGCCGCGCGCGAAGTTCGCTGCGCCGCGGCTATTGCCATGCGCGGCGCGCGCGATTACGGCTTTGCTACCGCGGCTTCCGCGCCGCGCTTCAGCAGCACGTCTTGCTCGTACGCTTTCACGTCGGCCAGCCAGGCTTCGCGCACCGGCACGCCTTGCTTCGCGCAGTAGTAGTCCCACACCGCGCCGAACGGATACGATTTGAACTCTTCCTGCAAGGCCAGGCGCGTCGTGAAGTCGAAGTCGAGCTCGGCTTTGCGGAGCTCCTCGACGGGATCGAGGAAGCCGCGGAGCAGCGCCTTGATCGTGTTGCGCGTGCCGATGACCCAAGCCGCGACGCGGTTGATGCTGGCGTCGAAGAAATCGAGGCCGATATGCGTCTTGCCGAGCAGGTCGCCGCGGACGAGCTCGCGCCCGATGTCGATCAGCTCGTCGTCGAGCGTGACGACATGATCGCTGTCCCAGCGCATCGGACGGCTGACGTGGAGCAGGAAGCCGTCCGCGAACAGCGACAAGGCGGACAATTTATTGGAGATGACTTCCGTCGGATGGAAATGGCCCGCATCCAGGCAGATCAGCTTGTTATTCGCGATCCCGTACCCCATGTAGAATTCGTGGGAGCCGACGACGTACGCCTCGGAGCCGAGTCCGAATACCTTGCTTTCGACCGCGTCGAGGTGATAAGCAGGGTTCAGCTCTTCCGCGAACACTTCGTCCAGCGATTCTTTCAACCGTTGGCGAGGCGCTAACCGATCGACCGGCGTATCCTTGAAGCCGTCCGGAATCCATACGTTCGTCACGCAGGTTTGGCCGAGCTGCTCGCCGAAGTACGCGCTCACTTTGCGGGACGCCTTGCAATGGTCGATCCAGAATCGGCGGATGGCCGGATCCGGGTGGCTCAGCGTGAGGCCGTCGGCCGATTTCTCGTGCGAGAAGCAGGTCGGGTTGAAGTCGAGTCCCAAGCCTTGCTCCTTCGCCCACGCCACCCATTTCTCGAAATGCCTCGGCTCGATGGCGTCCAGCTCGACTTTCTCGTCCGTGTCCAGGTAGATCGCGTGCAGGTTGACCTTATGCTTGCCCGGGATCAGCGAGAACGCTTTCTCCAGATCGGAACGAAGCTCGGCCGGCGTGCTTGCCGCCCCCGGATAATTGCCCGTTACGGCGATGCCGCCTGTAAGCGCTTGATCTTTGTTCAAAAATCCGCGGACGTCGTCCCCTTGCCAGCAGTGCATCGAGATTTTGATCTCCGCGAGCCTCTCCAATGCCGCATCGACGTCGATCCCGTGGCGCGCGTACAGCGCTTTGGCCGCTTCGTAATTCGCAACAATGCTTTGGTCCATGATCATTGCTCCTTCGTTATTATTTAATCGGATGCGCCATCACCGACATGAGCGCGTTTTCCGCCTGCGTGGCGTCCAGCCGGCTGTACTGCACGATGATCGGGATATCGCTCAGCACCTCGATGGCGTAGGGAACGCCCACCGGAATGGTCGCCCCGTTCGCCGCGAGGGACGACGTGCGGATATGTTTGGTTCTTCTGCCGGGCACGACGGATAGTATGTTCTCGAGCGGCTCGCGATCCTCGAAGAAAATCGTGATCCGCAGCAAGGCCTCCTCCGAGGAGCAGTTCAGCACGCAGATGGATTCATGGCTCTCGTAGGCGCCCGGCGCGCTCGTCGGCGGAATAAACCCGTCCGGAATGATCCAATGCTTCTCGCCTCTTGCTTGATACATGGTCCGCACCGTCCTCTCTTATCGCGTGAAGGCCGCGGGCACGCCGCCGTCGATCGTCAGCATGCAGCCCGTCGTTTTCTCCGCTTTCGACGAGGCGAAGAAAGCGATGCCCTCGGCGATGTCGCGCGGATAAATGTTCACGAGCAGCGTCGTGCGCTTGCGGTAGTACTCTTCCAATTGATCCGGCTCGATGCCGTAGGCGGTCGCCCGCTCGTTGCGCCAGCTGCCGTTCCAGATCGTCGAGCCCTGCAGGATCGCGTCCGGCAGGATCGTGTTGACGCGAATGCCGAACTCGCCGCCTTCCGCCGCGACGCAGCGCGCCAGATGGGCTTCCAAGGCTTTGGCCGCGCTGTAGGCCGACGCGCTCTTGCCGGCATAGATGGAGTTCTTGGAGCCGATGAACACCATGTTGCCCCCGATGGCTTGTTCCTTCAACAGTTTGAACGCTTCGCGCGCCACGAGAAAATAGCCGGTGCCGAGCACGCTGATGTTCAGGTTCCATTCCTTCAGCGACGTCTGGTCGAACGGGCTCGACGTCGCGAGTCCCGCGTTGTTGACGACGATGTCGAGACCTCCGTAAGCGAGCGACGTGGCGGCGATCGCGGCCATGACCGCTTCTTCGCTCGTCACGTCCATCTTGACGGCGATCGCGCGGCCCTCGCCGTGCTTCTCGTTAATTTCGCCGGCCACGCGCTCGGCACCTTCCAGGTTCAGGTCCGCCAGCACGACGTGCGCGCCTTCGGACACGAGACGGCGCGCCGTCTCGCTGCCGATGCCCCCGGCGCCGCCCGTGATGAACGCGACCTTGCGGGAGAATTCGGCTTCCGCCGGAGCAAGCGACAATTTATACAGCTCGAGCGGCCAGTATTCGACGTTGTAGGACTCGTTTTCGCTCAAGGAAACGAATCGGCCGAGCGCCGTCGCGCCGCGCATGACCGCGATCGCGCGGTGGTAGAGCGCGCCGCTGACTTTCGAATTGGACCAGCTCTTGCCCGTGTTGATCATGCCGAGGCCCGGGATGAGGATTACGCGCGGCGCGGCTTCGAACATGACGTCGCCTTCGTTCTTGTTGCGCTCGAAGTAAGCTTCGTATTGTTTCTTATACGCGGCGATGCTTTCTTTCAGAATGGCTTTCAAGCCTTCGGCGTCGGTTGCGTCCGGCGTCCAGTCGATGAAGAGCGGCACGACCTTCGTGTGCACGAGATGGTCGGGGCAGGCCGCGCCCACTTGCGACAGCTCGGCCGAGTCCGTGCCCCCGACGAACGCGAGCACGTCCGCCTCGTCGTCGAACGTCAGGATCATTTTCTTCGCGTCGCCGACCGCGCCGCGGATCGTCGGCATCACTTGCGACGCGAGGCTTCTGCGGACGTCCGCGTCCAGCGGCTGATGCTTCGCGCCGCCGAACAGCTTCGCTTCGTTCACGCGCGCTTCGATGAACGCTTCGGCTTCGCTGATGATCTTGATCGTCTGCGCGTAAGCCGCTTCGCTCGTCTCGCCCCAAGTCACGAGACCGTGCTTCTCCATGAGGACGAGCTCGGCGTTCGGATTGTCGAGCACGCCCTGCGCGATCATCTTGGACAGCGTGAAGCCCGGGCGCACGTACGGCACCCAGACGAAGCGGTTGCCGAAAATTTCTTCGGCCAGCTGCCTGCCGTTGTCCGCGCAGCACAAGCTGATGATGGAATCCGGATGCGTATGGTCGACATGCTTGAACGGGAGGAACGCGTGCAGCAGCGTCTCGATCGAGGCGCGCGGGTGCTTGGCGTCGATCATGCAGTTCGCCAAGTACGCGACCATGTCTTCGTCGGACATCGACTCGCGCTCGAACAACGGACGGATATCGTCCATGCGCAGTCCCGTGAAATTGCCGGCCTTCATCGTCGCCAGGTCGGAGCCGCTTCCCTTCACGTACATCACTTCGATGTCGCGGCCCCGGAAATCCGTGACCGTCGTCTTGCTCGACGTGTTGCCTCCGCCCCAATTGCAGACGCGGCGGTCCGCGCCGATGATGTTGGAGCGATAAACGAGCTGCGCGAGTCCGTCCTGCAGCTCCGATGCCTTTGCGTTATCCCATAAGCTCTGTACCATTTTGCTACCTCCGAATGAATGTGATAATAGCTTCTGAACCTAGTCTAGCATGTTTGTTTGTTTTTGAATATACAATTTCAAACAAAAACAAAAATACTATTATGGTTTCGGGCAAAAACAAAAACCCGTTCCCGTTTAAGTCAACGGAAGCGGGTCTTTGCGGTTGTGGATTCGCCCTTCAATGCGCGACCATGATTGGTCAATATTGGCTTCATCATCCTGCTATTTCCGCCGAATGCGGCTGATGCCTGATTTAAATTTCGAGCAGCGGTTAATGAAAGATAAGCAAACATCCATTCATTACCATGTCGGCACGGCCCTCGAGGGCTTGATTGGAATCGTTCAATCGGCATGATCACGAAAAGGGAGTGAGAACTTGAGAAGAAGAACCTGGGGTATGACCTATACGGCTTTGCTGTGCAGACTGATCTTGGACGAGGACAAGGCGGGAACGGACGAGCGTCCCTCGAACCCTGCATCCGCGAAAGGAAAACCGAAGAGGCAGGCTTCTTGGTCGGGTTCCTCCCGCAAGAGCGGCATTCGTTGATCCGCCCGCCGACGTTCGACTCCGCTAATCGTTGCAATCCGCATAAGCAAGCGCGCCAAACGCATCCAGGAAGCCGGCTCCGGCTCGATGGGCGCTTTTTTTGCCGTTTATGGAATAACTGCGGCTTATCGCATCTATCACATAAATCGAATGGACACTTTACATACACTAAAGTATGTTTATATCAAGAGATGCTAATCGCAGCCAATTCCTGCATACTGATCAAAATAACGGGGAGGATCCGCCATGAAGCTGAAAGAAACCGGAATTATCCTGCGAATGGAGCATTACCGGAAGGGAACGTGATTGAATTGAAATCGGATCCGCGCGAGGAATAACGGCATGCGGCCGCTTGCCATGCGGTACTTGGCGGAAGCTCCCCGAATTCGGCAGGCGTCGGATTTTAAGTCCAAACGGATGATCCGGCGCGCAATACCGCTAATCGAAAGGCGCCGATCCGATCGGACCGGCGCCTTTCCGTATTGGCAATAGACTACTCCTTCGCGTACAGCAGCGGAAAATATTCGTCGCGGTCGAAGCGCATCCCCGGTACCGGACGCCCGCCGAGCAGCCGCAAATTGTCGTGCTTCTGCCTGACGTCGCGGAAATGCGTGTCGCCCGGCATCAGATGCGCGACGACCGACAGCCGCGGCTCGCTCGAATAGTTCGTGCCGGAGCCGTGGAAGGTCAGCGCGTGGTGGAAGCTCGCTTGGCCCGCCTTCAGAATGCACGGCTCCTCCACCCAGTCGCGCGTGGCGAATTTCGCCTTGAGCTTGCCCATGTCCTGCTCGAAGAACGTGTCGCTGCCTTCGACCGCGCCCCATTTGTGCGAGCCGAGAATCGTCATCATGCCGCCGTTCGACAGATCCGTATCCTGCAGCGCGATCCAGACGGTCACCATGTTCGTCGTGCTGCTCACGCGCCAATAGCCGTAATCCTGATGCCAGCCCACGTTGCCGGCTTTCGTCTCCTGCCCGCTCGTGCCCGGCTTGTAGATGACTTGGTCGTGCCACAGCCGGATGGCAGCCTCGTCCAGCAGCTCCGATGCCATCTTGCCCAATTCGCGGTCGGTCACGACGGCCCGAATCTCGTCGTTGATCCACCAGCCGTTGTCGAGCTTGCGCAGCGCCAGCGGGTTCTCCGGCAGCGAATAGTCGTAGAACGGCAGGCCGTGGCCGTCATGCTTCTTGCTCCATACCCGCTCGTGCGCCTCCCGCAGCCGCCGGATCGTATCGTCGTCCAGCAGCTTCGGGCTGATCCAATACCCGTCTTCGTCGAACCGCCTTTTGTCCTCTTCCGTCACGTCGTAAGGAATGACGCCCATCGCTGAATCGCCTCTCTCGTGTCTAGTCTCGTCTCTAACAAGGTCGCGGAAATCCGGTTGCTGCCCTTATTGTAAGAGCAGGCGCGCCGCGTTGACTTCCGAAAACCTATCCAATAGGATTAGAAACATCCGGATGATCGGAAACGAACGCGAAAGGAGCTGCACAGCCATGCCGCGCAGCAAAAACGATTCCGCCCGCTGGGCGCACGAATGGGCGGAGTCCGGCGTATTCGCCGCGTTGCCCGAACTCGAGATGATCGGCTTCGACCGGTTTCACGAAGCGTCGCCGCTGTACGATCACCAGCACGCGCGCGGCTTCGAATTCGTCTACGTCGAGCACGGCAAGCTGGCCTGGGAAGTGGACGACGGCCTCTATCCGACCCATGCGGGACAGTTCTTCCATACCAAGCCGGGCGAATGGCATCGGGCCAAATCCAATTACGTGGAGCCGTCCAGCATCTGGTGGCTCATCCTCGTGGATCCGGGCGAAATGCCGGGCTGGCTCGGGTTGGACGACGCCGACCGGCGCCGCATCCATGACGCGCTCGCCGCCCTGCCGCGGATCGTGAACGCGGATATGCGCGTCCGCGAGCCATTCCTCAAGCTGCGCGGCCTCATCGAACGCGGCAGCGAGCATGACCTGTTCCTCCTGCGCCACTATCTGCTGGATATTCTGCTGCAGCTGCTCTACCCGCCCGTCGCGCGGCAAATGCCGCTCGACCTCCGCGAAGCGCTGCTTCGGCTTACGGCCGATATCGACGCGGAGCCCGAACGGCGCCTGTCGAACAAGGAGCTTGCCGCGAGGATCGGCGTAAGCGAATCGCATTTCTATCGGTTGTTCCACGACCTGCACGGGCAATCGCCGGCCAGCTACGTCGACCGGCTGCGAATGAACCGCGCCTGCGGGCTGCTGCGAGATCCGGGCGCCAGCGTGACCGGCGTGGCGCTCGATCTGGGCTACAAGACGAGCCAGCACTTCGCGACCGTGTTCAAGAAATACATCGGCGTCACGCCGACGCAGTGGCGCGGGAAGCCGGAATGACGCCGCTGGCAAAAATCGTCTTCGGCTAACACGCCCGGATACGGTATAATGGAAGCTTGCCATCTGTGCTCAACTCATCGGGGGTGCCCCAAGCATGCTTGCTTCTTATCCGAAGGAAATCAAAGTCTTCCTGCTCGCCAGTCTCATCAATGCCATCGGCAGCGCGCTGATGTGGCCGCTCGTCACCATGTTCGTGTTCGACGAGCTGGGCCGGAGCATGGCGGATGCCGGGCTCGTCATTCTGATCCAATCGCTCGGCGGCATCGCCGGCCAGCTGCTCGGCGGCGCGCTGTATCACCGGATCGGCGTGAAGCGGCTGATCATCGGCGCGCTCGGCCTCAACGCGGCCGGCTTGCTGCTGCTTCCGGCGCTCAGCCACAACTGGCCCGTCTTCATCGTCATGATGGGATTGATCGGGCTGTTCAACGCGCTCTCCATGCCGGCTATCCAGGCGTTCATCGGCTTTCGCTTCGCGGAGCGCCGCGGGGAGCTGTACAACGTCGTCTACATCGCCAACAATATCGGCGTCGCGGTCGGCACCGCGCTCAGCGGATTTCTCGCGGAGATGTCCTACTCGCTCAGCTTCGTGCTGAACGGCGTCTCTTCCGGCGTCTTCGCGGTCTTCTTCCTGTTCTACCTGAAGCATGTCGGAACCGGCGGCAGCGGGATTTCCCTGATCAAGAAAAGGTCCGCGGAGGCTGGCATCTGGCTGCTCCTCAAGGACGTGCGGCTCTATCTGTTCATGGCGCTCGGCGGCATGCTGATCAATCTCGGCAACAGCATCTGGAACACCGGCGTATCGCCCTTCATCATCGAGCACGGCATGTCGAAGCAGATGTTCGGATACTTGTGGACGTTCAACGGCATCCTGATCTTCGTCGCCCAGCCGGTCACGAACCTGGTCAAGCGGGTCTCGGCCAGCTCCATCAAGGCGCAGCTCACGGCCAGCGCGGTCTTGTATCTGAGCGGGTACGCCGTCATCCTGGCGATGCACAGCTTTACGGGCATGGTGCTCGGCATGCTGCTCACCACGCTCGGCGAGATGCTCATCGCGCCCGCCATTCCGGCGTTTCTCAGCGAGAACGGCGGCAGCCATGCGCCGTTCTACCTGGGGCTTGCCGGCGGCATCGGTTCCGCCGGCCGGGTCATCGGCCCTTACGTCATGGGCGTCCTCTATGACGGCGGCGGCCTGACGCCCGTCGCCTGGCTCGCCGTCGCGACCGCGGCGATGGCCGTCGCTTCCTTCGTCGCGCACGCGGCCGTCAACCGCCGACGGGAAGAGGCTGGCGCGCCGCTGCAAGGCAAAACGCTGCATTCGTAAGCGAAAACGGCAAAAAAGGCATGTTCCGATGTTCGCGCATCGGACATGCCTTTTTTTGTCGATTTAATCCTGCCGCTCGGCGGCGATCAAGAGAAACAACGGACGCCGCAGCTCGTCGCGCATGGACGGGTTCGCCTTCATCATCTCCGGCGTCGGCTGCGGCTCGGACAGCTTCCGGATCACAAAGCCCGCCTCGATCAGCGCGTTCATGATCGAGGATACCGTCCGGTGGTACTTGATCACGTTGTTCTCCAGGAACCTTGCCTGCCGCAAGCCTTCGCCGTAATAATCGTCCACCGGCCAGTGCAGCTTCTCGCCTCCCGGCCCGTAATGCCAGTCCTGCGCGGCGCGCGCCGTGAAGACCGGATGCTCCACCGAGAACGCGAAGCTCCCGCCCGGCGCCAGCAGGCGATGCACCTCCCGGCAGACGATATCGAAGCGCTCGATATAGTGCAGCGCGAGCGAGCTGATCACGACGTCGAACGCTCCTGCCGGATAGTCGAGGTCTTCGATCGCGAGCCTGCGATACGTGATCGCGGCGTCGTCGGTCATCTCTCGGGCCCGCGCCAGCATGTTCTCCGAAATATCGATGCCGACGACCGAAGCGGCTCCCTGCTCCCGCGCGTACCGGCAGTGCCAGCCGAAGCCGCACCCGATGTCCAGCACCCGCTTCCCGTTCATATCCGGGAGCATGGGGCGAAACGAAGCCCATTCCCCCGCGGCGTCCAGCCCCTGCACCGAACGCGGCATTTGGCTGTATTTCTCGAAGAAGCCTTCGTCGTCGTACTTGTTCTGCTTCATGATCGCCCACCTCCAGCTCCAGTTTACCGGAAATTGCCATGACGAATCAAAGAAAACGGGCGCATTCCCCGGAAGGAATGCACCCGTGCCTCGCTTCGCTTTCGTTTAGATCTCCAGGTCCTTGCGAACTTTGCTTCGCTTGCCCGTCATCTCGTAGATGACCGGCACGACGACCAAGGTAAGCAGCGTCGACGTCGTGAGACCGCCGATAACCGTAACGGCCAAGCCGCCTGAGATGAGGCTTGTCGAGGATTTCGACAGCGCCAGCGGCAGCAGCGCCAGAATCGTGGCGCAAGCCGTCATCAGAATCGGTCTCAGCCTTGTCTTGGACGCTTCGACCAGCGATTCGCGAAGCTCCATGCCGGACTTGCGGTTCGTCTCGACGCGATCCAGGAGCACGACCGCATTCGTGACGACGATCCCGACAAGCATCAGCATCCCGATCATCGCGCTCATGGAGAGCGAGTTGTTCGTGATGAGCAGGCCGCCCAGCGCGCCGACCGGCACGAAGAGCAGGGAGGACAGGATGATCAGCGGCGTGCGCAAACCGCCGAAGGTAATGCTCATGACCAGGAACACGAGTCCGATCGCGGCTCCCATCGCGATGCCGATGCTCTTGAAGCCGCTCGTGATCATCTCGAGGCCGCCGCCGATCTTGACGTCGACGTTGTCCGGCAGCGACAGGCTGTCGATGTCCGCTTGGATCGCCTTCGTCACGGAAGCCGTCTTGTCCGTATCCTTCACGCTGCCCTTCACTTCGGCATACGTCTTGCCTTCTTCATGGTTGATGGACACCGGAGCGGTCGATTCGGACAAGTCCGCCAGCTCGCTCAGCTTCTTCACGCCGCCGACCGTCGGAATGCTGATGTTTTCCAGCTCTGCCTTGGACGAGATCTGCTGTTTGAAGCCCATCGTGATATCCCAGTCCTTGCTGTCGAGCGTATACGTGCCGACGTTGACCGGCCGCAGCTGCTCGTTGACGGCAGCCATGATTTGGAACGAGGATACGCCGAGATCCTTCGCCGTTTGCGTCAGCGACATGACCCACTTCGGCGAGACGTCCTTCAGGTTGTTCGAGACGTCTTTCATGTCGGCGTTGGCCTTCATCAGATTCTCGACCTGCACCGCTGCCTTGGACAGGGCCGCCAGATCGTCGGAGTACAGATCGATCGTGACCTCGTTCCCCGTCGGAGGCCCGTTCTGCGCGCCTTCCGTGATGTTGACCGTCGCCTTCGGCGAAGCGGCCGTCACGATTTCCTTCAAGTCTTTATTCGCCTTGTCGATCAGCGCGTTCGTGTCGACGTCGGCGCCTTCCTTGAACTGTACGTTGAACGAGGCCGTGTTCGTGCTCGGAATCTGGATGAACGGATTATCCATGCCGCCGATCATCGCTTGATAATTATCGACGTCCTGCAGGCCTTTCAAATAATCTTCCACTTTCGCGCCGACGGCATTCGTCTCTTCGAGCGGCGTTTGCGCCGGCATCTTCACGTTGACCGCGATCGAGGCCGTTTCGCCGGCCGGGAGGAACGCGACGCCGAGCAGCGGAATCGTGCCGAACGAAGCGACCAGCAGCAGGATGGACACGATCAGCACCAATGCCTTGCGCTTCAGCGCGCCGCGGATCAGCCGCTCGTAGAACGCGATGAACCGGCCGCCCTGCTTATGCGGCTTGATGGAATTGAAGAACTTCGCGCCCAGTACCGGAATAAGCATCATGGCCACGAGCAGCGAGCACAGAATCGAGATGACGACCGCGATGGCGAACGGACGGAAAAATTCGCCGATGATGCCCGTTACGAACGCCAGCGGGAGGAATACGACGACCGTCGCGATCGTGGACGAGCCCACCGCGCCGATAACTTCCTTGGCCGCGCGGTACGCGAGCTCTTTGCCGTCCATCTCGCGGCCTTTCTCCTGGCGCCACCTGTAAATGTTCTCGATGACGACGATGCTGTCGTCGACGATTCGGCCGATGGAGACCGCGATGCCGCCGAGCGTCATGATATTCAGCGTATACCCCATCTGGTTGAGCAGCGCGATCGTCGCGAAGATCGAGATCGGCAGCGAAAGGATGGAGATGAGCGTCGCCCGGACGTTGCGCAGGAAGAGGAAAATGATAATGACGCAGAAGAGAGCGCCGAAAAGTCCTTCCCGGATCAGCGAGGAGACGGAATGCTTGATGTCCGCGCCTTGGTCTTGAATCAAGCGCACGTCGAGGGTGCCTTTATCCTGATAGGATTGCAGCACGTCCTTGACCGCGTCGGATACGTCCGCCGTATTGGCGTCCTGCGTCTTCACGACGCCGACGATGAAGCTGGCCTGACCGTTGTAGCGCGTGATCTCGTTCTGGGACGAGACCGTGTTCACTTCCGCGATGTCGGAAAGCTTCACTTTGGCCGCGCCGGCACCGGCTTGTCCTTGGCCCCCGGCTCCCGGAGCGCCTTGTCCGCCGCCGCCCATGCCCTGGCTGAGCTGCAGGTTCTTGATTTGGTCGAGCGAGTCGATCTTGCCGACCAGGCGGATCGGAATCGTGTTGTCGCCCGCGTTGACGGAACCGAGCGGCAACGCGTAATCCAGCGATTGAATCGCCGTTTGGATCGCGTTCAGCGAGAGGCCGTACTGGGCCGCCTTATCCTTGTCCACGTCGATGCGGAGCTGTTGGGACTGCGTGCCCGTGAGGGACACGGAGCTAACGCCGGATACCTTCTCGAGCTTCGGCACCACCTGCTCCTCGAGCGTCTTCTGGAGCGCCGCCGGATCCTCCTTCGCCGAGAAGATCGCCGCCTGGTAGATCGGCGCTTCGCCGAACGACAGCCGCTGCACGGTGACCTTCGCGTTGTCCGGCAGGGTCAGCTTGGCGACCGCGGCTTCGGCGTCCTTCATTTTGTCGTCCATGTTCGTGCCGAATGCGTACTGCAGGAAAATGCTCGACGAATTCTCCGTGCTGGAGCTCGTCAGCGAATCGTAGTTTTTCAGTCCGATCAAGCTGTCCTCGATCGGCTTGGTGACCTCGGATTCGATTTCTTCGGTCGATGCGCCCGGGTATACCGTCTGGATGAAGACGGCCGGGAACGTCACGTCCGGAAACGTCTGCTGCTTGATCTGGGTCGAGGAATAAAATCCGAAGCCCAAGACGAGCAAGCTGAGAATGACGACCGCGACGCTGTTTTTCAAACTGAATCTCGTTAAAGCATTCATTCTGGCACTCTCTCCTCTTCTCTATATCTAGTGCGAATCATACCGGAGTTTTTTGAACTCATCATGAACTGGGCGTTACAAAATCAGACAGGGCCCGAATTTCGCCCGATCGGCAGCCGAACTGTGAACGAAGTTTGAACGCCGGGCTCGCTTGCCGCTTCGATGCTTCCATGGTGCATGTCGATGATTTCCTTCGCGATCGACAAGCCGAGGCCGTTGCCCTTCACGGCGTAGTCCCTCGCTTGGTCCGCTTTGTAGAACGGCGTGAATATATGCTGGAGCTCGTCCTCCCCGATGCCCCGTCCGTTGTCGCGGATCTCCACGACCGCCTCGTCCTCTTCCTGCCGGAGCGTGATCGCGATTTCCCCTTGCCGTTCCGCGAACTTGATGCCGTTGCTAATCAAATTATGCCACACCTGTTCGAGACTATCCGGGTCGCCGTAGACCGTCACGTCCGCCAATTCGAGTTCCGGCTCGATGTCCTTCGCCCGCCACTGCGGTTCGCTCGCGATAACGCTGCGGCGGATCTGCTCGTCCAGGCGAAAGAAGCCGGGATTATGAAGCTCGTGATCCTGCTGCAGCACCGACAGGCGGAGCAGATTGGCGCTGAGCCGCGACAAGCGCTGGCTTTCTTCCTCGATGATCGTCAAGTAATGCTTGCGCCCTTCCTCCGTCATCGTCTTCGTGCGCAGCGCCTTGGAGAAGCCCGCGATCGACGTCAGCGGCGATTGGATCTCGTGCGCCACATTGTTGACGAAGTCCGACCGCAGTTTATCGAGCATGCGCAGCGAGCCCGCCATCTCGTTGAAGCTTTCCGTCAGGTCGCCGATCTCGTCCTTGCGGCGGGACTCCAGCACGATGCCGAAATCCCCCTTCGCCATTCGTTTAGTCGCGTCGGTCAACCGCTGCACGGGCTTGACGATGTACCGTGCGGCGAGCAGGATCAACAGGCTGCCGGCGACCAGCACGTAGCCGAGCACGGTCAGCGTGAATTTGCGGAACATGTCCAAGATACGGTAAAGCTCAGGCGTGATGTAGAGCGCGTAGGGCTTATCCGACAATTGAAACGGAAGGCCGATCAGGAGCGCGGCCGGACCCGGATGCTCCTTGGTGTACGCGACCGTCCCACGGTAGATGCCGCCCTGCAGCACAAGGTCCAATTGGGCCTTCGAGATCGGCGTCCTCTGCTTGCTGCCTCCGTCGCCATACCCGACGGTGCGTCCTTCCGCGTCCATGATCTTGACCCGGAGACCGGGGACCTCGACCGCGTTGCCGACCACGGTCGCCAATTCTTCCGGCGACGCCTCGGTCAGTTCCGAGATGATCTTCTTGCCTTGGGCTATCATTTGCTCCTCCGCGAGCGTTGTCACGTTGCTGCTGTACATATGGATCGCCAGCACGAACGAGAAGACGAGGCTGATGATGACGGCGGCGATGAAGATCAGCACCGTCCGGACATACAGCGACCTAGTCATGGACGACCTCCAAACGGTAGCCGAGACCGCGCAGCGTTACGATTTTGAACTTTTCCTCATACGCCGCGAAGCGCTCGCGTAATCTTTTGATGTGCACGTCGACCGTCCGCTCGTCGCCCTCGTACTCGAACCCCCAGATCTGCTCGATAAGCGTCGCCCGCGTGAACAGCTGGCCGGGATGGCTCGCCAGCTTGTACATCAGCTCGAACTCCTTCAACGGGATCGTCGCCGCTTCCTCGGTATCCTTGTAGATCACCTGGTACCCGAGCCTGTCCAGCACGATGCCGCCGACCGAGATCATCTGCGAGGCCGAGATCCGGTACCGCTTCAGCAGCGCCTTCACGCGCACGACCAGCTCCATGGGATCGAACGGCTTCGTCATGTAATCGTCCGTTCCGAGCTGGAACCCTTTGATTTTCTCTTCCGACTCGCCTTTCGCCGTGATCATCAGGATCGGCATGTCGCCGGAAGCCCGAATCCTGCGGCACAGCTCCCAGCCGTCCATGCGCGGCATCATGATGTCCATGATGACCATGTCGACCGTATGCTCGGTGATGAATCGCCACGCGGCTTCGCCGTTCGCGAATTCGACGATCTCGAAGCCTTCGTCGCGCAGATACAGCTGGACCAGCTCGCGGATATGCGGATCGTCGTCCACGACTGCAATTTTCGCCATTCCTGTTATCGCCTCTCGTTCCTGTGGGACTTCGGTGCTCGCGCGCACCCGGAGATCATCTTATTATGTTACCGAATTGCAAGAAGAGATGCTAGTCTGGGAGAAGGAGCCGCGTCGGAAGGAGAGAGCCGCGTGAAACGTTATTTGCCGCTCGCCGGCATGCTTGCGTTCCCCGTCTTGGGATGGCTGTACGCGCTCACGGACAACCCGGATCATCGTCCCCATCATCGGATCTACAGCCTGATGACGGACCTGGACAGGGCGATTCCGTTCGTGAAGCTGTTCGCGCTGCCGTATGCCGTTTGGATTTTTTACCTGTATGCCTGCCTGGTCTATTTCTTCGTCAAGGATCCCGCCGTTTATCGCGACACGCTCGTCGCGTACGTGGCGTGCGCGCTGATCTGCTGCGGCATTTATGTCTTCTTCCAGACGACGGTGCCGCGCCCGGTCGTCAGCGGCGACGATCCCGCGAGCCGGCTGCTCTTATTCATCTATCATCGCGACCGGCCGTTCAATTGCTTCCCGAGCATTCACTGCTTCTCCAGCTATCTCGTGATGAAAGCCTTGTTCCGAAGCGGCTTCCGCAACCGCATCAATCAAACCCTGATCTACGGCATGTCCACGCTTATTATCGTCTCGACGTTGTTTATCAAGCAGCATACGGTCCTCGACGCCGCATGCGGGATCCTGCTCGCGGATATCGCTTACCGCGCGCTGCTTCGCTTCGGACGCGCCGCCGGACGCCGCAAGCCGCAAGCGTCGGCGGACCGGGCGGACACGTAACGCCGGCAAGACAAAAAAGAAGGGCGGTCCCGGAGTCGTCGGTCGACGAGCGGGTTCGCCCTTCCTATGGAATAGATGATTCGAAACGAAGAAAGAATGAGAGCTAAATCGCCGGCATGACGTTGCCGCCGCAAACCGGTATGTACGTGCCCGTTATGAATCCGGCCAAGTCCGACGCGATGAACGCGACCGCGTTGGCAATGTCCTGGTCCGTGCCTCTGCGCTTCAGCGGCACGCGGCTGTCGTACCCTTCGCTGCGCTCCGTGCCGTTCGTCCGGTCGCGCTCCGAGATGGTCCATCCCGGCGCGATCTGGTTG
This sequence comes from Paenibacillus glycinis, assembly GCF_009909185.1. GTDB lineage: Bacteria > Bacillota > Bacilli > Paenibacillales > Paenibacillaceae > Paenibacillus_Z > Paenibacillus_Z glycinis. The sequence goes on along the minus strand of NZ_JAAAMV010000024.1, from coordinate 102,542 downwards.
ACCGTGATTTGATGCGGCCCGACTTCCTTGGCCAGGATGCGGTATACGCCGTCCATGCCCCGCTTGCCCGCGACGTACGCGGATTGGGTCTCGAAATTCTGCATCGCGCACTCCGTGTTGATGCCGATCATCCGGCCGCCGCCTTGCTCGATCATGGCCGGCACGAACGCCTTGGCCAAGTGGACGCTCTGCAGGACGCAGGATTCGAATTGGCTGCGGTAATCGTCCTCGGACTGCTCCAGCACGGACGTCCATTGGTATTGGATGACGGCATTCGCCACGACGATGTGCACATGGCCGAGCTCTGCCGTCACGGCGTCGCGCATCGCCAGGATGGAATCCAATTTCGTGATGTCGGCTTGAACCGCTACGGCTCTTCTGCCCATCCCTTCGATCTCCGCGACCAGCTCCTGCGCCTTGGCCCCGTTGGTGTTGTAGTGAACCGCCACGTCCGCTCCGGCCGCAGCCAGGGTACGCGCCATGACGCGCCCCAATTCTCCCGTCGCGCCCGTCACGAGCGCGGTACGGCCATTCAAATCGATTCCGATCATGCGTTAAGCCTCCTCTTCGTTGTGATCGTCGGGCAGCGTATCCGCCGCGGCGTCGATCAGTCTATCGAACAAATCGTCATCCGCCTCGATCGCGGCTTCGATCGCGCCGATCTCTTCCTCCGAGCCCGGATCCTTCGCGAAGCGAAGGCTGTAATCCCACGTCGTGCCGCGCAGGCTGTTCAGCTGCAGCGTGATTTCGTACGGATGCTTGTGGCCTTCCGCCTCGAATTGCACGGTACCCCGGTAGCCGTTCTCTCGGTCATGCGTCATTGCGGCATGGATAATCGTTACGTTCATCGTCATTTTACCTCCACTGGGACAAGTTGCATAGGGGAATTATACCATACATCGCCGCAGGTCAAAGCGCTTCATCAAGTTCCTCGGGCACCGCGAAATCCGTCATCACGCCCTGCGCGCCTTGCTCCCTCAGCTTGCGGATCCGCGAGACGTCGTTAATCGTATGGACGTAGGCATAGACGCCCTTTTCCTTCAAGGCATGGACGAATTCGGGCGAATAGCGTTTCTCGTTCATGACGACGATCCGAATGCCGCGCCTGGAGACGTCGCGAATCACTTGCTCGTCCGAGTCCTCGTTCATATACAGCGTGTAGATGAATTGATCGAACGGATAGACGGATGTCACGGCTTCGTAATTCCCCGCTTGGTAGAGCTGCGGAATCAACCGGTTCAGCAGGCTCGGATCGACGGCCTCGGTCTCCGCCACGAGCCGCTTGAATATCGCCGCCGCTTTGGCGTCGTCCGGCTCTTTCGTATCCGTGACGAGCAGCATGTCCGGGTGATCGGACATGAAGGCCAGCAGTTCCTTGAACGTCATGGGCGAGTAATGCCCCTGAATCGGAAACGCCCGGAATGTCGCAAGCGGCATCGGCCCGGCGTTAGACGGGACGGGCTGGCCGAGGACGGGGTACGTTCCGGCTTCCCAATCATGCCGCAGCACGAGTTCCCCGTCGGCGGTGACGCTGATATCCGTCTCGAATACCCGGTGCCCGCAATTGTAGGCATGGATAAGCCCTTCCCGGCTGTTGGTTCCCGCGTGACCGTCGATGCCGCCGAGGGCATGCGAGATCAAAGGCGTCTGCCGGACCCACTCGTACGGCCGGAGCGTCTGAAGCTTGGCCGGCGGCTGAACCAGCGGGGCGCTGCATGCCGGCGGCTCTTGCGATCGCGTTTCGGTTGCGGGCGACAGCAGCATCGGCGCGGCGAACAGGATCAGGAGCGCGAGCGATAGTTGCGTCAGTTTGGCGTGGATGAATGGAAGCATGATTGCTCCCTCCTTGGCGTCTGTCTTTCTTACCTCTTAGACGGCCGCCAGGGAAACAGAAACAGGCGCCGGTCCGATAGGCGGACATTTCCAAGTCTCGTTGCGGCTGTTCTCTTCCGCTGCTCCGGCGTTCGCCGCTAGATTCGCCCGCGCCAGAAAGCCGCCGCCCGAAACGTTCGGGCGGCGGCTGCTTGAGGCCGGCTACCAGTGCGAGTTATACACCGGCGCGCTGTTCGGATTGTTGCTGCCGTAAGAGAGATTGCCGAGCGTCAGCACGTCCTCGTCATAGTAAGCCTCATAAGCGAGCGTGGAGCCGAGACTGTTGAAGAACGACCACATTTTCTCGATGTAGAACGGATTGTCGTTCCCGAAGTTGGGCGCCGCGCCGTGATAGAGTCCCCATTCCGGAACGCTGAACTTCTTGCCGTGGGCAACCGCGAAGTCGATCCAGTGCTGCAGGCCGTACGAGCCGCCCATATGGCTGCTGGTCCAGGTCGCGTCGCTGAAAGCCGGCGGCCATTGGTCGTAGCTGTCCACGCCGATGTAATCGACGACGTCGTCGCCCGGATAGACGAGCGCCGGATCCGCGTTGCCGGCGGCCTTCAGCCCGTCGCCGCGCGTGACGTTCCAATCGATCTTCACGTTCGGCGCGGTTGCCTTGATGGTCGCGGCTACCTGCCGGAAGCACGCTTTCCAATCCGTCATGTTGGCGGTCGTGACGGAATGCGCGAACCAGTTGCCGTTGAATTCCCACCCGAGCCGGATGATCGCGCCGCCTTGGCCATGGCTGACGAGATTTTGCGCGAACGTCGTCCAGCGGCTGTTGTAGCTGCCGGCCGCGCAGCCCGAGAACGTAGCCCCGATATTCTCGGGGAACATCGGCACCGCGTAGGTCGGCGTCCACGGGGCATTCTGCCAGCCGGCGAAGAACGCGCCGCTCTCCGTCATGATATCCCAAGAATAGCGATATGGGAAGTTCGTCGTCACGTCCGCCAGGCGTCCCCGCCACGTTTCGAAATTTTGGATGGCGGTCCAGTTCGCTTGATCGTTGGTCGTCCGGTAGACGCCGGATTTCCACGGCAGGCCGCTGCGGTTGCCCGTGCCGGCGTTCGTCGTCACGCCGAGCGAATTGCTGGCGGCTGACAAATTGCCCGCCGCATCCTTCGCTTTGACCGTGAACGTATACGCCGTGTTCGCCGTCAAGCCCGTGATCGTCGCGCTCGTGGCGCCGGTCGTCGTCCCGGCCAGCGTCGTGCCGCCCCGGTAAATGTCGTAGCCGGTCACGCCGACGTTGTCCGTCGAAGCCGACCAGGTCAGGTTGACGGTCGTGTCCGTCTTGGACGGCGACGCCAGGCTGCCCGGCGCCGTCGGCGCCTGCGTATCGGGCGTGCCGCTGCCGGCGGCGTAAATCGCCAAGCCGGTAAGCTGCGGATCGCCCTTGGTGGAGCGCAGGATGTCGATGTTGAGCACGCCGTCGCTGACGGTGACGCCGTACGGGCCGTACTTCGCCCAGCTGCCGAGCTCCAGATCGCCGATGCCCGTCGCCGCCGTCGCCCCTTCCAGCTTCACGTCCTCGTTGCGGAAATTGCTCTGGTAATTCTCGATCGTCCAGAGGTAGACCTGATAGCTGCCGTTCGCGATCGTCTGGTTCAAGCCGAAGCCCTGCCCGTTCGGAGGAGCGGAGCGGTACAAGGCGGATTGCAGCATGGACAGCGTGTTGGCGTCCGGCGTCGGGTTTAGCGAGAAGCCATACGTCCCGCTCCAGGCCGAAGCGTTCGTGACCGACAGTCCGCTGCTAAGCGCGGAGGCGTACGAGATCCAGCCGTTGCCTTCGATCGTCGTCGCCGCGCCGTTCAGGTTAATGCCCTTCACGAACACCGGTCCGCCGCCGGAACCGGAGCCGGTCACGCTGACGTTGTCGATTGTCGTCGTGTTCAGCGCCGCGTTGTTCTGCGCGCTGACGACCAGTCCGACGTACACGCCGGAGTTCATCGTGACCGACACGGAACCGACCGTCGTCCAGGATGAGCCGTTACCGGAAATCGAGCTCGTGAACACGTTGCCCGCGCGCTGCAGCTTGACCCAATACGGCGCCGCGACGCCCGTCTGCGTCACCGTCGCGGTGCTGCCCGAAGCCGCGCTGCGGCTGATAAGCTGCGCGCCCGAGGTCGACGCGTATTCCATGACCGTCGACGCATGCTTCGCGCCGGCCGTCAGAGATTCGCGGATCATGACGCCGCCCTTGGCCCAAGCGCCCGTGTTCGAGATCGACGCGACGCGCGCCACGATCGTGCCGTCGCCGCTCAAGGGCTGGTAGACGTAGCGAAATTGATCCGACGTTCCGGCGATATCCGTGCCGGACGCCTGGATCGTGAACGTTCCCGACGCGTAATCGGCCGAGCCGGCGATGCCGACGGAGCCGATATCCTGCTGCTGCCACGGGCTCGGCACGGCCGCCGACGCCCGCGGCGCGAAAGCAAGCAAGCTCAGGACGAGCGCGGCGGCCAAACAGGCCATCATGCCTTTTTTGAACTTCAAACGAACACCTCCAACGTTTTTTCCCGATTGCATTCGTTTTGCGCTTTCCTTGCATCTCGGGCTTGCATCTAGCGCTTTCCTTGCATCCTGGAACTGCCTTGAACCCCTTCGTTCGTTCCCCCCTTTCCGCTGCCGTGATCGATATATGGAAACAAACAAAGCCGGGCGCTGCGTCTGGATGACTCGCCCGGCTGTTTGCGTTTCCTATGCGTACTGATGAACGCGAGAATTATAGATGGTAGACGTTATACAGGAATACGGCTGCTTCGGCGCGCGTCGCCGCGCCGCGCGGATTGAGCATTCCGCCCGCTCCTTGGATCAGATCGGCCGCCGCGAGCGCCGCCGCGCCGTCCGCCGCATATGAAGCGATGTCGCCGCGATCCTTGAACCGTTCGAGAACCGCCGTGCCGCCGGAGGCGTGCAGCTTGCCGAGCTTCGTCAACGCGCGCGCCGCAAGGGTCATCATTTCCTGTCTGGAGACGGCCGCCTTCGGCTCGAACAAGCTGCCGCCGCTGCCTGCCGCGATGCCGAGCGCTTTGGCGATGCCGACGGCTTCGTAGTAATGGCTGCCCGGCTGCACGTCGTCGAAGTTTCCGTCGAAGTCGGCCGTCAAGCCCAGCGTCTTCACGAGCAGCGTCAGATAGTCCGCCCGGGTGATGTCGGCCGCCGGCGAGAAGGCTTGATCCGTCGTGCCGGTAATGATGCCTTTGGATGCGAGCTCCTCCGCTTGCTTCTTCGCCCACGCGTAGCGATCCAAATCAGCGAAATGCTTCTCGACGTATACGATCGCATACATGCTGAAATGCGTCGTTCGGAAGGTGACGCTGCCCGATTGGGCATCGTACCGCGCGTTCGCAACCGGATCGGGCCGGCCGTCTGCGCCGATATACCAGATCGTCATATGCTCCGGATTCGCCGCCTCGGCTGCCGTCGGCGTATACGGAAGCGATACGGACGCCGGAGCCAGCGGATTGCGCCAAGGAATGTCCTTGCCGTTCGCCCTCAGCGCGACGTACACGACCGGATGCGCGCCGATGCTGCGCTTCAGATCGTCTCCCAGCTTGGTTGCGTCGGCAGCGCCGATGACCAGCGTCACCGTCTCCGCCTGCTGAACGTCAATCCCGCCGAGCATGTTCGAAGGCAAAGTCAGCGTACCGGCCGCGGTGTGGATGACGACCGATTGATCGTTTGCGGCATGCGCCAGCACTGCCGTCGGCACGTTCACCGCATAGCCCGTCGCGCCTACCTTCTTCGGCACGTTCACCGTGATCGTCGGCGCCGAAGCCGGCAGTTGCCCGAATGCCGATGCCGGGACGGTCGCTTCCGCTTCTCCCGTCGCGGCGTTCAAGTCCGGCGTCGCGGTCTGGATGACGCCTTTCTCCGCGTCGACGGTCAAGCCGTCCGCCGGAATGAAGATGCCGCCTCCTCCGCCCGCGACCGGATCCGGACGGTCGACGAGCGTCGCCATGCCCCACTTGTCGCGGCTCGAGGAGTTGCCGTCGACGCCGTTCCACAAATATTGGCCGACGCGGTTGTTGCCTTCCCCGTTGTCGAAGCCGATATCGAAGCGCAGCTGGCGGCCGTCGGCCGCGTCGGCGACGTTGAGGCCGGCGAGCGGGATGGCGGCTTCGACCGAATAGCCCTTGCCGTCCGCGTCCGGCTTGACGACCGTGTCGATCGGCGGCTGCGGATCCTTGTTGTTGTAACAGTAGAAGCCGCCGGCGCCGCTCAGGATGATCTGCGAATCCGAGACGCGGAGCGCGCCCGGCTTATCCAGGAACTCGGGGCCGACGAACAGCTCGAGCGCGTCGCCGTTCCAGATATCGAAGCCCTCGTAGGCGTTCTGCATCGGCGTCGGATCCGATACATGCGCGTAGACGTAGAGATTGTCGGCGTCCCAGGCCAGATCGAACGCGGCCGAAACATCCGGCTTCTGGGCACCCAAGATGCGGTCCTTGTCGTCCAGCGACAACGTCGCGCCGGTCGGCCAGGAAGCGTCCTTCTCCCCGTCGATTGCCATCGGCGCGGCCGTCTTCTTGATGTCGGTCTTGTTGTCCGAATTGCGCTCCGAACGTCCCGGACCGAAGTCGAAGGAGTACGGCTGCTTGTTGCCGAGCACGACGTCGTAGATGCCGTCGTTGGTCGCCTTGACGGATTCCAGCATCGTCTTGTACGGACGGTCGGCCACGTTCAGCAGCCCGATGCCGTAGCTCTCGCCGTTATAGCCTTGGAACCAGCGGCCGGTCGCGGCCTGATCCAGGTACTCGAACCAGTGCGCGCCGACGACGACGCCGGAAGCGGCGGCCTTCTCCACGTAATTGCGGTACGCCTCGCCCTTCTCCTGCTCGTTGTCCAGCACGCGCACGCCGCCGGTCAAGCCCTGCGTCGGTTCGCCGTAATGGAATTCCGTGAAGATGAGCGGCTTGTTCGCCAGCTCCGACATCTTCTTGATCCGGTTCAGGTCAAGGTCGTACGTATAGTAGTTGTACGAGATGACGTCCAGGTACTTGCCCGCGACCCGGCTGATCATCTCGCGGATGTCGGTATTGTTCATCGTGTTCACGAGGTAGCGGTCGCCGAGCATCATGTGGTTCGGATCGACCTTGCGGAACTCGCTCGTGATCGTGGAATAGAACGTGTCCAGGTAATGCTCCAGGAACGTGTCCATGTCGGCCGAAGCCGCTTCCGACGTGACTGGCAGCGAAGCCGCGCGCAGCTCGTCGAAGCTCCCGAACGTCGTTTCCCAAGCCGCATTGAACGTGGCGATATCGCCGTATTTCGCGATCAGCTCGTCGATGAGCGCGCCCTTGGTCGCGTTCTTCGCGTCGGGATCCGCGGCGGCGAAGACGCTTCTGAAATTCTGGTACGGCAGCTCGTTGCCGAAGAAGTAGCCGATGATGAGCGGATCGTCCTTGCGGGCGGCGATGCCTTCGTCCGCGAGGGCTTGCGCGATATCGGCGGCGGCCGTCGGCTTGTAGATGTCGAACAGTCCCGTGCTGCCGATCATGTCCTGCGTCGGCAGATCCGCGAATTTCACCTGCGGGAACGGATCGGCCAGCTTGTCGGCGGACGGCGGATTGGAGAAGCCGCCTTCGCTCGTGAAGCCCCATTTCTTCAGCCGTTCCACGCTCTCGTTGTAATAATCCGCGTCATTGAACGGGTTGCCGCCGGCTTTCTTGATTTTGTTGGCGACGTAGAAGGAGAAATTGTCCGGATTGCCGTTCAGGAACGCACTCGCATACGTTGGATCGTTCTTGTCGGGCAGCCATTGGTACTGGTATTCCCGTCCCTTCACCTGCGTGAACGTATCCCCGACGTAGCCCGTGCCGTCGACCCCGACGCTGAAGTACAGGTTGCCGATCGGATCGACCATGACGAACTTGCCGTCCAGCTTCTGGATGTTGAAGTAGCCTTTCTCCTCGAGCCCGTACTGCTCCTTGCTGCCTGGAAGACCGCCGTAGCTGTCCCGTTCCGGCGCCTGGAGGCTGTCATAATAGGCTTGGTCCGCGGCAACGTCGTCCAGCAGCTGCTGATCGCTCGTCACTTTCGTCGGGAAATTCGCGCTTTTCAGCTGCCCGTACGTATCCACCTTCTCCTGATTCGCGGTGAAGTACGTGAAGACGTCGGTAAAGCTGTTTTCCTTGCCGGCCTTCGTGGCGTAGGCGTACAGCTTCGTGTAGCCGTCGATATGGACGGGCGCGTCGTAACGCTTCTCCGTCGGATCGGCATCCGTGAAATAGTAGATCTCGGCATCCGGCGTCTCCGAGGACAACGCGACATCCGACGGTCCCGCGAGCTTGCCGGACGGCGGATCGGCGGTCACCGCCGCGGTGCTGTTATTGAGCACGACCCTCGAGAGCTGCACGGCCCAGCCGTTCTCGCCGTCCTGCAGATCGGGCAGCGCGACCCGCACGTACCGCACGCCGTCCGGCAGCGCGTACGAGCTGAAGTTCACTTTCCGCCAGCTGCCGCCGAAATCCGTCTTATTCAGGCCGACGGGCTCGTAGCTCGTGCCGTCCGTCGACACGGACACCGCGATGTCCCGCACCGGCTGGCTGTCCCAATAGAACGCGTCCGCGGAGAACGACCGCACGTCGTAGTCCGTCTTGTACACGGCATAGACCTCTTCGCCCACGCCTGCGGCTCCGCGGCTCAACCGGCTCGCATCGCCGCCGAATACGTTCGGGTTGGAGGTGTCGATGCCATACTTGTCGCTGTGGGCGAACAGCTGCCCGGCGTCGTTCAATTCGTCGACCAGCCCGTTCGCATCCAGCGGATTCTCCGCCGGTCCGGACGCGCCCGGATGATCCTCGACGTCGTCCAGGCTGAACACGGGCCCTTGCGACTCGTCGTTGGTCCAGCCGTTCATGCCGTCCGCGAACTCCGGATTCGACAGCGCGTTCGCGCCGCCGGCCTGGCCCAGGAAGCAATCGTCGATATACACCGTGCCTCCCGCGGAACCGTCCGTAATCGAGAAGAGCAGGGTTTCGTTGCTGTCCGTGTTCAGGGCCGGAATGGTGTATTTCTTCCATTCGCCCGTCGCCGCGAACGTTTGAGAGGCGATCGTCGCGTTCCAGTCGCTCCTCATCATCCGGAACGTGACGGTGCCGCTCCCTTTCATCCAGAAGGAAGCTTGATAGCTGCTGTTCGTCGACACGGCGGCATCCTGGGAGAAATTCGCCCACGTGCCGTTCATGCTGACCTTGAGGGAATGCGCCGCGCTTCCCTCCGCCGCGTACGCGGCGGAACGGGCGCCTGGCGAGAACAAGCCGAGCAGCATCGCGAAAATGACGGCCAAGCCGATTGCTTTTCTGATCATGTGTGCATGATCCTCCTTGTTCGAATTTAGTGAATGCGCTTCCAATGCAGGCATGCGAGAAGGGACTGATGATTCGTCGTCAGCAGTCCCCCGTGCATGTCGCGTCGTACGCGGCCGGTCTTACGGCCCGCCAGGCTTGCTTACGAGCCGGGCGTAAAAGCGTCGAGCTGTTTCTGGATTTCGGCCTTCACTTTGTCGTAACCGGCTGCCTTGAGCTCGGAGGCGGCTTTCTTCAGCGCGTCGTCCGGGTCCACGGCGCCGTAAGACAGCGCGCCGGCGTATTTGGTAAACACGTTGTTCAGCGCCGCGATCTCGTTCTTGATCGAATCGATGTCCGGCTTGAAGTTCGCGTACGGGTTCGGCTTCGCCACGCCCGCCATGTATTCGACGTGCTTCGCATAGTCCGGATAGTCCGTCGTGGACGGCTTGTTGAAGCCGACCCAGTCGCCGAAGCCCCACGGATATTGCCATTTCGGATACAAGGTCGGATCCGTCCCGGCCGGCACCTCGATCTTCGCCTGGTCGGCCGTGTAGGCCCAGTGCTTGCCTTCGATGCCGTTCATCATGAGCATGTAATAGCTCGGATCGCTGAAGAACTTATCCATGAACATCAGCGCCCGCTCTTTGTTGTTCGAGGAAGACGGAATCGCCATCATGCCGGAATCGTAGGCCAGCTTGATGAAGGGACCTTCCGGCGCGAAGGATTGGAAGGAGATGTTCCAGTCGGGATGCGCCGTGTTGATATCGTTGTACGCGTCGCGGAATTGATTGTCGCCGTAGGCCGCAAGCGCGGATTGGCCGGCCTTGAACGCGTCGCGCGAAGGCGTCTTGTTGTTCAGGACGCTCTTGTTGATATAGCCTTTCAGGAACATGTCGCGGATCTTCGGATACGCGGCCAGCAGATCGGCATTGTCGAACGCGGACGAGACCTGCGGCTTGGTTTCCAGCGGATTGAACAGCAGCATGTTCGCAGGGAGACCCGGCACGGAGATCAGCGAATCCTTCCGCGTCACGTAAGAGGTCAGCGGGAAATCGCCTACGTCCGCGCCCGTGTTGTACGGCGTGACCTTCGGATCGGCTTCCTTCGCGACCTCGAGGTATTTCGCCACGTCGTCGAGCCCGGTGATCGCCGTAAGTCCGGCCTTGCTCATGTAATCGCCCCGGACGGCAAGCCCCGCATCCTGATACTCCAGGAAGTTCCGCGGCACGGCGATGATTTTGCCGTCGACGGTCGCATTGGACCAGGCTTCGGGCGGCAGCTTCTGCACGGCGTTCGGCGCGTATTGGTCCAGCATGTCTTTGGTCAGCTCGGTGAAGGCGCCTTTCTTCGCGTTGCCGTTGTAATCCAGCCAGCCGGCCGTATAGATCATGTCGACGTTCTGGCCCGACATCAGCATCAGCGGATACTTGCTGTTCAGGTCGCCCCAGCCGATCCAGACGAAGTCGACGTCCGCGTTCAGATCCTTGTTCGTCTTCTTGTTCAGCTCCGCCTTCACCGCGTCGAAGTCTTTCGGCGGATCGCCGAGCGCGGCCCAGGTCAGATTCACGTGCTTGGAAGTATCCGGACCCGCCGCCGCGGCGTCGGTGCCCGACGTGGCGGCATCGGCTGCCGCCGGCGCGTCGTTCGTCGCTTTCGTGCCCGTATTCGAGCTGTTGCCGTTCGACGTGCCGTCGCTGCCGCCGTTGTCGTTCGAACCGCATGCCGCCAGCGACGTGCTGAGGAACAGGGCGAGCGCTCCGATCATGAATGCTTTTTTTGAGTGCGTTTTCAAACTGGATGACCTCCTCGTGTTTTTGCATACGCCATCTATGTTAATCCGTATCCCGGCATTAACCGTTGCCGCGCCTTGCGTTTATCCTTTCACCGCGCCGACCGTCAGCCCCTTGACGAAATACTTCTGCACGAACGGATAGATGAGCACGATCGGCCCGATCGAGACGACGGTCATGGCGAGCTTGACGGTCTCATGGGGCAGCTCCACGGTCGGAATGCCGTTGTTGCCCGCCGCGTAGGAGAGAAATTCGATGTTGGTGATCATCTTGTACAGCATGTATTGCAGCGGGAACTTGCTCTGATCGTCGATGAACAGCGCCGCTTGGTACCAATCGTTCCAATAGCCGAGCGCGATGAACATGCCGATGGACGCCAACGCCGGCTTCATGAGCGGCAGGCAGAGCCGCGTGAATATCGTGAACTCTCCCGCCCCGTCGACCTTGGCGGATTCCGGAATCGCGTCCGGCACCGACTTCAGGAAGTTGCGCATGATGAGAATGTAATACGGGGAAAGCAGCAAGGGCACGATCAGGGCCAGCAAATTGTCCTTCATGTGATAGTACTTCAGCATGATGAGATAGTACGCGACCAGACCGCCGCTGAACAGCGTCGTGAAGTAGAAGAAGAACGCGAACGAGTTCCGGTACCGGAACTCCTTGCGATAGAGCACGTAGGCCGTCATCGCGGTGAGGAACAGCCCGACGAGCGTGCCGGTAATCGTAATGAACAGCGTGACGCCGTAAGCTTTCAGCAGCGAGGTCGGGTCCGTCAGGATCGCCCGGTACGATTCGACCGAGAAGGACGACGGCCACAGGCCGTAGCCGTTCGCCGTCACGGACGCCTCGGTGGAGAACGAGCCCGATACGACCATGATGAACGGAATGACGCAAAGCAGGGCGACGACGGCGATGACGGCGTACGCGATGAGGTTGAAGACCACTTTGTCGATGCGGATCGGTTTCATGTTCCGTTCTCCTTTAGTAGAGGGCGTTGTCTTTGCTGAACTTGCGGACGAGGCCGTTCACGACGCTGATCGTCGCGAAGCACATGACGGACTGCACGCATGCCGCGGCCGAGGACATCGGGATATCGCCCATCTGGGACAGCGAACGGAAGACGTACGTATCGATGATGTCGGTCGCGTCGTAGAGGTTGCCGTTGTTCCCGACCAGCTGGTAGAACATCCCGAAGTCGCCTCTGAAAATATTGCCGACCTGCAGCAGCACCATGACGATCATCGTCGGCATGATGTTCGGCAGCGTGATGCGGAAGATCTTCTGGAACACGTTCGCGCCGTCGATATCCGCCGCCTCGTACATCTCCTCGTCGATGCTGAGAATCGCGCCGAGATACAGCACCGAGCCGTAGCCGATCCACTTCCAGTTGTGGAAGAAGACGAGAATGTATTTCCACATGCCGGGCGAGCTGTACACGTCGACGGGGTCGGCGCCGAACGCCTTCAGCACCGCGTTCATCAAACCGTAATCGTAGTTGAACATGTTGTAGAAGAACGCGCCCACGATAACCCAGGAAATAAAATACGGCAGGAACATCAGGCTTTGCGAGAACCGGCTGTAGAACTTCGAGGTGATCTCGGACAACAGGACCGCGACGCCGATCTGAAATACGGTGGCCGTCACGATGAACGCGGTATTGTAGAAGAACGTGTTCTTGAAGATGTTCCAGATCTGCCCGGACAGGAACAGGAACCGGAAATTGTTGATGCCGTTCCATTCGCTGCCGAAGATGCCTTGGTCGAACCGGAAATTTTTGAAGGCGACGATGATCCCCGCCATCGGCAGGTACGAGAACAGGATGAAGAACAGGACGGCAGGTAGGATCATCAGCAGGAAGGCGCGGTTTTGAACCAGGTAGAACAGGAAGTTTCGTTTTCGGACCATGTGCGATCGCTCTCTCCGTTTTACGTCGTCTGGGATTTCTTAAGTTGATTATAGAGCGATGAAAGCACTTTCAACAGGATACGATCGTATGATTTGGTGCACTATTCGATAGACATTTCGCGCGCCGTCTTGTAGACCCTCGGCCTACTCTGCTATTTTGAAGATACGGAAATCGTTCCAAGGGGAGATGCGAGCATGCTGAAGCTGTTGATCGTCGACGACGAGAAGAGAACCCGCGATGGACTTAAAATGTGCCTGCCTTGGCAAAGCTACGGCATCGGCGAGATCCGCGAGGCGGACGACGGCCATACCGCGCTCGCGCTCGCGCTCGCGTACAAGCCGGACATCATCCTCTCCGACATCCGGATGCCGACGGTGACGGGCATCGACCTGGCCCGGAAGGCGCAGGCGGAGCTGCCGCACTGCAAGTTCGTCTTCATCAGCGGGTATTCGGACAAAGAATACTTGAAGGCCGCGATCCAGCTGAAAGCGATCCGTTATATCGAGAAGCCGATCAGCGTCAAGGAGCTGGAGGAATGCATCGCTTCGTTGACGGAAGCCTGCAGGCAGGAAGCGGAGCAGTCCAAGCGGCTGGCCGAGACGGCCGCCAAGCTGGAGACGAGCATCGGTCTGCTGCAGCGGGACTTCGCGGTCCAGCTGGCGCAGGGCGGTCCGGATGCCGGGGAGTTCAACCGGCTGCTCGCCGCATCGGGTTATGAGCTGCCTTTCGCGGGGCATTATGTAAGCGTTTTATTCCGCATCCATTTCGCGCCCGACATCCCGATACAACGCACGGCCGAGCTGCGCGGTTTCCTCCACGAGGCCATCACGCGCGTACTCGGCAGCCTGCGGATTACCGCCATGGCCGGCACGGTCGACGGCACGCGGCTCGTCGCGCATCTGCTGGTCGCGAACGGGCTGACCCAGGACGATATTCGTTCCGCCGCCGAGCGGATCGGCACCGACTTCGCGCGCCTCTGCGGGCCCGGATCGCCCCATAAGCTGTTCGCGGGCATCGGCCGGACGGCGAAGGGCATGGAACAGATCCACCTCTCGTACCAATCGGCCGTTGCCGCCGTGCAGCAGGTTTTCTTCCTCGGCAACGGCCGCGTCGCCGTGTTCGAAGCAAGGCCCGCCGCGCACGCGGGACTCGACGACAGCTTCGATCAGCCCTTCGCCGGCTATCTGCTCGCCTGCGACGAGGCCGTCTTCCCGTTCATCGCCCATATCGCCCAAGAGATTCGCCGGCATGACGCGAGCTTGATCGACGACGTGAAAATGCTGTTCTACCGATTGCTGCTCAAGCTCTACGCGGAAGCGCAAAACAAATTTCTCGGCCGGTACATGGAGGAGCGGAAAGAAGAATACCTGTGGCATCGGGTGAGCGACGCCGTTACCCTGAACGAGCTGCTCGCGTTCCTGGAATCGGAGGTGCGCGAGTATTTCGCCGCGGTCGCGTCGGTCGGCGCCAAGAGCCGCGTCGTGCACGAGACGATCCGCTATATCCAGCGAAATTACCGGAACGGCGGGTTCACGATCAGCGATATCGCGGGCCATCTGCATCTGACCCCCGCCTATCTCAGCCAGCTCTTCAAGAAGGACACCGGCCAAACGATCAACGATTATCTTAACGCGTACAAGATCGACCGCGCCAAGGAGCTGCTGGCCGACCGCGGCGTCAAGCTGCTCGAGGTAGCCGCCCGGACCGGCTACAACGACGTCAAGTATTTTACGAAGACGTTCAAGCGCATTACCGGCATCACGCCCTCGGACTATCGGGAGAACGCGCTCAAATGACGGTCAGCATCAAGACGAAGCTGCTGTTCTCCTACCTGGTGCTGATCTTCGTGCCGCTGATCGTCCTGACGACGCTGACGTATTGGCGCGTCTCGTCGCAGATGGAAGACAATATGCTGCGCACGTCCCAGAACGCCCTGGACCAGTCGGAGACCTACCTCGAGACGAAGCTGAGCAACCTGCTGAACGCCACCGACATCATCTATTTCGACAAGACGCTGCAGGACGTGCATACGACGAATCCGGCCATCTACGACGAGGATTTCATCCAGCAGAACATCGACCAGAACAACCTGACGACGCTCTTTAACCAAATCGAGCGCAACGCCGACGTCCAGCGCATCCGGCTGTACATCCGGGACATTCCCGGCTACTCGTACGACAACGCGAGCTTCTTCGTGTTCAAGGACCTGGACGGCCTGCCGTGGTACGAGGTGCTGAAGGCCTCGAAGTCGGTCGTGACCTGGATCGCGCCGGACCGGTTCGCGTCGGAGACGAATAACGGCACGCCGATCATCTCGCTGGCGCGGCGGATCACGATCAAGACCTTCAACGTGACCGACGGCGTCATCCGCATCGACATGCGAGAGCCCGTCGTGAACGCGATCGTCAAGCAGGCGAACGTCACGTCCATGGGCCTTTCCTATATCGTCAACAGCGGCGGCGACCTCATCTCCGCCTCCGGGAACGCGAGGCTGCTGGCGGACCGCGAGCTGCGCGCCGCTGCCGAGAACGCGGCGCGCGGCAGCGGGACAAGCAGCGATATCCGGGCGGGCAAGGACGATTACCTGACGCTGTCGCGGCCCGTCGCCAATTCGGACTGGACGTTCATCTCCGTCATTCCGTACAGCGAGATCAAGTCGACCGGCAAAGACATCCGGTTCTACATGATCCTCATGCTGCTCGCGACCGGACTTATCTCGTTCTTCCTGGCTTATCTGTGGTTCAATTCCAGCGCGCTGCGGCTGAAGCATCTGGCCAAGAACATCCGCAAGGTGACCGGCGGCGACTTCACGACGCGCATCCGGGTGTCGTCGCGGGACGAGATCGGCCAAATCTCGCGGGATTTCAACTACATGGTCACCGAGATGGCGGCCATGATCGAGGAGCGGTTCGAGACGGGCAAGAAGATCAAGTCGCTCGAGCTGCGGTCGCTGCAATCCCAGATCAACCCGCATTTCCTGTACAATTCGCTCGACATGATCAATTGGTCGGCCGTCATGAGCGGCAATGCCGAGATCGAGACGATGATCCAGTCGCTGTCGACGTTCTATAAGATCGGACTGAGCAAGGGCGACGACATTATCCCGGTCAAGAACGAGATCGAGCATGTCAAAGCCTACGTCACCCTGCAAAATCTCCGGTACCAGGACCAAATCCGCCTGGAGGTCGCGGTCGACGAAGAGGTCCTGACGCTGGAAATGCTGAAAATCACGCTGCAGCCCATCGTCGAGAACGCCATCCTGCACGGCATCCTGCGGACGCCGGCCAAGTCCGGCACGATCCGCATCGCCGGCGCGCGCCGTGGGGACGTCTTCGTCTTTACCGTCGCGGACGACGGCAACGGCATGCCCGCCGAAATCGTCGCACAGATCCTGGACCGGGAGACGGTCGACGAATTTCACGGCTACGGCATCAAGAATATTCACGAGCGCATCCAGCTGCAGTACGGCGCTGCCTACGGGCTCTCGTACGAGAGCGCGCCCGGACGCGGCACGACGGTCAGCATCACGCTGCCCGCGATCGCGAGGCGGGCGACATAACGCAAGCTTCGGCCGGCATCACGGCCGATCATGCAAAAACCGCCCGCGATCGCGAGGCGGGCGACATAACGCAAGCCTCGGCGGGCATCACGGCCGAGCGGGCAAAACCGCCGCGATCGCGAGGCGGGCGACATAACGCAAGCCTCGGCGGGGCATCACGGCCGAGCGGGCAAAAATCGCCCGCCATCATGCGAGTACGCATAATGGCGGGCGATTGTTCGTCGCTTATTGGCTCTGCCGCGGGGGGCGACTTTATCCCGTCACCGTCAGCACCAGCACCCAGTCGTTGCCTCTGCCGCTCGACGGCGGCGAGAACGATACTTCGCCGCGGTTGGCGTAATCGCCGATCGCGCTGTATTCGCCGGTGCGGGGATCGAACCAGGATGCCGACACGCTGCTTCCTTTCCATTTGCCGAGCGAGGCCCGGAACGGAATGCCGTTGGGGCTGTAGATCAGGCCATACTGCTCGCCGCGGGTGGCGACCATATAGTTCGCGCCTTCGTGATTATCCGCGATCAGGCTTTGATCCGGCACGCGATCCAGGTAGGAACGCGCTTCCATCAGCTCGCGCAGATGACGCATCTGGGCCGCGCCCGGACGATGAAGCGCATCCTGCCAGGTCATGATGAAGTACGGCTTGGGCTCGGTCGTCATCGACCAGATGCTGTGATGCCCGTAGGTCGTGCCGAATCCGCCCGCGAACACGCCGTAGTAGGCGCCGGTGCGCACGTCCGCTTGGTCGAAATACCCTTTGGAGGGATTGAAATTAACGGGATGGTCCTCGTATGCAGGCTCGGCGTCGACCGTCGGTTTGACCGGCAGCCGATCGTAATCGGCCTTCACGTGCTTGTAATTCTCGCGCACCTGCTCGTGATGCCCGGATTGGATCATATTGAAATCGAGCCACGGCTCGTCATGCATGTGATGGGAAGAAGACGCGTTGCCGCAAGGATGGAACGTGATCAGCTGCGTGTCCCTGACGGCTTCCCGCAGTCCGGCGGCCAAGCCGTTGTTCACTTCGAAATGATTGCGGATGATCAGCGAGCGGTCCCCGCCAAGCACCCAGACGATGTTGGACCGATCGCCGTAGCGCTCTCCCAGCCAGCGGCCGTAGGCTTTCGCATTCTCCCCGTCGAAGATTTCCGGGCCCTTGCCGAAGCCCCCTCTGTGATACTTATCTCCCCACGTCGGCAGCAGCGCGATATAGAGTCCCTGCGACGCGGCGAGATCCACGATATAATCGACATGCGTCCAGTAATTGTCGTCGCCGTCCAGATCGGGCAGCGTCGGATCGTATTGGCCTTCCGCGTTCTGCCGCAGCGGACGTCGTCCGTAAGCGTTGTTCCCGCCGATGCCGTCCAATTCCGCCAGCGCGACCGCCTGAACGACGTTGAATTTCAGCGCTGCCCGATTCCGCAGGTACTCGGCCGCTTCCTCGCGGTTCAGTTTATGGAACAATTCCCATGCCGTATCCCCCAGCCAGAAGAACGGCGTGCCGTCCTCTTGAATCAAATACCGTTTGTTATCGCTTACCTTCAGACGCTGCAAACGCTTCGTCGTCATGTTCCCGCTCACGCTCCCGTTTCGTGTGAATGATCGAATCCCCATGATTGCGATGCTGCCGGCCGGACTCGGCCGTAGTCCCAGACTATCACATCCCATTCACGTACACAATATGTATACAATAAATATATGAGAGATTCGCCATGCTTTTTTCGCAAGAAAAAACCGGCCCCCGCAGGCCGGCCGTTCGCGCCGCCAGCAGCCCGCCCTCAGTTAAGGATGAACTGCTTTTTCGGTTTACGTCATGGCATAAGCCGTTCCGCTAAATGTGACCGGCCCATCGATCGTAACGATGCTCTGCAGGGTAAACGATAGCCGGCATTGGTAGACATGGAACCCCTCGGGTACGTCGAAATCGGCGCCCGTGGCGGTGATAATTTGAAAATTCTCCGTTTCCAAATCGCCTACGCCTTCCAAATCATGCAGTCCCGTCCAAATAACGACATCATCCCGCAAAAACTCGACCGCTATCGTCTCCAGATCGTTGGAAGGATGATCCACGCCTACGGTGATGCTTAATTCCACTCGATTCGGCGGACCGCTGCTTAGAAATAATCCGATATCCGCTAGCAGTATCTGATCCGGGGACTCGACGGTAACCGGTAACGGAATGTCGCCGGGCAGCACGCCGCCAGGCATTCCGTTGCTCGGCTGACTGACCTTGTAATCAAGGAGTATCGCTGGCATTCTATCACATCCTTCGTTGCATGAAGTAGTGATAGCGTATGCATATCGTTGTCCCGAAGAAAGGGATAAGCGTATAGCTGAAGAAATAATCCGTCGTACGTCAAGATAAAGCTTGGTTTCGCGACGCCCGTTCGCCAAACGCATCCTCCGCACTCGCCTACTTGCCGCAGTCTACTCTGCCGCCGTCGCCGACGGATCCGCGACGCTGCCCATGAACGCGATGACGCCCGTCGTCGCGTTCCGGACGGTGAACAGGAACGGCCGGTCCTCCTTGAACGCGAACGGCTGCGCGATCCCGGTCATCTTGACCTGATGCCGGCGAAGCCTTCGTCCTCCTGCCAGCCTCGGCCGCAGCCGGCGCGAGCGTATGTACGCCAACGCGAATAAGGCCAGCCCGTGCATCCGGGCTGACCTCAACCTGCAGGCGGCAAGGCCGCGAATCGCGACCTCGCCTTCCTTGCGACTAAAGCTTAATGCCGTAAATCCGCTCCGCCGTGCCGTGCAATATCTGCTCCTGCTGCTCGGCGCTCAAGCCGCAGGTACGAATCTTGGCAAGCTCCGTGCCCGTATTGTCCGCGTGGTCGGTGCCGAACATGAACCGGTCCGCCCCGACCTCGTCGGCCCAATGCTTGATTTGGAAGCCGGCCGTCCATGTAATATCCGCATGCAAATTTTCGCATCTTCGCAAGGCAAGTATCGTCTCTCCCGCCATGATCATCATCCCGCAGTGGGCCATCACGATCGGAACCTCCGGGAAGCGGTCCGCCACCTCGATCAGATTGGACGGATTGGCAAACGGAATTCCTGCGCCCGTATGCACCATCACGGGAATACCCAGCTCGCGCGCAAGCTTGAACACCTTCGTGCCGTCGCGCCCGCCCGGATGGACGGCGTGGGCGAACGTATGCAGCTTCACGCCGATAAAGCCCAGCTCCTCCACGCAGCGGCGCAGCTCCGCCTCGTAGATATCGTCCCGCAGATGCGGATTGGGGTTTGCCATGCCGTAAAATTTCCCCGGAAATAATCGGGCCGCCTCCGCGATCGCGTCATGCTGCGCGATCACCCGCTCCAGGTCGTGGCAGGAAGCCGGCTGCAGGATCGTGGCGCCCACGCCGAAGTCCGCATGCTTGGCCAACTGCTCCTCCAAAGTGAAATCCTCGTCGAACACGTAATCCCAGCCGTAATGCGCATGAACGTCGATGATCGTCAATCCAATCCATCTCCTCTACTGAAGGGAAATCGTCTTATGCCCGGCCGCGCTGTCGTAGACCGCGAAGGTCATTCGCAGCGTGACCATATTGTCTTCGCCGCTCGTCTGGAATGCGTTCCCGTCGTTCAGGCAGGCGATAAAATGGCTTTGCAGCCGGACATGGCTTTCCTCGTGATCCAGTCCCGTCTTCGCCTTCACGATTCGTTCTTCGCCGCCGTCCTTGGAGACGACGGAGATCTTGCCGTCGGTGTACATCTTGAGCGTTCCGGCGCTGCCGTCGATGACGAACTGCTCCAGATGAACGGGACCGACGCGCTCTCCGAGCGGCTGATCCAGCTTCTGGCGGGTCGCCCAGCTCATATCCATGAAGCCGTAAAAATCGTTATGACCCAAGATGACGATACCGCTGTCTTCGCCGATAATATAATCGCTTACGCGGGCCAATTCCGCCGTCAGCCGTTTCGGCGTGCCGAACAGGAACCGCCACGTATCGAACCAGTGGACGCCCATTTCGTAGAACAGCAGCCTCGGCATCGTCCGGAAGAACGGCTGCGGCAGCTCCGCGTCCGGCTCCATGCGCGGCGTATAGTAATCCGTATGGATGTAGCGCGCGACCTGCACCTTGCCGAGCTCGCCGCTGTCCAAGACGCCCTTGATCGTCTGGAACGGCTCCAGCCAGCGCCAATTCTCCGTTACCATGAGGCGCACGCCCCGCTCCTTCGCATGCGCCACCATCTCCTCCGCCTCGGCCAGCGATGCCGCGAACGGCTTCTGGCACATGATATGCTTGCCCGCGTCGGCGGCCTTGGTCACGAACGACAGATGGGTCTCCGTTCCCGTCACGATATCCACGATATCGATGTCGGTGCGTGCCAGCATGTCGTCGATATCGGTAAAGAGCCGCTCCTCCGGCACGCCGTATTTGGCCGCGGCAAGGCGAAGCTTTTCTTCCGACCGGTTGCAGAGCGCCTCGATCTGAACGCCCGGAATGCGGCTCCACGCCTGAAGATGCTTATCCGACCAGAAGCCGGTGCCGATCAGACCGACCTTCCATGATTTCTCCATGTTCGCCTCAGCTCCTCTTCCCGTCCAAATGCAGCATCAAGCGCAGCACTTCGTCGAGCGATTCTTTCGTGAACACCTGCTTCCAATCCGGTTTGAAGATCTTCTCGAAGCCGTATTCGATCGCGATCTTGGCGGCATCGGAGAACGGATTGACATTGTTGAAGGCGATGGCGAGCGGAATCTGGATATGACCGAGCATGAACGACCGGGCCGCCGCCGCGGGCACCCCCATGCGAATGACTTCGTCCATCGCTTCCTTCATGATGCAGGCGGCCGCCGCGGCCACGACCTCCGCGGCCGCCGGCTCGAGCAGCGCCATATGCTCGACCGTGATACGGTGGCACTGGGTAACCGGCGCGAACATCGCGATGCAGATTCGTTCGGCTTGAGCCAGCTTCTCTTCCGTGCCCTGCTGCAGCGCGATGACGATGTCCTGCTTCGCCGCGATTCCACCGAACATGTCCTGGCGCGCTTCCGGCGAATCCTGCTCCTCGAACAGCGCCGGGTGGCAGGGATGCGTCACGACGAAATGACAATCGTCGCGAAGCGCGACCTGCTGCGCGTATGCCGCCGCGGGATCCAGCAGAATGACGGTCGTATCGGGCTTCAAACCCGGCACGATCGCCTGCGAGAGCGGACCGATGACCGCGTCCGGCACGGCAAAAATGACGACGTCCGCAGCGGCAAGCGCCTCTTCGTTCGACGTGACCGACAGACCGCGCTCCGCAAGCCTTGCTTTGCCGGAATCGGCCTGTTCGACCAGCAGGAGCCCGTAATCCGTTTTCCTCAAATTATCCGTTATCCGGCAGCCCATCTTGCCGCCCGCGCCAAGAATCGCGATCTGAATAGAAGTAGCCATGCTCCTTGCCCCTTTGCAATCGAATTAAAGCGGATTCAGTCCGTTGCGTACCGCACCCGCAAGGATGATGCCACTAGCATAACCGATTACAAAAACATGTTCAATACAAAATGTATACAATTTATATATAATTTATTGCTCCTTATCGGAAATCCTGCTATGCTGGAAGCAATATCCCATGCTCGAAGTCCGGCATCGGGGCCGCGTCCGGCTGCAGGAGCGCCCAAGCGGGAACGAAGCACGGGTCAGGAGGAAATAGATGAAGATGAAACTCGGGCTCAGCACCTATACGTTAACCTGGTCCGTAGGCGTCCCCGGCTACGCGCGCCCGCAGGAGGCGCTTACGGCGGAGGCGCTCGTCAAGCTTGCCCGCAGCCATGGATTGAACCTGCTGCAAATCGCGGACAACCTGCCGCTTCATCTCCGGACGGAGGATGAGCTGCTTCGGCTGAAACGGACGGCCGACGAGC
Source organism: Paenibacillus glycinis (assembly GCF_009909185.1). Taxonomy (GTDB): domain Bacteria; phylum Bacillota; class Bacilli; order Paenibacillales; family Paenibacillaceae; genus Paenibacillus_Z; species Paenibacillus_Z glycinis. Next base: position 80,263 of record NZ_JAAAMV010000024.1, on the reverse strand, counting down.
ATGGCGTCGAGCTGGAAGTCGGCACGCGCGGCACCGAGCCGGAGCTGCTGCTCCGTTATCTCGCCATCGCGGGCACGCTCGGCTCCTCCATCGTCAGGACGATCGTCACGACGCCCGATCTGGCGGCGGCCGAATCGCACATCCGCGAGGCGCTGCCGGCCTACGAAGCCGCCGATGTCGTGCTTGCTGTCGAAAATCACGGCTTGCATACGACGGGACAGCTGGTACAATTATTTCAGAACCTGAATCACGCCCATGTCGGCTGCTGCCTCGATACGGTGAATTCGTTCGGCGCGCTGGAAGCCCCGGATCACGTCGTTCGCGCGCTGTCGCCGTATCTTGTCAACCTGCATATCAAGGATTTCGACATCCGGCGGGTCGATCACATGATGGGCTTCGAGATTCTCGGCACGCCGGCGGGCGAGGGACGGCTGGACATCCCGCAGCTGAGAGAGATCATCGCGGCCAGCGGCAAGACCGGCGTCAATGCGATATTGGAATTATGGACGCCTTACGCGAATTCCGTCGAAGACACGATCGCCGTCGAGCGCGATTGGATGGAACGAAGCATCGCTTATCTGCGGTCCGTTCATTTTATGGAAGAAGAGGATAACGACTATGCCACCCGTAACGTTGAAAGAGAAAGCCTATGAACAGCTGCGCGCGCACTTGCTGGAAGGCACGATTAACGGCAACGAGCAGCTGACCGAGAAATATTTGGTCGAGCTGCTGCAGATGAGCCGGACGCCGATTCGCGCCGCGCTCGAGAAGCTGGCCGCCGAAGGCTTGCTGAACCTGTCGCCGAACAAAGGGCTCAGCCTGCCCGAATTGTCCTTGCAGCGGGTCGCGGATTTCTTCGACTTCCGCGTCGCCCTGGAGAGCCACATCGTCCTCAAGCTGTCGAGCCGCAAGTTCTCGCCGGACGAGAGCGCCTGGTTCCGCGCGAATTTGGAGCTGCAGCGGCAGACGGCCGAGCAGCACGATTACCTGGCGTTTACGCATGCCGACTCGGATTTCCACCGGCGGCTCGCCCTTGTCTACGACAACGACGAGATGGTGCAGATGATGGAAAACTTGCAGGATCGCCTGTTTCAGCTGGCGCTGAAGGTGCTTCGGAAGGACAACGGCCGCATTCTCGCCTCCTACCGGGATCATCTCGAGATCTTCGAATTGATCCAGGACGGGCAAGGGGAAGAAGCGAAGCGGCGCATGGTGGAGCATTTGGAATACGGAGCGCGGATATTGGTGCTATAAACGGAAACGGCGGCTTGGATGCATGTTTAGCATCCGGAGCTGCCGTTTTGTCGTTGAATGGCGAATCGGGCATTGCCTATATAGGGTATTCAAGGCTGATGCGGCAATGCCCCTCGGACCGGACGTCACGGTACTCGCGAGCCCGAAATCATCCACAAGTCTTGACGGCTTCCCGCGTTTGGGCGTACAATCCTTCCAATTCTTAATAACGAGGGGGAATTCGCATGTCCGAACCAACGATCTCGCAACGGCTGCGCGAGCTTGGCATCGTCCTGCCGGCCGCAAGCGAACCTGCCGCCAGATACGCTAATTACGTCATCGCGAACGGCTTGTTGTTCGTCTCGGGCAAAGGCCCTTCCGGCCATCCGAAGGGAAAGCTCGGGCACGCGTTCACGACCGAGGACGGCTATCGTTTCGCGCGGCTGGCGGGCATCGAGACCCTGGCGGTCGTGCAGTCCGCCGTCGGATCGCTGGACAACGTCAAGCGCGTCGTGAAAGTGCAAGGCTTCGTGAACGCAGTCCCCGAATTCGAGGAACACCATAAGTTGTTGAACGGCTGTTCCGACCTGCTGCTGGACGTATTCGGCGACAAGGGCGTTCATGCGCGCCCGGTTCTCGGCGCCGTTTCGCTGCGGGACAACCTGCCCGTCATAATCGACTCGATCTTCGAGGTAGCGGCAGCGGAATAATGCCGCGGCCAGCCATGGCTTGCGATTAAGAAGCGCCGTCCCAAGCCGCCAATTCTTCCTGGCTCTCGCTGCCCCACACGATGGTCCAGCACGACGAGACGCCGAGCCTGCGCAGCGCCTCGTGCCGGTGATTGCCGTCGCGGATCGACAGCTTGCCGTCCGCGACCTGCGCGATCAGCGGCGCGCAGGACCATCCGCCGCGAAGCGCCGCCATGAGCGATTCCACCCGCGCTTCCCAACTTTCCGGCGGATTGTAATATTCCATCTCCGGCTCCGGTCCGCAGCAGCGTTCCAGCTCGGCAAGCGGCACGAGCACGGGACCGGCCCAGAAGCGCTTCTGCAGCTTCAGTCCTTCCGAGAACGGGGCGTTATTGCCGGCCGTCCGCAAGAACAGATGCACCCATTCCTCCAAGCAATCCGCCTTCGCGAACGCAAGCGCTTCTTCGGCCGTAAATGCCAGCGGCAGCGTCATCGGTCACATCTCCCTCCACGAGTCCAAGATAGCGTATTTCGTGAGTTTCTTCCGCGTTTCTACGACGATAAAAGGCAGCGAGACCGCTGCCTTTTATCCGCATTTACCGTTCGTTCCCTTCATCCAGCCGAGAAGCAACCATCCACACATGACCGAAAGGATCCTCGATCTTCCCCACCCGGTCCCCGTGCGGCTGATCCTGAACCGGGCGAAGGGAAATCGCGCCTTCCTTCACAGCCGCTTGGACGGTGTCGTCCGCGTTTTCGACGTATAGGTAAATGATGACTGGCGTGCCGCCAAGCGATTTGGCCGCATGGTTGTGTCCGGAAAACTCGTCGGCAACCATGATCCGGGCATCCCCGACTTTAATCTCGGCATGCGCGACTTTCCCTTCTTCCGTCTCGATCCGGCTGACCTCGACAGCTCCGAATGCTTGTCGATAAAAATCGATTGCCCGGCCGGCATCGTCTACCGCCAGCATCGGAATGGCTTGCGAACCGGTTCTGCTCATGATACGGTTTCCTCCCGGTGGTCCGATTTTGTCTATCCTTGCTTCGCTGCCGGCGTCAGCGCCTTATCCAGCATGCGCCGCACCAGCCGGTCCAAGGCCTCCTTGTGCAGAAAAGGCGCGAGCCCGGTCAGAACGTTGGCGCCGAGCTTGCCCGATTCCACATGCCCCAGCAGCTTCTCGAGGCTTCCCCTGCTCAAGAACGGGGCAAGTCCAATGATATGGCCGACTTCGACCCCGCCATCGACAGTCTGATCGGCTAGGCGGTCCAGCGTCTCGCGGCCGATGAAGGGCGCCAGCGCGTGCACCACCTCCCAGTTCGTCGCGCCGCCCTCCGCCTGCAGCACGAGCCGGTCGATATGTTCCTCGGCCAAGAAAGGCGCCAGCGCGACAAGCTGGCGCATGTCGAAAATACCGCCGGCGGCGCGATCAACCACGCGGGCCAATGATTCATGCCCCATGAACGGCGCCAACGCTTGAATAACATCCGCGTTCAACCGGCCGTCTTCCACGAAGGCGAGCATCTCGTCGATCGTGTCGCTGCCCAGGAACGGCGCCAACCGCAAGATCGCGCTCAAGCTCGGGTGGTTCCCGTCCGCGTCTTCCTCGTCGACCGCCTCGTCGATCGGCTCGACGGCCGCGGTTACATCTCGCTCGCTTGGCTCTTGCTCAACAAGTTCTCGTTCATCTTCTTGCTCTGCTTCTGCTTCTGCTGTTTCTACTTGTTCTTCCTCTCGTTCCAGTTCCAGCTCTATTTCTTCCTCAAGTTCATGCGCCAAACTGTCGTGTTCCGGCTCGGCTTCCAATAACTCCGCCGCGTAAGCCGCGTCATCCGTGCGCGGTGCCGCAGGCGCTGGCGCCGCTTGCTCAGGCGCATGTTCCCCGGCGGCAAGCTCCGCAGCCGCCGCTGCCGGCGCAAGCACGATCCGCCGCTCGCCTGCGAGCAGCTCGTCGATGGACGTTCCGAGCAGTCCGGAGATAGCCGGCAGCAAGCCGATATCCGGGAGCGATTCTCCTCGTTCCCACTTCGATACCGCTTGATGGCTTAGGCTTAACCGTTCGGCGAACTCCGCCTGCGTCATGCCCGCTTCTTTTCTGAGTCTCGAGATATAAGCTCCGATCTTGCGCATTTCCATTATCGAACGCCTCCGCTTGCTAGATTCGTACAGTGCGCACTGCCTGCATTCAGCATAGCATGCCGCTTGCTCCGGCTCTATCAATTATCGGTTGAAAGGGCCGATTCAACCGGCGGTTGAATCGCCCGCCTCTAATCCGGGCCCCAGCGATTTCTCGCGCGAGCGGGATACGCGCCAATTCGGGCGCGGCTATGCCGGCATAGGTTAGACTAGCCGATTCACTTACATGACGACGAGGATGCTGATGCCGGTATGGCCTGTTGGATTCGAACCGCGATCATCGTCACCAACAACGGGACGATCCTGTTCGGGAACGCGGATATCCTCCCCATCGTGGGAGAAGACAAGTCGAAGGACGTCGTGGAGGACGCCCAGGAAACCGATTCGTTGACGGGCGGAGCGGCTGCCGAAGGCGCGGACACCTCTTCATTCCGGAGACGGCACAAGCGGAAGGGGCGTAAAAGAGCCCGCTAAGCGGTACCTGCATGTCGCGACGCAAGCGTGCGAGCGACATGCCGCACCGCCGATCGCGCACAGCTCCGTTCATGCCTACGGGAAGCGATTGCTGCTTCCGCAGCGCTGCCTGAACGATAGATTCGGCAGGCTCGGCCAACGCGCCCTGCCGCCAAGCTGGGCATCCGTCTCGGCCAGGCCCGGTTACGGTGCCCGGCCTGCCGCGGACGGCAGGAGCCTCCGGACGCCGACGACGTTCGCCTATCCGCTGCTCCCGCAAACGAAAAGAACCGCTTCCATCGAAACGGTCCCGGTCCTGCCATCCGTGCGCGATGGGCACATCCAACATCAGCCCCGCGACGGCTCCGCCATTTCCTGCCGCGCCTTGGCGCTCAGCGCCGCCAGATGGTCGTCGTTCGCCATGACCTGCTCCAAATGCACCATCCGCTCCGGCGATGCCGTGTTCATCATCGTCTCGGAGAAGGCGCGGTCGATCCAAAATCTCGCCGCTCCCGCGATATAATCCCGCAGCTCCCCGATGTCTTCCTGCGCGTAGCGCTGGCACATGTTGATGGTGAACATGCGGCGGCTCGCGCTGCCGTTCCACGAAGAATGGAACGTATTGTGGTCGAAGACCAGAATATCGCCGGGCGTCACGTCCAGCACGCAAGCCGGCACGTCCGCGCCGCCGATGTTCCAGGCCGCCGCCGCGTCCCGCATGCGAAGCGTCAGATCGTCGCCGTATTTGTCGTGCAGCCGGTGACTGCCCGGTATGACGCGCAGCGCGCCGCTGTTGCCGTCCAGCGGATCCAGGTAGAAGGCGATTTTCAAATGCTTGTATTTCTCGTGGTAGCCGTCGCGATGCCAGCCGGTATCGCCCGTGTAGTAGTTGCCGTCGCTGCCCATATAGTTGAAATCCTCGCCGAGGAGGGTGCGGCCGATCGCGAGGATGCGCGGATCGTCGATCAGCACGGACATGCGCTGGTCGATGAACGGCACGACGCATGTCCGCTTCGTGCCGTCATGCTTGTTGTCCTCCGGAAATGTCTTCGCGAACTCGTCGACGATCCAGTCCAAACGATCTGCCATCAGCCCCGGAAATTTCAAAAACCCGAACGTTTCGAAAAAATCGACTTGCGCTTGGCTCAGCCGCATGATTAACCCTCCGCGAATCAAATTGGTCCCCCGCTACTTGAATCCGCTTTCGAATTATTCATTCCACCCGGCCGCACGATTTCCTGCAAGCCCCAAACAAAAAATCCCCCTCTCCTCCGAAGGCGATGCTGCCGCATGCCCCCGAGAAGAAAGAGAGATTCGTGATGAAAAACGCGATTGGAAAATGGCGCTTTATTTCAAAACATCGTGATCGACGTAACGCGCGCCGTTCAGCTCGCTGATAACGTTGACGGCGACCTTCGCGCCGTCTCCGGCCGTGATGATCGTATGCATGCTCACGCCCGCGCACGTGCCGGCGGCCCAGATGCCCGCCACGTTGGTCCGGCCATCGGCGTCCGCGTCGAGAATCGTCTTGATCCGCGGCTCGGTGCCCGGCTTCGTGTTCAGCCCGGAGGCCTCCGCGAAATCGAGGAACAAGCCCGATGCGACGATGACGACCTTCGCTTCGTACGCGTCGCCGGATTCCGTCGCGATGCTGAAGCCGTCGTCCGTCTTGCTGATCTTCGTGACCTTGGCCTGCACGACGTCCGCGCCGAATTTCTTCGCCTGCCGGATGCCGATCTCGACCAGATCCGGTCCCGACGTCTCCGGTACGCCGTAGTGGTTCTCGACCCAAGCTCGCTTCGTCACGCTTTGGTCGCTGTCGAGCACCAGCGTTTTCTTCCCGGCTTTGGCCGCGAACAGCGCCGCGCTTCCGCCTGCCGGACCTGCTCCGATGATGGCGATATCTGACATGATCCTACCTCCCAAAATAGATTCGAGATGCTGAACATGACGGTCGGCAGTCTGGTACCCGATGCATCGGCATGCCCGTCCGTTTCTATCATACGCTTTGAAAATCCGATATTCAACTTTTCATATAGGTATGTTTTGAAATGAAACGGCCATGCCTGCGGACTGCGGATGCGACATCAACCGCTGGTTGCGTTGAAATCGTAATAGAATTTCGCCCGCTTCCCGAGGAGCACGTCGTAGATGTCGTAATTGGACTGCATGACGCCCGTCAGGAACGACTTGTACGGACGGTCGGCGACGTTCAGCACGCCCGAATTGTAATGCTCCGCCCAATCGCCGGCTCCCTGCCAATACCGTCCGAGCGCGGCTTGGTCCACGTAATTGAACCAATGGGCCCCTACGACGTATCCCAAGCCGGCAACGCCCTCTACGTAATTCCGGTAGCGCATCCCTCGCTGGAATTGGTTCACGGCTGCGTTGGGCAGCAACGGCGCGAGCCCCTGCTCCGCGGTGCCGTAGCCGAATTCGCTCATGAGAATCGGCTTGCCGCCGGATTTCTCGTACACGTCCTGCAGCAGATCGCTCTCGATCTTGTAGGAATAGTAGTTGATGCTGATGACGTCCGAATACTTCCCTTCCACCTCCGCCATTACGTCGCGGAACTTCGCGTTATGGAACGAAGTCGTGATCCAGCGGTCCCCGAGCAGGAGATGATTCGGATCGTATTTGCGGTAGATGCGCGATACCGTCCCGTAGAACGTGTCGAGGTAATACCGGAAGAACGTGTCCATATCCTGCCACGAAGCCGAAGTGCTGATCGGAAGCTCGGCTTCCCGCATGTCGTTGAAGGAAGCGAAGCTTGTTCCCCAGCTGGCGTTGAACGCATCGATCTTCTGGTACTTGTCCTGGAGCATCTTCACCAGACGGCCTTTGATCGCGGCCTTGCTGGCCTTCAGCTTCGGCACGTCGGAGTAGAATTTATGGAAATCGTATTCGTTGCCCATGAAGTACCCGATGAGCAGCTTGTCGTTCTTGTTCGGCTTGACCGCCGCCGCGAACGCCTGGTCGAGCTTGGCTTCGGCGCCCGGCGCGAAGATATCGAAGATCGAGATCCCGTCCAGCTTCGCCCAGTTCATGTCGATCGGAAGCATCCGCACGTAAGGGAATTTGTTCGCCGCGCCGTACTGCTCGGGCGAATAGCCCCCGGCGCTGTTGAAGCCCCATTTTTTCAGGCGTCCCACCGCCTCCGCATAGAAGGAGCTGTCCGTCGGGAACGTGCCGGTTTTCTTGTATTTGTTCGCCATGTAGAACGAGAAGCTGCCATGATCGGGCGTAATATACGCCGGCTTGTAAGCCCCCTCGTAGGCAGGGATCGATTCGAACGCTTCCTCCCGGCCCTTGACCACCGTATAGGTCTCGTCTTCATGGATGCCGTTCATCCCCAGGCTGAAGAAGATATCGCCGTCCGGCGTCTTCATCACCTTGCGGCTGCCGAGCGTCTGGATCGCGAAGTAACCGGTGCCCTTGATCCCGTATTGGGCCGCGCTGCCGGCGAGACCGCCGTAGCTATCCAGCTTCGCGGTCGGATGCAGGCCGCCGTAATACGCGGCGTCCGCGGCGGCGTCCGCCTTCAGCTCCTGATCGCTGGTCACCTTCTCCGGAAAATTCGCGGCGGCCATCTGGCCGTAAGCGTCGACCGTGAAATCGCTGCTCCCGTTAAGCTTGTATTTGCGGATGGGACTCGGTTCCCTGCCGTCCTTGACGGCGTAAGCTTCCAGCACCGTATACCCGGTGAGCTGGATTGGCTGCGAATAGAGCTCGAACTTCGCGGCGCCGTCCTTGCGGTAGTAGATTCTGGCCCCCGTCGAAGCCGTAGAGAGCGCGACCTGAAGCGAACCCGCGCTTCGGGTCTGTTTCATGTCGACGGAACCGGTGCTGCGATTGATGAGCACGCCGGAAAGCTGCGGCGACCAGGCTTGGGCGGTACCGCGCAGCTCGATTTTCAAATATCGGGTCTTCGCCGGCAGCGAATATGATTCGTCGACGTACTGCAGCCAATTGCCCGCCGGATTGCCGACCGGATAGGAGTTCGCGGTCACTTCCGTATACGTCTTGCCGTCCTTCGACGCGTAGTAGCGGTTCTTCTGCTTGTCGATGCCCGTGAAGAAGTAGCTGGAGGTCTGAAAGGAGGTCATATCGTAACCCGTATGATAAACCACGCTTCCCGAAGCCGTCGACGCGCGGGCGACGCGCTTTGCATCGTCGCCGAAGTAGGTGGGATGATCGGTCGCGACGTACACGTTGGAACGATTGAACAGCTGCTTGTAGTCGGAGAGCGGATCGTTCAGACCGCCCGTCGGTCCTCCGGCGCCGGTCAACGTATAGCGGTAAATGGCGACTTCGCTGACCACGGTGCTCTCTGCGGTCGGATGGTACACGGCGCAGGTTCGCAATTGCAGGGCGCCGAGCACCTTGATCGGCGAGACATAGTGCTTGCGCGTGGCCGATTTGCGCGGATCGCTGCCGTCCGTCGTGTAATAGACGGTCGCTTCGGGCTTGGACGCGGTCAAGACGACCATGCTGCCGTACGTGACGGCGCCCGAAGGCAGGCCTGCGCTTACGCCGTTCGAGGTTGCGGGAGGCTTGGGCTTCACGGGCTCCGTCCGGCTGCCGGGGATGTCCTTCATCGCCAGATCGACCAAGGCGGCCGATTCTTGCCGGGTCATTTGCGCCTGCGGCCGGTACGACCATTGGCCGGCCGTTTGCACGGCGTCCACGCCGTGCCAGCCATGGGCGATGATTCCGTCGATCCCTTCCGTTGCCCATGCATCCGGCTGGTCGCCGTAATTGAGCGCGGCGCCCGGAGCGAGCCCCTTCTGCTTGGCGTAGCGCCACACCATGGCGGATGCTTCCTCGCGTTTGACCGGGGCATTCGGCGAGAAGGTCGTGGCGGAAGTGCCCTCCACGATCCCCGCCTGAAAAGCGGCGCGCACGTACGCGGCGGCCCAGTGATCCCGGACGTCCGCGAACGGCGCTTGGCCGCCGTTATCCTTCAACTGAAAAGCAAGCGACACCAGCTTGGCGAATTGCGCGCGGGTCAGCGTCTGTTCCGGACCGAACAGGCCTTCGGAGACGCCTTCCACGACGCCGAGCGCCTTCAGGTCGCTAATGTAAGCCAGGTACGGGCTTGTGGCGGGAATGTCTTTGAATTCCGACGTCAAGGCATCGGCGTCCGCGCCGGGCAATGCGGCAAGCGCAATCGCCGCCGCGAACGCGATCGTAAATTTTTTCATATCGACTCCTCTCATGCTGAACGATAATTCTATTATAAAATTCGCAGCCGTTCGGCGAAATGAGAGGTTCGAACTATGAAAAATTACTAATCTTTGGCAGCGTCCCTCGCAGAATCCTGCTACCGTGCGCCCGCACGGATTAAGCATTTCGGTAATTACTGATAAAAGTTCCTGTATTCACGTCCTCACTGCCTTAAGCGATCAACGGGAGCGGCCACGACGCGGTTAGGCAATGCAGGGTTGTCCGCCTGATTCTACCTCTACTCTATACCTTCGGCCGGACCGAGGGCCTCAGCCCGCCGCGTGAATAATCTGAAGTAACCATCTTCCTGAATTCCCTAACATTTTTCATTTCGCCCTTAGTAGTTTATATTTAGGATCATTTGGCTGTCTGACTGGTATTGAATATCCAAATGTTTTACTCAAGAAGGTATTTTGTAGCTCCACTATAAAATCTTGAATATATGCTAAAAATTGATTAAAGTCATTAGTCTTAGCTTCAAAGAGTCTCATCTCTTCCTCTGATAGCACTATTCTAGTTAGATATTTAGAATAATAAATCGAACCTACGTATTCAGAATACTCACTTGCCATTGTTCTTATCTCGCCCAGCTGATCTAAATAAACTTGCTTCATTTCAGTAAATTGATTTAATATAACTTCTCTTGACTCAAAGTAATATGTAAACTCAATAATTGCCTTTGAAGAGTTATTCCATAGTTTTAAAATTTGTTCATTAGGTTTTTCCCAACTATCTATATTGATATCAAAATCTACTGTGTATCACATGCGTAAATTTCCGGGTAATAGTATTAAATACAAGTTTAGCTCACCAAGGCTCTCCCTCGATTTTGAAAGTAGTTTGATTGCTTCATCGGCAGTTTTTATTTGCATGTCACGCATAAATTTTTGGCTGTCAAGATCAAGATTTCTTCTATGTTGTTTATTTAAATTAGTTATAGCTATCCACCAACCTGTACTAGCTATTAATAGAGATTATCCAACCAATAATATTAAGCCACATCTAAACCAGTCCTTCATAGCTTTATGGTTATTAGAGATAACGTTCTTGTATTCACAAACCCGAGAGCCTTATGTGACCAACGGGAACGGGTCGTCAGACTTGGGCACGCAGGGTTTTCCGGCTGATTCCACCCCCATCTCTTCCACACCTAGCCGGGCCGAAGGCGCATGCCCGAAGAGTGAATACGGTGTTATTATGAAGTTCCGGACTTCTTTGATCTGCTAACAATTATCAATTGAGATTATTTCAATTTCTTTGCAATACAGTTGTATTTCATCTCTTTCATAGTCTTTAATTCTATAATTAATTTCATTCAATCCATGATCTCGAATATCTTCAATCTCAAAGCTAATTAGTTGTATTCTAGATCCACCGGCTCTTAATTCATAATTCCCTAATTCTTTAAATTGCACCTTTATTAAATAATCCTCGTGTGCAGAATATTGAAAAACAATTTCAAGGATAGAAATCTCATCAAAATATTCATTCCTTCCAATAAAGAACCTAAACTCATTAATAAAGCTACATTTATGCCAGCCAAAATTGCTTATTGCATTTTGCACTAAATAGAAATTGAGTATTTTATTCAATTTCTTTATCCTCCGATTTAAGATTTTAGTAGTCTTCTGGACTTTCATATAACGTTGTTGTATTCACGATGCCCCACCACCTTAAGGTCGCGAAGTGACCGGCCGCGATGCGGTTAGGTGTTGCGGGTGCGCCCGGCTGACTTCGCTTCCTCGCTACTGAAAGCTCCCCACCGAATTCGCTTCTAACTTCTGCCGGACCGAGAGCCGAATGGCCCGATGCGTGAATATGGTGTTATGTGAAGTTCCCACTTCTATGTACAATCCTTCAATCCCAGGTTCTTTCTATTGACTTTATATAGATCAAAGCCTGGAGTAAACCAAAATTGTTTTAATCCGACTTCATTTATTAATTGAGCTTCCTCTATATAAATTGGGTACATGCCCGTTAAGAAAATTGGTTTGTCATTAGTATCAATCTTTATTGTTTCTTTGTCTAATATGGCCGGTGAAAAAACAACGAATCCTGACATCCTAGATTCCAGACTAATAGGATCTGTAAAGGTAAATAAATCCCCATAAGAAAATCTTTTTATTCCTCTTCTTTCTGATACTAAGTAAGCTATTGCGTTGCCCCAAGCTGAATCAACTGATTCAAGGCTTAATATCAATTCAGGTTTCCCACCCACCCATTCTGTATGGTTTCCCTCAGAAAGTCCGTAAGTGATAAATGTGGTCATGCCAACTTCAGGTATATCTTTATAAGAAAATAAATGTATTGGAGATCCGCCATCAATCGCATCAAACTTGTTGATCTTATAATCATTATCGAATATCGCTTCAATATGTTCTAAAAAGATTTCAACATTTCTTTTCATTTCTGTCTCCTTAGTCAATATCGATTTTGGAAATTTCAGCTAACGTCATATCCACGAACTTCGTGAATACCCCCATCTTACGCAAATTGCTGAACTTCGTAAATACAAATATGGAAGTAAATTACACAAATCTCCTCCGTCCAGACATGTTGACATGAACTCTATCCCATAAATATAAAAAGCCGCGATTTTCGCGGCCCTTAATGCTATGTTCTTGTCACCAAACGAAACAAGACCTCTCCCTTCATGCGAAGGCGAGAGGTCTTGACGCGCGATATCCGTATCCGAACACGCGAACAATTCGGACCGTCCGGCCGGTGAATGCCGCTTGCTGGAGTAGCCGCTCCACGACACACGATCCTCGTGCAAGCAGCCAGCAGCACGTACCGCCCGCGGACTGCGGACGCGGCTCGATCGCTGCGGTCGTCGCAGCCGAACTAGCGGCTGCGTCGCGACAGCAGTTCGCTGACCGTGACCAGCTCGTAGCCCTCCGACGTCAGCTTGTCCAGCAGGATGCGAATCGCTTCCATCGTCTGGGAACGGTCGCCCGAGCCGTCATGGAACAACAGAATCGCGCCGCCCCGGACATGATCCCACGTTTGCGCCAGGATGTGATCCGTGCCGGGCATCTCCCAATCGCGCGTATCGAGGTTCAGCGCGCCGATCGAGCTGTAGCCGAACCGGTCGGCGATGGCCAGCGTCTCGTCATTGCTGTCCAGGTACGGCGCGCGAAATACGGCCGTGCGGATGCCCGTGGCCTGCTCGATCAGCTTGTCCGTGCGCGCCAATTCGGCGAATGCTTCATCGCCGCTGATCCGGGTGAGGAACGGATGCGAATACGAATGATTGCCGATCTCATGTCCTTCGTCGTGAATGTCCCGCACGAAATCCGGGTGGGCTTCGATCTTCTCGCCGATCATGAAGAACGTGGCTTTGCCTCCTACGGCGTTGAACATGTCCGCGGTCTTCCGCGTGTATTCGGCGTTCGGACCGTCGTCGAACGTAACGGCGATGGCTTTGCTTGCGGTCGGCACCGCATGAATCATTTCTGACATCCGGCAAAACTCCCTTCGGAAAGCTGGATTGCCGCGACCGCGGCTGCGATTCCATTGGCGCGCATGCGATTGAAAGCGCTGTCTTATTATACCAAAAATTACGCGCTTCGGCTGCGGCGATGGATAATTTTCTCTCTTCCGAGACACATTATTCTCGATTTCCGTGCAGGAACGGACCCGGCAAGCGCTTGTGACGAAAGGAGTTTCAAAGACATGAAGCGGACAGCGGACAGGCTTTCGATCGTCGCCCTCGGCGGCGTGAACGAAATCGGCAAAAACATGTACGTCCTGCAATATAACGACGATATCCTCGTCATCGACTGCGGTTCCAAATTTCCCGACGAAAGCTTATTGGGCATCGACGTGATCATCCCCGACATCGCCTTCTTGCTCGAGAATCGGGACCGCGTCAAAGCCTTGATCGTCACCCACGGCCATGAAGACCACATCGGCGGCATTCCCTTCATCATCAAGCAGCTGAACCTGCCGATCTACGCGACGCGGCTGACCTTGGGGCTCATACAGGGCAAGCTCAGGGAGTACGGGCTGCTCGGCTCCACCCGGCTGCATCAGATCGACTCGGGCAGCGAGCTGACCTTCGGCGACGTGCAGGTTCGCTTCTTCGGAACGAATCACAGCATCCCGGATTGTCTCGGCGTCGCCTTTCACACCCCGCAGGGAACGGTCGTCCACACGGGAGACTTCAAATTCGATCTGACGCCGGTGAACGGGCAGCATGCCGACATCCACAAGATGGCCGACATCGGCAAGAACGGCGTGCTCGCCCTGCTCTCCGAGAGCACGAATGCCGAACGGCCGGGCTTTACCCCCTCGGAGCGTCTCGTCGGCGCGCACATCGAGGAGGAATTCGTCAAGGCCGAAGGGAAAATCTTCCTGGCCACGTTCGCCTCCAACGTGCACCGCGTGCAGCAGGTCATCGATGCCGCCGACAAGGTCGGCCGCAAGATCTGCCTGCTGGGCAGAAGCATGGTCAACGTCGTGACCATCGCTTCTTCGCTCGGCTATCTGCGCCTGCCGGACGGCATGCTCGTGGAGCCTTCGGACGTCAACCGGCTCTCGCCGCGGCAGATCGTCGTGCTCTGCACGGGCAGCCAAGGCGAGCCGCTGGCGGCGCTGGCCCGCTTGGCGAGCGGCAGCCACCGCCAGATCGGCGTCTCGCCCGGCGACACGGTCATCCTCGCCGCTTCGCCCATCCCCGGCAACGAGCGAAACGTCGCCCGCATCGTGGACAATCTGTTCGAACGGCGGGCGAACGTGATCTACGGCCCCGGTACGGTCACGGGCATGCACGTGTCCGGGCATGCCAGCCAGGAAGAGCTGAAGCTCATGCTTACCTTGATGAAGCCCAAGTATTTCATTCCCATTCACGGCGAATTCCGCATGCTGCACCAGCACCGGTTATTGGCCGAAGCGGTCGGCGTGGAACCCGGCCATACGTTCATCGTCAACAACGGCGACGTCGTCGATTTCGTCGATGGCGCCGCCCGCCAAGAACGCAAGGTCGCGAACGGGAATACCCTCGTCGACGGCCTCGGCATCGGCGATGTGGGCAACGTCGTCCTGCGGGACCGCAAGGTCTTGTCCGAGGACGGCATCCTGATCCTCGTGCTGTCCATCGCCAAATCGGACGGCAAGGTGACCTCCGGACCCGACGTGATCTCGCGGGGCTTCGTCTACGTCCGGGAATCGGAAGGCCTGCTGGAAGAGGTTCAGCGAATCGCGCTGCACGCGGTCACGCAGCTGCAGCAGCCGAAGACCAACCAGTGGGGCGCCTACAAGCAGGCCATCAAGGACGACGTCGGCAAATTCCTGTATACCTACACCAAGCGAAGACCGATGATCCTGCCGATCATCATTCAAGTGTAGCTTCAGCCGAATCCTCGATTCAGGCCCAAAGGAGATTCTGTGGTGACAGAGAAAAAGAAATGGGATTTAGCCGCATTGTCTTCCATTCCGCTCGTGATGACGCTGGCCAATTCCATGCTGATTCCGATCCTGCCGTTGATGCAGCGGAAATTGAAAATAAGCGCCCTGCAGACAAGCCTCATCATTACGATTTACGCCGGCGTATCCATCGTCTGCATTCCGATCGCGGGTTATCTCTCGGATCGGTTCGGCCGCAAGCTCGTGATTCTGATCGGCCTCTCCATCGCGGCGATCGGAGGCGTCGTCTCGAGCCTGGCCGTATGGCTGATGGGGCACAGCGGCTATTGGCTGATTCTGGCGGGCCGCTTCGTCCAAGGCATCGGCGCGGCCGGGGCGTTTCCCATCGTGCTCCCGTTGGTCGGGGATATGTTCAAGCGCGAGGAGGAGGTCAGCAGCGGCCTTGGCATGATCGAGACCGCCAATACGTTCGGGAAGGTGCTCAGCCCCGTGCTCGGTTCGGCGCTTGCCCTGATCATATGGTACATGCCGTTCGCCGTCATCCCCGTCATCTCGGCGGTCTCCATCCTCTCGGTCGCCTTTCTGGTGAAAGCCCCGAAGAAGAAGACGCCGGAGAAAGCCGACCAGAGCGATCGAAGCATCCGGGCTTTCGCCGGCAGCCTGAAGTCCCTGCTGGCCGAGAAGCGCTGGCTGTACGCGATTTTCGCCATCGGCGGCATCGCGATGTTCATCACGTTCGGCTTCCTGTACTACCTGTCCTCCGTGCTGGAAGACCACTACGGCATTGACGGCATCGTCAAAGGGCTCCTCCTGGCGATCCCGCTCAGCGCGATATGCGCGGCTTCGTTCATTACGGGCAAGATCGTCGGCGAAAACAAACGGCGAATGAAGGTATTCAGCGTCGTCGGCTTGCTGCTGCTGACGGCGGCCATGGTCTTGTGCGGATTGGTCAACACGAAGGCGCTTTGGTTTCTCCTCTCCTCGATGTTCGTCAGCGGCGTCGGCATCGGGCTGGTGCTGCCCAGCCTGGACGCGCTCATCACCGAAGGCATCGAGAAGCAGGAGCGGGGCACGATTACCTCCTTGTACAGCAGCGCGCGATTCATCGGCGTCGCGGCCGGGCCGCTGATCGGTTCGGTGCTGACGAAGAACGAGACGGTTTTGTTTTACCTGTTCTCGGGCTGCGCCCTGCTCTGCGCGGTATTGGCCGTCTGGGGCGTCAAACCGGGAAAGCCGAAGCCCGGCCGCAGCGCCGAGCCCGCCGCCCGAGCCTCCTGACGAACCGTTGCCGGCTGCTGGCCGGGGAATCCAATCCCCGGGACCGCTGCGCGGCCGGATTCCCTCCGCAATATTGACACTTGTCCGCAAAAATGTTATAACGTGATCGACACATGGAATTGCGATGATGGGAATCCAGTAGCGTGCGATAAAGCAGTGCAGAGAGCCGGCGGTTGGTGCGAGCCGGCATGCGATCGAACGCGAATTACGTCCCGGAGCGTCTTCGTCCGAACCCGGCGGCCTTGCCGCGCGGAAGGGCGGGACGGTAACCAGCCGTTATCTGGTTCGAGCGGAGCACGGTCCGTCCCTTCGGGATGCGCCAAGCTCAACTAGGGTGGTACCACGATGACTCGTCCCTGTCTATAGACAGGGGCGGGTCTCTTTTGTTATTGTGTCGGAATCTACGATAGAGGTGAGCTGTGATGACAACGACGACTACCGGCGGCAACGCCCCAATGGACGTGCTGGAAGAACTGGAATACCGCGGCCTTCTGCACCAAGTGACGAACCGCGAGAAATTGAGCGAGAAGCTGGCTTCGGAGCGCGTCGTGCTTTATTGCGGGTTCGACCCGACCGCCGACAGCCTGCATATCGGAAGCCTGCTTCCCATCTTGACCCTCGTCCGCTTCCAGCAAGCCGGACACCGCTCCATCGCGCTCGTCGGCGGGGGAACAGGCCTGATCGGCGATCCGAGCGGCCGCTCGAGCGAACGTTCCCTGAACGGCCCGGAGACCGTCGCCGCCTGGACGGACAGCCTGAAGCGCCAGCTTTCCCGGTTCCTCGACTTCGAAGCGCCGGAGAACGCGGCCCGACTGATCAGCAACTATGACTGGATCGCGCCGCTCGACGTTATCTCGTTCCTGCGCGATGTCGGCAAGCACTTCACGGTCAACTACATGCTGGCGAAGGACTCGGTCGACTCGCGACTCGCGAACGGCATCTCGTTCACGGAGTTCAGCTACATGATCCTGCAGTCGTACGACTTCCACAAGCTGCACGAGGAATACGGCTGCTCGCTGCAGATCGGCGGCAGCGATCAATGGGGCAACATCACGGCGGGGCTCGACCTGATCGGCAAGATGGGCGGCGGCGAAGCGTTCGGCATGACGATGCCCCTGGTGACCAAAAGCGACGGGAAGAAATTCGGCAAATCGGAGTCCGGCGCCATCTGGCTCGACCGGAACAAGACGACCGCTTACCAGTTCTATCAGTTCTGGCTCAATACGGACGATGCCGACGTCGTGCGCTTCCTCAAGTATTTCACCTTCCTCTCCCGGGAAGAGATCGCGGCGCTGGAAGCCGAGCTGCAGGCCAGCCCCGAGAAGCGGATCGCCCAGAAGACGCTCGCGCGCGAAGTGACCCGCATCGTGCACGGTCCGGAAGCCGTGGAGAGCGTGGAGAAAATCACGCAATCGCTCTTCTCCGGCGACGTGTCCGCGCTCGGCGAAGACGAGCTGCTCGAGGCCATGCAGGATATGGCCAGCGCCGTCGTGAAGGAGGCGGACGGTTCCCTGCTGATCGACCTGCTCGTCGCGGCGAACCTGGCCCCGTCCAAACGGCAGGCCCGCCAGGATATCGAAAGCGGCGCGGTCTACGTGAACGGCGTCAAGCAATCGGGCATCGACACCGTCATCGGCGCGGACCAGCGTCTCCACGGCAAGTACCTGATCCTGCGCCGCGGCAAAAAGAACTACTCGGGCGTGCGGTTCGAGTAGCGTCAACGAAGCAGCGGCACCCGTTCATAAGAGGAGCTCCGCCGCCGAGCACGCGGATCGTCGCGATGTTAGAAACGCTAAAGGCCCCCGACTAAACGTCGGGGGCCTTCCTGCGTCATCTCGCGATCGCGCAGGTCATCTTGCTTCGCTGCCGCGCAGGCGGTCAGGAATGCCAGACCTGCCGTTCGGAGACGATCGTTCGTCCTTCGGCGATGGACCGCTCCATCAGCATGCTCAAATAATGGTCCTGCGAGGCTTCGGCCAAGCTGTAGAAGGACGGCCCGCCCGCGACGTACTCGCCCATCTTGACCAAGGACGTCGCGATCGCGATCTCGTCGTCCGTCAAGCGGCCGGGCACGAACGGATTGCGGTACAGCCACTCCGAGCCGAGCAGGATGCCGCTGTAATTAAAGCCGAGGATGTTGCCGTCGAACCCGTTGTCGATGCGCCGCAGCTTCGTGACGACCGGCGTGCGGAAGTCCTCCAGCCAGGCGGCCTCGTCGCCTTGAATCTCGCCCCGCGATCCCCGGACGAGCATCCGTTCGCGGCGGATCCACGAGAAGTATTGATCGCCCGTGAAGTCGAGCAAGCCCAGCTTGTCGCCGAAGCGGAGCGTGACGATATCCTGCGCGGAATCCTTCAGGATCTCTTCCTTCGGCGGGCCTTCTCTGCCCGGTCCCTGCACGATCGGCGAGACGAAGCGCTGCCCCGTCACGGCAACCTCCTCGAAGCGCACGTTCAGCAGCTGCCGGATCAGGCTGATGCCATGGTAGCCGTGCGCGGCCGATACCTGCGCCTGCGTCACGTCGCCGAGCCTGCCCGACCGCGACAGCGCGATCCGCGCCGCGTGCATGGGCTGGAACAGGAGCTGCTCGGCCACTTGGACCTTCGCCCCGCTTCCCACCGCCTCGTACAGCTCGGTCAATCCCGCCAAGTCCGGCGCGGGCGGCGTCTCCGCCAAGACCGGAACGCCGCGCGCGGACAGCTCGCGGATATAGACCGGACAGGTCTCCCAGGGCACGGAGACGACGACGAACGCCAGCTCCGCGTCCGCGAGAAACGAATCCAGGTCGTGAAAGGTCTCCACGCCCCAAGCCGCGCGCAGTGCCGCGGCCGTCTCTTCGCGGCGCACGAGCATCCGGCTTACGCCGAACAGCTCCGGCAGCTCCCGCGCGATGCGGAGATAGAAATCCGCCCTCCAGCCATGGCCGATGATGCCGTAATTGAATTTTCCCATTCTACCTCTTCCC
Organism: Paenibacillus glycinis; assembly: GCF_009909185.1. Lineage (GTDB taxonomy): Bacteria > Bacillota > Bacilli > Paenibacillales > Paenibacillaceae > Paenibacillus_Z > Paenibacillus_Z glycinis. The sequence continues at coordinate 60,915 of NZ_JAAAMV010000024.1, read as the reverse complement.
TTCTCGTTGGCGTCAGCGCGCATGAACCGCAAATCTGCTAGATTCACTATAGCACATTTTGGCAGCGCTTTAACGAAAGGCGAAGCGTCGGAGGTTCGCGATCATCGGACGTCGCCGGCCGCCATCATGCGCCGTCGTGCCCGCGGGGCATTGGCTCCGGTTACGGGCGGAGCAGTATCCCTTTGTCCCGCAGCAGCTTCATGAATATGCCCCCGACGACGCTTCGATGCTGGAAGTTGAGCTGCCGGGCCGTCAGGGTATCCGTCCAATCCGAGAACGGCACGCGGTCCGGCGTTTCGTTCAGCATGGTCCAGATCGGCTCCATAAGCGCGATGAAATCGCTCCGTTCCTCCGCAAGCGCGGCCGACCATAAGACCCAATCGGACTTCGTGTAGGTCGCCCGGCTGTCCAGCGGCGTCCCGTAGACGTTGCCGCGCTTCAGGTACCACGCCGTCTCCTTGCGCAGCGTTTCTGCCGCGAACAGTTCCGTTCCGAACAGGACGTCCCAGATCAAATTGTATTTCAAGCTCCAGCTTCCCTCGTGGCCGAACGCGAGCTTCGTGCATTCGCCGTCGGCCGCCAGCGTCTCCCATTGCGCCGCCATCTCCCGCGCGAGCTTGCGGTATGCGGCTTCCGCCTCCGCGTCGCCCTGCAATCCGGCGAGAATCGCGTAGCTCGCCACGCCCATGACCGCCTTGACGGACAAATTCGCATTGCGCGCCAGATGCCCGGCGAAATCGTCGGTGCACAGCTGATTCTCGGGGTCGAGGCCATGCTCAGCCAAGTAATCCGCCCACTGCTTCAATAGTTTCATGTGCCCGAGCAGGCAGGCCGGCTTGCCTCCCGCCAAGCAGACGGCGGCGGCCATGATCAGCATATTGCCGCATTCCTCGACGGGCATCTGCCCTTCGATCGCATTGTCGCTGTAGACTTGGCCGTTGCCGAGCGGGTATTGGCCGATGTCGTGCGGCGCGAATTCGAACGGCCATAAGTCGCTCTGCGCATAGCGCAGGATCGGTCGGAGCATCGCTTCGACGAGCTCGGGCCGGTACAGAAGAAACAGCGGCACGGAAGGATAGCTGACGTCCACCGTCGCCATGCAGCCGTTGCTGTAGCATTCCTTGGACAGGAACAGCAGCTCGCCCTGCGTATCCGTTACCAGCTTGTGGGCAGCGATCGCCTGCCGGTACGACAGCGCGAGGAGATCCGCGTATTTCGCCCCGCCGGAAGCGGTTGCATCTTCGAGCAGCTGCCGGTCGAATGCCGCGCACCGCGCCGTCAGCGCTTCGTAGTCGGAGAATGCGGCGGTCAGCATCTCGGGCGTGCTTTGCCCGTCTCGCTTCCAATACGCCTGCAGCTTGTCGCCGAAATATTCGACGGCATAGACGTCGTCGTAAGCCAGCACGAACGTCGTCGCCGCGGGCGATTCGGCCAGGCGGCCGAAATCATGCACAAGCGCCATGACCGGCTGCTCGTCCCCGACGACCGACGGCGTACCGGATGGCGGTCGTTGCTGGATCAGTTCCTCGTTGCGGACGAAGGCCTTGCGCAGCTCGGCCGATCCCTCGAACGCCTGGGTACCGTCGGATTTGGCGGCCGCCAAGTAGAACGTCCCCCAATCGATGCGGTGGTCGTCCCCCGATCGATTCAGAACGCTTTGCCCGTCATGGGACATGCCGAGCGCAAGCCACGCTCCGGTTTCTTCCCGCGTGCGCACGACGGACTGCCCGGGCTGATCCACGCACCATTCGCCCGTTACGTCGAAGTACAGCTGGACATCATGTTGCCCGCCGTCCAGGCTTTGAAGCGCGAACGAGACGTAGGACGCCGGCCTCGACAAGACGTCGAGATCGTCAAGCAGCAAAGGGGTCGTGAAGCGAACCGTCAAGGCCGTCCCGGCCGCTTCGAACGCATAGATCGTGCTGAGCGGCGTCACGGTCAGGCTCGTCTGCTCCATGGCGGGCGGTTCCGCATAATAGCGCTCCGCGTTCGCTTGCGCTTTCCCGGCAAACCGCCAAACGGTGCCGTCGATGCGCAGCAAGCCGGTCATGGCGTGCCGCTGTCCCGTCCAATGACGGGTGAAGTCGTCCGTGAGGCGGTCGGCGGTCGACCAAACGCTGAAAAAGGGATCTACGGTTACCAAGGGAACGGCTGGGGGACGAAGCATGCTGATGATGGGCACCTGCTTTCGATATATGTTTTTTATAATATGTATATATTATTACCTATATTTAATGGATGTCAATCTATCATTTCTGCAACGAAAAAGAGCGCGCCGCCACGGCGGTACGCTCTTCTTCCATCAGGTCTTCGACAGCGACCGGTCAAGCCGGCCCTCTCTTCCGTCAGCCGGCGGGCACGACCGCCGCATGCTTTGCGCGCGCAAGCTCCGTCGCTTCCACCATGTTGCGCAGCGAAGCCTCGGTCTCCGGCAGGCCGCGCGTCTTGAGGCCGCAGTCGGGATTGATCCAGAACAGCTGCGGATCCAGCACGCGGAGCGCCCGCTCGATCATCGCCGTCATCTCCGCCGCGGACGGAATGCGGGGGCTGTGAATATCGTACACGCCGAGGCCGATCCCGAGCGGATACGTATGATGCTCGAAGCTCTCGATCAGCTCGCCGTGGCTGCGCGAGGTCTCGATCGAGATGACGTCGGCATCCATCGCTTCGATGGACGGAATCATGTCGTGAAACTCGCAATAGCACATATGCGTGTGGATTTGGGTCGTATCCGCGACCGTGCACGTCGTCGCGCGGAAGGCCTTGACCGCCCAGGCGAGATAGTCCGCCTGTTCGGCCGGCTTGAGCGGCAGCCCTTCGCGAACGGCCGGCTCATCCACTTGGATCATGCCGATGCCCGCCGACTCCAGCGCCTCCACCTCCTGACGGAGCGCGTACGCGATCTGATAGGCGATCTGCTCGCGCGTCAGATCCTCCCTCGCGAACGACCAATTCAAGATGGTGATCGGACCCGTCAGCATTCCTTTCACCGGCTTGGCCGTCTTCGACTGCGCGTAACGGGATTCGCGGACCGTCATCGGTTCGATATAAGCGACGTCGCCGTAGATGACGGGCGGCTTCACGCACCGGGAACCGTAGGACTGCACCCAGCCATGCCCGGTAAACGCGAACCCCGCCAGCTTCTCGCCGAAGAACTCGACCATGTCGGTCCGCTCGAATTCGCCGTGAACCAGCACGTCGAGGCCGATCTCCTCCTGCAGCGCGATCCAGCGATCGATCTCGGCGTCGATGAAGGATTCGTAGGCCGCCTGGTTCCATTCCCCCCGGCGCCACGATTGACGCGCCTTGCGCACCTCCGGCGACTGCGGGAAGCTTCCGATCGTCGTCGTCGGGAGGATCGGCAGGTGCCAGTGCCGCTGCTGCAGCGGATGGCGCTCCGAGAAAGGCAGCGAGCGCGCCGCCGGCTCGGCGGCGATCCGCTGCGCGGCCTGCAGCACGTCGAGGCGGTTGCGCTCCGCGGAGCCGCGCAACGCTTGGATCGCCCGGTCGCTCTCGGCAAACTCGGGGGCGAACGCTTCGGCGCGTCCGCTCAACCCGTACGTGAGCTGCACGAGCTCGGCGAGCTTCTCGTCCGCGAAGGCCAGCGCATCCTTCAGCACCGGCGCAAGCTCGGTCTCCCGACTGGCCGTCACCGGCACGTGCAGCAGGCTGCAGGAGGTTTGCGCGATGAGGCGCTCCTGCGGCACGTACGCCGTCAGCTCTTCCAGCAGCGCCAGCTTCTCGCCGAGCGCCGCCCGCCAGATGCCCCGGCCGTCGATGATGCCCGCTCCCAGCACCTTGTCCTGCGGGAAGCCGTGTTCGCGAATCGCCCGGACGTTGGCGGCCCGGCCATGCACGAAATCCAGGCCGAGGCCTTGAACGGGCAACTCCTTCAGCACGGCGTAATGCTCGGCGGATTCGAAATACGTTTGCAGCAGGATGTTCAGCTTCGGCACCGCGGCGGCGAAGGCTTCATAGACCGCTCGAAGCCGTCGCAGCTCGTCTTCGTCGAGTCCGGTGACCGCGATCGGCTCGTCGACCTGCACCCAACGCACCCCTTCCCGTTCGAGCTCCCGCAGCAGCTGCACGTAGAGCGGCAGCAGCTTGTTCAGCCAGAGGTCGGCCTCCTGCGGGGCATACCCCTTCGACAGTCTCAGGAAGGTAAGCGGTCCGATGATGACGGGCTTCCCTTCGATCCCGAGCGTTTCCTTCGCCTCGCGGTAAGCGGCGAGCGGCCGGTTCTCCGTCAGTACGGGTACGCTGTCGCCAAGCTCCGGCACGATATAATGATAATTCGTATTGAACCATTTGGTCATCTCGGAAGCGGTCGCCTCGGCCGTGCCGCGGGCCATGCCGTAGTACACCGGCAGCGGGACCGATTCGCCTTCGCGCGCGGCGTAGCCGAACCGCTTCGGAACGATCCCGAACATCGCGGCATGATCCAGCACTTGATCGTAGTAGCTGAAGTCGTTCACGGGGATCAGATCGATGCCCGCATCCCGCTGCTTGCGCCAATGCGCCAGCCGAATGCCGCGCAGCGCCTCGTGCAGCTCCGCCTCCCCGAGCCGTCCGGACCAATACGCCTCCAGCGCCTTCTTCCATTCCCGGTCCGCTCCAATCCGAGGGTAACCCAGTACGCCGCTCTTCACCATCATGATCTCTCCTTTTTGCGTGCGTCCCGGGCCAACATCCCGTCGCAGCTTCGTTACAAGAAAGATATCATGCCTGCTCGGATATAGCGTAACTCCGATAATCTATTGCCAGCCATAGCCAAAAGCTATAACGAATCCCTCAAACGGCAGCGATTGCCCGGTGAAGCGCCTCGATGTACGCCGCCCCGAGCTTCGACAGCGTCATATTGCGCGGGCTGATCCAGCCCACGTTGATCGTCTCCTCGCAATCCAGCGGGACCGGGATGATCTCGTTGCCGTTCAGATCGGAGCTGAGCACGCCCGTCGAGATCGTGTAGCCGTTCAGGCCGATCAGCAGGTTGAACAGCGTGGCCCGGTCGTGGACGCGGATGCTCTTCTTGTGCGCCAGCGTGCTCAGGATTTCCTCCGCGAAGTGAAAGGAATTGTACTCCCCCTGATCGAACGACAGGTACGGATATTGCTGCAGCTGCTCGATGGTGACGATCGACTGCTTGGCGAGCGGATTGTGGACGCTGATGAATACATGCGGTTCCGCCGTGAAGAGGCTCGTGAACTGCAGGCCAGCGGCATGGAGCAGCTTGCGGATCACCTGGCCGTTGAACTCGTTCAAATACAAAATGCCGATCTCCGAGCGCATGCTCTTCACGTCCTCGATGATCTCGTACGTCTTCGTCTCGCGCAGCGCAAGCTCGTATTCGTCCTGGCCGTGCTCCTGCACGAGGCTGACGAAGGCGTTCACCGCGAACGCGTAATGCTGCGTCGATACCGAGAAATGCTGCGGCGAAGGCTTGGCGTTCAGGTAGCGGCTCTCCAGCAGCTCCGCCTGCTCGACGACTTGCCTGGCATAGCCGAGGAATTCCGCCCCCTCCTTGGATAGCGCGATGCCCTTGTTCGAGCGCTCGAAGATCGAGATCGCCATCTCCTCTTCCAATTCCCGGATCGCGTTGGACAAGCTGGGCTGCGAGATGAACAAACGCTTGGCCGCTTCGTTGATCGAGCCGCGGTTCGCCACCTCGATAATGTATTTTAATTGCTGCAGCGTCACCGAAGACACCTCCTCGCCCCATGGCGGTGCGGTTTTTGCAAACATCGTACCACAAAACGAATAAAGCCGCATGAAGCCGTGCAGCCCGCATGCATGAATGACCGCGGAAGCGGTAAACCCGTCCAGGCCGACCGTCGTTCTTCCGCCCCAGCGGATCGCCGCCAAATGCGAAAACCGGTCTCGGGCTTTGCGCCCGGACCGGTGTTTCGTTCCGCTTTATCGCGTCGCTATTCGAACAAATCGCCGAACACGTCCAAAACGGATTTCTTCTTCTTCTTATGGGGATGGCCGTAGGAGCCTTGGCGGTTGTCGTACCCTTGTCCGTAATTCGGGTTGCGGTTGTCGTACCCTTGCTGGTTGTTGGTCGGATAGCCGCCGCGCTGGTTCGGATTCATCCGGTAGCGGTCGTCGTCGCGGTCGTCGTCATCATCCCGGTCCCGGTCGCGGTTATGCCATTGATTGTATTCGTCCCGCACCTCGCGGACATCGTTCATCAGCTTATCCAGCTCGCCCCGGTCCAGCCATACGCCCTTGCAGCTCGGGCAGACATCGATCAAAATGCCGTCCTTCTCCACCTCCCGCATGCGGGAATCGTTGCAAATCGGACAATTCAACGGGATCGCCTCCTTCACGTATTGACTCTTCTCTACGTTTGAAAGCCGCGTTGGTTTCGAAATCGGCCGAACATCCGGCGTATGCCCGCAAACGGGAATTATTGCGGAAATTGCATAAGTTTGGGCATTATGCCGGACAATAATGGACGCTCTATCATCGTCCGCTGCACGGGAGCAATCTGATCGGGGAGGCGTATCCATATGGTCCACACGGAAGCGAATGATCTGGCGTCGCTGATCGGATTGGCGAAGCGGTCGAGCGATTTCGTGACGAGCGAGCTCGCCTTCTCCGGCGCGCCGCTGTCGATCTCGTATTTCAAAACGCTGATCGACAACAAGCTGCTGCGGGAGCATTTGCTTGACCCGCTCCAGACCAGGGCGCCGGAACCGGCATCCTCCGATCTGGAGGCGATCGTGCGCATGCTGCCCATCGACGGTATCGAAATTACCGCCGACGTTCATGTCATTCAAACGAAGCTGTTCAAGGGCCACGTCCTGCTGCGCTCGAACCAACGGGGCGACGCCTGCGCGCTCATTCCCCTGGACAGCCGCCAGGGCGTCCGTCAAAGCAATATCACGGAGAGCGAATTCAGCGTCGTCGGAACGAACGTCGGCTTCATCGAGGATCTGGAAACCAACATCCACTTGATCCGGAGCCAACTGAACGTCCCTAATCTCGTCGTGAAGGAAGTCGCCATCGGCAGCATGTCGAGGTCGAGAGTGGCCGTCCTCTACTTGGACAACGTCGCCAACGAGGATCATGTCTCCAATATGCTGCATCGGCTCGAGGGCGTGGATTTCGATGTCTTGTTCGACACCTCGCAGCTCGATCAGATCATCTCCGATAATTCCATGTCGCCTTTTCCCTTGTTCACCACGACGGAACGAAGGGATCGCGTTATTTTCGCGTTATTGATGGGCCAGGTGGCGGTCGCGAGCGAAGGCTCCGCGTATTTTCTGGTCGGACCTTCGACCTTGTTCGATTTCTTTTTGTCCTCGGAAGACTATCTGCTTCCCTGGACGCTGGCATCGTTCTTTCGGATCATTCGGGTCGTGGGCGTCGTATACTCGGTGTTCGCCTCGGCCTTGTACGTCGCGATCACGACCTATCACTACGAAGTCGTGCCGAAGGATCTGCTGAATCCGTTGATCTTCTCCCGGAACAACATCCCGATCTCGCCGATCATGGAAGTGCTGTTTCTGGAGATCACGGTCGAGCTGCTGCGCGAAGCGGGCGCGCGGCTGCCGAAGCGGATCGGTCAAACCATCGGCGTCGTAGGCGGCATCATATTGGGCCAAGCCGCGGTCGAAGCCGCGCTGACGAGCAACATCCTCATCATTGTCGTGTCCCTGTCGGCGCTCGCTTCCTTCGTTACGCCGATCTACAAGATGTCCAATACCATTCGCTTCATCCGGTTTCCGATCATTCTGTTGGCGGCGCTGTGGGGCGGTCCGGGAATGCTGCTCGGCTGCGGCTTCCTGCTGGTTCACATCACCCGGTTGAGATCGTTGGGGTCCCCGTATACGGCGCCGTTCTATCCGCTGGGGCCGAAGGAGCTCAAGGACAGTCTCGTTCGTTCCTCGTACCAGGCGCTGAATGAACGGCCGGGATACTTGAAGCCCAAATCCCGATTACGCTATAAACCGAAGCCCGTCAAGCGCGAAAGCATACTAGACAAGGAGTGACGATCTTGGCGGCCAGCGCACCTTGGATTCGCGCCATAGGCATCTTGATTTCCGCCGCGGCGCTAAGCGCCTGCAGCAACCAGCAGATCATCAACAAAATCAACCTCGCCCAGACCGGCAGCTACGACTTGGCCGGGGATCGGGTCAAAACGGCGGTCGTGATCGGGGAATATTTCAAAAAAGGGGAAACCAAAATCGTCCTGCTCGATACCGAATCCAGAACCGCCTTCGACATGATTCCCAAGCTGCATGCCAAATCGCACAAAACCGTTCAATACGGGCAGTTGCGCATGATTATGTTCGGCCGCTCCTTTGCCGGGCAAGGCATCGGCTCCATACTGGAAAATTTCTTCCGGGATTCCAAAGTATCGAGCAAGCTCCAGCTGGCCGTCGCCGAGGGAGAGGCGTCCAAGCTGCTCGCGGCCACGCTCCGATCGAACGATCCGTTGTACGCGATGAATCTCATCGAAGACAACATGCGGTACGGCAATTTGCCGCATCGGGCGTTTCAAGACACGCTATTCGACTATTTCGGCGAAGGCCGGGATTTTTATTTGCCGTCCCTTGCCCTGGACCGCGGAGAATTGAACATCGGCGGCATCGCTTTATTCAAAGGCGAAGCCTACCGGGACCGGATCGGAATCAATGAAGCGTTCATCTTGAAGCTGCTGGTGGAAAATGCCCGGGACGGCAGCTATACGATGCCGGTGCCGAATGCGCGGCCCGAAGAAGCGTTGGTCATTCGCTGCATCTCGTCGAAGACGAGGATGCGTCTCCTGCGGAAAGCGCCGGTGCCCGCCGTTGAACTCGGCGTAAAGCTGAACGTCGTTCTCAAGGATATTCCCCGTTCGCTGCGCGTGGCCACCGATCGCGACTTAGCGCGGCTGGAGTCCGGGCTGGAGCAAGAGCTGAAGGGCAGCATTACGGCCTTTATCGCCCGCTGCGTCAAGCTCGACGTGGATCCCGTCGGCTTCGGCGATTTCGTCCGAAGCCGGACGAGGGGCTGGAAGGAGAAGCCATTTTACGCCGCTTACCCGTCGCTGCGAACGGACGTGAAGGTCGACCTTCGCATTACGCAGGCGGGCGTCGGCAAGTTAGGCAATATACTGACGAGGTGAGCGCATTGACGGAGGCCGCGGGACGCGAGAGGTACACCATTTCTTCCATCCATTTATTGTGCGTCATGTACGTAAGCATCGTCGATGTCAGCCTGATGGGATTTCAGCGCGAGGTCGTGAACGACGCGGGCTACGATGCGTGGATGTCCGTTCTCTTGGCGGGCCTCGGCGTGCATCTCTTGCTGCGGCTCATATTCGGCATCGTTTCCCGTTACGAACCGTCCAACGCCACGATCGTGGCGATCAACAACTTCTGTTTCGGCCGAGCGGTGGGGAGCGTCTTGAATGCGGCGTTCATGGCGTTCGCCCTGCTCGGCGCGTTCCTGACGTACCGGTCATACTTGGAGATGTGCAAGCTCTGGATATTTCCGACCATGAATTTCTGGCCGTTCAGCCTGCTGTTCCTCGTGCTGCTCTATTACGCCGTCAACGGGGGCCTTCAGGCCGTTGCCGGCATTTGCTTCTGGGGACTGCTGAGCTCCCTCCTGTTCGTCGCGCCTTTCTCGATGATGCTCATTCCCTATTTGCACCCGGTCAACCTGATGCCCGCGTTCGATCATTCGTTCGCGGAGGTCATGCGCTCGTCCAAGCAGATGGCTGCTCAATACATCGGCTTCGAGGTGCTGCTCGTCGCTTATCCCTTGCTGCAGCACCCGTCTTCGTCCCGAAAGTGGGCGCATGCCGGGGTATTGTTGTCGACCTGCATGTTTCTCTGGCTGCTCCTCGCCGCGTTCATGTATTTCAGCCGCGGCCAAATCCTGCATACGATCTGGCCGACGCTGAATATGATTTCCGTCTTGGAAATTCCGCTTATGCAGCGACTGGAATACTTGATTCTCTCGATATGGCTCATCAAGATCCTGGCCAATATCTCGCTCGGCTTGTGGGCGGTTTGCCACAGCGCCAAGCTGGCCTTCCGGGCGAAACCCCGAATCGTTCTCGTCGTATGCCTACTGCTGTTCGCCGTCTTGCAGGGGGCAATCAAGGACTTGAACGACATCCAACCGATACGGACGCTATATAATCAGGTAGGCTTGTGGTTCCTGTATGCCTTCATTCCCCTGTTATTCGTGCTCACCTGGTTGCGAAGGCGGAAGCGAATATCGCCCTTGAAGTATACGTAAGCGTATCCGTCCGGGAGCGATCGCCGGTGCACGAATACGAATCGTCCGCTTCCCGCCGGCCCATCCGCGTTGCATCCGATGCTCCCCTTCGCTTGTCGGACATGTGAACGCCCCGCAACCGCGGGACGGCGCAAAAAAAACGGCATTTCTGCCGTTTTTTTGCTGTCCGCGGGTTGTTCTTCAACACTTCCGCGGCGAATGTCGGATATGGGACAGAAGCGCCCGCATTAGCGATTGCATATAGGCAGGATCGCTCTATAATGAACATCAACCGATAGGCGGGACAGAGCGCGTATCGGAATAAGCAATCCACGGGGAGGCCAAATTCATCATGGGAAACGGCTGGACAACGGACCGCATGCCCGATCAACGCGGAACGAGAGTCGTGATAACGGGCGCAAGCAGCGGGATCGGTTACGAGACCGCAAGGGCATTTGCCGCGAAAAACGCTGAGGTGGTGCTGGCCATCCGGAACATGGAGAAAGGCGAAACGGTCGCCAGGCAGCTGAAGCACGAATATCCCGGCGCGGCGTTGAATCTGATGAAGCTGGATCTAAGCGATCTTGCCAGCATCCGCCGATTTGCCGAGGAATACCGGCAAACGTACGATTCGCTCACGCTGCTGATCAACAACGCCGGCGTCATGACCCCGCCGTATCAGAGGACCAAAGACGGATTCGAGCTTCAGTTCGGCAGCAATCATCTCGGGCATTTTGCGCTTACGGGACTTATGCTGCCCCTGATGGCCAACGTCCCCTCCTCCCGCGTCGTGACGCTGAGCAGCACCGCGATTAAAGGAGCCGCGATCGATTTCGATAATCTGGACGGCAGCAAAGGCTACAAAAAAATCAAATTCTACGGTCAAAGCAAGCTCGCCAATTTGTTGTTCGCCCGCGAGCTGAATGCGCGGCTGCAGGCAAGCGGCGCCTCGACCGTCAGCTTGGGCAGCCACCCGGGCAGGGCGAACACCAATCTGTACTCGCTCGGATCGGGCAAGCAGCAAGTCGGTCCGCTCATGAAAATCGTGGTGAAGCTCCTGCGCACGCAATCGGCCGGGATGGGCGCCCTGCCGACGTTATACGCGGCGACGCACCCGTCGCTCGCAGGCGGCGAATACGTCGGTCCGGACGGGAGAGGCGGAAACAAAGGGTATCCCAAGGTCGACGGATCCGTGCTGACGTTGTACGACCCGCGACTAATGAGCCGGTTGTGGGAGGTCTCGGAGTCGCTGACCGGCATCTCGTATTTATCTTAACCGGCTCGCATCATTGTTGGACTTGACGGTTCGTTTAACGTCGGTGCGCCTCCAGACGATTCTCCGTTGGTTCCAGCCGGCCGATTTTTTGGTAATCGACCATCCAGCCCGGATATTCGGGCGGAAGGGCGCTCGCTTCGTCGAGAAGCCGGATCTCCTCCGCGGTCAGCTCCAGATCGGCGGCGGCCACGTTGGCTTCGAGCTGCTCGAGCCGCTTCGCGCCGACGAGCACGGAGGTGACGACCGGCCTCGTCAACAGCCATGCCAATGCGATGCTCGCCGGACTTGACCCGTGCGCTTCCGCAATCGGCTTCAGGACGTCGATAATGTTCCAGGCGCGTTCCTTGTCCACGATCGGGAAATCGAATGCCGAACGGCGCGAATCCTCCGCCTGCCGGTTGCGGCGGTCGTAACGGCCAGACAGCAGACCGCCGGCCAGCGGACTCCAGACCAGCAAGCCCATTTTCTTCGCTTCCAGCATCGGCGCCAGCTCGCGCTCCAGATCGCGCCCGGCGAGGGAATAATACGCCTGAAGCGTTTCGAATCGGGCCAGGTTCTTCTGGTTCGAGATCCCCAGCGCATCCGCGATCTTCCATGCGTGCCAGTTGGATACCCCGATATACCTCACTTTCCCCTGCTTGACCAAATCGTCCAGCGCCCGCAGCGTCTCTTCCACGGGAGTCAAAGCATCGTCGAGGTGGATTTGGTAAAGGTCGATATAGTCCGTCTGCAGCCGCTTCAGGCTGGCATCGACGGCATCCATGATATGGCCTCTCGAGGCGCCGATGTCATTACGCCCTTGCCCGACCCGCATGCCGGCCTTCGACGCCACGACGACATCCTTCCGCGCGATTCCCAGATTGCGAAACGACCGGCCCAGCGTGATCTCGCTCTCGCCGTCCCCGTAAACGTCGGCCGTATCGAACAGGTTGATGCCGATATCCACGCTCTTTCTCACCATCTGATCGGCTTCGTCCTGCCCGACCGATCCGACGATTTTATGAATGCCCTGACCGCTGCTGAACGTCATGGCGCCAAGCGCGAGCCGCGAGACGAGTAAACCCGTGTTGCCAAGCTGTTGATACTGCATCCTACGATAGCCTCCTCGAGTATAATGCGTTACGTTCGGAGCCGGGGCAACGGCCATCTGCGACTGCGTCATCCCGACATAAGCTATTATAGGAACAGTTACGTCCGGCACGATAGTTCATTCGTACGAGGTTTCTGCCTAATCCTCCTGCCGTACATTGATTTCCTGTATGTTTCGTGATTAAATAATGCCTAAGCATACAAAGATGGAGGAACGACAAGCCATGCACAGCGAGCGGACTGAAGCGAAGGAGATGCTTGACCGGCTGCTGATCGGAGGCATGCGGCTTCCAGGCAGCGCGAGGGTGGTGCAGACGGCGATTCCGTTTCTGACGGTATTGAAGGAAACCGGCCCGACCTTATTGGCGCACGGCGTGCTCAAGCCGTCCTTATGCATCGTCTTGCAGGGAAAGAAGCGGCTGCAGATCGGCCCCCTGACGATCGAATACGAGACCGGGGATTATCTGGCCGCAAGCATCGAGATGCCGGTCAACGGGCAGGTGACGGAAGCGGCGGCCGATTCGCCGTACCTGGCATTGCGCATCGAGCTGACGCCGGGAGAAGTTGCCGACGTGGCGTTGGAAGCCGGTTTGGTTCCGCGCGCGGAATCGGGATTGCAGGCGGGCATCTTCGTCGGGAAGCCCGGCGCCGACGTGCTGGAAGGCTTCGAGCGTCTCCTCCGGCTGTCGTCCGACCCTCGGGCGGCCAAGTACCTCGCGCCGGCCGTGAAGCGGGAGATCATTTACCGTTTGTTGGACGGCGAAGACGGGCCGCGCTTCTACAAGAACATGTTATTGCACCAGGAGGCTTCCGGCATCGCCAAAGTGATCGACTGGATCAAAGCGCACTTCGACAGCCCCTTTACGATCGAAGAACTCGCGGAACTGGGAAACATGAGCGCTTCGAATTTGCACGCCAAATTCAAAGCCGTCACCGCCATGGCTCCGCTGCAGTATCAGAAGCGCCTGCGGCTTCAAGAGGCGCGCCGGCTGCTGCTCGACGGGGCGAACGTGACGGATGCGGCGCTGCGGGTCGGTTACCAGAGCGCGACGCAGTTCAGCCGGGAATATAAAAGGCTGTTCGCTCGTTCGCCGTTGCAGGATATCCGAACGATCATCATGGCGGCCTGCGGCAGTATGCGCAGGAGGAATGACGGCCGGCAACGTTCATTGCCGCGAAGCGAATGTCGCATAATATCGTTGGAACGAGACAGAATAGATCAACACGTAGACGACGATCATGGCGGCGAACGAATTAAGGATGACCAGCGACGCGTTCAAATTCAAGAACTGAGTCAGCACGCCTACGGCGACCGGGGGCACGATAAATCCGGCATACGCGCACATATAGAACGCGGAGATGACGCGCGGTCTTCCTTCCGGCTGCGGCAGCTGGCCGGCAAACCGCAAGGCGACTTGAAACGTCCAGCCGGCTCCGATGCCTTGAATGAAAAAACCGGCCCAGAGCAGTGCCAAGCTCGAGGTCTCTCCGGAAAAAACGATGAGCCACGAACCGACGGCAAGCGCCAGTATGCTGATGCGCATCCGGGTGACGGGGTTGCGAGGCCATGGGAAGAACTGCATCAACGCCCCTCCGCCCAACAGCAGCAAGATCAGCAGGCCCGATATGGAAAGATTCCCGGAATGAAGCACGTTCTTCACGAAGGACGGAATAAGCGATAATACGATGCCGCCCAGGGTAAACACGGTGAAAATCGGAAGTCCGATAAACGACCAAAATGGCATGCTGATTTCTTGGGGAATGCCCAGCGATATCTTAAGCTTCCGCGCGTTCGGATCCTCATGCTTGGGCAGCAGCTCCAACACCGCCAAAGCGATCGCCAACATGCCGAGCAGGAACCAAAACGGCAAACGAAGCGGCTGCACGTGCAAATATTGCACGATTAGACCCGAGATGGCCGGTCCCAAGCCAAACCCGATGTTGACCGTTACCCCGGACAATTTGAGCGCGGTACCGATCTTGCCGGGAGCGGTTTGCTTCAGCAGGAACGCGCTTGCCACGCCCGTGAAAGCGCCGTAAGCGATGCCTTCGAGTATTCGTGAAGCGAAGAGCATCCAAACGTTGGTGCTGAGGATGAAGAGCAGCGTCGAGGCGATGGAGATCCAGATGCTGTAACGAAGAACCTTCTTCAATCCCCAGTAGCTTCCCCGGGCTCCCACGACCAGCAAGGTCGGCAGCAATATCGCGGCATACACGGCAAACAAAATCGTAATTTCCAAACTGCTGATCTGATAATGCTCCCCGTACACGGGAAACAACGAAGAAACATACGTCGCCGCGCAGGACATGATAAGCACGACCAACAACATTCTCCCCATGCTGATTCTCCTTTCGATGCTTAGAAAATTCCCGGCTTCCGCCGGAGCATTGTTTCGTGCATGCAATCTCCGAACGTGTATCGACGCCATATGCGCGATGATTGCATTCGTATAACCTGAAAGAACGAGGAAACATGCGCCAATTAGTCTCGTATGCCCCTATTAGGCAAGACATTAATTCGTGCTGTGAATGTTGGAAACAATTCGACGATGACGACTCATCGTCGATGGCCGGATCAACTCTTTATGATAGGTGAAAGGAAAGACCCGCGACTTCGTCCAACGTATCCCTCATTCTCTGTGAACGCTCCGCGCCGAACTGCTTGTCGAATTCGGCTTGCGCCCGCTCCCATCCCGGTTTCCCCATTTCAAACCGTCTAAGCCCTTCATCGGTAATCGAAACGATACGGGCACGGCGATCGGATTCGCTGACCTGAATGCGCACCAATTCTTCGCGCTCCAGCGGGCGAAGATTATGTCCGATCGTGGCGCGATCCATGGTCATCAGCTCGGCGAGCTCCAGCATCGTTTTCTGCCCCCTGCTCTTGAGATAGCCCAAGAGGGAGAACTGGGTCGCACGCAGTCCCGAGCCCGTCTCGGCTAGGCAGGTATCGTAGAGACGCGTGATCAATCGTTGGGCGCGCCTTATCTTCGTGCAGTTGCATATCGCCATGATATCGATATCCAAGGTCATTGTCGTATCACCTCCAAGATCTTCGTTTCATTGTGCGCGATAAACGCGATTGCTAAACCGATTTTAGTCTCGTATGCCCGTAAATGCAAGAGGGATGATTTTCTTTCGCCCTTTTACTGCGAGTTTAGCGCCTAGTTAACTTATCATAGAGTAAACTCTATTTCAAAGAATTGATAGTCCGGTTGAGGGCAAGGATCTCCTGTTAACCCGATTCGTTCGTAAAAGACAACGGCCTTGGGACTAGCTTCCCACTGTAACCATCTAACTCCGCGATGCTGCGACCAGCTTTTCACCGATTGAAACAATTCACGGCCAATACCTCGCATTCTCCATGGCTCTGCAACGATCAAATCATGAAAACGAGCCGTTTTGAAGCCTGTTCTCACGTGTGCGCCGTAATCCTGGACCCATGCATAGCCGACAATTTGCGCACCCGTCATCGCAATCGCAATGTGGTGATCGGTGTCGCTCATTTTCAATGAGACCCGCTTCATAAAAGCATTCTCGTGATCCGAATACGGTTGCAGAAACTCCCATAGCATAGCTATATCCTCTTGCCGTGCCTCTCGAATAATAAGCGTCGAAGCTATGATTTCACACCTCGTTTCCTGATTTTCGCATTTCATGTTCAAAACCATATTCGACAATTCCCGGCATATTCCTTTTCATTCACGCCTTGTTCAACTAGACTAAGATCTAATAGGCGCCATGCAAAAAATCGGCCGGAGGCGGAGGTTCGTACGTGAAGCTGGAGAGATTAATGTCCATTACCTACATGCTGTTGAATACAGAAGTCGTGTCTGCATCGGAATTGGCGGAGAGATTCGGCGTCTCGCAGAGAACCATCTACAGGGACATCGAAGCGATCTGCGCGGCAGGCATTCCGGTCGTCTCCCATCAAGGCGCGAATGGCGGATACGGAATCATGAACGAATACAAGATGGACAAGAGCCTGCTCAGCTCCGACGACATCGCGTCCTTGATCACCCTGCTGAGCAGCACGACAACCGTGTTTCAGGATGAACGGACCCATCATACGATCGAGCGGCTGAAGACCGTTCAGCGCGACACCGGCCGTCCCCCTAGCCTTACGCTGGATCTCGGGAGTTGGAGAGCCTATATATCGCACCTCCGTATGCTCCACGCGGCCATTAACGCCGGCCAGCTCGTTCGCTTCCGCTATGTGAATGCCAAGGGCGAACGGCAAGCGCGGACCGTCGAGCCCGTCAGCCTGGTGCTCAAATTCGACGCTTGGTATTTATATGGTTATTGTCGCTCGCGCTCCGACTATCGGGTGTTCAAGCTGACGAGAATCTCGGAGCTTGACGTCCTGCCGGAATTATTCGAACGCCATCGCGACGTACATACCGAAGAGGTTTTATCCGGCCGCAGCTCCAGCCAGGAGCAGGTCGAGCATGCCGTCATTCGTTTTACGGGCGGTTCGCTCGCCAGGGTATTGGACGAATTTTATTTGGACGAGAAAACGTTCCACGCTGACGGCTCGCTGACGCTGACTCTCTTCAACGCGATCGATACCGATTGGCTCATCGAAAAATTGCTCGGCTTCGGCGAGGAGGCGGTCGTACTCGAACCCCCTTCGCTGAGGCGCCGGATGAAAAAGAAAATCGAAAACATGTTAGTGCGCTACGAAGAAGTATGACAGGATGCTGTCATACTTCTTTTTTTACACTAGATAGACGAAAGGAGCGCGAAGCCGGTGATCAACCATCCCTACTTCTACGAAGAACAGATGAGGCTAATAAATAAGGAGCTCAAGGAGTTCGATCAAAACGCCTGGAAGTGGATGCAAATACCCGACAAGAAGCCCAGCCATCTTCCTTTCGTCTTGCTGAGGATCAAGCTGCGAGCTTTCTTGGCGGCGATCGGGAAGCATTAAAGCAATCATTGCCGCGGCCTGACCATGAACGGTCCATTTGTCCGCGGCCGCGCATGGCGACGCGTACCCTCGGCGCACGCCGCCGCGTCAGGATCTAGGCTTTCACCCGCCAATTGACCAGCCGATTGATCAACACCACCGAAGCGGCCGTAAAGCCCAGCATGATCAAACAATCGGCGAGCACGCCCGTATTCCAGCCGCCCAGCAGCATTGCTCTCATCGCATCGGCGGCGTACGTCGTCGGCAGCAGATAAGAGATCCACTGCACGAACGGCGGCAAACTGCTCATCTCCACCATGACCGGCGAGAGGAACGACACGACCATCATCAGCGACTGCGCCAGCACGTTCGTCAGCTGATGGCTCGGCGACCAGAAGCCGAGGGCCACGCCGGCACCGACGACGCTCGACATCGACAGCAAGACGACGACCGGCAGCCCCCATGAATAGTGAATCTCCACGCCCAATACATACTGGCCGATCGCACCCAGGATGATGAAGGACGGAAGGGTGCTCATCAAGCCCCGGAGCATGTTCGCGATCACGAAATTGAGCTTGGAGATCGGCAGCGACGCATAGAACGTGAAGTGTCCCTGGTGCTTTTGCCATGAAATTTCTTGTCCCATGCTGTTAAGGCCCATGACGATCACGCCGAAGATCAAATTGCCCGCCAGGATCCGCACCATCGTCTCCGGCGTCGGGTTTTCCATGAAGAAATTCATGAACAGGATCATGGCCAGCGGAAGCAGCGTCGCCATGAGCACGACCCAGACCCAGCTGTCGCGGATAATCGCGAATTGAATGCGGAACAGAATGGACAGCTCCGTCCGCCACCGACGCAGTCCGCCGTCCCGAACGCGCGTATGCGCCATATCCGGCAATCCGGCCAACCCGTTTGCCGTCTTCATGCGTTCATCGCCTCCCGGACCGCCGACGCTTCGTCGATGTGAAAATATACATCCTCCAGGCTGGGCGGGGTAACCGCATATTCTTCGATCGGCAGTTCCGTATGCCGGATGATGAAGTCGAGCAGTTCGCCCGCATTGCGCTTGTCGACCAGCACCCGAAGCCGATTCTCGCCCGCTTCCTGCACGATTCCCCACGGCCGAAGCGCCGTCTCCGTTTCTTCCCGCCTGCCGACCTCGACGGTGATCATGAATTTCAACCGCTGATCGACCTGCCGCTTCAGCTTCGCCACCGAATCGATCGCGAGCAGGCGTCCATGGTTGATGACCGCGACGCGATCGACCACCTGCTCGGCCTCGAGCACGTTGTGGGTAACCAATATGACCGTCGCGCCGGCCCGGTTATGTTCCTGGATCATCTGCCACACCAATCGGCGGTTTTTCGGATCCAATTCATTCGTCGGTTCGTCGAGAATGAGCACCGGGGAGTTCCCGATGAGCGCCGTGCCGATGCCGACGAGTCGCTTCTGCCCGCCGGACAACTGCTTGAGAAACTTGTTCTCCATGTCCGCCATGCCGAATCGCGCGAGCAGCTCATGCGCCTGGCGGGATGCCTCCCGGGCATCCATCCCGCGCAGCCGTCCGGTAAACGCCAGCGCTTCATGCGCGCGCAGCACCGACAGCACATGCGGTTCCTGCGAGAAATAAGCGACGTACTCCGCGACCGTGCGCGTCTGCTGCAGCACGTCGCGGCCGAAGAACAGCACCTCGCCCTCCGTCGGCTTCAGCTGACCGACAAGCTGTTTGATCAGCGTCGACTTGCCCGCGCCGTTCGGACCGAGCACGCCTAAGATTTCGCCTTCCCCGACCGTTAACGAGATGTCGTCGTTTGCTCTGACCCGCTGCTTTCCTTTCTTGTAGACCTGACTGATGCCTCTAGCTTCATACGCCGTTCGGCTCATCCGGGCTGCCCCCCTGTCACTTATGGAATTCACTCGCAATTAGTATAAAAAATTCCTCTTCGGACGGTAAGCGTCTCCGGGTTGATCGCGGTATCCGTCCAGCGACGTAGCCGATCGGCAAGCAAAACAAAAACCGCGCATTGCGCGGTTCATGGGCCTAGCTATCCGAATCGTTCCTTCAAAGCCGCGGCACTTTCACGGTTTCCTTGCGAACTTCCTGCGGCAGCGCGTACGCGATCGTGCCGGTCGTATGGATCTCATCCGCGGCATCCCTATGGACGGAGGCCGTCACCGCTATTTGGCCGTCCGCTCCGACGCGGCCGCTGTCTTCCCAGCCCGTCGGACCCGAGAAGCCGGTATCGTAGTAGTAGAAAGAACCTCCGATATCGGGCATCGGGCCCGTCGCGTCCTTGAACCGGCCGTTCAGCAGCTGGACGAACGAGTCTCCGGCGAACGGGTCGAGGCGCGCCTGCCACGTCGCCACGAGAAAGTCGTCCTTGAATTCGAACAAGGTCGCCGTTTCGCCGCCGGAAACATAGATGAAACGCAGCGCCTCGCCTTCGGGAAAGATGAACTCGTTGTTGTAATTCTGCGTCGGATGGTCGGCCTGCAGCGGCGCTTTCTCGTAACGGGCGCCTCCCTCTCTCGTCTTGAGCGCGATCTTCCGGGCCGTCGCAAGATCCCCGGCATAGAGCGCCTTGCGCTCCTCGTCGCTCATCGGCGACTTGATGGACACCGTACCGTCGGTCCATTCGATCCGGTAGCCGAATCGTTCGGACACGAATCGAAGCGGCACGTAGATCCGATCATGGACCGCTTTGACCGGCACGTCCAGCCGAACCGTTTCCTTGGATCCGCCCTCGTATTCAATGACGGCGACCTGCTGTCCCGGCGTCAGCGTCAGATGCTCCGTCCATTTGTCGACGGTGACGGTACGGGTCTGTCGGTTCCAAGCGACGTCGGCGCCGAGCGCCTCCGAGACGGCGCGCAGCGGGATCAGCACCCGGCCCTTGTCGGCAATCGGCGGGGCATCCGTCTGCACGGGCTTTCCCATCCACGTAATGCCGATAGGGTCCGCGGCGGCGGCGGTTGATCCGAACGCGACCGCCCCGAGCAGGGCGAGCGCGCAGGTCAGCTTTTTCATGCTAACGGCCTCCTATCTCCTGAAAATTCCGATCCTTCCAACAAGTAGACCAATTAAAAGCCAGTTTGTTGCACGGAGTCCAATATGAATTGCTTTTCCAACCATTGAACGGAACCGCTATCTTTTCAATGCAAAACGCCGCCCGGAAAGCCGGGAGGCGCTGGTTTGGTGGCTTATCGAGTTTACCGACTTGACGCCTAATCGTTGCTTATAGCGCTTTATCGTCGATCCCGTTCAGCCAGCCTTCGATCTCTCCGATGACCGAGCCGATGCAGCCGTCCTCGAACGGCGAGGTCAGGCCGGCAAGCTCGACCAGCTGCAGGAAGGACATGCTTCCGCCCGCTTGGCAAAGCCGCAAATAATCGCTCCACGCGGATTCGAAATCTTCGTTCGAACGTTTCCAGAACTGGAAGGCGCAGATCTGGGCCAACGTATAGTCGATGTAATAGAACGGCGAACGGAAGATATGCGATTGCTTTTGCCAGAAGCCCCCTTGTTCCAGGTACGCGTTGCCGTCATAGCTCCGGTGCGGCAAATATTTGCGTTCGATCTCCCGCCATGCTTGCTTGCGCTCGGCCGGGGTCGCATCCGGGTTGTCGTAGACGTAATGCTGGAATTCGTCGACGGCGACGCCGTACGGAATGAACTGCAGGCTGTCCGCCAGATGGTTGAACCGGTACTTGGCCGCGTCCTCCTTGAAGAACAGCTCCATCCACGGCCAGCAGATGAACTCCATGCTCATCGAGTGGATCTCGCACGCTTCGTAGGTCGGGAACGCGTATTCCGGCACGTCCAGGTTACGGCTCTCGAAAACCTGAAAGGCATGGCCCACTTCATGCGTCAGCACGTCGATATCGCCGGAGGTGCCGTTGAAATTCGAGAAAATAAACGGCGCCTTGTAATCGCTGATGAAGGTGCAATAGCCGCCGCCTTGCTTGCCCTTCTTGCTGACCAGGTCCATGAGCCCGTTATCCTGCATGAACGCGAAAAACGCGTCCGATTCGGGCGAAAGCTCCTTATACATCCTTGCGCCGTTCGCGACGATCCAATCCGGGTCGCCTTTGGGCGTCGCGTTGCCGGACTCGAAGTTGAAGTTCTCGTCGTAATAGTTCAAGCGTTCCAGCCCCAGCCGTTCGGCTTGCCGCTGCTTCAGCTTCTGCGCCGCGGGGACGATATGCTCCAGCACCTGCTTGCGGAAATTGGCCACCATGCCGGCATTGTAATCCGTTCGCATCATGCGGTCATAGCCGAGCTCGACGAAGCTGTCGTAACCCAGCGTCTTCGCGATGCGGACGCGAACCTGGACGAGCTCGTCGTAGATCCGGTCGAAGTCGGACTCGTGTCCGGACATAAAGTCATATCTGGCTTCGGACGCGCGCTTGCGCATGCCGCGGTCGGTGGAAAGCTCGAACGGCGTAAGCTGCGGCAGGGTGCGCTCTTCGCCTTCGAACGGGATTTTGGCGGAGGCGATGAGCTGGGAATATTCCGTCGACAGCTTGTTCTCCAGCTGCAAATCCTCGATGATCTCCGGGCTGAACGTGCGAAGCGAGATCTCGGCAAGCCGGAGCAGCTGCGAGCCCCATTCCTGCTCGAACTCGGCCCTGAACTTGGAATGAACGAGCGCCTTGTAATAATCCGTTATGTACTCCTGCACGACGGGCCCGGTCTCGTCCATGAAATCCTGTTCGGCTTTATAGAACGCATCGGTCGTATCGACGGAATGCCGGATGCTGACCAGGGTCTGCATCGTATCGAATTCGCTGCGCAGCTTATTGATGGCGATAACGGCCGCTTTCTGCTCCTCCAACGTCGCGGAGTCCTTCAATTTTCCCAACTGCGCGGTAAAGGCCTGTTTGAATGCATCGACATCGGGTCGTTCATAACGGTATTCCTCAAACTTCATAACGGATCAACATCCTCTCTCGTACGGATAATCCTATTATAAACGCTCGCCAAGATTATGGAAGCCAAAGCCCCGTCTCCGTCGCTGACCGGTTGCCGAAAAGGGAAAAGAAGCCTTGCCGGGCAAGGCTCCTCGCGATATATAAGCAATAACAAGCGAACGTACGGCAAGCGCCTCGCCTATCGATTCCGCGACGATACGCCCGGAGATTCCGCCGAGCCGGCCGGCGAACCGGAATTCATCGACATTCCGGAGCAGCTGTCCGTCAAAGCCTCGATAATATCCAAAGCTCGAAATTCGCCATAGCCGCGCAGCGTCCATACGATTCAATCTACATAAAAACAGCCCGAGATAAACAGAGACCCCAGTCCGTCTATGGACTCGGGTCTCTGCTTAAATAGAACCACTTCCGTCGTCTTCCCGGCAGCCGACGTCGGGGCCGGACGCCCCCTAATCAGTACCGCCGACAAGGAACCGCAGCCGAGCCGTCACCGGGTAATGATCCGATGGAAACTTGCCGTCGATTCGGCGCCGGTCGATCTCGGCGGAGAGCACGGCGATATCCGGCGTGACGAAAATATAATCGATCGTTTCGCCGTCCGGACTGCCTGTAAAATTCATATTGGCGGACGCCCCTGCCGGCCCGTCCATCGCCGCGTATGCATCCCGCATGTCCACGAAGCCGTCCGCGGCAGGCGCTTCCCCGCGCAGGATTCGCACCGCGATCTCGTCCGGGGTCGAGTTGAGATCGCCCATGAGCACGACCGGCAGCCGTTTCCGTTCGCGCATCTCACGGATGCGGTTCCATATCAGCTTGATTCCCATCTCCCTCGCCAGCGGGCCTCTATGGTCCAGATGCGTATTGAACACGATGAACTCTGTTCCGTCCGCCGAATGCCGCATGTGCGCCCATGTGCATACGCGCGGCAGCGAGGTGTCCCAGCTCATGCTGCCCGGCGCTTCGGGCTGTTCCGACAGCCAGAAGGTGCCGTGGTCGATCGGCGTCACTTGTTCCTTCTCGTACAGGATCGCGCAATGCTCGTCCTCGTTGCCCCCGCGTCGTCCTTCGCCGACCCAGGCGTACTCGGACAGCTGCAGCTCTTCGAGCATATGGGCATGCGTCTCCTGCGTGCCGACGATCGTCGGCTCATGGTCCCGAATCATCCGGGCCGCCTTGTCGCGGCGGTAGACCCAGGCATGATCGCCGTCGCTTGCCGTGCTCGTTCGCAAATTAAACGTCATTACGGTTATGTCCATCCCGATCCCATCCCTTTCTTCATCCGCTCTTTCTCGGATTGCGCCCGGCAACTCATTGCCGAATCGCTTCCGCCCAACTTCGCGGCCGAACGCCCGGTCACGCGATTAGAAAAGGCTGTCCGGAACGTAGTAGATTTTCTGCGTGTCCTGCTTGTTCGCCGTGTCCGTCACGACGGTAAAATACACGTTTCCGTCCTTGGTCTGCACGCCCTCGATCTCATGGGTGCCCACGTTCGTTATTTTCACCAGCGTCTTGTACGCGCCCGCGCTCGACATCATCGCAATCTGCGGCGTATCGCCCTCGGCCCCGCCAGACGTATAGATATCCGTGCCGGAAAGCATGTCGAAGCCCTGAAAGGATCCGTTCGGCCGGACGATCGCGCCATCCGCCTGGGTAACGCTGGAGACGTTTGCGTTCACCGCCGCCGCGCTGTCCATTCTGACCTGTTCGCTGCCGTCGAGAAGCTGGTTCAAGGCGATCGTGTCGTACACGGACCAAGTGACCGTTCCTTCCGCGGTCTGAATGCGGAAAATCGTATAGGCGCTATTGCCGCCGCCATCGACGCGATACGTCTCGCCCAATCTCGTGCCGGTCCCATTGGCGTAATTCATGTAGGTGAACCGACGGAGATCCGTATAGTCGTACGTCGCGCCGGCCGAGTATTGAAGTCTCGCTACCTGAAGCGACCAGTCGTACGTCGTCGAAGGATCGGCCTTGGAGCTGAAATAAAAGTAATTGCTATCCTTGTACGTGTACATATCCAAGGTTTGGCCATGACCTGCGTTGGTAACGGTCATCTCGTCCACATAGGTCGCGTTCGTCCCGTTCATCAGCAATCTGGACAGGTACACCGTTCCGCCGGACCGCTGCGTGACATAGAGATACGTGGACGCGATGTAAGCTTTCTGCACGGCCAGGTTATGATGAAGCCCTTTCAGATTGTAAGCGAGCGTCGCCGAAGCGTTCACCGTTTTCCCGGGCGTCGCCGCAAAGGCGGGCAATACCGTCAAGCCGAACATCAGCAGCGCGAGACCGATAGACGCAAGTAATCGCAACGGCTTCTTCATAAGTCTAATCGCTTCATTCCGGTACATGCAAATACCTCCATTGAAAAGATGACTTTTTTGTACAGACTGATTATCAATTATTAGGAGATTGCTTAGAATAGTCTGCAAGCACCATATCATGTTAATGTTGTACAAATATGCGCAAGGAGGCAGAGAACCTGCGAATGTTCACGGTTGTATGGAACGAAGCGCCGTTTGTACGGCTGACGTCTCCGTCGACAAGTTCCATGCGGCGAGGATTGTAACCTTTTCGTCATCGGGCCTTAAATTTATTGTAACTTGTGCCGCACGCGTATGAAATAAAATCGATTTCATAAGGGATCCCAAATAAACTTCACGAGGTGTACAACAATGAATCGCATCACGAACGGCAAAAATCTTCGCATATGGTCCGCAATCGGCTTGGCAGCCATGATCTCGATCGGCGCGCTGGCTGCCGTCGTTCCTGCTCATGCGGCAAGCGCGACGAAGACAGCCGCGCAAGCAGCAGCGACAAAAGAGAATGGAACGATCAAAAACATTTTGGCGCAAGCTAAGCAAGGCAAGGTGCAAGGCAGCAGCTTCGTCTCCGGGAAAACAAACATCAAAGAGGTTCATAAGCTTTGGGGCGCTTCGTTTGAAAGCCTGGGCAGCGGTTACGAGAGATACGATTTCAGCATGGGCAAAGGCGCATACGATTTCGGAATCAGCAGCAAAACCGGTGTCGTGTACGATCTTCGCTATTATTTTCCGCCGACGGACCCATCGAGAGGCCTCAGTAAATTCACGTTTAACTCCGTCATTGACGCGCTCGGCATGCCGAAGGAAGTAAAGTTCAACGGAAACGACAAAATTTACGTGTATCCGGCTGGCGATCATCAACTGAAATTCGTAGGCTCGAAGACGGCTCCTAAAGGCAAATCGGCGTATATCGACCACGTCAACGTCTATACCGCGAAAGCCGACGTCTAAGCGCGATCCGCAGGATCTAATCGGGATGAATACAGAAACCCACGATTTATCGTGGGTTTCGTTTACATTTCACGCTTTGTTTTGACCTTCAGACTTTGAAATAATGCCCCTGTTCGAGGTCCGAGATCAGTGAGGCGTGCTCAGGCCGCCAGCCCAAGCGTTCCTGAGTGAGCGCGCTTGAAGTCGGATTGTCGACAGATGCGGCGAAGGAGATCCAGCCGAAGTGATCGGCTGCTTCTTCATGGGATATACTGATCGCCGGCAGGTCCAGGTGGCGACCGATGACATCGGCGATATCACGGAGCGGCACGCCCTCATCGCCGACCGCGTGCAGCCGCGAGCCAGCCGGCGCGCCTTCCACCGCCATACGGAAGAGGCGCGCCGCATCGAGGCGATGCACGGCCGGCCACCGGTTGGATCCGTCGCCGATGTAGGCGGATACGCCTTTAGCGCGGGCGATGTCGATCAGGGACGGGATGAAGCCATAATCGCCCGGACCGTGCACGGATGGTGAGAGTCGGACGATGGATGAGCGCACCCCGCGCTTAACCACTGCCATCGCCGCCTCTTCGGAGCGCCGGTGCGCAGTCGGCATCGCCGCGTCCTCTTCCGTGCCAAGGCGTCCCGGTGCGAGCGTAAGCGTCCCGGAGGTGACCACGAATGGTTTGCCTGAATCCTCAAGCGCTTCTCCGATCGTCTCGATCGCCAGCCTGTCGGTCTCCGCCGCGGCTGCAAAGTCCGAGAAGTCGTGAATGAAGGCCAGGTGAATGACGCCGTCCGCCGCAGCCGCGCCGCCGCGCAGACTGTCGAGATCGTCGAGGCTGCCGCGATGCGCGTCCGCTCCCGCCGCTGCCAATGCCGCGGCAGACTTGTCTGAACGGGCAAGACCTACAACCCGATGCCCTGCACCGATAAGTTCGCGGACGACGGCGGAACCGATGAAGCCCGTAGCTCCCGTAACAAAAATTCGCATCATGAAGTCCTCCTAAAAATGAATATGATTGCTTACAGGCGTTATGATAAAGTATCGCGTGCACTCGATAGCAATACCTTTCTAACCGGTGGTATAATAAAGCTCATGGAAAACAATTTCTCAAGCAAACAGGTGTCCGAAACGACGGGGCTAAGCATCCATACCTTACGATACTATGAGCAAATCGGATTAATCGACGGTATTGAACGGGACGAAAATGGATACCGTAAGTATTCGCAATCCGATATCGTTTGGTTTCAGGTGTTAAGTTACTTTCGGGCGATGGGGATGCCCATTCGGGAGATGCAGGAGTTTTTCGCCTTGAACGATAGTCAAATCCCCGCGATAACGGCTCGACGAGAATTCATGGAAACGTATCGCATTAAGGTTATCGATCAAATGAAGGAACTTGAAAAGACGCTGGAGAAAGTCGATGATAAAATCATTTTTTTCAAAAATCTAGAGGAATCAGATAAGCTGCAAAAGAACCCAAAGAAAGACACCCGAACAAGTCGACACGTTTGAGGAGCAAATCCAAACCCATGACAAAGGAGCTGCCGCGGCAGCTCCTTTGTCATGGGTTCTATTATTCTACAATATCGTTTTGCCAATATTCTCGTTGACTCTGTCTGGCACGAAGCCTTCGGTCGGACATGAATCGTCGATTCCGTTCATCGCCGCGGATGTCATCATATTCCCTAGTGCGATGCATGCGACTTGCGGCAGACTGGAAATTTCCATTTCTTCTTTATCGCACTCGTATTCATGCCGGTTCATTCTTGCTGTAGTTAACGAGTTATTTAAGCGTTCCGCAACGCTGCCTTTTTCTTTCCCAAGCTTAGCAGGGCTAGCAGCAAAGCGAATAATGCGAAGCAGCCGCCCGCGACTAATGCGGTTTGAAAGCCTGACAGCATGGCTTCGTTGGACGATGGATCGGTTGCCGAAGCGGTGACCGAGCTTGCGACCGTAGCCAGAATGGACAATCCGAGGCTGCCTCCCAGCTGCAGGAACGTATTTACGATGCCGCCTGCGACGCCGTGCTCTTCAGGCCGCACGTCCCTCACGGAGCCCACGATAATAGCTGTGAATCCGGCTGCCGTCGACAGCCCCAATAGAATGAAGACCGGTAAAATAAACGCGGCATAGACGCTGTCCATGGACATGGCGCTTAACCAGAACAAGCCGAGTGCATTCACGAGCTGCGAAACGATCAACAGCATTTTCGCTCCGAATATACGCATGAAATAAGGAGTGATTTGGGTAGCCAGAACGGACGACAAGCCAAGCGGCAGAAAAGCCAAGCCCGTTGCTAATGAAGAATAGCCAAGCGCATGAAAATACAACGTCGAGAAATAAATAAAAGCGGTCATGAAGGAATACATCAAAAATCCGATCATATTCGATGATACAAGCGAACCGATACGGAACAGCCGGAGCGGCATGAGCGGATTTTTGGCATATTTCTCAATGAAGACGAATCCGACCAGAATAACGGCACCGGCGATCAAGGTTCCGATTTTGGCAGCCGGCCAGCTGCCGTCGACGTCGTTCATGGACAACCCGTACACAAGAACGAATATGCCCAACAGCACGGCAATCGCGCCGGGCAAATCGATGGATTGTTTCTTCTTTTTCTCCACGGGTCTTTCTTTGACAAACATTAATCCGATCATGATCGCAATCCCGATCGGAACGTTCAGGAAAAACAACGATCGCCAGCCGACCGAGTCCGTCAGCAGTCCGCCGACGATCGAACCCGCCGCGAAACCGCCCGAGCCCAACGCGCCGAAGATGGCAAAAGCCTTATTCCGTTGCGCGCCTTCTGGAATGGACGTACTGATCAGCGACATTGCCGCAGGAATGGACAGCGCCGCGCCGATCCCTTGTATCGCCCTGCTTGCGATGAGCCAAACCGGATTCACCGCGAAGCCCCCGGCGAGCGATGCCGCCGCGAAAATCGCTAAACCAAGCGTCAACACGCGTTTCCTTCCGATCAAGTCGCTTGCGCGTCCGCCAATGAGCAGAAAACAAGCGAAGGTGAGCACATAAGACGTTACGATCCACTGTAATTGAGTCGCCTCCATATGAAGCGCCGATTGAATCGACGGTATTGCCACAGTCACTGTGGAAGAATTCATGACTTCTAGAAATTGCGCCAAACAAACCAAAATCAATAAGAGCATATTCGCTTTGGAAATCCGATCACTCACGTAACTAACCCCCATCTTGTAGCAGTCTTGAGTCTCCGTGCGATTTGCCGAATTGCGCCGAAGAATGCAGTACACGGTGCGCATTGAACGTGCTCGTGTGTATCGCGGCATCATAATGGAAACTGTTTATTAGTAGTGCGTGTTCGTGCGATTCACTTGTTGCGCGACTCCGGTGCGCGAGGCCGTCATGATCGTGTCATACAGCCGGTGGCGCTTGACGGCATGCGCGAAGTCCGGCGTTTCATTCGTGCCTTCGCGAAGGTCTCTAGCCAAGCTTGCGTAAAATTTCCCGATATTGCTTGCCCTTGCCGGCCCTTCGGGAATCGCCATGATATCTTCGGTATACCGGCTTGGGATGACGATATCGCTGAGCGTCTTGTCATCCCCATTGCCGCCCCTCAATTTCAGTTCCGTATTTTGCATGTTGCCATTGAAATCGGCGGTGATGACAAGCTCGCCTTCGGTACCGATGATCTCCCAACGCAGGTCGAAGTCTCGCGATGTCCCGCCGCGGTATAAGGTCGTCGCCAACACGCCGCTCTCAAGCGTGCCGATAACGGCCATGTGATCCGGCGCCGTCACTTTGAGCGTCGTCCCATCATCCGCAATTTGAACTTCGGGATGGCGAACTTCCAGCTTCGCGGACACGCTGGCATAATCGCCGAGTACCTCATTCAGTCCGTCGATGGCATGAATTCCCGCGGACGCCAACATGGTCGCGCCGGAGTTCACATCGTACGTATAGGCGAATTTCCGGATGGTGACGGGGCCCCAGATTAAAGCCGTTCCGGATAGCGTAGTCGCAAGCACGTCGCCGATATAGCCTTGATGAATCAAATCGCGGGCGTGTTGGATCGCCGGAGAATAACGCGCCTGCAGTCCGATAAACGTTCGAACGCCCGCCTCCTTGGCACGGTCCGCCAAATCTTGCGCCTGCTCCGTAGACATGCCGAGCGGCCATTCGCTGTATACCATTTTGCCCGCTTCGATCGCGGCACGAGCGATATCGTAATGGTATTGCACGTTAATCGCGATCACGACAAGGTCGACTCCGGGATGATGGATCAGATCCTGGTAATTATCGAACCCCGGAACGCCGAACGTTTTGGCGGCTGCATCCGCGGATTCGCGATTGCTTGTACTCACTGCGGCCAGTTCGAAATCCGGCAACGCTTGAACAGCCGGGATGTGCGCTGCGACTGCCCACCCCGGGTTGGAAGGACTTGCCCCGATAATACCTACACCGATTTTCTTGCGATTGGCTTGCTTTTGTTGATTCGACATTATAGTTCCTCCTCTAATCTGATTGGCGATCGCGGGCGTTGGACTCCATTCCTGCAATATTGACCCACCTATCCAAGATGGATAAGATATGTTCTAATGAGAGTTATTCAAGCCCATAAGTGGACCGCGGTCCGCTTGCTGAACAATATAACCGGACTGCGGTCCGATTGTCAACTGGATAATGCTTAGTAAACGGGGGAAATCTAAATGTTGGAGAAAAACCTTCGCAAAGACGCGGAAGAACGCAGGCAAATCATTTTAGAAAAGGCTGCCGCTTTGTTCGCGGAATATGGGGTCGAGCATGTCAGCATGCGCCAGATCGCGCGCGAAGCCGGAGTCGGACAAGGCACGCTTTACCGAAGCTATACGAACAAAGGGGAATTGTGCTGGGATCTCATCGGCGAAAGCTGCATCCAGAACTACGATCGGATCCAATCGTTTTTGGGCGATCGCGCCTCCAGCCCGGTTAAAGATCGTTTGGAAACCGTCCTTCTGTACCATTTGGAATCGCTTGAGACGCATTCTCCCGTTCTTGCGGCCATCCAAGCCAACAGCGGCGGCGATGAGCAGCAAAACGTCCCTTTCTATTCGGAGCATTACGAGTCCATTCATTCCGTTATCGTCCAACTGTTGAACGAAGTCGCGACGAATAACGAGCAGCTCGTCCTGGATGCTGTATTTATGGCGGATGCCATCATGGCGACGCTGCGTCCGGACGTCTATATATTCCAAAGGCAGCATCGCGGATATTCACGAGATGAGATTAAAGACAAACTCTTCCACGTGTTCGTCGAGCCGCTATTCCGTTAATGAATTGTGATGAACAATGTCGCATTCGAAACGCAAAAAAACTGCCGCCTACGCAAAGTAGGCGGCTGTTCGATGTCGGGCAAATGCTGACTCCAGACGACGACGATTGATTCAGGAAATTAAAGTTTCGTTAGAAATTTTACTGAAGAATTGGCGGTGCTTGCCGATCAAGCCGGCATTCATCATGCCGTCGGTCTTCAGGCCAGACAATCCACTGTCATCCAAGATCAAGCAGCGGATCGAATCCGGTGAGCTTGGCCGGGTTTTGTCCTGCAATATGCGCTTATCGACCACCAGGGGGAGTGTTACGAGCCGTGACAGTTCCTATCTGTTAAAGGAGGAAAACGGCGCAACGCTCCTAGCCATCAATGGCGGACACTCGCTGGATGTGCTTTGCCGCCTGCTTGGGGACTTTAAGGAGCTGTCGGCTATCATGATCTGCAATTACAATGAGGCGGTGGTGTTGGAAACATTTGAAAAGGTTGCCAAAGACGCAGCCGACCAGATCATGGTTGAGGGGATGTTACGCAGCGGTGCCTCCGCGTCAGTCCATATTCAGGACGGAACTTATCCCGGATTTCAAATGGATATTTACGGAGAGAAAGGTATGCTTCAATTGAAGCAGCAGCATTCTGTCGGCCATGTACAGTTTGGCAACCTGCAGGTGTACCAAACATTGTATGCTTCTGGCATCCCGGCAGCGCTTGACGACAAGCACTTCACGGCACTTCCTGCAGAGGAAGAATCAATGAAGTTTCTTGTTTCGAAGGCGCAAGAGCGTTTTGCCGCGGATATTCTTGGCGGTACTTATTTTTCGCCCAGCTTCCACGACGCGGCCCGCTTGCATAGGCTGCTGGAGACCATCGAGCTCGCGGCTGCTACAGGCATTAGACAGGAGCTATAAGCTTTGACAGCTGGCCATTTCTTACACCTAATTTTTCTACGTCACATGTGATAAAGTTCTGCTTAACCCTTATATCGGCGAATAATAAAAAGGCACCCGATCGGGAGCCTTTTTGTGACTCATAAACGCCTCTTAAATGATCACTACTTCATAAGTTTCGAGGCTTTATTCATTATATTTTTACGACTTCTTCTGCTCTTTAATGATCTTTATCATGCTCTTACCCGTTGCAGCTATGGCTTCTTCCGCCGAACGCGGTGTCCATCCAAGTAAACGTTTGGCCTTTTGATTGCTAGTTGACATATCTTGTTCCAGGAGTGTTGCTATCATTCTTAAGTGTGGTTTGAAGATCGCGATCGCGCGAACCATAATATTTGGAAGTTCACCTTTTGGAGCATTTTTAGCGTCTTCTCCCAAATGTTTTCTTAAAATATTCGCAATATCCAACATCGACAACGTCTCTGCGCTAGAGGCGATGAAACGCTCTCCATTTGCTTCGGGACGCAACATGGCCAAAAGATGCAAATCGGCAACATCACGAACATCTACATAATCGGAATAAATTTTGGGGACATACTTTTGATTTCTTTCCAGCATCTGACGAATGCTACTGTTTGAATGAGAATAATCATTGCCTAAGATCGGCCCCATCACGCCAACGGGATTTACCGTTGCCAGTTCTAAACCATTTCCTTCTTGGCGAATAAATTCCCAGGCCGCCTTTTCGGCAATGGTTTTGGATTTTTGATAGGGATGAATGTTCGCGTCCGTATTCGACCAATCTTTTTCGGTGAAAGGTCCTTTATGATTTTTGTGGCCCACGCCGATCGCTCCGAAAGCGGAGGTTAAAACAACTCGTTTGACTCCCGCGTCACGCGCGGCTCTTAGCACGCGCAAAACGCCATCACGTGCGGGTTGAATCATTTCATTCTCGTCTTTATACACTTTATTGGGCGTCGGGGAAGCAACATGAATGACATATTCCGCTCCTTTAACAGCATCGCCCCAATTATGATCATTAGATAAATCCGCTTGAATAAACGACAGGCCTTCAAAACAGGTAACTCCGCCTGATCTTAGCATATCTCTTACTTCATCTTGTCTACTCATGGTACGAAGCGATGCCCGAACACTGTAACCTTGCTCGAGTAATTTCAACATAATATGAACCGCGATAAATCCTGAACCGCCGGTCACAAGAACTAAGGGCTTGTTGCTTTCCGCCATCGTGAATGCTCCTCTCATTGACGTTACACTTGTAACAGTTGTACACTATTTTAAAGCTGAATATTCTCTAAAACAAGTGGAAGACAAACATCTGTGACAGAATGGAGGAAGTGTAATGGCAGCGACGGAACACGCCCAAAACATAAAAAAAGACACTAAAGAATGGATTGCTTTTGCGTTGCTGGAGCTTTTAAAGACCAATCGACTTTCAAAACTAACCGTTACAGAGGTCGTCAAAAAAGCTGGTGTCAGTCGAATGGGATTCTATAGAAATTATGAAAACCTTGAACAAGTATTGAAGGAATACTACGAACCTAAATTCGCCGATATATTTAATAAAATCGCCATTAAAAAAAGCCACGAACAGAAAATAGCCGATCTAACGAGCTTTTTTCTTGACCTTTCCAAGGATTTTCACATGGCGATCGAAGGCGATTATATCGGGCTGATTTATCAAATTTTCAAAATTCACGTTGCTCAGCTTTATGATGAGATTATTCCCTTTCCGGACTGGACGGGAGCGAAACGAAACTACTGGATCGACTTTATGAGTGCAGGGGTTTTTGAAATTTGGGTGATGTGGATTAAAAATGGGCAAAAAGAATCCATTGTAGAAATCTCGACGCTTATTCGGTTATTTCATAAATAAAATTCAGTAAAAACCCATCTTGATCGAAACCGAACATAATAAATCCCTCAAAGCGTTCTTGCCTGACATTTTTATCAGGAGAATTACACTATCGATCAAAAAACTACTTGCAGCAATCTTAGTCGCTTCGCTGCGTTATCGACAAACATGTTTACTATTGTAAAATCGACTAACGGGCTTTATTTTCCCAGATCAACGATTAACGATTTTGACACCTTTGTGAAAATAATCACAAAATTCAAATCGTCGTCACAAATATTGTGAAAATAATCACAACGATCGTTTATAATAACGCTATACAGGTTAACGTTACCAGTAACCACCATATTTCCAACCGAAAGAAGGGATCCGCATATGGCCCGAGAACAGCGTTCCGGGAAGGACAACAACCGCGTCGCCAAGCAGGAGAAACGTCTCATTCTGTTATGTATCATCGTAGCCGTCATCATGTTGCTGTCCTTGTCCCGCTATTTGTTCGAATAATAAGTAAGGCGCATGCAAACATCCATATTATACTCAATCCTTGGGAGGGATCACGATGCTGCTAAGCGGTTACGATCCGGTCATGTACAGCCGGATGCTCACCGGACTTACGCTTGCTTTCCATATCATATTCGCCACCATCGGCGTCGGCGTGCCTCTGATGATCGCGCTCGCCGAGTGGATCGGCATCAAGCGCAACGACGATCATTACCTGCTCATGGCGCGCCGCTGGGCGCGCGGCTTCGTCATCACGGTTGCCGTCGGCGTCGTGACGGGCACGGCCATCGGCCTGCAGCTCAGCCTGCTCTGGCCGACCTTCATGCGCGTCGCGGGACAGTCGATCGCCCTGCCGCTGTTCATGGAGACGTTCGCCTTTTTCTTCGAGGCGATCTTCCTCGGCATCTATCTATACACCTGGGAACGGTTCAAGAAAAAAACGACGCATCTCCTGCTCCTCATCCCGGTCGTCATCGGCTCGTCCGCCTCGGCCTGCTTCATCACCATCGTCAACGCCTTCATGAACGCGCCGGCCGGGGTGTCGGTGAAGGACGGGAAGATCGTCGATATCTCTCCTTTCGGCGCCATGCTGAGCCCGGCCATGCCGACGAAGGTCTCGCACGTGCTCGTCACCGCTTACGTGACCTGCGCCTTCGTGCTCGCGGCGATCGCCGCCTGGTCATTGCTGAAGGGCCGCAACCATGTCTACTACAAGAAGGCGCTCAAGCTGACCATGATGTCCGCGTTCGTCTTCATCCTCGCCAGCGCCATCATCGGCGACCTGTCGGGCAAATATTTGGCCAAATACCAACCGGAGAAGCTGGCTGCGATGGAATGGCATTTCGATACGTCGGCGCAGGCTCCGCTCGTGCTCGGCGGCGTGCTGACGGACGACAACGAGATCAAATACGGGCTCAAGATCCCGTTCGCGCTTAGTATTCTCGCCCATGGCCTGCCCAATGCGGAAGTAAAGGGCTTGAACGACATTCCGGAGGATGAACACCCGCCGCTCTTCATTCATTATCTCTTCGATCTGAAAATGGGCTTCGTGGCGCTCATGGTGCTCGTCGCCGGAGCATTCATGGTGCTCCTGTATCGCAAGCGCGACGCCGCATACAGCAATAAATGGATGCTCCGCGGCATCATCCTCGCCGCGCCGCTCGCCATGGCGACGATCGAGCACGGCTGGATCTTCTCGGAGATCGGCCGCCAGCCTTGGCTGCTGCGCGGCATCATGCGCACCTCGGAGGGCGCGACGGCCTCGGAGCACGTCGATACGATGCTGGTCGTCTTCGCCCTGCTTTACCTCGTGCTCGGCGTCTCGGCGGTCACCGTGCTGATCCGCATGTTCCGCAGCAACCGGGCCGAAGACGAGATCGCGGCAAAGGGATTTAAAGGAGGCGACGAGCTATGAGCTACGAAGTGCTCGGCATTACCGTGCTTTGGCTATTCCTGTTCGGCTATCTGATCGTCGCTTCCATCGATTTCGGCGCCGGCTTCTTCAGTTATTACAGCTCGGTCACCGGCAAGCGCCATCTGATCAACAACATCATCGAGCGTTACCTGTCGCCGGTATGGGAGGTCACCAACGTCTTCCTCGTCTTCTTCTTCGTCGGAATCGTCGGCTTCTTCCCGGACACGGCTTATTATTACGGCACCGCCCTGCTGGTGCCGGGCAGCGTGGCCATCGTCCTGCTCGCGATCCGCGGCTCCTATTACGCGTTCAACTCGTACGGCACCAACAAGAACAACCGTTTCTACATGCTGCTCTACGGCGCCAGCGGCCTGCTGATTCCCGCCTCGCTCTCCACGGTCATGACGATCTCGGAAGGCGGCTATATCCAAGAAAGCAGCACCGGCAAAGTCACGTTCCTGTACGCCAAGCTCTTTTCCTCGACCTACTCCTGGACGGTCGTGCTGCTCGCGCTCGTGAGCGTGCTCTACATCTCGGCGATGTTCCTGAGCTACTACGCCGACCGTGCCCAAGACCGCGGCGCTTTCGAGGTCGTGCGTAAATACGCGCTGGCCTGGAGCGGTCCGACGATTCTGTGCAGCCTGCTCGTTTTCTTCGCGATCCGCAATCATAACCCGGTCCATTTCGAGCGGATGGAGCATTACGCCTGGCTATTCGTACTGTCCTTTGCCTGCTTCTTGGTCGCGGTGTATCACGTCTGGACGCGCAAGCGGCTCGGCATCGCTTTCGTTTTCGTCGTGCTGCAATTCGGCTTCGCCTTCTTCGGCTACGGCGCCGGCCATATGCCGTACGTGCTGTACCCGTACCTGACGATTCACGATAATTTCACCAGCGAACCGATGGCGATCGCCCTCATCTCGGTGTTCATCCTCGGTCTGCTGCTGCTCGTCCCGTCGCTTTACCTGCTGATGCGGCTGTTCCTGTTCGATACGAAATACGTGCAGGGCAAGCGCGGAAAATAACGATTTCGGAGGAGATTGCCATGATCGAGGAATTCCTGATTTTCGTCGCGCCGTTTCTTGTCTTGATCCTTTCGGTCGGATTTCTGTTCTGGTGGGGCTCGCGCAAGCCGAGAACGAAACGTAATCGTCCGTTATGAGAATGCACGGCGCTGCGCACACTAAGGCAAGCCGCTAACACGCAGCGCGGCATTGCGGGCAGTAAGCGGCAGCAACCGCGGACTTCCGCAGCGACTGCGCTCCGGACTGCGCGGACTACGGCACGCGAAGGAGCATACGCGAAAATGACGTCATCCCAGAACCGCCGCGAGAATGCGTGGAAGAGCCGCAAGCAGAACCAGAAACCGCATGGCGAGGTCAAATCGCTCGCCGAGCTGTCGGACGAATCGTCCTCCGGCGTCGCGGGCTACGTGAATGCCCGGAAGGACGGCGACTAAACGCGACTCGGCTGCTTGGCGCGTTGCGCTCGCATTCTTTTGCCTCAACGCGACAAGAATAGCCTGCCCTCTTTGCAGTACGAGAGCGCAGGCTATTTTCGTGCTTTCACTCGCTATCCGCTGCTGCCCGCCGCCTAGCCTTCCTAACAGTTGAAGGCTGTTATCCAGCCATTCAGATCGAACAAGCTGCGGTCATTCCCGCGGCTTGCAAGAATGCCGAAAAAGCCCAAGGCATATTACGCCTTGGGCTTTCGATAACGAATCCTATTCGAAGTAAACCGCTTTGCCCGTACGGGAAGACTCGTAGATCGCTTCAAGAATTTCGGAAACGACGAGCGCTTGCTCCGGTTTGACGAACGTTTCTTTGTCGTTCAGCACGGCATCGATCCACCATGCAGCTTCCAGCACTTCTGCCGTTTCGCTCGCGCCTTCGTAGAAAGCGACGCCGCCGCTGTTCAGCTCGATGTTCTTGACGTACAGACGGCTGTTGTCTTCGCCGTTGATGCGAAGGCCGTTTTTCATGTCGGCGCCGGCTTTCGTGCCGCTCAAGGAAACTTTCGCCTCGTCGATGTCAAGCGTGTTCAGCGCCCAGCTGGACTCGAGGATAACGGTCGCGCCGTTTTCCATCGTGATCATCGCGAACGCGGAATCTTCGACCGTGAATTTCGCCGGATCCCAAGGGCCCCATGCGTTCGCGGCGTTTTCCGTTTGCGACAGCTTGTGGTACGTGCGGCCAAGCACGACTTTCGGCTTGTAGTTGTCCATCGTCCACAGAACGAGGTCAAGCGCATGCGTGCCGATATCGATCAACGGGCCGCCGCCTTGTTTTTCTTCGTCCAGGAATACGCCCCATGTCGGAACGGCGCGGCGACGGATCGCGTGCGCTTTCGCGAAGTACACTTCGCCCAGCTCGCCGGCTTCGACGGCTTGTTTCAGGTAACGGCTGTCAGCGCGGTAACGGTTGTTGTAACCGATGCTGAGTTTTTTGCCGGTGCGTTTCGCGGCTTCGAGCATTTTGCGGGCGTCGGCGGCCGTTTTAGCCATCGGCTTCTCGCAAAGCACGTGTTTGCCGGCTTCCAGCGCGTCGATGGAGATCGTCGCATGGGAGTCGTTTGGCGTACATACATGAATGACGTCGATGGAAGCGTCTTTCAGCAGTTCTTTATAGTCAGCGTATACTTTCGATTCTTCATTGCCGTATTTCGCTTTCGCTTCTTCCGCTTTCTCGACGATGATATCGCAGAATGCCACGATTTCGGCTTCTTTCACTTGCGCCAAGCTAGGAAGATGTTTGCCGTTGGCGATACCGCCGCAGCCGATAATACCTACGCGAGCCTTTGCCATTAAATTTCTACCTCCATAAGTCGGGAAATGATATAATTTGTAGTACGCGTGCTCATTGTATCGCAAAGGATGCACAGAGACGCATGCTAGATACAGTATAGTGCATGGCCCATTCAAAAATATAGGCGCTTTAATGGCCTGCTTTTATGTGATTTTGCTGTCGAAGGGATGGTACCGTGGAATTTTACAATGAGAAGGTCGTTTATGAAAACCCTCTATTGTCAATCAAAGTGTTTCAATCCCAGCGCAACAACGACTTGTTCATCAATTGGCACTATCATCGCGAGATCGAGCTCCTGCTTGTCCTGAGCGGCGAACTTGACGTAAATATGGAGGAAGAAGCCGTTCGCCTCGGAAGCGGCGACGTCGCCCTCATCGGCTCGAGGCAGCTTCACCGGGACCGCAGCGTCAGCAATCCGGTCGATTACATCGTCCTGCAGTTCGATCTGGAGCAGTTTATCGACCAAAGCTCCATGCCCTACATGCGCTTCTTCTCCGAAACGAAAAATCCGCTCAGCCGGGCCAATTATATCTTCCAGGAAAACGAGGAGGCCCGGATCGATGCCGCGGCGTGCATCACCGAAATTCTCAAGGAGGTCACCTCCAAGCAAAACGGCTACGAGCTCGCGGTGAGCATGCTGATCAAGAAGCTGCTGCTGCTGCTCATCCGCAACGATTCCCGGCGCGTGCTCGCGGATCATGAAGACTTCGACCGCGCCCGCCTGCGAGGCGTGCTCGATTACGTCGAAGAGCATCTGACCGATCGCATTCAAGTGGAAGACGTGTCCAAGATGGCGAACATGAGCTACTATTATTTCGTGAAATTTTTCAAGAAGGCGATCGGCCTTTCCTTCACCGAATACGTCAATTACCGCAAGATCAAATGGGCGGAGCGCATCCTGCTCACGAAGGACCTCAGCATCTCGGAAGTCGGCGACCGCATCGGCATGCCGAACATGGCGCATTTCTACAAGATGTTCAAGAAGTACAACGATTGCTCCCCCAAGCAGTTCCAGAAAAAAATGCTGGAGTGGAACCGGGCTTGAACGCTCCTCTGCCGGCAATCCGCCCGGCAGGCCTTATCCGAACATCCGCTTCATGAAGGCAAGACCCGCTTCCAGCTCGCGCTCCGGTTCCCGAACCGTGCATTCCGCCGAGATCGTTCCTCCGTACCCCGCAGCCTTCAGCCGGGCCGCGAACTCCTCGTACGGATAAGACCCCGTCCCCGGCGACATGCGGCCCGTATCCGCCAGATGGATATGCGCCAGCCACTCCTTGTTCCGCACGAGCGTATCCAGCGCTTCGTTCTCCTCGTCCATGTGATAGAAATCCGCCAGCACCCGGATCGCCGGATGATTGATCTGCTTGGCATACGAGACCGCCTCGTCCACGCTGGTGATGATGTTGCTTTCCTTCGCATTCAGCGGCTCGATGGCGAGCGTCAAGCCAGCGCCCTTGAAGTCCTCCGCGATCCACTCCAGCGCGCGAAGCAGCTGTTCCTCGCCCCTTGCCCGCTCCCAGCCCTCCGGCAAGCTCCGGGAACGCCCGCTCCCCAGCACGACCGTCTTGGCTCCGATCCGGTGCAACGCTTCCGCCGCCGAATGCACGTACCTTCTCGTGCGGTCACGATCGCTTTCGGGTCCGACAAGCTTCAGTTCGCCCGGAAAAAACACGTTGAACACGCTTACAGGAAGCGGACTTTCCAAATACGCCGGCAGCGCCTCCCGATGTGCCGCGGCGTTCTCCAATTGGAGCGATACGACCGCGCATTCGATAAAGTCGTAATTCAATCCCGCCAACAGTCCGGCGTCTTCAATCCCTCTGCACCATCCATAGGAAATCATGTCCAAACACCTCCATGAGTATGTACATCTCGACTGTACCACTTTTTGCCGCCGCTATGAACACTGTCCTTCATCGTTTCTTCCATTATATACCGGCAAATCAAGCATAAAAAAACCCGCATCATCAATTCGATGATCCGAGTTTCTTGGGCATGACGAGCTTGTAGCCGACGCCGCGAATGGATTCGATCTCGACCGACTGCTGGCCGAGCTCCAGCTTCTTGCGCAGCGAGCTGACATGCACGTCGACCGTGCGCTGGCCGCCGATGTAATCGAAGCCCCATACGACGTTCATCAGATCGTCGCGGGTGATGACCATTCCCGGGCGCTGGACGAGGTAGAGCAGCACTTCGAATTCCTTCGGGCGAAGCGGTACCGTCTCGCCGTTCAGAATCACCTCGTAACGCTCCGGATAAATCGAGAGATCGCCGGCCGTGATGACTTTATCCGTCGACTCCGTTAATTTGCTGTCGTCCTGGTTGGTCCTGCGAAGAACCGCGGACACGCGGGCCAGCAGCTCCGCGACGCCGAACGGCTTCGTCATGTAATCGTCCGCGCCGCGCTTCAAGCCCTGCACGACTTCCTCTTCGGCATTGCGCGCCGTGAGCACGATAACGGGCGTGCGATTTCCGTTCTGACGCAAGCGGGATAAAATTTCGAACCCGTTCATTCCGGGCAGCATGATATCCAAAATAATAAGATCGAACGAGCGCTGCAACGCGACTTGCAAGCCTTCCGCACCATGATCGATCACGGTTGTGTCGTAGCCTTCCTGAGACAGGTTGTACGAAAGCAATCTTGCCAATGTCGGCTCGTCCTCAATGACCAACACTTTTTGTGTCATGTTGACCCCCCGGCTGCCATGTTGCTTAATCCAACACGGTTTTCACGTTCTTTTACACTATCATATCATTGTTTCTGGCAAAGGGTAAGTCCCTCGGCGGCCGGGCTCCCCGCTACTGGAGTACGGGAAGCTCGATCGTGAAGGTGGAACCCACGCCCACTCTGCTTTCGACGGTAATCGTGCCTTTGTGCAATTCAACCAAATGTTTGACGATGGACAGGCCGAGCCCCGTTCCGCCGGAGCTGCGGGACCTGGCTTTGTCGACGCGGTAGAACCGCTCGAAGATGCGCGGCAAGTCCTTCTTCGGGATGCCCATGCCGGTATCGGTAATGTGAATTCGGATATGCTCGTAATTCTCCTGGCCGTGTTCGTCCAGCGACAGGTTCGGGTCGTGCACCGGCTCGACGACGATCGAGACGCTGCCGCCATCCGTCGTATAGGCGATGCCGTTCGCCAGCAAATTCATGACGATTTGGCGCAATCTGTCCTCGTCCGCCTCTACGTAGAGCCCTTCTTCGACCGTCGCCGACACCCGGATCTGCTTGCGCACCGCCTCCGCGCTCATCAGCTCGATCGTCTTGTTGACGAAGGACGACAGCTCGACAGGCGAGAATTGCAGCGGCACCCGGCGCGATTCGATCTTGGACAATTCCAGGATATCGCCGATGAGGCGGTTCAGCCTGTCGCTCTCGTCGTAGATGATCTGCAGGAACGACCGGGCCGTCTCGGGATCGTCGACCGCGCCGCCGAGCAGCGTTTCGGCGAAGCCTTTCACGGCGGTCACCGGCGTCTTCAGCTCATGCGACACGTTCGCGACGAATTCGCTCCGCATCCGCTCGAGCCTTCTGATCGCCGTAACGTCCTGCAGCACGAGCAGCACGCCGCCGAATTCATCGTTATCCTCGAAGATCGGCACCAGGTTCAGATCAAGCAGCCGCTCCTCCGGAAAATAAAACGTCACCTCGTCGCGCAGATGCTCGCGG
The DNA here is from genome assembly GCF_009909185.1 of Paenibacillus glycinis. Taxonomy (GTDB): domain Bacteria; phylum Bacillota; class Bacilli; order Paenibacillales; family Paenibacillaceae; genus Paenibacillus_Z; species Paenibacillus_Z glycinis. The sequence continues at coordinate 18,791 of NZ_JAAAMV010000024.1, read as the reverse complement.
CAATCCAACGCTTCCTGAATAATCTGCGACAGCTCGTATTGCTGCTTCGCGGAAGCGTAGTGATGACCGACCAGGTCGAGCGCGGAGAAGCCGAGCACTTCCTCCGCCATCCGGTTGAGGAGCACGATCGTGCCGCTGGCGTCGATCATGACGACGCCGTTGATCATATTGTCGAGCACGGTGCCGAGCTGCCGTTCATTTTGATGGATGCGCGTCATCTGCACCTGCAAGCTGTCCGCCATCGCGTTGATCGCCATGCCGAGCTCGCCGATTTCGTCGTTGCTCTTCACGTCGACCCGGGCCTTGTAATCAAGGTTCTTGATCCGCTTCGATACCCGCGTAATCTGCTCGAGCGGACGGGTCAAGCCGCGAGCCACCCGATAGCTGATCAACGCCGCGAGAACGAACAGAATGAGCAGCCCGGCCAGAAGCGCCGTCCAGATCCGCTGGACGCTCTCGTCCGCTTTCTTCAGGCTCAGCGACAGGCGGATAATATCCGAATTCGGATCTTCGGGATGATCGAGCATCGCCACGTACAGCAGATTTTCCTTGATCGTGTCGCTGTAGCGCGTCGTATGACCCACGCCGTCCTTCTTGGCTTCGACGACTTCCTTCCGCGTCGAGTGGTTGTCCATCGTCTTCGGATCGTGATCGGAATCGCCGAGCACGAGACCGTCGGCGCGGATGAACGTCACCCTCGAATCCGTGATCACCTTCAGATGCTTCGCCGCGTTCGTATAGTATGCGTACAAATCGTCCGGATTGCCCTGCTTCAGGTCCATGTCGTCGAGGATGAGTCTCATCTCCCGGATCATGTTGTCCTGCAGGGCTTCCAGATGGTTATCCCGATAAGTCTTGCCCATGAATATTCCTGCGGCCAGTACCGCGAGTCCGATCATGGCGATCAGAATCAGCGTCAGCCGCACGCGAAAACTGTTCATTTTCCGTCTCAACTCCCAAGGCTGTCTCCTACATCCCCCATCGTACTTCCACTTAGCCTTCAACGCCAGACGAAGTTTTATGAAGCTTTTGTAAAACATAATGATGCAGCGTGGCCAGCGGCTGCTGAATCAGAATGGAGAGGACGACCGGCACGGCCGTCAGCGGGCTGAAATAACCCATGGCCAGCACGATGCCGAGCGAGATGTTCCGCATCCCCGTCGCGTACGATACCGTCACCTGCACCTCGCGGTTGCGGTAGAACATCGTGCCGAAGTAGCCGACCGCATAGCAGATGCCGACCATCGCCAGGGAAAGCGGCACGAGGCGAAGCAGGTCGCCTCCGAGTTTCTCCGCGTAAGGCGCGATCGCAGCCGCGTTCAGCAGGACGACGAGGACGAAGCACAGCTTCGAGACCGGCGCCGCGACCGGCTTCACGGCCTCCTGGATCCGGCCTTTGGAGAGCGCGTACAGCGCCACCCCGATGATCGTCGGGATCACGATGATCAGCAGCAGATCGCGGATCATCTGCCACGTATCCGTCTTGACCGCCTGATGGAAGAGCAGATGAATGCCGCCCGGCACGACGAACGGGCTGAGCGCCGAATCGATCACGACCATCGCCAGCATCAGCGGGATGCTGCCGCCGGACATCCCGACCCAGAGCACGGTGGACACGCCGAGCGGGATGATGGTGAACAGGACGAACCCCACGACGTACGGCGAATCCGCCCCGAAGAACAACGTTCCGATGCCGTAAGCGATCAGCGGCGACAGCACGTGCGCGATGAGGAACGTCAGCATCAGGACGCCGGGCCGGCGCACGACCGCGCGCAGCTGCCCGAACCCGCAGCCGATCGCCATCGTCAGCGTGACATACGCGAACAGATACGGCACGGCCGGCACGAAGCGTGCCAGCCACGGAGAAAAAAAGAATCCCAGGACAAGGGATCCGGGGATAATAAGGAACATCCATCGTTCAAACCTTGCGTTAAAGGCGAGTCCGAAGCTGCGCATAAGAGCGTGAGACATCCCTTCTTCTCTATTCTATCCGGCCGCGGATCGCAGCCAAACGGCTCTGCTGCCGATCCCGCCCGGGTTATTTGAATACGGGCGCTTTGAATTGCTCCAGCTTCGCGAAGGAATCCTTGTCCACTTCCGCGTGCAGGCTGTTGCCGTGGGCATCCATCGTGACGACGGCCGCGAAGCCCTCCGTCTTGAGGTGCCACATCGCTTCCGGAATGCCGAATTCCATGAAGTCCACGCCGTTGACGTTCTTGAAGCATTCCGCATAATACTGCGCGGCCCCGCCGATGGCATTGAGGTAGACGGCGCCATGGTCCTGCAGCGCGGCCAGCGTCTTCGGCCCCATGCCGCCCTTGCCGATGACGGCGCGAATGCCGAACTTCTTGATGATGTCGCCTTGGTACGGCTCCTCGCGGATGCTCGTCGTCGGCCCGGCCGCTTTCACGTGCCAGCCCGCTTCGTCCTTCAGCATGACCGGCCCGCAGTGATAGAGGACGGAACCGTTCAGATCGATCGGCGCGTCATGATCCATCAGATGATGGTGGATCGCGTCGCGGCCCGTGTGCATCTCGCCGTTGATGATGACGATGTCGCCGACCTTCAGGCCGCGGACGTCTTCTTCGCTGAGCGGCGTGTTCAGCACGACCTCGCGGCGCTCGGCGCGCTCCGTTACGGCTTCCGCGGCTTCGTCGGCCGCGCCGTTCTTCATCGGCGTATCCGATCCGCTCGGATAGATCCACGATTGGATCTCGCCGCTCTCCGCGTTCAGCAGCACGCCTTGACGGCGGTACGCCCAGCAGTTATACGCGACGGAGACGAAGAAGCTGGCCGGCAGGCGGTTCATGACGCCGACCTTGCAGCCGAGAAGCGTCACTTCGCCGCCGAAGCCCATCGTGCCGATGCCGAGCTTGTTGGCGTTCTCCATGACGTACTCTTCCAGCTGCCGCAGTTCGGGAATCTCGTTCTCGTCGTCGGTGCGGCGGAACAGCTGCTGCTTCGCCAGCTCGTAGCCCGTCGTCCGGTCGCCGCCGATGCCGACGCCGATGAATCCTGCGCTGCAGCCTTGGCCCTGCGCTTGGTACACGGAATGCATGATGCATTTGCGAATGCCGTCCAGATCGCGTCCGGCCTTGCCGAGACCCGGAATGTCCATCGGCAGGCTGTATTGGATATTCTTGTTCTCGCAGCCGCCGCCTTTCAGAATCAGGCGGACGTCGATGTCTTCCTTCTCCCATTGCTCGAAGTGGATGACCGGGGTGCCTGGCCCGAGGTTATCGCCGGTGTTGGCGCCCGTCAACGAGTCGACGGAGTTCGTGCGCAGCTTGCCGTCTTTGGTCGCGCGCGCGATGGCGCTGCGGATCTGCTGCTTCATGACGATTTGGTTGGCGCCTACGGGCGTATGCACGACGAACGTCGGCATGCCGGTATCCTGACAGATCGGGGAGACGTTCGTCTCCGCCATCTCGATATTCGTCGCGATCGTCGAGAGCGACAGGCCGGCGCGCGTCGCGCGATCCTCCGCTTCCCGCGCGGCTTGAATAACCTTCCGGACATCACCAGGAAGGTTGGTAGAGGTTTCTACGATAAGGTCGTATACGCTTTGTTCGAAATGCTGCATGAGTCCAATATGGCTCCTCTCTCTGGTCGGTAGTCGTCTTTCCCTATATAATCTATATTATAATGACTCTAATCTATCATACCACATCGGAACTTGGCGGGCACACTGCAATTGCTGACCGGGGCCGGCGCTGATTCTAATAGGAAAGGAAGATTGCGACATCATGGATAGCCACTTCATGGCCTATATGTACCGCCTTCGCTATATCGAACGCTGGAGCCTCATGCGCAATACGAACCGCGAAACGGTCGCGGAGCATTCCTATCATGTCGCGCTGCTCGCCCACATGCTCTGCGAGATCGGCAACCGCTTGTTCGGCCGCACGCTGAACGCCGACCGGGCCGCGTCGATGGCGCTCTTTCACGATGCCGCCGAGGTGTTCACGGGCGACATCCCGACGCCGGTCAAGCATCATAATCCGAAGATGCTCGCCAATTTCCGCGAGATCGAGGCCATGGCCGCCGAACGGCTGCTCGGCATGGTGCCGGAGCCGCTGCGGGACGTCTACGAGCCGCTCATTCTCGATGCCGCGCCGGACGGCGAACAGGCCGAGCTGCGCAAAATGGTGAAGGCGGCCGACCTGCTTGACGCGTATATGAAATGCTTGTCCGAGTTGTCCTCCGGCAACCGCGAATTCGCGGTGGCGAAAGGCCAGACCGAGATCAAGCTCGCCGCCCTCGGCATGCCGGAGGTCGATTGGTTCCTGGCCGAGATGGCGCCGAGCTTCAGCAAAACGCTCGACGAGCTGTCGGATTAGCCGGAACGGCGGCAAACCCGCGCATGCCGAAGGGCATTTCTTAGCGCACGGTCATGCTTAGCCTGCGCACCCCCAATAACCGCAGCAACGCGCATCCTCAACCGCGGCCGGTTCTAATGCAGGTTCGTCCGGGTCAAGACTAGGACTTGCCTTGCCAGCCCCTTCGCTTCGCGAGCTCCGTGATTTGCGCGAGATGATGCCTGCCATGCCATGCGTAAGCGCCAAGGTTGTAATCCAGCCGGATCTCGTCCCCGGACTCCGGATGGATGAAGCTTCGCGCATAATCCGCGTCGCCCATGCTGCCGAGCAGCTTGACCCAGCGTTCGTGCAGGGCATCGAGCAGCGCCAAGGATACCTCCGCCGGCCCCGAGTAATCCGCCAGTTCCGCCCAGCGGTCTTCGTAATACGGCCGAATCGTCGGCTTGTCCTCGGTCAATGCCAGCTTAAACCGGATATAACTGTTCATATGACTGTCCGGCACATGATGAACGACCTGTCGAACGGTCCATCCGCCGTCCCGGTACGGCGTGTCCAGCTGTTCCTCCGACATGCCGGACACGGCAGCCCGCAGCAGAGCCGGCAGCGCCGCGATTTCCGCGATCCATGCCTGCCGCTGTTCGCTCTCGATATCCCCGCTCCAGACGAACTTCCCGATCGGATACCGGAGATGCTCCGGATCCGCTGCTTGATTATCCCGCGTATTATGATTCATGGTTCGTCATCCTCCTCGATTATCTTCGCCCGGCCACTGCGCGGCTCTAACTCTATACCAGAGGCGCATCTCCAAGCCCCGATTGCACCCATACGTCCTTGAAATCGATCCAGCCGAGCGGCGACAGCGCAATGCCCCGCAGCTCGGGTTTATACGACGTATTGCTTTTCTTATGAAGCAGGAAGATGACCTGCGTCTCGTCGCGCAGCCGGTCCTCCATCTCTTGAAGCAGGAACCGCCGCTGTTCAACCGACTCCGCGGCAACGGCGAGATCGATCCGGCTTTTGGCCCATTCCAGGAGAGCCGGCTCCATATGCGCGTTCATGAAACTACCCTGCTGCTCGTACGTCTCGATCTCGCACACCTCGTCCTCCGCGAACACGAGGCTGTACAGGATGGCATCGGCCGCCTCCAGCACGTCTTCGCCGCGGCATTCGTTGCCTTCGAACACGCGAACCTCCACCCCCACGCCAAACTCCGCGCAGCGCGCCTGAATCCACCGCGCGTCGCGTTCATGCCATCTGCGCGTGTACAACATGAAGGGCGTGCCGTCGTAAGCCGCTTCCCGCAGCAGCGCCATCGCCTGCTCGCCGTCGCTGCGGACATGCCGGAGCGCGGTATGCGCATCGGGTCTGAAGCTTCGCGCGGCAAACATCCGGTTCTCGCCAAGCTCGCCCAGCATCAGGGAACGGTCGAGCAGCAGATCGATCGCCTTGCGGAATAATTGCGATTGCTGCGGCCCCGGTTTATTGCGGTTCCACGTCATCAGCATGCAGCCCTGCAGCAGCGATTCCAGCTTCGGCCAGCCGTGCTCGCGCCCTTGTTCCTTTGCATCGTGATCGAGCACCAGCCTCTCCCAGCATTGCTGCGAATCGAGGCCCTGGTCGGGCGGCACGAGCGCGATCACGACCCCGTCCAGATGCGCGCGGCCGCCATAGTAGCCGGGATGAGCGTCAAGCACGAGCCGGTCCTCGTTCCGCTCCTTGACCATGAACGGCCCCGTTCCCGAAGGGCGGAGCCAGTAGTGTTCCGGGTCGCGCTGCACGGGGTCGCGAGGAAGAATGGACGCGGCCGTCGAGCATAGGAAACGATGAAAGATCCGGTTGGGTTTCGCGAGCGTAACCGTCACCAGCCGGGGACCCGATACTTCGATGGCCTCGACGTTGCGCAGCAGCCAGCTGTTCGCTTTGCCTTCCCGCAGCCGCTCCAGCGTATAGGCGACGTCGTCCGCGGTCAGCTCGTGACCGTGGTGAAAATACGCGCCCCGGCGCAGATGAAACTGCCAGACCGTCGCGTCGCGCGAGCATTCCCAGGCATGCGCCAGCGCGGGCTTAACCTGCCCCGAGGCCGCGTCGAACGATACCAGCCGGTCGAACAGCTGCCGGATCATATGGGCATCGAACGCGTAATAAACCTGCGCCGGGTCCATGGTGACGAGCGGCACATGCACGGGCAGCCGCAGCATATCCACGTGCCGTCGGCCGTCCTCCGTTTCCGACCGGTAGCCGAAATGGCCAGTCAGCCATTCATTGAAGCGTTCCTTGGCCGGCGTCCCTCCGCCGTGGCGATGAATCAGCTCGAACGCTTGCTTATAGCTGCCTTGGCTGGCCGTTTGCTTGGCCATATCCAGCAGCAAGACATCGGGCTCCATCCGGAACGCCAGATGGGACCGGTTACCCCTGCCCCGTCCGGGCTGCCACTGGATCCATCCTTCCTCCTCCATGCGGCGAAGGATCAGCTTGGCGTTCCGTACCGTGCAGAAGAGCGCCTGCGCCAATTCATCCAGGGTGACTTCGACCGGCGCGCCGGCGGCTTGTCCATCGGCGAATCGTCGAACCAACTCCAGATAACGTTCCGCGTGAATTGCCTGCATCATTTCGTCAACCCTCCCGTTCCGTTCTAAAAGAGGAAGTCCGTAGGCTATATTCTACTCTTTTTACCCTCTTTTTGCGACCGCATAATAGAGAGAGAAACCCGTCGAGGAGGACATGAACATGCATGGATATTTGGTTGCTTACACGGAGGAGACATTGTACCGATACCGGCAAAACGAGAGGGAAAACGAATTCCGCAGCGAGCGGTATTCGCACGGGGAGGAAGCGGCGCGAAGCGCCCGCGGTTCGAAGCTCGGCCGCTTTATACGCTTCTTGCGCAGGAAACAAACCAAAAGACGGCTCGTCGCTTCGATGAAGTGACGGCCGTCTTTTCCCTGCGTCGATCCTGGCTGCCTGAACCCGCGGCCGAGCCCCATGCAACCGCCATGCTCCTGCCTCCCGTCACGGCTTCGATAGCTCCGCTTCCGCCAGCATGTTCGCGGCGAGCCACGTGGGCACGGCCTCCTGCCTCGCATGCAGGTACACCTTCAGCAGCATTCCGTAGATGCGCTCCACGTTCCGTTTCATCTCCGGCACGGACACGCCTTGCAGCTCGCAAGCGGTAATGATGAGACCGCCCGCGTTCACCACGTAATCCGGCGCGTAGAGGATGCCCCGCTGCTCCAGCTCCTCGCCGTTTCGGATCTCCTCTTGCAGCTGATTGTTCGCCGAGCCCGCGACGATGGCGCATCTGAGCTTCGCGATCGTCGCATCGTTCAGGATGCCGCCGATCGCGCACGGCGCGAAGATGTCGCAGCTCTCCCCGTAGATCGCGTCGGGCGCGACGGCTCTCGCATGATAGGCCTTTACCGCTCTCTCCACCAAGGCGTTGTCGATATCCGCGATGACGAGGTTCGCCCCCGCGTCGCGCAGCAGGCCGCACAGCAGGAACCCGACCTTTCCAAGCCCTTGGACCGCGACGGTTCTTCCGCTCAAATCCCCGCTGCCGAGCAGGTAATCCGCCGATGCCTTCATGCCCAGGTAGACGCCGTAGGCCGTCATCTCCGCCGTGAAATCGCCTGCCGCCATGATCGTCCCGGTCGTATCCGTCACATGCGGCGTCTCCAGCCGGATCCAGTCCATGTCCCGCACCGTCGTGCCCAGATCGACGCCGGTAATGTAACGCCCCTGCAGCCGCTCGATGAATCGGCCCAAGGCGCGGAATTTGTCTTCGCTCTTGTCGGTCGAAGGATTGCCGACGATGACCGCTTTGCCGCCCCCGTAAGGCAGGCCGAAAATGGCCGCTTTATACGTCATGCCGCGCGCAAGCCGGACGGCGTCCGCGACGGCGTCGTTTTCCGTGGCGTACGTCCACATCCGGCAGCCGCCGAGCGCCGGCCCGAGCCGGGTGCTGTGGATCGCGATTACCGCCTGCAGCCCGGCCTGCTCCTCTTGGCAGAACACGACCTGCTCTACCTGCAGGCGCTTCATTTCCTTCCAGACGTCCATGCCGCAGCCCTCCTTGATCCCGAGAACTAATTAGTATGAAGGGGGCGAGCGAAATATGTATGGGCATGGACGCGCTCAAGCGGCGGCCGCTATTCCCGAATCAACCAGAACAGCACGAATTGGATGACGGCCATCGCGAGCAGGACGATCGGCAGCCAAATGGACGTCAAGTCCCCGGAGAGAAGCAGCAGCAATCCGATGGACAGGACCCGTCCCGTATTCAGGAACGTTTCCCGCATGACGACCGATTCGACTCTCAGCTGCCCTTTGAGCGGCAGCTTGCCGATCAGCCCGTAATAATAGGATGTCAACGTATTGACCGCCAGCGGATTGCAGATGGAGAACGCGATCATGAACACGAGCACCGTCCACGCCGATACGTCATAGAGCAGGAACAGGGCGCCGAGCACGATGCCGCTTGAAGAGTACAGCACGAATTTGCGCACCGGCTCTTTGCCGACCCGCCTGGAAATCACGTAGCCCGTGCCGACGGTCAGCGCCGAGAAGAACACGCCCAAATAACCGACGTGATCCTCCCGGCCGACGGTTTGGAAGAGCAGGATATTGGGCAGGAACAGCATGATGCCTTGAAACAGCCCCAGGACCAGAAATGCCAGCAGCCCCTTCGCCCAAAGCGCGTTGCGCCGCATGACCAGCCCCATCAGCTTCAAATAGTACGCCTTGTGGTGGGAGACGATCCTCGGAATGCGGAAGCTGATGACGGAAGCCGCGACGAACATCAGGAAAGCGAACAGGAACACGAAAATATAGCCCTGCAAGCCTCCGCTAAGTTGAATGATAAAGCCGGCTAACGCCGGGCCGATAAGTCCGGCCGAATTGAAGACGACCATGTTCACCGCCAGGAACCGCACCCGGTTCTGCTCCGTCGACACGTCGTACATCAGCACCAAATAACCGGTCCAGTAGAAGCCTGTCGCGATGCCGTTGAAGACGGCGAACGGGATGAACCACGCCGCGACGTTCTCCCGCGCGATGACGACGAGCAGATAGAAGATCGCGATCGTCACGATGCCGAGCCGATACGTGACCATCCGGTCCTTCATCTTGGTGATTTTGCCCCCGACCGCGAAAGCGAACGGCGTTAATAGAAAAACGATAATATTGTAAATCCCGTTCACGTACAGATCCTGCGTCAGGCGCCACAAGTACAAGTTCAGGAACAGCCCCGACATGGAGGCCCCGAACTGAAAGCAGCCATGAATCAGAAGAGCGGTCACCGCGTCTTTCCCCAGCTGCCTTTCCGGCGGGACGGTCCCCCCGAATCTTCTGACATTCCATCGCAGCCCGATTCCAGCTTTCATTCGTTCTTGTCCTCCTACGCGCACCTAGCCGCAATCGGCTTGGTGTCATTGTAATTCATGCCCGGCAATCGAGGAAAACGCTTCCTGCCGGTATTCGGGCCGTATTCCGCGTTCTCCTGCCCTCACCATTCGTTATGGAGGCTAAATCGGCCTATCTGCCACATTATGTCAGCATGGGAGCGGTACCTTGCGCTTGACGAGATTTCGCGCAGCCCAAATGTCTGAAATGACCCCGAATTAAGTCTGGATCAATCCCTGTCCAAGCGCCGCTTCTCCTTTACAATGAAGGGGATGAATACGATTACAAGGAGGCAACAACCGATGTGGCAAGCATCCTGGATATGGGGGCAAGGCGAAGCAAGCCCCCGCAACGAATGGCGCTGTTTCCGCAAAACCTTCCATTACGGCGAAGAGGCGGCTGCGGCGGGAGGCGAGACGAAGCTCAAGCTGACCGCGGATTCCCGTTACGTGCTGTACGTGAACGGAACGCAGGTCGGACGGGGGCCGATCCGCTCTTTTCCCTCGAACCTGCCCTATGACGAATACGAGATCGGCCACCTGTTGAAGCAAGGCGCGGAGAACGCCATCGCCGTCATCGTGCTCCATTACGGTCTGGCGACGTTTCAATATTTGCGCGGTCGCGGCGGTCTGCTGCTCCAGGTCGACCGTTTGGGCGCGGACGGACAAGTCTCCGAGACGCCGGTCCGCACGGACGCGTCCTGGACGACCGCGATTCACGGCGCTTACGACGCCACCTCCCAGCGAATTTCCTGCCAGCTCGGGTTTACGGAGCGATTCGACGGCCGCGGGTGGGACGAGGGCTGGAAGCTGCCCGAATTCGACGATTCCGCATGGGAACGCGCCGAAGCGATCGGCGCTCCGGGCATGGCGCCGTGGACGACCCTGTCGCCGCGCCCGATCCCTTACTTGACCGAGGAGCCGGTCTATCCGGCGCGGGTCGAGGAAATGAACTTCGTGAAGCCCGTTCCGTGGAGCGCGGCGTTCGACGTGCGAACGATCATGGTGCCGGAGAGCGTCAACCACGCCAATACGGTTACGATCATCGGGCTGCTCGCCGCCGTCGTCACGATGGCGGAGGACGGCGTGCTGACGGTCGGCAGCGTCGATAACGGACGCATGCCGCTGCGCGTCAGCCTGGATGGACACTGGTGCGCCGAGGCGGATTATTACGGCGAAGCCCCGCAGCAATTCGTGCAAGCGCGCCTCGCGGCCGGCGAGCATTTGCTGCTGCTCGACTTGAACCGGGAAATGCACGGCCATGCGTACCATTTGGGCTTGGACAGCGACGTTCCGTTCGAGGTTCGCTCGCCGCGCATCGGCATGGGCGGCAGCGACAGCTCCGGGGTTCCGTTTGCCGCGATCGGCTCCTTCGGCTGGGCGGAGCACATCGACCATGAGCCGGAAAGCGTCATCGATCGCAATCCGCCTCTGTACGCGGCGATCAAGCAGGTTGCTTCGGAGCGTCAATTGGCCGATTACCGGGAGTGGGTGAAGCCGATCGATCCGCGGCTTTATCATACGGCGGACGTCTACAGCCAGACCGCATGGCGCGTCGTCGACCGGCCGCAGCCGGTGCCCGCCGCCCTGCAGCGCGCCGTGCTGGCCAGCGCCGATCCCGGCGTCATTCCGCTGCACGCGGAGCTGGACACGGAAATTCTCATTGATTTCGGACGCGAATTGAGCGGTTACCTGGCGTTCGAGCTCGATGCCGCCGAAGGCACGATCGTCGATTTCTACGGCTTCGAATACATGCGCGACGGCTGGCGCCAGTATACGTACGAGTTGGACAACACGCTGCGCTACACGTGCCGCGAAGGCAGACAAGCCTACGCGTCGTTGGTCCGTCGCGGCCTTCGTTATTTGGCGATAACGGTACGGGGCGCGTCGCGACCGGCTAAGCTCTACGACATGAAGCTGCTGCAGAGCAATTTTCCGGTCGCCGATGCCGGGACCTTCCAATCCAGCGACGCGATGCTGAACGAGATCTGGCGCATCAGCCGGGACACGACGCGGCTGTGCATGGAAGATACGTTCGTCGACTGTCCGGCCTTCGAGCAGACGTTCTGGGTCGGGGACGCGCGCAACGCTTCGCTGATCAACTATTACGCCTTCGGTTCCGCCGAGATCGTCGAGCGCATCCTGCGGCTCGTGCCGGAATCGGCGTTCCAGACGCCGCTGTATGCCGATCAAGTGCCGAGCGGCTGGAGTAGCGTCATTCCGAACTGGACTTTTTTCTGGGTCACGGCCTGCCTGGAGCATTACCGCTATACCGGCAACGCGGCATTCGCGCGCGACTTATGGCCGCATGTCCGCTTCACGCTGGACCATTATCTCGCGAAAATCGATGAACGCGGTCTTTTTAAGATCAGAGGGTGGAATCTGCTGGACTGGGCGAACTTCGAGCAGCCGGGAGACGGGGTCGTCGCGCCGCAGAACATGTTCCTGGTGAAATCGCTTCGGGACGCGGCTGCGCTTGCGGCGGCGGCGGACGATACCGCAGCGCAAGCCGACTACGAAGAGACGGCGAATCGGCTGCGCGATGCGATCAATGCGCATCTCTGGGACGAGAATCGACAGGCGTATCTCGACTGCATCCACGCCGACGGCCGCCCTTCGAAGACGCTCAGCATGCAGACGCAAGTCGTCGCCAGCCTATGCGGCATTCCCGACGGCGAACGCTCCGAATGGCTGCGGGGCTATATCGTGGAGCCGCCGGCCGCGTTCGTACAGATCGGCAGTCCGTTCATGTCGTTCTTCTACCACGAGGCGCTGGCGAAGCTCGGCCGGCAGGATGTCATGACGCAGGATATCCTGACGCAATACGGCGCCATGGTGGACAAAGGCGCTACGACCGTCTGGGAAGTATACCCGACCAGCGGCATCACCCAAAACGATAAGATGCCGACTCGCAGTCACTGCCACGCCTGGTCGGCCGGTCCCGTCTTCTTCCTCGGCTCGGAGGTGCTGGGCGTCAGCGGCGTCACGCCGGGCTGGACCAAGGTGCGCATCGCGCCGAAGCCGTCCGGTCTCGCCTGGGCTCGCGGTTCCGTCCCCCTTCCGGGCAGCGGGCGGATCGACGTCTCCTGGCAGATCGACGAAGGCGCGAAGGTCATGAAGCTGCGCGTCGTCTCGCCGGCCTCGGTCGAACTGGAACTTGTCGGACCGGAAGGCTACGCGCTTGAATCGGACCGGGTCGTTATAGGCGGATAATGCAAGAGCAAGGGACGCATGAGGCGTATCCCTTGCTCTTCTTGTTTCACGGAGCCGATTCCTAACCGAACGGGCTCTGCTCCTTGGGTCTCGCATATGGATCTCAATCGCATATCGGTGATTGACGGCCGCAATCAAAAATCCCTTCCGCAACGATCATGGCCGAAGGGATTTCGATTTGGTGCCGATTATCGAAGGATCGTTACTTCGCAGCCTCGTACTCTAGCAAATTCACTTCCCGGACCGGAAGTCCCGCGTCGTCCGGTATGCGTAACGTCTTGATCTCGCATTTGCCGAACGATCCCTGCCATAGGCGGTTCAGCATCGGAATGGCGATCTCGGCTTCCGCCGGCCGGCCCGCGGTTTCGTAGCAGCGCAGAATCCAGCCGTCGTCGTCTTCCGCCCGTTTGAACGCGGAGGATACGATCTGCGCCGCCGAGATCCGAATGCCTTCCAGCTGTTGCGGAAGCGGCCCTTCATGGTACGTCTCCCATACGGCAATCGGCGGCACGTTCAATTCGTAGGCTTTGCGCACGATGCCGCTGTCCTGCCAGCTGCCGTCATGCGGGACGAGGGCGTACGTGAACTCCTGCAGCCCTTGGTCCATGAACTCGACCTGGTCGTCGCGTACCCCGTAATGATCGGCGAAAATCGGGCTGCGAACCACGGTCATTCTCGCTTCGCGATCCAGCACGTCATAGGCGTATTTGCCGCTGTTCAATATCGCCAACCCGCGCCTCTCCTCCGAATCCGGAACCTTGCCGCTGACGTCGATCCACTGCTGGCCCGGCACTTCCCTGCCATCCGTCTCGCGCCGAATATAGCCGTACGGAATTTCCGAATGCGACTCCGGCTGCTCTACGGCAACCGGGAACGACAGCTTCAGCATCTTGTGCTTCTCCCGCCAATCCAGCTGCACCTTCACTTGAATATCCGCGGCATGGGCGTGGAGAATAAAATCCTGACGCAGCGTCGAACCGTTATAGCGGCTCGTGACGCGGACAATGCCGCGCAGCGGGCCGTTCTCCAGCACCTTGACCTCGGCATCCGCGAAATACCCGATCAGATCGCGGTAGCTTTGCAGGCCATGGCCCCACGTATCGCTGTGATGCTCGTCGATGATGACCGGCACCGCCCCAGGACCGCCGAATACGTCGGCATTCGTTCTCTTGTCGAGCAGTCGGGAGATATAACCGGTATGCCGTTCGAACTCCACACGAACGAAGGCGTTTTCCAGCGCGTTCGCTTCTGCCGTCACCGGCGTCTTCAACGCCGCCGGGGCCGTTTCCTTGCTCAAAAAGCACCAATAGACCCGATATCCCATGGCCGGGACGCGCGCCATGAACAGCGTATCCCAGTTGTCCTGTCCGTTCGTACGCGACGCGCGGACGGTCTGCGTCGGCACGGCATTGCCTTGATCGTCCGTCACGCCCGTCATGCGACGGTTGGCATGGATCGGCACCTCGACCTCCCAGGACAGCGGATTGAATACGACCAGCGGAGTCCCGAGATCGCCATGCTCCCAGGACAGCCAATGCTTGTCTTTGCTCAGCGACCGGATCTCCGGCTTCACCGTGTCGATCGACCAGGACAGCCGCTGCGCGGCCGCGTTCAACGCTTTCGCCGCGATATGCAGCGATTCCCCGTACGATTCGCGCGCATCCTGAAACGCCTCGCGAATGCTGCAGCCGCCCATGATGTCATGGAATTGATTGAACATGACGTTCTCCCAGCCCAGCTTCAGCTGCTCCTGCGGGTACGGCAAGCCGAGCAGCACGTTCGCGGCCGACGAGAATTTTTCAGCGGTCAAGAGCCGATGCTCCGCGCGCCGGTTGTTCTCCTTCGACTCCGAATGGGTGGAGTAACATCCGATCGCATGCATTTGCATCTCGTCCTTCACGACCGGAATCTTCGGCTGCGCCGCCGCCAGCTCGTCGAAATAGCGGTTCGGCGAGCTCAGCACGATACGCTCCCGCCCGTAGCGGGCCTGCAAGGCTGCGATCGTCTCCAGATTCGCGATCGTCGGACCGCCCCCGTGGTTGCCCACCCCGTAGAACGTCATATGCGGATGACCGTCCGTATCCGCCATATCCCCGTGCGCAAGGATTTTCTCCTCGAACGGAAGCCCCCAGCTCGTCGAATAGCTGTCCGACAGACGGAACGCCATGACGCGGCTCCCATCCTCGGATTCCCACCAAAACAGATTGCGCTCCAGCTCCTTCTCGTGTTTCTCGGGACGCATGAACACATAATAATCCATCCCGCTCTTCTTCAAGAGCTGCGGCAGCATGCCATTGTGGCCGAACGAGTCGACATTGTAGCCGACCTTCGCCATCGTCCCGAATTTCTCCTGAAAGTACCGCTGCCCGTACAAGCCGTGCCGGGCGAACGATTCGCCCGAGGGCAAGTTGCAATCCGGCTGGATCCACCAGCCGCCGACGATGACCCAGCGGCCTTCTGCCACGCGCAGCTTGATTTCCGCGAACATGTCCGGCGCGTTCTCCTCGATCCAGCGGTAATAGGCCGCGCAAGAGCGGGTAAACACGAAATCCGGATATTCCCGCAAGCGGTCGAGCGCCGAACGAAACGTCGCCTTGATCTCCGCGTATCCCTCCTGCCACTGCCACAGCCAGACGGGGTCCAGATGCGCATTGCCGATCAGATGAATCTTCTGCTTCGCCCTGTTGGTCATATTCGATTGCCGCCTTTCTCGTTCAAATGGTTTATGGCGACGGACAAGCTCGCGTAATCGCCGATGTGCTCGCCCAGACCCGCTTGCATGACTTCGCATGCCGATGCGGAGAGCGGCAGCGACTCCCGGTGCATCTCCGCCAGCACGACAGGCTCCATGATCGCCCGCTGCCTGCCGTAGATGCTGCCGATGACGATTCGCTCGGGATTCAAGATATCCACGAGCAATGCGAGCGCCCGCCCGAGCTTCCGCGCGGACAACCGGTAAATCTCGATCGCGATGGGATCACCCCGCTCGGCCGCGCGGCCCACGAGCTCCGCGGTGAGCAAGGGCAATTCCTCTGTCGTCCGGCAAAACGACGGCGGATCGCCCTCGTTCAAGCGCTCCTCTGCCATCATCCGCGCCAGCTGGGCAATCCCGCCTCCGCTGCAGAAGCCTTCGAACGATCCGGCTTTCCCGTAGCCCACCGGGCCTTTCGGCTCCAAACGGATATGGCCGACCTCCCCGGCCTGGTCGTTCGTGCCCGAATAGAGCGCGCCGTTCAGGATCAGGCCTGCGCCCATGCCCGTTCCGAAGGTCAGGAAAATCATGTTGCGGCAGCCTCGCCCCGCCCCCCATTTCCATTCCGCCAGCGCGCAGGCATTGGCGTCATTTTGAAGCGCTACCGGAACGCCGAACCGATCGGCGAACGGGGTCACGATATCGACCGCGTCCCATCCCGGCAGATTCGGCGGCGACAGCACCAATCCCCGCCGGCTGTCGAGCGGGCCGCCGCAGCTGATGCCGATCGCGGATAGCTCGCCCTCGGCCAGCTTCCCCAACTGCTCCTCCAATGCGTCGATCATGCGCGCGATAGCCGCTTCAGGAGCCGAAGGCGTCGGCATCCGAGTTTTGCCGATGATCGCGATGCCCCCTTCGCCATCCAACGCGCCTAAGCTGACCGCGCACTTCGTACCGCCGATATCGATACCTGCCAAGAGCTTCATGCGTCGAAGAATGCCTCCTCCACCATCATGCACAGCGCATGGTAAATCGGCTGATGCCGTTCCTGGATATCCGGCGTCCGGTCATGCGGGACCCGGATCGTCACGTCGCACAGCGTGTTCATCGCTCCGCCGTCGCGGCCGGTCAGGCCGATCGTCCGCACGCCGAGCGATTTCGCTACCTGGATCGCCCGAACGACATTCGCCGAATTGCCGGAGGTGCTTAATCCGAGAAGCACGTCGCCTTCTTTGCCGTAGCCGTAAACCTGTTGGGCGAACACCGTTTCCGCGGATACATCGTTCGCGAATGCGGTCATCAGCGCGGCATGGCTCGCGAGCGATATCGCCGGCAGCGCGCCTTGCAATCGGTCCGCCAGCTGCGCCCCGTCCGCCGGGAAGAGGCGGATCAACGATTCCCTGAAGCTTGCCGGCACCGGCCGTTTGGAAACAAAGCCTTTCATCAGCTCGCCGACGATATGCTCGCTGTCCGCGGCGCTGCCGCCATTGCCGCATACGAGCAGCTTGCCGCCGTTCCGGTACGAATCGGCCAAGAGCTCATATGCCAGAGCCGTCTCCTGCACGCAAGCCATCAGCTCGGGATATTTTCCGATCATCGCGGATAAGTGATGATGCATGTCATTTGCCCCTTTCTACGGATCGGGGACTCGCCGCGCGCGCGTCATGGCGGAGAGCCCGAAATTCCGACGGCGTCGCCATCGCGACCTGTCTGAACAAATTCGAGAAATAAAACTCGTTCTTGAATCCGACCGCAAGCGCGATCTGCTTCATCGGCATGTCCGTCTCGATCAGCAGCTTCTTCGCCTGCTGCACGCGGATGTCGTTCAGCTTCTCCACGACCGTCAGCCCCGTTTGCGAACGGAACAGCCTTGCGAGCGTCCGGTAACTGACATGCAGGGCATTGGCGATATCCTGCACGCGAACCTCGTTCGCATAATACGCTTTCAGAAACAGCAGCGTCTGGCGGACAACGATGTCGCCATGATCATGCGCCTGCAGCGGCGCAGCGGACGCAGCGGCCCGCCAGTCCTCGAACAGCCCCGTCAACCAGCCCGCGAAAGCCGTTTGCAGCGACAGCAGGCTCGACTCCGGCCGCAGCGCGAATAGCGGCGCCGCCGTTTCGGGTTTCAGCGCATAGGCGCGCACCGTAGAGAAGCAGCGAATAAACTCTGCTTCCTCCGCAAGGCTGACGGCATCGCCTCCGTCTTCCTGCTGGAACTGCCAGCGCAGGCAAAATCCGTCGTCCGCCTCGCCTGCTCCATGCCGATGCGAATGCACGACGCCCGGAGGAATCAAGTACGAATGCCCGGCTTCGATCCGAAACTCGGTCCCGGCCGAAGTCGTGAACAGCCCGCCGTCCCCCACATAATTGAATTCATACCAGGGATGACGATGCGGAGGATGCGACCAAGCTTCCTCATGTTCCGCTGAAAGCGCATCCAATAACGTGATCGTGAGTCCCCCGATTCGTATCGGCTGCATCATGAGCCGCTGCAAATTCCGCAGCGGACCTGCATAGGAAACTTCTCCGGCCAACATGAACTCCCCCTCGACTGCCCTTGCTTCTTCTACGATTAGTATAGAACATCTCCCGCGCATTCGTATGACAAATACACGGAATCCTTTATAAAATCATGCCAAGTTTACTCGCTATGCTGGCATAATCGGTCGTCTCCAACGCTTGCGAAACCCTGGCCCTCGCGAGCAAACACAAAAAAGCCTTCATCCGCGCCGAGCGCAGACAAAGACTTGTCGTCGTAAAGGATGGAGCGGAAGACGGGAATCGAACCCGCGACCCTCGCCTTGGCAAGGCGATGCTCTACCGCTGAGCCACTTCCGCAAGAAACGGTAAAAAGATTACTGGGGCGACCGATGGGACTTGAACCCACGAATGCCGGATCCACAAACCGGTGCGTTAACCCCTTCGCCACGATCGCCATGATACTATGTAGTAATGCATTACCAAGGGTTGGTCAGCTTTTCCCATAAATAAAACCCACATCGGTGGGCACTCCAACTTGCTATCGAGCTTCCACCCTGAAAACTGGATACGAACCTTTGCGAAAGGTGTCTTGTTTAGCTGATGTTACGCATGTCTTTGGATAAGCCCTCGACCGATTAGTATTCGTCAGCTCCACACGTTGCCGCGCTTCCACCTCGAACCTATCGA